>RXJH01000005.1:178463-270327 GCA_003987725.1 Hyphomicrobium sp. | reverse complement strand
TGCGCATCAGATCGCAGATCTCGTCGAAGCGCTCGTAGAGGAAGCTCTCCTTGTGATGCGCGAGGCACCACTTGGCCATGATCGAGCCGCCGCGTGAGACGATGCCGGTGACACGATTGGCGGTCAGCGGCACGAAGGGAAGCCGCACGCCGGCGTGGATCGTGAAGTAATCGACGCCCTGCTCGCACTGCTCGATCAGCGTGTCGCGATAGAGTTCCCACGTGAGTTTCACCGGATCGCCGCTGCACTTTTCGAGCGCCTGATAGATCGGCACGGTGCCGATCGGGACCGGCGCATTGCGGATGATCCATTCGCGCGTGGTGTGAATGTTGCGGCCGGTCGAGAGGTCCATCACGGTGTCGGCGCCCCAGCGGATCGCCCAAACCATTTTCTCGACTTCCTCCTCGACCGAGGAGGTGACGGCCGAGTTGCCGATGTTGGCGTTGATCTTCACGAGGAAGTTGCGGCCGATGATCATCGGCTCGAGTTCGCCGTGATTGATGTTGGATGGAATGATGGCGCGGCCGCGGGCAATTTCGCTGCGGACGAATTCGGGCGTGATGTGCTCGGGAAGTTCGGCGCCAAAGCTTTCGCCGTCTGCCAACGCGTCTTTCGCGCGTGCCAGCACCGCTTCGCGGCCGAGGTTTTCGCGATGCGCGACGTAGATCATCTCGTTGGTGATGATGCCGGCGCGGGCGCATTCGAATTGGGTAAGCGGTTCGGCGTTCGATGCGCGGCGCGGACGATGCGCTGTCGGAAAGACGCGCGCCGCATGGGCGCCGGAGACGTTGCCGTTGTCTTCGGGCTTCACCGTGCGGCCGTCGTAGCTTTCGATGCCGGCGCGGCCCGCGATCCAGGCATCGCGAATGCGCGGTAGGCCCTTCTCGACGTCGATGGTGGCGGCAGGATCGGTGTAGGGGCCCGATGGATCGTAGACGCGGAAGGCCGGTTCGTTGACGTCGGTCAGCGCGATCTCGCGGAACGGCACGCGGATGTCATCGTGGCCCTTCGGTGAGGAATAAACCTTTGTCGAGGCGCGGTGCGGCCCGACGGTGACCTTCGGCGTATGGATATCGGCGGCGCGGGTCGGTTTGTTCATGGCAGTTTTGCTCCTCTCCGCCACTCCCTTCGCAAGAGAGCGGGCGTTGCAGCACACGCGAAAAACGCGCGCTGAAAATTGCGTGCCCGGAAAGGTGCGGATTGGTGGCGCCGTGCCACTTTGCGCTCCGTCCCTTCGCCGGCATAACCCGGATCAGGTTCGAAGGGTGCTCGCGCTTCTCTGCGCGATCTCAGCCGGAACACCGGCGCCCCTCGGATAACGAGAGCATTGTCGCTCCGTTGCGCTTGGTTGGCAAGGCGTTTGGTGGAAGCGGGAAAACCGTCATTCTCGAACGGCTGAGCCATGGCGATGCCGTTCGGGAATCCAGCGTAAGAAGTGCCGAAGGCTCGTTATTGCGTCTTGCGACGACTCTTACGCTGGATCCCCGGAATTCGACGCGGCTTTGCCGCGCTCGTCCGAGGATGACGGGATGCGGAGTGCTTGAGCTCGTCCGAGGATGACGTAGAGAAGCGAAGCTAAGCCGCGACGGCTTGCTTGGCGACGGCGACCCAGCCTTTGATTTTCTCGATGTCAGGCGGGCGGCCTTCGCGGAGAACGCGTTTTCCGGCGGACGTCGTGACGAACCGCAACACGTTCGCGGAAAGTGCGATGGGGTCGGCTTCGGCGACCGCCTGTGCCGTGCGGTATCCGGCGCCGACGAGCAACTGCGCGTGCGTGCCTCTGAGGCCCGGCACCGCCATCACCAAGCGCGCCTGATCCTGCCAATCGAGAAGCGTTTCGGCGTCGAAATGCGGGTCGTCCAGGGCTTCGGCAAGTTTCTCGGGATCTTGCGCGAGGAAATCGCCGACGCTGTAGACGCCCGCCGCAGCGATCCGGTCGGCCGTTTTCGGACCGATCGACGGTGCGGCTTCGAGCGGATCGTCCGCCGTCAGGTAGGCATGGGCTCCCGGCAACCGCTCGTCCAACTGGCGCGCGGGGCGCGGCGGTGATCGGTCGGCGGCACGGATTTGATCGGCCTGCGCGGCCATCGTCTCCGCACGCGGCCTCGGCATCGGCGCATCGGGAAGCGCCGGCGGCTGTTCCGAGATTGCGTTCAAAGCAACGGCCGATTTGGCGACTGCGAGTTCGAGCGGAGTGTCGTCGCGACCTTCGATACGGGCGGCGCGCGCTTCGCTGCGTTCGGCGAGCTTCGGTGCCAAAACTTCCGTGTAGTGCAACTCGCGAATGGTCTTGTCGTCTTCCGAGAGCGAATTGCGGACGATGCCGGTGGCGCGGAGTTCGTCGTAAATGGCGGCGACGAGCTTCCGGTCCTCGGCATTCGCGAGGCGCTTTTCAATGAACTTGCGCGGGATTTCAGTCAGGCTGAGGAACGTTTCGGCGGTCAGCGTCACCTCGGGCACCAGCGCGTTCGCTTCGGTGATGGCGCGATCGAGAACCTTACCGAAGCTCGCGGAGGCGTAAATCAAAAGCTCGGCGACGATGTTCCTGCCGATGTTGTCGAGGCCTTCCTCAGGCCGTGTCGCGCCCTTGTGAATGTCATAGTGGGCGATGAGCTTTTCGTAATAGCGATGCGAGAACTCGGCGTTGCTGCAGACGAGTTCGGAAAGCCAGCGTGGCCCGCCCGAAATGCGAATGTCGGGGGAGCCGTAACGCTGTTCGCCGAGCGCGCGCAACGCACCGTAAGAGCGATTGATGCTCCATTCGGTGGCGCGATGGACCGCGTTTTCAGCTTCCGTCTGGCCGGTGTGAAACGGCATGACGGGATCGGTGAAGTAGTGGCTCAGCACGCCCGCTGCGTAGACGGCTTCGGGCCAGTTGCGGGCTTTAAGTTCGAAGACGGTGCGGCCGTACCATTCGTTCACCTTCTCGATCGCGCCGCCCCAGTAGTTTTCCGAGACATGGAGGACGTGGTTCTTGAAATCCTTGAACGTGTTGTCCGGGTCTTTCGAACCTTTGAGATACAGCTCGACATGCTTCAGGAAGACGCGTGTCCATTCTTCCTTGTCGTCGCGCTCCAAGGCACTCAGCGCATCGAGCGCGAGCTTATGATGCGTGCCGTTCGCGTGCGTGGCGTAGACGATACGATAGAGAAGCGACATGGGAGCCTCGGGCTGAGCAACCGCTCCCGATGGTCTACGTGAGTCGCGCCGCCGGCTCGATTGATTCGGTCCCGGTGTTGCCCTTCATCAACGATTTTCGCGTTTCCGCGCGTTTTTTTCCGCCGCGAGGTTGATGATGTCGGCGCTGCCGTGCCGGTCGCGGGCGATCCGGCGCGCGAGCGCCGCCCGCCGCGCCAGCTGGACGACATTCAATTCGCGTGGTGACGTTTCGCTGGAGAGGACGCGCTGCAACGTCTCGGGAGAAAGTCCGCACGCGGATCCGAGCGCCAGCGCTTCTTCGCGCGCGACCGCATGTGCGGCTTCGACGTAGCCCATCAGCGCGGCTGCCGCGTGGGCGCTGCCGAGCGGGCCCGTGCGTTCGACGTTGCCGAGAAGGGAGAGAACGCTTTCCGCGATTTCTACGGCGGTGAGATCTCCGCCCAGCAGTATTTTCGCATGGCCATGCGCTGTCGCGTCCGGGCCGCCGATCAATGCGGCATCGACCAAGGTGACGTCCCGTTGCTCCAGGATTTCGACGAGGGCTTGGAATTCGCGCGGTGTGCGCGCACCGAGATCGACGAGGATGGTGCCACGTCGCGGTCCCGACGTCACGGGCGGTTGGTGGTCGCCCTCGCCGACGAGCAGGTGCCGGAATGTCTCCGTATCCTCGATAGCCGCGAGCACGATCGGGCATTCGGTCGCGATGCTCGCCTCGTTCGCGCGTTCGAGCATTTTGCCGTAGGTCACGAACGGGGCGCCGGCGAGCCCAACGTACATCGTATGAAAGTGGCAGGCTGCAATGCGCTCGGCAATCGCGGAGCCGAATTCGTCATTGCCGATTACGCCGATTGGCCGATTTTCGAGAGCTTGGCCCATTGCGTCGTGCCCTTATTGCTATTTTCCCTCACGCCACCAGGCCAAGGCGATCAGGGCGAGCAGAGCCGAAAGCGCTGCAAGGCCCGTGAACATCGGCGTCAACTTCACGCCTCGGGTCAGGAAGGCCTGACGATCCTTGAGGCCAAGCCAGCCGGACCCTGCCATCACCTTGGCTGCCGACATCATTGAGATACGCGGCACATCGACATCGGTTGCAGAGGCGAGGGCGCTGGATGATTTTGTCCAAAACACGCCGCCGCCCGTGGCGTCGGCGATCGGCTTCATTTTCTGATCGGTCGCCGTCACTTCGCTCATTTCGCGCGGATCTTCGACACCGGCATTGGCGACTGCCGTCAGCTGCCCGTCGGGGCCTTCGGTTTCGACTTTATAGAGCCCCGGAAGCTTCACATCGATGGCCGAGCGCCAGACGCCCGGTTCGACCGGAACGGCGTCGAGCGTCACGTTCGACGTATCGCCACCGGGACCGAGGATTTTCACCTGGCCGACTTTTTCTTCCATCGAACGGCGCTCGATCGTGAGCTTCATGCCCTTCGAAGATGCGATGAGGCGTTCTTCTTCGAGATCCGGCTCTTTCATCAGCCAATGGGAGAGACGGCGCAGAAGATCGGTGTGCGGGCCGCCGCCGTCGTAGCCGCGGGCCCAGAGCCACGCGTGGTCGGACGTCAGTAGCGCGACGCGGCCTTTGCCTTTGCGGTCGAGGATGAGGAGCGGCTTTTCTTCGGCTCCGCTCATGACGACGCGACCGCGCTGGGGCGTCACCTCGGCCTGGCGGTACCATTTGCCCCACGATGGCTCGGGCGCTGCGTCCGCGACCTGCGCAGCGTTCCAGCCCGGCAGATCCTTGGTGACGGGATGCTTTTGTCCCTCGGCCGTGACCTTGGCCTTGAACGGCATCTCGAGGACGCGGCCGGTCGGCGCTGCGGGCAGCACCGGAGCAAGCGGCGTTTTGTAGATGCTGTATGGGCTCGCGTAGTCGTCGCCGGCGGCGATCAGCAGCGCGCCGCCGTGCTCGTTCACGTAACGGGCGATGTTGTCGTAATAGAGCAGCTGCAGGATGCCGCGATGTTCGTAGCGGTCGAAAATGATCAGGTCGAATTCGTTGATCTTTTCCGAAAAGAGCTCGCGCGTCGGGAAGGCGATGAGCGAGAGCTGATTGATCGGCGTGCCGTCCTGCTTCTCGGGCGGGCGCAGAATCGTGAAATGCACGAGGTCGACGGCCGCATCCGATTTCAGAAGGTTGCGCCACGTGCGCTCGCCGGGATGCGGTTCGCCCGAGACGAGCAGCACGCGCAGGTTCTCGCGGACGCCTTCCGCGGCGACCACCGCGCGGTTGTTCGCGGTCGTCAGCTCGCCGTCGACGGGCTGCAATTCGATCTCGACGATGTTCGTTCCCGTGTGCGGGATCGGCATGTCGATTTTGACATTGCGATTGATCTCGGTGCGCACCGTCTCGTCGGGTTGGCCTTCGCGGCGGATCTTCAGCGTCGCGGCGCCGGAATTGGCGGCGGGCGCGCTTCCCGTCTCGCGCACGGCCACTTCGATCGTACGTGACTGGCCGACGAGGCCATAGCGCGGCGCTTCGATCACCTCGACGCGGCGGTCGAATTCATTGGGTTTGCCTGTCAGCAGCGTGTGAACCGGTGCGTCGAAGCCGAGGGCCGCCGCGGATTTCGGAACGTCGTGGACCTGGCCGTCAGTCACGAAGACGACGCCGGCGATGCGGTCGGGCGCGGTGTCCGTCAAGGCGGCGTTGAGATCGGTGAAGAGGTTCGTTCCGGGCGGCGCCGACTCGGAGGGAACGCCGCCGGTTACCCACTTGATGTTGAGGTTCGGGATTTTCGCGAACTTCGTTTCGAGGTCGGAACGGATCGCTTCCATTTGCTTCGTCCGGTCCGCGAGCTTCTGACTCGGGCTTTCATCGAGGACGACGATCGCAACGTTGGCGAGGCTTTCGCGCTGCTCTTCCTTCAGGATCGGATTGAACAGCGCGGCAAGCAGCGCTGCCAGCGCCGCGGCGCGAATGAAGGCTCCGCGCGAGCGCCGGAAGAGCAGGATCAGGATCAGTGCGACAGCCAACACCGTCAGGCCGATGAGGACCGGGGCGGGGAGCAATGGAGCGAATGTAATCGACCAGTTCAAAGACGATGCCTCTATTGACCCAGCCGCTCGAGGAGGGCTGGTACGTGAACCTGATCGGCTTTGTAGTTGCCCGTCAGCGCGTGCATGACGATGTTGATGCCACCGCGAAACGCCATCTCGCGCTGCATCTCGCCGCCCGGTACCACGGGGTACATTGGCCGTCCGCGATCATCGAGCGCCCAAGCGGCCGCGAGATCGTTCGACGTGATCATGATGGATGTGACGCCGTCGGAGACGCGGGCTTTGTGAGTGTCGTTGTCGTTGTTCGAAATGGCTTCGACCCAGAGCTGGCCGCCATCCCAACGGCCGGGGAACGAACGCAACAGGTAGAACGATTTCGTCACGACGTGGTTTTCGGGAACGGGTTCGAGGCGCGGCACATCGAGCTTGCTCAACAGGCGCTGCAAGGCCGTGCCTCCGCGTCCGGCGAGCGGCAGCGTATTGGCGCCGCCCTGGCCATAGTCGCGCGTGTCGAAAATGATGAGGCCGCCTTCCTTCATATAGGCGTCGATCTTCGCGATCGTCGTATCGGGAAGAGCTTCGGCGGATTCGAGGACCGGCCAATAGAGAACCGGATAGAAGGCGATCTCGTCCTTGGTGATGTCGACGGCCGCGGGCTCGCCGGGCTCGACAGCGGTGCGCGTCTGCAGAACGCGGCCGAGGCCTTGCAAACCGGCGCGGCTCGTTTCGTCGGTTTCGCGGTCGCCGCTCACGACATAGGCCAGCGTCACCTTGCTCGTGGCATCGATGGCGGCTTTGTCGGCGGGCGTCGGCGCCGAACGGACGACGTCGGGGCCAGATTGCTGCGACGGCAGCGGCGCGAAATTGTCGAGCTGCGGGATGTCGCGGAAATCCGGCCGCAGTTCTTGTGCTTTTCCGTCGCCCGCGCCGGCGAACGCCAGTACGGCGAAGGCAAGTGCGGCCGTGCCCGCGCCTGCCGCTCGCGAGCTGCGCGGGCGACGCGAGAATAGACCTCCGAGGCCGCCCGCCTGCAGCAGCATGACGGCCAGGATATCGACGAAGAGCAGGGCAAGCGCCGCCGACAGGAGCGACGGTTTCAGCGCTGTGCTCGCGGCGTTGTCGTAGCTCAATCGCGTCACGCCTGCGGGCAGCGAGGGGAAGGGCCGAAGCGTGCTTTTTGCACTGAGGACGTTGAGGGCTCGCGGGCTTGCCGACTGACCGTAGTAGCCGGGCGGATGCTCGAAGCTCGGCTTCGCTGCTTGCAGTTCGGAAGATTTGAGCGGCTCAGCGGTCGGCGGCGGCGATACCAACGTACCGAGGCCGTTCAGCGTTTTGAGAGGAGGAAGCACGCCCGCGTCATTCGAGGTTTTCGGCGTCGTATCGGTCTTCGCGGTCGAGGTGCCTTCGCCCTGTCCGGAGGCCGACGCACCGACGACGCCCATCGTTGACAAACGGCGCAGCATCTCGACGAACAAGCCGGAGATCGGAAGATTGGACCAATCGGAATTCGCCGTTACGTGAAAGAGCACCAGCCGGCCGTTGCCGCGCTTCGTCGATGTGACGAGGGGCGTGCCGTCCTTCAGGCGCGCCCAGATCTCGACATCCGGCGTGATTTCGGCCGGATCAGCGAGCACTTGCCGGTTGATGGTGACGTCTTTAGGGATGGCGAGTCCGGAGAATGGGCTGCTCTCATCGAATGGCGCGAGCGGTTGGGGCGACGACCAGGACAACGCGCCGCCGAGCGAGCGTCCGCCGGTGCGCAGCGCGACGGGAAGAAGATCGTCGCCGGCCTTTTCGAGCCTCGGTCCCGCGAAGCGAACGAGCAGGCCGCCGCGATCGACGAAGCTGGCAACCTTCTCGGCGGCCTCGCCTGTCAGCGTGCCGATGTCGGCAAGCACCAGCACCGACACGTTCTGTTTCAGGACGGAGTCGAGGCCCTGGACGAGGTTTGAATCCTTCGTGACGACGACGTCGGCGTAAGGCTTCAGCGCCTTTTCGACGTAATAGAGCGGCGCGAGCAGCGGTTGCGCCTCTTCGCGGCTTTCGCCCGAGAGAAGGCCGACGCGATGCCATTGCGTCATGGCATCGATCAGACTGACGGCGCCGGCAGAGCGTTCGCTCGCGATTTCGATGCGCGCCACCTGATTGCGAAGTTCAAGCGGCAACTCGAACGTCGCTTTTGCCGATGTCGCGCCTGCGCCGAGACTGAATGGCGCTTCGCCGAGGCGTTCACCACGCGCGGAAAAGGCGTTGACGGTGCCTTCGCGCGCGGGGCCGCCGGGAGACAGGACAACGGCTTCGAGCTTGCCCTTTTCGGCGAGGTTCGCGACGAGGCCCAGGGCCTCGTGGCCGTGCGTTTCATCGAGCACGGCGAACGTGCCGGTGCCCGACAGGTTTTGCAGTTTCGCGGCGACGTCGGCGACCTGCGATTTATGATCGATGCCATCGTGCAGCCAGACAATGCTCGGGTTTTTCACGCCTGCTTCCGACAGGGCCGACTGCAATGCGGCGAACGCGGCTTCGCGGTCGGGATCGAAGGGTTCGGGCATCAGGGCGGCGGCGGTGCTATGGGCTTCGCCCGGCGGCTCGATCTTGACGCTGTGCAGCTTGTTCGCGGCGGCGGTCGGCACGATCACGACGGGGCGTCCGCCGCTTTCGGCTTCGCCGATGATACGCTCGATCATGCTCGCGCGTTCGGACCAGCGTGAAGCCGCAGCCCAGCCGTTATCGACGAAGATGACGACAGGACCGGTGCCGCCGAGGTTCGAGCCCTTCGACGGATTGAGGATCGGCTCAGCGAGCGCGAAGATCACGAACGTCGCCGCCAGCAGCCGGATGAGCGTCAGCCACCACGGCGTTTTCTCGGCTGTTTTCTCGTCGTTCTCTAGCCCTAAGAGAATGCGCGTCGGCGGAAATTCCACCTGCGTCGGGCGAGGCGGGACGGCTCGCAGCAGCCAGTAAATGACCGGCAGCGTGACGAGGGCCGCGAGCAGCCAGGGATTGAGGAACGCGAGCGGGCCGAGGCTCATCGGGTGCGCTCCTTGACGCCTTTCGAAACGGCATCCGAACTCGATGACATCCAGCGATAGCCCTGAGCCGAGCCGTTGAGGCGCATCAGCAGCGAAAGCAGCGGCTCGGAGGCGGGGCGATCGGTGTGGTGGGTGAGAAGCGACCAGCCGAAGCGCTTCGTCATTTCGGCAAGTTCGGCGCGGTGAGCTGCGAAGCGCTCCTGATATTTCTCGCGCAACGCTTCGACGCGATCGGCGACCCAGCGTTGGTTGCCCGAAGGCGTCAGGAACTCGGTGCGGCCGTGATAGGGCAGCGTTTCTTCCGCGGGATCGATGATCTGCACGAGATGGCCGCCGACGCCGTGGGCTGCGTAGCCTTCAAGGCGCTCGCGGAGGGCATGCACCGGGGCGAGAAAATCACTGAAGAGAATAAGGCCTGCAAAGCGATTGAGCCCGGCATTTGGCGGCAAGCTTTTCTGAATGAGCTCGGAGTTGGCGTTGACGACGATCGTCTCGGCGATGCGCGTCGCGGCGTTGCGGCTCGCGGTCGGCAGCGTTTGTCCGAGCAGGGCGACGCGTTCGCCGCCGCGCACCAGCATCTCGGCGGATGCGAGGGCGAGCACGAGCGCGCGGTCGCGCTTCGTCACGTTCGAGAGATGGCTTTTGAAATCCATCGACGGCGATATGTCGGGCCAGAGATAAAGCGTGTGCGCCGCTTCCCATTCGCGTTCGCGGACGTAGAGGTGATCGGAACTCGCGGAGCGGCGCCAGTCGACGTTGCTGGCGTTTTCGCCGGGCTGATACTGGCGGAACTGCCAGAACGTTTCGCCCGGTCCCGCGCGGCGGCGTCCGTGGATGCCTTGCGCGACGGTCGAGGCGATGCGCGCTGCTTCCATCAGCAACTCGGGCATGCGATCGACGAGCGCAACGGCTTCGCGCTCGAGCCCGAGAACGCGCCGGCTTTCCGGTGCCATGCTTTTGGAGCTTTGGCCTTCGCTTCCGCCGCCTGTCCGCCCTAGTGGGCCCGCCATTCGTGCACCTACTCCACGGCCGCTGCGAGACGCGCAATGATGTGGCTGAGATCTTCGCCTTCGGCGCGGGCGGCGAACGTCAACGCCATGCGGTGTTTCAGGATCGGCTCGGCGAGCGCGACGACGTCGTCGACGGAGGGCGCGAGGCGGCCATCGATCAGGGCTTTCGCGCGGACGGCGAGCATCAGCGCCTGGCTGGCGCGGGGACCTGGACCCCAGGCGACGAAGCGGTCGGTATCGCTGTTCTCACCCGTGCCGGGACGCGCCGAGCGCACGAGCTTCAGGATGGCTTCGACGACCTTGTCCGGTACCGGGATCTGGCGCACGAGGCGCTGCGTCGCCATCAGCTCCTGGGCGGAGATGACGGCTTCGAGCTTCGGCGTTTCGGTTCCGGTCGTCGCGTAGAGCATGCGGCGCTCGGCGATGAGATCGGGATAGCTGACATCGACCTGCAGCAGGAAGCGGTCGAGCTGAGCTTCGGGAAGCGGATAGGTGCCTTCCTGCTCCAGCGGGTTCTGCGTCGCGAGCACATGGAACGGCGCGGGCGTGTCGTGGCGCTGGCCGGCGACGGTGACGTGATGCTCCTGCATCGCCTGCAGCAGCGCCGACTGCGTTTTCGGCGAGGCGCGGTTGATTTCGTCGGCCATCAGCAGCTGCGTGAAGATCGGACCCTTGATGAAGCGGAACGAGCGGCCGCGGCCCGGCTCGTCCTCCAGGACTTCGGAACCGATGATATCGGACGGCATCAGGTCGGGCGTGAACTGAATGCGCTTGGCGTCGAGGCCTAGCACCTTGCCGAGCGTTTCGACGAGCAGCGTTTTCGCGAGGCCCGGTACGCCGATGAGCAGCGCGTGGCCACCCGACAGGATCGTGATGAGCGTCCGCTCGATCACCTGGTCCTGTCCAAATATGACAGTCGCGGCGGCCTTATGCGCGCGCTGCACGCGCTCGGCGGCGGCTTCGAGCCGCGGCACGATGTCAGTGTGGGTTTCGACGACAGTGCTCATAAGGGAGGCCTCGCGCAGCAGCGTTTTTTCATTCTTGTTGGCGAAAACGCCATTGGAAACAACGGCCGAGCAGCGGTGTTCCCGGCGGTCGCGTGAACGTAGACGATCCTGCCCGGCCCTCATAGGGTCAAGTGAACGTTACGTTAGGATATTGCAGTCTTTGAGGCTCCGACTTCGAGCGACCGTAAATGGCGAATGAAAAACCACAAGTTCCTCAGATGAACGGCAAAACTGACGCACAGCCACCGGGCCTCGAAGCGCTGATGCGCGCGGCTGCCGAGGGTGGCGGACAGGGCGCGAGACCGGTGGATAAATGGAACCCGCCCTACTGCGGGGACATCGGCATGAAGATCCGCCGCGATGGTACGTGGCTGTACCAAGGAGGCCCCATCGGGCGCATCGCGCTCGTCAAGCTGTTCGCCTCGATCCTCAGGAAGGACGACGACGGCCGGACCTATCTCGTGACGCCGGCGGAGAAGGTCGACGTCGAGGTGGAGGATGCGCCGTTCCTCGCCGTCGAGATGGCGGTCGCGGGCGAGGGCGCCAAGCGGACGATTACGCTCAGAACGAACGTCGATGACGTGGTGGCGGTGGACGCGGAGCATCCGCTGCGGTTCGCGCCATCGGAGCCCGACGGCGGATTGAAGCCGTATGTGCGCGTGCGTGGACGCCTGGAGGCGCTGTGTACGCGTGCGGTGTACGCGGAGCTGGTGGAGCTGGCGGAGGCGCATGACGATGGTGGGGATGAGGTGGGAGTGTGGAGTGGGGGGACGTGGTGGGGGATGGGGTAGGGGCTTAAGTGACGATGTCGGTTTTTGACCCGGAGCCGCCATTTCGGAGTTTAGAAGCCCCAATCGGCGACGGCATTTTTGTGAACTCCACTTGAGATCGCCTGTTTGCCAGCATAGTGCCGGTGGGAAATAATTTGGAGCCCGTTGCTTGAACGATGACAAGCTACGGCATCGAGTGTCGATTGGGGAATCTAGATGATACTTGGTTCTTGGCCGGGAACCCTAAAAGGCAACCAGTTTCTAGACATACTTGCGAAATCTCTGGAGAGTCACGGCGCTCGGTTTGTTGCCGTCGACAGTCCGAAGAAGAGCGTTCATTCCCCGGTCGAAGCTTTGTTGATGCAGTGGCCGGATCAGATATTTTGGAAAGCGCGACCCGGCCGAGTTCCCTACTTAGCGGCAATTTCCCAAATCAACGCCCTTCGGCGCTGGAGACAGTCGGGAAAAAAGCTGGTCTGGATCATCCATAATGATGTCCCTCACGATCTCAACGATCGACAAAGGCAGCTTTGGACATATTATGCTCACGCGCTTTCGTCTCTCTCCCACGGATATATGACACTTAGTCCGGCGACGCGAAGCGCCGTGCTGCGACGCCATCCGGGTTTGAGCACCAAACCGAATAGCTCATTTAGGCATCCCTCGTATCCATCGGTGACCAGAACGGCGGCACAGGCCCGCGCCCGCCGGCAGCAGCTCGGGATCCCGGACGACGCTTATGTGATCGGCGCGCTCGGACAGATCGGCGGATACAAAGGCTTGCCTGAATTGATTGATGCGTTTCGCGCGACAAGCGGCAGCAATCTGCGCTTGCTCATATGCGGGCGCCCAAGAAATGCAGCGGCACGCAAGGAGGTCGAAGAAGCAACGGCAAATGAACCTCGCGTCCATCTGTTTTTCGACCTGTTGTCGGATGAAGACTTTGCTCTCACGACGGCGGCTTGCGATGTCGTGGTCGCTCCATACCGGCAATATTTGCATTCCGGCACTCTTGTTTATCTCGCATCCGCGGAAAGAAGATCGCTGACGCCCGCGACTCCTTTTGCCGACGATCTGGCCAAGTGCGTTGGTCCCGGATGGGTGACCCTTTATGAGGGACGTCTCAATCCTCAAATTCTGCGCGATTTCATCGCCGGAACCGCGCCACATGCCAAGCCGGTATTGACGGCGTTGGATCCGTCGTCGGCGGCCCAAAGCATAATCACGTTTGTTCGAAATCTTTAGAGGTCCCTGCGCTTGACCTCGCTCTTTCGATATTTTTTTCCGGTGGGGCGTGTCGGTGACGCGGTTGGTGTGTGGAGCGGGGGGAAGTGGTGGGGATGGGGTAATAGACGAACTACCTTGACACATCCGACTCAGATATCTCTGCCTGAAGATATGGGGAGTTTTGGATGGCAAAGCGTTTTTCCAAAATTTTCAAGCTTGGGCTCGATCAGCCGCAACTAGATTTTGTCGACATAACGCCGGCAACCGATACGCGCCTTTTCATTGATCCTTTTGCGATTTCTTTGAAGTCCGACGAATGGTCGATTCGGTGCCATGTGCTTATCAAGCACTTCTTTTCTACGGCGCTAGCTTCAATCAAAGCGGGTCGTGAGAAGGAGGCCAAAGATCTGCTGAATGGTTTAAGCGAGCCGAATGAAACATGTTTAGGTCACTCGAAGGGCACGCCAGCGGGTAGGGGAGTTAGTGGAAAGCAGGCATTTGATCTTTATGAGAGTTTATCAAAGAGCCAGGCGGCTAAAACTGGGCTTTTAGAGGAATTAGCTGATTGTGATTTGTTTGTAGAAGGTATCGGTCCAGACAAATTGTCGGATATCACGACGAATATCATTAGGCGGCCGCTAATTGAGTATACCCAAGATCAATGCAAGCTGCACGGCATTGCTCTTCTCGGCAGCTATCCTAGTGGTCGCTATTGGGATATCGAAGAGCGTTGTTGGCGCTCTGATTATCATGCGCTTCCTGTTGTCGGGAAAAAGCCTGTCATTCTCGTGCCCAAATATTCCGTCCGGCGCAAAATGTGTCTTGATGCACAAGAATACTATTCTCACCATGTCATAAACTATATTCAACAAGAGGAATTTGAGCGCGGTACTTCGCTTGTGAGGACGCTGCGGAGTGGCGAAAAGCGGCCTCCCTATAAAAAAGCGGTCAAGGAAAAGTTTCCATTTACAAAAGATTTTCTTGCTCGTTTCTCGGAAGCGAATCCCGAAGTTCTTGAACACTATAAGAAATTCTACAGAAAATTGATGGGGCGTGATGGGGAGTTGTCGCATGAAGATTTTGAAGATCAATTTTTGGAAGAAGCATTTGCTGAGGCGATGAAAGAACGCTTTAAGGAAATTTTCCCAGGCGATGCGCATGCAGGCAAATTTCATTCATTTATCGTTGGTGTGTTAGAGTACGTATTTTGGCCGCATTTAATTTATCCAAAGAAAGAAGATCCTATACACGACGGCCGAAAAAGAATCGATATAACTTACACGAATGCCGCCCGCGATGGATTTTTTTATCGAGTTCATACTGCGCATAATATTGGTGCGAATTACGTGATGGTTGAATGTAAGAACTATTCGAAAGATCCAGCGAATCCCGAAATTGATCAAATGTCCGGTCGCTTTAGTACAAATAGGGGGCGATTGGGTTTATTGGTTTATCGCGATGTCAATGAATACGATCGACTTCTCAAGCGTTGTCGTGATACGGCCCAGGATGGGAGGGGCGTGATTATTCCGATTGGTGATGATCAGTTGATCGAATTTTTGGATCTTATTTCTCAGGGCAAGCGCCACGTTATTGATGATAGACTTGAAAAAATCTTGGAAAAACTTCTGAAGTAACTCAGTTTTTCAATTGGGTAATTGACTTTCTGGGAGCTTGTTCTCTTTTCACATAGGGTAGATTTCCTCCCATTCTCGCGACGACTTCCAACGCAGCGCCTTTCCCTCGGTAATCCTCGATCGCGTCCTCTCGTGTGCCCTCAGATCCAGCGTTAGAAGCGCCGGAGGCTCGATATTGCGTCTTCGACGACTGTCACGGTGGATCCTTGACCTTCGACGCGGCTTTGCCGCGCTCGGTCGAGGATGACGTGGATCGAAGCTTCAGACCCCGAGCAGACTTGTAACCGGTGAAACATTTCCGCAGAAGGATGTTCTGTAAGCGGATCCAGCTCCATTCATTCAAGGAGGACGTCATGGGTCTCTACGCTCGATATATCGGTCCGCGCTTCGTTAGCTGCCTCTGCTCAACGCAAGACATTACCGCCGAACGCTTGAAAGTCGTACCCAATGCGTCGGGCGTCGTGCTCGAGATTGGGATTGGCCCGGGTCTCAACTTGCCGCTTTACGATCCGGCCCGTGTGGAACGCGTGATTGGCGTCGATCCCGGCTCGGACTTTCTTCGTATCGGCTCCGGGCGGCACGCGACGTCTCCGGTGCCTCTGGAGATTATGGAGGCGCCTGCTGAGGCATTGCCGCTATCCGACGCTTTGATAGATACGGCGGTCGTCACCTACACGCTGTGCTCCGTCGAAGACCCTATGCGCGTTCTTTCAGAGCTACGGCGTGTTCTTAAGCCGACAGGCCGTGTGCTGTTCTTGGAACATGGACTGGCACATGATGAGAAGGTCTCAACTTGGCAGCATCGGCTCAATCCAATATGGAAGCGCCTCGCCGTCGGCTGCAATCTAAACCGGCCTGTCGCGTCGACCTTTGAAAAAGCCGGCTTTCGGCTGCCAGAGGTTGATCACTACTACCTTAGCGGTGTGCCGCGCGCGGTCGGGTATCTTTGCAGAGGCATTGCTGTGACGACAGGCTGACATTCAATTCGCAAGCAATGCAACGGAGGTCCGGTTATGGCCCTTAGCAGGCTCTGTTCAATTCTCCCGTCATCCTCGAACGCGTGAGCGGAGCGAAGCGCTTTCGGGGATCCGGCGTTCGAAGCGGCGTGGGCTCGATATTGCGTCTTCGACGGCTCTTACGCTGGATGCCCGGCCTTCGGCGCGGCGTTGCCGCGCTCGGTCGAGGATGACGGAGTCCCTACGGCTCCATGAGCGGGAGATGAGCGCTGAACAGCAAGCGCATGAGTTCCGTTTGTTTGGCCGTGCCGGTCTTCTCCATGATCCGGGCGATCTGGTTTCGCACGGTCGCGACGCTCACGCCGAAATTTTCGGCGATCGATCTTACGTCCGAGTCGTTCAGCAACGCGCGGAGCACGCGAGATTCAGCGGGCGTCAGTCCATGCGCCATCGCGATGTGGTCGACGGCCGGTGTGGGGGACGCCTCCGGATCGCGCAGGTAGATGATCGCCTGAACAGCAGGGACGCCATCGTAGCTGACGCCGGTGTACGGTAGGATACGCGCAAAGATCGGCTTGCCGCTGGCACGCGGAATGAGGAGTGGACCACCGCGCGGGCCGATGCCGTTCACGGCGCACCCGACGAGATAGTCAAGCCGGTTTTGCGCTCCTGCATCTGCGATTTTCAGTCTGCCTTGGACGAGGCGGATCCCATATGCCGAATTCGCCATAGCGGCTGCGATGGCATTCGCGCGGAGGACGATGCCATTTTCTCCAAGCAGGACGACGCCGAAATCCAATTGGTCGAGCGTGCCGAGCGATGCCTCGGCGTTGGCTTTGGCGGTTGCGAATTTCCTGTTGAGTTCGATGGCGCGGCGCAGATGCGGCATCAATCGCTGGAAAGCCGACACTTCCTCCGCGGTGTGGGGGTCGGTGCCGGTCGCGGTAACGATACCAATACACGACACATGTCCATTGCGGCTGTCGAGGATGCCGGTGACAGACCCATTGAGACGATAACGCAGCGAGTAGTCGTTATAGAATTCGCTAGCGCGATACGTCTCGCGGGGAACGAGTTCGTTATCGCCGATCGCCTTGCCGGCCGGAACACGCGTGAGTGGACTATTCAGCGGATTGATCGCGAAAAAATGCTTGGCGTAGGCCTCCGAGGCTTCAGGATCGAGCTCATAGGTGGCGCCGAACGAAAAATCGCTCGCGGCGTCGCCAAGATGCAGGGCGGCGCAAACTCCGTTAAAGGCGCCGGTGAGCAGCCGGAGGACGTAACTCCATTCCTGGGGATCGGCACCAGCGCGGTAAATTGCATCGACCAAAAGATCGTAGTCCATGGCCACTCCGGATAAATGCTCCGTTGGCGTACAAAGGGCTGTTTCATTCTGCAAGATTGAAAATTCAGCCTGTCGTGAACCTGATTGGCGTTCAGAAAATAAATGCCCTCATCAATGATCAAAATTGCTCATGACAGTGCGAAAATGACTGTGCATTTCTTGCGTAGGTTCTCCGAACGCAACATGGCTTCATCGCATCGATAACACGCTACGATTTCGCAAAATTTTGTTTGTCGTCCTACCGCCCAAAAGTAGCTTTCGGGGAACCTCTGCCTCGCGGCAGCATGCTGTGTGTCGGGTGCTTGCGTATCGTGGCGGGAAGACTCGAAATGGAACGTGAAACGCTCGCTGCGCAGCAAGTGGCGCCGATTATCGCTTTGCCTCATTCGCTGGCGGGCAAGCTTCGGGACCTTCAGCGCAAGTACGGTGACCGCTACCACATCGTTAGTTCCGGCTCCCCGTTGACGGGCTGGAAATCGCCGCGAATTCTCGTGCTGACGGAGACATCGGCGGATAGGTACGAATCTGCCTGGCATCACGATTGGGTCGATTATCAGCTGGCTTGCCGTCTGCTGCCCGAAGGCAAGATGATCGAGATCATCTGGGATCCCCGTGCGCCTGGACGGATCATTTTTGCGCCTATGAGGCGCAAAGGCCGCTGAGGCCAGGTTTTCGTCGGTCGAGGATGACGGAAGCTTGACGGCAGGCAACGCCTTCCGGCCTTACGGCGTTTGGATGTTCTGGTCCAACGTCAGTGATCCTCATGATTTCGCACAGCGCTTCTTCTTCCTCGGTCCAAGCCTCTTCAAGGCTTTGGCCGCTGCTCATCCTTAATTTTTTCATGGCCGATTTCCAGGCCGGGATTGGACCGTTCCTCGGCATATTTCTGCTCGCTCATGGCTGGCAGAGCGGACTGGTCGGAACAGTCATGACGATGGGTGGCGTTGCGGGAATGCTGATGGGTATTCCTGCGGGTGCTCTTATCGATCAGACGCGACGCAAGCGGCTTTGGGTGATTGTCGCTGGCGTGTGTACGATCGCCGCGTCGGCGATCATCCTTCTATCGCAAGAGTTCTGGGTCGTCGCCGGATCGCAACTCGCAACGGGTATTGCGGGCGCCGTGATCATTCCAGCGGTGACCGGGATCACGCTCGGTATGGTCCATCAGAAAGGCTTCGTGCGGCAGAACGGTCTCAATCAGGCGTTCAATCACGCCGGCAACATGGTTGGCGCCGGGCTCTCGGGATATCTCGGCTGGAAATTCGGATTTCCAGCAGTCTTTGCGCTGGCGGCGGTGTTTGGTGCGCTTTCCATCGCATCGGTGCTGATGATCCCGGCGAAAAGCATCGATCATGCGGCTGCGCGCGGCATGAAGGAAGATGACGCGGAAGCCAAATTGAGCGGCTTGCAAATCCTCGTCGAATGCAAACCGCTGCTGATCCTGGCGGTGGCACTCGCCGCTTTTCACCTCGGTAACGCGGCCATGCTGCCCCTTTACGGCATGGCCGTCGTTTCGAATGCGCAGAGCAACGGACCTTGGTTCGTTGCTCTGACGGTCATCATTGCGCAAGGGACGATGATCGTCGCGTCGCTGATCGCGATGCGGATGGCTGAAGAAAAGGGTTATTGGCTTGTCCTTCTGATTTCGTTCATCGCGCTGCCGATCCGTGGGCTTATCGCGTCGCAGGTTCTCGTGCCGTGGGGCGTCTATCCGGTGCAGATGCTCGATGGCGTTGGAGCCGGTCTTCAGAGCGTGGCCGTTCCGGGGCTGGTTGCGCGCATTCTCAACGGAACGGGACGCATCAATGCCGGCCAAGGGGCGATTGCGACGATGCAGGGGCTTGGGGCGGCTTTAAGCCCAGTGCTCGGCGGGTGGATCGCACAAATTTTCGGATACGAAATCGCCTTTGTGGTGCTTGGCTCCTTTGCGCTCATTTCGGTCGCGTGCTGGCTCGGTTTCAGCGGATTGTTGAAGCCGGCTTGCTCGGGCTCTTCCGGCGAAAATGCTTTCCTTGCCGACGCGCAGAATGTACGCGACGATCCGTTCCCGCGGGGGCGGGCATCGGGTGGCTAGCGGAGAAAGAGAACTGCGAAATGACGGACGGATTCGTTTGGCTCGAGCCCTGGTATCCCGTCGACGACACGGCCATCTGCGCCGGTCTCGAAGCCCAGCTTCGGCTGGAAGTCTCGCGCCGGCACGTTCTTCACGGCGAGGCGGTTCAGCTTATCGCGCGTCGCGGCGACACCGACGACGCATTGTTCCTGCTTGCAGGTGGCCGCGTCGCTGAAGTCCATATGACGTGGAGCAAGCGCACCGAGCCCGATCCGCGCTGGCCTGCGACCGGCATTTTCGCATCTCTCGACGATTGGGCCCACGACAGCATGCTGCCGCTTCATCGGGAACTGTCGGAAATTTCCTGAGCGCCTGGAGGCTTGGCTCCGAATGACGCGCGGACGCGTCACGAAATAAGCGTTTTCAGCAAAACGATGACGGGACCCTGAATGGTCTGTGAACTGGCTATTCGGAAACGGTTCAACCAAACGCGCGCAATTTGCACCGCGCCGGGTGGCATTGCGTTTCAATAATACGGAAAAGTAAAAACGCGAGGACGCCTCGGCGGTAGCGCATTCAACGCGACTCGCGGCACTGGTGATGGAATTGACGAGCGTTGCAAGTTAGATGATCCAAAAGAACTAAAGGAAATTACGAGATGAAATCTTTCACGATAATGCTGGCGGCGGTTGCGATTGCTGCTACATCGACTGCGACTTTCGCTGCAGCTTCGAAATCCAAGCCGAAGACGCCTGAGTCGATCGAATGCTCGAAGCAGGCTGATGCAAAGGGTTTGCACGGCAAGGAGCGCGTCAAATTTCGCGCTCAATGCAAAAAGGAGCTGAAGGGGAAATCATCGGCTGCGACGACGCCCGCTGCGGCCGATAAGTCGAGCACGACGCCTGCTCCTGCGAAAACCGGCAACTGAGCGGCGGGCAACAAGACGACGAATTGATCGCAAAGGTCGTTCAACCGAAGCCCCGCCATCCGCGGGGCTTTTTTTTTCTGCCAAATCCCCGATCCGGCTCGAGCTGGGAGGTCGCTTTAACTTTCTCCCGATGTTTGCGCCCAAGACTTATCCCCGCTCCTTCGTGTGACGGCATACTCCCACCCATCCCGCCGCGTCTTGCAAGGGCGTGCACTCGAGCATGGGGTGTGCGTGCGGATGGGAGCAGGCCGGGCCGCCAGCGATATCGGCGCGCCTGGGGATGTCCTGCCGGCCGCGAGCGGGCCTCTTAGGAGGCATCGCGGTTCAACTCCCGCTCCAACTCGAGATGCACGGGAGGATGGTGGGTTCACGGCTCGAAAGGCGGTTCGCCGTCTTTCAGGTTGTTGAACGGCTTCGATTACCGGTTCGGCCGCTGCGAAGTCGTGGCCAAGACTTGGCACTGTCACGGGGCGGCGTGGGCTGCATCGGAAATCAATAGATATGAGAGCGAGGCCCCGCCGTCCCGTCCCTTGTCTGTTTTTGTGATCGGCGCTTCGCCTACGCGGAGCCAGCCGCCGATGGTGTTTGGCCTTGTGTGATGGCTGTCCGCTTCACTTTGCTAGCGTTGCCGGAGGCCGAAACGCGGCCTACTTCCAGAGGCCGAGGTCTTCCCATTTGCTTTCGGGAATTTCGGGGCCGATTTCGTAGTCGAACGACGTCGCCTTCATTTGATCCTTCGTCACTGCGCAGGTGAACTTCACCTGGTACCAGTGGCTGTTGGCACGCACGGCTCCGCCTTTGGCGAAGACGGTCGTTCCGTCGAACGTGGCACGCGAGAGGATACTCGTTTTCAGGCGATCGACGTGTGTCAGTTTCTTGGCGCGGTTGATATCGAGGATGCCCTTGAGAATGCACGCTTGATGCGCGCGCTCCTCGGGATCGAGCTTCAGGAGAGACTGGTCCATCGACGCGGCGCTGGCTGGCGATACCAATCCAAGAAAAACCAGAAAAAGCCAGCGATGCATTCTCCCTCCGTCGGTGTGCGAAATCTGCTTGCTCCATTCTGCCGGTCAAGGGCGGCCGGATGGAGGCGCGGATTTCCGGAGGCACTTATGCCTAAGGCTAACGCGGAACGTCACGCAATTTTTTGGGTTGCGCGCTGTTTCGTCCTCCGGGAGTCGGCAATGGTTTCGCCTGCGGCGGCTGGCGGCTCCCCAATGTGGGAGCCCGCCGCCGTTCGCGTTGTTGAGGCGCGCCTACACTTCGTCGTTGTTTATCGGAGCGTCGATGACGTCGTCTGTGCTTGACTCGGTTTCGTCGTCTTCGATGAGAATGTTAGGTGTGTCGGCGCTGTCGTCGGCTTCCTCGACGTCGATTTCAGCTTCGGCGCCTTCCACAGCTTCCTCGGCCTCAGGCTCGGCCTGCGTGAGCTTGTAGACCTTGCCGCGTGTGCGCTTGCCGACTTCCATTTCGAAGGTGTGGCGGATGCTGGCGACCGGCTCCAAGGTGACGCCGCAATATGGGCAATCGGTCGGCGAGCGGTTCAGATCGTAGAATCGCTCTCCGCATTCGTCGTTTCCGCACGTGTGCTTAGTGCCGCGTGCCGCATGTATTTGGGCTGTGCTCATAGACATTTTCTTCGTTCCTCGCTGGGTTGGTTGGTGCTTTCGAGCACCTGCAAAGCGAGATGCACACCGTGTGAAAAATTGGCCGTTCGGTTAGCTGAGTATTTTTGGATAGGTTAAGCTTGCCGCCGATTGGCGAATGGCGGTGCCGTGCTTGTCGTCAACGAACAAAGTGAGCTTGCCTGCCTGCGACACGGCGCGGGCATAGGCTACGGCGTGTGATTTGATCGCAAACCGCAGAAGAGAGATGCTGCGCGGTCCGCGGAGCACTATCCAGGTTCTGTCGGAACCCTTTGTGACGCGGATAAATCGGCTGTCCATGACGCGTTCCTCGTTGCCCCGGCGCGATTGGCGCCTCGGCGTATGCGGGGCCGATTCAGAAAGTGAACCGGCCGGTGAATTATGCGTCTATATCGGCGTTGCCGAGATGTTCGATCTTGCGGTCTGCACGCCGCCAGCCGCAAAAGCGTCGGTTCGAGGACGCCTGCAGAGCCTCGTTTGACCTATATCGAGGCGGGTCGAACTATCGAGCTACGGTTTTGACCCTACTGAAAACGCCGCCATAAAGCAAATTGGCGCCCGCCTGCACATACGAAAGGTCCCGAAAGTTTCGGAAGTGCTGTGCTATCGATCCGTCTGAACCATTTTTCCCTCCGTTGCGTTCGGCAACAATGCAGAGGTGGATTTCGACCGTTCATGCCGCCGCTGTCGCCTCGCGGGCGATGCCTATCGTGCTGCGCTATGTGATCACTGCCGCGCTTGTGGCTTTTGTGGTCTGGGCGCAGATGACGTGGGGAGAGGAGGCGGGCAATCGTTACCCGTTCCTTTCTTTTATTCCCGTGATTTTTGCGGCGGGCGCGCTCTTCGATCGGGGTAACGGCTTTTTTGCGACCGTGTTAAGCGCGGTGGCAGTTTCATATTTCTTTTTGCATCCGCGTCACTCGCTGGCCATCATCAACCCGTCGGATCAGGGCGCTCTCCTGCTGTTCGTCGTGATCGGATTTGCGATCTCGTCGGTTGTCGAAGCGTTGCACGTCGGTCTCGTGTCGCTCGCCATCGAGCATGAAAGAGCGAGCGAGGCCGTTCGAGACCGCGACGTGCTGCTGAACGAGCTTTCCCATCGCACGCGGAACGATTTCGCGAATGTCGTAACGCTGCTGAATTTGCAATCGCGATCCGCAAACGCAGAGGCGAAGGAAGCGCTGACCTCCGCCGCCGAGCGCGTGCAGACGATCGCGCGTGTGCACCGGCGGTTGGATCTGCGCGACGACCACGTGGTGGTCGATACCAAATCCTACCTTAGCGAATTGTGCGCCGATCTCCGGCTCTCCCGGCTCGCGATGCGGCCCATTGCACTCGAGTGCCGCGCGGAGAGCCATTCGGTCAGTCTCGAGAAGGCCGTTCCGCTTGGATTGATCATCAATGAGTCCGTCACCAATGCGGCCAAGCATGCGTTTCCGAACGAGAGGCAGGGGAACATCGCCGTGCATTTCCAGCGGGCAGGTGAGGTTTACAAGCTCGTCATCGCGGATGATGGCATTGGCCGGACCTCTGAGGAAGAGTCCGACGTTAGGACACGGCCATCGCCGGCGGGGATCGGGAATCGATTAATGGAGATGCTCGCCGCGCAGCTTGGCAGCAATATCGAGGTCGAAGACCGTTCGCCCGGAACCGCCATCGTCGTGACAATTCCAGTGAAAACCGCCAAATGAACCGAAAAAAAGAAGGCAGCGGATTAGCGCTGCCTCGAGTGTCTGGTTCCTAGGCTGTACCAGTGTCAGCCAGACTAAATCCAAGCCGGTGGAAGGCGGTACTTACGATTTCGTAAAGCGTCTGCGCGCTGATTATCCCCGCGGTAGCGGGCTGCGCTATAACGATCATGGGTCGAGCCCCCGTTTCCGACCCGGTTGGTAAACCCGATTGCAGCGGCGTCTTCGCCTCTAGTGCAGCCTTAACTCTGTGCCGACGAGCCGGAGTTCAGCGGGACGGATGAGCTTGGAGTGGGCCACAGTCACTTTGAAAAGCTTGCCTTCGATCTCCGCGGTCCAGAAATCGAGAAAGGATTTGAGCTTTGGAAAGCGCGGGGCGGAATCATATTCTTGCCAGATATAGCTCTGGAGAAGCGAGGGATGATCTGGCAGACGATAAAGGATCTCCGCAGTCGTCAGGCTGAAGCCGGCGAGCTGGGCTTTGAAGCCGTTGTCGCAAGACATTTCACGTACGGTCACGTAGCAATCTCCTTTCAATTAGGTGATTGGGTGCCCTCCCTGAAATGACGATGATTCAGCGAGATTCGTTCCGTGTCCATATCGATTGTTTGCCAATTCGAATTGTTAGCAGCCGCGTGAATCGAGTGCTCGGAATTTCCGCCGCGCGCTTGCGCAATGCGCTGCCCTGCTGTTCGGTCCGATGGTTCGGAGCGGCGATTTCCTCGACGGCAAAGGCGCACGACAATGCTTGAGATGGCGCTAAAAAGCTTTCTGACGTTTTTCGTGACGATCGGGCCGATCGAAGCGGCGGTGCTGTTCGCAGCCTTTACGCCGAAGATGCCCTACGAGCAGCGGCGCGCCATTGCCATTCGCGCGACGTTGATTGCATCGTGCATTCTCGCTGTCTTCACGCTGTTCGGTGATCCCATTCTCAGCGAACTCGGCGTTTCGCTCGCAGCGTTGCAGGTCGCTGGCGGAATTGTCCTGCTTTTGATCGCGCTCGATATGATCTTTGCGAGACCGGCGGGGGCGATCAAGCTCACGCCTCCCGAGGGTGCCGAAGCGCAGTCCAAGGACGACATCGCGGTTTTTCCATTGGCGACGCCGCTGCTCGCCGGGCCGGGTGCAATGAGCGCCGGCATTCTGCTCGCTGCGAATGCGCATGGCGAGCCGCTCGGGCTGGTGATCGTCATGTCGTCGCTTGCTTCGGTGATGATTATCACGCTCGTGCTGCTTGCGCTCGCGAACCAGCTCAATCACCTCCTCGGTGTGACCGCGCAACGCGTGCTTATCCGCGTGTTCGGGATTTTGCTGGCCGCAATCGCCGTCCAGGCGGTTTTCAACGGCATCCATGCCTCGGGGCTCATTCCCCGCTAGGCGGGCACCCCGGTCGCCGGCGTTAGGGTGGATTTAACGCTTCGCTGTTTCACTCCCGGACAGTTCGAAAGGTTCTGTTGCGTTTGTGGCGTTGTCGAAGGCGTTCCCCTATGTTCCTGTTCCCATCCGGCCGATGGCCGAAAGGCGCGCGCGTCGCGCTCGCTTTGCTGATGTCGTCGGCAGCCGGAATCTCGGCAGCGGGATGTGCGACCGACAACAACGCTTATGCAACGAACGACACCGCGTATTACGCAGGCTCGCCGCCTCCGGTGTATGTCGCGCGCGGTCCTGCGGTCGAGATGGAGCAGGACGGGCTGCCTGTGCAGGCTGCCCCATCGGCGCGCATCCGGGCGATGCCGGACGATCCGGCGCAGCCGTATAGCCGCAACTACGGTGGTCCCAATCCCGCAGACCGAAGCGCCGCGCCGGTCTCGGTGAAGGTTTCGAACGGTGCGGTCGTGCAGCCGAATTCCATTCCGGCCGATTTGCCGCCGGCGTTCCGCAAGCAGCTTGTCGCTGCGGTAGACGCCGCGGGATAGACGTGGTGTCTTCGTCGGGCAATCGCTCAATGAAGTGATGCCCGGGGGGGCCCTTGAACATCTGCCGTTATCTCGACGTTGCGCTGACGCCTGAAATAGAGCGCGGCATCGACACCATTTTCTTTGAATCGAGCAATACGAAATCGTTCGAAACCGAGCGCTCTCGCGTTGCTTTTCGCGACCGCTGGCTTGGGCGTTATCTCCGTGACGATCCGCAATTCGCGTATCTGGCAATGACGCCGACCGGAGGCGTTATCGGTTATCTCGTCGGCGCGGTCGACGATCCGGCAGTCGCATCACGGTTTGCCGATATCGGGTTCTTCGCCGATTTGCGCGTGCGGACGAGACAGTTCCCCGCGCATCTGCATGTGAATGTCGCGCCGGATTTTCGCAATCGCGGTATCGGCAAGCAGTTGGTGGAATGCTTCGCCGCCGACGCGAAGGCTCACGGCGCGCCGGGCGTCCACGTCGTGACGTCCGCCGGGGCTCCAAATATCCGCTTCTACAATCGGAATGGATTTGCGGAGGTCGCTCGCGCCGGCACGGGCGGCGAGCTGGTTTTTCTGGGTCGAGCTCTCTGAGAACGTTGTCCACGGCGCTAGGCCTCGTGGACAGGCCAAAGCTGCGAAAGCTCGCAGATCATCGTTCCGATATGGCGGGAGCGAGCTTTCGAAATCCTTCCCGGCCGTCGACGCACAGTTACAAACTGGCGGCCGGAAAGGTGAGTTAGGCCCTTGGGGGAAAAAGAGCCTGGGGCTTTTATCGTCTAGGGGTCTTAGGGTCTGGGGTTCGAGAGTTTCGGGACGCGCACTAATTCGGCAATTCGGGCGGCAGCCGCGGCGGAACAACAAAGCCGATCGGCTCAGATTTGGGTGCAGCAATCGTGCGTGGGTCTTCCTTGGTCCGGCGCGATTTGCCTTCGAACAGTGCGCCCTGCTCGATGGACAGCGACTGGTGGAAAATATCGCCTTCGACCTGGCTCGTCGTCTGCAGCATGACGCGGCGGCCACGGACCGATCCGACGACATGACCGCGGACGATGACCTCTTCGCCCGAGATGCTGCCGGTGACCGTCGCGTTTTCGCCGACGACGACGTTGCTACCTTGGATGTCGCCCTCGACGATGCCGTCGACCTGGACTTCACCCTTGCAGATGAGATTACCGGTAATAGTGAGATCGGCGCCGATTACCGAGACGGATTTCGGCCCGTCCGTCGCCGTGGCGCGAGGTACGCTTAAAAAGGGACGCGGCTGGAATGCCGGTGTGTGGCTCGTTTCCGCGGCGGAGCCGGTCGGCTGCGATCTCAAATCGGCCTCGGAACGGCGAAAATTTGGCAACATATGGTCTTCCCCTCTTACACGACTTAAGCAACGATCCGCACCCAGAGCGGTCTCAACGCATTACATCATCCAAATCTGCGGCGAGTGCGTTTGATTCGCGTAGCACTTTTGGCGCTGCAATCCATCGTAGGGCCGAACAATTTCCACCGGAAATCCTCTCCGTTGCCGCAGAAGGCATAATTCTTGGTGGAGAAGTGTGGCGGAAGATCAACGGTGCCGTAATTCGCACCGGCATGGTTATCATTTGAGCGCTTTCACCGCCTCCAAGACCTCGTCGGCGTGGCCCGGAACGCGGACTTTGCGCCAGCTGCGGACGATTTTTCCCTTTTTGTCGATGAGGAAGGTCGAGCGTTCGACGCCCATGTATTTTCTCCCATACATCGATTTTTCAACCCACACGCCATAGGCGGTCGCGATCTCCTTCTCCTCGTCGGCCAGGAGGCGGACCGACAAATCGTGCTTGGATTTGAATTTTTGATGACTCTTCGGACTGTCGGGGGAGATGCCGACGACTTCGGCCCCTTCGGCTGTGAATTCCGAGGCGAGGCACGAGAAGTCTTTCGCTTCCTGTGTACAACCCGATGTGTCGTCCTTCGGATAGAAATAGACGACGACCGGATGGCCCTTGAGTTTGGACAGGCGCACCTCTTGGCCGTTGTCGTCGGGCAGGGCAAAATCCGGCGCTTTTTTTCCTTCCTCGATCATTTGGAATGTGCCTTTCTTTTGTCGTTTTTCGGCACTGTAGCTGGCACGTCGAGAGAGCGGAGGCCAGGGGATTTAGACTTTCATTCTGAAAGTTTTTTCCGTCCGTTCCCGGCAACAGCACGGGGGACCCGGGCCGGCATCGGTCTTTGGGGGTGAGGAGCGGAGTTGACGAAACTGGCAACCGGCGGGCGCCCACCAATTCGGCGCGACGCTGATCGCAGCGCGCAGCAAAATGGCGCGCCACGAACTGCGATTTCGCAGCGCGTGGCCACGGCACCACCGAGCCTAGCGATGGCCGACGAAGACAGCGCGATGTCCGCGGGCCTGCGACACTTCTTCAGCGGCTGCCGCGTTCTCTTTTATATTGTCGTGCCGCTGACGTTGCTCGTGATGATGGCGACGGGCCTTCTTTACGTGCGCCTCAGGCATGGGCCGATCGCTCTCAACTTCGTCGTGTCTCCAATCGAGCGCGGCATCAACGCGGAACTCGTGACGAGTTCGGTGCGGATCGACGGCGCGGAGCTTCGGCTCGGACCGAACGGAGAACTGGAATTCAGGCTGCGGGATGTCGGCGTGCTGGAACAGGGCGGCGATGTTGTGCTGTCGTCACCACTCGCCGCCGTGAACATCTCGATGGCGGCGCTGGCGCGTGGCCGCATTGTTCCGGCGCGTATCGAATTGATCGATCCGATCATCGCTCTCGCCTATTCCGAGAAATCGGGGTTCGTGTTCGAGCGCGCCGTGCCGAAGCCTGTTCCCGTGCGTCCGGATGGCGCCGGTGCAGCGGCTCCTTCTGGGATTGCGCCTCAGCCTGCCGTCCCGGCGCCGGGGACGACTGTCATAACACCGCGCTCCGTCGAAGCCGGAACGAAAGTCAATCTCGCGAAGATGCTGAGCGAGTCGTCGCGCCGTGCCCGCAATCGTCTCGACGCCACGTCGTATCTGACGGAATTCGGCCTTTCGAATGCGACCGTCGTCGTCGACTACGAAGGCCAGCGCAGTTCCTGGCGCATTGACGAGGCGAGCGTCGATTTCAACCATGCCGAGCGGCGGAGCGTCATCTCCGGCCGTGCGACGGTCGCATCGCCACGGGGCGCATGGTCGGTATCGTTCCTGACGGATGAAAGCGTCCAGACCGGCAAGCTCGACGTGAAGGCGACGATCCGCGATCTCGTTCCCTCGACGCTCGCGGCCGCGGCGCCGCCGCTCGCATTGCTCGGCAATTTCGAATTCCCCGTTTCGGGCGATGCCACGATCGAGCTTTCGACTGTTGGCGATATCGAAAGGAGCGAGCTTGCCATTGAAGTCGGACAGGGGCGCGTGCGCCTTCCGTATCTGGTTCATCCGATGGAGGTTACCGCCGGTCTCTTCAAGCTGACCTTCGACGGCAAGGCCCGGCGCTGGGAGCTGCAGCCAAGCCCGGTGAAATGGGGTGACGGCACGATGATGTTCACCGGGAACATGTCGGACGTCTCGCAGGGATCGGACCCGCCGCAATGGCAGTTTGCGCTTGACGGGAAGAACGGCGTCCTGGAGGCGGCGGAATTCAATGTGCCTCCGGTTACAATCGACAACTGGTCGGCGCGCGGCTCAATTATACCGCGCCGGGGCTTCATCGATCTGACCGAATTCCGACTCTCTGGAGGTGGGGGAGAGGCGACGATCAAGGCGACGACCCAAGCGGGTCCGCAGGGTCAGAGCGTGACGGCCGAGTTTAATGTTTCGCCGATGCCGCTTGCGACGTTGAAGGCGCTATGGCCGCGCGCGGTTGCGTCGGGGACGCGCGATTGGGTTGGCAAGAACGTATCGGCCGTCAATTTCAAGGGCGGAACCCTTCGGTACACGAACAGCAACGTTGGCGGCATCGAACCCGGCTCCGTTTCAACTGAGATGGAGCGTGTCGGCGCGAGTTTCGAGGCGAGCGACGCCGTGTTTACCCCGTTGCCCGGCATGCCCGCGATTACGGCCCCCAACATGTCGATCCGCATCAATGACAACGT
The DNA here is from genome assembly GCA_003987725.1 of Hyphomicrobium sp. GTDB lineage: Bacteria > Pseudomonadota > Alphaproteobacteria > Rhizobiales > Hyphomicrobiaceae > Hyphomicrobium_B. Next base: position 240,913 of record RXJH01000005.1, on the reverse strand, counting down.
TCTCGACATTGCGGTGCCCGAAGGCGCTGTGGCGTTGGCGAGCGGTGGCCAGCTGCCGCTCAAGAATGGCCACCTGACGACTGACGATATCATGGCGCCTCGAACGAACGGCGAGATCGCCTTTTCGGCCGTTGGGGAACTCGCGCCGTTCCTCGAAGCGATGGAGCAACTGCCGGTGCGGGCAGTCCGCGACGCTTCGCCGTTGCCGAAAGCGGGTGAAGGCAAGATCGACGCGCAGCTTTTGATCAAGCTGCCATTCATTCCCGGCGTTACCGGCGACGACATGACAATTACCGGCAAGGCTCGCGTGTCAGACGGGCGCTTCGGCAAGGTCGCGGGACGTTTTGACATTCAGGGCTTTACGCTCGATCTCAATCTCACCGACACCTCGCTCGATGCGAAGGGCGATCTGCTTATCAATGGCGTTCCGGCGAAGGTCGTCGGTCAGCGGCTTCTCGGTCCGGCTGCCGGTCAGCAGCCGCCGCTCAAGATCGTCGCGAAGCTCGACGAGGCGGACCGGACGCAGCTCGGCCTCGACGTCAACAACATCGTTCACGGCGTCGTCCCGGTTGAACTTTCGTTGCAGAAGGGCGACCAGCCCGAGCCCGTGATCAAGCTGCACGCCGATCTGACGGATGCCGATCTGACGTTCGACCACCTGCAATGGCGGAAACCTCCGGGGCGTGCCGCGAGCCTCGACGCCGATATTGTAACCGCGCCGGGCCGCGATACGGAATTGCAGAACTTCAAAGTGGTGAGCGACGATATCGCCGCCGACGGGCGTATCGTCATCGGCACCGACAACAAGGTCAAAGAATTCAATTTCCCCGGACTCAATCTGAACGTCATCTCGCGCCTCGACGTCAGCGGGTCGCGGAGCAAGGACGATTTCTGGACGATGAAAATTGCCGGGTCGAATTTCGACGGACGGAATTTCTTTCGCTCGCTATTCAACGTCGGCGATGGTCCGGGCAAGAAGGACAAGCCCGCGTCGGCCGGTGCGCACGTAACGGTCGATCTCGCGAACGTCATCGGGAGCTCCGATGTCTCGCTCCGCAATCTCAAGATGGCGATCGAGACGCGTAACGGAGATCTCGCGAGCCTCGATGCAAAGGGTACGCTCGACGGCGGTGCACAGCTCGTCGCCAAGCTCGATCAAGGACAGGGCGGGCGGCGGCTCGTCGTGACGTCGGGTGACGCGGGCCAGGTGATGAAGCTCGTCAACTTCTATCCGAATATGCAGGGCGGGCGGATGCAGCTCGAGGTCGGCCTCGATGGGTCCGGCCCGGCGGATAAGACGGGCGTTCTGGTGGTCGACAATTTCCGGGTTCTCGGCGATCCGATCGTCACCGAAGTCGTCAGCAGCGCCGACGAGGGCCGCCCGGCTATCGGCGGCAACCGCAAAGTCACGCGCGAGGTTTTCGATTTTACACGGATGCGCGCGCCATTCTCGGTCGGATACGGGCAGTTCGTGCTGCAGGAATCCTATTTGAAGGGGCCGCTGCTCGGGGCCACGCTGCGCGGCAAGGTCGATTTCAGGACGAAGCGCGTCAATATCGGCGGCACCTATATTCCGCTGCAGGGCCTCAATGGCGCACTCGGCGACATTCCATTGCTTGGGCAGATCCTGTCGGGCTCACAGGGCGAGGGCATCGTCGGCATGACGTTCGCCGTGCAGGGGCCGACCTCGGATCCGCAGGTCATCGTCAATCCGTTCTCGCTGGTGGCGCCGGGAATTTTCCGCGACATCTTCCAGATGACGTCGATGGATCCGACCATTCAGGTGCGTGAGGACCGGGCACCGCAAGCGCCGATCGAAGAGAGAGTTCGCGCCGCGCCGCCGAGCCCTGCTGATCCGAGCGACAAATCGAAAGCGAAGCCAAAACCGGCGGCCCAGGCCAAAGCCAAGAAGACGGCGCCGAAGGCGGACGCGCCGGCGGTCGACGGTTGGTCGTCGACGACGACCAACCACTGAGCGATTAAGCGATCAGACCGGCTTCAGAAGAACGTGCTTCTTCTTGCCGAGCGAGAGCTTGATGACGCCGCTTGCGTCGGCGTCGGCCTTGCCGAGGGTCGCCTTGTCGCTGGTCACCGCTTGATCGTTGACCTTCAGTCCGCCGCCCTGGACTTGCCGCCGCGCTTCACTGTTCGATGCGACGAGCCCCGCCTTGACGAAGGCCGCCAAAACACCGATGCCGTCCGCAAGCTCGGCGCTCGGTATTTCGATCGTCGGCAGATCGTCGGCGAGCGTACCCTGCTCGAAGGTTTTGCGCGCGGTCTCGGCAGCAGCTTCAGCCTTGTCGCGGCCGTGCACAAGCGCTGTCGCTTCCGTTGCCAGAACCTTCTTGGCGTCGTTGATCTCGGAGCCCGACAGACGCTCGAGCTTCGCGATTTCCTCGAGCGGCAGGAAGGTGAAGAGCTTGAGGAAGCGCGAGACGTCGGCGTCTTCGGTGTTCCGCCAGAACTGCCAGTAGTCGTATGCCGAAAGCTGGAGCTCGTTCAGCCAAACGGCGCCTGAAGCGGTCTTGCCCATCTTGGCGCCCGACGCCGTCGTCAGCAGCGGGCACGTCAACCCGTAGAGCTGTTCCTTGACGCCCATCCGGCGGCCAAGATCGATGCCGGTGACGATGTTGCCCCACTGGTCTGAGCCGCCCATCTGCAAATTGCAGCTGTAGCGGTGGTTGAGCTCGACGAAGTCGTAGGCCTGCAGGAGCATGTAGTTGAATTCGATAAACGACAGCTCCTGGTCGCGATCGAGCCGCAGTTTCGCGCTGTCCATCGTCAGCATGCGATTGACGGAGAAGTGACGGCCGACGTCGCGGAGGAAGTCGATATAGTTCAACGGCGCCAGCCATTCGGCGTTGTCGACCATTAGCGCATCGGTCCGGCGATCGCCGAACTGCAGGAATTTGGCAAAGACCTGCTTGATGCTGTCCTTGTTGGCTTCGATCTCCTCGACCGTGCGCATCACCCGCGTCTCGTCCTTGCCGGAGGGATCGCCGATGCGCGTGGTGCCGCCGCCCATCAGGGAGATTGGCTTGCCGGCGCCAGACGTCTGCAGCCAGCGCAGCATCATAATCGACAGCAGATGGCCGATATGCAGCGACGGCGCGGTGCAATCGTAGCCGACATAAGCGACGATACGGCCTTCGCTCGCCAATTTATCGAGGCCTTCGAGATCCGAGCCCTGGTGGACAAAGCCGCGCTCGGTCATAATCTTGAGAAATTCGGATTTCGGTGTCGTCATCGCAGTTCTTGGCTTTCGTTTGTGTGGCCGCGGGCTACACGTATGAGCCTATCGCGGGCGGGCGGCACCTTGCACGGGAAGGTGCCTATGAGCAAGTTGCTGCGGGCGATCGGGCTGATGAGCGGCACATCGCTCGATGGGGTGGACGTGGCCCTTCTGGAGACGGACGGGGAGGATGTCGTCCTTCGTGGCCAGGCGCGGACCTACCCCTACGACGACGGCATGCGGCGCCTCCTTATCAACGCGATCGCGGACGCTGCTCGTCTCGAGTCGCGGGACGAGCGGTCGCTGTCGCTGGCAGAGGCCGAGCGGGCCCTGACCGAGCGACATGCTGTCGCCGTCAGCCAATATCTTCAGGACACCAAGATCGACAGGGCGTCCGTCGATGTCATCGGGTTTCATGGCCAGACCGTGCTGCATAAACCCGAGGCGGGGTTGACCGTGCAATTGGGGCTCGGAGAACTCCTGGCAAACTTCACGCGCTGCCCCGTCGTTTACGATTTGCGAGCGGCTGATGTCGACGCGGGAGGGCAGGGTGCGCCGCTCGTTCCCGTCTATCACCGGGCGCTGACGGCGAAGCTGCCGCAGCGACCTGTCGCGGTCGTCAATATCGGCGGGGTGGCGAACGTGACATGGATCGGCCGTGACGGCGGTCTCGTCGCATTCGACACGGGGCCGGGAAATGCGTTGCTCGATGATTGGATGGCCCGCAAAACCGGCGCGCATCTCGATGCCGGCGGAGCTACTGCCGCTCAGGGCAAGGTCGACGAGGAGTCCATCCGGCTGTTTCTCAGCCATGGATACTTCGCCGGTGCGCCGCCGAAGTCACTCGACCGGAACACATTCCTGATGGATCGGATCGATCGTCTCTCGGTCGAAGACGGTGCGGCGACGCTTGCCGCGTTTACGGCTCGCGCCATAGCCAAAGCTCGTGAGCACATGCCCGTCGAGCCCGAGCTTTGGATTGTTTCAGGTGGCGGCCGGAAGAACCGCGCCATCATGCGGATGCTGGCGGAGCAGGTTCACAATGCGGTCGTGCCGGCGGAAACCGTGGAGTTCGACGGCGACGCTCTCGAAGCGGAAGCGTGGGCTTATCTGGCGGTCCGCTCGATACGCGGCCTGCCGATTACTTTTCCAGGAACGACGGGAGTCGCGGTGCCGATGAGCGGTGGACTGCGCGCAGACCCCACCGCTCACGTGGTGCATTAGAAGAGACTGGCGCGGCCGTTATTCGTCGTCGCCATCGTCGTCGCCGGACGCGGCTGCGGCGGGGGCGCTTTGGGATTCCATGCGCTCGAGTTCGCGCTGGCGCTGGCGTTCGCGCTCGCGTTCCCGCTCGCGCTCCTTGTTGCGTTCGCGATCCAACTCGAACTGGATCATCCGTTCGTCGAGATACGATCCGACGATGTTGCCGAGTTCTTCCGTCTTGTTCTCGAAGAAGTGGTTGGCGCCGGGCACAACCTCGTGCGTGATCTTGATGCCCTTCTGGACTTTCACTTTGACCGCCATTTCGGCGACCGATGCGGTCGGCACGACGCGGTCCATGTCGCCGTTGATGATCAGGCCCGACGAGGGGCAAGGCGCGAGGAACGAGAAGTCATAGAGGTTTGATGGCGGTGCGACGCAGATGAAGCCATCGACTTCGGGGCGCCGCATCAGAAGCTGCATGGCTATCCAGGTGCCGAACGACACGCCGGCGATCCAGCACGTCTTGGCGTCGGGCTTGACCTGCTGCAGCCAATCGAGGGCGGATGCGGCGTCTGCGAGTTCGCCCGGGCCACCGTCCCAGACGCCCTGGCTGCGTCCGACGCCGCGAAAGTTGAAGCGCAGGACCGAAAATCCCCGTGCCGCGAACGTATGGTAAAGGGAATAAACGACCTGGTTGTTCATCGTGCCCCCGAACTGGGGGTGCGGATGCAGGATCAGCGCGATCGGGCTGTCGCCGTTGCTTTCGTGGTGATAACGGGCTTCCAGGCGACCGCCGGGGCCGTTGATAATGAGTTCAGGCATCAGAGATTACTCGATCTTTCGTGATTGGCTTCAGGGCAGCTCAGACAGCCTATGGATGGCATCCGAGCGTTCAAATCCTTGTGGGTTCAATCTCAATCCTTGACTCCGGCGCTCAGGATTTCCATAACTTTAGAACCGTTCGAAATGTGCGGGTCCTGGCTCGATTACAACAGGCATTGGATCAGGGCGGCTCTCTTAGCACAGTCCGGGGTGCCGGGCGCAAGGTTTGGATTCCGTCGCCACTTGGGGCGGCGATAGTCCGGAGATTAAAAGACGTGGAATTGACGACCAAAGGCCGGTACGCGGTCATGGCCATGGCTGATCTCGCCGGGCATGCCGATGAAGGTGCCATCGCACTGTCGGTCGTCGCTGAGCGGCAGAGCCTGCCACTCGCCTATCTGGAACAGCTTTTCGTGCCCCTTCGCCGCGCCGGCCTCGTCGAGAGTGCGCGCGGCCGCACCGGCGGATACAGGCTCGCCAAGCCCGCCGCAGACATTTCGATAGCCGCGGTGATGGAGGCGGTCGAGGAAGACACGCGCTTCACGCGCTGCTCGCATAACGATCCGCGGTGCTCGGCCGCAACGCCCTGCGTCACGCATTGGCTGTGGACCGCGCTCGGCGAGTCGATGGGAGAGTTCCTGTCGTCGGTCAATCTCGCGGACGTTATCGCTGGCGGGCGGTATTCGTCGGCGCCGCTGTTTGCGGCCGCCGCGCGGACGACCGGCAAACGCACATATCTCGATTACAACGCGACGGCACCGCTCCGGCCGGAGGCCAAAGCCGCAGTGATGAGAGCGCTTGACGTCACCGGTAATGCGTCATCGGTGCACGCCGAAGGACGGCGCGCCCGCTCGGTCATCGAGAGCGCGCGTGAAAGCGTCGCGCGTCTGATCGGCGCCAAGCCCTCCGAGATCGTCTTCACGAGCGGTGCGACCGAAGCCAACAACTGGATCGTCACGCAGTCATGGGCGACGATTTTGACGAGCGGCACGGAGCATGATTCAATTCTCGCGCCGGTGCGTGCGGTGCGCGGCGACGTCGTTATGCTGCCGCTCGATGCGCATGGCATCGTCGACCTCGAGGAATTCGCCGAACGCATTCTGCCGCGAGAATTCGCGGGACCGTCGCTTCTGGCGCTGCAGTTGGCGAACAACGAAACCGGCGTCGTTCAGCCGATCGCCGAAATTGCTGCGCTTGCGCGCTCACGTGGCATTTCAGTGCATACCGATGCGGTACAGGCGGCCGGCAGGATAGCCATCGATTTCGCAGCGCTCGGCGTCGATACGCTGGCGCTCTCCGCGCATAAATTGGGCGGCCCAAAAGGCGTTGGAGCTCTGGTCATTCGTGACCATATAGATCTTGTGCCCATGCTCCGCGGCGGTGGCCAGGAACGGCGGCGGCGCGCTGGGACGGAAAATGTCGCAGCCATCGCCGGATTTGGTGCCGCGGCCGAAGCGGCGCTTCGCGATCTCAAAGCAGCGGCGTCCATTCAGGCCTTGCGGGATGAGGTCGAGGCTGGCGTCAAGCGCATCAGTCCGGAAGCCGTGATCATCGGCGAAGGCTCGGCGCGTCTCGGAAATACGACGGCTTTGGCGCTTCCGGGCAAGCTCGCCGAAACCCTGGTCATCCGGCTCGATCTCGCGGGAATTGCTGTCAGCGCCGGATCGGCCTGCTCATCCGGCAAGGTCGGTGCGAGCCACGTTCTCGAAGCGATGGGACTAGGTCACGAGATTGTTGCGGGCACGATCCGCATCAGTCTCGGACCGTCGACGACAAAGGAAGATATCGCGGCGTTTCTCGCTGCGTGGACAACGATCGTAGGAGCGTCCGCGCTCGCTGCGTAACGGTGAATTGGTTGAAGGCCGCTCGTTGGGCGGCATCGAACAAGAGACAAGGAAGACGAGGAAATGGCTGCTGTTCAGGAGACGATCGATCAAGTTCGGAAGATCGATGTCGACCAGTACAAGTACGGTTTCGAGACGCTGATCGATAGCATCCAGGCGCCGAAGGGCCTCGATGAGTCGACCGTGCGCTACATCTCGGCCAAGAAGGGCGAGCCGGAGTGGCTTCTGACCTGGAGGCTCGAAGCGTTCACCCGCTGGAAGGCCATGACGGAGCCGACCTGGGCGAAGGTCCGCTATCCGAAGATCGATTTTCAGGATCTCTATTATTACTCGGCGCCGAAATCGACGGAGGGTCCGAAGAGCCTTGCCGAAGTCGATCCGGAGCTGCTCGAGACCTATAAGAAGCTCGGCATTCCGCTCAAGGAGCAGGAAGTTCTCGCGGGCGTGACGGGTTCGCGCGTTGCGGTCGACGCCGTGTTCGACAGCGTTTCGGTGGTGACGACGTTCAAGGACGAGCTGAAGAAGGCGGGCGTGATTTTCTGCTCGATCTCGGAAGCGGTCCGCGAACATCCGGAACTCGTGAAGAAGTATCTCGGCTCGGTCGTTCCGCAGTCGGACAACTTCTATGCGTCGCTGAATTCGGCCGTGTTCTCCGACGGTTCGTTCGTTTATGTGCCGGAGGGCGTCCGCTGCCCGATGGAGCTTTCGACGTATTTCCGCATCAATGCGAAGCAGACGGGGCAGTTCGAGCGTACGCTGATCATCGCGGATCGCGGCGCCTACGTTTCCTATCTCGAGGGTTGCACCGCGCCGATGCGCGACGAGAACCAGCTGCATGCGGCTGTCGTGGAACTCGTGGCGCTCGATGACGCCGAGATCAAATATTCGACGGTTCAGAATTGGTATCCGGGCGACGCGCAAGGCAAGGGCGGCATCTATAACTTCGTGACGAAGCGTGGCGATTGCCGCGGCCATCATTCGAAAATTTCGTGGACGCAAGTCGAGACGGGTTCTGCCATCACGTGGAAGTACCCGAGCTGCATTCTGCGCGGCGATTACTCTCGTGGTGAATTTTACTCGATCGCGGTCTCCAACGGCTATCAGCAGGTCGATAGCGGCACCAAGATGATCCATCTCGGCAAGAACTCAACGAGCCGGATCATCTCGAAGGGTATCGCGGCGGGCTATTCGGAGAATACCTATCGCGGGCTCGTGTCGGCGCATCGCAAGGCGACGAACGTCCGCAACTTCACGAACTGCGACTCGCTACTGATTGGCGACAAGTGCGGCGCGCACACGGTGCCCTACATCGAAGCCAAGAATTCGAGTGCGCATTTCGAGCACGAGGCGACGACGTCGAAGATCTCGGACGACATGCTGTTCTACTGCCGTCAGCGCGGGCTTTCGGCGGAAGAGGCTGTGGCGCTCGTGGTCAACGGTTTCGTTCGCGACGTGCTGCAGCAGCTGCCGATGGAATTCATGGCAGAATCCCAGAAGCTGATCGGCATAAGCTTGGAAGGCTCGGTCGGGTAGGCATCGTGAGTAAGCGGACACCAGTATCGGCCGACGTGGTGCGGGAGCTTTCAGGCTCGCCGCGCGACGTGTGGTGGATTGGCGTCGTCAGCTCCCGCGACCGAGAGGGCGATGGCATGACCAGCGGCAAGCTATTTTCCGCGCGCGGTTCGGACGTCGGAGAGAAATTGCCGGCCACTTTGGGGGTCCACGGCGTCGGCGCCGGTGAAGCTGTTGCTGTACATCACGATGTAGATCGGTGCAGTTCCAGCAATAACGTCCATGCCGGCATCACTGGAGATACCGTAGTCGCTCTTCCCTGCGAGCTTCACGCGCACATTGTGCTTGCCCGGCGGTACGGAGGTGCGAAGGGCGTCGCAGACACGCAATTCGCCCAAGCGCTTTCCATCGACGAAAATGGGGCTCGAAGGGGCGAACGGATCTTCGGCGATAAATCCGGTCAGCAGAGAGATAGGTGCGCACCGCGAGACGATATAAAGCTCGCCGGCTTGGGCGCCGTGGGCGAGCATCGTCGCAAGTCCGGCGATGGCGAAGGTGGTTTTCATTTTGGGCTCGCTCCCTTTGCTTCGGCCTCAATTTTTGGCCATGTCGGTGATTTCGCGAATGCCCTCCTCGGCGGGGACCTCGCGGTATTCGACATATTTGAAGAACGACAACCGGATGTAGATCGGGGCGCCGGGCGGAACCGTGTAATACGGCCCCTTCAATCCGAAGGCGCCCGCGAGGTCGACAAGCAGCATGGGCGATTTGACTTTGATTTCATGACGTCCGGACGCGACCTCGAAGCGCCGATACTCGCAGCGTCCGATGTCGCCGACGGTGTTGCCATCGACGATGACCGAGTAGCGCTCTTTCAGGACGTCGGGCGTCGGGATTTCGATGAGGCACGGCCAATACATGTTCAAGGCAGGGCCCGGTGCACTCGCCTGCGCCGGTACGCGCAGGCTCGCGTCAGGCCCCATCGCCGAGGAGCAACCGCTCAAAATTGCGAGCGCAAAGATGCACCCCGATACTCGCAGCATGGTCTGAATTCATTCCTCCCGACCCCGGGGGCAGTGCTGCATGGTCCCGTTTTTTCCGTCAACGTCCCGAGATCGTTTGTTTACGGGGCTGTGGTCGGCGGGAAACAGCGGACCGTACGGCGTTCCGGTCAGAACGTTGAGGTGAGGCCATGACCGACTATTGGTTCAAGCCGAAGAGCTACGGCTACGGAGCGACCCCCATCAACTGGAAGGGATGGGTTTCGACGCTGGCATTGGTCGTGGTGTTGCTTGCGGTGCTCCGGCTCTTTGTTTTGCCGATCCACGGCGGGGCTGCGCATCCGCTTTGGGAAGTCGGTCTAGGTTTGGCGCTCGCACTCGCCGTCGTTGTCGTCTTTTCGTTGTTTGCGAAAGCGAAGACGAACGGGGAGTGGGGTTGGCGCTGGGGCGGGGATCGGAGTTGAGGCGATGAGCGCAACGAATTTTCCAGTCTCGCAGCACGAGGCCCCGCCGCGCTGGGCGCGTTGGGCCAACGCCGCCTTGACGGTTGCGAGTGGCATCGCATTCGCGATTGTTTTGCTGCCGGTGATCCAGGTCCTCGTCGCAGCGTTCAACGGTATTGAGCCTGGGATACCGCCGCCGCGTTTGTTCTTGGGGACGCTGATTTTCCTCGCTTGCGCGATTCCGGTCGCGTCGGTCTATGCGTCCTGGCGCTGGCTTTATCGCGGTGCGACGTGGCTCGGACTGGCGTTCGGAACCGTCACTCCAACAATTGCTGCGCTTCTTTATGGTTTGGTCATGTCGGCAGAGGTTGTCGGCCATTCTGCAATAGTAACGAAGGCTAACTAAAAATGCTCGAAATCAAAAATCTGCATGTGAAGCTCGAGGACGAGGATCGGGAGATCCTCAAGGGGCTTTCGCTCACGGTGCCGAAGGGTGAAGTTCACGCGATCATGGGGCCGAACGGCTCAGGCAAGTCGACGCTTGCTTATGTGCTCGCGGGACGCGACGGCTATGAAGTCACGGACGGCGACATTCTGTGGAATGGCGAGTCGATCCTCGACATGGAGCCTGACGAGCGTGCCGCGAAGGGCGTGTTCCTCGCATTCCAATATCCGATGGAAATTCCGGGCGTCGCGGGCCTCACGTTCCTCCGCACGGCGCTCAATTCCATTCGCAAGAAACGCGGCGAGGCGGAGCTGACGACGCCCGCCTTCCTGAAGCTCGCGAAGGAGAAGGGCGCGAAGCTCAATATCGATATCGAGATGTTGAAGCGGCCCGTCAACGTCGGGTTCTCGGGCGGCGAAAAGAAGCGATCGGAAATCCTGCAGATGGGGCTTCTCGAGCCGACGCTGTGCGTGCTCGACGAGACCGATTCCGGCCTCGACATCGACGCGTTGAGGATCGTCTCGGAAGGCGTCAACGCGCTCCGCTCTCCGGATCGCGCGTTTCTCGTGATCACGCATTATCAGCGGCTCTTGAATTACATCGTGCCGGACAAGGTCCACGTGCTCGCGGACGGCCGTATTCAGAAAACGGGCGGCAAGGAGCTGGCGCTCGAACTCGAGAAATCCGGCTACGCTGAATATACCAACAAGGCAGCGTGAACATGAACGTAGCAGTTATGAAGACCAAGGCGGAGCAGGCCATCTCGGAGAGTTTCGAGGTGGCGGCGGCGAAGCTTCCGGGTAGCGCCGCGGTGCAGGCGCGCCGTGCGCAGGCCATCGGAGCCTTCAGTGGGCTCGGGCTTCCGCACCGGCGTATCGAAGAATGGAAATACACTGATCTTCGCGCCAACCTGAAAGAGGTGCTGCCGGCGGCCGTCGAAGATAAGACGCCGCTGACGATTGCCGAGCTTATCGTTGCCCTCGGACCGCTGGCTCACGTCGATGCGCATCGGATCGTGTTCGTAAATGGCCACTATCGCGCAGGCTTGAGCGATACTGCCGATGCGGCAGGGTTGACGATCTCGACGATCGGCAAGGCGTTGCAGTCAGCTTCTGAAGAGGTTCTTGCCGGGTTGGCTTCTACGCCGGAGGGCGGAGACGCGGTCGAAGCACTCAACACGGCTTTCATGACGGACGGGGCTATCGTCGAGGTTGCCAAGGGCGTGGCGGTCGACAAGCCGCTTCTCATGATCTTCGTTCGTGCCGGGTCGGAGGCGAATGCGGTTACGGTCCGCAATCTGATCAACACCGGCGAAGGCGCGAGCGCGACGCTCATCGAAGCCGACATCGTGCTGCCGGGCGCCGTGCGCGACGCGCATCTCAACACCCTGACCGAGGTGTCCGTCGGAAAGGGCGCGACCCTCGATCACGTCAAGGTGGCGGTCGATGAAGGCAAGTCGCTGCATCTTTCGAATTGGGAGGTGCGGCTCGCGGCTGATGCAAGCTATCGCGGCTTCCAGTTCTCGTCGGGTCTCGGTTTTGCCCGTAACGGCATCAACGTTTTGTTCAATGGCGAGGGCAGCAAGCTCGACCTTTCGGGCGCGTATCTCGCGCGTCATTCGGAACACGTCGATACGACGCTCGTCGTAGACCATGCGGTGCCGCATTGTGAGAGCCGGGAGCTGTTCAAGGGCGTGCTCGACGGCCATGGCCGCGGCGTGTTCCAAGGCAAGATCATCGTTCGGCCCGACGCGCAGAAGACCGACGGCAAGCAGATGTCGCAAGCCTTGATGCTGTCGGAGGATGCCGAGTTTGATTCCAAGCCGGAACTCGAGATCTACGCGGACGATGTCGTATGCGGTCACGGTACGACGAGCGCGGAACTCGATCCCGATCTGCTCTTCTACTGCCGCTCGCGCGGAATTCCCGAAAAGGAAGCTCGCGCGTTGATGATCGAATCGTTCATTGGTGAGGCGCTTGACAAGGTGGAACATGAGGGGCTGAGAGAGGCGCTCGCATCGTACGCGATGCAGTGGCTCGGCCGTTCACGGCACGGATAGGTACATGGGACGCGAAACGTCGATCGATGTAGCGAGAAGCACGGCATCGCAGGCCGGCCTGACCGGTGCGCCCTACGATGTCGAGCGCATTCGCGCGGATTTTCCGATCCTCTTTCGCGAGGTGAACGATCGTCCGCTCGTCTATCTCGACAACGGGGCGTCGGCGCAGAAGCCGCTCTCCGTCATCGAGGCGATGGATCACGCCTATCGTTTCGAATACGCGAACGTGCATCGCGGGCTGCATTACCTGTCGAACACCGCGACGGAGCACTATGAAGCGGCACGCGAGACGGTTCGCCGTTTTCTGAATGCCGAGCACGCGGACGAGATCATCTTCACGCGCAATGCGACGAGCGCCATCAATCTCGTCGCGCGTTCGTTCGGGGAGCCGCGGATCGACAAAGGTGACGAGATCCTCGTCACGATCATGGAGCACCACGCGAACATCGTGCCCTGGCACTTTCTGCGCGAGCGGAAGGGCGCCGTTCTGAAGTGGGCGCCGATGACCGACAGCGGCGAGCTGATGATCGACAAGCTCGAAAGCCTGATCACGAAGCGCACGAAGATCGTTGCCGTTACGCACATGTCGAACGTGCTTGGCACGATCAATCCGGTGAAGGAGATCATTCGGATCGCGCATGCGAAAGGCGTTCCGGTGCTTATCGACGGTAGTCAGGCGGCCGTTCATATGGGCGTCGACGTTCGTGATCTCGATGCGGATTTCTACGTGTTCACCGGCCACAAGACCTATGGGCCGTCGGGTATCGGCGTGCTCTATGCGAAACGGCAACATCTAGCCGCCATGCCGCCCTACGAGGGTGGTGGCGATATGATCGAGCACGTGACGGTCGACAACGTAACCTATAATCAGCCGCCGCACCGGTTCGAAGCCGGCACTCCAGCCATTGTCGAGGCCGTCGGTTTGAGCGCGGCGCTCAACTATATGATGCAGATCGGCCGCGAAAAGATCTCGCGCTACGAAGCGGAGCTTGGCGCTTACGCGGCTGAGCGCCTCGGCGCGTTGCCGTGGCTGAAGCTTTACGGGACGGCTCCCGGAAAAGGCGCGATCTTCTCGTTCACGATGGATGGCCTGCACCCGCATGACGTTTCGACGATCATCGACCGGTCGGGTGTTGCGATCCGGGCCGGTCATCACTGCGCGCAGCCGCTGATGGAGCGCCTCGGGGTTTCTGCAACCTGCCGCGCTTCTTTCGCGTTGTACAACACAAAAGCCGAGGCTGATGCGCTCGTTACCGCGCTCACCAAGGCGCATGACCTTTTCGCTTAAGGAGCTTCCGCATGGACGGGAAGCAGATCGACGACCGGGCAGCGGTGAAGCAGGCGGTTGAAGCGCTCGACGCGCCGTCGCCAACGCCACCTGACGGTGGCCTCGCGTCCGATCCCACGCTGGATTCCGGGCCGGAAATTGCGACGTCGGAGGAGAAACGCGGATCGGCAACGGCGACGGCGTTGCCGCCGGAAGAGATCGACAGGCTGACGAACGATATCATCGCAGCGCTGAAGACCGTTTATGATCCCGAAATTCCGGCTGACATCTACGAGCTCGGATTGATCTACAAGGTCGAGGTCGACGACGATCGCAACGTCGCGATCAACATGACCCTGACGGCGCCCGGCTGCCCTGTTGCCGGCGAAATGCCGATTTGGGTCGAGAATGCCGTTAATGCGGTCCCCGGGGTCGCGCAGACGAAGGTCTCTATCGTGTTCGATCCGCCTTGGGATCAAAGCCGTATGTCGGATGAGGCGCGCCTTGCCGTCGGCATGTTTTGAGGACACCCTCGCTTTTGGCGGACGAATTCCCATATACTGTGGCTGTTGCCACGACTCGAAAATACGGAGGCTCGCGTGCCCTCGCTTAGAATGATGCCAAAAGTCATGACGTTGACCGATGCCGCTGCGGCGCGCGTCGCTGCGCTGATCGCCCAGAAGCCTGGCGTCAAAGCCCTCAAGATCGGCATTAAGAAGGGCGGCTGCGCGGGCATGGAATACACCATGACGTGGGCTGAAGAGATCGGGAAGTTCGACGAGATCATCGAGGAAAAGGGCGCGGTCGTGCTGATCGATCCGGCGGCGATGATGTATCTGCTCGGCACCGAGATGGACTATAAGACCGACAAGCTTTCTTCGCAGTTCGTTTTCAACAATCCGAACCAGAAGAGCGCATGCGGGTGTGGCGAGAGCGTCAATCTCGAACCGGCAACGCCGCCGGGATTTGCTCCCGCAGAGGCTTGATGCGAATGCGGGCATGATCGGTCATGTCCGCCAATGACGAAATTCTGCAAATTCTGAAGGATGCGCTGGAGCATGCCGGTCCGGTTTCCGGGCGGCGCATGTTCGGCGGTGTCGGCGTCTATTTCGAGGGCACCTTCTTCGCCATCATCGATGACGGGGCGATCTACCTCAAAACGTCGGAAACGACACGGCCGCAGTTCGAGGCGGAGCGCTCGCGCGCGTTTTCGTACATGACGAAGAACGGCCGCGCGGAGCTGCATTCCTATTGGCTGCTTCCCGAGCGTCTTCTTGACGAGGCGGAGGAGCTGCGCGACTGGGCCTCCGCTTCGGTCGCGGCAGCTAGGCAAGCTGCTTCGCAATCAGACCGCAAGGCCAAGTCGGCACGCACGAAGGGCCGATCGGCCATGGCCAAAACGGCGAAGCCTGCCGCCAAACCCAAGAGACGCTGAGCCCCGGCTTTAGGGTTGGCTTTAGCCGCGTCCGGGGACTTTCAGGGGCCGGGACGGCTTGCGCATGAACGCGGGGACGTTCTCGGCAAAGCCCAATCGCTCGTCAGCCTTGTGCGGCTGCTGCTTACGCGGGGCTTCCTTTGGAGCTTCCCGCCTTTCGGGCCGGTCATGGCGAGCCGTCCGTTGCGCGGGTGCCGGCTCATCAGTCCATGCATCGACTGCCGGAGCCGGTCGCGGACGCTGTGGGCGCCGGGCGTTCTCGGAAGACCGCTTCGGCTGCTCGGCGTACTCGGGTTGCGGCGCTCTTTCGGGGCGGGGTGTGCGTCTGCGCTCCTGATGGGGATGCTCGGCGGCCTCGGCGTGATGCTGATCGGGCTGAGCCGTTTTATGTTGCGGCTGACGATGCTGCCGTTGTTCCGGCTGCTGTGGGCCCTGTTCGGCTGGCCGCGCTGCATGTTGGGAGGAACGGGCGTGATGTTCCCCGGTGCGACCGCCGCGCTGCGAGCCCTGCGATTGCCGACGCGATTTGTCGGAGCCTGAGCTTTGGCCGCGTCCACCGCGTCCGCGGCGACGTTTTCCGGCACTTGCGAAATCCTCTTCGCTCGGAGCATCGCCAAGCCAAACGGGCGCTTCGGCCGTTACCTTTTCGATGTCCTTGCAGAGCTTCAGGTCGTCGGGGCTGACGAGCGAGATGGCGTGTCCCTCGTGCCCGGCGCGGCCCGTGCGGCCGATGCGGTGGACGTAGTCGTCGGCGGCCCACGGCAAGTCGAAATTGAAGACGTGGGAGACTTCCGGAATATCGAGGCCGCGCGCTGCGACGTCGGACGCCGCGAGGAGCATGATTTCGCCCGCACGGAACTTGTCGAGCGTTTCCATGCGGCTCGCCTGGTCCATGTCTCCATGAAGTGCGCCGGCGTTGAAGCCGTGCTTCGTCAGCGATTTATGAAGGACGGCGACATCGCGCTTCCGGTTGCAGAAAATGATGGCGTTCTTGACGTTGTTGCCCCGGATCAGGTCACGAAGGACTTCGCGCTTCGCCCAGTCTTCGCCGTTCGGGCAATAAACGAAATTCTGCGTGATGGTCTTCGCGGTCGTCGCGGGTTTGGCGACTTCGATGCGCTCGGGATTGTTTAGAAACTGATTGACGAGGCGCGTGATCTCCGGCGGCATCGTCGCCGAGAAGAACAGCGTCTGACGCCGCGGCGGCAGCAGCTTGCAGATCTTTTCGATGTCCGGAATGAAGCCCATGTCGAGCATGCGGTCGGCTTCGTCGATGACGAGGATTTCGACGCCCATAAGCATGACGCGTCCGCGCCCGAAATGATCGAGCAGGCGGCCCGGGGTCGCGATTAGAACGTCGACGCCGCGGTCGAGTTTCTTCACCTGATCGTCCATCGAGACGCCGCCGATGAGGAGCGCAACCTGTAGCTTGTGATTGACGCCGTATTTTTCGAAGCTCTGCGCGACCTGGGCGGCAAGCTCTCGCGTCGGGGCGAGGATCAGTGAACGTGGCATTCGCGCCCGTGCGCGGCCCGTTTCGAGGCGCGTAATCATCGGAAGGACGAACGATGCCGTTTTGCCGGTGCCCGTCTGGGCGATGCCGAGCACGTCTCTGCCGGTGACGGCAACCGGAATGGCGGCGGCTTGAATCGGTGTGGGGCTGACGTAACCCGCAGCCGTAATGGCTGCTTGAACCTTGGGCGAAAGCCCGAGGTCAGCGAACGTCTTGGTTTCCAAAAGCAGGTATCTCCATCTGCACAGCTCGGATGGTCCGGCGCACTTCAGGCGTCAGACAGTCTTTCGAGAGCGCAGGGGGCGGGTGCCGAAAGGACCTAAGCCGAATAGGAGTGCGGATCAAAAAGCATTAAAAAATGCGCAAATCGATCCCCTGCGCTCCGGCACGCTCGGGTGCTCGCATACATCCCGGGGAAGCGCAAGGGAAACTCGCCGGTTTAGGCCAATGAGCCCGCGGGGTTGTGTCACAGGTGGGGATTGGGCGAGCGAAATCGGCCGCTCGCCCGGGTTATCGTTACTACGCGTCGGCCTTGAGAAGCCACTTCCCGAATAGGCCTCCGACGACGCCGCCCAAGATTGGGGCGACGAAGAACAGCCAGAGCTGGGACAGGGGCAGCCCGCCAGCATAGACGGCCGGTCCGAAGCTTCGGGCGGGGTTAACCGACGTATTCGAGATCGGAATCGACATGATGTGGATCGCGGTCAGGGCCAAGCCGATGGCCGCCGGAGCGAGAAGGGATGGCCCGTTCACCCTGGTTACGCCCATGATGACAACGAGGAAAAATGCCGTCAGCACGGTCTCGAGGATAAAGACTTCGGACAGGCTCGCCTTGAGCATCGAGAGTTCGCCGTAGCCGTTGGCGGCGAATGTCGGGCTGGTGTGGCCGACGAGGGAGAAGATTCCGCAGGCAGCGCAGGCTCCGATGAGTTGCGCCAGAATGTAGAACACGGCTTTTCCGGCCTCGAATCGACCACCAGCTACAAGACCTATCGTTACGGCTGGATTGTAATGGCCGCCGGATACATGGCCGATGGCGAAGGCTGTCACCATGACCGTTATGCCGATGCAGAAGGCGACACCTAGAATTCCTGCAGCTCCCGATGGTGCTCCGAAGGAGTAAAATGCTGAGCCCAGGATGGACGACATCAGCATGAATGTGCCGAATGCTTCAGCGGCGAGTGCGCGGCTATTCATTAGATAGAGCTCCTTATTTTCTCAATTTTTATCACGCGCGGTGGGTACGGTCGGGAACGCGACTTCGCAGCGATACTGTACGTGTCGATACCGGGCGCGTGCGAAGAGTCGCCGCGGACGAATCACTGCGGCGCGTACTTAACAGTAGCGAGGCGTGGGCGACCGGTCCGCCCCGATGCGGTCACAAATTGTCCGGGGTCGTGAAGGGCTTATTTGTCGTATCAGCGAAATTGACTTTTGGATCAATAATCAATGCCGTAGATATCTGCCCGGGGTGCAGATACCGGTCGGACACGCAGGTTCGCTAAAAGTCGATGGCGTTGCCTAATGCGGCGCGATTCTCAGGTTAGAGATACGCGAGCGCCGCTGAAATTCGCGAGGATCTCGATCGATGGCTGGAAATTTTCGTTCTTCGATGGCCGATGCCGGTCTGACAATTCGCGAGAGCGCGACGAGCGGCGAAGCGCGTCCGAGGGGCGTTCGCCGCGGTGACGCCATTCGTGAGCTCAAGAAGCGCGATAACTACACGAATTTCCGCCATATCGCGTTTGTGTATCTCGTTATTGCTGCATCGATCGGTTTGACGATCTGGAGCTACGGCGCGGTCGCCGAGGCAGGTCTCGGGTGGTGGTGGAACATCCCCATGACGCTATTGTGCATCGCTGCGGTCGGCGCGTCGCAGCACCAGTTCGGTGGCGTCATTCATGAGGGGACGCACTTCATCCTTTTTGAAAACAAGATCCTGAATGAGCTGGCGTCCGATTGGCTCGGTGGGTTTCCGATCTATACGTCGACGTTCCAATACCGGCTGCATCATCTCGCGCATCACCAATTCATCAATGACCCGCTCCGCGATCCCGATTGGGCCCAGCTCAATGAAAGCGGTCACGATCTCGATTTCCCGATCACTCATTTCGAGATGCTGAAGGAGCTCGGGAAGCAGCTTTGGCTGCCGAACCTCTTCCGCTACATGATCGTGCGTGCCCGCTACAGCGCGCTCGGCACCGACAACAACCCGTATATGGACCGCGAGCGCAAGGGCGAACGGCTACCGACGCTGATGGGTGTCATTTATGCCGTGACGGCGCCTGCCGCTGCGATCACGCTTATCAAGTTGGGACATGACGCGTGGGCCTTCGCGGCGCTGGGCGTGACGACGGCCGCGGCTGTTGCGTATTTCTATTTTCTCGATGAGGAGAAGCTGCCGCATGCGCACGTCGAGACGGTGATCTCCCATCGTACGACGAACATCAGCCGCGTCGTCTATATGGCGATCCTGTACTTCGCGCTTACGGGGATCGAAGTTGCGGGCTGGGGCCATGCATGGGCATATTTCGGTCTGCTTTGGATCCTGCCTCTGTTTACGGCGTTCCCGCTATTCATGATCATGCGCCAGTGGGTGCAGCACGGAAATGCCGATCGCGGACGTTACACGAACACCCGGGTTTTTCTCGTCAACCCGTTCATTCGTTACGCGGTCTTTCCCTTCGGCATGGATTATCACCTTCCGCACCACGTCTTCGCCTCGGTGCCCCACTACAAGCTCAAAGGCTTGCACGAGCTGCTGCTGCAGGATCCCGAATACCGAGAGAAGGGGATCGTCGTTGAGGGCTACTTCAACTCGCCGCATGGCGCGGTCGAGGATCGCAATCCGACCGTCATCGAAGTGCTGGGCGAAAAGTACGCGCCGAAGCCGGACGGCGAGGTCTACGTCGACACCAATACGCTCGAGTATGCTCAGGTTCGCGATCCTGACGCGATCGCGCGCGAGAACGAGGCGTCGGTGCGCGACGGCAAATAAAAAAAGAGAGGAGCGTTTCAACTCCTCTCGTTCAAGCTTTCAGCCTATTTTGCCGGGTTAGATGTCCAGGTCCTTCGCGAACGCCGCGTGTTCCTGGATGAAGCGGAAGCGCGCTTCGGGCTTCGAGCCCATGAGTGCGTTGACCACGTCGGCCAAGCCGCCACGTTCACTTTCGCCAATCCCGACCTGCAGCAGCATGCGCCGCCGCTTGTCCATCGTCGTCTCTTTGAGATCCTTGAAGTCCATCTCGCCAAGGCCTTTGAAGCGCGTGACCTTCGGCTTCTTGCCTTTGAAGTGGGTGGCAATTAGTTCGTCGCGATGGGCTTCATTGCGCGCGTAGGCGACGTCGCTCTTGTCCGCGATCTTATAAAGCGGAGGGACGGCCAGAAAGAGATGGCCGTTTTCGACGAGTTCTGGCGTTTCCTGATAGAAAAACGTGATCAGCAGCGAGGCGATGTGCGCGCCGTCCACGTCGGCATCCGTCATGATGATCACGCGCTCGTAGCGCAGGTCCTCATCACGGTATTTCGTGCCGGTGCCGACGCCGAGTGCCTGAATGAGGTCGGAGAGCAGCTGGTTCTGCGAAAGCTTCGCCGATGAGGCGTTCGCGACGTTCAGAATTTTACCGCGCAGCGGCAGAATTGCCTGGGTTTCGCGATCGCGCGCGCTCTTTGCGCTGCCACCGGCGGAATCGCCTTCGACGATGAAGATTTCCGTGCCCGCTGCCTGCTGAATCGAGCAGTCGGCAAGCTTGCCGGGGAGGCGCAACCTCCGCGTGGCGGACTGACGGCCGACTTCCTTCTCGCGGCGGCGCTTCAGGCGCTCTTCGGACTGATCGATCGTCCATTCGAGGAGTTTGGTCGCCTGTTGAGGGCTATCGGCGAGCCAATGGTCGAAGGCGTCTCGAACGGCCGTTTCGACGATCTTCGTTGCTTCGGAGGTTGCGAGCTTGTCCTTCGTCTGGCCTTGGAATTCGGGCTCGCGGATGAAGACGGACAGCATGGACGCCGCCGTGCCCATCACGTCTTCCGAGGTGATCTGGATGGCCTTTTTCGCACCGACGAGTTCGCCGTAGGCCCGGAGGCCTTTGTACAACGCCTGGCGCAAGCCGTTCTCGTGCGTGCCGCCTTCGGGCGTCGGAATGGTATTACAGTAGGAGGACGAGAAGCCGTCTTCGTTGGCGATCCAGGCGACAGCCCATTCGACCGAGCCGTGACCCTCTTCCTTCTCGACCCGGCCCGAGAAGATGTCCTTCGTGACCTGAATTTGCCCTTCGATCGACGCGGTCAGATAGTCGCTCAAACCACCGGGGAAGTGGAAGGTCGCTTCGGCAGGCGTGTCGTCCTTGATGAGTTCGGGATCGCATTTCCAGCGGATTTCGACGCCGCCGAAGAGATAAGCTTTCGAACGCGCCATTTTCATCAGGCGGGCGGGCTTGAACGCACAGCCCTTGCCGAAGATTTTTTCGTCAGGTTTGAAGCGCGTTTTTGTGCCGCGCCGGTTCATGATCGAGCCGAGCTTTTCGAGCTTGGTCTGCGGCTCGCCCCGCGAGAAGACCATGCGATAGAGCTGCTGGTCACGCGCGACCTGGACTTCGAGCGTTTCGGACAGCGCGTTGACGACGGAGACGCCGACGCCATGCAAACCGCCCGACGTGTTGTAGGCCTTCGAATCGAACTTGCCACCGGCGTGCAGCACCGTCATCACGACTTCGAGCGCGCTTTTGTTCTTGTATTTCGGATGCGGGCCGATCGGGATGCCGCGGCCGTTATCGGTGACAGTAAGAAAGCCGTCGGCCGCGAGTTCGACCTCGATCCACGTCGCGTGGCCGGCAACGGCCTCGTCCATCGAGTTATCAATCACCTCGGCGAAGAGGTGATGCATGGCCTTTTCGTCGGTGCCGCCGATGTACATGCCCGGTCGGCGCCGGACGGGCTCCAGGCCTTCAAGCACCTCGATGTGATGCTCGCTGTAGCCACTCTCGACAGGCTTGCGTGCACGCGACGATTTTTCAGTCATTTCGCTTTCAAAATCCGGAAAGAGGTCGGTTTGTGATCGGCTCATGTGCAGCCTTTGTCCGTGCTTTGGCGTGACCTTGCCTTCGGAACGAAGCGGCGGACACGCACGACAGCCAGGGCCGCTGAAGCGAATCTTGAGCGTTCCTTATAGCCTGAGCCTGGGGCACGCCACCATCGCGTTTGCGACTTGTGGCGGCACGGCAACGCGGCAAACGGCTTAAACTGCGACGTTATCGATCAAGCGCGTCTTACCGAGCCAAGCGGCGGCGAGAACGCGCAGGTCCCGGCCATCGTGGTCCGGAGGCACAGCCAGCGTTTCCGCGTCGCGGACTTCAACGTAGTCAATTTTCGTGAACCCTGCGGCTGCCAGCTTGCGCTTGGCGTTGGCAATACCCGACACCACGTCAGCCCCGTTGGCGACGTCTTCGGCAAGTGCTGCGATAACGGCGTTTAGCGCTGGGGCGATCTCGCGTTCGGCTTCGCTCAGATAGGCATTGCGAGAGGAAAGCGCCAGGCCGTCGCTATCGCGCTTGGTCGGGGCACCTATTATCTTCAGCGGCATATTGAGATCGCGAACGACTTGTCGCAGAACGGCAAGCTGCTGATAGTCCTTTTCGCCAAAAATCGCGACGTCCGGCGTCACCTGATTGAAGAGCTTTGTGCACACCGTCGCAACGCCGTCGAAATGAAACGGGCGGAATTCGCCTTCGAGTTCCTTTGCCGCACTTCCGGCACGGACGCCGGCCGAAAAACCTTCCGGGTACATTTCCTCGACGCCCGGCGCCCAAACGAGATCGGCATCGGCGGCGGCGAGCTTTTCCAGGTCGCCCGCCTCGTCGCGCGGATAACGGGAGAGATCTTCATTCGGGCCGAATTGGGTCGGGTTCACGAAGATCGAAACGACCGTTTTATCGGCCTTCTTTCTCGCAAGCTTGACGAGGGCAAGGTGGCCTGCGTGAAGCGCTCCCATGGTCGGGACGAGGGCAATGCTCTGGCCGCGCTGCCGCCATTTTGAGGTGGCCTTTCGGAGGTCGCGGACACTGCGAACGACTTTGATGATCTCAGACAAAGTTCTGGCCCTGATTACAATTTAGGAAGTGGTGACGGGATTACGGGCGAGCCGTCAAGTGGACAAGGAGGCGGCCCGCTTTTTCGGCCGCAGGCGCGCGACAGGCAATCTGGTAATATCGACCCCGGGCGAATCGCGTTGAGCGCCCTTTGTTGATCAGCGGGAAAATCATGGTCGCGACATTGCGGCGCGAGGATAGCGTGACACAGCGGGGTCTCCCATCGCGGGACGAGTTCGCCGCGCAATATCTCATGGACGAGCCGCGGCTCGTCGGCGCGCTGATCGAACGCGCGCTTTTCACCGAAGATGAGCGACGGCGAACCGCGGACGTCGCACGGCGCCTCGTGCTCGCGGCGCGCGCCGACAAGTCGAGCCATGCCGGCGTCGATGCGTTCATGCACGAATACGGATTGGCGACCGACGAAGGCGTGATCCTGATGTGCCTCGCCGAGGCGCTGCTGCGTATTCCAGATGCGGAGACCGCTAACGCCTTTATCGCCGACAAGATCTCAGGCGGTGCGTGGGAGAAGCATCGCGGCCATTCCGACAGCCTTTTCGTCAATGCTTCGACATGGGGCCTGATGCTCACGGGCCGCATCATGCGGCTCAGGGAAGCCAAGGGCGCAAACCCATTCCAAGCGATGAAGCGGCTCGTCGCGCGCTCGGGCGAGGGGACCATCCGGCTCGCCATTCGCCAGGCCGTCAGGCTTCTGGGCGAGCAGTTCGTGCTCGGTTCGACGATCGAGGGCGCACTCTCTCGGTCGCGGGCATACGCTGAGAAGGGCTATCGGTTTTCCTACGACATGCTGGGAGAAGCGGCTCGATCCGAGCAGGACGCGGAACGGTATTTCCAACGCTACATGGTCGCAATCGATGCGATTGGCGCAGAGGCCGGGCCACTCGTGACGCCGCATGCGGATGCTATTTTCGACAGGCCGTCGATCTCGGTCAAGCTTTCGGCGCTGCATCCGCGCTTCGAACCCGGCAAGGAACATCGCCTCAGGTCCGAGCTTGCGCCGCTGATCTTGACGCTGGCGCGTGCGGCCCGGGCGAAAGGGCTCGGTCTCACCATCGACGCCGAAGAGCAGGACAGGCTCGACGTTACCGCGGATCTTTTTGGCGAAACACTCCTCAACCCGTATCTCGAAGGGTGGAACGGTCTCGGCATCGCCGTGCAGGCCTACGGGAAGCGCGCTATTCCAATGCTCAGGTGGCTTCGGCGTCTTAGCGAGAAGACCGGCAAGCGGATCCCGGTGCGCCTCGTCAAAGGCGCCTACTGGGACAGCGAGATCAAGTGGGCGCAGGAGCGCGGTTTCGAAGATTATCCGGTGTTTTCGCGGAAGCTGCATACCGACGTTTCCTACCTCGCTGCGATGCGCTTGCTGATTTCGGACCCCGTCGCCTTCTATCCGCAGTTTGCAACGCATAATGCGCATACGATCGCGGCGGCCTCCGTTGCGGGTGGGCAGGTGGAATTCGAATATCAGCGGCTGCACGGCATGGGCGAAGCGCTCTTCGCGCAGGTCGTCGGCGAGGGCAAGTTCGGGCGGGCATGCCGGATTTATGCGCCGGTCGGAGGTCATGAGGATCTGCTCGGATATCTCGTGCGCCGCTTGCTCGAGAACGGCGCCAACACGTCGTTCGTCAACCGGCTGGGCGATGAGGAAATGTCGATCTCCGAGATCATCGCCGATCCCGTCGAGATCGCGGATCGGGAGTTCACTTCGGGCGAGCGCGTGAAGCTGATCGCGCGGCCGCGCGATATTTTCCTGCCCGAGCGCAAGAACAGTGCCGGGCTGGCGCTGGTGCAGACGAGCGTGCGCGAAGGACTTCAGGCGGATATCGCAAAAATCTTGAAGTCTCCGTTTTTGGCCGGGCCGATCGTCAATGGCACGATCACCGCGGGCGGAGATTCGGCTGCGATCTCGCTGTCGCCGCATGATCATCGCGACCGGATCGGCACGGTGCGGCTGGCGACGCCGCAGCACCTTGAGGACGCGATTTCATCGGCGGTGAATGCTGCGCCGCGCTGGGAGAAGACGGATGCGCCGGAACGCGCGCGCATTCTCGAAGCCGCCGCCGATTTGTTCGAAAGGGATCGCGCGGTTCTGATGGCCGCGCTCGTTCGTGAAGCGGGGAAGACGCTCGATGCCGCGCATTCGGAGGTTCGCGAGGCGGTCGACTATCTTCGCTACTACGCCATCGAAACGCGCCGTCTCTTTTCCGATCCGGTTTTTCTGAAGGGCCCGACAGGCGAAGAAAATACAATCTCGCTCAGAGGCCGCGGCGTCTTCGGGTGCATTTCGCCCTGGAATTTTCCGATCGCGATTTTCGTCGGGCAGGTTGCCGCGGCGCTCGCCGCCGGAAACACTGTGGTCGCCAAGCCTGCGGAGCAGACACCGATTGCGGGCTTCCTGGCAGTCAAGCTTCTGCACGAGGCGGGTGTGCCCCGCGACGCGCTGCATCTCGTGACGGGCGGCGGCAAGCTCGGCGAAGCCATCGTCAAGGACGCGCGCATTCAGGGCGTGGCCTTCACGGGCTCCAACGAAACGGCGTGGGCCATTCAGCGGGCGCTGGCCGATCGCCGTGGCCCGATCGTGCCGTTCATCGCCGAGACGGGCGGCATCAACGCCATGATCGCGGATTCATCCGCTCTTCCCGAACAGGTCGTGCGCGACGCGGTCCGGTCGGCATTCGACAGCGCAGGTCAGAGATGCTCGGCGGCGCGGGTTCTCTTCGTGCAGGACGATAATGCGCCGCGCATTCGTTCGATGCTGGCGGGCGCCATCGAGGCGCTCGATGTCGGCGATCCTTTCGATTATGCGACCGACATCGGCCCGGTCATCGACGAAGCGGCGCAGGATGCGCTCGAAAGCCATAAGGTCCGGATGCAGCGCGAAGGGCGGGAGATCATCGACCTTGCCATGCCCGAGGCGTGCCGCGCCGGCACGTACGTCACGCCGTCGCTCTATGAGATCGACCGGCTGAGCAAGCTCGACCATGAGGTATTCGGGCCGATCCTGCATATGATCCGATACGAGCGGGGCAACCTGGAGAAGGTCGTCGCCGCCCTTAATGCCACCGGGTACGGCCTGACGCTCGGGCTGCACAGCCGCATCGAAAGCGTCGCCGATTACGTCGCGGAGAATGCGCGCGTCGGCAATCTCTACGTCAACCGCAACCAGATCGGCGCGGTTGTCGGCGTGCAGCCGTTCGGTGGCGAAGGCCTGTCGGGCACCGGTCCCAAGGCGGGCGGCCCGAACTATCTGGCGCGGTTCGCGACCGAGCGGGTGCGGGCAACCGACATCACCGCGACCGGGGGCAACTACACGCTGCTCAGCGGCAAGGGGTGAGCCTTTTGGCGCCTGCTGTCATGCTTTGAGGGGCTGGCAGGACGCGCAAATTTACTCGTAAAACGCGTAAAATTTCTTGGCGGCTTCAACGATTTCCCAGGTGCCGGTGAAGCCTGCAGGCGTTACGAACGCGTCGCCGGCGCGGAAGGTCGCTTCCGATCCGTCGTCGCCGCGGACAATGATGACGCCTTCGAGCAAATGGCAGAATTCGCTCTCGGTGAAAGCGACGCGCCAGGTCCCCGGCTCGCCGCTCCAAATCCCGCTGTTGAAGCGGCCGTCGGGGCTCTGGAACAGGTTCTGGGCGGACTGAACGGGATCGCCGGAGACGATGCGGTCTCCCGCAGGCCGATAGACGTCGGCGGCGGGCAGGACGCCCTGGAAGAGGACGAGCCTCGGAAATTCGGGATTGGCGGTCACGTGGAAGCCTTGTTCGAAGGGTTGCACGCGATGGTACGACTTGGCCACTTTAGCCGGCAAGTCCGTCAGTCGCCGGCCATCACGAAGCAATCGACAGCCTGGCGGCGCAGGGCGTTGCAGGTCGATGTCGCGTGGTTTGCATCAAAGCCCGTAAAGCGGGCGCGATAGACCTGCTGTCCGCCCTTCATCGTGGGGTTCGTGACCGAGGGGATGCCCGCCAAAAGCTTCCCGGCGCGTCCCTGGACGTCCGTCAAGGCACGCTGGGCATCGTTGACCGAGCCATAGGCGCCGATCTGGACTGCGTAGTGGCCACGGGACGTGTTGGTCGCGTTTCGGGTGCTCTGGGCGGAAGCCATGTGAATTGCGTTTGCCTGGGCGCCGAGCGTCGATGGCGGCATTCCGCGGATCACTGGCGCCGAATGCGACGAGGCGCTCTTGGCTTTCTGCGGCTTCGTTCGAGGCGCAGGTTCCGGTGGGGTGGCCGCTGCCGGTGCTGCCAGCGGCGCGGCATCTGAGGTGCCGAGCATGGCCACCTGCTGGCCAGCGTGAGCCTGGCCTGATGAGGCTGCGCTAGCCGTGCCGTCAGACGCTCCCAAATTCGCAGGGGCGAAGGAGCGAAGCGTGATGTCCTCAGCCAGGGCATTTTGACTGCGCGCGTCAGCCACACGCGCCAAGTCCGACTTCGACGGCGTGCCGAGGGATGGCGGCGGCGTGCGGTTGGGGGCGCGGTCCGACGCTTCCATGTCTGTTGTTTCTTCCGGCGAAACCGCGCTCGGGCGCGCCTTCGGGACGATGGGAACGGCGCGAACTTTGAAGATTTGGACCGGCGTTTCTGGGTCCGCAGCGGGGCGTTCCATCGGCTTTGGGGCGCTGGGCTGAGGCGCGGGGCGTGCGGCCTCAGCAACCTGGAGCGGCTTCGGTTTCCGCGCTGCCGGCCGTTCGGCCACTTTGGGCTCGGCCTTCAATCGCGCCAAAAGTGTGGGCTTACGGGTTTTGACGGAAGACGCGCGGGAGGCCATCCGCGTCAGAAGAACGCGCATTTCGGCGTTCCGCTCGGCCGCAGTGTCACCGCCGAAGACGACGCCGATGAGGTGATGATCGCCGCGGCGCCACGACGTTACGAGATTGAAGCCGGAGGCGCGGGTGTAGCCCGTCTTGATGCCATCGATGCCGGCGAAATTATTCAACATCGTGTTGTGGTTGCGGAAGTTTTTTCCGCCGTATGCGAACGTGCGGGTGGCGAAGAGCGGATAGTAGCCCGGAAAATCGTCCTGGAGATGCAGTGCCAGCGTCGCCATATCGCGGGCGGTTGTGACCTGGGCATCGTTCGGGAGGCCCGAGGCGTTCTCGAAATGCGTTTTCGACATTCCGATCTCGCGGGCGCGGGTATTCATCAGGCGTACGAAATTGGCTTCGGAACCGCCGACCCTCTCGGCGAGCGCAACCGCGATGTCGTTGGCCGACTTCGTAATGACCGCCATGATGGCGTCAGATACTGAGATTTGCTCACCCGGGTCGAGATCGAGTTTCGAGGGTGCGGCACCGGCTGCGGCTTCGGAAATCGTCAGCTTGTCGGTCATCTTCAAGCGCCCCGACTGGAGCGTCTCGAAGGTCAAATAGAGTGTCATCATCTTGGTGAGGGACGCGGGATGACGGAGCGCGTCGCCGTCGGACTGGTGGAGGACCGAGCCCGTATTGGCATCCAGGATTAGGGCTGCATGGCGATCTTTCCCGGCGCTTGCGCTTCCGAGAAAAACACCGAACACAACTGCAAAAGCCGGCGCATAGGCCAATACTCGTCGAAACAAGACGCTATTTCCCTCTGGCCGCCCATATTGAGCGGTTGCTTTACCAACGCATTCTCGCGAGTTGGCCTGATAGGGCTCCCGTGAGCGGCCCCGCAATCAATCTTCGAAAGCAGAGCATTGTTTTTGGGCACCTTTTGGGCGCTGATTTCCGGCGCCGGCAGATGTCCCGGAGAGTCTATGGCCGGAGGGCTGCAGTAGGGTTAAACAACACGGTAAAAATAGGCTCTCGCCGTGTCTCAATTTCGCTCGCTAAGGCGATGGCAGCAGGGCAATCTTGGTGCGGACGCTTTTCGCGGGCCGTCTGGGCGACGCCGAGAAGGGGGCGGGGTGGACGGAGCTTGGATATCTATCTTCTGTTGAAAGGATCGCGTTTGCAGGAACCTCGAAGGGCTTTCGTCATTCATTGTTGGGAATGCCAAATGCGACACACCGCTCGTTCTATTTTTTGCTCACCAGCCTGCCTATATTACGGACTTGATGGACACGGGTGTTAGCTTGAACATTTGGCGCGAAAGACAGGTGCCCCACCGGGCACGCATTTGGGGAAGCGGGCGTTACCTTTCTGCCTCCAACATTCCCCTGTTGCGGGATAGCTTTGAGACATCCGATGGATTCGGGTTTTCCCCGAGGCACGCGATGATGACGGCGCAGAGTATTCGCTCGTTGGCGGGTGACCTTATGGCCGCAAGCAACGACCCGCCCGACGGGCCGCGTCGCGACAATGGCGACGGCGATGGCGAGTCAAAAACAGGTATTGTTACAAAGACCCGTCCAAAAACGAAGAAGCCGAACCTATATAAGGTTCTTCTGCTGAATGACGACTTCACGCCGATGGAGTTCGTTGTTCTGGTGCTGCAACGCTTCTTCAACAAGGGACAAGAGGATGCGACCCGCATCATGCTTCACGTCCACCACAAAGGAGTCGGTATTTGCGGCGTCTATACGTACGAGGTCGCTGAAACAAAGGTGACCCAGGTCATGGACTTTTCGCGGCAGCATGGCCATCCTCTACAATGCACCATGGAGAAAGAGTAGGACTCGATTGACATCGCTCTCCAAAAATCTCGAAGCCTCCCTGCACCGCGCTGTGCAGTATGCAAACGTTCGACACCACGAGTTTGCGACGCTTGAGCACTTGTTGCTCGCGCTCGTCGATGATCGTGATGCCGCTGCCGTTATGCGGGCCTGTTCCGTCGACATCGAGCAATTGCGTGCCCGGTTGATCGAGTACCTCGACACCGAGCTCAAGCCGATCGTGTCCAAATCAGCGCGCGATGCCCACCCCACGAACTCGTTCCAGCGGGTCGTGCAGAGGGCGATCGTTCATGTCCAGACGTCGGGCCGGGAGGAGGTTACGGGCGCGAACGTGCTCGTCGGCATCTTCTCGGAGCGCGAAAGTCACGCGGCGTATTTCCTGCAAGAGCAGGAAATGACACGCTTCGACGCCGTTCAGTACATTGCTCATGGGATTGCAAAGCGGCCCGGCATGTTCGAGCCGCGTACGGTTCGTGGAGTCGATGAGGACGTGAACGCAACCGAGGGTGAAGAGAAGAAGCCGGGCGATGCGCTGAACACGTATTGCGTGAACCTCAACAAGAAAGCGCGCGACGGCAAGATCGATCCGTTGATCGGCCGCGAGCAAGAGGTGATGCGCACCGTGCAGGTGCTTTGCCGCCGGCAGAAAAACAATCCGCTGTTCGTCGGCGATCCGGGCGTCGGTAAAACTGCTATTGCAGAGGGTCTGGCGCGCAAGATCGTCGCCGGCCAGGTACCTGACGTACTCAAGGGCGCAACGATCTTCGCGCTCGACATGGGTGCGCTGCTCGCCGGAACGCGCTATCGCGGCGATTTCGAAGAGCGGCTGAAGGCCGTGATGAAGGAAGTCGAGGCTTTCCCGGGAGCGGTTCTCTTTATCGACGAGATCCATACCGTGATCGGCGCGGGTGCGACTTCAGGCGGAGCCATGGATGCTTCGAACCTGTTGAAGCCTGCGCTGCAGTCCGGAACGCTCCGCTGCATCGGTTCGACCACGTACAAGGAGTATCGGCAGCACTTCGAGAAGGACCGCGCGCTCGTGCGCCGGTTCCAGAAAATCGATGTGAAGGAGCCGACCGTCGAGGACGCGATCGAGATCCTCAAGGGCCTGAAGTCGGTCTTCGAGGACTATCACAAGATCAAGTACACGAACGAAGCCATCAAGGCGGCGGTCGAGCTGTCGGCGCGGTACATCCACGACCGGAAGCTTCCGGACAAGGCGATCGACGTGATCGACGAGACCGGCGCTTCGCAGATGCTTGTGCCCGAAAGCAAACGGAAGAAGAAGATCACCACGAAGGAAATCGAGGCGACCGTTGCCGTCATGGCGCGGATACCGCCAAAGACCGTCACGAAGAGCGATGCTGAAGTCATCGCGCATATCGGTCGCGATCTGAAGCGGCTGGTTTTCGGTCAGGACAAGGCCATCGAAGCTCTTTCGAGCGCGATCAAGCTGGCGCGTGCCGGTTTGCGCGAGCCCGAGAAGCCGATCGGTTGCTATCTGTTCTCTGGTCCGACGGGTGTCGGCAAAACCGAGGTCGCCAAGCAGCTCGCCAACCTGATGGGCGTTGAGCTGTTGCGCTTCGACATGTCGGAATACATGGAGAAGCACACGGTCTCGCGCCTGATCGGTGCGCCCCCGGGCTATGTCGGGTTCGATCAGGGTGGCCTTCTGACCGATGGCATCGATCAGCATCCGCATTGCGTGCTGCTGCTCGACGAAATCGAGAAGGCGCATCCGGATCTGTTCAACATCCTCTTGCAGGTGATGGACCACGGCAAACTCACGGACCACAACGGTAAGTCGGTCGATTTCCGTAACGTCGTCCTCATCATGACGACGAATGCGGGCGCGTCCGACATGGCCAGGCCGCCGATGGGCTTCAACCGCACCAAGCGGGAGGGCGAGGATTCGGAGGCCGTGACCAAGCTGTTCACGCCGGAATTCCGCAACCGTCTTGACGCCATCGTGCCGTTCGCGGGCCTCTCGCCCGAGATCATCGCGCAGGTCGTCGAGAAGTTCATCTTCCAGCTCGAGGCGCAACTCGCCGATCGCGGCGTTACGATCGAGCTGTCGGATGAGGCGACGCGGTGGCTCGCTGAGAAGGGTTATGACGAGAAGTTCGGCGCCCGGCCGTTAGCTCGCGTGATCCAGGAATACATCAAGAAGCCGCTCGCCGAGGAACTGCTGTTCGGCAAGCTCGAGAACGGCGGAACGGTGAAGGTTCTCGTTTCCGGCAAGGGCCCTGACCGGGCTTTGGCTTTCGATTTCCTGCCGCTTGATCCTTCCAAGAAGGTCAAAACGCCGGAAGACGAAGAGACGGATGACGACGATCTTCCTCAGCCGGTTCTGGCCGATGCGACGCCGAAGAAGGCGTTGCCCGGTCCGAAGGAGAAGGGCGAGAAGTCCAACGGCTCCGGCGCGGTGCCAAGCGTGCCGCGGAAGAAGAAAGAAGAGTAACATTCAACGGCACGGCCTTCGGGTCGTGCCGTTTCTTTATGCGCCAACGAAAAACGTAATGATGGCCTCGCGGCCAGCGTGGTTGCATGATTTGGCTTGCCGTTTTGCTGCTCTCGGGGATTTTCGGTTGGTACGGAGCGGGTTGGTATGCGCCCGCCATGATCGGCGTTCTAGTCGGGCTGGTCATCGCGGTCGATGGCATCGCTGCCAATGAATTCACGTCAGCTACGTTCTCGAGGCTTGCGATCGTTATTGCCTCAAGCTTCTTCGTATGGGGTGCCAGTCGTGCCCTGAGGCGTTACCTCACGACTGCCGGATAGCCCGGTCGCTCGGCGAAGGTTTCAATTGGATATTCGGTGCTGAGACGTTCGACGGGCTAGCCTTCCGGGTGGCTGCCGTTTCGTGTATTTGCCGAAAGCCAATGATCCATCCATCTCCGAAAAATCGATAGAAAGCACGGGCGAATGGGCCAAGATCTTTCCCAGTGGACACCCCGTCCGCGTCCCGCGCGTGTCGTCATGGACGGTCGCTACACGCGGCTCGAGCCGCTGGATCCAGCACGGCACGGCGATGCGCTATTCGAACAGTCGGCCGCGCATGGGGCCGAAGAGCGCTTTCGCTATCTCTTTGAGCAGCCGCCCGCGACACGCGCCGATTTGCAGCCATGGCTCGATACGATGTCGCAAAGCCAAGACCCAATGTTCTGGGCGGTGATCGATAAGGCGAGCGGCCGCGCTGCTGGACGGCAAGCTTTGATGCGCATCGAACCGGCCCACGGCGTTATCGAGATCGGATCGATCCTTTGGGGTCCGGCGATTGCTCGCACGCGTGTCGCAACTGAAGCACTCTACCTCTTCGCGGCACATGTATTCGAGGATCTTGGCTATCGCCGTTTCGAATGGAAATGCCACAACGATAACGAGCCATCCAAGCGGGCCGCGCGCCGCTTCGGTTTCACCTATGAGGGCCTGTTCCGTCAGCACATGGTGGCCAAAGGCGCCAACCGCGACACTGCCTGGTTCTCGATGCTGGACAAGGAGTGGCCGGCGCTCAAGGCGGCCTATGAGACTTGGCTGGCGCCAGAAAACTTTGATGGGGCTGGACAGCAGAGGGCGCAACTGATGGCTGCCGCCGCGCTTGAATAAAGGCGGGACATCCATGTCACGAAAAATCGGCGATCTCGGCTCAGGATTTTTAGGCGAGCGCTGCTTTGAGCTTTTCAGCGTTAGCAGCGAGCACGGAGCCTTCTTCCATATTGCGAGCGTGGATGTGCAGCGCCTTACCTTCGTAGCGGGGTATGATGTGGAAATGCAGGTGGAAGACGGTCTGACCACCTGCGGGCTCATTGAATTGTGCGATGCTGATGCCGTCGGCAGCGAAAGCGGACTTTGCGGCGGTCGCCACCTTTTGCACGAGCGGGATGACCTTGGCGAGCACGGCCGGGTCGGCGTCCAGAAGATTGCGCGATGGAACCTTGGGAACGACCAGCACATGGCCGGGCGACTGGGGCATCACATCCATGAAGACGATCGCGTCGGCATCCTCGTAGACTTTGTGGCACGGAATTTCGCCGCGCAGGATCTTCGCGAAGATGTTGTTTGCGTCGTACGCCATGATGTTCCACCCAGCTGAACCTGCGGCGACCGCTCGCTCGGCGCCGCTTCAGGTCTCGTCTTTGCGATAGGGGCCCATCTCGGTCAAGTCAGCATTGAACCGGGCCATGGCTTCGCGCTCTTGCCTGAGGAACCGCTCGACGGCTCGTTCCAGAGCCGGGTCGGCGAGCCAATGAGCAGAGTATGTTGCGACCGGAAGGTAGCCGCGTGCGAGCTTGTGCTCGCCCTGTGCGCCTGCTTCGACGCGCGGAAGCCCGTGCGCGATCGCGTACTCGATCGCCTGATAGTAGCAGACCTCGAAGTGCAACGCCGGATGGTGCTCTGTGGCACCCCAGTAGCGGCCGTAAAGGCAGTCACCGCCGATGAGGTTCAGGGCGCCGGCGATGTAGCGTCCGTGCCGCTTCGCGAAGACTAACAGACAGCGCTCCGCCATCGCTTGGCCGAGGAGCGAGAAGAACGTTCGATTAAGGTAGGGCCTGCCCCATTTGCGGTTTCCGGTGTCCATGTAGAACCCGAACATCGCATCCCAATGGGCCTCGCCGATGCCTCGTCCAGCGACGTGCTCGATCTCGATGCCCGGCGACAGGGCGGCTTGCCGCTCCTTTCTGATTGCCTTCCGCTTGCGCGACGCCAAGCTCGTCAAAAAATCGTCGAAAGACGCGTATCCCTGGTTCTGCCAATGGAACTGCTGGCCGATCCGCGTGTGGAAACCCAGTGCGCGCAAGCGTTCGGCGACTTCTTCCTTCAGAAATGTCATGTGCACCGAGGAAAGCCCGCCGAGGCGGGCGGCCTCGATCGCGGCCGCCGCCAGCAATTGCTCGTCGGCGTAGGAGGTCGCGCCCGGCTTCACGAGAAGGCGCGGGCCGGGGACGGGGGTAAACGGCACCGCGATCTGCAGCTTCGGATAGTAGCGT
Organism: Hyphomicrobium sp.; assembly: GCA_003987725.1. Classification (GTDB taxonomy): domain Bacteria; phylum Pseudomonadota; class Alphaproteobacteria; order Rhizobiales; family Hyphomicrobiaceae; genus Hyphomicrobium_B. The sequence continues at coordinate 206,451 of RXJH01000005.1, read as the reverse complement.
CCACCCGCCTGAGCGTAGGCGTCGGCCCATCCGTGGTCGAAGACGTATTCGCCCTGACTATGTGATTTCAGATAAGCGGGCGCCGCTGCGGCGATCGCGCCGTTCTCATCCTCGAGAATGAGATGACGCGGCAGCCAGCCACTCTTGCTGCCGACCGCGTGCGACTCTTCCAACGCCTTCAGAAAAGCGTGCGAGACAAACGGATTGAATTCTGCTGGGTCAGGATTGGCGCAAGCATCCCACTGCGCCCCATCGACCAATGCGATCGACGGCGCAAGCTTCACCGCTGTCTCGGAAGATATCGGCATCGTTCCCGTTGCTGCGAGAGCTTTAGTTTACGCAACTCCTTCGCGAGGACCAAATCACCTTAAACAAGGCAGATCCGCGTTGCGTGCGGTGATCCAAAGTTATCGTTAAGGACGAAAGCCTTCGAAGATCATGGCGTCGGCTGAGGTGGCAGCGATGCGGCGCTGCTTCGGCGTTCTTACCGTCCACGTGAACACCGGAAGGCCCGAAACGCGGCGCACGTATTCGGCGACTGGGGTGGGCAAGGCATCGACTTGATACGCATAGAAATCGGGCGAAACAGGGCCCGCCTCGAGCAGATTGCGGAGGGCTGAAGCTCGCTTCCTGTTTATCTTGCGCGACCACCAACCGGCGCCCGTGAAGCTTCCTGAAACGATGCCGCGCGGAATATCCGGCGCTAGGCCTCGCACTGCGGTCATCACGTCCGGATCGAATGACATCAGTGCTGCGGGACCGCGATATTCCGAGACGAGCGTCGCGACGTTGGCGAGAAAATCGCGATCCGGCGGATCCCATTCGCTTTTGATTTCGATAAGAAGCGGCACGCGGCCGGAAACAAGATCGAGGAGGCCTGCGAGCGTCAGAATCGCGGCTCCGCCAATGCGATGGCGAAGTGTCCGGAGATCGCGTTCCTTGACGGCAGTGAGAGGGCCGCGGCCGTCGACGAGCCGGTTCAACGTTTCATCGTGAAAGACGACCGGGATGCCGCCTTTGATCGGCCGTACGTCGCATTCGATGCCGTAGCCGGCGTCGATCGCCGCCTCGAACGCGTGACCCGTATTCTCGATGATGCCGCGTTTCGCGTCGTGCAGTCCGCGGTGTGCGATCGGACGGAGGAAGGCTGCACGATCGAGCATGGCGTCAACGAATTCTCAGGATCGCATCGATCTCAACGCAGGTGCCGAGCGGGAGGCTCGAAACGCCGACGGCAGATCTCGTGTGGCGGCCAGCGTCGCCCAAAGCCGCGACGAGGAGATCGGATGCGCCGTTGATGATTTTCGGATGATCGGCAAATTCCGGCGTCGAGGCGACGAAGCCCGTCAGCCTCAAGACCTGGACGACGCGTTCGAGGTCGCCAAGAGCCGCCTTCGCCTGTGCCAGTAAGCTCAGCGCCGATGCCTTCGCCGCGGCTTGTCCGTCCTCAATGGAGACGCCTGCGCCGAGGAGGCCCGTCAGCACCCGGCCGTTGGCGTCCTTGGCGATCTGCCCGGATATGAAAAGCTGGTCCCCCGAGATGAGAAAAGGCACGTAATTGGCGACGGGTTGGGGGGCGTCCGGTAGTTTTAGCCCCAATTGGGAAAGCCTTTGCTCGACTGTTGTCATCGTCATGATTACCTGTAGCTGGAATTCCGGTACAGCATGTGCCGTGCTGACGCCTCTTTGCAATGCTTTATCTGCGAACTAGACTGTCGTCGTCGTAAGTGTGTCCAGCCGGAAAGCGAGTAAGCCAATGACCATGCGGAAGGGCTCTGCCACGTTCGCGCTTCTCGTCCTCGCAGGTCTGACGCCGGTTCGACCGGCCGCTGCGGCTGACACCATCGCGTTTGCACCCCATCGTGCCGTGTACGAGCTTTCCATGGGGACGTCGACGGCGGGCTCCGGCGTTACGGGCGTAACCGGCAGAATGGTTTATGAGCTGAGCGGTTCGCCCTGTGACGGCTATACGCAGAACATGCGTTTCGTGACGGTGATGACCAACCAGGAAGGGACTGAGACGCTCAGCGATCTCAGAAACTCGAGCTGGGAGGAAGCGGACGCGAAGAAACTCAGATTTTCTTCAACGCAATACCAAAACGACAAACTTGCCGACACGAGCCAAGGGGATGCGGCGCGCTCGAAGGGCGCAACGCCTGTCGTCGGCGTCGATCTCGTAAAGCCCGCGAAGAAGCGCGTATCGTTGCCTCAGGATATCTACTTTCCGATGCAACACGCATTAACGCTGGTGCAGGCTGCCAAGAGTGGCGTGAAGACGTTTGCGGCCAACCTCTACGATGGGTCGGAGCAGGGCGAGAAATACTACCTGACTAACACGATCATCGGCAAAAAGTTTGAGCCGAGCACCAAGGCCGTGCCAGCTTCGTTCAAGGGCGCCGACGCGCTGGCCACTGTCGATTCCTGGCCGATGATGATCAGTTATTTCGATGCCGGCAAGGACAAGCAGGATCAGACGCCTGCTTACGAATTGTCCTTCCGCTATTTCGAGAATGGCGTCACGAGCGATTTGAATATCGATTATGGTGAGTTTTCGATCCGGGGCCAATTGAAGGAGCTGACGTTGCTGGCTCCCGGCAAATGCCCGGATACGAAGGCCGATCACTAGCCACGCCCATCGCGCCTCAGCGGTACGCGGCGGTTATCAGAATTCAGTTCCCGCCAGCAAATGATGGGCTGGACCCATTAGCGCGGGATCGACGCCGGCTTCCTGGCAGAACGACAGCAAAAGTCCTTCGTCGGAAAGAATATATTCGAACGTCGCAGACTGAAGCTCGCGAGAGCTGGCGACGTTTCGAAGGTCGTCTGGCATAATTCCCGTTAACGCGAGAAAACGCGAACTCTGCGTTGAATCGGCAAGGAGAAAAGCCAGCACCTGCAACGCTAGCGCTTCGGCATCATCCTTGGTCAGGGGCTTTGGTCGAGACCGAAGCATTAGCGGGTCCTATGGGTTAGCTGATGTTAACTGTTGGTTACTGCTTTCGAGGCAAAGATGACCCAAGGTTTAGCCGAGAATCGGTGCACAACGACCGCGATGGAGAGTGGGCGGTTCTATGACGTATCAGGAAACCGGAACGAACGTCGAGCGTCGCGTGCCTGAAATGCGACCCACGACGCGATCTGTTCTGATCGTCGAAGACAATGAGCTCAACATGAAGCTCTTCAACGATCTCCTCGTGGCGCACGGCTACAAGACGATACAGACGAGGAACGGCTTCGACGCGCTTGAGCTGGCGCGCAAGCACCGTCCCGATCTCATCCTGATGGACATCCAGTTGCCCGAGGTTTCCGGTCTCGAGGTGACGAGATGGCTCAAGGACGATGACAGTCTCCGTGAAATTCCGATCGTCGCCGTAACGGCCTTCGCGATGAAGGGAGACGAGGAGAGGATACGGTCAGGTGGCTGCGAGGCGTACATTTCGAAACCGATTTCGGTGATGGCGTTTCTCGAAACCGTTCGAAAGTTCATCGGCCCGCCTAAGTAGCTCGTCTCGCAGATTTGTGATCCATGACAGCCCGCGTTCTCGTCGTCGACGATATTCTCGCCAATGTGAAGCTTCTCGAAGCGAGGCTGCAGGCGGAGTATTTCGAAGTTCTGACTGCCAATGGCGGGCAGCAGGCGCTCGACATTCTGGAACGCGAAAGCATCGATGTCGTGCTGCTCGACGTAATGATGCCGGGCATGGACGGGTTTGAAGTCTGCCGCCGGATCAAGGGCAGCCACGCTACCCACCACATCCCGGTCGTGATGGTGACAGCGCTCGATCAGCCGTCGGACAAGGTTCTCGGTCTCGAAAGCGGCGCCGACGATTTCCTCACGAAACCCGTCGACGATATCGCGCTCGTCACGCGCGTGAAAAATCTCGCTCGTCTCAAGATGCTGAACGACGAGATGATCATGCGCGCGTCGACCGGCAAGGATATGGGCATTCCGGACGATGGTTCGCTTGCGCGGGCGTTCTCCGCGAGGTCGGGCCGAGTGATGCTTGTCGACGACCATCCGAGATCGGCGGCGCGGCTTGTCGAAGTGTTATCGAAGGTCAACGACACCTACGCGGAACGGGATGCGCAAACGGCGCTGGTGCGGCTCGCAGACGGCAATTTCGACCTTCTTATTGTCAGCCTGTCGTTGCAGGGCTCCGATGGCTTGAGGCTTTGCTCGCAGGTGCGTTCGCTCGAGCGCACGCGGCACTTGCCTGTCATCATGCTCGTCGAGCCTGGAGACGAGGCGCGGTTGCTCCGCGGCCTCGATATGGGCGTCAACGATTACCTCATGCGCCCGATCGACCGTCACGAATTGCTGGCGCGCGTGAAGACGCAGATCAAGCGCAAGCGGCATTCCGACTTTCTTCGTCATCGCCTGGCGGAAAGCGTGGAGCAGGCGATTACCGATTCACTCACCGGCCTGCACAATCGCCGCTACATGGAAGGGCATCTCAAGACGCTCGTTTCCGAAGCGATCCGCACAGGGCGAAGTTTATCGATGCTCGTTGCGGACATCGATCATTTCAAGAACGTGAACGATACCTACGGCCACGACGTCGGCGATGCGGTGCTCAGGGAGTTCTCGGTTCGGCTTCGCCGGAATACGCGCGGCATTGACTTGGCGTGCCGGCTTGGCGGCGAAGAGTTCGTCATCATCATGCCGGATACCGACCTGACGCACGCGTATCAAGTCGGCGAGCGATTGCGCGCGTGCGTGGCGTCCGACGAATTCGCGATTGGCGACGGCCGGCATATTCGCGTCACTGCGAGCGTTGGGCTCGGTACGCTTGAAAGTCCTGACGATACGCCGGAGACGATCTTCAAACGTGCGGATTGTGCGCTCTACGTCGCCAAGCGGCGGGGGAGAAACCGGGTCGTCGCGGACGCGGCGTAGCTGCGTCTTTCGGGGCGGTGAGATCGTTGCCGCCGAGCAATCGTGCGCATGCAACGTAGCCGCCGTTGCATATCGGAGACAAATTTTCGTAATTTATTCGGGTGTTTAGTTTGAGACCGAGGCGCTGCGGCTTCGTTCGAATCGTTGCCTCGACGACACAGTAAAGCAGTTGTTGCTTTCCGCAGCGTATTCTGGCACCAATTTGAGCACTGAATTGGGGATACTAAGGAAATTACGTCGGGTTTAGAGGTCGCGCCGCCTGCAAGTTTGCTATGGGCTGCGACCTTGGGAATCCCGCGCTATTGGGCCCGCCGCATAGCCTGATAGAGTGGGTATGATCGAACCGAGCGACCACAAGAGTGGCCTCCTCGAACGGTTGCAGAGGGTCGATCGCGAAGCTGGGAGAGGAACAACGCCCTCTTTGAACCTCGCCCGGTCGTGGCCAGGGTCGTGAAGCTGTCTCGGAACGATTTACCCCGCTGCCGAGTTTGCTTTAGACCCTGGCCGCTTTCAGCCAAGGTCTTCAACACATTCGATTCTACAAAAAAAGAACCAGCGTAAGCCGGGCGAGTTCGCCGCTTACTTGATCTTGGTTTCTTTGAATTCGACGTGCTTGCGCGCGACCGGGTCGTACTTCTTGAACACAAGCTTTTCCGTCGACGTACGCGGGTTCTTCTTCGTCACGTAGAAGAAGCCGGTGCCGGCCGATGAGAGCAATTTGATTTTTTGCGTAACGGGCTTCGCCATGGATCCTGGCCTTAGGTGAAAGCGCCAATGTAACCTTGGCGAGGAAGCGCGCAACATACGCGCGAACTTTGCCGTGTCAAGGCGCCGGAGGTGCGACCTTACAGGATATCAAATCGCGGCGATAGGCCGATCCGGCTGAATAATAAAAGGGCAGAAGTTCGCTCAGGCCGGTAATTTCAGGGTCGTTCAGAATAAGCGCTACGACATCGTCGAGAATAAGCTTGGTTATGCGCGGCAGATCGAGCCCGGCGGCTTCAGCAAACGTAAACCATGCGAGATCGAGCAACTCGCCATCGGGCAGCGTCGATTTCCCGGATACCGCTTTTGCTTCCGTCACGAAGAACCACGTGTCGTAGCGGCGGACGCGTCCTGGCGGCGTAATTGCGCGCGCAAGGGGGAACAGCGATTCCGGGGCCGGGCTGTGGCCTGACGCGGCGAAGGGTCCCCAGGCTGCACCATGTTCCAGGAACGGGGCGTTCCTGCCGACAACGAGTCCTGTCTCCTCACAAAGTTCGCGAACAGCTGCGAGCGCGAACGGCTTGATCTCGTGAGCGAGGTCCGCCGGCATGAAGCCGCCGCCGAAACGCTTTGCGAGGACGCGATCATCCTCTTCGACACGACCGCCGGGAAAGACCCATTTGTCCGGTAGAAAAACTTGGCTCGCATGGCGGCGGCCCATGAGCACCGTCGGCTCTGATCCCGATGTGTCGATGACGACGAGGCACGCGGCGTCGCGTATCGGCGTTTCCGTCGGTTGCCCGTTTATGGCTTCGGACATCGGGGTCAACCGTCAGGATGACGCGCCGGAGGATGGCGGAGGAAATTCTTCCGGCAGATCTTCTTTCGGATTGCCGAAGCCGTGCATCCGAAGCGCCCATTGATAGCCAATCAACGATCCTTTGACGCGCGGCAGGAGCCAGAGGCTGAGCAGGACCAAAACGGGCAACCAGATTGCGAGCTGAACCCAGGTCGGTGGCGAGTACAATCTTTCGAGGACGAGAATGCCGCCGACGACGACGTGCGCCGTTATCGTCATGACGAAATAGGGCGGGGCGTCATCGGCGCGCTGATGGAAAAGCTCCGCCGCGCAAACCGGGCAGAGGTCATTCACCTTCAGATATTTGCCGTAGAGCCTTCCGTCACCGCACTGCGGACATTTCTCGTGCCAGCCACGGCTCATTGCCTGCCAGACATTTCGATCTGCGCCATCGTCCGAGACGGGAATATTTTGGGCCGTGTCGAGCATAGACATGTGATGGGCCGTCGGGGCGTCAGGGTCAAGTCGCACGAGACTTCTGCGGCGTTATCGACTCCGGTCTTATCGACTCCGGCCTCGGAATTTATTACCTGGCTTTCGCTGGCGATTGCGGGTCCCGAGCGCCTTCGAGCCGAAATTGCCTTTCGATGGCTCGGTAAGCATTTCAAATCGCAAGGCACCCGCAGACGGAATTGCTTCGAGCAAGCGCACCTCCACCGTATCGCCGAGCCGATAGCCGGTTCCGGTGCGCGCGCCTACCAAAGCGTGGGCCGCTTCGACGTGATGGTAATAGTCGTTGCCGAGGCTTCCGATCGGAATGAAGCCGTCGGCTCCGGTATCCTTGAGCTTTACGAAGAGCCCTGATCGCGTGACGCCGGCGATGCGGCCATGGAATGTCGCCCCGACCTTATCGGCAAGGTGAGCTGCGATCAGACGATCGGTTGTCTCACGCTCTGCGGACATGGCGCGGCGTTCGGTGTCGGAGATCGCTTTTGCGATGGTTGCGAGACGCGGGATTTCGTCGTCGCTCAATCCGTCCGGGCCAAGATCAAGCGCGCGGATCAAGGCGCGGTGCACGATCAGATCGGCGTAGCGGCGGATTGGCGAGGTGAAGTGTGCGTAGCGGACGAGGTTCAATCCGAAATGCCCGATGTTCTTCGGATTATATTCGGCCTGCGACTGGGAGCGCAGGATCACCTCGTTGATGAGGTCGGGAACCGGCAAATCCTTTGCCTGTTCGAGTACGCGATTGAACGCTTCAGGCTTCAGCGCGCCGGCGTGTGGGACTTTCATGTCGAGCGTTTCGAGAAAGTCTCTCAGTCCCTTCAACTTCTCCGGGCTCGGGGCGTCGTGGACGCGATAGACGAGGGGAAGGCGCTTTTCCTCGAGCGTTTCGGCTGCGGCGACGTTCGCCTGAATCATGAACTCTTCGATCAGGCGATGCGCTTCCAGCCGTTGAGGCGTGACCACGCGATCGACTTTGCCTTCGGCATCGAGAAGGATCTTGCGCTCCGGCAGGTCGAGATCGAGCGGACCGCGCTTATCGCGCGCTCTCGCGACGGCTTTATAAGCGTCCCACAACGGTTTCAGCGCACTTTCCATCAGCGGCTGACACTTCTCCGAGACGTTGCCGTCGATGGCGGCCTGTGCTTCCTGATACGAAAGCTTGGCGGCTGATTTCATCATCGCGCGGATGAACGTGTGGCTGCGTTTTTCGCCGTGCTTGTCGAACACCATGCGGACGGCGAGGCAAGGCCGCTCTTCCAGTTCGCGGAGCGAGCAAAGATCGTTTGATATTTTTTCCGGAAGCATCGGTACGACGCGATCTGGAAAATAAACGGAGTTGCCGCGGAGCTGCGCTTCCCGGTCGAGCTTCGAGCCGGGGCGGATGTAGTGCGCGACGTCGGCGATGGCGACCGTAACGATGAAGCCGCCCGAGTTCTTGCCATCTGTGTCTGGAACCGCATGCACGGCATCGTCGTGATCGCGGGCGTCGATCGGATCGATCGTCAGAAGCGGGATGTCGCGAAGATCGGTCCGGCCTTTCATCGCCGGGGGCGGCAGAGTCTCACATTCCTGAATGACAGATTCCGGAAAGTCTTCAGGGATGCCGTGCGCATGTATGGCGATCAGCGAGATCTTGCGCTGGTCGTCGGGATTGCCGAGACTTTCAACGATCTCGGCGCGCGGCGTTGCGAAGCGTCCGCGGCGGTTCAATTGAAAGCGGACGAGATCGCCGTCGCTGGCATCGCCCGTGTCGTCGGGCAGGATCGGCCAGCTCTTCAATTCCTTGCGGTCGATCGGCTCGATAGTGCCGCCGCCGCGCTTGGAGGCGCGATAGATGCCGAGAAGCCTGCGCTTTTCGCGCGGCAGTTTCTTGATCGGGGTCGCTTCGTATTGCGCGCTGCCGCTGCCGCGCGGCAGTTTTTCGAGGCGAGCGAGTACGTGATCGCCGATGCCGATCTCGACGTCGCGACCGCTTCCTGCGACGATGCGAACGACTGGACGTTTGCCGTCGTCCGCTTCCCAGTGCAGCGGCTTGGCGATGAGATCGCCGTCATCGTCGCGGCCGGTGACTTCGAGCGTCGTCGTGGGCGGAAGCTTGCCCTTCTCGCGGAGATGCTTCTTATCGCCAGCGAGCGAGCCTTCTTCGGACATTTCGGCGAGCAGGCGTTTCAACGCGATCCGTGCACCACCTGTTACGCCGAAGGCGCGCGCAATCTCGCGTTTCCCCGCTTTGCCCTGAGCTGAATTCAGAAACTCGAGGATCTGCTCTTTGCTCGGAAGTCCGCCGTTTGCAGGAGCGCGCGTGACGTTCGATTTGCGGGCCACCTGGCGCCTCGTTTTTGCCGTCAGGCCTTCGCCCGGGCGAGCTTCTTTGCGGGAGCGGCGGCCTTCGCTGACTTTTTGGCAGCCGCAGGCTTCGACGCCTTGCGTTCGGCCGGCGCCGCGGTTGCGCTTTTAGCAGGTTTTTCTGCTGCTGCAGCCTTCGCGGGCTTTGCCGGTTTCGCGGCTTTCGGCTTCGCGGCGCGCGAGGCCTTCGACTTCTTGCCGCCGCCGTTGGCGATCCGTTCTGCGATGAGAGCCACGGCCTCATCCATCGTGAGCGAGGCCGGGTCCTTCGCACGCGGGACCGTAGCATTGACTTTGTTGTGGGTGACGTAGGGCCCGTAGCGGCCTTCCAGCACCTGCACAACTCCGCCTTCGCTCGGATGTGGCCCAAGATCCTTCAGCACCTTCGGCGCGTTCCGCTGGAAGCGGCTCTTGCCGCCGCCTGCGCGCTTCTCGGCAATGAGCGTGACTGCGCGATTGAGGCCGATGGTGAGGACGTCTTCGACGCTCTCGACATTGACGTAGGTTTTGGTTTCGCCGTTCTCATGGACAATGAACGGACCGAACCGGCCAAGACCGGCGGTGATCACGCCGCCTTCTGGATGCACACCGACTTCGCGCGGGAGCGAGAGAAGCTGCATCGCCTTGTCGAAATCGAGCGTCGCGGCGTCAATGCCCTTCGGGATGCTCGACCGCTTCGGCTTTTCGTCGCCCTGGGCCTCGCCGAGCTGAATGTAGGGACCAAACCGGCCCGTGCGCAGCGTCACCGCGAGGCCATCGTCATTGTACCCTAGGATCTTGCCGTCGAGCGCGTTGGCGTCGCCGTCGGCTGATTGGGTCAGCTGACGCGTATAATTGCACTCCGGATAGTTTCCGCAGCCGATGAAGGCACCGTACTTGCCGGAGATCTTCAGGCTCAGGCGTCCCGACCCGCACTTCGGGCAAAGACGGGGATCGCTGCCGTCTCCCTTGTCGGGGAAGACGTGGGGTCCAAGCATTTCGTTCAACGCTTCGAGGACGTCGCCGACGCGAAGGTCCTTGATCTCGCCGACGGCGGCCATGAAGTCGCGCCAGAAGTCGCGCAGCACCTGTTTATATTCCAGGTCGTTGTTCGAGATGAGGTCGAGCTTTTCTTCCAGATCGGCGGTGAAGTCGTATTCGACGTACCGCTTGAAGAAGCTTTCGAGGAACGCGATGACCAGGCGTCCCTTGTCCTCCGGAACCAGACGCTTCTTCTCGATCCGCACGTAATCGCGGTCGACGAGCACGGCCATCGTCGATGCATAGGTCGAGGGCCGGCCGATGCCGAGCTCTTCCATCCGCTTCACCAGCGTCGCTTCCGAGAAGCGGGGCGGGGGTTGCGTGAAGTGCTGGTCGGCGCTGATCTCTTTATCTTTCAGGCGGTCGCCAACGGCGAGCGGCGGAAGACGGCGATTTTCGTCATCGTCGTCGGCCGTATCGTCCTTGCCCTTTTCAATCGTGCGGACGCGGTCGTCGCGGCCTTCCTCATAGACCCTGAGGAAGCCGTCGAACATCAGGACAGAGCCGTTGGCCCGGAGGCCATAGGCCTTGCCGTCGGCACCCTTGACCTCGATCTCGGCGGCCGTCTGCTCGATGTCGGCAGGGGCCATCTGGCTCGCGATCGTGCGTTTCCAGATGAGATCGTAGAGAGCGGCCTGATCCTTCTCGAGGTGCTTGCGGACCTGATCGGGCTTGCGGCGCGGGTCGGTCGGGCGGATGGCTTCGTGCGCCTCTTGGGCGTTCTTGGCTTTCGTCTTGTACTCGCGTGCGAAGGGCGTGTAGTTCTTGCCGTATTCGGCGGAGATCACGTCGCGGATCTGGCTGACCGCTTCCGGAACGATCTGGACGCCGTCCGTTCGCATGTAGGTAATAAGGCCGACGGTTTCGCCGCCGATGTCGACACCTTCATAGAGGCGCTGGGCGATCTGCATCGTCTGCTTGGCCGAGAAGCCAAGCTTCCGCGACGCGTCCATCTGCAACGTAGAGGTCGTGAACGGTGCGTAAGGATTGCGTTTCGTCGCCTTCTTCTCAATCGATGCGACGCGGAAGTCCCGGCCGATCAGAGCTTGCCGGATGGCGGTTGCCGTCGCTTCGTCCTTGATGTCGAGTTTCTTGAGCGACGTTCCATCGATGGCGACGAGACGGGATTTGACGTCCTCATTCTTGGCGGTCGAAAGAAGCGCCTCGATCGTCCAGTATTCTTCGGTTTTGAAGGCTTCGATCTCGGCTTCGCGATCGCACACGAGACGCAGCGCAACGGACTGGACGCGGCCGGCCGACCGGGAGCCCGGGAGCTTGCGCCAGAGCACGGGCGAGAGCGTAAAGCCGACGAGATAGTCGAGGGCCCGGCGCGCCAGGTAGGCGTCTACCAGGGGCTCATCGATCTGGCGCGGCTCTTTCAGGGCGGCCAGGATCGATTGCTTCGTAATGGCGTTGAAGGCGACCCGCTCGATCTCGGTGTTCTTATTGAGGGCCTTCTTCTGGCTGAGGATCTGCAGGATGTGCCAGGAAATGGCTTCGCCTTCGCGATCAGGGTCGGTCGCGAGGATCAGCTTATCGGCCTTTTTGACCGCGTCGGCGATCTCACGCATGATTTTCTGGGACTTCGGATCCACTTCCCAGTGCATCTCGAAATCCTGGTCCGGCTGGACGGAACCGTCCTTTGCAGGCAGATCGCGCACGTGCCCGTAGGACGCGATGACCTTGTAGCCTGAGCCTAAATATTTATTGATCGTCTTGGCCTTAGCGGCGGATTCGACGATGACGACGTTCATCTGGCGATTTCGCTCCTGGGCCGCGATTCCCCGTCAGGTCGACGGATCGGCGGCCTTCATTCGCCGCCTCGCGGCGGGCCGGGAACATGGTTGATCGACGCAGCGCTGTCAAATCCTGGGTTGTTACCACTATTGATTGCGCAATTATGCAATTGCCACCAAAGCGAGAATGTCCTACATTAAGCATATGTGGAATGGGCGGGATCGACTCAAGGGTGAAGAACCATTGCAGAACAGTGAATTTTCTGACCGGAACGGCGGGGAGAGGCGAGAGCATCTGGAATATCTCGCCGATTTGTTAGGTGAATTACAGCGGATGGCGGAACGCGAAGGGTGCCGTAAGCTATCGCGCATGCTCGCAATATCGCATGCTGAGGCCCGGCGCGAAACGCATCGCCCGGAGAACTAAACACTTTTCAGCGCTACGAGACTATACCCCTGGCGCTCGATGCGGCCGCCAAGATCGAGTTCCAGAAGCGCAATCTGGACGGCCTGAACGGTTATCCCGCATTGCCGCGCGATGGCATCGACGGTGACGGGTGCAGGCCCTAGCGCCGATAGGACCACTTTCAAGATATCTTCTGCTGGAAGATCTGATGGGAGCGGCTTTGCATCGTCGGGTTCGGCAGAAGCGGGCTCCTGGTCAAGCGTATAGTCGTAGCGGCGTTCATCGAGGCCGAGGATCGGACGTAGCACCTCGATGACATCCGCGGCTTCGGTGACGAGGGTTGCCCCCTGTTTGATGAGCCGGTTCGTTCCCTCGGCCCTGGGATCCAGAGGGTGGCCGGGTATGGCGAAGACCTCGCGTCCCAGATCATTGGCATATCTGGCAGTGATAAGGGTGCCGGAGCGCTCCGCCGCCTCAACAATCACGACGCCATGAACCAATCCAGCTATGATCCGATTTCGGCGTGGAAAGTCCTTTTCGCGTGGCTGCAGCCCGGGCGGCCGATCGGTGACCAGACATCCCTCGGTCCCGATACGTGCCTGCAGCTCAGCGTGTTCGGGCGGATAGACCCAATCGATGCCGCCGGCGAGAACGGCGACTGTGCCGGTTTTCAATGCCACCTCGTGGGCGGCCCGATCAATGCCGCGCGCGAGCCCCGAAACGATGACGAAGCCGGCCTCTGCTAGCTGCGTTGCGAACAGCCGGGTGAGTTGGGTTCCGGCTGCGGAGCATTGGCGTGAGCCGACTATGGCGATGGCTGGGACATTCAGAAGCTCGCGATTGCCTTTGATGTAGAGCATCGGAGGCGGAGCATCGATGCGCGCGAGAAGGGCGGGATAGTTCGGCTCGATTGTGAAGAGGGGCGTGGCGCCCACGCGCCGGGCGGCTTCGAGTTCGCGTTCGGCATCGGCTTTCGGGCAGATCCGGATCGGGCGGCCGGAACCGCCACGGCGAGACAATGCCGGGAGCGCTTCGAGCGCTTTCGTTGCGCCGCCGTAGTGATTGATGAGATCGCGGAACGTTACCGGGCCGACGTTTTCCGATCTGATCAATCGCAAGCACGCCAGCCGTTCTTCATCGGAAAGTTCCGCCGTCGGGAGGGGCGCGGGGCGAAAAAGCTGCTGCTGCTCAGGTCTTGGAACCAATCCTCGGCTCCTCCCCCGCTATCAGACGCTCGATGTTGGCGCGATGTTTGATGAGGATGATCAGGCTCATCAGAGCGACGATGGCCGCGAGATCAGCGTCTCCGAGGATCCATGCGGCGATGGGCGAGGCGATCGTCGCGATGATCGCCGCCAGGGACGATATGCGCGTCGCGGCGGCGACGGTCAGCCAAAGTGCGGCGAAGACGAGGGCGCACTGCCAGGCGAGTGCCGCCAAGACACCGAGGTATGTGGCGACGCCCTTTCCGCCTTTGAACCCGAGCCAAACGGGAAAGATATGCCCGATGAAAGCGGCGAGACCTGCGAGCATGGCGGGTGTCTCGCCGAGGTAATATCTGGCGATGAGCACTGCGACGGCACCTTTGGCGGCATCGAGAAGGAGCGTGGCGGCGGCGAGGCCCTTCTTTCCGGTGCGCAGCACATTGGTTGCGCCGATGTTGCCCGAGCCGATCTGGCGAATGTCACCGAGCCCGGCCGCACGCGTCAGCAGCAATCCGAATGGGATCGAACCCAGGAGATAACCGATCACAAGCGCTGCCGCGCTTGCGGTCGCCCAGCCGCCATCCGTCAGCACTGCCAAAGGTAACAAGGGGCTCATATCCGAATTCTTTTTCGCAAGGTCCGCGGCGTCGCGGTGGGAAGGATGGGCCTAGGTGCGCTCGACGCCAGCGTATTCATAGACCGTCTGTCCGGCAACCATCGTCCGCAGAACGCGGCCTTGCATCTTCGCCTCGTCGAAGGGCGTATTCTTCGAGCGGGAACGGAGGAGGTCCTTGTTGACGACCCAAGGCTCGCCCGGATCGAACAACACGAGGTCGGCGATGGCGCCTTTGACCAACCTGCCTGAGTGAAGGCCCAACAAGCGTGCCGGATTGACGGTCAGGGCTCTCAACATCGCAGTGAGCGTGATGTCGCCGGAGTGGACGAGGCGGAGCGCAGCCGAAAGCAGCGTTTCGAGGCCGACGGCACCATCGGCCGCCTCAGCGAACGGCCGGCGCTTGGTGTCGGCGTCCTGCGGATCGTGGCTCGAGACGATGATATCGATGTCGCCGTTGGCGACGGCCTGCACCATCGCGACGCGATCTTCTTCCTTCCGCAATGGCGGTCGCATTTTGAAGAAGGTGCGGTATGGCCCGATATCGTTCTCGTTGAGCGTCAGGTGATTGATTGAGACGCCGCAGCTCACGGGGAGCTTTTTCGCCTTGGCATTTTTGACGACGTCGAGGCTTTCCTGACAGCTGATGGTCGCAGCGTGGTACCGGCCGCCGGTCATTTCGACGAGGCGGACGTCCCGTTCCAGCATGATCGTCTCGGCAATCTTGGAGATGCCGGGCAGCCCGAGGCGGGAGGCGACCTCGCCCGAATTCATCGAGCCGCTGGAGAGGTAGGGGTCCTCGGTGTGGTGGACGACGAGGGCGTTGAAGTCCTTGGCGTAGCTTAGGACATTGCGCATGACGCGCGTGTTGATGACGCTCGATTTGCCGTTCGAAAAGCCAATGGCTCCGGCGCGCTTCAGAAGACCGATCTCGGTCATTTCCTCGCCCTGCAGGCCCTTTGTCATCGCGGCCATGGTTTGGACGTGCACCAGGGCGTTGTCGCGCGCGCGGCGCTGGATGAAGTCGACGAGTGCGACCTGATCGATGACCGGATTGGTGTCCGGCATGACGACTATCGTCGTGACGCCACCAGCGGCGGCGGCATGGCTTGCCGTCTTTAGCGTTTCGCGATGCTCGTAGCCCGGTTCGCCCGTGAACACCTGCGCGTCGATCAAACCCGGCGCCAGCACATTGCCTTTGCAGTCGATGACGTTTGCGCCTTCCGGAGCGTTGCGACGGAGATGCGCGCCGAGGTCGGCAATCATGCCGTCCTTGACGAGAAGGCCGCCTGGTTCATCGCGGTTCGATGCGGGGTCGATGAGGCGCGCGTTGATGAAAACGGTCGCGGTGCCGACGCTCTTCGGCTTTTCGATAGGTTTTCTCATCGGGCGTCCTCCGCGAAGCCCGGGAGGTGCGCCGATAACGCTTCTAGTACTGCCATTCTGACGGCAACGCCCATTTCAACCTGTTCGCGGATGACGCTTTTGGAATGATCGGCGACGGTCGAGGCGATTTCGACGCCACGGTTCATCGGACCTGGATGCATGACGAGAGCATCGGGCTTGGCACGCGCCAGCTTCTCGTGATCGAGCCCGAAGAAATGGAAGAACTCGCGGGTCGATGGGACATAAGAGGCATCCATGCGTTCGCGCTGGAGGCGCAGCATCATGACGATATCGGCGTTTTCGATGCCCTTCCACATATCGGTGAAGACCTCGCAACCGAGGCGTTCCGGCGACGACGGCAGCAAGGTCGTTGGCGCAATGAGGCGGATGTGTGCGCCGAGCGCGTTCAAAACATTGATGTTGGATCGCGCGACGCGGGAATGGAGAATGTCGCCGCAGATGGCGACCGTCAGACCGGCAATCCGGCCCTTCGCGCGGCGGATGGTCAGCGCGTCGAGAAGGGCCTGCGTCGGATGCTGATGCGCGCCATCGCCGGCGTTGATGACGGAGCAATCGACTTTCTGCGAGAGCAGTTCGACGGCGCCGGCCGCATGATGGCGGACGACGATGATGTCGGGGCGCATCGCATTGAGCGTCACCGCCGTGTCGATGAGCGTCTCACCCTTGGTGACCGAGGACGTCGCGACGTTCATGTTCATCACGTCGGCGCTCAGCCGTTTGCCCGCCATTTCGAAGGAGGCTTGCGTGCGCGTCGACGATTCGAAAAAGAGGTTGATAATCGTCCGGCCCTCAAGCACGTCGCGCTTGCGGCCGTTGTTGCGGATGTGATCGGCATTCCTGTCGGCGAGATCGAGCAGGAAATTGATTTCGTTGGCCGACAGACCCTCGCAGGTCAGCAGGTGGCGGCGCGGAAAAACTTTCAGCGCGTTGGTATTCGATTTCGATGTCATTAAAGGCGCTTCTATAGGGGGAGTCTTGCGGGGCCGCAAGGAGGGAGGGACATCAATCCCAAAGGGACTTAACGGCGCGTGAAGTGCGATCCGGCTACGGATGATCCCGAGCCCGCGAATTTCGTCCCGCAAAGGGCTCCCCAGATCCCCGGTCAGGCGGGTTTATTCAGCCGATCGAGGGCGCTCTGGAGGATGATCGTGGCGGCCAGCTTGTCGATCACCTCGGCGCGGCGCTTCCGCGTCTGATCGGCGTCGATCAACATTCTTTGCGCTTCGGCGGTCGTCAGCCGCTCGTCCCACAGCAGGATGGGAAGTGGCGACAATTTATTCAGATTGCGCGCAAGTGCCCGGGTCGCCTGCGCCCGCGGGCCTTCCGTCCCGTCCAGATTGCGGGGCAGGCCGAGCACCAGGCCGGTGACGTTGTGCTCCGCGACAAGGGACAGGAGACGGGTGGCGTCTGCCGTGAACTTCGTTCTGCGGATCGTTTCGAGGGGGGAGGCTATCGTGCGCCGCACATCCGACAGGGCGAGGCCCAGCGTTTTGGTGCCGGCATCGATGCCGATCAGGCGCCCCTCCGTAATGTCGCGGAAGTCCTGCTGGTCTTCCGTGGTGCGGCCCGGTGGCGCTGGAGCGGCCGGTTGGTTCATTGAGCGATGCCTGAGTATGTGAATGGGAGGATTGCGAACCAGCCTCTACCAGCCTTGGCGGCAAATTGGCATCGTTCGTCGTGTGAGAGCTCTGTTTAACCCTCTGATAGCAGCCGGGATAGTACCGCCGGTTGCAATGATGCCGGGAGGGCGGTTAAGAGATCTTCGCAACATCCCCCGATTTCCTTGAAGGGACATTTTCATGCAGGTCGACGAAGCGACCGTTCGCCGTATCGCGCGCCTCGCCCGGATCAAAATCAGCGACGCCGAGGCAAAGGGCCTCGAGACGGAACTCTCGGGCATTCTCGATTGGGTGAAGCAACTCGACGAGGTCGATACCGCGAACGTCGAGCCGATGACGCGTGTCGTCGCGCACCAGCTCAAGATGCGGGACGATGTCGTTACGGACGGCGAGATTGCAGATCAGGTCACGGCGAATGCACCGCTTGCCGAGGACAATTTCTTCGTGGTGCCGAAGGTCGTGGAGTAGCTGGTGACGGATCTTACCAAATTGACGATGGCCGAAGCCCGCGACGGCTTGGCGAAGAAGACGTTCACGGCACTCGAGCTGACCGACGCATTTCTTGGCGCAATCGAAAAGGCCAACCCTGCGCTCAATGCTTACGTTCTGCCGACGCCGGACCATGCCCGCGTGCAGGCGAAAGACAGCGACAAGCGGATCGCGTCCGGCAAGGCGCGTCCGCTCGAGGGCCTGCCGATCGGCAACAAGGATCTTTTCTGCACCCGTGGCATTCGCACGACGGCGTGCTCGAAGATCCTCGGCGAATTCAGCCCGACCTACGAATCGACCGTCGGCCAGAATTTGTGGGATGCCGGCGCGGTGATGCTCGGCAAGCTCAACAACGACGAATTCGCGATGGGATCGTCGAACGAGACGAGCGCCTTCGGCAATGTCGTCAGTCCCTGGCGGCGGAAGGGCAAGGACGGCAAGCTCGCGACCGACAAGCTGGTGCCGGGCGGTTCGTCGGGCGGTTCGTCCGCGGCGGTTGCAGCGAGCCTCTGCCTTGCCGCCACAGCGACCGACACGGGCGGATCGATCCGTCAGCCAGCCGCGCTCACCGGCACCGTCGGCATAAAGCCGACGTATGGCCGCTGTTCGCGCTGGGGCATCGTCGCATTTGCGTCGTCGCTCGATCAGGCGGGACCGATCGCCAAGACGGTGCGCGACAGCGCGATCATGCTCAAAGCGATGGCGAGCCATGATCCGAAGGACACGACGTCCGTCGACGCGCCGGTGCCGGATTACGAAGCGGTACTTGGCAAGGGCGTCAAAGGCCTCAGGGTCGGAATTCCCCGGGAGTACCGCGTCGAGGGCATGTCGCCCGAGATCCAAAAGCTCTGGGACGAGGGCATTGCGTGGCTCAAGTCGGCCGGCGCGACGATCCACGATATTTCCCTGCCGCACACGAAGTATGCGCTACCGGCCTATTACATCGTGGCACCGGCCGAGTGCTCGTCGAACCTCGCGCGCTACGACGGGATGCGCTACGGGATCCGCGTCAACGGCGGCAATCTCATCGACACTTACGAGAATACCCGCGCGGAAGGCTTCGGCAAGGAAGTGCGCCGCCGTATCCTGATTGGCACGTATGTTCTTTCGGCGGGCTATTACGACGCCTATTATCTCAAGGCGCAGAAGGTGCGGACGCTGATCAAGCGCGATTTTGACGAAGCTTGGAACAAAGTCGATGTCGTGTTGACGCCGACGACGCCTTCGCCTGCCTTCGCGTTCGGCGAGAAGACGGGTGATCCGCTGGCCATGTATCTCGAAGACATCTTTACGGTCACCGTCAACATGGCGGGACTGCCGGGTATGTCGGTTCCAGGCGGTCTTTCCTCGGAGGGCACGCCGCTCGGGCTGCAGCTGATCGGCAAGCCGTTCGACGAGGAAACGCTGTTTCGAACGGCTCAGGTCATCGAGGATGCGGCCGGACGCCTTCCGGTGCCCGAAGCTTGGTGGATGAAGGGCTGACATCATGGATCCGAAACGGCCGTGGGAATGCGCAGACATGTCCCAGGTGCGCATTGAAATCGACCGCATCGACGCCGCCATGGTCGAGCTCATCGCAGAACGCTTCGGTTACGTTGACCGGGCCTGGCAGCTGAAGATGGAATCGCGGGAAGGCGCCGTCGTTCCGTGGCGCATTCAGCAAGTGATCGACCGTGTGAAGAAGCAAGCTGCGGAAAAAGGTTTGCCTCCCGAGATGATCGAGATGGTCGGCGCGCAGTGGCGAAACATGATCGGCTGGTTCGTCCAGTTCGAGGAAGAAAAGCTCCGACAAGTCCAGAACGAGACCCAAAAGCCGGGAGTTGACGGTGCCTGATTATCAACCCGACGTGCCGCTGATTGAGGTCTTCCTCTACGGTGTCCTCAATCCCGCAACGATCATCGTCGCTTTCATGCTCGGGCGCCGCGCGGACGACAAATCCAAAATCATGATTGCGGCTTTCGGTGGCGCGGCCGCTGGGGCGGCGTTGCTCTACATTGTTACTTTCCTTCGCCTTTGGGATGCGCCTACGCTCGGCCGGGCGATTGCCGGCGTTTTCACAACGTCGCTCATTGCGGGCTGCGTTTACGCGGGCATTGGCTACGCGACCAAAGGATGGTCTGGAGGCCAGAAATGAACTCTCAGAAAATCGCTGAAAAGCCCAAGTCCAAAAATCTGATCGAGGGTGCGACCGGTGACTGGGAAGTCATCATCGGCCTCGAGGTGCACGCGCAGGTCGCGTCGAATTCAAAGCTCTTCTCGGGATCCTCGACCGGCTTCGGCGCGCCGCCGAATAGCCACGTCTCGCTCGTCGATGCCGCGATGCCCGGCATGCTGCCCGTGATCAATCGCGAGTGCGTGGCCCAGGCCATTCGCACCGGTCTTGGGCTCAAGGCTCAGATCAACAACAGAAGCGTGTTTGACCGGAAGAACTATTTCTATCCGGATCTGCCGCAGGGCTATCAGATCTCGCAGTACAAGCAGCCGATCGTCGGCGAAGGCGCGGTTGAGATCTCCGTCGATGGCGAGACACTGACGGTTGGCGTCGAGCGGCTGCATCTCGAGCAGGACGCGGGCAAGTCCTTGCACGACCAGCATCCCGATTATTCCTACGTGGACCTCAACCGTTCGGGCGTCGCCCTGATGGAGATCGTTTCGAAGCCCGATCTCAGGTCTTCCAAGCAGGCGCAGGCCTACGTGACGAAGCTCAGAAGCATCCTGCGTTACCTCGGGACGTCCGACGGCGATATGGACAAGGGCAACCTGCGCGCTGACGTCAACGTTTCGGTCAGAAAGCCGGGCGACAAGCTCGGCACGCGCTGCGAGATCAAGAACGTCAACTCGATCCGGTTCATCGGCCAGGCGATCGAATACGAGGCGCGGCGCCAGATCGACATCATCGAGGACGGCGGCACGATCGATCAGGAAACGCGCCTGTTCGATGCGGTGAAGGGTGAGACGCGCTCGATGCGGTCGAAAGAGGAAGCGCACGACTATCGCTACTTCCCTGATCCGGACCTGCTGCCGCTCGAGTTCTCGAACGCGTATGTCGAAGAGCTGAAGTCTAAGCTGCCGGAGCTACCCGACGAGAAGCGTGCGCGCTTCATCAAGAGCTTCGGGCTTTCCGCGTACGACGCCGATGTGCTCGTGTCGGAGCGTTCGTCGGCGGATTATTTCGAGAAGGTTGCTGAAGGCCGCGATGGCAAGGTTGCCGCCAACTGGGTGATCAACGAGCTTTTCGGCCGCCTGAACAAGGAAACCAAAGCGATCGAGGATTCGCCGGTCTCGGCAGCGCAGCTCGGCGCCATCGTCGATCTCATTGGCTCCAACGCCATCTCGGGAAAGATCGCCAAGGATCTTTTCGAGATCGTGTGGACGGAAGGTGGCGATCCGGCGGACATCGTCGAAAAGCGCGGCCTGAAACAGGTTACCGACACCGGGGCTATCGAGAAGGCCGTCGATGCTATCATCGCCGCCAACCCGGAGAAGGTCGAGCAGGCGAAGGCGAAGCCCTCAATGCTCGGCTGGTTCGTCGGTCAGGTGATGAAATCGACGGGCGGCAAGGCAAACCCCGCGGCCGTCAACGACATCCTGAAAGCCAAACTGGGAATCTGACGACCGGAAGATCAGGACGCCTTAGCTAGGCTGAGGCGTCTTGCCTTTCGTTCGCGAAGACCGACGAACACGACGTGTCCGATGCCGATACACGCCAGTATGACGAAGCCGAACGGGACGACGGCTGCGAAGACGTAAGCTATTTTTGTCGTTGTCATTGGCCTCTCCTTCGAGGCTCGTTGTTCTGATGCGACAAAACATAGCAACAATTGTTTGCAGTCCCGCTCACGCGTTGATGACAAATCACGCGGCGATATTTGCAATCCGGTAATTCGTCGTAAATGCGGGGTTAACGCCGAGCGTTTTGCTGGCGGTCGCTACAAGGGCCTAACGATCAGTGGCATTCCGCCCTTCGGACGCAGCGTGACGCGGCTCACGGGCTCGGGTGCGTGACGACCGTCCCACTCGAACGACATGCTTCGCAACAAAGTGGCAAGAATTGCCGTCGCTTCGAGGATGGCGAAGGACGAGCCAATGCAAACGCGCTGACCATATCCGAAGGGCATGAACTGCGTGCGCGGATAACGGGCCTCGTTCTCGGGCAGAAACCGGTCAGGGTCGAAGCGGTCGGGATCTTCCCAGAGCGACCTGTGGCGATGAACGATAAAGATCGGGATGACGACCAGTGTGGGGCTCGGGAGAAACGTACCTCCGAGGTTTACGTTTTCTGCCGTGACGCGCGTCATCACCGGGGCCGGCGGATAGAGCCGCAGCACCTCTTTCAAAACGCGTGTCGTAACAGGCAATTTGCCGATCGTCGCGGCATCGACACGGCCCGTGCCGATAACTAAGTCGAGTTCTTCCCGTACGCGCTGTTGCCATTCCGGCGCGCGGGCCAGGACGTAGAGCGTCCACGTCAAGGCCTTGGCCGTTGTTTCGTGGCCGGCGAACAAGAACGTCGCGAGGTTGTCGGCGATCAGTTCATCGGACATCGGCTCGCCGGTATCAGGGTCCTTCGCTGCCAACATTCGTGCGACGAGGTCTGAACCTTGCCCGCCTTCCGCGCGGCGCTGGGCAACGAGCCTTCCGACAATCGAGCGGAGTTCGACGGCGGCGCGCCGCATGCGGCCTTTGCCCGGATGCCAGACGTAGTTCGGAAGCTGGAGCAGCGATGCGGCGACTTCCCAGGAGATCGGATCGAGATAGGCGCGCCCGGCGCGCTGAATGGCTTCGCCGTCGCGTTTGCTGACACCCGCGAGAATCGTGCGCGCGATGATTGCGAAGGTCGTTTCCGTCAGGTCCTCTTCGACATTGGTGACGAAGGGATGTGGTCCGCGCGATCGCCAGCGCGTCACGCAATCGACCGCGGCGTCGACCATGGCCGGGACGTAGCCGAGAAGTTCGGCGTGCCGGAAGGGCGGGCTTGCGATCTTGCGTTGCCAGCGCCAGCTCTCGCCTTGGGCGGTCAACAGGCCATTGCCGATGATCGGCGTCAGCACGCGGCGATCGAGGCGCGTCTTCGGAAACTGCTCGGCGTTCTTGAGAAGGATATTTTCGAGGAGCGCGGGATCGGTCACCCAGGCCACGAGAGGGCGCTTGCCGCCGTAGGTGACGATCGGCTCGTGATAAACGGCGCGCGGAATCGCCCGCAGAGGGTTGCGGACGAAGCGGCCCAGGAATGGAAGTAAGGGCAGTGGGCGCGCGGACGGCGTAACCGTCGGCGGGTAGAACGCAGTCGTCGTCATGTCGCTACTCACGTCACCATATTGCGCCGGTGAGGGAGAACGTAGTGAGAGACTGCGCCGCTAGCTAGGCCGATGCCTTCTTGGCGCGAGCCTGGCCTGCGAGCTTCTTCAGGCGCGTGCGGACACCCGCGGTATTGCCCTGAATACGGCTCTGGGCGGGGCGGGGAATGGTGCGCTTCGCCTTCTTCTTCTGCTTTTGAACATTCTTGAGCGACGTCTTAGACATGAAACAGGCCTCGAGAGGTGGGAAAGTCATGAAAGGGGCTGCGCCCTGACGCAGCATTGGGCCGATCCTCTACGGGATCACGCCTGTTCGCGCAAGCACGGTGGTCATTTTGCGGCGGAACGCCTGGATTCGCGGTTATTCCAGGAAATAGCTCAGGCCAAAGTAGGTGGGTGCGATGATACCTGCCGCCCAGATTGCGGCCGATAGAACATTGACCAGCTGGAATTGCCATTGCGGCATTGAGTACATCCCCGCAACGACCGGGATGACCGCCCGGACGGGGCCGAAGAAATGTCCGAAAAACACGCCGAGCGCACCCCATTTCGCAAAAAATGCCTCGCCGCGCTCCACCAACTCCGGTTTGCGGTTGAAGGGCCAAAGCTTGTGGATGTCGTCCTTGTAGTAGAGGCCGATCCAGTAGGAGACTGCGTAACCGAGGGTGCCGCCGATACTCGCAGCGACGATGGCTGGCCAGAGAACGTCGAGCCCTACGCCGCTTTTAGCCAGCAAGGCGGAAATCCCGATCAAAATCGCGGTGCCCGGCCAGATGATCGATAGAAAACAGAAGCTTTCGAGAAAAGCGACCACGAATGCGATGGGCATGGCCCAGTCGTCGTTGGCTTTCACAAACTCTACGATCGCATTGACAAAGTCTTGCACGCTCATTCGTAGCGACTTTCATTTTTGAGGTTATTGTCAGCGTGCAGGCCGGATCGGCCGACGGTCGTGTGCCCTGTGACGGCGAAATAAGAAGCCAAATCGCAGGTTCAAGTCTAGCGGCACCGGCGCGCCATTTCCTGGGCGAGTTCACGCGAGACTTCGCGCGCAAGCATCGCGCCGCGCGCAATCTGTGCCGTCGTCAATCCGAGATAACCGCCTCCGCTGAGGGCGGAAGGACCTCGATCGGCTTCCGCCTTGCCACGCGCCAACTCGTTGCAATTCAATTCCTTGCGCTTTTTGCTGAAGGCCATGAGACGCACCCCCGACGCGTATTCATGAGGGCCAGCGGGATGGTTGACCCAAGCGCGGGAGGAGTCCGCCATGTAGGAATCGAAAACCATTTTGCGTTGGCTGATGCAGACATGGCTGTCGTCGACGCACTTCATGCCGAGCGCCGGGTCTCCCAATGCTGCTTCGTTCCCTGCGCAGCCAGCCGCCACAAAGGTCATGGCGAGTAAAAACGCCATGGCGGTATTCGATTTTCGGGCCGGGAGCGCATATTCGAATTTATGCAAGGTAATTTCCGTTTTCGTTTCCCTCTGGCGGTAGAAAGCCAGCGTGGCAGGCTCGTGACGAACGGGGGTCTAAGATGTGGCCCGTGTCAACCCACTAGCCGGATTCGCCGCAGAACTGCATCTTTCGGCCTCAGATCACCCGATTGGAGCCTACGCCATGCCATTTGCCGTTCAGATACACGCGACCGGGGGACCGGAAGCCTTGGTCTACGAGGAAGTGGCTGTTTCCGACCCGGGCCCCGGCGAGGTTCGCCTGCGTCAGCGCGCTATTGGTGTGAACTATATCGACGTCTACCACCGGACTGGCCTCTACAAGTTACCCAAGCTGCCGGCGATCATCGGTTCGGAAGGGGCGGGAGACGTCGTCGCAATCGGTCGTGGCGTCGACCGGTTCAAGGTTGGCGATAGGGTCGCTTATGCCGGTCCGCTGGGTGGTTATGCCGAAGAGCGGATTGTGCCGGCCGAACGTCTCGTGAAGTTGCCGGAGGGTATTTCATACGAGACGGCCGCGGCGGGGCTGCTGCAGGGCATGACGGTTCGCTATTTGCTGCGCGAAGTTTATCGGGTTGGGCCCGAGACGACGATGCTCTTGCACGCTGCGGCGGGCGGCGTCGGTCTTATCGCGTGCCAGTGGGCACATGCGCTTGGCGCGACAATCATCGGGACGGTCGGTTCGGATGAAAAGGCTGAGCTTGCCATGGCCAACGGCTGCACGCACGCAATCAACACGAAGCGCGATGATTTCGTCAGCGGCGTGCGCGAGTACACGCAGGGGAATGGCTGTGATGTCGTTTACGATTCCATCGGCAAGGATACGTTTCCCCAATCGCTCGATTGTCTGAAACCGAGGGGGCTCTGGGTCTCATTCGGCAATTCGTCGGGGCCGGTTCCGCCATTCGAACTCACGGCGCTGAAAGGGTCTCTTTTTGCCACGCGCCCGTCGCTTTTAGCTTATACGGCAACATCCAAGGATCTCCAGGATAACGCGGCCGAACTATTCGAGATGCTGCTCAGCAAACAAATTCGGATCTCGGTCAATCACCAATATCCGTTGAGCCATGCCGCAGATGCGCATCGAGATCTGGAAGCCCGGCGAACGACGGGCTCGATCATTCTCATTCCCTAAGGACTGACATGCAGGACGACGGAGACGACGAGCCAATCGCACTCTATTTTTGGCCGACGCCCAATGGCTTGAAGATTTCCATCATGCTTGAAGAGCTTGGCGTGCCGTATGAAGTGAAATTCGTCGACATCGCCAAGGGCGAGCAATTCGCGCCGGAATTTTTGGCTATTTCGCCCAACAACAAGATACCAGCGATTGTCGATCCCGATGGTCCCGACGGTCAGCGGCTCGCGCTTTTTGAATCGGGCGCCATTCTGCAGTACCTCGGCCGGAAGTTCGGGGCCTTCTATCCGTCCAGCGAGCGAGCGAAGGCCGATGTCGACGAATGGCTTTTTTGGGGTGCGTCCGGGTTTGGTTCGATGGCTGGGCAGTGCAATCACTTCCGCACTTATGCGCCGGAGAAGATTCCCTACGCAATCGATCGCTATACGAAAGAGGTCGAGCGGCTGTTCGGCGTGTTGGACAAGCGGCTCTCAGATCGTCCGTATCTCGCGGGCCAGTATTCGATCGCGGACATCGCGAGTTTCACCTGGGCGCGGATCTCAGAGAAGCTCGGGCAAGACATCGCCAAGTTTCCGAATGTCGCGCGGTGGCTCAACGACATCGGTCAACGCCCGGCTGTCGTCAAAGGTCTCGCCGTAAAGAAAGTGTGAAATGTGTTGGCAACTATTCGCCGCGACCGATCAGGCTTTCGGGATCAACCGTTCGTCCGGTGACTGTTTGAAAGGCCATGGCGCTCAGCACTTTGTTTGACTGTACGTGCCGAAGCGCTGGGGACGGCTCGCTGGTCCGGCCAGTGAGCGGGCTCCCCACGGTGTCGTCACCCGACAGGTCAGACAATCCGATGTAGGCGGGGTGCGATCCTTGCTGCGCACAACCTGCGAGCAACAGAAACCCCGTAGCCGCCAACGAGCGGCAGACTACTGACTGAACCATAATCCCTCACTCAGGCTAGAAGCAGCCCGAACCCTCCTTAAGACCGATTCCCGGCCCGGAATTTAAGGTTACCAGCCCGCGGCTGAACCCCGGCTGAACATCGAACCCCGTCGTTCTATCTAGCCGCCGCGGGTAGCCTTTTTGAAGCATGGTTAGCGATTGGTAGCAACCCTTCTTAAGGTCAGATCAACAGTCGTCGCAGGGCGAACAGAATGTTTCGATCTTGGACGACCGGTAGCGGCGTGTAAGGCCATTTTAGCCGGCGGTTAAAGCAAATTTGTTCGGGTTTTTACGAGTTTTCATTCATCCGCTGCGATGGTTTCGATGCGCTCATCTGATTGCGAGCGCTTTGGCTTTGCCGCCTTTCGACATGAAGTACGTATGGCGGTTTTGGAGTATTTTCACATGGCACGCATGGACGTGTTGTCGCGTCAAATCGATTACTCGGCCCAGGGCGATCATTCTGATGCCCTCTTCGAACTCGGCCTGAGCTTCTGCACTGGGCGCGACGGAGCGATCGATCTTATCCAGGCTCATAAGTGGTTCAACATCGCGGCGAGCCGCGGCAACGACGAAGCGAAACGCTACCGGTCGGAAGTCGCGTGCGACATGAGCAAGGCCGACATCATCAAAGCGCAGAAGCTCGCTCGAGAGTGGCTCGTTTCGGTTCACTGAGGCCCTTCGTTCGAAGCACAGCGCGCGGCGTCGTTCTTTGCGGCGTCAGCAATTCGAGAAGAACGAGGAGAGGCACTTCCAGGAACTCTTGGCGGCGCCGCCGACTGCCGCTCCGGCCTTTTCGAGCGCGGTGCTCGCCGACTTCGCGGCTTCGCCTGCAGACTTTTGCGTATCGCTCAGCCCTGCGCCTGCAGTTTTCGCGCTTTTCTCGACCATTTCCTGCACGGTCTTAGGCGGTGCTTCATTGGCCGTCGCGTCCTGCGTCTGGTCGTGAGGCGCTGCGGCCGGTTCCGGCGGCGATGCGGCAGCAGGCGCTTCTTGGGGATGAGCCCCTGCCGGAGACGGCGCGTCTCCGGCCTTGGTCAGATCCGGAGCGCCATTCTGCGGCGCGTCGTCCGATCCTCCGTTCTCGAGCGTCGTTGGAACTGGCAACTCTTTGCGTTCGCCCGGGCACGGGGCTGCCATCGTCCGGTCTACCGAACAGCTCGCGTGAGAACCGGCCTTGGCGAGCGATGTGATGCAATAGAGCTTGGCCACCGTGTCGATTGTCGCGCTCGACGTGCCGTTGACGACGCAGGCGTAGCTTGCGTCAGGGCCGGTGCATTTGACGCACAGCTCGGACGCATTAGCCGCGGCCGCGCCCAGGACCAGGAGGACCGCAATCCCGATACTCGACTGTGTCTCGATGATAGCGCGCACGGCTCAGCCCGTTTCCAATGGAAGGATATTGCTTTCAGGACACT
>RXJH01000005.1:0-178413 GCA_003987725.1 Hyphomicrobium sp. | reverse complement strand
GGGAGACGTGGCCGAGTGGCTGAAGGCAACGGTTTGCTAAATCGTCATACGCTTTAAAGGCGTATCGAGGGTTCGAATCCCTCCGTCTCCGCCATCAAGAAATATTATTGTTTTTCAGCAGCTTGTATTGTCACGCTTGGGATTCGAATCCTTCAAAATTTTCTTCTTTTGGATGCCTTGGGACAGCGTGATGTCCGCATATTGCCCAAGAGCTGACGCACGCCCTCATCTCACCCGCCAGTGAATAGCTGTTTTAAAGTTTGATGCGCTTGAACAGCATCCGATTTCCGTATGCGGATTTTAAGGTCGCGATGTTGCCGTCCGAGATCAATCTGGTCGCCCGACTTGTGGCGTCTGGCCACCGCGAAGCACGGAGTTGCCTTGATAAAGCGTCCGCTGGTCGATCGGCGCCGGGCTGAGCCAATCGGTCTCAGTCATCTGACCGCTCTGACCATAGGCCGCGAGCGCGTTCGCGTACGTGACAAGTCGAACATCGTCAGCGGATATGCCTTGATCTGCGAGAAGGCTGGCCGTCTTTGAAACGGACAGCGGATCTGAAATACCCCAGTCGCAGGCCGAATCGACGATGAGACGCTCCGCGCCATATTGCTTCACCAAAGCAACCATCCTTTCCGCCGTCATTTTCGAATGCGGATAGATCGAGAAAGCTGCCCAGAAGCCGCGATCCTTCACTTCTTTGATCGTCTCCTCGTTGACGTGATCAATCACGACACGCGACGGCGCGATGCCGTGTTCGATGATGACGTCCATAGAGCGCGACGCGCCGCGTTTCTTGTCGCGATGCGGCGTGTGAATCATGACCGGCAGATCAAGCTCTCGAGCCAGATCGAGCTGGAGGCGAAAGTACTTGTCCTCAAGGGCCGTCTGCTCGTCGTAGCCGATCTCGCCAATGGCGACGACGCCTTCCTTGGTTGCGAAGTCCGGCAGCAGCTCCATGACTGCCTCGGCTAATGCCTCGTTGTTTGCCTCCTTCGAATTGAGCCCGATGCAGCAATAGTGGCGAATGCCGAATTGTCCGGCGCGAAAGCGTTCGAAACCGAGGATATGCGAAAGATAATCCTTGTAGCTTCCCGCGTTTGTCCGCGCCTGCCCGATCCAGAACGCGGGCTCGATGACTGCGACGACACCGGATCTCGCCATCGCTTCGTAGTCGTCGGTGGTGCGTGAGATCATGTGTGCGTGAGGATCGATAAACATGTTCTTTCCTTCGTAACGGCTCAGCCGGTCAAAAATGAATCGAGTTCCAGGTGATGTTTTTCGCCTTGATGCGCGCCGTCAGCTGCGTATCGACCGCGAGCGCTTCTTGGGCTTCGGGCAGCATGCTCTCTGAAAGCGCGAGAGCGGCGGCGGCCGATTGGGCATCCTCTCCGCCGCGCAACGCCTTCACGAGATCGGGAAGGTCTTCGCGGCGTGTGAAAGGTCCGACGCATCGCCAAAGCTCGGGAGATACCGCGCGACCTGCGGCCCATCTTTCATGGACATAGTCCATGAGTGTCGCTGCGAGTTCGGGATTGCGCCGCTCGTCCAGGCCCTGGATCGGCGCCAATTTGCTTCCGATGAAAAGCGCTTTCAGCACCATTTGATTCCACTGCGCCTGATCGAAGTGATCTTTCGGGAACGGATTTCGATGGGTAACGGCTTCAAAAACCGGCTGGATGGCCGAGCGGACGCCTTCGGCCGCGCGCGGTATCAGCAGTTCAGGCGCGGGATAAAGGGGCAAGCCACGGAGAATTGCGATGTGCTCGCCGATCTCACCCGCCTGAAATAGACGATCGAGGGTGGCGGCAAACTTCTGGTCGTCGCCCATATAGCTCGCAAGCACGATGAGCACGCGGCCAGCCTGATCGATACTCCAATCCGAGGTATCGAGTCCGCGTCTTAGTTCTTGTCCAGTGCGAACCTCATCATCCGAAAGCGCGAGTTCGGCTTTTCCGAGTTTGCGCGGTGCAAGTCCGATTGCCATCGCAAGGTCGCCGTAGCGTCCACTTGCTGCATATTTCGCGATAGCGCCTTCCAGCCATGCGGTCGCCTCCGCCGAAACACGACGGGCGAGCCAGTCGTGGATAGCAGTTTTGCGGGCTAATACTTCTTCAAACGACGTCATGGGAAGAGTCCTGCGTCACGTGCCAGGAATGATGCGTTGAAGCAAAATCGTTAGGACAAAGAGCCCGCAGCAGATGAGCGCGGCGTAAGCGTTCCCGGCAGCTGCTGCGTTCAAGCCGTCAAAAAGTGCGATGGCCGCGATCAGCAGGGAAACGGCGCGACCAACGTCGCCGGGACCCCGTCTCGAAAGCAAACGAAGAGCGGAAGCGATTACGCCGGCGCCGAACAGGGCGAGGAGTGCGGTCAAGACAGTTGGCGGTTCGGTTGTGAGAACGCGAAGAAGTGGCAACGCCAACAGCGCGACGGGCCACCACGACGTCACGCGATCGAAGGATTCCTCTTTGGCGACGAACGTTATGGCCGCGACATAGGCGAGCAGCGATATGGAGGCTGCGATGAGCGGTTGCGAAAACGCAAGGCCGGTGGCCGCAGCGGTCGTGACATAAACGAGTGCGCGGCAGAGGCCCATGATTAACGGAGCAAAGGTATTGCCTTTGTGCCAGGCGTCATAGACGAGAATGGTTCCCGCGAGCGCCAGCGCGGCTATGCCTGCCTGGATGCCGAGGCCAAAGGGCAGCAAAGCACCCGCCGCCAGCATTGCAAATCCTGAAACCCAAACCCCCGACGATGAGACGGTACGCGACGGCAGCGGTCGTGTCGGTCGCTCCTTGGCGTCGATCTCCTGGTCAAATGCGTCGTTGAGGAGCATGCCTGCGGTATAGAGGAGGGACACTGCCAGCATGACGACGGCGAGTTCTGAGCCAACCGGTCCACCGGAGAGGACAGACGCGGCTAGGACGTTCGTCCAGACCGTTGGCAGATTGGAAATGCGCGCCAGCCTTAGATAAGCATTGAAGGGGGTCACGCGCCGAGCTCCGATCGCACCCATTTAAGCTCCCGCACGATATCGCCGGCCAAATCGCCGTGCCGCAGTGACGGCGGTAATACGCTCCAGGTGTATGTCTCGACTTCGAGGTGGGGTGATACCGGACGCTCCCGGCACAGGCCAAGCACCTCGCGCAGCGTCGCTTGTGTGGATTGCAGACCGTCGAAGCGATCGAGAAAGACCGGCACGTGGCAGTGAACACGCCAATCGCCGCCCTTCTCACCGTTCCGAAGAGAGGCAAAGGCATCGGCGAGATCCGTATAACGGCAAAGGTCGCGGCCTCGCGAGTGAACGGTTTGATGGAGATAGACACCGTCATCGAACGCGGCGAGTAAGGGCTCGATCTCAACGCCGGTGCATGCAATTTGCAGAGCGGCACTGAGTTGGACCTTGGCCACGCGAATTCCAGCGCTCTCGATAGCGGCTAACGCCTCCTTCGCATTCTCGAAGGCGACGGCGGAATGGCAAACGTCGAAACACAACCCGATGTGGTGCCGCAGACCTGCCTCGGCTTCCGAAGACGAGGTGTTTGTCAATTTTGCAAACGTGGAGACCGCTGATGGTCCAAAGAGTTCGCGCTGGATGAAATCAATTGCTTCTTCGGTCGTCTCGAGAAAGCAGGCGGGCTCAGGTTCAATCGCCAGAACAATCGAGTGCCCCGAGTTCTGGTGCAAATTGAAGAGATGAGCGGCGCATGCGACCATAGCGCTTCTTATGCGCGCGACGTCGGCTGGGGTCTTTACATAAGACCGGAATGCGCCAGGAACGGTACTAATGCTGCACTCCACGTTCGCAGGAGCCAGCGCCGCCAAAATGTCCGCGACTTTGGTCGTGAAAAGCAGTCTCTCGCTTGTACGCCAGTCGGGCTCATAAACGCGCTCTTTGACGGGGCTTCCATGGAAGGGGCCGTAAGGAAAGGCGTTGACCGTGAAGACATAGAGATCGTGATCGAACAGAAACGCGCGGAACGCGTCTAGCGTCGCGGGTGCGGCAAGCTCATCGGCCGCGACCGCGGAGAGCCGCAATCCGACGCCCATCGGGTGGCTCGGAGAAATCTCGTTCTTTATTGCGGGCAAAAATCGCTCGAGGCTGCTGGCAATCTCGGACCAAGTCTCTCCAGCGTGAATGTTCGTGCAGTACGTGAGGTGCGGATTGCCGGGAAGGGCGAGCTGCATCAAAGAGTGCTCCCCTCACGCAGCCAATCAAGGGCGCTCGCGATCAAAGTCTCGTCCATCGCGTGAACTTCGACGCCGGTTCCGAGGCTTGAAAGGAGGGTAACCGTCAATTCCCCGCCAAGATGTTCGCGAAAATCTTCGAGACCCTTGAGCAGCACGCGCCGGCCGGTGGAATCCGTCCAATCGCAGGCTTCATGCCATAGCGTGAAACCGAGACGGTTCAGAAGCGTGCGCACCCGCTCATCGTCGCCTTCAGGAAGCAGTCCGGAAAGGACGGAATATCTTGTGTCCAGTGCGAGGCCGATGGCGACAGCCTCACCGTGGCGCAATTCGTAGTTCGAAAGCGACTCGAGCTTGTGCGCGGCCCAGTGTCCAAAATCGAGCGGACGGGCGTTACCGCGCTCAAAGGGATCGCCGCCCTGAGCAATCTGGCGCATGTGCAGCAGCGCGCAATGACGGATCAGTCGATCGAGCGGCTCGGACGCGAACAGTGCCAGCGCTTCAGCCTTCTGTTCCAGCCAATCGAAGAATTCGCCGTCGCGGATTAATGCGACCTTGACGGCTTCGGCCATACCGGCCCGCTTGTCGCGGCCCGGCAAGATATCGATGAAGACCGAGTCATTGATAACGGCCGCGGGAGGCTGAAAGGTCCCGAGCAGGTTCTTGATCCCGAAAGCGTTGACACCATTCTTCACGCCAACGCCCGAGTCGTTCTGTGACAGCACGGTTGTCGGAACCCGGATGTGGCGAATGCCGCGATGGGTCGTGGACGCGACGTAACCGATAAGGTCGAGGATGGCTCCGCCGCCTACGCCGACAATGTAGGAGTGGCGATCAATCCCGGCTTCGACGACACGGCGCTGCAGTTGCTCAACAAGCGCAAGGTCGTTCTTGCAAGCCTCTCCGCCAGGCACGACTTCGACCTCGGCCGCGAGGTCCATTTCGGCCTTGTGGTGATCGATGTACGCCGAAACTCGACGGCAAATATCCGGTATTTGCTGTTTGGCGCCGGCATCCACGAAAATCAATAATTTTGATTTTCCGGATATTGCAGTCGCGCAATCTGCCAAAGTTCTATTTCCGGTCGAGAAAATATCCCGAGTGAAATAAACGGGATATTCGTAAGGCACTGAGAATTTTTGGAAATAAGCCCTCGCTTCGCCCGGAGTTTCAAGCTTGGTCAGGATGTCAAAAATTGTACTCGGCACGAAGTTGCTCCCCTGGCCCACGCTTCATTCCAGCCACCAATTTTTTGACGGGCGACTGATGTCGGGGTCGCGCCATCCGTTCGGGTGGTGCTTTAGAAATACAGTTTTTAGAATGATGCTCAAGGGCATGGGATGAGCTGGGACAGCACATTGCCGTTTCGCCGGAACCCGGCCAAGGCGCCCTGATAACTTTGGAAACGGCGCCGAATATCAGACAAAAAGGAAATTCTCCCAATTCGCGTTGGATATTTGAGAAATAAACATTCGGGATTAATTCCCATCGCAATTGCGAAACTACATTTTCTCAATTTTAGTTGAATGAAGCCGTCGAAAGCCCGGCCTTGTGAACTGGGTTTTTATAACCTAGCCTGAATTGATCGTCTTTTGGCGGCAACGCGAAAAATGCTGCCAAAAGTCGGTGTGGGCTTTAGGAAACAAACTTTCCTTTTTGCCTTCAATTAAAATTCATAAAATAAAATCGTATCAGGGGAGTAACGTCCAATGCGAATGCGGTTAGAGCTCGCCGCATCGGCCGGCGCGGCTATTGTGCTTGCGTTAGGCTCGGTGCCGGCCCTCTCTCAATCCGTGCCAAAGACCGCCGCGGAGGTGGCACGGCCCGGAGGTAAAATTCCCGGCGATCCGAAAATTGCTTTGGTCAAGGTCGCCGAAGGCTTTCTTGATCCGGTCGGGGTTGCGTCGGCGTACGACGGCACCGGCCGCATCTTCGTCGTAGAGCGGCAAGGAAAGATCCGGATCGTCACAAAAGACGGCAAAGTCAACGACAAGCCGTTTCTCGATCTGACGAAGAACAGCCCGCTCGGTAGCGAAGTTCAGACCGGCTTTGTCGAGCAGGGTCTCTGGGCTGTCGCATTCGATCCGAAGTTCAAGGAAAACGGACATTTTTACGTCAGCTATGCGTCGTTGCCGTTCAACGGCGCGCATATCATTGCCCGCTATACCGTCGATCCCGCTAACCCGGACGTCGTGACGGTCGAGCAGGCGAACAAGAGCGTGAAGGTCGTCATCAACATCCCGCAGCCCTACTACAATCACTACGGCGGCGGCATTCAGTTCGGTCCCGACGGATATCTCTACATCGGCAAGGGCGACGCTGGGTGGGAAGGTGATCCGCTCAACGCCGGTCAGAACCAGGGCGTGCTCTGGGGCAAGATGCTACGTATCGATGTCAACACTCCGGACGGCGTTGGTTACAAGGTGCCGGATTCCAACCCATGGGCGCACGCCTATCAGGATCGGATGATGACTCTTTTCGGTATAACCGAAGAGGGCTTCTCAAAGATCCACATGGGCGCCCGTCCTGAGATCTGGGCGTATGGACTGAGAAATCCCTATTCATTCCACTTCAACAAAAAGACGGGCGACCTCTTCATTGCCGACGTCGGCCAAAATCACCTGGAAGAAATCGACTGGCAGCCGGCATCGAGCAAAGGCGGTGAAAACTACGGCTGGAAGTTCAACATGGGCACGAAATGCCATCCCATGCTTGGGCCTGACGATAAGTGCCCGCAAGTCGGTGTACTGCCGGTCGCCGAATATCCTCATCAGACACCCTATCCTGGGGCTGAAAAGCTAAAGGACGGTTGGGGCTGCTCGGTCATGGGCCTTGGTGTTGCGAACTACGGTGGCATGGACGGCGCTTTCCTCACGGGAGACTGGTGCTCCGGCCGCATCTTCGCAACCGCTTGGGACGGTTCGAAGTGGCAAATGCAGGAACTGGCGCAGACCGCGCTGCAGTTCAC
Source organism: Hyphomicrobium sp. (assembly GCA_003987725.1). Classification (GTDB taxonomy): domain Bacteria; phylum Pseudomonadota; class Alphaproteobacteria; order Rhizobiales; family Hyphomicrobiaceae; genus Hyphomicrobium_B. Next base: position 171,260 of record RXJH01000005.1, on the reverse strand, counting down.
GTCCGGTAACACGGACGAGGACGGCACGGTTCTCGCGGTGAACTGCAACTGCTTCTACACGGATGACAAGGGCGCGACCGCAAACCCGCCCGGCGAACTTTGGCGCATCGTGCCGGCGGACAAGGTTCCTGCCGGAGCGGAAGTTGCCAAAACCAAGAAGTCATAACGCTGAGTAGCGAACTCAGATCGAGCGAGATCCCTTTGTATCGGCGGCAAAGGGGTCTCGTTTCACGGCCAATTAGCGAATCCAAAAGGATAGATTGTCGATGCGTTTCAATGCCCGCATAAGCACGCTCGTATCCATCATATATGCCGCGTCAACGTTCGTTGCGTTGATAACGCCCCCGGCGTTTGCCGATGTCCAGTTTCGCGATGCGCTCGATGATTCACCGCTCGATCTTTCGCCGATCAAAGGCGAAGTCTTCACCGATCAAGTGAAGAAGTTCCATGAGACTGGCATCGATCCCTACAATGGCAACGCCGATGCTATCGCCATAGGCAAAGATCTCTTCGAGAACAACTGCGTCGCGTGCCACGAGGAGGGTGCGACTGGTGGAATGGGACCGAGTCTTGTCGACGACGTCTACACCAACGCCCGCGCCAACACGGATTTGGGGAAGTTTGAAATCATTCACTCCGGCGCATCGGGCGCCATGCGCTCGTTCTCCAAGCGAGGCATAACTCAAGATCAAATCCTGCACCTCATCGCCTATATCAATTCTCTGAAGAAATAGGCTTGGCCGCAGGACCCCGCGGATGCATCCGACCATCGTCATCAACGTCGTTGGCTTGACGCCCGCGCTGATAGGACATGCGACGCCGAACCTCTCTCGCTTCGCCGGGAGGGCCGCCCAGCGTCAGCTGATGCCGATAATCCCTGCGGTGACCTGCTCGGCGCAGGCGACCTTCACGACGGGACTGCCGCCAAGCGGCCATGGCATCGTCGGCAACGGCTGGCTGTTCCGCGACTTGATGGAAGTTTGGCTCTGGCGTCAGTCGAACCGCCTGGTGGCGGGCGAGCACGTCTGGGATGCGGCTCGGAAGCGCGATGCGGGCTTCACCTCGGCAAACGTCTGTTGGTGGTACGCGATGGGCGCGACGACCGATTACACGATAACTCCGCGCCCGATCTACAAGGCCGACGGCCGTAAGATCCCGGATTGCTACACAAGCCCGCCGGAGCTTCGCAGCGAACTCACGTCGAAGCTTGGAACATTTCCGCTATTCCATTTCTGGGGGCCGGCGACGTCGATCGCGTCGAGCAGGTGGATCGCTGAAGCGGCGAAACATGTCATGAGATCGAAAGATCCGACGCTGACGCTCGTTTATCTGCCGCATCTCGACTATGGCTTGCAGCGGCTTGGTCCTGACGATCCAGCTATTGCCAAGGACCTACGTGAAATCGATGCCGTTGCCGGCAATCTCATTGCTGAAGCGGAAGCGTTAGGGCGCCGTATTATTGTATTGTCGGAATACGGCATCGTACCCGTAAGCAAGCCCATCCACATCAATCGCGCGCTTCGCGAGGCCGGTTTGGTCGCTGTGCGCGATGAAGAGGGCGGCGAGATTTTGGATATTCCGCGATCCCGCGCTTTCGCCGTCGCCGACCACCAGATTGCGCACATTTATGCTGCGGATGACGCGGCTGCCCGAAAGGCAAAAGGGATTCTAGAAAAATTGGATGGTGTCGATCGCCTGTTGATCGACGACGAGAAGCGGGATTGCGGGCTCGATCATTCGCGCTCGGGTGAAATCGTGGCTCTCGCCGCGCCCGACGCCTGGTTCACCTATTACTATTGGCTTGATGACGATCGCGCTCCCGATTTCGCGCGAACTGTAGAGATACATCGAAAACCCGGCTACGACCCCGTTGAACTTTTCCTCGATCCTTCCATTCGCTTTCCGAAACTCGCGATTGCATCGAGGTTAGCTAAAAAGGCGCTTGGGTTCCGAACACTGATGGACCTCATTCCGCTCGATGCGAGCCTTATCAAAGGGTCGCACGGGCGGCCCGACAATCCGCCTGCCCAAGGTCCGGTTTTTTGGTCCTCTGAACCCGGGCTCGTGCCTGACCGAGCGATCGCGGCGACGGACGTCAAGCAACTGATACTTGATCACCTGTTCAACTAGCAGTCGCGAGAGGCAACATCCCGGATCACTGGCAGGGATAGACCGTGCTGACTATGTCGGTGATGACCTCGTCAACCGGACGTTCCGCACGCCCAAACCGCGCTGCCGACAGCCCCACCCGAATGTACTCGAGGATCGATACCGGAACGCCTTCGTCTTTCAGCATTCCTGCGGCAAATCCACCAGGTAAACAAAAAGCACGCCCGCCTTCCTTCTGCATCAATTCAATCAGCCGCTCTTCGAAGCGGTTGAAACACGGACTAAGTTCATCCGGGCCGCAATGCGCGACAAATTCATAGACGGTCTCAGTGTGAACCGTAACGGGTATGGAGTGCATCAGGGCTGCTGAAAGAATGACTTTGAGCATCATGCTCTCCTGAGAGGCGGCAACTCTCAGAATAACGCCGAACGGCTTCCCGTGGTTTGGATCTAGCGTCGCGACCAACAAAGCCCAAACTGCGGCGTATTCAGACGACCGAGCGTTTGGCTGCGAGTTCTCGCCCCGTCTTAATAAGGAGGGCAATCTCGCTTTCGGTGAAAGTTCGCTCTCTGCGGTTCGCGACGCCCAGGGCACCGATCACTTTGTCCCCCTGGAAGATTGGGACGACGATCGCGCCCGCCATCTCGGTCGCGCGTGCGCCCGGTCGCACATCGCCCGTCGCGTCGCTTTGGATATTACAGGCGTTGACTGGCTGCCGGCGTTCGACTGCAAGACCGGCCATGCCCTTGCCGACGGGGATGACCCTGATGGCGGACAGAACAATCTCGGGCATTCCGGGCGTCACGGCCGCAAGATTCAAAAGCCCATCGGAGCCGAGAAAATGGATGGTTCCGGTGTCGGCCACCAAAGCGGAAACAACCTCCGCCAAGCGGTCTTCATCGACTGACTTTGTCACGTTGGTCGAATCCTCAATTGACTCACGGCAAATGCTCACGGCCAAGCCTAGCACTGTTGAGAGCCCGATTTCACAACTAATGAGTCCGCTGGGGCGAAAATACTGACGATCAATCACTGTCAGGCGCAGGTATCCGACCCGCAACAATGCTCTCACTTCAGTTGTTAGCCTCGTCGGGCCCTTGCGCCCGTCGCTTACGCACCCCACGATAATCATTTCGCTTTTGACTGGGATTGGTGCTTCTCATTTCAACTGGCACGACAGAGGACGCAACGACCTTAGGAGGATCAGGCGGCCACGACATTAATTCGTCCTGTGGGAGGGTGACAAACGAGGTGACTTTCTTAAATTCGTTCTGTGCCTCCTGACGCTTGATTTCCGCATCCTCGGCCAGACGTTTGAACGCTTCGACCTTCTGGAGAGCTTCCTTTAACTTAGCGTTGAGGCCGTCCTCGCTCATTCGTCGTTTGTCTTCCGCGTCATCCGCGAGCCGTTTGAACTCTTCTGCTTTTCTCTTTGCCTCGGACACATCGGTAAATAAGCGTCGATCATAAGCATTTAATTTGTCCGTCATATCCGCGATGCGGTTTTGAAGGTCCCGTGTGCTTGTCGCGTCGCGATCGCCTCGCAGCACAAATCCAGCTAGCGCACCGGCTGAAAACATCAGACACAACATCCCCGCAAATGCAGTCCAACGCGGCAAGCGCAATCGTGTGACAGGTTCAATTTTTGGTGCTGCCGGGAGCAAGAGCTCTTCATTTATCCGAGGCGCTGACAGATCGGTAGGCTGGGCACGAGCCACGGGCTCATCGTTTGAACTCTCGACGCACTCGATTGGAGTCGCGGTCTCAAAATCTTCGTTTTGTTCACCGGTGCTGCCAGCAAACCCAGGGGAGGAATACGAGGCGAGCACAGACGGAGGGGGCGTCCCCGCCTTTCCCATTCTGGTGCCGAGCGAACTCTTCAGGCTGGGGAAGCTAAGACCAACGGCGCCATCGGCATTGTGAGGACCTTTGAGCTCCCCCGCAGCAGTTTGGTCGACGATTGGTTCCTCGCCGCTTTTCTCCTGGTCCATGATCGGTACTCTCGAAATTGATCGATCATTGCAACGCACTCCGCCTGTGGGTGCTTCTGTTGCTCAGTCATGTTGGGACCAAAATGCGACTGCAAGGTGTTGGGCTGCGACGTACAATTCGGAAAAAATGCCAAGCGACGCCGGTAATCTTGGTAAGTGCGATGATCGGCATTTCGCCGTATCGTAGATGACGGCTTACACTCCAAAAGCCGTCTAACTAGCGCCACTTTCAAAGTTTTGCTGATTTGGGAAGAGCGTTCCGCGAGAACGGCAACTATCGCTTTTGATATGACGTGAATACGTAGTCTTTCGACTCTACTAGCGTATGGCACGCGAACCCGCATTTGGCATCGTTCTCTTGCGGCGGGATATCATTGACGGTGCCGGGTCTGAATTCGTCTTTTGTCTGATCATACTCGAACTGCGCGTACCCCCACCCCCCGCTGTCCGCAAAACGCTTGCTGTCCTTCACCATGAAGTCAACGTCGTGAAGCGTACCTGGAACCGTCGGCTGACCGGGGGCGTCTTCCATTTTGGTCGGCAACCAATGAATCTTTGCCATCTTGGCGCCATCCGGAAACTGTTTGCCGTTGGCCGGTATGCCCGACTTAAAGGCTTCGATCATTGCGGGATTGCCAACGATCGCCGCCACCACCTTTTCACCATGACTAAGCGAAATGAATTCCCACTGCTCGTAGCCCTTGAATTCCGAGAAGGCCAATCCGCCCGGAACTGCCACGGTGTCCTTGTTGAGCTTGGCAAGTGCAATCGGACCCAAACCCAATAGAACGATGGACGGCAGAAGGATCGGAAGACTTTTCCACGTCAATATCGATTTTACGATGCGCGACATAGCCGATCCCCAAAGCTCATTAGCCCGCAGTCAATCTAATCGGAGGATTGGCCTGCGCAAGCTCGATGCTGAAATACTAGAGTGAACGAATGTTATTTTGAGTCCGCCTCACGCACGCCGCGTACCACACTTTATCGTTTGTGTGCGGAGCAACAAAATCGGCAGTATGAAGGGCGCGGGCGCAGACGCCGGAAATTTGATCCGCAACTCCCTGATGGGATGTTCGAGATGAGGGGGCGCAATACGCCGAGTTCCGAGAGATGTGTCCTGCGACGCTTTCGATTAAATAGCGGGCCTCCAAATTCAAACTCCAGAAGCTTGATTGCCCTAAGCAACGAGGGAGCGCTCACCCCGCATTCGCGGGCGGCCCGCGTGAAGTTCAGGCGTTTTGCCGATGTCGAGAAGTATCGGACTCGGTGCATCTCCATCGTTTGCGGCGGAGTTACGTGCCAGACGGTTTAGCTCTGTGGCAAGCGCTGGACGATACCTTTTGACGATTACATCGAGAGCCCCTGAGCACCACAAGCGGCGCGGTGCGCTGCAGCCGGAACAAACTTTCCAGGAGTATTTCATGATCAGCAAACAGTTCGTCGCGGGCATCGCTTTCATCTTGATGTCTGCCGCCCCCGCCTTCGCTAGTTGCGAGGAGGAGTTCGATGCGCTTTCAAAGGCAATCAGTGGACCAGTAACGATGACCGCGGGCCATCGCGCTGCCATGATGCGTATGGCGGTATCGGGCTACGATACTTGCATGGCCGGTGACAGCAAGTCGTTCGACAACATTCGCGACCAGGTCATGACGCAAATTCGCCAGAGCTTGGGTGGTCCATAGAAGACTGCGAAATTGATTCGGCCGCGATATCACGATCATCCAATTGTTTTGCAGTGGCCAGGGCCGCCTTGCGACTGGCCCCGACGCGAGGACGGAAGTAAGGCCGCCGATGGCAGCTCCTGCCAACGCTGCCAGAGCGGAGAGGACTGGAGTATCCGTGACTTTTTCCGCGATGTAGCTTTGGGTTTGTCGATCTCATCCTTGCCCGTTGCGTTGCGCTGATGCTGCCGACCAGCATTGCGGGAAGTCGCGCGACGGCGAGATTGCCTTGGAACGAGATGGTCTTCGGATCGGTTGAGGTGCCGTTATGGTTTGGCGGCACCGCCGTCGCCGTAATAGATGGCCATCCCGTGCATCTCTTCGGGGCTGAGCTGTTTCGCGATCGTCCGCATGCGGGCGAACATATCGTTTCGCCTTTCGGCGCTTGCAAATTTCTTGAGTTGATCTTCGAGATAGCTCGCTGATTGCCCGAAGAGAACCGGCGCTTCTTCGGGGCCACTGCGGCTCTGACCGTGACAGGAATAGCAAGAGGGTATGCCGCGAGCGGGTGCTCCGATCCGAGCCAGTTCGACGATATTTGCCGGCGCAGTGGGTGAACCGCCAACTGCTTCAACACGCTTCTGTGCTGCGAAGTAAGCAGCAACGTCCCTCGTCTGGGCTTCGGTAAGTGCCTGCGCGATCGGCGCCATGATGTCGGATGCCCGCGCTCCAGTTTGAAAATCGCGAAGCTGCTTGAAGATGGCCTCTTCGGTTTGGCCCGCGAGATTTGGAAATTGCTGAGGGTCGACCGAAGCGCCGGTCTCGCCATGACAGGCCGCACAGGTTTCCTTCACGATGGTACTGCCGCTTGCCGGGCTAGCGCCCAAGAGGGCGAGCCTCGTTCCCGCAGACCACGTCACGCTCGAAGCGGGGGAGCCTGAAGTCTTTCCCGTTGCCGTCGGCGCGTCTTTCCTAATGCCAATTGCTCTACAGATTGCACCCCACGGATCGAACCGAGCTTCGTCCCGGAGCGGGAGGACGATGAGGCCGACTAACAAACTTACGACGACGAAAGTGCCGGCTGCGATGCTGACCCAGAAACGCCAAAGCCGATCCTCTGCTCGGCGTTCTGGCGCTCCATGATCCTGATCCGTGGACATAGGTCAGCTTCCAATGTCAACGCGGTGGACGAGGCCTGGGTACACGTCCATCAGGAAGAACTGGCCAAGTGGGTAGCCGTAGGCGACTACCATTAGGAAAAGGAGCAGCCAATTCCAAAGGGCGAAACTGTTGAGCGCGTTCGGGACTCGGGTTGGCGGATAGACAGCGACTGCGTATTGCATGCGATTATCGCCGTCAGGCTGCGCTCGATAGAGCGTCGCGATATTCCAGACGAAGAGCAGCGCTGAGACGAGCATCAGATAGCCCCCGAACATCGACACAAAAACCCAGGGCTGCCACTGCGCGATGGTCGGATTTGCGTAGTCGAAGGTCGCAATACGCCGTGGCTGGCCCAAGAGCCCGAGCACGTGCCACGGGAACGTCATGATGACGATGCCGATAAACCAAAGCCAAAGCTGAAGCCTGAGTGGTCGAACGTCAGCTGCTTCCTGTTCGAGCAGGATGGGCCAGATCCAGTAGGTGATGGCGAAATACATGATCACGACCGCGCCGCCAAAGATGAGATGAAAATGCGCGGTCACCCATGACGTGTTATGGATCATGGCATTCATGGCATATGCCATGTTCACAACGCCGCCGAAGCCACCAAATCCAAGAAGGATGAACGAGAGGCACGTCGCCAAGACCATAGGACGATCCCACGGGAGCGCAGCGATCCAACCGAAAAGACCTTTACCGCCGCGCAGCCGACCAGCGATTTCCATGGATGCGCTGATGGTGAAGACCGTCAGAAACGTCGGTAGTACGACGAGCGCCGTCAGCATCGCCTGCAAAAACTTGAAGCCGGTGCCGTGCTCGGGATCCATAAACAAATGATGCATGCCGACAGGAAGCGAAAAGAGCAGTAGTAGAACGAAGCTAAGGCGCCCCATCAGGTCACTGTAGAGCCGCGCGCCCGCGGCCTGCGGTGCAATCGTGTAAAACGCGATGTAGGCAGGCAGCAGCCAGAAATAGACAATCGGATGGAGTGTCCACGCAAAGAGCGTGCGCGCGAGGCCTACGTCGATTAACTGCGTCCATCCGAGAGACGCCGGGATGAGTTGAAAAATAATCTCGACCGCAACACCGCCAGTCGTCCAAAGCCAAAGGAAGGCATTTGCAACCGTGCCGAACATGGCGAGCGGCACGGGACGGCCGGGGTTGTCACGCTTCCAAATCGCCATCGCCCAGATCATGAGCGCGACCCAAAGCCATGATCCCACAACGACAAGAAGCACTCCGAGATAGTAGAAGACACTCCCTGTCAGCGGCGGATAAAAGGTGTAGAGGACCGTCGCCTTTCCCATGACGATCGGGACGATCGCGGCCACGATGCCGACCGCCGCGAGCCAGAAGCCAGCCCACGCGAGTCGCATACTCGGCAGTGGCTGATCGAGCGCCGTCACTGCCACAAAGTATCCGAAACCCATCGTGAAGAGCGTCGGCATCACGTAGCCCATGATCGTGCCGTGGGCGGAGACGGACGCGAAATACGTCTCGGGTGTAGCAAATGGTGGATCGATACCGGTACGAACGGTCATTTGCCAGGCGCCGAGTACGGCCGCTGCAGCAAGCGTCGCGAATGAGACGCTGAGATGGGCCAAGATGAGATTTTTAACGCGGTAATTCACAGCTTATCTTTCCGCTGGAATCCGGCTTCCACTGCGCGCCATCCAGAACCTTCACCAGTGCCCACATCTCGCTGTGTCCGAGCCCGCAGAATTCATGACAGGGCATGAGATGGTCACCGGCTGTGCCGAAGACGGTACGAAGTTGGGCGACATACCCGGGCACAACCATAGTGTTGGCATTAGTGCCCGCGATCAGAAATCCGTGAATGACATCTGGACTCGTGACACGAAACGTCACTTGCCGGTCCTTCGGAACTGGAATGCAGCGTGGCAAGAATTCGAATTGCGTCGCGACGATACGCACCGTTACGGAGCCGTCCGGATTGACACGCGTGCCGAGATTGCTTTCCGCGAACTCGCTATTCGTATTGAGTGTGGTCGGATCTATCGTTTCAACGTTACTCGGCGGATGGATTGCCATCGCGAAGCTTGAGACGACGATCACCGCAGCCATGATCCCCACCGCGAATGCCGCGATAGCACCCCACATGAGCTCCGATCGACGAATGGTTTCTTCACTCATGCATTACGCCTTCATTCGATCGGACCTCGCGGAATGAAAACGAGAAAGTAGAGCGCGAGGTATGCCGCGACGAGAAGACCTACTGTTGTTCCCGCGAGCGCAAATGCGCCACGCGGTACCGTCTTTAGCACGCGCTCAAGTTCAGAGCCGGCTGGCTCGGGAGCACCGGTATCGCTTGACGGCGTTGGTGACGGACGGTCAGTCGACATGCACCACCTTAGACGGCGCTCTCTAGAAAGAAGAAAAGAACTCCCAATAGATAAAAAAATCCTTCAGCCTAAGGATTCATATATTCAGATTTCAATTGTCCGAATAAGGCATCCCCTTGCAGTTGTGCGCGAAATCATTGCTCGCTTGGACAGGGTCGTCGTCCGATGGTGCAAGACAGTAAGCGGGTGGCGGCGCTTGCCGGGCGTTGACCGGCCTGATCTCGAAGCGCCGATCGTTTTGAGCCCACGATCGTCAGACGACTACTGCCGAGTTCCACGGTGCGGCCAAGAGGAGAGGTCAGGACCGATTTCTTCAGTTGCTCCGCACATCTACGCAAACGGAACTCAGTCTTCGACGGGAAATCCCAATCGGCTTAAGGCTCGTTCGCCAAGCTCTCTATCCTCCCCACCGGCTAAAACGAGCTCGTCGAGGCGTCTTACTGTTCGTGTTAAATTCCGATGCATGGTTTGTTCGAAGAACAACCTCGCCAGGTCGTCGTCGGGTAAAGCCAAAATGGCTTTTGCTTCTGAGCGGGCCTCGAGCAAATCCTTTTCCGACGCCATAAGCACCTCGATCGTCCGCAATCACCGGCCGATATAGCAACAGTCATGGGCTTTTCAATTGTCACAATCCAGACATCTACGACACGGGAGCCAGATCGGGTCCAGGCGGGAGCGGTTCGCAACGCGATAGAATCTGGGTGCCGGCGACGACAGGGTCGCGAGAGAGGTCTTTGAGTGGATCGACCAGCGAGACAAATATTTCGCACCAGAACGCGTCGGGTATCGCGACCTGCGTCCAGTACTGCCGATCAACGGACCTAGAAATAGTGCCGCGTCAATGACGCGGGTAACCGTCACAAACCTGTTGTTCAGCCACCCTAGGAAGCCTCCCGAATTGGTGGGGAGCATTGGTTGCGAATGTTGCATTCTGGGGTGGGGTACGTGCGTTCAGTCGGATCCGTCAGTGGGTATAGGAAGTCAAAGGGAAGTTTGCTTCGGCGTTTCAAATTGCTGTGCTCGGCATCGGCCGTTGCTCTCATTTTTGCTGATCCCGGCGTCGCGGGACAGCTCCCTGCATCAGCCTTTCAGAGCTACAACGCCAGCGCCGCATCGAGTATCGCCGCCGGGCCTTTCGCGCTCTACACGGTGCCGGTCAACGACATTCTGCCGACGCAGGCCAATCTGGGTTTTGCCGAGATCGGCAAAAAAGTCTCCGCTTATGATCTGCTCACGCCTTCAGGACTCGCCAACGATTTGCTGTCGGGCGGCAGCATCGAGCCGGTCGTCATCGGTCCCGGCGGCAAGCTATATCTGACCAACGGCCATCATACGTTTACGTCGCTGCAACAGTCGGTATACGGCGCGTCTAATCCGCTTGTGTATGTCAACGTCATCGCGAACTATTCGAACCTGACCGAGGCTGAGTTCTGGGCCAAAATGCAGGCCAGCAATTTTTTGCTGCCGCTCGATAATGGCATCGTGCAGCCTGTCGATCCGCTCACCGGATCTCCGATCCCGGCGGCGCTCTCCGGCATGACCAACGACCCATATCGTGGGTTGGAATACAGTATTCTCAAGAACAAGAGTTCAAAGCTGTTTCCAACGGCCGCGAACATCACCGGGGCTGTTGGCTCCTCAATTCCCGGCCTCGATAAGACGGCGGCCTATTACTCCGATTTCATCTGGGCGAACGCCTATCGTAATGCGAACAACGGGCTTGGCTTGCCCTATCTGTCGCCCGGCGATGTCGCGCTCGCGACCCAATGGAATCTCAACGGCGCCAATGTGACGAAGCTGCAGCAGGGCGGCCCGGACGTCACCGTGGCTCAATTGCCCGGCTACATTCTTTCGAACAGCCTCAATATCTCCAGTGTCATCGACACGAACACCGTCAACAGCGGCGTGCTCGACGGCAACGGCGGCTTCACCGGCTTGCGCGGCCTCGATCTCGGATCTGTAACCATCGGCACGCCAGCTTCGACGACCGGCTTCATCCTGCAACTCGGGGCCGATCGCGGCGGCACAGTCACGCTGTCGGGTAATAATACATATGCTGGCGGCACCACGATTCTCGCAGGCACGCTGATCGTCAACAGCGACGCTAACCTCGGCGCCGCAAGCCCATCGAATCCGACGATTTCCAACATACGCACCGCCGACGACGTTCGGGCGGCGAACGGCATCGTTTTCAATAGCCTGAGCGAGGGCAACGGAACGCTGCAAATCAACAGTTCGATGACGCTCGACCGGCCAATCGGTGTCGGCGGTGAAACAGCGATCATCAACCCGAACGGCAATACCGTTACGCTGGCGGGGACGATCGTTTCTCTCGACGACAACGCCAATGGTTTCTCCGACCTCACCGTTGCGAAAACGGGAGGCGGAACAGTCGTGCTCGCCCCGACCGCAGGCAGCAATCCTTATTTCTATGGCAACTGGATCATCTCGGGCGGCACGTTTCAGGTTTCGAGCGACGCCGCGTTGGGCAACACCACGGGACCCGCCTATGCCATTGGCCAGATCGTTCTCGACGGCGGAACCTTCAAGGCTGGCGCCTCGTTCGATTCGGTTCGCAGTCTGACGCTGACCGGCGGCAGCACCTTTGACACAAACGGATTCACGACGTCGTTCGGCGGCACGCTGACTGATGTGCAGCGAAAGCTGACCATTACCAACAGTAGCGCGAATGACGGTGCAGTGACGTTCGGTTCGCTCAATATCAGCGGTACGAACACGACAAACGCCACCGGCGCGACCTCCACCTTGGCCTTTAACGCTGGAGGCGGCGGTCATACGAAGGTCACGCTGACTGACGGCGTTACGCGCACCGACCGCTCGACACTCTTCCTCCAGCCATCATCCGCGACGTCACTCGGGACGAGCGAATTCGTCTTCTCCGGCGTTGGAGCATCGACGCTGACCAACGCCATGGCTCCGGCCTGGATGATTTCGGACAGCGGCGGCAAGGATGCCTACGATTTTCTGACCTATGACCCCGTCAAGGGGTACGTAAAGGCCACCTATACCAAGGTCGGTTCCGGTTCGAGCGGCGGCATTCGAGCTGCAACGGCGAACGACATCGTCGAGCAAACGGGCAACGCAACGCTCAGCGCGAATGCCGCAGCCTATGCGCTGAAGATCGATTCCGGCTATACGATCACTGCGGGTAACGGGACGACGACCAACTACACCATAGCGCTCGGCAACGGTGTTGATCCGGCCGGTCTCATCCTCGGGGGAAGTGGCAGCAATACCGCAGGGATCTCGGGCGGCACGCTGGCCTTCGGCGGCAGCGAGGGCATCATCTACGCGCGCAGCACATCGGGTTTGGGCAATGTCATTTCCTCGACGATCACGGGCACGAACGGACTGACACTCGCAGGCCAGGGGATGCTGACGCTTTCCACGGCGTCGCCAGGTCTTTCGGGCACCGTGAATATCGATTCCGGCACATTGAACCTGACGGCCGCCAATGCTCTGACCAACGTCAGCAGCGTCAACCTATCGAACGTCAAGAGCAGTCCGGCCGCGGCCGGCCTATCGATGTCGGCAAGTAATGCCTTCGCCTCGCTCAACAGCGCTGGCAGCAACAGTTCGATTACGGTCTCCGGCGCGAACACAGTGCTGACGATCGGTCAGACTGGCAACGCCAATGCAGCGCTGAACAATCTGGACTCAACGATCTCCAGCACGATCACGGCCACTGACGTCGCCGCCGGATCAGCAGCGATCGTCAAGGCCGGCTCCGGCATGCTCGATTTGTCCGGCGCCAAGCTGAACCTGACGACGGGCAGCAATGTCGCGGTGAACGCCGGCACGTTGCGGGTCGGCGGATCGTCCTTCACCAATACGAACAACATCGTGACGGCGGGCGGAAGCGAGGTGCAGTTCGCGTCGAATGCGGGCGGCCTCTTCGCCGGCAACATCACCGGCGGCGGCACGATGCACCTGATCGGCGGCACGCTGAAATTGACGGGAACCGGCAACAACTATTTGGGCGGGACGATCGTCGAGCAAGGATCGATCCTCGATCTCACCACAGCGAATGTGTCTAGCGGCAATGCCAATATCGTCAACGCCGGCGGCCTGGTCGTCTTCGATCAGGCAACCAATGGCACCTACAGCGGCGTCATCAGCGATGGCTGCCAGATGATGCTGGCCTGCACGACCAAGCTCTCCGGCAGTCTCATCAAGGACGACAGCACTGGCGGCAACACCGGCAACGTCACGCTCGGCGCGGTGCAAACCTATACGGGGGGCACATTCATCGAGGCCGGCACGCTGACGCTCGGTTTGGCGGACGTGATTTTCTCCAGCGCAGGAGTTGACCTCGGGCGCGTGGGTGGCGGCGCGACGGCAACATTGGCGCTCATGGCGGACAACACGATCAAGGGGTTGATGAGCGAGAAGGGCAATACGACGACGGTCCAGCTCAACGACAAGACGCTGACGGTCAACACCGTCAATGGCCAGGTGTGGGATTTCGGCGGCGCGATCACCGGGTCAGGCAGCTTCGTCAAATCGGGCGCGGGAATCCAGATCCTGAGCGGCGATTCCAGCAGTTTCACTGGCGCGACGAATATCGTGGACGGTATGCTTGTCGTTAACGGTTTGCTCGGCGGCTCGATGGACATCGGGACCGGCGGCCGCCTGCAAGGCACGGGCACCGTCGGCGACACGGTCGTTAACGGCACGATTGCGCCTAGCATGGGCGCCCTCAACGTTGCTGGTAACATCACTTTCAACCCGAACTCGATCTATGAGGTCGAGGTGAATGCAGCGGGAGCCTCGGACAAGATCCTCGCATCCGGTACGGCGACCATCGACGGCGGTACGGTCAAGGTTCTGGCGGGCACAGGCAATTACGCGGCGCTGACCCCGTATACGATCCTCACCGCCACTGGCGGGCTTGCACCCAACAGTGCTTTCGACGGCGCGACTTCGAACCTCGCCTTCCTCGATCCCTGGCTCAGCTACGACGCCAAGAACGTTTATCTGACGATGGTCCGCAACAACATCGACTTCGCTGTCATCGGCATCACGCCGAACCAGATCGCCACCGGCGCCGGTGCAGAAAGCCTCGGCTTCGGCAATCCCGTCTATAACGCGGTGTTGAGCCTGTCGGCTGAACAGGCGCAGTATGCCTTTGATCGGCTTTCAGGCGAGATCCACGCGTCGGCGAAGTCGGCGCTGATTGAGGACAGCCGCTTCATTCGCGATGCTGTCAACGACCGCCTCCGCGCCGCCTTCGACAGTGTGGGAGTCGGTGGCACGGTCGTCACCTACGAAAACGGCGGGCCGCGGACGGTCGCGGCCAACACCAATCGCTTCGCTGCCTGGGGTCAAGGTTTCGGCTCCTGGGGCCATACGGAAGACGATGGCAACGCGGCGCGTCTCAATCGTTCGACCGCTGGTCTCTTCATCGGCGCCGATGCGCCAGTGTTCGACACTTGGCGCTTCGGCGCAGTGGCCGGCTTCAGCCGCACCAACTTCGACGTCAAGGACCGCAATTCGTCCGGCTCGAGCGATAACTACCATGTCGGCGCCTATGGCGGCACGCACTGGGGTGTAGCGGGCGGCGATCTCGCGTTCCGCACCGGCGCGGCCTACACTTGGCACGACCTCTCAACTTCGCGGGGCGTGATGTTCCCGGGCTTCATCGACAGCCTGAAGGGCGATTATAATGCCGGCACCGCCCAAGTCTTCGGTGAGATTGCCTACGGCCTCAACGCACGCTCTGCCCGGTTCGAGTCCTTCGCCAATCTCGCCTATGTGAACTTGCGCACGGACGGCTTCACCGAGCGGGGCGGCGCGGCGGCGCTGACGAGCGCTTCAGCCAACACCGACGCAACCTTCTCGACGCTTGGCCTGCGCAGCTTGACGGTATTCGGCTTCAACGGTGCGATCTTCACCGCCAATGGTGCGGTCGGCTGGCGTCATGCCTTCGACGATGTAACCGCGCTCTCGACGGTGCGCTTCGCCGGCGGCGACGACTTCACCGTCGGCGGTGTTCCGATCGCGCGCGATGCGGCGGTGCTGGAGGCTGGTCTCGATTACATGCTGACGCCGAATGCGACGCTCGGCGTCTCCTATAACGGTCAGCTCGGCTCCGACTCAACCGACCAATCCGTTCGGGCAAACTTCGAAGTGAGGTTCTGAGAGCTTTTTAGGAAATCAGGGATGGGCGCTCCTTCGTAGAAGGTCAGCGCCCATGACCCGACCAAAGGGCCCGTTGTCCGCGACGAAACTCTCCACGAAACCCGGGCTCCGCCTCATGCGCGGCGCGCACGGCTCTGGGTCCCGTCTCTGAAATTACCTGAAACCAGGTTCTCCAGACCCAGAGCGCATCTACATCGCCGCTCGGTTCTTCCCGTCCATTGCCTCGTTTCGCGCATTCCGTCGTAACGCTTGCGGGGGTTGTCCAAAGGCGCGCAAGAAAGCGCGACGCATTTGGTCCCGATCGCTGAACCCGGTTTGACGGGCCACGACCTCGATCGGGTGATTGCTTTGCTCCATGAGGGATCGCGCAGCTTCCACGCGGAGGTTTTCGATCGCCTTTGCTGGGGACTGCCCGGTTTCGGCTCGAAATGCGCGGCTAAACTGCCTCGGGCTCAGGTGGGCCGCCTCAGCAAGCTGAGGTACGGTAAGCGGCGCGTGGAGATTTGCGCGGGCGAATGCGAGAGCCGTTTGAATCCGATCTGACTTCGGCGAAAGTTCTAGGAGCGTCGAGAACTGCGATTGGCCGCCTCCGCGACGATGATAGAGGACGAGTTTGCGAGCGACTGATTTCGCAAATTCGGCGCCGAGATCCTCCTCGACGAGCGCGAGTGCGAGATCGATGCCGGCGCTCATTCCCGCTGAGGTCCAGATCGGGCCGTCGTTGATGAAGATCCGGTCCTCGTCGATCTTCGCCTTCGGAAATCGTTTCTGCAGTTCGCGCGCATAGAGCCAGTGCGTCGTCGCGCGGCGCCCGTCCAGAAGACCAGCTTCCGCCAGTACGAACGCTCCCGTGCAGATCGCGGCGACGCGCCGATGCGTGCGGACTGCTCTGCGCACCAACTCGATGAGGGCCGGACTATGAGGCTCCCGGGAAGTTGTGCCGCCGCCGATCATGAGCGTGTTGCCGGCTTCGTCGGCGAACCGTTCCGTCTCAAGCCGCATGCCTAACGAAGACATGACCGCACCGCCTGTCTCAGAAACGAACCGGAAGTCATAAGGAGGCCGTTCCTCCAGCATGTTGGCCGTTTCGAAGACTGAGAGCGCAGCAAGCGCGATGACCGAGTAGCCCGGATAAACGACGAAAGTGATGCGCCGCATGGGGAAGACCTCATGTCCTAAATTTATGTGTATATGACATTTCGGTCATGCCTCCGCAAGCGTATACGCTTTTTCAGCAATCCACGGGAAGGAGTCGTTCAATGACCAGCCACACAAGCAAAGGTACAGCTGTGGTGACAGGTGCATCTTCCGGCATCGGGGCGGTTTACGCCGACCGTCTCGCAAGGCGCGGCTATGATCTGATCCTTGTGGCGCGAAACGAGGAGCGCCTGAAAGTGGTCGCCCGCCGCATCGAAAGCGAAACGGGCAGAAAGGTTGAAATCGTTCCTGCGGACCTGACTGACAAGTCGAGCCTTGCCAAAGTGGAGGCTCTGCTGAGGGACGACAAATCCATTACCCTTCTGGTCAACAATGCCGGTATCGGTTCGGTCGCTTCGATCCTGCAAGCAGACGTGGATACAATGACCGAGATGATCGTGCTAAACATCACGGCGTTGACACGGCTGACCTACGCTGTTGCACCTTCATTCGTTAGCCGGGGCGGCGGCACAATCATCAACATCGCATCCGTCGTCGGTGTTGCTGCCGAGATGCTGAATGGCGTGTACAGCGCATCGAAATCTTACGTCATCAGCTTTGGTCATTCGCTTCAGAAGGATCTTGCGGACAAGGGTGTGCGCGTCCAAACCGTTCTTCCTGGCGCGACGGCAACGGAGTTCTGGGATGTGGCCGGCTACGCTGCGCAGAAGACATCGGCCATCACGATGTCGGCCGAAGACGCGGTTGATGCGGCGTTGGCCGGGCTGGATAACGGTGAGCTCGTTACAATCCCTGGGTTGCATGATGGCGGTGCATGGGATCGCTGGGAGAGTGATCGTCGCGAGCTGTCAAAAAAATTCGGCAACTCAAAGCCGGCGCTGCGGTATGGCTTGAAGTCGACTGCGGCGGTTTGAGGTTCTGTCCGGGGCTGACCTTGGCATTTGAACAAATTGAGTTACTTCTTAAGGCACGCCGCTCTTTTTGGATGAGGCTTCCATGATCAAATTCAAAGTGAACGGAAAAGAAATGTCGGCCGACGTGCCGGACGACATGCCCGTCCTCTGGGTCCTTCGCGACGTCCTCGGGATGACCGGTACCAAGTTTGGATGCGGCATTGGCCAATGCGGCGCGTGCACCATCCATGTGGACGGAGAGCCCCAAAGGGCGTGCCAAACGCAGGTCTCGGATGTCGCTGGGCACGAGGTGACGACGATCGAAGGAATTGGCGCGACACCGGCGGGCAAAGCCGTGCAAGCCGCTTGGCTGAATCTTGAAGTTGTTCAATGCGGCTACTGTCAGTCCGGACAGATCATGTCGGCGTCAGCCTTGATCAAGGCCACGCCCGCGCCGAGCGATAGCGATATCGACGCCGCCATGACGGGAAACATTTGCCGTTGCGGCACCTATTTGCGTATCCGCGACGCAATCAAGGAAGCAGCCAAATCAGTCGCAGCGAAGTGAGGCCACCCATGCTAGCTCGCAAGACCAATTCCGAACTGTCGCGACGGAACTTCCTCGTAGCCGCTGCTGCCGCCGGCGGGGGGATGATGATCGGCTGGGTGCCAGCTGTAGAAGCCAACGTCGAAAAAGACCCACCTGCGATGCCCGATGCTTATATCCGCATCGACGGGCAAGGAAAGGTGACCATCACCTCGCCAATGATCGAGATGGGACAAGGCACCTATACGTCGCTTCCTATGCTCGTCGCGGAAGAGCTGGACGTCGACATGGCAAACGTCTCTGTCGCGATCTCGCCGCCAAATGACAAACTTTACGGAAATCCGCTTCTCGGACATGCCCAGGTGACAGGTGGTTCAACCTCCATTCGCGGCTTCTATTTGCCTCTTCGAAAAACGGGTGCTGCGGCAAGGGCGATGCTGATCGCTGCGGCGGCGGAGATCTGGGGCGTTGACCCAGCTACTCTGCGGACGGAGCCGGGGTTCGTCGTCGACGATTCTGCCAAGCGTCGCCTTTCATACGGCGAATTGGCCGACAGAGCCGCGAAAATCGCTGTCCCGAGCGAAGTCAAACTGAAAGACGCCAGTCAGTTTCGCATTATCGGTACGCCAGCGAAGCGCCTCGACGTAAGCGGGAAGGTCAACGGTTCTGCTCAGTACGGCATCGATGCCAAGATGCCGAACATGAAAATCGCGACTGTCTCCGCGTCTCCGGTATTCGGAGGGAAGCTCGTATCCTTTGACGAAGCGGCGGCGAGAAAAATTCCAGGTGTTGTGCAAGTCGTAAAGCTCGACAATGCTCTCGCCGTCGTCGGCGATCATTATTGGGCTGCCAAGAAGGGGCTCGAAGCGGCATCTCCGGTTTTCGATGATGGGCCACACGGCAATGTTTCGACTGCTGACGTCGTGGCCGGATTGGCTAGAGCAGCCGAAGGTTCAGGTGCAGTCGCCAAGAGCGACGGGAATTTCGCGACCGCATTTTCATCGGCCACCGAGAAGGTCGAAGCCACTTACGAAGCGCCATTCCTCGCGCACGCCGCGATGGAACCGATGAATTGCACGGTTGCTGTCACGGGCGATGGCTGCGACGTCTGGGTGGGCACGCAAATACCCGTCTGGGCGCAGCAAGCCGTCGCCGCGGCCCTCAAGTTGAAAAACGAACAGGTACGGATTCATAACCACCTGATCGGCGGCGGCTTCGGCCGGCGGCTCGAATCGGACGGAATTGTTCAAGCGGCGCTCATAGCCAGACAACTCGATTTTCCGGTCAAAGTCGTGTGGAGCCGTGAGGAAGACATCCAGCACGATATGTATCGGCCCTACTACTATGATCGGTTCTCTGCCGGACTCGATGCGCAAGGCATGCCCGTCGCCTGGTCGCATCGCATTGTCGGATCTTCCATTATGGCGCGATGGGCGCCGCCGCTTTTCAAAAACGGCATTGATCCTGATGCCGTCGACGGCGCGGCTGACATGCCATACGCAATCGAGAATTTCCATGTCGAGTATGTCCGCGAGGAGCCTCCGGGAATTCCCACAGCGTTCTGGCGCGGTGTCGGCCCGACGCACAACGTGTATGTGATCGAGAGCTTTATCGACGAGCTTGCGGCAAAGGCCAAGAAAGATCCGGTCGAGTATCGCCGTGCGCTGCTTCAAAAGAACCCGCGGGCGCTTCACGTTCTCAATCGCGCTGCTGAGCTTTCGAACTGGGGCAAACCTCTTGGTCCGCGGCAAGGTCGCGGCGTATCGGTGCAGCAGGCTTTCGGCACATATATGTGCCAGGTCGCTGAGGTGACTGTCGGCAAGGACGGCCAGGTCCACGTCGATCGCGTTTACGTCGTGCTTGATACGGGAGTGGTCGTCAATCCGGACACGGTCGTCGCGCAGGTACAAAGCGGCGTCATCTTTGGGATCTCCGCAGTGCTTTGGGGAGAGATCACGCTCGCCAAGGGCCGCGTGCAGCAATCCAACTTCGACGACTATCGCGTGATACGCATTGATGAAGCGCCGAAGATCGAAGTCGAAATCGTGAAAAGCGAGGCGGACCCAGGCGGGATTGGAGAGCCGGGCACGTCTGGTCTCGCGCCAGCGGTGTTAAACGCGGTCTGTGCGGCAACCGGAGTTCGTTTGCGGAAGACGCCCATCGATAGCAAACGGCTAAAAGAGGCGTCGTGACCGGTCGCGCACGTCCGCCTCGTATTGAGCCGGTTGGACGCTCCGGTTTTCTGATGGACTAGGTGCTCAAAGCGGAGACCCACATGACCCTCATCTTTCAGCGCTTCGACGCGGATACGGGTCTGCTCGCCGATGAGGACGTCCTCCCTCACCTCGCGCGATGGCAAAACGAGGGACTGCGCACCGCGCTCGTAACCTTGGTCGGCGTGGACGGCGGTGCTCCGCGCCAGCCAGGGGCGCAAATGGCGGTGGCCGAGGATGGTAGTTTCGTCGGCTATCTTTCTGGCGGCTGCCTCGAGGCCGCAGTCGTGCTCGAAGCACAGGCGGCGATCCGCGCTGGCGAGAACCGGCTCGTTCGCTACGGCAAGGGCTCGCCCTACTTCGACGTCAAGCTTCCGTGCGGCAGCGGTCTCGATCTCTATTTTGATCAGGGCCTCGGCGCGGGGCAGGTGCGGCAGCTCCTGAGTTTGCGCGCCGCGCGCCAAGCGTGTTCTTTGAGAACTTCGCTTGTCGACGGCACAAGCATTGTCGCCTCCGCGGTTTCACAGGGGCCGTTGCCGCGAAGCGCACGCGATAAAGAGCACTTCGATCGGTATTACTCACCGCCGCTGCGCCTGTTGCTGCTTGGCAGCGGACCGCTACTCAATGCCATCGCGGTCGTCGCCCAGGTGAGCGGACTCGAGATCGCCATCTGGTCGCCCGACGAGGTGACACGGAACGACGCCGCGCGGCGCGGCATATCGGCTTTCAACGGCACCGATGCCCTTCAACACTCGATCGAGGCGCTCGACTACGCCTCGGCGGCAGTGCTCGTCTTTCACGATCACGAAGCCGAACCTGAAATCCTGGCGCGAGCCCTCGAGACTGAGTGCTTCTATCTCGGCGTTCTCGGCAATCACGCCGTGCACCGGCAGCGCCTCGAGGTGCTGCAGGCCAAGGGCTTCACAGCCAATGCCCGCGGGCGGCTCCATGCTCCAGTCGGCTCGATTCCCGGCGCAAAGAGTAAGGCTACTCTGGCCACGGGAGTGCTGGCGGAGATCTTGGCCGAGGCCAAGATCGCGAACCTCGTGTCGTGACCGTGGTGAGCCGCGTCGCAGCCGTCCTCCTGGCCGCCGGAAGCTCGGAGAGGTTCGGCAGTGAGAACAAGCTTTTGGCGGAGATCGGCGGCGAGCCTTTGCTCCGCCGTGTTACGCGGGTGGTCATCGGGGCCGGACTTTCCGAAATCGTAGTCGTCACTGGCCATGAAGCCGAGCGCTGCCGCTCGGCCGTTGAAGGGCTTGCCGTTCGGTTCGTTCATAACGCGGCTTGTAGCCACGGCATGGGCTCCTCGGTCGCTGTCGGTATCGGAGCGCTGGGAGATGAGTTCGAGGGTGCGTTCATCGTGCCGACCGACATGCCGTTTTTGACGTCGGCTCTCTTCACGCGTTTATGGGCGGCGTTCGAGGCTTCCGATGGGAGAGGGATCGTCTTCCCTGTGACCGTGGCTGGAGAACAGCGCAATCCCGTGTTGTGGCCGAGGGCATATTTCCCCGAGCTCAGAGCCTTGGTTGGTACAACGGGTGCCAAGGCACTTCTGCGAAAGTATGCGGCGCAAAGTCGTGGCATTCCGCTCGCATCCGACGAGGAAGCAACGGACATCGACACTCTGGCTGATTTGGCCGCCGCCTGCGACCAGCCACGCCCACTCTAAATCGGAATTGCAACTGAGGAAGCAGAGTTTGCGATCCTCATTGCAGCCCGAAGTCTTTGACGGCGAATACCGCCGCGGAAAACTTTTCGAAGACCTTTTTTCTGCGTAGGCCGGACATTCTAATGTATTGAAAATATGCATATTCTACGGATCCACCATTCATTGTCTCAATTTCATTGCGGATGCAATCTGGCCTCCCGTACGGTGTGGGCAATGTCGAGGGCCATAGCGGTTGAGCGAGACTCAGCGCAGTGCGAGCAGCGACCAAGTCGGATCTGAGACGCTTTGTCAGCAGATGCGAAGAGGCGCAGACCCGGTCCGTCGCATGTCCGTTTCAAACATGGTATCAGTTGCCAAATTCACTTACCGAACGTCCGATAACGTCTGGATCGACGATGACACAACAGCAACCGATCCGCTGCGATACCTGCGCAGTGCGCCACCGTGCGGTCTGTGGGGCGCTGAGCCGAACTGAAATAGAGCGGCTCAATGCGATCGCCCACCATCGGACAGTGCCGCAAGGGCAAGCGATCGTGGCCGATCAGGACACGGTCGCCTCATTCGCCAACATCATCTCCGGCGTCGTCAAGCTCACGAAGGCCATGAGCGATGGGCGGCAGCAGATCGTCGGACTTCAATTCGCGTCCGATTTTATCGGCAGGCCGTACCGCGAGCACAGCGCGTATGAAGTTACAGCCGTGAATGAGGTTCACCTCTGTACCTATGACCGTGGGCAATTCGAGCGTCTGGTCCGGGAGTTTCCAGGGTTCGAACGCCGCCTGTTTGAAAACACGCTGGACGAGCTCGATGCTGCGCGCGAATGGATGCTGCTGCTCGGACGAAAAAGTGCCGAGGAAAAGGTGGCAAGCTTTATTCTCATGGTTTCCAAGCGGATCGATGTGGTCGGTTGTCAGAGCGGACAGGCAAAGGGACCAGCGAAATTCGAGCTGCCCATCTCGCGCGCTGAGATCGCCGATTTCCTCGGCCTAACGATTGAGACGGTCAGCCGGCAATTTTCCCGCCTCAAGGCCAAGAAAATTATCGGTCTCGATGGTGCGAGGACCGTCGTTGTCTTAGACCCCGATCATCTCGAACGGATGAGCAGCGTCTAGACGGCGGGCGCGCAGCGCATATCAGATCCGAGATAGGTATCGAAGCACGCAGCGATGCTTCTCACAAATGGCTGACCGCGCGGCGTGACTACGAAGCCGTCCTCGACCTTCTCCAGAAGACCGGCGATGTCTGCCTCGACCATCTCCCGGCCTTCCAGGATGACGCGCGACGCGGCAGCTCCGAAGCGCTCGCGGACGTTGGATTCGGAATAGCTGAAGTCACACATCAATTTCGCGATGACGTAGCGACGAACGCGATCTTCGTCCGTCAGCTTGACGCCTCTGGTTGTGGCGAGGCCTGTCGCTGCAATACGCTCTTCGTATTCGGCGGGAGATGACACGTTCTGAAAATATGCGCTGCCGACGCAGGAGATGGCCGACGGCCCGACACCGACCAGCGTTTCCGACGTATCGGTCGTATATCCTTGAAAGTTGCGGCGAACGGGTCCGCGCGCCAAGGGATCGTTCTTCAGCGCGAAATGGTCGAGCCCGATCCGGACGTAACCTGCGGCTGCGAGCATGCGCGCGGCTCTTTGGGACTGAGCAAAGCGCTCGACGCTGTCGGGAAGCGTCGTGGCGTCAATAATCGATTGGTGTGCGAAGCGCGAGGGCAGATGCGCATACCCAAATAGCGTGACACGATTTGGCTGCAGCGCGAGGACCTGCTCGACCGTCCGTTCGATTCCAGATCGGGTCTGCAGCGGCAATCCATAGACGAGATCGACGTTGATATTGTCGATCCCAGCATCCCGTAAACTGTCTACGCAGGCCGACGTCACTTCGAACGACTGCAGCCGATTGATGGCGGTCTGAACGGTGTGGTCGAAATCCTGGACCCCAATCGAGACCCGATTGACACCTGCACGTTTCAGCGCGTGTGCAAGCGACGCGCTCGCTTCGCGCGGGTCGATCTCGACGGCGAATTCGGCGCTGGCGTCGATCTCGAAAGAGTCGCGAATGCGCGCAGTCAACGCCAAAATTTGCTCGCCGGTCAGAATGTTGGGAGAGCCGCCGCCCCAATGCATATATGAAATCTTGTGCTTGGAGAGTCCAAGCGCGGCGACGGCTCGTAATTCCGCTTCGAGAGCCGCGAAATAGCGGACGACCGGCTCTTTGGTGCGTGCAACTTTCATATTGCAACCGCAATACCAGCAAAGCTTCTTGCAGAACGGCACGTGCACGTAGAGCGAAAACGGCGTTTCGTCTTCCAATTCGAGCAGGGCTTCTGCGAAGTCCCTTTCGCCGACCGTGTTTCGAAACTGCGCGGCGGTCGGATAGCTCGTATATCGTGGAACGGGGGCGCTCATGCGGCGGACGAAATCTGGAGACATCCCGTTATTTCTCCTGCCTGAGCGAGGATGGGCATTTTTCGCAGATTGACGATGAGGATCTCCGGGCTCGGAGCTTTAGCAACGGAATACTTATGCAACGGGGATGGTCGCTCATCATGATCCATTCCTGGAGGCGCGCGAGGTCTTCGACGGTCAGTGCTTTGCGTGCAGCGGGCAGAACGACGCTGTCCTCCCATGCGATATGGCGGCGCTGGCTTTCGAAATAGCCACGAAGGATGTAACCGAGCGTTTCCGGGTTCCGTGGTGCTCTGCTTTGCAACGCGTCTTTGAGAGCTTCGACGAGTTCGTCTGCGATGTCTTCGTCACGTTCGTGTTCCTGGCTGAGGCACGCCAGTGCCTGAACGACAGCGTCGTTCGGCGATAACCGCTCTCTGAGAAGCGGGAAAAGCGCGTCTTCCTCGAACTTCGTGTGAGATTTTACGCTTCCCTTCAGAATGGAGATCGCGATCACTGCGAACGCGGCTTCGAACTTGGCCGGCAGGTCGTCAGCGATGCTTTCCAGGAGATCGCACAACTCCAATTGCAGGGCGTGCTCCTCCTCGATGATCTCCAGGGGATGAGGCGTCGCGCAGTGTCCAGCGTCCTCCAGTCGTTTTGCCGGGCTGGCATCCGTCATTAGTGAAATCCTCGAAAGACGTGAGGCCGCGTTCTAGCGATGCGACATTTCTAATACGGCCCTTCTTTGCGAACCTTGACTTAGATCAAGGCTGCTGGCGGTCCCTTATTCGACTGTGCGTTCCGTATTGGGATCGGGAGGCAGCTTTGCAGGACGTATTGGACGAGCGCTCTGGGCTCAGCGATTCGCTGGCGCTCATAAGCGCAGTCATCATCGGCGCGATCGGTCTTGTGTTCGCGCTTGCTGGAGAAGAGGAAATTCTCCGGCTTCAGGGGCTCATCGTGTTGGCCGCGGCGGCGGCAGCCGGCTTTTACGTCGTTACGCATCCGACGAACCTCAGACAGGAGAAGCGTTCCGGTTACTTCGACGGTCCCATTCGCGTTGCGACGATTGCGTGCGTTTTCTGGGGGATCGCCGGATTTCTCGTTGGCGATATCCTCGCGTGGCAACTTTCATTCCCGGCGCTGAACTTAGATTTGCCGTGGACCAACTTCGGGCGCTTGCGGCCGGTTCACACCTCGGCCGTCATTTTCGCGTTCGGCGGTAATGCGCTCATTGCGACTTCACTTTATGTCGTTCAGCGGACAAGCCAGGCGCGGCTGCCAGGCAAATGGGCGCCTTGGTTCGTCGTCTGGGGATATCAGCTTTTCATCGTTATCGCGGCGACCGGCTACCTGATGGGTGTGACGCAAGGCAAGGAATACGCCGAGCCCGAATGGTACGCCGACATCTTGCTGACGGTCGTGTGGGTCGCCTATCTGCTCGTATTTCTCGGGACGCTGAAGGATCGCCAAGAGCCGCACATTTACGTCGCGAACTGGTTCTTCCTGGCCTTCATCGTCACCGTCGCGATGCTGCATATCGTCAATAACCTGGCGCTGCCCGTGTCCTTTCTCGGAACGCTGAGCTATCCGCTCTTTCCGGGCGTTCAGGGCGCCATGACGCAATGGTGGTACGGGCACAATGCGGTTGGCTTCTTTCTGACCGCCGGGTTCCTCGGCATCATGTATTACTTCATTCCTAAGCGCGCCGAGCGGCCGGTCTATTCCTACCGCTTATCGATCGTGCACTTCTGGTCGCTGATCTTCCTCTACATCTGGGCGGGACCGCACCATCTCCATTACACCGCGCTTCCCGAATGGGCGCAGACGCTCGGCATGACGTTCTCGATCATGCTCTGGATGCCGTCGTGGGGCGGCATGATCAACGGGCTCATGACGCTGTCCGGTGCGTGGGACAAGCTGAGGACCGATCCTGTCATTCGTCTGCTCGTCGTCAGCGTGGCGTTCTACGGAATGTCGACGTTCGAAGGGCCGCTGATGTCCATCAAGGAAGTCAACTCGCTCTCGCACTATACAGACTGGACGATCGGGCACGTTCATTCCGGCGCGCTCGGCTGGGTCGGCATGATCACGTTCGGCGCCGTTTACTGTCTCGTGCCGTGGCTGTGGAAGCGGCAAGGTCTTTACTCGATGAAGCTTGTCGAGTGGCACTTCTGGCTCGCGATGATCGGCATCGTTCTCTACATCTCGTCGATGTGGGTCGCTGGGATCACGCAAGGTTTGATGTGGCGCGCCTACGACCGTCTTGGCTTCCTCAAATACTCCTTCATCGAAACCGTCGAGGCGATGCACTGGCCGTATGTCATTCGCGCGGCTGGCGGTGCGCTGTTCCTGCTCGGCGGGCTGATCATGGCCTACAACGTCTGGCGCACGATCCGCGGGGATCAGCCGGTCGACGTCCGTGATCAGCCGGCGGTAGCGGCAGCGCCCGAGCTGCGTCCCGGCGTCGTTGCAATGCCAGCCGAATAACAGGAGCAATAATCGTGAACCACGCCATTTTCGAGCGAAACTCGATTATTCTGCTGATCGGCGCGCTGATTGTCGTTTCGATTGGCGGCATCGTCGAGATTGCGCCGCTGTTCTACGTTCAGTCGACGATCGAGAAGGTGCAGGGCATGCGGCCCTATTCGCCGCTCGAGCTTGCCGGCCGTGACATCTACGTGCGCGAGGGCTGCTACAACTGTCATAGCCAAATGATCCGCTCGCTGCGCGACGAGGTCGAGCGCTATGGCCACTACTCTCTGGCTGCGGAGAGCATGTACGACTATCCGTTCCAGTGGGGCTCGAAGCGCACGGGGCCCGATCTTGCGCGCGTCGGCGGCAAGTATTCGGACGCCTGGCACACAGAGCATATGCGCGACCCGCGCTCGGTCGTTCCTGCATCGATCATGCCGGGGTATCCGTTTCTCGACCACACGCTTCTCGATTACTCGAACATTTCGAAGCGCATGAAGGCGTTGAAGGCGCTTGGCGTTCCTTACAGCGACGAGATGATTGCGAGTGCGGGTAAGGATGTCGTTGCGCAGGTTTCGCCTGACACCAAGGACGCAAAGGCGCTCGTCGCGCGCTACCCGAAGGCGCAAGTGCGCAAGTTCGACGGTCAGCCGGCGGGAGAGAACGTCGAGCCCACGGAACTCGATGCCGTCATCGCCTATCTGCAAATGCTCGGCACGCTCGTCGACTTCACGAAGTTCGATGCGAGTGGTCCAAACCTTCGATAAGGGGAGTTCGGCCTTGGCCTACGAAGACATTCAAATGGTCACGCAGATTGCGTCACTGGCAATTTTCGGCGGTATCACAATCGCCGCATACGTCTACGCCTTGCGCAAAAGCAACAAAGCCAAGTTCGTGTCGGCTTCGGAAATCCCGTTTCGCGACGATGCGCTCCCGGTCAATGAGGATAAACCATGAGCCATCGCAAAATCGACGAAGTGACGGGTGTCGAGACGACCGGGCATGTCTGGGACGGCGACATCTCAGAGCTCAATAAGCCGCTGCCCAGGTGGTGGCTCTATACCTTCTATGTCTCGATCGTGTGGGCGATCGGCTATTGGGTCGTGTATCCGGCGTGGCCGACGATCAATGGCTATACGAAGGGGGTGCTGAACTACAGTCAGCGCGATCAGGTGCAGCAAGATATCGAGGCGTGGAAGTCGGGCCACGCAAAATATCGCTCGCAGATCGCGGAGATGTCGCTCGCCGACATCCGCAAGAACGACGAGCTGTTCCAGTTCTCGATTGCGGGCGGTGCTGCGCTGTTTGGCGAGAATTGCGCGGGCTGCCACGGGCGCGGGGCGCAGGGTGGCATCGGCTATCCCAATCTCAACGATGACGATTGGCTTTGGGGCGGTGATCTCGAGAAAATTCATCAGACCATCGCCTTCGGCGTAAGAAGCGGAAATCCGAAGGCACACGACACGGCGATGCCGCGCTTCGGAGTCGACAAGATTCTCGATGAGGCGCAGATCCGCGACGCCGCCAATTTCGTCCGCTCATTCTCGCATCTCGACGTCGACCAAGAAGCGGCAAAGAGAGGCGCGCAGATTTTTGCTGACAACTGTGCCGCGTGCCATGGCGATCACGGTAAAGGTAATCAGGAAATGGGTGCGCCTAACCTGACGGACGCTATTTGGCTTTACGGGAATTCGCAGGATGCCGTGATGCAGAGCATCCGAACCGGGCGTGGCGGCGCGATGCCGGCGTGGTCCGAGCGGCTTGATCCGGTCGCGGTGAAAATGCTGACGCTCTATGTTTATTCCCTTGGCGGGGCGCAAGCTGAAGCTGCGAGCGCCTCTGCTCCCGCGGCAGGAACTGACAAACCGAAATGAACACGATGGATCGACCGAACAAGTTTCTGATCGGAGGTGATGAAAGTCGCTCCACGCCGCCGCCTGCCCCGCGGCAGTCGGACTACGTGTCGCGAACGAAAATCTATCCGAAGCGTGCGCATGGAACCTTCCGCGGCATCAAGTGGATCGTGATGGGGGTTACGCTCGCGATCTACTACGTCGTGCCGTGGTTGCGGTGGAATCGCGGCGAGGGCTTGCCCAATCAGGCCATTCTGTTCGACTTCGCCAATCAGCGACTGTTGTTCGGCCCTATCGAGATCTGGGCGCAGGAATTCTACTACGTCACGGGGCTCCTTGTTATCGGCGCGCTGTCGCTTTTTCTCGTCACCTCGATCGCCGGTCGCATGTGGTGCGGATACGCTTGTCCGCAAACTGTCTGGACGGATCTGATGATTTCCGTCGAGCGTTTCTGGCAAGGAGATCGCAACGCGCAGATGCGCCTCGATGCGCAGCGCTGGTCGTTCGAGAAGATCTGGAAGAAATCGGCAACGCACCTGTCGTGGCTAACGATTTCGCTCGCAACGGGCGGCGCGCTGGTCTTCTATTTCCGTGATGCGCCGACACTTGCGGTTGAACTGGTGCATGGTACGGCATCGACCGTTGCCTATGTCTTTCTCGGGCTGTTCACGCTGACGACGTATCTGCTTGGAGGACTCGCCCGCGAGCAGGTCTGCATTTACATGTGTCCCTGGCCGCGCATTCAGGGTGCGATGGTCGATCGCGATTCGCTTCTCATTTCCTATCGCGAGCTTCGGGGCGAGCCACGCGGTGCCCACAAGAAGGGCACGACGTGGGATGATCGCGGCGACTGCATCGACTGCAAGGCCTGTGTCGCCGTCTGTCCGACGGGTATCGACATCCGCGACGGATCGCAGCTCGCATGTATCCAGTGTGCGCTCTGCATCGATGCGTGTAACGAGATCATGGATCGCGTCGGCCGGCCGCGCGAACTCATCGCCTATACGACCATCGGCACCCTTGCCAACGCAACGAGCGCGCCGCGCGAAGGCTGGCGGATCATTCGTCCACGCACGATGCTTTATACGGCCATGATCACGCTTGTGGCCTCTCTTATGGGATGGTCGCTGTTCAATCGGGCCGACTTCGAGTTCAACGTCATCCAGGATCGCAATCCGCTTTTCGTGGTGTTGAGCGATGGGGGGCTGCGTAACGGCTATATGATCAAGATTGCGAACAAGGTCGAAGGCGTTCGGCACTTCAAGTTGCGTTTCAGCGGGCCGGCCGATCTTCAGCCGAAGTTCGTGGAGTTCGACGGCACCGACCCGACGATTGAAGTCAACCCATCAGAAGTCAGAGCCGTCAAAGTCTTCCTCATGCTCTCGAGCGCTCAAAGGAAAGAATTGAGATCGGATGCCGAGCCCGTGACGATCGAACTGCAGGATGTGGAGAGCGGCAAGACGGCATCACGCGCCACGACATTCAGGAGTCCGCCATGAACGTTGCAGCATCGAAAGTTTCGCTTCGCGGGTGGCATGTCTTCGCTATCCTTGTCGGGTTCTTTCTGACCGTGACGGCCGTGGATGGGATTTTGATCACCAAAGCTGTTTCTACGTTCAGCGGCGACACCGCCGATGCCTATCGCAAGGGCCTGGCCTACAACCAAACGCTCCAGCAAGAAGCGGATCAGAACCGGCTCGGATGGCATGAAAACCGAACGTTCGATTCCAAAACCGGCCGCCTTGCAATTGCATTGACGGATGAAAACCGGCAACCCATTGAGGGTTTGCTCGTGAAGGCGGAAATCGGGCGCGCGACAACGGACATATTCGATCGGCGTTTTGACTTGGCGCCCACGGGTAATGGGACCTACGCTGCTGACATTTTAGGACTTTCGGAAGGCACGTGGACGCTTTCCGTCACCGCTGCCGAAAACGACAAGGTCGTTTACAGGTCGAAGGAGCGGATATGGAAGCAGCCCTAGACGCCGGGCTTGCCGCGCAAGCGCCAAGAGCAGAGGCGCGGCAGACGATTGTACTTTCAGTCCCGAGCATCGTTTGTGGCAACTGCATCCGTTCGGTTGAAAATACGCTGCGGGCTCTCCGCGGCGTCGAGGCCGCCCGTGCGAATCTAACGACCAAGCGCGTTTCCGTCGTGGTCGACCCGTCTCTCAGCTCAGCGATCGACCTGACGTCGGCACTCGATCATGCCGGATTTCCGGCTGCGCCGTTGATTGAGAACGCCGAAACGGAGCAGGCCGCGCGCGTGAGCGAGCTCCTTCCTCGTCTTGGTGTTGCAGGTTTTGCAGCCGGAAACATCATGATGCTTTCCGTGGCGGTCTGGTCCGGCGAGGCCAGCGACATGGACAGTTCCCTCATGGATCTGTTCCATTGGCTATCGGCGCTCATCGCCCTGCCGGCGGTTGCTTACGCCGGTCAGCCCTTCTTCAAGTCGGCACTTGCGGCGTTGAGGTCGCGGCGCCTCAACATGGATGTCCCTATTTCGCTCGGCGTGCTGCTGGCGACGGGCATGAGTTTGTTCCAGACGATGCGCAGTTCTGGGCAGATCTACTTCGATGCTGCGACTTCGCTCCTGTTCTTTTTGTTGATCGGCAGAGTGCTCGATGAACGCATGCGGACCAAGGCGCGCGGGGCAGCCGAAAACCTGATCGGGCTCAGGGCGACAAACGCGACACTGGTAGAGCCGGATCAAACAACCAAGCTCGTTCTCGCGAGCACGCTCAAGCCGGGAATGGTCATCGCCATCGCCGCGGGTGAGCGTGTTGCAGGTGACGGGGAGGTGATCTCCGGACAAAGCGATATCGACGAGAGCTTGATCAGTGGCGAAACGCGGCCGCGCGCCGTTTCGATCGGCGATTCCGTTTATGCGGGCACGATCAATTGCGGCGGCACCCTGCGCGTGCGCATTACGGCTGCGGAAGATAACACTCTGCTCAGCGAAATCGGCCGCATGATGCTCAACGCCGAGCAGAGCCGTGGCCGCTATGTCCGGCTTGCCGATCGGGCCTCGCAAATTTATGCGCCCGCGGTCCATGTTCTCGGATTGATCACGTTCATCGCATGGATGGTGATCGGCGCGCCGTGGGACCAATCGCTCACGCATGCAATCGCTGTTCTCATCATTACGTGCCCGTGCGCCTTGGCTCTTGCCGTGCCCGCCGTGCAGGTTGCCGCGATGAGCCGTCTGTTCAGCAAAGGCGTTATTGTCAAAGCTCCTGACGGACTCGAGCGTCTCGCCGAAGTCGATTGCGTCGTCTTTGACAAGACGGGAACGCTGACGACCGGAGAGTTGCGGCTCGAGGCGAGCGGTGTAGTCGATGTGGCTGCGCTGGACCGCGCAGGTTCGATTGCCGCGGTGAGCAAGCATCCCTTCGCGCAGGCGCTGGCCAAGGCTGCTCGTGCGGAGGGGCTTCAAACGCACGCCGTTGAGAGCGTCGAAGAAGTTCCAGGCTCGGGACTCGTTACGACGTCCATGGGCTTCGAGGAGAAAGTCGGTTCGGCCGCGTGGGCCGGTGTCAAGGATCGGAATGCTTCGATCTGGTACGTGGCCGAAGGCAAGTCTGCTGTCGGCTTCAACTTCGTCGACGAATTGCGTAAGGACGCGGCGGAGTGCGTTTCGGAACTCCGTCACGCGGGATATCGCGTCAGTCTGTTATCCGGAGACCGGCGTGCCGCCGTTGCGCAAGCGGCTGCGGCTTGCGGCATCGTGGATTGGACTGCTGAGGTTCGTCCAGACCAGAAACTGCAGGCAATCGAAGCCTTGAAGGCGCGGGGATTCAAGACGCTGATGGTCGGTGACGGCCTCAACGATGCGCCGGCCCTTGCAGCCGGACATGCCTCGCTATCACCCGCATCCGCCATCGATATCGCCCAAACCACGGCCGACGCTGTTTTTCAAGGCGACGTGCTTCAGCCGGTCATTGAGACGCTGTCGGTCGCTAAAGCCGCACGCCGTTTGGCTTTGCAGAATTTCGCTATTGCTATCCTCTACAATTCGATTTTCGTTCCGCTCGCGATGGCGGGTTATGTGACGCCTTTGATTGCGGCGCTCGCCATGTCGGGATCATCGATCATGGTCACGGCAAACGCGCTTCGTCTTCGCTCGAAGGCCTTGCGCCTTCCAAACGTCGGAGCATCGGCATGACGTCGCTTGCTTGGCTTGTTCCTGCTGCGCTGACGCTCGGGATGATGGGGCTCGCCGCCTTCCTCTGGGCTCTTCGCAGCGGGCAATTCGACGATCTCGAAGGTGCCAAGTGGCGCGCGATCAGCGATGATAACGATCGCATGGCGACGAAATCGGATCGGAGCCAAGGCGACGATGCTTAGCGAGAGCTTGCTCAGCGGCGCTGCCGTCGGGCTCGCCAGTGCGTTCCATTGCGGCGCGATGTGCGGCGGCATTGCCTGCGGAGCGAACTTGCTGCTTGGAGCGAAAACCTCAGGAGATAGAAATCTCAATCTCCTACTGATGCAGGCCGGGCGAATCTTGACGTACACGGCCATCGGCGCGGTGGCCGGAACTTTCGGCGGAGATCTTCTGTCGCGTACGCCGGCGCAGAGCCCGATCGTGCTGCAGTGGGCGGCTGCTGCGTCGCTGTTATGGATGGGACTGGTGCTCGCGGGACTGATGCCGAGGTTGACCTTCATCGATCACGGCATGCAGGTGCTTTCGTCCGGTGTAAACTCCCTGCTGCGTCCCGCAGGGCAGGGCCGTTACCTCGCCCCCGTCGCGCTCGGCGTTGTCTGGGGGCTCAATGCCTGCCCGATGGTTTACGGCGCGGCGTTGTTGGCATCACTGATGCGCACGAGCGCCCAAGGCGCTACTTTCATGCTCGGTTTCGGCGCCGGCACCGTTCCGGCCGTAATTGCGTCGGCCTATGGAATTTCGTGGCTTAATAGGCGCGCCGCTGGCACGAGGCTCAATCTTTTGGCAGGCCTTATTCTCATGACGGCCGGTGCCGCCGTCGTCTATTTTCCGCAGCACTTCGCCAGCGTGTTGTGTGTGGTTAGATAGTAAATAGGCAGCCACACGGAAGGGGCTGCCTTGTTCGTCGTTGTTGCGATCGCGGCGAAAAATGCACGCACTCTCGACTGAACTACAGCCTCGGGATTGCGGCTTCCGCCTGGATATCCTTGAGCGCGCCGATGAGCACGTCGATTTCTTCGCACGTATTATAGAAGGCGAAGGAGGGCCGCACCGTCGTTTCCTGGCCGAAGCGACGCAGGATAGGTTGGGCGCAGTGATGGCCTGAGCGCACGGCGATTCCATACTTATTCAAGCGTGCGCCGATTTCTTCGCTCGGGATGCCTTTGAGGACGAGCGAGATGACGCTCGCTTTTTCGGGTGCCGTTCCTATGATGCGAAGACCCGGTATCTGCAGCAATCGTTCCGTCGCGTAAACGAGCAGCTTGTGTTCGTATTCGGCGATGTTGTGGAGGCCGATGCGTTCGACATAGTCTATTGCTGCGCCAAGACCGACGGCATCGGCGATATTGCCCGTTCCGGCCTCGAACCGTTGCGGTGATTTGTGGAATTCGGTCCGCTCGAAGGTTACGTCGCGGATCATGTTGCCGCCGCTCTGGTAGGGAGGCAGCGTGTCCATCAAATCCTTCTTGCCGTAAACGACGCCAATGCCGGTTGGAGCAAAAAGCTTGTGTCCGGAGAACACGAAGAAGTCGGCGTTGAGATCCTGCACGTCGACTTTCATGTGTGACACGGACTGCGCGCCATCGACAAGAACACGCGCCCCGACGCGATGTGCCATCTCGACCATGGCCTTTGCGGGCGTGATCGTGCCGAGCGCGTTCGACACTTGCGTGAACGCAACAAGCTTGGTGCGTGCGTTCAACAGCTTGCCGAGCTCATCGAGCAGGAGAGCGCCACAGTCATCGACCGGTGCAACGCGGAGCTTCGCGCCCTTTTCGAGGCAGAGCTGCTGCCACGGGACGATGTTGGCGTGATGCTCGAGATTGGTCACTACGATTTCGTCGCCGGGACCGACATGCTGACGTCCAAACGTCGCCGCGACGAGGTTGATGGCTTCTGTCGCGCCGCGCGTGAAGATGATCTCTTCGGACGATCCGGCATTCAGGAAGCGCGCGACTTTGTTGCGCGCCCCTTCGTAGGCGTCCGTCGCGCGTGCCGCGAGTTCATGAGCGGCGCGATGGATATTCGAGTTTTCATGCTCATAGAAGTATTTGAGCCGCTCGATGACCGATCTTGGCTTTTGCGTCGTCGCCGCGTTGTCGAACCAGATCAGTGGGCGGCCGTTGACTGTTTCGTTGAGGATCGGGAAGTCGCGCCGGACGGCATCGACGTCGAAGCCTCGACCGCCGCCGAGAGAGGGTGTCGCCGCGGTGAGGCTTTCCGGATTCGCAGACTTGCCTGCGGGAACTGCAGTGGACGGAAGAAAATAGAGGTTCGATCCCGTCTCGCCGAGCAAGGAGCTGACGGGGTCGGCCGCCAAGGGTGCGAGCAACGATTTCAATTCCGCTTCGTAGGGAATTCCGAGGACATCAAAGTCGAGCCCAGATCCGGCGGAGCGTGGCGTTTCAATGCCTGTGTGGTCGTTCAGAATTTGAGGCGGCGGAGTAGGTGCCGGTGCTGTGGGAGGCGAAGCGCGGTCTATTCCGGGAAGAGTTTCAACGGAACGCGGGCTTTCAGGGCGCGCAGGGATTCCCTTCGATGCCCCATATCCCGACTGGGATGGGCTTGCATCGATACTCGAGGGGAGGGAACCGGGTGGCGTACCGATCAATGCATCAACGCTTTTTAGATCGAGCGCAGTTACATCCCGTGCGGGCAGCGGATCAGCCGGTGCCGCGGGCACTCCTATTCCCGGTGTTTCCTGGTTCACCGGAATTGATGCCGGAGAAACGTATCCAGCATCGACATAAGGCGAGGCTCCGATGCCCGGCAGCGAAATTCCGGACACGCCGTTTGTGGGCAGCGATGTGGCGCCAGCGCTGATCAACCCGACCGGTACGCCTTGACCTGTCGGAGGGGTATCCAGCTGCGAAAACGGGGAAGGCCCCGCGATCGCCGTTGCTCCAGGAACGGGAACGGGTGACGTCGCAGCTGCGGCAGCATGCGGAGCAGTACTCCCGGTAACGTCCGTTGGGGATGCGCCAAGCCCGCCCAACGATGGTCCTGCCGGATGGGGCACGGATTGACCAGGAAGCGCCGCGAACAGTTCGTTCGCGAGCTTCGTCAATGTTCCGACATCGGGCAAGCCGGCCGGGGGGCGAATGCCAGCATTCGGGCTGAGCGCCGCAGCAGCGAGCCCGTCAAGGTCCGTGCTTCGTCCGAGTTCAGCTGTAGGCATGGTACTTGGTCACATCCACGTTCTCGAGAATACCCACGGCATCATCCGTCAGGATGGCAAGCGAGCAGTAGAGCGACACCAGATAGGACGCGATGGCTTGGTCGTTGATGCCCATGAAGCGGACGGAGAGACCCTTCGAGAGTTCGCCGGGAAGTCCTGGCTGGAAGAGTCCGACGATGCCCTGCTTGGCTTCACCCGTCCGGATCAGGAGGATGTTGGTCTTGCCGGACTTCACCTCGATCTTGTCGGACGGGACAAGCGGGATCCCCCGCCATGTGAGGAACGGCGATCCGAACAGCGTTACGGTCGGCGGCGGAACACCACGGCGCGTGCACTCACGGCCGAACGCGGCAATCGCTTGCGGGTGAGCGAGGAAGAACGCGGGTTCCTTCCAAACTCTCGTGATCAGCTCATCGAGATCATCGGGAGTCGGCGCGCCTGTGCGCGTCCTGATCTTCTGAGACGCGGTGGCATTGGGGATGATGCCGTATTCCTTGTTGTTGATCAGCTCGCTTTCCTGGCGCTCCTTGACCGTCTCGATCGTCAGGCGAAGCTGCTCTTTGATCTGATTGTGGGGAACGCTGTAGAGATCCGAGACGCGGGTATGAATATCGAGAACAGTCTGAACTGCGCTCAACAAATATTCGCGCGGGTTGTCGACGTAATCGACGAACGTCTGCGGCAGGATGCGTTCGTCACGCAGCGAGCACGCGACCTCGACGCGGTCGGCATCCTTGACTTTGTTCACGCGATAGATGCCCGCCTCAACGGGGACCCAGCTCAAGAAATGCACGAGCCACCGCGGTGTGATGCTCGACATTTGCGGCACGGTCTTGGTCGCGTTGGCCAATTGCCGGGCGGCGATATCACCTAAAGCCGTTTGAACGTCGTCTGCCATAGTTTACCTATTGTCCGCTATATTTTAGGTTTCAAATTCTATGATTTGCTTATTCGGTGAACGAATAAGTATGTCAACGTCGTTATATTGGAATTATATCCCCGCGCCCTGCTCGAACGTTTCGCTTCGCGCCTGAGCCTGGACGATGGTGCTCTGGGGAGCGACGCTGTGGGTGAGCCAGACGTTGCCGCCGATCGAAGAGCCTCGTCCGATCGTGATCCGGCCAAGGATGGTCGCGCCCGCGTAAATCACAACATCGTCTTCGACGATGGGATGACGCGGTTCGCCTTTGACGAGCGCGCCGTGTTCGTTGACGGAGAACCGCTTCGCTCCGAGCGTCACCGCCTGATAGATGCGCACACGTTCGCCGATGATCACCGTTTCGCCGATGACGACGCCCGTGCCGTGATCGATGAAGAAATTGCCGCCGATTTTTGCGCCGGGATGAATGTCGATCCCCGTTTGCGAATGCGCCGACTCCGCAATGATGCGCGCAACGACGGGTGATCCCAAAGCGTGGAGCGCGTGCGCGATCCGGTGATAAATGATTGCTTTCACTCCGGGGAAGCTCAGGAGCACTTCTTCCGTACTCCGCGCGGAGGGATCGCCATCGTATGCGGCGCGAATATCGCTTTCCAAGAGTTCGTAAATGCCGGGGAGTTTTTGCGTGAACTCCGCGACGATAATCTCGGCCGGGCGCGTGTTCAGACCAAGCCCCAACCGCCCAGGGTCGATAAAGCCCTGCTCGCGCCTGACCTGCTCGGACAAAAGATGCAGAGCTTCGTTGAGTGTACTGCCGACGAAAAAGGCAAGGCCTTCCTCACTGTGATCGACGGCGCCAGCGTGACGCGGAAATAGTGATGCATAAAGTCTTGTAACGACCTGCTGAAGCAGCTCAGGAGACGGGATCGGCGCACGGCGATTTCCGGCCGAAATCACCCGCTGGCTTCGCCGACGCGCATCGCGCAGGGCGGCGACAATCGCATCGATGTCCCACGGCTGAACGCCACGATCTTCCTGGTCAATTTCACTTTCGATTGTGGGGAGGAAATCGTTAGGCACGTTCGAATCCACTGCGTTGTATCCGGTCGTCCTGTACGGCGGCCTGAGGGGGATTATGGTCGCCAGTCGCCGTCGAAAACGGTCTTCCTGATTTGAAAATTCTTCGATTTTCTTTTTTCAAAGCCGATGCGCCAAGAAAACGAATAAATATTCATAAGCTCAGTCGGATTTTTCCGATCGGCGTTTTGCAAAGGCGTCCGCCCAGATGCCCCTTGTTGATAAGGAATTTTTTTCTTTCAGGAGAGGCGCAGACAGGTAGCTTATGGCGCACCGAACAGCGGGCCTGCGCCAGGTCTCGTTTGAAGCTCGTCAAAGGTCTTGGTCAGGTCATGAATTTCCAACAGCTCCGGATTATTCGCGAAACCGTGAGGCACCGCTTCAATCTTACCGAGGCTGCAAACGTATTGCTGACCTCGCAATCGGGCCTCAGTAAGCATATCCGGGATCTAGAGGCCGAGCTTGGAGTCGAAATTTTTGTCCGCCACGGAAAGCGCTTGCTGGGGCTGACCGAGCCCGGAAAGGAAGTGGCCAAGATCGTGGAGCGCATGCTTGTCGACGCAGAAAATCTCTCGCGCGTGGTGGCGGATTTCTCGAGCGGCAACGAAGGCCTATTGAAGGTCGCGACGACCCACACGCAAGCGCGGTACACGCTGCCGCCTGTCATTGCCGAATTCAAAAAGGCATTTCCGCAAGTGCGGCTGCAAATGCAGCAAGCGAGTCCGAAGGATTTGCCGGCAATTTTGCTGGCGGGTTATGCGGACATCGCGATTGCGACCGACACGCTCGACGGCCACCCTGGCATCCTCGCATTCCCCTACCAGACTTGGGATCACGCCGTCGTCGTTCCCCACGGCCATCCGCTGATAACGGAGCAGCCGTTGATGCTGCCTGCGATCGCCGAATGGCCAATCATCACCTACGATGAAGGATTGACCGGACGACAGCGGATCGATCAGGCATTCGAGCTGGCGGGCCTCAGTCCTGACATTTCAATCACGGCGCTCGATGCCGACGTCATCAAGGCATACGCGGCATTGGGGCTGGGCGTCGGAATAATCGCGTCGGTTGCCTACGATCCGGACCAGGATCGAAAACTCGTGAAGCTGGACGCGCGAGATTCATTCCAACCGAGCACGTCAAGCATCGCATTCTGCCGCGGACGTTTGCTCCGCCGCTATGCGTATCGATTTGTCGAGCATTGCAATCCGAAGATTACCGAGGCCATCATCAGGGCCGCCGAACGCGATCGAAATGTTGGCTAGTTGGCAATGCTCATCCGGGCCGCCGCAGGAGCCATGCCGGGACGGGCAGATTCCTTTCGCGAAGAAATTCGGGGTTGAACATCTTCGATTGATAGCGGGTGCCGAGATCGCACAAGATCGTCACGATGACATGATTGGGGCCAAGGGCCTTCGCCAGCCGTATGGCGCCCGCAACATTCACACCGCTCGAACTGCCGACGCAAAGGCCTTCCTGGGACAGCAGGTCGAACGCAATCGCGAGGGATTCTGAGTCCGGAATTTGGAATGAGAAATCTGGCGTGAAACCCTCGAGATTTTTCGTAATGCGACCCTGTCCAATTCCTTCCGTTATGGACGTGCCTTCAGCGTGCAGCATGCCGCTCGTATAAAAGCTGTAGAGGGCTGCGCCTGGAGGATCTGCTAGCGCGATCTTGATTGAGCTGTTCCGCTCTCGCAGCCCTTGCGCGACGCCCGCCAAAGTGCCTCCGGTGCCGACGGCCGATACGAACGCGTCAACTTTGCCTTCAGTTTGATGCCAGATCTCGGCGGCTGTTGTTTCAACATGTGCCTGCCGGTTGGCGAGATTGTCGAACTGATCCGCCCAGATCGCTCCGTTCGGTTCGCTCGCAGCGCGAGACTGGGCAACCCGCTCAGAGTACTTCACGTAATTATCGGGGTTGCTGTAGGGGACGGACGGGACCTCTATAACCTCCGCTCCGAGGAGCCGCAGCGTGTCCTTCTTTTCGATCGACTGCGTCTCTGGAACGACGATGACGGTGCGAAAGCCCATCGAGTTCCCGATGATCGTCAGCCCGATGCCGGTGTTGCCAGCTGTGCCTTCCACGATGACGCCGCCGGGCTGCAATCGCTTATTCGCTATCGCGTCCTGAATAATATAAAGCGCCGCGCGATCCTTGACGGATTGGCCGGGGTTCATGAACTCAGCTTTGGCGAGAATTGTGCATCCCGTTTCCTCGGACGCGCGCCGGAGTTTTATGAGTGGTGTGTTGCCGACGGCCTCGGCTACAGTTGAAGCGAATGTCACGGTCTTCTCGATGATTGAGCTGTCTGATTTGGCGCTACGCCCGGCTGACCGAGCGTTTGAAGAGAGCAGCCAGGGGTAGGGCGTTTGAATTAGACAGAAGTCAACGCGGAAAGTACGAGCGTTGCGGAGTCGACGTGGAAATCATGTTCGTCGTGACCTTAAATCAACGCATGAGCAACATCCGGCGCGTTCTCCTTGACCACAGAAGACAAGTTCGGCGCACGGATGATCATCCGTTTTAACGGATACGACGTCACGCAGAAAATCTTGTTGCGGCTGCCGAGGCGCTTCTACCTCTCGAGACTTTGATTGCGTCGCCGGGGATGCTGGTCGTTACGACCTTTTCGGGCCCGGTGGCATCTCGGACGAAGATATCTCAATGAGATTGCCGTCCGGATCCCGGCAGTAAACGGAACAGATATTACCCATCGCGCCGCGTTTGGTGACAGGGCCGAGAACGATCTCGACGCCTGCTTCCGCCAGATGATGCGAGACTTCTTCCGGTGAGTAATTGGTCAGAAAGCAGAGATCGCCGCTGCCCGCAGCTGGATGTTCGGCCGTGAACCATTCGACCTTGCTCGCATTGATCGGACGGAGATTGATCTTTTCGGTGCCGAATTTCACGCTTGTTCTGGGCGTTCCGTCAGAGGGCCGATCCTCCTCGCGAGTCATGCCGAGCACCCGCTCGTACCAGCCAGCGGAGGTTTCGACATCGCGCACGTTCAATACAAAATGGTCGACGGAAATGACATTCAACATTGCGGCGGTCTCCTGCAATTCGGTGCATTTTTCGTTCGTCAAAAATCCAGAGAGATCTTACCGAAGTGGCGGCCTTCTTCTTGAAGCCGGAACGCATGTGCGATGTCGGCAAGGCTGAAGCTGCGATCGATCACCGGCCGCAGTCCTATTACGTTGATGGCGCGAACAAACTCGTTCTGCTCGCGCCGGCTGCCAACGATGAGCCCTTGAAGGCGTGCCTGTCTTGCCATCAGCAGAGCGGTCGGAACATTGCCGCCGAGGCCGGTGAGCACGCCTATCAGTGCGATGTGTCCACCGATCGCGACCGACGCTATGGATTGTGGAAGGGTGCCTGGTCCGCCGACTTCGACGACGTGGTCCACACCTCGTCCGCCGGTGAGTTCGCGAACGCGGGTGCTCCACGCTGGGATGCTTTTGTAATTGATGAGATGATCGGCGCCGAGCGCACGCGCGCGTTCGAGCTTTTCGTCGGACGATGATGTCACGATGACTTCGGCGCCCATGGCCTTGGCGATTTGCAGGGCGAAGATCGATACGCCACCGGTCCCTTGCACGAGCACGGTGTTGCCGGCTTTCAGCCAACCGTCGACCACTAGGGCGCGCCAGGCGGTGAGACCAGCCGTCGCCAGCGTTGCGGCTTCGGCGTGACTGAAGCCATTCGGCACGTGGGTGAACCAGGTCGCCGGCCGGACGACGATTTCTGCTGCATAGCCATCGATGCCGTCGCCCGGCGTGAAGGAAAAATTATCGACCTCGGGAGGACCATCCTGCCAGAGCGGGAAGAAGCACGAGACGACGTGGTCGCCGGCTTTGAATTCAGTGACGCCTTCGCCGACATCCTCGACGACGCCTGCGCCGTCGGACATCGGAATTCGCCCGTCGTCAGCTTTCATTTTTCCGGAAGCGACGAGATAGTCGTGAAAATTTAGCGAATTCGCATGAATGCGGACGCGGATCTGACCTGGACCGGCCTTGCCTGGATCTGCCAGGTCGACGAGAGCAAGGTTGTCCAATCCGCCAGGGGCGGCGATTTTGATAGCTTTCATGTCAAATATCCCGTCTTCAAAGCGGCATCCTCCCAAGCATTCCGGCGCGCCGATGCGTTTCGCATCATGCCGCACAGTGTGCAGACATTGCGATGTTCGGATCAATACGCTCTTTTGCGCCGCTGAGCGGAAACAATCGAATTAAAATTCGAAGTTCTGCATGCAGGACTGATCAGCTCAGCGCTTGGCTTTCAATTCGGATGTCGTGAGGTCAGGAGTATTGCAAAAAAGAATGGGAATGAAAGAGGGCCGCTGGCCCGCTCGCGGCCCAACCAACTCAAGCGCCGATACCGAGAGCTATCGAGCCCGAGCGAGTCTCGACGCTATAAATTCCGAGAAAGGTCTCACCTTTATGGACGCCCGTTGTTAGCAGGCCGTTTATCTCGAAAGTGAAACCTTCCGCCATTTCTTCTATGCGCGCGATCGATGCGTCTGTCGCATCACCCTCAAGAATGAAGTGGACCTGTTCGCGTTCAGGATAAGCCAGCGCAGACCGCAGAGCCGGTTTGTCGGGACCGTCGACGATCTTCAGGATTTTTCTGGTCATGACTGACACTCCGAAAAAATGCCGCCCTTCGGTTCAACTAAATTCATCAGCCGGGGTTCCTCGCAAAGGCGCGCGGTTCGGTCTTCAGCCAGCTTCTGCCGTTCGCGACCTTTCGGGTTCCGAAGGCGTGGCCGGCGGCGGTCCGAAAATATTCTTCGCGCGTCGAACCTTGCCTGACTCTTCGGGGAGAATTCGATCGACGATCTCAACGTCGATGTGGATCACATTGGCGAG
The DNA here is from genome assembly GCA_003987725.1 of Hyphomicrobium sp. GTDB lineage: Bacteria > Pseudomonadota > Alphaproteobacteria > Rhizobiales > Hyphomicrobiaceae > Hyphomicrobium_B. The sequence continues at coordinate 128,426 of RXJH01000005.1, read as the reverse complement.
ACCTTCGGACATCACGGACTGCTGAATATATCGGCTGAGTTTTTCAACGGATAACGTTTGCCCCGGCAGCGGTGCGGCCCGCATAACGAAGCGGTTAACCCCGGTCTGAAGGAACTGATGCTCGGCGAGATTCGTCTCGTTGTGGAGGGCGAGAAGAAAGACGTAGTACGGCAGGTCACGTATCTCACCGTTGACGTTAACCCAGAACTGATCCTTCGAACGGCCTTGGACGGCCTGAATGAGAGGCAGAAGGCTGCCGCATTCGCACGGTGTTGCACTGATGGTGACGATGTCGTCGACCTCGTAGCGAATGATCGGCTGGGCGAGATTATAGAGGTTGGTCAAAAGCACCTTCGCTCCGGGGGTTCCGTTCGGAACGGGCTTGCCCCTGGCGTCAACGACTTCGAGGAACGCGAGTTCGTCGTTGAGGTGGCTGCCATGCGTCGTCTGGCATCCGCAGGTGAGCGCCATGCATTCCGCCATGCTGTAGACATTGGTAATGTGGACGCCGAAGGCCTTTTCGACGCGTTGCGCGATGGGCTCGGGAAGCGGCTCGCTTATGTTGGTCATCTGTTCGAGATCGCCTCGGAGCTTGAGGCGTCCCGCTTGAAGTTCGCGGGTGATCGTCTCGAGTGCGCTCGTGTAGCCGGTGATGAAGTTCGGCTGAAATTCATTGAGCTTCTGGACGAGCACATCTGGCGGGTCGAACACGGAAAGACGCTGCAACTTGAGGAAGCGGCGAGCGCGTTCGGGAAAGTAATTGAAGAATGTGCTGCTCGGGTAGAAGCCCGGCTTTTGCGTGATGATGGAAAAGCGCGCGGGATTGAACAGGCGCTGAAGATGGGGAAGGAACCGGCGGCTGACCTTCTTGCCGCGAGCGAACTGGGCCGCAAAGGTCGTCAGGATCGCAGGCTTGTCCTGAACGATGATGGCCGGCTGACCTTGGCTTCCCGAGGTATGGCAGACGGCGAATTTGTCTTTGTAGTAGTAGCCGACATTGGCCGGGTCGTTCATGAAAGTTTCAATGTCGGCACGGCGAAGGTCACGGTCGGTGAAAATATCGTCCAGGTTCGCCATCATGGCGACCTTCGTAAGGGTCGGCAGATCAGTGATGGCGCATGTCTCGAGGTCGATGCCCTTGAACTGCTTTCGATAGTACGGCGAATTCTCGTAGGCATACTGCAGGAGCTTACGGAAGCGCGCCTCCTTGGCTTTTGCTCTGCGCTCGAGGTCTTCGGGGCGCGGGGGCAGCAGTGAGCGGATGGCGAGGGCCAGCTTCACTTGATCGTAAGCGGCGGCGAGAAATCCTCTCATCTGAGATATGCCTTTGCGATGGTTTCAGTGTTCATAGATCCGTCGTACCCGTGAGCGGTAGGGAGGCAAGCAATCTTCGCCGGTCATGACGGCAAGCGAATAATCACAGAAATCACTGACGCGTCCTGCTTTTTCAAGGCATGCACGCCGATCCTTTTTTTTCGTCGCGGCGGGTTGAAGCGGTTCAGCCCGTTTTCGGCGGGCCTCCCCGATGGAGGCCGGGCAGCGGGCCAGGTAGTGAAGCTTCCGCTTCCGCCTGAAGTTCCGCTTCATGGCGCTTCAAGTAAACAAAGATCAGGACTGCAATGGCTGCGGCAATTATCAAACCGATAACGCCGGCCGGTCCCTGCAGCTGGTGAATGCCCCGGCCTAAGGTGTAGGCGGATATTCCCACGATGCTTGCCCAAATAAGTCCGCCGAGGGCATTGGCGATGAGAAAGCGAGGCCAGGCCAATCGATTGATGCCGGCCAGTAACGCCGCGAGGAACCTCAGGACCGCGAAAAAACGGCCGAAGAAGACGATTTTGCCGCCGTACTTCTGGAAAAGATATTGACCGAGTTTTATGCGGCCCTCCGTCAAGCCGACGTAGGAACCAAATTTGACAACCAGCGGATATCCGAATTCCCGGCCGATGAGATAGCCGATGTTATCGCCGACTATGGCACCGATGGTTGCTGCGGCAATAACCATGGCGATGTTTCCGTCATGGGTTGCCGCGTAGATCGACGCCAGGATTAGCACTGCTTCGCCAGGCAACGGAATCCCTAAGCTTTCGAGCCCGACGATGATGGCAACGGTCCAAACGCCGTACGTCTGAAATAGGTGGTGCAGTTCATCTGGCGAGATCAAAAGCCATTCCTTCTTCGCAAACGGAGCAAAAGTCACTCATCGTCATGTCGGCTCCGCTAATGCGGGATCATCGCGCCAATAATCAAGACGGACAGGTGCGGACGAGCACTGCGTCCGTGGAATAGCGAAGTAACTGCTGAGGGGAAATGGTTAGCGAAAGGTCAAAGTTCCTACGGTCGGATTGGGCCTGTTCAATCGATGTGGCGCTGCAATAGACCATCAACCATTGCGGCAAATAGAGCCAGTTGCTCCGCTTGCGGATTTGAAAGTCCGATTTCAAAGATGGGACATGTTCTGGTTGCCTAAAGACAAATGGGCTGGTCAATCGTTATCGGGGCTTTCTCCGGGCGCCGGTGGGGACGCGGCATTTCGGCTCTTTTGTATGCCGGAATTGTCGTTTTACCGGGCGCCCAATCATCAGCAACTGACCGAACGGGCTCGCTTCCATTTACGTCGCGCAGACTGGCAGCGGATCGCAACCCCGGTCGCCGATATTCAAGCTTATATTTTCGATCCGGACCGCAGGGAGCCGTTGGGCACGGTGCTCGTCGTTCATGGCTGGACGGGCGAGGCTTCATTCATGACGGCCATCGCCGAACCCATACGGCGGGCCGGATATCGCGTCGTTCTGTTCGATTTGCCTGCACACGGTTTGAGCGGCGAGCACTCCACCAATCTCATCGAATGTGCGCGTGCAACGACGATGATCGGCCGTCACTTCGGTCCGCTTAGCGCCATTGTTGCGCATTCGTTTGGCGGCATGATTTCGCTTGTCGCGGTCGAGGGACACGCGCCGATGCCGCATGCGCTCGCGGTGCCGCGCGTCGTGCTTGTCGCTAGTCCTAATCGGCTTTCGCAGGTCACGGGTGAGTTCGGCGAGCATTGGGGATTGGACAGTGCGGGGAGCCGCGCGTTCGAGGCGCGTCTCGAACGTGTTTCGGGCCGGCCTCTTTCGTGTTTCACGGTCGTCAAACTTTTGCGAGCGACAGGCTGCGAATCCCTCGTCGTTCACGATCGCGAAGACCGCGAAGTTTCGTTTCATTGTGCCGAAGAAATTGCGTCAGAAACCGAGAACTCGGAATTGCTGACGTACTCAGGGTTTGGTCATCGCAATATTCTCTTTGCGCCTCCCGTAGCCCGGATGATCGTCTCGTATCTATTGCGATCTGAAGGTAGGCGGAGCAGCGCGTCTATAGCGTCAGCGCCGCCTGATCATATTGGTCTGCAAATGCTCGGGTAAATCGCAGCTTCGCGGCGCGTTGATCGCTAGAGTTATATCTATAATTGAAATGCGGTATATCGAATTACTGCCGTGCGCGATTGAGCCCGTCGGTAATGCTTCCATTATGCAAAGGGCCTCGGGGTAACCAGCTTTTGAGGGCGTTCGCTTGGAAAGCCTTGTTCCTTCGGCGCCTGGCGGATAGGAACACGCAGCTTTACGGCGTCGCGTCGGCGCGAATTCTGGCTCGTGGAACCCAATGCCGGACGAAGGATCGAACACCGCCAATTCAAAGAGCCACCGCATCTCGGCGTTGGCGGTTTTGCCCGTGTTCTTCAAGCTCGACGGCAAGAGGGTCGTTCTAGCCGGGGGCGGCGAGCCATCGCTCTGGAAGGCGGAGCTTCTGTCGGCCGCAGGCGCGCGCGTCGAGGTCTTTTCGGAAAGCTTTGCCGACGGTTTTCGAGAGTTGGTGTCTTCGCCCCCCGGCGGCCGGGTCGACCTGAAGGTTCGGCGCTGGACGCCCGAAGACCTAAACTCGGCCGCCATGGCTGTTGGCGCTTTCGGCGACGATGGGGAGGCGGAGCAATTCGCATCCGCTGCGCGGGCGGCGGGCGTTCCGGTCAACGTCGTCGACCGCCCGGCGTTTTGCGATTTTCAATTCGGCGCGATCGTCAACCGTTCGCCGCTCGTCGTTGGGGTCTCGACGGATGGTGCAGCGCCTGTGTTCGGGCAAGCAATCCGCTCACTCATTGAGAGCTTGCTGCCTGAGAGTTTCAAGCTTTGGGCCGAGGCTGCCCGCAGCTTGCGCGGCGAGGGCGACCGTCTTGGCGACACGATGGAGAAAAAGAGGCGGTTCTGGCAGAGGTTCACGGATCTCGCGCTCCGTAGTGCGGATCGCGGTCCGGCCTCGGCTGAACTTGCCGGGTTGATGGGCGAAACGTCGGACGAAGCCGCCCGGCATCCGGTCGCAATTATCGAGATCGGACCTCACGGCGCGGAAGCTTTGACGCTTGGCGCCATCCGGGTGCTTCGCGGGGCCGACGATATCTTTTTCGACGAGGATGTGCCGGCGTCTGTGATGGAGTTCGCCCGTCGCGAAGCGAGAAGACACCCAATCTCGGCTGGGCAAGCAGTCACCAATGAGATGGTGTCGGCGGCTGCAAGGGGCGGCCGGCTGGTGCGGATCAGAATGAGCGTCTGGTCAGGGGCCAACGAGGGGCCGGATGAGGCCGCCGTACTCCGGGCGGCGGGGGTTCCGGTCGTTGTCGTGGCGCCGGGGCATGTTCCTTGACGCGTTGCTTGTTCTTCAGGGACTTGGCCTTCCATTACCGGTTTCGCGAGCTTGTCCCTGCCGCCATGCCGTCGCCGTGATGGGGGTGCAAGGAAAATGTCGTTAGCGGTAGTTCAGCCACAGGCTGTGATCGCTTACGCAGGGTGCCAAAGATTTCTTTTTCCCTCAGATGGTTAGCGGCGCATGCGAAGGCTTGGCGTGGCTTGGAATGGCGTCGCCTCTTGTCTATACTTGGGGCGAGGGGATCCGTCCGGATCAGAGTTTGCCATGTTGGCGGGTTAGCGGATTGCTTCCCACCAATGGGTTCTGCTCGTTCCACTCTAACTAGGCGTCGGTTGGTATTCGGAGTCGCGTGCGCATGCGCTGCAATCCATCATATTGGCTTTTGGGACTTGTCCCGATCGCGATGATGACGTGGGTTGCCGTGCAACTCGAGCGTGACGGTATCGAGTACGATCTGGCCCATCGCTCCGCCGAGGCGTTGAAGCGATCAGGCTTCGATTGGGCGACCCTGCGCTTCGTTGGCCGCGATGCCGTTTTGACCGGTAAGGCTCCCGAAGAGCACGACCCGGCGAAGGCGCTCGCGTCGTTAGAGAACGTATGGGGCGTTCGTGTCGCCGCCGATCGTGCGGGGCTCATTGATAGTGTCGCCGACTACCGTTGGACCGTGAGTTCGCCGGATGGCCGTCGTGTGCGCCTCGCAGGATACGTTCCCACGGAAGAGGCGAGACGGACGCTTATTGATACCGCCCGCAGTACCTTTCCAGGTAGCGACGTTGCCGACGAGATGCGGCTCGCGCGCGGGTCGATCGATCGCGAAGCGTGGCTCGCCGGCGCCGTCTTCAGTTTGCGGAGCCTCTCTGGTTTGAAGCGCGGCGAGGCCGAACTCGCCAATCTCAACATGTCGATCAAGGGCGAGGCAAAGTCGTCGGAGGCCTATCGCGAGATCCGTTCGGCGCTGGCAAAGCGGCGCCCGGCCGGAATAGCTCTGGCGCGTGAAGACATCGTCCTGCCTCTCGCCCGGCCTTTCGTTTGGTCGATAAAGAAGAGCGGCTCGGGGATCGCGTTGTCGGGCTTCGCGCCTTCCGACGACGAGCGTGAAAAGCTCGGTTCGCGCGTCAAATCGCTCTTCGGCAACATGTCGATTGCCGATCGCACGGATATTGCTGCCGGTGCTCCCGATGGCTGGGGCAAGGCAGTGTCCGTCGCAATCGAACAGCTCGCGCAGCTCCGGCTGGGCGAGGCTTCGATTGCGGATCGCGACATGACGGTTTCGGGCGAGGCCTCCAATGAACAGATCGCTGCCACAGTCAAAAAGACCTTGAAGCTCGAAGTCCCGCAGAATTTCCGGATCACCGATCAGATTCGCTTTTCCAAGCCCGATGTCGTCGTTCCGGGCGGCGGATACGTGATGGGCATCATCAACGAGGGCGCGGCGCTCAATCTGGTCGGCATGATGCCGAGCGAAGCGGCGCGCGCGGCTCTCATTGATGCGGTGAAAGCGCGTTTTCCGGGCCGTCAGCTGAACGACAAATCACAGGTGGCTCCGGGCGCACCGGACGGGTGGCAGCAATGCGTGGTTGCAGGGCTTGCGTCCTTGCCGCGCCTGAAAAAGGGCAAATCCATTCTGACCGATCGCCGCCTAGAGGTTTCGGGCGAGACCGATGACTATGCCGCCTCGCAATCCGTGCCGGGCGATGTCAGGGCGGCGGCAGGTCAGACCTGCGAAACGACGACGAACATCGTTTTCACGGGTCAGCTGAAAACGGACCTCACGTGGAAGGCCAGCCGCGCAGACAACGGCATGGTGACGATTGAGGGCGAGGCGCCGGATGACGCCTCGCGGCTGCATCTCGTCGAGCTGGCGCAGCAGATCTATGCCGGGTCCAACGTTACCGACAATATGAAGATCGTGGGCGCCGCGTCGGAGCCCTGGTCATCGGCCGCCCATCTTGGACTGGAAGAAATGGCCCGGTTGCGGAACGGCGCGGTTACGATTTCAGGCAAGGAGCTGGTGATCAAGGGGGCGGCCGAGAGCGAGCAGGTCGCCAACGATATCCGCAGCGTGCTTTCCACCGATTTGCCTCCGGGCTTCAAGAGCCGCGACGAGATCACGATCATGTCGGTAGAGGAGAAGGCTGCCGACAGCTGCCAGACCCTCATGCGGCAGACGACAGCGAAGGGCACGATTAACTTCGAGCGGGCAAAGGCGGACCTCACGTCCGACAGCACGCAGACGCTCAAGGATCTGGCTCAAATCGCCAACGAGTGCCCGAGCTTCAGCATCCAGATCGAGGGACATACCGACGCTGAAGGGACGGATGAGCGCAACTCGCGGCTTGCGGATCGCCGTGCGCGCGCTGTCGCGGATTTTCTTGCTCAGAACGGCGTCGACGCGCGCCGTATGACAACGATCGGCTACGGGGCGACGCGACCGATCGGCGACAACAATACGGAAGAGGGCCGCGCCAAAAATCGCCGTATTGAATTCACCGTTCGGGTCAACTGAGACAAGGCCTGGGGAGCGAACAATGGATTATCTGTTCCTGAAGTTGATCTGGTGGATGGCCGGAGCCTTTGCGCTGGGTCTCGTCGCTGGTTGGGTGTCGTGCGGCGCAAAGAAGAGCTGAGTTGAGACGTTTGAAAGTCCGGGGCGACCGATTGTGCATCCGATTAGGTAGGAAATGACGTACCTCCTGTTACAGACATTCCTGCTGTTGCTGGCCTCGTATTTTTCGGGGGCGTTCGTCGCTTGCCTTCTGAAGCGAGCCTTTGCCGGATCGTCTGCGGAAGTTCCCGAAGGTGTTTTGGCGCCCATCCACCTTGAAGTTCCGGATCGTCCGCCCGTCATCGCGCCGCCGCCGGTGCGCGCGCGCAGCGGGCCGCGGATGCACCAGCCGATCGCGCCGAGAGCAATCGATCCCGTTCAACCCAAAATCGAGGTTTTGCGCCGCCCGGAACCGCGGCCCGCGCCGAAGGTGCTCGATCCTTCGCGGTTCGAGCGCGCGCTCATCGGGCCGGATCCCAACGAAGGTGTTCCACGCCGGGCCATCGTCGAAATTCGTCCATCGGTATTAAAGCCGGTAACGGGAATGTACGTACCCCGTCCTCCCGAACCCGAGCCGCTGCCCGAACCCGAAATGCCGCCGGAACTCGAGCCGCCGGTTTCCGAAGATCCAGTGCCTCCGGTATTTCCCGACGCTCAACCTGAGCCTGAGGCTGTCAAAAAGCCGGAGCGCCCCGGTGGTCTGGCAGCGAGATTGCGTGATGCAACGACGGCCGCTGCGGCCGGTGCGGTCGCGGCCGCGAAAGCCGCTGCTGCTGCGTCCGTCATGATGCCGAGCGCGTTTGGCCGAAGAGGTGCAGAGGAGAAGACGGCGGCGTCCGAAGACGTCGCGCGCGAACCGACGCCGGCTTCGGAGGATGTGCCGCTGCAATCAGCCGAGCACGATGAGCCGATCGTCCCGTTGGCAGAGACGCCTGCGCCGGAACCAGAACCGGAGCTTCAGCCGGAGCTCGAGCCTGCTCCTGAGTCTGTGCCCGTGCCTGAAGTCAGAGCGCCGTTGCCGCCTGCGAAGCCCATCGAGGGTGGCGACGATTTCCAGCGCATTCGAGCCATCGACGCCGATATCGAACAGAAGCTGAAGATACTCGGCGTCAATTATTTCGAAGACATCGCCGCCTGGACGGCGTCTGACGTCAAGCGGTTTGGGCAAGACTTACAGATCCCGGGCCGCATCGACCGCGAACAATGGGTCGAACAGGCGCAAATTCTCGCCAAGGGCGGGGAAACCTATTATTCGCGCAATCGTCTCGCGGCTCTCAAAGCAAGTGCCGCCGCTTCGGCCCCGAAGCCGGCGGCCAAAGATCATCAGCCGCAGCAGACCGGCGCAAGTGGAGCGGGTTCGGCGTCGCAGCCGGACAGCGACGAGCCGACGGATATGGGAGGTGTCGCTGCCGCGAGCCACGGGCGTTCCGTCGCCGAGATGGCTGCTGCCGCCGCTGCTGCAATCGCGGCCGCGTCCGCCAGCGTGACGCGGGGGCTTAAGCCCATCGAGCCGATTTCACCTCTTTCCAAGGTCGATCCGAAGATCTCGATACCAGCCAGGATCACCGACGCCATCCGCGAAAAGAATGGAGCTGCGGCTCAGGTTCCCACCGCGGAGGCAGAGGAGCCCGCGCCGTCTCAAAGCAGCGATGCGGAAGGTCCGCATGACGATCTGAAGCGCATTCGCGGGATTGGCGTTCTGATCGAGAAGCGGCTCAACGCTTTGGGCGTCGGCAGCTACGATCAGATTGCAAATTGGACGAGCGGTGACATCGATCGCATCAGCCGAAGCCTCGAATTCAAAGGCCGGATCGAGCGCGAGAATTGGGTGGAACAGGCACGTATTCTCGCGAGCGGCGGTCACACCGAGTTTTCGCGGCGGGTCGACCGCGGTGAAGTCGATACCAGCCGCGAGACGTGACCAAAGTCGCTGCGCGACAATGTTCCGTAGCGGGCCCCATCACGCGGCTCGTCGGTCTCGGCGAAAAACGATGCGACGGCCGATATCGTGGGCTCGTCTCTCAATAGCGGCGCATGGCCCTCGTCGGGAACGGTGAGGGATTTGAGCCGGGGATGACGCTGGGTCATTTCCTCGACGGTTTTCTCCGAGAGAAGATCGGAATTCGCGCCCCGCAGAACGAGGACGGGCACGCGTTTCATCGCTTCGAACTGCGGCCAGAGCTGCGGCACGGGTCCGTCGAGAACCGAAAGGCACTTCGCGAGCTTCGGGTCGTAACCTCGTGCGGGCTTTCCCTTCCGCTCATTGAAAAGCTGGCGGGCGACGGCTTCAAAATCCTGATCGGTCATTTTCGGAAAGTCACGATGGAAGAGGTCGCGCACGATGCGCGCCGCGTCGCTCCAGTTCTTCGCCAGCGGAACGCGGCCGACATAGCCTGCGATGCGCGCTAAGCCCTCTGCCTCGATGACCGGGCCGATGTCGTTCAATACGACCGCACCGATCAACGATGGTTGAACCGCGGCCAAGACCATGGTGATGAGGCCACCTCGGGAGGTGCCGATGATACCCGCGTTGCGCAAGCCGAGCATCGTCAGGAAATCGATGACGTCCTGCATCTCGATCGGCACGGCATAATTCTTCCAATCGCTATCGTGATCGGAAAGCCCGCGCCCGCGCGTATCGATGGTGAAGACGTCGCGGGGTACAGAGCCCCGGCTCAATGCCAAGGCAACGTCGTGAAAATCGCGGCTATTGCGGGTCAGGCCCGCAAGGCAGACGATGGGACGGGCGTGCGAGGGCGTGTGCGACCGGTAGTGGCGACCATAGAGGCGTAATCCGTCGCGGCAGGTAAAATAGATATCTTCGAACTCTTGTTCGGTCGTCATCGATGTCCGTCGCCCCGTCGTTGAAGGTTTCAACCGTCGTTGTTCTCGGCGACACCTTCCGGTGTTTTCGTGTCACCGCGGTCACGCAGGAGATCCTGCTTCAGCCGGAGCGGGTTTTTCATGCCGAGCCGAGCGCGATAGATTTGGATGTTCGCCAAAACTTTGGTGACGTATTCGCGCGTCTCCATAATCGGAATGCGTTCGATCCAGTCGATGGGGTCGACGTTCGGATCCCGCGGGTCTCCGTTTTCCCTGATCCACTGGCGCGCGCGTCCTGGTCCGGCGTTATAGCCGGCGATGCCGAGCACGTATGAACCGCCGAAGTCATCCATGCGATCGGCGATGTAGGCCGAGCCGATCATCACGTTGTACGGAGGGTCCGCGAGCAGGCGGGGAATCGAACATTTAATCTTGTAGTCTTTGCAGACGTGGTGGGCCGTGCCTGTCATGACTTGCAAGAGACCTTTGGCGCCGGCGCCGGAAACGATTTGAGTATCGAATTCGGTTTCCTGGCGCGCGATGCCGAGCAGCAAGGGCAGCTCGGGTGGTGCTCGCAGCGGCGTGTATCCAGGGAAGGGTTTCAGCGGATAGCCGTAGGTCAGCAAGTTCTGCCCATTGCCGATGGCGACCTTCGAAATGCGAAGGGACATCTGCGGGTCGCCGAGATTGTCGGCGAGATAGGCGACCATTCCGACTTCGGCTTCGGTACTTGCAGCATTGCGGAGACCGGCGAGCAATGTCCGGGTGATTTCGCGAGAAAGATTGGCCTTACGCGCAATCACGAGAGCTTTTGCGGTGTCCGACGAGACGAGCTTTTGAATTTGAGCGGCTGTCGGATAGGCGGGCGGTGAAATCTCGAAGCTCGTCCGGCCGGGATCGAGCATTTGCATTGCGAGCAGGCCGTGGAAGGTATCGGAATTCTTCGCCGCGTTCCGGTACTGCTTGACTGCTTCCGCCTTGTCGCCCCGCGCGTCCGCAAGGCGGCCAAGCCAATAAGCGGCCTTGGCCGTGCTCAGGGGGCCGTCGGCCGCTGCGGCCATGTCCTTGAAGTGCCGCTCAGCGGTATCGAGCTTTTTGAGTTGGCGAAACGCGATCCATCCCGCCAGGAACGTCTGTTCCTTTCGCGGATTGACCGAAATGGGACCTGCGTCCTTTACGAGGTCATAGGCGAGCTTGGCGTTCCCGAGTTTCAGAGCGCCATATGCGAGTTCGCGCCGTTCGCCCCACCATTCATCGAGCGCCGCGATCTTATTTGGGTTCGGCGGAATGGCGAGAATGATCGCTGCAGCTTCCTCGATCTTCCCGGCTTTGCGCAGAAGTTGCGCCTTATGGAAGGCGAGGCCGGTGTCGTCGCGACTGCCGGGCGGAAGTGCATTCATCAGCGCCTGGGCATTCGACGCCTTATTGAATACCGCAAGGCGAGCGGTCGCTCGCTTTTGCTCACTTGCCGGCAGAAGTGGGATGAGACGGCGGGCCAGGGCGACGCGATCGGCGCGGTTTTCCGCAAAACGAATGTCGTTCGTCACCAAGCGGTCGAAGCGCCATTTATGATCGGCGGGCGACAGCAGATTGCCGAAGCGGTCGAGAAAGCCGTTTTCCAGCTGGGGTGGAATGCTCATCTCGCGCCAGGCCCGCGCGGCGAATTTCCGGGCTTCTTCGGTGTTGCCGTCCGCCAGATTGGCAGAGGCCAAGGCCGCGTAACCCGCGCCTGTCTCAGGCATGGAATTTTTGAAGAAGCTTTTGATGTTTTTTGCGCTTCCACCGTGCGTGAAAAGCGCTTCTTCAAAACGTTGGGTCAGCGTCGGCCGGTCGGGCCAGGCCGGATTATCTCTCAGGAAGCTCTGAAATTCCGGCGGCTCACCAAGGCCCGCGCGCAACCTGATCCAATCCGCGAGCTTCTGAGCTACGGGATTGTTAATTTTTTCTTTCGCTTGCTTGAACCCGTCAACATCATTGGAGCGAACGGCGGCGACGGCTTCGCGGAGTGCATCGACGTCACCCGAATCAGGAGCAATCGACAAAAGCGGCGCGAGAGCCGTGTCGAGCTTGCGAAGCTGATCCTTTTCAGCAGCAAGGAGGCTCGGGGGCGGCACGGGCTTAAATGCCGATTCGGCAAAAGCGGCTGTGCTCGTCAGGACGAGCCCAAGAATGGCGCCAGCCGCGGCCAACTGCGGTAGCGCACGCGAAAGAAAGCGAATTCGCCTTGTATGATTGGGGCTTAGATGCATCGCGTCCTATTGGATGAAACGCCCAACCCGCCCGACTTGCGGCGGGCTTTCCGAGCGCCTAATGTCGCGGCGCTTGCGTCGTCGGCAACGTTAAACCGTATTAAGCGGAGACATGGCTACTGAAGCAAGCAGTTCAAGCCGAACGAGGTGGCACGCGCGTGCGGCAAGACAGTGGCCCATAGCCGTACCGGTATGGGTCTTTCCACGTCGATTTCCCGATCAAGACAGGGACGCTGCATCGAGCGGTGTTTGTCACTGTCGTTCTAGTTAAGGCGAAGACATGTTCAAAGGTTCTATCACGGCACTCATCACGCCTTTTCGTAATGGGAAGGTAGACGAAGCCGCGTTCACGCGGTTCATCGATTGGCAGATCAGCGAAGGCACACACGGTCTCGTGCCTGTCGGAACGACGGGCGAAAGCCCGACGCTCGATCACGATGAACATAAGCGTGTCATAGAACTCGCCGTCGAGGCTGCGAAGAAGCGCGTTCCGGTTATTGCGGGCACGGGCTCGAATTCAACGGATGAGGCTGTCGAGCTTTCGCAATATGCGGAAAAAATCGGCGCGGACGCCGTGCTCATCGTCACGCCTTATTACAACAAGCCGAGCCAGGAAGGCCTCTATCAGCACTTCAAGGCGATCAACGACGCCATCAATATTCCGATCATCATCTACAACATTCCGAGCCGCTCGGTCGTGGATATGTCGGTCGCGACGATGGCGCGGTGCTACGAGTTGAAGAACATCGTCGGCGTCAAAGATGCGACTGCGAATTTGGCGCGGCCATCGCAGACGCGCGCGGCGCTGGGGCCCGAGTTCTGCCAGCTCTCCGGCGAAGACGCGACAGCACTCGCTTTCATGGCGCACGGCGGTGCGGGCTGCATTTCCGTCGCGTCGAACGTGGCGCCACGGCTTTGTGCCGAATTCCAGAATGCGTGCATGGCAGGCGATTTCAAGAAGGCGCTGGCGCTTCAGGATCGGCTGATGCCGCTGCACGAGGTTCTCTTTATCGAGACCAATCCGGCGCCGGTTAAGTACGCTGTGTCGCGGTTGGGCTTCGGGACGGCCGATATGCGTCTTCCCATGGTTCCCGTGTCGGAGGCGAGCCGCAGGGCGATCGACGCCGTTCTTCTCCGTCTGGATCTGATCGACGCGAAGGCCGCCGAGTAATAGCTGCTGCCGGAAAGCATTGATCGATGGCTTCGAAACGCGACGACGGCACAACGCTGGTCGCCGAGAACCGCAAGGCGCGGCACGAGTATTTCATCACCGATAGTTGGGAAGCGGGTATCGAGCTTCTCGGATCGGAGGTGAAGTCGCTGCGCCGCGGCCAGTCGAATATCGCGGAGAGCTACGCTTCTGTTGAGGACGGCGGGGTCTGGCTGATCAACAGCTACATCGCAGAGTATCCCGGCGCCGCGCTCTTTCCGCATGAGCCGCGCCGCAAGCGCCGTCTTCTCATGCATGCGAGCGAGATTCACAAGATCGGCATCGCTGTCGAACGGAAAGGCATGACGCTCGTTCCGCTCGAACTTTACTTCAACGAGAAGGGCCGGGCGAAGGTCAAGATCGGCCTCGCCGAAGGCAAGAACCACGCCGACAAACGTCAGGACGCGGCCAAACGCGATTGGAACCGTCAGAAAGCGCGCCTGATGCGGGAGAAGGGCTGAAGTCGGATAAGAGCGTGTAATGGAAACGAACTGGCCCTGGCCGTCACCCGTCGATGACGGCACCGCGAAGCACTTGATTGCCGGTACGCGCCTCCCGGATGTGGCGCTTCCTGCGACGCGAGGGGCAAGCGTCAATCTGGCTCGCTATCAGGAGCGGGCCGTCGTTTTCGTTTATCCGATGACGGGAAGTCCGGGCGTCGCGAACCCGCCGGATTGGGACGTCATCCCCGGTGCGCATGGATCCACGCCGGAAGCCGAAGGATTTAGCGACGCATACGCAGAGTTCGAGCTTCTGGGTTACGAGATCTTTGGGCTCAGCGGTCAATCGCCGGAAGGTCAGCAGGCGTTCGCGACGCGTGCCGGTATTCCCTACCTGTTACTGAGTGACCAGACGTTTGCGTTCGCCGATGCATTAAGCCTGCCGCGGTTTGAGACGGGTGGGGTGACGTATCTCAAACGTCTGACGATGATCGTTCGGAACGGGGTGATCTATCGGGTCGTCTATCCGGTGCAAACGCCGCCATCGCATGCGCGGGAGTTGCTTGCCGCGCTCAGGCCAACTCGCGCCTAATGTCTTCGAAGACTGAGCGGAACATCTCGGGCGTCAGCCGGCGTGTGCTGGTGTTATAGCGCGAGCAATGGAAGCTGTCGTAGAGGGCGCAATCGATGCTCAGTGCGTGGCGCGCGCCGTGGGCGAAGGGATGGAGCGATTTCTTTTTCGCGAGCGCGGCGAGGGTCTGATCGTGGGCTATACGGCCGAGCGCGAGGATCACCTTCAGTTTTGGCAGGCTTGCCAACCGCGCTTCGAAGAAGGGGCGGCAGTTCGATATTTCGCCCGGCTCCGGCTTGTTTTCGGGCGGCGCGCAGCGCACGGCATTCGTTATCATGCAGTCGACGAGCTTCAAGCCGTCGTCGGGGCGCGCATGATATTCGCCTTTGGCAAATCCGTATTCGACGAGGGTTTCATAGAGAAGATTGCCGGCATAATCGCCGGTAAACGGCCGGCCTGTCCGATTTGCACCGGTTCGTCCGGGAGCCAGGCCGACGATCAGAAGACGCGCTTGAGCTGTGCCGAATGAAGGCACTGCGCCGTTGAACCACCCAGGTTGTTCAGTCTGATTTTCCTTGCGGTAGGCGACGAGCCGCGGACAGCGAGGGCAGTCCTTGGGAGCCTCTGGAGCAAAGACCGTATTGCGCATCGTCCCGGCCGTCATGTGTCGATGCACGTTTTGAAGAAGACGTGAGACTGCTCAGACTTCTTCTTCCGCGAGGTCATCATCGCCGAGGTAATTCGGGTCGCGTGCGGGCGAGAGCGGTGCACGTGCCGTATAGCCGCGTCCATCCCGCGGAGCGCGAGCGCCGCCCGGGCCACCGCTCTGTGCGCGGCCAACCTGTTCTTCGAGATCCGCCAAGTCTACAAATTGATCGGCTTGTCGGCGCAACTCGTCAGCAACCATCGGCGGCTGAGTCTGAAGGGTTGAAACGACGCTTACGCGTTTCCCTTTCTGCTGAAGCGCGGCGACGAGGCTGCGGAAATCGCCGTCTCCCGAGAAAATTACGATGTGGTCGAGGCTATCGGACAGACGCATGGCATCGACTGCCAGCTCAATATCCATGTTGCCTTTGATTTTCCGGCGGCCAGTTGCGTCGGTGAATTCTTTCGTTGGCTTCGTCACCATCGAGAAGCCATTGTAGTCCAGCCAGTCGATCAGCGGGCGGATCGACGAATACTCCTGCTCTTCTGCGAGAGCCGTGTAATAGAGTGCGCGAACGAGCTGGCCCTTTTGCCGGAACAGTCCCAGCAGGCGCTTGTAGTCGATATCGAAGCCTAACGACTTCGCGGTCGCATAGAGGTTCGCGCCGTCGATGAACAGAGCAACTCGTTCGGTCGGATAAAAATGCATTTTTCGTTTCCTAAAGAGGAATGGCGCCAACTAAACATCGTCCAGAAATTTCTGGAAGGGGGCAAAAGCCCATTTTCTCTAATCGGTTAGGCAATTCCAGAAGCATCCCCGTCTACGGCGTAGAACGCTTCTTTCCCATGGGTTACCAGATGTGAATACCAGTCAACAATTGTGACAATTAGTCTGTTTAACCGCGATTGAAGTGGAATGCTATGGGGCGAGCAATTTCGGTTTTGCTTCTCCTCTGTACTACTTGATTAATACACTCAAACGTGGCAAAGAGGCATCAGCGTGGCGCTGGAAGGCGGTCCGATCGGCTGTTTGCGCCCCCTTTAATGCCTTACAACGTGCCAGTTTTACCAAGGGAAGGTCCTGCCCATGGCTCGCGTCACCGTCGAAGATTGCGTCGACAAGATTCCAAACAGATTTGAATTGGTTCTCCTCGCAGCGCATCGCGCGCGGTCCATCGCTAACGGCAGCTCCATCACCATCGCGCCCGATGACGACAAGAATCCGGTCATCGCATTGCGCGAGATCGCCGAACGCACGCTGTCGCCCGACGACATGCGCGAAACGCTGATCTCGTCGATCCAGAAGAACACGGAAGTCGACGAGCCGGAGGCCGTTGCAGCGCCGTTGCTGCCGCCCGAGCGCCGCGCGCCGATGCTCGGCCGCGACGATCTTTCGTCGGACACTCAGGTCGATGTCATGACCGAAGAGCAGCTTTTGCGCGGGCTGGAGAGCATGACGCCGCTCGAGCCTTCGGCCAATATCGGCTCGGGCTCGGGCTCCGGCCGCGAGCGGGACCGCGATCCGCGCGACCGTTCTCGCTAATATTTCATTATCCCGTCTCGCGACATCAAGCTCGTACCGATCTACTTTAATGTGTGCTGCGTCTTCGGTTACGCTTGCACCCTGAAGGAGTGCGGCGGGTCATGATGCGGCAATACGAACTCGTCGAGCGGGTTCTCAAATACGATCCAAAGGCGGACGAGGCGCTGCTCAATCGCGCCTACGTCTATGCGATGAAGGCGCACGGCCATCAGAAGCGTGCGTCAGGGGCGCCTTATTTCTCCCACCCGCTCGAAGTGGCGGCCATTCTCACGGATCTCAAGCTCGACGACGCGACCATCGCGACGGCGCTCCTACATGATGTGATCGAGGATACGGACGCGACACGGGCCGAAATCGATCAGATGTTCGGGCCAGAAATCGGCAGCCTCGTCGATGGCCTGACGAAGATCAAGCGCCTCGACCTCGTTTCCAAAAAGGCCGAGCAGGCGGAAAGCTTCCGCAAGCTTCTCATCGCGATCTCCAGCGATATTCGCGTTCTCCTCGTCAAGCTT
Source organism: Hyphomicrobium sp. (assembly GCA_003987725.1). Taxonomy (GTDB): domain Bacteria; phylum Pseudomonadota; class Alphaproteobacteria; order Rhizobiales; family Hyphomicrobiaceae; genus Hyphomicrobium_B. Next base: position 111,211 of record RXJH01000005.1, on the reverse strand, counting down.
GCCGACCGTTTGCACAACATGCGGACGCTCGAGCACATGAAGCCCGAGAGCCGCCGCCGCAATTCCGAAGAGACGCTCGATATCTATGCGCCACTCGCCGGCATGATGGGCATGCAGGCGCTGCGCGAGGAGCTCGAGGACCACGCTTTCCGCTGGCTGCATCCTGAGGCCTATGACGCGCTTACCGAAAAGCTCGGGGAAATGCGGGAGCGCAATCGCGGGCTCGTCGAGGAAATCCGCCAGGCGATCGCGCGCAAATGCGCCGATGCCGGCATCAAGGCCGAGACGTTCGGGCGAGAGAAGAAGCCTTATGCCGTCTGGAGCAAGATGGAGCATAAGCAGATCAGCCTCGAACAGCTGTCGGATATCTACGGGTTCCGGGTGGTCGTAGATTCGATCGAGGACTGCTACCGGGTGCTCGGCATCGTCCACACGACTTGGAGCACGGTTCCCGGTCGCTTCAAGGATTACATATCGGCTCCGAAGCGGAACAATTATCAATCCATCCACACGACCGTTTATGGTCCGCGCCATCAGCGCGTGGAACTGCAGATCCGCACGTATGACATGCAGCATATCGCCGAGTTCGGCATTGCCGCGCATGCGCTCTACAAGGATCAACAGCGCGGTCTCGTGAACGGCCACGGCTTCGAATTGGAATTGAACGGAGACGACAGCCCGTACGGGCGCCTTCGCGTAATGATCTCGTCACTCCTCGAGGCCGCGAACCCCGAGGAATTTCTCGAGCACACCAAGCTCGAACTGTTTCACGATCAGGTTTTTTGCTTCACCCCGAAGGGACGGCTCATCGCGCTGCCGCGCGGGGCGACGCCGCTCGATTTCGCTTATGCCGTGCACACCGATATCGGCAACGAAGCCATTGCGGCCTACATCAATGGACGTCACGTTCCGATCGATACGCATCTGCGCAACGGCGACGAAGTCGTCATCGAGACGTCGAAGGGGCATGTCCGCCCGGCGGCGTGGGAAGCGTTCGCCGTGACCGGGCGCGCACGCGCGGCGATCCGGAGAGCTGCCCGCGAGGCCGATCGCCGGCGGTTTATCGAGCTCGGGCGGCAGCTCGTCAATTCGACGCTTTCGGGGCTCGAGGTCGACTATTCGGAAGAGAAGGTCAAAGCCGCCGCTCCGAAGATCGGCTTCAAGGCGGCCGACGACCTGCTGGCAGCCGTCGGGCGGAACGATATCCCCTTGCAGGATGTGCTCGGAGCGATCCTTCCGCATGGGCAAGCGCCTGGGGACGAAGGGTACAAGCCGACCCGGCGTTTCGGCCGAGCCCGCGAGCAGGAGGGCTGGTTCAATATCGAAAAGGTCAATAGCCTCAAATTCCGCACATCTGAGATCGACAGCACGACCGCCGTGTCGATCGGCGGTCCGAGCCAGGAATTGCCGGTCGCGTTCGAGCCGGGCGGGGCGGTTCCGGGTGACCGGATCGTCGGTGTCATGGCGCCCGGAGAGGGTATCCGGGTGTTTCAGATCCACTCACCACGCCTCAAGGAATACGAGGAAGAACATTGGATTGACGTGACTTGGGACGTCGATCCCGAGCGGCCTCAGCGGTTTCCGGCACGGATCAGCGTTACCGCGGTTAATGCGCCCGGCTCACTTGCCGAGATCGCCAAGGTGATCGGCGAGACAGGTGGCAATATCGACAATATCAAGATGGCCCGCCGTGCGGCAGACTTCACGGTCATGCATATCGAACTCGAGGTGTTCGATTTGGTGCATTTGAACCACATCGTCGCCGGACTCAGGGCGAAATCCTCGGTTGCGAAGGTGGAACGGCTGTTCGAGTGAGCTATTCTATGCGTTCTCTCGCTTGAGGCTTTTCGAAGAGTCGATAGGAAAGAGTGCCGTTGAACGAGAAGCCTACAGTATCTGGAGTGCGGGACGGCCTGTGGCTGTTCAATACGGCCGCGCTGCGCAACAAGCTCCGCTACTACTGGCGGCGATTGCTGCTGCTTCGGGCGACGCCGCACGAGGTGGCGCTGGGGTTCGCGCTTGGGGTGTTTAGCGCTTGCACGCCCTTTCTCGGGTTTCAAACCATCCTCGCGCTGACTCTTGCTTTTGTCCTGCGCGTCAGCATGCCCGCCGCACTGCTCGGGACGTTCATTGGCAACCCCTTGAGCTGGCCGGCAATCTGGAGCGGCTCGTACGTTGCGGGAGCACTTCTTCTCGGACAAGATCCCGCCTACGCCGCCGACCACTTTACCGATACGGCCAACGCGCTTGGCGCGACGCTGAGCGCTCCCTCGCCGGAGAATCTCAATACAGCCGTCGATTATCTGTCACCGATCGTCGAGCCGATGATTGTCGGTGGCCTTCTCGTCGGCTTGATAGCGGCGATATTTAGCTACTATCCTACGCGCCGGGCAGTGCGCGTTTTCCAGCGGCACCGCAGGTCCCGCTGAGATATCGGCGGCGACACGGCAATTTCTCCTCATCATTGGTGGCAGACGTGGCGGCAAACCGCAAAGTTCCGGAAACCGGTCAAGCTCCGGCGCAAGTTCGCGCATTACGACTGGGTGTAAATATCGATCATGTCGCAACGCTCAGAAATGCGCGTGGCGGCTTGCATCCCGATCCGCTACGTGCGGCGCATCTCGCGATCGAAGGTGGCGCCGACGGCATCACTGCGCATCTCAGGGAAGATCGCCGGCACATCTCGGATGCGGACATCACGCGGCTGAAAAACGAGCTGACGCGGCCTCTCAATCTCGAAATGGCGGCCACGGATGAAATGCTCCAAATCGCGTTACGGCACGTGCCGAACGCGTGCTGCCTCGTCCCCGAGAGGCGCGAGGAACGGACGACGGAAGGCGGCCTCGATGTGCAGGGGGCGGCGAAGACGTTGAAGCCGTTGATCGCGAAGCTCAAGGATGCAGGCATCCGGGTTTCATTGTTCATCGAGCCCGACATCAGGACGATAGAGGCGGCGTCGAAAGTGGGTGCCGACATCGTTGAACTTCATACTGGCCGGTATTGCCATCTCGCTCTCGAGCACGATGCGGCCGGCGTCGCCTCGGAGCTCGAACGGCATAGGAAAGCTGCGAGCGCCGCCGCGTCCGCCGGACTTGAAGTTCATGCCGGGCATGGCCTTACCTACAACACGGTGCAGCCCATTGCGCGCATTCCCGAAATCGTCGAACTCAACATCGGCCACTTCCTGATCGGAGAGGCGATTTTCGGCGGTCTTTCCATGGCCGTCCGCCGTATGCGCGTTCTGATGGATGAAGCTCGCGAGGCGCTGTCGGCGCAGAGAGCGCGATGATCATCGGCATCGGCAATGATCTCTGCGATATCCGGCGGATAGAGCGGACGATCGAGCGCTTTGGCGATCGCTTTCTCCAACGTGTGTTCACGGCGGAAGAACGCCGGAAGGCATTCTCGCGAGCTCACGCTGCTCGAACGTTCGCAAAGCGCTTTGCCGCAAAGGAGGCGGCTTCGAAGGCGCTCGGGACGGGTTTTCGCCACGGCGTCCATTTGAAGGACATCGGGGTCGTCAACGACCCGTCAGGACGCCCGACCTTGTCGCTCACGGGTGGCGCAGGTGCGCGCCTCGCAAAGTTGATACCGGAGGGTTTCAAGGCGCGGATCGACATCACCCTGACGGATGAATATCCGCTTGCCCAAGCCATCGTGATCATCTCAGCGGTCCGGAATGAGGAAAATCGAGGCGACTGACTAATTCGCCGCGGCTAAAATTGTCGCCGAGTACCCCCTTTCCGAAAGGCTGATGTGGCGCTGAGTTGCTGTTATTCCTTACGGTTTTGTCAGGTTTATGCCCGTCGTTGCGGCTCAGGTGCAAACTCGCTATAGCGGACCCCCTAACATGAAGCGAGCCCCGGCCAATGCCGCCTGGCGGCGCAGAGGAGCCTCTGGATGAGCGTTGGTATCAAGACGTCGAGATCGAGTTGGTCTGAAACTCTCATCATCGTCGTCGAAGCACTCGCCATTGCGATGTTCGTCCGCGTCTTCTTCTATCAGCCGTTCAATATTCCGTCTGGCTCGATGAAGGAGACGCTGCTGATCGGCGATTACCTGTTCGTCTCGAAGCTGTCCTATGGCTACAGCAAGTTCTCCTTCCCCTTCAGTCCGAACCTCTTCGAAGGGCGCATCTTCGGTGCCGAGCCGAAGCGAGGGGACGTCGCCGTCTTCAAGCTGCCGCGGGACAATTCGACCGACTACATCAAGCGGGTCATCGGTCTGCCGGGTGACGAAATTCAGATGAAGAACGGCCAGCTCTTCATCAACGGGCAGGCGATACCGAAGGTCGCCGCGGGCGAATTCACGACTTTTGAGGATGGCCACGAGCGGACTATACCGGTATTCGAGGAAACGCTTCCCAACGGCGTGAAGTACAAGGTTCTCGATAGTGACCCGAACGGCCCCTACGACAATACGGGGGTCTATAAGGTCCCCGAGGGTCACTACTTCATGATGGGCGACAACCGCGACAACTCAACCGACAGCCGGGTTCGTAGCGCTGTCGGGTTCGTCCCTTACGAGAACTTTATTGGCCGTGCCGAGATCATCTTCTTCTCTGCCAAAGTCGACGAGCCGGATGCGTTCCGCTGGTATGCGCCGTGGACTTGGCCGTTTGACATCCGCTGGGACAGGTTCTTCACTCTCGTGCGGTGACCGCAAAGTGGCATTTGCGCCATGCTGAGACCTCGCAAGTTTAAAGAACTCGAGACCAAACTCGGATACAAATTCAAGGATCCCGCGCTCCTGGAGCGCGCGCTGACACACGCGAGCGTTCGCGGCGGAAAGGTTGCCCGGTTCGACAACGAGCGGCTCGAATTCATCGGCGACCGCGTTCTTGGGCTCGCGATCGCCGAGGCGCTGAACGGGCAATATCCCGAGGCGAGCGAAGGGGAGCTCGCGCGGCGCTACAATCGCCTCGTTCGGGGCGAAGCCTGCGCCAAGGTCGCTCGCACTATCGGGCTTGGGGCCCATCTCATTCTTTCGGAAAGCGAAGCCGACAGCGGCGGCCGTAACAAGACGACTATTTTGGCCGACGCCGCCGAGGCGCTTCTCGGTGCGGTGTTCATCGATGGTGGCTTCGAAAAGGCGCGCGGCGTCGTTCACCGGCTCTGGCAGGAGCAAAGCGAACTCGTTCCCGAAGTCGCGGTCGACGCCAAATCGGCTCTGCAGGAATGGGCGCAAGGGCAGGGATTGGCGCTGCCGCGATACACGGTCGTCGCGCGCAATGGGCCGGATCATGCGCCTCGCTTCACGGCCGAGGTCTTGATAACTGGAAAGGCGCCCGCGCAGGGCGAGGGGGCTTCGAAGCGCATTGCCGAGCAGGCGGCAGCAACAGCGCTTCTAACTCGAGAAGGCGTAGGAGCCCGGATAGGCGATGGCTGACGATAAAGGAATTTCCTCGACACCCGACGTCGCCGATCAGCGTTGCGGTTTCGTTGCGGTGATCGGACCGACGAATGCTGGCAAGTCGACGCTCGTCAATGCGCTCGTCGGCGCCAAGGTCGCGATCGTCTCGCACAAGGTTCAAACGACCCGGGCGCCCATTCGCGGTATCGCGATCGAGGGCAACAGCCAGATCGTGTTCATCGATACGGCCGGCATCTTCAATCCGAAGCGCCGGTTGGATCGGGCGATGGTGGACGCGGCTTGGGGTGGACTTGAAGATGCGGATGCCGTGCTGCTCGTCATCGACGCGGCGGCGGGGATCGACGACGATGTGCATGGCATCATCGAGAGGCTGAAATCGGCCCGGATGCCGAAGATCGCGATTTTGAATAAAATCGACCGCGTAGATGACAAGCCGAGGCTCTTGTCATTGGCAAAAATGGTCGACGAACTGCTCGTGCCCGATCGCATTTTCATGATCTCGGCAACGGAAGGGCAGGGCATCAAGGATTTGCGGACGTATCTCGCAAAGCTCGTGCCGAAGGGGCCGTGGCACTATTCGGAAGACGACGTGACGGACGTGCCGATGCGGACGCAGGCGGCTGAGATGACGCGGGAAAGCGTCTATCGCTTCCTGCATCAGGAGCTGCCCTATACGACGACGGTCGAGACCACAGATTGGAAGACGCTGAAGGACGGCTCGGCCCGCGTCGAACAGACGATTTACGTCGAACGCGACAGCCAGAAAAAGATCGTGCTCGGCAAGGGCGGCGAAACGATCAAGAAGATATCGAGCACGGCCCGGCACGCGATCGAAGAGATGGCTGGCCACAGGGTGCATCTCTTCCTATTTGTCAAAGTGCGTGAGAACTGGGAAAGCGACCCCGAGCGTTACCGGGAAATGGGGCTACCCTTCCCTAAATCGTAAGGCGCCGGCTATTCAGCCATATGCAATGGTCCGATGAAGGCATCATTCTTTCGGTAAAGCCCCACGGCGAGACTGCGGCGATCGTCGATCTATGGACGAGAGCGCATGGCCGGCACATGGGGCTCGTCCATGGCGGGCGTTCGCGACGCCTCAGACCCATTCTGCAACCCGGCAATCATGTCGATGCAGAATGGAAGGCGCGTCTCGCGGACCAGCTCGGCACCATGAGCCTCGAAATGCGGCGCGCATTCGCTGCCGAGACGCTCGACGATGCGCAGGCGCTGATGGCGCTTTCTTCGATCACGACGCTCACGCGGCTGCTGCCCGAACGCGATCCGCATCCCAATCTCTATGAGATTACGCTCTTCGTTCTCGGCTTTCTCAATGATCTGACCGTTTGGCCGGCGCTTCTCGTCCGGTGGGAGATGGCGCTGCTCGACGAACTCGGCTTCGGTCTCGACCTCAGCCAATGCGCCGCAACCGGCAGCAACGACCAGCTCATCTACGTTTCGCCGAAGTCGGGCCGAGCCGTCTCCGCCTCAGCCGGCGAGCCCTATCGGGATAAACTGTTGGCGCTGCCTCAGTTCCTGACGAAGCAGCGGTCGGGACCTGTGACGGCGCAGGACGTCAATCTCGGATTCGTGCTGACGGGACATTTCATCGAGAAGCATCTTTTGCTTCCGCGCGGCCAATCTCTTCCGCAATCGCGCGCCCGGCTGCTGGCGCAGCTTGCGGCCTGACATTCAATTCGCCAATTTTTCTCGCACTTCGCCAGAGCCTTCGCGACGGAATTGGGGGCAGCGTCCGTTCCTTTAGCAACTGTCTGTCGTGATTGCGGGATCACGCTTCGGCGGCAGCCGATCGCACTCGGCCATGGAAGCTTTTCCCGCCGGTATTTTTCATTCGGCCGCGTGCGTCCGATATCGCACTGAGCCGGCGTGCCCGTTCGGAAATCCCCCCTTCCGGACGGGCTTTATTATGTCCGCTCCAAATCCATGGCCGTCGTGTTCCGTCGAAAGACTGAGGGCATCTGCGCGGGCCGGTCAGGCTTTCAGCAACCGTTCATTCTGAGGTGTAGATAACTCCATTGAAACTTACCCGTCGCGCACGCGGGAGCACGGCGGGGGGTTACGGGGGTCGCAGCGGGGAGCTGCGGCCCCCCAACGTTTTGCAGGTCCTGTGACGACGCAGCCACAATTCGCCTGATGGCCTTTTCCGTGTTCAATTTTTGCTCGCCTCTTAAGGTGCAATTAAACATCGCGACCTACGCTCCTTGGCCATAGTTGGCCTGGTGTGGGGGCATTCGATGAGTGGGCTTCGGTCGCTGCCGATAGACGATATTCTGAAGCGCAGAACGATCGATCTGATCGATATTGTGCATTTTCGCCGTGTCTTCTACGAGGACGGGATCCTCTCCTCCGATGAAGCCAATCTGCTTTTCACGCTGAATCACGCTTGCGGGGTGTATAATCCCGAGTGGCCTGAATTCTTCATCGAAGCCATTACCGATTACATCGTCTTTCAGGAAGCGCCCCGGGGCTACATCACGGCCGACAACTCGAATTGGCTGATAGATCTCGTTTCGAGAGACGGGAAGATCGATCGGAAGACCGAACTCGAACTCGTCGTCAATGTTCTCGACAAGGCGCGCTGGGCTCCCGTCAGCCTCGTCAAGTTTGCACTTGAGCAGGTAAAGCACGCGGTCGTCGACGGCACCGGACCGCTGCGCAACGGCAAAGGTCTGCCCGCCGGCAACATCAGCGAAGCTGAAGTCGATCTTATTCGGCGCATGCTCTACGCCTTCGCGGGCGATGGAGCCGTTGCAGTGACGCGGGCCGAGGCCGACGTTCTCTTCGATATCGACGAAGCGATTTCGGGCAGTGCCCCCAATCCGGCTTGGACCGATCTTTTCGTGAAAGCGATCGCCAACGTCATGATGGCGGCATCAGGCTACGCAGTTCCCTCGCGCGAAGAAGCGTTGCGGCAGGAAGCAACGCTCGACAATCAGGAAGAGGAAACGTCGATGCTCGCCGCTCTTCTTTCCATGGTGCAAGCGAACTTGGCGTCCGTGCAGGACGCGTACCTCGATCAGACGGCCGAGGAGCGCGCGTTGGCCCGGCTCGAGCACCAGCGCATCGAGATCATCACGCACGAGGAAATTACCGAAGCGGAGGCGACTTGGCTCGTCAGCCGTCTCGGCCGCAACGGCCGTTTGAGCCCGAGCGAGAAGGCGCTCGTCTCGTATTTGAATCGAGAAAGCCCCCGGATTCACCCTGTTCTTACCGAGGCGGTTTGCCGGCTAGGCGACGCTGCCTGACGGATTAAGGGGTTTAGGCCCGGTTACCCCTCTGATCGGGCCGGTAAAGGACGCCTTCGGCGGTCTTCAGCTGTGCGGCAGCGGATCGCACAGTTCGCGGTGCCGGCCCATCTCGAGGCGTGTTTACGACGCCTTCCACAGGCTCTAGAACGGCGTCTTGCCTTGCGACAAGCTGAGGCACCTAAAAGAGCTTACGGGAAGGACCGGGACCCGCCGATGTTCAAGAAGATTCTGATTGCCAACCGCGGTGAGATTGCCTGCCGCGTAATAAAGTCGGCGCGCAAAATGGGCATCAAGACGGTTGCGGTCTATTCGGACGCCGACCGGGATGCCCTCCATGTCGAAATGGCGGATGAAGCCGTTCACATCGGTCCCGCACCCGCGGCGCAGTCCTACCTGCTGATGGACAAGATCATCGAGGCCTGCAAGGCGACCGGCGCCGAGGCGGTTCATCCGGGCTATGGGTTCCTGTCGGAGCGGGAGGCCTTTCCGGTCGCGCTGCAGAAGAACGGCATCGTCTTCATCGGCCCCAACCCCAAAGCCATCGCCGCAATGGGCGACAAGATCGAAAGCAAGAAGGCGGCTGCTGCCGCCAAGGTTTCAACCGTTCCCGGCTACATGGGCGAGATCAAGGACGCCAAGCATGCGGTCCAGATCGCCAACGAGATCGGCTATCCGGTGATGATCAAGGCCTCCGCTGGCGGCGGCGGCAAGGGCATGCGTATCGCCTATGACGCGAAAGAGGCTGCAGAAGGTTTCGAACTCGCCCGTTCGGAAGCCAAATCGTCATTTGGGGACGATCGCTGCTTCGTAGAAAAGTTCATCGAAAATCCCCGCCACATCGAAATCCAGGTCCTCGGCGATAAGCACGGGAATGTCGTCTATCTCGGCGAGCGCGAATGCTCCATTCAGCGCCGGAACCAGAAGGTTCTCGAGGAAGCCCCGTCGCCCTTGCTCGACGAGAAGACCCGCAAGGCGATGGGCGAGCAGGCCGTCGCCCTCTCAAAGGCTGTCGGTTACGATAGCGCAGGCACCGTCGAGTTCGTCGCGGGCCAGGACCGATCCTTCTATTTTCTTGAAATGAACACGCGCCTCCAGGTCGAGCATCCGGTGACGGAACTCGTAACGGGCATCGACCTCGTCGAGCAGATGATCCGGGTCGCGGCGGGCGAGAAGCTGCCGTTCAAGCAGTCGGATATCAAGCTCAACGGATGGGCGGTCGAGAGCCGGGTCTACGCTGAAGATCCGTTCCGCAACTTCCTGCCTTCGATCGGCCGCCTGGTCAAATACCGGCCGCCTGCAGAGGCGACCAAGGGAGGCGTCACGGTCCGAAACGACACCGGCGTCTTCGAAGGTGGCGAGATCTCGATGTACTACGATCCGATGATCGCCAAGCTCGTCACGCATGCGCCGACGCGTGAAGCGGCGATCGACGCCCAATCGGATGCGCTAGACGCGTTCTACATCGACGGCATCCAGCACAACGTGCCCTTCGTCTCGGCGATGATGCAGCATCCGCGTTGGCGCTCCGGCAAGATTTCGACGGGTTTCATCAAAGAAGAGTACCCCGACGGGTTCGCGCCTCGGGCTCCCGAGGGCAAGGATCTGGTCACGCTCGCCGCAGTGGCGGGGACGATCGATCACCTCGGCAATTCGCGCCGCCGCGATATCACGGACCAGATGTCGGGGCATTCAATCCGCTTCGCCAAGCGCCGGATCGTAAAAATCGGCCCGGCGACGGTTGAGCTCGAAGTCCTCGGCGCCATTCCGGGACCTTATTATGTATCGATCCTCGGCGGCGATGGTCAGCCGACGAAGACCATGGAGATCACATCCGAGTGGTGGCCGGGCGAGCCGGTTTGGTTCGGAACGGTCGATGGGGCCGAGGTCGCGGTTCAGGTTCGTCCGATTTCCAACGGGATGACCCTTTCCTATCGCGGCATCCAGGCGCCGACCTACGTCTATACGCAGCGCGAGGCGGAACTTGCGAGCCTGATGCCGGTCAAGGTTGCGGCGGACATGTCGAAGTTTCTGCTCTGCCCCATGCCGGGACTGGTCAAGGCGGTGAACGTCGTCGAGGGACAGGAAGTGAAGGCCGGGGACAATCTGGCAATCGTCGAGGCCATGAAGATGGAGAACATCTTGAAGGCCGAGCGCGACGGCAAGGTGAAGAAGGTTGCCGCGCAACCCGGCGACAGCCTCGCGGTCGACGCGGTAATTCTCGAGTTCGTTTGAGCGCGTTCGCCTGAGCCGGTCCGGCGTCAGGAATAGAAACAATGCGTGATGTGGGGCGGCCGGGCCATCAGCCGAGCTTGGCGGCCGCCCGCCTCAAACCGCGCAGAATAGGCTCATAGGCCTCTTCGTTCCGGGTTTCCGGATAGACCATATATACCGGATAAGTGAATTTCCGCGCGCGTTTGGGCTCTCTGACCCGGCCGCGCGCGATCAATTTGCGCACCATTCGCGCCGGAAAATATCCAGAGCATTCGTTCGCCAGCAGATAGTCCAGGCCCATCGGTCCGAGATCGAGACTGATCGCGGGATTTGCGTGCTCGGGAAATGCGGCGGCGTGATCCTGCAAGAAATCCGTTCCCCAATCGACGAGCAGATAGTCGTTAACGCCTCGCCGCGCGGCCGCTTTCGATGACGAGACCAGAACGAACTCCTCGTCGAACAAATGTTCGATCGTCAGGCCCGGAGGGGGCGACGGGCGGTACATGATCGCGAGATCGAGCGTTCCTTCAATGAGGCGTTGGCTCAACATGGCCGACGCACCTGCAGTCGCGGAAACCGCGATGCCGGGGATCTGGACTCGCAATCCTGCGGCCCATTTCAACAGGAATCCGCCCCAAAGGCTCAACGGCGCGCCGACGGAAATGTGCTCAGGATGCTGATCGGCAAGCGAGACCTGCAGCTGCGCTTGTTGCCAAACGCGGACCATCGCGAGTGCATGCTTCTGAAAGAGTTCGCCGGCGCCGGTGAGTTCGGCGCCCGACTTTGAGCGCGTGAAAAGTGGCCGTCCGAGCAGATCTTCCAGGCCTTTGATGCGTGCGGAGACGGTTGACTGGGTAATGTTCAGCTTGCGTGCCGTATCGACGAAGCTTCCGGTCTCGGCGACGACGAGGAATGTACGAGCGAGATTGACGTCCATCGCGTGAGATCCTCATCGGATGCGTGGAAAACTCATCTATCGAAATTTCCGATATCACCAAACGCCAAATTTCGTTTGTGCATTGTCTTGAATCTAATCAATGTCAATACGACCTGACTCGAGTCGGGTCGACAGACGTGCGTCTGTCAACGATCCAAACGGAAGGACGATTTAAAATGGCTAAAGCTGCAAAGAAAGCCGCCAAGAAGGCTCCTGCCAAGAAGGCAGCTAAGAAGAAGAAGTAATGGATTTCTGCCGCGATCGCAGGAGCGGCCGTTTTGACCTTCTGGCTCTTACGGCTCGCATGATCGCAGTTCTTCTTATGACCTCGGCTGCTTCCGCAGCCACGATTGCAAACCGAGGTGATAATGAGGTCAAGCTCACCATCACCCAGGGCTCGTCCCTTCAAGACGCGGTTCTGCCAGTAGGTAAGGTGATTGGCGGGGTCTGTCAGAAGAGCTGCATCGTCCGCCTCAACGACAATGTGAACGACGAGTACGAACTCGATGGTTCGGAAAGCGTCTCGGTCGAGGGGGGATTTCTCTACTACGATTCTTCCGAAAAGGGGCTCGCGCCGCCCGCTGGCAGCGCCTCGAAAGAGGGAGAGGGGAAAATAAGGTAGAGAAAAGGTTGCGGCATCGCCTGTTTGGCGCTTGTGTCCCCCTCGGATGCAGGCGCCTTTTTCTTTTTGCGGCCTGAGTGTTGACGTGCCGATCGTCCGCTTTCGGCCTAAATATCGAGGCCATCACTCTCGATGAGTCTCGTCGGTCCGAAAATCTGTTGAAAACTTCTGCGCAGCGCGACGTCGACGTCGTAGAGCGTCACGGGCAAACCGAGGCCGGCCAGGCTCGTCACGCCATGATCGCGGATGCCGCACGGGACGATGCCGTCGAATTGAGAAAGATCGGGGTCGACGTTCAGGGCTATGCCATGGCTGGTTACCCATCGGCTGACGCGAAGACCGATGGCGGCGATCTTGTCCTCGACCGCTTCACCTTTTGACGGCCGTCTGATCCAGATGCCGACGCGGTCGTGCCGCGTTTCGCCAACGACATTGAACTCGGCGAGCGTATTGATCAGCCATTTTTCGAGGTGGGTTATGAGGCTGCGGATATCGCGGCCGCGGGTTTCAAGGTCGAGCATGAGGTACGCCACACGCTGACCCGGACCGTGATAGGTGAACTGGCCGCCGCGGTTGGTGTGATAAACGGGGAGTGAGCGGGGGTTCAGAAGGTCCTTCTCCTTCGCCCCGGTGCCGGCCGTGTATAGCGGCGGATGTTCCAGTAGCCAGACCAGTTCCTTCGCCCGGCCTTCGCGAATTGCCGTTGTCCGGCGCGCCATCACGGCGAGGGCGCGGTCGTATTCGACGTAGCCATTGCTGATGACCCAATCGACGGCGGCAGAGGTGTTTGTAATCGATAATTTGGATGGCATCGGCGTTAATCTGGCTGGTTCTCGAACGGCGTCGAACCTCAAAAATCGGCTAATTCAAGCGGGATTCCGGCGATCCGGAGCCCGGTAATAGCGATCATCTCATTATATAGAGTGAGTCCGGGTCAAATGGTTTGATGTGCCCCTGGCAAACTGCCGCTTGCGTTTGTGAGAACGCTCTGTTACGTCGGCGTCTTCGCGGATTTGGGCAGCGCCAAACGCCCTTTCGCGATTTCCAGATCCTACGGGTCGGGACTGCGGTTGTGGCGGAATTGGTAGACGCACTACCTTGAGGTGGTAGCGCTGGAAACGGCGTGAAGGTTCGAGTCCTTTCAACCGCACCATTGTATTTTCAAGTGCTTATGTACTTGAGCAAGGCTCAGATTTTCGGAGCCGTCCGTCAGCTATTGACGGACGGCTCCTTTTTTTCGCGATAATCTAAACGCGGATCGCCTTCAGGCGGTTGGGATCGCGACGTAGCGATCGCCGCTGGCGGTCTTCAGCTGCATCAGGACCGCGCGTTTACTCTGCTTCTTGGCCTCACGCAGCGCCTTGGTTATGTCCTGCGGGCCCGAGACGGATTTGCCTCCGACCGACAGAATGATGTCGCCCCGCTGAATGCCCTTCTCGGCGGCGGTGCCGTCAGGATCGACGTTTACGACCACGGCGCCCCTGGAGCCCGCGCCCTGCACGCTATCTGCAGGAGCCAGTGTCATGCCGAGCTTCGTGTCGGTATCGGCAGGCTGCTCCTTTTGTGCGGCCTTGTCGTCGGGATAGGTGCCGACCTTCAGATCGAAGTTCCGGGAGTGGCCATCGCGAATGACCGCGACATCGATCGTTTTGCCGGGCGACATGCCGGCGATCGTGCGGGCGAGATCGCGTCCGTCCTTGATCGGCTTCCCATCTACGGAAACGATCACGTCCTGAGCTTTCAGCCCTGCTGCAAGCGCAGGGCCGCCGACTTGCGGCTCGTCAACCAATGCGCCTTTGGCCTCCTTCAATCCGAGGCTGTCAGCGATGTCTGCCGTCACCGGCTGGATCGATACGCCGATCCAACCGCGAACGACCTGGCCTGACGATTTGAGCTCGTCGGCGACGTGTTTGGCGGTTTCGGCAGGAATGTCGAACGCGATACCAACCGAGCCACCCGACGGAGAGAAGATGGCGGTGTTCACGCCAACGACTTCGCCCAATTGATTGAACGTCGGACCGCCCGAATTGCCTTTGTTGATCGGAGCATCGATCTGAATGAAATCATCATAGGGTCCGGCTCCGATATCGCGGCCGTTGGCCGATACGATGCCTGCCGTGACCGTGCCACCGAGGCCGAACGGGTTGCCCATCGCCACGACCCAGTCGCCAATGCGCGGCTTCGACGGCGCGAAGCGCACGAACGGGAAGTCGGAAGATCCCTCGACTTTCAGGAGGGCGATGTCCGTTTTCGGGTCGGTGCCTGCCACTTTGGCGGGATAGCGTTTTCCATCCTCCATTGCGACCTCAACGCTCTTGGCGTGGTCGACGACGTGATTGTTCGTAATCAAATAGCCGTCCGCGGAAATGAAGAAGCCGGAGCCCTGCGCCTGCATGAGGTGGTGGCGAGGCTTGGCGTTGCCATTGCCATTGTCCGATTGCGGACCGAACTGTCGGAAGTTGAAAGGCTGGCCCTGGAACGGGTTGTCTCCTTCGTCTTGCCCGTCCGGCTGACCATCCGACATGCTGGCGACATCTTCGATTTGGTCCGCTTTCACGAACACCGAAACGACGGCCGGTTTCACGCGATCGACGAGATTGGCGAAGCCCGGCTCGCTCTGACTGTCCTGATGCGTCGCGCTCAGGTCGGCGACTGGCGTCACCATCGACTTGCCGGGGATATTGTCCGTGTTGGCAAAGACGGCGGTCGCGCCGAGTGCCGCTACGACCGCAGCGCAAGCTGCCAGGGTCCGTTTATGCGAAGCGATTGTGCCTACCGATTTGGGGCGGCTTGCCGTGGTGTCATCCATCTTCGTCGTTCCTGATCCATGAGGGTCGTGCGCGTGCTGCGCATCGCGGGGGTGCAGCGAATTTGCCTGCGCCAATCTTTCCGGAAGCCGTCCAACGCCTTAAAAATCAGAAAGCAATGCCGTGGCCGGCTGTGCCGGCAGCGCTCAAATAGGTCGGATCGCTGGGCCGATGCGATGATTAACGCCGGAACCAGCTCCGGCCGACATTCTCCAATTTGATCTATTTCCTTGGCGATGAAGTTGGATCGTTCGGCGCATGATCATCCGGCTCTCAACGCTGGAGATACCGCCATGTCCGATCTCGTGGTCATCGTCTATCCGAACGAGGCGAAAGCCGAAGAAATGCGCACGAAGCTGCTCCAACTTCAAAACGAGTATCTGGTCGAGATCGGCGATGCCGTGATCGCGGTCCGACGAGAAGACGGCAGGGTGAAACTCAATCAGCTGATGAATACGACCGCTGCGGGCGCCATATCCGGCGGCTTCTGGGGAACGCTGGTCGGCTTGATTTTCCTGATGCCGCTGCTTGGCGCGGCGGTCGGGCTCGCCTCCGGTGCGCTGGGCGGCGCGCTTTCCGACTACGGCATTAACGACGACTTCATGAAGAAACTGGCGTCCAAGCTGACACCAGGGACTGCTGCTCTCTTCGTCGAAATCAGGAAGATGACGGAAGACAAGCTTTTGGAGGCGATCAGGGGGACTGGCGGCGAACTTCTACAAACGTCGCTCGATCACACGAAGGAGCAAGCCCTGCGCGAGGCGATCTCGGCTCACGTGCCAGCTGTCGGGGAGAGTTCGATCATGCCTCCGCCACCAGCAGGGAACGCTCCGCCGGCTGGCGCCAGCCCAAATCGGGCAGCCTGAGCGCCAGGCTTGCCGTGTGATCAGTTGAAGAAGGACGGCCAGACCGATTCCGGCTCCTTTGGCTTGACGCCTTTTTTATTTTTTGCAGCCGTCGCTGGAGCTTCGGAATTTTCGCCCGATAGGCCTTCGGTAATCGAGGGCTTGGTCGAAATTTTCTTGTAGCGGCTCGGCTTGTGTTTGGTTCCGGGTACTGTCACGGCAGCGACGTCTGTCTCCGCCGACGGTGCAGGCGCCGGTGACATCGGCCAGACAATCGAGCGCGTGGCGATCGGATTTGCGGCTTTCTTCGCTGCCTTCGCGGCGAGAGCCTTCTGGGCGGCGTCGTCGTAGGAGGCGATCGTCTCGATATGGCCTTCAGGAACGAAGTGGACGACCTTGAAGCCGCGGTCGTGGAGTTCCTTCAAGAGATCAGGCAGCATGGCGGCAGTCCAAGCGTGAATGTCGTGCATCAAGATGATGCCCTTCTTCGCCGTGGCGAGCTGCGCGAGGATGCGTTGCTGGACGACTTTCGGACTGCGCGTCAGATAATCCTTTGAATCGACGTCGATCCAGATGGCGGCGATATTCCGGCCCTTGAGATAATTCTCCGTCTGCTTCGTCGAGTTCAGATACGGGAAGCGGAAAAGCGGGGCGACAGGCGTGCCCTTGGCTTGCGACACGGTCGAGATCGCTGCCTCGATCTCCTGCTGAGATTTGGCCAGCGAGACGGCACGCAGGTTTTTATGCGACCAGGTGTGCGTGCCGACCGTGTGACCGGCAGCCGCGACTTCACGCACCATCGCGACGTCGGCCAGCGCCATTTGGCCGACCATGAAGAAGGTGGCTTTGGTGCATTGGTCAGCGAGCGCCTTGAGTATGGGCTTCGTCACCGACCGCATCGGGCCATCGTCGAACGTCAAAACGACTTCGCCTTCGTTCAGCAGCTGTTCGGCACCGCGCATGTCGCCGCCGACATTGGGTCCGCCATCCGATTTTATTTCGACGATGCGCGACACGCCGAGATGCGTGGTATCGCCGGCGCAGGCGTCCAAGTTAACGGATCCACCGGCTTCAATCTCAGCGGAAAGCGGATTGTATGCCGCCAACGCCAACAACGACGCCAATGCTGCGATGTAAATGGAAAGCTGCCGCATCTCTTCGCTTCGTCCCTAGAGCTAAGCCGGACTTGTACGGGCGAGCATATGATTGTTCAAGGAATGGGCATTAGCGAACATCGATCGGGACCCCGCCTGTTACTGAATAGCCGCTATTTCCGGCGCGACTTCGCGCCCGCACGGAGCCGGTGCAGGAAAGCGTGGCTGACATGACGCGCCCGGTGCCTCATAGAGACGCTCAGAACTGACGGGAAGGTGCAGCAGATGACGGTCAACGTCAGGCCAATTGTGGCAAGCGACGAGCAGGATTGGTTGCGGCTGTTTTGGGATTACATCGCCTTCTACAAGGCGAGCGTGCCCGAAGATGTCATCGCGCTGACGTGGCGGCGCCTCCTTGAGCAAGAGGACAACATGATGGCGCTGATCGCTCGCGACGATAAGGGGCAGGCGCTCGGCATTGCGGCTCTCGTCTTCCATCGGTCGACGTGGTCGCTCACCTGGTACTGCTATCTCGAAGATCTCTTCGTTGCACCCGAGGCGCGCGGGAAGGGCGTGGGGCGCGCGCTTATCGAAGCGATCTACGCGGAAGCCGATCGGCGCGGCGTGAATCGGACGTATTGGGCCACCCAAGACGACAACGCGACAGCGCGAAAGCTTTACGATCGCGTCGGTCAGCTGACCGAGTTCGTTCAGTACCGGCGATGAAAGGCGTCAGACGAGGCCGTTGATGTGTTCGAAAAGCTCGACGGCTTGCGGGTAGGCGCCGAGAATCTGGGACATCTCGCCTGATAATTCCCGCAGTCGGCCTTTCTGCGCCGAAGTCGGCGTTCCGGCCCGCATCAGCAACTCGAGTTCGGATAGTCGCTGTTCCAGGTGCTGCGTGCCCGTCTGGCGCGCGTAGAAGCGGTGCATTTCGACGATTGCCGGAAGGACGCCCGTGTAATCGACGAAGGAATCCGACGCGGCGACGGGGGCGGCCGCTCCATTCATTGCCGATGGAAGCGCTGGCTGAATTCGTTGGGGCTGCTGGTGGTGCGGCTGGGGCTGAGATTGACGGGGTGCGGGGCCTGTGTGCTCCGGCTGCGCGGGTGCCGGCCGCGGTCTTTGCGTTGCAGCCGGTGGCATTCGATCCTGCGTACCGCCGCTACTCCCTGGCTGCGCCGGGTGTCCGCCTGTCGTGACGTGCGGTTGGGCCGACGGATGGTGGCCGCCGCCATGCGAGGGTCCGAGATTTTCGATCTGTCCGCGCTCGAAATTAACGTTGAACGTCATCGATTCGTCATTGCGGTTGATCTTCTCGGTCAGAATGCTGCGGACCTCTTCGAGAATGGACCGGTCGGGTGCGGTAAATCTCGAGATGATTCCGTCGTTCGACGAGATCAGCAGATAGTGCGTTTTGTCATCGGGGCGAACCGCGAGCCCGGCGAACGCGAGCCCGATGAATCCGAGGACGACCGTTATGCCGGTCGGTGTCAGTGGTCCCCAGGAGAAGTCCGGCCGCATCGAGCCCAACGCCATAACGAGGAAGAACGCCGCGATCAGCCAGAAGAGCCCCTTCGGCCGCGCCGTTACGTGCGTTCCGACACTGACGGTCGAAATGTTGGAGATCGCAATGGTGCGCGCGGGTGTCGACAGTACACGTCTGTCGATACGCAGCTGCGCGAACGTCCTCGTCGCCGCAGCGCTCTCTCTGATTTTCCCCGAAAATACCATCGCATGCCTGATCATGGGACTATGTAATAGTCCGAGCCGAACATAATCGATGCGGCACTTAAACAGAAGCCTCGACGGCCGGTTACACAGGGTTTTCAGCTTGCCGGGACGTCGAGCTTGCGCGTTAAATGCTCGAATTCCCTGCGCAACTCATCGCTTTTGAAGATTTGATCGAAACTCGGAGCTTCGAGTTTTTGAATCGCCTCGAACGATGTCGAACTCTCACGAATCAAATTTCGCAGCTGAACGCTGGCTTCGACCGTCTCGTAGGTATTGTCGGCAATCTTAAGATCGTGTGTGGCCTTCAGCCTAGCGCCGGCAATTTGTTCGCGCTGTTGCTGCAGATAACGCCGGTAGGCCTTTGCCGCCTCGTCGGCCACCTGTTGGCTGGCGCGATTGGATTCGAGAGCGCGCTGCTGGTCGGGCCGATTTTCGGCTTTCATCAAATCCCCCGTCCGCGCACGCGCCGCGGCTATGTCGGCGATGATGGCGTCGAGCTTCGGAAGGTACTGCGTGTCTATTTTGGTGATCGTCGCGTCCTGCGCTTGAACGAGCATCGCGAATAGCGCGGCGTGCATGGCGAAATAGCGCCGGGCCGCTTCCATGTTATCGCCGGTCGTCCCGATCAGTTTTGCCAATTGACCGTCGATCATTTTCGCGGCGTTGAAAACGGCAACGAGCCGAATGAGATCGCCGGAGAGAACGCTGTCGAGCAACAGATCGACTTGGTCAGGCGCGAGATCGAGACCCGAATTTTTCAACGCCGAAGCGATCTCATCCTTCTTATTTTTGATCTCGGCGCGGTTGGCTTCGATCCTCTTCTTGTTCTCGGTGATCTGGTCCTCGATCGAGGCGACGGTATCGTTCAGGATGCCGGGCAGAGTCGCGTCTTTCGGCGCAACGAGCTGTTTCTCCTTCAGCTTGACGTTGGCGTCCTCGAGCTCGCGGATGTTATGGCGAAGCACCTCGATCTGCTTTTGCACTTCGACCACAGGCGCGTTGGTGACGATCGCAAGCGCCGAGTCCAAGAGGTCGCGGACCTTGGCGTTGCGGTCTTCGCGCGTCTCTTTCCAAAAGGGCGGGATGACGTAATCGTCGCGGCTCGGGAGCTTGCTTGCGCCAGCTCGCGTCGTTGCGGCGTCCCTCAGAACCGCATCGATAGCGGTCATCAGCGCCTTGGCCCGCTCGTATTGCGGATCGCCATCGCGCGGATCGGCAATGTCGGCCGGGGGCTGATCGTCGGGCTTTGATGGCTTTTTTGTCGGATCGAGCGCGGTCGCAGCGGGATCGGCGGCCGTCTTGCCTTCGACCTTCTTCAGCCAATCTCCGATCGCGTCACGCTTGGCGGTCTGAGCATGTGCGCCGCCCGCCAACGCCATAACGACAATAATCGCGAGATATCGCGCCCTTGCGGGCCCCTGCTTTGCCGACATCGACGCCTCCACGCCCGCAATGGCGCGAAAATTCCGGCAAATCAATGGTGCCGACCGCCCAAGGTAGATGCAATCTAAACGAATACTGAAGATCTAGCGCGCCGCCGCGGCGCGGATCAGGCGTTGGAAATCCTCATCGAGCTCGCGGACGTCGTCGAGCAACAGCATCTCGCGGAAGGGTGGGGCGGTCTTGTTTGCCGGTTCGGCGAGTTGGCTGCGCTTGGCTCCTGCCGGTCCGAAGTTTGCGTAGAGACGCAGTTTTTTGGGCCCTGGATGTAACGCGGCGAAGGGGTTTGGCGCGGACATCATGACGAAGACTGCCTTGGCCGCGAATTCCGTGCCGGGAACGGCGCGACCGACCTCGCGGAGCACGTGCTCGGCGAGCGGCCGCAAGCCCTTGGCTTCGCTCAGGAGATGTTGAATGGGGTCGCCGCTGATCACTGCAACCGGCGCCGGCGGTGGCGACGGAGCAGGAGGTCTCCATTCGCGGAAGGGCCGCGCACGAGACGGCGGCTCGTCGGCTGGCTCTCTCGGGGATGGCCGGCGGATCGACGCGGGTGCGCGGTCGGCGTCGTTCGCGTAGATGAGCCGGCCGTCGTTGTGATGAATGCGCTCGAGCCACGAGGCCCATGCGAATTGGAAGCCCTGGTGCCGCAACCAATCGATGATGTCGTTGCGTTCGCTGAAGCCGCTCTCGGCAATCGCGGCCATCCAGCCCGCGAGGTCGCGGCCGGTGTCTTCGGCAAGCCCGGCTATAAACTCACGTTCCTTGTCGGCGAGGTCGCTGCTCATGGCGGTGAAATATCAAATCCAGCGCCGGGTGCGGGATTTATAGTCTACATACGCGTCGCCGAAAATCGCTTCCAGGTGGCGTTCCTCTGGGATGATCTGCAATGCCGTCACCAGAACGGCGAACATTGCCGCCGCCGCGACGAACCAGATCGATTTCGTAATTTCGGCTCCATAAAGGAGCAGCAGAACTTCGCCAAGGTAAATCGGGTTGCGGAACCTCACGTAAGGTCCGGTCGTGACGAGCACGCTTGGGGTTTTGTTCGGCAGGACGGTCGTTTGATGCGCGAGCAGGCTTTTGAAGGCGAAGACGATCAGGAGAAGCCCGAGCACGCCGAAGCTCAGGCCTAGCCAGTGCGCGGCAGCGTCGTCTATTCCGGGCCACGGCAGCGGCACCAACATGGTCAGCGTCCATGCAAGCACGATGGCGCCGGCAAACAGCAACGGCGGCCAAGGCACAACAGTCGCAGGCTCGATGGACGATGGGGTGGCGTTGGGATCGGTCATTCGGCCAGCTTATCGCCAAATGCCATCCCGGTCAGCAACAGGTGGTGATCGTCTCGTTCCTCAGGGCACGGGTTTCGTCGTCGCAGGAGCCGGAGGCGAAGCGGCTGCAGGTGCCTTCTTCTTTTTCGGTGCCGGGATGGTAGGCGCCGGAGTTTCGTGCGGGTCTGTTACGCTGAGTTCTTTTTGGAGGTCGTAGCTTTTGCAGCCCAGTGCAACGAGTCGCTGGTTGTAGGCCTGTAGCGCCTGAATATCCGCGTCGTGCTGACCTTGCGGGTCGACGCCGTGCGACTGGTTACCGAACGTCGCCGCCATGCCTGACTGTATGCTGCGGGAAAGGTTTGATGCTTGCTTCTGGTTGTCAAAACCGCGGAGCTGTAGGATGTGCACTTGCATCCGTCCGGAAATCTGCTTGCAATTGAGCTTGTCGTCCGGAGTGTCGGGTTTCGGCTTTTTTGCGTAAGCGGCGGACGGCAGAGCGGTCGCCAGACAAAGCAGGAAGAATAGTGCTGTTGATCGCATGGCCACTCGTCCTGTCTCTTTATTTGGTCGCATTTTCTTCACGCGAACCTGTATCCACTTCGCTTGAAAATGCTCTAATGGGTTGGGTTCGCAGCCCATAACATATCCGCGGCAGTCTGAAGGCAAACCGCGAGTACGGACCGACGCGCCGGCCCTAGCGTGGGCGGTAGTGTCGCGTCATGCTGGTACGGTTTGCGGCGGATCTGAACGACGGGCGGAGGAACTTCTTTGCGAAACGGGAATTTGCAAATGCCGAACTGCCGGATTTGGGCTCTGATCGTGGTTCTTTCGGGGGTGCTTTGGCTGAACGCTCCGGCCTTTGCTCAGGAGAGCATGCCAACCCACGTCGTCTGCGATTTCGACAAAGGCTACGCTTGGACCTACGAAGCCGGTAAGTACCAAGCCTCGCCGCCCTCGGACCTGGCGTTCGAGATTGGCGGCATCGATCTCGACCATCAGTCGGCGTCGCTTATTCTCGACGGGCGAACAGCGGCTACTCTCAAAATCGTGCGGGCGATCAACGCCAACCATTTCCTCGAGGTCGTCAACGAGGGTTTTCTCAATCTGACGACCATCTACGACCGCGACCCGGCCACGGGAAGGTTTCCAGCGGTTCATTCCCGCCACTTCGGCCTTTTTGGACAGCCGGTTTTCGCCCAATATGCTGGAAGCTGTGTCGCCAAGCCCTGATCGGACGTGACAGGCCGGTTGCCGTTCCGCCGGAGCTGATGCAAAACGCTGCCCATGACATTGCACCTCGTCAAGCTCTGCGTCGGCGTCGACACGGTCGAGGATCTTGCCGCCTGGCAGACATCACATCGTCCGTATAAGACCCATGAGGGCAAGCGCGGCGTTTATCATCGAACGTTCCAGTCGCCGAAGCGACAGGCCGAACTGCTCGATGGCGGCTCGATCTATTGGGTCATCAAGGGCTTCATTCTCGTGCGTCAACAGCTCATCGGCTTTGAAGATGGGACCAAGGACGATGGCACGCCGTGCTGTCTTCTCATTTTCGCGCCGCCGCTCATCGCCGTGCGTCCGACACCTCGGCGGGCCTTCCAAGGCTGGCGATATCTCAGTGCAGACGACGCGCCTCCCGACATCGCAAAGGGCAAAAGCGATCAACTTGCATCCATGCCGGCGGATATGCGTAAGAAACTCGCCGATTTGGGGCTGATCTGAATATTGAACTTTCAATCCAGAGCGATCCATGTCTCTTCCTCCCTTCACGCCGACGGTTGCAGCCCTACCGAAGCTCGTGCCATTCGTCGGGCCGGAGGCCTTGGAACGTGCACGGGGCAGGCCATTTCGCGCGCGGCTTGGTGCGAACGAGAGCGTCTTCGGAGCCTCGCCGCTTGCCGTCGCGACCATGCGCGACGCCGCGGCAGAGAATTGGAAATACGCAGATCCTGAAAGCTATGAGTTGCGCTCGGCGATCGCCGCCTACCATGGCGTCCCGATCGAATGCGTCGTTGTCGGCGAGGGGATCGACGGGCTTCTCGGTCTCACGTGCTCTTTGTTTCTGACACCTGGAACGCATGTCGTCACGACGGACGGCGCGTATCCGACTTTCAATTTTCACGTTCTTGCACACGGCGGGAAGTTGCACGCCGTGCCCATGCGCGCGTTCCGCGAGGATGTTCCGCGCCTCATAGACACCGCGAAGGCCGTCGGTGCGCCGGTGGTCTACGTATCCAATCCCAACAGTCCGATGGGAACGTGGTGGGGAGCCAGCGATGTCGCGGCACTCATAGCGGCACTTCCGCCGGAGACGTTGCTCATTCTCGATGAAGCGTATTGCGACACGGCGCCGGAGGCGACGTCGCCGCCGATCGACCTTTCAAATCCGCAAGTGATCCGCTACCGGACATTCTCGAAAGCTTATGGACTGGCTGGCGCTCGCATCGGATACGCGCTCGGCGAGCGAAGCACGATCGAAGCCTTTGACAAGGTTCGCAATCATTACGGTATCAATCGTGTCGGGCAGCTCGGCGCGCGCCAGGCGCTTCACGATCAGGACTATCTGAAGCAAGCCGTCGCGCAGATTTCGGCTTCGCGAAACCGGATTGCCAAAATCGCCGAGGAGAACGGCCTTTCATCGCTGCCGTCAGCCGCGAGCTTCGTCGCCATCGACTGCGGCGGCGATGGTCCGTTCGCGGCGCGGGTATTAGCGGGCCTTTTGGAGAGGGATGTCTTCGTCAGAAAGCCGGTGGCGAAGGGGTTGGAGCATTTCATCCGCGTTTCGTGCGGGCGCGATGAGGATCTCGATATTTTTGCCGCCGCACTTTCGGACGTGCTCGCCTCAGTAAATGCCTGAGGACCGCCGCGCGACGATCGCCTGAGCATCAGGGGCTCTTCGGCCGTCGAGTTCGCGGTTTATGCTCCTGCAAGCGCTGCCTCGCGACCTGGGATTCGATGCCCGATATAAGGATAGCAATTGCAGCGTCGAAAACTTCGTCCTTGCTGAGGTGCGTAAAAGCCGGCAGCAGCTTTTTCGTGATCGGCAGGTCGCTCTGGCCTTCTACTTCGCTAAGCGCTTCGGCGCTGGGTCTGTTGAGCAGGCCGCCGATCTCACCTGCGCACGCGCCGAGTATGGCTGCATAGGTCGCAAATCCGACGGCCGCGATATCGGCTTCGCGCAGTCCTGCGTCAAAATGGGCTCGATACCATTCTTCGCATATTTGCATTTCGCCCGGTCCGGTACTCCAGAAGCGGAGCAACAAAGGGAAGGCGTTGGGGTATCGCTTGGCAATTTGCCGATATGACCTTGCCATCGCTGTCAGGCGCGTTTGCCATGTCAAATCCGGCTTCGGGGCGGCCACCTCGCTTTGCAATCGGTCCGCGATTGCGCGTTCCAGGCCCTCCTTGGAGCCGAAGTGATAGCTTAATGTCGCAACGTCGCAGCCAATTGCCCGCGCGGCACATCGAAGACCGAATCCCTCCAAGCCACCGCGCTCCACCTCCAACAGCGAGGCGTGAACGAGTTCGGCTTCGACAAGCCCTCTTTGGCCACGGGTGTGTTTCGTTTTCATCGGTGTTGAAATTTGCCCTTGCGGGGGGCCAAGTCAAGCTTTATTCCAACAGTGTTGAAATGAGGGAGCGTCCAACTAATGTCGTCGACGATCGATCATCTCGGGTCTCGCCAAAGGCTGTTGAGCCTAGCCGCCGTGTGCTCGACGTCGTTCGGCACCGGCATTTCTTTTGGCTTGGGCTTTCCCCTGACATCGTTGACGTTCGAGAACTGGGGTCAGCCGGCTTGGATGATCGGCGTGGCAGGCGCGGCTCCGCCATTCGCTATTCTCCTATCACTTCCAATTGCGCCTCTCATCATTGCAAGACTGGGATCGGTCACGGCGATCGTGCTTGGTTGTCTGATCGGTGGCTTGGGATTCCTGGCGCTCGGTCTTTTTCAGTCGCCCTGGGCCTGGATTGCGATCCGGGTTCTGATGAGTGCCGGGTTTGCGATACCGTGGCTTGCAGGCGAGACTTGGATCAATGAGATTGCGCGTGACGAGACGCGCGGACGGATCATTGCTCTCTATGCGATTGTCTTTTTCACCGGTTATGCGGTGGGACCGGTCTTGCTTCAGATGCTCGGGCTGGCTTGGCCCTGGCCATTCATCGTTGCGGCCGCTGTGACGGGGCTCTCCGCATTGCCGATCGTGCTTGGGCGGCGGCTCGCTCCGCCGATGGCCCACGACGAAAGTTCAGCCAACGTCGCGTCGGCCATACGAAGGTCTCCGGTGGCTATGGTCGCCGCGTTTATTGGCGGCTTTTCGGAGATCACCATTCTTTCGTTGATCCCCAACGTGGCGCTTGCCGCAGGGTGGTCCGAGAAGCTGGCGCTTGCCATGCTGACCGTCACGACTGCGGGCGGGATCGTGCTCCAGTATCCCATTGGCTGGCTGTCGGATCTCGTGTCCCGATTTGCAATGATGATTGCCGCCGTGATTTTCTTCATTGGCCTCGCTCTTGCGCTCCCGTTTGCACTCGGCGATCCGTTCACCGGATTGGTGACGGCGTTTCTCATCGGCGGTATCATTCTGGCGTTCTATGCGCTCGGCCTCGCGATCATCGGGGAGCGTTTGACGGGCAGCGAACTCACGGCCGCGAATGCCGGGTTCATCATTATGTATCAGCTCGGCGGGCTCATCGGGCCGCTCTTTGCCGGCATCGCGATGACCGATAACGCCATTCAGGGTTTCATTGCGATCGTCATCGTCACGATGGTCCTATCCGGAGCCGCCTTGCTCTACTTCGACCGCGTCGAGCGCCACCGCGCCGCTTCCTGATGACGATCATGGTTAACGGTTTATTCGGGTCTCTGCGCTAACCTCACGCAAGGTTCAGCGTAGCGGATTTATTCCGAGATCGACCATGATCGTGCGGTCCATCCTGTCGTTCTTCTCGGTCCTCGCATTCGGCGCGATGACGGCCGCTGCCTTTTTTGCGCTGCTGCCCTGGTTCTCCGGTCATGTTCCCGCAAGCGTGCGCTCAGTCACCGACGGCTTGGAGTTCAACTCACTGATCATCGGACTGGTGCTCGGGTTGACGCTCGGGGCGGTCGGCCGCTGTAACTGGTCCGATATCCCGCGCCGCGTCGTGACGTGGTTCCTCGTCCGCGAGCAGAAGTTCTTCTATTACGCGCTGATCGCCGTTTGCGGCGGAGTGCTGTTTTTCTATTGATCGCACAAAAGAAAAAGGCGGCCCTTTCGAGCCGCCTTCGCATTCCCATTCGCCACGCGATCTTCAGACCGAGTAGTACATGTCGTACTCGACCGGATGCGGCGTCATCTCGTAGCGCATGTTTTCTTCCATGCGGAGCGCGATGTAGGCGTCGATCATATCGTCGTTCATGACGCCGCCGGCTTTGAGGAAGTCGCGATCCTTGTCGAGGCTGTCGAGAGCTTCGCGAAGTGAAGCTGCGACAGTCGGGATCTTGGCAAGCTCGGCCGGGGGCAGGTCGTAAAGGTTCTTGTCCATCGCTGGGCCCGGATCGATCTTGTTCTGGATGCCATCGAGGCCGGCCATCAGCATCGCCGTGAAGGCGAGGTAGGGGTTGGCGCCCGGATCCGGGAAGCGGATTTCGATGCGCTTCGCCTTCGGGCTCGTCACGTGCGGGATGCGGCACGATGCAGAGCGGTTGCGCGCCGAGTAAGCAAGCAGCACCGGCGCTTCGAAGCCCGGAACCAACCGCTTGTAGGAGTTGGTCAGCGGGTTGGTGAAGGCATTGATGGCCTTGGCGTGCTTCAGGATGCCGCCGATGTAGTAAAGGCACATCTGCGAGAGGTCGGCGTACTTGTCGCCGGCGAACATCGGCGTGCTGCCCTTCCAGATCGACTGGTGGACGTGCATGCCCGAGCCGTTGTCGCCATAGACGGGCTTCGGCATGAACGTTGCCGTTTTGCCGTAGGCCTGCGCGACGTTGTGCACGACGTACTTATAGATCTGCATGTGGTCGGCCATCGTGATCATCGGGCCGAACTTGACGCCGAGCTCGTGCTGAGCGGCGGCAACTTCGTGGTGATGCTTTTCGACGGCGACGCCCATTTCCGAGAGGACGGAAAGCATCTCGGAGCGGATATCCTGGGCACTATCAATCGGCGGAACAGGGAAGTAGCCGCCCTTCACGCGGGGGCGATGGCCGAGGTTCCCCGTCTCAACGTCTGCGCCCGTATTCGTGGGTAGTTCGCTCGAGTCGACCTCGAAGCCGACCGAGTACATATCGGTCGAAAACCGCACATCGTCGAAGATGAAGAATTCGGCTTCCGGACCGAAGTAGACTTTGTCGCCGATTCCAAGCGACATCATGTAGGCCTCAGCCTTCTTGGCAACCGAGCGCGGATCGCGTTCGTAGGGCTGGCCGGTCGAGGGTTCGAGCACGTCGCAGAAAATCGCGACGGTCGTTTGTGCGAAGAAGGGATCGATATGCGCCGTTGCCGGATCCGGCATCAACGTCATGTCGGACGCCTCGATCGTCTTCCAGCCGGCGATCGACGAGCCGTCGAAAGCGTAACCATCGGTGAAAATGCTTTCGTCGACGCAACTGACGTCGGCGGTGACATGCTGCATCTTGCCTTTGGTGTCCGTGAAGCGAAAGTCCACGAACTTTGCTTCCTTGTCCTTGATATACTTCAGGACGTCATTCGCGTTTTTCATAGACACTCCCCTGTCTAGACGTTTCGATGGAACTCACGCATGCCGGATCGTTGGGCCAGCAAGGCCAGGTCAGGCGTGGTCAGGATTTTCTATAGTTCTTTCTTGTCAGATGGCATCGCGTCCGGATTCACCGGTGCGGATGCGAATAGCGTCTTCGATGGACGAGATAAAGATCTTACCGTCGCCGATCCGGCCTGTCTTCGCGGCCTTTTGGATGGACTCGACTGCCTTGTCCAGCATGTCGTCGCTCAGAACCACCTCAATCTTCACCTTCGGCAGGAAGTCGACGACATATTCGGCACCCCGATAGAGCTCGGTGTGACCTTTCTGGCGGCCGAACCCTTTAGCCTCGATGACGGTGATGCCTTGCAAGCCGATCTCTTGTAGCGCTTCTTTTACTTCATCGAGCTTGAAGGGCTTTATAATCGCTTCGATCTTTTTCATTTTCGCCCCTTGAATCGTGGACAGCATGTCGTTTGAAACCCACGCTTGCCCAGTGGCCCCAAGGCTAGCAGAGGCCGTGCCATCAGTGGCATTCTTTAGAAATACCAATTATGTCAGCGGTTTAGCGTGTAGTCCCGGCTTCGAAGGTCGTTGCCGTGTGCCTAATAAGCCTAAAATTCATGCCGGATGAATAAATTTCCGGCGACTTCTTTGCCCATTTCGGTCGCAGGCGATCGATCGCTGAATTTACAGGCAGAGCCACGGGGACACCATCTTGTCTTCAGGCGCGCATCAGGAACGTGACATGAATGAATTGTTGACGCCCAGGGAAACGGGAGAAGCCGATCGCTTGGCGGAAGCTCAGGGAGTTGCCAGCCTCGACCTGATGGCGCGGGCAGGTAAAGCGGTCGCGGACGTGGCGACGCTGATGACGCGCGGGCCCGATATCCGCATTTCGGTTCTTTGCGGGCCCGGCAATAACGGCGGCGACGGTTTCGTCGCGGCCCGGCTCCTGCGCGATCATGGTTTCGATGTGCGGGTGTTTCTTCTCGGTGAGAAATCGGCGCTCAAGGGCGACGCTGCAGAAATGGCACGCCGCTGGCCGTTACCCATTCGACCGGCGACGCCCGACGCGTTGCAAAGCATGCACCTCGTGATCGACGCGCTGTTCGGGGCCGGGCTTTCGCGGCCACTCGAGGGGGATGCCGCAGAATTGGTCGAGGCCGTGAATGCAAGCGGGCTGCCGGTGCTTGCCGTTGACGTTCCGAGCGGCCTCGATGGGGCGAGCGGCGAAGTTCGCGGCGTTGCGATCCAGGCGCGCCGCACCGTGACGTTCTTCCGCATGAAACCCGGGCACCTTCTGATGCCGGGACGGGAGCTTTGCGGAGAGGTGACGGTCGCCGATATCGGCATTCCTGAGAGCGTGCTCGAAACCTTGAAGCCTCGACTGAATGAGAACGCGCCGGCGCTGTGGGTTTCGCATTTCAATTGGCCGAAGCACGGCGGTCATAAATACGACCGTGGACATGCGGTCATTGTGTCCGGGCCCGCGCTGCAGACTGGGGCGGCCCGGCTCGGCGCGCGCGGCGCCTTGAGGTCCGGCGCGGGGGTCGTGACGCTCGTCGGCAATGCGACTGCGACGGCGATCATTGCGACGCAGATCACGTCGATCATGGTGCGGTCCGTTTCAGGTGCCAAGGCACTCTCCGAATTTTTGCGCGATCAACGCCGAAATGCGGTTCTAATCGGTCCCGGCGCGTCCGTGGGCCAGGAGACGGCGGCGGACGTTCTGGCCATTTTGAAGTCATCGGCTTCAACCGTTCTCGATGCCGACGCGTTGACGTCGTTTGCTGATACGGAGGACGAGGGAGATCGTGCTGACGCGAGCATGGGGTTCCTTGCTCGCAATGGCGATCGGGGTCCGGCACAGCCATCCACGCTTTTTGCCGCAATCAAAGAGCGTAAACCGGCGGTCGTGATGACGCCGCATGAGGGAGAATTCAAACGGGTCTTCGGGGAGCTACCCGGTTCGAAAGTAGAGCGCGCGCGCGCGGCGGCGTCATTGTCCGGTGCCGTCGTCGTTCTCAAAGGTGCGGATACCGTCATCGCGGCGCCGGACGGGCGGGCAATGATCAATTCGAACGCTCCGGCAACGCTCGCGACGGCAGGATCGGGCGACGTGCTCGCGGGTTTCGTCACGGGGCTGCTTGCGCAACGTATGCCGGCTTTTGAAGCCGCTTCTGCCGCGGTCTGGCTGCATGGCCAATGCGCCGACGCCTTTGGGATCGGGCTGATTGCCGAAGACCTGCCGGATCTTCTGCCCGGCGTTCTGCAGAAATTGCATCAGGCCACGAAGTGCTCGGGGCGGCGTTAGGTCGAAACCCGGCCGGCCTGCTTCAGTTGATCGTCGGCGTGCAGGAACGCTGCGACTTCAGGTGTCGAAGGAGGACTGACTTCGGAGACTCCAAGGAGAGCCATCAACCGGGAAATTTCGACGAACTTTTTTTCTTTCCGGTCGTAGAGGCCGCCCTTGAACAGCGCCCGCGCCGCCGCCTGTCCGTCGCGCGCGCCGCCGTCGATGACGAAGGTCTGTTCCATCACGACGAGCGCTATATCCCAGCAGAGAAGACGCGTTTCAAGCCGAAATTTCTGAAACGTTCGCAGTTCGCGCTGAAAACGAATGGTGACGGCGCTTGCAATCGGCGTCCAGCGATGGCGCAGGACTTCGCGCCACAGGCCGGAGCGCACCATGAAATCCAGGCGGCCGAGGTCCATCAGCGTCAGATAGCGGCCGTTGTTCATGTGGATGGAGATGTCGAGATCGTGCGGCCAGACACGAAACGCCAGCGCGGATGGTTCGCGCGGTACGTCGAGGTGACCACGGCCCTTGGCCGTCAACAGAACCCATATGAGCCTAAGCCAAAGGTTCATGGCGAGGGTCTCCGGAGCAAGTCCTACTGGCCTCGTAAGGCAGCTATTACGTATGCGTCAACTGGACGGACAGCCGCTGCCGGATTTGGCCGTTGCCCGCCCGAGGGTCACAATGGCAGCCTAGGTTGTGTAAGATGTGAATCGCGGTTCGAGACCATCCAAAAGGATTCTGCTGAGATAATGATAAGGGGCTTTCACGCATCGGCGGTTTTCCTGGTTTTCGCCTCCTCGTTTGCGATGGGACAGGCGCTTGCGGCAGATGGCGTTTCGGTTCCGTCGCAGATCGAGGAAGGCGGGGCTCAACTCGTTCGCGGCGACGTCGCAAAAGCCGTTGCAACTTATTCGGAAGCGCTGAAGGACACTGGCCTCGCCAACGACAGGCGCGCAACGATCCTCAACGACCGCGGCGTCGCGAACGTGCGGCTCGGCGAAACGAAGCTCGCGCTCGAAGACTATAACCGGGCGGTCGAACTTTTTCCGGAGTATCCGGTTGCCTACAATAATCGCGGCAACCTGCTTTTGGCGCTCGGGCAATACAGCGAGGCGACGAAGGATTTCGATCGCGCCATCGTGCTGGCGCCGGGTTACGCTGCAGCCTTTTCAAACCGCGGCAACGCAAAAATGAAGGCCGGCAAAACGCGTGATGCCATCCTCGATTTCACCAAGGCGATCGAGCTGATGCCTGCAAGCGCGCCGCCGCTTTCGGGCCGGGGTCTCGCCTACCTCACCGTCGGCAAGCCGCATGCCGCGATCCGCGATTTTTCACGCGCGGTGAACGCAGATGCGCGTTTCGCCTCGGCCTATCGCAATCGCGCAGAAGCGCGGATGGAGGTCGGGCAACGCGAAGAGGCCATCGAAGATCTTTCGCGCGCCGTCGCATTCGACGTCGGCAACAGCGAGCTTTATGTCGTTCGCGGCTATGCGTATCTGCTCGACGGCAACACCGCCTCCGCGATCAAGGATTTTTCACGCGCCATCGAACTCGACGGCAAATCGAGCGCCGCATACGCAGGGCGCGGCCTTGCCAACGGCGTCGCAGAAGCGGCTGACGATGCCTACGCCGATCTCAATCGCGCAATAGAGCTCGATCCGCGCTCCCCCGCCGCGTTTGCGTTTCGGGCGTTCGTCTACAAGCAGAGCGGGCAGCCGGATATCGGCGCCAAGGACGTGCAAACGGCGATCAAGCTCGATGCGAACGCGCCGGAAGCACTTTGGGCGCGCGGGGAAATTGAGGAGGCGACGGGCCAAGCGGATACCGCCATAACGGATCTCCGCCGCGTTCTGCAGCTGCGGCCGAGCTGGCGTTTCGCCGCTGATGCCCTAAAGCGGCTCGGCGCACCAGCGGACGATGCGGACGACAAGGCGGTGCCATCGCTCGATTTCGGCAAATGGCATGTCGTGCAGCGCGGCAAGGATTACGCCGCGACGAGCGATGAATATCCGCAGATCCGGGTTCCGCTCGAGATGACCGGCGAAGGTTTGCCGAAACTGCTGGATTGGGAGGTCAAAGCTCCGCCCTATGCGAGCTACGGCATTCTGCACTTTTCGGGCGGCCGCGTGCCGGTAAAGGGCGGAGGGTTCGAGGATGCCGAGCTTGCTGCAATCATCGACATTCCTTCGGCGAAGGTCATAGCGATCGAACCGCATAAGCAGGGTAATCGGGTCGCGACCTGGACTTGGGATGGTGACAGCCTGCTCGTCGCGAGCGTCGACGGGGCAACCGACCAATATCAGCTTCGCCCCGTCAATGTGGCGGCTGTCGCACAGAAACGGCCTTATGGGACCGGCGCGGGCGACGCTGCTCCACAGCGGCGATCCAAGCCGAAGACCATATTCGACCTGTTGTTTGGGAATTGATGCTTGTGTCGTCGATCGTGAAGAGATTGCGCGGTTGAATGCGTAGTGCGCCGGTCATTGTCTGGTTTCGCAATGACTTTCGCCTGCGCGATCATCCGGCGTTGACCGCAGCCATTGCATCCGGTTCGCCGGTCATTCCGCTTTACATTCTCGACGATGAAACGCCGGGGCCCTGGGCACCCGGGGGCGCGTCGCGCTGGTGGCTGGCGAAAAGCCTCGATGCGTTCGGCGATGATATTTCCGCACGCGGCGGCCGGCTGATCCTGCGTCGCGGCAACATTCATCGTGAGCTGCCGCGGCTTGTCGAGGAGACCGGCGCAAAAGCAATCTATTTTACACGGAGCTATGAGCCCTGGGCCGTCGCGCTCGAAGGGCAGCTGAAATTGCATTTCGACGAGATGGGCGTCGCGTTCAAACGATACAGCGGTCGGCTCATCCGGGAACCCGAGAATGTGCGTACCGGCGCAAATAGCGCCTATCAGGTTTTCACGCCGTTCTGGCGCGCATTCATCAAAGACCTGAAGCTGCATAGCGCATCGGCTGCGCCGGACCGGATCAACTCGCCTTCACACTTGCCGAAATCCGACGACCTTCGCGATTGGGAACTCTTGCCGGTCAAGCCCGACTGGTCTCACGGTCTCGACGAGACCTGGCAGCCGGGAGAGAGCGGGGCGCGGGCGCGGCTGACGAAATTCACAAAGCACCTCGCGGCATACAAGGAAGATCGCGATCGGCTCGACAGGGACGGAACTTCGCGTCTGTCGCCGCATCTCGCATTCGGGGAAATTTCGCCCACAACCTGCTGGCGGGCAGCCGCGGACGCCGCGAAGGGGAAGGGCGCCGCCGATCAATCGATCGAAACGTTCATGCGGGAACTCGCATGGCGTGAGTTTTCCTATTCCCTGCTCGTAGAGTTCCCGAAATTGCCAGAGAAGCCGCTCCGTTCGGAGTTTGCTGAATTTCCCTGGCGTGAAGAACCGGCACATCTCAAGGCATGGCAGCGCGGAAAGACCGGCTATCCGATCGTCGATGCCGGAATGCGGGAATTGTGGGCGACGGGCTATATGCACAACCGGGCGCGGATGATCGCGGCGTCGTTTCTCATCAAGCATTTGCTCATCCCCTGGACCAAGGGGGAAGCGTGGTTTTGGGATACGCTCGTCGATGGCGACCTCGCCAACAATTCCGCGAGTTGGCAGTGGGTTGCCGGTTGCGGCGCCGATGCAGCGCCATATTTCCGGATTTTCAATCCCATATTGCAGGGCGAGAAATTCGATCCGAGCGGGGAATACGTTCGAAAGTGGGTTCCCGAACTTGCGGGATTACCAGCGAAAACAATTTATGCGCCGTGGACCGCCAGTGCCGAAGAATTGGCACAGTCTGGAGTTGTGCTCGGAAAGTCCTATCCGAGACCGATCGTCGATCACAGCCGGGCTCGGGGTCGCGCTCTCGCGGCGTATGAGGAAATAAAGACGTCTTCAAAAGGGGAAAAGCATTCCTAATTAAAAGAATGTGTTCAAGCCGTTATGGACTAAATCGGAGCATTACGCGGGAATGCTCATGGCGATATAAGAAACGATTTCGTAATCTATCTGAATAAGAGGGCATCGCCAGTCGCAATTCATTCGCGATTTTCTTAACAGTTCAGCATCTTTCTGGATATTATCGTGGCCGGAAGAAGCAGTCGCGTATTGCGTAGGGAGTTCTAATGTTGCGGGCATTTGCGTTGGCAGCGATTTTCGCCGCCCTTCATTCGGTTTCGGTGCTCGCCGCGCCGTCAGACAGCGAAACCAAGGCAGAATCCACCACGACCGAGACCCAATCGGGCACAACGACATTCTTCGGGGATGCGAGCCAATCCGTCCCCGAAAAAGGCGCCCCAGAGGCTGCAAAGTCGGAACCGGCGCCGGTTGCCGCCAAACCGAAACCGCTGCCGCCACCGACGCTGACGGCGTCGATCGATTTGAGCCGCCAGACGATGTCCGTTTCCGTCAACGGCGAGCCGCGTTATAGCTGGGCGATCTCCTCGGGCACCTCTCAGTATCCGACGCCGACGGGTAATTTCCGTGCGCAATGGACGTCCAAAATGTGGTACTCGCGCAAATACGATAACGCGCCCATGCCGCATGCCGTCTTCATCAACGGCGGTGTCGCGGTGCATGGGACGTACCATTTGGCGGCGCTTGGCAGACCGGCATCGCACGGTTGCATCCGGCTCTCACCAGCGAATGCGAAAACCTTCTACAATCTCGTGCAACATCACGGGCTGGAGATGACGCGGGTCAGCGTTCATGGTCGTCCCAATTGGCGTGATGACGCCGTTGCAAGCCGCCGGGAACGTGATGAGCGCCGGCAGGAAGATTATGCGAGCAGCGGCCAAAGCAGTTGGTTTTGGGGCGGCTGGGGAAGCGCAGATTCCGCTTACGATGCCCGGCCCCTCAAAAAGAAAGATCAGAAGGCCTACAGCTACGTCATGATCGACGGCGTGCCGACGAAGGTCTACCGGCGCAAGAATGGCGACTACGTCTACAAGGTCCCGCCCCGGCCGAAGAAATATTACAACACGTATGGATATGCCAATTGAGCGGCGTAACCACTTCGCTTGAAGATTGCATTTTCTGAAAAAGAAAGGCCCGGTATTGCCGGGCCTTTCTTGTGTGCGATTTTCATGCGGGCGATCAGAACGGATTCCACGTCGGCTTTTCCGTGAAGCCGAGATAGCCGACATTGGCACCTAGACGCATTCCGACGCCGGAGCGGATGGGCGCCATGACGACCGGCCCTCCCTTGAGGACCGTCAGCCCGACGCCTCCGACGAAATACGCCGAGCCGTCTATGCCGGTGAAATTACGAAAAAGCGCTGACGGATCATCCATATTGTAGATGAGGAAAAGCGTACGCGATCCCGATGCGCCGAAGTCGGTGCCGAGGGACGGTCCGTGCCAGTAGACTTTTCTCACGCCGGGTTGCGATCGCATGAAGAGGTTGCCCTGGCCAAAGCGGAGACCCGCTAGGAATGCGCCGCCACCCTCTATCCCGAGCACGTAGGCTGTCGGACGTCCAAATTGCTTGAACGCGTGCTCGATGACGCTCGCCAGGTTGGTGGAAATGGTTCCGAAGAAGCCCTGCGTCGCATTGCGGATTTCATCGATCGTGTAGCCCTGGTCGGGCGGGGGCAGTCCCGCAGGCGGTGGAGGCGGAAACGGCAGTGAACCCTGATCCGGCTCCTTCATAGCAATGACGGGCGGGGCCCCCGCATCATCGTGCTTTGTGCTCGCTGCCCAGCCTTCTGCCGGAGGGAGGGGCGCTTTCGTCACTTCGGACGGCGCGGCCTTCTTGGTCTTTGGCACGCTCGGCGCCGGATTCTGGGCTGTAGCCTCCGCGGCGGGTTCGGCCGAGGGTGGTGGGACGGGCTTTGCAGGCGCCGCCGATGCGACAGGCTTCGCCGGCTTGGCGTTCTTTTCGGCCTCGGCGATTTTCTCGTCGAGACGTTTCAGCATGTGGTCGGACTTGCTCTTAATGACCCCGTTGAGTTCTTCTGCAGCGGCGCGCAATTCGTCGAGCTTGGCGCAATCCGGCTCTACGCCCTCGGGTACACGGCCAAGTGAATCCACGCGCAACAGGAGAGCACTGCTCTTCTTGTCGAGTTCATCGAGCGTCGGGTCCTGGATCGCGTCGAGCGCTTCATCTTCGTAGGCAGTATCGCTGAGCTTCAGAGCCGCGCGGTAGCGCTGCATGCGTTCTTGAAGCTTGGGCTGGGCTTCGAGCGTCAGTGCTCTGAGGCTCGCTCCCGACTGGTCGATCGCGACTGCAAAATCCTTCGTAGTGCAAGGCCCGGCTGCGGCGGCGGCTCCGGCGGTGGCCAGCGAGGCGGCGAAGGCAAAGAGAGCTGGCAACAATCGCATTAGCCTGTAACTCCGGTGATGTTGCCTTACGGCGCACTCAAATCGAATCGCATGAACCGAAACGAATGCTGCAGGCTTCCCCTAACGTCGTGGCAGAGATTTGGCGGCCAGCCGCGCCATGAAACGAGGCGTGTCGACGACAATCCGCGTGTGCACTCCCGATCCGATCTGTTCGACGCCGTCACTTGCGGTGACGTCAAACGTCAGTTTGCGTCCGCTGACCTCCTTCAGTGTGGCCTTGGCTGTCACAGTGAAGCCGATCGGGGTCGGTGCAGTATGCGCGACGTTGAGCTGGACGCCCAGGCTCTGGTAATTCTCCGGCAGATGACCTTCGAGGCAATCGACGGCGGCTGCTTCCATCACAGCGATAAGCATCGGGCTCGCAAAAACGGGGACATTGCCGCTGCCGACCCTCGTTGCGAGGCGTTCCTCGGTGACAAGGGCGCTTGCCGAGCCCTCCAGTCCCACTTTCAGCGATGATAAATCCGCCATTTTGTCCTGCCCGCGTTCGTCAGCAGGCCTTAAGGCGCGAAATCCCATTGATCAATAGGGACGATGGTTGGGGCACCGCGCTCAGGGCGTTAACCTCGTTGCGGCGTAGCGGTGCCCAACACGCCCTCGAGCGATCAAGGTGGGCCGGGCTCGAGAAACTTTCCTTCGGTCTCTGGGGAGACGCGTGGTTTACCGCATTCGCTGGTTCATGATGGCATTTTCGATGGTGCTGGCGCTGGTGCCGTTCGCCGGCATCACGGTGGCGGCGCTCATTGCGCTCGTCGCAGGTTGCGAGATCAATGATGCCGCCAGGAGTGCCTGCGCGGCGTTCGGGTTCGATCTTAGCCCCATACTGTCCAGCCTGATCGCGACCGCGGGGCTTGGGAAAATCACGTTCCCGGTCTTGGGGGCTGCCCTCATCCTTTGGGCCGTTATCGAGAGTACCGCGCTTCTTTTCAGGCGATAGATCCCTACGGCCGCGAAAACTCCAACAATCCGGGGAAGGCCGTTCCCTTCGGCCCGATTTCGGTCAGGGCCGCCGCGCAGCTTTCGTCGACGATGACCTTGCACTGGTTCGGGTCATCCTCGCGGACGCAATGCTTCACCCTGATCCAGGCATCGTAGATCTTCTTTTGCTGCGCATTGAACTCGTCAAGCTCTGCGCCCGTGTAGAGGACGGGGAGCGCCGAGGCTTTGTCCGTGACCTTCGCGCCGGTGCAGAGTTCGACGGCCCCCAAGGCTTGGCCGTAGCGGGAGCCAGTGTCCCGAGGTGTCAGGCGGGCGCTCGTAACGGCGGCGCGTGTCGTGGCGACGATATCCTCTGGAGTTTCGGCCGCGGACGCACCCCAACTCATGCTTATGACAATTGCACCGAATATGGATCCCAGGCTCTTGTGAGGCCCAAAACGCATTATTTTCTCCAAGCTGATTGTATCGACAATCCAACGCCGTTTGGAATGGAGTTGACCCGCCTCTTTTGTCCGGAAAGTGCACGCCATGCCTATACTTTTTAGTAAGTAGACCCGAATCCGCATTTTCGCAGCACCGACGAAAGCTTATATCGTAGCCGCACCGTCGGCGGCGCGCACACTCTCTTTGTGCTTGCTGCTCGGCAGGGATATGGATTTGTTATGGGCCGGTTTGTTCATCGCCGTCCAAGGAGACTTCAAATGAGCTCACGCTTTCTGGTATCGGCTGTGGTGTTTGCGGCGTTTGCAGCCGTTGGCGCCGGGCCGAGCTTTGCACTTTCGACCAAAGAATGCAGCGTGAAGTACCAGGCAGCGAAGTCTGCCGGCACTTTGAACGGCGAGACCTGGGCCGAGTTCCGGAAGAAGGAATGCGCAGCAGGAGCCGAAGCGGCCGCGCCCGCCACCACCGAGCAGAAGCCCGCAGCCAAGAGCGAAACCGCGGCGCCTTCCGCCAGCGGGGCCATTTTCCCGAAGGCGATCGATCCGAAGTATTCCAAGGAAACGGCGGGCAAGGCCCGCATGCACACCTGCCTCGATCAATACCGGGCCAACAAGGCCAACAACGGCAACGGTGGCCTCAAGTGGATACAAAAAGGCGGCGGCTATTACAGCCAGTGCAACGCCTCGCTGAAAAGCTAAGCTGCGTTCTCGGTCATACTCCTGAAAACGGAAACGGCGAGATTTGATCTCGCCGTTTTTTATTTATCTGATTGGTGTGACAGGGATCAGCGCTTCGTGAGGCGATCCCGCTGCCAACTGAGGAACAGCACTGTGACAAGCGCTGTCAGAAACATCGTTCCGAGAATTGCGGGCTGACGCATGAAGGCGCGCCAGACGTCAAAGCCTTCAACCCATCCGCCCCGGTTCGTCAGCACGTTGTTCAAGACCAGAATGACGAAGGCGACGAGGGACGTCAGTCCAGTTGCGATGACGGCTTCGACAAGCCTTTTCGTCATGCGAGGTACGGATATCGAATTGCGGCCAATAGCGAGTTGGGTCCGGTCCGACATGATGTGCTCCTCATTGTTTCGGCGAAGGGGCACGGCGATCGCCACGGAGCCCCGGATTTATTCTCCCTGTTTACCAGATTCGCTCCTGCAACGTGGCAACGGCGAGGCGCGTGGCCGTCCTTTAAGCGCCGGCCGCTTATGCTGCTCTTGATGATTTATCGACTTGTTCGGCGGGTCGAAAGGAGTTCCTCACCACGTTCTTGCTTGCGGTAGCGGGACTTAGGAAGGCGGGCTAGATATGCCGGACAAGGAACATCACTGGGCAATGGTGCGCTATGAGGACGGCATTACGTATAGCGATGGCGTTGTTGCTGCCGGTGATGCTCTCGCATGCAGCCGTCAGCGGGGACTCGATATTCGACGTTGAGCATGCTCGTGCGGAATACCGGGCGGGGAGCCTGACGCCCAACGGCGCGGATCTGATGGACAGGTGGGGATGGCCGAGCGGCTGCTACGCCCCACAACCGTGCTATGTACGGGCGCCTCCGCCGAGGCCCCTTTATAACTATCACCGCAGGCCCGACTGGCGCGCCCGCCGGTAACGCTTGCCAGCGCCTGAGCGTATCCGCTTGAAGCTCAGCAACAGTTGGCGGATATAGGGCGTATGGAAAAGAAATCGATGCCGATGGACGAGTCCGAGTGGCGCAAGCGATTGACGCCGGAGCAGTATCGCGTGCTGCGCGAGAAGGGCACGGAGCGGCCGTTCACGGGCGAATATCTCGAGGTCGATAGCGACGGCACGTTCACGTGCGCTGCCTGCGGGAATCCTCTCTTTTCATCGGATGCGAAATTCGATTCCGGGACGGGGTGGCCTTCGTTCGACGAGGCGCTTCCCGGTGCCGTTGAATATTATTCGGACACGTCGCACGGCATGGTTCGCACGGAGATCACATGCGCGCGCTGCGGCTCGCATCTCGGTCACGTTTTCGACGATGGTCCGACGGAGAGCGGGAAGCGGTATTGCATCAATTCCGTCTGTCTCAATCTCGACGAAGAGGCGGCCAAGAAGTAACCGCGGCTGAGTTTCTTCCTCGCTATGCGTGGGTGTCGTCGCGATCGCGTCGGCGAACCTTCCTTATCGCTCGGATCCAGAGGACCAAATAAGCGATCGCTAGGATTATGAAGGGTGTGGCTACCAGTCCGTCGAAATCCGGGCTCGTCTGCGGGATAAAGCCGAAATTCATACCCAGCGTGACGAGGTTGGCCCCGCAGAGCGCCAGAAGCATGACGTTTCCTGTGGGGCCGAGGTATCTCTCGGCTTCGTAGTACGATGTCACCCAAGAATTTTTGGGCGGTACCGAGCCGTTCGCGAGCGAGTGAAGCGCGAGCGGGAGGAGGATCAATGAAAACGCATTCAGAGCGACTTGGAAGTTGCTGAGCATCGGGGGATTCCTGGCCGGACATGGCAGCGGCTGCTGTTCTGAAGCGCCGCATATGGCCAGAAGGACGATGGCGTTGCCTGTTCCTTGAGGAACGACCGATGGCGATCAGGGATTAGGCGCTGGGCTTTCCGACTTTGTCTGCCGGCGAGACGCGTTTCTGAAAAGCCATGGCGGCAGCCGGGGCGCGGACTTTGCCTTCGTGAATGAAGAAGACGAAAACATCGCGCGGCGAAGGCGCGAGTTTCGCGCTTTTGTCGATTATCGGAAGATCTTTCGGAGTGTCGCCCGTGGCCCAGGCTTTTGCACGTTCGGCCCACTGGTCGAGCGCCTTCGGTTTGTACGCCGTCGGGATGCTGTCGTCGCCGGTCTGCAGCCGTGCGTAGACGAAGTCGCTCGTGATGTCGGCGATCGCGGGATAAGTCGCGTGATCGGCGTAGACGATGGCGACGGATTTCTTTCGTACCAGCTCCACGAACTCGGGCGTGCAGAATGACGGGTGCCGCGGCTCGACTACATGTTGCAAGCGGTGGCTGCCGACCTTCGAGGGAAGCAGATCGAGGAAGGCGCCGAAGTCGGCTGCGTCAAACTTTTTCGTCGGCGCGAATTGCCAGAGCAGGGGGCCGAGCTTCGATCCGAGTTCGGTTATGCCGGAATCGATAAATCGCGAGATTGACTCTCCCGCCTCGGCAAGGACACGGCGGTTCGTCGTGTAGCGCGGCCCCTTCAAGGAAAAGACAAAATTATCGGGACTTTCCTTGGCCCAGCTCGCAAACGTCGATGGCTTCTGCGTCCGGTAGTAGGTGCCGTTGACCTCAATCGTGGCAAGATGGTGGCTGGCGTATTCCAGCTCTTTTGCATGGGGGAGGCCTTCGGGGTAGAACACGCCGCGCCAGGGCTCGAACGTCCAGCCGCCGATGCCGGCACGGATTTTCCCGGCGGGTTCGTTCTTTTTGCTGGGCATGGGCGCCTTCATGACGTGAGAGCTTCAACCATAGGGTTCGGCGAATCGCCTAGTTTGAATGCATTGGTCTTTTTCCCGCGACCTCAGGGCGCATCACTCATAATCGCTTACATGCCATCTCGGCGTTTTTCTGCCGATCAACTATCATCTCTGGTTCGGGCCGGGGCAAGAAATGTGAGCCGCTACCGTTGGGATCGATCGTAACAGCATGACTGCCGAAGACGTGGGGCAAACGGCTGGTCTTTCTATTGCAGGGTTCGCGCAATGGGGCGCGGGCACGTCGAAGCGCGAGCGGAATTTCTACATCGCGCTCGCCTGTGCAGCGCTATTGCACGCCTCATTTTTCATAAGCGCCGTCTCGAACGGCAACGCGAAGCGCCTGGGCAGCGAGTCCGGCGCCAACGACGCGATCAGCGTTTCGCTGGTGACGGAATCCGATCTCAAGAACCGCGCCATGGCCGATGAGCCAGTGACGCCGCCTCCCGGTCCGATGGCGCCGGTACAGGAGGCGAAGCCGCCGCCGCAGCCCGTTCCGACGCCGAAGCCGGAAGAGGCCAAGCAGGAGCCTCAACCGGAAACTCCTCCACCGCCGCCGCAAGCCCAAGAGAAGCCGCAGCCTCCGACGCCTCCGGACGTTCCGGAGGAAAAGGCGGAGCCGGACCCGGTGAAGCCGGAACAGGAGGTCGCGAAGCTCGACGACACGAGCCCAGACAGCAATCCGCCGGACCTGTTCTCGCTTCAGGATGAAGATCCTTCGAAGCTGCAGAGCCAGGAAAAGCCGAAGCCAAATCCGGAGGCTAAGCCCGAAGCTAAGCACGAGACGAAGCCAGAGACGAAGAAGGCGGCCAAGCCAGCGCCGAAGCCGCCGGCGAAGGCGCAGAAGAAAAATCTCGCGTCTCTCGATCTTTCAGCGCCCGCCGTGCCGTCGTTCGGCGGTGGCGGCGGGGCTGCCTTTCAGCGGCCGCCCGGCATCACGCGATCCGGTCTCAACGACGCATTTGCGCGGGCGGTGATCCGCGCCCTGCAAGGGACGATGCCGCAGCTTACCAATGCGCTGGGCCGCGTGACGGTGCGAATTCTGCTTTCGGAAAGCGGGAATGTCGTCGAGGTCAAGTTGCTCTCGGGAGCAAAAGATCCGTCGCTCAATCAGGACGTCGTGTTCGCTGCCAAGCAGACGAGCTACCCGATACCGCCGGCCGGCTCCAACCTCGCCGACCGCACCTTCATGGTCACGTATATCTACGACTGATATCTGCGACCGCTCGGCGAGCAAGCTTGGCGCTTCGGCGTTCAGTATGCGCCGCAATAAAATTTGATCAGCGAAGATATGTTGCGAGGGCGCACGCCTCTTCAGCGTGCGCGACCGAGGAGATGGCCAAACCGACAATCGTCAGGATGAGGAGGGCAATGGCAAAGATGGCGTCAGTCTTTTCCGTCATGATCGCTCCAAATCGTTCATCGACGCAGCAGGTTAGCTGCCATTCGATCCCAACTTGTGCGTGACCTCGAAAGTCTTCTTCTGACGTTGCGAGAAGGGTATGTTCGACTCAGGTCCTGTCTCAATAGCCAAAGTGAAGCAGCGTCGACGATGATCTGATCGAGTGGCGCCGGCGCTGCACTGCGCAATTTTGAATACGAAACTTCGGAAGGAACGGATGTGACTAGCGCTGCGTGGTGTCTTGAGCGGCCGATGCGGGGCCACCGAGCTTCATCGGTGTGTATTCCGGCGTCTCGCGACGGCAGGCTCCAAGCATCAACGCGGCAATGCATATTCCAAGAGCGGCGACTTTCATTGGTCTTCTCCCGGTGTGGCTGACTGTGGTGGGTACGAATGAATGCATGCAGGCGCCTAACGTCTAGTCGATTAAGGTTGTTCCCCGGTTACCAAGTTGGCTGAATGCACAGGGAATGCCTTTTCTCCACCATTCTGCAGTCACCATGCCGCGCTTTAATTCGATCTGATAT
Source organism: Hyphomicrobium sp. (assembly GCA_003987725.1). Taxonomy (GTDB): domain Bacteria; phylum Pseudomonadota; class Alphaproteobacteria; order Rhizobiales; family Hyphomicrobiaceae; genus Hyphomicrobium_B. The sequence continues at coordinate 67,501 of RXJH01000005.1, read as the reverse complement.
CATCGCCGTGAGGGCTCTCGATGTCAGCGCTTCTTCGTCATTCGGCCTCTTTTCTTGCCGCCTGCGGATTATTTTCGGCGGTGCTCGGCAGCCAACTCGTCGGTGGCAATTATGGCGCGGCACCTCAGCCCGGCCTCTATCTCGTCCTGACCGGCGTATGGTTCGGTTTTGTCGTCGGTTACGGGGTTTGGCGATTTGGACATGCTTCTGCGGCGAGCGCGATCACGGTCATCCTGACGACGTGGGTTGCGTGGGAAGCGGCGGTCAACGTTGCGATCCAGATCGACAGACCTTGGCTTTCGGAGCTGCTGCCCGGTTTTCTCAGAGGATATTCCGCGGGCTTTGCTGCTGGCGCAGTCGGGGCGGTCATCACCTGGGCTGGGGCGGCTGTCGCGGTGCCGTCGCTCAGAACAAAGCTCGCTTTCGGCAGCCTTGTCGTTGCCGGAGCCTTGCTCGGTTTGCTTTTGCCGGCGACGAACTATTACGATGGCGGTGCCGTCCTGTTGGTTCCGTGGCAGGCCACGATCGCGGGATTACTCGGCTTCCATATGATACCATCGAGCGGCCGGAGCTGGCATTCAAGCGTGACGCTTCCATCCGGCGGCTGAACTCTCGTTGCCGGGAGACTTTGCGATGCTTGCTCGGATGCATGCTGCTTTCATGGCAGGACTTCTCATCTCGCCGGCCGTTTTCATCACGGCCGCCAACGCCGACGCGGTTTCCGATGAGTCGGCCGGGTCTATCGAAGAGCTGATGAAATCCGGCTGGCAGATCGCTGGCTATGCCAGCAACTCCGACAATCGTTCGACGTTCATCCTGTTCAAGAATCCTAACGAGAATTATCTCGTCCAATGTCTTGTCGGTTACGACGTCACGCGATCCCCGCGGGTCTTCCACAATTGCTACCGGTTGCGGTGAGCCTCGCTTCAGCGTAAGTCGCGACGGGGTTTGGGGCGCGACGGGGAATGACAGCAAAAGCGAGCCGCGTTGGGTGGACGATTGTCGGCTTGCTGTGGGCGGTCGCGTTGCTCAATTACCTCGACCGGCAACTCGTCGTTACGATGCCGGGGCCTATCAAGGCCGACCTCGATCTCCGCGACGAGAAATTCGGCCTGCTATCGTCGGTCTTTCTCTGGGTCTACGGCTTCTGTTCGCCAATGGCCGGCTACGTTGCCGATCGCGTGGGCAAGAAGAAGGTCATCCTGACCAGCCTCGTCGTCTGGTCAGCCGCCACCTTCGCCAGCGGTCTCGTCACCTCATTCGAAGGCATGCTTCTGGCGCGGGCGACCCTCGGCGTCAGTGAAGCCTTCTATATGCCGGCGGCGGTCGCGTTGATCGTCGAATACCATCGCGGAGCGACGCGAAGCCGAGCAACAGGTTTGCACTTGAGCGGGGTTTACGCGGGATCGGTGATCGGCGGTCTTGGCGGCTTCATGGCGGAAGCCTTCGGCTGGCGCGCGGTTTTCCTTCTCATCGGCGGGATCGGCGTCGCCTATGCGCTGCTGCTGATGATCATCTTTCCATCCCGGGTGGAGACCGCCCAGGGTTCGGCGGCCGCCCGCGAGGATATCGACGTGCACGCGCCGAGGAGCGCGACCTTCGCGTCACTCTTCTTCGTGCCGGGATTTCTGTTGCTGCTCGCGATGAATGTCCTCGACGGCGCTGCCTATTGGCCGGTTCGGAATTGGCTCGCGGAGTTCTTTCGGGCGGAGCTCGGTGTCGATCCGGCGTGGGCCGGGGTTTATGGCCCGATGACGTTCAATGGCGCGGCGTTTCTCGGAATGCTGATCGCGAGCAGCGTCTCGGATTGGTGGGCGGGTTGGAATGTTCGTGCGCGGGCCCTCGTGCCGGCCATCGGATTCATCGTCGCTTCACCTTGTCTGTTCCTCATGGGAGCCGTCGACTACGTTCCGGTCATTCTCGGCTGCATCATCGTTGCGGGCATGTCGCAAGGCTTTCTCGATGCGAACCTGATGCCGGCGGCGTGTACGGTCGTCGATTTTCGCCTCCGGGCAACGGCGTATGGGCTGTTGAATTTTGCGGGGACGACGGCCGGTGGCGTCATGACCTATGTCGGCGGGCGACTGAAAGAGCAGGACGTTCCGTTCAGTGCGACTTTCCAGGCTGCGAGCGGGATGATCCTGGTGGCAGGGCTTCTTCTTCTCTTCGTCAAGCCAGGCGGCGGAACGCGGAAACTTGTCCAGCCGAGCGGCACGACTTTCGACAAGACGGCCGTTCATGAATGACTTTAAACATCCTGCAAGCATTCTTCGAAAAATTCGCTGCACGCTTTGGATGTGGCGTGGAGCTTTCGTAAACCACGCAGAGCCGATGAAGAGCAATGAATTCGCGAACGGGCAGCATTTCAGTGCTCGGAAAAACAACGATATTTTCTGATCATTGTCACGGACATCGTTTTGAACGCTCATCAACATTGAGGCGGTTCTTACGAAATTGTCATATCCGCCGAAGTCGGACGGTATTTGTGGATGTGCTCTGTGTACTTCCTATTAAGATGACCGGTTTTAACGTTCCTTTTGCTCATGCCGTGAACTGAGCAAAAGTGGGTATGATGGAACCTGTTACCGTCGAAACAATACCGGCCGGCATCGACTCGACAATCGTCGAGTGGACGATCGAGTCCGGCTTTCCTCTGCTCAAGTTTCCCCGGCGGCTCGAGGCGGCATTCGAACGGGAGGTTGGCGCCGAGCGGTCCCGGCAGCTCGCGGCCGGCGGCCTGTTTGGCCTCGTGCTTTACAATCTCTTTTTGATACCCGACTGGCTGGCCGCGCCCGACACATTTCATACGGCTCTCTGGCTGCGTCTCGGCATCATTACGCCCATCGCATTGCTTGTGATTGCGGCGCTCTATTTAAACCCGCCGGTTGGGGTGCGCGAATTTCTGGCGGCGGCGGGGGCCGTCGTCCTCGGAGCGGGTAGCAACCTCTATCTGATGTTGATCGGCCATAGTCCACATCATGACGCTCAACACCAAGTCATTATCCTCATTCTGCTATTTATCACGATGGTGCAGCGTGTCCGCTTCTGGTACGCCGTGGCGGCTTGCCTTGCATGCTTCGCGATGCACGCCGTCGGCTTGGCAATGCTACCGGCCTATCCCTTCGAATTTCAGGTGTCGGCGAATGCCGTCTTCGCCTGTGCCGTTGTCCTGTCGATCTTCGCCTCGTACGTGCTCGAACGCGAGATGCGGATGAATTTTCTTCTATCCTTGCGCGGACGTTTGCAGCGGCGCGATCTCGACGTCGAAAGCCGCCGCGATCCGTTGACGGGGCTTCGCAATCGCCGCTCGCTGGACGAGGTGATCGAAGGCTGCAATCAGAGCAAGGCCGTCGGGCAGGAGCTGGCGATCGTGCTGCTTGATATCGATCACTTCAAGGCGTTCAACGATACCGCGGGGCATCAGGCGGGCGACGTTTGCCTCAAGCGTGTCGCGGGCATCATTCAGAGTGAACTTCGGGATCATGTCGATGCGGCGTTCCGATTTGGCGGCGAGGAATTCATCCTCGTCCTGCGGGACGTCGATCTTGCGACCGCCGTCAGAATTTCGGAACGTATCCGGCGCGCGATCGAGGATGCGGCCATTCCGCATCCGGCTCTGGCACTCGGGGAAGTGGTGACCGTGAGCATGGGCGTCGCATCGGCCATCGTGAGCCGCGAGATCCGCGTCGGCGTCATTATTTCGGCCGCAGACTCGGCTCTTTATGCGGCGAAGCGCAACGGACGCAATCAGGTTTCGCCACGTCCTCCCGCCGCAGATGTCGTCGATATGACAGACCGCAAGCTGCGCTTGAAGTGAAGCCGCGCAGGATCGGTGCGTGAAAGCGAGTGGAATTCTTATTCGTATAAATTTTGATCAGAGTGCTCACCGAGTGTCTATCAGCGCGGTCTTTCTTCAGAGGGGCAAGGCCCTTTTGCTCGCTATCTTCGGCGCAAGTTCGCATCTCGGTAATGTCGTCTGCATGCACGATTAGTTTGCAGATCGCGAGCGAGGCCCGCGAGTTCACTTTCACAATCGTACTTGCTCTGTTGCGTTTCTGCTTATCGCTCTTGACCGCGGAACAAGGTCACGTCATTTGCGTTGCTGCAGGGGAATACCATTGAAGGATGATCAATATGCAGAAGGTCGCAATTCTTGCGGCGATGACGCTTGCCTTGTCGTCGGGTTGTGCATTCGCGGTCACTCAAGCCGTCAAGGACGCGTGCTCTTCGGATTACGCGGCCTATTGCAGCCAGCATAAAGTTGGCACGGAACCGGCGAGACAGTGCATGCGCGAGCACCGCAAGATGCTGACGGACGGTTGCATCCAGGCGCTCGGAAAATCGAGCGAGGTCACGCAGGCGGACATCGAACAGTACAAGCGCGAACATAAGCAGTAAGCGCGTCAGTTGCTTCGGACGATCGCCGCCCGCTCGCAGCGGGCGGCGGGGTGTGCTTGTGGTGCCGGCCGTCCGAATCGCCGCGCGCCGCTTCCATCGCCGATTACCAGCGCACCTTATTCAATGAGAAAAATCGGCTGAACATTTTGCGCACGACCGTGCTTGGCAGCTTGCCGCGCGCGAGGTGCATGAATTTGGCGGTCGGGCCGACCGCATTCCGGAACCTGGGACGCGGCGCTTCGAGTGCATTGGCGACGGCCTTGGCGACTTCGATCGGATCGCGCGCGAATTTTGCGACATGGGCGTCGATCGTAGGCTCGAGGTGGCGTGTAAGCGGGTAATACGCGCTAGTCTTCGGCAACACGCGCGGTGAGCTTTGCCAGATGTCAGTGAGATAGGCGCCGGGCTCGATCAAGATGATCTCGATGTTGAAAGGTTCCACCTCGTAGGCGAGCGATTCCGCCCATCCTTCGATGGCCCATTTGGAGGCGGTGTAAGGTGAGTTGGCGGGCATGCCCGCGAAGGCGGCCTCGCTCGATAAGATGACAATGCGGCCCCGCTTCTGGGCGCGGAAGGCCGGCAGCAGGCGCTTCGTCAGCGCCAGCACTCCGAAATAGTTGACCTCCATCACGCGGCGGATGTTCGCCTCATCCAGATCCTCGAATACGCCGCCGACGGCGACGCCGGCATTATGGATGACCGCATCGAGGGGGGTATGGGGAAGATCGAGGTCGGCGACCGCACGGTCGATCGATGCGGGGTCTGTTACATCCAGCTGGCCGATGCGAACCTTCGCGCTTACGCCTGCGGCCTCCAGCTCGCGTTCGAGTTTCTTTCGCTTCTCGACATCGCGCATCGTGGCAACGACGTCCCAGCCGCGTCTCGCAAGCTCGACGGTTGTCACAAGCCCGAAGCCGGACGACGTTCCGGTGATGAGTACTTTCGGCATTGAGAACCTCTGCTCCCGATATCCACGCCGATGATATTACGACAGCGGATGCGGGTCGGGGAGACCGCAAGGTTGTCCGTGGGGACAAAAGGCGATCGGATTCCGGCCTCTCGTGCCGGCGGTGAAGCGGGTCGGAGCTTTACTGGTGAGGGGGCCGGTTAGTCGAGGAACGTGACGCGACCCGTGGCGATGTCGTGCATCGCGGATACGATCTTCGGCTTTCCTTCGGCGACGGGATTGGAGAGCACGCTCCCCTTCTTCGTCAGAACTTCCGCGCCGAGCCTTGGGTTCGTGACCGCCACGCCCTGTACGAAGGCACCGTTCTTTGCGGTCTGTTCGCCCGGCGCATTTCTTGTTCGCTTCGACTGCGGGCCTGATCTTGGCGAGGAGGCCGGTCAACATGCCAAGTTCAGTGCGGCAGGTTGCCTCCGCCGCCGCTTCGGGGTGACGTTCGGTTTCTACAACAATTGCAATGGATCGGTGTGACGGCGCGATTTGCCCTCGAAGAACGAGCCGTCTTCCAGCAAAAGCCGCTTATGCACGATATCCGCATTCACGGAGCAGGCAGCCTTGAGGGTCAGCTGGTTCGCGAATATTTCGCCGGTAACCTCGCCCATGACCGTCACCTCCTCGGATTTGATCGTACCTTCGATCACACCCCGTTCCGTGACGACGAGGGAGAGACAGTTGACATCGCCGAGGACGGTGCCGTCGATAACCACGGGACCTGGGTAATCTATGCCGCCTTCAATGGTTGCGGTGCGCGGGATGGAAAGCGTCCGGCCGATGCTTGCCGGCTTTCGCTCGATCATTGATATCGCCCCATAGCTGATGTCTTTTCCCGCGGCATCCATTTTGGAGACATTGGTGGCAAATTTCGGGCTGGCCAATCGAGGCAGCGTGTTTGGCCTGCTTTCTTTCCGGCGTCCGCGACGTCGCTGCGCTCACTTGGCCGTTAGCGCGGACTTGCGCCCGCGTAGGCAATCGTATTAGGCAACGCCCAAATCGGCTGGAAGGAGTCATAAGAGACATGGCGGACAACATCGACACGAGCACGGCCATCGCGGACTTGAAGCGCGAAGTCGCCGAGCTCTCGGGGCTCTCGCTCGCAACGGGCGTCATTCTCACCCAGTTGCTGCAGAAGATTGCCAGCCGCGAGATGAACCCGCAGGGAGCCGCCACCACGATTGTGACCAACGCTCGTGCAGCCATCGAGAGCTTCACCTCGCAGAAGGGATCGGATCCCGTGATGAAGGCGCGGGCGCTGGATGCGGTGAAGCAGTACGAGGATCAGATCCGGTCGGTACTCCGGGATTAATGCTTTTGATTGACGGTCCTCGGTACGATACCGAGGACCGTCCTATTTCCGGGCAAACGATCAGACGTCCCTGGGTCTGATGCGTTTCAAGAACTCCCAGATGGGCAGGGCTGTCAGACCGCCGATGACGCCGCCGAGGTAGATCGGCAGCGGAAAGCTGAATAGCTGCTGCCACGCGAGGGCGATGAGGTAGCTCGCCGCCAGCATCGCGACGATGGTGATGATCAGCCGCTGCCAGAAGGGAAGATGATACATGGGGGTCAATCCGACTTGGTTCTGAATGTGCGATGAGGGCCGTGCGCGGTGGTCTGCCGATCTTGTCCTCTCTTATTTCGCATACTTGGTATAGAGTGCTTTCATCACATCACGCGTCGCGGGGTCGGCGTGGGGACCGGCGATATTGGTCGTAACGACAATCGCCAAGTCGTGATCGACGTCGACGAGGATGGAGGCGAAGTTCAAGCCGTTCGAGCCGTTGTGTGTGAGCAGCGGTTTATCTGACCAATCGAATTTCGATAGTCCCCAACCGAGCGCGTAGGAACCGGTCTTCGGCGTGCCGGGCTTCGGGTCCTTGATCTGCATATCGACGACGGGCTGGTGGAGGGTTTTGAGCGTCTCCGGTTTGATAAGCGCAGGTCCGCGCTTGCCTTCGCCCGCGTTCCATCCCGCCCAGGTCGCGAAATCCTTGATGCTCATGTGGGCGAGGCCTGCAGGTCCGAGGGAGGCGGGGAGGTCCGCGGACTCGCCCCACGGGAATGGCGTCACCTTGCCCTTGTCGTCGACGCGGTGGCCAACCGGCGCATCGTATTCGCCGAATGTGGCCTGGGCGCCGAGGCCGGCGGTCTTGAGATCGAGCGGCGCGTAGATGCGCTCGAACATCAGCCGTTCCCAGGGCTTACCGGAAGCCTTCTCGATCATCGCACCGGCGATGATGTACCCGAGGTTGGCATACTGGAACTTCCCGGCATTGACGAAGCTCGGGTCGTGTTTCGAACCCCAGGCTTCGATCATCTTCAGACGCCAGTCGGTGAGCGGGTGGTCGGCGGCATCCGGGCTGAAGTAAAGTTTGCCTATCTCTTCATTGTCGGTCGGAAGGCCGCTCGTGTGGGAGAGCAGCTCGCGGAGCGTGATCGCGCCGAACTTCGGGCGGAGCTTAGGGAGAGCGGGGCCGAGCACTTCCGCGATCGTCGAATCCCAGCGAAGCCTGCCTTCATCGACCATCATGCCTGCGAGCGTCGCCGTCATCGCTTTGGTGTCGGAGCCGAGATGGAAACGGTCGTCGGCGGTGACGGGAAGATCCCGGCCTGCGACGCGCACGCCGACCGCGCCATAGGCGACGAGTTTGCCGTCCTTCTCGACGGCGGCTGCGAGGGCCGGCAGTTGGTACTTCGTCCGGATCGGATCGAGGACCGTGTTGAGGTTGTCCTCGGCGCGGGCCGTCGCCGGGCAATCCAAGATCGCGAGCATCGCGAGGACGGTAAAGAGCACACGCATGGAACACCCGTTTTCCATAACGATAGCCCGATTGCCGGGCGCTGTCCCGAATGACGGGAGATCCGCTTCGGGGTTTGGTTGAGTGTCCGTTAAATTTGCCGGAGTCCCCGTTACACGACGGCCGATCGTCAGTTGTTGCGAACCGCCGGCCAGGCGTTGACCGCGAAAAGGATCATGGACAACAGGATGCCGATCGACCCCACGCCCGCCAGCGGTTCGCCGAGCCCGGGACCGCCGCTAAAAATCTGGAAAAGGCCGACGAGCATGATCAGCAGGCTCGCTTGGGCCAGCCAAAATTGTGCAGTGGCGAGGCGCGTCTCGGCGACGCCCGGAAAGAGGTGATAAAAAAATCCGAACAAAGCGAAACTCACCCAGCCAACCACGAGAAGATGGGCGTGCGTCGGCATTTGCGCGTGGTCCTGCGTCATGCCCATGACGACGCCGAGGGTCATTCCGAGCACGGCGTAAATGAGCGCGGATGCGAAGAAGCGGCTTGCGAGACCTTTCATGGTGTTTCCCCTGTCATGGACTGTCTTTGCGCAGTCAGTTCCGAGAACTTTCGGCGCCGTTCCTGATACGCGCGGCCCGAAGATGGAACAAGGCGTTCAGAGACGAAATGGATTGGGCTGTGCCATTTGCCGATTATAACCGCTGAGACGACCGCGAGGATAATTCGCGTTAAAAATTCGTCTCTTATCGCGCGCCTTCCGCCTGGTGTGGCCTTCGGCCGCCCATCGGGCTGGAACAGGCGCTGGGCGGTGGCGTTGGCAATGTATGCAGGCGCGCAACGCCTGATTAACCGATACGTTGAGAGACGAATGGGAGCTTGTTGATGAAGAGGAATTGGACGGCCGCGGCGACTGCCGCGTTGATGGTGGCGTTCGTTGCCCCGATGGCACAGGCGGATTCCATATCCAGTGTCGAGGGCGCACGCGCTAAGGAGCGCCAGGGCCGCTATTTGAATCGCCAGGATCGCGAGAAACTTCACCGCTACGGCGGCAATGACGAGTCCTGGCGTGGATATCGCGGATACGATGATGGCTATTATGACAGAGGTCCGGGCGTCAGTATCTACGTCGGACCGGGCGGCGGCCATTACGGCCCTTACGATTACTAACGCGAACCGATTGCGTGGAGTGAGGAAGACAGCGGACTTCGGTCCGCTGTTTTTTTGTTTGCGGGTATCTGCCGCGACGGCCCGTTGGAACGGCGGCGCGGCGTTCGAGTTGGCAACGCTATGCCCAGGCACTCATGCGCGGGCATTCTGGCCCGCAGGCATGCGGTCCGGATACGCGACAGGAGTTCAGTGATGATAAGGAAATGGATGGCTGCCGTTGGCGCAGCGTTGGTCTTGGCATCGTTCGTTACTCCGATGGCTCAGGCGGATTCCATCGCTGGCGTCGAGGCCGCCCGCGCAAAGCTGCGGACGGGATCGCCCTTGACCCCGCGCGACCGCGCGATGTTGCGCAGATATGGCACAAGCTCGGGACGTGACCTCCCGGGCGGCCGTATTCATCGCTATGCGCCGAACGGTGGATATTAATTTGGGAATTCTTTGAAGCTTATTGCGAACTCGATGGGCGGCGGCCTTCGGTCCGCTGCCTTTCTTTTGGGCGCGCCCCCGCAAGCCGAGTTGTGCGTTTGATGTCGAGCCGCCGGGGCCAGATACTTTGAGCATGGTCCAAATCCTGCGTTCGCGCTTCGGGCCGGTACCTCTGCTGCGCGCGAACGATCATCTGCGCGACGTCGAGACGAAGCGTGGTGATTATGCGGTGTGAGGATGAAGCGGGGATAAGATTTTTATTGCAGCGATTGCCGCGGCCGGCGAATGCGCGTGGCTCCCCGATTGCGCGGGAGTATAACACGCCTGCTTTGACAGGCGCGCGCGGAATTCCGGTCGAACCTCACGGGGGCCCGCCAGTCGAAGCGGCCCTTTATGCAACGCTATGAGGTTTCACATGATCGAACATCATTCGCGCGTTCGCGCGCTCTTCGTGTCATTCGTGTCATTCGCCGTCGTTGCTTTCACAGCTCCAGCTGGCGCCGCCTCCCGGTTCGACGGCGTTTGGAACATGACCGCAGTGACCACCAGTGGCCACTGCGGGACCATTCCTGTCGGCATGCTCATTGTCGGCGGCCGCATTTCATCGACGAGCGGTTCCTATGCCTTCAATCCGATTGCCTTGAGCGGACGCGTGTCGCCTTCGGGCAGCACCTCACTCAGGGCCGTGACAGGACCGCGCGTCGCCTATGGGGTCGGATGGTTCGACAGCTATGAAGCCCACGGCAGATGGCGCGGAACGGGACCTTCAGGCATCTGCTACGGCGACTGGGTCGCGACACGCGAATAGGCTGATCAGGGTTCGGACCTGAGTTGCTCAGCCGCGAGTTGCTCGACCGCGACGGGCCTTCTCGATCGCGGCGACGTCGATCTTGCGCATGGTCATCATGGCTTCGAAGGCGCGCCTGGCTTCGTCTCCGCCGATGGCCATCGCCTCGGTCAGGACGCGCGGCGTGATCTGCCAGTTGACGCCCCACTTGTCCTTGCACCAGCCGCACGCGCTCTCCTGGCCGCCGTTGCCGACAATGGCGTTCCAGTAGCGGTCGGTTTCCTCCTGATCGTCGGTTGAGATCGCGAACGAGAAGGCTTCGCTGTGCTTCATCACCGGGCCGCCGTTGAGGCCGATGCACGGGATGCCGGCGACGGTGAATTCGACGAGGATGACGTCGCCCGCCTTGCCGGAGGGATAGTCGGCCGGCGCGAGGATGATGTTGCCGACGGAGCTGTCGGGGAACGTCGCGGCGTAGAAGCGGGCGGCGGCTTCGGCGTCCTTGTCGTACCAGACGCAAATCGTGTTCTTGGGCATGCTTTTGGTCTCCCTGAAAGACGTCTCTATGGGGTCGCCGCTTGGTATTCTTAAGACGATCGAGCCGGGCCGGTTCCGACATGAGGCGGCCGTTCGCGTCCGCCATTTTTTCTTTTTCCGAACGTGTAACGAGGCCGGGAAAGCGTTCGTAGGCGTGCGGTATGGTCTCGGTCGGCCAGCAGGGGGATTGCGGGGATGATTGCGGCGGTTGGGTGTACATCTTGTGCGACCCCGCGCGTTACGGCGGGGGACGTGTCGAGCAAAGCCAAGGAGGCTGCGCTCGAGCAGCAGATCGACGCCAAGTCGATGCAGCAGGCGAGGACGACCTGCAACCAGACGGCGGACAAAATCGGCGCTGACATTGCCTCGCTCAAGTCTCAGCTTGCGAATCTCCAGCTCGCGGATCAAAGCGCGCGCAGCGACGCCGCTGATGTATCGAGCCCGGAGTCGGCCGCCCGTTACCAGGAATTCTAGCGGACGAGCGAAGCAACAGGCGTGTGCAACCGGCCGGCTCGCGGAACTGAACGAAGAACGATGCGGCAGGCATGTGCTGGCGGCCGGCTCCCCGGAGGGGAGTCGCCAGCACCAACAGGTAAGCACGAAGCGGACGGGTTCCGCGGCGTTGGGTCTTCGCAATTCAAGTCTCGGAACCGGTCCGCTCCGTGACAGCCAGAGATCAGGTTTCCAGCAGGTCACTTAATGAAGCGGGATATTCCGCACACGGTTTCTCTCATGCCGTGCGGACCTGCTTTCCGCCTTGACCGCATCGCGCGCGTGCCGCGAGCGGGTGAGGCTGCCCCATCCGAGCGCCGCGCGACGCCTCGCGTGATGCCCTTGCCGGACGGGTGAGGGGATTATGGGGGAAGTGGAGAGGGCGGGGATAAGATTTTTTTGAGACGCGGAAAGGATAAACCCATTTCGGTGGGCTTTAACCGTCGGTTTACTTGAAAATCAGAACGCTGATGAAATCTGTCGTTGCCAAACCTTGTGGCCCATTTTTTTCCGCCGCTACGATCTAATTTTTGGATGTACAAAATGCTTCGGGGCCGAGCATGGAGGGTCAATGGAGTGTGTGAATGGCCTCCTCAAAATGTCTTCTCCAAAGCGCAGCAATTATTGCCGCCGCGTGCGGCTGCATTTCACTTTCAAATTCAGCTCTTGCGCAGTCGCCCCATCCCGTCGGCGGTTCCGCCGTGCTGCCAATGCCTCAACCCCAGTTCGGGGGCGTGATTGGACGCAAGGCTAGCGACTCGACACCGGACTTTCCGAAGGCGGTGACTGCGCCCAAGGGCGCGCCAAATGTCCTGCTGATCATGACAGATGATACTGGCTTCGGCGCGGCCAGCACGTTCGGCGGTCCAATTCCGACGCCGACATTGGATCGGTTGGCGAAGACTGGGCTGAAGTACAATCAATTCCACACGACCGCGCTATGTTCGCCAACGCGTGCTGCGCTCCTTACGGGCCGCAACCATCAGAGCGTTGGCATGGGCAATATTACCGAGTTCGCCACGGGATATCCGGGCTACACATCGATCATGCCAAAGAGCGCCGCCACGATTGGCAACATTCTTGAGGACAATGGCTACAACACCGCGTGGTTTGGCAAGCACCACTTGGTTCCGGAATGGATGCAAGGTCCAGGCGGGCCTTTCGATCAGTGGGCGGGAGGACTCGGCTTCGAGTATTTCTACGGCTTCCTCGGCGGCGATACGGATCAGTTCCATCCGGCGTTGTTCGAGAATACCACGCCGGTGCTGCCGCCATTTGGTGACCCGAATTATATCCTTATCCACGACCTGGCGGATCGCTCCATCAACTGGATCCGCACGCAGCATGCGGCGGCGCCCGACAAGCCCTTCCTTTTGTATTTCGCGCCAGGCAACAGTCACGCTCCGCACCAGGCGTCGAAGGACTGGATTGCCAAGTTCAAAGGCAAGTTCGATCAGGGCTGGGACAAGGTGCGGGAGGAAACGCTGGCGCGGCAGGTTCAGCTTGGCGTCGTTCCAACCAACACGACCCTAACCCCGCGGCCGAAGGAAATACCCGCCTGGGATTCGCTGAATGACGACCAAAGGAAGGTCTATGCGAGGATGATGGAAGTGTATGCCGCCACCGTGGCCCAGTCCGATTACGAGATCGGCCGCATCATCGACGCTCTCGAGAAATCCGGCCAGCTGGACAACACGCTCGTCATCTACCTCGAGGGCGATAACGGCGCCAGCGCTGAAGGTACGATGCAAGGAACGACCAACGAGGTCTCGGCGCAGTTCGCACCTGAGTCCCTGGAATTCCTCGTGTCGATGATGGATCAACTCGGCAGCGACAAGACCTACAATCACTATCCGATCGGTTGGGCGCACGCGATGGACACGCCTTTCCAATGGACCAAGCAGGTTGCATCGCATTTCGGCGGGACGCGCAATGGCCTCGTTATCAACTGGCCAAAGGGCATCAAGACCGGCGGTGAAATGCGTTCGCAATTCCATCACGTGATCGATATCGTGCCGACCATTTTAGATGCCGCCGGCATCCAAGCCCCGATGCTGGTCAACGGCACGCCGCAAAAGCCGATCGAAGGCACGAGCATGGTTTATACCTTCGATGACGCAAAGGCCCCGACGAAGCGAACCACGCAGTATTTCGAGATGACCGCAAACCGCGCGATCTATCATGATGGTTGGATCGCCTGCACCACACCTGGGCGATTGCCTTGGCAAACGTTGGGCACGGCGCCTGACCCCGATGACTACAAGTGGGAACTCTACAATATCGCTGACGACTTCAGTGAAGCCAAGAATGTGGCGAAGGACCATCCGGAGAAGCTTCTCGATCTGCAATCCCGCTTTTTAATCGAGGCGGTCAAATACAACGTGCTCCCGATCGACTCCAGTTTCGCCGACCGCATGGATCCGGGAATCCGGCCAAATCTTCTCCGTGGGCAAACCGATTTCAAGTATTACCCAGGCATGTTCCGAATTCCCGAGGCGAACTCTCCGGACGTGCACAATAAATCGTTTCGCGTGACCGCGGACGTGGAGATCCCGCAAGGCGGTGCCGACGGCGTGCTGGCGACACAAGGAGGGCGGTTCGGCGGCTGGAGCCTGCTCGTCCTCGATGGAAAACCGATGTTCGCCTATGCCTATACCAACCAGGACGGAGCAAAGTATCCGAAACAAAGACCGGACAAGACCCGATTTATTGGTTCTGAAAAGCTCGGCCCCGGCAAACACGTCATAGATTTCGATTTCGTTTATGACGGCGGCGGCCTCGGCAAGGGCGGGCGCGGAACACTATCGGTCGACGGCCAGAAGGTCGCCGACGGCCGCATCGAGCAGACGTCGCCGGTTGGCAAATTCACGCTCGATGAGAGCTTTGATGTCGGCATGGATACCGGCACGCCGGTCATCGACGAGTACGACGCCAAGATGCCTTTCAAATTCAGCGGCACGATTGATGAGGTCGATATAAAGCTCGGCCAGGATGAGCTTACGCCTAAACAGCGGGGGGATCTTGAACAGCTGAAAACGCAGTTCGCCCTATCGGTTCAGTGAAAAGGACCAGTCTGCGCCCGGCGATAGGTTCGCGGAACTGAACGAAGAACGACGCGGCAGGCATGTGCTGGCGGCCGGCGAAACAGCAAATGCACACGGCGGCCGGCTCCCTGGAGGGGAGTCGCCGTGTGCAAGCAATAAAGCACGAAGCGGACGGGTTCCGCGGCGTTGGGTCTTCGCAATTCAAGTCTCGGAACCGGTCCGCTCCGTGACAGCCAGAGATCAGGTTTCCGGCAGGTCACTTAATGAAGCGGGATATTCCGCACACGGTTTCTCTCATGCCGTGCGGACCTGCTTTCCGCCTTGACCGCATCGCGCGCGTTCCGCGAGCGGGTGAGGCTGCCCCATCCGAGCGCCGCGCGACGCCTCGCACGATGCCCTTGCCGGATGGGTGAGGGGATTATGGGGGAAGCGATGGGGGCGGGGATAAGTTTTTTTTGCGGGACGTAGAAGGCGCCAAGTGCAAATAGAGAGCGCGGGGGTAAGCGGTCTGCTTCGGGCCAAAAGTAGCCCAAAGCATCACGAGTCCACGTCTAGCTCCGCGTTCAGAAGCAAAGCCAGGCGCCTAAGCAGCTTGCGGGCGTCCCGCCCTTGCAGGCCATCTGCGAGGAGTGACACTCAATCATCCCCGAGCCGGTGCAGGTGGTTTTCACGGGCCCCTTCCCTATAAGTCCTCGCCCGGCGATCGTATTCTTAAGTGCGTTTGTGGAGAACAGAACTGCCAAATCGTGGGTGACGTTATCGCCAATGGCTCCGACCCTCGTACATTCGGCTGCCTGAGCCATCGCCGAAAGTCCGGACACCATAACCGCGGCCACGAAGCCCAACTTGAAAACCTGCATTGCAACCCCCCGTGCGGACAAATCTGCGCGAACGCTAGTCGAGTGCTTCGCGGTTGCCAAGTAAAGGACCGTTGCCGGCACAGATATTTTCCGCAGTGCGATTTATGAGGCGCACCCCGCACCGCATGGCCATCGATGCGTGTCCGATTTGGGTCAGACGCAGGCACGTAAAGGCTCGCGGGTGAGGCTGCCCCATCCGAGCGGCGCGTAAGCGCGGATGCGCGTGGGCATCTGAAGCGCAGTCTAAGCGCGGATGCGCGTGGGCATCTGAAGCGCCATCGAGACTTCTCGCGCGATGCCCTTGCCGGATGGGTGAGGGGATTATGGGGGAAGTGGAGAGGGCGGGGATAAGATTTTTTAGAGCATCCGTGAAAACTGAGAAAAAATCCAGAAAATCCACTTGAAACTATCAGCCGACGCCCCATGTGCCGCGTTGGGGCGGATAAATTGAAAGTCGCGGGTCCCACCCTAGAGCTAAGGCCAGTAAGTTCTGGCAAAGCGTGAAATCCTATAAAATTAAGTAACTTCAATTTATTACGCGATTTCTCATCGTCATCAGCGTTGTTGATAGGTCTTATCCGTAGGGTCATAGGAGGGAAGATGTACGAAGAAACTTTGTTGCGGGCGATCTTGAGCATGACTGCGAGGCAAGCATTCTCTGAAGATAAGGTTCTGCAAATTGTGGCTCCGAAAAGTCCTGGTGAAACGCAGATTGCCGCATACAACTTGTGTGACGGGACGAGACTGCAGGGCGAAATTGCCAAAGAATTGAAGCTTGATCCCAGCAATTTCAGCAAGACGGTGGCCCGCTGGGTCGAAGCAGGCATCGTTGTCAAGCTGGGGGATAAGAACGAGAGCAAGCCCCTGCATATCTACCCGCTGACCAAGGAGCGAATGAAATGAACGAAGAAAATGACGTCATGAGTCGGGTCGAATCAAAACTGGATGTATTGATACGGCTTACAGCTCTTTCTCTGGTCGCAAACGTCCCAAGTCTGAAAGAAAAGGCGATCATCCTAAGTCGTGCTGGTTTAGCGCCGAAGGAAATTGCAGCGCTTTGCGATTCTACGCCAAATACCGTCAGCGTTGCGCTGTCGGCAGCTAAACGAGAGAAGAAAAACTGATGAGGTTCAAATGGAAAAAATTGCCGAGGAACTTGAGGCGATTAAGAAGTTGATGGTGTTCACTCTCCTCTGGCAGGGGGCAACTCAAGAGCAGATAGGTTCGGCTCTTGGTATTGATCGAAGCCAAGTCAGCCGGATGTTCCCCAAAGGTCTAAAATTCAAACAGAGGGAAACGTAAGATGGCGCATTCGCCCGATGAAGCGCTTCTTGAGGAATTAAGCGCAATAAAGAAACTGCTAATATTGCAGGCTTTGGCTTCCGGTTATAAGCAAAAGCAGGTTGCCGCGACTCTCGGAGTAAGTGAGGCCACCTTAAGCAGGATGTTGCCGAAGGGGATCGCGAAAGAAGTCAATCACGGCTCGATTTCTGCGGATTGAGAAAGGTCGCTATCGTGGCTCAATCAAACGAGAATGCGTTGCTAGAGGAGCTGCAAGCGATAAAGAAGCTGCTCGTCTACGCTCTCCTCAACAAGAATAAGGAAGAGCACACGCAAAACGACATTGCCGTCGCGTTGGGCACCTCCCAAAGCCAAATAAGTAAAATGTTTTCGAAGGCCGCGCTCAAGGAAAAATGATAGTGGCATTAGACAAGAAAATAATTGAAGCCGTTGAATTTATCGGTCGTTCCGAGCTGAAGTTGGCGATCTTCAAGGAGGTTTATTACCACAAATCGCGCATTAAATCCGTCGACGAGATAGCCGTCTCTGTAGGGCTTACTCGAGAGCAAGTTTTGAAGAATGGCGTGGCGTTAAAAAAGGCTGGCTTATTCGACCAGGAAAAGAAGGATGGCGTTACCGCGTACAAGCAAATTGAGTTTTATCAGCATAATAAGGACAAAATCGTTCGATTCGTCGCTGATCCTAGCAAGATGGAGAAATTTACGTCATCCTCTCCGCCCGTAGTTTCTGCCGCAGGAGGTCTCTCATTTGTCCGGCCTCGCATGCCCCATCCACAAAAATCCAAACCCAGTAGAGAAGGTAAGAGTTCTGCGAAACTTCGGATAGCGTTCCTAACTACAAATCCGGTTCGCGATGCTGCGCTGCGTACAGATATGGAAATGCGTGACGTGCTCAAAGAGTTAAAGAAGTCGCCTAATCGCGATTATGTCGAAGTCCGACATTTGCCCGCAGCGCGATTAGAGGATTTGCTCGACGCGCTCAATGAATTTAAGCCCAATGTCATACATTTTTCGGGGCATGGTGGGGACTCTGCGGTATTATTCGATAATCGAGATGTGGATGAAGACGGGGGAGTGGAGCTTGACTTCGGGGTGGTGCAAGAGACCATCGATGCTACGCATTCCCCACCGGACCTATTGGTCTTCAATGCGTGCGATACAGTGGTGGGCGCGGATGTTTTTTTGAAGACAGTACGGGCAGTCGTTGCGATGTCGGATTCAATCACCGACAGTGCCGCAACATTGTTCTCGACTCGCTTTTACGCTGCACTAGCTAGTGGCCAGTCAATCGGAGACGCCCTTAAGCAAGGCAAGGTCGTCCTTAAAGCAGCAAAGCTGGCGGACGACGCAGATCTTCCCACGCTAATTGTAAGGAAGGGTCTCTCTCAAGAGTCTCTCAAGTTCCTTTGAATTTGAACAGGAAGTCGATGCCAGCGGCGGGGGTGCGCCTCCGTCACTCCGCCGCCTGCTTCTTGTTGGCGGGCTTCGGCTTTCGCGCCAGCACCGGCTTCAAATACTGTCCCGTGCAGCTTCCTTGATCTAGGAGCGGAGTGACCATGGCGTTCGCGATCAAGGCTGAAGTTGGCGATCCCCGCGCCGGGACGTTCGTGTTCACTGCGCAGAAGACGATGTACGGCGGGAAGCTCATCTCGGAAGGCGACACGATTTTCGTGTTCGCGAGCGAGAACGAGGGCGGCCAGGGCCTCGTCGCGCGCGGCGTTGTTACGTCGGCTGAGGCTACTCCCAGGAAGCCCGGTATCGAGCGGCAGACTCCGCGCGTGAGCGTCACGATCCGCCGTACGGCGCTGGCGAAGCGGCCGTTGGGTCGGAGTACGCTCAAGGGTTTCAGCGATTGGGACGACGGTCGGCCCGAGACTGAGCTCAATTTCAAGTTCTACCGGCAGGCAACGAACAAGATCGTCGGCATCTCGGATGAGGTTGCGGCGTTTCTCGAACGATTTTTCTAGAGTTTTGTTTGCGGACCCCCACCCCTAACCCCTCCCCGCAAGGGGGAGGGGAATTCTCTCGGTCTGCCCCCACCCGGCGCTTTTTGATTGCGGCTTCCGACTCCGCTCCGCGTAGCCGGCCGGAAGCCGCGCTTTGCGCCACCCTCCCCGCAAGGGGGAGGGTAAGTTGCTCGGCGGCAGCGGATCACTCCATCCCGCCCGTATCGCTCCTCATGCGGATCAATTAATGTGATCCCCGTGGACAATAATAAAAACGGGGAATTCTCATGCATAAGTCCTTGCTGGAAGCGATAATCTTGCTCCTTTTCCTAGGCGGGCTGGTCGGTTTTGCGATGGCTCTGCTGAAGCTCTTCGGCGGCGGTACGCCGGAGGAGTACGGCGTGCTGGGTATCGGCGGAGGGTTCTGGCTCATATCCAGCGCCGTCGCGATCGCCATCCGGAACAAGCTCGCCTAATCGTCAGCCCTTCGCTTCGTCACTTACCTACAGGCATGTCGCTCAGGGAGGTTTCCGATGACAATCGACAAGGCGGTGTTTGCTTTTGCTGGCGCGATGGTGCTGCTCTCGCTGGCGCTCGCGTATTTCGTGTCGCCGTATTGGCTGCTGCTCACGTTGTTCGTGGGCGCCAACCTGGTGCAGTCGGCCTTCACGGGGTTCTGCCCGGCGGCGATGGTGTTCAAGCGGATGGGATTTCCGCCCGGTCAGGCGTTTAATTGAGAGCCTCGGTTGGCGCAGGGGACACGCGTCCCCCCACCCGGCGCTGCGTGCCACCCTCCCCGCGAGGGGGAGGGTAAGTTATTCGGCCGCCTGCGCCTTTTGCTCGCGGATTTTCTGGACCGCCGCGAGCCGTCGCAACGCGGATTCTTTGCCTTCACCGTTGAGGAATCGCAGGCGCGATTTCAATCGAGCGATTTCGTCATCCAACTGACGCGGCGAAAGGCTTTCCAATTCGTCTCGTCGATGCGGAACTCCGGATCGCCGCCCCATATTTTTTATTCCGCAGCCTGCTTCTTGTTCGCGGGCTTGGGTTTGCGGGCGAGGACCGGCTTCAGATACTGCCCGGTATAGCTTTCCTTGGTCTTGGCGACGTCTTCGGGCGTTCCGGCCGCCACGATGGTGCCGCCGCCGTCGCCGCCTTCGGGGCCGAGGTCGATGACCCAGTCGGCCGTCTTGATGACTTCGAGGTTGTGCTCGATGACGACGACGGTGTTGCCCGCGTCGGCGAGCTCGTGCAGCACCTCCAGGAGTTTCGCGACGTCGTGGAAGTGGAGGCCGGTCGTCGGCTCGTCGAGGATGTAGAGCGTGCGTCCCGTGGCGCGACGGCTCAATTCCTTCGAGAGCTTGATGCGCTGCGCCTCGCCGCCTGATAGCGTCGTCGCCTGCTGGCCGATGTGGATGTAGCCGAGGCCGACGCGCGCGAGCGTTTCGAGCTTGTCGCGTATCGACGGCACGGCCTTGAAGAACTCGGCGCCTTCCTCGACGGTCATGTCGAGCACGTCGGCGATGGACTTCTCCTTGAAGGTGACGGCGAGCGTCTCGCGATTGTAGCGCTTGCCCTTGCATTCCTCGCAGGTGACGTAGACGTCGGGCAGGAAGTGCATCTCGATCTTGATGACGCCGTCGCCCTGGCAGACTTCGCAGCGTCCGCCTTTCACGTTGAAGGAGAAGCGGCCCGGCTCGTAGCCGCGCGTTTTCGCTTCGGGGAGGCCTGCGAACCATTCGCGGATGGGCGTGAAGGCGCCGGTGTAGGTCGCCGGGTTCGAGCGCGGCGTGCGTCCGATCGGGCTCTGGTCGATGTCGATGATCTTGTCGAAGTGCTCGATGCCGGTGATCTTGTCGTGCTCGCCCGGGTGCTCCTTGGCGTTGTTGAGCTTCCGCGCGACGGCCTTGAAGAGCGTGTCGATGAGCAGCGTCGATTTTCCGCCGCCCGAGACGCCGGTGATGCAGGTGAAGAGGCCGACGGGGATCGAGGCCGAGACGTTCTTCAGGTTGTTCTCGCGCGCGCCGGTGACGGTGAGCATTTTCGATTTGTCGGGGGCGCGGCGGGTTTTCGGGATCGGCACGTAGCGGACGCCCGACAGGTATTCGCCGGTGAGGCTCGCCGGATTGTCCATGATGTCCTGCGGCGTGCCTTGCGCGACGACGCGGCCGCCGTGGATGCCGGCGCCGGGGCCGACGTCGACGACGTGGTCGGCGTGCATGATCGCGTCCTCATCGTGCTCGACGACGATGACGGTATTACCGATGTCGCGCAGGTGCTTCAGCGTGTCGAGCAGGCGGTCGTTGTCGCGCTGGTGGAGGCCGATGGACGGTTCGTCAAGGACGTAGAGCACGCCCGTCAGGCCGGAGCCGATCTGCGAGGCGAGGCGTATGCGCTGGCTTTCGCCGCCCGACAGCGTGCCGGACGCGCGCGACATCGTGAGGTAGGTGAGGCCGACGTCGTTCAGGAATTTCAGGCGGTCGCGGATTTCCTTGAGGATGCGCGTCGCGATTTCGGATTGCTGCTTGGTGAACGTCTTCGGGATTTCGCTGAACCACTCGTTGGCGGCCTTGATCGAGAGATCGCAGACCTCGCCGATGTGCTTGCCGCCGACTTTCACCGCGAGCGCTTGCGGCTTCAGGCGGTAGCCGCCGCAGCCTTCGCAGGGGTGTGCCGCCTGATAGCGGGAGAGTTCTTCGCGGACCCAGTCGCTATCGGTTTCCTTGAAGCGGCGGGCGATGTTGCCGATGACGCCTTCGAACGGTTTCTCGGTCGAATAATTGCGGTTGCCGTCCCAGTAGGTGAAGGTGATGTCTTCGTCATCCGAGCCGAAGAGGATCGCCAGCTGCACGTGCTTCGGCAGGCGCTCCCACGGCGTCTTCATCGAAACCTTGTAGTGCTTGGCGAGGCTTTCGAGCGTCTGTTCGTAATAGGGAGACGAGACGCCGGTTTTCGCCCACGGATAGATCGCGCCCTTTTCGAGGGAGAGCGCGCCATCTGGCACGACGAGGTCCGGTTCGAAGCGAAGCTCGGAGCCGAGGCCGTCGCAGACGGGGCAGGCGCCGGCGGGGGCGTTGAACGAAAAAAGCCGCGGCTCGATCTCGTCGATCGTAAAGCCGGAGACGGGGCAGGCGAAGCGGGACGAGAAGAGGATGCGTTCGTGCGTATCGTTCTTCGACTTGTTCGCGCCTTCGGTCTCGGCTTTCGACAGCGGCTTGTCGACGTATTCGGCGATGGCGAGGCCGTCGGCGAGCTTCAGCGACTGCTCGAAGGAATCCGCGAGGCGCGTGCCGAGGTCTTTCTTGACGACGATGCGATCGACGACGACGTCGATGTCGTGCTTGAATTTCTTGTCGAGTTTCGGGGCGTCGCCGATGTCGTAGACGGTGCCGTTGATCTTGAGGCGCTGGTAGCCCTTCTTCTGCCACTCGGCGATTTCCTTGCGGTATTCGCCTTTGCGGCCGCGCACGACGGGCGCGAGGATCAGAAGGCGGGTGCCCTCGGGCAGCGCCAGCACGCGGTCGACCATCTGCGCGACGGTCTGGCTCTCGATGGGGAGGCCGGTCGCGGGCGAATAGGGGACGCCGACGCGGGCGAACAGCAGACGGAGATAGTCGTAGATCTCCGTCACCGTGCCGACGGTGGAGCGGGGATTTTTCGAGGTGGTTTTTTGCTCGATGGAGATGGCGGGCGACAGGCCGTCGATATGATCGACGTCCGGCTTCTGCATCATCTCGAGGAACTGGCGCGCGTAGGCGGACAGACTTTCGACGTAGCGGCGCTGGCCCTCGGCATAGATCGTATCGAAGGCGAGGGACGATTTTCCCGATCCCGACAGGCCCGTGAACACGACGAGCGCGTCGCGCGGGATTTCGAGATCGACGTTTTTCAAATTGTGTTCACGCGCCCCGCGTACGTGGATCGTCTTCATCAATTCGGAACCGGGGCGGGCAGCCGGCTTTTTCGTCGGTGATTTCATGAGTTAACGTCTACCCGAGGGGCAGGAGGGCGGCAATGCGACCGGGAGCGAGCGCTTGCAAATGGCAGGGGACGGCCGGGATTTCAAGGGTTTGGGATCTCCGGTGTCGCTCTGTCGCCGTTTTGGCCTCCATATAGGGCAGATCTAGGAGGGGTTTCCGTCCAATAACTGGAGCGTTGCCGTGATTGGCCGGCTTACGCCCGACCATGGTGCTTTGGGCTCGTTCGTCGCCCTATCAAGGGTGCCGCGCCGGGGCACCCCTCATCCCTCCAAGCATCGGCTCACCCCCTTGGCGTCGCCATCTCTGAAGCAGTCCGTCGACCGAGAGTGGGCCTGCGCCGCCAATGCAAAGTGAGACCAGGCCGGCGAGATAGAGCAGATCCGTCTCATATCCCGGCTGACCGAAGTGTGCGCCGGAAGCGTCGAATGACTGAAGCCTGATGGAGCTGAAGCCGTTGGGCAGGTGTACCGTGAATATTGCCACGAGCAGGACGATGCCCATTGGAATCGCCGCGATCGGAACCAGTGCCCCGAGTAGGATCATTACACCCCCGACAACTTCGACCGCAATCGTCGCCAGCGCGAGAAAATCGCTAAGGGGTATCCCCATCGCATGAAGAATGTCCGCGAAGTTCTCCCATCCGCGAGCGAGCTTCGCATATCCATGTTCGATGAACCCGAGCCCGATAATCAGGCGGAGCGGCAGACTGTACCATGCGTTTGGGAATGGTAACGGCGCGGTGCAAAGTTTGACGATATCGAAGTTCATGGATCAGCGAGTTGCCTCTCATTGCGTTGCGAATGTTCATTCGCTTGGCGATGAGCAATCGTTACGCGGCCACCTGAAGGCCCTCGCTGTAGACGGCCGCGTTTAGAGCAGGTGGCCAGAAGGCGCGGGCGCACTTATCCCGTCCGTCCGACGATCCGGGGTTTCGAGGTGCTGCCTACAGGCCTCCGGGGGCGGCCGCCTCACGCGGGCCGAACCCGATCCGGCCGAGGCCCGTCAGCAGCAGGGTCAGAACGAAGAAGACGACTGTCATGCCGGCAGAGTTTTCCAGGACCTTTTGCAGGCCGAGCGTGCCGACGTCCACGAAGGGATAGGGATAGAAGCCGCTGTAGGCGCCGTGCACCAACGTCCAGCCGAGATAGACGATTGGAAATGCGAGTGCTTTCAGAGCGGTAGACCAGGGGACTGACGTCTTGGGGACGAACAGCAGCCAGTCCAGGACAAACAGGATGGGGGTCACGTAGTGCAGCACCACGTCGGCGATTTTCTGCCAACCCTGGGGGTCCCAAAGGTCGGCGAGGATCAGATGGTAGGTCACGCCGACAACTATGATGTATCCGGCTATTGCCGTGCGGACGCTCGGGCGCGCGAAGAAGGTGCCTAGCCCGGAGTTCGGAGCGAGCAGCGGAGCGGTCATGGCCAGGGCCACGATGATGTTGGACAGGATCGTGAAGAAACTGAAGAAGTTGATCGTCCGGTTGATCGGATCAGGCCCGGTCGGACCCGTGATCATCAGCCAGTATTGAAGACAAAGCGCGAACCAGCCGAGAGCTGCCGCAAGCAATCGAAATGAGTTTTTCATTCGTGCGTCCCCCTTGGCGTCCGCTGGCATATCAGGTGTCGAAAGCAAGCCCTCGCCGGCAGACTAAGCTTGGCCGCGGGTGCCGACAATAGAGGGTGGAGACTGCGGGCACTTCACCCACCAACGAAACGTGCGCAACGCATCGATAGCTGAATACCCGATGAACCTGGTGCTCAAATGCCATTCAAGCGAGGGCCAGTAGTTGTTATGACGTAAGCACGGTGTATTGATGGGACGCATGCTTTCTCCGACAACAGTTTTCGATGGGGCCGCTCCGATGAGCAACGCGACACTGCTCAATCTCAACAATCCTTCGCATCCGGTGAACCGGACGCTGACGCTGGTCAAATTGGCGGTGCTTGCGGTTTCCGTTGCGGCAGCCGTTCCGACTGCGCGCAATCTCTATTTCTCCTGGAAGAACGACGTGCCGTTCAATCAGGTCGATCACCGGCTGGCACAAGCGAAGCTGCTGGAGAAGAATTTCGATTGCAAGATCGATTACCGCTCGCTCGCGACGCAAGGGAATGCCCGCGTCGATGTCGGTTCGTGCTCGAAGACCGGCGACATCTCGATCCGGGTGAAGAGCCCTGACGGGCAAGTGAATTACGAGTGGATCGCGTTCGAGCAGTTGCCGCGCCCGGCTTCCAAATCGGCAAGCCTTGCCGATCTTCTGATATCGCGTGCGTTCGCGGATGAGGGGAGGCCGTCGGCCGATCAGCCGTTCGAAGTTGCGCAGGATGCTGCCGTGCTTTGTCAGGGCAAGGCGGGCGACAACATCATCCGCGTGATTCAGTCGGGCGGGCAATGCGTGAAGGAAACTGTTTCGATCTTCCGCGGCTCGGTTGAGAAGAGCGAGCCGGTGCCTTGCGACAAGGCGTGTCCGATACGGTAGGGGTACTTCCACCGTCACGCGAACCATTTCAGCGTCATCCTTGGCCGAGCGCGGCAAAGCCGCGTCGAAGGCCGGGGATCCAGCGTTAGACTTGTCGAAGACGCAACATTGTGCCTTCGGCGCTTCTTACGCTGGATCCCCGAACGCGCATCGCTGCGCTCACGCGTTCGAGGATGACGATGGTGGCGGGCCCCGGCTCTCAGCTAATGCTTCGGCCGGGACGACAACTGGTGGGTGGGTTGGTTCGCACGTCACCATTCGTCTTTTTGCGGCAAGCCGTCGGTGATGTCGTAGTAATCGGATTTTGAGCCGACGTAGATGTGCTCGATAATTCTGACGCCGACCGGCTTATCGATTGTGCCGGCCGTGATGTAGATGTCGGGGCTGCTGGTCTGCTTCCAAAAGAGATTGCTGCCGCAGCGCGAGCAGAAGCCGCGGCTCGCTATTTCGGACGATTGAAACCAGCGAAGCGTTTCGTCCGACAACATGGTGACGTTGGCGGCAGCGATGCTCGTCATCGTCGCGAAATTGCCGCTTGTCTTGGCGCATTGCGAGCAGTGGCATGCCAAAATGGGATTGAGCGCGCCGTCAATTTCGAAGCGCACGCCCTGGCAAAGGCAGCCGCCGGATTTTTTCGCTGTCATCAAATATCGTCTTTCGCTTCTGGTATTTTGGCGCATCCGTGCAGGCGCTCATAACAGACAACACACACGCGGGCGATAATGTGATCGATTTCACGGTTGTGACGGGTTGACGACGCGTGAATTGAGGCACACATTTCTATTGTGACGGTGCTGCTCTCGTTGACGGTTCCGGTAAATGCGTCTCGGTCGATGGGCCGATGAGCTGCGGATTGGAAAGCGAGCCACGTCCGTTCATGAGCGCGTAAGGGCCGTGGGCTGGCATGGGAGGCGGCAGGCGTGACGGAGCAACCGAGTAAAGGAGATGAGATGACTCCGCCGGGTTATCATCGAGACCTCGGGACTGGTTCGCGAGGTCAGCAGTTTGGATGAGCGCTCTCGAGAATTGGCCGCGCTCAGATCAGCTGTCCCACCCACAATTTGAATTCTTCAATGAGGGCGGCAGTGATGCCGTAGCCTCAATCAAAGTCCGGTTCTAATCTGGGCAATCCATCGAAGGTCAGAACCCCGCGCGCGATCCGAGGATCCGGCGGGGTTTTCCATTCCCGGCCGGTGCATGGCTTAGCTATCACGCCAGCTCAAAGCGCTCCGGATTTTCGCGGACAAATTGCGGAAGCTCGCTCGGGTTTACGACGACCGTCGTCTCCGATAGCCGTCTTTCGAACGCCTCTATCGATTTGAAATCTTCCCGATCGGCGCGTTCTGCATGCGAATAGGCGCTGATTTTGTTCCGATAGGTCTTCCAGTCACCGATGGACGTCATGTGCCAGCCGCTATTCTCGATAACGTGAATTCGGTTGGGAACGCCGCGCGACATGTAATTCCGAAAGCGCGTGTAGAGCCGGCTGAAAGCGTTTCTTCCCAAGCGTCGCGATGCGGCTATCTTCGTCAAGCGCAAATGCTCGGCGCCAGGAAAGTCCGAATACTCGATCATCCGCGGACCCTTATCCCAAATGCCATTTTTTACGCGGCGATTGAGCGAGCCGGTGTAGATCGGCATTTGGAAAATGGTCAGATCATGCTTCCGGCGTGTGGCGATCGCGTCTCTGAGTTTTTTGGCCGATATTATTTCGTCGACGTCCGAGACGATGATCAGATCATCGGGCGATGCTTCGGAAAGTCCCCGCGCGATCTGATCTCTTTGGTAGTACTCGCGGGCCCAGGTGGGGTTCTCCGCATAGGTCGAGATTTGGGATCGCAAATCTCCGTCTGGTATTTCGATGGGGACATATATGATCTTGGAGGCAAATCGCGCGAACTTACTTTCATTCTCTTTGAAGTAATAAGGCTTCGGATCGCCCTGAAAGGTCTTATTCGCTTCCACCAGAACAAAATGGTCAACGATTGCATAGAGTTCGAATAATCTGATTTCCAGAAGATCGAGTTCATTGAAAAAAGTGAAACAATCAAAGATCATCAAAGTCGTCGCCCGTAGCGCGAATATATCGGGGGCGGACATATCGTAAGGGTGCGGATGATGTCATGGCATGTTTTACTCATGCATGTTATTGCGCTCCGGTGTGGCTCCGAAGTCGCTTAATGGCAACTGGGCTGGTGAGAACCGGTGCCCCGTCCATTGGATGGGTCGCACGCGGCTGATCCGCTTTTTGGGATTTATCCCAGGCGCCTTTGCTACTATTGCCCGCGCCGTCAGTCTTTGTGATTGGTGATGGCGGCGAACGTCGGATCGTTCTGGCAGCGACGCTCGTGCATCAGGAAATCATAATAGCCGCAGCGGCCGTGGCCGGGATAATCGCGGCAGGCGTGCGGGCGCGCCTTGTAGATCGTGCAGCGGCGTTCCTTGGTGTCGAAGAACTGGCAGATGCGGCCGTAGATCTTATCGCCCTTGCGGCGCATCAGATATTTGTGGCCGTGGCCTTCGCGCGTGAAGCGCCGTTTCGCCGTCTCGTATTTCAACGTGAAATGCTTGGCGAGGCGTTCGACGTCGCGCTTGTTGAGTGCGATAACGGGATACGAACAGCAATATCCCGGACAGTTGAGACAATTGTAGTGAGCCATCTGCGAGGTAGTGCTCCGAGGGTGCGCGCTCGCGCTATTATCTACAACGGCCTAGACGATGCAGCCCGCCAGTCAAGACGACATTCCTCGCACCGCAACGCTATTCGGGAACTCTGAGCGCAGGTGAGGATTTGCAGTGTCACTGCGAGGCTTCGCTCGAAGCCTCTTGCGCGGACAGGGCTACTTCTTATATAGAACAATTAGAGAACGATCCGTCGTTTGCCGTGTGCCGGAAGTTCAGACGCTAAGGCCGTGGACAACCGTAAATGATTGGAAGAACGCCGGTCGACGAGCCTTTATTGTCCGCCGAGAGATTCCGCTTTCATTGGCGGCGTGTCGATGCAACTCAATTGGGGCCGGTGTGTAGAAACTCCGCCGGCGCTGCGGTCCGGCGGCCATCGTGTTTGCGATACGGCGGGCACACGCATTTCATTTAAGGAGACGAACGAATGGCAGGGTCGGTCAATAAGGTCATTCTAGTTGGCAATGTCGGCAAGGACCCTGAAATCCGCCGCACGCAGGACGGCCGTCCGATCGCCAACCTCAGCATCGCGACGAGTGAGACGTGGCGCGACAAGGCAACGGGCGAGCGCAAGGAAAAGACCGAGTGGCATCGCGTCGTCGTCTTCAGCGAGCCGCTTTGCAAGGTCATCGAGCAGTACGTGAAGAAGGGCGCCAAGCTTTACATCGAAGGCGCGCTGCAGACGCGCAAGTGGACTGATCAGAGCGGCGCCGAGAAGTATTCGACCGAGGTCGTCATTCAGGGCTTCAACGGCGCGCTGACGATGCTCGACGGCGCAGGCGGCGGACGCGGCGCATCGGTCGGGATGCAGGAGAGCGGCGCGGACTACGGTTCGGACGGCGGTTTCGGCTCGTCGAGCTCCGGTGGAGGCGAGACGCGGCGCGTCGCCAAGACCGGCGGTCCGAAGGGCGGCTTCGACAAGGCCATCGACGACGAAATTCCTTTCTGAGTGGCACTTGGCGACTCGCGTTCCGCGAGCCGGCCGCCAAGTGCGGAAGTGGTTCACGAGCTGGCCGCGAGCGGAGGCAGGATTTCAGGGATAGAGGGACAGTCGTTGGTGGAATCGCGAGGTTCTGCGTATCAGTGGGCGGCGCTGCCAACGACTTGGACATGGCTTTCTTTTTTGCTGGCCGCAAACGTCTGCTCGGACTGCACCTCGATGAAGAGGTTATGCACTTCCGGATAGCGTGATTTGATCGCCGTCTGCAGCCGGGCCGTCACGTCCTCGACCGTCCGGGCGCTCACCCAGTTATCGAAATCGACGCTCGCCGTGACCAGGATGTCCTGGGGCCCGAGGTGCATCGTCCGAATCTCATTGATTTTGCGGATCGGTTTGTCGGTGCCCGTTTCGGTTTCGATGATTTCGCGTATGCCCGTCTGAACGGCGCGCGAGGCTGCTTCGCCCACGATCAGCGAGCGGATCTCGCTCGACATGAAGATCGCGACGAATGCCAGGACGCAGCCGATCAGGATCGACGCGACGCCATCCGCCCAATAATAGCCGCCGAAATCAGCGGCAAAGGTTCCGAAAAGCGCAATTGTCAGGCCGGTCATCGCGGCCAAATCCTCGAGTACGATCGCGAAGAGCGTCGGATCTTTCGAGGCGCGGAGCGCGGTGACGAAGCCCTGCCCCGTCGATCGGCGCCGTCTGTTGAATTCACCGACGGCTTGCACGGTCGAATAGCCCTCAAGCAGCATCGCGACGGCGAGGACGGCATAAATGACGGATACGTTCTGCAGCGCCTGCGGATGCAGAACCTTTTCGAAGCCTTCGTAGATCGCGACCCCGGCGCCGAGAGAAAAGAGCACCATCGCGACGATGAAGCTCCAGAAGTAGATTTCCTTGCCGTGGCCGAACGGATGCTGGGCATCGGGGGGAAGATTTGCACGCCTTATGCCGAGAAGCAGCAGCAGCTGGTTCGAGGTATCGACCAGCGAGTGGATCGCTTCCGACAGCATGGCTGACGAGAGCGTCCATGCCGCCGCTAGGAACTTCGCGATCGCGATGGCGAGGTTGCACGCGAAAGCGATGAAAATAACGCTCTTCGATCCGCCTGCTTCCACGCTTTTCGGTGCCCTCGTTTTCCTGCCCGATCTCATCCCTAGCTGAAACGCAGCCGAAGCGTCCAGACGGCTCAAACGCACATAGCGTATAGGCAAAAAAGGGGCCCGGAATTCACCGGGCCCCAAGGTAAGCGATCGCGTTGTCGGCGCGCGAGCGCTATTTCAGGAGGGCAGGTGCTGCCCGCGAACCCAGGAGGTCGCTCAAGTTGAAGCGGTAGCCGACGCCGACGGACACGATGAGCGGGTCAACCGTGACGTCGGCTTTGACGCCGGTGTCTTGCCATGACGCGTCGGTATCGAGCCAGACTTTCTTGATGTCGGCGTTGAGGTACCAACCCCGGCCAATTTCGACGTCGACGCCGCCTTGCAGAGCGAAACCCCAGGAATCGTCGAGGCGGATTTTGGCCCCGCCAAGATCGCTGCGCCCGCCGTCGAAGTAGTGAATGTACTGAACGCCCGCGCCGACGTAGGGCTTGAAGCCGCTGACCGGATCGAAGTGATACTGGAGCGTCAGGATCGGCGGGAAGACCCAGAAGCTGCCAAGGTCTGCACCTTTGAGATCGCCTTCGCCCTTGGCGTTGAAGCGCCCAAAGCAACAGAAAAGTTCGGCGGCGACGTTTTTCGTGAAGAAGTGCGTGAGCGTCAGAGTCGGTATCCACTCGGTGCTGACGTGGGCATCGTAGTCCGGATTAATATTGACCTTCGCGCTCGAGTCCGGCGCGATGAGCGTGCCTTGCACGCGGACCAGCGTATCACCGCTGTAGTCACCGGCATGTGCCTTAGCCACGTTCAGCGATAGCCCAAGCGCCAGAAGTACAGCTATTCCCACTCTTCGCATCCGTCGTATCCCCTCATCGTTCCTGCTTGGCTTCGTCGACTCAAGCTCACTCATCGGGTTATCGGTGCGTTGCTGCGGAGCGCCCAGAGCCGTGGGACGCTGCCTTCTGACCGGCATCAGATCGATGCTGCGATCTCGATACCTGTGACATGCGCGACACGGATTTTATTGATCCATATCAAATGCCGTCGCGCATGACGGCGCGATAAGAGGCAGATCAAAAAGCCGAACGCTCCGACATAGAGCCCTGCATGTCCATGACGGCCACCAACTCCGCCCTGAGAAGTCGCGACCGCGCCGGCGAATGCGTGCGAGCCGATGCAGAATTGGCGGCGTTGATAAAGCTTCAAGGGCGAGCGCAGTTCGTGCGCCTCGGCAATCACTGTCAGCTCGCGGAGCTTGGCAGCGGTTTCGTCTATATCGTTGCCAAAGGCGTGATCGGTATCGAATGCTCGGTTGTTTCCGGCGTTCGCGTCATCACTGCGTTGCTCTATCCCGGCGACGTCGTCGTTCCCAAACTTCAGGCGCCACTGCCCGGGCTTGTGCTGACCTCGCAACGGCCGGCCGAATTCTGGAAGATCGCGACGACGGCGTTTGTCGAAGAAACGTCTCGCGACGACCAGCTCTGGCAGACGATCTTTCTGCGTCTCAACGCACAGAATGCCCGACAGCAAATGCATACGGCTGCGATGTCGGCGCTGAATTCGGAAGAAAGGGTTGCGGCGTTCCTTGTGGAGAGCGGAACACGGCTTGGATTTCCGTCCGGCCGTTCGATCTCGTTCGAGCTGCCGCTATCCCGCTACGGCATCGCAGATTATCTTTCGCTCAATGCCGATACGGTTTCGCGCACTTTTTCGGCGCTCGCCGCAGCGAAGATCATCGAGCGCCGGGGCCGCTTCCAAATATCGGTTCGCGACTGGTCGGCGCTCGAAGCAAAGTGTCCTCTCAGCGAGGCGATCATCAAGTTGCACGCAGCGGGAAAGCCGTCGCTGACGCGGTGACGGACGAATTCTTCGTTGCGGCTCACGCTCAATCCCGGGGAAGTAAAACTCTCACACCACGTCATCCCCGCCTTCGCGGGGATGACGTCAGAGTGATCGTGAAGGTCACTCTGCGACGGTTTCCTGGGCTTCTTCCTCATCCTCAGGGATGCGCTCGACGGAGACGACCTTTTCGTCGGCGTCCGTCTTGAAGATGCGAACGCCCTGGGTGTTGCGTCCGGCGATGCGAATGTCGTGCACCGGGCAGCGGATCAGCTGCCCGCCATCGGTGACGAGCATGATCTGGTCGTTCTCGCCGATCGGGAACGAGGCGAGCAATCGGCCGTTGCGGTCGTTGGCGACCATCGCAACGATGCCCTTGCCGCCGCGTCCGGAGGTGCGGAACTCGAACGACGAGGAACGCTTGCCGAAGCCCTTGATCGAGACCGTCAGCACGAACTGCTCGGCCGATTGCATCTCGGAGAAGCGTTCGGGGCTCAAGGTCACGGCGTCGGCGTTGACTTCCTCGGCGTCGGCATCCGGCACCGTCTCGGCGTCTTCGGCCTCGTCCGAACGGCGCAGCGCGCTCGCTTGCTTCAGATAGGCGGCGCGCTCTTCCGCGGACGCGTCGAAGTGATTGAGGATTGCCATCGAGATCACTTCATCGCCGTCAGCCAGACGGATGCCGCGGACGCCGGTCGAGTCGCGTCCCTTGAAGAGACGGATTTCGTCGCCGATCAGGAAGCGGACGCACTGGCCTTCCGCGCTCGTCAGCAGGACGTCCTGGTCGGGCTTGGCGATGGCGACCTGGACGATGCGGTCGCCCTCGTCGAGTTTCATCGCGATCTTGCCGTTGCGGTTGATGCTCTCGAAATCGGCGAGCGCGTTGCGGCGCACGTTGCCCGACAGCGTCGCGAAAATCAGCTCGAGATCGCCCCAAGTGGACGAATCCTCAGGCAGCGGCAGGATCGAGGTGATGACTTCGCCCTCTTCGAGCGGCAGCAGGTTGACGAGTGCCTTACCCGGCGACTGCGGTGCGGCCGGCGGCAGGCGCCAGACCTTCATGCGGTAGCACATGCCGCGCGACGAGAAGAAGAGCACGGGCGTGTGCGTCGACGTAACGAAAAGCTGCGTGACGAAATCCTCGTCGCGCGTCGACATGCCGGAACGTCCCTTACCGCCGCGCTTCTGCGCGCGATAGGCGGCGAGCGGAACGCGCTTGATGTAGCCTTTGTGGCTGACGGTCACGACGCAGTCTTCGCGCTGGATCAGGTCTTCGTCCTCGACGTCGCCGTCGAAGTCCATGATCTCGGTCTTGCGCGGTGTCGCGAATTCGTCGCGGATGGCTTTCAGCTCGCCTTTGACGATTTCGACGACGCGGGCGCGCGAGGCGAGAATTTCCAGGTAGTCGCGGATCTCGGTTGCGATCTTGTTCAATTCATCGGCGATCTCGTCGCGGCCGAGAGCCGTGAGGCGTGCGAGCCGCAATTCGAGAATGGCTTTCGCCTGTTCTTCCGAAAGGCGGTACGTGCCCTCAGGTCCAACGGTATGACGCGGATCGGCGATGAGCAGGATCAGCGAGGTCATGTCCTTCGCCGGCCAATCGCGCCCCATCAACTGCTCTTTCGCCTCGGCGGGAGACGCCGAGTAGCGGATGAGCCGGATGACTTCGTCGATGTTGGCGACGGCAATCGCCAAGCCGACGAGGACGTGGGCGCGGTCGCGGGCCTTGTTCAGCAGGTGCTTGATGCGGCGCGTCACGACTTCCTGGCGGAAGTGGGTGAACGCCGTGATGAAGTCCTTCAGATTCAGGCTTTCGGGACGGCCACCGTTGATCGCCAGCATGTTGGCGCCGAATGTCGTCTGCAGGTCGGAGTACTTATAGAGGTTGTTCAGGACGACATCGGCCACCGCATCGCGCTTCAGCTCGATGACGATGCGGATGCCTTCGCGGTTCGATTCGTCCCAAAGGTCGGAGATGCCTTCGATGCGCTTGTCGCGCACGAGATCGGCGATCTTTTCAATGAGCGTCCGCTTGTTGACCTGATAGGGGATCTCGGTGACGACGAGGGCTTCGCGGTCCTTGCGGATATTCTCGACCTTGACGCGCGAGCGCATGATGATCGAGCCGCGTCCCTTGTGGTAGGCCGAGAGAATGCCGCCGCGGCCGAGGATGATGCCGGCGGTCGGGAAGTCCGGTCCCTGGATGATCTGCGCCAGTTCGTCGATCGTGATCTCGGGATTTTCGAGATCGGCGATGCAGGCGTCGATGACTTCGCCCAGGTTGTGCGGCGGGATGTTCGTCGCCATGCCGACGGCGATGCCGCCGGCGCCGTTGACGAGCAGGTTCGGGAATTTCGCGGGGAGCACCGACGGCTCTTTCAGCTGGCCGTCGTAGTTGTCGCGAAAATCGACCGTGTCGTTGTCGAGATCGTCGAGAAGGTAGGTCGCGACCTTGGCGAGACGGGATTCGGTGTAGCGTTCGGCCGCGGGCGGATCGCCGTCGATGGAGCCGAAGTTGCCTTGTCCGTCGACGAGGGGAACGCGCACGGAGAAGTCCTGCGCGAG
Source organism: Hyphomicrobium sp. (assembly GCA_003987725.1). Lineage (GTDB taxonomy): Bacteria > Pseudomonadota > Alphaproteobacteria > Rhizobiales > Hyphomicrobiaceae > Hyphomicrobium_B. Next base: position 33,240 of record RXJH01000005.1, on the reverse strand, counting down.
GCGAACGAGGGCGTCGTAGATCGCAAGGTTGCCGTGCGGATGGTACTTGCCCATCACCTCGCCGACGATGCGGGCCGACTTGACGTACTTCTTGTTCCAGTCGAGCCCGAGCTCGTTCATTGCGAAGAGGATGCGGCGGTGCACGGGCTTCAGGCCGTCGCGAACGTCAGGCAGCGCACGGCTGATGATGACGCTCATCGCATAGTCGAGATATGAGCGCTTCATCTCGTCCGAAATGGAGATGGGACGGATGTCGCTCGGCTCGCGGCCAGCCGGTTGGTCGTCGTCGCTTCTGTCGGTCAAAGTGAGATCTTTCTAGGAAAAAAGAGCGGGCGAGGTGCGCCGGACGCCGGTGCAAAAAAGAGCGTCTGTACTATATCAGAATTGAATTGTGAAAGCCACTCGCGCGGCGTCGTGCCACGGGCTCAATGCATTGAAAAAATATCTGTTAAAACAATGCCTTGCAGAGGCATCGGCTGCCGAAATCCGAACATGTGGGCGACTTGCTGGCGACATATCCGGGCAGTACACGCAAAGCCTCGCAAGATGGGCGGCAGATTCGCTCCGGATGCGGGCGTCGCGGCATCTCGAATGGCCCTGCACGTCACCTAAAAAGGACATACGACATGACATCCAAGATCGTTGTTTTGGCGTTTGGCGCGCTGATCGCCGGCGCGATGCCGTCGTTCGCCGACGACACATTTTTCGCGGAACAGAAGCCGACGGAATATCTCGCCAAGGACCGTCTGCTCGGCGCGAACGTTCACGACAAGGATGGCAAGATCATCGGCGATATCGAAGATCTCGTCGTCGATAGCGACAACAAGATCGTCGGCGTGATCATCGGTGTCGGCGGGTTGCTCGGCGTCGGCGAGAAGAAGGTTGCCGTCAGCCTGCCGTCGCTCGGCATCGAAGCGGCGGGGAACAAGATCAACGTCACGATGCCGTCGGCGACCAAGGAAGCATTGACGGCTGCGCCTGCCTACAAGCGCGCCAATCCGCCTATCGGCTGGCTGCAGCGTGCCGCCGACAAGAGCGACGAAATTCGTGACAAGTCGGGACCGGCTTACGAAGAGGCCAAAAAGGCAGCCAAGGAAGCCTACGAATCCGCGAAGGAAGCCGCAGGTCCGGCGATTGAAAAAGCCAAGGAAGAAGCTCGCGAAGCTCTCGACAAGGCGAAATCCGCGGCGCAGCCCGCAGAGCCGCCTAAGGCGAACTGAGCGGAAATTCCCGACGATTCAAACGGCTGTTACCGAGAACCCCGGAGCGGAACGCTACCGGGGTTTTTTGCGTTCGGAGAGTAGGAATATTTGGCAAGAAAGACTGCCGCCGTCACGGCGTGGCGGCGAGGAGAGAAGCATGCGCAATTTACTCGGATTGACCGTCGTTTTTTCTGCCGCTTGGTGTGCAGGCGCCTTCGCAGCTGACGAAGCCGGTCAGGAAGCGTTCAACAACAACTGCCGGACGTGTCACTCGTGGAAGAAGGGTGACAATCGGCTCGGCCCCAACCTGAATGCCATCATCGGCCGCAAGGCTGGCGCCGCCGAGGGTTTTGGCTATTCGGAGGCGATGAAAAATTCGGGCATCACGTGGGATGAAGGCTCGCTGGACAAGTTCATCGCTAATCCCAACGGCTTCCTGCCGAACAACAATATGAAGCCGTTCAGCGGTATCGCCGATGCCGGGACCCGCAAACAGATCATCGACTTTTTGAAATCGAACCCGGAATAGCGGGCGAAACGGCGAAATTCATCCTATCCGTTGAAGTCTGCGGGATGCCTCTGGGCAAGGATCACGGCCAACGCTATTCAGGAGCGTCCTGATTTGCGAAGGCTCTCATGATGCGCATCGGCTTTTATTCCGGTTCTTTCGATCCCGTGACGCTCGGGCATACCGACGTGATCCGGCGCGCGACGGGGCTTTTGGATAAGCTCGTCATCGGCATCGGGATCAATCCGGGAAAAGCGCCAATGTTTGGCGACGCGGAACGCGTTGCGATGCTCGAGGAAGAAGTTCGCTCGATCGCCGAGGCAACGGGTACGGAGATTTCGGTCGTGACGTTCTCGGGGCTCGCGATTGATGCGGCGCGGACGAATGCTGCGTCGATCATCATCCGGGGCCTCCGCGACGGCACAGATTTCGACTACGAGATGCAGATGGCCGGCATGAACGGCGAAATGGCGCCGGAAATTCAGACCGTCTACGTTGCGGCCTCGCCTTCGGTCCGGCACATCGCAGCGAACCTGGTGCGTGCCGTCGCGGCAATGGGCGGCGATCCTTCGCCGTTCGTCTCGAAAGCCGTGCTGAAGCGTCTCAAGGCGAAAGCGCCGAAATCGCGTTAATGCGCGTCTCATGACCTCAAGACCCAAAGCTGACCTGCTGACGTTGCTCCGGCACATCCCGCTCGGACGCGTGACGACGGCAGAGCGCCTTGCAGGCGAGATCGGAATTCCGGCGCCGCTCGCTATGACGATGCTCGCGCAGCTGACGGACGACGAACGCGATCTGGTGCCCTGGCACCGCGTTGTTGCGAAGGGCGGCGCCATCGGCCGGGGGCTCTATCGCGATCAGCAGTTCGCACGACTGGTCCGCGAAGGCGTGATGGTTTCTCCCGCGGGGATCGTCCAGGACATGGCCCGGCATCTTCTGGTGTCTCTGGATGCTGCATACTTAAAGAATGCATCGCCCGTGGAGCCGCCGCCTCCGGAAGGCAGGCCGCCCGGACGATCGCGGGGCATGAAACTCCGGCCCTAGGCTCGCCCACCCGGCCTAATCGGTCTCTTGCGGGGCAGCCGTCAAATCGCCATAAGGGCGGCAACACTGCCCGCCGCTACGGCCCGGCGGCAGTGATCGACAGACAAAATCGCCGGCGAAATCATAAATCCACGAGGAGCGCCATGGTCAGACTGCTTTCGATTATTCTCGCGTCGATGCTCGCGCTGAGCGCGTTCGGAACATTTTCGGCTGAGGCCGCGGGCGATAAGCTCGTCATCGAGCTCAAGAACGGCAAGGTCGTCATTCAGCTCCGGCCCGAGCTTGCGCCGAAGACCGTCGAGCAGATCAAGACGCTCGCCAACCAGGGCTTCTACAACGGCATCAAATGGCATCGCGTCATGGACGACTTCATGGCGCAGACGGGTGATCCGACGGGAACGGGCGCTGGCGGCTCGAAGCTTCCCGATCTCCCGGCCGAATTTTCCAATGAAGAATTCAAGCGCGGCACCGTCGCGATGGCGCGGACATCCGATCCCAATTCGGCAAACAGCCAGTTCTTCATCTGCTTCAACAGCATCGGATGTGCGAGCCTCAAAGGCAGCTACACGATCTTCGGCCAGGTCGTTGAGGGTATGGAGTTCGTTGACCTGATCAAACGCGGTGCGCCGGGTTCGGGAACGGTAACCAATCCGGACACGATGCTGAAGGTCTACGTGCAGTAATTGAAACTCCCTCTATCCATCGCCACTTGGCGATGGATAGAGGGCTGGGGTGAGGGGCTGTGGCGCTTCGTTCGGACTGCCGCCCCTCACCCCAACCCTCTCCCCGCCAACGGGGAGAGGGGACAAGAGAAAGGAATTTTCAAAATGGCCGAATATAAAGACCCCGAAAACACGCTCATCATCGAGACGAGCAAGGGCCCCGTTGTGATCGAGCTGCGCCCGGATCTGGCGCCGAAGCACGTCGAGCGCATCAAGACGCTGGCGCGCGAAGGCTTCTATGATGGCATCGTCTTTCACCGCGTGATCGACGGTTTCATGGCGCAGACGGGTTGTCCGCAGGGGCGCGGCACGGGTGGTTCGAAATTGCCGAACCTGCCTGCCGAGTTCAACGCGGAACCGCACGTGCGCGGCGTCTGCTCGATGGCGCGCTCTGCCAATCCCAATTCGGCGAACAGCCAATTCTTCATCTGCTTCGATGACGCGACCTTCCTGGACAAGCAGTACACGGTCTGGGGCAAGGTGATCGAAGGCATGGACAACGTCGATAAGATCAGCAAGGGCGAACCGCCGAAGAACCCGGACAAGATGGTCAAGGTTCGCGTCGCAGCGGACGCCGCCTGATGCGCGACACTGGCTATAACGGACAAGGCGCGCCAAGCGGCGCGCCTTTTCTCATTCTGGTGTGGGCGGGTCTCGCGGGTGCCGCGGGCGTCGGCCTTGCGGCTGCTGCTGCGCATAAGGTCGACAGTCCGGCGCTCGGAACGGCGGCGACGATGCTGACGCTGCACGCTGCATCGGCGGTTGGAATTTTTGCCGTCGCATTGCGCGCGGCGTGGTCAAAGCTCTGGAGCGCGGTGGCGCTGCTCATGCTTTTTGCCGCTTCTCTCTTCACGGGCGAGATCGCGTATCACACGTTCTCGAACGACGCCTCGTTGCAGATGCTGGCGCCCATTGGCGGAAGCTTGATGATCGTCAGCTGGCTGCTCGTCGCATGCCTCGCCATTGCAGAGGCGCTCGCCAAGCGCTGAGCTGCTCATCTAAAGTCTTTTGATGCGTACCGATCTTTTCGATTTCGAATTGCCCGACAGTGCCATCGCGCTGCACCCGGCCGAGCCGCGCGACGCGGCGCGAATGCTCGTCGTGCATCCCGTGGCGGGTAGCTGCGCGCGCGACGACGCCGATCTTGCGGACAAGACGGTGCGAGATTTGCCGAGCTTGCTTGCTCCGGGCGACGCGCTTGTCTTCAACGATACGAAGGTCATTCCCGCGGCGCTATCGGGCGTCCGCATGCGCGGCGAGACGCGGGCGAAGGTCGATTTCAATCTGACGAAGCGGGTCGATGCCAATTCGTGGCGTGCCTTCGCGCGTCCGGCGAAGCGTCTCGAACCCGGCGACCGTGTGCATTTCGGTCATGGCGACGATACGTGCATGCTCGGCTCGCTCGACGCGACGGTCGCGGCCAAGGGCGAGGCGGGTGAGGTGACGCTTGCTTTCGATCTGACGGGCGATGCGCTCGACGATGCGATTGAGGCTGTGGGGCTGATGCCACTGCCGCCGTACATCGCGTTGAAGCGAGAGCCGGACGCGCGGGATCGCGAAAGCTATCAGACCATCTATGCGAGCAAGGAGGGAGCGGTCGCGGCGCCGACGGCGGGCCTGCACTTCACGCCCGAGCTGCTGGCGGCTCTCGAAGCGCGTGGAGTTTCGCGGCATTTCGTGACGCTGCACGTCGGGGCCGGCACGTTCCTTCCCGTCAAGGTGGAGGATACCGACGCGCATGTCATGCACTCCGAGTGGGGCGAGGTTCCGGCCGAAACGGCGGTGGCGCTCAACGCGGTCAAGGCGCGCGGCGGACGCATCGTTGCTGTCGGCACGACGTCGCTCAGACTTCTCGAAAGCGCGGCGAAGGACGATGGCACAATCGCGCCCTGGTCGGGCGAGACGGCGATCTTCATCACGCCGGGCTATCGCTTCAAGGCGATCGATATTTTGATGACGAACTTCCATCTGCCGCGTTCGACGCTCTTCATGCTCGTCTCGGCGTTCGCGGGACTCGGAACGATGCGCGCGGCCTACGGGCATGCGATCCGCTCGGGCTATCGCTTCTACTCGTATGGAGATGCTTCGCTTCTATTCCGGACGTCCGGCTGATATAGCTGGACCGGCAGCGAGGAAGGGCCGCGCGATCCGGTCGAAGCCGCTCAGTGCGTCGCATCATCATAGAGCTGGGTATTCCATGACATCGAGAACTGGAATGACACGGGCCTTTGCGGCATTCGCTTGGCTCGCGACGACGCCGTTCGTCCTTCTCTCGGCAGACGTCGCAAAGGCCGACGCGGCTTGCACTTCGGTCAATGTCCCGCGCTGCGTGCAAAAACTTCCGACCGGCATCGACATGGCCTACATCGAAGTCGGTCCGGCCGACGGCAAACCCGTCATTCTCATTCACGGTCTGACCGACAGCGTGCGGTCGTGGTCATTGAGCATGGATGCGCTGCACAAACTCGATCCGAAACTCCGCATCATCGCCGTTGATTTGCGCGGCCATGGGCAGAGCAGCATGCCGGACGCCAAGACGTGTGCGGCCGCACCGGAGGCCTGCTATCGCATCTCGGATCTCGCGGGCGATGTGATCGCCTTCATGGACGAGAAGGACATTCACAAAGCCGACCTCGCCGGACATTCGATGGGGTCGTTCGTGGTGCAAGAGATTGCGCTCACGCATCCCGAGATGGTGAGCCACGCGATTTTGAACGCGACGGGGGCGAAGAGCGTCGGCAATGCGGCGCTGGGCGATTTCGTTCTCAATCAGACGATCGAAGGCGCGTGGAAGAAGTCGCTCGAAGCCCAGGGCAAGGCGTTTCCAGCGGACGTCTACGAGTTGACGCCGCTCGATGCCGACCCGAAGGCCAGCGAGTGGATCGCGGCAAACTGGACCATCGATCCGGCCGCAGAGGCCTCGTTCCTCGAGCCTTACACGCCGGAGACCGCGAAGACGAAGCTCGGGACGTGGATCGGCGCGACGAAAGGGCTTCTCGCGCAGGACAACACCGCGCGACTAGAGAGCATGTCTGTGCCGACCCTCGTCATGTGGGCGACGCAGGACAGCATCTATCTGGCGAAGGATCAGGACGAGATCAAAGCCGCGCTCAAGGCGGCGGCTGCCAAGTCGGGCTTAACCTTCTACTGGAAGGAATATGGGAAGCTTCCGCTTCCGGCTTCCGGGGCGCAGGAGAGCGACATAGGCCATAACATCCAATGGTCGGCGGCGGAAACGGTGGCGAAGGATATCAACGCCTTCATCACGACGGGCGCGCCGACGGCGGATCTGGTGCACAGCGATGCGGCGCCGAACTTCAGCAAGCTCATCATCGAGCCGGGCAAAGGCGTCGTCGAGAAGATCGGGAAGTAGAGAGCAACCACTGCTGCCGCGAGCGGGGATATGACTTCGTCGCGGCGGCCGCCGTTTTGAATGAGATCGATGAACGTCACGACACCGGAACACGCGCCTGAGACATCCTCGCCGGCCTTCGGCTATCGCCTTCTGAAACAGGACGGGAAGGCGCGACGCGGCGAGATCGTGACGCCGCGCGGGATCATCCGCACGCCGGCCTTCATGCCCGTCGGCACGGTCGCGACCGTCAAGGCGCTCTATCCGGAGCAGGTGCGCGACGCGGGCGCCGATATTCTTCTCGGCAATACGTATCATCTGATGCTGCGTCCCGGCGCGGAGCGCGTCGCGAAGCTCGGCGGCTTGCATAAATTCATGCGCTGGGAAAAGCCGATCCTGACGGATTCCGGCGGCTTCCAGGTGATGAGCCTCGGCAAGATCCGCAAGATCACGGAAGAGGGCGTCGCGTTTCAATCGCATCTCGACGGCTCGCGGCACATGCTATCGCCGGAGCGGTCGATCGAGATTCAGTGCCTGCTCGGCGCCGATATTCAAATGCAGTTCGACGAGTGCATCGAGCTTCCGGCGGAGCGCAAAGAAGTCGAACGGGCGATGGAGTTGTCGCTTCGCTGGGCCGAGCGGTCGAAGCGTGCATTCGAGGTACAACTTGCAGCGGGTGGCGCAAAGCCGGGCCAGGCGCTGTTCGCCATCGTGCAGGGTGGCACGGACATCGAGCTGCGTCAGCGTTCGGCGGAAGCGCTCGTGGCGATGAACTTCCCGGGGTATGCGGTCGGCGGACTTGCTGTCGGCGAGGGCCATGAGGCGATGATCGCGACGCTTGGAGAGACGCTGCCGCATCTTCCGGCCGACAAGCCGCGCTATCTGATGGGCGTCGGCACGCCGCTCGACCTCATCGAGGCCGTGCGGCTCGGCGTCGACATGTTCGATTGCGTGATGCCGACGCGGAACGGGCGCCACGGCTATGCCTTCACCTGGAACGGCCCGCTCAACATGCGCAACTCGAAGCATGCCGAGGATCCGGCGCCGCTCGACGCGCTAAGCTCGTGCCCGGCGGCGCGCGACTATTCCCGCGCCTACGTTCATCACCTGATCAAGTCGGGCGAGTATCTCGGTGCGATGATCCTGTCGTGGGTCAACACCGTCTTCTACCAGGAGCTGATGGCGGCGATGCGATCGGCGATCGAGGAGGGGCACTTCGAAGCTTGGGCGGCGGAGACGAAGGCGCGCATCATTCCTAATCCACAGGCTCAAGAGTCATGAGGCTCTCGCGGTGGGCGATGCGTTCGCGATGGATCAGGTAGAGACCTGACGCGACGATGACGAGTGCACCGACGAAGCTCCAGCGATCCGGCTGATCGCCGAAGACAACGTAGCTCAGCGTGATCATGCTGATCAGCTCGAAGTAGAGGAACGGCGTCACGACGGACACCGGCGCGAAGCGGTACGCCTGGATGATGAGATAGTGACCGCCGCCGCCCAACATGCCGAGCGCCAGCAGTAGAACCCACGGCCATACGCCCTCGGGCCACACCCATTGGCTGATCGCGAACGGGGCGGCCGCGATGCTGCCGACAACCGTTCCCCAGAACAGCGTTACGAGCGAGGAGTCCAGCATCGTCAGGCGGCGCGTGACGATGATCAGCAGGGAATAGGCGAGCATCGAAAGAAACGCGGCGATGAAGGCCGGATGCACGGCCGAGACGCCCGGCCGGACGACGATCAGAACGCCGAGAAAGCCGACGAAAATAGCTGCAGCCCGGTGCCAGCCGATGTGCTCGCCAAGAAGCGGTACGGCGAGCGCCGCAACGATGAGGGGCGTCAGGAAGGTGATGGAAACCGTCTGGTCGAGCCGCAGATATTTCACCGCGATGAAGTTGAAGATGGTGGTTGCCAGCATCAACGACGACCGCGTCAGCTGAAGATTGAGACTGTTGGTTTTGAGGAGCTTCGGCATCGCGGCGGGGCCGAGCACGGCCGCCATGCAAAGGACCTGGCCGAGAAAGCGCAGCCACACGATCTCCGACGTCGGGATGCCCGTCTTCATGACGAGGTACTTGGCGGACGTGTCCAGGGCGGCAAACAGCGTCACCGCCGTGCACATCAGGAGAATGGCTTTCAGCCGATCGGGCATGTTCGTGAAGCTTCAAAGGTGGAGCGCAAGCCCGCCGCTAGCCTGGGAAGAGCGCGGCGCGGGATGCGGATGGCTGGAATGCTGAATTTATCGTGGAGCGTACGCGGATGGAGACGAGGCGCGGGAGCTATTGCTTGAGCAACTCGTCGCGCTCTTTCAGAAGGGCGTCGAGCCGGGCCTGCTGATTGGCGATGCGGTCGGAGTTGAGTTCTTCGTCCGCAGCGCCTGAATAGCCGGCCGCCTGTTCAACGAGCTCGCGGAGGTTGTCGCGGATGATGGCGATGCGCTGCTCGATCTCGGCGAGGGCTTCTGGGTCAGGCATGGCAGTTCCTGTTTGCTGACGGTCACGAGCGCCAAGGGGCGGTGGCCGCGTCTTGGCTGTGATATACCGCGCAAGCCGGGGCCGGGCCACCCACGTTTGTGCAGGGCTGCGACTATCCGCCAGAAGGGCTGGTGGAATGAGGGTTGCGGGTTCCGAGCCCCGTTTCTATAAGCTCGCTTCGGCGCGCGACGCGCCGCAGTCCTCGAGGGGGTGCGGCAAGGCATGGGCCGGACTGGCGCCGGACGAATTGTTTTCGTCCAAGCTATTGATTTTGGTGCGTTAAAGGGCCCGTAGCTCAGCGGTAGAGCATCTGACTTTTAATCAGAGGGTCGTTGGTTCGATCCCAACCGGGCTCACCACCAATTTCAATGAGTTGCGCGATTTTCGTGAGGGAACGTAAGAAGAAAAGTGGCCCGGGGATCAATTTCAGGAAGTCGCACGGTCTAAAATCAGATTTCCCGCGTGATTGAGATGATCATTTTCCTCGGTCGTTTCGCGGTAGGTAATCGACACGCCGTATAGGCTTCGCGCTCGCTCCCGTCAGCAAGAGACGATCAGCAATGTCTTTCTCGGACGAAGAAGGCAGACCTCCGATTCCTGCCGAATTACGTCGGCGAGTTTTGGTCGAAGCGGGCCACCGGTGTGCGATCCCGACGTGCCGATATATCGAGGTGGACGTTCACCACATCATTCCGTGGGCAAAATGCAAAACCCATGAGTACGAAAATCTGATAGCGCTTTGTCCAAACTGTCATCGCCGAGCGGACAGAGACGAAATCGATCGTAAGAGTCTGCGCCTCTACAAATCCAATCTCCGTTTCCTTCATGACAAGTACTCGCAGCTCGAAATGGATGTGCTGTTCAATCTCTTCCAGCAGGAGCCAAACGCAGTCCTGCCGTGGCCACCCATGATGATGATTTTGTTGAAGCGGATCATCGATGCTGAGCTGGTCACAGTGACTTTAGCCGCCACCGGAGTGTACATGAATGGCGTGAAATCTAGCCCTGATTATCTTTCTTTGAGCGTCAAGGGCCGGGAGTATATGGGTGAACTCGGTCTTCAAGAGCTTTGAGCAGGAGCGTGCGACTTTCTCCGCCAGATCCCGTAAAATAAGGCTTCGTACGACTGCTAAGTCATTGATGCGAAAGGGCCCGTAGCTCAGCGGTAGAGCATCTGACTTTTAATCAGAGGGTCGTTGGTTCGATCCCAACCGGGCTCACCACCAGAATTAATGAGTTCGAGAATTCGACCTTTGGGCGAATTTGGCGCCGGGTGTGTTCCCGGTGCGATCACGTCATAGGCTCGAAGGACCGGGCAGGCGCGTGCGGCTGCGGGTCTTTATTGCGCGCGCGACGTGACCCGCGGTCTCCGACATCCTCAGATCTACGACATGCTCGGCGCGTGCAATCGTCAACGCAGGCGACGATTTCGCTTATGTCTTCGTGGAAAAGCGCTTTGGAAAAAAAATTGCGCACGATCTCCTGACCGTGCGCAAATTTTCTGTGCCTCATCGTTGGCCGTCTTGTTGTTACCAGCCGTACGACAGGCGCGCGTAGTAGACCGAAGGCGACGGCTCGATGCTGTGAGTCCGCCCCGTGATTGTCCCGGCAGAATTGCGCGTCGTCAGCGTGCGATCGTCGTCGGCGCGAAGCAGGTTGCTGGCCGATAACGTCAGAACGGCGTGCTCATCGACCGAGATGCGGACCGAAGCATCCAAGCGATCGAGATTCGAGAAGCTCGTATGCTGGAAGGTTCCGTTCACGAGCTCGATGTTTTGATCGTAGGCGTAAGTGCGATTGTAGCCCAATCCGAATGTGGTCGCCCATGCTCGCACGTAATAGTCGGCGCCGACGTTCGTGATCAGATCCGGTTGCTCGGCAAAGCGGCGAGTCTGCCCCGTCTGCTGATCGGTCAATTCCGACTTCATCGCTGTTCCATTGGCCCAAAGCGTCAGATCCGGAAGTCCGATCATTTGCATCGGCAGCCGGCCTTCGAGTTCCACGCCGTAGAGTTCGCCGTCGCCAGCGTTGCGCGGCGTCGAAACCCAGCGGGCACCTTCCTGGGTCAGGGTTCTCTCGATCTTGTCCTCGAAAGAACGCGCAAAGAGATTGGCCGACAAAAGCCCTGATCGCTGGAAGAGGAAGAAATCGGTGCCGACATCCAAGCCCCAGATCTTCTCGGGCGACGTGTCGGGATTGCCCCGCTGATCCGGATCGGCAATCGATCCGCTGCCGGTAACGATGGTCGGCGTCAGATCACGCAAGTCGGGACGACGCAGCGTCCGGGCGACGCCCAGCCTGAAATCGAGGTCTGGAGCCACCGCGAGCTTGTATTGGATGGACGGATTGAGGTCCGGTGAGTCGTTGTCGAAACGGTTCTTCGCAAAATCTATCGTTTCGGTGATGCTGTACTCGAACCGCAGGCCGAGCGTCAGCTTGTCATGGCCGAAAACGGAAAACGCGTCGCTGACGTAGGCGTGATAAATCGCTTCGCTGATCTCGTAGTTGCGCTCCGGAAGCGGGACGTTGGTCAGGCCGCGCACCTCGTTCTCGGCCCGCTGCGTCTGCGCCCAGCCAATTCCTGCTTCGAGTTCATGGCCGCGGACGCGCGTCGTGACCGAGCCGCCGGACGCGATGCGTTCCAGATCAATGGGAACGAAGCGCGGCGCCTGCACGACGGGCGAGCCGCCCGGCAGACTCGTTTGCGTGGATTTTCGGGTCGTGTCCTCGCGTCCGCGCTGGTAATCGAAGAAGACGCTTGAGCTCGAAACCCCGCTGAATGCGTGCTGCCATTCAAGATAGCTGCCGTACGTTTCGCGGATGCGGTTGCGAATTTCATGCGTATCGCGATTGGCTGAAGCTTGATTGTTGTTGAGCCGGAGCGTGTGCTGGTCGCGGAACTCGTCTGTACGAAGATAGGTCGGTGAGAAAACGATCGTGTTGGCGGGGTCGATCGCGAGTTCGAAGCGGGACAGGAACGTATATTCGTCGAACTTCCGATGCTGGTCGATGAGGTTGCCGCCCCTGGGCGTCGTCCCGTTCGTGGTGAAAACGAACTCGTTCGAGCTTTCCTGAACCAGACGGCGCTGATACCCGCCACCGATGAAATAGCGAAGCGCACCGACTTGTCCGCCATTCCAGGCCGAAAATTCGCCGGGTGTGCCGTTGCCTTCGACGTAGCCGGTGCCGATCGTTACCTGTCCGCCCGATTGGCCGAAGTCGCGGCGCGTTATGATGTTCACGGTGCCGGCGGCACCCTCTGAACGCATGCTGGCCAGGGGGCTGCGCGTTATTTCAATCCGCTCGATGAAGGTTGCGGGAATGCGGTCGACTTCCATGCTGCGGCTGGAATCGCCGTCGATGAGCGGACGGCCGTCGAGCAAGACCTGCGTGTATTCCTTGCCTATGCCGCGCAGCTTGATATCGCGCGAGCGATTGACGCCAGGGAACGTCACGCCCGGAAGGCGCCGCACGGCGTCGCCTATGCTCAAGCTATTGTATTGCTGAAGCTGGGCGCCCTCGATCACGACGGTGGCGTTGGGGGCCGCGGACCGGAGCGCGAGCGCGTCGATCGCGGCATTGCCGATTGCGTTGCCGGAAGCAACGGGCGAAGTCGCAGACTCGGAAAAAGATGGTGTCGCCGCTTGTGCTTCCGGAGGCGAAGATGGAGCGCTTTGAGGCGCCTTTGGCTTTTTGCTTGCGGCTTTCTTGGTGATCTTTGCTTGCTCGGTGGCCGTTACCGTGACCGGTGGCAGTGCCGTTCCTTCTTCTTGTGCACTGGCGATCGTGAAGGAGCCTGCGAGGGCCAACGCTGCAAACGCCGAGTGAACACGCACGTCCCGAGTCATTCCGTTTCCCCTCAAGAAAAAATTCTGAGGGGTAAACATCATGCCGAATACAAGCTTACAATAATGTATACAAAAAAACGAAACATTTGGATGGCGGTGACGCAAAACCATCACACATGTGCATGTGTGCTGATCAATTGGCGGGGAATTCTTCCCGTCAAATCCGGGATAATTTCGCGAGGTCGCGTGAATTCCGGCGGCGTCTCAGGCGGCGTCGCGCCCACATGAGAAGTCCCGTCGAAAGCAACAGCGTCAGGACAAGCGAAGTCGCCGCATTGGCTGAAGCCGACCAAACGCCTGCCCAGTTGCCTTCATGAAGCAATTTCGGCCAATTCCGCGGCTTGTCGACGAGACCGGCAGTCGAAACAGCATAATTGCGATATTCGCCGTCTTCGATGAGGCGTGCTTCGATACCGTTTTTTCTCAGGCGCAGGCTCAAGAGCGTCGCCAGATCCCGTTCGCGCGCAACGATGCGCACCGCTTCCATGATCGAGCGCGGCGCGGCGTCGGCCGCAACGAGCGGTTCCGGCCCGGAAAACGTCACCTTGTAGACCATCGCCAGTCCGGTGAGCGGTGCGATAAGGATGAGCGGCAGGGTGCCCCAAGCGGCTGCCGTATGCCAGCCGCTGACAGTGTTGCGTAATGGTCTGATACCCATGACGAGCCCGATCACAACCAGAAAGAGCATCGCGATGGTGGAGATCGTCACGCCCCAATCGCCGTCGAGCAGCAATGTTTTGTGAATCCGGCGCGCCAGCGCATACACGGCGAGTGAGGTGCTCGGCGGGTTGGCCTGCTCGCCGGTTGCAAGATCGATTTCCGGACCGCCACGGTCGCCGAGAACGAGCGTGCCGAGAGGGGCATGAACGAAGATGCGTTCTACCGTGCCTTCCGGATCATGCTTGGCGAGAGCCGCTTCGATCTGGGCCGCGTCGACCACGTTAGGTTTGAGCGTCGAAGCCACAATCGCGGGCTCGAAGGCCAGGATGAGGCCAGTCAAAAAGACGATCAGCAAGGGCAATGCAAAGGTGAGCGCCAACCATCGGTGGAGGCGGAGGGTCCAGGCTTTCAGCAATGTGAGACTCGGATTGTTTCGGTGTTGTCAGGGCGCGAGGGAAAGCCGGTCAGCCGCGCTTTCGCACGCGCTCCGGGCTTACTTCATGCTTTCTACAGCGAATAAAGCGCTCTTAGCCAGCGATGTCTTTGCTATCTAGCCACGCGATTGGATCGCCTGCAAAGCAGCTTCGAGTGCCGCTTGGTCAGATGAATACATCTGCTGAGAGATGTCGGCGTGTCCGTTGCTGTCGATTACTTCGAAGAACCAGTCGTCATCCTCGAAAGCACCTCTGAAGACGCTGATAACGAGATGTTGGTTGCCGACATCGAGTTCTCTGCTCAACGGCGAGGTGACGATAAGATCTTCCTGCTTCATCCGATTGCTCCGCGCGAGATGCGCATACGGAAGTTTATTCGCGTGCGACAAAACCCAATTTGGACAAGGCGTGTTCGCCAAGCGACCTATCTTCGCCGCCAGCTTCGACGAGCTGATCGAGATGCCTCACCGTGCGGGCGAGATTGCGGCGCATGGTGCGTTCGAAAAACATCTTGGCCAATGCCTCATCATTCAAAGCCAATATGGCCTCTGCCTCTGCCCGAGCTTCCTGCAAGCGATCCTCCCAACTCATACTCATACGCCACCTAAACCATTGCGCCGAAGGCACGCGGGATCAAAAAAGTCTCGCATATGATTTTGCGGCTTTCGATTGTCATAATCCAGATCCGAAGGGCTCTACGCTTCGAGATCGGTTAAAAAAATAGCGGGGGACGGAGATCGGCCGACTAAGAGGGTATTTCCTGTTTCAACAATTCTCATAATGCTGAGACTTCAGAAGCCGCCGTTTGCCTCTCGTAGCTTTCTCGCGAACGACGCCTCTCCAATTTCATCAGCTGGATGAACCTGCGAGGATCTTCAAGCATGCTGCACTCGATGGCCCGGTGGGCGCTGATACTTGGGATCGTCGGCTTCCTCGGCGGATTTCTCGGTCCGATGATCCTCACACCGGAGGCCAATCAGGGACCGATGCTCGGCATCTTCATCACCAGCCCGTTAGGCGTCGTCGCCGGGGCTATCGCCGGTCTCGTGATTGCACTCTGGAACGGCTTGTGAAGTGCGGCGTCTCGGTTATCCGCTTTCGCAATTCCGGTATCGCTCCCACCATTTGGGCTCGTTGCTATCCAACGCCCTTTGATGGAAGTAGTCGCATTTGCCGTGCGGGATGATCGCGTGGTCCTTGTAGGTGACGAGGCCGCCGGAAGTGGCTGACTCTTCCGCTTGTTCATCGGCAGTCGGGGGCGTAGCTGCTTGCGGGCTGGTTTTTTCTTCTTCGGCAATGGCGGCAAAGGCGAGCAAACCGCAAATGCTCGCGCCAACGCAGAAGCCTTTCCAAACATTCATTGCCATGGCTGAACCTCTCGGATGAGGGCGCAACGGATGATTGCGAGATGCCGGCCGCGGCTCAATAGGCTGTTCGATCTAAGTCTCGCGTGAACGGCATTACATCGGTTTGGGTTTGGCATCGTCGCCGTTCGGCTTCGGAAGCAGTTCTTCGGATTTCGCGGTGGTCTTGAACATCGCCAGCGCCTCCTGGACGGTCGTCAGGAATTGTGCGGGGAAAATGATCGTCGAATTCCGCTCGGTCGCGATTTCGGCCATCGTCTGCAGGGTTCGCAATTGCAGCGCGACGGGGTGCTGCGTGATGATGTCGGCGGCTTCGCCAAGCTTGACGGCCGCCTGGAACTCGCCCTCGGCAGCGACAATCTTGGCGCGGCGCTCGCGTTCGGCCTCGGCCTCTTTGGCCATCGCACGCTGCATGTTTTCGGGAAGGACGATGTCCTTGATTTCGACGGCGGTGACTTGCGTGCCCCACGGCTCGGTGTGCGTGTCGATCACTTCCTTTATCTGCTCGTTGACGGTCGCCGTTTGCGCGAGAAGCTGGTCGAGTGAGAAACGGCCGACGACGTTGCGAACCGTCGTCTGGCTGATCTGATTGATTGCCTCGTAGACGTTTTCGATCGCAATGACGGCCTTCTCGGGATTGGTGATGTGGTAGTAGGCGACGGCGGCGATATCGATCGAGACGTTGTCTTTGGTGATGATCTTCTGCGAAGGGATTTGCATCGTGACAGTGCGAAGCGATACGCGCACCATCGTTTGAAACGGGCTCAGAAGAAAGATGAGGCCCGGTCCGCGGACGCCGCTGAATTTGCCGAGTACGAAAACGACACCGCGTTCGTATTGGCGAAGAATTCGCACGCATACGGCGGCGTACATCAGCAGGATGATTATGACGATTGGCCAGAACATGTGTCTCGGCTCCTTCGGCGGCATGCCGCCGTTCAAAGGTAAACGCAGCTTCGACGTTAGGCGATGATTTTGTTTCTGTGCGGACGACTTGAATTCTTATGCCCTGACCCGATTTAAGCTTGAATCTGGAGGTGAAGCCATGTCTCGATTGATGGTGATAGCGGGGGCAATGGCCACGCTGGCCGCAGCGGCACCGTTCCCGGCCAATGCCGGAGGCGGTGGGGAAGCAGCGGAGCTGGAGGCGGCCCGCGCGAATGCGCGCGCCGGTGGGCCGACGAATGCGCGCGACGCTGAACTGCTCCACCGTTACGGCTGCGAGAGTGGTACGAGAAGTTGGGCGTGCGGTAATGGAAGACCTGAACGGCATTATTATTCGGGACGGTACCGCCGGTATTGAATGTGTTCGGTGCTTCGGACGAGCGATCTTCGCGTGCACGCGCTTCCGGAAATGACGCTTCGGAGCACTTAACGTTTCACGTCGCGCTCACGAAATTTTCAGCGGACGATCGCGCAATCCGAATGTGAATGGCGAATGAATAACGGTGGAATTCGTTTGCGTTTATCGCGGCGTATAGCCTCCTGCAGGGCTCTCATTCTCTCCCCATATCCAAAATAGATCCCGACGCAAAAGAAAGCTTGAAACCAAACCGACGCTACAGGTGTTGGGTCGGTATCAGCGCGGCGGGGCCGTCCCGCCAAAAAGGAGTCCTGCAATGAGAAAATTTATTGGTCTTGCCGCGGCGCTGGCCTCTGCGTTGCCGCTCGCGACATTCGCAACCACGGCCGATGCCGGCCCTGGCCGTCATTACTCCGGTGGTCACGGCGGACGCCATTACGCGCACGGGTATGACCGCGGCGGCTATCGCTATGGCCATCATCGCGGGCGCGGATACTGGCACAATGGGCGGTGGATCGCTCTTGGCATCGGCGCGGCGATCGTTGGTGCGGCTGCTGCAGACGCCTATGGCGACTGCTACTGGCGTCACGGCTATCGCTACTGCGACTAAGGCCACATGAGTTTCGATGGATTGCCCGGTCCCGAAAGAGGCCGGGCTTTCTTTTGTGCGCTCGATTGACGGGCCAAACGTGCGCCCGGTTTTGCACAGTGTCCTGTGGACTATTTGTTTTGTGTGGGAATCCAGTGCACGAGCGGTTGGCGGATGCGGAACTTCCATGCTGCTTTAAGCGGAGTTCTGGGAGATTGAGTATGTTTGGTACGACGGCCTCGAAAATCGTTGCATCCGTAGTTCTTATCGCGTCCGCTAGTGGCACGGTCGGCTTGCCGACAAAGCCGGACCATTCTTCACATCAGGAAACGCCCGTTGCCCTCGACAGCAAGTCGCTGCTCGTCGCAACGCTCGAGAATGGCGAAATCCAGACGCAGTGGATGCCGCGCGATGTCTGCGAACATGTCGCTTCCGCCGTGCATTCGGGCGATCTCGTCGCCGGGGTGAGGGCGGACGGGGTGAAGGTATACATCTCTCGCGCGAACTGCAGCACGCGTCGCGTTCCCGTCGATGCAAGCAAGACGGCCTTCAACGCAGCGTCAAAGGCCGATTGACGCGCGTCCGCGCTGAATTATTCAGCGTGCGACGGCGAGCGACTGTCCATCAATTTGCGGAAGACAAAGGGGCCGCCTTTGGTTCTGTCATAAAACTGTACCAAAAGCGGCCCTGTGCAATCGTACGCTAGAATACATAGGTAGATGCAATGTGATTTAGCTACCGCAGCCAACGCGCGTTGCCATCCTCCGTTTGGAGGATTGACGAAAAGAATTTCGCGTCCGATGTGACCCGTGTTTTTGAGGTCTGCCGGTCGGAGTTTCGTTCGATCATTAGGCTGCGTGCTGATGAATGTCCTGCGGGGCCGCGAAAATTTCGCGGATCGTTTCGGCGGGCTGCGGCCGATGGAACAGGAACCCTTGCGCTAACGTGCAACCGTAATCCTTGACGATCTCGAACTGTTCGGCCGTTTCGACGCCTTCGGCCGTGGTGCGCATGCCGAGCGTGCGTGCAAGCTCGACAATCGTCGACAGAATGGCGCGGGCTTCCATCGAAATCGCCAAATCGCGGACGAATGAGCGATCGATCTTGATTTTCTGGAAGGGCACTTTCGTCAGGGAGCTGAGCGAGGAATAGCCCGTTCCGAAGTCGTCCATTGCGATCTCGACACCTAAGTCGCAGACTTGGCGCAGAATATGGGTCGCGAGCTGGACGTCTTTCATGATCGTGGATTCGGTGACCTCGATGATGAGGCGGTGACTCGGCAGTCCTGACTCGGCGAGCGCCATTTTCACGGTGTCGACGAAGCTTTCCGCTTCGAGCTCGATGGCGCTGACGTTGACCGAGATGCTGGTGTGCTCCGGCCACGACATCGCTTCCTTGCAGGCCTGGCGGAGAACTTTCGCCCCGAGATCGGCGATCATGCCGATTTCTTCGGCTATCGGAATGAAATCCGCGGGAGAGGCAAGCCCAAGACGCGGGTGCCGCCAGCGCAGCAGCGCCTCGGCTCCGACCGCCGTCATCGTCTTCACGCAGAAGATCGGCTGATAGTGGAGTTCGAACTCGTTGTTGTTGATGGCGTCGCGCACCTCTGTTTCTAGGAGGTTGCGTGCCTTGACCTTGGCGTCCA
The DNA here is from genome assembly GCA_003987725.1 of Hyphomicrobium sp. Taxonomy (GTDB): domain Bacteria; phylum Pseudomonadota; class Alphaproteobacteria; order Rhizobiales; family Hyphomicrobiaceae; genus Hyphomicrobium_B. The sequence continues at coordinate 14,095 of RXJH01000005.1, read as the reverse complement.
GCTCGCGCTCGAAGAGCTGATAGGTTCCACGTTGATCTTCCTTGGCGGCATAGAGTGCGAGATCGGCAAGGCGGAATAGCTCGATTGGATCGCAGCTATGGTCCGGCGCCATGGCGATGCCGACACTGCCTCCGCACACCACGTCCTTGCTGCCGATGCGCACCGGTTCGCTCAGGATGCCGATCAGTCGCTGCGCCAGTTTCGTTGCGCTCGATGGATGATCAAGATCGACGACCAGCACGGCGAATTCGTCGCCGCCGAGCCGCGCCACGGTATCGGTTTCGCGTAGCGTTTTCTTCAATCGGTCCGCCATGACCTGCAACAGCTCGTCGCCGGCGGCGTGGCCGAGCGTATCGTTCACAACCTTGAAATTGTCGAGGTCGACGAGAAGGAGCGCCATGCGATCGCCGCGCTTGGCGCGCGCCATCGCGAGTTGCATGCGTTCGGCGAGCAGGTGACGGTTGGGAAGCGACGTGAGTGCGTCGTGGCGCGCCATGTAGGCGGCCTTGCGATCGGCTTTTCGCCGCTCCGTCACGTCGATGGCGGCGATCAGCAGGGCGTCGCGGCCGTCATGGACGAGCGGCCGAACATAGACTTCGACCTCCATCGAGCGGCCGTCGCGGCGATAATGCTTGCAGAGCTGCGGATCGTCGGTTTGGCCGGTGTTCTGGACGTTGCCTTCGAACGGCAGAAGAAGCTCGCCATTCTGAATGTCGCGCAACGACAGGCGCGAGAAATCCCGTCGCGTATAGCCGTAGTGCGAAACGGCAGCTTTGTTGACGGCGAGGATTGCCATCCGGTCGCGGCTGACGACGAACATCGGCAACGGATTGTTCTCGAACAGAAGCCGGATCGAGGCTTCACGCTGCTTCATCTCGGTGATGTCGATGCGCAGACTGATCAGACCGCCTTCGCTCGTGCGGCATTCCTCGATCAGATAGCAGCGGCCATCATCGAGCAGCTGTTCATGCGGAGCCGCGGGCGTGCGTAGATTTTTGAGGCGTTCGGCGAGCCAGGCTTCCTCCCGCCCGAACGCCTCGGGATACATCTGGCGATCGAGGCCGATCCGCACGGCGTCTTCGAGGCTGCGGCCGACGACAATGGTATCAATGGCCCGGTGATAGATCTGGGCATACTTCTTGTTCCAGGCGACGTAGCGGTTGTCGGCGTCGAGGATGACGATGCCTTCGGGCAGGATTTCGATCGCTTCTTTCAGCCGGTTGTGGGCCTTCTCGAGTTCCGACTTTTGCGTCGAAATCGCTTGTTCCTGAGCCTGCAGGTGATCGTTCAGCTCATCGCGCAGCGCGATCTCGGCGGAGAGGCGCTCCTGCAGGCGGGCTTGTGTATCGATCGTTTCGGCAAGCGGCATGACCGTCAGGAAGGCCGTGAGGATCAAGAGCTGCATCAACTGGATGTCGGTCAGCACGGCGAACGCCGTGATGTGCTGGCCGCCTTCGAGACCGCCGGCCGTGCACGCGAGGACGGCCGCCGACATCAGCAGCGTTGCCGCCGACGTTGCGTTGGGGCCGAGGCGGCATGCGATCAGCACGAGGACCGGCATGATGAGGAATGCGAGGAACGGCTGCGGAAGCCCTACAACCAGAACCATCGTTGCCGAGAGTGCTGCGAAGAGCCCGAAGATTTCCCATTTCGGAGCCGTCCAAGAGGGCGCCAGTTGCGACTGACGAAGGCGGACGATGGCCGGTGTCACGGTCAGCAGGCCGAGCAAATCGGCAAACAGCCATGATGTGAAGACGTGCAGTGTGATGGTCTCGTGCGTCGTCGCGACGAGGAAAGTCGCAATCGCTGCGGCAATAACCGAGCCCGCAATGGCGGCGATCGAAAATGACTTCAGGAAGCGAACATTTCGGAATTCGAACGGTTCGGCTTCCATGAGTCTTAGAACGCCGAAGGCGACATAAACTTCGAACGTATTCGATAGGGCGAAACCGATATTCGACCCGAGGCCCCGGTGGGCGAGGAAATTCGCGGCGATGTTGGCGATGAGCGTCAGGGCAATGATCTGATGCCGGCGCCATGGCCGCCGGGCAAGAATGACGGCAGCGAGCGCAATTCCGTTGGCCGGCCAAACCGTCGCTATGCCATCGCTATTTTGGGTGAAAGCGGCGGAGAGATAGGCGACGATGCCGAAAACGACCGCTACGGCAGCGGCGCGTGCCATGCCGTCCTGATCGGCTATATAGAGCTGCCCCATTTCGGAAAATGAGCGAAAGCGGGCTCCGCCACTCAACATGTCAAACTGCTTCCAATTCCTATTGGGCCTTTCGGCTGGCCCAATATTCCCCATTTCGAAGCCGGCGGCGGAGAGAGCCTAATTAATGGGCATAAGTGCCAAATAATTCAGCAATCTCCGTCACTTGAGCCGACATAGAAATACGCTGAGGGTATTTCATTAATTTTGGGTCAAGGCAGATATTGCGGGGCAGCAATTCTAGGAAATTGCGCAATCGAATCTCGCAATTCTCAATTCGGCGGGAGAAATTCCGGAAAAAGGCCTTCAAGCGTTGATCGTTTTTAATCGCGCGTTGCCAATCGATGAACGGCCGGGCCGGTGTTTCTCCGGCGCGGCCGTACGATCGAGCTCGCATGCACCGGGGAAGCCTAGCGAATGCCTGCCGCCTGCCGCAGCTTGGCGATCGCGTCTTTCATCGAGGCCGATGTGAACTGCGAACGGTACGATATCGGACGGTCCGAATAGCCACCGATGTCGCCGCCGCGCGCGGTTTCAGCGATGGCGAGCGCTTGCTGGACAAGTGTCGGCTTGGGCGCGACCGAGGCGTTTCTCAGCTTTGCGAGTTGGGCCGCGCGCAGCTGCGCCATGTGCTTCTTCTTGGCGAGTGCCTGGGCCCGGAGTTTTGCGTTGGCGTCCATCGCGTAAGCGGCGCTCTTGTTGATCGGGCCTTCAGCAGCCCAAGTGGGCTCGGCCAGCGAAACAGAAGAAAGGACTACCAAGGCGAGCGCCGTGAGGTTGAATCGCATCATTTGCATTGCCGTCTCCCTGAATGACTTCGAACGCGCGCCTGCGGCCGATTGGCTGCGGGCGAATAGCCTCGTGTGCCGCGGTCCGGTCTGCTGCGCTGTGCCCAGCGGAACATGGGCGAGCGTCGAGAGGCTTTCAGTCGCAGCGTGTTGGAGGACATCCGGAATTGCGTGAGCGTGGTGCGAGCTATGAGCACGCGACAGTTCGCAGTTGCAAAAAGGCTGGGGCTCCGGGCTCGACGTGGAACAAATTCCGTAACATAGGCAGTTACTTACTTTTGCCGCTGGGTTCTTGCGATGCAGCGAAGCGTGACAGTGAAGCAGGTGCGATATGGATGTTCGGGCGGATGCCTTCGACAGCGTGCAGACAACGCGCGCAAAGCTGACGCCCGGTCAGGTCAATCTCGTCCACCTGGCGCTGGCGATGGGTGGCTTCGCCATCGGCACGACCGAGTTCGCGGCCATGAGCCTGTTGCCATACTTTGCGGCGACGTTCGGAATTTCAGAACCTAATGCCGGATACGCCATCAGCGCGTATGCACTCGGCGTCGTCGTGGGAGCCCCGGTCATTGCGGTGCTCGCTGCGAAATGGTCACGGCGCACGTTGCTCATTACGCTGATGACGCTCTTTGCCGTCTTCAACGTGATGACCGCGCTGTCGCCGACGTACAGCTCAATGGTCGCCTTCCGGTTTCTGAGCGGGCTCCCGCACGGAGCGTACTTCGGAGTCGCAATGCTGGTTGCGGCGTCGCTCGTTCCGCAAAATGCCCGGGCGCAGGCGGTGGGGCGCGTGCTCATAGGGCTTACGATTGCCACCGTGGTCGGGGTTCCGGTGGCGACGTGGATCGGACAGGCGCTTGGCTGGCGTTCGGGCTTCGGTATTGTCGGGGTGCTTGCCGCTCTGACGGTCGCGCTCATCTGGCGGTTCGTGCCGCGCGATCCGCCGGTCGAGGGCGCGAGCATGCTGCGGGAGCTTGGCGCGCTCAAGCGACCGCTGGTGTGGCTGACGCTCGGCATCGGCGCCGTCGGGTTCGGTGGGTTGTTTGCAGTTTACACTTACATCGCCACGACGCTGACGGACGTGACGCACGTTCCCTCCTACGTCGTGCCGATCGTGCTCATCTTCTTCGGTCTCGGCATGACGGCCGGAACCTACTTGACGGGCAAGCTCGCGGATCGTGCGTTGATGCCGACAGTCGGTGCACTGCTGCTCTGGATCCTATTCTGGCTCGCCGTCTATCCGTTTTCGGTCGGCAACATTTATGCGGTGACGCTGGTCGTCTTCATGATCGGCACCGGTGGCGGTCTCGGCACGGCGCTGCAAACACGGCTGATGGATGTCGCCGGAGAGGCGCAAACGCTCGCCGCCGCCCTCAATCACAGCGCCTTCAACATGGCGAATGCGCTCGGCCCGTGGCTTGGCGGCCTCGCCATCGCTGCGGGTTACGGCTGGGCCTCGACCGGGTGGGTCGGCGTCGCGCTGGCGATCGGCGGGCTGAGCTTCTGGATCATTTCGATTTTGGCGGATCCCAAGAGCCTCACGGCACCTTCGCATCACAGTCACGAATGAGCGGGCGCGCCTGGCGCGCTCAGTGGCCTCCGCCGGCAGCTCCCGCGACCTCTTGCGGTTTGCGCATCAGCACCGTGAAGAGCGCGGCTGTGGCGAACATGACCGTCAGCACCAGGAATAGATCGGCAAACGACAGCACGTTTGCCTGCATGCGCACCATCATCGCGAGCTTCTTCAACGCGGCCATGTCGCCGTCGGCCTGCATGGCGTTCGAGAACGTTTGCTGCATGCTCGAGAGCTGGTCTTCGGCTGCGGGGTGTCCCCACGCGACCTGTTCGTGCAGGCGTGCGAGATGCAGGTCGAGGCGTTTGTTCAAAAGCGTATTGATCAGCGCAAGGCCGACGGCGCCGCCGAGGTTGCGCGTGAGGTTAAACAGTCCGGAAGCGTTCTTCAGCTGCTCGGGCGGCAACGTGCCAAGCGTGAGATTGTTGATCGGCACCATGCACAGCATCAGCGATGAGCCGCGGAGGATTTGCGGCAGCAGCAGTTCCCAGAAATCCCAATCGGACGTGATGCCGCTCGCGAGGTAGGTTCCCATTGCGAAGCCCAGGAAGCCGATCAGCATCATGACGCGCGGGTCGAGTATGCTCGAGAGGCGGCCGCTGATCGGGGCCGTCAGGAACATCGCGACGCCGGTGACGAACATTGTCTCGCCGATCATCAGGGAATCGTAGCCGCGCACCTGCGCGAGGTAGACGGGGTAGACGTAGGTCAGGCCATAGAGGCCGATGCCCATCGTGAAGCTGAAGGCCGAGCCGAAGGCGAAGTTGCGGTTTTTGAAGGCGCGGAGTTCGACGATTGGATCGCGCGCGGTTGCGGCACGCCAGAAGAAGATGATGGCGCCGATGGTCGCCAGGACGGCGAATGTCGCGATCGTCTGGTCGTCGAACCAATCGTAGCGCGGGCCCTCCTCGAGCACGTACTCGAGCGAGCCGAGAAACAGCGCCATGGCGAGAAGCCCGACGTAGTCGAAACGGTCGAAGAGGGAATAGTTCGGCTTGTCGAAATCGACGAGGAAGTAAACGGCGATCGCGACGAGGATGCCGGGTCCGACGTTGATGAGGAACAGCCAATGCCAGGAGAAGGCGTCGGTGAGGTAGCCGCCGACCGTCGGTCCGATCGTCGGCGCCAGAGTCGCGACGAGGCCGATGATGGGCGAGACGATGTTGCGTTTCGACGGCGGGAAAAGAGAAAACGCGACGGCGAAGACGCTCGGGATCATGCCGCCGCCGATGAAGCCCTGGATCGCGCGGTAGACGATCATCTGATCAATGGTCGTGGCCGTGGCGCAGAGCGCGCTCGCGGCGGTGAAACCGGCGGCGGCGGTAAAGAAGAGGGTCCGCGTCGAGAGTGCGCGCGCGAGGAAGCCAGACAACGGGATCATGACGACTTCGGCAATGAGATAAGCCGTCTGCACCCAAGGGATTTCGTCGGAGCTGGCGGAGAGGCCCGCCTGGATTTCCGTCAGCGACGCCGAGACGATCTGAATGTCGAGGATCGCCATGAACATGCCGAAGACCATGGCCATGAAGCCCGCGAGCTGGCGCGGCGTAACGCCGATCCACTCGAGTTTGCGAGCTTCATCAGGAGATCTGGTCAGATCAGCCATGGGTTGGCGCCGCCTTTTACCGGCCGTTATCGCAGCGCGGCTTGATCGTGGCCGGTGTCTTTCGGAGTCGTGCGGGTGTCGACGCTGACGACGACGGAGAGGCCGGGCCGCAATTTGTCCTTTGCCTCGGACGCGGGAATGGTGATGCGTACCGGCACGCGCTGGACGATCTTCGTGAAGTTGCCCGTGGCGTTCTCTGGCGGCAGCAGTGAGAACTTCGAACCGGAAGCAGGCGAGACGCCTTCGACGGTGCCCTTCAGCGCTTCGCCGTTCAAGGCATCGACGCGGACGGTCGCGGTCTGGCCCGGGATAATCGAAGGAAGCTGCGTCTCCTTGAAGTTCGCATCGACGAACACTTTGTCGAGCGGCACGACCGCTGCGAGGCGCTTGCCGGGCGTTACGTAGTCGCCGACCTGGACGCCGCGGTTGCCGATGACGCCGTCGAAGGGCGCGCGGATAACGGTGAAGGAGAGGTCGCGTGCGGCCTGGTCGACGGCAACCTGCAACTCCTTCGCCACCTTCTCCGCCTGGTCGCGCTGGGCGTGGAGGAGGGCGATGTTGGCGTCGGCAGATTCAATGGCCGCTTCGTTGGATTTGACCTGGGCGACGGCCGAATCGCGCGCGGCGATGGCGGCGTCGAGCGACGCCTTCGTTGCGTAATCCTTGGCGGTCAGTGCGTCCGTGCGTTTGAAATCGGCTTCGGTCTTGACGACGTTCGCCTTGCCGGCGTCGAGCTGGGCGCGAGCCTGTGCGCTCGATGCCTCCGCCGCGCGGATCTGCGCGTCGAACGTCTTGATCGCGGCAAGCTGGGTCGCGAGCTTCGACTGAGCCTGCTCGAGCGCGAGGCGATAGTCGCCATCGTCCAGCTTGACCAGCGTGTCACCAGCCTTCACCGGCTGATTGTCGACTACCGGAACCTCCGCGACGATGGCGGGGATCTTCGGCGAGATGATCGCCATGTAGGCGCCAACGTAGGCGTCGTCGGTCGAGACGAGGAAGCGGCCGACGGTGATGTACTGATAGCCGAAGTAGGCGAGGCCCATGAGGGCGAGGGCGCCTATACCCATAAATAACGGCTTGCGGCGCGAGCCCGATTTGGAAGCGGTTTCCGCCTTTGCGTCGCCTTTCGTGTCGGGGGTTGCGGCCTTTGACACCGGTTCGGATTTTGCCGGCTGAATCGGCGCCGGGGCGTTGACTTCGCGCGGACGAGCGCCACCGATCGCGGCCCCATCTTCGGCGTCGCGGGCTTTGGTGCGGAGAGTGCTCAGGTTCCCAACCATGTCGTTCGTTCCCGATTAAACCGCGGTATTAAACCAGCTGGTTCAGATTGCTCTTGACATACAACGCGAATGGGTGAATATCAAGATGAAACTGAACCGTTCGGTTCGAAATATTTTTTGTGTGCTGAACTACGAGTTCAGATCGTGTAAGGAAAGACCGACATGGAAGCTGTCCATATGCCCCGCATGCAGGGGAAAGAAGATCGACGCGGCGGCCGGCCCGCGGCCGGAACGGATCCGCAGAAGCGACGCCAGATTCTCGAGGGCGCAGGCCGGATATTTTCGACGGCCGGTTTCGATGCCACGAGCATGAGCGACGTCGCGCGTGAGGCGCGCGTTTCGAAGGCGACGCTCTACGTGTACTTCCAGGACAAGGAACATCTCTTCACGGCGATCTGCGCCGAGCGCCGTGATCGCAACATTTCGGAGATCATCGCGCTGCTCGATACGGACAAGCCGATGGAAGCGGCTCTGACGGCGTTTGCTACCGAGATGATGGCGATCATATCGCAGCCGTTCGTCATCGCCGCGCACCGGATCGTCATCGGCGTCGCGGAGCGGATGCCCGAAATCGGAACGGAGTTCTTCGAGCGCGGTCCGAAGCGGGTCGCGACGGCGTTTTCGCAGTTCCTCGATTTTCACGTCGCGGAAGGGCGTCTCGATATTGCAGACACCTATTTCGCGGCGATGCAGTTCTTGGAGCTGGTGCAGGCCGGCATCGTGCGCCCACGGCTTTACGGGGCGATCACGGAGCCCGCGACGCCCGAGGAAATCGAGAACAACGTCGCTTCAGCGCTCTCGATGTTCATGGCAGCCTACGGCACAGCGAAAGCGCGCTAGATCTTTCGCTTTCCGAGGGGGTGCTAGCAGGCGACGCTTTCTGGCACCCTCTCGGCGAAGTCGAGATCGCGCCGTTCTGGCGTGACGCCAGCGATGGTTTTCCAATCGGGGAGATTGGCGAGCGTCGGGTCGATGTAGGTCTGGTGCCAGAGCTGCGTCGCGAGCACCGCCACGAGGCCAAGCTCACCGGACTGACGCTGATAGCCCCAGGGCGACAGATCCTGATATTTTCCACGCCATTCGCGAACGGCCTTCGGATCGAAATATCCGGCCTTCTTGATCGAGGCATCGCTCAAGAGCTCGTCGACGTACGGCAGACGCTGCTGGAGGAAGAAGCCGTCGAGCGGCGCGCGGAACATTCCCTTCGGTCGCCATGCGATCGATTCCGGCAGCCATTTCTCGGCGACGCGACGGAGCAAGTACTTCTCGGTAAGGCCCTTCAGCTTCCACTTCGGGTCGATGCCGGCGAGGAAGTCGAACACGTTGTTGTCGAGGAACGGATAGCGCATTTCGACCGACTGGCTCATGGCAATGCGATCGCCCTTGAGGCTCAAGAGCTGTCCCGGCAGATGGATTTTTCCCGCCCAGTAGACGGCGCGGTTGACGGGGTGCCAGGTCTTCGCGCGTGAGACGTCCGGCTCGATGGCGGCGTAGGGATCGTGGTTGGCCAAGCTCGAAAGCATGCTGCTGCTGTAGAAGCGGAAGCGCGACGGGCCCAAGAGATCGTAGAACCGCTGGAACGGATGCATGCCACCGGCGGACTTCGCGCAGCGCTCGAGATAGGCGATGGCCTCATCGCTGCAGCCGAGCCAGCGGTAGAACGACTTCTGCACGATCGGCGGCAACAGGCCGGCCGAGATCTTGCCCGACCATTCATTGATGCGATCGAACTTGTACCAGGGGTAACCGGCGAGCCATTCGTCCGAGCCTTCGCCCGTCAGCGCGACCTTGAAGCCGGTTTCGTGCACTTTGCCGGCGAGCATCATCAGCGCGGTGCAGGAGGTGTCGGTGACGGGCGCTTCCGTGGCGACGAGCAGTTTCTGGTAGTTGGCGACGATGTCGTCCGATCCGCACGGCACGATATAGGGATCGGCCGAGAGGTGCTTTGAAATGATCGCGGCCTGCTCGGTTTCGTCGAGTTTCGGATCGCGGATCTTGACAGTGAAGGTCGCCGGGGCGCGGCCGAGAATATCCTTCGCCATCGCGACGACAGTGCTCGAGTCGACGCCGCCCGAGAGATACGAGGCGACGGGAACGTCGGCGCGCAGGCGCCGCTTCACCGCGTCATATAGAACGCGTTCGAAATCGTTGACGAGCTGCTTCTCGTTCTGTCCGCGTGTTTCCTTGCCTTGAGGCGGGAAATCCATTTCCCAATAGGTGCGCTCGTCGATCGTCGCGTCTTCGCCGATGCGCCCGCGCGAGATCGTCAAGAACTTGCCCGGCGGCAGGATGTTGATGCCTTCGAAGCAGCTGAAGGGGCCCGGAACGGCCAGGAAGTTGAATACGGCGTCGATGCCACGGCGGTCGGGCTTCGGTTCGACCATGCCGGTCGCGAGGATCGTCTTGATCTCGGAGCCGAAGATCAGCCAGTCGGTTCCGAAGCGTGTCGTGCGTGTCCAGAAGAGCGGGCAGATGCCGAAGCGGTCGCGCGCGAGGATGAACTTCTGCTTCCGCTCGTCGAAGAGGGCGACGGCGAATTGGCCGTTGAGCTTCGCAAACATATCTTCGGCGTGCTCTTCCCACATGTGCGGGAGAATTTCCGTATCGCAGTGCGTCGTCAAAACGTGGCCGCGGCTTTTCAGATCGCGGCGCCAATCGTCATGATCGTAGATTTCGCCGTTGAAGACGGCAGTGATCTGCTTGTCTTCGTTGAAGACCGGCTGCTGCCCGTCGGCCAGTCCGACGATGCTGAGGCGGCGCGATGCAAATCCGACACCGGGGCGCTGGAAATATCCATCCTCGTCGGGTCCGCGATGCAGCATCGCGTCCGCGGAGCGTTTCAAGACAGAGAGCGGAACGGAGCGCCTGCCCTTAAGGTCGATTATTCCGAAAATTCCGCACATGAATATTGTCCAACGGTTCTCGCAGCGCCGGCTGGGCCCATGACGAGTGCTGAAAATTGCGACGCCGTCCCGCTACGCAGTGCTAAGGCTCGCTCGCTTGTGTACTTCGCCAACCCTACTGGATTGGCGTGCCGAAACCTATATGGCGACTAAGGTTCGCAATGGTGGTTAGCGTTCGCGACAAATACGCGCGTCGCGTGGTCTTTCAAATAAATTTGCTTGTCAAAATTGAGCATCTGGGTCGCTGCGGCGCACCAGATGCGAAACGAATTCTTCCTGAAATTGCTCGTGTTCCTGTTTTGCAGATCGGCTCGCGGGTTTTGATGCCCGCGAGCGTTGGCTCCTCGCAGATCAATCACGGAGTGGTCTTGGCGGGCTCGGTCGCCTTGTCGGCGGCCGCTTTCGCATCAGCTGCGGCTTTATCGGCTGCGGCCTTGGCGTCTTCTGCGGCCTTGTCAGCAGCCGCCTTCGTGTCAGCAGCGGCCTTTTCGGCAGAAGCCTTCGCGTCGGCGGCTGCCTTGTCCGCTTCGGCCTTTTCCTTGGAATTGTCGCAGGCGGTAAGTCCGAGAGCGCAGATCACGCCTAAGGCAACCAGAACTTTTCTCATTTGAATTCTCCCTTTCACGCGCCTTCTTTTTACAGCAAGCATCCGTGTGCTGCGCATTCATTGGGGCGCAACCGGAGGGAGAAATCAAGGCAATAGGAAAGGTCGTGAATCCGGCGTTAAGGGAAAATATCCGGTGTGATAGGGAATTGAAGGCCGGCGTTCAGCTGCCGTTCATCTACTCGTTTCGGCGGCGCGTCATGAACGCAAGGCGTTCCAGCAAATGCGTATCCTGCTCGTTTTTGATCAGGGCACCGGCGAGCGGTGGCACGAGCTTTCTCGGATCGCTCTCGCGCAGAAGCGCCGGGTCGATGTCTTCGTGTAGAAGGAGCTTCAGCCAGTCGAGAAGCTCTGACGTCGACGGCTTTTTCTTGAGGCCCGGCACGTCGCGCAGTTCGTAGAAAACGCGAAGGGCATCATTGACGAGGCGATTCTTCAGGCCCGGGAAATGTACGTCGACGATCTGGCGCATCGTCTCGGCGTCGGGGAACTTGATGAAATGAAAGAAGCATCGCCGGAGAAAGGCGTCGGGCAGCTCTTTCTCGTTGTTCGATGTGATGAGCACGACGGGACGCGTCTTGGCCTTGATCGTCTCGCCCGTTTCGTAGACGAAGAATTCCATCCGATCGAGTTCTTGCAATAGATCGTTCGGGAATTCGATGTCTGCCTTGTCGATTTCATCGATCAGCAGCACGCTGCGTTGTGGCGTTTCGAAAGCGTCCCACAGTTTGCCGCGCTTGATGTAGTTGGCGATATTCTTGACGCGCTCGTCGCCGAGCTGGCCATCGCGCAGGCGGGAGACGGCGTCATATTCGTAAAGGCCCTGCTGCGCCTTCGTCGTCGACTTGATGTGCCATTCGATGAGCGGCGCATCGAGGGCTTTGGCGACCTCGGTCGCGAGAACCGATTTGCCCGTGCCGGGCTCGCCCTTGATGAGGAGCGGACGCTCGAGCCTGATCGCGGCGTTGACTGCGATCTTGAGGTCGGGCGTGGCGACGTAAGAGGAGGTACCTTCGAAGCTCATGGGGGTGTGTAGGAGGCCTCTCTAGCGTGGAGCAAGGTGACTGAAGCGCGCCCCTGCCCAAGGATCTGGATAAGGTTGAAGGCTGAGCAAGGCCCAACCCAACTATAAGCTTCTGAAATCGTTGAAGTAAAGGTCGATGCATCAAATTTAGTATGGCTTCGTAGCGAGCTTGACTCTGAGGGCCTCACCCATAGATAAGGTTCGGCCGAACAAGGCCGACTCGCGGATCGACTTTTTTCGGCGGAGGACGATAGGCTCTGGCGAACGCAGCCTCTGGAGAGGCGGACGATGAGCAAGGCAACCGGAACGAAGTCGGCGAAGCCTAAAGCGGCCGCAAAGAAGGCTGCCACCAAAGCTGTTGGTCCTGGGAAGAATGACAAAGTTCTAACGAGCGCGGCAAAGGCTGCTCAGTCTAAAAAGCCCGCTCCGTCAAATACCAAGGCGGCGAAGACCGTCGCAAATGCGGCTCAGAAAAAGACTCCGACGGGGAACACGGCTCCGGCCGTTAGCAAGCCGGTGCCGCAAAAGCCGATCCAGGCAGCTGCGCCAGCAAAAACATTGGCTGCCGCAAAGCCGGCGGCGCCGAAGAAGTCAGAGGGTACAAACAGCAAGATGGCTGCACGCGTAAAGATTGCAGATATCGTTCTTCCGCCTGGCTACAAGCCTTCGGAGAATGAGCCATTCATGAATGACATGCACAAGGCTTATTTCCGCAAGCGCCTTCTCGATTGGAAGGATGAGATCCTTCGGCAAACGCGGGAGACGCTGGCGATCCTGCATGAGGATTCCACTCAGCATGCGGATCTCGCCGACCGGGCGACGTCGGAGACGGATCGCGCCACGGAACTCAGGACGCGCGATCGTCAGCGTAAGCTCATCGCCAAGATAGAGGCGGCGCTGGGCCGGATCGAGGACGGCTCCTACGGCTATTGCGAAGATACCGGCGAGCCGATCGGCCTGAAGCGTCTCGATGCGCGTCCGATCGCAACGCTGTCGGTCGAAGCGCAGGAGCGTCACGAGCGGCGCGAGAAGGTCTATCGCGAGGAATAAGCGCCGCACTTTCCGTCGCTTTTTGAAACGGCCTTTCACGTCCCGTTAAGGGATTCGGCTCACATTCCGGGTGCTCGTGCAGGCGTCCGGATTTGAGGTTGGGTCGTGAGCGCTCGTATTTACATCGTGTTGTCCACCGTTGTCGCCGTCGCGACAGGCGGCGTTTTGCAGGCCATTCCGGCCGGGGCCGAGCCATTGAAGGCGCCTCAAGCCACGCATTTGGCACGCGATACGAGCCACGGCTGGAAAATCCGGGCGGCGAGCCTCGTTACGAACACCGCGAAAGCCGGCGTCAGCCCGGTTGCAAGCGCGACGCGGCAGCTTGATCTCAGCAAGCTCACAATGGCCGATTTCGGCGACGTCGAGCAGTCGCGCTAAAGAAATTCAGAATTTGGGGTCTTCGGAAGGCTCGGCGGGATCGGTCTTGCGCCCGAAAAATGGTGCGCGGCGAAACGGCGGCGGCGTGGCGGCGACTTCGTTCGAGCCTTCGGCCGCGGGATGGCCAAACGCACCTTGGCTTTTGATTCCCGTCTCGATCACGACATCAACAGGGCCGCCCGTCATAATTAAATGCTCGACGTCGTCGCGGCGGATGAGGATGAGCTTGCGGCGGCTATCGACGCTCGTATGATCAATCACTTCGAGGCGGCGCTCGCCTTTGGGCCGGAACAGAATCGCCGACGGCGCTGTTCCCGTTAGGTAAGCACGCAGAAAGACGGCGGCTCCTACGCTGATGACGGCCAGGATGCCCAGCATGAACGTCCAGAAAATATAGTTTTCCATATTTGCCTCGCTGAGGATCCGGCCCGCTGTATCGATATCTTTCGAAGATCAACGCTTCGATACCTCCGAGTTGACCGCCTGTTAACTCTCTTAAGCGAAGTCTTATCCAAGCGAAAAGCGCCGCACCGTTGCGGCACAGTTGCAGTTGCGTTCGAGTTCCATACCCATGCCCCAGTCCAACGTCTCGATTTTCGAGAATCAGCTAGATTCTCGGCCCATGAAGGATCGCGAGGCGTTGAGGATCGATGCCGCCCCGATCGATCCGCTGAACT
>RXJH01000006.1 GCA_003987725.1 Hyphomicrobium sp. | reverse complement strand
TGATAGCGCTCGCGGAGAGTTCGAGCGCACGCTTCACGACCTCGCGCACGTAGACGGGCGTGTGATCGACGGTGCCCTGTCCCTGCACTTCGTCGGCGATGAGCTGGTTCTTCTTGTCGAGAAAGAGGATGCGGAATTGCTCGCGCGTTTCGAAGCCTTGCACGAGGCGCAAATAATCGAGCACGCCGTTCCATGACGATAGCGCGGGCCGGGAGACGATCTGACCTTTGGTCAACCGTTCGGCCGCGGCCTTGATCAGCTTCAGTTCTTCGACGGCGCGGTCGCCGATGCCTTCGACTTCCTTCAGGCGCTCGGCCGGGGCCGAAACGACGTCTGCGAACGAGCCGAATTTCGCGAGCAAGCGCTTCGCAATCGGCTTCGTGTCGATCCGCGGGAAGGCGCGGAAGAGGATCATTTCGAGAAGTTCGTAATCGGGTACGGCGTCGGCGCCGCCGTTCTGAAAGCGGTCGCGCAGGCGCCGGCGATGGCCCGCCTTATCGTCGGGCGCGTTTTTTTCTTCGCCTTTGCCTTTGGGCTTCGTTTCTGCTTTCGCTTCCGGCGTCAGGGAAAAGAACGTCGATTGCTCGGCGGCGCTTGTCTTGTCGCGAAATCCATCGGAACGCGACATCGACAGTCACTCCATCAAGCGGCGGCGCGGACGCCGTTGGGCGGAAAATGATATCCGGCGGGACTTTCCGTGAAAATTTCGCAGCCCGTTTCGGTGACGCCGACGGTGTGCTCGAACTGAGCGGAGAGTTCGCGGTCGCGCGTCACGGCCGTCCAGCCGTCAGCCAGAATTTTCACGTGCGGCTTGCCGAGGTTGATCATCGGTTCGATCGTGAAAAGCATTCCCGGTTCAAGCACGGTGCCTTCGCCCGGCTCGCCGTAATGCAGGATGTTCGGCCGGTCGTGGAAGACGCGGCCGAGGCCATGGCCGCAGAAGTCGCGAACGACGCTGCAGCGCTCACCTTCGGCATAACTCTGGATAGCGGCGCCAATGTCGCCCGTGGTGTTGCCGGGTTTCACGACCGCGATGCCGCGCATCAGGGATTCATAGGTTACGTGCATCAAGCGCTCGGCGCGGCGCGAGACATCGCCCACCGAATACATCCGGCTCGTGTCGCCGTGCCAGCCATCGACGATTAGGGTCACGTCGATGTTGACGATGTCGCCCGGCTTCAGCGGCTTGTCGTTCGGCATGCCGTGGCAGACGACGTGGTTGATCGACGTGCAGGTCGCGTAGCGATAGCCGCGGTAATTGAGCGTCGCCGGAATGGCGCCGTGGTCGAGCGCGAACGACAGGACCAGCTCGTCGATCTCCGCCGTCGTGACGCCGGGCTGGACAATCGGAACGAGCATGTCGAGCGCTTCGGCGGCGAGCCGGCCAGCCTTGCGCATGGCGGCGAACGCCTCGGGACCGTGCAGCGGAATCTTGCCGTCGCGACTAGCCGTTTTGGATACTTCGATGTTCGACATACTACTCCACGCCACGTCGGACGGTGCTGACGCCTCTAATCTAGTGCGAAACGATCGCCGGCAAAATACCTTGCGTCTCTGTGCGCCACCACAGGCGCAAAAAAAGCGCCGGAGAAATTCCCCGGCGCCTTAAAATATCAGCTTCTGTCAGCCGTAGTCAGCCTTAGGCTTTGGCTTCTTCAGCCGGAACTTCGGCAGCGGTCAGTTCAGCGAGAAGGCGCTGTGCCTGTCCAACCCAGTCCTGCTTCTCGATTGCGCCCTTCAGAGCCAGGGTTTCGTCGAGGTTGGCGATATCTTCGTCCGACAGGTTGGCGATCTGCTCGACCTTGTAGCAGTTGAGCTGCTTCAGGCGGTTCTGCAGGTCGATATCGATACCCTTGATCTGCGTCAGATCCTCGGCCTCGCCCTTCGGCTTCTTGAAGCCCTTCCAGGCGGCGTTGAGGCGGCGCGCGCGTGCGTCCGTACGTTCGAAAATACGAGCAGCCTTACCGCGGCGTCCGCGGAGATAGTAAAGCTTGGCGCGGCGAACCTTGCCGCGGCGGATGACTTCGATTTCGGCGATGTAGGGCGAATAAACCGGGAAGACGCGCTCGACGCCTTCACCATAGGAAATCTTGCGAACGGTGAAGTTCTCGTTGAGGCCGGCGCCCGAGCGGGCGATCACGACGCCTTCATAAGCCTGAAAGCGGACGGTCGCCTCTTTGACGGCGGCCTTCTTCTTCTTGTCCTTCGGGTCTGCTTCGGCGGCCTCGATGACCTTGACCATCACCTTGACGGTGTCGCCGGGACCAAATTCGGGAACGCCGCGCTTCGCGAGAATGGCGTCCATCTGCTCGCGCTCGAGCTGCTGGATAATGTTCATCTTGTTGATTCCATTTCGTTTTTTGATGACGCAGAGGATCGGCTTGGCGTCCATCAGGACCCGAACCGGTCATGCAACCCTTAAGGGCAACCCGTTTGAGGGAATTGTTGTTGGGCGGGTGATAGCGGAAGAGGCTCGTTTTGTCGAGTGGGCCCAAGCCCCTATCGCAACCATGCGCCGTTCTGCCCTCCGATCCGGGATGACACCGCGGGCGGTTACGTGACGGGTCTCAGTAGCTGAGGCCGAAGGCGTTGCCGATTATGTCGCCGACAGTTGCACTCTTCTTCTTGGAAGTTGGACCGTTGGGTCCGTAGTCGTTGTCGATGTTCTGCCCGCGCGCAGCGACTGCGGACGGGTTGAACGATGGCTCGACCGGCGCCAGGTGATCGCGGCCCTTGTTAATCTTTTCCCATTGGCCATCGAGCGCCTGCGTCACACGCTTCTCGTGACCGTAGACGTCGCGGAAGGTTTTCAGCTTGCCGTCCTCGCCGACCCACGCCGTGAAATAGACGAGGTGGATCGGGATTTCCTTGGTGATCGGGATCTCGTTGTTCAGCGGACCCGCCCGGTCGAGTTCGGCGATCTTTTCGGGGCCCCAGTCTTTGTCTTCCTTGAGGATAAGCTCGGCCAGCTGCATCGGTTTCCAGACGCGCAGGCAGCCGTGGCTCAGCGTGCGCTGGGCGGGCTTGAACATCCATTTGTCCGGCGTGTCGTGCATGTAGATCGTGTGCTGGCTCGGGAACGAGAACTTAACGTGGCCGAGCACGCTCTTCGATCCCGGCGGCTGGATGACGTCGTAATTGCGGATGTCGCTCGTCGCCCAATCGATGCTGCGATAGTCGACGGGGCGCTGGCCGTTTTTAGTGACGATCTGCAGGCCGTACTGGCGCATCATGCCGCCGCCGCGGATGAGGTTCGGCCACAGCTCGTTGACCATGATGCTTTCGGGAACGCGCCATGCCGGACGCAGCACGACGTATTTCAGCGGTCGCGAGAATATCGTCGTCTGCTTGTCGAGGAGGCCCACGACAATCTTCTCCGAGCGGATGACCTGTCCGTCCTTGTAGACGTACTGCATGTACTCGGGGATGTTGTTCAGCACATAGAAGTCGCCCATGTTGGGCCACATCCAGCGCCACATCTCCATGTTGGCGCGAATGCGTTTTGCAGCAGGGCTGAGCTTCCCGGGTTTCCCGTCCTTCGGCAGCATCGTGAGATAGATCTGGCGCAGCTTCTCGAACTGCGGCTGTTGCGGCTGAAGGCTGCGCAGGTAGGCGTCCGGCTCGTGCGTCGCGGCTAGCGCTTCGATGATGACCTTGGGTTCGATCCATTGCGGGCGGCGATCGAGATTCGTCGTCAGCATTTCCGCGGGATCGGGGATGCGGCCCCCGCGCGCGTCGCGGGCGTAGAGAAGTGCGGCTTTCGAGATCTGGATTTCGGCTGCTGCGAGTGAATCGGTATCGGTTACGGTCAGGGCGCCATCGACGAGGTTCGGGAGTTTGAACCGCGCTGCGTCGAGGCCGTATGCGTCCGCGTTTTCGATCTCGGTGGCGAGGGCCTTGGCTTCGGGCTTCACGCCGGATGCCGTGACCCACAGTGCTTCGCCGTGACGGTCCTTGTAGAAATCGGCGAGGGCGGTTTGATCCTTGCGGTCGCGTTCGTCGTCCGCGGCGGGTTCGGTGGCGAGCTTCGTTCGCACGGCCATCAGCACAGCGTCGTCTTGAACGGCAGGCGCTGCAATCGCGGCTGCCGGCGCAGGAGAAGCTTCGGCTGGCTGGGGCGCGTCATCGGCGAGCGCCGGCGATACTATCAGCAACCCGCCGGTCAGGACTGCGGTCAACGAACCCAGCAGAAGATTCTTGAAGCCCTTCATCGCATCTCTCGATTGGCAACGCGCACGTGCCGAGAGACCTATTCGCGGCCGCCTTGCAGCCTGCCTGCGAATCTTTCCCCCAGGGTATTTGCGCAAGAAATCCTGGCCATGCAAAGGCGAAGCGCCTTGCGGCGTCACTTTGGGGTTCGGGTGGGACGCAAGAGATCCGGGCGGCGGCCAGCGGTCAGCTGTTCGGACTGGCGCCGCCTCCACTCTGCAACCTTTTTATGATCGCCCGAGAGCAGGATTTCGGGGATCGACCGGCCTTCCCAATCGCGGGGCTTGGTGTACTGCGGGTATTCGAGGAGGCCCGTTTCGAAGCTTTCGCTGGCGAGGCTCTCGGCGGCGCCGAGGACGCCCGGCAGAAGCCTGACGCAGGCTTCGATCAAAACCATTGCGGCGAGTTCGCCGCCGGCGAGCACATAATCGCCGATCGAAACTTCCTTCAGGCTTTTTTCGTCGATCACGCGCTGGTCGATGCCCTCGAAGCGGCCTGCGAGCAATGTGACGCCCGGGCCTTCGGACAGGTCGCGCGCCAGGCTCTGCGTCAGCGGCGTGCCGCGCGGTGAGAGGTAGATGAGTGGAGCGTCGGGTGAAAGTGTTTGTGCGTGATCGAGCGCGGGGCCAAGCACGTCGGCTCGCAGCACCATGCCCGCTCCGCCGCCAGCGGGTGTGTCGTCCACTTGCCGGTGACGGCCCAGACCGAAGTCACGGATCTGGAGGGTTTCAAGCGACCAGATGTTGGCAGTGCGAGCCTGACCGAGCAGCGATATGTCGAGCGGTCCCGGAAACATTTCCGGGAACAGCGTCAGGACGAGTGCTCTCCAGGGAGGACGTCCGTCACTCGTTGGGAAGTGGGCCATGACGCCTCTTGCGACTCCGTCATCCCGGCGTAGGCCGGGATGACGGTATGTGGTTAGACGCCTTCGACGATCGTGATGTCGATCGTTCCGGCGCCCTGGCGAAGCGCTTTAGCTTCGGCGTATTCGGGTGATGTCGCGTAGCCCTTCGCGTGTTCATAGCTCGGAAACTCGAGGACAACGTTACGCGCTGTGCCGTTGCCTTCCATCACCTGGCTCTGGCCGCCGCGAACGATGGGTTTGCCCTCGTACTTGTCGAGCGCGATCTTCGACTTCGCCACGTACTCGGCCCACTTCTCGGGGTTCGTGACGGTGGCGTGGGCGATGACGTATCCCTTGGGCATGGCAATCTCTTTCTTTTGAACTCGGGCCATTGGCGCGAGCATCATTGTCCGGTGAGGAGCCATAGCCGGACCGGCCCCGTCTCGGCAACCGGGGTGATGGGGGCGGGCTATCCCGTCAGCGGTTCAGGATGGGTTGCACGGCGCCGAGGGCCGCGTCGCCGCTGTTCTGATGCGGTTTGCTCCGAGGGCTCGCACTGGCGGGGTCGGAGCCCCAGGCGAACATCGTGCCTGAGACGACCGAATTCCAGCCGGTGCCGGCTTCCGCCGATTTCAGCTTCGGGCCGACGGCCTGGAGTTTCGGATCTGCCTTAACGAGACGCTTGGCGTTGCGGGGCGAAAGCGGGGCGATGCGTTTGCCGATCAGTGTCGGGCAAGCGGCATTCGGATCGTTGCCGACGGGCGTCAGTGAATTGACGATGTAACGCTTGCCGCACATGCCGATCTTCGGCGGTTCGCGGGTTCGCGTGAAGTCGTCGTAGGCTTCCTTCAGGGGCTTCCAGGTATCCCGCGCCGGGTTGTCGGTGTGGCGCTTCATGTTTTCCGCCGACATGCGGAAGGGGAAGACGTGGACAGGGACGTGCGTCTCGCCTGCGTTCAGCGCATCGCGAACGAATGCGTAGATTTCTTCGATGTATTTGTCGGACATGGCGAAACAGCCGACGCTCTTGCAGTCGCCGTGCACCATGATGAAACCGCCGGTGCGGCCGAGCGCTCGGTCGAGGGCGTTCGGGTAGCCGATATTGAAGGCGAGGTGATATTTGCTGTCGGGCTTCAGCGCGTCCTCAGTGACGCCGTAGAAGCCTTCGGGCGACATCAGATCGCCGGTCGTCTGTTTGGGTCCAAGCGTTCCGCCCCAATTGCAAACGGGGAACGTCTTGACCAGCGCGTAGCGGCCGTTCGGGCGTGCCTTCCAGACTTCGAGCTCCGACTCTTCCTTAAAGACGCGGATATAGACCGGCGCTTCGGGCACGATCTCTTTCATGATGAGGGCGGCTTCGACGACGGACGGAAGCGGCTTTTCCGCAGCGGCTTCGTCAGCCCGGGCGTGGGTCAGCATCAGGGCCGATCCGGCCACCACGACCATTGCCGCAAACAATGGTGCTTGCTTGGTCAAACGCCAAAGCCAACGCATCACGCTCGTGAAACCCCGCCTGAACTTACCCCTCGGCCGTCTCGGAGCTAATCCTTTGGACGGTTAAGGCTCGGTAAATGCGAAGTGTGGGCCTGACGTGGTGAGAGATGGGCGATGCTGTGGCAAGGCCATGATCGGCCAACGGAATTGGCGTGGAAACTCTGGACGCAGCTCAGGCCTTCGCAATGTGCGCCAGGAACGTTTCGGCGGCAGCTTTGGGGTCCGGAGCGGCGTTTATCGGCCGGCCGACGACGATATGGTTGGCGCCGAAGCGCAGTGCGTCTTCGGGGGTGGTGATACGGGTTTGGTCGCCGGTCTCGGCTCCCGGGAGACGGATGCCCGGCGTCACGATCAGGAACTGCGGATCGGTTTCGGCGCGAACGGCGGCGGCTTCCTGGCCCGACGCGATCACGCCGTCGAAGCCTGCCTTCTCCGCCATGCGGGCGCGGCCGATAACCAATCCGGACGGCGTTGCGGCGATGCCCTGCTCATCGAGGTCGGCCTGATCGAGGTTCGTCAGAACGGTGACGGCGAGCAACTTCAGGCTTGTGTCGCCGCGTCCGCGCAGGGCGGCTCTCAGCGTCTTCGTGTCGTGGCCGTGGACGGTGATGAAATCGACGCCCAGTTTCGCGGCCGCGCGCACGGCATGTTCGACGGTGTTGCCGATGTCGAGAAACTTCAGATCGAGAAAGACACGCTTGCCTTCTTGCTTCAGTTCCTGAGCCAACGACAGGCCGTCGGAAAACAGAAGCTCGAGCCCGATCTTGTAGAAGCTGACGGTCTCACCGAGGCGATCGACCAGGGCGCGGGCCGCGTCGTAGGACGGCAGATCCAGAGCAACGATCAGTTTGTCCCGTGTGGCGCGATCGATCATGTTTCCGCTTAACCGTGGAGCACGCGGGCGGCGCGTGCGAGTTTCTGGATGACCGCCTTCAGCTGCTCGGTCTGATCCTTGTTTTTCAAGTGGCCGTTGTCGTCGAAGGCGTCGCGCATTCGGGGCAGGGCGAACTGTTCGGGAAGCACCAGCGCTCCCGTGCCGAGTTCGAGAACGGCGCGGAGCTGCATCAGACCGCGAAGGCCGCCGAGACCGCCTCCTGAAGCCGACGCGAGCGCAAAGACGCGCGTCCGGAAGACTTCGAGCGGCGCTTCGCCGTCGTCGCGGGTATGGCTGATCCAGTCGATGGTGTTCTTGAGGAGCGGCGAGAACGAGGCGTTGTACTCGGGGCTGACGATGAAGATGCCGGTGTGGGCCCGCATCAAGTTCTTCAGCTTGCGGGCATTGTCGGGCGGCCCCTCTTCCTCTTCGAGGTCGCCATGATAGATCGGCATCGGATAGTCGGCGAGGTCGACGAACGTCGAGGGGATGCTGTTGACGTCCGCGATCACGGCGCCGAGTTTTGCCAGGCGCTTGTTGAACGAGTTCAAACGGGCACTGCCCGCGAAGAAAAGCAGACGCGGGTCGGATGTGGAGGCGGCTGACATGGAATTCGGGCGTCGGGGCTGGAGCAAGGTTTCTGAGGCCGGACCCTAACGGCTTTCAAACCTTTGGCAAGGATCGACAGGCGCGAGCGTCAGGGCGGTACCGTCAGCCGCTCTTGCCTTCGAAAAATTCCTTAACCCGCGAGAAGAAACCGGCGCTTTCCGGGCTCGTCTCTTTGTGGCTCGCGCGCTCGAACTCCTCGAGGAGCTCGCGCTGTTTGCGCGTCAGGTTTTTCGGCGTTTCGACCTCGACCTCGATGTACATGTCGCCGGAGACTTTCGCGCGAAGCACAGGCATGCCCTTGCCGCGCAGGCGGAACTGCTTGCGGCTTTCTGTGCCTTCCGGGATTTTGACGCGGGTGGTCGTGCCTTCGAGGGTCGGCACATCGATCTGACCGCCAAGCGCGGCGGTCGTCATCGATATCGGCACTTTGCAGAAAACGTCGGCGCCATCGCGCTGGAAAAACTCGTGCGGCTTGATCGACAGGAAGATGTAAAGGTCGCCCGGTGCGCCGCCCCGGAGGCCTGCTTCGCCCTCGCCAGCGAGCCGAATACGGGTGCCGTCCTCGACACCGGCTGGAATGTTCACCGAGAGCGTGCGCTCTTTCTGAACGCGGCCGGAGCCTGAGCAGTCGGTGCATGGGTCGTCGATCATCTCGCCGCGGCCCTGGCAGTGGGGGCAGGTGCGTTCGATCGTGAAGAAGCCTTGGCTCGCACGGACTTTACCGACACCGCCGCAGGTCGTGCAGGTTTTCGCTTTCGTTCCGGGTTTGGCGCCCGAGCCCGAGCAGGTTTCGCACTTGACGCTGGCCGGCACGCGGATCTGCGCGGTCTTGCCGGTGTAGGCTTCGGCGAGCGTGATTTCGAGGTTGTAGCGAAGATCGGCGCCCGCCTCGCGGCCGGTTCGGGAGCGGCCGCCACCTTGGCCCCGCCGTCCGCCCATGAATTCGCCGAACAGATCGTCGAAGATGTCCGACATAGAGGATGCGAAGTCGGGCCCAAAGCCCGGACCGCCGCGCCCGCCCATGCCGCCTTCAAACGCGGCATGACCGAATTGATCGTAAGCGGCGCGCTTCTGCGGATCCTTCAGGGCCTCGTAGGCCTCGTTGACCTCCTTGAACCGGCGCTCCGCCTCTTTGTCTCCCGCATTACGGTCGGGATGGCATTCCTTGGCGAGGGTTCGATAGGAGGATTTAATCTCAATATCGGTGGCGCTCCGCTTGACGCCGAGGATCTCATAATAATCGCGCTTAGCCATGGTGCGCTGTTCTATGACCCGTTAGGTGAATGGTTGATGGTCGGCGAATGGTCGCAACGATGACGAGCGTTTTATCTCAATTTTTCGCCCTCAGGCCAGCCCGGCGCTCCATTTTCTGGGGCGGCCAGGTGGTCCGAGGGCGATTTTGAGCTCAACTCTTAGGCCGATTTCTTCCTGTCGTCCTTAACTTCTTCAAAGTCGGCGTCGACGACATCGTCGCCGCTCTCCGACTTCTTCTCGGCCGACGGTTCGCCACCATCGACGCCTTCCGCACCGCCCTTCGCGGTGTAGACGGCTTCGCCGATCTTCATCGCGACCTGGGTGAGGTTGGTCGATGCCGTGCGGATCGCCTCGGCATCTTCACCGCCAATTGCCGTCTTGGCGGCGGCGATTGCAGCTTCGACGTCGCCCTTGATCGCAGCGACGGCCGGGATCGATGAATTCTCAGCCAGCGACTTCTCGGTGCCGTGGATGAGCGCTTCCGTCTGGTTGCGAAGTTCGACGAGCTCGCGGCGCTGCTTGTCTTCGGCAGCGTGAGCTTCGGCGTCCTTGACCATCTTGTCGATGTCGGCATCGGACAGACCGCCCGAGGCCTGAATGCGGATCGACTGTTCCTTGCCGGTCGCCTTGTCCTTCGCCGAGACATGCACGATGCCGTTGGCGTCGATATCGAAGGTGACTTCGATCTGCGGTACGCCACGGGGTGCCGGCGGAATGCCGACGAGATCGAACTGACCGAGCAGCTTGTTGTCGGCCGCCATCTCGCGTTCGCCCTGGAACACGCGAATGGTCACGGCGCCCTGGCTATCTTCGGCCGTCGAGAAGGTCTGGCTCTTCTTGGTCGGGATCGTCGTGTTGCGGTCGATCAGACGGGTGAAGACGCCGCCCAAGGTTTCGATGCCGAGCGACAGCGGGGTGACGTCGAGCAACAGAACGTCCTTGACCTCGCCCTGCAGAACGCCGCCCTGAATCGCCGCGCCGATGGCCACGACTTCGTCCGGGTTGACGCCCTTATGGGGTTCCTTGCCGAAGAGCTGCTTCACGACTTCCTGGACCTTCGGCATACGCGTCATGCCGCCGACGAGAACGACTTCGTCGATCTCGGCTGCTTTCAGGCCGGCGTCCTTCAGTGCCTTTTCGCAAGGCGCCTTGGTGCGGTTGATGAGACCATCGACGAGGCTCTCGAGCTTGGCGCGCGTCAGCTTGATCGTCAGATGCTTCGGACCCGAGGCATCGGCCGTGATGAAGGGCAGGTTGATTTCGGTCTGCGGGGCGCTGGAAAGCTCGATCTTGGCCTTTTCAGCGGCTTCCTTCAGGCGCTGAAGCGCCAACTTGTCGGCGCGCAGGTCGATGCCCTGCTCCTTCTTGAACTCGTCGGCAAGGTAAGAAACGAGCAGCATGTCGAAGTCTTCGCCGCCGAGGTGCGTGTCGCCGTTCGTCGACTTCACTTCGAAGACGCCGTCGCCGATTTCGAGAATGGAGACGTCGAAGGTGCCACCGCCGAGGTCGTAGACCGCGATCGTCTTGGCTTCCTTCTTCTTGTCGAGTCCGTAGGCGAGCGCGGCTGCCGTCGGCTCGTTGATGATGCGGAGAACTTCAAGGCCCGCGATGCGGCCGGCGTCTTTGGTCGCCTGGCGCTGGGCGTCGTTGAAGTAGGCCGGAACGGTGATGACCGCCTGGGTGACCTTTTCGCCGAGCTTGGCTTCGGCGGTTTCCTTCATCTTCTGGAGGATGAAAGCGGAGATCTGCTGCGGCGAATATTGCTTGCCGTGGCTTTCGACCCAGGCGTCGCCGTTCGGTCCCTTCACGATGTGAAAGGGAACGAGCTTCAGGTCCTTCTGGACTTCCGGGTCGTCGAAGCGGCGGCCGATCAGGCGCTTGATTGCGAAAAAGGTGTTCGTCGGGTTGGTCACTGCCTGGCGCTTGGCGGGCAGGCCGACGAGGCGTTCGTCATCGGCTGTAAATGCAACGATGGAAGGCGTGGTGTTTGCGCCTTCGGAGTTCTCAAGGACCTTCGGCTTGCCGCCTTCCATGACGGCGACGCACGAGTTGGTCGTGCCGAGGTCGATACCGATTACTTTAGCCATTCGTGTCAATCCTTCTCAGTTGCGGCAGACCGGGTGGACCCTGTTTGGCATCCGACGTGCGCCCCAACGAGAGGTTAGAGGCACCGGTCCCCAGGATTTCAATAGTGTAACCGAGGGTTATATAGGGGCCTGTTTTGGGGGTGCAACGCTTCTTCCACCCGCGACAGATCACTTTCTAGCCTCTTCGATTACACGGCAGCGGTCGGCACTCGTCTTCAAAAACTCATCTATTTTCAGGGCTTTCGACGGGTATCGAAAGCGATCGGGCAATACGAGCCCCCCTCTTATGCGAAGCTCGTATTTTAAAATTCCTAAGGTTTGTCTCCAAACCGGAGGAAGCGAAACGTCCACTGCCTATGCATCGGACGCACCGGATGGCGGGGTGGCCTGTGAGCCTTCCGGCACGGCTGCATCGCCATTTTTTGCCGCCTTCGGGCCGCCGCGGGAAACGACCGCCATGGCGGGACGCAGGCAGCGGTCATCGAGCAGATAGCCGACCTGATACACCTGCAGCACCGTGCCGGCGGGGACGCTCGTATCTTCCTTCTCCATCACCGCCTGATGGTGGTGGGGGTCGAAAGGCTGGCCAGTCGGGTCGATGGCGCGAACGCCGAAGCGTTCGAGGACGGACTTATAGTCGCGTTCAGCAAGAACGACGCCGTCGAGCAAGGTCTTCAGCGCCGGATCGGTTTCGACAGCCTCTTTGGGAACTGCGGCTATGACGCGCTGGAAATTGTCGCCGACGGACAGGATGTCTTTCGCGAACTTGGTGACTGCGTACTTGGCCGTCTCTTCCTTTTCCTTTTCAAGGCGGCGCCGGACGTTTTCGGTCTCGGCGACGGCGCGCAGGTACTGGTCCTGCTTGCCAGACAGATCTTCCAACCTCTTGTCGAGATCGTTCTGAAGGGCGCCGATCATGGCCTTGAGCTGTTCGACGCCGACGTCATCCGGCGAGGCTGCCGAGGCGGGCGGTTGAACGTGTTCGTCGACCGGCTTCTGTTCGTCGCTCATTTTTCTCTTCGCTGAAAGTGCCAATGGTGAATTCCGAAGGGTCCCGCGATATCGGCCGCGGCAGGGGAAAAATCAAGGCGCTTCAAAAAGCACAACGCCCGGCGGCGTAACTGGCTGCCTTGAAATCTCAGCCGATGAGGCGGCTTACGAGCTTCGCCGTATAATCCACCATCGGAATAATACGAGCGTAGTTGAGCCGCGTCGGGCCGATGACGCCGAGGACACCGACGACATGGCGCGTCTGGTCCCTGAACGGGGCGACGATCAGAGAAGAGCCCGAAAGGGAGAACAATTTGTTTTCCGAGCCGATAAAAATGCGCACGCCTTCGGCCGTTTCGGAGGCACCCAGCAGCTCGACAATGTCCTGCTTCGATTCGAATGCGTCGAAGAGCTGACGGATGCGCTCGAGATCCTCCGCTGCCGTGACATCCTTCAAAAGATTGCTTTGGCCGCGCACGATGAGGCTTTTGCGGTCGTCGGAGACGCCCGACCACTCGGCGAGGCCCGCCTTGATGACTTTCTGGGTCAGCTGATCGAGCTCGGCCTTGGCCGCGCTCAACGACTTTTCGATTTCGGCCTTGGCTTCCGCGAGCGTCATGCCGCGGAGATGGGTGTTGAGATAATTCGACGCTTCCTGAAGCGCCGAGGGCGGCAAGCCTTCCGGCAAGTTGATAATGCGGTTTTCGACGTTCTGATCTTCGTCAACGAGGATTACCAGTCCGCGCCCCGGTTCCAGAGGCACGAATTCGATGTGCCGCAGCCGCGCGACCTGCTTTTCCGCAAGCACGACGCCCGCACAGTGGGAGAGGCCCGAGATGAGTTCGCCGGCTTCACTCAAAAGCTGATCGACGGATTTGTCGCGGCGGTAGGCAATCTGCGTCTCGATCTGGCGGCGCTCGTCCATCGATACGTCGCCGACTTCGAGCAGGCCGTCGACGAAGAGCCGCAGGCCGAGCTGCGTCGGCAGGCGTCCGGCGGATGTGTGGGGGGAGATGATAAGGCCGAGCTGCTCGAGATCCGACATGACGTTGCGAATCGAGGCCGGCGACAGGGCGATCGGCAGGGCGCGAGACAGGTTGCGCGAGCCGACCGGCTCGCCTGTCGCGAGGTAACTTTCGACAATTCTTCGAAGAATAGTCCGTGAACGCTCGTCCAGCTTCTGGAGCTGGGTTTTGCCGCTGAGCAGCGTCGCACTCGCCATAGGGTCCTCAATTCTCACGCTTTTCGAATCTATGAACCGCGGGGCCCGGCGTCAAATGCCTCGCGGGCCAAGAGGTAAAGTTAGCCCTGTTTCCGGTTGCTGGACCCAAGAGCCTTCTTTAGGGTCGCGGCCGCAACGTTAACAATTCAGGGAAAACATGCGACCTTCTAAACGCAAGCCGGACGAGCTGCGCCGTGTGTCGATCGAGCGCGCCGTTTCAAAACACGCCGAGGGCTCTTGCCTCATCAAGTTCGGCGATACGCACGTTTTATGTACGGCCAGCTTGGAAGAGCGTCTGCCACAGTGGCTCAAGGGGCAAGGCCGCGGCTGGGTTACCGCCGAATACGCGATGTTGCCGCGGTCGACGCACGAGCGCACGCGGCGCGAGGTGACGAGCGGCCATCCTTCGGGCCGAACACAGGAAATTCAGCGGCTTGTCGGCCGCGCGCTCCGCGCCGTCGTCGATCTCAATAAGCTCGGCGAACGCCAGATCACGGTCGACTGCGACGTCATCCAGGCCGACGGCGGGACGCGCACGGCGTCGATCACCGGCGCCTGGGTTGCTCTGCATGATTGCATCCAATGGATGAAAATGCGTGACATGGTGAAGGAAAACGTCTTGCGTGACCACGTGGCGGCGGTTTCCTGCGGGCTTTACAAGGGCGAGCCGGTGCTCGACCTCGACTACGCCGAAGACAGCAATGCGGACGCCGATTCAAATTTCGTGATGACCGGCACGGGCGGCATCGTCGAAATCCAGGGAACGGCCGAGACGACGCCCTTCAGCGAGGAGCGTTTCACCGAACTCATGCAGCTCGCGAAGAAGGGCATCGGCGAATTGGTGCAGCTGCAGAAGCTCACAGTGGCGTAAGGCCGTTACAAAAGGTGGCAGGGCATGTTTGGAGAATTCGCCCTTGTCGTCGCCGCGCTCTTCACGGGCGCGGCCATCTACATCAACTGGGCGGAGCAGCCGGCCCGGCTCGGCCTCGATGATCATGCCATGCTTGCGGAATGGAAGCCGAGCTACGCGCGCGGGTTCCAGATGCAGGCGTCCCTCGCGATCATCGGGTTCATCCTCGGCACGCTGGAGGCGATGGTCACCGGACGATGGATCTGGTTCGCAGGCGCGCTCGCTCTCATCGCGAACTGGCCGTTTACGCTTTTTGTAATCATGCCGGTCAACAAAGAGCTTGGAGCAACCCCGCTCGAGCGCGCCGGGCCAAAAACGCGGGCGCTCGTCGAGAGGTGGGGGACGCTGCACGGAGTTCGAAGCGCGCTCGGAGCGCTCAGCGTTGGATTATTTCTATGGGCGTCGATCTGAACTCTCGTCCTCAACCCCTCAGAATTCTTGAAACGGTTCTTTATGCCCCCAACCTTGCGCGGATCGAGGATTTCTATCGTCGTGCCCTGGGGATGGAGCCGTTTGCGGCTGTTCCGGGCCGCCACATCTTCTATCGCTTCGGGGACCAGATGCTGCTGATTTTCAATCCTGACGCGACGCAATTTTCCGCGACAGAGAGTTCGTTGCCGGTGCCCCCTCATGGGGCGGAGGGCGAAGGGCACATCTGCTTCGGCGCGTCCGGCGAGGACATCGCACTCTGGCGGACGAAGCTCGAGAGCCTTGGCGTGACGATCGAGGCCGACTTCGAATGGCCGGGCGGCGGACGTTCCATCTACTTCCGCGATCCGGCAGGAAACTGCCTCGAGATTGCCGAGCCGCGTATCTGGGGTGTGGCGTGATGCGGCTTTCGAAAGGGACGCGTGTCGTCGTCGCGAGTCACAATCCGGGCAAGGTCTGGGAAATCAATCAACTCATTCAGCCGTACGGTCTCGATGCCGTGTCGGCGGGCGAGCTTGGCCTCGCGGAGCCGGAGGAAACCGAGACGACGTTCGAAGGCAATGCGCGGCTCAAGGCCCTTGCTGCGGCCGAAGGGTCGGGGCTGCCGGCGCTTGCTGACGATTCAGGTCTCGAGGTCGATTGTCTCGATGGGGCTCCGGGCATCTATTCGGCGCGCTGGGCCGGCCCCGGCAAAGACTTCGGCCTAGCGATGAAGAAGGTCGCGGACGAGATCGCGCGTCGGGATGGCTGGAACGGGAATGGCGACGGTCCGGGCGCCAACTTCATCTCGGTCCTCTGCCTTGCGTGGCCCAATGGCGACGTCAGGACATTCGAGGGCAAGGTGTTCGGCAACCTCGTCTGGCCGCCGCGCGGTGGCAACGGCTTCGGTTACGATCCGATGTTCGTGCCAAAAGGCGATGCACGGACGTTCGGCGAGATGGAGCCGGAAGAGAAGTATGCCATTTCGCACCGGACGCGCGCCTTTGCAGCGTTCAAAGCGGCGATGCTGGATGACATCGTGCCGGACGCTCAAAAAGCGGAGATCAATGGCCGGGATATCGCTGCGTTCTCGGCGGCGGCCGCCAGTCTTTCGACACGCGTCGAGGCTGCGGCTTTCATCGGCCGCTTGAAGGACGATCTTTCCGTTCACCAGCCGGACTGGAAGAACGCGACGCTCGAATCCTATCTTGGTGCCCTGGAGCGGCAGCTCGGTGCGATGACGTCGAGCGACGAGCCGGCGTGGCGGCAGTTGGCCAAGGCGATGCTGGCGGCGAGCAACAATGACTAACCGAGACGCGACATTCGGCGTTTATGTCCATTGGCCGTTCTGCGCGCAGAAATGCCCGTATTGCGACTTCAACAGCCATGTGCGTTTCAAGGGCTGGGACGAGGCGCGGTTTCTCGCTGCATATAAACGCGAGATCGATTGGGTCGCCGAGCAAATCGGCCCACGCACCGTCACGAGCATCTTCTTCGGCGGTGGAACGCCGTCGCTGATGCAAGCCGGTACGGTGGCGGCGATCATCGAGCACATCGAGAAGCGCTGGGGCATCGCGCCGCAAGCCGAGATTACGCTCGAAGCCAATCCAGGGAGCGTCGAAGCGGCACGTTTTCGCGGTTTTCGCGACGCGGGCGTCAATCGCGTGTCGATCGGCGTGCAGTCGCTTCGGGATCACGAGCTTCGCAAGCTCGGCCGCATTCACAGTGTCGACGAGGCGAAGGCCGCTCTCGAAATCGCGCGCAGCACGTTCGAACGATTTTCGTTCGACCTCATCTATGCGCGGCCCGGGCAGACGGTCGAAGATTGGCGCGCGGAGCTTGGCGAAGCCCTCGATCTCGCGGGTGATCATCTCTCGCTCTATCAACTGACGATCGAGCCCGACACGCCTTACGCCGCGCTCCACGCGCAAGGCAAGCTCATCATTCCGGACGATCACGATGCGAGCGTGCTCTACGAGATCACGGAAGAGATGACAGGCAAGCGCGGCCTCGCGGCCTACGAAGTTTCGAACTACGCGCGGCCGGGCTCGGAAAGCCGGCACAACCTTCTCTATTGGCGCTACGGGGAATATGCGGGCGTTGGGCCTGGCGCGCATGGCCGCATTCGGATCGGCGACGGCCGTACCGCGACGGTCGCCGAGCGCAATCCGGAAGGTTGGGCCGCCCTTGTCGAGGATGCCGGTCACGGGTTCACGGAAATGACGAAGCTTTCCCGCGCCGAGCAAGCCGACGAAATGCTTCTGATGGGCCTCAGACTCAGCGAGGGCATCGATCTCGATCAACTCGCCGAGCTTGGCGGCGCCCGGCCTTCGGCTGGAGCCGTCGCGGAACTCGAGCGCCTCGGGTTGCTGCAATCCGCCCCCCAGCCGTCAGTCTCGACGGGCGACTGGCGGAAAAATGAACTGAACGACATCGCGCTCTGTGCCGGGCCGGGATTGGGGCCCGAGAAAATTGTGCTCGGTCCGGATAGAATCCGCGTCACGCCCGCGGGGCGCCTTGTGCTTAACGCGGTCGTCGCAAAGCTCTCGAAAAGTTTTCAGCCAGCGGAACGCATGGACAAGCTCCGTACCGCCGTTTAATCAGCGCACATGCTTCGGGGAATAGCAGATGCTTCGGGGAATATACGATTGGACGATGCGAACGGCGGCCAGTGACAAGGCCCCGCAAGCGCTTGCCGCGGTTTCGTTCGCGGAGAGTTCGTTCTTCCCCATCCCTCCCGACATCATGCTGATACCGATGGTGCTGAGCCAGCCGCGAAAGGCGTGGTGGTACGCAACCATCGCGACGATCTCTTCCGTCCTCGGAGGTTTGCTCGGCTACGCCATCGGGTATTACCTCTACGATGCCGTCGGCGCGCCCATTCTGAAGTTCTATGGGCGCGAGCATGCTCTCGATGCGTTCACGGCCTTCGTTCAGCAGTACGGGGTCGCCGCCGTCATCATCAAAGGCATGACGCCCATTCCCTACAAGGTGGTGACCATCGCGGCTGGCGTCGGCAAGATGGATATTCTGGCGTTCATCGGCGCCAGCATCGTGGCGCGCGCAATGCGCTTCTATCTGGTCGCCGGTCTCCTATATTTCTTCGGCGAGCCTATCCGGTCTTTCATCGAAGGCCGGCTCGCCCTCGTCACCACGGCGTTTGTCGTTTTGCTCGTCGGCGGGTTCGTGGCGGTACGGTATATTTTCTAGCTCGGGTCCCGATCATGAAATTTGGCGAGGGCGTTCAGCGCGGGACGGATTACCAGCTCGGGGCGCTGGCGCTGTTTCTGTCGATCCTGACGATCGCGACGGCACTCGGATTTCAATACATCGGCGGCTACGTGCCGTGCATGCTCTGCCTCTGGGAGCGGTATGCCTATTACGCGGCAATCCCGTTGCTGTTCATCGCCCTGGTGTTGACGTCCGGCGGGCATCGCGGTTCCGCCACGGCAATCTTTTTCTTGGTCGGTCTCGCCTTTCTGGCGAACACCGTGCTCGGCATCTATCACGCCGGTGCCGAGTGGAAGTTCTGGCCGGGTCCGGCAGCCTGTGGCGGCGGCCAAGCGCTGACGACGACGGCCGGCAATCTCTTGAATGAGCTTCAGAACATCCACGTCATCAAATGCGATGAGGCGTCAATGCGCTTCCTCGGCATTTCCTTTGCCGGGTGGAATGCCGTCGCTTCGTTTTTCCTGATGATGATCGCTTTTGCGGCTGCTTTGGCTGGACGCGAGCAGAGGCCGGAGACCGCAGCTCAAAATTTCTGAGCTTGTCCACAATTGTCGTTTCGCGAAAAAACGTTGATTTTGTTGCTTGATCGATACTGTCAAGCGCGACCGACTTCGAATTTCATCTCAGAGACAGAATAGCGCCTTCCCGTTGCCTGAATGTGACGGCTATTCTTGCTTCGTTCGCGGGACACGAGCGTTGTCGGAAAGTGTGGATTTCGTTCAAGCGTAGGGAGCCTTCCCAGTGGCGTATGCGTTGCGTTCTTCGAGAGCAAAGCTCGGAGCAGGTACCACCGGTCCGACTGATGCCGTTTCCGCCCCGTCTTTGAGTACGCGTAGCGTTGTTGCGTTTCGTAAGCGTCCGTTGCGTAGCGTTGAGTTCGAGTGCGGCCAGACCCCGAAAGAGGTTCTGTCCGGTGCGTTCACAAATCTCAGGCGAGCCGCCTCGACAAATTTGTCGTCGCGTATGTCCCGGCGGTTCGCCCGCACTGCTCACGACGATCGGGAAGCCGATGCGTGGGCCGGTGTGAAGTCAGAGGATTGGGCTTGGCGTCCGATTGGAGATGTTGCGCTGACCGTCATGCGGAGCGCCGCTCTTTCAGCCGCCGTCGCGAAGTTGCGATAGCCCCAGTAGCGTTGACCGTTGCGTTCGCGTGCGTGTCGAATTGTAAGGCGTTGGACAAAGGATTTCGGAAAGCAGCCGGCTTTCCAACGAGCTGGCAGACGCACGGAGCGTGATCGAGTTAGCCCTCCATCGAGACATCATGTGACAAGGTCTCGCGTAGTGATGTCAAGGCGCTCTGTGTGTCTGCCGCCATCGTCTGGAACAGCCAAGCTTCGAAATCGTTCCTCGTAGAAGCATTTTAATTGCGGAGTTCGCCCAGATGACCCCGTCGGTTCCAGATTATCTCAGCCCCATTCAGTGGCATCAAGCCGTGGCTGTCAGCCGCGAGCAATGCGCGCGAATTTTCCGAGATGGAGGAACGCCCGCCGATGCGCTTCTCGCTTTCGGGCTCAACGCAGAAGCGGGCGCGAATTGGGAGCGCGTCGTCGATATCGTCGCCGCAGAGATTTGCGCACATCCGATCAAGCGCGCCGCTTGAGTCACTACGGTTCGAGTTCGGTATCCCAGTAGAGATAATCGAGCCAGCTTTCGTGCAGATAGTTCGGCGGGAATAGCCGGCCGTTGCGATGCAGCTCGAATACGGTCGGGCGATAGGGCTCGTGGGCAGGGAACATGCCTGCGGCCCTCGGCATCAAGCCACCCTTCCTCAAATTGCAAGGTGCGCAGGCGGTGACGACGTTGTCCCACCGCGTTTGGCCACCGCGCGAACGCGGGATCAGGTGATCGAACGTCAGATCATTCTTGTCGCCGCAATACTGACAGCTGAAACGGTCGCGCAGGAAGACGTTGAACCTTGTGAACGCCGGGTAGAGTGCCGGCTTCACATACGTCTTCAGCGATACGACGCTCGGTAGCTTCAGCTCGAATGAGGGGCTTCTGACATAGCGCTCGTATTCGGAGACGATGTTCACGCGGTCTAGGAAAACCGCCTTCACCGTATCCTGCCAGCTCCAGAGCGACAGAGGGTAGTAGCTGAGCGGACGGAAGTCAGCGTTCAGCACAAGAGCCGGACAATTATCCGGTATTGTCACGTGAGCATTCACAGTCGCGCAAACCTCGCGGTTTTGATCCGCCGAATCGCGTTTTGGCCCCCACTTGAACGCCGGGATACTAGCCGCGCATATCAATTCTGTGAAGCATTGGGACCGATGTGTCGCGGAGGCCAGTTTCAATCTCTATTTCAATGTCTTGTATGTTTTTGTGACGATCGGCTTTGCGGCTTTCCCCAGGAGAGCACGGCGGGCGAAGGCGTAATCGGCCCAAAGGAGGCGGGCGGCGACGGCACGTGCAGGCCTCCAGCGTTCGGCGATTTCTTCCAGCTCGTCCGCAGTCGGCCGGCGTTCGAGCTTGAAGTGGTGTTGAACGGCGAGCTGAAGGGCGAGATCCCCCGGAGCGAACGCATCGCGGCGCGCGAGTGCAAAGAGAATATAGATATCTGCCGTCCAGGGACCGATGCCGTGAATGGCGGTCAGCTGTTCGACTATGAGAGGGTCGGCTGAAACATTCAGCGTTTGGAAGTTCAGCTCTTCGTTGAGCACGGCGAGCGACAGCGCTTTGAGCGTTCGGATTTTGCCGTTCGAAAGACCAAGACTTTTCAGCGCAACGTCACTTTGCGCCAGCATCGTTTCGGGTGTCACCGGCAGCAATGCCGCTTCGACGCGCGACCAGATTGCCGCCGCACTTTGAGCCGAGAGCTGCTGGCCGACGACGATTTTTGCAAGACCTGAAAAGTCGGGAGGGAAGTTTCGCATCGGGGGCGCGCCCGTGCGTTTGAATATCAGCGACATGACCTTGCATTGTTCGCCAAGCTTTGCGGCTGCTGCTTTGAGCTGGCGCTCGGTCGTCACCGTCGGATATCGTTGCTCGGCCAAACGTTTGCTCAAACTTTTGCTCCGGAGCGAAGTTGCGAAGAGCGAATGTTATTCTGTTGTCTCGCGCGTGTTGGGAGAGCGTGGAAAATGACAAGGATAGCCGGAATTCCAATCGCTGCAATTTTTTGTGCATGTACGCTTTCACAAGCAGATGCGCGCTCGTGGCAGGACAGCTGGGCGACTGTCATCAATGAGCGTCACGGTTTTGCCATTGCGTACCCCGACAACATTTTCACGCAGAAGAGCGCGCAGCCGAAGACGGATGAAGGTGGCGTCTATCTTTCTAAAGACGGCAAAGCAAAATTGCTCGTCGGCGCGTTCGAAAATGCGGATCACCAGTCTTTAGAGGACTATCGCAAATTTTTGATCTCCGACCAGTATGCGAACGCAAAGATCGACTACGCGCCGATCAAGGCGCGCTGGTTCGTGCTATCGGGCGATCGCGACGGCGAGACATTTTATCAACGCGTCAGCTTTACGTGCGGCGGTAAACTCATAAATAGTTGGGCCATGCTTTATCCGACCAGTGAACGAAAGACCTATGACCGCGTCGTCGAGGCGATTGCGCGAACGTATACGCCAGGTGCGGGCCGAACGGGTGCTTGCGACTGATGACCTCCGTCACGCGTTTTGCGCCTTCGCCCAACGGGCTCTTGCACGTTGGCCATGCGCTCTCAGCCATCATCGCTCATGATATTGCTCGTAAGAATGGCGGCCGCTTTCTGTTGCGCATCGAGGATATCGATATCGCGCGGCGGCGTCCGGAATACGTCACGGCGATTTTCGAAGATCTGAATTGGCTCGGGCTTTCATGGGAAGAGCCGGTGCTCGTCCAATCGGAGCATTTTTCGGAATATCTGGCGGCGGCCGACCGGCTCATTCAAATGGGACTTCTCTATCCCTGCTTTGCGTCGCGCAGCGAAATTGCGGCCGCAGCCGATCCTGAAAAAACAGATCCGGACGGGGCGCCGATCTATCCCGGACTTTGGCGTGGCGCGTCAGTCGAGAATGTCGGTCAGCGCATGGCCGCCGGGGAATCGCCGGCGCTGCGTCTCAACATGGACGGGGCGCTGCAAGCACTCAAGGCGAAGCGCGGAGACAAGCCGCTGACGTTCGTCGAGGTCGCCGAAGATGGCACGCAGGAAACGCGAACGGCGGAGCCGCACCGTTGGGGCGATGCCATCATCGTGCGAAAAGAGGTGCCTGCGAGCTATCATCTTTCCGTCGTCGTCGATGATGCACGGCAGGGCGTTACGCACGTGACGCGTGGGCAGGATCTTTTGCCGGCAACCGATTTGCAGCGTCTTCTGCAGGAACTCCTGGATTTGCCGGAGCCCGTCTATTCGCATCACCGGCTCATCAAATGGTCGAACGGACTGAAGCTCTCGAAGTCAAATCAGGACATGGGGCTCAGGGCGCTGCGTGCGGAAGGGGCGACGGCGGACGATATTCGCCGCGTGATATTCAGTTAACCATTTTGATGACGCCGGGCTCAGGGATTTTAGTCCGGCGGAATTGGCGGATGAGGAATAGGGCGCTTAAGGCCGCCTATTCAACTTTCGCCCAATCGCCCGGCGCCCAATTGAACGGGCATTTCGCCAATTATTCTCCCGCGCGTAAAAATAAATACATATTTAACGAGACTAATTCTTGTAACTTTCCCCAAATCAGACCAACTTTAATTATTCTCTAATCAATAGTCTGGATTCTGTGTCTATGGCAGATACATCGAAAATTCCGGTCGCCAACGCCTTTGTCGGCATTTACGCCGCTATTTCGCGCGCTTCGGCCTCGGTTTTCGATTTTCTTCGCTCGCAGATGGTCAATTCGTCCGCAAAAGAAATGCCTCGCCAAAGCGAGCCGCGGCGGCTTTCGCTCGCGGAGCAATGGAGCCAGATTTCCGGCATCGTCATGGGCGCGGCCTCGCGGGCCGAGGAAGCCACGCGTTGCCATGCCTCAGCAACTTTACAGCTCGACCTTGCGCAATACGCGTTGACGTCTCTGGTCGATGAGCTGTCGGCGGTTATGGACGTTGGTGGCCGTCGCCGCAGAGCGACCGTCCATGTCCTCGGCGTTGCGCCGCAGCCGCCACGCCGGCCGACGATGGGCGACGCAATCGCCGCGTAGGACTTCGGCTTCATTCGTTCCGCGCAAATGCTCCGGCTGCCTCTTAGGGCTCGCAAGCCGAAGCGCGCGTTATAATTTCATTCGCTTACGACCGAGCTTTTGACGGTCGCTGCATATTGGTATTGATAGATCTCCGGTCTCGCCCTGAAATTGGCCGGGAAATAGGACGATTTTTGTGCCCGACGAACCGCAGTCCCTACCATCTGAAATTGCTACCGTTCCCGTGTCGCGTCCTGGCGCCCGGGCGCAGGAAGCGATTGCCCGGCTTTTGTCCGAGCCGCTGGAGGCGGGGCTCTATCTCGTGTCGACGCCGATCGGCAATCTCGGCGACATCACGCTCAGGGCGCTTGGGGTGCTGGCGCGGGCCGACATCATCTATTGCGAGGATACGCGGCATTCCGCGAAGCTTCTGCAGCACTATTCGATCACGGCCCGGACGCGGCCATTTCACGACCATAACGAAGATCGCGAAATCGAACGGGCGATCGGCGATCTCGAGTCGGGCAAGCGCATTGCGATCATTTCGGATGCCGGAACGCCCTTGCTGTCGGACCCCGGATTCAAGCTCGTTCGCGCTGCTGCGGCAGCGGGCGTTCCCGTCGTTCCCGTTCCCGGCGCTTCGGCGCTTTTGGCGGCTTTGACGGCAAGCGGTTTGCCGACGGATGCCTTCTTCTTCGCGGGATTTTTGCCGCCGAAGCGGGCATCGCGGCGGGCGCGATTGGCGGAGCTGTCGCCGATACCGGGCAGCCTCGTGTTCTACGAAGCCCCGCACCGGGTGGCAGAAACGCTCAGCGACATGGCCGGGCTGCTGGGGGAGCGGCAGGCGGTCGTCGCGCGCGAATTGACGAAATTGCACGAGGAGATTGCGCGGGGAAGCCTCGCCGAGCTTGCCGAGACGGCGACGGAGGATATGAAGGGTGAGGTTGTGATCGTCGTCGGCCCCTTGCAAACGCAAGTCATCAGCGACGAGATGCTTGGCAATCGTCTCGCCGCTGCGCTCGAAGTCATGAGCCTGAAGGATGCCGCGCGCGCTCTCGCGGACGAGTTCGGAGTTCCCAAGGCCCGGGTGTATGGGCTCGGCATCAAGTCTAAGGGCGAACAGGGATGAGCTCGAACGTCAACGACGAATTCCGGCAGAGGTGGGATCGCCGGCGCCGGCATCATAGCGGGCTCAGGGCGGAGACGCTCGTTGCGGCTGTCTATCTGGCGACGGGGCATCGCATTCTCGGCCGCCGGTTCAAGACGCCCGTGGGTGAAATCGACCTCATCGCAATCCGAAAGAACCGGGTGGCGTTCATCGAGGTCAAGCGGCGCCCAACCACGGAAGACGCGGAAGATGCGATTACGCTGACGATGCGCCGGAGGGTCAGACGGGCTGCCGACCTCTGGCTCGCGCGCAATCCGCAGTATCAGACGTACGACGTTGGTTTCGATCTGGTTTTCGTCGTGCCCTGGCGCTTCCCGATCATCATGAGGGACGCGCTGTAAAGCGCGCCCCCAAAAAAAGAGCCCGCCGGAGCGGGCTCAAGGGTGTCGGGACGTAAGGCTAGGGATAGAAACTTGCAAAGCGAGCCGCTTTCGCAGGCGTCATATCTCCTTCACTATCCGGTCCAGCCTGAACGCAATTTGAACGGCGCAAAAAATTCCGTTTGGTCCTTGTGGGTGTCGTGGGCAACAAGGGCCTCAAACGCCCGGATTTTGGCCGTGCGCAGCCCTGTTATGCGGCAACGCGCCCTCTTGGCGCACGGTTGAAGCGTTTGGGAGTGCATGTTAAGGACAGCCCGGCTTTGAAGGGGGGCGGCTGGTGGGTTCCGGCCCCATGCGCTCTTTTTTGTCAAAAGCCTTTCCTTGGAGCGGGCGGAATTCCGGGCTTTTCGTGCCCTGCCCTCTATGCGCTTAAAGCGCGACGGTGAGAGCGACGTGGCGACGAACGACACAATCGTTGAAGGAGTGGCCGGGCGCTATGCGTCGGCCCTGTTCGATCTTGCGAACGAAGGCTCCAAGACTGCCGAAATCGAGAGCGACCTCGTAAAGTTCCAGGGACTGTTGGACGAAAGCGCCGATCTGGTGCGCCTCGTGCGCAGCCCGGTCGTCGCTGCTGACGACCAGAGCCGGGCGATCGGCGCCATTCTCGACAAGGCCGGTATCGGCGGTCTCACTGCTAACTTCATCAAGCTCGTGACGGCCAACCGCCGTCTTTTTGTCATTCAAGACATCATCAAGGCCTACCGCGCACTCGCAGCGAAGGCTCGTGGCGAGATCAGCGCCGAGGTGACGAGCGCATTCGCTCTCAACGACGGCCAGGTTGCTTCGTTGAAGGAAACGCTGAAGGCTTCGGTTGGCAAGGACGTGACGCTGCACACGCGCGTCGATCCGAGCATCCTCGGCGGCCTGATCGTCAAGGTCGGCAGCCGCATGATCGATTCGTCGCTCAAAACCAAGCTTCAGAACCTGAAGCTGGCGTTGAACGGAGCCTGAGCCCAAGCGAGCGCCAAACGGCGTAAGCGGGCGAGCGGCATTAAGAAATTTGGAACAAGGGGCCGGACCAGGCTCCGTCAATGGAAACGACCAGGGAAGAGGTCTCAATGGAAATCCGGGCCGCAGAAATTTCTTCGATCCTCAAAGATCAGATCAAAAACTTCGGCAAGGACGCCGAGGTCTCCGAAATCGGCACCGTGCTGTCGGTCGGTGACGGCATCGCGCGCGTCTACGGCCTCGACAACGTCCAGGCCGGTGAAATGGTCGAGTTCCCCGGCGGCATTCGCGGCATGGCGCTGAACCTCGAAGCCGACAACGTCGGCGTCGTTATTTTCGGTGACGACCGCACGATCAAAGAAGGCGACACGGTCAAGCGTACCGGCGCCATCGTGGAAGTTCCGGTCGGCAAGGGTCTTCTCGGCCGCGTGGTCGATGGTCTCGGCAATCCGATCGACGGCAAGGGCCCGATCAAGGCTGACAAGTTCATGCGCGTCGACGTCAAGGCGCCGGGCATTCTTCCCCGCAAATCGGTTCACGAACCGATGGCGACGGGCCTCAAGGCCATCGACTCGCTCATCCCGATCGGCCGCGGCCAGCGCGAGCTCGTCATCGGCGACCGTCAGACCGGCAAGACCGCCGTCATTCTCGACACCTTCCTCAACCAGAAGCCGCTCAACCAGGGCAACGACGAGAGCGCCAAGCTCTATTGCGTTTACGTCGCCGTCGGTCAGAAGCGCTCGACCGTCGCTCAGTTCGTCAAGGTTCTCGAAGAGCGCGGCGCTCTCGAATATTCGATCGTCGTCGCTGCGACCGCATCCGACCCGGCGCCGATGCAGTACCTCGCGCCGTTCACCGGCTGCACGATGGGCGAATACTTCCGCGACAACGGTATGCACGCGGTTATCGCGTATGACGATCTTTCGAAGCAGGCCGTCGCTTATCGCCAGATGTCGCTTCTGCTTCGCCGTCCGCCGGGCCGTGAAGCCTATCCGGGCGACGTTTTCTATCTCCACTCTCGTCTTCTCGAGCGCGCCGCCAAGCTCGGCGACAAGGCCGGCAACGGCTCGCTGACGGCTCTGCCGGTCATCGAAACGCAGGGCAACGACGTGTCGGCGTTCATTCCGACGAACGTCATTTCGATCACCGACGGACAGATCTTCCTTGAGTCGGATCTCTTCTATCAGGGCATCCGCCCGGCCGTGAACGTCGGTCTTTCGGTTTCGCGCGTCGGTTCGTCGGCACAGACGAAGGCGATGAAGCAGGTCGCCGGCAAGATCAAGGGCGAGCTCGCGCAGTACCGCGAAATGGCGGCCTTCGCGCAGTTCGGTTCGGATCTCGATGCGGCGACGCAGAAATTGCTCGCACGCGGCGCTCGCCTGACGGAGCTTCTGAAGCAGCCGCAGTTCTCGCCGCTCAAGATGGAAGAGCAGGTTGCGGTGATCTTCGCCGGTACGCGCGGTTACCTCGACAGCATTCCGGTTTCGGCCGTCGGTAAGTTCGAGCAGGGCGTTCTCGCTGGCCTCCGGTCGGAGAAGACGATCCTCGAGACGGTCGGCAAAGAGAAGGCGCTGTCGGCCGACACCGAAAAGAAACTGGTCGAGTTCCTCGACAAGTTTGCCAAGGGTTTTGCAGCTTAATCGGGTTCCTTGAGGAGAACGCCCGATGGCGAGCTTAAAAGACATGCGCAACCGCATCGCCTCGGTGAAGGCGACGCGGAAGATCACGAAGGCGATGCAGATGGTCGCCGCGGCGAAGCTGCGCCGCGCGCAGGAAGCCGCGACGGCTGCCCGTCCCTATGCCGAGCGGATGGCATCGGTGCTCGGAAGCCTCGCTTCGAAGGTTGCCGATAAGAACGGCGCTTCGCCGCTGCTCGTCGGCACCGGCAAAGACCAGGTTCACCTGCTGATCGTCATGACGGCGGAACGCGGTCTCTGCGGCGGCTTCAATTCGAACATCGCAAAGCTTGCGCGTGCGGATGCCAACCGCCTGATCGCCGCCGGTAAGACGGTGAAGATCCTGACGGTCGGCCGCAAGGGCGCCGATAATCTCAAGCGCGATCTCGGCCGTAACATCGTCGAGCGCAAAGACTTCCAGGGCGTCAGGCAGTTGACGTTTGCGCACGCGGAAG
Organism: Hyphomicrobium sp.; assembly: GCA_003987725.1. GTDB lineage: Bacteria > Pseudomonadota > Alphaproteobacteria > Rhizobiales > Hyphomicrobiaceae > Hyphomicrobium_B. The sequence continues at coordinate 160,258 of RXJH01000006.1, read as the reverse complement.
GAATTGCCAATCGCGTCCTCGAGATGTTCGAGGCCGGCGAATTCGACATCGCGACGCTTTATTTCTCCGAATTCAAATCGGTCATCGCGCAGAAGCCGACGGCGCTGCAGCTCATTCCGGCAACGGTCACCGAAGCGGCGGGCGAAGCCAAGGGCGGCGCGGGAGCGGTTCACGAATACGAGCCGAGCGAGGAAGAGGTTCTGGGCTTCCTGCTTTCGCGCAATATCTCGACGCAGATTTTCCGCGGCCTCCTTGAGAATTCGGCTTCGTTCTACGGTGCGCAGATGTCGGCGATGGATAACGCCACGCGCAACGCCGGCGACATGATCAACAAGCTGACGATCAAGTACAACCGTCAGCGTCAGGCGAACATCACGAAGGAACTGATCGAGATCATTTCGGGCGCGGAAGCGCTCTGATCCGGAGGTTGGCGCATGGCTTACGTAACGCGTGCAACGACAAAGGGCGGCCGGGACGGCCGCGCCGTTCTCGAAGAGGGCAAGCTTGCCCTCGCGATGGCGCTGCCGAAGGACCTCGGCGGTTCCGGCGAGGGGCACAACCCCGAGCAGCTGTTCGCGCTCGGCTGGTCGTCGTGCTTCGGTCAGGCCGTGCTGCTTCTCGCCAAGAAGCATGGTCTCGACGGTCAAGCCGCGAAGGTCACGTGCGAAGTTGAACTCGACAAGGATGCGACGAGCTTCGCTCTCAAAGCGCATCTCACGCTTTCAATACCCGGCGCCGACAAGGACAAACTCAAGGCGCTGATCGAAGAAGCCCATCAAATCTGTCCCTATTCCAAGGCGACGCGCAACAACATCCCGGTGACGCTGTCGGTCGCCTGATCAATTCCGTTGGAGAAGAAAAATGGCTAAAAACGTAGGGAAGATTCACCAGGTGACGGGTGCCGTCGTTGACGTGCACTTCGCAGACAAGCTGCCGGAAATTCTGAGCGCGCTCGAGACGACGAACAACGGCCAGCGCCTCGTTCTGGAAGTTGCACAGCATCTCGGCGAGAACACGGTGCGCACGATCGCCATGGACTCGACCGAAGGCCTTGTCCGCGGACAGGAAGTCATCGATACGGGCGCGCCGATCTCGGTTCCGGTTGGCGACGAAACGCTCGGGCGCATCATGAACGTCATCGGCGAGCCGGTCGACGAAGCAGGCCCCATCAAGTCCAAGTCCGTGCGCGCCATTCACCAGCCGGCACCGACGTTCGACGATCAGGCAACGGAAGCGCAGATCCTCGTCACGGGCATCAAGGTCGTCGATCTTCTCGCGCCTTATGCAAAGGGCGGCAAGATCGGTCTCTTCGGCGGCGCCGGCGTCGGCAAGACGGTTTTGATCATGGAATTGATCAACAACGTCGCGAAGGCACACGGCGGCTACTCGGTGTTCGCGGGCGTCGGCGAGCGTACGCGTGAAGGCAACGACCTCTATCACGAAATGATCGAGTCCAACGTCAACAAGGACCCGAAGAAGAACAACGGCTCGGCCGAAGGTTCGAAGTGCGCTCTCGTGTACGGCCAGATGAACGAACCGCCGGGCGCACGCGCTCGCGTCGCTCTTTCCGGTCTGACGGTTGCCGAGCACTTCCGCGATCAGGGCCAGGACGTGCTGTTCTTCGTCGACAACATCTTCCGCTTCACGCAGGCGGGTTCGGAAGTGTCGGCGCTCTTGGGCCGTATTCCTTCGGCCGTCGGATATCAGCCGACTCTCGCGACCGACATGGGCGCCCTGCAGGAGCGCATCACCACGACGCAGAAGGGTTCGATCACCTCGGTTCAGGCCATTTACGTTCCGGCCGACGACTTGACCGACCCGGCGCCTGCGACCTCGTTCGCTCACCTTGATGCGACGACCGTGCTTTCGCGCGCGATCGCTGAGAAGGGCATCTACCCGGCTGTCGACCCGCTCGACTCGACCTCGCGCATGCTCGACCCGCGCATCGTCGGCGAAGAGCACTATCAGGTCGCTCGCCGCGTGCAGGCGATCCTGCAGAAGTACAAGTCGCTGCAGGACATCATCGCCATTCTCGGCATGGACGAACTGAGCGAAGAAGATAAGCTGACGGTCGCCCGCGCTCGTAAGATCGAGCGTTTCATGTCGCAGCCGTTCCACGTCGCGGAAGTGTTCACCGGCTCGCCCGGCAAGCTCGTTTCGCTCGCGGATACGATCAAGGCGTTCAAGGGTCTTTGCGACGGCGAGTACGATCATCTGCCGGAGCCGGCATTCTACATGGTCGGATCGATCGACGAAGCGATCGCCAAGGCCGAGAAGCTCGCGGAAGCGGCGTAACATCATAGTGCACGCGGTTTCGCGCGGGTCATACCGCGCGAACGCGCCGCCAGGAGAGAGAAGTTCATGGCGGAAGCCGGAAAAGCATTCGGAAGTTGCTGCGAGGAGCTGAAAGAGGCTCTCGAAGGCGGCGACTTCGATCCCCTGATCACGGTCGGTCCGGACGAGGTCATCTACATGACCGTCGGTCTCGTCGACCTCGAGGAAGACGAGCCGGGTCTCGTCGACCATCCGTTGTTCTTCTGTCCGTTTTGCGGCACCAAGCTGCAGACGCCGGAGGAAGTCAGGGCCAAGGCCGGCGCCGATGGCGACGGTGAAGATCAACCGCCTCAGGTCTGAGAAGCGCGAAAGCGTTCGAAGGGTGACGAACTAAAATGGCAGGCACATTCAGATTTGAACTCGTCTCGCCCGAGCGGGTGTTGCTTTCGGTCGATGCCGATCAGGTTGTCGTTCCGGGCGCAGAAGGCGATTTCGCGGTTCTCGCAGGACACGCGCCGGTCATCTCGACCCTCCGTCCGGGGGTGCTCGATGTGACGGCCGGGAGCGTACGCAAGCGTTTGTTCGTCAAGTCGGGCTTTGTGGAAGTCGATCCGTCCCGGCTGACGATCCTTGCCGAGCGGGCTTACGATGTCGAGGAGCTTACGGCAGCGTCGCTTGCTGAGGAGCTCAAGACGGCGGAAGCCGAACTCGCCGCTGCGAAGGATGATGCCGCCCGGCGGATGGCTGACACGCTCGTCGGCGAACTCAGGCGGTTGTCGGCGCGGGCGGCCTAACGAGGGCTTGACCTCGGCGCACGGCAGTCGACTTTTCATTTTGGCGCGTCCGGCATCAATGCCGGGCGCGCTTTTGTATTTCGGGTCAGCCAAGCCCTGAGACGCTTGCGGGACTGCGTTGTCGTCTGGGCATGCTCTTCCCCAGTACCGCGAGTTCGGTTTGTGACATGCAACTCGGACCTGTCTTCGACGGTTGGATTGTCATGAGAGAGGAGTATCCTCCCATGTCAGAAATCGACAATAAGCTGGCCGCTTCCGAAAAACACATCGCCGAGATGGAGCGCCAGGCGAACGCTTTGCGGGCTGCGGCGAAATTTCGTCCGTCGTCCGTGAGCGACGAAGACGTCGAGCTTGCTGAACGCTTGCTTGCGGCCTGGAAGACGTTGCGTTCGTCGGTCGCGAAACATCCCGATTTTAGCGAGCGGGCCCGCGAAGCCGCCTGGAGAAGAGGTACCGGCCGCACGGGCGGCTAGATCATCAAGAACGTCTTTGAGGGCGCTGCAGCTGTTTACTGCTCAGTGCTCTGATTACACGCATTCGCGCCTCTTGCTTGAAAGCAGATTTCAGTTAGCCCGAGAACGGTACAGCTGAACGAAACAGTTGCCATGTGCCCGGCCAGCCGCGGTTCTGACTGGTGTACGGCGCGACGAAAATCTCGATGACGCGGGCATAATATTCTCTTCAAATTCGGATTTTTGACCGCGCTTATCGCTGCGGCCAGTTGGCGTTGGGCAAATTGTCCAATGTCGCTCGATGCTCAGCGCGTTTTACGGAGTGACCGAGGAAGCTCTGTCGATGGGACGCGGATCGCCTTGAAGCCATATCGAATTTTCGCCTTGTTGCCGCTCCTTGCTTTGCTGGGCGGCTGCAACGCTATTGTGTTGAACCCCGCCGGCGACGTCGCCATGCAGCAGCGCGACTTGGTCATCATCTCGACCGTGCTGATGCTGCTGATCATCATTCCGGTCATGGCACTGACGGTCTTTTTCGCTTGGCGATATCGCCAGTCGAACACGTCGGCGCCTTACGATCCCGATTGGGATCACTCGACTCACCTCGAGCTCGTTATTTGGGCAGCTCCCCTCCTCATCATCATTTGCCTAGGCGCCATCACATGGATGGCGACGCACTTGCTCGATCCCTTCCGCCCGATCGAGCGCACCGCTCCGGGCCAGACCGTGGCGCGCGAGACGAAGCCGCTGAAGGTTGATGTCGTCGCGCTCGATTGGAAGTGGCTCTTCATCTATCCCGATTACGGGATCGCGACCGTCAACGAGATGGCGGCGCCTGTCGGTCAGCCGATCCATTTCCGCATCTCCGCATCGTCAGTGATGAACGCTTTCTACGTTCCGGCGCTTGCGGGCATGATCTACGCGATGCCGGGAATGCAGACGCAGCTTCACGCCGTGATCAACAAGCCCGGTGACTTCAAGGGATTTTCCGCGAACTACAGCGGCGAAGGCTTCTCGAAGATGCGCTTCGACTTCCTTGCGAAGAACGACGCCGATTTCGGAAAGTGGGTTTCGGACATCAAGGCAGCCGGCGGCAATCTCGGACGCACCGAATATCTCGAACTCGAACGGCCGAGCGAAGGCGTCCCCGTCAAAAAGTTTGCGAACGTCGATCCGAACCTTTTCCACCTGATCGTGAACCTCTGCGTTCAGCCCGGCAAGATGTGTACGCATGAGATGGCGGCGATCGACGCCAAGGGCGGACTGGGCCTCGCTGGTGCGGATCTCGTTCAGCGCATCGAATACGACAAATCGGCCCGACGCGGTTCGGCGCCGGTCCTCGCCAAGGCCTACGTCGCGAGCGTTTGCACGACAAACGCGCCGATGGGCATGGAGATGACCGAGGTCCAGCAGCCGACGCCGGTCAGCTCAACGCCCCTCCAGGGCGCGGGCCTGCCGCGTCCCGGCACGACTTTCCAATCCTTTGCACCGCGGCCGTCCAACTCCTGACCGGGACGAATTTAAAGATGTTTGATAATCCTGAACTCATGAAGGCCATCTTCGGACGGCTGACGCTCGAAGCGCTGCCGCTTCATGAGCCGATCCTCGTCGCAACATTTGCTGCCGTCGCGATCGGCGGCCTGGCCGTGGTTGGCGCCATCACCTATTTCAAGCTGTGGGGCTATCTCTGGCACGAGTGGTTCACGAGCGTCGATCACAAGCGCATCGGCGTCATGTACATCATTCTCGCGCTCGTGATGCTGCTTCGCGGCTTTGCTGATGCGGTCATGATGCGCGCGCAGCAGGCCATCGCGTTCAACGGCTCGGAAGGCTATCTGCCAGCGCACCATTTCGATCAGATTTTCACCGCGCACGGCGTGATCATGATCTTCTTCGTGGCGATGCCGCTCGTCACGGGCTTGATGAACTTCGTCGTGCCGCTGCAGATCGGCGCGCGCGACGTCGCCTTCCCATTCCTCAACAACTTCAGCTTCTGGATGACCGTCATGGGCGCAGTGCTCGTGATGGCATCGCTGTTCGTCGGCGAGTTCGCGCGCACCGGCTGGCTTGCCTATCCGCCGCTTTCGAACCTAGCGTACAGTCCGGATGTCGGTGTCGACTATTACATATGGTCGTTACAGGTGGCCGGTGTCGGGACACTCTTATCCGGCGTGAACCTGATCGCGACGATCGTGAAGATGCGCGCGCCCGGCATGACGCTGATGAAGATGCCTGTCTTCACCTGGACGGCGCTCTGCACCAACATCCTCATCGTAGCCGCGTTCCCGGTTCTGACGGGCGTCCTCGCGCTTCTCTCGCTCGACCGCTATGCGGGCACGAACTTCTTCACGAACGACTTCGGCGGCAACGCCATGATGTACGTGAACCTCATCTGGATCTGGGGCCACCCGGAAGTCTACATCCTCATTCTGCCGGCGTTCGGCGTGTTCTCGGAGGTGGTTTCAACGTTCAGCGGCAAACGGCTCTTCGGCTATACGTCGATGGTCTACGCCACGGTCGTCATCACCATCCTGTCGTATCTCGTCTGGCTGCACCACTTCTTCACGATGGGTTCCGGCGCGAGCGTCAACTCGTTCTTCGGCATCACGACGATGATCATCTCGATCCCGACGGGCGCGAAGATATTCAACTGGCTGTTTACGATGTATCGCGGGCGGATCCGCTTCGAAGTGCCGATGATGTGGACGGTCGCGTTCATGCTGACGTTCGTCATCGGCGGCATGACGGGTGTGCTTCTCGCAGTGCCGCCGGCCGACTTCGTTCTTCACAACAGCCTGTTCCTCATTGCGCACTTCCATAACGTCATCATCGGCGGCGTGGTGTTCGGCATGTTCGCCGGTATCACCTACTGGTTCCCGAAGGCGTTCGGCTTCAAGCTCGAGCCGTTCTGGGGCAAGATGTCGTTCTGGTTCTGGGTCATCGGCTTCTGGTTCGCCTTCACGCCGCTTTATGTCCTCGGCTTGATGGGCGTTACCCGCAGGTTGCGCGTGTTCGACGATCCGTCGCTGCAGATCTGGTTCATCATTGCCGCGCTCGGCGCCGTCATGATCGCGATCGGTATCGGCTGCTTCCTGGTGCAGATTGCCGTCAGCATCAAGAACCGCGACAAGCTTCGCGACGTGACGGGCGATCCGTGGAATGGCCGCACGCTCGAGTGGTCGACGTCGTCGCCGCCGCCTGCCTACAATTTCGCCTTCACTCCCGTGATCCACGACAACGATGCGTGGTGGGATATGAAAAAGCGCGGGTATCAGCGTCCGCTCGAAGGCTACAAGCCGATCCACATGCCGAGCAACACGGGCGCGGGTATTATTCTCGCGGGCCTCAGCGCCATAGTGGCCTTCGCTTTGATCTGGCACATCTGGTGGCTGGTTATCGTTGGGTTCGTTGCACTTATCGGGACTGCGATCGGTCACACATTCAACTATCATCGCAGCTTCCATATTCCGCGCGAGCAAGTCGTTGAAACCGAGCGTGAACGCACGCAGCTCCTTCAGACCGTACGGGCATAATCGATGACGACGACAACAGCAGCGAGCGCCAGTCTCACCGAGGCGAAAGAGACTCCAGTCTTCTACGTCGCCGACGAGCACGACCATCCCGAAGGCTCGAGCACCATGCTCGGCTTTTGGCTCTACCTGATGAGCGACTGTCTCATCTTCGCAGTCCTCTTCGCGACTTACGGCGTTCTCGGTGGCAGCTATGCGGCCGGACCTTCGCCGAAAGAGCTTTTCGATCTGCCGCTCGTTGCGGTGAACACGTCGATGCTGCTGCTTTCGTCGATCACCTATGGTTTCGCGGTGCTCGAGATGCAGAAGAAGAACGTCAATGCGATGCTGTTGTGGCTCGTGGTGACGGGTCTTTTCGGCGCTGCGTTCCTCGGCATCGAGCTCTACGAGTTCGCGCATATGATTCACGAGGGAGCGACGCCTCAGCGTAGCGCGTTCCTGTCGTCGTTCTTCACGCTTGTCGGCACGCACGGTCTGCACGTCACCTTCGGCATCATCTGGATGATCACGCTCATTACCCAGGTGTGGAGGTTCGGCTTGATCGAAGCCAACAAGCGGCGGCTTCTGTGCCTCAGCATGTTCTGGCACTTCCTCGACGTCGTCTGGATCGGCGTCTTCACCTTCGTCTATTTAATGGGAGTGCTCCGATGAGCACGCACGAACACGGTCACGGGTCTCACGATGCGCACGGTCATCACGACAGCGGGCATCCCGAGTCGACCCTTCGCGGCTATCTGATCGGCTTCGGCCTATCGGTCGTGCTGACGGCCATTCCCTTCTGGCTCGTCATGACGGGCAAGCTCGGCAACAACGAACTGACGACCGTCGCGATCCTGGCGCTGGCCGCGGTGCAGATCGTCGTGCACATGGTCTACTTCCTGCACATGTCGCCGAGCTCGGAAGGCGGCTGGACGATGCTGGCGCTGATCTTCACCGTCGTCATGGTGGTGATCACGCTCGCAGGTTCGCTGTGGGTCATGTACCACATGAATACGAACATGATGCCGGGCATGGATCCGAGCCAGCTGCCGTGACATCCGACGCCCAAGGGCTCGGGGGATTGAACGACCGAAAGGCGGACGATGGGCGCACGAAGCGGCCGCGTTCCGCCTTTTCTCTCGGCGTTCTAGCCCTCCTGGGGTTCGCAGGTATCGTTGGTCTTCTATCGCTCGGCGTCTGGCAGATCGAACGGCGCGCGTGGAAGCTCGATCTCATCCAGCGCGTCGAAGCGCGGGTTCATGCGGCTCCTCAAGCGGCGCCCGGTCCAACCGATTGGCCGTCCATCACTGCCAAGAGCGACGAATACCGGCGTGTCGCGGCGACCGGTCATTTCCGCAACGATCGCGAAACGCTCGTCACCGCCGTGACGAACGACGGCAGCGGCTACTGGGTCGTGACGCCGCTCGAAACAACGGACGGCTTCACGGTTCTCGTCAATCGTGGCTTCGTGCCACCAAACAAGCGCGATCCAGCGTCGCGCGCCGAGGGTCAGACCGACGGTGAGGTGTCCGTGACGGGGCTTCTCCGCCTTACGGAGCCGAAGGGGGCATTTCTCAGGAGCAACGATCCCGTTGCCGGCCGCTGGTTTTCCCGCGACGTGGAGGCCATTGCGGAGGCGCGCAAACTTACGAACGCCGCGCCCTATTTCATCGATGCCGATGCAACGCCGAACCCGGGCGGATTGCCCATCGGCGGACTGACGGTGGTCGCCTTCCATAACAACCATCTCGTCTATGCGTTGACTTGGTTCACGCTGGCGTTGATGCTCGTCGTGGCCGCGATCCGGGTTGGGCGCGAGGAAGTTCGGCTCCGCAGTGCATCGAAGGCGTCCGGCAAAGGTGCCCTTCACTGACCGGCGGGTCTTGTCTGCCGCCGGAGCGACATAGGACCTCGTCCGTCATGCTGAGCCGCACTGAGACAGTCCCAGACCGCCAAGAGACGGACAGTCTGGACGTTCCCAGCGTTCAGCTCACCGGCGATCCCGCCGGCACGAAGAACTTGCTGCTTCTGATCCAGCTTCGCTGGATCGCAGTCGCGGGCCAGATCGCGACGATCGTTATCGTCGAATTCGTTCTTGGCGTCAGCCTGCCGCTTTTACCGATGGCGGCGGTCATCGCGGCCCTGGTCGCGCTCAATCTCGGCAGCCTGGCTTGGCTGAAGGCGGGACGTGAGGTGCGTGATGCGGTTCTCCTCGGCGCTTTGCTGTTCGATGTCGCGGCATTGACGGCGCAGCTCTATTTCAGCGGCGGTGCCACGAACCCCTTCACGTTTCTTTATCTCCTGCAGGTGACGCTGGCTGCCGTGCTGCTCGACAGGCGCGCGACGGGGACCGTGGTCGCTGCGACGTGCCTCTGCTTCGCGGCCCTCACCGTCGGTTACCGGCCGCTCGATCTGCCCGAAGCCTTCGGCGATCTCTTCAAGCTGCACATCATTGGCATGCTCGTCTGCTTCGCGCTCGTTGCGATATTGCTGTTCGTGTTCGTGACGCGCATCACGCGCAATCTTCGCGAACGCGACGCGCGTCTCGCGGCATTGAAGCAGCGCGCAGCCGAGGAAGATCACATCGTCCGTATGGGTCTTCTCGCATCGGGCGCGGCGCATGAGCTTGGGACGCCGCTCGCGTCGCTCTCCGTCATTCTCGGTGACTGGAAGCGCGTGCCGGCGATCGCTTCCAGTCCGGAACTGCTGGAAGAGGTCGAAGAGATGCAGGCCGCGGTGAAACGCTGCAAATCGATCCTCACCGGGGTCCTGTTGTCGGCGGGCGACCCGCGCGGAGAAGAGCCGCGCGTCACGACAGTCAATACGTTCGTCAACGAGCTTGTCGAGGAATGGCGCGCTGCGCGCTCGCCGTCGTCGCTCGAATTTACCAACGCGTTCGGTGCGGATCTTCCGATCGTCTCGGATTCGACATTGAAGCAGGTCGTCTTCAACGTGCTCGACAACGCCTACGATTCCTCGCCTGCATGGGTCGGCGTCTACGTCGCACGCGAGGGCGATACGATTATCATCCGCGTTTCGGATCGAGGACCGGGCTTCCGCCCGCAGATGCTGGAGCAATTCGGCAAGCCTTATCAATCGAGCAAGGGGAAGCCGGGCGGCGGGCTCGGGCTTTTCCTCGTCGTGAATGTCGTACGAAAGCTTGGGGGCAGCGTCTCGGCCGCCAATCAATCTCTGGGCGGCGCGTCCGTAACGCTGAAGCTGCCGCTTGCTGCCTTGGCACTGGGAGCACGTTCGCATGGACACTAAACGCACGCTCGTGATCGTCGAAGACGATGCCGCCTTCGCGACGACGCTGAAGCGCTCATTCGAGCGGCGCGATTACGTTGTTGACGTTGCGCCGGGGCGCGAGGCCTTGAGTGCCATCCTGGCGGCGCGGACGCCGGGCTACGCGGTCGTCGATCTGAAGCTCAATGGCGAATCCGGTCTCGCGTGTGTCGAGGCTTTGCATGCGCACGATCCGTCCACGGTGATCGTCGTGCTGACGGGCTTTGCGAGCATCGCGACGGCGGTGGAAGCGATCAAGCTCGGCGCGCGGCATTACCTTGTTAAGCCGTCGAGTTCGGACGACATCGAAGAGGCCTTCGGCAAGGCCGAGGGCGACAGCGGCATCGCGCTCACGGAGCGGCCGACGTCGATCAAGACGCTCGAATGGGAGCACATTCACCAGACTCTCGTGGACACCGATTTCAACATCTCGAAGGCCGCGCGGCGGCTTGGGATGCATCGCCGGACGCTGGCGCGGAAGCTGGAAAAGCGGCAGGTGAAGTGAGGGGACAGGCTGAGAGACTTCTCCCGTCCACTACGATCTCCTACCAGCGTTTGCTGCCATAACCCCGCTGCTCAGAACCATAAAGCCCATAAGGGGAATTGGTTGAGCCGTATGGATTCTTTGTGCCTTCCTGGCCGGTGTAGGGGTTTACGTTCCCCTTCGTCGAAAAGTTGTCGAACGTCGAATTGTTTGGTGAGGATTTGTAATAGGGTTCCACATAGGTCCCGTTGCTGCGAGTATAACCATGTACGTATTCGTCTGCGTACGCGGCACACAACGGCACAACAATCGCCAACACAGCAAGCATCCATTTCATTGCTTACTCTCCTCGTAATTTGAGATTGCAAAAGGCCGCCTAATTTGTGATTTGCGAAACCAAAAACTCGTGCTGTTCTCCGGCAAAGTCTACAGTGATTGCGTAGGATTTTGGTGCGCTGCCCGAGTATGCTGGTGGGTCCAGTACGATGGTGCCGCCAATCCACTCGCCCGGCATGACAGTGTTGTCCTTTAGAATGGTGTTCTGAAGCAAAGATAAATTCTGCTCGCCCTGTGCTTGGAGGGCAGCAAAATCCTCTCGCGTTTCGTAATTCGCATTTTGTTGGGCGATCTGTGCTCTTAGCGGGTCATAAGTCGTCGCTGTATACGTTCCATAGTTCCCATTCGCATGCACGGTTCCAGTTGTGTTGACATAACCCGCATTGGCCGCGTTGATCCCACGTGCGGTAGCTGACAGCACTGCGCCTATGGCCTGGACGGTTTGGCGTGTTTTTTCTTCCCGTACCAGCTCGTCATACCGATAGACGCGCAGTGCAGCTTGCTTGCCATCAACCGTTTGGTGCGCGTTTATATTCGCTTCCACCAGCGTCTCGGGTTTGGTTCCGAGATTTCGCACGGCTACGGTGAATGCTGGGCGCGCGTTACCTTTCAACAGCTGATTATTTGGCCGCAGCATCACCAAGTTCTTTTTCTTCGAGATCAATGATGGGATGCCATCCCGCACAATCGCTTCTTGGCCTGGTGCGGCGGACAACTGAATTTTCTGCGAGGCGCACCCGCCGATAAGCGGTGTTATCAAAAATACTAAAAGAGGAATTGCACGCATATTGCCCCCCGGCGTCTGCGTTAGGCTATCTGCAATCTGAATATCTGATTGCTGATATAATGTCTTGCCGTGTGCATTTTCTGCACGCAATTCGATATTGCTGTGCGAAATTGAATGGTGATCACCTGGATGATCAGGTCCAGGGGCGCCGGATTAGGAAGTGGTGAGGGGAGCGGCCGACGTCGATCGAGACGCTTGAACAGGAGCACGCTGGCAAGGAAGTTGGAGAAGAGGCAGGTGAAGTAGAAATGGGAAGAGTCAATTAACCAGCACAATACGGAAATCCGGCGCGGTCGTTGTATTTCTTGCGCATTCGGGAATGCTGACTTCCCAAATACTTTGGATTTCCAGGTGTCCCATGAATGTTCAATCAAAAGGATTGATTGCCCGGGTTGCCGCTATTGTCGCCGGGGCTCTCGTCTATCTCATTCTGATCTATCGATACGGCGTCGCCTGGTATTGGGCCTTCGTATTCGGAGCCCTCGTTCTGATTGTGCTGCAGATTCTGCTGCTCCGTCTGGCCGCGAGTTCGGATGGACGGTAGGCCGTCTCATAACTGTTCTCAGTTTTGCGGGACTTGAGTGCCTGAGTGATCAGCGCACAGGTACGGAGAGGGTCATCGAAGAATGGTACCGCCTCCCAGAGTTGAACCGGGGACCTCTAGATCCACAATCTAGCGCTCTAACCAACTGAGCTAAGGCGGCACGCCAAAAAGGCCTGGGACGATTTTAGTGCGAACAGGCGGGGCGTTGCACGTGCAAATCACCGCGTCGTCGCGCTTTGAATTAATCCCGATTGCCGGGCGCTCCTCGGGGAGCGCACGCGACGCGTGGTTCCAACACAGCGGGAGCCAGGGGTCAAGAGCGACGTATGGCTCTCGCCTTGAGTTTACCCGTTTTTGGGCGTCCTTCACATCGTACACGCAACGCAGGGAACACTTGCGGTGCGGTGGAGTTCACTGGCCTAGCGGGAGGCCCACCAACCTGTTTCCGGGGGGATACAGACATCCATGACGCTATGCCCATATAGCTCGGACGAGCTTAAAGACCTGCACCGGCTGCTGAAGAGCATCATCGACGAGGCCCACGCGCGGGCTCTCAATATTGCCGACGACGATATCATCGAGAAGTTGTTCGATTTGGCCGATCACGGCGAGCGCGATCCCGAAAAACTGCGCGCGGCCGTTCTCAGCAAGGCCGCCTAGGCGTGGCGTAACCCCGGCACTACCCGAGATTGCAAACCGGGATGCCGGCCCGGCGTAGTGCTCCAACTGGGTTCTGCGCCGCCGCCGAAGGCAGTGGAAAATCATGCGTTTCCCGTTCTGAGGGCCCGCAAATCACGTAGATGATCGTGATGCGCTGCGAATAAGCCTTTGGAACGGGCGCTCTTGACCATGGCGGTCCCCGCTAAACCCGCAATGCCGAGCCGTCGCGACGAACTGGCAGCGCGAGATGTCGCGCCAGCGTCGCAAGCCGGTAAAGCCCAGGCCATTATCACCGTCGATCCGGAAGCGGCCGAGATTGTCGCTGCGACCGCGTCCGGCGCTGCTGCGCTTGGGCTGTTTCCGTACGCGTCATTTCCGATCGCCATCGATCCCAAAACACCGGCGCTGGCGCGGCTGCGTCAGATCGCGGCCGAGGGCGATATTCGCAAAGGCGGCCTTGAGACGCTGGCGTTCTGGAGCAATGGCCTCTTGAAGCGTTTGCAGTGCCGTGTCGCGAAGCAGGGCAAGAAGGGTTCGAAGGTTCTTCTGCTGTACGTCGACGAGGCCGATACGGCATCCGAGACGCCGCCATCCGAAGCTGGTGATCTCAATCCCGTCTATGCCGCGATAGGCGCAGAGATCGAAGCGCTCGGAGCGGCCGAGGTTCCGACAGCGAATGCCGCTGCGTCTAAGCCGATCCTGGTTCTGGATGCCGATCATCTCGCGAAGCTCGCGCATGAACTCAAGACGCCGCTGACGGCCATCGCCGCTGCCGCCGAGATCATGCGTGACGAGCGATTGGGCGAGATGAAAAACGAACGGTATCGGAACTACGCGGCCGACATTCACGAAAGCGCGACGCACGCGCTGGACGTTATCACGGCGCTTCTTTCGGATGGTGCGCGGACGACGAGTGTCCCTGTTGCGCGGCTGATCGCGCTCGATCTCAATGCGATCGTTGAGCGGACGGTGTCGAGTGTGCAGGCACTGGCGCAATCGTGCGGATTGAACCTTACGTTCGAGAGCAACGGGGCACGTCCGCATGTCGTCGCCAATCCAACGGCGCTACGGCAAATCCTACTGAACCTCCTAACGAATGCGATCAAATTCACGCCGCGTGGCGGTGACGTTCGAGTCGCTACAGGCCATGTCGGCGATGGACGCGTCTTCCTCGTCGTCAGCGATACGGGCCGCGGCATGAAGGGTACGCGGTCAGCGTCCTACAAAGCGTCCGCCGCAGAGTTGCAGCCTCCTTGGGCTCACAGTACCGGCATCGGCCTGCCACTCGTCGAACGGCTCGTTCGCGATATGGGCGCGGAGTTCGAGATCGAAAGCGCGGCCGAAGGCGGGACCGCCGCGCTGATCATTTTCGGCGACTTCACACGCCGGTTCGAGTGACTGGTGTGGCCCTCCGATGACGGCGGGTAGCCAGTTGAAAATTATAAAAATTCTAATGTGAGCGCCGCTGCTTACTAACTGTTGACCGGGCGGCTATCCTCGCGCTAGCTCAAATCAGGCTGTCATCGCGACGCCCGCGCCATTCGCTTGGCGCCAACCGATACCGGGGCCTTGAACCCTGATTATTGGAGTCGAAATGGTTCTTTCTTCGAAGGCGCTTGTCAGCGCCAATTCCTCCTCCCCCCATAGGCTATTCAGCTCATACGCCGCCAGCGTGCGCGTTTCGGCGGAGGTTTGCAGCCATGGCTAATTCGGCATCGAATTCCGTTGGACAAGTCACCCGCTCGGCCAAGGTCGTGCCGCTTCCGGCGCGTGCGCCGGAGCGTTTGGTCGGCGTCGGCTTCCGGTGCTGGCTCGCGGGCTTATCGACCGGCGACATCAAGTGCTGGGAAGATGCGTGGAACACGTTTTCAGGCATGCTCGGTCCTGAGAAGGCCAAGACGCTGCTGCTCGATCTCTCGAAGTTCGTTCGCGCGGTGAAAGCGAACGCGCAGCGCGACATCGAAATCTCACCGGCTGGCTGCCGCAGCTTCTGCCGCGACGAGTGTTTGGCGATCTCGATCATCGCCGCGTGCCAGCATGGCGAGCGGCAAGCGCTGAAGGCGTCCGTCTCGGCGTTGATCGGTTCGGAAGACATCGGCGACACGCTGAACGGTGCGCTCGCGCTCGCGGCGGCTCTTCGCAGCACCAATCAGATGCTGTGCGCGGATTCGGTTTGCCCCGCGACGTGTGCGCTTCGCGCTTCGCGCCGCCGCATGATGTGAGGGCGTTCTGCGCCCTTGTCAGGATTTGTCCAGACAGGCTTGGATTCGATCGGCGGCGCGTGCGCTGTCGTTCGGCGAGAGATGCAAGCCTGCCTTGGTCCGCCGCCAGAGAACGTCGGCCGCCGATTCCGCCCATTCTTCCGTTTTGAGATAGGCGACTTCGCGGGCGGTCAGTCCGCCGCCGAAGTTTTCGCCGAGATCGCTTTCCGATCGTGCGCCGTCGATGATCCTCGATGATCGCGCGCCGTGGCGGCGGGCGATTTGGCGAAGAAAAACTGGTTCAAACTGCTTGTTATCGCGAGCGAAATCTTCGAGCCACGCGTCGAACGTCCGGCCTTCAAGGTAGCCGCCCGGCAAGGGTGCCGTCCGTGTGCGTCCTGCCTGCATTTGCGGAAAGTACGGATTGAGAAGGGTCAACGCCGCTTCGGCGAGCTTGCGGTAGGTTGTGATCTTCCCGCCGATGACGTGAAGGATTGGCGGCGTGACGGTCGCGTCCAGTTCAAGGCGGTAATCGCGGCTCACGGCAGACGCTGTTTCGCTGCCGTCTTCGTCGAGGGGACGGACACCGGCGAAACGCCAGATGATGTCCTCGTCTGTCAGGGGCTTTTGGAAAAAGCGATTGGCGGCCTCGAGCAGGTAAGCCTCTTCATCGCGCGAGGGAGTGGCGCCCCGTGGATCGCCCGAGAATGCTTCTTCCGTCGTTCCAATCATCGTGAACGTCTGTTCGAACGGCAATGCGAAGACGATGCGGCCGTCGCGATTTTGAAACGTGTACGCGTCATCGGCGCCCGCAATGCGCGGCACCACAATGTGACTGCCTTTGACGAGCCTCACGCTTGGCGGCCGTAGGAGTTGCGTGCCGTTTGCGAGCGCGGCCACCTTTGCGACCCACGGTCCTGCAGCGTTGACGACGGCACGGGCAACGAGACGGCGACCCGCGTTTCCTAGTGTTGCTGTCCAAAGGCCGTCTTCGATTTTCAATCCGGTGACGGGCGTTCGGGTTTCGATGCGCGCACCCGCTTCACGCGCGGCGATCGCGTTCAGAACGACGAGCCGGGAATCGTCGACGGCGCAGTCCCAATAGGTGAAACCGCGCGTCAGGTCGGAATTCAAAGGTGCGCCAGCCGGATCACGCTGCAAATCGATCGTGCGTGAAGCACCAAGGGATTTTCGGGATGCGAGATGATCGTAAAGAAATAGCCCCGCGCGCATCATCAGCTCGCTGCGCATTCCGGCGGCTTCCGGTAGGACGAAGCGCATTGGATGGATGATGTGCGGAGCCTTCGCCAGAAGGACTTCGCGTTCAGCGAGGGCTTCGCGCACGAGGCGGAATTCAAGGTGCTCGAGGTATCTCAGACCGCCGTGGATCAGCTTGGAGCTTGCTGACGACGTCGCGCCGGCGAGGTCGTCTGCCTCGGCAAGGAAGACTGTCAGTCCGCGCATCGCCGCATCGGCAGCGATCCCGGCGCCGTTGATGCCGCCGCCGATTACGAGGAGATCGTAAATCACGTCCGTCATGGGTTGTGCCGCCGTGCGTTGCTGCAGCTCTTGGGAGGTCAGCCCGCATGCAACTCTAGGCGACTCGCTTTCGCGCGCGAAGGATTCAGGCGGGCGCCTTTTCTTTCTTTTTTCCTGGCCGGAGCAGCAGGCTGATCAAGAGGCCGACGACGAAGCTCGCAGGAACTGCCACGAGCGTAATGGCGGCGGGCTTCAGACCACCCCAGTTCGCGATGGTCGTGACGTGCTTGACGAGCGCGGCGCGGGCGAGCGCCTGAGCTTCGGGCGTCGTTGCGGCGGCGAGCGCAGCTTGGAGCTCAGCGAAGCGCTTTGCGGCCATCGGCGGGGCATCCGACAGGCCGCCCGTGATGGAGAACAGTTCGACCGGCCAGAGGTGCACACCGAGCAGATAAAGAGCGGTGATCAGTGTTCCGACGAGCATCGCTGCGATGGCGCCCGAAGCGTTCATATGGCGCCAGTGCAGCCCAAGCACGAGCGAGGGGAAAATGCCTGCGGCCAGCAGCGCGAAGCCTTCGGCGGCGAGCAGCCCGGTTCCTATTGCCGAGTAGAGCGCCAGCACGGCCGCAGCGACGAGCAGAAATCCGGCGACCGCGACGGAACGGAAATCGAGCCCTTGAGCGCGTTCCTCGCGTTTCACCCTGATCTCACTGTCGGCAACGACGATGCTGGACATGAGGGCGTTACCAACGAGAACCGACGCCAGGATGACGCCGAGCAAGAGTGGGTATTCGAGCTTGGGATTGAAGCCGGATATCATCGGCGCCGCGACGACGAAGCCGTCGGTCGTGAAGGCGAGATCCTGGAGACGCAGGAAGCCGCGCTGTCCAGAAGCCTTGGTGCAGGCGGCAGCGAGATCGGCCGTCGCAGGCGACGTTTGATCGCAAACCTTTACCCAGCCGAGCGCGCTCGCCTCGGCGAAGGATTGCGGAATAGCCGCGATTTCTATGCCTTTCGACATCGTTTCTTCGAAGCCGATACGACTGTAGAGGGCGAGCGGCGGAAGGCTGGCGATGAGGATCGCAACGCCGACGAGCGCCAAGGCCGTGCGCTTCACCGCGCCACCCGGAGCGACCGCCGATTGCGATACGTGCCGTCCAAGAAGATGCGGTGCCGCGACCACGCCGAGCGCGACGGCGAGCAAGAGACCGGCAAAATTCCGCATCGACAGCTGCAGGAAGGGCGACGTCATCGGCGTCAACGACTTCACGTCCGACAAGCGATTGACGACCAGCGCCTGATTGAGGTTGGCGTGGCTTTCGAGTGCGGAGCCCAGCGAGAGGTGCGGTATCGGCGAGCCGTTCGAAAACAGAGCGAGCGCGATCAAGGTTGCGAGCAATCCGACGAACACGGCGACAAAGCCGAGGCCGCCGCTCATTTTTGCCGGGGCGAGAAATGTTCCGGCGATCCACGTTGCAGCGATAGCGAGCGCGAGACCGAGAATCGCCTGGTGGAGGGGAACGGCGGCGAGGCTCTGCAACGCGAGCGAACCGGCCCTCAGATCGGCCGCGAGGAGCAGAATTGTTGCAGATAAAGCGATGAGGAACGCGAAGCGTCGCGTCAGGCTTCCGCCGTAACGGATCGCGAAAAATCCGCTGATCGATTGCACGGGATAAAGAACGAAGCGTGGTGCTACGAGGATTGCGAGCAGAGCGACGCCGGCAACGAGACCGAGCGGCAGCGCCAGTCCGTCATAGCCCATTGCCGCGATATAGCCGGTGAAGCCGAGAAGCGCGACGGCGCCGACAATCTCGCCAGCGAAGATGAGGGCAGGGCGAATGCCCTCACGTACCGGGACGCCACCTGCTTTCCAGGCATAGAACGCGACCAGCGCAACGAGGCCGATGATTGCGCCTTGCGCGGCGATCCAGAAACCAAGCGGAAAACCGCCGAAGCGGATAACATTGAGTGTCAGAGCCGACAGCGGCAGCGCGATCGACAGGATCAGCCAAATCAGCAAGCTCGCCAGCAGCAGGCGAGCAGAAGGCCGGCTGGCGCCAGCAATATCCCCCAAACCCATCTTCACCCTCTCTGCGTCCCCGACACAGGACCCAAAGCGCGCTATTGGCGTCAGAAAGGCGTTCCGATCAAGGCAAGCGCGCGAATACCGCCGAGGCGCGGTTCCACTGGCCGTCAAATCCGGCTCAGCGTCTTGTCATGCGGGTGAAATCTTGGGGGGCCGGCGCGTTCCAGTCCGGAGCGTTGCAGTGGCGCTTAAAACTGCAATGGGGTGGCTCGCATGACCGAACCACCCCAGTAGTATCGTCCCTAGACTTGGACCTTATTCGTTTTTTTTATCTCGCGACCGGTCCCGGCCATCGCAAGTGGCGGCACCATGTACCAAACAATCTTCTGCGTCAAGTCACCGCGCGACATAAATAATTTTCATTTTCCGTATGCCTGAAAGATGATCATCCGCAGGCGTCAGCGGAGCTGCATCGTGGCGTCATTTTCAGTCGTGTGACATGTGGTGGTGCATTTCGCCCATCGAATCATCAACCGACTGCGCCTCGTGCCCATGGGGGCCCTTGGCGCCGGGCGGCTCGACCGTTCCCTCAACCTCGATGGGTCCAGCCTTGGCGAAGGTCAGCGTGAGCTTCACCGGGTCACCCTCCTTCAGCTGCTGCTTCAAGTCGAACAGCATCACGTGGTTGGCCATTGGCTTCAGGACGACGGATTCTCCGGGCTTCAGGTCGATGCCGTCGAGGCGGCGCATCTTCATGACATCGCCCTCCATCGTCATCGCGTGAATTTCCGCGCGTCCGGCGACAGGGGACGAGATGCCGACCAGCCGGTCGGATGTGTCTTTGTCCGTCTTGATCTCGGCGAAGGCCGCGCCGACCTTCGCGCCTTCCGGCGTTGCGCGCGCCCAGGGATATGCAACCGTGACGCCTTTGACGGTGACCTCGTGGGCGTCCGCCAGGGCGGGTGCAAGGGCAGCCAGCACGGCAAGTGCCGGAATTTTAAGACGCATGGCAAATTCCTTCAGAGAGACATTGCAGGGCGCATATAGGCCAAATTCCGGGAAATGGCATGGGGCGAAGGGCCGAAATTTGCCGTCTCGACCTCGGCTTAACCTCAGGCTTCCGGGAATGTGCTAAAAAGCGTGGGCGTCAATCGAGCGAAAACGGGACTTAACGATTTGTCATCGCCCAAGCGTATCCTTCTCATCATCGGCGGCGGCATTGCGGCCTATAAGTGCCTGGAGCTGATCCGGCGGCTGAAGGAGCGCGGGCACAGCGTCCGTGCCGTGATGACCAAGGCGGCCCACCATTTCGTGACACCGCTTTCCGTCGGCGCGCTGACCAACGAACGGGTGCTGACGAACCTTTTCGATCTCGATGACGAACGCGAGATTGGACACATCAGGCTGGCCCGCGACAGCGATCTGATCGTGGTCGCGCCGGCAACGGCCGATTTCATCGCAAAGATGGCGGGTGGGCATGCCGACGACCTTGCGACCGCCGTTCTGCTTGCCAGCGACAAGCCGGTTCTTCTCGCACCGGCGATGAACCCGGCAATGTGGCGGCATCCGGCGACCTGCCGGAACGTTGCGCAGCTCGCGGCGGACGGCGTCCGGATCGTCGGGCCTGCGGTGGGTGAGATGGCGGAGCGCGGCGAAGCCGGTCTCGGGCGCCTCGTCGAAGTACCGGATCTGGTCGCGGCCATCGAGGGCGTCTTCGAGCGAGAGCCCCGGCAGCACGGCGGGGGTCTCGAAGGCCGGCATGTTCTCATAACCAGCGGGCCGACGCACGAACCCATCGATCCGATCCGCTATCTGGCGAACCGCTCGTCGGGCAAGCAGGGTTTCGAACTCGCGGCTGCGGCGGCCGAACTCGGCGCGCGCGTGACACTCGTCACTGGCCCGGTTTCGCTTCCAGAGCCCAGCGGCGTCGGGATCATTCGCGTCAAGACGGCAGCCGAAATGCTGGAGGCGGTGAAGGCGGCTCTCCCGGCCGATATTGCCGTTTTCGCCGCGGCCGTCGCCGATTGGCGCGTCGAGACCACAGAGGCCGAGAAGATCAAGAAGTCCGAAAAGGCGCGGGCGCCGACGCTAAAGCTCACGGAAAATCCGGACATTCTGAAAGCCGTGGCGCGGCCGGGGCCCGGGCGGCCGCGTCTCGTCATTGGTTTTGCTGCTGAAACACAGAACGTTATCGACTATGCCAAGTCGAAGCTGAAATCAAAGAACGCCGACTGGATCGTCGCCAACGACGTCTCGCCCTTGACGGGCGTGATGGGCGGCGAGAACAACACCGTACACCTCATCTCCGCGAGCGGCGTGGAAAGCTGGCCAGAGATGAGCAAAGCGAAGGTCGCGAGGAAAATCATGGAGCGTGCTGCGGAACAGCTCCATGCAAAAAAGAGGACTGCTGTGGAATGAAGGCAAGCGAATGAAGGTCAAAGTCAGGCGGCTTGCGCATTCCGAGGGACTTCCGCTTCCAGATTATCAGACGGCTGACGCAGCAGGGTTCGACCTCGTGGCTGCTGTGCCGGAGGCGACGCCGGTCATGATCGCGCCGGGGGCGCGCGCTCTCATTCCGACAGGATTGATCTTCGAGCTGCCGCGCGGAATGGAAGCGCAGGTGCGTCCGCGATCGGGTCTTGCCGTGAAGCACGGCGTTACGGTTCTCAATAGCCCAGGCACGATCGATGCCGATTATCGCGGCGAGGTTTCCGTGATTTTGATTAATCTCGGGACGGATCCATTTACGGTCGCTCGCGGCGAGCGTATTGCCCAAATGATTGTGGCGCCGGTTGCGCGCGTAAAACTTCGTGAAAGCAAAAAGCTCAACGCAACACAAAGGGGGGCCGGTGGTTTCGGCTCTACGGGTATTGGCGCGGCTAAATCCCATGGCCGGGCCGTTAAGCGGAAACCGGTTGCTAAAGGATCGGTCAGAGCGCAAACAAAATCCCGAACCTGAATTTTTTCGAGACGCGTTAAGTCAAAAAAATGTAATGCTTATGGGGCTCTATGCGCTTTCCTCGCCTCTTGAGCGTCTCCCTCGAAACTGCGACATACTACTCGCACGCGCGCTCGCCGAGCGCTCCATAACGAGGTAGATCGAGACAGGTCATGGCAGAAACGATTGAGATCAAAACGCTGGAAGCCACGAAGAGCTGGGGGCGCGGCCGCGTCTACGATAGCATTACCGAAACGATCGGCCATACGCCTCTCGTGCGCCTCGCGAACATCAAGGCCGATGCGCACCTCAAAGCCGACATTCTGCTGAAACTCGAATTCTTCAATCCGCTGTCGTCGGTCAAGGACCGTATCGGCGTTGCGATGATCGACGCGCTGGAAGCTGAAGGCCGCATCAAGCCCGGCAAAACAGTGCTGATCGAGCCGACGTCCGGTAATACCGGCATCGGTCTCGCCTTCGTCGCGGCCGCGCGCGGCTATCGGCTTATTCTTGTCATGCCGGAGACGATGTCGATCGAACGGCGCAAGATTCTGTCGCATCTCGGTGCCGAACTCGAATTGACGCCTGGACCGGGCGGCATGCCGGCAGCCGTCGCGCGAGCCGAAGAGCTTGCGAAGACGCTTCCCGATGCCGTGATCCCGGGCCAGTTCGACAATCCGGCGAATCCGCTTGTCCATGAAAAGACGACGGCGGAAGAAATCTACAATGATACGAAGGGCAAGGTGGATGCCCTTGTGATCGGCGTCGGCACGGGCGGCACATTGACGGGCGTTGGCAGGGTTCTCAAGAAGCGCATCCCGGGACTCAAGGTCATTGCCGTGGAGCCGACGACCAGCGCGATCCTGTCCGGCCAGCCACGCGGTCCGCACAAGATTCAGGGCATCGGCGCCGGTTTCATTCCGAGCATTCTCGACACCGGTCTGATCGACGAGGTCGTGACTGTTTCGAGCGACACCGCATTCGAAATTTCGCGCAAGGTCGCGAAGATCGAGGGCATTCCCGGCGGCATTTCGACTGGCGCCAACGTCGCTGCGGCTATTGCCGTCGCGGAGAGGCCCGATTTTGCGGGTAAAACGATCGTTACGTTCGCGCCCTCTTCGGCGGAGCGTTATTTTTCGAGCGAACTCTTCGTCGATCCGCAGCCGAAGGGCTGAGGGTTTCGACGCTCAGCGTTTTTCGAGGTCTCATGGCAACGCTCACTACGGAAGAGGTTCAGCGCTACAAGCGCCACCTCGTGCTGCGTGACGTCGGGGCGCCGGGACAACAAATGCTCAAGGCGGCACGCGTGCTCGTCATCGGCGCCGGCGGACTTGGTTCGCCGGTCGTCACCTATCTGGCGGCGGCAGGCGTCGGCACGATCGGCATCATCGATGACGACACCGTCTCGATCGACAACCTGCAGCGCCAGATTGCGCATCGCACGGAGGATGCGGGCCGGCTGAAGGTCGAGAGCGCGCGTGACGCGATCTTGCGCATCAATCCGCACGTCACCGTCGAGACGTACGCCGAGCGCATCAGTGCTGCGAACGCGCTCGATATCATTTCGCGCTACGACATCGTTGCCGACGGCTCGGACAATTTCGCGACGCGCTATCTCGTCTCGGACGCCTGCTATTTCGCGAAGCGGCCGCTGGCCTATGCGGCGCTCGGATCGTTCGACGGTTATATTTCGCTCTTCAAACCGCACGAGAAAGATGGGGAGGGGAATCCCTATCCGACTCTGCGCTGCGTGTTCCCAGAAGCACCACCAGCAGGGCTCGTCGCGAATTGCGAGGAGGTCGGCGTGTTAGGGCCGGTCGCTGGCGTCGTCGGAACATTGCAGGCGACCGAAGTCGTGAAGGAGATTCTCGGTCTCGGCGAAAGCCTCGCGGGGCGTCTGCTGATTTATGACGCGCTCGCGACACGCTTCGAGGTCGTCACAATTTCCTGGGATCCGGACAATCCCCTTTCGGGGCGGAAGCCGACGATTACCGGTCTGACGGAGGCGCAAGGGGCTGCCAATCCCGCTTGCGCCGCCGAATAGCTCGTAGAGCTTTTTTCTCAGAGCATCGCAGGGTGAACGCGGTCGGGCGGTGCGTGCCCGTCTGCGAATGCCTTGATGTTGATGATCACCTTCTCGCCCATGTCGATGCGGCCTTCGATCGTCGCCGAGCTCATGTGGGGCAAAGCGACGACGCGTTCGGACGCGAGAAGGCGCGGATTGACGGCTGGCTCGTGCTCGAACACGTCGAGACCGGCACCCGCAATCGCGCCCGCTTCGAGGAGGCGAACCAGCTCGTTCTCGTCCACGACTTCGCCGCGCGCAGTGTTGACGATGTAAGCCGACGGCTTCAGCAACTTCAGCCGGCGCGCCGACAACAGGTGAAAGGTTCCGGGCGTGTGCGGGCAGTTGATCGAGACGATGTCGACGCGCGTCAGCATCTGATCGAGGCTTTCCCAGAAGGTTGCCTCGAGCTCCTCCTCCACTTCTTCGGCCACACGACGGCGATTGTGGTAGTGGATCTGCAAGCCGAACGCCTTGGCGCGCTGTGCCACCGCTTGGCCGATGCGGCCCATGCCGATGATGCCGAGCCGCTTGCCGTAAATGCGATGGCCGAGCATCCAGGTCGGTGACCAACCAGACCACTTCGTCGCCGGATCGCGCATGTAGGCGGCGCCCTCGGCGAGACGGCGCGGCACCGCGAGGATGAGCGCCATCGTCATGTCGGCGGTATCTTCGGTCAGGACGCCGGGGGTGTTGGTCACCAGAATGCCGCGGTTGCGGGCGGTATCGAGATCGACGTTGTCGACGCCCGTTCCAAAGTTCGCGATGAGGCGAAGCTTGGGGCCGGCTTGGGTCAGTACGGCGCGATCGATGCGATCGGTCACCGTCGGCACGAGGACGTCGGCGGTTTTGACAGCCTCGATCAGCTGAGCCTGATTGAGGGGTTTGTCTTCAATATTGAGGCGCGTGTCGAAAAGCTCGCACATCCGAGTCTCGACGACGTCGGGAAGTTTGCGGGTGACAACGACAACAGGTTTCTTATGGGGGGTGGGCATTCGCTTCCCGTTGCAAGAAAATCGCGGCGTTCACATGTCCCTCACGGGGCCGCTTGAGAAAGTGCGGCCCCGTGTCTATCAGATGGTCTTCGCGAAGACAAAGTCCTGAAATCAGTTGCGGACGCCTAAGACGAGGGCACGCTAACCTTTTTCGTTGCCGACCGCTGGGTTTGAGGCCGCTTCAAATGACCATATCGAGCCTAGAGTATAGACGCGGCCGGCTGCGGGCGGGGGTGTGGCCAGCGTTTTCAAGCGTCAGAGCCATGCTCGGAGCTGCCGCCGTAGCGTTGATTCACGCGTCGGGTGTGCCGGCACTCGCCGACGATGCGCCCGCGCTGACGGGCAGCGGCCTGCCGGTGCCGCGATTCGTCAGCCTCAAGTCTGACCGGGTGAACCTCCGGAACGGGCCTGGGACCGATTATCCGACCTCCTGGGTCTATCGGCGTGCTGGACTGCCGGTCGAGGTCATCAAGGAATTCGAGGCCTGGCGGCAGGTTCGCGACGCAGAAGGCGCGACGGGCTGGGTTTTGCAATCGCTTCTGTCGGGCCGGAGGACGGGCCTCGTCCTGCCCTGGGAGCGAAAGACCGGAATGGCGCCGCCGCTGGTGCCGATCATGGCGAGCGACAGCCAGCATACGAACGTGGTGGCGAACGTCGAAGCGGGCGTGATTGCCGATCTGCACGTGTGCGACGGCCGCTGGTGCCGCGTAACGGTGGACCAGTACAGCGGCTACATCGAGCAGAAAAAGCTCTGGGGCGTCTACGAAGGCGAGACGTTCAAGTAGGCTTATGCTTCAGCCCTGGCGAACCGGAGCCCTTATTCTCAGGCCTTTTTCGCCAGGCGCACGACCACGTCGACGTGCGTGATCTTCAAGCCTTCGGGCGGCTCGGGGAGGCCAGCGACGGTAATGGCGTCACCCGGAATGTCCATCAGCTCGCCGTTCGGCTCGAGCAGGAAGTGATTGTGATTTGACGTATTGGTGTCGAAGTAGGCTTTCGAGCCTTCGATTGCGAGCTCGCGCAGAAGCCCGGCGCGCTTGAACTGGTGGAGCGTATTGTAAACGGTCGCGAGCGAAACATGCTCGCCAAGCCTCGCGACTTCGGCGTGGAGCTGCTCGGCAGTCACGTGGCGATCGCCGCCATCGAACAGGAGCCGGCCGAGTGTCATACGCTGACGGGTTGGCCGTAGACCCGACTTTCTCAGGATCTCTGACGTCGTCAGCCGCGCTTCTGTCGCCATATCTGGCAGAGATTTATCAGACATTTCCGTTTGCAGAACCGTCATTGCGTCCCCACGTTGAACCGACGAGATGCCGGCCCATGCGAAACGCGCCAATCAAGGGAGTATAGCCACTTGCCTTAAAAGCCGCAACTTACGGCGAGAATCGGTCTTTAAGACAGGTCAACGCCCTGTTACACGCAGCGGCCAGCACTGCTAGGCGCAGCGGCACGCGTGTGTTACGACCCCGTTATCTTTGCCTTCCCGGAGCATAACGTGAACGAACACCGCATAGTCAGCCATGAAGCGAGGGGACCAGTGGCGGAACGACGTTCGAGCTTCGAGTTTGAGGATTTGCTGGCCTGCGGGCGCGGCGAGCTGTTCGGTCCCGGCAATGCGCAATTGCCGCTGCCGCCGATGTTAATGGTTGATCGCATCAGCGAGATCTCGGAGACGGGCGGCGCGCACGGCAAGGGCCTGATCGTTGCTCAGCTAAAAGTCGCAGGCAACGAGCGTCTTGATTGGCTTTTCGCCTGCCATTTCAAGGGCGATCCGGTCATGCCGGGCTGCCTTGGCCTCGACGCGCTCTGGCAATTGACGGGTTTTTATCTGGGCTGGCTCGGCCTTACGGGGCAGGGCCGGGCTTCCGGCGTCGGCGAGGTCAAATTCACGCGCGAAGTGACGCCGGACGTAAAACTGCTTGAATATGTCATAGACATTAAGCGGGTCATTGCCCGGAAGTTAAAACTCGCAGAGGCCGACGGGGTCCTGAAAGCTGACGGCGAGGTGATATACACAGCCAAGGACCTAAGGGTCCTACTCAAGTCGAGCGAAGGTCCTTAAGCGTTTTGCGCAGAGGGCCCGGCTGTCAAAGCGGGCGGCAGCAGGAACCGCAGGAGTGAAGGAGCGCATGCGGCGCGTAGTTGTGACTGGCATGGGTGTGGTGTCCTCGATAGGGAACAACACCCAAAAGGTTCTCGCTTCCTTGAGGGAGGCGAAGTCGGGCATTTCTCGCGCTGAGAAGTACGCCGAGCTCGGTTTCAAATGCCAAGTCCATGGAGCCCCACAGATCGAGTGGGAGGCAATGGTTCCCCGGAAGCCGAAGCGCTTCATGGGGGCTGGCGTCGGCTGGAACTGGATTGCGATGGACCAAGCCATCCGCGATGCGGGTCTCGAGGCGACGGATGTCGTCAACGAGCGTACCGGCATTATCGTCGGTTCGGGCGGGCCTTCGACGCGCGCCATCGTTGAAGCGGCGGAAGTGACGCTCGAATCCGGCGGGCCGAAGAAGATCGGACCGTTCGAGGTGCCGAAGGGCATGTGCTCGGGCCCATCCGCGGCGCTCGCTACCGCCTTTCAGATCAAAGGCGTCAACTATTCGATTTCGTCGGCCTGCGCGACGAGTTCTCACTGCATCGGCAACGCGGCCGAGATGATCCAGTGGGGCAAGCAGGACGTGATGTTCGCAGGCGGTTGCGAAGAACTCGACTGGACCTTGTCGAACCTCTTCGATGCCATGGGCGCGATGTCCACTCACTTCAACGATACGCCCGCACGCGCGAGCCGCGCCTACGACAAGAATCGCGATGGCTTCGTTATCGCGGGCGGCGCAGGCGTCGTCGTGCTCGAGGAACTGGAGCACGCGAAAGCCCGCGGCGCCAAGATTTACGGCGAGCTTACGGGCTATGCCGCGACCTCCGATGGATACGACATGGTCGCTCCGTCGGGCGAAGGCGCCGAGCGCTGTATGCGGCTGGCGCTTAAGGGTTTCGATGGCAAGGGTTTGCCGAAGATCGATTATCTCAATCCGCATGGAACGGGCACGCCAGTCGGCGATGCCAAAGAGATCGAGGCCGTTCGCGCCGTGTTCGGCGACAAATCGCCCGTCATCTCGGCGACGAAATCGTTAACGGGGCATTCGCTCGGCGCCATCGGCGTCCAAGAGGCGATTTTCTCGCTGCTGATGATGAATAACGGTTTCATCTGCGAGAGTGCGAACATTGACGAACTTGACCCTGCGTTCGCCGATATGCCAATCGCTCTGAAGCGTATCGACAACGCAAGCCTTAACTGTGTGATGTCGAACAGCTTCGGTTTTGGCGGGACAAATGCCACTCTCATTTTCTGCCGGCATGATGCCTGAGTAACGAAAGCTTTCCTGGCCGCCGCTAGGAACTGCTTACGGCGGACGGTTGAGAGTGATGAGAGTATATAAGCGCGGTGCTGGCTGGTTTGACGTTCGCGGGCGTACCTTTGGTGACAAAACGAGGCTTCCAATGACCGACTTCGATATCGCAAAGCCGGGCCCTCTGATGGCGGGCAAGCGCGGTCTTGTCATGGGGGTCGCCAACGACCGATCCATCGCCTGGGGCATTGCACGCGCCCTTGCGGGCCAAGGCGCCGAACTCGCGTTCACGTATCAGGGTGGCGCATTCGGCCGCCGGGCGCTGCCTCTCGCGCAATCGCTCGGATCAAAAATCATCGAAGAGTGCAACGTTCTCGATCTGGCGAGCGTCGACAATGTCTTCGCGCGAATCAAGGAAGAGTGGGGCGGCCTCGATTTCGTGGTGCATGCACTCGCCTATTCCGATCCGAAAGAGCTTGCCGGGCGCTATGCCGATACGAGCCGCGAGAACTTCATCAACTCGATGGTGATCTCGTGCTTCTCGTTCACTGAAATTGCGAAGCGGGCTTCGGCGCTGATGCCGAACGGCGGTTCGCTCATCACGCTCTCCTACGGCGGTGCGACGCGCTGGGTTCCGTCTTACAACGTCATGGGCGTCGCGAAGGCCGCGCTCGAAGCTTCGGTCCGCTATCTCGCCGCCGACCTCGGGCCCCAGGGTGTTCGCGTAAACGCGCTTTCGGCCGGTCCGATGCGCACGCTTTCCGGCGCCGGCGTTTCGGACGCGCGCGTGATCTTCAATTTCCAGCGTGATAACTCGCCGCTGCAGCGCACGCCGACCCTCGACGAGGTTGCGGGCTCGGCCCTCTATCTGCTGTCGCCAATGTCCGGCGCCGTTACCGGCGAAGTGCATTTCGTCGATTGCGGCTATAACACCGTGTCGATGCCGTCGCTCGAAGGCCTCAAAGAGCACGACACCGAGGGCAAGACGGCGAGCCGTTCGCCATCGGCGGCTGCGGAGTGACATTCTGAGGCCGTTGACGTTCACAATTGGGCGTCGCAAACACTCCGCTCATGATCGGGGTATTTGATTCAGGTCTCGGCGGGCTGACCGTCCTGCGTGAGCTCGTCGCGCGGTTCAAGGCCGTCGATTTCGTTTATCTCGCCGATCACGCGCACGTCCCCTACGGCGACAGGCCTTCGGAAGACATCGTCGATTTTACGCGGGACTGTGTCGAGCAGCTGTTCGCGCGCGGGGCTAAGCTCGCTCTTCTCGGCTGCAATACGGCCACGGCCGTGGCGCTCAGGCGTCTGCAGCAGCAGTGGCTGCCCGCGAGCCAGTGGGCCGGCGCGCACAACGTTCTCGGCATCGTCGCGCCGACCGTCGAGGCGGCAACGCAAACGCCGTGGGCGGTGACCTCGCCGCAATATCCGCAAAAGTACAACACCGACACCATCGGCGTGTTCGGGACGACGCGTACGATTTCATCCGGCGTCTACGCTGAGGAGATCCGCAAGCGCTGTCCGAAGGTGACCGTCGTTCAGCAGATCTGCTCGGAGCTGGCGGGCGCCATCGAGAACAAGCGGCCCGAGGTCGAGCTCGATGCTCTCGTTAGGCAGGGCGTCGAGGGGCTGCTCGCGCAGACCGGCAACCTGCCGCCGCATCGTGCGATCCTCGGCTGCACGCATTTTCCGCTCGTCGAGCCGCTGTTCAGGAAATATCTCCCACCGTTCACGCGAATTCTTTCGCAGCCCGAGGTGGTCGCCGACAGCTTCGAAGACTATCTCGCGCGGCGCGCCAACTATGCGGCGGGCGGGGAGGGCGGCACGCTCACATTGCTGACGACCGGTGATCCGGACGAGGTGAGTGAAAAAGCTCGTGTTTTCTGGCCTGAAGTCCCGCACTTCGCCAAAGCCTGACGCCTAGCTGCAACGCATGAGTACTTAAGGTTCGCCGCCGGGGTTGATCCGATGGCGGCCCTTATTCTCAGCTGCTAGCGTTCGCTCCTCAAAAGTTGGCTGGAGGCATTTGCCTTCATGGGAGAGGAGTAGCCAAATGACTCGAAAGTTTCTGCTCGCCGCGGCGGCGCTCGCTGCAGGATTCGCGTTCGCAACATTGCCCGGCTCGGCGGCGACGCTCGGATCGGTCGGCGCGATGAAGGATGTCGGCAAGGCACAATCGAACGTCGAGCAAACGCACGGCTGGCACCGGACATGCCGCCGGGGTCTCAACGGCTATCACAAGCATGTTCCGGGCATTGGCCGCGTGCAGTGCACGAACCATGTCTGCAAGCACGGCAAGTGCTGGTGGTATTGATCAGCATTTGGCGTTCAATTGCCGAAGCATAAAAAAAGCCGCCGGATCCATCGATCCGGCGGCTTTCTCAATTCTGGACGTGCGACGCCTTAGTTGCGTTCGCGGCGCGGGCCGCGGTTGCGATCGCCGCCACGTCCGCCTTCACGGCGCGGTGGGCGGCTTTCGAAGACTTCTTCCGGCTCGCCTTCAGCGCGCGGAATTTCCTGGCCGGTCGCCTGATCGACGATCTTCATGGACAGGCGTGTCTTACCGCGATCATCGAAGCCCAGAAGCTTGACGTAAACTTCCTGACCTTCCTTGACGACTTCGCCGACGGTCTCAGGACGTCCCTGGGACAGCTGCGAGATGTGGACGAGGCCGTCCTTCGAGCCGAAGAAGTTCACGAACGCGCCGAACTCCATGATCTTCACGACCTTGCCCTTGTAGATCTGGCCGACCTCGGGTTCGGACGTGATACCGCGGATGCGGCCGAGCGCCTTCTCGATCGATTCGCGATTTGCCGACGCGATCTTCACCGTGCCGTCGTCCTCGATGTCGATCTTGGCTCCGGATTCGGCGACGATTTCGCGGATGACCGAACCGCCGGAGCCGATGACTTCGCGGATCTTGTCGACCGGGATCTTGATCGTTTCGATGCGCGGCGCGTACTCGCCGAGCTCCGTGCGGGCACCCGTCAGCGCCTTTGACATTTCGCCGAGGATGTGAAGACGACCCTCGTGCGCCTGGCCGAGGGCGATCCGCATGATCTCTTCGGTGATGCCCGTGATCTTGATGTCCATCTGCAGCGACGTAACACCCTTGTCGGTGCCCGCCACCTTGAAGTCCATGTCGCCAAGGTGATCTTCATCGCCAAGGATGTCGGAAAGCACGACGAACTCGTCGCCTTCCTTGATCAGACCCATCGCGATACCGGCGACCGGCGATTTCAGCGGAACACCGGCGTCCATCAGAGCGAGAGACGTACCGCAAACCGTCGCCATCGACGATGAGCCGTTCGACTCGGTGATCTCAGAGACGACGCGGAGCGTGTAGGGGAACTCTTCCTGCGACGGCAGCATCGGGCGGATCGCGCGCCAGGCGAGTTTGCCGTGGCCGATTTCGCGACGGCCGGGCGAGCCCATGCGTCCGACTTCACCGACCGAGTAGGGCGGGAAGTTATAGTGGAGCAGGAAGCGCTCTTTCTTCGTGCCTTCGAGGCTGTCGACGAACTGCTCGTCTTCACCCGTGCCAAGCGTCGCGACGACGAGCGCCTGCGTTTCGCCGCGCGTGAAGAGCGCGGAGCCGTGCGTGCGCGGCAGGACGTGAACTTCCGAGAGGATCGGGCGGACCGTTGTCAGGTCACGTCCGTCGATGCGCCGCTTCGTCTTCAAGACGTCGCCGCGCATGATGTCCATCTCGAGCGATTTGAACGCGTCGCTGAGAAGAACCTTCTCGTTCGGATCGTCGGCTGGGATCGCAATGCCTTCGCCGATGGCCTTCTTGGCTGCAGAGACGAGGTCCTGGCGCTTGCCCTTTTCCTTCGTCGAGAAAGCTTCCTTGAGGGTCGTCTCAGCGATTTTCTTCACTTCCGAGGCGTACTTGGCCTTGTCGGGGATCTTGATGTCCCACGGTTCCTTGGCGGCCTTCTCGGCGAGCTTGATGATCGCCTGGATGACGGGCTGCATGTGCTTGTGGCCGAACACGACGGCTTCGAGCATCTGCGACTCGGGCAATTCCTTGGCTTCCGATTCGACCATCATCACGGCGTCGTTCGTGCCGGCGACGACGAGATCGAGAGCGCTGTCCTTCATCTCATCGATCATCGGGTTCAGCACGAACTCGTTGTTGATGAGGCCGACGCGCGCGGCGCCGATGGGGCCGAGGAACGGCAGGCCCGAAAGCGTCAATGCCGCGGAAGCCGCGACCATGCCGAGGATGTCGGGATCGTTTTCGAGGTCGTGCGAGAGGACGGTCACGACAACCTGCGTCTCGTTCTTGAAGCCTTCGACGAACAAGGGGCGGATCGGGCGGTCGATCAGGCGAGACGTCAGCGTCTCTTTCTCGCTCGGACGGCCTTCGCGCTTGAAATAGCCGCCAGGGATCTTGCCGGCGGCGTAGGTGCGCTCCTGATAATTCACGGTCAGCGGGAAGAAATCGATGCCGGGCTTGGCAGAGCGGGCGCCGACAACGGTCGCGAGCACTGTGGTGTCGCCGTACTGCGCCATGACGGCAGCGTCCGCCTGGCGGGCATAGTGGCCGGTCTCGAGCTTCAGCTTTCGGCCACCCCAGTCAATTTCGACGCGATGGATGTCAAACATGTTCAATCTTTCGTTTTCGCTTTTCTGTTCGGTCGGTCAGCCCGCCGGCCTCATGCCGGACGAGCGCTGGTCAACGCCGGCGCTTCGGAGGCGCCGGCGGTTTTTCTTGTTTATCGATTCGAGTGACAGGCCATTGGGCCGTCCTGACTGAGGCGCTGAAATGAGCGCGATTAACGGCGGATGCCGTTCTTCTCGATAATCTTCTGATAACGAGCGTTGTCCTTGGCCTTCACGTAGTCGAGCAACTGCCGGCGCTGGCTGACCATCTTGAGAAGGCCGCGGCGCGAGTGGTTGTCTTTCTTGTGCGTCTTGAAGTGCTCGGTCAGCTCGTTGATGCGGTGCGTGAGCACGGCGATCTGAACTTCCGGCGAGCCGGTATCGTTGGCCTTGGTCGCGCTGTCCTTGATGACGGCCGTCTTCGCCACACGCCTGTGCGGTGCTACCTGCGACATCGAATGCTCCTTTCGAATTTGGAGTTTGAATGAAGCGGCCACGGCCGGGATGTCGTCCAGCGGGGTCGCAAACGAAAGCCGCGCGGAAAAGGGCCCGCGCGGATGGCCTACTTATACACGAATGCCCCGCAAAGGCGAGTTCAGATTCGACAAGAAATACGTCATAATTTTCAGAGTGTTAAGTCAAACCGGCACTTCCTAGCCGAGATTGAAGACGCGCGTCGGGTGCAGCGCGCCCTTGGCAAGCTCGCCGAGCGCGATCAGCCGGCCCTTGGACGTCGCGTAGGCGGGCCCTGTCAAAACCGGGGCATCGCGGCCGCGGATCAACACGGTCTGACCCCGCGCAAGGGTCGCGGCGTCGCTTTGGGAAACGAGCAGCTCCGGCAAATCGGCGAGCGCCGACTCGACCGGCAAAAGATACTTCGCCACCTGATCGGGATCGCCCGACTCGGCTGCTGCAAGCAGGGCCTCCAGCGGAACCGCGCGGCTTTCGTCGAAGGGGCCGACCTGCGTGCGCCGAAGCGCGATCACGTGGCCGTAGCAACCCAGGATGCGGCCCATATCGCGGGCGAGCGCGCGCACATACGTGCCCTTGCCACAGCGGGCTTCGAAGACGCTCGTCGCTTCGTCGGGCATATCGACGAGCGTGAGGCTATCGATGAAAACGGGGCGCGGCTCGATGACGACCGTTTCGCCATTGCGTGCGAGATCGTAGGCGCGTTCGCCGGCGATCTTGATCGCCGAATAGGCGGGCGGTGTCTGCATGATCTCGCCGTGGAAGCGCGGCAACAACGTTTCGATGTCGGCGCGCGCCGGACGGTTGTCGCTGGTTTTCGTGATGGCGCCTTCCGTGTCGTCCGTCTCGGTCTCGGCGCCCCAACGGACCGTGAAGCGGTAGGCCTTTTCGCCGTCAACCGCGAAGGAAACCGTCTTCGTTCCTTCGCCAAGCGCAATCGGAAGAATGCCGGTCGCGAGCGGATCGAGAGTTCCCGAGTGCCCCGCCTTCTGCGCGTTGAACGCGCGGCGCACCGCGGCGACAGCTTGAGTCGATGTCATGTTGATCGGCTTGTCGAGGACGAGCCAGCCGTGAACGGCGTTGCCTTTTTTGCGTCGTGCCATGCTATTTCTTTTGGGTATCCTGACGAACTCTGTCGCTATCGAGAAGACGATCGATCCGCGTCGCTTCCTCGAACGTCTCGTCTTCGCGGAAGCGAAGATCGGGCGCGTAACGAAGATTGAGTGTGTGCGCCACCTCGGCGCGGATGTATTTTTTATTGCGCGTCAACGCTTCGATGACCGGTTTGACGTCGCTGCCGCCGAGCGGCATGACGTAAACGGTCGCGAGTTTCAGATCCGGCGTGAGACGAACCTCGGGGATCGTGATGACGTGCGATGCCAGCACGTCATCGTGGATCTCGCCACGCGCCAACAGCTCCGAGAGTTTATGCCGTACAAGCTCACCAATACGCAGCATGCGCTGGGAAGGCGCTTTCGCGGGATTTGTTTTGGCTTTGGATCGCATCGCTAGTTTCCTCGCTCAGGCATCACCATCGGCTCCGTGCGATAGCGTTTCTGATAAATCGGCGAATGCACGCATGTCAGCAACCGAATGAAATGCGCGTAGCGGCACGATGACCGCGTTTCGCGGCGTCAGGCACAAAAACACATGCGCCGGTGCGTCAATCACGCGGGCAATGCTGCTCCATTCGAGCGTTCGCGGCGGTGTGCCGTCGCTGATTTTCAAATCGCGTTCGGATACTTCGATTTCGGTATCCTCTGGGGGATACTCGGTCTGGGCAATGCGCCAATATGAGAGCAGCGTCAGGGCGAGGCTGAAAGCTGCAAAGCCAATCGCTCCGGCGACGACCGCAAAAATGATATGGCGATAGCCGGCGAGCGTCTCCGGTACGAAGCCGTCGAGTTGCTCATCGAAAACCGCAAGCGTCATCCCGCACGCGAAGATCGTTGCGAAGAATGCAAAAGTGCCGGACCGCGTGAGTTCGCGCGGCAGGCGTTCGAACGCCGCGATATCGTCGCGCGTCAGGCGGAATGTCAGCCGCAGAGGCAGCTTAATCGTCAGATCTGTCATGTTCCGACCGCCGCAGGATTGGACCGCGCGCGAGCATTTCGCTGAGCTTGTATTCGACGAGTTCACCGATGCGCGGCATGCGTTGCGAGGGGGCTCTTTCCTTATTTTTTGTATCCGGCACCACCGAACTTTTCCTCGATGAATTTGCGTGCGGACTGGTAGGTATCAGGTGAAGAAAACGCAGGGTTGGGCAGAACAAACCCGCCGTTCTGCGCAATCCAGACGACCGATGCGCTTCCGTCCTCGAGATGAGTGATGCCGCGGAGCGCTTTCCAGGGCCAATTCTCTCTTACGCCGTCGTCGCGAAAGCACGACAGCCCATCATCATCTACAGTAAAATCAAGCTTTTTCCCCGCAACTGGACAACTTTTGAAAGAAGCCCGAGGCAGAAAAGATTGCAAAAAGAAATAAGTCATCACGCCAAGCAACAGCGGGAATCCCACAATGTCGAAAGCAATCTGCTCAACGGTAACGGGCGTCCGCTGAAAATACACGGGGAGCGCGCTGCAAATTGCAGGCACGAGAAATACAATCAGAGGCCACCAGAAGTAAAAGGATTTGCGCGCTTGCACCGCTCGATAGAGAGCCTGGAAGACCGCGAGATCGTATACGTACGATGCCTGATATTTCATTCTCTGTCCGCCGCGGGATGGGACCGCGCGCGGCCTCTTCATTCGAATTGAACAAACGCTTCGCCATAAAAAACGAAGCGCGCATGCTGGCAAACGAAGCGTCGCCGCGCGGAAAGCTCCCGCGCGGACGGCTCACATGGCGATTAAAGAGATCTCGCGATCGTCTCGACCTGGAAGCACTCGATCTGATCGCCTTCGCGAATGTCCTGGTAGTTCGCGAAGGACATGCCGCATTCCTGGCCGGCGATGACTTCTTTGACGTCATCCTTGAAGCGCTTGAGGATCGACAGCGTACCTTCGTGAATGACGACGTTGTCGCGCAGCAAGCGAACCTTGGCGCCGCGCTCGACCTTGCCTTCGGTGACGAGGCAGCCTGCGACCTTGCCGGACTTCGAGATGTTGAAGACCTGCTTGATCGTGGCGTAGCCGAGGAAGATTTCGCGCTTGGTCGGAGCGAGAAGGCCCGACATCGCCGCCTTCACCTCATCCACGAGATCGTAGATGATATTGTAATAGCGGATCTCGATGCCTTGCGCGTCAGCGGCCTGCTTCGCCTGCGCGTTGGCGCGGACGTTGAAGCCGATGACGACGGCCTTCGCTGCGGCTGCGAGCGCGATATCGGATTCGGTGATGCCGCCGACGCCGGAATGCACGAGGCGAGCTTCGACTTCGTCGTTGCCGACTTTCTTCAGTGCGCCGACGATAGCCTCGAGCGAGCCCTGCACGTCGCCCTTGACGACCAGCGGGAATTCCTTCCGGCCAGCGTCCTTGAGCTGCTGCATCATCTGCTCGAGCGAGCTCTTCGTACCGGCCGAGCCCAAGGTCTCGCGGCGCTTCCTGACGCGATAATCGGTCAGCTCACGGGCGCGTGCCTCGTTCTCGACGACGGCGAACTGATCGCCGGCTTCAGGTGCGGAATCGAAGCCCAGCACTTCGACGGGAACCGAAGGTCCGGCCGATTGAATGTTCGCGCCGTGGTCATTCAAGAGGGCGCGGACGCGTCCCCATGCCATGCCAGCGACGATGATATCGCCGACATGCAGCGAGCCACGCTGAACGAGAACGGTGCCGACGGGGCCACGGCCGCGCTCGAGCTTGGCTTCGATGACGACGCCTTCAGCCGTACGCGCCGGATTGGCGCGAAGATCGAGGATTTCAGCCTGCAGATGGATCGCTTCCAACAGCTTGTCGAGGTTGGTGCGCTTCAGGGCCGAGACCGGAATTTCGAGCGTTTCGCCGCCCATGCTTTCGACGACGATCTCGTGCGAAAGCAGTTCGGTGCGGACGCGGTTCGGATCCGCCTGTGGTTTATCGATCTTGTTGATCGCGACGATGATCGGCACCTTCGCGGCCTTGGCGTGATTGATCGCTTCGACCGTCTGCGGCATGACGCCGTCATCGGCGGCGACGACGAGGACGACGATATCCGTCACCTTTGCGCCGCGTGCGCGCATGGCGGTAAAGGCTTCGTGGCCTGGCGTGTCGATGAACGTGATCTTGTCGCCGTTCGGTGCCGTCACCTGATAGGCGCCGATATGCTGGGTGATGCCTCCGGCCTCACCCGACACGACGTTCGTCGAGCGGATCGCGTCGAGCAGCGATGTCTTGCCGTGGTCGACGTGACCCATGATCGTGACGACGGGAGCGCGATGCTCGAGCGCCGTGTCATCGACGTCCTTGTCGCCGACGAAACCGATTTCGACGTCGGCTTCGGAAACGCGCTTCGGCGTATGACCGAACTCCTGCACGATGAGCTCAGCCGTATCCGCGTCCAGGACGTCGGTGATCTTATGCATCGCGCCTTGCTGCATCAGATACTTGATGAGATCGACGGCGCGCTCAGCCATACGGTTCGAGAGTTCCTGGATCGTGATGGCCTCAGGAATGATGACCTCGCGCGCGATCTTCTCGCGGGGCTGCTGAATGCCCATGGCCTTCAGCTTTTCCTTCTCGCGCTTGCGCTTCAGAGAGGCGAGCGAACGAACCTGAGCTTCGCGGTCGAAGTTCGTGATCGTCAGCTTCTGGCGCTGGCGGCCGTCGTCCTGAACCTTGACGGCCGGGCGCGGTACCTTGACGCCGCCGGGGCCGCGCTTGACGCGATCGTCCTCCTCGGTTTGCTCGCGGGCCACCACCGGGGGTCTCGCGGGACGCGTCGGCTTTTCGATCGTCGTTGAATCTGCGGCGGGAGCGCCACGGCGTGCGGGTGTCGGCAGTTCGATTTCGCGCGGACGGCCAGCTTCGCCACGGGGCATGAATTGGGTGTTCGTCGGACGGTTGGGCGTCCGCTGGAATTGCGGACGGCCGCCTTCGCCACGGTGCGACGGTGCGGGGCCGGAATCGCGACGATGATGCTCACGCTGCGGAGCGTTATGGTCGCGATGGTCGCGGTTCTCGCGCGCGACAGGTGCGGACGGCGCGGGCGAAGCTTGCGGCGCCGGTGCCGGTGCTGGCGCAGCGGGAGGCGCGGCGGCGACCACGGGTTCGCTCGGCGCGGGCTGCGGTTGGGCTTCGGCGCGCGGCTGCGGCTCAGGCGGGCGGGCGACGGGCTCGAACCGGACAGGCTCGATTTCGGCGGGGCGCTGCGCATCGTCGGCGCGTGCAGCGGCAAGTGCGCGCTCGCGTGCGGCGCGTTCCTCGTTCGAGAGCACGCGGCCGGGCGATCGCTCGCTCGGAGCTGGCTGAGGATGGCTCGGTTGCGGTGCGACGCGCGCCGCCGGAGCGGGCTTCTCGATCGTGACGGTTGCTGCGGGCGCGTTGCCCGGCTCGCCTTCGCCACCAAGCTTTCTCGTCTTCTTCTTTTCGACCACGACGGATTTGGAGCGACCGTGGCTGAAGTTCTGCCGCACATGGCCAGACTCGACCGTTCGCTGCAGCGACAGCGGCTTGCGCGCTCCGACCCGGATGGTCTTATCGGTCTGGTCGTTCGAATCCGT
The DNA here is from genome assembly GCA_003987725.1 of Hyphomicrobium sp. Taxonomy (GTDB): domain Bacteria; phylum Pseudomonadota; class Alphaproteobacteria; order Rhizobiales; family Hyphomicrobiaceae; genus Hyphomicrobium_B. The sequence continues at coordinate 121,371 of RXJH01000006.1, read as the reverse complement.
CATGCGTTATCCGTTCAGCCTTCAGCTAGATAGTTCAGAAATTTCGTCGCCGGCCACCTGCGTGGCCTCAATCACAGAAGACCGGTAGCGCAGAAGCCGCTCCGCTTCCTCCAGAAACCGATCCGACAGTCCTCCGGGTGTGAGGGCAGCATGTACCACACTTCCGCGGCCAATGGCCAAGCTCATTTGCGCAATGGTCAGAACATCGACGATTGCCGCAGGAGCGCCCCGGCTGGCCTGAATGGCCTTGTATTTCCGATCAATTTTCGTGCGTCCGTCCAGGGCCGCATCCGACCCATGGAGTACTGCTCTTACCGGTCCCTTCTCAAGGGCCGCGAAAATTTTCTCAAATCCAGCAATTACGAGGCCCGCCTTATTGGCGAGCGAGAATGTTCCGGCTACGCGCTTAACGATAAGATCATCCACGCGTTCTGCAAGGTCTGCGGGGGCTTCGGCCTTGACTTTAAGGCTTTTTGCAAAGGCGTGTGTCGCCACCGCCTTTTCGACAAGACGCCGGTCGCAACCGACCCAGACACCACGGCCCGGCAAGCGCCGGTCGAGATCGGGGACGATAATGCCGTCCGGCGACAAAGCGAAGCGGATCAGATTTTCCGGATCAAGCGTCTGCCGCGTGACGGCGCACAGCCGCTCGGAACCCGGAACGGAGCCTGGCTCCGTCCGATCCCGCGTAGGCCGATTTTGCCGTTTCACCATCACGCGCGTTTGTCGCCTTCCCGGTCATTCCCGTCAGCCTTCGGCGCCGGCGCTGCCGGTCTCGGCAGCTTCGGTTTCGTCGGTTGCGGGTTTTTCGATATCTTCAGCTTTGATCCAGCCGGCGTGAACGCGCGCGGCCATGATCATGTTTTCGACGTCTGTCCGCGACAGTTCGAAGCCGTCGAGGAAACCTTTGTGACGCTGGGCGTCGCTGTCTTTTTCCTTGTCTTTCTTGCGTTCGGTCCAACCGATCAGCTCATCGGTCGCGCAGTCGGCGAAATCTTCGACGGTTTTGACGCCGTTTTCGCCGAGGGCGACCATCATTGCGGTCGTGATGCCGGGGATTTCAGCCAGCTCGTCGGCAACGCCAAGCTCGCGTCGCTTCGCATCACGTTCGGCTTCCTGCTGCTCGAGATATTCGCGCGCGCGGCTCTGGATCTGCTCGGCCGTGTTCTCGTCGAAGCCTTCGATATGGGCAATTTCCGCAATATCGACGTAGGCGACTTCCTCGATCGTCGCGAAGCCCTCGGTGACGAGAAGCTGGGCGATGACCTCGTCGACATCGAGCGAATCCATGAGGAGCTGCGTGCGCTCGGAGAATTCCTTCTGGCGGCGTTCGCTTTCTTCCTGCTCGGTCAGAATGTCGATGTCCCAGCCGGTCAGCTGCGAGGCAAGGCGCACGTTCTGGCCGCGGCGGCCGATGGCGAGCGATAGCTGGGCCTCGGGAACGACGACCTCGATGCGGTTTGAATCTTCGTCGAGCACGACCTTGGTGACTTCAGCGGGCGCCAAGGCGTTGACGATGAAGCTCGCGGCGTCCGGGTTCCACTGGATGATGTCGACCTTCTCGCCCTGCAGTTCGTTGACGACTGCCTGCACGCGCGCGCCGCGCATACCGACGCAGGCGCCGACCGGATCGATGGAGGAATCCTTCGAAATCACCGCGATTTTCGCGCGGCTTCCGGGATCGCGCGCCACCGACTTGATCTCGACGACGCCGTCGTAGATTTCGGGAACTTCGGCGCGGAACAGCATCGACATGAACTCGGGCCGGGCGCGCGTCAGGAAGATTTGCGGGCCGCGCTGCTCGCGGCGGACTTCATAGATGTAGGCGCGGATGCGGTCGCCGAGGCGGACGTTTTCGCGCGGGATCATCTCATCACGGCGGATAATGCCTTCGGCGCGGCCGAGATCGACGATGACGTTGCCGTATTCGACGCGCTTCACGGTGCCGTTGATGACGTCGCCGGTGCGGTCCTTGAATTCGGAGAATTGGCGGTCGCGTTCGGCTTCGCGAACCTTCTGGACGATGACCTGCTTGGCGTTCTGCGCCGCGACGCGGCCGAATTCCAAGGGCGGAAGGGTTTCGGCGATCATGTCGCCGGCCTTGGCGTCCGGATTGCGCTTCTTGGCGTCTTCGACGGTGATCTGCGTCGCGTCATTCTCGACTTCATCAACGACGGCGAGGACGCGCGTCAGCTTCGCTTCGCCCGTCTTCGGATCGATCTCGCAACGGATGTCGTTCTCGGCTCCATAGCGCGACTTCGCGGCCTTCTGGATGGCGTCTTCCATCGCTTCGATGACAATCTTCTTGTCGATCGTTTTTTCGCGCGCGACGGCGTCTGCAATTTGCAGAAGCTCGAGCCGGTTGGCACTGATGCCTGCCATGGCCATAGGGTCAATCCTCCAGGTCGTCTTCGTCGAGTTCGGCACCGTCACCGGGCCGCGTGGAATGGCGCTCTTTGGCGCGTTGTAATGCTTCGCGAATGAGTTCGTCGGTCAGGACGAGCTTGGCGTCGGCGATCAGATGGACCGGCAGGCCAAGGTGCTGCACGCCATGCTCGCCGGTATCGGCTTTGATGCGCACTTCGCCGTCCTCGAAGCCTTCGAGCACACCTTTGAAGCGCTTGCGGCCGTCGATCGGCTCGTTCAATTCGATCTTCGCTTCGTGCCCCGACCAATCCTCGAAGTCGCTCGGGCGGACGAGCGGACGGTCTATGCCGGGCGACGAAACTTCAAGGCGATAGGCGCCGGAAACCGGATCGGCGACATCAAGCACGGGCGAAACGGCTTTCGAAATCGTTTCGCAATCGTCGACCGTGATCGAACCGTCAGGACGTTCCGCCATCAGCTGGACGATGCGATCGCGGCCGTCGCCCTGGATCTTCACGCGCACCAGGCGGAAACCCAGATCTTCAAGGGTCGGCTCGACGACAGCTGCAACGTCGGCAGCAAGACCGGTCTCGCGCAAAAAGCGGCTCGTGCCGGAACCCTGTTCCGACGGTGAGGCCGTGTCGTTGGCGATGGTGTCCTGCAAGGGCGTTCCTGTGCTTAAAGTTCGTTCGGAGCGGGCCTTGCGGTCCACTCTCTATCGGATCGTCGTTTTATTGGAATAGACGCTAAATAGGCGAGATTTGCCTTCCGCGCAAGAGTCGGCCGCGGCTATTGCCGCAGAAACCGGAAATAATAGCGCCGGCGGCCCTCACGCACGGCTTTCGCCTCGTAGCGCGTTTCCGGCCAATCGCTCGGTCGCTCGCGCCAGTCGGCGGGGCTCGATGCCTGCCAGGAAAAGGCCGGTTCTCCGGCAAAAGCTTCGAGCATCGTGCGAGCATAATCGCCGATGTCCGTGCCGATGCGGAGTTCTGCGCCCGGCCGCATGACGCGCGCCAGGAGCTTCAGCAAGGAAGAATTAACCAGGCGGCGCTTTCGGTGCTTTCGCTTCGGCCAGGGGTCGGGAAAGAGGATGAAGGCGCGATCGATTGAGTTCGGTGCCATCGACTTCAGAATTTCCCGCACGTCATTCATGTGAATGCGGATGTTCTGCAGCTTCTCTCCGGTCGCGGCGGTCAGCACCTTGATGACGCCGTCCTCGAACGGTTCGCAGCCGATCAATACAACGTCAGGGTTCTGGCGCGCCTGCCACAGAAGATGCTCACCCCCTCCAAAGCCGATTTCGAGCCAGGTCTCCCTGAAGCCGTCCGGAGGATTTGCGGGATCGAAGGCAAGGCGCGGCAGATCTTCGCGCAACAGCGCGGCCTGACGCGCGCTCGGCTTTCGCCCGCGTCTCCGCCCGAATGATCTAAGTTCGTGGTCGTCGTCCGGCATTCGCGCGCTAATCACTCAATCGCAAAAAAGGGAAAGGCGGCCGTTTGCGCAGCCGCCTTTGTATCTCACAGGTCCGGCCCGTTATCGCTAGGCAACGGCCTTGGCGATCTTGGCGGCGAGGTCGGTCTTCTCCCAGGAGAAGCCGCCGTCCTTTTCGGCAGGACGGCCGAAATGTCCGTACGCAGAGGTCCGGGAATAGATCGGCTTGTTGAGATCGAGGTGGCTGCGGATGCCGCGCGGCGTCAGGTCCATGACTTCGCCCAAGGCCTTTTCGATCGCGGCCTCGTCGACTTTGCTGGTGCCGTAGGTATCGACGTAGATCGACAAGGGCTTGGCGACGCCGATCGCATACGAAAGCTGGATCGTGCAGCGGTCCGCGAGGCTCGCCGCAACGACGTTCTTCGCGAGGTAGCGGGCGGCGTAGGCTGCAGAACGGTCGACCTTCGTCGGGTCCTTGCCCGAGAACGCACCGCCACCGTGGGGTGCCGCGCCGCCGTAGGTGTCGACGATGATCTTGCGGCCGGTCAGTCCGGTGTCGCCATCGGGACCGCCGATGAAGAACTTTCCGGTCGGGTTGATGTGCCAGGCGGTGTCTTTGCCGATCCAGCCTTCGGGCAGCGCGGCGCGGACGAATGGTTCGACGATCTCGCGAACCTGGCGCGAACTCAGATCTTCGACGATGTGCTGGTGCGAGACGACGATCTGCGTAACGCCGACGGGCTTGCCGTTTTCGTAGCGGACAGTCACCTGGCTCTTGGCATCGGGGCCGAGCTTGGCGGCTTCGCCCTGCTTGGCTTTGCGCGCGATGGCGAGGTCGCGCAGAATTTTGTGGGCGTAGTAGATCGGTGCCGGCATCAGCTCCGGTGTCTCGTTGCAGGCATAGCCGAACATGATGCCCTGGTCGCCGGCGCCTTCTTCCTGGTTCGTCGGCTGCTTGGCGTCTACGCCCTGGGCAATGTCGGCAGACTGCGAGTGCAACAGGACTTCGATGTTGCAGTTCGCCCAGTGGAAGCCTTCCTGCTCGTAGCCGATGTCCTTGATGGCGGCGCGCGTCAGATCCTGGATGGTGGCGACGGTTACGCCCTTGGGACCGCGCGACTCACCGGCGATGATGACGCGATTTGTCGTCGCCATCGTTTCGCATGCGGCGCGGATACCCCAGGGGTCGAGGCCTTCCTTGGCGCCTTCGCGATAGAACGCGTCGACGACCTCGTCGGAGATGCGATCGCAGACTTTGTCCGGGTGACCTTCAGAGACGGACTCACTCGTGAAAAGGAAGGACTTGCGCGCCACTGTGGCCCCCGTGTTGAGAAATTGGATCCCCGGGATCGTCGTCAACGGACTGTTGATGTCGGCGATCCCGGCCCGATGAAAAGCGCCGGTTTGTCGCAATGTTGGTGGATTCGGTCAAGCCGGGGCGTGCCGATCTCCGCGAAACGGGCCGCGACCTAGCGACCCTTCTGCCAAACCAGAGGCAATTGCGAATATTGCGAAGCGCCCGGCTTCAGCCGTCTTCGCCCGCGAGTGCGCGGACAAGATCGACGATAGAGCGGCGCACCTTAGGCTCGGTTATGCGAGCGAAAGCCTTATTCAACTCCAGCCCTTCGCGCGTGCCAAGGAAATCGACGACGTAGCTTTCGTCGGGTTGCGTCTCGGCAAAGCCCGGCATCGCAACGCTGGCAGCTTGCGCCCCGGAGGGTGCTTCGTCGTAGAAGAACTGCACCGGCACGCCAAGAACGCGAGCGAGGTCGAACAGCCGGCTCGCACCGATGCGGTTAACGCCTTTCTCGTATTTTTGCACTTGCTGGAAAGTAAGACCGAGATGCTCGCCAAGCTTTTCCTGGCTCATTCCCAGAAGCATGCGCCGAAGCCGCACGCGCGAGCCTACATGCACATCCATCGGATTGGCGCGGCGAGAACCTTTCGGCGATTCTTCGCTTGTGTCGTCTTCGATCGATATTTCGTTCACCATCACGCGTACAGCCACTAGTTCCCATCGAGAAAGGGTATGCACTTCCTAGGTGCGCACGAGACGGGCGTCAATGTTTGACCGCCGCCGCGACAAGTTGACTTCAACACTTTGATTAACGACCATTTTTCCGAAGGCGGACGGCAAACCCCGCGTAGATCGCGATAATGATCGCCAATATCCAGTCGCCAAGGCGCGCGTAGAGCGGCGGCGTGATGGCCACGGGCAGGGCGCTGTCGATCACGCCGCGCACATTCAGTCCCAGCACCTGCAGCGCACGACCGTAGGGATCGACGACGGCGGAAATGCCGTTATTTGCTGCCCTTAGCAGGGGCGCGCCTTCTTCAACGGCACGGATTCGCGCCTGATGGAAATGCTGGTAGGGCCCGGTCGATTCACCAAACCAGCCGTCGTTCGTGACGTTTATCAAGACCCCGGGCCGCTCGGTTCCCTGCACAATATTTCCGGGGAATAAGGCCTCGTAACAGACGAGGCCGAGGGCAGGAGGCAGGCCCGGGATCGCCATCAGCGGTCGTGGCTGGCTGCCGACGCCGAACGAGCCCCGTCCATGCGTCAGCTTCTGGATGCCGATGGTGGCGAGCGTTGCTTCCCACGGCACGTATTCGCCGAAGGGGACGAGATTGATCTTGTCATAGGTCGCGATCGGCTCTGCTCGTTCGTTCAAGACGAGGATGCTGTTGAGTGCGCGCGCGTCGGCCGGGGGCGCTGTGCCGGGGGCGGGGGACGGGTCGTGGCGCAAGGCGCCGGTGATCAGGGTTGTTCCTGGGGGCAGGACATTGGCGAGGATGTCGAGCGCAACGGGAGCCTCGAGTGGAAAGAAGGGCATTGCCGCTTCCGGCCAGACGAGGTGCGTGATGCCGGCTAGCGAATCCTTCTCTCCCGCCGGGTTTGCGAGCGAAAGCGCGACGTGATCGTCGAAGATCCGCCGCTGGTATTCGGCCATCCATTTTTCGCGCTGGGGAACGCTCGGCTGAACGATCCTGAGCTTTACGTTCGGGACAAACGTTTCCGGCGTTTGCAGTCGCCATGCGCCGCAGGCCAGCAGAAGAGCGATCGGAACGGCGCCGAGAGCGATCGCGCCAACGATCTTTCTGATGGAGAGGGGTGCGCGGCGGCCGCCGAGCACCACGAGAGGTGCCGGAAAGATGAAAAGCGCGATCGCGGTCAGGCCATAGGCGCCGAACAGCGCCGCGCTCTGCATCAACGGCAGAGGATAGGTCAGAGCATAACCGACGAGGTTCCAGGGAAAGCCCGTCAGGATATGGCCGCGCAGCCATTCGGCGAGGCTGAGCGTGATGGCAAAGACGAACAGGCGGCCAATGCCGTCGCTCCAGAAAAGACGAGCAACGGCGGCGGCTATTCCCCAGAAAAGCGCTAGTCCCGCGGGCAGCAGCGTCACGGCAAAGGGGAGAAGCCAGGCAAACTTGTCGGCTTCGACGAGGAAGGCTTCGCCGATCCAGAAGAGATTGAAGAAGAAATAGCCGAAGCCGAAGAACCAGCCGGCGCTAAAGGCACGGCGCCAATCGGCGCTGCCGTCGATCAGCCAGACGAAAACGGGGAGCGTCAGGAAGAAGACCGGAAAGGCGAAGAACGGCGCGAATGCCAGCGCCGAAAGCCCGCCTGCAGCCATCGCGACGAGTGCGCGCTTCCAGCCGCGAAGGGCCATGATCCAAGCGCGCGCGCTTGAGATCAGCGGCGGATGTTCGGTTCTCGCGTCCATCACGCCTTCGGCGTTTCAGGCAGTGATTTCGCGTTGGTGACGGGCGGGCGCGGCGGGTGAATTTTGAGTTTCTTCACGCGCCGCGGATCGGCATCGAGGACCTCGAACTCGACGCCCGACGGATGCCGGATAAGCTCGCCGCGCGCCGGCACGCGCCCCAGCATCGAGAAGATCAAACCGCCGATGGTATCGACTTCGGTTTCTTCGTCCTCGGGCACGAGCTTCATATTCAAATGCTTCTCGAGCTCTTCGATCGGGGTACGGGCGACGGCGACGATACCGAGCTTCGGATCAACGACGATATTCGTTTCCTCGTCATCGTCGTGCTCGTCTTCGATGTTGCCGACGACCTGTTCGATCAGATCCTCGATGGTGACGAGGCCGTCGGTGCCGCCGTATTCGTCGACGACCAGCGCCATGTGAATGCGCGTCGACTGCATGCGGATTAAGAGATCGACGGCAGGCATCGACGGCGGCACGTACAGGATCTGGCGGCGGATTTTGACCGTGGTGATGGGGCGGCTCAAATCGACGCTTCTGAGATCGAACTGGTTGAGCGCGGGCTTTTCGGCTTCCTGATCGGTCTTGGCGCCTTTGACGGGTTGCCCTGTCGCTTCCGCCATCAACCAGCGCAACACGTCCTTGATGAGGATCATTCCGCGCGGATCGTCGAGCGTCTCGCGGAAAAGCGGAATGCGGGAAACACCGGCCTCGTTGAACGTTTCGAGGAGCTCGGAGATCGGCTCGTCTTCATCGAGTGCCGTGATATCGGCGCGCGGTATCATCAGCGACGCCACGCGGCTCGAGCCGAAGCGGAGAAGCCGCTCGAGCATTTTTCGTTCGGCGTCGGTGAAGTTCTCTGAGGTGCCGGTCTTCAACGCGCCTTCCAGCGCGTCGCGAACGTTCTGCGGCACCACGAGGCCGAGCTTGGCGCGCAGCACCTGAAGCCAGCTGTTCGCGCTTAAAACCCGACTGTCGTCGTCTACGGTGTCAGACACTGTCTTTTGGTATGTGTTTTCGGTCATGGCCCATGGGTCGGAACCCGGTCAGTCCTTTGTACCGGTTTCCAGAGCGCCCGTGTAAGGATTTGCAACGCCCAATTTTGAAAGTACTTCAATTTCAATGGCTTCCATGCGTTCGGCATCGGCTGCCGTCTCGTGATCATAGCCTAAAAGATGCAGCACGCCATGGACTACCAGATGTTGCAGGTGATGCTCGAACGGGACGCCTTGCTCTGCCGCTTCGCGCTCGAGCGTTTCCAACGCCATGATGATATCGCCAAGCTGCCCGCCGGGCGCGCCGTTGCCAGCAGGAAAAGACAGCACATTCGTGGGCTTAGCCTTGCCGCGAAAGCGCTCGTTGAGGGCGGCGACGCTGGCGTCGGAGGATAAAGCGACGGTTACGATCGCCGTTTTTCGGCCTTCGCCGGCGGCCGCGAAGGCGGCGCGAGCAGCGTCGTCGATGAGGCTGTCGAGGTTGCCGACGCGCGACCAGTCGCCGTCGTCTTCGACGATCTCCACCTCGAAGACGCTCGCCCGGGTCTTTCCAGAAGCAGGCATGGCGCTATTGGGGCCGCTCGTAGGCATCGACGATCTTGGCGACGAGATCGCGGCGAACGATATCGCTCGCCTCGAACCTCACGATCGAAATATCGTCGACCGTGTCCAGTATGTTGACGGCTTCGACGAGGCCCGACTTCGTGCCCGGCGGTAGATCGATCTGTGACGGATCGCCCGTCACGACCATTTTCGAGCCTTCGCCGATACGCGTCAGGAACATCTTCATCTGCATGCTCGTCGTGTTCTGCGCTTCGTCGAGGATGACGAAGGCATTGGCAAGCGTGCGGCCGCGCATGAAGGCCAGCGGCGCGACTTCGATGACACCGGTTTCGATGTCGCGCTCGACCTTTTCGGGCGGCAGGACATCATAAAGTGCATCGTAAAGTGGCCGCAGATAGGGATCGACTTTGTCGCGCATGTCGCCCGGCAGGAAGCCGAGGCGTTCACCTGCTTCGACGGCCGGACGCGAAAGGATGATGCGCTCGACGAGTCCGCGTTCGAGGCAATGGGCTGCGAATGCGACGGCAATGTAGGTTTTGCCGGTTCCCGCCGGGCCCAATCCGAACACGAGGTCCTTCTTTTCGATGGCGCGCATGTAGGTGCTTTGCGTCGGCGTGCGGGCTTTGACGACCCGACGGCGCGTGGCGATCTGGGCCTGGCCGTCGGACGAAGTTCCTTCAGCGCGAGCATGACGAATGAGCCCGTCAATATCGCCGGGGCCGATTGTTTCGCCTTTTGCAATTCGGGAGTAGAGCCGCTCCAAGACACTGCGAGCACTGGCGCAGGCATTGGCGGCTCCGGTCAGAATGACGACGTTGCCGTGGGCATGCGCGTCGATGCCCAATCGATCTTCAATAAGAGCCAGGTGGCTATCGTATTCCCCAAGCAGCTGCGTCAGCAGCCGGTTGTCTTCGAAGGGTACAACGACACGAGCATCTTCGAGCTCCGGCTTATTGGGCCGCCTCGACGTTGACGCGGAGGACCCGCGGAATGCTGCCAATCCTGACACTCCCTTGCTGGTTGCTCTTCTTCCCGTATCTGTCAAATCGAATCGATGGCCCACGTTAGCATGTGACAAACAGGTTCGGCACGCGCAGGTGTGGTTAACGCACAGCCGTCCTCGATCAGTATAACGCTTTTATGCTGCGGAAATGACACCCTGCAGGCTGACGCGCCGGGCTTCCGTAACCCTGACATTGGCTGTCTGGCCCGTGAGATCTCCATCTCCCACCGCATGTACAAGCTGAAGATAGGGTGTCCTGCCGACGAATTCACCTGGGTGGCGGCCACGGCGCTCAAACAGCACGGGGATGGTGCCGCCGAGCATCTCCGTGTTGAAGGCCATCTGCTGTTCTTCCAGCAAAGCCTGCAGCCGCTGCAGCCGCTCGGCCTTCACGTCCTCCGGGACCTGGACTTCGAGCCCCGCGGCGGGCGTGCCGGGGCGCGGGCTGTATTTGAACGAAAACGCCTGGGCGTAGCCGACCGCCTTCACCAGCGCGATCGTTTCTTCGGCGTCCTGATCGGTTTCCCCGGGGAAGCCGACGATGAAGTCGCTCGAAAGGGCAATATCGGGGCGCGCGTCGCGGATACGTGCGATCAGATCGATGTATTCCGCTGCCCGATGCTTGCGGTTCATGGCGGCCAGCATCCGGTCGGAGCCTGACTGGATGGGCAGGTGCAGGAATGGCATCAGCTGCGGCACCTCGGCGTGCGCTGCGATCAGATCGTCGCTCATGTCGCGCGGATGGCTCGTCATGTAGCGGATGCGTTCGATGCCATCGATCGCCGCCAAGTGGCGGATCAATTCCCCGAGGCCGATCGTGCGGCCGCCCGGGCCTTCGCCGTGATAAGCGTTGACGTTCTGGCCGAGGAGAACGAGTTCCTTGGCGCCAGCAGCGGCGAGTTCCCGCGCTTCGGCTTCGAGTTTGGCGAGGGGCCGCGAAAACTCGGCGCCGCGCGTATAGGGTACGACGCAGAACGTGCAGAACTTATCGCAACCTTCCTGAACGGTCAGAAATGCCGAGGGCGACGAGACGCGGCGCGGCGCTTTCATCGCGGCGAATTTTTCGTCGCCCGGAAACTCGGTTTCGACGATGCGCTCGCTGTTGGTTTCGGCGCGCGCGATGAACTCGGGCAAGCGATGGTAGCTCTGCGGTCCGATCACGAGATCGACGGCCGGCTGGCGCGCGGTGATCTCGGGGCCTTCGGCCTGCGCGATGCAGCCCGTGACCGCGATCACCGTTTCTTTGCCGTCCCGTTTCCGCGCTTCCTTGACGACGCGAATTCGGCCGAGATCGGAATAGACTTTCTCGCCTGCCTTTTCACGGATGTGGCAGGTGTTCAGGATTACGAGGTCAGCCTTGGCGACGTCGTCGGTCTCGCTGTAGCCGTCGCGCGCCAGCGCCTCCGCCATGCGTTCGCTGTCGTAAACGTTCATCTGACAGCCGAACGTCTTCAGAAAATAGGATTTTGGGTTTGCGCGCTGCACGTGATTGGCCGGGCCGAAACTGGTCTTTTTGCTCATGGGCTTCAGGGCCCTAGCGCATAGCATAGAAAGCCGCGGTTATGTCCATTTCTCGCTGCGGGCCTGCGGCAAAGCGAGCTTTCTCCGGCGGCTTTCCGCCGAGGGTTCGACCGGGACGAGGCCGGGGTCGCCCGGGCGGCCACGCAGGATGCCGATTACTGCCGAGCGGATTTCGCGTTCCGTTTTCAGCGCCAGATCCTTGCGGTCCTTGAAGTCGCGCAAGGGAACGGGCGGACCGACCTTGATCGTAACGGTAATCGGGCCGGATCCGAGGACGCCCCAGGCGTGCGACGTCATTTCCATGTCGCCATACCAGCCAATGCGCGGGCGGTCGGCGCGGGTCAATGGAATGCCGCGGACGTGCGTATAGACGACGGCGGCTGTCTGGACGACGACTTGCGGCTCCTCAGCGCCTTCGCCCGAGACGGCGCCGAAGAGGGAGGTTTTGAAGGGCAATACGCGATTGCCGTCGCTCGATGTTCCTTCGGCGAACAGCACAATCGTGTCGCCCTGCTTCAGCCGCGTCATGATTTCGGCTGCGGCGTCGCCGGTTGCCTGCCGCCGCGTTCGATCGACGAACACCGATCGCTGAAGCTTCGCCAGGGCGGAGACGAAAGGCCAGCCGCCGACTTCGAGCTTGGCAACGAAGGAAACCGGCGCCAATGCCGAAAGTACGGGAATATCGAGCCAGGACGTGTGATTGCAAACGAGCAGCACAGGTGCGTTTTCGACGACGGCGCCATCGATATCGAGCGAAATTCCGAGGATGCGGCAGACTTGGCGATGGTACCAATTGGGAAAGCGCCGCGCGGCCTTGGGCGACATTTTGAGCAGCAGGGCCTGCACCGGCATCAACGGCAGCGTGAAGCAGAGGAATACTGCGAGCACGGCCGAGGCGCGGAGTGAGCCGGTTGCCATGGGGTTCGCTAGCCTCTCCGGCTCGAAGACTTTTTCTTTGCCAGAGGGACGCCATAGAGTTCCAGGCGATGGCCGACAAGCTCGAATCCGAGTTCGCGCGCGATGCGCTCCTGCAGCGCCTCGATGTCGGCGTTCGAGAACTCGATGACGCGCCCGCTCTCGATATCGACGAGGTGATCGTGATGCTCGCGTGGCGCCGCCTCGTAGCGCCCGCGGCCGTGGCCGAAATCGTGCCGCTCCAAAATGCCCTTCCCGGCAAAAAGCTTGAGCGTGCGGTAGACCGTCGAGAGCGAAATTCTCTGATCGATCGCGTGGGCGCGCCGATGCACTTCTTCGACGTCGGGATGATCGGTGGCGGAGGACAGCACCCGGGCGATGACGCGCCTTTGGCCCGTCATCCGCAGACCGCATTCCGCGCATCGCGATTCGATGGAAGTCTCGGATTTCGCGGACTGCAGGGTCATGGCGGAGTTAGGCTTTTGGCTTAAGGACGACACTTCCTCGTCGCCGGAGTATGGGCGCCTTATAGGCAGTGACAAGGCCGAACGTCCATATCAGGCCGGTTGTTCAGACTCTTCGAGCACCAGAACAAGCGTCAGAGCATCAACGCGGGTGCTGCCCGGGCGCTCATAATAGCGCTTTCGCCGCCCGGCTTCGACAAATCCGAGTTTTCGATAGAGCGCGAGGCCCGCCGCGTTGTCCTCTGCAACCTCGAGGAAAATGCGCTTGGCCCCTCCTCGCCGCGCGGCGCGCGACAGGCCTTCGAGAAGGCCGGTGGCAAGGCCGACGCGCTGCCAGTCGGGCGAGACGCCGATCGACAGGATCTCGGCTTCGTCGGCAGCGAGCTGGCCGATCACGAAGGCGATGACCGATTTCTTCTGTCCCCCAGCGACGGCGATCAAGGAAGTGGCGGCGGGATGTTCGAGAAGGGATTTGATCGCGGCCGCATCCCATGGCGGGTCGAAGAGTTTGGTGTGGAGAGCCGCGATTTCTTCGGCTCGGTCGGGCGCCGCCCACAGCATGCTTGCATGCCGCAAATTCCGGAACGGCGTGACATTCGTCATGCCCCGGCTCCGAGAAATGGGCTCGGCGCGGGCGGCTTCGCATCGGGCGCTCGCAGGTAGAGTGGTTTCACTGTTTCCGTCAGCGGCAGTTCGCAGGCGGGAAACAGCATGTCGAGCGCGTCGGGCAGGAGATCGGGCAGGATCGCCGTCGCCTCGATGCCTTCGTGACCCGCTTCGGCGGCGAGCTGTTCGGCGCCGGAACCCGCGATGACGATCGGGCCAGGACCCAGCAATTTGGCAGCAGCCGGGATTGCTGCGCACTGCGCGTCGACGACCGTTTGCATCGTGTGGCGGTCGAAGACTTCGAAATAGACTTCGCTCCGCCGCGCATCGGTCGCGATGGCGATGCGTTTCGTCGGAGCGGCGGGAATGCGTGCGCTCATCGCCATCAACCTGAGGCTTGAAAGTGCGACGAACTGTGCACCGGTCGCGAGGGCGAGCGCGCGGGCCGCCGAAACGCAGATCCGCGTGCCGGTAAACGTCCCGGGTCCGTATGTCACCGCGATGCGGTCGAGCGCTTTGAAATCGAGGCCCGCTTCCGCCATGACCGTTTCGATCATCGGCAGCAGACGCTCAGCGTGCCCGGTTTGCATGGGCTCGAAGCTGAATGAAATGCCGGGTGTCAGGGTACGAAGCCCCCGGCCCGCCGCAGCCGAGCAGGCATCGAAACACGTGTCGAGCGATAGAACATTCATTCCGGGCGGAGCTTTTAAACGATCGTGGCGATTTCGTCGAAGTCAAATCGTGGTGAGCGGGGATAGACCCCCGCCGGATCCCCGTAGCCCAGATTACAGAGGAAATTCGACTTAATTTCAGTTCCGGTAAAGAACTCGGCGTCTACCCCCGCGTTTTGGAAGCCTGACATTGGGCCGCAGTCGAGCCCGAGCGCGCGGGCCGCCAGGATGAAATAGCCGCCCTGGAGCGACCCATTGCGAAAGGCGGTTGTATCGGCGTGCTGCTTTTTGCCCGCGAACCAGCTTCTGGCGTCAGCTGGCGGATAGAGCCGTGGCAGGGCTTCATAGAAGTTCAAATCGTAGCCAATAATGGCCGTTACCGGTGCGGCCATTGTCTTATCCACGTTTCCGGCGCTCAGGTGCGGCTTAAGCCGCGCTTTGGCTTCCGGCGATCTGACGAAGACGAAGCGCGCAGGCGAGCAGTTGGCGCTCGTCGGGGCCCACCGCATATGCTCGACGACCTGGCGGAGGAGCGCGTCGGGCACCTCGCGAGGCTGCCATTTGTTGTTGGTTCGAGCCTTATCGAACAATTGGTCGATTGCAGCACTATCGAGCGGCTCAGCCACTTTTTTCCTCGCGCGTTTTGGGGGCCAAATACGAAGAACCCCGCCGGGGCGGGGTTCTGGGGAACATTTCAGGACTTAGACCGGCTGCACCGCTTGCACATCGGGGCAGAAGTGCTTCAGCAGGTTTTCGATGCCGTGGCGGAGGGTGGCGGTCGAACTCGGGCAGCCGGAGCAGGCGCCCCGCATGTGGAGATAGACGACGCCATCGCGGAAGCCGGAAAACGTGATGTCGCCGCCATCCTGGGCGACGGCGGGGCGAACGCGCGTTTCGAGCAATTCCTTGATCGTCGCGACGGTCGCTTCGTCCTCGGGAGCATAGCTTTCAGCGGCGTTGTCGTTGGCGTCTTCGCCTTCGGAGACGGGCGCACCCGACATGTAGTGTTCCATGATGGCGCCAAGCACCATCGGCTTCAGGTGCTGCCACTCGATGTCACCCTTGGTGACCGAAATGAAGTCGGAGCCCAGAAACACGCCGTCAACGCCGTCGATCGCGAAGAGGCGGGTCGCGAGCGGGGAAGCAGCCGCATCGGTCTTCGTGCGGAAATCGGCGGTGCCGTCGGCGAGTACATCCCGTCCCGGGATGAACTTCAGCGTCGCCGGATTGGGCGTGGCTTCCGTCTGGATAAACATGGGTGCCTCATTTCGCGGTCGGGGTTCCACGCGCGCCATCCTGCGCGGGATAGGATTAGAAGGCTTCAAATATAGGTAGGACGGCTGCTCGTGTCGAGATATCGCCCTCGGCACCTGGGTGGGGCAATTTAGGCCAAGGCCTTGATTTCCGCGAGGGAAAGTTGTCCCGGGACGACTGTCACCGGCACCGCGAAGCCGCCTGCGGCGCGCGCCGTCGCAAGGGAAGCGACAAGGGGCCCAGGGCCTTTGGCGTCGATCGAGGCGCCGAGGACGAGGATTGCGATATCCTCATCTTCCGCGATGAGCTGGTTAATCTCTTCCGCGGTCCGGCCTTCGCGAATGACGTCTTCGGCCTCGACGTTCTCGAAACCCGCATGGGCGAGCTTGCGGCGGAAGAGCCGGAACAGCGCCTTTGCCTTGGCCGTCTCTTCGTCCAGCTGCACCTGGTGCACCCCAGCCCAGTGCTGCAGCTCGCTCGGCTCGATCACGTAGAGCATGACAAGCAGGCCCGAGGAGCGCTGCACGCGGCTCGCCGCGTAATAAAGCGCGCTTTCAACTTCCTGGCTCTCGTCAACGACGATCAGGAACTTGCGGCGATGGCCTTCTTCGAATGAGCGGCGTGGTTTCATGGAGGCGATGCTGCCATTCATCGGCACCCGCTGCAACGGTCAGCATGGGGAGTGCGGTCAGCTTCGGATGAAACCGACGATGTCCTTGACCTTGCCCATGATCGGCGTCGCGATTTCGCGTGCCCGCGACGACCCGTCGGCCAGAATGCGGTCAATCTCGGCGGGATCGCCGGTCAGTCGCTTTATTTCGTTGGCGATTGGCTCGATCTTCGCGACGAGCGCGTCGGCCAGCACCTTTTTGAATGCGGAGAATTGCTGGCCGCCGAATTCGGCAAGCACGGCATCGACGGGCTTGTCGACGATGGTTGCATAAATTCCGATCAGATTTTCCGCCTCGGGGCGGCCGGCAAAACCGGCTTCGTCGCTCGGTAGAGGTTCCGGATCGGTTTTCGCCTTCTGGATCTTCTTGGCGATCGTGTCCGCATCGTCCGTCATGTTGATCCGCGAAAGATCGGAGGGATCCGATTTCGACATTTTCTTCGAGCCGTCGCGCAGGCTCATGACCCGCGTCGAGGCGCCGGTGATGACGGGTTCGGGCTGCGGGAAGAAAATGCCGTCGGCAAAGCCTTCCGCGATGATCGAGGCGGCAAAGTCGTTGTTGAACTTCTGCGCGATGTCGCGTGCAAGCTCCAGATGCTGCTTCTGGTCTTCGCCGACGGGCACATGCGTCGCGCGGTAGGCGAGGATGTCGGCAGCCATCAAGTTCGGATAGGCGTAGAGCCCGACGGACGCCTGCTCGCGATCCTTGCCGGCCTTTTCCTTGAACTGCGTCATGCGGTTCAGCCAGCCGAGGCGGGCGACGCAATTGAAGATCCAGGCAAGCTCAGCATGGGCGCTGACCTGCGATTGATTGAAAAGGATGCTTTTCTTCGGATCGAGACCGGCGGCGATATAGGCGGCCGTTACCTGCCGGATCGCGTTTCTCAGCTCGGCCGGGTCCTGCCACACGGTGATCGCGTGCAGATCGACGACGCAATAGATGCATTCGTGCGTCTCCTGCATCTTGATCCAATTGACCATCGCGCCGAGATAGTTGCCGAGATGCAAGCTGCCGGTCGGCTGCATGCCGGAGAAAACGCGCGGCGTGATTTTCATGGGGTGCGTACCGTGTTGAAGAGAAGGCCGGCGGCCTTATCGCGTGCGGGCGGCCGCAGCGCAAGTGGCGGCGGCCTTTGCTAGCTCCCGCGGCGCGTCAGGCGGCCGAGCTGTCCGATGGACATGACGCCTGTCGCAAAAATCAGAACTGCGAAGACGCCCAGTCCGACGCCAATTTCGACGGCCAGGAATGACGCCTTTACGAAGAATCCGCCGCTGTGATCGAGGTGTGGCGCGAGCATATGACTTGCACCCAGCAGAGCGACGACCATGGCGACGCTCGAAAACAGGATCAAAGGGACGTTCCGTTTGAGCCGGCCGTCGATGATGAAGTCGCCGCGGCGCCGTAGGGTCGACCACAGCAGGTAAGCGTTGAGCCAGCCACCAATCGCCGTCGCGATGGCGATGCCGAGCTGGGGCATCATGCCGAGATGGCGCAACAGGAAGAACAACGCGATCGAGCCGACGGTGTTCGCCGTGAGACTGATCGTTGCGTAGCGCATCGGCGTCTTCGTGTCTTCGCGCGCGTAATAGGCAGGCGAGAAGACCTTGATCATCACGAATGCCGGGAGGCCAAGAGCAAAAATCGCGAGCACGGATGCCGTGACTTTGGTGTCGGCCGCGCTGAACGCGCCGCGTTCGAAGAGGACGCGCGTTATATCGACCGGGATGGCTGCGAGAGCGAGCGCTGCCGGTATCGTCAGCAGCAGCGCGAATTCGAGCGAACGATTTTGGCTGTCCATGACGCCGGCCGTATTGCCGCTTCGCAACTGGCGCGCGACGTCGGGCAGGAGAACGATGCCGATCGCTATGCCGACGATTGCTAGCGGCAACTCATAAACACGGTCGGCGTAGTAGAGATGCGAAACGGCTCCCGGCTGAAGCGAAGCAATGACGGTGCCGATGGCGATATTGAGCTGCGTCACGCCGCCGGAGATGACGCCGGGGACCCCGAGCCGTACGAGTTTGCGAACATCCGGGGTCAGCTTTGGCCGGCGGATCGCAAGATTCATTCCGGCGCGGTTCATGCCCCAAATCAGAAGCAAAAGCTGGAGAAATCCGGCTGCGAACACGCCCCAAGCCTGGATGATGCCGGCTTCGGGCCCCGCACGGTAACCGAGCCAGAGCGAGATCAGCGTCGCGATCATCATCGCGCCGTTGAGGACGATCGAGACGGAAGCGCTCTCGGCAAAGCGGCCGACGGAGTTCAGCGCGCCCGACATCAGGGCGACGAGCGACATGCACAGCAGATAGGGCATCGTGATCCGTGTCAGCAGCACGGAGAGATCGAACTTCTCTGGTGTGACGTCGAAGCCCGGCGCCAGGCCGTACATCAAAACCGGCATCGCGAGTTCGGCGACGATCGTGACGATGAGCAGTACGAAGAGGAGGCCCGCCATCGCGTCTTCGGCGAACCTGCGGGCGGCTTCTTTGCCGTCGCCTTCGAGCTTCTTGGCAAAGATCGGCACGAATGCGGAGTTGAAGGCGCCCTCGCCAAAGAGACGGCGGAAGAGGTTCGGGAAGCGGAAGGCGACGACGAATGCGTCGGCCACCCATCCCGATCCAAGCGTGGCTGCGATCAGGATGTCGCGCATGAAGCCGAAGACTCGGCTGAGGAGGGTAAGGCCGCCGACGGTCGCGAACGATTTATAAAGTTTCATCGATTGGAAGCTTACTGTTCGCTTTTTGGCGCCAAGGCGAAAGATTCGCCCTCTTAAACCGGCTTACGGCCGGAAACATCCGGCAATTTGATGTCCTAATGCCTCTCGACTGTGGGCCGTGGCCGCCGGGTCACGGCGGCGTCTCGCCCGGTTCGCTGCATTTTCGGCTTCCCGGTCCGGCTTCCCAGGGAATTCGCCGCATTCGTCAGGCGCGGGCAGGCTCAGACGTACTCTTCACAGGTTCGGTTAGCGGATCGAGAACGGATTGCAATCGCGCTCGTAGGGCAGCTTGCCGGGTTTCATTCACGATCTGCTTGCCGACCAGATCGGTCACATAAAAGACGTCAACGGCCTTTTCGCCGAATGTCGTGACGTGCGCCGAGGCGATGTCGAGCGACAGATCCGAAAGGACGGACGTCAGCTCGTAAAGGAGACCCGGACGGTCGCGGCCGGAAACTTCGAGCACCGTCAGGCGATCGGAGAGCGCGTTATTGATGACGATCTCGGGCTCAACGGTAAAGGCCTCGACGCCTCGCGATCCGATCCGCCGTTTCTGAAGCAGAACGGGAAGCTGCTCCTTGCCGGTCAGCAGACGCTCGATGGTGTCGATGATACGACGGGCGCGGCGAAGCTCGTCTTCATCATCGCGGAACTCGCGATTGAGCAGGAAGGTATCGAGTGCGTAGCCGTCGCGTGTCGTCGTGATGTGCGCGCCAGCGATGTTGGCGCCCGCCGCGGCACAGGCGCCGGCGAAGAGCGAGAGAAGCCGCGCGTGGTTCGGCGCGAAGACCGTAAGCTCGGTTATTGCCGTAAAGGCGTCGGTCTTGATGGCGGTCGCGAATTTCGTATGCGAGCGCATGGCGTCGCGCACCACGTTCGCATGCTCGACTTGCGTTGCGAGTTCGGTGCGGAGCCAATAGTTCTGATAGTGCCGGGCAATAAAGCTATCGACGCTGTCAGTCGGCCAATCGGAGAGGGCGCTCCGCAATGCGGCTTGCGCCTGTTCGATCCGTTCGGCGCGCGGAGCTTGCGTGTGGCCGCCTGCAACGAGCGGTTCGGTTTCGTGATAAAGCGTGCGGAGAAGCTGGCCTTTCCAGCCGTTCCAGACGCCCGGGCCGACGGCCATGATATCGGCGGAGGTCAACAGCAAAAGCAGCTTCAGGCGTTCCGGACTTTGCACGATGTTGGCGAAAGCACGGATCGTGTCGGGGTCGGAGATATCGCGTGAATGCGCGAAGTTGCTCATCGTCAGGTGCTCCTGGATGAGCCACGCGACAAGTTCCGTTTCGGCAGCCGTCATGCCGAGCCTCGGGCAGACCTTGCGCGCGATGCGGGCGCCGACGGTCGAGTGACTTTCCTTCCGGCCCTTGCCGATATCATGAAGGAATGCCGCAACGAGCAGGGCGCGGCGGTTCTGGATCGACGAGAAGATGGCGGTCGAAAGCGGCAAATCGGCCGCAAGCTCGCCGCGCTCGATGGCGACGATGTTGCCGAGCGTACGCAACAGGTGCTCATCGACCGTGTAGTGATGATACATGTTGAACTGCATCATCGCGACGATGCGGCCGAACTCGGGCAGAAAGCGGCCGAGTACGCCCGCTTCGTTCATATGGCGGAGGGATGCCTCCGGGTTTCCGTGTGCCGTCAACAGCGAAAGGAAAATGCTGTTGGCTTCGGGGTCGTGCCGGAGCTTGTCGTCGATAAGGCGAAGTGAGCCACGAAGCAGGCGGATCGCGTCGGGATGGAGATAGGCGCCGGTATTCGCGGCCTGTGCGAAGAAGCGGATGAGATTGACCGGGTCGCGAACGAAGACATCAGCGTCGGCGATATTCAGGCGGTCATTATCGATGCGGAAATCGGTTTTCTGGCGGACCTCGCGCCGGAGCTTCCAGCTCAGCGGATTGAGGAGCCGCTTGAAGCCGGGCGACGTCTTCAGCTGCTGCATTTCGAGCGCGCCGCAGAGGATCGTCGTCAGGTCGCCGACGTCTTTGGCGATGAGGAAGTAGTGCTTCATGAAGCGCTCGACGGCGCGTAGACCGTCGCGCGAGGTGTAGCCGAGGCTTTGCGCCATTGCGGGCTGCACTTCGAATGAAAGGACTTCTTCGGCGCGTCCCGTCAGGAAGTGTAAGAAGCAGCGCACGCGCCAGAGGAAATCTTCACAGCGGCGGAAGGTCTGCACCTCTTCGGGCGTGAAAATTCCGGCTTCGACGGCGGCGGCGCCGACCTCCTGATTGAAGATGTATTTCGATAGCCATTGCAGTGTGTGCAGGTCGCGCAGGCCGCCCTTGCCGTCCTTGATGTTTGGCTCGACCTTGTAGCGGCTTTCGCCGGCGCGGCGCGTTCGCTCGTCGCGCTCAGCCATCTTGGCGTCGATGAATTGGCGTGCGGTGCCGGCAACGACTTCGGAGCGGAAGCGATCCTCGAATTCGGCAAAGAGTTGCTTGTCGCCGAGGATGAGCCGGGAATCGAGAAGGGCGGTGCGTATCGTGATGTCGGCGAGGCCGAGCTTCAGACATTGCTCGACCGTGCGCGTCGCGTGGCCGACTTTGAAGCCCAAGTCCCAGAGTAGATAGAGCATGTATTCGGCGACGCTCTCGCCCCAGGGCGTCTGTTTGTAGGGAAGCAGGAACAGGAGATCGATGTCAGAGCCCGGCGCGAGGAGGCCGCGCCCGTAGCCGCCGGTCGCCACAATCGCCATGCGTTCGGCGTCGGAGGGATTTGTTGCGCGATAAACGTGGACGACCGTGTAATCGTAGATCAGCCTGATCATCTCGTCTTGGAACAGGCTGAGGCCGGCCGCGCAGCGTCTGCCGTTGCCGTCGGCTTCGAGTGCGATGCGCGCCGATTCCCGCGCGTTCCTCAAAATCGTCTTCAGGCTGTCGAGTACCTTGGGACGCGCATCGGCCGGGGAGGTGCTGGCGTTGAAATGCCCGGTCAGCTCGCGGCGCGCGGCGAGCTTGTCGAAGTAAGGTGGCGGGACGAGCTCATTCAAGGTTTCATTGGTCAAGGCTTCGTCTTCTTCTGGGCTTCGGCAAGAGCCTTGAGTTCATACATCTTTTCGAGTGCCGCCTTCGGCGACAGCTCATCAGGATGCATGGCGTCGAGCAGCTTTTCAACGGCTGAAGGCTCCTTGCTGGCGGCTGCGCCCGTCGGCCGCGCCGCCGAGAACAACGGCAGATCGTCGATACCTTCGTTGCCGACGCGTGGACGACGATCCGCCTTCTCCAAGCGCTCCAGGACCTGACGCGCCCGGGAGACGACCGTATCGGGCAGGCCCGCGAGCTTCGCGACTTGAATACCATACGAGCGGTCGGCGGCGCCGGGCTTAACCTTATGCAGGAAAACGATGTTATCGTGCCATTCGGTAACGTCCATCGTGACGTTCGCGATCCCGTCGAGGCGCCGGGCCAGAGCGGTCAGCTCGTGATAGTGGGTTGCGAAGAGCGCCCGCGCCTTCGTCACCCCGTGCAAATATTCGACTGTCGCCCAGGCAATCGACAAGCCGTCAAACGTCGCGGTGCCGCGGCCGATCTCGTCCAGGATGACCAGAGAACGCTCCGTCGCCTGATTAAGGATCGCGGCCGTTTCGACCATTTCGACCATGAACGTCGAGCGTCCGCGCGCCAGATCATCGGAGGCGCCGACGCGCGAGAACAGCCGGTCGACGATGCCGATGTGGGCGGAGCGTGCGGGAACGTACGAGCCCATCTGGGCCATCACCGTGATAAGGGCGTTCTGGCGTAGGAACGTCGATTTGCCGGCCATGTTCGGTCCGGTCACAAGCCAGATGCGCGCGTCGGGAAGTTCGTCGAAGCCTGGCGGGGCATCGGCACCGCCCTTTCCGAGAACGCAGTCGTTTTCGATGAAGGCCGCGCCGTTGCTCTTTGCCAGGGCCTGCTGGACGACGGGGTGACGGCCGCCACGGATTTCGAATGCGGGGCTGTGATCGGTGACCGGCCGCACGTAGCCTTGTTCGAGCGCCAGCGTCGCGAGCGCCGCATAGACGTCGAGTTCGGCGAGGGCACCTGCCGCCGCGCCAAGCGTCTCGCTCGCAGCTCCGATGTCTTGCGCGAGGCTCGCGAAGATTTCCTGCTCCAGGTTCAGGGCGCGCTCGCTGGCGGAGGCGATCTGGCCTTCGGTTTCGAGGAGTTCCGCTGTCGAAAATCTGACAGCGTTGGCCATCGTCTGCCGGTGCTTGAAGCGTTCGGACAGGGGGGGCGAGAGCAGAGGTTTCGCGTTGAGCTGCGTCGCTTCGATATAAAAGCCCAGAATATTGTTGTGGCGTACGCGGAGGGCTTTGATGCCCGTTTCTTCGATGTAGCGCGTTTCGAGTTCCGCCATGACGCGGCGGCTGTCGTTCCTCAGTTCGCGCGCGGTATCGAGATCGCGACTGTAGCCATCTTTGACGAAGCCGCCGTCGCGTTTCAACAGCGGCGGATCATCGACAAGTGCGCTCTGAAGCGCGGTATCAAGCGACGCCGGAACCGCGGTGAGGCGTGCGCGGATCGATTGCAGCTCGGGCGCCAGGGGCAGCGGAGCCGTCGCGTCCGACAGCATTTTGGCGCATTCCGAGGCCGCTTCGATAGCGTCGCGCACGGCTGCGAGATCGCGCGGGCCGCCACGTCCGAAACTCAGTCTCGGCAGGGCGCGCGCAAGATCGGGCGTTCCGCGCAGACGAAAGCGGATGTCATCCAACAGCAGGCGGTTGGCGAGCAGGCAACCCACGGCGTCGAGGCGCGCGTCGATGGCGGCAGGATCGGTCAGCGGGCTCGAAATTCGGGCCAGGAGTTCGCGGGCGCCTGCGCCTGTTATCGTGCGGTCGATCGCGCCGAGTAGGGACGACGATTTATCGCCCGAGGACGACTTCACGAGTTCGAGGCTCGTGCGGCTGGCGGCATCGATGAACAGCGAGGCGCTGCCGGCCCGGCGCGGAGCGCGGATCAACGGTTTCCGGCCCATCTGTGTCAGGTCGACGTATTTCAGAACGGCGCCGATGGCTGCAAGCTCATGGCGCGAGAACGTGCCGAAGCCTGCGAGGTCCGTGACGCCCAGGCAGGCTTTGAGATCGCGCGCGCCGGCTGCACTATCGAAATATGCGGATGGGACCGGCGTTGTCTTGCCGCCTGAATATTCGATGGTTCTCGTGAAGGTCTGATCGGAGAGGAGATCGTCGGCAGCGAGGACTTCGCTCGGCGCCAAGCGTATCAATTCGCCCGCGAGATCAAGGGCGGAGAGTTCGGCAACCTCGAACTCACCTGTCGAGATGTCGAGTGACGCCAGCGCGACGCGTGCTTCCGCGTTGTCCCCTCCACGAGCGGACGGCTTCGTACCGAAAACGGCTGTAAGATAATTGCTCGCTTTGGCGTCGAGGAGCGCGTCTTCGGTGAGTGTGCCGGGCGTGACGAGACGGACGACATCGCGTTTGACGACGGCTTTGGCGCCGCGCTTTCTGGCCTCGGCCGGATCTTCAAGCTGCTCGCAAACAGCGACGCGATAGCCCTTCTTGATCAAACGCTGCAAATACTCATCGGCCCGGTGGACGGGGACGCCGCACATCGGGATGTCTTGGCCGCGATGTTTGCCGCGCTTTGTCAGGACAATCGACAGCGCTTCGGATGCGGTAACCGCATCTTCAAAAAATAGTTCGTAGAAATCGCCCATGCGATACCAGAGCAGGCTGTCTGGATTCGCAGCCTTGATTTCGAGATACTGCGCCATCGACGGCGTCGCCTCGTTAGAGACGGCCGCTTCGCCATCGCTGTGCGACATTTCGGCTGCCACAGACGGCACTGATTCGGTTGGGCTGCTCTTGCGCTGCGCGCCGGTTCTGGACATCAAGTGACTACGTTTCAATTTGCCTCATTGGCCTCGATCGATGACGCAGCATGAAGCGCTCCACCGCCCCGATCCACGCGTCGGATATGCATAGGTTGCCGTATCGTGTGCTGCAACCTATCGTGCCGGCGCTTTTCCCCTGAAGTGTGCCTCGGAAGCCCCGAGTGCACAAAAATCACGAACGGTCCAACAGCATGGCCTCCCTTCATCGTGCAGCCCAAGTCACGGCTCAGGAAGCGCTCGCATTCCACGCGGGCGAAAAACCCGGAAAACTCGAGATAACCCCGACGAAGCCGCTGGCGACGCAGCGCGATCTTTCGCTGGCTTACTCGCCCGGCGTTGCCATTCCGGTGCTGGCGATCGCGGAAAACCCGCGAGACGCCTATGCCTACACGAGCAAGGGCAATTTCGTGGCCGTGGTGTCGAACGGTACGGCTATTCTCGGGTTGGGCAATCTTGGAGCATTGGCTTCAAAGCCGGTGATGGAGGGCAAGGCTGCGCTTTTCAAGCGCTTTGCCGATCTCGATGCGATCGACCTGCTCGTCGATACGCCGGATCCGGATGCCTTCATCAACTCGGTGCGCTATCTCGGACCCTCGTTCGGGGGCATCAATCTCGAAGATATCAAGTCGCCCGACTGCTTCGTCATCGAAGAGAAGCTAAAGGAGCTTCTCGACATTCCTGTTTTTCACGACGATCAGCATGGGACTGCAATCGTCGTAGCCGCGGGGATTTTGAATGGGCTCCGCGTCGTCGAGAAAGACATTGGTGATGTGAAGCTCGTCTGCGCGGGCGCGGGTGCCGCGGCGCTCGCGTGTCTCAATCTGCTCGTGATGATCGGCGTCAAGCGCGAGAATATCACCGTCTGCGATATCAAGGGTGTCGTCTATGAGGGCCGCAAGGAACTCATGGACGTCTACAAGGCACCGTTTGCGCAGAAAACGAATGCGCGCGTGCTGGCGGATGTCATTCAAGGCGCCGACATCTTTCTCGGGCTTTCGGCGGCCGGCGTGCTTTCGCAAGAGATGGTGGCGCAGATGGGACCGAAGCCCATCATTTTCGCAATGGCAAATCCGGATCCCGAGATCACGCCGGAAGAGGTGAAGGCCGTCCGCTCCGATGCGGTGATGGCGACCGGCCGTTCGGACTATCCCAACCAGGTCAACAACGTTCTTTGTTTTCCCTTCATCTTTCGCGGCGCGCTCGACGTCCATGCGACGACGATCAACGACGCGATGAAGATCGCCGCGGCCGAGGCGATCGCGGCGCTGGCACGCGCTGAAGTACCGGACAAGGTCGCGGCGGCATTTCTCGGCGAGCGCCCGACATTCGGCCCCGGCTACATCATTCCTGCGCCTTTCGATCCCCGGCTGTTACCGCACGTCTCGGCCGCCGTCGCGAAAGCGGCGATGGATTCCGGCGTCGCGCGCAATCCAATCGTCGATATGGAAGGCTATGTGGCGCGGCTGAAGGCGCGCCTCGATCCTGTCGCCGGCTGGCTGCAATCGACGTTCGATGCGGTCCGCAATGATCCGAAACGCGTTGTGTTCGCCGAGGGCGAAGATCACGCCGTTATCCGCGCGGCGAACACGTTTCTGCAGCAGGGTTTCGGGCAGCCGATCTTGATCGGATCGAAAAAGATCGTCACCGAGCGGTTTCGCGAGCTCGGCATTCCCCTCAGAAGCGAATTCCTGCTGGTCGACACGACGGCTTCGCCGTTCATTCCAGAATTCACGGAATTGCTCTACTCGCGCCTTCAGCGCCGCGGATATTTGAAACGAGATTGCGAACGCCTCGTCACCAACGAGCGCAACGTGTTCGGCGCACTGATGGTCGCTCACGGCCATGCGGATGCGATGGTTTCCGGCGTTACGCGGAACTGGACGAGCGTTTATTCCGACGTTCACCGGGTGATGGATCCGAAGCCTGGGCGGCATGTCATCGGCGTGTCACTGGCGCTGAGCCGGGGCCGCGCCGTTCTCGTTGCCGACACCAGCATCCATGACTTGCCGACAGGAGAGCAGCTCGCCAATATCGCCATCGAAGCCGCACGTACTGCGCGTGCCTTCGGTATCGAGCCGCGTGTCGCGCTGCTCGCCTATTCAACTTTTGGACAGCCAAAGGGCGAACGCTCTGAGCAAGTCCGGCAAGCGGTGCGTATTCTCGACGAGCGGATGGTCGATTTCGAATACGACGGCGACATGGCCGCTGACGTCGCGCTCAATCGCAATCTGATGGGGCACTATCCGTTCTGCCGTCTGTCGGACACGGCGAACGTCCTCGTCATGCCGGCATTTCACGCGGCGTCGATTTCGACGAAGATGCTGAAGGAGCTTGGCGGAGCGACGATCATCGGGCCGATCGTCGTCGGACTTTCGCATCCGGTGCAGATCTGCACGTTCGGCTCGACCGACGCCGATATCGTCAATATGGCGGCGCTAGCGGCCTACGGCGCCGGCCGCCCGTAGGCGCGGCGCTTGCGGCGCGGCTCAGGCGTCGATCGCGATCCGGCTCTTGGTTTCGTCCGGCGTGCCGTAGTGTTCGAAATAGCGCGGATCGATGTTCGCTACCGGCATGATGACGAGAACGTCGGTCGTGCCGAATTGCTTGTCGAGAACGGCGCCATCACCGAAATAAGCACCAAGCCGCAGGTAAGCCTTGATGAGCGGCGGCATCGCCTTCAGCGCGGCCTTCTGATTGATATCGGCCAGCGGCATGCGGTCCATCGGGATATAGAGCCGATCGTGGGCCCGGCAGCGCCACTCTTCGGGAGCCATTGCGCGATGATGCAGATAGCTCAGCGCCATTTCATGTTCTTGAAGATCAATGCCCTCGAAGCTCGCGCAGCCGATCATGACGTCGATACGATTTTCGCGGACGTAGGTCCAAAGGCCGTGCCACAGAAGCTCGACCGACCGCTTGCTACGGTAAGGTGCCAGGACGCATGAGCGGCCGAGCTCCATGAAGCGGTGCGTCGAGGCCTTTCGACGGAGAAGGGACGCAATATCGTATTCGCTTGCCGTGTAGAATCCGGGGCCGCGCTCGGCGACGTCCTGGCGAAGGATGCGATAGGTGCCGACCACCTTCGGTTTCTCGGGTCTGCCAGCGCGTCCCGGCTTTGTCTGATCGATATCGACGACGAGAAGATGATCGCAGAGAGCGTCGTAGGCGTCCTCATCGCGGCGGCGAAACTGCGCGAGGCGCGTCGGGACAGCCGACATTTCCTCGTAGAAAACCTGGTAGCGCAGACGCTGCGCCAGCTTAATCTCGGCCCACGTGCGGGCCAAGCGGACCTCGAGATTGCCGACGCGGCCGTAAATTTTGGGTTCGATGTCGCGGGGCAAGCCGCTGAAGCGGCGCGCTGGCGCCTTTAGGGCGTTCAGTGCGGCAAGTCCCGCAGGTATCTTTCCCGGTAAACCGGGCCGCCATCTGCCCCGATCTGCGATCGACTGCCACATAGAGGGAGCTTTCCTGCTCAGTTGCCTGAGATGCCGCTAGCACGATTCCGTGACAGTTTTTAGATTCGACCTTGCGCGTCATTGCGCATCAGGCGACCGGCGTCGCTTCGCCGAGGTTCGGCCCCGTCCATCTGAGCAGCAAATCATGGAGATCGCGAGCGTCGAAAGGCTTCGCGAGATAGTCGTCCATTCCAGCGGAACGGCAGCGTTCCCGGTCTTCCGGGAAGGCATTCGCGGTTAATGCGATGATCGGCGGGCACGGCGGGCCAAGGGGCCTTCGCTCCGAATAGAGGGCCTTGATGGATTTCGTGGCTGTTATCCCATCGATGCCGGGCATCTGCAGATCCATCAAAACGACATCGTACGCCGGCCGTTTGCCTTCGATCGTTTCCCACATCGCTTTTATAGCGGAGCGCCCGTCTTCGACGACCGTCGCTCTGCCGCCTGCGCGCTCGATGACCTTGCATGTGAGCAGGGCATTGATCCGGTTATCTTCCGCGACCAGGACGCTGAAGGGACGGCGGCGGGCTAAACCGGAGGTGGCGCAGGTGTCTTCGATCGCCGCCTTGCCCGGAGCTTCGGCGCGTTGAAGTTCGAGAACGGCCGTAAAGCCCGCTCCCTTCGCACGGTCTTTGTCTGCGACGACGGCGCCGGACATGGCTTGCGCGAGTCGCTTCGAAATTGCCAATCCAAGGCCGGTGTCGCCTGGATGGCTTGCCGTGGTTTCGCCTCGATCGAACTCGTCTAAAAGCCGGTCGGGCGCACCCGGAGGGATGACGGCGCGGGAATCGGCAATTTCGATGGCGATACGGACTGCATTCGGGAAGCTCGGCTTGTTCAAATCGAGTTCGGTCCGCACGGAAACGCCGCCGGCGTTGGTCAGCTTCACAGTATTCGAAAGCAGATTGAGAATGATCTGGCGGACCCGCATTTCGTCGCCACGCACCCACTCGGGCACGGCGCTGGACATCGTGGATGTTAGCGCAAGCCGCTTGGCGGCTGCGTCAGGCATCATGAGCTGCAGCGTTTGCGCGATACAATTCTGCAGCGAAAAGACGTCCGTTGTCAGATCGAGTTTTCCTGCGTCGATTTTCGAGAAGTCGAGGATGTCGTCGAGCAGGACCAGCAACGCCCGGGCGGACTCTTCGACGGCGCGAGCCTGCACCGCCTGCTCGCCGTCGAGGCTCGTATCGCGCATGAGACTGATCATGCCGAGGATACCGTTCATCGGCGTTCTGATTTCCTGGCTCATAGCCGCGAGGAAGCGCGATTTTTCTTGACTCGTGGCTTCGGCCCGGTCGCGGGCGGTTTTGAGATTCTGCTCGATTTCGCGCTCGGCGGTGACGTCGTGACCGACGCTTTGAATTTCGATTTCGCGCGTCTCGCCGATGACTTCACTTGCGATCCACGCAATCCATCGCTTCCCGTTGCGGGTCTTCACGAACTCGAGCGTGCGCCTTCTCGACGGCGATGATCCGACGGCCGCCTCCGTTCTGATGACGGGATGACGATAAATCGAGCCGAGGACATCTTCGCCGCGGACGTCAAAAGCGCTGAAGAAGGCACGATTGGCGAACCGCAAGCGTCCGTCGAGCGAGTGACGAACGACAAAATCGTGCTGAGCATCGAGAAATTGGCGGTAGCGAACGGCGTTGTCCGACAATCGCCACTGCGCATCCTTCATTTCTTCGAGTTTGCGCGTTTCATCGCGCCGTCGCAACCGAACCGCGCGAGCGATGCTCCATATCCATTCATGCGACATGAGAATACTGGCGACAGCGCCGCCGGCGAACAGCGCGGTTCCCAACATTGCGATCGCGAGACCGGCGTCGTACTTCGCCCCGCTGGCAGCGAGGCCGCCTGCAAGCATCATCAGGCCTGCGAAAAACGCGATCGCCGCACACATGCGCGATGCTCTGACAGCCTGCCGCCTGTGGAGGGAGGACGGTTCAGCGCCTTTGCCCACCTTGGCGGGCCGCGTGTACATCGGTTTTTGTAACAACGCTTTTGCCCCTGAATGCGGGGCGACAATCAGCTCTCTGTCTTTTACGGAATCTAAAGAGACGTGGTTAAACGAGCGCCACAGCAACTAAAAAATTGTCGCGCGATTCGACGCGGTTTCGCGTCTCGCCTTAAAGTCGCCGAAAATCGTCATCGTTCAATTTGCGTGCGGCGTCTTCGATCATGAGCGGAACGCCATTGCGGATCGGAAAAGCCAATCCTGCAGCCTTGCTGATCAGCTCACGCGCCTGCGCGTCGTAAACAAGACGTGTCTTCGTGAAGGGGCAGACAAGCAGCTCCAGAAGTTTTGGATCGACCGCATTCGCGGGATCATCCGCCGTCTCTTCAATTTCACTCATCGACCACTTCCCGATTTACTGCAGGGTCGTGCCACTGCTGCCATTCGAGGCCAAATCGATTTCCGCGAGAGCGACGAGCACCTCGGCGCGCGATCTGAGATCCTTCGCTTCGAGAAGCGCCTGCTTCTCTTCGGGGCCATAGGGGCACATGACCGAGAGAGCGTTGATCAGGAATTCGTTGGAAGCGCGCTGGATCGTGGCCCAATCGGTTTTCAGGCGGTTGGCTTCGAGATACGTTTTCAGGACACGCAAGAGATTTTGGCGATCGACGAGCTCTTCGCCGAGGCCTTCCGTCAGGTCGCTCGCGAACCGGTCGTAGCTGACGCTCATGATGCGATAGGGCTTCTCGGTTTCGGCTTCGCCGACGCTCTGAAAGCGCGTTATGCCGGTGAGCGTGATGATGAGACGGCCGTCGTCGAGCTCTTGATAGGAGGTCACGCGGCCGGCGCATCCGACGGAGCGTAACCCGGCAGTCTTTTCGATTGGGCTTTCCTGGTCGTCCTCACCCGATACGACCGGCTGAACGATGCCGATGATCCGCGCGCCCGACATCACGTTGTCGATCATCTCGAGATAGCGCGGTTCGAAGATGTTCAGCGGCAATGTCGCGCGCGGCAGCAAGATCGCCCCGCGCAGCGGAAAGACGGCAATCCTCGGGGGCAGGTCGGCTGGACGCCGGTAGCGTTCCGTGAGCGTCACGTTCGCGTGTCTCCGCTTTGCGGTGAAAACCTAACTGAACAGGATCGATGCGAGCTTCCGCCGGCCTTCGGCGACCAACGGATCCTTCGGGCCCCAGGCGTCGAAAAATTGCAGGAGTTGCTTGCGGGCGGCTTCATCATTCCAATTCCGGTCCATCCTGACGAGATCGAGAAGAAGTTCAAGGGCCTCTTCCCGGTCGCCTCCGGCGGCCAGCGCGACCGCCAAATCGAGGCGCGCTTGATGGTCGGCCGGGTTTTTCTTTACGCGCGCCGTCAAAGCGGAAAGGTCGGTCTGGTCGGCCCCTTTTTCGGCCAGCAGAATCGAAGCCTCGATGCTTTTGACGACGGCCAACTCCCGCTTATCCGGCGGGACGAGGGTCAGCGTTTGCTTGGCGCGCGCGACGTCTCCGCTTTTCATGTAGCAGGTGGCGAGGCCGGCGAGCGCTTCGGCATTGGTGTGGTCTTCCTGGAGGACGGAGGCGAAGGCTTCGGCCGCGCCTTGCAGGTCCCCCTGCTCGAGCAGTTCTTCGCCCGCTTTCAGCACCTCCGTAATGCCGAGCTCGGCATCGTCGGCGACAAGCCGGTCGATGAAGGTCTTTATAGCGCTCTCCGGCTGCGCGCCGACGAATCCGTCGACCGGCTGGCCGTCGCGAAAGGCGTAGATCGTCGGCAATGACTGGATCCGAAGCTGCGCCGCGATCGCTTGATTTTCGTCGACGTTGACCTTCACGAGGCGGACCTTGCCTCGATAACTGCGGACAACTTTCTCGATCAGCGGCGTCAACTGCTTGCAGGGGCCGCACCACGACGCCCAGAAGTCGACGACGACCGGAAGCGTTTTTGACGCGTCGAGAACGTCCGCTTTGAAAGACGCGGTTGTCGCGTCCTTGATGATGTCCGCGGCGCCCGGCGCGCCCGCGAATTCCTTATCACCGAAATCCATTGACCCAATCTCCTCGCCGCCGCTCAGATCTTCAAGATGCGGTCAATACCATGACATGGGGTTCATGGCCGGTTGTACAAATGAACCGCAAAAGATCTTCCCGTGCAATGTTCGTGGTGGCGGTGTTTTCGAGCGGATGACAGTTGATGCTCTCTTCCATCATCAGCGCCTGATCGAACACGATCTTCACGCGCTTTGCGGTGTCGTTAATTGCCGCAAATGCGGTCACGGCGCCAGGGGTCACGCCGAGAACTTCTAGCAGCAACTCCGGCTTGCCGAAGGAAAAGCGTCCGGCGGGAAGCCTCTTCGAGAGGGCCTTCAGGTCCACCCGCGTCTCGCTATTGGCGATGACGAGGAAAAGCGCGCCTTTGTCATCCTTGAGGAAAAGATTCTTGGTGTGGGCCCCGGGAAGGGCGATCTCGATCTTATCCGTGTCGGCGACGGTGAACGCCGGGGGGTGCTCGACGGTTTTCGTCGGAATTCCGAGTTCGTCCAAAACCGAGAACAGTTGCGCGCGTGTATGGGGCATCGAAGGGGGCTCATGCTGAGGATCGGGACATTATCATTCGGATAGATACATGGCCGCGGCCAGGGGCTTACATTTTGTCTCAATGGGGCGCCCGGATATCGCTGTGAAGAGGCCTTGCATTGGATTGTCACTTGCGCCATAAGGCGGGTCTTCCATCGCCGCAAGGCGCTGATGCTGCTGGACATGCGGGTGTAGCTCAGGGGTAGAGCACGACCTTGCCAAGGTCGGGGTCGAGGGTTCGAATCCCTTCGCCCGCTCCAGTATCTTCAAGATTTCAGAATACCTCCTGGAATCCGCGCGGATTGTGCAACGCCATATCCGCGAATCAATCTTGGCGTGTCTAAGCAACACTCCGATTCGATATAAGCCCGCCTTTGCCCGCTTTACGAAAGCGTATGGAAAGCGAGCCCGCCCCCGTCGCTATAGGTAGCTCCTCACTTGGCGTCAGAACGACGCTCGCAACCAAGGAGAGAAGCCTCATGAAGACTACGTTGGGTGTCGCCTTCGCGGCCGCCGCGATGGTTCTTGGAGCCGGATTTGCCAGCGCTGCTACGCTCAGCAGCGATGTGCAGACGCTCAAGCAGATTTCCGGGCAATCGTCGGTGAGCCAAGAAGTCTATTGGCGTCGCCACCGTCATTGCTGGTGGAGATACGGACACCGTCATTGCCGTTGGTGGTAAGGGTTCAAATACGGCGCCCCCGGGGCGCCGTATTTCTATCGCGGCAGCGCCGCTTCTGAGACTCGCTCGAGCCATACAGCCGGAGGAAAATGCATCCGCCTTGATAGGAAAGGGTGCAAATGTGTTGAAACGCTCTGTGCAGTTTCTTCAAGCGGCTTTGGCCTGCGGAATCATGGTCATTCTTATTTTCAGTGCTCCGCTGTTGGTCGCCGCTACTCCCATACACTTCGATATCTCATTCGTGCGGCCTGGGCATTTTTAGCCGCCGATAGCTTCCCCCGAAAGCGACACAATACGAAACCGGCCCCAATTGGGGCCGGTCACCGGGTTTAACGGTAGTAATAGCGGCGATGATATCGGCGATAATAGTAATAATCGTCGTAGGGATAATCGTCGTAATAGCTATCGTAATAGGGGCCATAGAATCCGATAGCCGGGCCCCAACCCCAGCCGCCGCCGCCCCATCCACGGTGTCCATGCCAATGGCCACCGTAGCCATGTGCGAATGAGCCGGGGCCGTGCCCACCGTGTCCACCATGTCCGCCTCTTGCTTCGGCGCCGGCCGCGAATCCTGCTACCGCAAGCGCCGCCACTGCACCGCCAAGAGCTTTTTTCCAACCGTCCATATCGAGCTCCGTTAAATCCGAAAAGCGATCGAGTTATCGCTCTCGCAATAAACATTCAAAATAGGCTGCAGTTCTCATGCATTTATAGCAATGCAGCTTAGCTTCCGTTGGAATTCAGCTGATTTTTTGCGTGCTATTTCTGCCCATTGCGGTGTTATTTGCGCAACGGCGAATTGAACTCATAGTTCCATTTCGGCAATGCCACGTATTGGAGTTCGCCGTTCAATCCGCTTCGGGCCGCGACCTTGAATTTACCCAGACGTCTCGCCCTTCGCGCAGGAGTACGCGTTCGCGCTCAACGGCGACGACGGGCGGATGATTCACGATTTGCGCGGTTGCCGGACGAACGACGATCGATCGGTTGTTCAGTCCGTGAACCGGCGGTTCGTAGACGCGCGTTGCGGTGGCGGGCTTGATGAGAACTGGACGCGGGGCGACGCCATAAGCTGCCGGGGTCACGTAAACGATGCGGCGTGCCGGACTGACGATGACGTCGCGCGCGATCGTTTTCGTGACCGGCGGCGTTCGGACCTTGCAAAGCCTTTCGCGCCCGGAAGGCCCACGCGTTCGTACCCAGGCGGTGCCTCCGCTTGAGACAACGACGGTCTGCTCGATGCGGCGCGTCTCCGCTGGAATGAACTCGACGCGCCTGGTTTCCGCTCTGACGAGCACGCGCTCTAATTTTGTGGTGTAGACGGGTGGCGCCGTCACCGTTCGCCATCTGCCTGGGCGCATGACAACGGGAACGGCGACTTGTTTGGCGACGGGCGGCGTTGTCACAACTTCGCGCCAGCCCGGACGGACGATGACCTGACGCGTTTTGGTGGCGTAGACGTCAGGCGTTCTCACCTTGTCGTAGCAGGCGATGGCCGTGCAACGATCGTTGGCGGAAAATGCCGGAGCTGCCGCGAGTGCAATTCCCGAAGCGGCGAGCGAAGCCCGGATCACAAAATTTCGCATTCCATGCCCTCACAAACCTATCAAGGCGCCGCGAAATCCGATTAAATTTCGAGTGTTCAGTGAAACATTAGATTTTCAGCTGCTCATCGAAGTATTCAGGCGGCGGATGCAGGTTACCGGAAAGGCTATCGGCCAAGTCGTTTTGCCGCGAACTTGGTAAAGCTGTGGAGGGCAGCATGACCCCCAAGTATTCGGCCCGGGCGCTTGCAAGCCGTTAGGAAGGTCCATACCAAATTCCGGTCACAGCCACTCAATATCCGGCTTGCAAATTTCGTCCCACCACGTCCATTACCGGCAGCCGAACGGGATTCGGTTCAACGATGAGGTCCGACAAATCATGATCGCAGTGACAAGAACTTTCATTGCTCGTCCGATCGCGTTCTTGGCGATCATCATGGCGGGCCTCTCCATGGCGGGATGTGGCATCAACACCATTCCGACCGAGGAGCAACGGGCAAAGGCGGCTTGGAGCGAAGTTCAGAACCAGTACAAGCGCCGATCGGATCTCATTCCCAATCTCGTCTCATCGGTGAAGGGCTTCGCCGATCAGGAGAAGAGCGTTCTGACCGAGGTCACGAAAGCGCGCGAGCAGACAACGAATATTCAGCTGCCTCCCGATATTATCACCAACCCTGAAGCCATGAAGAAATTCCAAGATGCGCAAGCGACGCTCAGCGGCGCGCTCGGGCGGCTCATGGCGGTCGTCGAACGCTATCCCGATATCAAGTCGGGGCAGAACTTCCTTGCGCTCCAAAGCGAACTCGCCGGCACGGAAAACCGCATCGCCATCGCGCGCCGCGATTACATCGAAGCGGTAAGAAGCTATAACACCGAGATTACAACTTTCCCCGGACGGCTGTGGAAGATGGCGCTTTACCCGCAGGCGAAGGAAATGGCGACGTTCGAAGTCTCGCCGGAAGAGCAGAAGGTTCCGAAGGTCGATTTCAGCAAGCCGTAGCGTTCTAGAGCGTCGGTTCTGATAGAATCAGGCCGACGCTCTATATCTTTTTGTTTCATCGCATTTTCTTTACGCAAACCGGTGGCCACTTTGCTTGAAAATGCTCTAAGCCCGCAACTTTGTTAGGAACTCGTCCGATGGCTGGCGCTCCGAACGCCGCTCGGTGTTTCACGTTGCACAATGAGCGTCGCGCGTTGGCTCGCGCGATGCTGCTGCTTTTATTCGCGGTTCTGCCCGCGTTTCTCGCGCCGGCATTCGCCGATCCCGTCTATCCGCAACTCTCGGGGCGCGTGACGGACGAAGCCGGGCTGCTGACACCTCAGGACAAGGCCGAGATCGAAAAGGATCTCGCGGATCTCGAACAGACTTCGACCGATCAGCTTGCCGTCGTCACCGTCAAGTCGCTGCAGGGCTACCCGATCGAGGATTACGGCGTCGGGCTCGGGCGCAAGTGGGGCATCGGTCAGAAGGGCAAGGACAACGGCGTCCTGCTCATCGTCGCGCCGAACGATCGCAAGGTTCGCATCGAGGTCGGGCGGCGGCTCGAACCGTTCATGACCGACACCATGTCGTCTTTGATTATCCAGAATGCCATTCTGCCGAAGTTTCGGCGGGGCGATTTCGCCGGCGGTATCAAAGACGGCATCCGCGATATCAAATCGGTTCTGCTCGGGGACGCGGAAGAAGTGAAACGGCGCGCGGCCGGCGGGCGCACGGCGCAAGACGACCCGTCGGACATGGTGAACCTCTTCATCTTCTTGCTGATCGTTGCTTTCATCATCTGGGTCAATTACCGGCAGTCGCAGGTGATGCAGTCGGGCGTACCTGGCTCGCGGCGCCGCGGAGGCGGCATCGTCGTCATTCCGGGCGGCTCGGGAAGCTGGGGCGGCGGATGGTCCAGCGGCGGCGACAGCGGCGGTGGCGGCTGGTCGGGCGGCGGCGGAGACTTCGGCGGCGGCGGCGCTTCGGGAAGCTGGTAGCAATGATCGGGTTGATACAAAAAGGCGGTCGCGCACGATGAACCTAATCAGTGCCAAAGACGAAGAGCGCATTTCCGCGGCCATCACGGAGGCCGAGCGCAATACGTCGGGCGAGATCGTTGCCGTTCTCGCCGAGCAGAGCAGCCGGTATCAGCATATCCCGTTCATGTGGGCTGGGCTTCTGGCTCTCGTCATTCCGTGGCCGCTGATCTACTACACCTGGATGCCGGTGCAGTGGATCTTTCTCATCCAGCTTCTGGTCTTTCTGGCACTTCTCGCGCTTGCCTGGCATCCACGCGTGCGCACGTCGCTTGTGCCGAAGGCGATTTTGAACGCGAACACGCGGCGCCGTGCGAGCGAGCAGTTTCTCGCGCAGAACCTGCACACGACAGAGGGACGTACCGGCGTCCTCATTTTCGTGTCTCTCGCAGAGAAGCGCGTGGAGGTTATCGCCGATAGCGGTATCGATGCGCTGGTGCCGAAAGGCACCTGGCAGAAAATCGTCGACGAGTTGACGGCCGATATCGGGGCGGGACGTGCGGTCGAAGGGTTCGAGCGCGCGATCAGGAGCATCGGCGATCTGCTTGCCGCACACTTCCCGCCGGGAGATGGAGATCCGAACGTGCTTCCCGATCATTTGATCGTCTTACGAGGCTGATAGACGTAGGGATAGGCGATCCGGCCGTCAAAGAGGGGAAGAGCATGGCGACGTTCGATCTCGGCGGCTCGGATGAGCAGGTCTCGTCTACTGCTGCCAGCGATGCTGCGCGTGCGCCGCTTCGAGCCCGCGTCTCGTGGATGCTCTATGACTGGGCCGTCCAGCCGCACTACACGCTCGTCCAAACATTTCTCTTCGGCCCCTATTTTGCGAACGCTATCGTTCAGAATTCCGTTTGCGGTTCGTGGATCGCGGAAGGCAGCGCCAACGCCGCGTGCGGTCAGGCGCTGTGGGGATATGGGGCGTCGGTCGCCGGGCTGCTGATCGCGATCCTCAGTCCGCTGCTCGGCGCTGCTGCCGATGGGCGCGGTTCGCGCAAGCCATGGATGGCCGCGCTTTCGCTGGTCTTCCTCGCGGGGCTCAGCGTTCTGTGGCTCGGCGTGCCTGACGCAAATCTAACGACGATCCTGATCGTGCTTGCGGGCTTCGTCATGGCGACGCTCGCGGCCGAACTGATGAGCGTCTTTTCGAACGCCATCATGACGGGCCTGGTGCCGCGCAGCGAGCTTGGCCGGTTATCCGGCACGGGCTGGGCGGTCGGCTATTTCGGCGGTCTCGTCAGCTTAGCGATCGTTGCCGGTTTGCTGGTGCCGGTCCCGGGCGCGGAGAAAACATTGCTCGGACTCGAACCGCTGTTGACGCTCGACGGCGTGACGCATGAGAGCGACCGCATCACAGGACCGTTCGCTGCCATATGGTTCGCGATTTTCATTATTCCGTTCTTTCTGTTCGTACCTGACCGGCGGCGAGCAGCGAGCGCGCATCCGGAGCGCACGGCGATGGCCGAGCTCTGGGACACGATCAAGTCGCTGCCTGCGAGCCCGAGCCTTCTGATCTTTCTCGTCGCGCGCATGCTCTATACCGACGGGCTGACGGCCATCTTTGCCTTTGGCGGCATCTACGGCGCGTCGGTGTTCGGCTGGGGCGCGCTCGAGCTTGGAATTTTCGGCATCATCCTGACGCTGGTCGGCGCGTTCGGTGCGCTTTTCGGCGGCTGGCTCGACGATGCCATCGGGCCCAAGACCGTCATCATCATCGCGCTATTGGCGTTGATCGCGGGCGCGGCCGGCATTCTGTCGGTCGATAAGAACCACGTTTTTTTCACGGTCGAGGTCGCCGAGAAGGTTGCAGGGTCGAAGCCATTCTCGTCGCCCGGCGAGCACGTATTTCTCGCCTTCGCTATTCTCGTCGGCATCGTCTCGGCGCCGGTGCAGGCGGCAAGCCGTTCGCTGCTCGCACGCATCGCGCCGCCTGACAAGATCACGCAGTTCTTCGGACTTTTCGCGTTCTCCGGAAAGGTAACGGCGTTTCTCGCACCGTTCGTCGTCGCACTTGTCACCGTCGAGACGGGAAGCCAGCGCATCGGCATGGCGGGCGTGCTGGCGTTCCTTGTAGCTGGCGTTCTGCTGATGCTGTTCGTACGCGTGCGGCCGGCGCCCTCCGCGCACTAATGCCGGAAGTGGCGGACGCCGGTAAAGACCATAGCGAGGCCGCGCTCGTCCGCCGCCTTGATCACTTCGTCATCGCGCATTGAGCCGCCGGGCTGGATGATGGCCGTTACGCCCGCCTCAGCCGCCGTGATCAGTCCATCGGCGAACGGGAAGAACGCATCCGAGGCGACGACCGATCCGATCGTCAAGGGCGCGTCCAGGCCTTCGGCTTTGGCGGCCTCGGCAGCTTTCCAGGCAGCGATGCGGGCCGAGTCTACGCGGCTCATCTGACCGGCGCCAATGCCGACCGTCGCGCCATTCTTCGCATAGACGATGGCGTTCGACTTCACGTGCTTCGCAACCTTGAACGCGAACCGCAGGTCGTGCAGCTCGGCTTCGGTCGGGGCGCGCTTCGTCACGACTTTCAATTCGAGATCGTCGGCGTTGCTCGCGTCGCGCGATTGAACGAGGAAGCCACCGGCGACGGATTTGAAGTTCATGCCTTCGGCGCGCGAGTCGGCGAGACCATCCGTCAACAGCAGGCGGAGATTTTTCTTGGATGCGAAAATTGCTTTCGCCTCATCGGTCGCGCCCGGGGCGATGACGACTTCGGTGAAGATCTTCGTTATTTCGCTGGCGGCTTCGGCATCGATTGCCTGATTGAGCGC
Source organism: Hyphomicrobium sp. (assembly GCA_003987725.1). Classification (GTDB taxonomy): domain Bacteria; phylum Pseudomonadota; class Alphaproteobacteria; order Rhizobiales; family Hyphomicrobiaceae; genus Hyphomicrobium_B. Next base: position 81,619 of record RXJH01000006.1, on the reverse strand, counting down.
GATGATGCCGCCGAAGGCGCTCGTCGGATCGCAGGCGAGCGCTTTGCGATAAGCGTCAGCAAGGGACGACGCCGTCGCGACGCCGCACGGGTTAGCATGCTTGATGATGGCGACGGCGGGAGCCCTCGAAGCGAATTCCGACACGAGTTCGAAGGCCGCGTCGGTATCGTTGATGTTGTTGTAGGAGAGTTCCTTGCCCTGCAGCTGCTCGGCCGTTGCGACCCCGATGCGATGTTCCGCTGAGAGATAAAGCGCGGCCGACTGATGGGCATTCTCGCCATAGCGCAGTGCCTGGCCGAGCTTGCCGCCGAAGGCGCGGTAGTCGGGCGTCGCCGTGCCGATCTCGCGCGCGAACCAGTTGCTGATCGCCGCGTCATAGGCTGCGGTTCGTGCGAACGCTTTGGCGGCAAGTGCTTTGCGGAGCGCCAACGTCGTCGCGCCGTTGTTGGCCGTGATTTCCTCAAGCACGCGATCGTAATCGGCTGGCTCGACGACGACGGTGACGCTCTCGTGGTTTTTCGCGGCGCCGCGGATCATCGCCGGGCCGCCGACGTCGATGTTCTCGACGCAGTCGTCGTATGCCGCATTCTTGGCGACCGTCGCCTCGAAGGGATAGAGGTTCACGACGAGTAGATCGATCGGCAGAATTCCGTGTTCATGTGCGGCTTCGTCGTGAACGGCGTTGCCGCGGATGGCGAGAAGGCCGCCGTGGACTTTGGGATGCAAAGTCTTGACGCGTCCGTCCATCATCTCGGGGAAGCCCGTCAGTTCGGAGACGTCTTGAACCGGCAGGCCCGCCGTCTTGAGCGCAGCAGCCGTTCCGCCTGTCGAAACAAGCTCGATGCCGCGGTTTTTCAGAGCTGTGGCGAAAGAAATGAGCCCGGTCTTGTCGGAGACCGACAGGAGGGCCCGGCGTATCTGTTGATCGGCCATGTGCATCCCAGTGTGTTCTGAGTGGCGGTTAGCACGACGCGTTTGGCAAGGCTATCCCGCGCGTGGATCTGACGCGCGGATTGAGGTCGTTCTCCGCCGGGCAATCAGGCCAAGCGATCAGGTTTGGCGGGCGTTCGGCCGTTCCGCGTGCACGGACCAGCCAACTTCCGTCTGGCCGAAGGTCGTCCCGCGGAGCACGATTTGGAGGCTTGGCCGCGGACCGGCGCTGTCCACAAAGAACAGGCTTTCCTCGATCGATAACTGGGCGGCGTCGCCGGCGACGGCGAATAGCCAAGTTTCGCCGTCGCGGAGTGTAATTCGGCAAGCGCCCTTTCCGGCCAAACGGCAGATGCAATCCGGATGAAGGTGGAAGTGAATCGCGTAAGGCAGATCCTGCTTCAGGCGGAGCGTTCCCTTCGGCGGCTCGAGGCTGTCGGCGCCATCCAATCTGTCGCCATTGGACGACAATACGATGCGGCGCGCGTGGACCAGTCCGAAGCGCTTCAGATAACCGTCGTGGTTTGCGGTTAATTGCGCGACTTCCGGGCCGTTGTTGAATTCGAAGGCGACCGCATCCGGTCCGCGGATCGGCAGGCCGTCGACCATGGTTTCGAGCTGGTCATGCCGGATGAGCCGCGATGACGCCGTTTCGGCGAGGCATAGCGTGTTGTGGCTGGCAGTCGCGCGCGCGACGGAATCCCAGTCGTGGTCGGCGGGTCCCGGAAATCCGCCGTTAGCGAAAATCAGATGATGGCGCGCCGTCATTTCGAAGGATAGCGCTCCGGCCTGTGCTTGCGTCGAAAGTTCAAGCGGGGGAGGGGAGCCGACGTCGGCGACGATGATCGTTGAACCGCGTTCCAGCCTCGCATAGCCCGACGAATGCGCGACCGGCATGAGGTCGAGTTCGCCGCTCGAATAGCCCAGAACCGTCGCGAGCGCCGCGGGAGACCCCGTGCTGACGCCGTTGAAACGCGCGAGCATGCCATTGCCAAGCCGCATGAAACGCAAAAACTTCAGAGATTTTTTGATCGCCGTGTTGATCTCGTCGGGCGGCGGCAGAGCGCGCGAGCTGAAGCACTGGCCGAGCGGCAACAGGTCGAGGACGAGATCGGATAGAACGCTGGCGCTGCGGCTGACGTGTCCGCCGTCGTCGAGAATCTGCCGCCTTAACTCGGTTACGAGCGCGGCTTCCGCTTCCTTCAATTGCCGGTCGTGCCCGGAAACGGAAAGTCCCGTCAGGACGAGCGCGATCAGGCAGATCATGCGAGGCACGCCGTCGGGGGCATTGCGCCATGTCGTTCGAAGCGCAACGATCTGCTGGCCCATGCTCGACATGATCTGCGTGTAAGAGCGCGCGTCGAGGCCCTCGAGCAGCATGTTGGCTTGAGAAATCCAGGAGATCAGCCGGCGAGCGATGACGTCTGGTTCGTAAGCGATGCCTTGCGAAAGGCGCTTCAGGGCGATCCATTCGAGGACGAGTTCTCGCGCGGCGGCAGCCGCCTCTTCTTCCTCGGTCGCGGCCAGATGGCGTAGCCAGCCGAAACCGTGAAGCTCGCGCTCCCATGCGAGGCTCGGCGGCGTGACGCGAAAGGCGGAAGCTCCCTTTAAGTCGGCGATCTCGGACGCGAGGCCGAAGTGGCCGTGCGCAACCTCTGTCCAGAAGCTCGGATCGGCCGCGCGCAATTCCTGCGGCACGATTAGGATCTGATCGGCGCCGTTGCCCGCGTAGCGCCAACGCATCAGCGGTGACGATAGTGTGAACGTCACGGCGCGGCGGCGGAGGCGCTCAACCGAAAGGGAGCGGATCTTCAGCCGTTCCGTGACATTGAGGCTCAAGGGGAATTGCTCCTGCGTCGCGCGAAAATTGGCCCGATCGGAAGATTGGAGTAGCCCCTGACCCGCGCCAAAACAAGGCGTCGGGGCACACAGACTGTGAGCTTAGGACGACTTCACCAGGGTTGCTGCGAAAAAGCCGTCCAGCCCACGCAGGCCTTCGGGCAAATCGGCAAAATGGGAAGGCAATGTCCGAAGATCGCCGTCCGGGGTTCGCCATGACAGCGGGATTGTCGCTTCGTCGAGCATGATGGGGCGGCGCGCGAAGTCCTTGTGGCGGTCGAGGAAGGCATCGACTTGGCTTTCGCCTTCCTCGCGTTCGAGCGAACAGGTGCAATAGACGAGCGTGCCGCCGGGCTTCAAAAGACCTGCGGCGCGGTCGAGCAATTTGGACTGCAAGCTTGCTAGGGCGGCGACGTCTTCCGGGCGCTTCAGATACAAAATATCGGGATGGCGGCGGATCGTTCCGGTCGACGTGCACGGGCTATCGATCAGAATGGCGTCGAACTGCGTTTCCGACGTGAAGGTCAGCGCGTCGGAGACGACGGTATTCGCGGTAAGTCCGAGGCGCGTGAGATTGTCCTTGAGGCGTGACAATCGTCCAGCCGACTTGTCGACTGCCGTTACTTCGGCGCCGCCGGCGGCGAGCTGCGCCGTCTTGCCTCCGGGAGCGGCGCAAAGGTCGAGCACCGAGAGCCCGGCGACATCGCCCAACAGCTTTACCGGGAGAGCCGCGGCGGCGTCCTGCACCCACCACGCGCCCATGCTAAAGCCCGGCAGCTCCTCGATGCGTCCGGCTTGAGCGCACCGGATCGAGCCGGTCGGCAGCACGACGGCGCCGATGCGCTCGGCCCACAGTTCGGGATCGGATTTGACGGTCAGATCGAGAGCAGGTTCCACCAGCGATGCGCGCGCGATTTGCCGAGCCTCGGCCGCGCCATATGTGTCGCTCCAACGCTTGAGGAGCCAATCCGGGAACGTCAGCGTGACATTGTCCAGCGATGCGAGGCGGCCCTGGCCGGTTTCGCTCAAGCGCCGGAGGACGGCGTTGACGAGATTTGCAAAGCGCTTGCCGTTGGTGTCGGCGTGACATTGATCGACGGCAAGGGAGATCGCGGCGTGCGGCGGTGTTTGCAGCAGAAGCAGCTGCGCCGCGGCCGCGAGAAGGATTTCGTCCAAGCGGCCGATGTGTTCGGGGAGCGGCTTTGCGATATAGGTTTTCAGCACGGCCTGCAACGCGCCGCGATTGCGGAGGGCGGTCGTGGCGATAAGGCGAGCAAAGGCACGGTCGCGCGGAGCGAGATCGCGGGCCGCAGATACGGTTGTGAACGCGTCGTCGAACGGGCGATGTTCAATCAGCACGGAGAAGAGTGCGGAAACCGCGACATCGCGCGTCTTAAGACCGTCGCCCGCGGGTGATGGAGGGCGGGCAGCTTTGGCCTTGGGTTTGTGATCGCGCTTGAATCGCGCGCCCGTTGCCGCCGGACGCGGACCGTTTCTTTTTATCGTGTCTTTCACGTCAGCCCCAAGGGTTCGTCGGTTTGGTGTAGTTCTGACCACCGATCCAGACTTCGCCGGGGCTGCCGGGGCGACCGCCGGGGCCCGTGCCGGTGGCGCCCATCTCGCGCGCCAGGGCTTCGAGCGCGGCGATGCGATTTTCGACGTTGGGGTGGGTCGAGAAGAGATTGTCGACGCCGTGGCCGTTCAGCGGATTGATGATGAACATGTGCGCGGCTGCAGGGATTGCTTCGGCTTCCTCGTTCGGAATTCGGCGCGCCGCGCCGTCGATCTTTCGCAGGGCCGAGGCGAGCCAGAGGGGCTTACCGCAAATCATCGCCCCGAGACGATCGGCCTGATATTCGCGCGACCGGCTGATCGCCATTTGCACGAGGCCAGCTGCCATCGGCGCAAGAATGATGGCGGCGAGCGTGCCGAACACGCCAAGGCCGCCACGATCCCCACCGCGGCCGCCGCCGAACAACATGCCGAACTGCATATATTGGGCGACCATGGAAACCGCGCCGCCGATCGTTGCGGCGACGGCCATTGTCAAAGTGTCCCGGTTTTTGATGTGAGCCAGCTCGTGCGCGAGCACGCCAGCGATCTCGTCGCGGTCGAGCGCTTCGAGAAGGCCGGTCGATGCACAGACGGCGGCATGCGAGGGGCTGCGGCCCGTCGCGAAGGCGTTGGGCTGCGGATTGTTCATGATGTAGACGCGCGGCATCGGAAGGTCTGCATTGCGAGCCAGATCGCGCACGATCCGATAGAGTTCAGGCCCCGTCGCTTCGCTGACCTCCTGGGCGTTGAACATGCGCAGGACGATGGAATCCGATTTCCAGAGACTGACGACGTTCATCACCAGCGCGATGAAGAACGCGATGACGAGACCCGCCTGGCCGCCGATGGCTGCGCCCAATGCGACGAAGATCGCCGTCAATGCTGCCAGAAGCAGCGCGGTCTTGGCATAGTTCATAGGCATTTGAGCATACTCGCGACACGTGGTCCCTAAGCTAGTCTACAACCTTACAGCCGCGTATATATGGTGCCGGACGAAATCCATAAAGGCGACGCGCCGAAAAAGGCAGCGAAACCGATTAAAAGGACGTTTGCTCTATATGACAGCCGAAGATCGGACAGGCGACGATAGGGCCGGCGGTGATCGGCCGGACGGGGCGCAATCGACTTCGCCCGATACGCGCGTGCTGACGCCCGAGGCTCGCCGCGCACTCGCTGAGGCGGAAGAGCGGCGTCAAAAACTGTCTGGCGAATCCAAGGCGCCGCGTGAAATCGGTGGCAGAGACGGGCCCGATCCCACGCGTTTCGGCGACTGGGAGAAGGGCGGCATCACATCTGACTTTTGATGCCGCCGGTGGTGCCGGCGCTAGATGACGCGCCGGTTTTGACGATTCGTAATCAGGTCATCGACGACGGTCGGATCGGACAGCGTAGAGGTATCGCCCAAGCTGCCGAAATCATCCTCCGCAATCTTTCGCAGGATGCGGCGCATAATCTTGCCGGACCGCGTTTTCGGCAGCCCCGGCGAGAACTGGATGAGATCCGGAGAGGCGATCGGACCAATCTCTCTACGGACATGGGCGACGAGATCGCGCTTCAGCGCGTCATCGCCACTCTCGCCGATGTTGAGCGTCACATAGCAATAGATGCCCTGGCCTTTGAGATCGTGCGGATAGCCGACAACGGCGGCTTCGGCGACCTTCGGATGGGAGACGAGTGCGCTTTCGACTTCGGCCGTGCCCATGCGGTGGCCGGAGACGTTGATGACGTCGTCGACACGTCCGGTGATCCAGTAATAGCCGTCGTCATCGCGCCGGCAGCCGTCGCCCGAGAAGTACATTCCTGGATAAGCAGAGAAGTACGTTTGCACGAACCGGTCATGGTCGCCGTAGATCGTGCGCGACTGTCCCGGCCAGCTGTCGAGTATAACGAGATTGCCTTGCGCCGCGCCGCCGAGGAATTGGCCTTTTTCGTCAACGAGTGCGGGACGAACGCCGAAGAAGGGCTTGGTTGCCGAACCCGGTTTCAAATCCGTGGCGCCGGGAAGGGGCGTTATGAGGATGCCTCCCGTTTCTGTTTGCCACCACGTATCGACGATCGGGCATCTGCCGTCGCCGACGACGTTATGATACCACTCCCAGGCTTCGGGATTGATGGGTTCGCCGACCGAGCCGAGAAGGCGCAACGAGGAACGGTCCGTGGATTTGACGAGCGCATCGCCCGCACCCATCAGGGAGCGAATGGCAGTCGGCGCGGTATAGAAGATCGTGACTTTCCACTTATCGACGACGTTCCAGAACCGCGATGATGTCGGATAAGTCGGCACGCCTTCGAACATCAGCGTCGTCGCGCCGTTCGCAAGCGGGCCGTAAACGATGTAGCTGTGCCCGGTGACCCAGCCGACGTCCGCCGTGCACCAATAGATATCGTCTTCATGGTAGTCGAAAACGTATTGGTGGGTCATCGATGCGTAGACGAGATATCCGCCCGTGGTGTGGACGACGCCCTTCGGCTTCCCGGTCGAACCCGACGTGTAGAGAATAAACAGCGGGTCTTCGGCACGCATTTCCACCGGGCTGCATTCGGCGGGTACGGTCGCAAGCTCTTCGTGCAGCCAGAAATCGCGGCCGTCCGTCCAGGGAACGGGGTTTCCAGTGCGGCGGACGACGAGCAATTTTTCGTCGCCCTTGCATTTCGCGAGGGCTGCGTCGGCGTTTTTCTTCAGGGGCACACTTTTGCCGGCGCGAAGGGCTTCATCCGCTGTGATGATGAGCTTTGAATCCGCGTCTTCGATACGGTTCTGAAGGCTGTCTGGCGAAAATCCGCCGAAGACAATCGAATGAACAGCGCCTATCCGTGTGCAGGCCAACATCGCGTAGGCTGCTTCGGGAATCATCGGCAGATAGATCGTAACGCGGTCGCTTCTCTTGACGCCGTGCTTCTTCAGCACGTTGGCGAAGCGCTGCACGCGGTCGTGGAGCTGGCGATAGGTGATCTGTTCGCTTTCGCTCGGATTGTCGCCTTCCCAGATGATCGCAACCTTATCGCCGCGCTTTTCGAGGTGGCGATCGATGCAGTTTGCCGAGACGTTGAGCGTTCCGTCTTCGTACCAGCGGATGTCGACGTTGCCGGGCGCGAAGCTCGTATTTTTCGCGCGCGTATAGGGCCTGATCCAATCGAGGCATTTGCCGGCGTTCGACCAGAATTTCTCTGGGTCCGCAACGGACTCCTCATACATCGTCTTGTAGGAATCAGAGTTAATATAAGCCCGCTTCGCCCATTCTGAGGGCACGGCGTAAACTTTGTCTGACATGAGAAGCGCTCCTCCGATTGGCCGTCTGAGACGCGGCCATTTCCCCTATTATGCTGTGGCGAGCGCCGGTTCACAACATGATCGATGGCCGACCTGCCGCTAACCGGCCTAAAATGTTTTCAGTTCAATATCGCACTGCCGCGCCGCCCGCTACCCGCCCCAGACGGTCGTCCGCTTGATGTCGTAATCCTCAAGTTCGCGCGTTACCGGGACCTGATATTCCGCAAGCGGTGTGAATCGGTTTTCCGGGAAATAGCTTCGCCGGGGATCGCCGATGTAAACCGAGCAGCCCCGTTCTTTGGCCCGGTCGATGTACTGGGTCACGCGGGTGGCCAGCTGGCGTTCGTAAAAGAGATCTCCCAGGATGACGACGCTACCCTGCGGCGGCTCAGCGTCGAGCAAATCGGCTAATGTCGTTTCGATGGCGACGCCGTTCGCTCCGGCATTCACGGCGCAGGCGGCGACCGCCAATCCGTCTATATCCGCGGCCAGGACGCGGATGGCGCCAGTCTTGGCGGCTGCGATCGCGGAAATTCCGGAGCCCGCGCCGATATCGAGAACGGTCCGGCCGCGGCAAATTTCGGGGTGATCGAGCAGGTAGCGGCTGACGGCCTGACCTCCCGCCCAGGCAAAAGCCCAGTAAGGAGGCGGCACGTTAAGCTCGCCAAGCTCGTCCTCGCTCTTTTGCCAAATCGGCAGCGACTCTTCCGCAAGTCGCAGCATGATTTCAGGCACCAAGGGCGGAGCGATGGGCTTCGTGTTTTCGAGTATGAACTGTTGAGCGCTTTGAGGATCAGCGGGATCGAGCCGGGCGGTCATCGGTCCTTGAGCGTCTTCAGATCGACACCGCCCATCTTGCAGATTTCCTTCCATCCATCGGCGGACACGGGCTGCACCGAGAGACGCGAATTGTTGACGAGCACCATGCTCGAAAGCTTCGGGTTGGCCTTGACGGCGTCGAGGCCCACCGGTTTTGGAACGGGGACGACGGCGGCGACGTCGACGCATTCCCACTTGCCGGTCTCGTCTTTCGCCTCGGGATGAGCAAGCGCAATGATGCGGAGAATTCCGACGATCTCTTTGCCTTCATTCGAGTGATAGAAAAATCCGAGGTCGCCGACCTTCATCGCCCGCATGTTGTTGCGAGCCTGATAATTGCGAACGCCGTCCCACGATTCCCCCCGCGCTCCACGGGAGACGAGATCGCTCCAAGAGAACACGTCGGGTTCGGATTTCAGCAGCCAGAAGGCGGTCATGCTCAGCCTTTATGTAAGTGGCTGGTGCTAGCGCGAAACGGCGGGTTGCTCAAGGCCGCGCCGAAAGATGCAAAAACCCCATGCTCGCAAAAGCATGGGGTTTTGGACGCGACACGAAACTTTTGGCGGTCAACGAACGCTGACGTCCGGGACCTGTTTGTCCGTTATCTCAGCAATGCCTTGATATTCGGTAAAGGCGTCGTGCTTGCCTATCTTCGCGATCGGCAAAATGTTTTCCATCGAACGCCCGAGAAGCCCCAATCATCAGTGACGATTGGGGAAATTATCGAAGCTCAGGATGAAAGGTCGCAGCAGACGTCGGCTCGGACATGCGACGCCGTCAGTCTTCGGCTTTCAGCGGCCGTTGCATGAGTGCCGTGATGGCTTCGTCGACCTCGAGCCGGCCTTCGATGATCCCGTGCACGGCTTCGGCGATCGGCATTTCGACACCTTTTTCACGCGCGAGGCGGACCAGCGCTGCGCAGGTGTGGACGCCTTCGGCAACCGTTACGCGCGTACCGAGGAATTCGCTGAGGCTACGGCCTTCGCCCAAGGCACGTCCGAGAGACATGTTGCGCGACTGGGCGCTTCCGCACGTCAAGATGAGATCGCCGAGCCCCGAGAGACCGAGCAGGGTTTCCGGCCGTGCGCCCATCGCCTCGCCGAAGCGGCGAAGTTCGGCAAATCCGCGGGTGACGATCGCAGCGTGAGCGCTTGCTCCGAGGCCGCGGCCTTCGACGATGCCGGCGGCGATGGCCAGGACATTTTTCACGGCGCCTCCTAGTTCTGCGCCGAGCACATCGCTCGACCAATAGAGGCGCATCTGTCGAGAAGAGAGTGCAGCCGTCAGGGCGCGGCCGGCGTTCTCGTTGCGGCAGGCGAGCGTCAGCGCCGATGGCAGGCCGCGTGCAACGTCGGCTGCGAAACTCGGTCCCGAAAGGACGGCGCGCAACGCCTGAGGCGCGGCTTCCTCAAGGACGTCGCCCATGAACCGGCCCGTCGATTCCTCGATGCCCTTCGCGCAGATGATGACGGGCGTATCCGGAGCGAGCTGCTTTGCGAGCCTGCCGATCACATTGCGCAAGTGCTGCGCCGGAACGACGGCCAGGATTGCATCCGAAGCTGCTGCCGCCAAAAGATCGGGCGTGGCGCGGATCGCGGGATTGAGGCTGACGCCGGGCAGGAATGTCCGGTTGACGTGGCGCTTATTGATGTCGTCGACCACCTCGGTCTCACGCGCCCACAGCGTGACAGCCGTCTGGCTGTGCGCCAACGTCTGAGCGAGCGCTGTTCCCCACGCGCCCCCGCCGATAATGCTCACCGACTTAATTTGCAAGCGCGCCCCCAGATCGAATTCGTCTTAGTTTAGCACGGCATTTCGACCGGCGCTGCCTTTAGGCTTTGACGCCCGCGCCTGCCGCTTTGGCTGCGGCAGGATCGAGCGGCCAGCGCGGCTTTACTGGCGCGTCGAGGCCATCGACGAGGCCCGCTGTCAAACGTTCCGCACCGGCCCAGGCAATCATGGCACCGTTGTCGGTGCAGAGTTCGAGGGGCGGCGCACGGAAGGCGAAGCCGAACTCTCCGGCAATTCCAATGAGCGTCGTTCGCAAAGTTTTGTTAGCGGCGACGCCGCCAGCGGCGACGAAGTTTCGGGGGGCGCCCTCTGGCGACAGCGGAAGGACGCTGCGTATCGCCAAACGCACCCTGTCGGCGACGCTGTCGGAAACGGCTGCCTGAAACGACGCGCAGAGGTCGGCGACATCCTGGTCCGAGAGCGGGGCGATCTTAGCGGCGGCGTGGCGGACCGCGGTCTTGAGGCCGGCAAACGAGAAATGGGGGTCTTCGCGGCCCAACATCGGCCGGGGCAGGTTGAACCGGCGCGGATTGCCGTTCATGGCGGCGCGTTCGACGGCCGGTCCGCCGGGCATGGGGAGGCCCAGCAACTTTGCGGTCTTGTCGAAGGCTTCACCCAGGGCATCGTCGATCGTTGTCGCGAGCCGGCGGTAGCGGCCGATGCCTTCAACCCAGAGTAATTGGGTATGTCCGCCCGACACCAGAAGCATGAGGTAGGGCGGCCGGATGCCGTCCGTCAGGCCCGCGGTCAGGGCGTGGGCCTCGAGATGATTGATGGCGAGGAAGGGAATGCCCGTCGCGAGCGCGAGGGCTTTGCCGCTGGTCGCGCCGACGATCAGGCCGCCGATGAGGCCCGGTCCCGTCGACGCCGCAACGGCGGACAGATCGCCGAGGGCAACGCCGGCCTCTTCGAGAGCTTTCCGAATGAGGACGTCGAGGCATTCGGTATGGGCGCGGGCAGCGATTTCGGGGACGACGCCGCCATAGAGGGCGTGGCTGTCGAATTGGGACAGTACGACGTTAGATAAAATGCGCCCTGTGCCTGCGGCATCGCGCGCCACGACGGCGGCGGCGGTCTCGTCGCAGCTCGTTTCTATGCCGAGAACCAGCACGGGATTAGGCGCAAAATCGGTAAGCTCAGCCATATGTTCAGGAACTTGCCGGCGCGAGGTTGGAATTCGCGCGCCTTTGGAGCATTAGTATCGCCCGAATAACGGCACTCATTACCGGAACACGGACACGAGCGCCCGCCTAGCATCCGGAGAGACCTTTTTGCAAGCGACGCGCATTCGTATCGGCACTCGAGGCTCGCCTTTGGCACTAGCCCAGGCGCATGAAGTCAAGGCGCGCCTGATGGCCGCGCATGGTCTTCCTGAGAGCGCCATAAGCGTCAACGTCATCAAGACGACGGGCGATCGCGTGCTCGACCGGCCGCTGGCCGATGTTGGTGGCAAAGGTCTCTTTACCAAAGAAATCGAAGACGCCCTCATCGCGAACGAGGTCGATGTCGGCGTTCATTCGATGAAGGACATGCAGACGGTTCTTCCTGGCGGGCTGGCCGTTGGCGCCGTCTTGCCGCGCGAGGATCCGCGCGACGCGTTCATTTCGTTGCGCCATGCGGATTTCAATGCGCTTCCGTTGAATGCGGTTGTCGGCACGTCGTCGTTGCGGCGGAAGTCGCAGGTTCTCAATGCGCGGCCGGATCTTCGGGTCGTTGAATTTCGCGGCAACGTGCAGACGCGGCTGCGCAAGCTCGAGGAAGGTGTCGCCGAGGCGACGTTTCTTGCCGTTGCGGGTTTGAAGAGGCTCGGAATGCAGGATCGCATTACGGCGCCGGTTTCGATCGAGCACATGTTGCCCGCGGTGGCGCAGGGCGTGATCGCGCTTGAAATTCGCGAGGGCGACGAGGCGACGGCGGCGCTGATCAGACCGTTGAACGATCCGGAAACGGCTGTGGCAGCAACAGCTGAGCGCACGTTCCTTGCCCGCATGGAGGGCTCGTGCCGCACACCCATCGCCGGTTACGCTGTGATCAACGCGGGCGAATTGCTCTTTCGCGGGCAAATCCTGTCGGTCGATGGCAGTCGGAGTTACGACGTTTCGCGAAGCGGGCCGCCGGAGAATGCTGCAGAACTCGGCCTTGCCGCAGCAGATGAGATTCTAACGAAGGCAGATCCCGCCATCCTTCTTCGATCGAACGCCTGATGCATGTCGTCGTCACGCGGCCTCTCGGCGATGCCGAGCCGCTCAAGTCACGCATTGAAGCGCTGGGCTGGCGTGTCACGCTCTCGCCGCTCATCGAGATCGTACCCGATGCCATTCCCGCCGACATCCTTCGCGACGCCACGGCGCTGATCGCGACAAGCCGCAATGCGCTGACGTCCGAGTTGAAGTCCGCAATCGATCTGCCGTTTTTTGCCGTCGGGCCCGGTACCGGCGCCGCGGCCCGGGAAATCGGATTCACGAACGTCATCGAAGGTCCGGGGACGGGCTCGGAACTCGTGCCCATTCTGGCTTCGCGGCGGGCGGAGCTCGGCGAACGCCCGGTTTACCTTCGGGGCGATGTCATTGCCTTCGATATCGCAGGGGCGCTGGCGAACGCTGGGATCCACGTCCGGGCAGTGAAGGCTTACCGGTCGGTTGCTGCCGAACGTTTAAATCCTGCTGTCATCGAAGCGCTTCAAAACGGCAGTATCGACGCGGTCACACTGATGTCGCCGCGCACGGCCGCGACCTGGGCGCGCCTCGTCGGAGATCTGTCGCTGCCGGTACAACTTTCCGGCGTATCGCATCTCTGTCTTTCCCCTCGGGTGGCTGAGGCCTTGGGGCAGCCGGAAAAAGGCTATAACGTCCTGGTCGCTTCAAATCCTAATCTCGAAGAAATGATTGCGCTCGTAAAACGTCTCGCGGCAAATTCGAAAGCGGAGTAATAAGGCGCGTACCGGCCGGTTAGATGCCCCGGCTTCAGAGCTTTCTCAACAGACAAAAATTTTGACTGAATGCCCGGCTATCGACCGGGTGCAGATAGCATACGCGAGTTTCGTGTGGAGGCTAAAGCTTCGATGGCAGACGACAAATCGAGTGCAGGATCAAGTGCCGGAAAGCGGCCCTATGCGACGCTCGACCTCAAGGCGACCGAGATTGAAAATACCCCCGCGAAGGGTGAGGCCTCGCCAGCGGCGGCAAAGGCTCTCGGCGCCGATGTGCCTTTGCCCGCAGCGGCGCGATCCTATGCGGGGACGTCTGCCGACAGCGAAGCGAAGGCCGACACTTCGACACCTAAATTCCTGAAGAGCGATAGCGCGAGATCATCGTCTGCTTCTGCCGGTGCCTCGACGGCGAGCGCCGGTTCAGCGCGCGACGACGATGACGAGGAGGATATCGTCATCCGGAAGCGCGGCGGATTTTTCAGCCATCTCGCGGCGGGCATCGCCGGTGGCGCACTCGCGCTCCTCGCCTACCAATGGGGGCTTCCGCAGCTTGGGTTCAGAGGGTCGGACGATGTGGTCGCCGCGCTCACGCAGCGTCTCGCGGCGGTCGAGAAAGCGCAGACCACGCCTATTCCCGTGCCCGACTTGAGCAGCATCGAATTCCGCCTCTCCGACCTCGAGACGCAAACGAAGAAAATTCCGGCCATCACGGAAAGTCAGAATCGGCTCGTCGCGGAAACGAAGTCGGCGCTCGCGTCGGCGGCATCGGACGCCGGATCGCCGCAGCTCATCGAGCGCGTCGGCAAGGTCGAAGACAAGTTCAAGGCGCTTGCGGACGCTGGCGTCAACGATCCAAATGCCAACCGCATCGAGCAACTCGCGGCGCTGACCGGCAAGGTTTCCGATCTCGAAACGAGCCTTTCGACACAGCTCACCGCATTGCGCGTCAGCGTCGCCAAGGATGTCGAGGGCCGTGTACAAGCGGCAGCCGAAGCCAGCGAAGCCGCGCGCGCCGGAACCCAACGCATCGATAAGGATGTCGCCGGTCTGAAGACGGATAACGTTCGCATCGAGACGGAAATTGCGGCGGTTAAAACAGCGACCGATCATGTTGCGGCCGATCTGAAGGTCGCGCAGGACGAAACGCAGAGCCTCAAGGCTGCATTCGAAGGCTTGAAAACGGCAGCGGCCAAACCGACGGACATCACGGCCGCTGTTCAGCCTCTCTCCGACCGGACGGCTGCACTCGAGAAGAGCGTTCAGGGTGTCGTTCAAGGCGACGCGGCGCGGCAGGAAAGTGCGCAACGCGTCGTGCTCGCACTCGAATTGCAGAACTTGCGGCGTGCGCTCGACAGCGGACAGAACTTTTCGGGCCAGCTCGCGGACGTGAAGAAAGTCGCGGGCAACACCGTCGATCTATCGGCTCTCGAGAGCTTGAAGGAGACCGGCGTGCCGTCGCTCGCAGATCTCACTAAGGATTTCAGATCCGCCGCCGATAACGCCATCGACGCCGATGCCGAACCCGACAATGCGACGGTCGTCGATCGCCTGTGGGCGGGCGCCAAATCGGTGGTTCGCGTCCGGCGCGTCGATCTCAAGCCTGACGATAAGAGCACCGAGGCTATCGTCGGGCGCATGCAGGTTGCGCTGAACGACGGGCGGTTGCCCGATGTTCTCGAGGCGGCGAAAGAGCTTTCGCCGAAGGCACAGGATGCGGCGCGACCTTTCCTCGACAAGGTTGCGGCTCGGGTCAGTGTCGATAAGGCGCTAGCCGACCTCGAATCCCAACTCAAGACATCGATTGCGACCGGCTCTCAGCAGACGGCGAAGCCGTCGCCTTAACACTTCAAAGGGTTTGCGTCATGGTGCGCCTCGTCGTCTATCTGCTCACGATCGCCCTTATCGCCTCCGGTCTCGCGTGGCTCGCGGACCGGCCCGGAACGCTGCAGATCGCCTGGCAGGGCTACGATATCGAGACATCGGTTTTCCGCGCGGTCGTCATCCTGGCAGCGCTGGTCGCGACGCTGGTGTTCCTGTGGTCGGTCTTCCGCGCGCTCTGGAATAGTCCGGCTGCCATCGGCCATCGTTTATTGCGGCAACGGGAGAAGAAGGGGCTCGATGCTCTTTCCGGCGGCCTGATTGCGATCGGCGCAGGCGACAGCGCGCTTGCTTCGCGTTACGCCCTGCAGGCGCGGAAGACACTGCCGCATGAGCCATTGACGCATCTTCTGCGGGCACAATCGGCCGAGCTTGCGGGTGATCGCGCCGCGGCACGGCGCATCTATGAAGCCATGCTGGCCTCGCCGGAAACAGAGCAGCTCGGGCTTCGCGGCCTGTTCCTCGAAGCGCAACGCGAAGGCGCGGGCGAAGCGGCGCGACAATTCGCGGCGCGCGCGCTCAAAGCCAATCCGAAGCTTGGATGGTCGTCGACAGCGCTCTTCGAGCAGCAGTGCAAGCAGAAGGATTGGCGCGCCGCGCTGGCGACGCTCGATCACGCCAAGAAGAGCGGCCATATCGCGAAGGCCGCGGCCGATCGCAAGCGTGCCGTTTTGCTGACGGCGAGAGCCGTCGAGGCCGAAGACGACGCTCCGGACAAGGCGCTTGCCTGGGCACTCGAGGCGCACGCGCTCGCCCCGGATCTCGTCCCGGCGGCAGTTGTCGCAGGGCGCATTCTCGCGTCGCGGGGCAATACGGCCAAGGCCGCAAAGGTTCTTCAGAAGACGTGGTCGAAATCTCCGCATCCCGATCTTGCTTCGACATATGCCCATGCTCGTATCGGCGACAGCACGCGCGACAGGCTCGACCGCGTGCGGCAGCTCGCGGCGCTCAATCCGCATTCGATCGAAAGCCCCATCGCCGTTGCAACGACGGCGACCGAAGCGCGGATGTACGACGAGGCGCGGCGCGCTCTCGAGCCGCTTCTGACCGACCGTCTCACGCAGCGCGTCGCCATGCTGATGGCGCGCATCGAGGCGGGCGAAAACGGCGAGAAGGGCCGTGTGCGCGAATGGCTGGCGCGGGCGATGAACGCGGCTCGCGATCCCGTGTGGTTGGCCGACGGCGTCATTTCCGATCATTGGGAGCCGACATCGCCGGTCGATGGCCGTCTCGATGCCTTCCAGTGGCGTGTGCCTGTTGAAACGACGGACGGGAAGGGCAGCGAAATTCTTGCGAACAAGATTGATGAGCTGATCGCCATCGCGCCGGTTGCGGGAACGCCGGAAGCCGGCCCTTCCGAGCCGGTGAAAGCGAGCAGCGTCGATGACATCGAGAGCAAGCTCGCGCACTCCGACAGCGACGTCGTGGAAGCTGAACCCGTCACCGCAACCGTTAAGCCCAACGGGGCTTTTCCTGAAGCGTCCGTAAACGGTGCTGCAGGTCCTCTGCCCGTGGCGGACGATGCCGCTACGGCGAGCAAGCGGCCATCTCCGGATCGGGCGCCTGCTGCGCGGCCCGATGCGAAAGTTTTCGTCGCGCCTCGGGCGCCGGATGATCCCGGGACCGATCCCGCCGAGCCAGAGCTTGAACAGCCTGTGGCGCGGCGAAATTTTCGGACGGTCAACTAACTAGGCTGGCCGCCCCGCCCGACCGAGATCGCGGAATTGCGCGTGCTATTTCAGCGGAGGCGGTGGTTCCCACTCTTCGCCACCGCCGAATTTATAGCTGACCGAGACGCGAAGCGTGTCGATCGGACCGAGCTTCGTCGCGACATCCGATCCGCCATTCAGCTGTGGGGCATCAGCGATGAAGACGTTCTTGTCGAAGTCGTAATGCAGATATTCGGCGGTCAAGACGAGGTTGTACGCGAAGAGCAACTCGAAGCCGCCGCCATAGACCGCTCCCATATCGCTGGAGTGAAATCTGGCGGTTCCGGAGATTTCGTCGGCGTCTCTAAAGCCAAATTCGGCGTTGCCCCAGCCGATGCCGGCGGTGCCGAAAACCATCGCGTTATCGAAGAATGCGTAGCCTAAGCGTCCGCGGACGGTTCCGAGGCTTTGAAGTCTCGCGCTGGCGCTGTCGATGCCCGGGCCACCGTCGTCGAGAATGGCGGTTTCGCTTTTGCCTGTTCCCCACGACCAATCGCCTTCAATGCCAACGACATATCTGTCGAACTGGAAATTATAGCCACCCTTCACGCCGTATGTCGGGCGATCTCGCGTGCCGGAATGGAGAGGAGGATCTCCGCCGACGTGGTCATCGAAGAGCGTGGCGGTCGGACTGTCGAACACCGCACTTGCGATCCCGCCAATGTAGAAGCCGTTGAATTCGCCAGGGTCGGCAACTGCGGTTCCGGCGCTTAAAATAACTGCGACTGCTGCAATTCCTAAAACTTTCACCATGACTAGACATCCCTCACGCCAATATCTACTTGCGTTAGGGGTGCCTCGCGATTGGTCAGCGTACAACTTAAACCGGGACGCGCTCGCAACATTTCTGTGCATCGTTGGAGCTGCAACGAGAGAGGCATTTAAAAACGCGTCGTTGAGCGGGCGAGGCGCGTGCAAACGGCAACAATCGCGCCGAGCACTTAGCATGCCGAGATGTTCGATGACCGGCTGAGGCACAGGGCGCCATCGCCGTCGTCAACTCCGTAGCGACGCTTGGACAGCGCATGGACCCGGGGCCGCTCGCGCAGCCGGGCCAATAGCCCTGGCGGTTCTCCGTGCGGCTTTTTTGCCTCGAACGACGCAACAACAGGCTTTCAGAACAGCAGATTAGCTGGCTGAGGCGCTCCGGACCCCGGCGATACGGTTTGCATCTTGCGATGTCGGGATGGGTGCGCTAGGACGCTCGGACTCGAAGCGCGATGCGCCGCCTTCCGAGGTTTTCCGGTCCAGCGGGACCAGCGAACCAGGACCACGGCGCATTCTGTGCTTGGAGCGTGCCTGAAATATTTTCGCGCACGACGATCGGCAAGCAGCAACCGGCTTTGTCGATTTGGGCCGCTTTAGCTCAGCCGGTAGAGCACGTCATTCGTAATGACGGGGTCGCGTGTTCGAGTCACGCAAGCGGCACCATTGCTTTCAAACACTTGCCCCCAAATCGACGGATCGCAGCTTACGGCGCGTGGCCTCTTCTATTCGATGCCATGGATGACAGGCGCCGGCTGCGCCGGCCAGCAGTCTCGTAGCGCAATTGATAAGGCCGATGTCAAAACGAGAGGCGGGGTCGACCTTCACGGCATGCGACTGCGGATACTTCGCAATGTTGAAGCGGATTTGTTTTCAGATCAAAGCCGCTGAGGCTATGCAGTAGTCCATGCGCATCTTGGTGATTGGGGCCTACGGACTGGTGGGCGGCTACGTAACCGCTCGCCTCCTCGGTGAAGGCCACGAGGTCGTCGGCCTTGGCCGTGAGACCAGCGTCGCGCGGCGCCGGTTTCCAAAGGCTCGCTGGGTGGACGCCGACCTGCGTGACATGAACGCCGACCGATGGGCGGCGCTCCTGGGCAGCATCGACGCAGTGGTCAACTGCGCGGGCGCACTCCAGGACAGCCCGCGCGACGACCTTCGAGGGGTTCACGTCCGGGCCGTGACCGAATTGGCCCGCGCTTGCGAGCAGCACGGCGTCCGCCGGTTCGTGCACATCTCGGCGGTCGGCGTCGAACGCGGCGAAGGACGTTTCCAGTACACGAAGCACGAGGCCGAAGCAGCGCTCCGGGCCACGAACCTCGACTGGATCATTCTCCGGCCCGGCCTGGTGTTGGCGCCGGCAGCCTACGGCGGAAGCGCCCTGTTGCGGGGCCTTTCGGCGTTTCCTTTCGCCATCCCGGCCATAAGGCCGGACGCTATCGTCCAAGTCATTTCGGTGGACGATGTCGCCCTGGCCGTGGTTCGCGCGCTCGTGGTGCCGACGGCCAGATTCACGTGCGATCTGGTTTCTGCAGAAAGGACCAGTCTCGGCGACATCCTGCGTGCTTTCCGATCATGGCTCGGCTTGCCGGACGCGCGCGTGATCGCCGCGCCCACATGGGTAGCGGCGGCGGTGGCGATGGTTGCCGATGGACTCGCGTGGCTAGGGTGGCGAAGCCCGATGCGCACGGCCGCAATGCGCCAGCTTGCCGGCGGCGTGACCGGGGACAGCGACGCGGCGAACTCGCGCCTCAGCCTCTCGCCGCGCGGTCTGGTCGAAACGCTTTCGAGCTGGCCTAGCGGTGTGCAAGAGCGATGGTTCGCGCACTTGTATTTCCTCAAACCCACGATGCTCGCCACGTTGGCGGCGTTCTGGGCGGTCTCGGGCGTCGTCGGCTTCGCGAGCCATGACCGCGCAGCCGGGCTGCTCACCGGCGCCGGAATCCCCGCAGGTCTGGCCGACGCTTTCGTGGTTGGCGGAAGTATCCTCGACCTTAGCCTGGCTTTCCTCGTCTCCATACGCGCTACCGCGCCCCTGGCGTTGCGCGCGATGATCGTGGTGACGGCTGGATATCTTTCGGCGGCCAGCGTGTGGGTTCCGGACCTTTGGGCCGATCCCATGGGGCCGCTTGTGAAAAGCGTGCCGGCGGCAGTGCTCGCGCTGGTTTCCCTGGCGGTGATGGACGAGAGATGACGCTTTACCTGCTCCTCAAGACGCTGCACATCATCGGCGCGACCATTCTCCTCGGCACAGGCGCGGGCATCGCCTTCTTCATGCTGATGGCCCACCGGACGGGAGATTCACGCCTGATCGCCCACACGGCAGGTGTGGTTGTCATTGCCGACTCCCTGTTCACCGCGACGGCCGTCGTGCTGCAACCCATCACCGGTGGCTGGCTGGCGCTGATCGCTGGCTATCCGCTGTTCGACGGCTGGATTGCGCTGAGTCTAGCGCTTTACATCATCGTGGGCCTGTTCTGGCTGCCGGTCGTGTGGATGCAGGTGCGAATGCGCGACATCGCCCGTGACGCGGCCGAGAGAGCCGTGAGTCTACCGCCCAGCTACTTCCGTCTGTGGCGTCTCTGGTTTGCGTTCGGCTTCCCGGCCTTCGCGTCCGTGCTGGTCATCGTCTGGCTGATGATCAGTAAGCCCAGCCTGTAGGCGCGACACCAACGGTGTACGTTGGTCAACTCCGGATGCCGGCAGTGACGTTCGCGCACGACGATCAGCAAAGTCGGATTCGAAACTGACCCGCTCCGAACACTCGGGCGCGTGGGGTCCCCTATATTGTCACGTCATAGCTATCAGATTAAATGGTTCTGACAGTTTTCGATTGGGGGAAGTGATGACGACGGTTCTTGCGATTCTCGCTATTTGCCTTTGTGTCATCTTTCTTAGTTTGAAGATCGTTCCCCAAACGGAAAATTGGCTTGTCGAACGCATGGGACGGTATAGCCGAACCTTGAGTGCCGGCGTTCACATCGTAACGCCGTTTTTCGATCGCATCGCGCACAAGGAAAACATTCTCGAACGTCAGTTGCCGGTAAAGTCTGTGCCGAGCATCACGAAAGATAACGTTCAAATCGAAGTTAAGCTCGCAATTCTCTATCGCGTGACGGATGCCTCGAGAGCTTGGTACCGGATCAAAAATATTGATCAGGCAATCGAAACGATCATCACCGGCATTGTGCGAAGCACGATTGGTAATTCCGACCTCGACGATGTTCAGTCGAACCGTCGTGTGCTTTCAGACACGATCGAGGCTGAGATACAACACGTCACTGAGGAATGGGGTATCGTTCTTACGCGGGTCGAAATCGTCGACGTGGAAGTCGATGCCGAAACAAGAGCGGCAATGCAGCTGCAATTAAATTCCGAACGCACGCGTCGCGCGCTGGTTCGCGAAGCAGAAGGCAAGAAGCAAGCCGCCAATCTCGCCGCCGACGCCGAGCTGTACACGGCGCAGCAGCAGGCGCAGGCTCAACGCGTTCTTGCAGATGCTCAAGCCTATTCGGTCAAAACCATCGCCGAAGCCATCAACAATGGCGGGGAAGCGGCGATAAACTTCGATATCAAGAAAATCCAAGCCGAGGCAGTCAAAACGTTAGGGACGCAACCTGCCGCGAAGATTATTCTTCTTCCAGCAGATTTGCTCGAAACGCTATCGTCCGTATCGTCTGTCGCAAGCCGATTGGTTTCCAAATGATGATGAATCTCCAGCCTTACGAGGTGGCTCTCATCCTAGGCGTCGTGATCCTGGCGTTGGAGATGATAACGGGCGTCTTTATCTGCCTCAGCCTCGCGATTGGCTTGTTCAGCGTGGCGCTGACCGAATTTTTATCTGACAATTTCTACTTGGAACGGGACATCTTGATTTTTGCAGTCGTCGCGATGGCGGCCTTTATCGGGCTGCGTTTGACTTTTCGATCGAAAGGCGACGTGAAAATTGCGCGCGAGGACGTAAACGACTATTGACGCTCGAAAATGCGATCCGTTGATCGCATTTCTTTTCAAGGCGGCAGACGACCAAGTTCATCCGCCGTCCAGGAATGATTGCGAAGCCGATCGCTTCCTGGACTCCCGTGCATCCGGCAACGTCCAGCAAGCGCCTCACGCGGCGCGCCAGTGGTGCAGCTCCACGCTTTCCAAGAGCGCCTCGGGCGCAACCCAGCCTCGCAGCACGGCTTGGCGCAACCGTTCTGGTTCGCGGACGCCCTTGTCGGCGGCTTCGAAGAGCCGGTGGATCATGTCGTAGACTGTTATCTGCAATTCACGATCGGCAACTTCAGTCACCAAGCGATCGAGTACACCATAAAACGACTGAAGCTCTTCCGATGTGTAGCCGTACATGCGCATTGAATTCCCTCACCGCGATGACCCGGATCAACCGCCGATCCGAATCATGCCCGCCCAATGCGACGGAATCAGAATCCGATTCCTGGCGCTGTACTCTTTTGGATTCTCCCACAAGGAACGCACGCTTTTTTAACAGATTTTCCTCAGAGCCGGGTCTGGGCGGCACTCATGATTTGTCAAGATTTTCAAGTCATTGTCGCTAAATAGTTTTGCGTCTCAGAAAAAGGCGGACATCTTCGGATGGCCGCCTTTTTGTTTTTTGAGCACGGTTAAGCGCGTGCAAGCCTCGCTTTGCGGCTCGCAAATTTTCGGACGATCGCGATCCGGCTTGGACCGCGTCGCATGGCTTGGCCCGCAAGCGGACCACCGATCCGGCGTTCAGATCGCGCGATGGCTTCTACGCACCGTCTAGTACTCGTCGTCTTCCTCGACGCGATAGTTGTAGGGCATGTTCCCGCAGTATTCGGCGGCCGCTCTATGAGCGTCGTCCCAGCTCTCGAACGCGCTGCCGATCGTTTCCGAGCCGCCGCCGAAGCATCCTTCGACGTCGTTCTGGCAGTTCTCACACCAGACAATGACTTTGAATTTTCGCATGTTGGCTTCTCCCCGTTAGAAAAGCCCCAAGGCGCTGCTCCCGGTCTGCGCGCAGGTCCTGCAGTTCGAAATCGCGAGACATGCTTATCGCCTGACGGCGTTTGGACCCCTATTTGCGCGCTTTTTCCTCGCGTTACCGTCCAACGACAAACCTGGATTGAGGCTAGCATTTGGCAGGGAGACAAAACGTGACCGGGTCGTAACACTTCGCACAAAAAGCGTATGAAACCCGGCGCTTGGCCGCAGTCTCAGCCAACGGAACGCGCATAAAGTCACATAGGAGGCGGCGCACTCAGCGCGCCACATTCTCTCTGTTACGGTTTGTTGCCGCGGCCACAGCGGCGTTTCTTTGCATCGGGGGAGTGATAGCCCATGAATTCGAGATTGACCGCCGTGCTTGCGCTTGGCCTTTTTCCGGCATTTTGCAGCGGTGCGGGGGCCTGCACGCTCAATGAAATTCAGAAGGCGGACATGCGGCTTGGCATCTGCAGGCAACAGGTCGGCATCGCCACAGGATATGCTTGCACGTCGCTCGTCATGCGGTCGCAAGTCGCCGATCAGTTCGAGCAGATCCAGCTGGCGCGGCGCTGCGGTTTCAACGCGGAAGCGGACAAGCTCGACCGCTTTTACAAAGCGACGACCCCGTTCGTCGTCAACTTATATGGATGCGTCGATACCGCGATCGATCGCGCGGATGTCGAGAAGAAGGCCCAGGAAGAGGTCGACAAGTCGTTAATGAAGCTGCCGGCAGGCTGTCCGGCTGATTTGAAAGAGAAGATGACGAAGCGCCTTCCTAAGCTCATAGAGGCCGATCGGAAATCGCTTCACGAGATCCAGGCTCTGGCCAACCAAATAGGGCTAACGGGCAATTAATGCGGCGGGGGCGCCCCGAATTCCGGCCAGTAAACGCAAGTCTTCATTCACCCTAGTTTCGCTTGGGCCGTCGCCGAATAACGGCTTGTTCTATCTTCTTTCCCAATGTGCAGGTCGTGAGTGCATCTGGGAGACTCCTAATGTCCTTTGTGAAGTACGCAGCCGTCCTCGCGGCGGCTTCGAGTTTTGCGGTCGCAACTTCGGCTGAAGCGCGCCATCGTGGCTGCGTCTACGACCCTTACGGCTATCATGCGCCGAGCCGCGATTGCCGCCGGGAGGGATGGGGCTTCTATCCGGCCTATGGGTTCTATCCGGCTGGCAGCTACTACGCGCTTCCGCGTTATCCGGTTTATGCCGTACCGGTTCCGGTTCCTGTTCCGGTTCGCGCGTATCCTGTCCGCTACTGCTACTACGACAACGGTTTCGATTTTCGGCCGCGCCGGGTTTGTGTTCCGGCCTGGTGATCTCAGGCATGGTCTGGGGCCGGCCGATGCCTTCACATCGGCCGCGCCGGCTCGCATTGCCGTTTTCCCAATCGCGGAGATTTAGCGGAAGCGCAGCCAGTCGAGGGGCCGGGGTCCGCGGCAGAAATCTCGACGGTGGAGGTAGTAGCAGCGGCGGCCATCGTAATAGTCGTCGCGCGCAAATGGGTCGCCGGCATAAGTGTAGAAGCCGAAGCGCGGACCATATGGCGGTCCGTACCTGTGGTAGCCGAGCTTGAAGCCATAATTGTTATGGTGTCGCCAGTGATGGGCGTCGGCTGACGGCACGAGGACCGCGAAGCCCAGAACGAAGCTTGCGACGCTCAAGACTTTCAACATGCGCTGGGCCTCACTGGCTTCTTGGCTGAGACACCATTCTGTCACCGGTTTTCGACACGCGCGCAATGAAGACCGCCGAATTTGGCAAATTCCGCCGAATAACAACGGTCTTCATTTGATTAAATCGTGAGGCGTTGCCCAGGCACTCTGCTTACTGCAGTCCTGCCCCTGAAGGATCATGCGGCGGAGCCGTGCCCTCGGGGCCATTGCCCTGTTCGCCGGAACTGCTTCCTGAACCAGAATCGGCCGGCAAGCTGATTTCCGGAGGCGGTTGCTTGTCGACGGGAACTGCCGGCGATGTCGGAGAAATCTCCGCATTCTTTTCACTTCCCGGGCCGACCTTGCCCGGTTCTATGCCTTTGCCGCCGCCCGGCGCGTTCGCTGGAATGTCGTTCGCCGAGGGCTCAGCGACTACAGGTGAATTGACGAGGATTGCAGCCGCCAGCGCGGCACCGGCAAGAATTCTTACCCTCATTGGGACATGATCCTTCCGTTGTTCCATGCGCGGTAAACGCATGGCGCAACTTCCGTGTTCCCCGTTACCGGCATCTCCTATTAAGCATCAGCCCTTGTTCGGCGGAGTGGGTCCATTCGACGACGAGGGCGCCGTTGAGGGACTCGGGTGTTCCTTGACGTTCACGCGGTCGCC
The DNA here is from genome assembly GCA_003987725.1 of Hyphomicrobium sp. Classification (GTDB taxonomy): domain Bacteria; phylum Pseudomonadota; class Alphaproteobacteria; order Rhizobiales; family Hyphomicrobiaceae; genus Hyphomicrobium_B. The sequence goes on along the minus strand of RXJH01000006.1, from coordinate 56,841 downwards.
GTCGACGATGCCGTCGGGGATGCTTTCGATGACCCTGTCTTCGGGGCTGAGGCCGGAGGCGATCTCCAACGTCGCGCCGAGGTCGCGGCCAATCGTGATCTGCTTCAAAGTCACCCGATCATCCGGGCCGACCGTTGCAACGCGCAAACCTGCTTTATCAAACAGCATCGCGCTGGACGGGATGACGAGAACATCGTGCTTGGTGCCGACCGTCAGATGAACGCTGGCGTAGGCGCCCGGCATGAGCTCACCGGCAGTGTTGTCGACGACAAGCTGCATGCGTGTGGTGCCGGACGCGACATCGACGGCGCCAGAAGATGCTTCGACCTTGGCTTCATACTTTTTGCCGGGGCGCTCGGGAACGGTCAGCACGCCGACGGTGCCGTTCGGGATCATCGGCACGTAGGTTTGGGGAACGTTGACGTAAAGCCGAAGCTTGTGGACGTCGGCGACGACAAACATCTCCGAGCCCGTCGAGCTGCCGGTGTTGATGAGGTTTCCGACGTCGGTGTTGCGCACGGTCACGATGCCGTCGAAGGGTGCGACGATGCTTTTGTAGGCGGTGAGCGCCTTCAGCCGGTCGACGTTGGCTTGCCCGGACTTCACCAATGCGTTCTTCGCTTCGAGGTCGGCCTTCTTTTCATCGGCGGCCTGGTGGGTGACGTAGCTGTTGGGCAGCAGCGCCTGATAGCGTTGGTTGGTGACATCCGCGAGCGCCGCATTTGCCTTGGCGTTGTTCAGATCCGACTCTGCCTGGGACAGCTGCTGATCGAGATCCGGCGCGTCGATGGTTGCCAGCACGTCGCCAGTTTTGACGCGCGTGCCGATGTCCGCGTTCCGGCTCGATACGTAGCCGCTAACGCGCGCGAAGAGCGCTGCCTGATAATAGGCATCCAAACGGCCGGGCAAATCGAGCTGGCCGATACTCGGCTGGACGGCCGGGGCTGAAACGATAACCGTCGGGATGGCCCGCGCAGCTGATTTGTTCTTCAATTGGGCGACGGTCTGCTCGCGGCTCGTAATGCCAGTGAAAGCGAGAAAAGTCGCGCCGCCAACGAACAGGACGGCCACGGCCGGGATCTTCCAACGCGATCGCCGCGGCTTTTCGGCGGTCTTTTCAGGCAGCATGGAATTCTCCCGGAACTGCACCTTGCGGCGACGATGAACTAGCAGACTTCCGCCGGTGCATCAGGCTGAAAATGATCGGTACGATGAATAATGTCGCTGCTGTCGCGAATATGAGACCGCCGATTACCGCGCGACCTAACGGAGCGTTCTGCTCACCGCCTTCGCCGAGGCCCAATGCCATCGGCGCCATGCCGATAACCATAGCGAGCGCAGTCATCAGAACGGGACGGATACGGACGAAGCCCGACTCGAGTGCGGCCAGGATTGGATCGCCATGCTCGGCAAGGCGTTCGCGCGCGAAGCTGACGACCAGAACCGCGTTAGCGGTCGCGACGCCCATGCACATGATGGCTCCGGTCAGGGCGGGCACCGACAGCGTCGTTCCCGTGACGAACAACATCCAGACAATACCGACGAGCGCCGCCGGAAGCGACATGATGATCACCAGCGGATCGCCCCAGGATTGGAAGTTCACGACAATCAGCAGGTATATAAGCACGATGGCGCCGAGCAGTCCGAACAACATTCCGGCATAGGCGCTATTCATCGTTTGGACCTGCCCGAGGAGAACGGCGGTCGCGCCTTTGGGAAGGTCGGATTTGGTCTCATCGACGACCTTCTGAATGTCGGCCGCGACGGCGCCGAGGTCGCGCCCTTCCGTCGTCGTCAGGATCTGAACCATGGATTGAATATCGTACTGCGAGACGACGGCGTTCGTCATCGTGCGATCGATGTCGGCAACCGCGCCGAGAATTTGCGGCGCCGACGTTTGGCCGGAGGTGATCGGCAGGTTCTGCAGCGAGCGCAAACTATCGAGCTTGTATTGCGGCGTCTGAATGACGATCGGATAGGAGACGCCGTTGCTCGGATTGAGCCAGTAGGTCGGATTGACTTGGCTCGTGCCGGCGAGACTCGTGCTCAAGCTTGCGGTGACGTCTTTCTCCGTAACGCCGACGTATTGTGCGCGCGAACGATCGACGTTGACCTTGAAACCCGGGTTCGCCCGCGATTGCTGGATGCGCGCGTCGGCCACGCCCGGAATGAGCTTGATCTGCCGCAAAATCTTTTCGGCATAATCGAAGGCCGGACCGAGCTTCGGTGATCTAATCTGAAGATCGATCGGCGTCGGCGCGCCAAAATTCAAAATCTGGCTGACGATATCGGCGGGGAGGAACGAGAAGGTCGCTCCAGGAAAGCGCTTCGGAAGCTCATCGCGAAGGGCTTTGACGTATTCCGGTGTCGGGCGATGCCCAGGGTTGAGCGCCACTTGAATGTCACCATCCTGCGGGCCAATCACGCCCGTATTGTTATACGTCAGGTTGATGCCGCTCACCGGTATACCGATGTTGTCGACCATAGCGCCCAGATCTTCCGGCGCTATGACTTCGCGAATGACATCTTGAATTTGCGCGAATTGACGGGCGCTCTCTTCGACGCGCGTGCCGACGTCGAGCCGCACGTGCATCAAAATCTGGCCTGAATCGACGGCTGGAAAGAAGTTGCGGCCGAGGTAGGGCGTCAGAAAGAACGACGCCGCGATGAATCCGAACGCGAATATCAGGACGATCGTTCGGTGTGCTAACGCGCTTTCGAGCAGGTTGTGATAGCCGACGCGCATTTTCTCGAAGTGATATTCGAATCCGCGCTGGAGCAGAACGAACGGATTGCGAGTCGGTCTCGTCGACGCGTGGTGATCGTGCGGCTTCAGCAGGTATTTGGCCATGGTCGGGACGAGCGTGCGCGACAGGATGAATGACGCGACCATGGCAAACACGACGGCTTCCGCCATCGGGACAAACAGAAAGCGCGCCACGCCTTCCAGGAAGAACATCGGGACGAAGACGATACAAATGCACAGCATCGATACGAACGCGGGTGTCGCGATCTGATCGGCGCCGTCGAGAATAGCGGTTTCGACGTCCTTCCCCTGCTCGAGATGGTAGTTGATGTTTTCGATCGTCACCGTCGCTTCGTCCACGAGGATGCCGACGGCGAGCGCCAGGCCGCCGAGCGTCATGACGTTCAAGGTTTCCCCGAGCGCCGAAAGCATCGCGACGGAGGCCAATACAGCGAGTGGAATAGAGGTCGCGATAATGACCGTCGACCGCATGCTGCCCAAGAAAAGAAGGATCATCACGCTGGTCAAGGCCGCGGCAAGGACGCCTTCGTGAATGACGTTTTGGACAGCGGCGCGGACGAAGACGGATTGATCGCCGAGCATCGAGATCGTCAGCGCGTCAGGCAGGCCGGGTTTGATTTCCTGGATTTTGTCTTTGACGCCCTGAATGATCGCAAGCGTGGATACCGCACCGTTCTTCAGCACCGACAACAACACCGAGCGGTTGCCGTTGACATGCACGATATTCTGCTGCGGAGGATTTCCGTCGCGGACATGCGCCACGTCGCGGATGTAGACCATCGCGCCGTTGACGGCCTTGATCGGTAGGTCGCCCAACGCATTGATGTCCGATGGGGCGTTGTTCAGCTGCATCGTGTATTCGGTGCTGCCGATTTTCTGGGTGCCGACCGGATTGATCAGGTTCTGTGCGGCGAAGGCATTTGAAACGTCTTGAGCGGAAAGGCCCTTGGCGTGGAGGGCTGTATCGTCGAGATCGATCTGGATCTGTCGCGTCTTGCCGCCGAACGGATAGGGGACGGCGGCGCCCGGCACCGTCACGAGCCGCGTGCGAATGTTGTTCAGCCCGAGGTCGGATAAATTCTGTTCCGTCAAGCCGTCGCCGCCGAGTGCCAACTGCACGATCGGAACGGTCGAGGCGCTGTAATTCAGGATGAGTGGCGGCGTTGAGCCGGGCGGCAACTGTTTCAGCAGTGTCTGAGATACTGCCGTCACCTGCGCGTTGGCGGTGCGAATATCGGCCCCAGGCTGGAAGAAGATTTTGACGACGCCGATGCCGTTATACGAGTTCGCCTCGATATGCTGAATGTCGTTGACGGTCGTCGTCAGAACGCGCTCGAACGGCGTAACCATTCGACCGGCCATCTCGTCGGGCGGAAGCCCAGTGTACCCCCAAACGGTGGCGATGACGGGAATGCGAATATCGGGGAAGATGTCGACCGGCGTGCGAACGGCGGCCAAACTGCCGGTGAGCAGAATGAGCAACGCCAACACGACAAACGTGTATGGCGATCGCAGCGCTATGCGCACCAGTGCAGCCATGCTTCAGAAATCTCCACACCGCCGGCTAAAAATTAGAAACCGGCTCCCGCCCCATTCCGAAACTGACGAGATCTTGGGTTCCGTTTGTAGAAATGCGTCATCTATAAGCGACGAAAGCGCACGGTCTCGATTATCGCGCGCGATCAGTTTCGAATCTCTTCAGCGAAGACATTGAGGAAGTAGTTCGAACTGCCACAAATGGGGTTCTACGGCTGATCTGTCCAATAGTATGTTGGGATGCTATTATTCTATTTTATGGATTAATCGGCGACTAATCATGGACCTCAAGCAACTCGAGCATTTCGTTGCTGCGGCGGAAGAGCAGCATTTCACCCGCGCGGCAAGGCGGATGAATATTGTTCAGTCGGGACTTTCGGCCTCTATTCGAGCTCTCGAGCAGGAGATGGGCGCCGCGCTCTTCGTGCGCACGACGCGCCGCGTCGAGCTGACTGTCGCAGGTCGGGTGCTTTACGAGAAAGCGCTTCAGATTATCGCGGGGGCGCAAGAGGCGCGTCGCGCCGTCGCGGCCATCAATGGACTGGAGCGCGGGTCATTGAGCATTGGAACGTGCGCGAGCCTCAATGCCTTTTTCGATCTCCCGCTGTTGCTCGGGGAATTTCGGGCGCTGCATCCGGACGTCGAAATCCGACTTTGTCACAGCACGGCGGCCAACCTCATGGGAAAGGTGAAGGACGGCAACATCGATCTGGCCTTCCTGCCCCTGTATGAAAAGAGCCGCGAGATCGTGTCGATGCCGATCGCGTCGGACCGGCTGATCGTGGTCCATCCTCTCGATCATCCGCTTGCGGGCCGCGAATGCGTTTCCCTGCACAGTCTCGCCGGCGAAACCTTCGTCGATTTTCAGCTCGACCAGGGAACGCGGCGCATCGTCGACCGCGCGTTCGCATCGATCAACGTCTCGCGGAAGACGGCGCTCGAGGTCGGCGATGTCCAGGTGCTTCTGGATCTCGTTGCGCGCGGCTTCGGCATCGCTCTCGTGCCTCACACGTTCGTTACGGCGCGGGCTGCACACTCGACTGCGCCGAAGATCGGATTCACGGCGCTCAGGAAGCCCGTGATCCGGTGGGATCTGGTCGCAATTTTCGGCGGGCGCGCGGGTGCAGCGCAATCGCGCAATCCAGCGGTGGCGGCCTTCACCGAAGTTCTAAAAAGGGTTCGCGCCGAAAGCGCCTTGTTCTGAGCGGATATGCAGCCGCGGTTCTAAGCGATGCTTGCCAGATAGACGTAATAGGCCATCGCCGCGACCGCTCCCGGGACGGCGACGATGTGAAGAAATACGAGTCCTCTTCTCAGCCACCGAACCGGTTCGATCCTCTTGTTCTCGCGCGCTATCGTGATGGCGATGATCACGCTCAGCATCAGATAGGTGAATAGGAACATCCGGTCCGAAAGCGTCTCGGTGTTGGCGTCGAGCTTTGGAAGCGCGAGATACAACGCGACGGCGGACAGCAATGCCGTCACCTGTATGGTCACGATCGCCTCGAAGTGATGGGTCGAGATGAAAATCGACAGATACGCGATGATCAAGATGAAGCCCAACGGCACGACGACGCGAAGAAAGTAATCCGTCGTTTCGCGTTTCATCAGCCAGACGAAGCTTGCCTTATAAAAAGGAAAGACGCTTGGCTCCAGCGTTTGCGCGTCAACCGTGCGCACGAAGTCCTGGTCGTATCCGACGTATTGGTCCTTCGGGTCCCAGCCATCGACGGTCACCACATGGTCGCGCACTTTTAGCGGCGGCGGTTGCACGATGAACGGGGTGTTGCCGCTCTTCGGACGGAGATCGATCGAAAAGCGCTGCGTATCGAACGGATAGTTTCTGAGATCCGGCGAATACACGAACTTGCCCGTAACCTGATAGATCTTCATGTGATCCGGGTAGGCGGCGCTTTGACCGCCGTCGTGCAGCGCGCGCACGGTTATCTGACGATCGTTCGAGCCGGGCTCCAAATAGGCGTTTGCGAACTCGATCTGCTCGATCGATGCGCCACCGCGGTCGTTCATCGAGAGATAGAAGTCCGCGAAGAATGTTTTGTCGGTGTCGTCGATGCGTTCCGCGCGAATGAGGTCGATGTCGGCGTAAAGCGTATCGATCCGCTGCAGGCTCTGATCGCGCAAATGCAGGAATTGAAACGGAGCGAGTTGAGTCTGACCGCGGCCACGCGGCAGCATGAGAATCATCGGCGTGCGGGCTGCGGCGCGGGATGCGGGCTGGAACGACCAGTTGTCGAACTGTCCCTTGAAGATGCCACGTCCGGGCGCATAAGCAGTGCCAAGCTGTTCGACGATCAGCTTGCGAACGTCGGGGATTGCGGCCGTCACCTCGGCTGAGCGCGCCGCCTCAGCAATCAGGCTCACGATATCGGCGTATTGTGTGCCGGCCGACAGGGCACGCATATTGTCGTTATCGAGGACGTTGAGCGGAATATCCTCGTCCCGCGGTTTGCAGGTTCCGTCCTTCCAGCCGGGAGCACTCGCATTCTTCCTGCCCTCGAAGATCCACTGTTCGGGAGACGCCGTGCTCCAGGTGAGTTCGCGCAATCTCTCGCTGTAGACGTCCGGCAACCCGTCCCAGGCGAGCTGATAGGCGTCGTTTGGATAGGCATCTCGCCCCTTGCTTGCCAGCGCATCGATGCGGCCTGACACGAACAGCGGTGGCGTGAAGCCAGCATCCTGAAACTGTTTCACGACGTCTTTCAAGCGGTCGCCGCCGACGGCGAGGAAGACGATACCAACGTTCTTGGATTTCAAATCGGCGATGGCGGCGGCGACTTCGGCTGGATCGAGCTTGTCGGCCACGAGTTGCAAGCGATGGTCGCCGGTCAGGCCTCCGGCGAGGTATTTGTTCAGGTCATCGCCGAGGTTGGTGCTGGCGAGTGCGGATTGGATGCCGATGAAAGCCGGCCGCTCGAAGTGCGATTGTTTCACGAACTCGGCGATTACGGGCAATCGTTCCTCGTCCTCGGAGGCGCGCGTCGTGAAGACGTTGGGGTAGTCTTTTATGATGTCATTCACGGAGATGTCTGACACGAACGGGATGCCGCTCGCTTTCAGCTCTTTGCCGTTCGCATCGAAGGCCGCCTTGGCGCGCGTTGCATTCGTGAGGCCGATCATCGCAATCGTCTGCGGATCGGCGATTGCGGCTGCCAAGTTCTCAGTCGTTTTCTGCTGTGTGCGTTGGTCGTCGAGAATGTTTACGAGAATTCTACGGCCGGCGATGCCGCCATCGCGATTGATGCGGTGTTGGGCAAGTGTCGTAAGGCGCTTGATTGCCGTCAATTGTCCGCTGTCGTAGCAGTCGTCGCTTTTCGTCGTGACGAAGATCTGCATGATGAGGGGCGGACGCTGGGCCGCTTCCGCATCTTCCGCTGCATGTGCGATCGCCGGCGCCAGAGTTCCGGCTGCGGCGAGAGCGGCGCCGAATGCTGCAACTGCAGATGTGATTGGCTTCAGACGACGCGCCTTCGCGAAAACTCCAGACAATACCGGTTGCACGTTTCCCACCCGCTCTTTCGAGGATCTGGCAATTGCCTCTCGAATTCCCCTGTCGCCGCGCCCTGACCGCGTTCGTCAACCCAGAGCGCTTATAAGGGTTTGCATGAAAGAGGGGGAGAATTTTGGTTTGTGTGGGGCGCATTCAAGGTCGGCCGCCGCAATCGTCGATTGGTTCTTTGTGTCGGATCGGTGAATGCGGTGAGGGTCCGCGCCCGTGATCGATGTTAACTGCCTTGCGGGCCGGAGGCGGGATCCTTACGCTCGGCTTTGATATTGGAAAGTGTACAGGTGTCACTTTAGACATGCAGAACAGTTCGGCGTCATGGCGGTCGCTCTTTTGGCCGTGGTGGTCGCCCGCCGATCCTCAGGACGTCCGGGCAGCTCGTACGGCGGTCGCGCACTTGAGGCCGGCAGTTGTCGTTACGGGCGGGGCGAGCGGCATCGGATTGGCCCTCGCGCGACGCTTTCTCGAAGCTGGCCGTGATACGGTTATCGTGGGTCGGAACGCGGCAAAGCTCGACGCGGCGGTGCGAGAGCTCAAGTCATCGAAGGGCCCGATCGTCACGGCGATCGCGTGTGACGTCAGCCAACCCGATGCCGTGGACACGATCAATCGGGGCCTCACCGACGCCGGGCTATATCTCGACGTGCTCGTCAATAATGCGGGAACGGGATTGGCCGGGCCCTTCCTCAGTCACGCGGAAGCCGATCTTTCGCGCCTGATTGGGATAAATGTCGAGACCGTGACACGGCTTATGCATGCGGCGCTGCCCGATATGCTGGCGCGCCAACGGGGCGGTGTGCTGAACGTCGCGTCACTCGGGGCTTACGTGCCGGGGCCGAACCAGGCGGCCTACTATGCCAGCAAAGCCTACGTCGTATCGCTGACGGAAGCTATCGCGAGCGAATATTCCGGCTGCGGCGTCAGGATCTCGGCACTTCTGCCGGGGCCCGTCGATACGGACTTTCACGAAGAGATGGGCGCCGCGCGATCGCTTTATCGCCTGATATTGCCCTCGATGTCGGCCGAGAGGGTGGCGCGCAGTGCCTATCGCGGCTTCATGTTCGGCAATCGGGTCATCGTGCCCGGAATTTCCAATATCTTCTTCTATCTGGCGCTCAAACTCCTGCCGCATACGCTGACCGTGCCGCTCGTCTATTGGCTCTTGCGGCGACCGGAAAATTAAGGCCGCATTAATTTCGGCTGCGCGGCCCGCAATAATTTGAGACGTTTGCATTATGGCAACCAATTTTGCGCTAAGTGTATACGGGCTCCGGAATGAGGTTTCGCGTATCTGGGGTTCCCGACGCGGCTGCGCTTCGCAGGTTTAAACGGGCTCTTTCGGGCTCGATGGACCAGCGCGTAGCCGCGCTGCATTTGTGACGTGGCGATAAGCGCAGCGTGCGAACGCATTTTGCTTTTGTCGCGTCTTCTTCTCGATCAGGCAGCCTGCATTGCTTCCGAGTCGCCCGCCAATGCGGTGCTGACGTTCGCTGCGATGCGCTCGACGAAAGAGCGCGTCTTTTCGACAACCACATGACGCTGCTTGTCCAGCGTGACCATGTGATAGCTGTCGTCCAGCACAACGAGATCGGCGGGCGCAGCGAGGTTGGCCTGCACGTAAACGGCGTTGTTCAGGTTGGCGTAATCATCCTCGCGCGAATGGATGATGAGCGTGGGCTGAGCGATCTTGCCGAGGATTTTTTTCGCTGCCGAAGCGAGGCGGCGATGCTCGAGAACCATGGTGCCGGGGGTTCCGGCGGTGCCGAGATCCGAGCCGTCGGAGGCCGCGAGCGCGGCGCGGACAAAATCCCGGACGCGCGGGCATTTGATGCCGAGCGACGCCGCATCGGGAAACTGCATCAGGTTTGCAATCCAGCGCGAACGAACGAGCGAAAAGAGCTTGGTATACCAGGGCATCGCCCAGCCATTGATCCAGAGGGTCGGTGAGAAGAGCGCGACGCCCTGAACCTTGTCATGATTGTTGGCTGCGAGGTGGAGGCCGATGAGGCTGCCGAGGCAGAGGCCGCCGACGATCACCGTATCGCACTCCTGGCGGATTTCATCGAGTGCCGCTTCGGCGCTGCGATACCAATCCTGCCATGTGGTCTTGACGATGTCCTGGCGCGAGCCGCCGTGTCCAGCGAGCGTCGGGCAATGGACCGTGTAACCGGCCCGGGCGAGACCCATTGCGACGAACCGCATTTCGGCGGGGGTGCCGCAGAGACCGTGGATCAGCAACACGCCAACCTTGCCGCCCGGGATGCGATACGTCGTCTCCTTGGCGGAGGCCTCGGCCGAAGCTACCTGGGTGGCCGTGGCGGGCACTAACTTGGTGATCTCTGCGGACATGACGTCGTCTCCCTGTGTTCCTGGAGACGAGCTTTAGGTTCGGGAGGGAGGCAGGGCTGTTCCGCAGGCGACAAGCCGATGGTTTGATGAGGGAAACTCTGTGCGCCGAGTTACCCTGGGAACACGCTCGCGGGGCATGGCCCTGTGCCGGCATCGACAAATGCCCTTTCCGGTGGCAGAGGGGAGCGTACGCAGAGGGGCGTCTGCGCTCACTCCTCTGTTCCACCGTTGACGACGGCTATTTGGTTAAAGGGCTCGCATCGTGTGTCCTCCCGCGGAGGCCCGATGCTAAGTTCGACAGGACAATAAAAATGAACGGGCACGCGACAGCAGGCCCGAAGGGAAACTGGGAACGCTCGTGCATCAGCCCGTCATCGCCGCGACTGGGATCTACGTCCCGCCTGAGAGCATTTCGAACGACGAGCTTGTTTCGACGTTCAATACCTACGTCCGAGAGTTCAACGCGGCCCACGCGGCTGCAATTGAAACGGGGACTATCGCCCCGCTGCTGCCGTCGTCGGCAGAGTTCATCGAGAAGGCGTCGGGCATCCGTTCGCGGCACGTCGTCAACAAAGCCGGCGTCCTCGATCCGGCGGTGATGCGCCCTGTTATTCCCGAACGGCCGAACGAGAAAATTTCGGTTCTCGGTGAAATCGCCGTTCTTGCGGCTCGCGATGCGCTCGCGAATTGGGGTGGCGACGTTCGCGACATCGGCGCCGTCATTTGTGCGGCGTCGAACATGCAGCGGCCGTATCCGGCGATGGCGATCGAAGTTCAGAATGCGCTCGGGATCGGAGGTTTTGCTTTCGACATGAATGTCGCCTGTTCCTCTGCGACGTTCGGCATCAAGACCGCGAGCGACTTCATCGCGGGCGGTTCGGTGAAGGCGGTTCTCGTGGTCAATCCCGAAATCTGCTCGGGTCATCTCAATTTCAGGGATCGCGACAGTCACTTCATTTTCGGCGACGTCGCGACCGCGATCATTCTCACCGATGCGGAACTGGCGACCGGGGGGTGGAACATTCTCGGCACGCGTCTCAAGACGCAATTTTCCAACAATATCCGGAACAATTTCGGATTCCTCAATCGGTGTGCGCCGGAAGGGATTGGCGCGCCGGACAAGCTGTTCGTGCAGGAAGGCCGCAAGGTTTATCGCGAGGTCGTGCCGATGGTCATCGAGATGATTATCGAGCATGCGCGCGACATCGGTGTCGATCATAGGGCGCTCAAGCGGATGTGGCTGCATCAAGCGAACATCAACATGAATGAGATGATCGGGCGAAAGGTCCTGGAACGCGAACCTGCGCCCGGGGAGAACGTCATCATTCTCGATACCTTCGCGAATACGAGCTCGGCGGGGTCGATCATCGCCTTTCACACGGCGAGCGCCGATCTCGCTCGCGGTGACACGGGCCTCATCTGCTCGTTCGGCGCGGGCTATTCGGCGGGCACCGTGTTCGTCGAGAAGCGCTAGAGCGCTGAGAATCTGCCGTGGCACGCCGCTACCGTTCAAGAGGCGAGGCTGGCGGCGAGATTTATCGTGAGTGCAAGCACCATCGTATTGAAGAAGAAAGACACGATGGCGTGGAGAATCGACAAGCGCCGGATTTCTTTGCTGTTGATCAAGACATCGGAGGTTTGGGATGCCGCGCCAAAGGACGATGCAAAATAGAAGAAATCCCAGTAATCCGGCGATGGCTCATTGGGAAACGTCAGCGGATTGACGATCTTTTCGCTCATTTGGGAAAACTGTCGCGGAGCGTAGTACGCATGGGCGTAATGGAGCGTGAATGCCACTTGTGTCACGAGCCATGAGATGACGATCGTCATGGCCGCAAGACCTACGAAGAAAAGCTTGACCTCATTGGTGGCGCCCTTGGCGGCGGCAATCAAACCCAATATTGCCGCGAAGCTCGAAGCAATTGCGAGAAGCACGAGCACCAGAATGACGATGCCGCTATCGTCCTGGCGGGCGGCGCGTGTGCGGATCCTATCCGAGTGACATTGGTTCATCACTCTGAACGTCATTGCGAGGTAGGCAAAACCACTCAGACACCAAGCGATCGCCTCGCGAACGGACGGATGCAGCGAGGACGGCAGCGCGATGAGAGCGAGCGTGCCGACGACCGCTGCGATCAAGACTCTGGGCCGTAGCACCAGCGAGCGGCCGATAGATCGGGGGTTATACCATTTGGCTCGCTTACGAGCGGTGGTGATTGCATCGGTCATGTTGGGAATCAAACGTCCTGAAATTGACGCCGCGGAGCGGGTTAGGCTATCACGTGTACAAATATCATAGGTCTTGTCCGAGCGGCTCAACGTCCTCAAGTTCTTGTGGAACTTGGTTGGAAAAGCGGCGGGACGAACGATTTGGACCGCCTAGACCGACAAGCCTAGAGCCTCCCGCTGACTAGGCCCAAGAACGAAAAGCGCCTCTCATCATGCCGAAAGTCCGGCAAGAACAGGAGGCTCCCTTGATGCCTAGCACTACCCCAGCGAAGGCAACCGGGTCTGCCTCGCTGGCGTCGTCCGCGGTCCCCACGCGTCCGTTGATTGTGGTCATCGAAGACGACTATCGCTCGTCCATGGCGCTGACCATGTTGATCGATGACTGGGGCTACTCCTGTATCGCAGGCCGGTCGTGCCAGGAAGCCGTTCAGACGCTCGGAAATCGGCTGAACCACGTTTCTGCAATAATTACGGATATCGAAATCGACGGCGAGATGCGGGGCATTCGCGATGCGCAAGCTCTTGTCGCATCCATCGGCCATGCGGTTCCGACAATCATCACCACAGGCCATGCCGACGTTGCCTGGGCGTCTTCGCCGTTTCCGGTTGTCGGAAAACCATTCGATCCGGACATTCTGCATCGATGGCTTATTTACAATCTCGGACCGGCCTTGCCGTAGACGCGGTCCGATACGTCGTGTCGGGAGCTTAGCTCCGCGTTGCAAGTTCGGTGCGATTGCGAGCGCCGAAATGAGAAAAGAGAGCTGCGAGATGGATTTTCACCGTGCCTTCGGCGATGTCTAGCTCACGCGCGATCTCTTTGTTCGAAAGGCCCCGGCGGACACAGTCCAGGACATCGCGTTGACGCGGTGAAATGGCTTTGTTGGTGGCTCCACCGCCGGGGTCCCCCTTTGCAGAAGGGGTTTCGGTGGCCGCTCGTGCCGGATGCGCCGCCGCGTTGCCGGACGTCATGAACCGCGGCACGAATACGCGGCCGTCGAGAATGTCCTTAAGTGCGCCGACGATTTCGTCATCCGCTAGCGACTTCGGAACATACCCGTTCAGTCCCATGGCGACGGCTTTCACGACGTCGTTGCGTTCTTCCGATCCCGAAACGATGGCGACGCGAATGGAGGGATAGGTTTCCTTCACGACGCGCAAGCCCTCTGGGCCCGATATGCCCGGCATCGCGAGATCGAAAAGCGCGAGTTCGACATTCGGGGTCTCGGCGAGACGATCGAGGGCCGAATCGAAGGACGACGCTTCGATGACGGATCGAAAGCCCATTCGATCGCGCAGCAAAAATCCAAAGCCCGACCGGTATAGCCCGTGATCGTCGGCGACCAAGACCGCGTCACGCTGGGGAATGGGCATCATCTTCTCTAAATTCGTCTTTTCCAAATTAGCTGGCACCTGCGTTTGCTCCGTACTCAGCGGTGAAGCCCTTTAGCGAAGCCTTACGTGCGTTGAGAAGCGCGCTGAGCGTCGCAGCGATAAGTTCGGGGTCGGCCGGTTTCGTCAGCCACGGCCGGCCTGACCTTGCCAGTACAGCCAGGGTAGCAGAATCGGTGCCGCCGGAAAGAAGAACGGCCGGAATATCCGTATTCAGCCTAGCTGCCATGCGTTTGATGAATTCGAGACCTGACTCCGGCCCTCGGAGATCGAAGTCAAGAATCGCGCCGTCTATCACCAAGCCTTTGTCGAGGGCCGTTTCTGCTTCGGCAGCCGATTGGAAGCCGAACGCGAGATTGCCACGGTCTTCGAGGTCGCGCTTAAGCGCTGCGACAATGAGCGGGTCATCATCGAGGACGAGGATTCGGACACCGTAAATATGAGTTTCGGGTTTGGACGCCGGCGCAGGACGGCGCACCGAGTCGACCATCATGCTTTGAGGCAGCACGATCGTGAAGCGGGAGCCGCGCCCGGCGCGGGATGCAACAAGGATTTTCATATCGAGAAGTTCTGCATAGCGGCGCGCAATTGAAAGACCCAGGCCCAGACCGTCGTTAATGCCGTAGGCGCGTTGATCGGCCCGCGAAAATTCTTCGAATATTCTTTCGCGATGTTCAATCGGAAGTCCGGGGCCGGTGTCGAAGACATCAATTACGCGTAGGCCGTGGCGTTCGCGGGCCGCAAGAATGACGCCCCCATATTTAGTAAATTTCAAGGCATTCGAAACAAGATTTCGAATTATCGTTTCGAGCAATGCGGCATCGGTTTCAATAATCCAGTCGCGCGAGCGGCTTACGAATTTCAATCCGTTCTGCTCGGCCTCGATCTTCGAGCCAACGGAAATTCGCTCCATGATTTCGGCAACAGAAGCGGGTGTTTTTACGGGTTCGATCAGCTTTGCATCCAGTCGCGAGACGTTGAGAAGCGCATCGAACATGCCTTTCAATCCGCGTAGTCCTTCTTCCATCTGAGCGACGAGCGTCGTTGCCTCGCCGCCGCTGACACGGCGGGCAAGCGCGCGGGCAAATAATGTCAACGCATGCAAAGGCTGGCGCAGGTCATGGCTTGCCGCCGCGAGAAAGCGGGACTTGGCTTCGGTCGCGAGTTCGGCGTCGGCCTTGGCGCGCTCAAGGCCGATATTTTGCTCGGCGAGCCGTTGCGTTCGTTCGCGCACCTGACTTTCGAGAGATTGGTTTGCGGTTGCCAGGGAGGTCCGTTGTGCGTCGAGTTCCTTCACGAGCGAGCGCAGAGACTTGGATAGGATGCGCGCTTCCTCGTAACCGCCGACCTGCGGAAATTCGATCTTCTGGCCACGCCGCAGGCCCTCGGCGGTGTCGGCGAGCTGCAAGAGCGGCCGGGAGAGTTTGCCCGCGAGTATCCAAGCCAAGAGAGCCGCAAGCGCCGCGACGATGCCGCCGCAAATCAGGATATTCGTCTGCAAACTTCTGACCGGCGCGAACGCGAGTCTCTGATCCTCGCGCACCAGAACAATCCAGCGGAGGCCAGGATACGACCGGTAACCGTCGCTTTTGGAAAATCCCGTGACGTAGGACGTGTTGTCCGGCCACTGTTCTACGGCAAAGCTCGCATTGCCCGGACGCGCAGCGCGTATGCTCGGCAAATCCAATGTCTTTCCCGTGATGTCGTCCGGACCGAAGAGAACCTGTCGTGCCTCATTGAGGACAATGACGTCGGCGGGGATCGCATCCTTCATGCTGCCGAGTAACGTGTCGCGAACTTCTTCTGCCCAGTCCGCGCTCATGGTGGCGCCAAGGACACCGACATTCGAATCTGCATCTGAGATTGGGACCGCGAGATCGATAAAGTCCGACGTTGAATGTCCCTCTGACGGTGGGCCAGCCGGGAGATTGACGTCCCCCACATAGGGCTCCTGTACGCCCTTCTTGAACCAAAGCTGATTGCTGACGTTGCGTCCTTCGTATTCGCCGTGCGTGGCGCTCAGAATTTTTCCATTGTGATCGGCATATCCGATCCAGGAATAATCCGAGTACGCACTCTGAAATCTTTCAAGTGACGCGCGCAATGCCTCGGGCGTGTCCGTCTTCTGAAGAATCTTGCCTATCGCTGCCATATTGTCGAGAGATTGAAGCCGCTCGAACATGGCGCGATCGAGCTTGTCTTGCATTTCGTCAGCCAACAGCGCGAGGGACTGTCCGATCTCCAGCTCGAGCCGGCTGACGGCGTCACGTCCGATGACATAGGATATGGCAATCGTCAGCAAAAGCGATACGACGGAGATCGCTGCTGCAATCAAAACCTTCAATGAAATACGACGCATCGGATCTCGATTGTTTGCGCTAGACGAAGTAGCCTCCAACGTAACCCGAACGAAGATCAAGCGGGTTTCCGACGCTCTGCCGGAGGCGCAAGAGCGCAACCCTCGTTGGGGGCCGTCTCCGCAATAGGCCATCCGGCCTAGCGAATGGTCATTGACCTTAGACCGCCGGGCTGAGTGGTGCCAATAATTCAACCGGCGCAAACATCTTTTGCCAAGCGGATCCATGGCCCTATCGGCATTGGTCTCTCACGTTAGGCGGATCCGCTTTGTCGTTAGCGAGCGCCGTCCCTCACCCACCCAACGCGCTGCTTGCGATAGCAGGGGCCCGGCTTACCCCCCAAGCCGGGCCCCGTTGCTTCTAACGGCTTGCCGCATCCTAGAGCTTTAATTTTTGGTAAAGTGAATCTACTTGCGGTTCGCTTTTCGCGGCGTGGCCGGGGAATACAGGACCTTAAGGACCAGCATCGACAAACGGGGGGGACAGGAATGCATCGGCGCACCGTACTGCAAGGCGGATTAACGCTCGTCGCAACGGCGATTGCGGGCTCGAACGATTCTCATGCGCGTCAGGCGCCGGTGATGCCGGACGACGCGCGCTTCATGAAGCTTGCGATCGAGGAAGCGGCCAAAGCCGAGTTTCCGTTCGGCGCAGTCATTGTCAAAAACGGGGAGGTGCTTGCGCGCGGCCATAATCGCACGCGAGCCGATCGCGATCCCACCGCTCACGGCGAGATGGTTGCGATCCGGGCCTTTCTCTCAGCCCATGGCCCGGACATGTTCGAGGGTACGACGCTCTACACTTCGGGCGAGCCTTGCTGCATGTGCATGGGAGCGATTTTGTGGTGCGGTATCGGACGGCTCGTCTACGCCGCGCCGCTGCAACAACTTTCGACGAAGGTCGGCCAGATCATGCTGTCGGCGGAAGACGTGGCGTCAAAGGCGTCCTTCGTGCCTATTGAGATTTCTGGTCCCGTGCTCTCGGAAGACGCCTTGCGATTGTTCAAGTAGCGGTTCGACGCCAAAGCTTTTCAAATTTGCCGAGGCGTCTTTAGAGTTTGTTTCGCTCGTCTCAGACCTCTTTCGTGATCGCCGCGTCGGCTTCTCTCGGTAATGCTACGTTTCGCGGCGTCAGCGGAACGCAAGCCATGCTGACATGCTCATTTCTCGGAAGAGGTGGAACGTGGCCGGTATAACGATGGTGAGCTTGCTGGTGGTTCTAATTGTCGGCACGGTCGTCGGGGCTCTGTTGGGCATGGTGTTCGGCAATGCGATGGAGCCCAATGCTCTTCTCGCGGTTCTCTCGGGCCTCTCCGGCACGATCGCGGGAGCCGTGGCGCGGAATACGCTCGTCGAGCAAGGTATTGGAGTCGGCGAATACGAGGAGGCGTTGCCGACATCCGTTTTCATTTTCGCGGTGGTTTCATCTTTTGCCGGAAGCCTCGCCGGCTTTGTCGTAGCGACGCTGGTTCACGAACCTTCACCGGCCTGGATCGGCGGTTTCGCCGGCTTGTTTTCCTCGGTCCTGACGAGCCTTCTCGTCGTCGCCTATCACATGTCGCCGCGATAAATTTGCAGCCGGCGACGCGTGGGCGATAAAGCCGCCGCCGAGACCTGGGAGCCGCGGCCAGTGTCGAGATTTCGACGCCGCAGCGGTGTCATCAAACTGTCATTAAAGCGCTAAAATGCGTCGCTGTTTCAATGCGTTAGAGATTCGCAAACCCTTTTCGCATAATTCCGTTGCCGAACCCAACGGTACATTCGTCCCCATGAAATTGAGCGCCATGATTCCGACCGGCATTGCCGCGAAAGCCGCTGTCCTCATACTCACCTTGGGAGCGCTATCGGCGCTGGCCAATTGGTATGTTTTGCAGGGCGCGCAGAACCTCGATCATGTCAATCGGACGATGGTTGAGCGGGTCGCTCCGGCTCGCCTGGCATTGGCTGAGGCCAAGACCGCTTTGAACAATATCGGCTTGGCGACCTACAAGGGCATGGCCGCGTCCGAACCAGAAGCGGCGCGCGCAGCCATCAACGAGGTTGCCAATCAAATCGCGGCTGTGCGCCAATGGCTGCACGCAGTTGCAATCAATTTCCCGACGCGTGCCCAGGATTGCGATTTCATCCGCGTTAAACTCCAGTACGTAGAGGCAACTGGGCATGAGATCCGCGACGCAATATTGTCCGGTGACAAACAGCGCCGTGTGGACGGGATGCTCGATCTCCGCTTCGAGGCGGCGCTCGACGACACGCTTTCGCAATTGAACCGGCTGACGAATATTCTCGGTGGTGAAGCTCGCGATACACTGGCTCAGGCGCAGAATGAGCAAGCTTCCGAATTGAACATCATCATCATGGCGCTGGCTGTGGGTACGTTACTCATCGTCCTGCTTGCGCTCGCGCTCGCTCACTATTCCGTCGCTCGTCCGTTGCGGCAGCTCAGCGCCAACGCCTTGCGAATTCGCGAGGGCGGCGAGCTGACCTATTCGCAGGGAGACAGAACGCTCTCTCGTACCGATGAGATTGGCACGCTTGCTCGCGCTTTCCGATCGATGATCGCGAAGCTCGCGACGGCGCAGGAAAACCTGGCCGTTCAATACGCGCGCGTCGATGCCGCGATCAACAACCTGCCGCAAGGTCTCTGCATGTTCGACGCCGATCAAAATCTGATCGTGTGCAATCGCCGATATGCCGAACTCTATGAATTGAAGCCCGAACATATCGTTGCGGGAACTCCGCTTCGAACGATCCTGCAGGCGCGCCGCGCCAATGGCCGCTTTCCGCAAGCCGAAAGCTATTCCATCGAGGACCGAATTGCTTCGGCTCGGGAACGCAAGCCCATTTATACGGTCGATGAGCTTACGGGCGGGCAGTTCATCGCCATCTCGCATCAACCCATGCTCGATGGGGGATCGGTTGCTGTTCACGAGGACATCACGGAGCGGCGGGAGGTCGATGCCAAGATCGCTCACATGGCCCATCATGATGCTCTGACTGATCTCCCCAATCGATCGCGCTTCCGCGAGGTGATGGAGGCGGCGCTGAAGGGAACTCAGCGTGGCCGGATCGTTTCAATCCTCTGCCTCGATCTCGATCACTTCAAAACTGTCAACGATACGCTCGGCCACCCCGTCGGCGACGCCTTGCTGCAAGCGGTGGCCGGCAGGCTGCGCGGATGCGTCAGGAAGCACGATCTCGTCGCGCGGCTCGGCGGCGACGAATTCGCCATCGTGCAGGCCGACTCGGAACAGCCTCTCGGTGCCACGATGCTGGCCGAACGCATCATCGCGGCGTTGAGTGCTCCATTTGAAGTTCAGGGCCACCAGGTCGCCATTGGCGTCAGCGTCGGCATCGCAATGGCGCCGGGAGACGGCGATACCGCGGACCAGCTCATCAAAAATGCCGACATGGCCATGTATCAGGCCAAGGAGGCCGGCCGTGGAACCTATCATTTCTTCGAGCAGGGCATGGACGCCAAGATGCAGGAGCGGCGTGCGCTCGAACTCGATCTTCGCAAGGCAATCGAAAACGACGAACTCGAGCTCTACTATCAGCCTCTGATTTGTCTCGAGACCGACGAGATCAGCGGCTGCGAAGCCCTTATCCGCTGGCAGCACCCTACTCGCGGAATCGTACCGCCCGCCGACTTCATTCCGCTCGCCGAGGAGATCGGTCTCATCGGGGTCATCGGCAATTGGGTGTTGAACCGTGCCTGCGCCGACGCGATGACGTGGCCGGCGCACATCAAGGTCGCGGTTAATCTCTCGCCGTTGCAGTTCAAGAACAATGCTCTCGTGCTTCAGGTTATTGGCGCGTTGGGCAAGTCCGGGTTGCCGGGCACGAGGCTCGAACTCGAAATTACCGAAACAGTCATGCTGCACGATACGGAATCGACGGTCGCGATGCTCAATGATTTGCGCGCGCTCGGCGTCCGCATTTCGATGGACGATTTCGGCACGGGATACTCAAGTCTCGGCTATCTGCGCAAATTTCCCTTCGACAAGATCAAGATCGATCGATCATTCATACAAGATCTTGCCGCCAACCCGGACTCGATCGCGATCGTGCGCGCGGTTGCAAACATCGGAAATGCGCTTGGAATGGCAACCACGGCCGAAGGCGTCGAGACGGAAGCGGAACTTGCGCAGCTTCGTCATGAAGGTTGCACCGAGGTTCAAGGCTATCTCTTCAGCAAGCCACTGCCGGCGAAAGAGATTCGGTCGCTGCTGACGGTGCAGGAAAGCGCGTTAGAGCAAGTGGCCGTTTGAAGCTGGTTGCGACCGCCATAGACATTTGCTGCGCGCAATCGCGATTGGAAATCCGCTACAGCGGAGGGCGATGGGCGCCGTTTGAGGAGCATCGATTTGCTCCTTAGAAGGCTGGGATTTCTTAGCAGAAATCAGTCTAACGGAAGCCTCGATCAACCCTTTACTGCCCACATACGCGTCTGCAAGTTTCCTCCAAATCGCGCTGAGCCGCCGAAGCATCGGCGGACGATCGCGACGGCTTTTGAATTGGGGGACTACGATGCGTATTCAGCCGCTTCTCGCTACCTTTATGATAACGGCAAGTTTCGCCGTATCGGCCGCTCAGGCCGAGACGATCCGTGTCGCTATCGGCACGCAGGACGCGACGATCAATACCGCAACCGGCGGGCTGATCATCCGCGAGGAAAAGCTCCTCGAGAAATACCTGCCGCACGACGGCAAGTACAAAGATGTGACTTACGATATTCAGTGGAAGAATTTTACGAGTGGTGCGCCGATCACCAATGAGCAGATCGCCGGCAAACTGGATTTCGGCGTCATGGCGGACTTTCCGGGCGTGCTCAACGGCGTCGCTCACGAAAAGGCCGGCCGCAAGAGCATTTTCATCACCGTACTTCAGGGTAGCGTGAAGGGCAGCGGCAACGGCGTTGTCGTTCCGGCGGGTTCGCCTATCCAGTCCTTTTCCGAACTGAAGGGCAAGACCATTTCGGTGCCATTCGCTTCGACCGCTCACGCGCTACTGCTCAGGGCTGTCGCGGCGCAGGGCTGGGATCCCGAGAAGGACGTCACGATCATCACTCAGGCGCCGGAAGTTGCGGGCCCGGCATTACAGGCCAATAAGATCGACGCTCATGCCGATTTTGTTCCCTATGCCGAACTCTTCCCGTGGCGCGGCTTCGCCCGCAAAATCCTTGACGGTTCGCAGGTGACAAGCCCAACCCTTCATGGAGCGCTTGTCGATGCGGCTTATGCCGAAAAATATCCGGAGATCGTTGTCGCGTACCTGCGCGCAGCAATCGAAGCAGATCGCCGGATTGCGGCAGAGCCCGAGAAATACAGCGAGTTGATCGCCAAGGTGACGGGCGTTGAGGCGGAAGTCGACTATCTCTTTCACGGCCCGCTCGGATTGCAGACGCGCGACCTGACCTGGAAGCCCGAGTTCCGTCAAGATGTCGCGGCGGCGATCGAGACGCTGAAGCTTCTGAAGAAGACGGATCAGGGGCTCGACATCAACACGTTCATCTCCGACCGGTACATCAAAGAAGCGTTCAAGGAGGCGGGTCTCGATTACGAGGCGCACCTCAAGAACTACGAGCAGCTGCCGCTGAAGGCCAAGGACGCGCTCACCGGCGAAGAGATCAAGGATCCGAAGCGGGTGGCGCAGATCTGGATCAAGGATGAGCCTCTCGTCCATCACTATGCATCTGCGGAAAACGCATTCAAAGCGGCCAAGGCGTTCGAAGCCGAGGGGAAGTCGATCCGGGTTTTCTACGCGCAAGATCGTGAGAGCGGCATCAAGCTGCTTGGCGCCAAGTCTTGGTTCGTCCGCACGGATAGTGGGGAAGTGAGCGCCTTCCTGCTCAAAGAAAGCGCCGATGGATGGGCCAAAAACCACGGCGGCAAGGTGCTCGACTACAATGGTGCGCGCGCCGCTGTGCTCGCAAGCAACTGAGGCCGACAGTTTGGCCCAGTCATTTGAATCCGCCTACGGCCGTTGGATCGTAAGGGCAATATCGGTCGCCGTCTGCCTCCTCGCGTGGCAGGCGGCTTCCCGCTTTCGCGTCGATCTCGGGATCATCACGTTCGCCAATGTTCCCGGGCCTACCGACGTCCTTTTTGCGGCTATCGCGTTCGCAAAATCGCCGAAGGTCTTCGCGCACATTGCAACGAGTTTGACACGCGTGTTTGCCGGTTACGCGATTGCTGTCGTCGTCGGCATCGGGTTGGGCCTTGCGATCGGAAAATCGAGGCGGGCGGCCGATCTTCTGTCGCCACCGCTCGAATTGCTGCGGCCGATACCGGCGGTTGCCTGGATACCGCTCGCCGTCCTGATGTTTCCGTCGTCCGAGCTTTCGATGATCTTCATCACGTTCATAGGCGCGGTGTTTCCGATACTTCTCAATACGGTTCACGGCGTTGAAAACGTCGATCCGCGCCTCATCGCTTCCGCGCGCAGCCTCGGTGGAACGCGACAGGCCATCCTGTGGGAAGTGATTTTGCCCGGTGCGGCGCCGAGCATCGTCACGGGGCTGGCGGTCGGTATGGGCACATCGTGGTTCTGCCTCATCACGGCGGAGATGATCTCCGGGCAATTCGGCATCGGCTATTTCACCTGGGAATCGTACACGCTGCAGAACTATGCCGATATCGTTCTTGGAATGGTGCTGATCGGAATGCTCGGCATGGGAAGCAGCTATCTTTTGCGTCGAATTGGAGCGGCGCTGACGCCGTGGCATACGCCTGAGGAATTGCGCCGATGAGCCGTCGTGAACTCAGCGCGCGGCACAAGGGCGGCCGCATCGATGCCGAGCACGTCTCGATCAGGCTTGGGAGCGGTGCGGATGCCTTCGAGGCGGTGCAGGACGTCAGCTTCACCATCGAGCCGGGCGAATTCGTGTGCATCCTCGGCCCTTCGGGGTGCGGGAAGTCCACGCTGCTTGGCGCGCTTGCCGGGCACATCAAGATTGCGAAGGGCAGTCTTCATGTCGATTCCGAAAACGTTGGGGGGCCGCATCCCGATCGCGGCATTGTCTTCCAGCATCATACGCTCTTTCCGTGGAAATCGGCGCGGGACAACGTCGCGTTCGGGCCGAAGATGCGCGGCATCCGCAAGGCGGAACGGCGGCGACTGGCGAGTGAAATGCTCGAGCTCGTCGGCTTGAGCGACTTCGCCCATCGCTATCCGAAGCAGCTTTCGGGCGGTATGCAGCAGCGTGTCGAAATTGCGCGCGTCCTTGTCAACCGGCCGCGGCTTCTGCTGATGGACGAGCCGTTCGGCGCTCTCGATGCGTTGACGCGATTGATGATGCAGGAGCTGTTACTCGCAATTTGGCAACGTGTGCCGACAACCATCGTCTTTGTGACGCATGATATCGACGAAGCGTTGTTTCTAGCGGACCGGATCATCGTGATGAGTTCGCGTCCCGGCCGGATTCTCGAAGTAATCGAAGTGCCGTTCGCGCGTCCTCGTCCGACGGAAATCATGGCGTCGCAGGAATTCGGGAAATTGAAGGCGCACTGTCTCTCGCTGTTGCGATCGACGCTGGATGGCAATGCCCTGCAACGGCTCAGTCCGCTTGGGATTACCGCAGACGCGCGCAACTGACCGCGGCGCCTTATGAAGTAATCGGATATCGACTGCAGTTTTTCTTGGTACGGCATCGCGCCAAGCCGCGCTTAGAAGTTTTGGAATTCAATCTGCATGCTTCAGCAGCGCGTCTGACGACGATCGCGGCGAAATTCACAAACGACGGGGATCTCATGAGTTTGGACAAGATCGTCGATGGCCTCACCGAGGTTGACTGCGACGTCCTTGTAATCGGTGGCGGAACGGCGGGGCCAATGGCGGCGCTGAAGGCCAAGATGAAGAATCCCAACGCCAAGGTGATTTTGCTCGAAAAAGCGAACGTCAAGCGTTCCGGCGCCATCAGCATGGGCATGGACGGTTTGAACAACGCCGTCATTCCAGGTCATGCGACGCCCGAGCAATATACAAGAGAGATCACCATCGCGAATGACGGCATCGTCAACCAGAAGGCCGTTCTGAAATACGCAGAGCAATGTTACTCCATTATCCAAGAGCTGGATAAATACGGCATTCGTTTTCAGAAGAACGAGAACGGCGACTTCGACGTCAAGAAAGTGCATCATCTCGGCACCTACGTACTGCCGATGCCCAATGGCGATACGGTGAAGAAGGCCCTTTATCGCCAGCTTCGCCGCGTGCAGCTTCTCATCTCGAACCGTTACATTGCGACGAGACTGCTTCAGGGCAAGGATGGCCGGGTGGCAGGCGCGATCGCCGTCAATACGCGAACGGCGGAGTTCCTCATCGTCAAGGCGAAGGCCGTCATTCTTTGCATGGGGGCTGCGGGGCGCCTCGGCCTTCCGGCTTCGGGATACCTTTTCGGCACCTACGAGAATGCCGCCAATTCGGGTGACGGCTATGCGATGGCCTATCACGCCGGCGCGAAGCTCGCGAACCTCGAGTGTTTCCAGATCAATCCGCTGATAAAGGATTACAACGGGCCGGCTTGTGCGTATGTCGCCGGACCATTCGGCGCGTACACGGTGAATAACGAGGACGCGCGCTTCATCGAATGCGATTATTGGTCGGGACAGATGATGCTGGAGTTCTACAACGAGCTTCAGTCCGGGAAGGGGCCTGTCTACCTGAAGCTCAATCATTTGCACGAGAACACGATCTCGGAAATCGAATCCATCCTGCACAAGGTCGAGCGGCCGTCTCGCGGACAGTTTCACGCCAATCGAGGAACCGATTACCGCGGCAACAAGATCGAGATGCATGTGTCCGAGATTGGATTCTGCTCGGGGCATAGTGCCTCCGGCGTTTTTGTGGACGAATTCGCGCGGACGACCGTGCCGGGTCTTTATGCTGCGGGCGACATGGCGAGCGTTCCGCACAGCTACATGCTCGGCGCCTTCACCAACGGGTCGATTGCAGGCCAGCACGCGAGTGACTTTGCCAAGGACGTCGACTTTGCCGCCTACGATCCGGAGGATATCGCGCGTGAGCGCGAGCGCGTTCTGGCTCCGACGCGGCGCGAGGACGGTATTCCGCCCAACCAGATCGAATACAAGACGCGCCGTTTCGTGAACGACTATCTGCAACCTCCGAAGGTGCCTCAAAAGTATCGGCTGGCGCAGTCCCGCTTTGCGGAAGTTCGCGAGGACATGGAAACGGGCATGATTGCGCGCAACGCGCATGAGCTTCTCCGGGCACTGGAAGCGTCCTCGATCTTGGATTGCGCGGATATGGCGGCCTGCTCTTCGCTGTTTCGAACCGAGAGCCGTTGGGGGCTCTACCATTTGCGTACGGATTATCCCGGCCGCGACGACGAGAACTGGTTCTGTCATACGCTTCTCGGCAAAACCGATGGCCGGATGATATGTGAAAAGCGAGCCGTCGATCCTTACGTCGTGCCGATCGATGACGACGAAAAGGACATTTATTACCGCCAGCGCATCGAAGCGCGGGCTTAGCCCATTCAGCAGAGTTTCAGGGGAGTTCCATCATGCCGCTGGCAAATACGCCGACGAGCGTTCCCGTCGTCGTGGACAACGAGAAGTGCATTGCGGACAAGGGTTGCACCGTTTGTGTCGATGTCTGTCCGCTTGACGTGCTGCGGATCAGCGATCTGACGAACAAGGCGTACATGGCCTACGACGAATGCTGGTACTGCCTGCCGTGCCAGTGCGATTGCCCGACGGCAGCGCTGACTGTGAACATTCCTTTTCTTCTCAAATAACCAGGAGCGTGCCGGGAAACGATGGCAGGCATATTCGAGGATACCGCCGATCTGGATGAGCTGGCCGAGGCGCTTCGTTCCGCGGACGCGGGCGAACGCCGTGTCGCCATCCTTGCGCTTGCCGATTCCGGACTGCCGGATGCCGTTCCCTTGCTCGCGTCGGCGGCGAGAGATCCCGATTCCGGTATTCGCCTGCAGGCGGCGATAGCGCTTGGATCTTTCGATGGCGCGGAGGCTGCGGATGCTCTCACCAAGGCGTTGACGGATGCCGATCCGGCCGTCACGCGGGCCGCGGCCGAAAGCCTGGCGGAACTCAAGGATCCGCGGAATGCGGATGTGATCTTACCCTTCGTCGCGCATCCGTCGGCTTTCGTCAAAGAAGCGGCCTTGCGCGCGCTCAAAGAGCTGAGGCGTCCGGAGGCATTGAAGCCAGCTCTGGACGCAATGCGCGATCCGAATGCGGCAGTTCGCATTCAAGCCGTAGGCGTGATCGGATTCTTGAAGCTGGAAGAATCCGTGCCTGCGCTTCGCTCGGCCGCAAGCGATAGCGACGCGACCGTTCGAAGAGCGGCGATCAATGCACTCGCGTTCTCGCAGGCGCCATCTTCCTCCGAGGCCATCGCACGCGCGCTTGACGACGCGGAATGGCCGGTGCGCGAGAGCGCAGCTGAGGCGCTTGGCCGAAGCCGCAGCGGGGTCTCAGCCAAAGACGCGCTCATCGCGCGTCTCGACGATGAGTTCTGGCAAGTGCGGCTCAAGGCCATTCGGAGTTTGGCGGCGCTAAAAGTCCGAGCCGCCGCAATAGCGATCGCGCACGGCCTTACGCACCCGGAGCCCAACATGCGCAAGGAAGCTGCCGCTGCTCTCGGTGAGTTGAAGGCCAGCGAGGCTCTCGCGCATCTTGAAAGGGCTGCCGACGACATCGATGCTGATGTTCGGAAAAACGTGCGTTGGGCGCTCAGCCAGCTCGGGTGATTAGCGCCCTTCTCCCACGCGCGTCAGACCAAGAGTGCCGAATTGCGATTCCAGTTGATCAGGCCGGTGTGTGAGAACGGGTGCCCTCGCTTCAGGTGTTCGTCTCCGGTCAGCAACTCGGCATCGCGAATATCATTCTCCGTCAGATGCGGAGCGCAGAGTTCGATGAACCTATAGACAAAGCCTCTCTGCAGACGCCCGCGGCGGATGGCGATGCTGGTGGTGCTGGGCGCGATCTGCTCGGCGCAATCGAGTACGATCAGTCCGGCATCACGTGCCGCGTCATAGGCCATGGGCGCGATGATCCCTATGCCCAATCCAGAAGCGACGTAAGCTTTGATGACATCGGCATCGAGGGCGGTCATCGAAATTTGCGGCACGACGTTGGCGTTATCGAAGGCTTCGTCGATGCGCGGGCGGCCGGTGATGCCAGTATCGTAGGTGATGACAGGATACTGCGCGAGCTCATCGAGTGTAACGGCTTTGCGGTTCTCGAGAGGGTGGCCGACCGGCGCCACGACAATGTGGCTCCATACGTAGAATGGAAGTGCAAGAATCTCTTCGACATCGGCAAAGACATCGGTGCCGATGCCTATGTCGGCCTCGCCGGCGAGGAGAAACGATGCGATATCCTTGGGATTTACCTGACGCAAGTCGAGCCGGACTGCCGGAAAGCTCTGCTTGAATTTCACGACGATATCGGGGAGCGCGTAACGTGCTTGGGTATGCGTCGTTGCAATCTGCAGGATTCCCTGATCCTGGATCGCAAACTGCGCCGCGGCCTGTTTGATATTGTCGGCTTCGAATAGGACACGCTCGGCAATTCTCGCAACGTCGGCCCCGAGATCCGTCAGGCCGAGAAGCCGCTTGCCGCGTCGAACGAAGAGCGGAGAGCCCAGTTCGTCCTCGAGTTCCCTGATCTGCTTGCTGACGCCCGACTGCGAAGCGAATATAGCATTCGCGACATCCGTTATATTGAACTTATACCGAATTGTTTCACGGAGAATTCGCAACTGCTGGAAGTTCATCGCCCCTCTCAATAATCGTCTGGCGCACGTAGCCAGGCGCCGCCGGCGACTACGAATGCTGTCCATTAGTTCAATTGGTCTACGTCACAGGTTATGATCTTCGTCGACCAAACCAATGAACTTCTTCTTCTTTTGATATTCCCGCCGACGAAATTTTGCAGCGGTGCAATCTGCTAACGTTGGCGATTAGCGCCTCGATCAGCTAAGGCGTTAAATCAGATTTTCTGGCGCTATTTTGGAATATCGAATTTTGCGGCGCATTTGCGCTGGAAGGAATTTTCTGATCGCATCTTTTGTAATATGTATTGTTGCAAATGTAATAACGAAGGAGGCGTCTCATGAAACAGAACTTTCTTCCTTTTGCGGTGTCACTTGCGGTCTTATCGCTCGGTGCACTGCCGGCTGCTGCCGGGCAAAGAGCGCATGCATACAGCCCCGAGGGATCAGTAATGGCTTGCAGCCGGTATGGGCACGGAACCTGCTACACGGCCGGGCTGCTGGCAGGACGCGACGGCAAGAAGCTCGTTCTTCATCGTGGCACTGCGATCGATTGCGGACGGGATTGCGAAGGCACGCTCAGGGAAGCGACGGTCGATTTCTGGGATACGATGCGTGAGAATGGCGGCTGAGTTTCAGCCGCCCGTCATCTCAAAAGATTCGAGGGCCGCGTCTGCAGACGCGGCCCTCGCTTTAGGTCGCTTCGGGATAATTACCTAGACGGGGTGAAGAGGCATTTCCCTACGGCGATCAAAACTTGATCTGTGCACCGGCCGTGATGAACTGAATGGAGTCGAGATTTGCGTCCCGGGTAGCCACGCCGTTCGTCGTCGTCACATCGAGCTGAACGTGCTTGTAATCGATATAGAGATCGACCACTTCGCTCAGGTTCTGATTGATGCCGATGCTCCAACCGCGAAGTTGCGAGTTGGCAACCTGGTTGAAGCCAGTTCCGAGCGTCGATGCGTTGATAATGCCCGAGCCGGTAGCGCTGGTCGTGTAACCGGCGCCGCGATCGAGATTGAAGTACTCCCCGAAGATGGTGGTTTTTCCGATCGGAAGGAACTTGCGTTCGATACCGGCCTGAAGGGTCCAGAAGCTGGTATTATCGTCGACGTCGCGGCCGTAGAGGTTATCGAGACCCGCATCATGCAGCCGACCCCATGCGCCCGATGCGTAAAGACCGGTTTCAACATGCAGGATCGAGCCGCTAAGGCCAATCTCACTCGTGTCACCTACACCGCGCGAAACCGCAGAGGTGTGATCGGGCGAACCGAAATCGTTCGATTCCGTGTATGCGATGCCACCGGCCAGTTTGAAGCCCGCGTGTTCTCCGGCGTATCGAAGAGCAATGTTCCAGATGTCATCCTCGCCCCATGCGGCAGATGCGGTGAAGCCAGCAATTGTCGGTGAGTCGTATTTGACGACGTTGAAGCGGTGTCCTTCACCTGGGGCCGACTGCTGAGCGCCCGGCGCAACGAACTGGCCGTAACGCACGCTGCTCAACACGCCGTCCTTACGACGGACGAAGAAGCCGTTGCCTTGATCGCCAAACGTATTGCCCCAGCTGTTTGTGAAGGCAAAGTGGTTGGTGTTGGCGAGGTTGATTTCGGTGATGCCGTCAGCTGCGTCCGAAGTCTGGCCGACCCAGACCTTGCCGTAGTCCTTGCCAGCAAGGTACCAGGCGCTGTGGCGGATGCTGACCCCATTATCGCTCGACGCGCTGTTCTGGTTCGAACGATCTTCGCGGTTGCCACGGATGCCGAGCTCTAGCAGGTAGCCCGCAGTCCAGCCTTTGGTGATTTCTGCCTGACCGACGAAGCGAACGCGATCCTGCGCGGTTTCATTGGTTACGATGTATGCATTGCGCTCGCGTCCGTCATCCCAGCCCAATATAGCTTCGTTGACGAAGCCCGAGACCGTGAGCGACACTTTTCGGTTGCCCTTGCGAGCCGTCGTCGCCTCGAGTTCGGCGACGCGTTCTTCGAGGTCGGCGCAGCAATTCCCTCCGAGATCCGCTGCTGACGCAGGCGCGGTGCCTGCAAGCGCCAATCCCGCCGCAGCTATGCCAGCAGCGAAGCTTGCTGGTCTGTAAGTCCCCCCGAACATTCCGATACCTCCAAGGTAAAAAACAATCTCGTCGGCGCCACGTGACGTTCACCTCGCACTTCGAGGCGATGTCAGCCGGGTTGAACGGCACATCCCCTGAGTGCCGGTCAGCGCCGGATAGGCCCGATGGAGGCCGAATAAATCTGAGGGAGGTTTGGATATGAAATGAGATTAATTCCGACGCATAGGAATGCGTTGGTTCTTTCGATTGAACGGAAAGTGGAATGCAGGCGTAATCTGGAATTTGGAGATTTGCTTATCGCAGAAACGCGTAAAGCGAATTGGGAAGCCGGATATTTTCCGTCTTGATGTCTGCTAAAGACGATATGTTGGAAAGCCGGTCTCGATATCGTGCTTTGTAAATCGCTTTTAGTCGCGATGCCTTCATTCGGCTCACGAAACGCCGAGCGCGCTGCGCCGCGTTTAGAAGAGCGTTGTTGCGGCATAGCCACAACAATTCCTGTCTCAAGAGAGCGTCAAGTCTGTTTCGTCGCCCACTAGAAGGCCTTCATGCAGGTGAAAAGCACGAGCGGTGCAGAAGCGTTGTGGTCGCCAAGCGACGCGTGTGTCTCGGGCGCTTGCTCTTTCTTACTCTCAGGCGGCGATGGCGCGCCCCGGCTCCGCTTTAGCGGAACTGTTGGCGCGCCAGTTTTGGACGAGCGTAGAGATTAGCGAGGAGTGCCGAGCTTGGCATAGGCTTCAATCTCAACCTTCTGCCAGGGCCGCAGCATCGATGTGACTTGAACCAATGTGCTGGCCGGGCGAACGGCATCGAACATTTCGAGATGCGCCTTTGCGACCGCTTCCGCGTCATTGATATCGCGCAAGTAGACCACCGTGCGAACGACATCCGCGGCCGAAGCCCCGGCGTCCTTCAGCGCTTTGTCGACGATCGACAAGGCGGCGCAAGCTTGCGCGTAGGCGTCGCTCTTTTCATGGGCAGGCGGAGCGCAGGTTCCCGAAACATGAACATCGTCTCCGCACCGGACGGCGCGGGAGTATCCAAAAACGGACTCGTAGGCTCCTCCCGATGAGATGTTCACGCGTTTGCTGCCGCCGCGATCTGACATGTTCTTCTCCATATGGCTAGAAGTTTGCGGCATCGCGAATCCGATACCACGTTTCGAAAAATGGGACGGCGAGCTTCGCAACCGGCTGCGCGGGGAAAGCCGGAAATGCCAAATCATCGAAAGAGGTGCGACCGTCGGGATTGTCGAGCACCTTCAGAGCAATCTTGGTGCCGAAGTACGTCGCGCGCGAAACTCCCGTTCCGCAGTAGCCAAGGGCATAATGGATGCCGGACTTGGTGCAGCCGATATGCGGAACTTCATCGTACGTGTAGCCGATCTGGCCATCCCAGGCGTGGGTGATCGCGACGTTTCCGAGATCCGGGAAGACATGCAGCATGTCGCGCGCGAGATGACGAAAGGCGGCAGCCGACTTTTGGGGTGCCAGCCTGCCTATGCGGCCGCCCCAAATAATCCGCCGCGCATCCGGCGCTCCACGAAAATAATAGAATACCCGGTTCGTGTTGCCGTAAACGCGATCGCGGGGGAGCAACCTCTTAAAGAGGGCTTCCGGCAATTCGGCCGTTGCGATCAGAGCCGAGCCCACCGGGACGATGCGGCGGCCGAGCTCGGGGACAAGTCCATCTGTATAGCCGTTCGTCGCGATAATAACGTCTTTCGCGATGGTCACGCCGCGATTGGTCACCACTCGGAACTCCGATCCGACCGGGATGATATTTTGCACGGGCGTATGATCCAGCACCTTGCCGCCCGATGCCTTGATCCGCTGCATAAGACCTGCGTGGTAGAGCGCCGGATGCAACGAGGCATCGTTCGGGAGAAGCGAGCCGCCGAAAAAGCGATCGGTTCCGATTTCTGAGTGTTGGTCGGCGCGGGGCACCATACTGCTTTCGACACCGGCGATGTCTTTCAAATCGCGCATGTCTTGCGCCATCGCCTCATAGTGCTCGGGGCGAACAGCGGCGCGGAAACGTCCGCAGCGGCGGAAGTGACAGTCGATATTCTCTTCGGTAATCAGCGCCGCGATGTGGTCGAGCATTCTCGTCCCTTCGCGCAGCATCGCTTCGGCCTTCTTGCGTCCGCGCAATGCGATCAGCTTCTTGACGCGAAATTTTTGATTGCCGCTTCCGACTTGGCCGCCATTCCGCGTGCTTGCGCCGAAACCG
Organism: Hyphomicrobium sp.; assembly: GCA_003987725.1. Lineage (GTDB taxonomy): Bacteria > Pseudomonadota > Alphaproteobacteria > Rhizobiales > Hyphomicrobiaceae > Hyphomicrobium_B. The sequence goes on along the minus strand of RXJH01000006.1, from coordinate 24,629 downwards.
GCGGGGCCACGCTCGAAAACAACCGCCTGCCGTCCGTTTCTGAGAAGTGTCAACGCCGCGGAGAGCCCAGTAAATCCCGATCCGACAATGGCGACGTCGCATCTGCGGGGCACGGATTCTTCACATTCGTTTTCCGCGTCTGAAAGCGCTTCCCACCAGTACGGCCGGAAGGCCGGAGATCTCGCGCCGTGCACATTGCCGGTCGCCAACTGACCAGCAGTCAGCTGCGTAGACGGTGGCTCGTCGGTTGTTGGCATCCGCCTCTCCGAAGTCCTCGTTCAAAATCGTATTTCATACGCTACAAAAATATTGCATATGGTGCAAGTCGATTGTAGCGTCGTCCGCCATAGGTTTTAGACGCAAAAAAATATTGGGTCAGGGGAGACACGCTAAATGAAGGACGTGGCAGACCATTGGGCTTGGCGGCGTGCGCCGGGCCAATACGCAACGCCGAGCAACATCGACCTCGCAGGTGCGAAGCAATTTCTCGCGCAGAACCACGTGCGCTACGTCCTCGCTCAGTTCGTCGACATTTACGGCGTTGCAAAAAGCAAAGCGGTTCCCGTCGATCATCTCGAAGATATTTTGACGGATGGCGTCGGGTTCGCGGGAGGCGGCGTCTTCGGCCTCCGTTTGGAGCCCCATGAGCCTGAATATATGGTCGTGGGCGATCTATCGACGCTCACTCTTATTCCCTGGGCGCCCGGCTATGCGAGGATGATGGGCACGGGGACTGTCAACGGAAAGCCGCACGCCGTCGACACGCGAAACATTCTCAAGAGTCAGATCGAGCGGTTGGCAAAACGCGGGTGGACACTGCTCACTGGAATAGAGCCGGAATTCTCGCTTCTCGAGCGGCGCAGCGATGGCGCTGTCATGCCATTCGATTCGACCGACTGTCTGCAGAAGCCGGCATACGATTTTCGCGGACTGTCGCGGGCGCGAACATTCCTGGAGCGGGTTACGGAATGCCTGCAATCGCTCGGCATCGACGTCTATCAGATCGACCATGAGGACGCGAACGGCCAGTACGAGATCAATTTCAAGTATGCCGACGCGCTGACGTCCGCCGATCAAATCATTCTCTTCAAGATGGCTGCGGCCGAAATCGCGCACGAGCTCGGGGCCATCTGTTCTTTCATGCCGAAGCCGAAAAGCTCCATGACCGGCAATGGCATGCACATCCACGCTTCGATCGCGGATGCCAACGGCAAAAATCTCTTTCACGATCCGTCGGACAATTCCGGCATGGGCCTGTCGAAGCTGGCCTACCATTTCATTGCGGGCATTCTGGCGCACGCCCGGTCGCTCACCGCACTGCTTGCTCCGTCAGTCAATTCCTACAAGCGGCTCGTTGTCGGGCGCACCGCATCGGGGACGACCTGGGCGCCGGTGTTCGTTGCGTATGGAGACAACAATCGTACGGCCATGGTGCGCATTCCCTATGGGCGCATCGAGCTCCGCGTCGGCGACTCGGGGATGAACCCTTATCTCGCGCAGGCCGCACTTATCGCTGCCGGGCTCGACGGCGTCGAACGCGAGTTAAATCCCGGACCGCCGCAAAATATCAATTTCTATGCACTGTCACCGGCCGAAATCGCCGCCAAGAAGATCGAAATTCTCCCGCAGTCCCTATGCGAAGCGATCGAGGCTCTCGATAAGAGCACGCTGTTTCGCGAGGCGCTTGGCCGGGACTTCATCGATGAGTTCGTCGCGCTGAAGCGGAGCGAATGGATCGATTACCACCGCCACGTCTCCGACTGGGAGACGCAGCGCTATCTCAGCTTCTTCTAAAAAATCCCTGTGCAACTGGAGAATTGTGATGTGCGGCATAGCCGGACTATTCATCAAGCAACGCTCACTTGAACCGCAGCTCGGCGAGCTGCTGACCAAAATGACTTCCACACTTTGCGGGCGCGGACCGGACTCGGCTGGCTTCGCAATCTATGGCGCGGGCGAGCGAAGCAAAACCAAGCTGACGATTGCGGGGCCGTCGGCTTCCTATGACATCGGAGCGGCGGCCGAGCGGTTGAAGCGCGATGTCGCGCCGAAAGCTACGGTATCCGTTCGCTATTCGCACGCTGTCATAACGCTCGACGACGCGGATTTGCCGAAAGTCGAAGCCTGGCTCGGGGCCAACCTCCCCGAGGTGAATATCGTGAGCGCGGGGCGGCGGCTCGAGATTTTCAAGGAGGTGGGATACCCGGACGACGTCGCCAAGAATTTCGGCATCGCCGAAATGTCAGGAACGCACGGGATCACTCACACGCGGATGGCGACCGAATCGGCCGTGACGACCGATGGCGCACATCCGTTCTCGACGGGCACCGATCAATGCCTCGTGCATAACGGTTCACTGTCGAACCATGCCAGCCTGCGCCGTACGCTCCGGCGCGACGGCATCAAGATCAAGACCGAAAACGATAGCGAAGTCGCAGCCGGTTATCTCACGAGGCAAATGCGCGACGGGCAGAGCCTCGGAGAAGCATTGAAATCGGGGCTCAACGATCTCGACGGCTTCTTCACGTTCGTGGTCGGGACCGAGTCAGGCTTCGGCGTAATCCGCGATCCGATTGCCTGCAAGCCCGCGGTGATGGCCGAAACCGGCGACTACGTCGCCTTCGCATCCGAATACAAAAGTCTCACCGGCCTTCCGGGCATCGCCTCTGCAAAGGTCTGGGAACCGAAGCCTGCAACGCCCTACTTCTGGGAGCGCGACTAATGCCCAACATCGATCTTGCAAAAACGTCTGTCCGCGAACTCAACGCGGCACTTCATCGCTTAACCCCGACGACCAATGAAACGTTCTGGACCGTGACGAATCCAGGTGGCGAACACTCCATCGCCGTGGGCGTGGATGCGGATGTCACCATCAATATCGAGGGGAACGCCGGCTACTTCTGTGGCGGCATGAACAAGAACGCCACCATCGTTGTCGAGGGCAGCGCCGGGCAGGGCGTCGGCGAAAATATGATGTCGGGCCTCATCCATGTGAAGGGTGATGCAAGCCAAAGCGCCGGCGCGACCGGACGCGGCGGCCGCCTCATCGTTGAAGGTAACGCTTCGGCGCGCTGCGGCATCTCTATGAAGGGAATCGACATCGTCGTGAAGGGCGATATCGGCCATCTCTCAGCATTCATGGGCCAGAACGGCAGGCTCGTGGTTTTCGGTGAGGCCGGTGAAGCGCTCGGCGATTCACTCTACGAAGCGCGTCTTTACGTTCGAGGGCCGGTTGCGAGTCTCGGCGCCGATTGTGTCGAGAAGGAAATGCGCGAGGAGCACAAAGCGGAGCTGATCGAGCTTCTCAAGTCGTGCGGAGAAGCCTTCAAAATCGACGTGTCAGAGTTCAAGCGGTACGGCTCGGCACGCAAGCTTTACAATTTCAATATCGATAACGCGGGAGCATACTGATGACCGAGCACGCAAGAACTTGGCCGACGACTGTTCCGCGCCCGTCAGCGACCTTCGATGATTACACGCTTTCCGAAATACGCCGCGCGGCGTCGACCGGCATATATGATATTCGCGGTGCCGGTGCGAAGCGGCGCGTGCCGAATTTCGATGACCTGCTTCTGCTCGGAGCATCGATGTCGCGCTATCCGCTCGAGGGATACCGGGAACGCTGCGGCACCGACGTCGTGCTCGGAACGCGATTTGCCAAGAAGCCGATCAAGCTTTCCATACCGATCACCATCGCAGGTATGAGCTTCGGTTCGCTGTCGGCGAATGCGAAGGAGGCGTTGGGTCGCGGCGCATCGCTCGCCGGTACGTCGACGACGACGGGTGACGGCGGCATGACGCCGGAAGAGCGCGGTCAGTCGAAATACCTCGTCTATCAGTATCTGCCGTCGCGTTACGGAATGAATCCGGACGATCTCAGGAAGGCCGATGCGATCGAGATCGTTATCGGCCAGGGGGCGAAGCCTGGCGGCGGCGGCATGTTGCTCGGGCAAAAGATATCCGACCGGGTCGCCGCAATGCGCCAATTGCCGAAAGGCATCGATCAGAGGTCGGCTTGCCGGCATCCGGATTGGACGGGTGCAGACGATCTGGAACTCAAGATCCAGGAGCTTCGCGAAATTACCGACTGGGAAAAACCGATCTATCTCAAGGTCGGCGCGAGCAGGCCCTATTTCGACGTTGCACTTGCCGTCAAGTCGGGAGCGGACGTCGTTGTTCTGGACGGCATGCAGGGCGGAACGGCCGCGACGCAAGAGGTCTTCATCGAGCATGTCGGCATTCCCTTGCTGTCGGCGATCCGGCCTGCGGTGCAGGCGCTTCAGGATCTCGGCATGCATCGGAAGGTTCAGCTTATCGTTTCGGGCGGAATTCGAAACGGAGCCGACGTTGCGAAAGCCCTCGCGCTCGGTGCGGATGCGGTCGCGATTGGAACCGCAGCGCTCGTTGCGCTCGGCGACAACGATCCGAAATGGGAAAAAGAATACGCTGCGCTCGGTACGCGGGCCGGGTGTTACGACGATTGGCACGAGGGGAAAGACCCGTCGGGCATCACGACCCAAACGCCGGCGTTGATGAGCCGCCTCGATCCCGTCTCCGCGGGACGCCGGCTCGCAAACTATCTCAAAGTTCTGACACTCGAGGCGCAAACGCTCGCCCGTGCGTGCGGTAAAAACCACCTGCACAATCTGGAGCCCGAGGATCTGGTCGCCCTGACCCTCGAGGCAGCCGCGATGGCAAAAGTTCCGCTTGCGGGAACGTCTTGGATTCCGGGTTCGGGGATCTGAGACATTGGGCGCGCAGGCGGGACGCTCACCGCCGGCGCGCCCCTTTTACTCAGGATGATAGAAGATAATTGCTAGGAACCGGATTTTTTCATCCAACAGCTTTTCGGGTCCGTGCACGACGTCTCCGGAGAAGGTGAAAGCATCGCCCGGCTCGACAAGGTAGGTCTTGTCGCCGAACCTGTATTCCATCCGGCCTTGCAGCATATAAATGAATTCCGTGCCCGGATGGCTGAAGCGCGGGTAGGTTTCGCTCTTCTTATCCATCTGAATGAAGAACGGCTCAAAGAGCTTGGTCGGGCCGCGATCATAGGCCAGCAGGCGATAGGTGTGCCCATACTTGGTGCCGACGCGCACGACTTCCATTTGTTCGTCGCGCTTTACGAGCTGTGCGCTCGCCTGCTTGGCTTCGGTTTCCTTGAAGAGATCGCCGAGGCCAATGCCCACCGCTGCCGCTAATCTTTCCAACGCATCAAGGCTGGCCGTTGCCATGCCGTTTTCGATGCGGCTCAGCATGGCGCTCGATAGATCAGCCCCCGCGCTCAAGTCCGCGAGCGTCAGATTGGCTTCCAGGCGGCGGCGCTTCAGCACGACGCCGATGCGCTGCTCGAGGGAGAGGTTGGCGAAGTCCTTGTCGTACAGTTGTTCTTCTTCTTCCTCCGCTTGGCCCTTCGGCTTTGTCGAGGGAGCGCGCGGAACTTTGGCCTTCGGCTTTTCTCTGCCCATGCTGCTTTGCTTCATGTTGATTTGGCCATGAGAGTAAACGGGAATTTCGGGCGGCGCAATTTTTGAGCAACGGTGCCCGCAAACCAGCTTCATACGACGGCACGGTGCTTCGCATTGCAGCAAATGCAACTGTTTTTAATGCACGCAATGCAAATTACTTGCTGTGTATGCAATTTTATGACTGAATGCCGCACACATAAATTCAAATCGCCAGGAGGAATGGCATGAATATAGTGGACGGGACGAGGGGCGCGTCTATTGCGCATGCTGCGAGCGAGCCCGGGGGGCTCCATCGCACGATCGATTGGAAAGGCGCATTCTGGATCGCGAGCGGTGTCCCCGCACTTGTGCTGATTTCGATCGGCGGCATGGGAGCGGCCGCGGGAAAGCTGGCCTTCCTCGTATGGGCGATCTCGGTCTTGATGGGTTTCCTCCAGTCCTTCAGTTATGCCGAGATCGCCGGGCTTTTCGCGAACAAGTCAGGCGGCGCCGCTGTTTATGGCGCGGCTGCATGGTTGCGATATAGCAAGCTCATCGCGCCGCTATCGGTCTGGTGCAATTGGTTTGCATGGACGCCGGTTCTTTCGCTCGGATGCGCGGTTGCGGCGGGATATATCTTGAACGCCGTCGCTCCGCTCCCCGTCTTCTCTCCAACGTCGCCTGAAGTCGTCGGCTGGCTGCAGGATGCGCACAACGCTGCCGCGATCGCCGGCAAATCTGCGGAAGAGGCAGCGAAGATCGCGATTACGGCGCTCACGGATTCGGCAACGCCCGAGTTGCGATCCTTCAAGCTGGTGAGCTTTTCATTTCTTGGCCTTGCCAACATCGAGGTCGGAGCGACCTTCTTCATCGGCGCGGCTCTGATGTTGATGTGCTTTGCCATTCAGCACCGCGGCGTTTTGGGAACTGCCCGCATCCAGATGTGGATCGGTCTGTTGGTGCTGGTCCCGATGGCGATCGTCGGCATCGTACCGTTTTTCAATGGCAGCATAAATTACGCGAATTACACGCCGCTCGTGCCGCCCAACGGCGCCTGGAATAATGGGGGATGGACGTACTTTCTAGGCGCGCTGTTCATCGCGGGCTGGTCGACCTACGCGTTCGAGACGGCCGTCTGTTACACGCGCGAATTCAAGAATCCGGCCAAGGATACGTTCAAGGCAATTCTGTGGGCCGGCGTGGTTTGCGTTATCCTCTATTCGCTCGTCGCGGCAACTTTTCAGGGCCATCTCGGCCTTGAAGGAATGGCGCAGCCCGGCATCGTCGACGGTACAGGCGTTGCGGCGGCCATGGGCGACATGGTTGGCGGAAACAGCCCCATTATCGTTCATCTCCTCGAGATGATGATGATCCTCGCCCTGATCCTAGCGATCATGATGGCGATGGCCGGATCCTCGCGCACGCTCTATCAGGGCGGCGTCGATGGTTGGCTTCCCAAATATCTCGGTCACGTCAACGAGCACGGCGCGCCGACGCGTGCGATGTGGACCGATCTGATCTTCAACTTGTTCCTGCTAACCTTCGCGGCTTCGGATGCAACCGCCTACTACCTGATCCTCGCGATCTCGAACGTCGGCTACATGATCTTCATTTTCTTGAACCTGCAGTCGACTTGGATTCATCGCATCGATAGCCCGAATATTCCCAGGCCGTACCGGGCTCCGAACTGGCTTGTTGCTGTCAACGCTCTGCTGGGTTTTGTGAATCTGGTCCTCATGGGCGCGGGCGCCAAGACTTGGGGCAATGCCAATGCGCTGTGGTACGGATTGGCATTCGCTGCCCTTATCATTCCGGTCTTTCTGTACAGGCACTACATCCAGGACAAGGGCCGCTTTCCGAACCACATGCTCGAAGATCTGGATCTCAAAGGTCAGGATCTCGGGGAACGGCGGGCGGGATTTTTGCCGTATCTGACCTTGCTTCTCGCGGCGGCCGTGGTGCTTGCGTCCAACTATTACTTCCAGCTTCCTCCTGCCTAGACGACTGCGGGTTTAGCGTTCGAGCACGCTGGACCCCCAGCCTCCGCGCTTAGGCTGCGCCCCAATCCCCTCTGGGGGTTGGGGCGATCCCAAATTCGAGGCCGTCGAATGTTCGATGACCCTGCGTTTCCAATCATTTTCTTCATGGTGAGCGTCTTTGCCTTCTGCGTCGTCCTGCTCTGGGCGCTGGCGCGGGCATGGGAAAAGGCGCTTGGACCACGGCAAATTCAAAGCGCGAAAGAGCGCCGCCACGCAATCAGCCGCGCCCATCAAGATGTTGACCAGCCGGCTTGTTTCACCAATCGAGACAATCAGAGTACGCCGCAAAAGTGAGGCGGCGCACTACGGAGGAATGCGCACCGAAGAGTTCGAGAAATGCTGTTCGGCTTCGGTTAAGTGCGATGCCCGAAATCAGCGAGAACGCGTTCAATGGGTTCGCTATCAATGTGAACAGGGCCGGTGAATGGGTGATTGATCGAGACGATCACGAGTAGGCCCATAAAGACGATCGCGGACAGGACGCCGGTCATCATGATTTGAGCGTGAAGATTCTCGGTTCCAAAGAAGAACGTAAATCCTACGGTCAGTATCGCTCCCGATACCAGAACGAGCCACAATACGCCGGGCACGATACCCTCCGCGAGCTGGAGCCTCGTTCGTCGCGATTGGGTAAGAACATCGAGCTGTCTGTAAATCTCGGCTAGTGCTGCGGATTGCACGCCACTACTGCCGCTCATGCGAGTTCCCGTCAGGTAAAGTTGGTCCAGGGCCTTTCGCACATCGTCGGTTGGAGCCTCGCCGGCCATCCGGGGCCAATCTTTTTCAATCACGAGTTCCAGGTAGCTGGTCAGCGCATTTTGTACTGCAGCCGCCTCGGGGCCCGAGCCATTGGTCAGACGATAAATCGTCGCCGAAGCTCCAGCTTCTTGGAGCACAGCGGTGTCGGCATCGCTGAAGCGTTCCCAAACGACGATGACAGCAAATGCGAGGAGGACTGCGTAGATCACGCCAACTGTGGCGAACTTGAACCCCGCAATTTCGTTGTTTGTCTTCAGACGATCCAGGCCGAACCTGCGCCGGATGATCACAGGTCCGACCATGGCAAGCGCAGTGGGTATCACGACTATGATCAGGGTCGCGATCCATAGAGGGAGTGACGACAAATAATGTGACATAGATCGAATTTCCCCGGCGAGCGTGGCCCCGCACGATGAGTGCCACAGTGCCGGTGTTTTTATAAATGATCCGTTGTCGGAATGGTTTCTGAGCTTGGCAAATGCGAACGTTGCCAGCCTGTTGGGAAGATCGCCCAGAACTTCTAAGTTATTGATTTTATTGCGCCGTCTTTGGCTGGTGATCGTTATGCAACGCGCGACGCGCCAATTCCGAACTCTTTGATGTTCTGTGCACGCACCAGTCGGCAACGGCTGAAAGATGAGCGTCGCAGCTAGCGAGGAAGCTTGCAGGCGAGAACGTCGACCTTATGGATTTTGGGCACGTTCGCGAGCAGATCGCTCGCTTTCACTTTTTCCATCAGCGCCCTGCACCGGTGACTGTCCGTATTTCGCGAAAATCTCAGCAAGTTCTCCCGATTTGCGTAGCTTCTCGAGTATCCGGTTTGCTTCTATCACCATGGCGGCATCGGATTGCCGAAATCCGATTCCCATATTGTAGCCGTTCTCGTTTTCGATGAACGACGCGGACCGTCTCGCAAATTGCGTTCCGGGGTGCTGCTTGACATACCAACCCAGTCCGATGTTCGTGACGAAGCCGACGTCAACCGCTCCGGAGCTAATTGCATCCAACACCGCGCTGTCTCGTGTCCGCGAAACGGAAAGTTCGACGGGGCGATGAAGGAGCGCGACATGGGGCATCGAGCCGCTTTGGAGGGCGACGCGCAGATGATCGAGATCTTCAAGTTTCTCTATTGATCGATCCGTCTTGCTGACCGCCAGCCACTCGACCCAAAGAACGGGTTCACTTTTTTTGAGGGGGCTATCGTCATCTGGGAAAATGCCGACGCCCATAAATGCGTCGCAACCGGTGTATGCCGCTTGATAGCGCATCTCGACCCACGAGAAATTTATGTCGATTGCGAGCTCGCGCCCTAGGGCACGTGCCAAATCGATTTGGAGGCCTGTGGGGCTAGCGCTGAAGCCATCCGCGAATGGCATGGAGTCGGGATTGGCGCAAACGGTGAGAACGCCGCGCTTCTTGAGTTGCTCAAGGCTCACGGCATTTGCATTGCTGCTGAAAAGCGCGGCCAGCAACAGCAACGCGCCCAATCGCCTCCATAAACTCAACGCCGCTCTCTTTCGCTTAATTTCCGGCGTCGCACTCAGGTAGCTTTCGAAGGCTTCGAATGTACGCGACAAGCTGCCAGCGAGTCTTTTCATCGAAAGTGTCCTTCCACGGCGGCATGACGTTCGCTCCAGCGATGCGGCCGTTGGTAATGGTTTCGAAGATATAGTCGGGTTTCATATCGCGGCATTGCAGCGCTTTGGCACTGCCTCCGCTCCCTTTGCTGCCGTGGCAGTAAACGCAATTTTGATAGAACGTCGTTTCCCCACCACTAATTGCGACGGGGTCATCAAGATTGGCGCTATCACCGCCCGCTCTTGCTCCGATCGCGACAATCGTCGCAGCACAAAGCGTAAAGACAGCTGCAGTCGCACATACCGAAATGATATGCGCGACATTCTCTATTACGAAGTATTTCCGCACCTAGAGTCCCCCTTATAGAATCAGCAGGCGCTCAGTTTTACGCTGAGGCGCCTGCCAATTTGGTGCCTCACTCGAGCGTGAAGGCAATCAATGCGCTACCGCCGGGAAGCCCTTTCACCTTCGGAAAAGCGCTAGCCATGAAGCCAGGTGCATGCGAACCAAGACCGCTTGGGACGAGAATATACTGCTTTCCTCCCGCGGCGTAGCTCACGGAACCTGAACGGATGCCGGAACCGGTGTTGAAGTTCCACAACTCCTTTCCAGTTTCCGCATCGTAAGCGTGAAACACGCCTCTTACGTCACCGTTGAAGACCAAGTTGCCAGCTGTCGACAACACGCTGCCCAGTCCAGGCAGCTCGTAGTCGATCGACCATTTGACTTTGCCAGTAATCGGGTCGCGAGCGTCGAGCCGAGCGCTTGCCTTGTCGCCGGGCGGCGGCACCGCTTCAAGTTTGGAAACGCCGAGGTAGAGCCCCGCAAGTCCGATTTTGTCGACTTCCTGCGGGGAAGAATTGACTACGTTGCAAACTTCCATGGCGTTCGTGTACCAAAGTTTGGTCTTCGGATTGTACGACGCAGCATTCCAGCTGCGAACGCCCAGCAGGTACGGACATATCGTGCGCGCTTCACCGGCTTTCGGCTCGTAGCGATCTTTGATCTCTCCCGTCTTAGGGTCAATCCCTGAAGTCCAATTGATGTGCTTTGCGAGCGGCCAGATATTGTAAGGTTTGCCCGTTGCCTTATCGAGGACGAAGACGTAGCCGCCCTTATTCAGATGCACGAGAAGGTCTTTGCCCTCGTGCTGAATTGTCATGATTTCGTAAGCGGCATCGTAGTCCCATGTATCGTGCGGAACCTCCTGGTAATGCCATTTAAGCTGGCCCGTCTTGCCTTCGATGGCGAGGAGTGTTGCCGTATAGAGGTTATCTCCCTCGCGGCCGGCAGGAAAGAAGTCGGGCGCGGCGTTACTCGTTCCGATTAGAATGGTATCCGTCTTGGCATCGTATACTCCGGGCATCCACGCTCCGCCGCCGCCGACTTTGCCGGTGTCTCCAGGCCAACTCTTCCTGTCGTCTTTGATGGTATCAAATGTCCATGCAGGCTCGCCTGTGATGGCATTGACGGCGAAAATCTTTCCAGCCTGCGGCTGGTCGCCACCAGTGGTTCCGCCATACAGAATGTCGCCAGCGAGCTGGGGAGGCGAAGAGAACAAGCAGCCGTAACAGGTTTTGAGATCTGTAATTTGGCGCTCCCACTTAACCTTTCCGGTCTTCTGGTCCAGCGCGATGTAACGGCCGTCAAGCGATCCCAAGTAGACCATGCCATGGCCGACGGTGACGCCGCGAGAGGCCGCCACGTAAAACACCTTGGTGACGATAGGATCGAGATCGGGTTGATAGTGCCAAAGTGTTTTGCCGGTGCTTCCATCAACCGCGAAGACGTTGTTGTTGGCTCCCACGTAGTACACGATGCCGTCGATTACGATCGGTGTGGCTTGCAATCCCATCTGGATATCGCCTGGTTGATGGATCCAAGCGACCTTCAACTTTGCAACATTAGATGCATTGATTTGTTCGAGGGGGCTGTACCGCCAGGCGTCATCAGTCCGATAGTACTTCGGCCAATCATTGGGTGCCTCGTCGGCATGGCTCCGAAGTGGGAAACAAAAAGCAGCAAACATTGCCATCAACAATGCTGCTGCAAGAACGATTATCGCGTGAAATAGCTCTCGGTTCGTTGACATCGGGCTCCCTCCCCTTCAATCGCATCTTTGCGTGCGCTAGGTGACGCGCAAGCTAAAGGCAAGCTCCATGCCATGGCGCGGTCCGTTGTAATTCCACAAAAAACAAACGGGACGCCTCTGCATCAAACGAGGCGCGCGCCACAACTGCTGCGACGATGGCCAGTTCATGGAGCCGATTCCTTTTGTGGCCACCGGTTGGGAATAGTGCCGGCCAATCCTACGCAAGGTGACGCAACAGTCGGGGCGGCCACAGGTGTAGCGCGGGGGACCCCGAGCACGTTCTCAAAGTGCTGATTATTCTGTGGTTTCTGAAACGGCACGGCAATTGCTCACAACCGCTTACAAAAAGATGCCCAAAGGGGAGGAGCAATGCAGCACAGTCGAGAATTCCTACTCGATTGCTACCAGAGCATGGTCACAATTCGAGTTTTTGAAGAGCGTGTGCACGAGGAGTTCGCCACCGGAAAAATACCGGGGTTTGTCCACCTGTATGCGGGTGAAGAAGCATCAGCTGTCGGCATATGTTCGCAGCTCGACGAACGTGATGCCATCGCGTCTACACATCGAGGCCACGGCCACTGCATCGCCAAGGGCTGCGACGTGCACGCGATGATGAAGGAAATATACGGCAAGCGGGGCGGGTCTTGTGGTGGCAAGGGCGGCTCGATGCACATCGCCGATCTCGCCAAAGGTATGCTCGGCGCAAACGGCATCGTGGGAGGTGGTCCCCCCCTCATCTGCGGCGCAGCTTTGACGGCGAAGTATCTGAAGACCGGCGGCGTTGCCGTCGCGTTCGTTGGGGATGGCGGTTCGAACCAGGGTACAACGCTCGAATCGTACAATTTGGCGAACGTTTGGAAATTGCCTGTCGTCTTTGTTGTCGAAGACAATGGCTACGCCGAAGCAACGGCCAGCGCATGGTCGGTCGCTGGATCTCAACTCGGCCGAGCCGCTGGATTTGGCATGCCCGGCACCCTGGTGGATGGCTTTGATTTCTTTGCTGTCTACGAGGCAGCGCGAACCGCGATCGAACGGGCGCGCGCTGGTGAAGGCCCTTCGCTCCTTCACATAAAGCTCAGCCGATTCTTCGGACATTTCGAAGGAGATGCCATGAGCTACCGGGCGGATGGCGAAATTCAGCGATATCGCAACGAGCACGACGCGCTGAAGATCTTCCGGCGGAAGGTCACCGAAGCACACTTGCTGGATGACTTCACACTCGACGCCGTCGAGGCCGGGGTGGTTCGAAATATCAATGAAGCAGTGGCCGGAGCCGAAGCGGATCAGATGCCGACCGAGGCTGATCTGCTCACCGATGTTTACGTGCGATATTGAGGGGAAACGGCTATCATGCCCAAGAAAACATATCGACAGGCTATCAACGAAGCTATTGCTAGCGAGATGAGGCGCGATCATCGCGTCATCGTTCTCGGTGAAGACAATGCCGGCGGCAAAGGCGCGCCCGGCGAGCCCGACGCGTGGGGCGGGGTGCTCGGAGTAACCAAAGGGTTGCTGCCCGAGTTCGGGGAGGACCGAGTCCTCGATACTCCGATCAGCGAGAGCGCATTTATTGGTGCAGCAGTCGGTGCCGCCGCGACGGGCCTTCGGCCGGTTGCCGAACTCATGTTCGTCGATTTTATGGGCGTGTGCTTCGATCAGATCTTCAATCAAGCGGCAAAGTTTCGCTACATGTTCGGAGGCAAGGCCGTGACGCCTGTCGTCATTCGGACGATGTACGGTGGAGGGTTCCGCGCAGCATCACAACACAGTCAGTGTTTGTACCCACTTTTCACGCACATACCGGGTCTGAAAGTCGTCGTGCCATCATCTCCTTATGAAGCGAAGGGGCTTATGATCCAGGCGATTCGAGATGACGACCCGGTCATCTTCTTTGAACACAAAGTTCTTTACGACGTTGAAGAAGATGTGCCGGATGAGGCCTACACGATCCCCTTTGGAGAAGCGAACGTCACCAGGGAGGGTCGCGACGTCACCATCGTTGCGTTCGGCCGCATGGTTGGTTTCGCAAACACGGCGGCCGACGAGCTGAAGCGCGACGGCATTTCAGTTACTGTGATCGATCCGCGTACGACTTCGCCTTTAGATTCCGAAACCATTCTGGATAGCGTTTCCGAAACCGGCCGGCTCGTGGTCGTGGACGAAGCACATCCGCGCTGCTCGATGGCAGCCGATATTGCACGGCTCGTCGCCGAGGAGGCATTCCACGACCTCAAGGCGCCGATCCGAACGATCACGGCACCCCATACTCCCGTACCGTTCTCGCCGGCACTCGAAGACATCTACATTCCGAGCGTCGCGAAAATAAAGGCGGCTGTGCAGGCTCTCGCTGCGAAGGTGCCCGCATGAGTGATATACTACCTATAGTGATGCCGAAGTGGGGCCTGGCAATGAGCGAAGGGACACTCGTGTCCTGGCTGGTCCCTGAGGGTGGTGAAGTAAACAAAGGCGACGAGATTGCGGAAATCGAGACGACGAAAATCACGAACGCCTTCGCCAGCCCGAACTCCGGTGTTCTCCGTCGTCAAATCGTCAAAGTAGGGGAGATCGCGCCGGTTGGAGCGTTGCTTGCAATCGTCGCGCCCACGACAGTGACCAACGACGAGATCGATGCGTTCGTGGGCAGCTTTGTCGTTGAGGTTAAGGACGAGGGCGCTTCAGGAGCTGTTGAGCGAGAGGCGAATTTCGCCGGCAAGAAGCTTTTCTATAAATTGGCCGGCGGCTCTCAAGATGGCATTCCCGTCGTTCTCATCCATGGTTTTGGTGGAGACGCGGATAACTGGCTGTTCAACATCGACGCGCTCTCCGCCGACCGTCCAGTTTACGCGATCGATCTTCCCGGTCATGGAAAGTCGACGAAGGACATTGCGTCGGGAGATCTTGGCGAGTTGGCTGACGCCGTTGCAGCGGTGGTCAACGATGCGGGCATTTCGAAGGCGCATTTTGTTGGTCACTCACTGGGTGCCGCAGTGGTCTTCAAAATGCTCGAGCAGCATCCCGACCGGGTAGCTTCGATAGTTGGCGTAGCGCCCGCAGGCGTTGGCCCCAGCGTGAATGATGCCTACGTCAGCGGGTTTATCGCGGCTGAGAAGCGTAAGGACGTGAAATCGTCGTTGCAAATGCTTGTCGCTGATCCGGAGCAAGTATCGGCCGCGATGATCGAAGGTATTCAACGATACAAAAGGCTGGAGGGCGTCGCAAAGGCGATTCAGACCATCGCCGCAAAGACTTTGCCGGGCGGCCGTCAAACCTCGTCCTTCCGCGACCTTCTCGAAAAGACGAACAAGCCTATCCTCATTGTTTGGGGGGAAAAGGATGCGATCATCGATGCGGCGCAGGCCGAGGGGTTATCGGGTAAAATATCGATAATCCGATTGCCCGGGGTGGGACACATGCCCCATCTCGAAGCTGCGAACACATTCAACGATCGACTGATCGAACAGTTCAAAAACGTCGAAGCAAATATTCGGTAGCGTGTTCGGCAGTGGGCAAGCGACCGCGACGGATCGGGTTTCTTCCGTCGCGGTCGCCGATTGAATCGGCTCAACCGATTTATTCTGCGTATTGGTTCGGCGGGATTAAATTGAACCGCTTCATGCGCCGGTGAATTGTCGTGCGATCGACATTGAGATCACGCGCAACCTGGGTAACGTTCCACTGTCGGCGAACCAGATGGGCGCGCAAGGCAATCGCTTCCGACTCGGCGAATTCCTCGTCGGGCATGGCGCTTCTGGCGGCAGGATTGAGATCACCCACAACTGACGCAGGCAGGTCATCAAGTCTGATCACGCCTTCGCTGCAAACAGCGAGAGCCAAATCGATGACGTTTGAAAGTTCGCGAATATTGCCGGGCCACGCGTATCGTTGAAGCGCAATCGCTGCCTCATGCGATAGAATCGGGGCTGGCGAGTCCGAGGGGCGCGCCTTGATCAAGCGATCTATGAGCCAGCTCAGGTCCGCTCGTTGGCGCAGTGGCGGAAGAAGCAGCTCATATCCATTCAAGCGGTAGTACAAGTCTTCGCGGAATTTTCCCGCGCTGATCATTGCTTTGAGGTTGCGATGCGTGGCTGCAATGACGCGGATATCGAGCTTTATTGCCTGAGTGCTGCCGACGGGCACAATCTCTCGCTCGGCGAGAACGCGCAATAAACGGGTCTGCAAGAGGAGTGGCATATCGCCGATTTCGTCCAGAAACAGCGTGCCGCCATTTGCTCGTGCGACCAAGCCCTGTTTACCCTTTGACTTTGCACCGGTAAACGCCCCAGCCTCGTAACCAAAAAGTTCGCTTTCAATGAGGGTTTCAGGAAACGCGGCACAATTGACCGCCACGAATTCCTTTTTGTTTCGCGCACTCGCTTGATGCACGGCCCTCGCAAAATACTCTTTGCCGGTACCGGTTTCGCCCTGCACGAGCAAGCTGACGGGTGCGTCGGCCAGTTTGGCAGCCCGTTCCAACATAGCAAAGCAGGCTGGATCTCCTCCGGAGAACTCCGCGAGCGGCGCCGGCAACTTCGGGCTCGCTGCTCGTGCACGGGGTTCGATGACACTGCTCGGAGGAATGGCCTGCATGAAAAGCGTGCTGCCGCTGTGCTTCAATCGAACGGCGGGCGCGGTTGATTGCGGCGAACGTACAAAACTACCGAGTTTCTCGAGCGTGCAATCAAATACGTCCTCGAATGCACGACCTCGCAGATGTTTGGTCGCGACTGCGTAGCTGCCAAATTCGTGGCGAAGGAGAAGCGCGGTGCGGTTGTTGAAGCCCGTGATCATGCCCTGATCGTCAAGGGCAATCATGTACTCGGGATCGACGCAGAGGAATTCCGGTGAACTTGAGAACTTCAGCAACCAATTGCGATTGAAATTATTGAAGAGCGTCGCGTTTTCGATGCGATGCGCGCAGCTCGTCACGAGTGCTGACGCGAGGTGCTGGCTGTCCTTCTCGCGAGGAGAACTTAAAGCCGAAATGTCGAGGACCGCAGCCATCTGACCCTGAGGGTCGAAAATCGGAACGGCGGTGCAGGTCAAGTCGATATGGTTCGAACTAAAATGTTCTTGCTGATGAACGGTCAATCCGGTGCCCGTCGCGATAGAGGTACCAACGCCGTTCGTTCCCGCGAGGCCTTCGCTCCATTCCGCGCCCAAGTAGAGGCCGGCCCGCCGGAGTTGATTATTGAAAGTAGGATCGCCTATGAAATCGATCGTTACGCCCTTGGCATCAGTGAGCAGGACGACATAGCCTAAGCCGGCGATCTGGCGATAAAGAGATTCAAGCCCAAAACGAGCGGTGCGCATGAAGTCTTCCATCCGTTGCCGGTGCTCGGAGAGCTGGATTTCGGTATGGACGTAGACCTCGGGCGCCGATGTCGGGTCGAGTTGGTGCTCCTGAATACAGCGCCGCCACGATTCTGTAATAATCGATTCGTACTGGACGCTTTCGCCTTCCGCGACCTTGAGCACGTCGACGATGTGAGACGAATGATTAGTTCGGTTCATAATTATAGCTGATCCAGTACTTGGCTGGGACCCCAGATGCACCCCCCGCACAAATTGAGACTATTCAGCGCACGTAGGCTCAGTCAACCTAATAACTCAGGGCCGAGCCAACGTCCGCTGACTTAAAATGATTAAGACCAAGGCGATGAGCAATTGGGCGACTCGATCTAATCTAGGATGGGTTTGCCGGCCATCGGTGTTGAGGGCGTGGCCATGTTCCGAGGCTGCAATGCTCCGGCCAGAAAGGCCAGCCGGCCAGCTTCGACGGACTTGGAAAATGCCTCCGCCATCATGATTGGATCGATGGCTTTGGCGATCGCCGTATTGAGGAGAACGCCATCGCATCCTAACTCCATCGCCTGCGCAGCGTGGGAAGGAACTCCTAAGCCCGCGTCGATGATGATGGGTACATCGGGATAATGGGCGCGTAAGGTCGTTAATCCGTAGACATTGTTGAGGCCGCGTGCGCTCCCGATCGGCGAGCCCCAGGGCATGAGGACGCGACATCCAACCGACAGCAACCTATCCGCGGCGACCAGGTCTTCGGTCGTGTACGGAAAGACCTTGAAACCATCGTTGTTGAGAATGCGCGCCGCTTCGACCAACTCGAAGACGTTGGGCTGTAAGGTATCGTCTTCCCCAATGACCTCCAGCTTAATCCAATCCGTCTTGAAGACTTCGCGCGCCATATGCGCAGTGGTCACTGCCTCTTTGGCGGAATGGCAACCAGCGGTGTTCGGCAAGAGCGGTTGATGCAGATTTTCCAGTATCGACCAGAAGCGAGGCTTTTCCTTGGTCGCGCCCGCCATCTCTCGACGCAATGAAACCGTGACCACCGACGCATTCGACGCGGCTATCGCCTGGGCCATGATCGCCGGGGAGGGATAGAGGGCCGAACCGATCATCAGTCTCGACTGTAACACCACGTCGTAGAGCAGCATGAGTTAGCCGCCTTGTCTTGGTGTAAGGATCTCAACGGCATCGCCCGCTCTCAGCCGCTCATTTTCACGTTCGCCGATCGTGATGAATTTGCCGTTCAGCGCTGTGGCGACGAACATGGCGGCGTAGCCGCGCTCCTCAATGAGCTCGAATAGCGTGGTCGCATCGGTACGGGCTTGCGATCCATTAATCGTGACCATCATTATGATGCTCCTATCCTCGATCTCGGGACCGAATTTCGACAAGCCGCTTGAACTCATCGCCGGCGTGGTAGCTTGATCGGGTAAGCGGCGTCGCTGACACCATCGCGAATCCTTTGGCGCGCGCTGCTGCTGCATAACCCTCGAACTCCTCGGGGGGAACAAAGCGCGCGACTGGAGCGTGGTTTGGCGTTGGCTGGAGATACTGGCCAATCGTGAGGAAGTCGACGTCTGCACATCTCAGGTCATCCATCACCTGCAGGATTTGTTGGCGTGACTCCCCTAGGCCCACCATCAATCCAGATTTCGTGAAGAGATCGCGATCCAGCTCCTTTGCCTTTTGCAGCAGGCGCAACGAATGGAAATAGCGGGCGCCCGGGCGGATCGAGAGATAAAGTCCGGGTACTGTCTCGATATTGTGATTGTACACGTCTGGCTTTGCCGCAATCACCGTTTCAATCGCCCCCGGCTTGTTGCGGAAATCTGGCGTGAGCAATTCGATCGTCGTCGCGGGGCTTCGATTCCTCAACGCGGAGATTGTGCGTGCGAAGTGACCCGCCCCGCCATCGGATAAGTCGTCCCGATCAACCGAAGTGATCACGACGTGCTCAAGCCCGAGCGTGGCGACCGCGTCAGCGACGCGTTCCGGTTCATCGGGATCGAGATGCTTGGGAAGTCCGGTTGCGACGTTGCAAAAAGCACATGCGCGCGTGCAGATCGCGCCCATAATCATCATAGTCGCGTGCTGTTTTTCCCAGCATTCGCCAATGTTCGGACAAGCGGCTTCTTCGCAGACCGTATGAAGCCCGTTATCGCGCACGATCGCTAATGTTTTGAGATACCCGTCGGTTTCGGCCCGCTTTACACGTATCCACCGCGGCTTCTCCAGCGAGCTTGATTTTCGATTTGCGGATGCCGCACGCGTAGCGCCGTCTGGTGTCTCATATGCATGGACGTCATGGGCGGTCGACTTTTCGATATTGTGCGCGGTCATATGTGGAGGGCAGCCATATCTGCGGACAGTGCGCTTTCGAAGATGGCCTCCGACAAAGTGGGGTGCGGGAATACAGTATGGCGAAAGCTGTCGAGTGTAGCGCCCGTCTCCAGCGCCAGCGCGAATGTTCCTATTAGTTCCGTTACCTCGTTGCCGATAAGCTGCGCGCCCAGCAGGCTCTGCGTAGAGCGGTCAAAGACTGTTTTAACGAGGCCCTCCGTTTCTCCCACGGCAATCGCTTTTCCGTTGGCGCGGAAGGGAAAGCGCCCCACAAGCACGTCGTGGCCAGCGGCTTTTGCTTTTTCCTCAGTCAGTCCGACGCTTGCGATCTGGGGACTGCAGAAGATGCAAGAAGGAATTTTCGCGATATCCAGGCTTCTGGCAGGCATTTCCTTTATCGCTTCGACGCATGCGACACCCTGATGTTCTGCCTTATGTGCGAGCATTGGGGCGCCGGCAACATCTCCTATCGCATAAATGCCGGGAACACTGGTGCGTCCCGCGCCATCTACTTTGATATGCTTGGAACCGCGCTCCAGCTCTACGCCGAGGCGTTCGAGATTTAATCCTTCCGTATTCGGAGTAACGCCGACCGCCAAAATCAGGCGTTCCGCCTGCAAGGCGGAGCGGTCTCCCGCTGCGGACTCGATGGTGAGCGATATTCCGTCTTGTGACGTCGGCGCGGCCTCGAGCACTTTCGTTCCGGTGAGAATTCGGATTCCGTCCTTTTGAAAGCTTCGCCGCGCGATCTGCGCGATCTCGGCATCCTCCATCGGCAATATTCGAGGGAGTGCCTCGACGAGTGTGACTTCGACGCCAAGCGCGCGGTAAAAGCTCGCAAATTCGACGCCGATCGCGCCGGATCCGATCACGATGATCGAGCGCGGAAGCGCGCGTGGAACCATCGCTTCGAAATAGGTCCAGACACGATCGCCGTCTGGTGCAACGCCTGGTATGACCCTCGGGCGTGCGCCCGTCGCGATGATGATGTGCTTGGCCGTATAGCGGCCGTCTCCGAGAGTTCCCTTGGGTGGCTGGATCTGAGGCTGGCGTGGAGGGATGTCTGGTTTGCGGACGATGACTTCTCCGGGGGTATCGGAAGGCGCCCGTTCAATCGAAGCTTCGCCCCAAATAATGCGGATGTTATTTTTCGTCATGAGATAATCGACGCCGGCATTGAGCCGCTTCGACACGTCTCGCGAACGCCCGACAATTCGCGCCAATTCGGGGTTCGCCGGAGCAGCCTGCAGTCCGAACTCTTGCGCCATGCGATTGTGTTTTAGGATCTCGGCCGAGCGCAAGAGCGCCTTCGAGGGAATGCAGCCCCAGTTGAGGCAGACACCACCCAAATATTCTCGTTCGACAATCGCTGTTTTGAAACCAAGCTGCGTAGCCCTAATGGCCGCAACATATCCCCCTGGACCAGAGCCGATTATCAATACATCGAAATCCATATCGGGTGTCTGCTCCCAACGCACAATTGAAGGTGAAGTCCGATGCGGTGTGAGCGATCACGCCAGCAACGGCTGAGTCTGTGGGGAAAAGGGACGACGCGCCGCTAATACGGGAGTTTCAGCAGCGCGTCGCCTCGAGTTTACCCCGAGCACCCCCCAGTAAGGTCGCACGAGGTCGCGTGGCCGTACGGTGTCCGATCCAAGAAGCTTTGGAGCTGGCGCGACCGCGCGCCGGCCCCCCTGGCGGAGCTGTGAGGAAGGAAGAAGCAACGCTTGGGAAGGACTGCGTCTACATTCTTCACTTCCATCACATCCGCGCGGCAAAATTGATCTTCAACAACAGCTGGATCTGACTCAGAAGAACACCGCTCCGCCGAGGGCGAAGATGTGGAGGTGTCTCATGTCTTCGTTTCCGCGAACGCCGTCTGCAACGAAGTCGACGTCAGCTCCGTAGTTCTTGTATTTCAGCCAAAATGCCGCCGAGGCCGCATCGAGTTCTTGAACAACGCCAAAGCCGAAGCGATCGAAAGTTGATCCCGTAGCTTTGACAGAAGTGGACGTTGAGCATGCGTTATCGATCTTGCCGCCAGTTCCGGCAAAACCATCGCAGACATCGGTGACGCCGGAGAAAACGGCGCCGCCGAGCAGACCGGAGAAAAGATCGTTGTCTCTGCCGTACTCGCCATAAAAGACCGTTGCGCCAAGTGGATTGAGTTTGGCTCTTATGCCGGCCTTCAGGTAGAGCTCATCGGTGTCTTTGTAGCCACCCTCGGGACTTTCGTGGCCGTAATAGACACTGCCGAAAAGCCCCGTGGGTTTATGCAACGCTGCAAAGCTGACCTGGCCAAAGTAATCGGGCGTAATGACATTGATTCGAGCGGCATGGTTGCGTTGGAATCCAACGCCGAATGCGGTTGTCCAGGTGGGACCATCGTAATTGTGTCTCAGAGCGAAGTCGTAATAATAAGCTTCGCCATAGGACGTGGAAAACATGAAGCCGCCGAGCGTCGGCGTGTCGTAGCGGATATTGTTCGTGCGATCGCCTCCGCAGTCAGCGAAAATTCCGACACCAGTCGTATAGCAGGTGGCGAGATCGCCCCATCGTGCTTTAGCTCGTGTTTTGGTCCCTTCGGGCACGAGCTGGAAATTCTGGCCGTCGAAGTCAACGAGGTTGGCGGCGAAGATACTGCCGGCACCGGAAACATCGACCCACACGTCGTCGGTGGCTTGGCTCTGCCGACCTACCGAAACACGACCCCACCGCTCGCTCTTGATCCACCAATACGAATTCAGAGTGTCTGGTGGGCCTTCACCGCCGTCGGGGTGGTGCGCATCCTGAATAAACCCGTTGGCTCCAACAACATCGAGTCGCAAGCTGTAGCCAGCAGACCATTCGCTATTGATTTTTGCGCTACCGTCGAAGTGCAGCCGGTTTCCCAGATCGTTCAGACTTGTGCCGACGAAGGCGTTTGTGCTTACGCCATCGCTCCACCCCATCACCTGTTCCGTCACCCAGCCGGAGATTGTAAGAGAGACTTTGCGATTGCCCTTGTGCGCCGCCGTCGCCTCGAGCTCGGCAATCCGCTCTTCGAGATCGGCGCAACAATTGCCCCCGAGATCCGCTGCTTGCGCGCTATATGAAAACACGCTCGCGCAGGCGACCAGGGCAGCTGCGCGCAGAGATGACAGGCCCCTTATTTTTATCTTTGTATTTCCGGTCATTTCACATCCCCCATCTGCGTCTCAAAATCGATTGAGCCGCGTTAGCTCCTCATCTTCTTGTCCACGCAACACTTGCCTTCTTGCTTGCGATTTGTTGTGCGTGCCCGAATGAGCTCGAACGACGTCGAACGGCGCTTTCAACTCGTTGCAGAAAGCCGATCGCCACTAATGCTCAGGGTGGTCAGCAAGGGGCATGCCAAGTTCGATGGCGGTTAGGTCGATCGGAAATCGTTGCGTGCAGACAGGTGCTGGCGAAAGCTCGTCGCGGGGCGATGATGCGTATTAAAATCAAGATGTTGGCGCGCGATGAGAGTGTTGGGAGCTTCTTGGCCACCGCGCCTAAATCGAGAGCTTCGAAACAAGACTGTGATCGGCTGGACACAAAATCCGCGGTGTAAGGATAAGCGGACCACGAGAGGCCGATAAAGACATCCGTCTTTCGGTCGCCGCACTCGTTGCAGCGTCGTGCAACGACCAAGGCGCACCTCTCAATCCCTTCCTGGGGAAGGGGAGGAAAAATCTGCGACACTTGTTGGATGCAACAGCTGTTGCACGCGTGGACGGATCCTAACGATTGCGTCCTCGGTTGAGCGAAGAGATGCCTCTTTGGATCTCGGTGTGGAGCGCCTGCCGACGAATTTGTCTCGCACGCCGATGTTTGGCGCAGGCCTTGCACGCGATTGAAGGAGGTTGGGAACCTTCGAACATAGAATTGCTTTGAAGACAGTTGGCCTTCCCCAACGGGCAAACGGCGAGTCAGGCCGCGAGACAAATATCGGGGATCAGAACCATGAACAAACCGACCCGCGCCGCTGATATCCATGCGCCGAAAGTGACCATCGGACCTCATCGCGCCTCGACGAAGGTCTATTCCTCACCGAAGGGCCACGACGACATCCGCGTGCCGTTTCGCGAAATCGCGCTGACCGACGTCAACGAGCCGGCCTTCCGCGTTTACGATCCATCGGGCCCTTACACCGATCTCGCCGCCACCATCGACGTCGAGAAGGGCCTACCGCGCATTCGCGATGCCTGGATCGCGGGCCGCGCCGGCATCGAAACCTACGACGGCCGCACCGTGAAGCCCGAAGATAACGGCAACGTCTCCGGTGCCCATGCCGCGCGCGTGTTTCCGACGGTCTTTCGCCCACACCGCGCGGCGAATACCGAGCCCCTCACGCAATTCGAATGCGCCCGCGCCGGCATCATCACCAACGAGATGATCTACGTCGCGCATCGCGAAAACCTCGGCCGCGAAGCTGTTCTGGCACGCGCGAAAGACGCGCTAGCAGACGGCCAAAGTTTCGGCGCCGAACTTCCCGAGCACATCACGCCGGAATTCGTCCGCAGCGAAATCGCGCGCGGCCGCGCCATCATTCCGGCGAACATCAATCACGGCGAATTGGAGCCGATGATCATCGGCCGCAACTTCCTCGTGAAGATCAACGCCAACATCGGCAACTCGGCCGTCACATCGTCGGTCGAGGAAGAAGTCGAGAAAATGGTCTGGGCGATCCGCTGGGGCGCCGACACCGTGATGGACCTCTCGACCGGCCGCAACATCCACACGACGCGCGAATGGATCATCCGCAATGCGTCGGTGCCGATCGGCACCGTGCCGATCTATCAGGCGCTCGAGAAGTGCGGCGGCGATCCGGTGCAGCTGACGTGGGAACTCTATCGCGACACGCTGATCGAGCAGTGCGAGCAGGGCGTCGATTACTTCACGATTCACGCCGGCGTGCGCCTTCCCTTCGTGCCGCTGACGGCCAATCGCGTCACCGGCATCGTCTCGCGCGGCGGCTCGATCATGGCCAAGTGGTGCCTCGCGCATCACAAGGAGAGCTTCCTCTACGAGCGCTTCGACGAGATCTGCGATCTGATGCGCAAGTAC
>RXJH01000012.1 GCA_003987725.1 Hyphomicrobium sp. | reverse complement strand
TAGCAAAAGCTGAGCGTGTATCGGGATCATTTTGCGCCACGGCGTCCGCGACAGCGCGAATGGAAAAGCTCGCCTTTTGATGTACCGAGGCGTCGGGTGCGACTTCTACATCGGATCAACAGCTAAAGGAGCACTGATGGGAAACTTCGATTATCGCTACCACCTGAGACTTGATGAGGCAACAGAACGCGCTCTGAATCAGATCTGCCGCTGCACTTTCATGAGTAAATCGACTCTGATGCGGCACTACATCCAACAGGGGGTTGCTCGAGATATTAAGTTGCTTGCCTCTCAAATTGACAGCGTTGTTAGATCATCTGCGAAGGTGGACGCGATTGCTCCAGAAAATTCAGATTCCTCGCTGTTTGGCTACGACGACGGTTTAGACCCTAGCGATTAGGACGACAAATGTGCGCGACTACCGATCGTTGATAGTTCGCCATCCGCCAAACGCACTTGGTGTGCGGAACATATTCTCGACAACGTTGGTGCTCCCGACAACCTCGTCGCCGGGCCAAACCCGAGGCCACGTCTTCCCGTCGGCACGGAGGTCGCCGTCGTCTCGTGGCGTTCGGGCCTTCTCAGCAGCATCGGCGGCCGCGACTGCGACTGACGAACCTCCCTCCCGCCCAGTCTAATATTCCACCGCAATCCCAAACCCTACTCGACTTCCAGTAGAGGGAGACATTTGCTCACCAGCATCTGGGCGGCGTCGGACTTCACGTCATGAAGACTGTGCGCCGCCGGAGCGATAACAGCGCGCACATCGTCGAGATCGATCAGATCGTCGGGAACTGACACATTCCCCGAAGCCACGCGGAGTTCTTTATAGACCTCCTGAAAGATATGGTTGCAGGCATCACAGAGTGTGATCTGGCGCGTACCGAAGCGGGCCGTTGCCTCAGGAACCTTGCGCGTCACCACAACGAACATGAACTTTTTCGAGTTGTGACTCCAGCGGATGACGTCCCGCTTCGATCGCATGCAGCAAGGACACCTCCAGCCCTCGGGAAGGCTTTCGAATTTCACATTCCCTCGGGTTACGAACTCGATTTCCTGTTCGCTCGGCGCGCGGGATGGCACACTCTTCTTCGTGCGCCAAGCTGATGCATGTTCGGCCGCAATTTTCTCCGTCGTAAGAAAGATATCACGCACGGCCCGCAAGCCGACATCATCCAACCCGAATAGCTTGAGCGCCAGCTGCGCTCTTCTGTCGACCTGCTCCTCGCGATCCCCGAATTCAACCGGCTCGTACCAGGCCGTCCCCTTGAAGGCGCGCTCCGCAAGTTTCTTGATCGCTGCGATCCTCAAATCGTAATGTCGTTGAGCGGATGCGTAGATCTCACCAAGCGCCGACTCATCCAGACTATGGGCAGTGTTTGGCGACATCCGGAGAAAAGCGGCAATCTCCTTCGGTGTGAAAGTAAAATACCGGTCCGCCCCAACCAGGCGCTTGCCGGTGGATTCGGCGTTATTGCAGTCCTCGCAAATGACAACGCGGTCGAAACGCGTGAACAGCGGGACTCCACGCCGGATGAAGCTCAACGCATCACCGGCAGATAATGCTTCAATGCTTACATCTTTCGACAGCTCGCCCAGGACGACGCTCATGAAATCTTCTATGTGATCGTGGTGCGCGACAAGCTTGCCGATCATCTGCCCCTTGGATCCCAATCGCGCGCACTCGGGTTTCGTGCGCCGACAGCATGGGCAAGACCAATCCTCTCCGACAGACGCCCAGTTTGAATTGATCTCGACGGCGCACCCGTTCAACGCTCGTCGGATGCGCTCATTCGATCCCGACGTCGGATTGTCGATGCCTGGGATACCGTAAGCACGCGCGATCTCAATCAGCTCAAACCGAAGGTTTGAGAGTTCCTCACGGCGGACAGAAATAAGCTGCCTGATCTCAAAATACCGCTTCAGAACGTCCTCGGGCAAAAGATCAATGACACGCTGGCTATAATCATCCGACACTGAGGATCCCCCTCACGGCACTATTGCATCCGCAGATACGTCTTTCCTTGCAGCACGCGCCGGACCTGGTCGACATTCAGCGCCCCAACCTCGTCGCAGATCTTCTCGGGCGGCCAATTGAGCGAAGCGAGATACCTGATCTGGCGAACCTGCTCCCGCCCCAACGTGTCGGAACGCGCTTCAATGACACGTGCGTAATAGGCGTCGTCCTCCCACAAACCTGCAATCAACAGATTGGGTACGCCGGCCCGCCCGTGGTCCCGCGCATAATTCATGACGGCCGCATCCCATTCCTCGAGCGATCCGTCCGTTCGCGCCAGATAGCCCAATCTCTGCAGCTCTCTCCGCCCCTTTTCACCACCCGCGATCATGTTCAACGACCGGTTCTCATCCCTGTACCGATCAACGATCCATTCTTCCCAACTCAGCGCCCGCGCCCTTGTCTGGTTCAACACAATCAGTTCCGACCCGAGCAGAACGTCGGACCGCCCTTGATACTCCCGCCAGGCGCGATGAAACCGGATGTTGCTTCCGGACCGCGCCGCCCGAAAATGCTCGGCCATACGCTGCAGCCAATTCCGCGACGTGATTCCGCAATAGATATATTCGGTCTCGGGCTTTCCGTCGGCATCCAGCCGCGCAATCGTATGCGCGTAACACTGGTGTCCGTCCTCTGGATCACCGAACCCTTTCATCAGCGCCTGCAGCGGCACATGGATCGCCCATCTGGTGCGATCCTGATATTTCAATTCGATATGTACAACCACGCGCCGCTCCTCACCCTCGCGCGCGAATTCCGTATGCACCCGATAATCCTTCAACACTGTCTCAACGCGCCCGCTCGCGATATCCCGTTCAAGGACAATGTCAGCATCGACAGACGCCAATTCGCAGGCCTCCCGGTCCCGTCGGCCCGAGAGGTTGTGAGCGAGCAAGAGATCCGGAAACTTTTCTCCCTGCGCCTCGGCGTGGCATAGAAAATTCTCCAGCGCGGCTGCAAGCTCCGGCGCGCCGCCCGGATAATTCAACCCTATTAAGCGATGCACCTGCCGCACGCTGACGTAGCGCATGCTGTTCCCCCGGGCCGCCGACTCACGCACGCGCCGATTATTCCCCTGAATCCAGGGCGTGGTCAGCGTTCTGAGCATCGCGCACGGCCTATACCATCCCCTTGTCGTTTGCGGTTTCCCACTCGCGGGAGAGGAAACCGAACAAACGACAAGGAGACCATCATCCTATGACTCTGCTTCCCCTTCACCTCTTCAGGCGCCTGTGCGTCATGGCAAACGACAGGCTCGCATGTCCCCACGAAACGGCCGCAACTCTGAGCTGCTCGCCAAGCTCTACACACCGGGGCGCCCCCTGCACCTGGCTCCTCACGCATATTTACGTTGCCAAGCCCCACCACGCCTAACCTACCTCCGCCCTATGCGCTGGCGCACCGACATCAGCCGTCGCACGCACTGCGCGCTTCTTCAGCGGGTCTCTTGAACGCTTGGGTAGTTATTATGATATTTTAGCTCTCTTGGGGGTAATAACGCATACAAAGCACCCTACAATCTTGACGGCGACACTCAAATGGGGTATTCTATATATGATAATATCCCTCCCATGGCCAAAATGACATGAAAACTAACCTACGCACGCTCGGCCCCGCCGAATCTAAGGTTGTCCTCACCCTCCGCGAGCAGGGACGCCAAGTCGTGGATGCAGCGGACATTCTTCGCCTCCTCGGCTCCGGCCGCTCCGGCCGCAAGGTCATCCAGAACCTGATCCGCAAGGGCTGGCTCTCGCGCATCGTCGGCGGCCGCTACATGTTCCTGCCCCCAGAGCACGGACCCGAGAATCTTGGCGAGAACAACATCCTCGCGCTTGCCGCCGGCGCCGTCGACCCTTCCTATATCGGCTGGTGGTCCGCCGCGTCGCGGCACGGTTTCACCACCCAAAAGCCGATGACCGTCTTTGTCGCCACGCTCAAACAGGTTCCCGCCCGCGAAATCGAGGGCAATCCGGTGCGCTTCATCAAGGTGACGCCGCGCAAATTCTTCGGGTATCTCACCTATAAGGTCTTTGACCGGCCGGTCGCCATTTCGACGCCCGCCAAGACGCTCATCGATTGCCTCGATCGGCCTGATCTCTGCGGCGGCGCAACCGAGCTCACCCGCATCACTCACGCCGCGCTTTCAAAGGTCGAGCCGAATGACGTGCTCGAAGCCGCGCTGCCGATGAAATCGAAGGCCCTTTTGCAGCGCCTCGGATTCCTGTCGGATCTCGTCGGCCGGCCGCTGCCCGATCACGTGCGCGCGGCGCTCCGGGCTGCGATCCCCAAAGGCTATCATTTCCATTTCGGACACGACAAGCGCCGCGACCACGACATCGGCTACGTCGCGGAATGGGGCCTCTTCGTCAACGCGCGGCGCAAGGATCTCCTCGCCGAAGTACCGGGAGCGAATGCCTGATGCTGACCGTCAATCAGCTGCGCGGCGTTGCCCGCCAGGCCGGGGCGCGCGATATCGGCATCGTCGAGATCGACGTCATCCTCACACATCTTCTTCAGATGTTCGTCGAACGCGGCCTCGCCACCCATGTTGCTTTCAAAGGCGGCACCATGCTGCGCAAAATGGTGTTCGGCCCCCGCGGCCGGCTCTCGACCGATCTCGACTTCACGCGCCGCGGCGATATCTCGAGGGATGATCTTGCCCTCGAACTTCGTCAGATCCTTGAAGAGCCCTATCGCGGCCTCAGCTTCGAGGTCCCTGACAGGGACTGGTACTTCACGGATGAAACATGCGCCTGCAATCCCATTTGCCGCCATGATGGAAACGATGCCGGCGTGGCAATCAAACTGCAAATCAGCCTCAGGGAAGCGCCGATCCTGCCGGTGCGCGACGTCGCCCAGATGCGGCAGGATTATTTCGACCTGCTGGACTTCGCTCCCGCCGCCATCCCGTCCCTCGCCATCGAGGAAGCCGTGGCGGAGAAGATCCGCGCCGCCAGCCAGCGCTCGAAGATTCGCGACGTGCACGATCTCTCGGAACTCTCCGGCCTCGACTTCAATCGCGACTTGGTGCGCGGCCTCGCCGTCCTCAAATTGTGGAACAGCAACGACGCTCTCAACTACCAGTGCTTCGCAGCCCGCGTCACGGGTGAGGCCGATTACGACATCGCCGATCTCACCAACCTGCTGCGCCGGGACCAACGGCCAAATCTCGAGGCGATGATCAGGCGCGTCGTCGACGGCTTCCGTTTCCTTGGAAATCTGACGCCGGCCGAAACCGCTCTCGCCGCAGACACCGCACGCGCGCTCCGCGATGAAGCAGACGCTCTAGCCCGCACGTTCAGCGAGCCCGCCGACACACACGCCTGATCCGCCCGTTTTCGATACGATCCCCTCCAGCGCCATTTCCTTAACCGCCACAAGCAACTTTCCTCCGTCGACGAATGCGAATCCTGCGGATAATTGGTCCGTAACGCTTCTGAATGTTCTTGACTCGTTCTAGTATGTTAAGATGTCCAAAATCATCACCAACAACCAGCTCCTCGGAGAAATAGGCGAGACGGCAGTGCGTCTGCGCTTTCTCAATATCGGCTTCCAGTTTGACGGGCGCTCGCGCCTCGAAGCCGGCGTCGACGGCATCGCCGAGGTGATGGACCAAGGCAAACCATTGGCGCGAATGATCGCCGTCCAGGTCAAAACCACGGGTTCGTCACGCTACGCCGCAGAAGACGACAATGGGTTTAGCTATCTTCTGCGCACGGACGATCTGACCTACTGGCGCGGCTCGAACCTGCCGATCATTCTTGTGCTTTACCGCAAGTCGGATGACACATTTTTCTGGAAAGAGGTCGGCTTCGGAACCGGGGACGAGAGCCGAAAACTGCTCTTTGACAAGCGCCGCGATGTTCTTGATCAGAACGCCGTCGATCGCCTCGCCGCTCTCACCGTGCCGAAGGCCGGCTTCGGCTACTATGTCCCGCCTCTTGGCGGCGGCGAAGAAGCTCTCGTCAATATCCTCCCGGTCACCTTGCCGCCGGAGATATTCGTCGCTTCAACATCGCTCACTCCGAAAAATGCCCTCTCGATCGTGCTCGATAGCGAGTTGCCGTCCCGCTTCGACTGGACCATCAAAGGCGGTATCTTCTGGTCGTTCAGCGATCCGAGCCAGTCCGTCTGCAAGCATGTCGTTGACGTCGACCAGGTTGAAGCGATCGACACCCCCGAAATCGGCTTCCACGAAGACGCGGACGAACTGAATAATTTTGCTTACCTGCTTCGGAAAGCGCTCGACCATCAGGTCCGCGCGGATCTCGCCTGGAGCAAGGCGCGCAAGCTCTATTACTTCCGGGCGCTGGCCGAAAACACGCCGCGCTCATTCGCCTACGAAGCTTCCAAAAAAAAGGCATCGACCGAAGTGGTCAATGTCGCGGTGAACAAAGCCGACAAAGCGCGTATCGATTTTGTACGCCATCATGCTTTCGTGCCCCGCTTTGAATGTCTTTTTGATCAATGGTACCTCGTGGTCAATCCGACATACTTTTTCACCACGAACGGATTCCAGCCGCACTCCTATCCAGCTGCCTTGCTTGCCGGGAAAAAGCGCCTCGACAACAGTGCATCTCTCCGCGGCCAGGTCGTCATGTGGCACCGTTACCTCAGCCAATCCGAGCGCGATCGCGGGGGCTTGTTCAGCCAAGCAAAAGCCGAACCACGCCTGATCTTCGGCGAGCCTCCTGCGGTCGCGCTCGCCACCCGCGTTCCCGAAGACGTCTGGGGTTCGCAGAAGGCGACGGCAGAGCCGGATACGCAGGAGCGCCTGTTCGGATGAAGTTCGAAACAAAAATCTTCGACGAGCCGCATCTCGAGTTCGGCGACAAGCACCACCACCCCGATCCGCGCCTTGGTCTGTTCGAAGCTGGCCCTCTTCAGATCCCCCTTGGAGATGTCGTCAAGATCGCGGTCGTCGGCGATTCAAAGACGATCGAGGATGCGAAGGATTTCTTCGCCGCTGCAGCGACCGGTTTCAAGGGCAAGGGAGAAAAACATCCCAATCTGCATCCTGACTTCCCGGGCCTCGGGAACCAAAATCCGTTCCGCTGCAAATTCGAAATACCCGAGGGCTCGACAGCGGCAATCCCGCAATCGAAGATCGACAAGATCCGCAAGGAACCCTACCATCAAAGAGCCGTCGAAAGCGCAGTCGACGAAATCGTTCAGCAGCTCCAGACCCTCGACGAGGGTAGCCACCGACCGGACGTTGCGATTATCGCTCTACCCGTCAGCCTCATTGAAAGGGTCTGGAACGCAAAGGTCGATTCCAAGGCAACTGTCGAAAAGGATGACAGCGGCGGTTCCGATGCGCCAGATTTCCGCGGGATGCTGAAGGCTAAGGCCATGAACCTTAGCTTCCCGATTCAGATCGTCTGGGAAGACGTGTTCGACGAAACTGCCAAAATCCCTCGCAAGATAAAGGAAAGTCGCGCCCGCAAAATTCAGGACCAGGCGGGACGCACCTGGAATCTCCTGACCACGCTTTATTACAAAGGAACCGGACGCATCCCTTGGCGCAAGATGCCCCACGACGGAGACTTCACCGCCTGTTACATCGGCGTCAGTTTTTATCGCGAAGTCGGCGGTCAGCAACTCTTCACGAGCGCTGCCCAAATGTTCGATGAGAGAGGGCGCGGCTTCATTCTGAAGGGCAAGCGCGCCCAGACAGAGAGCCGGGGACGCCATCCATACATGACGAAAACCGACGCCCACCAGCTCATTTCGGACGCGCTCGCGGCCTACAAAAAACATCACAAGAACTACCCGGCGCGCGTGATCGTCCTCAAGACTTCGAAATTCCGCGATGAGGAAGCCGAGGGCATTCTTGAAGCGCTCGAGGAAGCCGGAACGGAGCTTCGCGACCTTGTCTGGGTTCAGGAATCCTATTCCGTCAAAGTGCTTCGCGACGGCAACTATCCCGTCATGCGCGGGACGTTCGTCGATCTCGGGGGCAAGGGCCTGCTCTATACGAACGGCAGCATTCCGTACTACGGCACCTATCCGGGCATGTACGATCCGCGCCCCCTCCTCCTCTGCCCCTACACGGGCAGTGACAGCACCATCGCTCAGATCGCCGCTGAAGTCCTCGCTCTCACCAAAATCAACTGGAACTCGACGCAGATTAATCAAAAACTGCCCATCCCCATCCGCGCTGCCCGTGCGGTTGGCGAAGTCTTGAAGTATGTCAGCGACGAGAAGGTCAGTTCGGATTATGCGCGATACATCTAGCGCTTCGTAGAGACGCAAAATCCCTCAAGCATAACATTCCCTCCATAAAAGAGTGACGCGAATACTCCATTATTTCACGCTTGATACGCGATGGCAGTAACGAGGACGATATCGGGCAATTGAGCACTTCAAATCAGTTATTCTCTACGAGCATTCCGATGTTGTGATTGAGCGACGGGATCGTTTGTTGGAACGGCAATTGGCTAGGGAATTCTGAGACTGCGTCAATCGACAGTCGACGCGGATGATGCCCAAGACGCTATCCAGAGTTCGTAACGCGTACGAGAATCAAAGCGCCGGGTTCGCTGCCTGTGTGGTGCTAATTGCTCCACGACTGGAGTGCGACCGCGCGAGACGGCTCACGCTTGTCAATGTGTTGGATGCATGCATTTGGCGTGGTCGGCCAATATCTCAATGACCCGACACTGGCTTACGTGGCCGTGACTGCAGCTGTCGATCATTCGCTTCAATTCGCCTCGTAAAGCTTTGAGGCTCCGCAAGCGCAGTTCGACCTCACCTAATCTTTCCTTCGCGATAGCATCGGCAGTGTCGCACGGCTGCTTGGGATTATCCTGGAGCTTGAGCAATGCTCGAATTGCATCAAGGTGGAAACCGAGCTCACGACAATGTCGGATGAATGCAAGGCGGCGAAGATCGTCGTCCGCAAAGAGGCGGCGGTTTGCTCCTGTTCGTGCTGGGCGGGGTAAAAGCCCGATCTCCTCATAAAATCGAATGGTGGGCGCTTTGACCCCGCTTAGCTTGGCGGCTTCCCCGATGGATACCTCATGCATTTCGTTTTGCTCCTCTAGTTACTAGAGCATCTAACGACGACTGTGCGTCGGTCAAGACGCGAAATTGCAGGCCAACCCTGAGGTCAATAGTGGGCTTTCTGCTATTGCTCATGCTCTACGGGCGTATCGCATATGGGGCTCACCTTCGGCATGGGCGAGAATTCACGTCACAACCCCAGTTGCCGGAGCCGCCATTGGTGCAGTTGACGCTCTTCGTGCCGGAGCGATTCCAACTGGTCCATCCGGACCCGTATTCAAAATTGACAAAGTCGACCCAAGACTGAATGGCAGCGCGCACGGCTTCGGCCTTCGAAGCTTTTCCAGAGCTCGAGCCGTAATGATAATGGTCGACCATACAAACCAAACCGCGCTCTTTGCGCTGTTCGTGAAGATCGGACAATTCTTGAGCAGAACTCGGCGATGCGAATAGCAACAGCGAGATAGCAATCCCAAAATGCGACTGCGTCATTAGCAAACCTCCATTTCGGCAATCGAGATGCACGATTAAGGAGATGAACAAAATTGAATGTCGACCGAAATGTGCAAGAATGGAAATTTTTTTGTGGTTTGGGATCGTTGGGTGAAAATGCCCTTGCTCCTCTAGCTACTTGAAGAGCTAACGCTCGGAAAGCTATGCGTCTCGCATGTCTGGGCACTCCAATAAATCCAGTGAAAATGTAAGAAGTAACATGCACGATCATGCCGGCAGCAACGGCCATTCAGATAAGCACGACAATTACGACAGCATGCTCACGATCAGGTTCACGACTGCAGCCATGCCAGTCACTGCAGACGCTCCGAAGGATTTCGTGTCGGCGTTCGGCGTAGGCAGGTCGCTTAGTATCGGCATTACCGGCCTCGAGGCGGTTTTCGAAACTCAATGGCGCTCTTAGCGGAGGCAGGGCATAACTTCAGCAATGTGTTTGGGCTAATGCTGGCTTGAAACGCGAGCGCTCTGGTGAAAAGAAAACCCACTGCGCGCTTCACATATCGGCAATTACTTTACGACTTGGCTTTTTACCTCCGGACGCAACCGATCTGGGACCCTCCGCCGGCCGACCTATGCTGATGCTAGGTGACCTTCGACGGAATTCTTGGCAGTCCAATCCTGGTAGGCAAGCAGGCGAAGCGCATTGAGGACGACGACCAACGTCGAGCCCTCGTGCATGGCGACGGCCGGACCAATGCCGAGGCCCACAATGGTCGCTGGGACCAGAAAGACAACCACACCAAGACTGATGAAAACGTTTTGAAGGATGATGCTGCGGGTGTGTCGGCTCAACCCCACGGCAAACGGCAGTCGCGCGAGATCGTCAGCCATCAGAGCCACGTCTGCGGTTTCCAGCGCGACGTCAGAACCTGCGGCGCCCATTGCAATTCCTACGGTGGCGTTCGCCATCGCCGGTGCGTCGTTTACACCATCGCCGACCATGGCGACCTTTGCTTCTTTCCTCAGCTTGAGAATGGCCGCCACTTTGTCGTCCGGCATCAGATCGCCCCAAGCTTCGTCAAGCCCGACCTCCTTGGCGATGGCTTCCGCAACATTCACGTGATCGCCCGATATCATGATCATGCGACTGATGCCTAGCGAACGCAGCCGCTCCAAGGTTTCGCGAGCGGCTGGACGGGGGGTGTCCATGAGCCCGATGGCTCCAAGGTCACGATCCGCGCGGCGCACCGCCATTGTCGTCCGTCCGGTTTGGCGGAGTTTGGCAATCGTTTCGGAGACGCTATTCCCAAGGGCGGGAATGCCCTCTGAACCGAACATCTCGGCCTTACCAATCCATATCGGGTCGCCTTCGAGCATTGCGCGGACCCCGCGGCCTGCCATGTTCTGAAGATCGGTTGCCTGGACAATATTCCGCTCACCCAGCATAGCCCGGCCGTCGCGCGTAATTGCCTCCGCAAGAGGATGATCGCTGAGCGACTCGACGGCGAAAGCAGCTTCAAGCAGCTCGTCTTTACTCACGCCCTCGACGGGCTTTACGTCGGTGATACGTGGACGTCCTATTGTCAACGTGCCGGTCTTGTCGAATGCAATGGCCTTCAATGAGCCGAGATCTTCGAGCGGTCGACCGCCTTTGATCAAAACGCCGCCCCGGGCGGCACGCGCGACTCCCGAAAGGACCGCGCTTGGCGTCGCGATTGCCAGTGCGCAAGGACTTGCCGCCACTAGCACCGCCATAGCCCGGTAGAAGCTGTCGCGAAACGGCTCGTCGACCACGACCCAGGCGAAAAGCAGGCAAAACGCAAGCGAGAGTACAACTGAACGAACACGCGTTCGAACTTATCGGTGTAGCGCTGAGTGGGCGATTTCTGCGCCTCAGCTTCGCTCACCATTTTGACAACGCGCGCCAGGGCGGTGTCCGAAGCGCGATGGGTAACCTCGATTTCTATCGCCCCGTCGCCGTTGATTGTCCCTGCGAAAACGCGTGAAAGTGCCGGCACGGTATCGGGTCGCGCGCGCGCCGCCGCCGCATCGTCGACCGCACGCTTGTCGACCGGGATGCTTTCGCCCGTGAGCGGCGCCTGGTTGACGCTTGTGGTGCCGCTTATCAAGAAGCCATCGGCCGGAAGGCGCCCATTGGGCCGAACGAGTACCACATCTCCCACTGCAAGATACTCGACGGGAATGATGCGAGTCTCACCTTTGTGTCGTACGGTGGCCGTACGCGGGGCGAGATCTGCGAGGGCCTCGATCGCGCGTTTGGCGCGGCCCATCGCATAGTGTTCGAGCGCATGGCCTAAGCTAAAGAGGAATAGGAGCAGCGCTCCCTCGGCCCAGGCGCCCAGTACCGCCGCGCCGGTCGCAGCAACCAACATCAGCGTGTCGATCTCGAAGCGCTTGTGGAGGAGGTTTTGGGCCGCCTCGCGGACGGTGAAGAAGCCACCAAACACATAGGCAATGATAAAAATGGCAATGGGCAGCCATTCCGGCGTTGAAGGAACCAATTTGCCAATCAGATAGCCGGTTGCGAGAAGCACGCCGCATGAGATTGAAAATATCAGTTCGGCTTTCTCGCCGAGCAAACCGGGATGCACATGGTCGTGTTCGCGCGCACTATTTGCTTCATTGTCGGCTGTTGCACCGCCTGGCTCGTTGTCGGAGTCAGTGCGAGAACGTTGAGTGCTTGTCGCAAAAGAAGGCGGAGGCTGTCCCGACGGGTTCTGCGGCCTCAAACCGAATTGTGAGATAGCCTCCGATATGGCGGCCTCGGAGATGTCGTTCCGATCGAATTCGACGCGCACAAGGCCCGACGCTGAAGCGCCCACTTCGAGTACACCGGAAAGGGTACGCAAGCGATGCTCCAGAGCCCGTGCGCGACGCTCGTGCAGAGCGCCATCGACCTGCAATAGCGCATGTCCAAAGCGCTCCGAGATTTTCGCGCCAGTTGTGCTCACAATTCGCCGGATCCGCGCCAACGACAAAACCTGCGGGTCATAGTGCACGCACAGTCGGGATGCCTCAGATCCTCGGCCCGCGAGAACATGTACGTCTACGATTCCCGCACGTGCTCCAAGATTGGCCATTAACCGACGAACGCATGCATCAGATGCATCCGTCACCTCGGGCAAGAGCAAAGGAAGCTCGAGTTGGACTTTGTCTGTCATCGGTCGTTCCAATCGGCTGTTAGCAAATTCGCTGAAGGGCGATGCCCATCCTGTGGCATGGGGCTGCGGCAAAGACATAAGAAAGGGCACCGCCGGATGCTTCCCCGACGATGCCCCACCGATTACTTCTTATCGTGACCGTGCTTCTCGTCCTTGTGATCTTCTCCTCCGTGTCCGGACGCTTCGAACTTGGCCCCCTCGATCTTTGAACATTGGTCTTTCGTCAGATCCTTGTAGCCCTGCTTTTGGCAATCCGCGTCGCTGCCGCAGACATTGGCCCCAGAGCAATGTCCATGCTCCTCGGCCGCCGCTACTGGCATAACGAGCAGGGCCATGCTGAGAATGCCCGATGCCGTGAGAGAGATGATGGATTTCATAGCGATCTCCTGAAATGGCTATTTATTGGTTTGCCTTTGGATGGTTTTGATAGACGTGATTTCAGTTTCTGTTCTTGCTCCTCCTTTCGTCGTCGCGATCCGCCGCGTTTTTTAAATGCGGCACCGCGTCTGCCGACGAAGCGCCGGCAGTTAACGGATCTCATCGACCGTAGGGCTGGTGGCCGTGCCAGAGGCTGCCTTCGCGGCCATGCGGACAGGACACGACCAACGGTTCATCGAACCGTCCGTCACGAACCCGAAGACAGTTTTAGTTGTCTGTTGAGTGGGCTTAAGCGGGCAGCCTAAATCAGCGACTGTCACCGCAAAGTCAGAAGGCGCGATCTAAATCCGTAGGACGATCGTCGATCGGTCAGCCACACGCGGATCGGTGCGGACTTCGCGCAGGGGCGCGAAGATCGACGATGACGCCGCGAGGCGGGGCTCGGAAACGGGGAAGTGCTGCGTGAGCGCAGCGAATGGAAGCAGCTGCAGTTTGCCGATCGGCGGCATGAAGGCCGAATCCAAAAGGCTTACGTCATCGCAGCCGCTTTCTTGTGCGCTCTGGACGTCCTGTGACTGAGCGAGTTGAGCGGAATATTCTACGATCGCTCGCGAGTTTGGATTGTGCCCACCGTGTATGACGCCATCGACCACGAACTCGAGAGCCTGATGCTGAACCGCGCCCTTACAATAACGCACGGAAATCGCCGCGAGCGCCAATGAAGGCACTGCGGCAAGCAAGAGTAGAACAGCGATCAATCGTCGAGAGTGGTGCATTTTACAAACCATGGGGCATTACGCTCCCACCTGTCGGCCCAATTCGTGTCGCTAGTTTGGCGCTTCCGCTTATTCGCATGAAGGGTGGCGGACAGGCAACATGGGACCAACGAGAAAGATCAATCACGTAATTGGCAAGGTGCAGGCACGTGTGGTTCTCCGGGATGGATCGATCATTTGATGTGGAACTGGATCGGAAGCTTGAAACGATACAATTCGTCGTTTTCATCATCTGGGGGCAGAGGAAACGGGTTGGCGCGATCGAGTGTCGCAAGCGCTTCCTCATCCAAATCGGAAAACCCGGAGGATTGCGATAGTTTACGCCCGGTCAAGCGCCCACTGCGATCAATCGTGAATTCGACGATCACGGTTCCCTGATGGTTCCTATCGCGAGCGTCAGAGGGATAGCGTTGATGCTTTTTCACGTGGAAACGAATGGAGTTTTGAAACGTCAGATGCTGCTTGCTTTTTTTAAGCGACTCTCCGACCTGCTGGGCAGTGATGACCGTCGCCTCTTTGACCACAAGCTGAGGAGGCGCCATCGCCTGTGCGGATGCCGTCTGTTGTGGCGCCAGATTTTCCGGTTGAACTTCTTTGAGTTCCTCCTCCGACTTAGGCTCGTCGACGGGTTTTGCGATGGGCATAGCTACTTCTGGTTCGGGAGCCAAAAGCGACTGTTGAAATTGGGGAAGATCAAGCGGCTTTAGGTCGTCGACTTTCTCAGTGGTTGGCGGTGTCGGTACGGATTCTTCCGAGGGCAGACCGACCGGGTTGTCAGAAGGATCGGTTCGCTGCGAGGCGTCGAGCGGCGCCAAATTCATCACGATTGCTCCGTTGACCTCATCGTCGACGGCATCGTTCTGAGGCGTGACCAGCGACCACGCGCCAATGCCAACGTGCGCCAGAGCAATCAGAATTGCGCATAACGCCCATTTATACGATCTGTGGCGGTCGGTCCCGATTACGTCGGAAGCCAGCATGGAGCACTCATGGTTGCCTGGTCCGCAAACTAGTACCCTCTCGCGCGCCAGCATTGTCCTCGGCGCCCTCCAGTCCCACCAGCGCAATCTTGAGATACCCCGCAGCGCGCAAAAGGTTCATGACCCGCATCAGTTCGCCGTAGGGAACGGTCTTATCCGCACGCAAGAAAATCCGCTTGTTGCGGTCACTTTCAGTACGCGCATCGAGTGCGCTTGCAAGCGCGCCTCGCTCGATCTGATCTTCGCCCAGCGCAAGGCTTCGGTCAGCCTTGATCGTCAAATAAAGCGGCTTATCGGGCCGAGGTTGTGGTTTCGCGGTCGAGACAGGAAGATCCACTGCCACATCGACGGTCGACAGAGGAGCTGCGACCATGAAGATGATCAGCAGCACCAGCATCACATCGATGAACGGTGTGACATTGATTTCATGCTGTTCATCGAGATCATCGCCTCCGTGATGCAGACCGCCAGCCATGGTGGCTACTCAGCAGCTTGCGAGCGACGCCGACTCGCCGGGAGATCCAGGTCGCGCGAGACCAAACGCATCACTTCGGCTGCGGCATCGCCCACAAAAGCACGATAAACGCCGATGCCGCGAGAGAACCAATTGTAGAGGATGACCGCCGGAATCGCGGCGACAAGGCCAGCGGCCGTGGCGAGCAGGGCTTCTGCAATTCCTGGCGCTACCACCGCGAGATTGGTCGTTTGGGATTTTGAAATCCCAATAAAGCTGTTCATGATGCCCCAAACGGTGCCGAATAGCCCAATGAAGGGCGCTGTGGAGCCAATAGTGGCGAGGACGCCAGTCCCTTTATTCATGCCGCGAACAGCAGCGCTTTCCACACGTTCCAGCCGCGATGCGACACGATCCTTAATACCGCTCTTATCAACCGTATCAGTCGACAAACGCAATTCGGTCTCTGCTACATCAATGAGCGCGCGAAGTATCCCCCCATCTTGTTTCAATGTCTGCGACGCGGCGCTCAGCGATGTGCATTGACTGATCGCACGCAGCTCGCGTTTCAAGCGCGCCCGAACAGTGAAAAGCTGGATCGATTTAAAAAGCCATACCGTCCATGTAACGATCGAGGCCAAAATCAAACCAATCATCACACCTTTGACGACGAGATCAGCGCGCTGGAACATCCCTAGGGGTGACAGATCGTGCGGCAGATTGGGGTTCGGTTTGGCATCGGTCGACGCCGTTGGAGTTGACATATGATCTGTCGTCGCCGGTGAGAAGGGCGGATTGAGACCTTGAATGGGCAGATCTTCGATCGGCGTTACGCCACCGTCGCTGGAGGAGGGTCCTGGTTGCTCGTGCACGGAAGAGGGTGCAGTCGCCGCCGGCGGAGCA
This sequence comes from Hyphomicrobium sp., assembly GCA_003987725.1. Taxonomy (GTDB): domain Bacteria; phylum Pseudomonadota; class Alphaproteobacteria; order Rhizobiales; family Hyphomicrobiaceae; genus Hyphomicrobium_B. The sequence goes on along the minus strand of RXJH01000012.1, from coordinate 27,040 downwards.
TTCTGGGAAGCTGTTTGTGCGCCTAGCTCGCCGACAAAGAATCCGCAACACACGGCTGCTCCTGCAAAAACTTTCAGGATGTTGTAGCTTCGCATTTTCCAGCCGTTACCTTGCTACGAGAATCGCCCGCGCCACCGCTGTGCCGCGGCTTCTATACCGAGTTCGTTTAGTTTGTCCCCGAGTGCGAAGCAATCCGAGGCTGAATACGCAGCTGAGTTCCGCCCGGCCCTCATTGTATACTGTTGCAGTGGAGTATCATGTGATCCAATGACACTCAGCCAGCGAACTTTCCTATTTACCGGCGGTTGATCGCGCCCGATATTAATCTCAACCTGCGGAGTAAACAATCGTCAAACCAGACGGTTTGTTGGGGGAGCAGGAGGGGGAAGTACGAGTATGCAATCGGTCAGAAACGTTAGTGAACGCGTGCCGAGTGGGCTCTTATCGACAGGCTTTATATCTCTCAAAGACAGTACCTCGCGGGCGGTTGCTGCAGCTTGTATGTTGGCAGCCAGCCCGGCATCGCTAGCTCTCGCTCAGACAGCGCAGTCCACCGACCTTGAACCTCTCGTGGTCGAAGCACAAAAGAAAAAAAAGAAGCCGGCGTCATCGAGCAACTCGGCGCCTGTAAAAAAGAAGGCGCAGACCGCGCCAACTCCACCACCATCTTCCCCTCAGCTGCAAACGCCGGTCGTGAATTCTGCAGACGGCGCGTCCCGGCCCGGCGGCAATCCGTACGCAAATCCCGATGCCCCTTACGAAGTACAGAGGTCCGCATCGGGCAAGCTTACCCAGCCACTGCTTAACACGCCCCGCTCGGTTACGGCCGTTCCAAAGGATGTCATTCAAGATCAGAAGGCTCGCGATTTGCGCGACCTTGCACGCGAAACACCAGGATTAACGATCGGGTCGGCAGAAGGCGGCAACTCTTACAGCGCTTTCGCTATTCGCGGCTTCAAGGCCAACAACGACATCTTCGTCGATGGCATTCGTAACCCAGGCAACATCTTACCTGATGTTTTCTCCATCGAGCAGGTCGAAATTTACAAGGGACCAAGTGGAAGCATCGCGGGACGAAGTACGATCGGCGGCGCAATCAACATCATTACCAAGCAGCCGGACCTCAACTTTTCCAATTATGAGACGGCGACGACGATCGGCACGGACAACAGTGTTCGAACAACTGTCGACATCAATCAGGTCATCACGCACGACTTCGCAGTCCGCGCGAATGTGATGTATGACCAGCACGACGTGGCGGGGCGGGATTTTGCCGATAGCGAACGCTGGGGAGGCCTGTTTTCGGCAACGGCGAAACCGACCAGTGATCTCAAGGTTACTCTCGATTACTATCGTTATCGAAATGATGCGACGCCCGATTGGGGAGTGCCGGTGCTCCGGAGCCCGCTGGCGTCTGCCCCAGGTATTGGTGGGCATCTGCCCGTGACGGAGTTCGGCGTTCCCCGAGATACCTGGTATGGCCAAGCAAATCTCGACTTCATGCATGAAAAGGCGGACATCGGCACGGCCACGGTCGTTGCAAAACTGACTGACGGCATGACCCTAACGAATAAGACGCGCGTTGGGCAGACGACCGTAGACTATGTCGCCACATCGGCGGAAGGAAACGTCTATCACCATCCGCAACGCGACCAGGTCGCCGACCTTTACGCCAATCAAACAGAACTCAATGCGAAGTTCCGCACCGGATTTCTAAGGCACGACTTGGTAGCGGGAGTGGAATTATCACGCGAACAGATCGATCGGGACGGCTACCGTGTCGTCGAAAATCCGCCCCTCACTTCCAGCGGCACTTCAGGGATAATCCCTAACTTTCCCTTCACTGATCCCCATCGTAACTCGGGCAGCATCGCCTTCAAAGGCGATGTATACGATGCCACGGTTGATACCGTCGGCACTTACCTGATGGATACAATTCACCTTTCCGAACAATGGATCGTGAACGGCGGGATTCGTGTCGATCAATTCCAGCGTGACCAGGTTGGTTTTGCGGGCGTGGGAACACCTGCACAACAGGCGACGGCCGCCGCCGCGAACACGGCAAATGTCAAAGACACCCTTCTCAGCTGGAACGTCGGCATCGTCTACAAACCTATTCCCATCGCGAGCGTGTATGCGGCCTATGGAACGTCGGAAAGTCCGGTCGGAAGTGAACTGGATTCCACGGGTGCTGAATACAACGGCTTAAGCGCGACGCTCGTCGACGTTCCACCTCAGCAAGCGAGCAGTATCGAAATCGGCACGAAGTGGGAACTGTTTGACCGACGTTTGTTGGCCACCGCCGCCTTGTTCCAGACGGATGTCAATCATGCGCGCACGAACCTCGGCGCCACTTCGCCATCGCCATCCGACGATGCAAATGCCTTCAACGGCAAATACCGCATTCGTGGAATTGAACTCAGCGCAGCCGGCAATATCACCAACGCGTGGAGTGTTTATGGTGGCCTAACGATCCTGGATACTGAAGTTCTGAGGTCCAGCCCCAGTGCACCCCAGGAAGTTGGACGCCGGCTCGCAAACGTTCCTTTGACCCAGTTCTCGCTTTTGTCGAAATACCAATTAACCGACCAGTTGTCGGTCGGCGGCCAGGCGACTTATGGCGGAAAGGTTTACGGCGGTCACCTCGCGGCCAACGATGCCATGAACCACACCGTCGATTGGTGGCGTTTCGACGCCTTCACCGAGTATGAGATTAATAAACATTGGGAGATTGAGCTTTCTGGCCTCAATCTCACGAACGAACTCTATTACGACGCCATCTATCAGGCGCAGGATAATCCGCCGGGCGGCACTTTTGCCTTCGTTGCGCCAGGCAGGGCGGGGTATCTGACAGTGAAGTACAAATATTGATGTACAAAGGCTGATCTTTGTAGGCTGCAACGCATCCTCCGGGACGGAACGGCCCCGGAGTTTCACGTTTAAGGAGTCGCGTTCGCGTGCTCATTCAAATACCTCGGGCTTTAACGAAAGAGCAGGTCGCGAGCTGTCGAAAGGTTACGGATGACGGCCGCTGGATCGACGGTCGCGCAACAGCGGGGCCCCAGGCAGCAGCTGTTAAGCAGAACGTGCAGCTTCCGGAAGACGCGCCTGAGGCACGCCAGCTCGGGGAACTCGTTCTCCAGGCGCTGTTCGCCAATCCTCTCTTTGTCTCATTTGCGCTACCGCTGCGCGTATTGCCCCCCATGTTCAATCGCTATGGTTCCGGCCAATTTTTTGGAAGCCATGTCGACAGTTCCATCCGCGGCATTCCAGGGACAGGGGCGCGCATCCGCACAGACGTGTCTGTTACCGTATTTTTGACAGAACCAGAGGAGTACGATGGCGGTGAGTTGTGCATCGTCGATAATTACGGAACGCACGAAGTCAAACTTGCGGCCGGTGATGCGGTCCTTTACCCCGCCACGAGTTTGCACCACGTCAGACCCGTCACTCGTGGCCTCCGCACCGCTTCATTTTTTTGGATTCAAAGTATGGTGCGTGACGAGCGGGCTCGGACTATGTTGTTCGACCTTGATCAATCGATACAGCTACTGACCTCCACACTCGGAGTCGAGCATCCGGAAGTCGTTCGCCTCAGCGGAATCTATCACAATCTCGTCCGCTACTGGGCGGATACGTGACCGCGATGCAGCCAGAGGATGGCCTTCCCGTATGCCTCGCCGATTACGAGCGGCAGGCGGAATGCAAGCTCGACACCAAGGCGTGGGCATATTTTTCCGGCGGCGGGGCAGATGAGATCACACTGCGGCTCAACAGGGAGCGCTTCGATCGGCTGTGTTTGATGCCGCGCGTTCTCTCTGGAGGTCCAGGATGCCATACGAGGCTGAAACTGTTCGGTCGCGATTATGCCCATCCTATTTTTGTGGCACCACTCGCCCACCAGAAGATGGCGCATCACGAAGGCGAACAGGGAACCGCGAGGGGAGCCGGCGCCCAAATGGCAGGCATGGCATTCAGCATGCAGGCGAGCGTGGCCATGGAAGAGGCAATCGCGGCAAGCCCCACGTGCCGCTGGTTCCAGCTTTATTTTCAACCGCTCCGCGAGGCCACTCTCCAGCTCGTTCGACGCGCGGAAGCGGCGGGCTTCGAATTGCTCATGGTAACAGTCGATGCGCCAGTCAACGGAGTTCGCAATCGCGAGCATCGCGCAGGCTTTCACTGGTATGATGATGCGATTCCCGAGAACCTGAAGGGATTGCCCACTCCGACAATGAACACCCTGCCTGAAGGAGCGAGCGTAGTATTCGATCATTTCATGGCCATCGCCCCGACGTGGGAAGATGTGAAGTGGCTCCGACAGCAGACGAAATTGCCAATCGTCCTAAAAGGCATCTTATCAGCCGATGACGCTGAGCGAGCGATTGAACTTGGAGTCGATGGTATCGCCGTTTCTAACCACGGCGGCCGTACGCTCGACACGCTCCCGGCGACCATTGATGTCATCTCCGAGATCTCAGGAGTGGTGGATGGGCGCGTGCCACTATTGTTGGACGGCGGGGTTCGTCGGGGAACTGATGTCTTGAAAGCGCTCGCCCTGGGGGCCTCGGCCGTGATGATCGGCCGCCCGATCATCTACGGACTGGTGGTCGCCGGAGCACTCGGCGTTTCACACGTGCTTCGTCTTCTGCGAGATGAGTTCGAGATCTCGATGGCGCTCACAGGGTGCCGTAGCCTAAAGGATATTAGACCCGATCTCATACGCAGACAGACGGCATAATATCGAGGCGCGCGTATGATTCCCGATTGCCTATCAAGGGTGATCTACGTGCGGGGTCGCACGCCCGAGGTGTTCAAAGCCATGCTGCGCGGCCTCAACACGTTGCAGTTCCCGGGTACGAGCAGGGAACCACGTATAAAGAACGGGCAGCACGATCAGTGTCAGGAGTGTCGAGGTAACGAGACCGCCTACGACCACGGTAGCCAATGGTCGCTGCACTTCAGAGCCTATGCCGGTGGCGATCAGCAGCGGAATAAGCCCCAGACTCGCCACCGTGGCTGTCATCAAAACAGGTCTTAGACGAAGCATAGCGCCTTTGCGAACCGCTTCTTCAAGCGGATAGCCCTCAGCAAGAAGCTGATTGAAATAGGACACCATAACAACACCGTTCAAGACCGCGACTCCGAACAGGGCGATGAAGCCAACTGATGATGGGACGCTTAAAAATTGGCCTGACCACCATAGTGCGAAAACGCCGCCCACGAGCGCAAACGGTACATTCATGATAATCAGCGCAGCATTGCGAATGGACCCAAACGAGAAAAAGAGCAAAGCGAAAATCAAACCAAGGCAGAGGGGCACCACGATCGTTAGTGTACGCTGCGCACGCTGCTGATTTTCGAATTGACCACCCCACGTGACGTAGTAGCCGGCCGGCAACTTGATCTTCTGATCCACCGCCCGTTGAGCCTCGGCGACAAATCCACCGAGATCGCGGCCGCGCACATTGGCTTGCACAACGATCCGGCGCTGAGCGTCCTCGCGGCTTATGTTGGGTGACCCTTCGATCAGGCTTATATCCGCGACCTGCGAGAGCTGAACTCGCACACCGTCCTTATTGGAAACCCAAAGACGGCCGATCGCTTCGATGCTCGACCGGAAATTCTTCGCCACCCGAAGATAAATCGGAAATCTACGCTGACCATCGAGCACATCATTGACCGCTTCGCCGCCCACGGCCAACGATACGACTTCCATGACATCTGCCACATTGAGCCCATACCTGGCGATCTCTTCGCGATTGGCTTTCACGACGAGTTGCGCCTCACCACTGATCTGCTCGGTCTGGACGTCGGAAGCGCCGACTAATTTGCTGATGACCTGCTGTATCTCCTGTCCCTTTTGTTCGAGGGTCTTGAGATCTTCTCCGAAGAGCTTGATGGCGAGTTGAGCCTTAACGCCAGATAGCAGCTCGTCGACACGGGTCGCGATCGGTTGCGAGATATTGATCGCAATGCCCGGATACTCGGATAAATCTTCAGTCAGTATTCGAATGAATTCCGAGCGGGATCGGACAGTTTCCCATTCTGCTTGTGGCTTGAGACCCACCCATATCTCATCATTGTTCAGGGCCTCGGGATCGCCTCCAAGTTCCGGTCTACCAATCTGGCTGATGGCGTAGGTAACCTCAGGATAGCGTTTGAGCTTCTTCTCGATGGCGGCGCCTATTCGCAGCGCTTCGTCGATTGAAATGCTGGGATTTGATGTGATGCGAATACTGAGCGTGCCTTCATCCAACTCGGGCACAAACTCACTGCCAAGCCGGGGAATGATGACCGCGGTAGCGACGAGGGATGCCAGCGCCACCCCAACCACGACCCACTTTCGTCGAAACGCGAAGTCGAGCACGGGACGATAGACCGCCTTCGCGCCGCGTACGAGAAAGCTGTCATTTTCTGATAATTGGCCTCTAAACACGAGCGAGGCAAGCACAGGGACAATGGTCAGCGCGACGAGCAGCGAACCCAGCATCGCAAAAGCAACGACAAAAGCCATCGGGCTGAAAAGCTTGCCTTCGACGCCTTGCAGAGTGAACAAGGGAAGAAAAACAACAACGATGATGAGGACCGCGAAGAAAACGGGCTGTCCAACCTCTTCGGCGGCGTGAAGGACACGCGAGGGAATCGATTGCCGGTTGGGGTTTGGCTCGGAAAGATGGCGCATTATGTTTTCGATCATGACGAGTGAGCCATCGACCATCATGCCGATGCCGATCGCTAGACCGCCAAGTGATTGCAGGTTCGCCGAAAGCCCGAACAGTCGCATCATAATGACGGCGACCAGCATCGACAAGGGAATCGAACAGAGGACGACAAGCGCGGATCGGATGTTCCAGAGAAAGAGAAAGAGAACGACGACGATCAGAACAGCAGCTTCGCTCAACGCCTTCGTGACCGTTCCGATCGCCCTTTCGATGAGGTCGGCTTGATCATAAATAGGCTCAATTCGGACGCCCGGCGGCAATGATTTCTGGACTGTTGCGATTTTCTTTCGGAGTTCTTTGATGACATTGTTTGTGTTGGCGCCCTTGAGCTGAAGGATAACCCCCATGACGACTTCGCCGTCGCCGTCCCTCGATACTGCGCCCTGCCTTATCTCGCTTCCGAATTCCACCGTCGCAACGTCGCGCACGTAGACGGGCACGCCGTCAACGGATTTTAAAATGACATTTTCAATATCCGTGAGACCATCGCGACCACCGCGCACGAGTCCTTCGCCGCGCACGACGAGCTGCTCCTGGTCCCCCTCAATATACCATCCGCCGGCATTCGAGTTGTTTGCCTGCAGTGCGGCCCTGACGTCGTTGAGTGTGAGGTTATAGCTTACAAGACGGTCGGGATCGACATTCACCTGATATTGGCGGACTGCGCCTCCGAAGCTAAGTACATCGGTAACGCCCGGTACCGTTCTGAGTTGAAACTTGACGATCCAGTCGTTGATGGCGCGCAGTTCCATCGCGTCCAGCGTAGGGCTGGTTAGGATGTATTTAAAAACCTGTCCGAGACCTGTCGTGATTGGTCCGAGTTCTGGACTGCCAAGTCCATTTGGGATCCGCTCTTTCGCAGTGGCGAGTCGCTCCCCCACGAGCTGTCGAGCAAAATAAGTGTCGACACTATCATCAAAAACAATCGTGACAACCGAGAGGCCTGTTTTGGAGGTTGATCGGACCTGTTGAAGGCCCGGCAAACCGCTCATCACGCTCTCCACGGGGAAAGTGATCAGCTTTTCGACTTCGAGCGCGGCCAATCCCGGCGCCGCAGTATTTACCTGCACCTGGACGTTCGTAACGTCCGGAAACGCATCCAGGTTGAGGCGTTGAGCCGAGTAGGCGCCGTAAATTAGCAGCGCGATCGCGGCAAGGACTACAAGCAGCCTTTGCAACAGAGCTGCAGCGATGATCCGGTTGATCATGTTGGCACTGTAAGTTCCATGGGGAGGGTACTCGTATCAATCTTCGCCAAAGTTCGACTTCTCCAGCTCTGACTTGAGGACGAAACTTCCCTCAGTCACCACCCGCTCGCCTGCTTTTAAGCCTTGAACAATTTCGATGGCGCCCGGCGCTTGGAGTGCTGTTTTCACGACGCGACGCTTGTATACGCCGCTACCCTCATCAACAAAGACGATCTGGTCCTTGTCCTGCCGCTGAACGGCGGCCGGGGGAACGCTCAGCGATGTCGACTTCTCCGGCACAAGCACTAGCACTCGGGCAAAACTACCCGGCTTCAACAATCGCTCTTGATTATCGAGTTCAACGCGAACAGCGAGCGTGCGCGTTTTTTCATCCAACACTTGAGAGACCCAAGTGATCGTTCCTTCGAATGTACGCTGAGGGTAGGCGCGAAGCTTAACGCTGGCTTGTAGGCCGACCTTGAGGGATGCCATGTCGGGTTCAAAAGCGTTCGCAATCACCCACACTTTGTCCAGGTTTGCGAGCCGGAAAAGCGGTGATTGTTCTGTGACCTGATCTCCGATGGCTATTTTCTTCTCCACGATCGTTCCAGTCATCGGAGCTGTGACGGGGACGCGAGAAGATGTGAAGTTTGCCGAAGCCATTTCTGGCATTTTGGTCGGATCGATGCCGAAGAGCGCTAGTTTCTGTACGGCCGCTTTGAGTTGCGCTTGAGCTTCTGTGGCGCCTTGCTTTGATACGAGGTAATCCTCTTCAGCAATGACCTTCTTGTTCCAAAGCGTTTCATTCCGAGCGAACTGGTTGTCGGCTAGATCCGCCTTGGAGCGCGCTACATCGTAAGTGGCCCATGCCGCAGGAATGTCCTGGCTTTCAATCAGGGCCAACGTGTCATTGGCGCGAACATCATCGCCTAAGGTCTTTTTCAACTCTACAATGACACCGCCTGCCTTCGGCATGATCTGCAATGTGCGATCCTGATCGGCCGTCACCTCTCCGTTCAACCAAATGTCTCGGGTCAGGACGCCTTCGCTGGCGACCGCCGTCTTTAGACCGATGAGTTCGATCTGTTTCGAGGTAAGTTTCACGTCCTGCCCTGCGGGTTGTTCCACATCACCCGCTATGACCGCTTCTGAGCCAAGCAAAATTACGAAAAAGGCGACGACGAGTGCACGCACGATCAGATTCCTTCGAAGCAATCGGTGGGTTTTGCTGCTTATCGTTTCACATCGCTAAGGCGTTTGCCGATGAGAGCCTCGGCCTTGACGCGTGCCCTCTCGTAGTCGGCTCGGGCATTTATCGCCTCCAAACGCAGTTCGAAGAGGACACGCTCTGTATCGAGCACGTTGAGGAAGTCGAAACGGCCTTCTTGGTAGCCGGTGCGCGTCTTGGCGAACGCTTCCTTCGCAGCAGGGAGGATTTTCCCCTCGAATGTCGAAACCTGAGCGTCGGCGGCTGCGAGATCGCCGATCGCGTCTGCCAAGGCGCGATACATCTCGCTGCGGGCATTCTCTGTATCGAACTCAGCCTTAGCAATCCGTCGCTGAGCCGCTTCGATGTTTCCTTGATTGCCGTCGAAAATCTTGAGCGGCACGGAAACTGAAGCGACCAACGCTGTAGAGTTATCCTCGTTGAATTGTCGGACACCTGCGCCCACGGTTAAGTCCGGAACGGCTTTTGCCTGCTCAAGTATCACCGCCGCATACCGGCGGCCCACTTCATCTCTCCATCGTGCCAATTGCGGATTGCTTTCCAAGTAGGCACGGATCGCCGCAAGTTCTGGAACAATTCGCGCCTGGCCGAGCTGCCCGCTTGCCTTGGCAAACGAAGGATTCTTGTCACCCCACATGGCTGAGAGCTTCGTGCGCGCGGCTTCAAACCTTGCTTTTTCCGATCGAACAAGTGCCTGTATGCGCGCGGTGCTGACCATGGCGCGATCAAGGTCGATCGGATTGCCCTTTCCACCTTCAACTCTCGTCTTCACGCCGTTCTCAATCTCTGCAGCGACAGCGGCAAACTCGTGCAGAGCTGTCAACCGCTCGCTCGAAGCGAGTACGTCGACGAACAATGACGCGGCTTCGCTCGCAATTTGCACGCGCGCCACTTCATAGTCCCAAGCCGCGGCGGTCGTGTCAAAATTGGAGGCTACAAGGCGTTTGATCCGCTTATCCCCGAGTTCGATGACTTGGGAGAGCGCAAGAGTGGACTCTGCGTTGTTCAACCCGACTTTGCTTTTGCTGCCCGCGACGTTCTCGATTTGGATGCCAAGTTCGGGATTAGGCCGGTAAGAGGCCTGGGCTGCGTCGGCACGCCGAGCTTCGACTTCAGCAAAGGCGCCTTTCAGCGCTGGACTGAAGCTGACCGCGCGAGACACAGCTTCGCGCATGGTCAGGATATCGAGCTTCGGAGGTATGCCCGTCTCACCCGGCATCACTTCTGCGGGGGGCACCCACGGGCGAAGTGGCAATTGACGCTCTATCTCTGCTGTTTCTGGAGTTGCAGTGATGATGGGCGGTTCCGGAACGGATTTGCATCCCCCAGCCACGGCTGACATAGCGGCGAATATCATGAACTTTCTCCGAGCAACCGTCGTAAACGGCATGCCAAATCCCCCGAGCGGCCACGTGCAGTCGGCCAAGCATCGACAGATGCCAGGCTGAAACTCTTCGAAGCTCGGATGATGCTAAATGCGGAGAACGATCGTGCTTCGATCAGTCAAATACGATCGAATGAGCGGCCTTACGCCATCTGACAGGCTTGTACGCATACATGCTGGAGTTGGGATCAGCCAAATACCGGCGGTAATAAAACAGCCTTTAGCGCTCTTTGGAGAATCGTTCCGACCGGGCGCTTCAAAGGCGTGATCGCACTTCTGCGTGCCTAATGTTGCGCGCTGGAGGCTGAAATCACGACAGCCGTCGAGCGAGTTCAAGCTTGAGGAAGATTTAAAGAGGAGGAAATGCCGCCCGGTTTCTCCGTGTCGAGAAATGGCATGGGGCTGGTCGATTTCGATAGCCGCTCCATGAGCGTTGCTTACGCAAACAATCAACGGCAATCCCGCGACCGTCATGGCCAACAAGAGGGCAGCAACTGTCAGAGAGCGCAGAATTTGTAGCAGCATCGAAGCGGAATACATCACAACTTCAGGCTAAATACATCTAAAAAAACCACGAGCAGGGACTCTCTTGGCTTGTGCGGAACGCCGCAGTGCTGGAATGGCAACACGAAGAAAGTGCCGATTTATCGCCGTTTTTTGACTTCTGAAGTCAAGTTGATGGCAACGATGCGATGACGGCGGACGATCCTGCGGCGCCCACGTCGTGCGCGCATACATGCCAACAAGCCATACGCGCGAAGGCAAATCTACAATCAGCGGTGCGAGGTTCATCCAGCACAGCGACGACGATCAGGCGCCGAATGAAGACTGTATCCACCTCCATTTTTATTCGTCGAAAGATCCGAACATGTTACATTTCCAACGTTAGGGCATCCCATTCTCAACCAGGTGAATCATGCGGAGCTCCATACGTGGGTCACTTATCCTGATAGCCGGCCTGTCGCTTTGCTGCCCATTGGCAAGCGCCGGTGAAGACTCAAAAGTCTCTTCAGTGAACGTCGCCGCCAAGCAGGTCCGCAAGCAGGGTTATCCATGTGGAGTGGGCGTCAGCGCCGAAAAGGATCAGAAGCATCCCAATGTGAAAGGCGGCTGGATCCTTCGCTGTGATAATGCCGTCTATCACGTACATCTAGTTCCCCGCCGTGGGGCGAAGATCGAACGGGTGCCGTAACTCCATTTTATTATATTGCACCGTCGCATCTCCTCCCGCCTCAGCCATGGTTTGCGGCTCGCTTCTCGACCCGAGTTCGTGACGTGCCTCTGCCCATTGTTCCGATTGCGCAGCCGCTTGCAGTCCGGAGTCTTGCGTCCACCTCGCTAACTACGTGCTGCGTTTCTCTCGGGTTGGGCGGATTTACCGCGGCGGACTCACCCCTAGGGACTTGACATTGCCATCATCGGAAAACACCTTCCGCCCTATGGAGCTTTACGCATCAGAGTCGGGACCGATCGTGTCGCGCGCGCAAACTGCGCGCACGCCTCACGGAACGCCTTTGTTTTGGATGGGCAAGTTCCTGAGAATCCTTCTGGCAACGATGATATTTGTTGCCGGTGCGCACATAACGGCATCGCACACCAAAGCCCATTTTTCGGGTGATCGCTCGGCGGCGCAGACCGAAGTCAGCAATCTTTATATCGCCGGTGACCAGGGTCAGTCCGACAGTAAGTCGACAACGCCTAATGGTATGGAACATCATTTTTGCAGTTGTCCATGTTTGCAATCCTCCCCTTCGCGGTCCAATTATGAGGACGCCTTTCTTGGGGTGACGCGTATTCGCTATCCTTCTTATCTGGATGCGATCGGAGCGTCCCGGGAACCGGACCCGCTCCGCAAACCACCCCGGCTTAGCATCGGCGCTTAAGCGCATAAGCCTGCGCGCCCCCTGGGCGTGGTAGGCTGATCGTCAGCCATTCCCTCAAAAACTTTAGCTTTGGAGCGCACTGTAAAGTAGCGCGACTCTTGGCATTGGATTGTCTCGTTATGCAGCGACTAATTCTCGTCGCCGGCTCTCTCATTGTCGGCACGTTCGTGGGCGCGTACGTTTTTCATACAGAGGGTATTGGGCCCCGATGGAAGGATCTCGTAGGTGCCGAATCCCGAGCTGAATCTGGCCATGGGTCTGACGGCGAAAAGCATGGGCATGAGGCTTCACCATCGGAGGCCATCAACAGCGAGGAAGGCGGCCACGAAGAGGAAAACAACAAGCTTGCAATGGCTGATAAGCAGGTCGATCAGTCGAAAATCTCAGTTCAACAGGCTCAGTCCGGCGTCCTGCAGACCCGTCTCCGCGTGCCGGGAACGATCATCCCCGATCGCAATCAGGTGGCGCGCGTGCCGTCAAAGGTTGTTGGTACCGTCGCCGAGCTTAGAAAGCGCCTTGGTGATACGGTGCAAGCCGGTGAGGTTATCGCGATCCTCGATAGCCGTGAGGTGGCGGATGCCAAAAGCGAATACATTGCTTCGATCGTAAACTTCGGACTGCAAGAAACACTCTACGAGCGCGAGAAGACGCTCTGGGAGAAGCGGGTTTCGTCTGAGCAGCGCCTCCTTCGCGCAGATGCGACCTATCGGGAAGCGCAGGTCCGGCGCGATGTCGCGAAACAAAAACTTTCCGCGCTAGGCGTGACCCAAGAGGCAATAGCGAAGCTCGCAAGCGCTGCACATGAGGCAACCGGTATCGAGCGGTACGAGATCAAAGCGCCCATCTCTGGTCGCGTTGTGGAGCAGCTCGTCGATGTCGGCACCCCGATGGGCGGGGAAGGACAAGTCCATGAACTGTACGCGATTGCAGACCTATCGAAGATTTGGGTTGAGCTCACTGTCTCGCCGCAAGATCTGCCGGCGATCAAGGAGGGGCAGCATCTCACTATTCAAGGTCCCACGAAGTCGGAAGGCACAATCATCTTTACCAGTCCTGTGCTCAACCAGGATACGCGCTCGGCCCGCGTGATTGCGTCGGTGGAGAACCGCGATGGGATTTGGCGTCCAGGTTCCTTTGTAACAGCGGACATCGCGCTATCAGAGTCAAAGGCCGCTGTCGTAATCCCGAAGGCCGCGCTGCAGACCATCGAGGGCAAGACGCGCGTGTTCGTGCGGACTCCTGAAGGATTCGAGTCCAGGCAAGTCACGATCGGCGAGGACGACGGCAACGCTGTCGAGGTGTTGTCCGGGTTGAAAGCCGGCGAACCAATAGCGGTGGCGAACACCTTCCTACTCAAGGCTGAGCTTGGGAAATCCGAAGCTCAGCACGACCATTGATCAGGACCATACGATGATTGCCCGACTTCTTGCCTTTTCCGTTCACCAGCGCTGGCTTGTCGTGATGCTGACGCTCGCGGCAGCCGCCTATGGCGTCTATTCGCTCGACAGGCTACCCATCGACGCGGTTCCCGACATCACCAACAATCAGGTGCAGATCAATACGATCGCGTCATCGTTATCGCCAGGCGATATCGAGAAGCAGATAACCTTCCCGATCGAGACCGCGCTCGCCGGTATCTCAGGTCTGGAATACACGCGGTCTTTGTCACGAAATGGCTTTTCTCAGGTCACGGCCGTCTTTTCGGAAAGCACCGACATCTACTTCGCGCGCCAGCAGGTCGGCGAACGCCTGAGAGAAGCCGAGAAAAACCTCCCCGACGGCATCACGCCCAAGCTTGGCCCGATATCGACGGGCCTCGGCGAGATCTACATGTGGACCGTGCAGTATGCCTCAGAAGGTTCTCCGCAATTCGAGAACGGAAAAGCAGGCCCACAAGGCGACGGAACCTATCTGACGCCCGAGGGCCAGCGGCTCACGACCGACGTGGAACGCGCGGCTTATCTTCGAACCGTGCAGGATTGGATAATTCGGCCCCAGATGATCACGGTGCCGGGTATCGCGGGAGTTGATGTCATCGGAGGTTACGAAAAGCAGTATGTGGTGCAGCCCGATCCCGCGCGTTTGACGGCCCTAAAGCTTTCCTTCACCGACCTCGCCCAAGCCATCGAGCAAAACAACGTCAACCGGGGCGCCGGCTACGTCGAGCGAAACGGCGAAGGCTTTGCAGTTCTTAGCACGGGTCGGCTTTCCACGCCGGAGCAGATAGCCAACGTTGTCGTCACGACGCGCGGGGGCGTTGCCATCCGCATCAAGGATGTCGCTACCGTTGGTATCGGCCGTGAAATGAGAACGGGAAGCGCCAGTGAAAATGGCCGTGAGGTGGTCGTGGGCACCGCGCTCATGCTGATCGGCGGCAACAGTCGCACGGTGGCGGCCGCCGTCGACGCCAAGATGCAAGCCATCCGCCAAAGCCTCCCACCGGGAGTCGAGGCTCAAACCGTTCTTAATCGTACGCAATTAGTTGACGCGACGGTCGCCACCGTGAGCAAGAACCTGGCTGAAGGCGCGCTTCTCGTCATTGTCGTGCTCTTTCTCATGCTTGGGAACTTCCGCGCAGCTTTGATCACCGCGTTGGTCATTCCCCTCGCGATGCTATTCACGATGACTGGGATGGTTCAGACGAAGATCAGTGCGAACCTCATGAGTCTGGGCGCGCTCGATTTCGGGCTTATTGTCGATGGTGCGGTCATCATCGTGGAGAATACCCTGCGCAGAATTGCCGAGCATCAGCACCAGCTGGGCCGCAAACTTGCACTGGAAGAACGCCTGGAAACTGTGATCCGCTCCGCAGAAGAGATGATCAAGCCGTCGGTTTACGGGCAGGCAATTATCATCCTTGTCTATGTGCCGCTACTTACCTTCACCGGCATCGAAGGCAAGATGTTCGAGCCGATGGCGCTCACAGTCATTATCGCGCTGATCGCGGCTTTCGCGCTTTCGATGACCTTCGTCCCGGCGGCCATTGCGATCACGCTATCAAAGCGCGTGGAGGAGAAGGAGAACATTTTCGTCCGCGTTCTCAGACGCGTTTATGAACCGCTGCTCCGCGGAGCTTTGGTCAAGCCGGGCTTCTTTATCGCTGGCGCAGTAGGATTGCTGGTGCTTGCCGGATCGTTGTTTTCCAATCTCGGACAGGAGTTCATCCCGACGCTCGATGAAAAGAACCTGTCGATGCAAGCGATACGCATCCCGAGCACGTCCCTATCGCAGTCGCAGCAGATGCAAAGCGAGCTGGAGAAAGTCGTCAGCACGTTCCCAGAGGTCGCGTTTGTTTATTCTAAAACCGGCACAGCGGAGGTGGCGTCCGATCCAATGCCGCCAAACGCCTCAGACACCTTTATCATGCTAAAGCCAATGAAAGAATGGCCGGATCCGGCGTTGGGCAAAGATGCGCTCGTGGCAAAAATCCAGGCCGCGATTGAGAAACAACCTGGCAACAACCTCGTGTTCTCGCAACCGATACAAATGCGGTTTAATGAGCTTCTCGCCGGTTCACGAGGAGACCTTGCAGTTAAGGTCTTTGGTGAAGATTTTGAGCCGATGCTCAAAACTGCCAATCAGGTCGCTTCCATTTTGCGCGGCACCCGAGGCGCTACTGATATCAGCGTCGAACAAGCGTCGGGCCTTCCGTTCCTTGAAATCACTATCAACCAAGATGAAATAGCGCGCCTAGGTCTGAGTGTCTTGGCTGTCCAGGACGTCATTGGTGCGGCTATCGGCGGTCGCGAAGCCGGCGTGGTGTTCGAAGGAGACCGTCGCTTCCCAATTATCGTGCGGTTGCCCGACGGCATGCGCGAGGATCTGGAAAGGCTTAAGCATCTGCCGGTGTCGTTGCCACCCGACAGCACCGGCAAGTCATCTTCTGTACTCCTTGAGCAGGTGGCGAGTTTCGCTTTCACGGAGGGACCTAATCAGATCAGTCGCGAGAACGGCAAAAGGCGTGTCGTGGTGACCGCGAATATCCGGGGGCGCGACATCGCATCTATGGTCGGGGAGGCGCAGGGAAAAGTAGCCAGCCAAATCAAGCTGCCTTCCGGCTATTACATCTCTTGGGGCGGACAATTTGAGAACCTCGCCGCCGCACAGCAGCGCATGATGGTGGTGGTACCAGCGTGCTTCTTCCTGATATTTTTGCTCCTGTATTCAGCGCTCGGATCTCCGCGAGATGCTCTGCTGGTGTTCTCTGCCGTCCCACTCGCCCTTACAGGAGGCATCATAGCGCTTTGGCTCCGAGGGATGCCGTTTTCGGTGTCGGCGGCTGTTGGCTTCATTGCGCTCTCTGGCGTCGCGGTACTCAACGGTCTCGTCATGATGACGAGCATCAACCAGCTCGCGGAGGAAGGGGTTGAACGCGGAAAAGCCATTTTCGCCGGTGCGGTGACCCGCCTCCGGCCTGTCGTCATGACAGCGCTTGTCGCGTCCCTTGGGTTCGTACCGATGGCGCTCTCCACAGGCACCGGAGCGGAGGTACAGAAGCCGCTCGCAACTGTGGTGATCGGCGGACTCGTGAGCGCCACCATCCTTACGTTGCTGGTCCTGCCGGCGCTTTGCTTGAGGTTCGGAAATAAATCCGCTGCGAGAGATGCGCGAGACGAGCGCGTGCCGACAATGGTGCCCTCCTCCGGAGCCGCGTCGACATGAGCATCTGGAGAGCAAGTTGGAGCTTAGAAGCGCGTCGCAGAAAAGGCGCGACGATCCTTGCGATCCTCATGGTCTCGGTGAGCGGCTCGACCGAGGCTGCACTTGCATTGGAGCGACAAGAACCGAGCGAGGAGGAAGAACAACGCGATCGAAATGCGCAATTCTTTGCTGATGCTGCGAAGCGGGCATTTGACGCCGGGCATTTCGCCGAAGCAGCCGCCACCTACTCACGTGTGTTGCGGTTCAAGCCGGGTGACGCGCGCGTCTACTTCAACCGGGGAAATGCCTACCGCAAAGAGGGCGATATCGCTCGTGCATTACAAGATTACAACGACGCGCTCGTTCGTGACCCAGCGCTTCTAGTGGCGCTCATCAACCGCGCCGCGATTTACGTGAATAGCGGTCAATTCGACGACGCATTGAGTGACTACAGCCGAGCCATCGCTATCAAGCCCGAAGATGCCAACGCCTATGTAAGGAGGGGCATTGTCTACATGAGACTGAACCAAGTCGTGAAAGGGGTCGAAGATTTTTCGGCCGCTTTGGAGCGGGACCCCTCCTCCGCCTCCGCCCTCTCCGAACGCGGCTATGCCTATCTGAAGCTCGGTCAGACCGGGCAAGCACTGACCGACTTCCAACGCGTGCTGCTCGTTCAGCCCTCCAATCAGCGTGCGATAGAAGGAATAGCCAAGATAAGATGGTCAATTTTTCCCTTCAGATCATCTCAATGAAAGCTTCTGACTCTGCCTGCCCGTGCAACCATCATCCGGCGAATGTTGCCAGAATTAGACAGTGACCAAATTAGAATGTCCGTATTCTCCATTATTGCTGGAATGATCGCGCGGCAGGTTGACATTGTCACCGTTGGAAAACATGTTGTTATTATGATCAGTTGGATGCCAAAGCGTGAATATTGGGGCGGTGGCCACGCACTTTCGCGCATGCGCTCACGTTCAAGCAGAACAATTAAGTTCTTAAATGCCCTCATTGCTGCGTTGATCGTGTTTGGTGCCGCACCGACGTCAGCGACGCACGTACAATCGCACTTTACCTCAAGTGCATCCCAATCTCAGCTTGTCGCCGTCGCCGTTGATTCTACGATCAACTCGGATCAGGGGTATTTCCCAACCGGCTCGAGATCGTTTGGAGGTCTCGAACATCACCTTTGCAGCTCTCCGTACCTCGAACCTTTTTTGACGCGCTCCTTTTACGACACTGCATATTTTGAGGGAACGCGGGTACTCTATCCAGCCTACCTCGATGCTTTGCGGGCCAAATTCGAACCCGATCCTCTCCAAAAACCTCCACAACTGATCATCAGCGCTTAAGCGCTACGTTTCGCGAACGCGAGATACGCGCGCGATATCACAATTTCAATCAATGAAAGTCAGTCGGAGCACGCGTTCATTGCGTGCGCACCGACACGGACTTGTCGCCAATCAAACGACTTGGCTCATCGGCCGAAGTCCGTTTGTCGGTGCTTGGTTACCTCGCTGTCTGCGATCCGGCCGAAACATGATGCGGCCTGGATGTGGACGCAGTCCGCGCGGGGTCAAGCTCCTTGGCGAAGTGAGAAGCCGCCATTCAGTCAACAAGGACACGCCAACATGCAATTTACTTTTCGGCCAATCTCCGCATTAAGAGCGACGGTTTTTGTATCGATCGTCAGCACCACTCTCGTTTCCTTCGAAGCGCAGAGTGCACCAGATAGCACTGCCCTTCCGGACGGGCGAATTGTCGTCGCCGACGCCCACTCCTATAGGCACTGCCACAATCTTCAGAAACGCACATATTGCCATAAGGCTGATCGCCTCCCACAGAACTGGCCGCCAAACACCGACACGCCACACCGGGGCGGGTATGAAAATAACGGCAAAGAAGATTGCCTGCCGGGGTCGAGAAGGTGCGTCTCCAATTTCCGCTACGGCAAAGGATAGCGATCCAATACCGCTGAGGCGCACCCACGCCTCGGCGGCCTGCTTTTTATGGTGGCAATGACGCATCTAAACGAATGGTGGGTATAGAGGGGGGCACGCAACATGGCGCCAGTCGGCGAAAGAAGTTTCGCAAACGCGACCGCCTTTTGGATTGGAGTGGCCGCGGTTACCGCAGGTGTATTTGCGCATATCCCGATGTTTCTGATGGCCCGGGATATGGGATACCAATTGGCAGGAATGCCGATGGATCAAACGATGATCCTAGGCATGTTTGCGATCGTCGCAGGACTGTTGATCAGCCTATACGGCCTGCTTCCGCGCTCTGCGAACGCTCTTGCTAGCCGGATGTCGCAACTCGAGGTGAATACGCTCGATGATGTGAAGATTAGCTCTGCACACGTTGGGCTTTTGATCGCCATGGCGTTTGCGGTCACCATTGATGTGATGAAGCCGACGACCCTCGCATTTGTCATGCCCGGCATGTCGCTGGAATACAATTTATGGTCGCCGATCAATCCTCATGCCACGGTCCCGGTATCCCTCATTGCGCTGGCTGCGATCACCGGCACCGTTCTAGGTTCGGTGCTCTGGGGCTGCCTTGGTGACAGGATCGGCAGGCGAGCCTCGATCCTCTATGCCGGCATTGGCTTCATAGCCACATCGATTTGCGGGGCAATGCCAAGTTTCACCTGGAATTTGGCGATGTGCTTGCTCATGGGGATGTGCGTCGGTGGGATGCTCCCCATTTGTTACACGCTTCTCGCTGAAACAATGCCGGCTAAGTATCGTGGCGCGTTGATGGTATTGATCGGCGCCGATGTTGCAGGCGCTTACGTGATTACGAGTTGGCTCGCTGCCGCGCTGGTCCCAATCTTCAGTTGGCGCATCCTGTGGCTCATCGGCTTACCCACTGGTCTCGCACTCATTGCGCTTAACCGCTGGATTCCGGAGTCTCCGCGATTCCTTGTCGCCACGGGAAGAGACGCGGATGCACACGCGGTGATGGCGCGTTACGGCGCTCAGATAAAAGAGATCCCCATCCCAGCAGCTGCACTGGACGACCATTGGACGGAGCTGTTCAGAGGCACTTTCCTTGCTCACACCCTGGTTATCATTTGGATTGGATTTGGATCGGGCCTCGTCCTATTTGGCTTGAACTTATGGATGCCGACCAACTTGCGCCAGATCGGATTTTCGGATGCCGACGGGATCCTTCGAAATGCGGCGCTGTGGGGTCTGCCTTCAACGTTCATCGTTGCATGGCTTTATGGAGCCTGGAGCAGCCGTAAGACGATCATTCTTTTGACTTCTGTCATCACGGTGGCGCTCTTTGCATTCGTGTTTCTCGGCGGATCTCTTGCTGGCGACCGGCTCCTCGTAGCATTGCTCATGGTAGTGCCAATCTGCGGTGTCAGCTCGCTGTCGGCCGTCGTGTCCGTGTACGCCTCGGAAATTTATCCCACTCACATGCGCGCAAGAGGCGGCGGCTTAGCGGCGGCATCCACAAAACTAGGCGGCTTGGTTGTCGTCGCGCTCGTAAGTAGCGGGCTTGCCACTCCTTCCACCCAGTCGATCGCGCTCGTCGGAGCGGCATCGATGACGTTCGCGTCGATCCTGGCGCTCATCATACTGATTGAAACGAGAAGTCGCCGCTTGGAGCAGCTTGCCGAGCGCGGATCCCTGCAGACAGAGAGGCAATGATATGGGGAAGCCGATACGCAAGATTACAATAGTGGGCGGGGGTACCGCGGGGTGGCTGGCAGCCGCGTTTCTCAATCGCTACTGTACTTCTGAAGACCCCCGAAAGAGCATCGAGATCACGCTTATCGAGTCGCCGGATATCCCCATCGTCGGCGTCGGAGAAGCAAGCTTACCTGGGATGGTGGTCCTCCTTCACCAATTGGGTATCTCCGAGTCCGAGTTCTTCAAGGCAACAAACGCGACTTTCAAAGTCGCCGCGCATTTCGTGAATTGGAATCACGACCGCCGAGGCAATTCGACAGAGTTTTTGAACATCCTGAATGCTCCGCCGATCCTAGACGGTCATCATCTGGCCGATTATTTCATCACCTTCGATCCGGCGCGCTCCGATCCTTCTGCCGGGATGTCGTACGTCCGCGCATTCTCTCCCGTCGTAGAGATTGTCAAAGGCGATCTTTCGCCGAGAGCGCCTGAAGATCCGGAATTTAGTGGCGAGATTGGATATACTTATCATTTCGACGCTACTAAAGTTGCAGAGTTCTTAAAGGAGCTTGCCACTCGAAGGGGTGTCATTCACATCCTGGATACGGTGGATTCGATCGCACTCGACGAAAAGGGATTCGTAAAGAGTCTCGATTTGCGAGAACACGGTGAACACGCTATCGACCTTGTCGTTGATTGCACGGGGTTCCGAGGATCTATTCTTCAAAAGACTCTCGGAGAACCATTCATATCATATGCGGATCATCTGCTGAATGATCGCGCCGCGGTCATTCAAATTCCGCATAACGATGTAACCCGCATCTCGCCGGCAACCAAAGCGACCGGCTTTTCAGCCGGGTGGAATTTCAACATCCCACTCACGAGCCGTGTTGGCACCGGCTACATCTATTCCAGCCGATTTATTTCGGACGAAGACGCTGCAGACGAGCTACTTCGCCATTACGCCGGCCAAGTCAAAGGCGCGGAACCGCGCGTCATACCGATCCAGACCGGCCGCGTCCGCAACGCGTGGGTAAAGAATTGCGTAGCCTTAGGCCTCGCCGGTGGCTTTATCGAACCGCTCGAATCGACCGCTATCTTCATGACGGATCTTGCCGTGCGGTGGCTCCGTCGATTCATGCCCACCAAAGATTTTGAGCCGGAATTTACTACAGCATTCAATCGTCAGGTTCATCGGTTGTACGATGAGGTGCGGGACTTGGTGCAGCTCCACTATCACCTCAATAATCGGCAGGATTCCAAATATTGGCGCGCCGCGCGAGAAGAGCTGAAGCTTTCAGATCGACTTCAGGAGAATCTCAGCATCTGGCGGACGAGATCGCCGGAGGATCTTGACCTTGCCAGCACCTTCCTTTTCGGCGGCCCGGTGTACGCTCTTCTTTTGATCTCTAAAGGTTACTACAGCGACGCCCATTTGGCGAATGCACACCATCTGAAGCGCAGTGTGTACGACCGATACCGACAAGCAATCCGGGCCGCGCGAGCAAATCAACTCCGAAAGCTCGTGCCGCAAAGCGAATTCTTGCGAGGCAACCACTTCGTATGGGGGGAACGTGCCTCGCGCCCTCCGCCGATTCCCGCATTCTTCCCGGCCGCCACGAAAATCAAGCTCCCACTTCATCCGCCGAAGCCAAAGAAAAACTGAAGCCAAATAGATCGGTGCCTGACCATGAGAAAATCAGAAACAACACCAGCGCGATTTAGTGCGAAGACGCGGCGTGCTGGATTTGGCGTTGAAGAGCTTGGCCCTTCCGAGGCGGAGATGTTTGAAAAGTGGAACGCGGACGTCGATGTTGCGATGAAGTTAGTTGCAGAGAAACTCATGGAGTCGGTCAAAAATAAATGGGGTACGGCTGCTGCTCTCGAGGCGGCAACGGGAATTTGTCCGACCGAAATATCGCGCATTCGTCACGGTAAATTCGACCGATTTTCACTCGAGCGACTGGTTCGGTTGCTTTGGATTGTCGATCCAGATGTGAGGGTCGAGTTCCAGTTCCAGTTGAAGCTGACGCCGGTTGCAAGAAGACGACGCACCTCAGACAAAGAAATTCATGGCTAATCGATCAAAAAATCTCAGAGTTTTATTAAACCCACCGGGTTGCACGGAGGGCGGGCAGTGACGATGCGACGAGCGAACCATCGGGCAGCTGATCTCGTCGGCAAGCTTGACGAACTTACGATGGAAGAGTTCTTCTCTCGCGCGGGGTATAAAGTCACGATCCGTCGGTGACTAAACGCGAAGAAGACGCATAGCGTTTAGCGTGACAAGCACTGTGGCTCCGGTATCAGCTAGAATTGCGGGCCATAACCCGGTTAGTCCCACGATTGTCGTAACGAGAAAAATGGCCTTTAGACCCAGTGCGATCGAAATGTTCTGCCGGATATTTGCCATTGTGCGTTTTGATAGCTCTATCATCGCCGCGACGTCGGCCACGCGGCCGTGAAGCGCTGCGGCATCGGCGGTTTCAAGTGCTACATCTGTCCCGCCACCCATCGCGATGCCGACATCGGCTGCCGCGAGCGCGGGCGCGTCATTGATGCCATCGCCCACCTTGGCGACGACCAGACCTTCGCGCTGCATCTCGCAAACGATCCGCTGCTTGTCAGCCGGCAAAAGGTCCGCGCGGACCTCCTCGATGCCCAGCTGCTTGCCGATGGCATCTGCCGTGCGCTTATTGTCCCCTGTCAGCATCACGGTTTTAATGCCCGATTTGGCCAAGGCCATGAGGCCTTTCGCGGCATCGCGGCGCGGCTCATCCCGCATCGCTATCGCGCCGGCGATGCCCCCGTCGACGATAAGCACAGAAACCGTCTTCCCCTCTTCGTTGAGAGCCTTAATACGATCCCGTTGCTCTTCCGATAACTGCGCGCGGTCGTCCGCTGCTTTCGGAGAACCAAGAAACATTTGCTTGCCTTCGACAGTCCCAGAGATACCCTTTCCGCCGTGAGCCTTCGCGTCCGTCAGGGGCGGTAGATCTATATTGTCTGACGTTGCCTGTGCCAGGATTGCTTTCCCCAGGGGATGGCTGGAGCCCTTTTCCAACGCCGCGGCAAACGTCAGGACGTCGGGTGCCGAAAGTGCGAAATCGACTAGGTCGGTGACTTTCGGTCTCCCCTCCGTGAGCGTCCCTGTCTTGTCGAAGGCCACTGCCGTAACGGTACGAAGATTCTCAAGAACGGCACCGCCCTTCAACAACAATCCCCTTCGGGCTCCTGACGAGAGGGAAGCTGCGATTGCGGCCGGCGTTGAGATCACCAGCGCACACGGGCAGCCGATCAAAAGAATGGCCAAACCCTTATAGATCCACTCGTGCCATTCGCCGCCGAACACCAGCGGCGGGATAACAGCGACCAGCGCCGCGACAACGACGACGCCCGGCGTGTAGTAGCGCGAGAAGCGGTCAATGAAGCGTTCGGTTGGTGCTTTGGATTCTTGGGCTTCCTCAACGAGTTTGACGACGCGCGCAATGGTGTTGTCGGCCGCAGAAGCCGTAACCTTCACGCGAAGCGCGGCTTCGCCGTTGACGGTTCCCGCAAACACTTCGGCGTTCACGCCTTTACGAACCGGCGTGCTTTCACCTGTCACTGGCGCTTCATCGATCCCGCCTTCACCGGAAATGATGATGCCATCGGCCGAAACTCGGTCGCCTGGTCGCACCAAAATGACGTCGCCCACGGCCAGCGTCTCCGCTGGGATCTCGACTGTGCCACCAGCCTTCTCCAGAAGCGCGCTTTTCGGCACAAGCGACGTCAACGACTGAATGCTAGCGCGGGCCTTTCCGGCGGCCACTCCCTCCAGCAACTCGCCCACCAAGAACAGGAAGACGACGGCCGCCGCTTCCTCTGCGGCATTGATGAGCACCGCTCCGGCCGCCGCGACAGTCATCAACGTTTCGATGGAAAAAGGCGCGCCTGCCAGAGCGCCCATCACGGCACGGCGCGCGATCGGCAGAAGCCCAACCAACATTGCTGCCGTGAACGCATAGGGCGCAAAGGGCGGTGCGAGCTTGCCAATGACGTATGCCACGGCCAAGGCGGCGGCACACGCGATAGTCAAGCGTGCCTTTCCGCTTTGCCACCAGGCGTCCTGTGCGCCGACAACCTCATGACCATGTAGATCGGCGACGCCAATAGCGTCTTCGTCCTTGTGGAGGGAGCCGTGGTCACGGTGACCGTTCTTGTTCAATTCGATTGGATGAGCCGATGCAGGAGAAATTTTGTATCCTAGTCCCGTCACTTTTTTCTCGACTTCACCGAGGTCAGCCGTGGCCTGATGGGTCACGGTCATCGTCCCGGCGGCGACAGACACGGCGACATCCTCGACGCCCGGCATTCGGCGCACGGCCGTATCGATCTTGGTTGCACAACCCGCGCAATCCATGCCGGCGACGCGAAATCGCGTTTTAACTGTGGTGACCATCGTGCTTCCTTTGCCTGCTCGCAACGAGAGACTACTTCCTCTAGTGACTAGAGGAACAAGAGATATTGTCGATGCCGCTGTAGTGCCTCAGACGAGGAGTTGTTCCAGAACGAGAAGAAGCAAGAATCCGATAAAAAACAGCGCGGTTACCCATGGCCGGTCGGGAGTTTCATGCGCATCAACGAGCAATTCCTCCGTCACTAAGTAGAGAAGAGCAATCAAGGCGAATGCCATAAATCCACTCAGCGTCGCCGGCGATAGGCGCGCAATCCCCGAGGCGGCGAAGGCTCCAGCGGGTAAGAGGAGCGCCGCACCGCCCACAATCCCGACGCGTCGGAACCGAGAAAGAGCGACCTCGCTGAGCTCGGCCGCGAGCGAAAGGCCGAGAAATAGAACTTCGAGTGTAAGCGCGACAGTCAGAAGCAACCCTGCCTTGGCACTCGCCGCGAAGCCGAGTCCGAGAACCAGCCCATCAATAAAAAGGTCGAGACCAACCAGCGCCGCAAGGCCAGTCTGACCACTCGTTCGCTCGCCCAGTTCTTTGAAAATCAGCATAGTGCCGATGCCAGCTGCGCCGCCGATGACGATAGGCCAAAGCGATGAGCTGTGTTTAAGATCCGGCAACACCTCTCCGGCCGCCGCGGCGAAGACGACACCGGCGGCAAAATGTTGGATGGCGCTTGCCATGGTAGGGCCAGGTCGTAGATAGACCGCCGCCACGGCTCCGAGGACCGCGGCGATCACGGGGATCACCGTGTAATAAAGCGGCGACGTCAATGCCATCGATGAGCTTTCCTTTTGGTGCCTTGAAGACGACGGGCTTTCGTTTCGTACGCAATTCATATGAACAATTGAAGTTCAGCCCGCCCACCTCCAGGTCGGAAAGGCGCTTACAAAACACTGCCGAATTGTTCGAGCTAGCGGCATTAAGACTTTCAATTTCAGATAGGCCCGCTAATAGCCTCAGTGGGACAAGCGGTAACCTTTGGTCATTGGCAAGCCTTTCGTTTCCATATGCGACACGCTAATATCTCTAGTGGCTAGAGGAGCAAGCAATTTATGAGCGACGTTATGGCCATCGGCGGGTTGTCCCGAAAAGCCGGCGTGAAGGTGCCGACCATTCGCTACTACGAGAGCATCGGACTGTTGCCCCAGCCGCCACGCAGTGACGGCAATCGGCGTCTTTACGGATCCAAGGTCGTCGAAAAGCTGCGCTTTATCCGTCACGCGCGGGAACTGGGCTTTGAGATTGATGCGATCCGCGAACTTCTTGACTTGGCCGAGCAGCCACAGCGCTCATGCGCGAAGGTGGATGCGCTCGCACGGGAACACCTCTGCGCAATCACCAGCCGTATCGAACGGCTGACCGCGCTAAAGGTAGAAGTAGAGAATATGATCAAGGCCTGCGCCAAGGGGCGCATTTCCAAGTGCCGGATCATCGACACTCTATCCCACCACGAGCATTGCCTGCATCGCGAGCATTGATTGCGCATAGCGGTACGTCTGCTTTTCGCGGTGATCGTTTGAGTGTTCGAGCGCGGCGCGGAAAGCGTCGTTCACGGCACGTCGGTGCCTCGTCCCGGCATCGAGCTATTGCAAACCCAAGGGGTATGCGCCCGCCGTGTTGCATTGGTTCTCGTTGCTCCCGCGTGAAACGAGCAACGCCCAATGAATTGACGGGTCCATCAACCACTTATATGTCTTTCCTGACTTGGCTGAGGAATGGGTTTGGGACTTGGCTGAGGAATGGGCGGCTCTGGGGAGGGCCGGCTTATTGTTCTATCCTCACGTGCAACTTTTGCCGCGGCGCCCCATGCTGTCTAGCTAGGCTGTGAACACTCTGTTGTGAGCCCGGGCTCGGCAGCCCGTTTTAGCAACTCAACTTCATTGCCTGCGGATTCTTGCTCAAGACG
>RXJH01000001.1 GCA_003987725.1 Hyphomicrobium sp. | reverse complement strand
CGTGTCGATGATCGTTCCGTCGGAAGACATGCCGTTCCTCGAGGACGGCACGCCGGTCGACGTCGTTCTGAACCCGCTCGGCGTGCCTTCGCGCATGAACGTCGGACAGATCCTCGAAACCCATCTCGGTTGGGCCTGCCGCGGTCTCGGCCGCATGATCGACGATGCCATTCACCAGTTCCACGAGAGTGGCCAGGCGAAGGCGTTGCGCGATCAGATGACCCGCGTTTACGGCTCGGATGAGATCAAGGCGTCGATGAAGGACGAAGAGCTTCTCGGCATCGCGGAAAACCTGAAGACGGGTGTTCCGATCGCAACGCCCGTGTTCGACGGTGCGCGCGAGAAGGACATCGTCGACATGCTGCAGCTTGCAGGCTTCGATACCTCGGGCCAGTCGACGCTGTTCGACGGACGGACGGGCGAGCCTTTCGATCGAAAGGTCACGGTTGGCTACAAGTACGTTCTGAAGCTGCACCATCTTGTCGACGACAAGATCCACGCCCGTTCGATCGGTCCCTACTCGCTCGTCACCCAGCAGCCGCTGGGCGGTAAGGCGCAGTTCGGCGGCCAGCGCTTCGGCGAAATGGAGGTCTGGGCTCTCGAAGCTTACGGCGCTGCGTACACGCTGCAGGAAATGCTCACCGTCAAATCCGACGACGTCGCGGGCCGTACCAAGGTCTACGAGGCGATCGTCAGGGGCGATGACGCATTCGAGGCCGGCGTTCCGGAAAGCTTCAACGTGCTCGTCAAGGAGATGCGCGCTCTCGGCCTCAACGTCGAGCTCGTCAACAGCGAGGCGCCTCCGGTGATCGAAGGCGAGGCAGAGCCGGAGGAAGAAGCGCCTCAGGCACAGCTGCCGCCAGCGGCCGAATAACGAACAACGAAGACGGCCTTCGCTCACGACGGAGCGGAGGCCCTCACGACTCGACCACTAAGATTCCACGGGCGCGGCCACCCCCGCCGAGCCCCCGAGGAGACAGCCGATGAACGAAATCACCAACATCTTTAAGTCGCAGGCTCCGGCTCCGGTGTTCGACCAGATCCGGATCTCGATCGCTTCGCCCGAGGACATCCTGTCCTGGTCCTATGGTGAGATCAAAAAGCCCGAAACGATCAACTACCGCACGTTCAAGCCGGAGCGGGACGGTTTGTTCTGCGCCCGCATCTTCGGGCCGATCAAGGATTACGAATGCTTGTGCGGCAAGTACAAGCGCATGAAGTACAAGGGCCTGATCTGCGAAAAGTGCGGCGTCGAGGTGACGCTCGCAAAGGTTCGGCGCGAGCGCATGGGCCACATCGAGCTGGCCGCTCCCGTTGCGCACATCTGGTTTCTGAAGTCGCTGCCCTCGCGCATCGGCCTGCTGATGGACATGGCGCTCAAGGATCTCGAGCGCGTTCTCTATTTCGAGAACTACATCGTCATCGAGCCCGGCACGACGCCCTTCGCCGAACGCCAGCTGCTGACGGAAGAGCAGTACAACCAGGCGATCGATGAGTACGGCGCCGACACCTTCACCGCCGGCATCGGCGCTGAGGCGATCCGCGAGCTTCTGTCCGCGATGGATCTGCCGAAGATCGCAGCCCATCTCCGTCAGGAAATCGCTGAAGC
Organism: Hyphomicrobium sp.; assembly: GCA_003987725.1. Taxonomy (GTDB): domain Bacteria; phylum Pseudomonadota; class Alphaproteobacteria; order Rhizobiales; family Hyphomicrobiaceae; genus Hyphomicrobium_B. The sequence goes on along the minus strand of RXJH01000001.1, from coordinate 508,626 downwards.
GACGACCGAGCTGAAGCCGAAGAAGCTCGGCAAGCGCCTGAAGGTGATCGAAGCCTTCATGGAAAGCGGCAACCGTCCGGAGTGGATGATCCTGACGCAGGTTCCGGTCATTCCGCCGGAACTCCGTCCGCTCGTTCCCCTCGATGGCGGCCGCTTCGCGACGTCCGACCTCAACGATCTCTATCGCCGCGTCATCAACCGTAACAACCGTTTGAAGCGGTTGATGGAGCTGCGCGCGCCGGACATCATCATCCGCAACGAAAAGCGGATGCTGCAGGAAGCCGTCGACGCTCTGTTCGACAACGGCCGCCGTGGCCGCGTCATCACGGGCGCCAACAAGCGTCCGCTGAAGTCGCTCGCCGACATGCTGAAGGGCAAGCAGGGCCGCTTCCGTCAGAACTTGCTCGGCAAGCGCGTCGACTATTCGGGCCGTTCGGTCATCGTCGTCGGTCCGGAGCTGAAGCTCCACCAGTGCGGCCTGCCGAAGAAAATGGCGCTCGAGCTCTTCAAGCCGTTCATCTACGCGCGTCTCCAGACGCTCGGCCAGGCGGCAACGGTCAAGCAGGCGAAGAAGCTCGTCGAAAAGGAGAAGCCCGAGGTCTGGGACGTTCTCGACGAGGTCATTCGCGAGCATCCGGTGATGCTGAACCGCGCGCCGACGCTTCACCGCCTCGGCATTCAGGCGTTCGAACCGCAACTGATCGAGGGTAAGGCCATCCAGCTTCACCCGCTGGTCTGCGCGGCCTTCAACGCTGACTTCGACGGCGACCAGATGGCCGTGCACGTTCCGCTGTCGCTCGAAGCGCAGCTCGAAGCGCGCGTCCTGATGATGTCGACGAACAACATTCTGCATCCGGCGAACGGCCAGCCGATCATCGTGCCGTCGCAGGACATCGTGTTGGGTCTCTACTACCTGTCGATGATGCGCGACGGCGAGCCTGGCGAAGGCATGATGCTCGGCTCGATCAACGAGGTGCTGCACGCCCTTGAATCGAAGTCCGTCAGCTTGCACGCCAAGGTGAAGGGCCGTTTCACAGCGGTCTCGCCCGATGGCGAGAAAGTCGTCGAGATCCACGAGACGACGCCCGGCCGCATGTTGCTCGCTGAGCATCTGCCGAAGTCAGGGAACGTCAAGTTCGGCCTCGTCAACCAGCTTCTGACGAAGAAGAACATCTCCGGCATGATCGACGCCGTGTACCGTAACTGCGGTCAGAAGGAGACGGTGATCTTCTGCGACCGCATCATGGCGCTCGGCTTCCATCACGCCTTCAAGGCAGGCATTTCGTTCGGCAAGGACGACATGTTGATCCCGGAGACGAAGGAAAAGATCGTCGAGAAGACCAACGTCGAAGTCCGCGATTTCGAGCAGCAGTATCAGGACGGCCTGATCACGCAGCTCGAGAAGTACAACAAGGTCGTCGACGCCTGGTCGCGCTGCACCGACTTGATCGCCAAGGAGATGATGGACCGTATCTCCGCCGTCCAGAAGGATGCGGTGACCGGGCGCGATCGTCCGATCAACTCGGTCTACATGATGAGCCACTCGGGTGCGCGCGGTTCGCCGGCGCAGATGAAGCAGCTCGCCGGTATGCGCGGCCTGATGACGAAGCCTTCGGGCGAAATCATCGAGACGCCGATCATTTCGAACTTCAAGGAAGGCCTCTCCGTTCTCGAGTACTTCAACTCGACGCACGGCGCCCGTAAGGGTCTGGCCGACACCGCCTTGAAGACGGCGAACTCGGGTTATCTCACGCGTCGTCTCGTCGACGTCGCGCAGGATGCCATCATTTCCGAGATCGATTGCGGAACCGATGCCGGCATCAACGTGCAGGCAGTCGTCGACGCCGGTCAGGTTATCGTGTCGCTTGCGGCGCGCGTGCTTGGCCGTACGGCTCAGGAAGACATTAAGCATCCGGTCTCGGGCGAAGTCATCGTTGCGAACGGTGAACTGATCGAGGAGAAGCAGGCCGAAGCCATTGGCAAGGCCGAGATCCAGGAAGTTCGCATCCGCTCGGTGCTGACGTGCGAAACGATCAACGGCGTGTGCGCCAAGTGCTACGGCCGCGATCTGGCTCGCGGTACGCCGGTCAACATCGGTGAGGCTGTCGGCGTCATCGCTGCGCAGTCGATCGGTGAGCCCGGCACGCAGCTGACGATGCGTACGTTCCACATCGGCGGCACGGCGAACCTTGTCGACTCCTCGTTCATTGAGTCGAACTTCAACGGTACGGTCAAGCTTAAGAACCGCGCCATCGCGAAGGACTCGAAGGGCCAGAACGTTGCGATGACCCGGATCATGTCCGTCGTCATCGTTGATCAGTCGGGCAAGGAGCTTGCGACCCATAAGATCAGCTATGGTTCGCGCATGTTCGTTGACGAGGGCGATACCGTGAAGCGCGGCACCAAGATTGCGCAGTGGGATCCCTACACCCGTCCGATTCTGTCGGAAGCCAACGGCACGGTCGATTTCGAAGACTTGATCGAAGGCGCATCCGTCCGCGAACAAACGGACGAAATGAAGGGCACGTCGAACCGCGTTATCGTCGATTGGCGCACGTCGCCGCGCGGCAACGAGCTGAAGCCCGCAATCGTGATCAAGGACTCGAAAGGCAAGCCGATCAAGGTCGCGCGCGGCGGCGATGCCCGCTACCTGCTCTCGGTCGAGGCTGTGCTTTCGGTCGATCGCGGCGCGGACGTGAAGGCGGGCGACGTTCTTGCTCGTATCCCGACGGCTTCGGCGAAGTCGGGCGACATCACCGGCGGTCTGCCGCGCGTCGCGGAACTCTTCGAGGCCCGGCGTCCGAAGGATCACGCGATCCTCGCGGAAGTCTCCGGTACGGTCGAGTTCGGCAAGGACTACAAGAACAAGCAGCGCATCACGATCAAGCCTGATGACGAGACGCTGGAACCGGTCGAATACCTGATCCCGCGCGGCAAGAGCCTCGCGGTTCAGCACGGCGATCGCGTCGAGCGTGGTGACTTCGTGTACGACGGTAATCCGGCGCCGCACGACATCCTGGCCATCAAGGGCGTCGAGGAACTCGCGAACTATCTGATCAACGAGATCCAGGACGTCTATCGTCTGCAGGGCGTGACGATCAACGATAAGCATATCGAAGTGATCGTTCGTCAGATGCTGCAGAAGGTCGAAGTCACGGATGCGGGCGAGACCGAGCTCATCAAGGGCGAGCAGCTCGACCGTATCGAGTTCGACGAGGTTAACGCTGCGGCCGAGAAGGCAGGCAAGCGTGCGGCCACGGCGACGCCGGTTCTGCTCGGCATCACCAAGGCATCGCTGCAGACACGTTCGTTTATCTCTGCGGCGTCGTTCCAGGAAACCACGCGCGTGCTCACCGATGCAGCCGTCAACGGCAAGTCGGATACGCTCGATGGCCTCAAGGAGAACGTCATCGTCGGGCGTCTCATCCCGGCCGGTACGGGCGGCATGCTGCGTCAGCTCCGCAAGGTTGCGGTGCAGCGTGACGATCTGATCGCCAAGGAGAAGGCCAAGACGACGAACCTGCCTTCGCCCGACGCGGGCGGTGGCCCGGCGGGTCGCCGCCGCCGGCGCCCGGCAGAGGAGGCCGCGGAGTAAGATCCGTCGCCTTCAAAAATTCAGACTAGCCAAAACGGCTGCTTCACCACGAAGCGGCCGTTTTGCTTTTTTCTTTCGCGATGCAACTCCCCATCTGATTAACGGGGAAATCTTGCCGGACCCGATTTCGGCGTCGTCGAAATGCGCTATGCCTTCGAACCGACAACGGGTCGCAGGTCAACTTTGCCCCGCACTAGGGCAATCAGCGAAAATAATTTCGCAACCTCTTCGAGCGCCTGTTGACCAACATGTCGGGTGTGTATATAGCTCCGCCCACTCTCACGGGTTGGTGGTAGGTCGCGCGGCGCTTTTAGCGCCTATTTTGGACCTAAACGCTCCCGTCAATAAAGCAGAGCACATCGACGGGCCATGATCTGTCACCCTCCGGGCGGCACGATCCTCTGGTTTTTTCCTTGCTAGGGGCGGACTTCGCGCACCTGGCAGGTTTGCTTGGCGCATTTCCGCTTCGGATGTGCGTCGCGAAGTCAGGATTGGGCGAATGCCGACGATACAACAGTTGATCCGGAAGCCCCGGGTAAAGCCAGTCTACCGCGAGAAATCGCGTCACATGGAAGCCTGCCCGCAGAAGCGTGGCGTCTGCACGCGCGTCTATACGACGACGCCGAAGAAGCCGAACTCCGCTTTGCGTAAGGTTGCCAAGATCCGGCTGACCAACGGCTACGAGGTTATCGGCTACATTCCGGGCGAAGGTCACAACCTTCAGGAACACTCCGTGGTTCTGATCCGTGGTGGCCGCGTCAAGGACTTGCCGGGCGTGCGTTATCACATCATTCGTGGCGTGCTCGATACGCAGGGCGTCTCCGCCCGCCGTCAGCGTCGCTCGAAGTACGGTGCAAAGCGGCCGAAGTAAGAAGCGGTCTCGTCTGGGCCGGTTCGTCTGGCCCGTAAGATTTAAAAAGAATTCGAAGCGAAGGGTCAGTCAGGATGTCTCGTCGTCACGCGGCGCAAAAGCGGGAAGTGATCCCCGATCCGAAGTTCAACGACGTCGTCGTCACCAAGTTCATGAACGCGGTGATGGAGCACGGTAAGAAGTCGGTTGCTGAGCGTATGGTCTACGGTGCCTTCGATAAGATGGAGCAGCGTGGCAAGGCAAATCCGATCGACCTTTTCCGTCAGGCGCTCGATAATGTCATGCCGTCGGTGGAAGTTCGCTCTCGCCGTGTTGGTGGCGCGACCTATCAGGTGCCGGTCGAAGTTCGTAACGAGCGCCGTCAGGCACTCGCCATTCGCTGGTTGATCGCCGCAGCTCGTGCGCGCAATGAATCGACGCTGATTGACAAGCTCTCGGGCGAATTGCTCGACGCCGCAAACAACCGCGGCACGGCCGTCAAGAAGCGTGAAGACACGCATAAGATGGCGGAAGCCAACCGCGCCTTCTCGCACTACCGCTGGTAGGACTGGCGCACCAGGGTAATTACAAGGATTTCGAGGCAGATATGGCCCGGCAATACGCGATTGAGGACTACCGCAATTTCGGCATCATGGCCCACATTGATGCTGGGAAAACCACGACTACGGAGCGCGTCCTCTATTTCACCGGCAAGTCCTACAAGATCGGCGAAGTCCATGACGGCGCCGCGACGATGGACTTCATGGATCAGGAAGCTGAGCGCGGCATCACGATCACGTCTGCCGCGACGACCTGCTTCTGGCCTGGCCGCGATGGCAAAAAGCGCCGCCTGAACATCATCGACACCCCAGGCCACGTCGACTTCACGATCGAAGTCGAGCGTTCGCTGCGCGTGCTTGACGGCGCCGTGTGCGTCCTCGACTCCAACCAGGGCGTCGAGCCGCAGACGGAAACCGTCTGGCGTCAGGGCGACAAGTACAACGTTCCGCGCATCATCTTCTCCAACAAGATGGATAAGACCGGCGCTGACTTCTACATGTGCCTCGCCGACATCAAGGACAAGCTTGGTGCCCGCGCTGTGCCGCTGCAGATTCCGATCGGTGCCGAATCCGAATTCCGCGGCGTCGTCGACCTTATCCGTATGGTCGCGATCACCTGGGACGGCGACGGCAAGGAAGCCAAGATGACCGAGGGGCCGATTCCGGCCGACCTCGCCGACAAGGCTGCCGAATTCCGCGCCTCGATGATCGAAGCTGCCGTCGAAATGGACGATGCGGCGATGGAAGCTTACCTCGAGGGCAAAGAGCCCGACGAGGACACGCTTCGCAAGCTGATCCGTAAGGCGACCGTTACGCGCGCTTTCTATCCGATGATGTGCGGCTCGGCATTCAAGAACAAGGGCGTGCAGCCGTTGCTCGACGCCGTCGTCGACTTCCTGCCGTCGCCGCTCGATCGCGAAGCTTATACCGGCATCGATCCGAAGACGGACGCTGAGATCCTGCGCAAGCCGTCGGACAGCGAGCCGCTGTCGATGATCGCCTTCAAGATCATGAGCTTCGAGCACGTTGGCTCGATCACGTTCTGCCGCATCTACTCGGGCAAGCTCGAGCAGGGCATGGCGCTTGCGAACACGACGCGCGATAAGAAAGAGCGCGCTGGCCGCATGTACCTCATGCACGCCGCCGACCGCGAAGAAATCAAGGAAGCCTTTGCTGGCGACATCGTCGCTCTGCAGGGCCTGAAGGATACCCGCACGGGCGAAACGCTCTGCGATCCGTCGAAGCCTGTCATTCTCGAAAAGATGGAGTTCCCGAACCCCGTCATCGAAATGAAGGTCGAGCCGAAGACGAAGGCCGATCAGGAAAAGATGGCGATCGCGCTGCATACGCTCGCGCTCGAAGATCCGTCGTTCCGCGTTTCGGTCGATCCGGAATCGGGCGAGACGATCCTGAAGGGCATGGGCGAGCTTCATCTCGACATCAAGGTCGACATCCTGAAGCGCACCTACGGCGTCGAAGCCAACACGGGCGCCCCGCAGGTTGCTTATCGTGAGACGCTCGCGCGTCCGGCCGATATCGACTACACGCACAAGAAGCAGACGGGCGGCACGGGTCAGTTCGCGCGCGTCAAGCTGAAGCTTGAGCCGAACGAGACGGGCAAGGGCAACGAGTTCACGACGACGATCGTTGGCGGCTCGATCCCGAAGGAATACATCCCGGGCGTCGAAAAGGGCGTCAACTCGGTTTGGGACAGCGGCATGCTCATCGGCTTCCCGATGGTCGACATGAAGGTCAACCTTTATGACGGCGCCTTCCACGAAGTCGACTCGTCGGCAATCGCCTTCGAAATCGCGACCCGTGCGGCAATGAAGGAAGGCTGCGAAAAGGCCGGCGTTAAGCTGCTCGAGCCGATCATGGACGTCGAAGTCGTCTCGCCGCAGGAATTCGTCGGTGGCGTCATCGGCGACATCAACTCCCGGCGCGGTCAGATCCGCAACCAGGAAATGCGTGGCAACGCCGTCGTCATTCGTGCCTACGTGCCGCTCGCAAACATGTTCGGCTACATCAACACGCTGCGCTCGATGTCGACTGGTCGCGCTCAGTACACGATGCAGTTCGCGCACTATGCGGACGTACCGCGCAACGTGGCGGATGAGGTGAAGGCAAAATACGCATAACCCGTCCGGCCACAAGAAATCCTCCGGACGGGTGTTCGGACCAAAGGGTTTCGACCCCGATAGGCCGGGGGTGAAGAACGTGATGAAAGATCCTGGGAAACCAGGGAACGATAATTGAAGAGTGATCTAGGAAGTAAGTGGAGAGCCAACGATGGCCAAAGCAAAATTCGAGCGGAACAAGCCGCATTGCAACGTCGGCACGATCGGACACGTCGACCACGGCAAGACAACGCTGACCGCAGCCTTGACGAAGGTTTCAGCCGACCGCGGCTGGACGGCGACATCGATCGCCTATGACGAAGTTGCAAAGGCTTCCGAGAGCCAGGGCCGCCGCGACCCGACGAAGATTCTGACGATCGCTACGTCGCACGTCGAATACGCGACGCCGAACCGTCACTATGCGCACGTCGACTGCCCAGGCCACGCCGACTACGTCAAGAACATGATCACCGGTGCTGCCCAGATGGACGGCGCGATCCTCGTTGTGTCCGCTGTCGACGGCCCGATGCCCCAGACGCGTGAGCACATCCTTCTCGCTCGCCAGGTCGGCGTGCCGAAGATCGTCGTCTTCTTGAACAAGTGCGATATCGTCGAAGACGAAGAGCTCCTTGATCTCGTCGAGATGGAAGTTCGCGAACTTCTCTCGAAGTACAACTTCCCGGGCGACGACACCCCGGTCATCCGCGGCGCAGCCGTCAAGGCCCTGAACGGTGAGAAGGGCCCGCTCGCCGACGAAGCCATCATCAAGCTTTACGAAGCGATGGACTCGTTCATTCCGATCCCGGAGCGTCCGAAGGATCAGCCGTTCCTGATGCCGATCGAAGACGTGTTCTCGATCTCGGGCCGCGGCACGGTCGTCACCGGCCGTATTGAGCGCGGCGTCATCAAGGTCGGCGAAGAAGTCGAGATCGTCGGTCTCCGCGACACGCAGAAGTCGGTCGTCACGGGCGTCGAAATGTTCCGCAAGCTGCTCGACTCGGGCGAGGCTGGCGACAACGTCGGCTGCCTCCTGCGCGGCATCGACAAGGAATCGGTCGAGCGCGGCCAGGTTCTCTGCAAGCCGGGCTCCGTCAAGCCGCACAAGAAGTTCACCGCCGAGGCCTACATCCTGAACAAGGAAGAAGGCGGCCGTCACACGCCGTTCTTCACGAACTATCGTCCGCAGTTCTACTTCCGCACGACCGACGTTACGGGCACCGTTAAGCTCGCCGAAGGTACGGAAATGGTTATGCCGGGCGACAACGTCTCGGTCACCGTCGAACTCGTCCAGCCGATCGCCATGGAAGAGAAGGTTCGCTTCGCGATCCGCGAAGGCGGCCGTACGGTTGGCGCCGGCGTGGTAACGAAGATCATCGAGTAGCAGGCATTTCAGGGGAAGCGTCCCTTCGGTTCGCTTCCCCCAATCTTTTTCTGCGAGAAGTGAAAGCAAAACGCCATGCACGGCCAAAACATCCGCATTCGGCTCAAAGCCTTCGATCATCGAATACTCGATGCGTCGACCCGCGAGATCGTGAATACGGCGAAGCGCACTGGTGCTGAGGTCCGCGGTCCCATTCCGCTGCCGACGCGCATCGAGCGCTTCACGGTGAACCGTTCGCCGCACATCGACAAGAAGAGCCGCGAGCAGTTCGAGATGCGGACCCACAAGCGTTTGCTCGACATTGTCGATCCCACGCCGCAGACGGTCGATGCCCTGATGAAGCTCGATCTCGCAGCCGGTGTCGACGTCGAAATCAAACTCTAAAACCAGAACTTACGGGCCCTCTGGCGGTAACGCGAATGGCCCCAACGATAGGAAGGAATGCAGATGCGTTCCGGAGTAATAGCACAGAAGATCGGTATGACCCGGATCTTCACCGACGCGGGCGAACATGTTCCCGTAACGGTGCTGCGTCTCGAGAACCTGCAGGTTCTCGCGCACCGCACCGAGGAGAAGAACGGCTATACCGCAATCCAGGTCGGCGGTGGCACGAGGAAGCCCTCGCGTCTGACGAAGTCCGAGCGCGGCACTTTCGCGAAGGCTGAAGTCGAGCCGAAGCGGAAGATGGCAGAGTTTCGTGTCAGTCCTGAGAACCTTATCGATGTTGGCGCGGAAATTACCGCAGACCACTTCGTGCCGGGCCAGTTCGTCGACGTGACGGGCACCACCCAGGGTAAGGGTTTCCAGGGCGCCATGAAGCGCTGGAACTTCGGCGGCCTGCGCGCAACTCACGGCGTTTCGGTCACGCACCGCGCCCACGGTTCGACGGGTCAGCGCCAGGATCCCGGCAAGGTGTTCAAAGGCAAGAAGATGGCCGGACATCTCGGCGACGAGCGCGTCACGACGCAGAACCTCGTCATTGCCAAGATCGACAAGGAGCGTGGTCTCGTGATGGTGCGGGGCGCGGTTCCGGGTTCCAAGGGTGGCTGGGTCGTTGTTCGCGACGCCGTCAAGAAGGCTGCGCACGCTGATGCTCCGAAGCCCGGCGCATTCAAGGCGCGCGGCGAAGCTAAGAAGGAAGGCGCGTGATGAAAGCCGAAGTCACCAGCCTCGAGTCCGGCAAAGCCGGCGACATTGAGCTTGCCGACGATATCTTCGGGCTTGAGGTCCGTAGCGATCTCATTCACCGCATGGTGCGCTATCAGACCCTGAAGCGCATGGCCGGTACGCATCACGCTCAGGACCGCTCGGAAGTCGCGGTCACGGGCAAGAAGATGTACAAGCAGAAGGGCACCGGTGGTGCTCGTCACGGCGACAAGTCGGCTCCGCAGTTCCGCGGCGGCGGCAAGGCGTTCGGTCCGAAGCCGCGCTCGCACGCGATTGATATGCCGAAGAAGGTTCGCGCCCTGGCTCTCCGTCACGCGCTGTCTTCGAAGGCCAAGGCCGGCGAGATCGTCGTCATCGACAAAGCGACGTCGTCCGAAGGCAAGACGGCTGCGCTGAAGGCTCAGTTCGCGAAACTTTCGCTCGTCAACGCGCTCATCATCGATGGTGCCGAGCTCGAGCCGACGTTTGCACGCGCTGCTCGCAACATTCCGAATATCGACGTGCTCCCGGTTCAGGGCATCAACGTCTACGACATCCTTCGTCGTAAGAAGCTGGTTCTGACACGGGCCGCCGTCGCAGCGCTGGAGGCGCGCTTCAAATGACGAGCAAACGTTCCGCATACGACGTCATCGTCGCGCCGGTCATCACCGAGAAGGCGACGCTCGCCTCCGAGGCGAACCAGGTGATCTTCAAGGTCAAGCGCGACGCGACGAAGCCCGAGATCAAGTCGGCAGTCGAAGGCTTGTTCAAGGTCAAGGTCAAGGCCGTCAATACGATCGTCCGCAAGGGCAAGCAGAGAACGTTCAAGGGCGTGAAGGCGCTGTTGAGCGATACGAAGAGGGCCGTCATCACGCTCGAGGAAGGCCATTCCATCGACGTGACGACCGGGCTCTGAGGATAACGCATCATGGCGCTTAAGACATACAACCCGACTTCGCCCGGACGCCGCCACCTGATCCAGGTCGACCGTTCGATGCTCTGGAAGGGCGCTCCGCTCAAGACGCTCGTCGAGGGTAAGACGAAGTCCGGCGGCCGCAACAGCGACGGCCGCATCACGTCACGCCACATCGGCGGCGGCGCGAAGCAGTCCTATCGCCGGATCGACTTCCGCCGCCGGAAGTTCGATGCGCCGGCGAGCGTGGAGCGCCTTGAGTACGATCCGAACCGGACCGCGTTCATCGCTCTGATCAAGTATGAGGACGGCACCCAGGCTTACATCCTGGCGCCGCAGCGTCTGGCCGTTGGCGACAGCGTCGTCTCGGGACAGAAGGTCGACGTGAAGCCTGGCAACGCCATGCCGCTGTCGGCGATGCCGATCGGCACGATCGTGCACAACGTCGAGATGAAGCCCGGCAAGGGCGGTCAGGTTGCACGTTCGGCAGGCTCGTTCGTTCAGCTCGTCGGCCGCGACTCCGGTTACGCCGTGTTGCGCTTGAACTCGGGCGAGACGCGTAAAGTCAGCGCCGAATGCATGGCGACTGTCGGCGCGGTTTCGAACCCCGACCACATGAACACCGTCACCGGTAAGGCCGGCCGCACACGCTGGCAGGGCCGCCGTCCGACGGTTCGCTCGATTGCGATGAACCCGGTCGACCATCCGAACGGCGGTCGTACGAAGGGCGGCAAGCACTGGGCGACGCCTTGGGGCAAGCCGACCAAGGGCTTCAAGACTCGCAAGAACAAGACGACCACGAAATACATCGTACGCTCGCGCCAAAAGGCGAAGAAGTAGCGGCGAACTGAAGGAGATCGACTTTGACACGTTCAGTCTGGAAAGGTCCGTTCGTTGACGGCTACCTCCTTAAGAAGGCGGACAAGTCGCGCGCATCGGGGCGCAACGAAGTTATCAAGATCTGGAGCCGTCGCTCCACGATCCTGCCCCAGTTCGTCGGACTGACCTTCGGCGTGCACAACGGCCAGAAGCATATCCCCGTCAACGTGACGGAAGACATGATCGGCCACAAGTTCGGTGAATTCGCACCGACCCGTATTTTCCACGGGCACGGCGGCGACAAGAAAGCGGTGAAGAGATAATGGGCAAGCCAAGCCATGAGCGGCGCCTCCCCGACACCGAGGCCCAAGCAGTCGTCAAGTCGCTGCGCATTTCACCGCAGAAGCTCAACCTCGTCGCGGGCTTGATCCGTGGCAAGAAGGTCGATCAGGCTTTGGCCGTGCTCGAGTTCAGCGAGAAGCGCATCGCCGGCGACGTCCGCAAGTGCGTGATGAGCGCTGTCGCCAACGCCGAGAACAACCACTCGCTCGACGTCAACGATCTGATCGTTGCCGAAGCGTTCGTCGGCAAGAACCTGGTCATGAAGCGCTTCCACGCTCGCGGCCGCGGCCGTGGCGCTTCGATCATGAAGCCATTCTCGCAGTTGACCGTCATCGTCCGTCAGGTCGAAGAGGAAAAGACCGAGAAGAAGAAAGCCGCAAAGAAGCCTGCGACGAAGTCCGCCGCGGCGGCCAAGGAGGCCAAGTAATATGGGTCAAAAAGTCAATCCCGTTGGCCTCCGTCTCGGCATCAACCGGACCTGGGACAGCCGCTGGTTCGCTGCTCGCGGCGAATACGGCAAGCTGCTTCACGAGGACCGTGCGATCCGCGCTCACATCATGAAGGAGCAGCGCGAGGCCGGCATCTCGAAGGTCGTCATCGAGCGCCCGCACAAGAAGTGCCGCGTCACCGTCATGACGGCCCGTCCGGGCATTCTGATCGGCAAGAAGGGTGAAAAGATCGAGCGCCTCCGCGCTGATCTCGCAAAGCTGACGAGCTCGGAAGTTCATCTGAACATCCTCGAGATCCGCAAGCCCGAGATCGACGCGACGCTGATCGCTGAAGGCATCGCTCAGCAGCTCGAACGCCGTGTCGCGTTCCGCCGTGCCATGAAGCGCGCCGTTCAGTCGGCACTTCGCCTCGGCGCAGTCGGCATTCGTATCAACGTTGCTGGCCGTTTGGGCGGCGCTGAAATCGCCCGTACCGAGTGGTATCGCGAAGGTCGCGTGCCGCTGCACACGCTGCGCGCCGACATCGACTTCGGTTACGGCGTTGCGCGTACGGCCTACGGCATCATCGGTATCAAGGTTTGGGTCTTCAAGGGCGAGATCATCGAGCACGATCCGATGGCCTCTGACCGCAAGCTCACGGAAATGCAGGAAAGCGGCGCACCGCGCCCGCGTCGCGACGATGACCGTGGCGATCGCCGTGATCGTCGTCCGGGACGTGGCGGACGTGGTGGTGGACGTGGCCCAGGCGGTGGCGGCGGTGCTGGCGGCGGCGGTAACGCGCCTGCGGCCTCGGATGCCGGCTCATCGACGCCAGAAGCGTAAGGATTCCAGAGGCAACTCATCATGCTGCAACCGAAACGGACGAAGTTCCGCAAACAATTTAAGGGCCGCATCCACGGCGCCGCCAAGTCGGGCACCACGCTCGCTTACGGCGAAGTGGGTCTGAAGGCCATGGAGCCGGAGCGCCTGTCGGCGCGCCAGATCGAAGCCGCTCGCCGCGCCATCGCACGTCACACGAAGCGTGCCGGCCGCATGTGGCTGCGTATCTTCCCGGACGTGCCGGTGTCGAAGAAGCCGGCCGAAGTCCGCATGGGCTCCGGTAAGGGTTCGCCCGAGCTTTGGGTGGCACGCGTTAAGCCGGGCCGCATCATTTTCGAGCTCGGTGGTCTCAATCAGCAGGTGGCGAAGGAAGCGCTCATTCTCGGAGCCGCCAAACTTCCCATCAAGTGCCGCGTAGTTACGCGGATCGAATAGGCGAGGTGAGGATAGTCATGGCCGACGATTTAAAGGGCATGTCGCTCGATCAGCTCGACGACCAGCTGGCGAAGCTCAAGAAGGAGCAGTTCAACCTGCGCTTTCAGCGGGCTTCGGGCCAACTTGAAAACACGGCGCGCATCCGGCTCGTCCGTCGAGATATCGCGCGCATCAAGACCGCAGCCGTTGCCCGGCGCGGTGGCAGCGTCAAAAAAGGCGCGTAAGGGAGAACGAGATTATGCCGAAGCGCGTGCTGCAGGGTGTCGTGGTATCCGACAAGAACGACAAGACGATCGTCGTTCAGGTTGAGCGTCGCTACACCCATCCGCTGCTGAAGAAGACCGTGCGCCGTACGAAGAAGTACCACGCACACGACGAACAGAATTCGTTCAAGGTTGGCGACCAGGTCTCGATTGAAGAGACCCGGCCGATTTCCAAGAACAAACGTTGGATTGCAATAGCGTCTTGAGGTTATAAGCCTCGATTCGCGAGATGCGATCGAACGCCGGGAGCCGCCTTTCGAGCCGTCGGAGAGTTGGGAGTTATCCCAAGACCCCGCGAGCCAGAAGGGCAAATGTAGAGATGGGCATCGAGAGCGCGACTCTTGAGGCCGTGAAAGAAGGAACGACGCGATGATCCAGATGGAGAGCAATCTCGACGTCGCCGACAACTCGGGCGCGCGCCGCGTTCAGTGCATCAAGGTGCTGGGCGGCTCGAAGCGCAAGTACGCGACGGTGGGTGACACCATCGTTGTCTCCGTCAAGGAGGCGATCCCGAAGGGACGCGTCAAGAAGGGTCAGGTGATGAAGGCCGTCATCGTCCGCGTCGCGAAGGGCATCCGCCGCGCCGATGGCTCGCTGATCCGCTTCGATCGCAACGCCGCCGTGCTGATCAACGCCAACGGCGAACCGGTCGGCACGCGTATTTTCGGACCCGTGACGCGTGAACTTCGCGCCAAGAACCACATGAAGATCGTATCGCTTGCGCCGGAGGTCCTCTGATGTCGGCATTTAAAATCAAGAAGGGCGACAAGGTCGTCGTTCTCGCCGGCCGCGACAAGGGCAAGCGGGGCGAAGTGATCGAAATCCGCCCGAAGGAACACCGCGCGCTCGTCCGCGGCGTCAACATGGTGCGCCGTCATCAGCGCCAGTCGGCGTCGCAGGAAGGCGGCATCATTTCCAAGGAAGGTCCGATCGACCTCTCGAACCTCGCGATCGAGGATCCGAAGGACGGCAAGCCGTCCCGCGTCGGCTTCAAGGTCCTTGAAGACGGCAAGAAGGTCCGCATCGCAAAGCGCTCGGGCGAGCAGATCCCGGAGAAGAACTAGGCCATGGCAAAAGACACAGCAAAAGGCGCCAAGCCTCAGGGCGGCTCACCGCAGGGTGCCGGCGAAACCAAGAAGGCGCGTGCCGACAAGAAGGCCGCAGCCTCGGCAGCTCCGCGCGAGCCCGCAGCTCCGCGTCCGGCCGACTATAAGCCGCGCCTCAAGTCGCATTACGAGAAGGTCGTCCGCGCCGCTCTCAAAGAGAAGTTCGGCTACGCGAACGTGATGCAGATCCCGCGCATCGAGAAGATCGTGATCAACATGGGCGTTGGCGAAGCCGTCAACGACCGCAAGAAGGTCGACGTCGCCGCCAGCGATCTCGCTTTGATCGCCGGCCAGAAGCCGGTCATCACGCGGGCCCGCAAGGCCATCGCGACCTACAAGGTTCGTGAAGGCATGGCGATCGGCGCCAAGGTGACGCTTCGTGGCGACCGCATGTACGAATTTCTTGACCGGTTCGTCACGATCGCGCTGCCGCGCGTGAAGGACTTCCGCGGCTTGAACCCGAAGAGCTTCGACGGCCGTGGCAACTATGCGACCGGCCTCAAGGAGCACCTCGTGTTCCCCGAGATCGACTACGACAAGGTCGACAACGTATTGGGCCTCGATGTGATCGTTTGCACGTCGGCCAACACCGATGACGAGGCCCGTGAATTGCTCAAGGGCTTCAACTTCCCGTTCCGTAGCTAGAGGACCTCGGCAGACGCCGAAAGGCCTTTGGAGGAGATGAAATGGCTAAGACCAGTTCGATTGAGAAAAATAACCGTCGCCGCAAGATGACGGCCGAGCAGGCTCCGAAGCGCAAGCGCCTGAAGCTGCTTGCCAAGGACAAGACGAAGACGCCGGAAGAGCGTTTCGCCGCTCGCCTGAAGCTTGCCGAAATGCCGCGTAACGGCTCGAAGGTTCGCATCCGCAATCGTTGCGAGATCACCGGCCGTCCCCGCGGCAACTACCGCAAGCTCAAGATGTGCCGCAACCAGCTCCGCGAGCTGGCGAGCCAGGGGCGCATCCCGGGCATGGTCAAGGCGAGCTGGTAAGAGGAAGCATCAATGTCCGTGAATGATCCGTTGGGCGATATGCTGACCCGCATCCGGAACGCTCAGTTGCGTCGCCGGCCGAAGGTCGCCACCCCTGCTTCTAGCCTCCGCGCCCGCGTCCTCGACGTGCTCGCCGAGGAAGGCTATATCCGCGGCTACAGCCGCGTCGAATTGAAGGGCGAACTGCCTCAGTTCGAGATCGAGCTCAAGTATTACAATGGCCAGCCGGCCATCCGTGAGATCGAGCGCATCTCGAAGCCCGGCCGTCGCGTCTATTCGGCGGTTAAGGGAATTCCGGTCGTCGCCAACGGGCTCGGCGTCGCTATCCTGTCCACGCCGAAGGGCGTCATGTCGGACTCGAAGGCGCGCGAAGCCAACGTCGGCGGCGAAGTCATCTGCAACGTATTCTAAGGCTGGGGCTTACGCCTCGGCGAAACAAGGTTTGAAGAAGCCATGTCGCGCATCGGTAAGAAACCCGTTCCGGTCCCGTCGAACGTGACGGCGACGATCGCCGGTCAGACCGTCAAGATGAAGGGTCCGAAGGGCGAGCTCGCCTTCACCGTTCCCGACGCCTTGAAGGTCCAGCGGACGGACGAAGGTATCGACGTCAGCCTTCTCGAAGACACGAAGCTTGCTCGCTCCGAGTGGGGCATGTCGCGGACTCAGATCGCGAACCTCATCAAGGGCGTGACCGAAGGCTACAGCCAGGATCTCGAGATCCATGGCGTCGGCTTCAAGGCATCGATGAAGGGCAAGGACACGCTGACGCTTTCCGTCGGCTACAGCCACGACGTCGTGCTGAAGATCCCGGCGGGCGTGGACGTCAAGGTCGGCGGCGCAAAGAGCGAACTGGTGTCGGTCTCCGGCATCGACAAGCAGGCGGTCGGCCAGGTGGCATCCGTCATCCGTGCCTCCCGCAAGCCGGAGCCCTATCAGGGCAAGGGCGTGCGCTATAAGGGCGAATACATCCTCCGCAAGGAAGGCAAGAAGAAGTAGGACCGGCACCGATGGCCAACAGCAATCAGAAATTTACGAACCGCAAGGCGCGCGTTCGTCGAAGCCTCAAGGCCGCCGCGAATGGCCGCCCCCGGCTTTCCATTCACCGCTCGTCGGAGAATATCTACGCGCAGGTGATCGACGACGTGAAGGGCGTAACCCTCGCATCGGCCTCGACGCTCGAGAAGGACGTCAAGGGCTCGCTGAAGACGGGCGCCGACAAGGCTGCAGCCGCTGCCATTGGCAAGCTCGTCGCCGAGCGCGCCGTCAAGGCTGGCGTCACCGAGGTCGTCTTCGACCGCGGCGGCTTTCTGTTTCATGGGCGCGTCAAGGCGCTCGCCGATGCCGCCCGCGAGGGCGGACTGAAGTTTTAAGAGATACCCGAGAGGAACCGAAACGTGGCACGTGGACCCCAGAGAGACCGTGGCAGAGATCGCGAGGAGCGCGATAGCGAGTTTTCCGATAAGCTCGTTCACATCAATCGCGTCGCCAAGGTCGTCAAGGGCGGTAAGCGCTTCGGCTTTGCTGCGCTCGTCGTCGTCGGCGACTTGAAAGGCCGCGTCGGCTTCGGCCACGGCAAGGCCCGTGAGGTTCCGGAGGCGATCCGCAAGGCGACCGAAGGCGCAAAGCGCAACCTTCTTCGCGTGCCGCTTCGCGACGCGCGCACGCTTCATCACGATAGCGTCGGCCGTCACGGCGCCGGCAAGGTGATCCTGCGCTCGGCTCCGGCTGGTACGGGCATCATCGCAGGCGGCGCAATGCGCGCCGTTTTCGAGATGGTCGGCGTGCACGACATCGTTGCGAAGTCGATGGGTTCGACGAACCCCTATAACGTCGTCCGCGCGACGTTCGATGCGCTCAAGGCGCAGGAAAATCCGCGCGGCGTCGCAGCTCGCCGCAACAAGAAGGTTTCCGACATCGTGTCGCGTCGTCGCGACGGCTCGGCCGCTGCCGAGGCCGGTGCGGACGTCTGAAGCAAATAACGGAAGCGCTGCAGCAAATCTGCCGCTTCACAAAGGGACCTGAGGTTACGATATGGCGACGAAGAAGACGATCACGCTGAAGCAGGTGCGGAGTGCCAACCGGCGCCCCGAGCGGCAGGCCGATACGCTGATCGGCCTCGGGCTGAACAAGATCGGTCGCACCTCGACGGTTGAAGACACGCCGGCTGTTCGCGGCATGCTGAAAAAAGTTCAGCACCTCGTGCAGGTCGAAGAAGGGAAATAACGGTTATGCGGCTCAACGGTATTAAGGACAACCCTGGCGCCAAGAAGACGCGCGTCCGCATCGGTCGCGGTATCGGCTCGGGCCTGGGCAAAATGGGTGGCCGCGGCGGCAAGGGCCAGACGGCTCGTACCGGCGTCGCGATCGGCGGCTTCGAAGGCGGTCAGATGCCCTTGCATCGCCGTCTCCCGAAGCGCGGCTTCAACAAGTGGCGCCCTGAGCATTTCAACGAGATCAACATCGGCTCGCTGCAGCAGGCGATCGAGGACAAGCGTCTCGACGGCTCGAAGCCCGTCGATCTGGCGTCCCTCATCGAAGCTGGTATCGTGCGCCGTGCGAAGGACGGTCTTCGTCTCCTCGCCGACGGCGAGATCAAGGCCAAGATCTCGATCACCGTCAATCATGCCTCCGCGAAGGCAAAGGCAGCGATCGAGAAGGCTGGCGGCACCGTCACCGTGATCGAGCGCAAGATCCTCGCCGCGGACGAAGAGAAGCGCAAGAAATCGGCCGACAAGAAGGCCGCCCGTGGCAAGAAGCCCGGCGCTGCGAAGTCGGAGGAATAACGCGGACGCGCGATTTGGCTTGGGGAACCAGCCTGATTGAGCGTTCGAGGCCGGAAGGCGCCGGAGACGGCGCTATCCGGGCCCAAGTTGCGACGACGCCATTTGGCAGGGTCGCAACGGTTAGGAGAAGAGACCAATGGTTTCCGCTGCCGAGCAGCTTGCTTCGAATCTGAACTTCAGCGCCTTCGCCAAGGCGGAGGATTTGAAGCGGCGCCTGTGGTTCACGCTTGGCGCACTGATCGTTTTCCGGCTCGGCACGTTCATCCCGCTGCCGGGCATCAATCCGGCTGCATTTGCCGAAACGTTCAAGCAGCAGGCCGGCGGCATCCTGGGCATGTTCAACATGTTCTCGGGCGGCGCACTCGAGCGTCTCGCGATCTTCTCGCTGAACATCATGCCGTACATCTCGGCGTCGATCATCATGCAGTTGATGAGCTCGATTTCGCCGAAGCTCGAAGCCTTGAAGAAGGAAGGCGAGGCCGGCCGCAAGCAGATCAACCAGTATACGCGGTATCTGACGGTCATTCTCGCAGCGCTGCAGGCCTATGGCATCGCCGTTGGCCTCGAAGGCTCGCGAAACGCGGCCGGCGCCGTGGTTCTTGATCCGGGCATGTTCTTCCGCATGACGACGGTGATCACTCTCGTCGGCGGCACGGTCTTCCTGATGTGGCTGGGCGAACAGATCACGCAGCGCGGTGTCGGTAACGGCACGTCGCTGATCATCTTCGCCGGTATCGTCGCTGGCCTCCCGGGTGCGCTTGTACAACTCTTTGAGCTGTCGCGTACCGGCTCGATCTCGCCCGGCATTCTCGTATTCTTCCTGGTGCTGGCCCTCGCTGTCGTCGCCGCGATCGTGTTCTTCGAGCGCGCGCAGAGGCGTCTGTTGGTCCAGTATCCAAAGCGGCAAGTCGGGAACAAGATGTTCCAGGGCGAAGCTTCGCATCTGCCGCTGAAACTCAACTCTTCAGGCGTCATTCCGCCGATCTTCGCATCTTCGCTCCTGCTGCTGCCGATCACGATCGCGCAGTTCACGGCGGGGCAGGGACCCGAATGGCTGAACGAAGCCGTCGCGGCGCTTGGCTCGGGTCAGCCGCTGCACATGCTCGTCTACGCGCTGTTGATCCTGTTCTTCGCGTTCTTCTACACGGCAGTCGTGATCAACCCGAAGGAAACCGCGGACAACCTGCGCAAGTACGGCGGCTTCCTTCCCGGTATCCGCCCTGGCGAGAAGACGGCTGAATATATCGACTACGTCTTGACCCGCATCACCGTCGTCGGCGCTCTTTATCTGGCCGCGGTCTGCGTCCTTCCCGAGATCCTGACGTCGTATGCCGGCATTCCGCTCTATTTCGGCGGCACCTCGCTGCTCATCGCCGTCAGCGTCACGATGGACACCGTCGCCCAAGTTCAGAGCCACCTCATCGCCCAGCAGTATGAGGGCCTGATCAAGAAGGCCAAGCTTCGCGGGGCCCGGAGATGATCCTGATACTGCTTGGACCGCCAGGAGCGGGCAAGGGTACCCAGTCTCAGTTGATCTCCGAGCGCCTCGGGCTGCCGCAACTTTCGACCGGCGACATGCTGCGCGCAGCCGTCAAGGCCGGCACGCCGGTTGGTCTCAAGGCGAAGCAAATCATGGAGGCAGGCGGCCTCGTCAGCGACGAGATCGTCATTGGCATCATCGCCGACCGCATTTCCGAAGCCGACTGCGCCAAGGGGTTCATCCTCGACGGGTTTCCGCGCACGCTGGCCCAGGCCGATGCCCTGGACGAGCTGCTGAAGTCCAAGGGCCGCCATCTAGACGTCGTCGTCGAGCTGAAGGTCGACGACACCAAGCTGATCGAGCGGATCGAATGCCGCGCCCGCGAAACCCTCGCGGCCGGCGGTACGGTCCGCGCCGACGACAACGCCGACGCCCTGAAAACGCGCCTGATCGCATATTACCGCGAGACGGCGCCGCTCATTGGTTATTACTACGCCCATCGGTTGCTTAAGTCGGTGGACGGCATGAAGCCCATTCCGGAGGTCAGCCGCCAAATCGGTGAGCTTCTGGACCAATTCCAGCATGCGTGACACAAAGAAGCACGGATTGACGGAAGGGATGACCCGCGGTAGAACACACAACTTTCTTTTAGGGCTCAACTTGATCCGGACCAGGGCACGAAACCCCGGTACTGCGGTAGTTGTGCCTATTTGCACTTGAGAATCAACAAGATCGCATCGTTATTCGGCTCGAGATTTAAAGTTTAAAGGCAGGAGACTGAAGTGGCCCGCATCGCAGGCGTCAACATTCCAACGGGCAAGCGCGTCGAAATCGCGCTTCGCTATATCCACGGCATCGGACCCAAATTCTCGAAAGAGATTTGCGCAAAGTGCAACATCCCGGCCGAACGTCGCGTCAACCAGCTGACGGACGCCGAGGTTCTGCAGATCCGTGAGACGATCGACCGCGATTACACGGTTGAAGGCGACCTGCGTCGCGAAGTTCAGACCAACATCAAGCGTCTGATGGACCTCGGTTGCTACCGCGGCCTCCGTCACCGCAAGGGCCTGCCCGTCCGCGGTCAGCGCACCCACACGAACGCCCGCACCCGCAAGGGCAAGGCTGTTCCGATTGCAGGCAAGAAGAAGGCGACGAAGTAGTTCGTCACCACAAAGGGTTCATGCACGCCGGCTGGCGCGCGCAACGATTTACGCCTCTGCTTGAACGAGGCATGGAGCAACGACGGTAATGGCCAAGGAAGCAGCGGCAGCACGCGGCAAAGTTAAGAAGCGAGAGAAGAAGAACATCACGTCGGGCGTCGCGCACGTCAACGCGTCGTTCAACAACACGATGATCACCATCACGGACGCCCAGGGCAACACGATCGCGTGGTCGTCTTCGGGCACCAAGGGCTTCAAGGGCTCGCGCAAGTCGACGCCTTACGCTGCTCAGATGGCCGCCGAAGATGCCGGCAAGAAGGCCCAGGAGCACGGCATGAAGGTGCTTGAGGTCGAAGTTTGCGGTCCGGGCTCCGGCCGTGAATCGGCGCTTCGCGCTCTCCAGGCCGTCGGCTTCCAGATCACCTCGATCCGCGACGTGACGCCGATCCCGCACAACGGCTGCCGGCCGCGCAAGCGCCGCCGCGTCTAAACGAGATTTTGCACGCGCCGGGACCGCCCGGCGCGGCTCTATTTGTAAGTTACCGCCAAGAGATTCCGCGGCCCGCTCCCCCGTCCGCGCTAAACTAGACGAGGTTTCTCGTGAACGTTCTCCAGAAGAACTGGCAAGATCTGATCAAGCCTTCGAAGCTTGAAATTCAGTCCGGCCGCGACCGCTCGCGCATCGCGACCGTGGTGGCAGAACCCCTCGAGCGCGGCTTCGGCATGACGCTCGGCAACGCACTGCGCCGCGTACTGCTGTCGTCGCTCCAGGGCGCCGCCATCAAGACCGTGCAGATCGACGGCGTGCTGCATGAATTCTCGTCCGTTCCGGGCGTCCGCGAGGACGTGACGAACATCATTCTCAACATCAAGGAAATTGCGCTGCGCATCCATTCGGAAGGCGTGAAGCGTATGGTGCTGAAGAAAGAAGGCGCCGGCCCCGTAACGGCAGGCGACATCGAAGCTTCCTCCGAAGTCGAAGTTCTGAACCCCGATCACGTGATCTGCCACCTCGACCAGGGCGCCGCGATCCGTATGGAGTTCACGTCCGACATCGGCAAGGGTTACGTCGCGTCCGACCGCAACCGTCCCGAGGACGCGCCGATCGGCCTGATCCCGGTCGACAGCCTTTATTCGCCGGTCAAGAAGGTTTCCTACAAGGTCGAGAATACGCGCGAAGGCCAGATCCTCGATTACGACAAGCTGACGATGGTCGTCGAAACGGACGGCTCGATCCGTCCCGAGGACGCGGTCGCTCTCGCTGCCCGTATTCTCCAGGATCAGCTCGCCGTCTTCATCAACTTCGAAGAGCCGAAGAAGGCCCAGGAAGAGCAGCGCCATCCGGAGCTCGCGTTCAACGCCGCGCTTCTCAAGAAGGTCGACGAGCTCGAGCTTTCTGTTCGCTCTGCGAACTGCCTCAAGAACGATAACATCGTCTACATCGGCGATCTCATTCAGAAGACCGAAGCCGAAATGCTTCGCACGCCGAACTTCGGCCGGAAGTCGCTGAACGAGATCAAGGAAGTTCTGGCGACGATGGGTCTTCACCTCGGCATGGAAGTGCCGAACTGGCCGCCGGATAATATCGACGAGCTGGCAAAGCGTTTCGAAGACCAGTACTGAGAATTTCAGCCGGCTTGCCTCGCGCGGGCCGGTTGTAACGATCCGGATAGCTCAACAGCACCGGAAAATGTGACGGCGAAGGTGAGGCCATAGAACCTCCCGCGCCGAACCGGATGGCGAAGGCCAACGGTCAATACAAGCCTTGTGGCATGTGCTGCGGGGCCAACAATGTAAGGATGAAGACACTATGCGACACAAGAAGCTTGGCCGCCGCTTCGGCCGTCACGTCGGCCACCGTCAGGCAATGTTCTCGAACATGGCCGCTGCTCTCATCAAGCACGAGCAGATCATCACCACGCTGCCGAAGGCGAAAGACCTGAAGCGCGTCGTCGACAAGTACATCACGCTCGCAAAGCGTGGCGACTTGAATTCGCGCCGCCTGGCGATTGCCCGCCTTCGCGACGAAGACATGGTCAAGAAGCTCTTCGACGTTCTCGGACCGCGCTACAAGACCCGCAACGGCGGCTATACGCGCGTGCTGAAAGCTGGCTTCCGCTACGGTGACAATTCTCCGCGCGCCGTGATCGAACTCGTCGATCGCGATGAAAGCGTGAAGGGCGCCGAAGACAAGGCCCGCCACGAAGCGGCCCTTGCCGAGCAGGC
The DNA here is from genome assembly GCA_003987725.1 of Hyphomicrobium sp. Taxonomy (GTDB): domain Bacteria; phylum Pseudomonadota; class Alphaproteobacteria; order Rhizobiales; family Hyphomicrobiaceae; genus Hyphomicrobium_B. The sequence continues at coordinate 485,190 of RXJH01000001.1, read as the reverse complement.
AGCTTCGAACTGAGCCTCATAAGTCCAGCGAGCGTCTCTCTCGCAGGCATCATCCAATTAAAAAAAACCCCGACGCTGGAAAGCGCCGGGGTTTTGCTTTGAGGTCCGTGGCGCGATCGGATAGCAGGCGCGGGATGTGTTCTGCAGGCGATACGCGTGAAATTGGCCCTCTTCAGCCGGGGGGAGACTAATTCCTTGGCTGTTACAGCCGTGTGACGCCTGGCAGGGCGATCGCCAATGCCTTGAAATTGCTGAGATGCAGGCTGCTTGTTGCAGATCCGAGGTTGCCACGGGCAAGCGTTCAGAAGACTATCTGATCGATCGGAGCGCACGGGGCGCACCGGTGACCCATAGGTGGTTCACCAGATGGCATCACATCCACCCGTCGTGGTCACGGGCGCGTCCGGGCTCATCGCCAAGCACACGATTGCTGAATTCCTGCGTCGCGGCTTTGCCGTCAGGGGAACGCTGCGGAGCATGGAGAAGGCGGAGGAGGTCCGCCAGGCCGTGGTCCGGCTCGGGTGTGATGCTGGCAAAGTTTCGTTTATCGTCGCCGACCTCTCGAACGACGGCGGCTGGAACGAAGCCGTCGCCGGCAGTCAGATCGTCGTCCACACCGCATCGCCATTTCCCATCGCTCAGCCGGATGATCCCGAAGAGGTGATAGCGCCGGCGCGCGACGGAACCTTGCGCGTCCTCCGGTCCGCAACGGCCGGAGCCGTTGCTCGTGTCGTCCTGACCTCATCGACGGTCGCGATCTTCTATCCGAGCGGCGTCGCTAAGGGGCATGTTTATTCGGAAGAGGATTTCTCGGACGAAACGCGCAACGATCTGACGCCCTATATCAAGTCGAAGACGATCGCCGAAAAGATCGCCTGGGACTTTATTGAATCGACGCCCGGCGCTCCCGAGCTCGCCGTCATCAACCCGAGCTTCGTGCAAGGCCCCGCCCTCGACGGCGATCTTTCGACCTCGCACGAGCTGTATCGCATCATGGCGCGCGGCACCTACCCGGCCGTCCCGAAAATCAGCTTTCCGGTCGCGGACGTTCGCGATGTCGCCGCCGCGCACGTCGAAGCCGCATTGAGACCGCAGGCGGCAGGAAACCGCTATTTGGTCGGAGAAGGCCACCTGAGCCTCTATGACCTCGGTCAGATCCTGGCGCGCGAGTTGCCGGATCTTCGCTCCAAGGTTCCGAAGTTCGAGCTTCCCGATGCCGCCGTAAAAGCCATGGCGCTTGTCGATAAGAAGATGCGGACGGTTCTCCCGGAACTCGGCGAGAAGAAAGATTACACGAATTTAAGGGCCAAGACGGATCTCGGCCTCGAGCTGCGGCCCGCTGACACCGCCGCGACGGCCGCGATCCGGTCATTACGAGAGCTCAAGTTGATCTAGCCGCCTCCACGAACATATTTCTTCCGTTCGATTCGACTTGATTGAGCCCGTTCGATATTTGAACGGCACGAGAGCAATTCCAACAAAAGTGCGCAGCGGTTTTGCGCCCGGAATTGCGTTAAAGCGAAACGCACTATGTCCCCGCCTGGAAGAGATCATCGATGAAAATGAAGAACGTCGTTCTGGTTTGCGCCGCAGCCGTCGCTGGCCTGGGCGTTGCGCCGAAGCTCTTCAGTCCAACCGAAGTCTCATTCGCGCAGGAGAAGCTGCCGCCGCCCTCGCGCGAGGCCACGCAGTATTCGTTCGCGCCCATCGTGAAGAAGGCCGCGCCGGCCGTGGTCAACGTCTACGTTCGGACACGCGTCCAGACATTCGACTCCCCGTTCGCCAACGATCCGTTTTTCCGCCAGTTCTTTGGCCGGGCGCTGGGCCGCCCGTCGGAACGGGTAATGAGTTCTCTCGGCTCTGGCGTCATCGTCAGCCCTGATGGCTTGATCGTAACGAACACCCACGTGATCAAGGGCGGCGGCGATACGGCGATCCGCGTCGCGCTTTCCGACAAGCGCGAATTCGACGCCAAGGTCATCGCGCAGGATGAAAAGGCCGACATTGCCGTGCTGAAGATCGACGGCGCCGGCGCGGAGAGTTTCCCCTATCTGCGCTTCGACGACTCCGACAGCCTAGAGGTCGGCGACCTCGTGCTCGCCATCGGCAATCCGTTCGGCGTCGGCCAGACCGTGACGAGCGGCATCGTCTCCGCCTTGTCGCGCTCAGAGGTCGGACAATCCGATAGCCAGGTCTTCATTCAGACCGACGCCGCGATCAATCCCGGCAACTCGGGAGGCGCGCTCGTCGATATGACCGGCCGTCTCGTCGGCATCAACACGATGATCTACTCGCAGTCCGGCGGCTCCGTCGGCATCGGCTTCGCGATTCCGTCGAACCTCGTCCGTATCTATGCCGAGAGCGCAGCCGGCGGGCGGAAAGTCGAAAGGCCGTGGATCGGCGCCAAGCTTGAAGCCATGTCGCACGATATTGCGGAAGGCCTCGGCCTCAACCGCGTCTCGGGCGCAGTTGTAACCCGGCTTTACGACAAGGGACCGGCCGCAGCCGCAGGCCTCCAGGCAGGCGACGTCATCACCCAAGTCGATGGCGTCGAAGTGATCGATGCGCGCGCCGTCTACTATCGCCTGACGACGAAGGGCATCGGCCAGACCGTTCGCTTGACCGTTCTCCGCAGCAATAAGCCGGTCGATGTCAATCTACCCCTCATCGGCGCACCAAAGCCCGGCAAGGACGATGCGAAAAACCTGTCGGGCAATCATCCCCTCGACGGCGCAAGAATTTCGAACATCCTGCCATCGGTCGCCGACGAATTCGGGTTGGATCAGACCGACGGCGTCGTCGTCACGTCCGTGCGAGACGGGTCCACGGCCCAGACGTTCGGCTTCCAGCCGGGCGACGTCATCGCTGCGATCGGCAAAAACCAGATCGCCAACGTCGACGAAGCCGAGAAGTCCCTCGCGAACCGGCAGCGGCTCTGGCAGATCTCGGTCAGACGTGGCGGGCGTGTTCTTCAGCTTCAGGTGCCGGGCTGAACGGCAATCCTTTTGCCATTAACCGTGATGCGCGACCGGGCCGGCTTGTCGATAAGCTGACAAATTCATGGCCGAGGGTCGCTCCGCGGCTTCGCCGCCAAGGGGTGAGTTTGCGTCAGGGAGTTCGCCGATGTCCGATAATCGTGGTGTGCTGATCATCGGCGAAGGCGCCGTGCTGAAGGGCGAGGTCAAGGACGGCCGCAAGGTCGAGATCTGGGGCTACGTCGAGGGCAAGGTTTCCGCTTCCGAAGTTCTCGTTCAGGAAGGCGGTCAACTCTTTGGAACCGTCAACTCCAGCACCGCTGAAATCCGCGGACAGGTTCAGGGCGACGTGCGGGTGCAGCAACTCATCCAGATCAAGAGCACGGGCCACGCGGCGGGCAAGATAAAATACGGCCGCCTGTCGATGGAGGAGGGCGGCGAATTATCGGCGCACGTACGCAACATTCCCCCGGCAATCAGCGGAGATCTCGATCTGACGGTTTTCAAAGGGCGTTCGGTCCGCATCACGACGGCCGACCTGAATGCCGTGGATCCGGACGACAAACCCGAGGATTTGCACTTTCAGATCTCGAACGCTGCCGGCGGTTACATCGCGCTTGCGAGCGCCCCGAAGCAGCCGGTCTCGTCGTTTTCGCAAGCCGATCTCGAGAAGGGCACTGTTTATTTTGCTCACGACGGTTCGGACGCAGAGAAGGCCCGGTTCGACGTTCAGGTCACGGATCTCTCCGGCGCCACTTCCGGCCCTGCCAAGACTGTCAACGTCGCGGTGCGGAGCTAATACACGCATCGTTATCCTCGAACGCGTGGTCCGGCCAAGAGCCGGGTTCAGCGAGGATGATGGCCATTTGCCATTTGGACGGCGGCCGCTGAGCCTTATATAACCCCGGCATGACCAACCTCTTCGAAGCTGCCGGGCTCGAGAAAAGCGCACCGCGTCCGCTTGCCGACCGGCTGCGCCCGAAAACCCTCGCCGAGGTCGTCGGCCAAGACCATATCGTCGGACCCGATGGCACGCTGACGCGCATGCTGAAAAACGGCCGCGTCCCGAGCCTCATCTTCTGGGGGCCTCCGGGCTCCGGCAAGACGACGATCGCGCGCCTTCTCGCCAACGAAACGAAGCTTGCATTCGAGCAGCTCTCCGCGATTTTTTCCGGCGTCGCAGACCTCCGCAAAGCCTTCGATCGCGCCAAGATGATGCGCGAGCAGGGCAAAGGCACGCTGCTCTTCATCGACGAGATCCATCGTTTCAACCGGTCGCAGCAGGATAGCTTCCTGCCGTACATGGAAGACGGCACGATCACGCTCGTCGGCGCGACGACCGAGAACCCGTCGTTCGAGCTCAACGCCGCCGTTCTTTCGCGCGCCAGCGTCCTGGTGCTGAACCGCCTCGATGACGCGAACCTCGAAACGATCCTGGCGCGCGCCGAAACCGAGGTCGGCCGTCCGCTGCCGTTGACCGACGATGCCCGCACCGCGCTGAAGGGCATGGCCGACGGCGACGGCCGCGCCATTCTCAATCTCGTCGAGGACGTCTTCGCCGCCGCGCCGGTCAAGGCCAAGCCGCTCGATCGTGAAGCCTTGGTCAAGCTCGTGCAACGCCGCGCGCCGCTTTACGACAAATCGCGCGAAGGCCATTACAATCTGATCTCTGCACTGCATAAAGCTGTTCGCGGTTCCGATCCTGACGCGGCGCTCTATTATTTCTGCCGAATGCTCGACGGCGGGGAAGACCGCCTCTTTCTCGCGCGCCGATTGGTGCGCATGGCCGTCGAAGACATCGGCCTTGCCGACCCGCAAGCGCTCGTCGTCTGCAACGCGGCGAAAGACGCGTTCGACTTTCTCGGCAGCCCCGAGGGCGAGCTGGCCCTGGCGGAAGCCGTCATCTACGTAGCGACAGCGCCGAAATCGAACGCCAATTATGTCGCCTTCAAAGCTGCAATGCGGGCGGCGAAGGAGCATGGTTCGCTTTCGCCGCCAAAGACGATCCTCAACGCGCCGACGAAGCTGATGGAGGAGGAGGGCTACGGCTCCGACTACCTCTACGATCACGATCAGCCGGATGCATTCTCGGGCCAGAACTATTTTCCGGACGAGTTCCGGAAACGCCCGCGATACTACGATCCGCCCGAGCGCGGTTTCGAGCGCGAGATCAGGAAGCGCCTGGACTACTGGGCGAAGCTCCGCGCCGAACGGAATAAATAATCACAAAGTACGATCAAGCGTCCCATCGGACCGGCGATTTTTAAGTTTTGGTAAGTCCGTTGGCGGTCGAATTCCGCTACAAGCAAACAGCTGGCGAAATACGCCTGCAAATTTCCTATACTATGCCTTCTGTGCTCCCTTTGCGTCTTCGCGTTTTTCTGGATGGTCAAGATGGCTCAAGAAGATTCAACGGCCGCGTCGCAATCGCCGACGCCTACGCTCCACCCGATTACAATCACCGATCTCCGGCCAACTCAGATGACCGTCGGCATGCGGGAGGTCGAGCAAAAGCGCCAGGACTGGCGCGGCCTGGCGCCCACCAAGTCGGGCCAATTTCTCGGCCGTCACATGATCCCCGTCGTTCGCGGTCCGAAAGGCCGCTACTACGTGATCGATCATCACCATCTTGCGCGTGCTCTCTTCGAAGAGGGCGTCGAGCAGATTCTCGTCTCGCCGGTCGCCGATCTCCGTGCTCTCGAGAAGGATGAGTTCTGGACGTTCATGGACAATCGCAACTGGATGCATCCCTTCGATGCCGACGGCCAGCGTCAGCCCCGCACGTCTCTTCCCAAAAGCGTCGCCGATCTCGTAGACGATCCCTATCGCAGTCTGGCGGGCGAGCTGCGGTTTGCGGGCGGATATGCCAAGGACACGACGCCCTTCAGCGAATTTGTCTGGGCCGACGCGTTGCGCCGCCGGATCGACGTCAAGACGGCCAAAAACGATTTCGAAACGGCGCTGCAGAAAGCCCTCGACTTCGCCAAGAGTCCCGACGCCGGCTATCTACCGGGCTGGTGCGGCCCGCACGCGAGAACGTAGACCAAAGCCCGAAGTCAGAAATGGAGGGGAAGAAAGCCGTGGTTGCAGCCGAACAGCACGTCGTCGAACGATTGAACTGGCTCCGCGCCGCGGTGCTCGGCGCAAACGACGGCATCCTCTCGACCGCGAGCCTGATAGCGGGCGTTGCCGCTGCAGATTCCTCGCCCAAATCGGTTGTCATTGCGGGCATCGCCGGGCTCGTCGCCGGCGCGCTCTCGATGGCGGCCGGCGAGTACGTATCCGTCAGCTCGCAAGCCGATGCCGAAGGGGCGGACCTCGCGCGCGAACGCAAGGAGCTTGTCGAACAGCCGGAATTTGAACTGCAAGAGCTCGCGGATATCTACACCAAACGCGGTGTCGAGCCTGCGCTGGCCCGTCAGGTTGCCAAACAGCTCATGGCGCACGATGCCCTCGGCACCCATGCGCGCGAGGAGCTTGGTATTTCAGAAATGACGGTCGCTCGCCCCATCACAGCTGCCCTTGCCTCGGCGGCGTCATTCGCCGTCGGCGCATCAGTGCCGCTGTTGGCCGCAATCGCGGCCTCTGGAGCCCGCGTGACGCTGATTGTAACCGTGGCCTCGCTCATATGTCTTGCGGCGCTGGGCGTGGTCGGAGCCCGCATTGGCGGGGCAAATGTTTGGCGCGCTGCCGTCCGGATCACGTTCTGGGGCGCGCTCGCCATGGCTTTGACCGCCGCCATCGGCCATCTTTCGGGGACCGCAGTTTGACTATGCTGATGGTTCGCCGTCGCCATAGCGCAGCACCTTGACGTTCTCGAGCGTGACGAGACCGCTACCCATCAGTTTCTCGAGCTCCGGCAGAAACGCGTCGATTTTCTCCTTGGAGTCGACGATCTCTATGATGATCGGCAGGTCTTCCGATAACCGCAGCACCTTAGTCGTGTGCAGCCGGCTCGATTTGCCGAAGCCCATAGGCCCCCTCAAGACGGTGGCTCCGGCAAGATGCATCTCGCGCGCCTTGAGGACGATGGCTTCGTAGAGGGGCTGGCGACCTGCCTTGTCATCCTCGCCGAAAAAGATCCTGAGCTGCACGGCATCGCGGGGGATCTGCATGGTCACACCCATTTCAGCGAATTGACGTGGACGGCGGCGACGTGCCCCAGCCAAACCGCAACCAGGCACAGGAAAACCGACGCGCCGATATTGAGAGCAGCATAAAGCCACTGCCCGTCATTCATCAGATTGAGCGTTTGCAGGCTGAACGAGGAGAAGGTCGTATATCCGCCGCACAGCCCAATCATCATGAATTGACGCGTCGTGGAAGATACGAACAGGCGACCATCAGGGCCAGTCAGCGTCGCGATAAATCCGATGGCGAGCGACCCGGTGATATTGACGATCAGCGTGCCCAAAGGAAAGGTTTCCCCGGCAAGGGTCGCGATCACGCCTGAGAGCCAGTAGCGACCCATCCCCCCGAGGGCGCTGCCGATGGCGATCCATATGTAGTTTTGCATGAGCGAACCGTTTTGGAGCTGACATTTCCCTCAGCCGCGGGATAAAGGTGCCGGGTCGTTAACGGAGTGGCGATCGGAAAGAGGATAACAAAAGTCAGAGTAAACGGCCGAAGTCAAATCGGCCCGATGGCGCTGCCTAAGGCCACAGCCGTCGCCCGGCCAGTCGGTCCTGACAACGTGACCCTTGACCTCCGGTTGAAATCAGGGCTCACCCTTATTCATGAGTGTCGAAACAATCAAAGTCGCCGACAGCGAAGACGAGATGCGTCTCGATCGCTGGTTCCGCGTGCATTTCCCGGAAGTCGGGTACACGTATCTGCAAAAGCTCTTGCGCTCCGGCCAAATTCGCGTCGATTCCAAGCGCGCCCAAGCCAACGATCGCTTGCGAGCCAAATCCGAGATCCGCGTTCCGGCGATCGTCCGCCAGCCCAAGAAGGCCGGACCCGGATTGCAGGCGCCGCCCGGCGTTTCCAAGGGCGACCGCGACGCCATCGAGAAAATGATCCTGTTCGAGGACGAACACGTGCTCGTCCTCAATAAGCCGTTCGGCCTCGCCGTACAGGGCGGCACCGGCACGAAGAAGCACATCGATGGAATGCTCGAAGGCATGGCCGATCGCTTCGGCGGGGAGCGCCCGCGCCTCGTTCATCGCCTCGACCGCGATACGACCGGCGTGCTGCTCGTCGCGAAAACCCGCGACGCTGCCGCGAGACTCGGCAAGACGTTTCAAACACGTTCCGCCGCAAAGACCTATTGGGCGCTCGTCAAAGGCGTGCCGAAACCACCGCAAGGCAAGGTTGAAGCTGCGCTCGTCAAGGCCTCGGGTCCTGACGGCGACCGCGTGCGTAAGGCGAAGCCCGGCGAGCAGGACGTCGCCATGCACGCGACGACGCATTACTCCGTCGTCGATCGCGTCGCGCATAAAGCAGCATGGGTATCGCTAAAGCCCGTAACGGGCCGCCAGCACCAGCTGCGCGCGCACATGCATCTCATCGGCCATCCGATCGTCGGCGACAACAAGTACGAAGGCGACGTCAACATGCCGGCCGAAAACATCGAGAAGAAACTACATCTTCACGCGCGCCGCCTCGTCATCCCGCACCCGAAGGGCGGCAAGACGATCGATGTCACCGCACCATTGCCCACGCACATGCGGGGGACGTGGGAGCTTTTGGGCTTTGATGAAGAGAAGTTTGAATAGCGCGGGCTCCAGACTCCAGCTTCAGCGCCTGGAGCCCAACACCTTATCGGACTTGTAGGGCTTTCACGTCAGCGGTCGTCAGACCTTTGCCGCCGATGCCCCAGTTTCCGCTCGCGACCTCGTGTACGCGCACCCAGGTCACGCCACGCATGGCTTCGCCTTCGATTTCGACCATTGCATCCGTGATCTTCTTGATCATTGCCTGCTTCTGGCTTTTGTCGAAGACGCCTTCGATAAGCTGAATGTCGACGAGTGGCATGAGCTGTTCCTTTTGAACGTTGATTTGCTTGGCGCTTCGGGATTTGCCCCGCCGCGTGGGCAAAAACATTCCACGCACACTGACGAAGCGACTAGTTCCGAAACTGAATCGTCCTGGTACAGATCTTGAACTGGCGCCGCCTGACTGCCACGCGTACCTTGGGGTCTGAGATGCTTCACGGGAGCGGCCCATGGCTGAGACCAGCTACAGTCAATTCTGTCCCGTCGCGATGGCGGCGGAGATCCTCTGCTCGAGGTGGACGCTCGTCGTTCTTCGCGAACTCGTCGCCGGAACAACGCGTTTCAACGAGCTGCGGCGCGGCGTTCCGAGAATTTCACCCGCACTGCTATCGAAGCGTCTGAAAGACCTCGAGGCTTCCGGCATCGTATCGCGCGTTCCGGTGCTCGGCGAGCCCGAGACGTTTGAGTATCGTTTGACAAAGGCAGGGCGCGATCTGCAGCCCGTTATAGAGGCTGTCGGCGTCTGGGGTCAGCGTTGGATCGAGACGGAGGCGTCGCTGGCCAATCTCGATCCCAATCTTTTGATGTGGGACATGCGCCGCCGTATCGACCCGAAGCCCATGCCGCGTCGCCGAAGCGTAATCCAGGTGATGTTCAGCGATCAGAAGGAGGTCCACCGCAATTGGTGGCTCATCGTCGAGCCCGGGAAGCCCGTCGATCTGTGCTGGGTCGATCCAGGCTTCGACGTCGATCTATACCTTTCGACTGATCTGAGGACGATGACCGAGGTTTGGATGGGCTACACCACGCTCGCGCAGGCCAAGGAGGCCGACAGATTGATCGTAACAGGGAGTAAGCAGCTCGCGGCCAACTTGAGTACCTGGCTGTGCCTCAGCACGTTCGCCAAGATCGACAAGCTCGTCGCATAGAAGGTGGCCCGATGCTTGAGCTGAGACCAACCTGTGAGCACTGCAATCGAGCCTTGCCCCCGGAATCGACCGAGGCACGCATCTGCTCCTACGAATGCACGTTCTGCGCGGAGTGCGTGGATCGTGTCCTCGAAAACGTATGCCCCAATTGCGGAGGCGGATTTGCGCCGCGGCCGGTCCGTCCGTCGGTAAACTGGCGGGGCGACAATTATCTCGGGAAGGACCCCGCCAGCACCTTGATTAAGCACAGGCCGGTGGACGTTGCCGCGCACGCGAAATTCTTGTTCGAAATCAAAAAGATACCGCCCGAAGAGCGCTGACGTTGCACAGCGGCGCATGCGTCGCTAAATACCCCGCATGAAGCTCGTTGTTTTCGATTGCGACGGCACGATCGTCGATAGCCAGGCTGGCATCGTGTTGTCGATGGATCACGCCTTTACATCGCTGGGTCTCATTGCCCCGACGCGCGCCGCGACGCTCTCGGTCGTCGGCTTGTCGCTGCCTGAAGCGTTTACAGCGCTTGCGCCTGATCACGACCGCACGACGCGAGCCGAACTCGCCGAGCGCTACAAATCCGCTTTCCGCGAATTGAAACACGACCCGTCGGAATCCGAGATCCTGTTCCCGCTGGCGAAGGAAACGATCGCCCACATTGCGTTGCGCGACGATCACCTGCTTGGCATCGCGACTGGCAAATCCCGCCGCGGCGTTGACCGGCTGTTCCAACGCGAAGGCTGGCACGAGAGCTTCTCGACAATTCAAACGGCCGACGACCACCCCTCGAAGCCGCATCCCTCGATGCTTCTTCGCGCCATGCTCGAAACCGATACGACGCCGGATCTGACCGTCATGGTCGGAGACACGACCTACGACATGGAAATGGCTCGCGCCGCGGGCGTCGCAGCGATCGGCGTTGCGTGGGGTTATCACGAAGTCGCCGCGCTGCAGGAAGCAGGCGCGCATCTGATCATCGAGCGTTTCGAGGAGCTTCCCGATGCGATCGATCGAGCGCTCACCATTGAAAGATGTGAAGCATGAGCGTCGACAACGGCAACGGCAATGGAAATGGCAATGCCGGTCCGGGTTCGGGCGCGGCTCGTCCGTCGGGTGGTCCTCGCAGTCCCATCACCGACAGCCTCGCAAAACCTCTTCCCAAACGCTTCTATAAGGCCGTGACGGTCGGAGACGTCGCGCCGTTTCCGATCCTTCTCGACGGCCGGCAAATCAAGACGCCGAAGAAGCGCCCGCTCGCGGTTCCGGCGCGTCCGCTGGCAGATGCCATCGCCGAGGAGTGGCGGGCGCAGGCGGACGTCATCAATCCGGCGAAGATGCCGCTGACACGCTTCGCCAACACCGCGATCGACGCCGTGGCCGATACGCTCGATGCTGTCGCCGCCGACATCACCGCTTATGCGGGAAGCGATCTCGTTTGTTATCGCGCCGAGGCACCTCACGAACTCGTCGAAAGCCAATCGGAGCACTGGGACCCGATCGTCGCCTGGGCGAACGAGACGCTTAACGCGCATTTTCAGGTCGTCCCGGGCATCGTCCATGTGGCCCAGCCCGAAGCATCTCTCGTCGCTTTCTCGGAAGCGTTGCCCCGCGACGCGTTCCGGCTTTCGGCAATGCATGTCATCACCACGCTGACGGGATCGGCGCTGATCGCGTTGGCCTTGTTCCGGCAATGGCTGAGCCCCAAAGCCGCGTGGAACGCCGCCCACGTCGATGAGGATTATCAGATCGCACTTTGGGGCGAGGACGCCGAAGCCGTCGCCCGGCGGCGTGGGCGTCATGCGGAATTCGATTCCGCCAGCCGTTTCCTCACGCTTTTGGGCCCGTCGGCCTAGGAAGCTTGCCGCCGTAGCGGTGTAGAGCGGGTTGCCAGCACCTTGTCGATCCGCCTGCTGTCGAGATCGACCACCTCGAACCGCCAGCCGCTGATGTCGATGTATTCGCCGGTCTTCGGAATGTGCTGCAGTTGGGCCAGCACGAAGCCGGCAACCGTCTCGTACGAACGGTTTTCCGGAAGCAGAATACCGATCTTGTCCGCCATCTCATCGACGGGCATGGCGCCCGACAACAACCAGGAGCCGTCGTCGCGCTCGACCGCATAGGGCTCAAGGCCCTCCGCGTCGGATTTGAAGACGCCTGCAATGGCCTCGAGAATATCGGCGGGCGTGACCAATCCTTCGAAGTCCCCATACTCGCCATGGATGAGGGCCATGGGAACTTCGGCATCGCGCAACACGGACAAGACGTCCAGCGCCGCGCTCGTCTCCGGGATCATCGGCGCCTTGCGGATGTAGGAAGCGACGTCGAAAGGCTTGCCCGCAAGAAGCCCCGTCAAGATTTCGCGCGTCTGCACGACGCCGACCATTTTGTCTGGCGATCCTTCGCCGGCTGGCAGGCGCGAATGCGGCGTTGAGATCAGCCGTTCCTTGATGGCAGCCTCGGTCGCGGTGATGTCGATCCAGTCGACGTCGGTGCGCGGGGTCATCAGGCCGACGACGGCGCGGTCTGCAAGACGCATGACGCCGGAGATGAGTTCGCCTTCACCGCTCTCGAGCACACCCGCCGTTTCAGCCTCGGCGATGAGCGTTTTGATCTCTTCGTCGGTGACCTTGTTTTCGCGCTCAGGCGACAGCCCAAGTAGGCGAAACACAAAACGCGTCGACGTATCGAGCAACGAGACGATCGGTCCCGCCACTTTGGCAAACCCAGTCATGATCGGCGCGACAACGCACGCGATGCCCTCGGCATTGCGCAGAGCCAGCGTCTTCGGCACCAGCTCGCCGGCGATAACCGAGAGATAGGTGATGATCGCGATAACCGCGCCGAAGCCGAGCGAGTTCGCCACGGTCTCGCTCAATCCGAGGCCACGGAGATATGCGGAAGCATATTCGCCGAAAGTCTCGCCCGAATAGGCGCCGTTGATGATGCCGATAAGCGTGATCCCGATCTGAACGGCCGATAGAAAGCGCCCGGGATCGGCTGAGAGCGCTATAGCGCTGTTGGCCCCAGGGCGGCCGGCGGCAGCCATCGCCTTGAGACGGGGGTGGCGGGCGGAAACTATCGCCAGCTCGGAAAGCGCAAAAAGGCCGTTAACGAGGATAAGGGCCAGGACGATGAGTAATTCGGTCACAAAATTGTCGGCCGACGGTCTGCGTCCAAGCCACTCCAAATTATTGAAGGCCAAATCTATGGCTTCGCCGCCGCCAAATCAAGGGAGCGTCCGAATAGCCGTTTTTTCCGCCTTTCCCGTCTAGAACAGTCATCGAAGGACCGCCAAGGCTTGCTCTTAAGCCGCCTTTCGAGAAAACTTGCGCAGTGATTCGGTTAAGGGTCAGTACCCTATGCTCCATGCGCCGCGCATCCCAGAGCTCGCGCAACGCGACCGGTTCGTACGCCGGGCGGTCGCGGAGGGGCGCGTGCTGACGCTCGCGGACGAAGAAAACGCCTCCGTGCCATCGCAGAAAGTCGCGGGTAGGACTGTGCAACTCTTCTGGTCGAGCCCGCTCGAAGCCGAGCGCTGGGCCGAGGCTTTGGCGGGTAATAGCGAACTTCAGGATATCTCGCTCGAAGTCTTCGCAACTGACATTCTGCCGGGCATCGCCAAGGCGAAAGGGTTCGCCGGGACGGATTGGGTTTCGGACCCCATCGAGGCCGAGATCGATCCGCGCGATCTCCTGATCCGGCTGCAGATAGAGGCCGTGCCCGCCTATGCCGCCGCCGCTCGCGCGAAGGCCGAGGTCTATTACGTCGGGGGGGACGACAGTCCACTCGTGACGCCGGGCACGCAGAAGCCCCGGTCGGCCGACCGGCTGCACGTCTTTTCCACCCGTGCCGACGCCGAAGCTCATATGAAAAAGCTTGCCGGCAAAAAGGTCATCGCCGATCCGATCGCCGACTTCGTGGGGTCGACACTCCCCTGGGCAGCCAAGATGGGGCATGCGGTCGTGATTGAGCCGATCCGTGGCGCCGGTTTCGTTGAGGTAAAGACCGCCGATTTCGCGGCGCACCTCAGTAAAGTGCCCGCCGGCACCTCTTAAAACCGGCCGTTTCCGCATCCCAGGCCGCCTCCGGCACCACCCCTCGCTCGTCGCGACAACTCACCGTTTGCGCTGTGAGGGAGCCATGCTAGAGAGCCGTTCCGGCACATTTTTCCGAGCCATCCAAGGGATTCCATGAAAGACATCATCGACGAGCTTGAAAAGCGCCGCGACAACGCCCGTCTCGGTGGCGGCCGCGCCCGGATCGACGCCCAGCACGCGAAGGGCAAGCTGACGGCGCGCGAACGCATCGAGCTGCTGATGGACGAAGGCTCGTTCGAAGAGTTCGACATGTACGTCGAGCACCGCTGCACCGACTTCGGCATGGAAAAGACGAAGGTTCCGGGAGACGGCGTCGTAACCGGTTGGGGCACGATTAACGGCCGCGTGGTCTACGTTTTCGCCAAGGACTTCACTGTGATGGGCGGCTCGCTTTCCGAGACGCACGCGAAGAAGATCACGAAGATCCAGGATATGGCGTTGAAGAATCGCGCCCCGATCATCGGCGTCTTCGACGCCGGCGGCGCCCGCATCCAGGAGGGTGTCGACGCCCTCGGCGGCTACGGCGAAGTGTTCCAACGGAACGTGCTGGCATCGGGCGTGATACCCCAGATCTCGGTCATCATGGGTCCATGCGCGGGTGGAGACGTCTACTCGCCGGCAATGACCGACTTCATCTTCATGGTGAAGGACACGAGCTATATGTTCGTCACGGGTCCCGACGTCGTGAAGACTGTGACGAACGAAAACGTCACGGCCGAAGAGCTCGGCGGCGCCAAGGTCCACACCACGAAATCGTCGATCGCCGACAAGGCCTACGAGAACGATCTCGAAGCGCTGCTGCAGATGCGCCGCCTGATGGACTTCCTGCCCTCGAGCAATAAGGCAGGCGTCCCGGTTATTCCGAGCCAGGACAGCCCCGACCGTATCGACCACTCGCTCGATACGATCATCCCGGACAATCCGAACAAGCCCTACGACATCAAGGAGCTGATCCTGAAGGTCGTCGACGAGGCCGATTTCTTCGAAATTCAGGAAGCCTTCGCGAAGAACATCGTCACCGGCTTCGCACGCATGGAAGGCTCGACGGTCGGCATCGTGGCGAACCAGCCGATGGTGCTCGCGGGCGTGCTAGACAGCGACGCCTCGCGCAAGGCCGCGCGGTTCGTGCGTTTCTGCGACTGCTTCGACATTCCGATCGTGACGTTCGTCGACGTCCCGGGCTTTCTGCCGGGAACGGCGCAGGAATATGGCGGTTTGATCAAGCATGGCGCCAAGCTGCTGTTCGCCTACGCCGAAGCGACCGTTCCGAAGGTGACGGTCATCACCCGCAAGGCCTACGGCGGCGCCTACGACGTGATGAGCTCGAAGCATATTCGCGGCGACGTGAACTATGCTTGGCCCACCGCCGAGATCGCAGTTATGGGTGCGAAGGGCGCAGCCGAAATTCTCTATCGTTCCGAGCTGTCTGATCCCGTGAAGATCCAGACGCGCATCGATGAATACAAGAAGCGCTTCGCCAATCCGTTCGTTGCGGCCGAGCGCGGCTACATCGACGAAGTCATTACGCCGTCCGCAACGAGAAAGCGCCTTTGCCGCGCGCTTAACATGCTGCGCAACAAGACGCTCGAAAATCCCTGGAAAAAGCACGACAACATTCCGCTCTAGGCGTCGCCGGAGCTTCGACATCGAATGCCATCCTCGGCACACCGAGGATGGCATTTTTTATAGCGATTACTCTTAATCGTAGTTTTTACAGGTCGACCCACACGCCTCCGCGCCAATAGCCGCGGCCTTCATGCTCGCGCCACCGGTAATGCGTTGCGTCTGAATCGCGCCACTTCCAGGAATCTGGATGGATGCGGAGATGGAGATCCGGGGTGTATTTGTGGCGCTCCTTGACGTGCCAGCAGTCGCCATCGCCGTTGCAAACGATGTCGGCCGATGCCGTCGTCGCCGTGAATGCGAGCATGCTTGCGCCTAAGAGAGCCGCAGTCGTCACAACCTTCATGAGCCATATCCTTTCCGTCTGCTTCAATCTCAAAGCAAACCGGCTCGCGGCGTGATGGTTTCCGCGACTTGAACAAGTTTAATCTTTCTGATCAACGCACTTGAAAAAATGGAAAAAGCTATCGTGTTCGCAGCGAGCGGCAGGCGCGATCGCCACAATGATCCATCAGCGGAGCGAAGTGCCGCGAGCATCGGGAACGTTCCGGAGAATTGCTGAATCGATTCAAGGAGCTGAGATTTTTCAGCCGGAAATAGCTCTTTTTGATCTGCGGAACTCAATGAGTCCGGTGCGCGTTGCTAGCCCGAACACATGGATATGGAGGCCCGCATGGGTGGTAATCTCATTTACTACGCGATCGTCTTTTTGATTATCGCCATCGTCGCAGCCGCACTTGGTTTCGGCGGCGTGGCCGGCACGGCCATTTCCGGCGCTCACCTCCTATTGATGGTCGCCGTCGTGTTTATCGTTGTCGGCCTTCTCGCGAGCGTTCTTCGAAGACGCGTGTAAACAACAAGATCCTTGGCGATGAGCTAAGGCAGCGGTTCTTCGTCCGATGGAGCCGCTGGAGCCCCGGCGTCCAACAGCGTCGGGGCTTAATCTTGCAAAGAGCTTTAGCCGGATGTGGGCTGTAACATCATGCGGGCTGCAGCATGGCGTAGCCCGCGGCTTTTCGAAATCGCTCCCCGCGCCCTTTCGACATGAACATCGATTGCAGGATAAACATCAGCTTCACGGGCAAGGGCATCTCGATGGGCCTGCCGAGGCGATCCGCTTCCTCGGCTAGGTAGCGGATATCGGTTGCGCGCCAGCCGTGCGCCGCGAAAAATCCGGACCAGTCGTCGGGCCGAAATCGGAATGGCGCATTCTTCAAACGGCTTCCCATCATCCGCTCGCGCGCCGCGATCAGTTCCGGCGTGAAGAAATCGACGATCCAGCCTGCCGCATGATCGAGGCCGCCAAGATCGTCGGCGAGCGCGGCCACTTCCTCTGCCGTCAGATACGGCACGACACCTTCGGTCAGCACGAGCAATTTTTTCGCGTGCGCATTGGTGGTGGCGAAGAGCTGCCGTCGCGCAGCCGCGTCTGCCAAATCGCACTTGACCCGCGTCAGCTTGAAACGCGTCGTTTCTTGCGCGAGCCGGTCTTCCTTGTACGCGATCACATGCGGGTAGTCGGCTTCGATCCAGGTCAAGGAAGCGGGAAGATCCATGCGGTAGGGCCGCGTATCGAGCCCCGCGCCGAGATTGAGAACCGTGTCCACCCCTTCGTTGACGGCAGTGCGAACGAAATCATCGATAATGCGCGTGCGGATAGCTATGACCCAGAACGACATGAAGCCGCGCGGCATCGACTCGGCAATCGACTTTCCGCGGTCGCCTGCAAGAGTGCCTGCAAGCGGATCGCGAAAAAGGGCGTCGTTCCGTTTGGTCTCGACGCTCCGGTAATGCGCAACCCAAAAAGCTGTATCGGAGACGCTGTCGATCGTCGCATTTGTCACGTGCATCGTCCTCGTCCGTGTGCGTGACAAATCATATAACCTGGAATTGAGGTACTATTGCGAGCGCTCCAAGCTCACACATAGATCATCTTCACAGTCATGCCCCCATCGATCGTGATGTTTTGCCCGGTCATGAAGTCGGCGCTCTCCGCAAGAAACAAGCACGCCTTGGCGATATCATCCGGCACGCCGACGCGTCCGGCCGGATGCTGCTCGTTATCAGCCTTGGAATGATGCGGCTCTTTGGCCCGGCCTGAGAATTGCCAATCGCTCGTCTCGATCCAGCCCGGGCTCACCGAATTGACGCGAATGCCATATTGTCCGAGGCTGATGGCCATGCCGTGAGTCAGCGCCAGGATCGCACCCTTCGACGCCGTGTAGGCTTCCGTATTCGCTTCCGACATGAAAGCGCGCGTCGATGCGATATTGATGATCGCGCCGCCGATCTTCTGCATCACCATTTCCCGCGCGACGGCCTGCGAGCACATCACCGCGCCACGGACGTTGACCGCCTGCACGCGATCGAAATCCTCTATCGGAAGTTCGAGGAATGGCTTGTTGGCGCTGATGCCCGCATTGTTGACGAGCACGTGAGGGCAGCCGAGATCTTTGCTCGTTTGCGCAATCCATCGCTTCACGTCGGCTTCTTGGGATGTGTCGGCGCGTTCGAAAAGACAAAGCGCTCCGAGCTCTCGGATGTGCGCCGCCGCCTCTTCGCCGGCGTCCGCCACCGGATCGGCAAGCGAAATGGCATAGCCCGCTTTGGCGAACGCGTAGCCTATGGCCCGTCCAATGCCCTGAGCCCCGCCCGTGATCGCGACGACCTTCGCACTCATGCCGAGACCTCTTGTTTTCGCTGACGCGGCAACTTTATCGGCGCGCAGCGATTGACGGAAGCGGCGTGAAGCCGTCAACGAAGTTCGAGCGTCGCCGGCATGCCGAATTTCGGCGGCATCGTGATCTGCGGCTTGATGTCGATGACCGCATCCGGGGCGAGGGTGAACTTGTATTTCTGCCCCACGGTCGCGAGCACGATCATCGCCTCCATCGTCGCGAAGTGACTTCCGATGCAGAGCCGCTGGCCGCCGCCGAAGGGGTAATAAGCGAATTTCGGCAACCGCGCAGCCAATCCATCAAGCCAACGCTCGGGCAGGAAGCGCTCGGGTTCGGGGAAGTATTTCGGATCGCGGTGGCTGACCCATTGGCTCATCAGGATCGTGTATCCGCGCTTGACGCGGTATCCCCCGAGTTCGAGTTCGGTCATTGCCTCCCGGCCAATGGCGTACACGGGCGGATAAAGCCGCATCGCCTCGTTGATGACGGCAGACGTGTACGGAAGCGCGGTGAGATCCTCCGCATTGGGCGACCTTCCGCCGAGAACCCGGCGCCACTCGTCAACAAGCTTTCGCTCGGCTTCCGGATGCTGCGAGAGGAGGTACCAGCTCCAGGTGAGCGTCAACGCCGTCGTTTCATAACCGGCGAGATAGAGCGTCACGGCTTCATCGCGGAGCTGCCGGTCGCTCATGCGCGATCCGTCTTCGCGCTGGGCTGTGATCATCGTCGACAACAGATCGTTTGCGAGCGGACGAGACCGCTTCTGCGCGATGAAACCGTCAACGAGCGCTTTGACGTTCGCGATGGCTCGGCGCAGTCTCAAATTCGTCGGCGTCGGCATCCAGAGCGGCAGTCGAATGGCTGCGTCGACGCGTGCCGTCAGCGAATCGAATGTCTCGATCAGGCTCGCATCCACCTTTGCGCGATCGCCGTGGTCATCGAGGCCGAAAAGCGTTTTGAGAGCGATTGCGCTTGTCAGGCCGCTGAATTCGAATTCGAGATCGACCGCCTTTCCGGGTGCCCACTGCGCAAGCATCGCCGCTGTGAGTTCGGCCATGATCGGCGCATAGGACAACACGAGCGCCTTCAGAAACGACGGCTGCATCATGCGCCGCTGACTGAGCCAGAAATCGCCCTCGCTCGTCACCAGCCCGTTGCCGAGGATCGGTTTGAATGTGCGCGCGCCGAAATGCTTGATGTAGTGCCGCGCATCGGTCACCAGAACCTGCTGGATCAGCTCCGGATCGCTGACGAGAAAGACGCGCCAGCGGCCGACGCGAAAGCTCGCGACAGGCCCGTATGTCTGCGCAAGATCGAGAAAGAAATCGACCCTGCGAGGTCCCATCTGAGCGATATTGCCGCCGATCAGTGTGCCTTTGGGACCAGGCGGCAGACCGGCTTTCGCGATTGTGATCGATCTGCTCATGACAGCATCGCAACAGCAGAAAAATCGATGTTCAAAAATAGCGTTGACACATTTCCGGTGTGTCGAAGTCAATGGAATCTAAAAACACCCAATTCAGTCAGTCCAAAGCCTCCGGCTTTGCGCACATTCCTGCGAGCGAAATTACGCTTCGCCCGCGTCCTTCGCAGCAAGTGATCCGACGGCTGACCAATCGAGATTGTCGCCGCCATTTGCGAGCAACGTCAAAAAGCGGTCGCGCAGCAGGCTGGCGAGCGGCAGCGGCACGCGTAAGTCCTGCCCCGCAGCGAGCGCCAGTCCAATGTCCTTCAGTCCGAGAGGAGCCGCAAAGCCCGCCGGCTCGAATTTTCCGTCGGCGAGCAGCGTGCCGTAAGTCTTGTAGACGGGCGCGCCGAACAGCGTCGACGTCAGGATCTCGAGATACTGGTGTTTATCGACGCCGGCTTTGCCAACGAGGGCCATGGCCTCGCCGAGCGATTCAATAACGGCAGCGATTAGAAAATTGCCGCTGAGTTTCACGATGTTTGCCGCTTCCGCCTGCTCGGAAATCGTGAACGTCTTTTGTCCGATGGCGTCCAAGAGCGGAAGAACTGCCTTTACGGCGTCGCTCTTCCCGGCGGCGACAACGAAAAGCTTTTTTGCCGCTGCAGCTTCCGGGCGACCGAACACGGGGGCGGCAACGTAGAGCTGACCTTTTTTGCCGTGGTCTTCGGCTAGGCGCTTCGAGAGCGCGACGCTGATCGTGCTCGACGAAATATGGATGGCGCCCTTGTCGAGCGTCGCAAGCAGGCCGCCGTCCCCGTACACCACCGCCTCGAGGGCCTTGTCGTCCGCCAGCATGGTGAAGACGGCTTCGCCCCTGCAAGCGTCGCTCGGCGTCACCGCGATTTTGGCCCCTTCGGATGCCAGTGCCTCGGCCTTTGCGCGCGTGCGGTTATAGACGGTGACATCGTGTCCGGCCTTGAGCAGGTTGGCCGCGAGCCCGGAGCCCATATGCCCCAAGCCGATAAATCCGATTTTCATGCGTCCTCGCAACTTAACCGTTGTTCGGCCGATCGCGTCAAATGGCCATTTTCCGGCTTATCCAAAGCCGGGAAGCGGTCGAGGGGCGGCTCCCTGCCACTAAACTCTCACATAGACAATTAGGCTTTATGGTTTGTTCCGGAAGACGTACACCGGCGCATTTTTCGGGAGCCCGAGCCGAAAAGTTGATCGATGGCCGGAAACTAGCGGTATCCATCCAGCTTTATGCGTGCTATCGACGGCCATCGAACTTTGGCCGGATATTGCGAGGCACTCAGCCTCTGGCGCAGCCAAGCGCACAGACGTCTTTCCAAAATCGAACTGCGAGGCCGGCGTATGCGTCCGCATTGACGCATGGGACAGCCTCAACCATCAGAGCCTAAAGGGAACATTCTATGATCACGGGTACCGTGAAATTCTATAACGATCAGAAGGGCTACGGCTTCATTGCGCCGGACCAGGGCGGAAACGACGTGTTCGTGCACGCAACGGCTCTCGAGCGCGCCGGAATGCGCGGCCTGTCGCAGGGCCAGAAGGTCGCTTTCGAGACCGAAACCGATCGTCGCTCGGGCAAGATTGCCGTCAGCGTCATTCAGAGCGCTTAAGTGACATTGCGCTGCGGGTAGGGTCGATGGCCTTCCCGGCGGTGTCTTTCGCTTTTTTGGTCTAGGTCACATGGGCCGCGGGTACGCATGCGTATTCGCGGCTTTTGCTTTTCACGTCATGCCATCCCGCGGCTTAAATCTGGCTGCGCGCGAAGTTCGGCGATCGTCTTCCGAAGCGTCTCGGTCTCGGCGCGCGTATACGCGTCGGCCGCATGCCGCCCGAGATTGACCAGCATTTCCCGTTCGTTGGAATCGATGTCGGTGCCGGCCTCGTGCGGGCCGTAAAGCGTCACGGCATAGGTGTGAAGGCGGTTCGCAGCAGGAACCGCGAAGATCGGCAAATCGAGTTCAGCCGGAAACCCAGCCTCCTCGGCAGCGGCTTTTTCGAAGCTACTCGTCTCGCCCTCGAGCAGATTTTTCATCGCTCCCTCGCCGGCACGTAAATCGCGCACCGCCGTGTCATCCCAGCCCACGCTGACTTCGAAGCGATGAAAGCCGCTCTCCGTCCTTCGGAAGGTCGCCGCCGAGGCAAGCTTCAGGGCCCTGGCGACGCCATCCGACAGAAGCCGGTCGATCTCTTCCGCCGTCTTCGCGCTCATGATGGCGCCCGCGATTTCCTTTTCCGTCTTGTCGAGCACGCGATTGAAATAGCTGTCCGCAAGCTCGACCGACCATTCATGTAGCCTGCTGATCACGAAGAGAACGAGCGCACCGATGACGAGCCACGACCAGCCGGGAAGCTCGACGAGTTCGTGCAGATGTTCCGCTTGCTGATGAAGAAGCAACGCCGGCAAGCTCGTCATCAGCGCCAGGACGGTAACGCGCCGCAGCGGTATGGCGACGTTGACGACGCGCTGGCGGCGTATGGCTTCGACGACGAAAAGGCACAGAATACCATTCACGAGATAGAGAAGCCCGACGATATCCTCGGGCAGAACGAACCCGTCCCAATTCGCAAAAAGCGTCGTGTATTCGTTGAGATCGGCTATGACGAACGCGGGCAGACCGATCAGGCATCCCCACATCACCCATCTGAGACGCTGATTGTCCTTAGGCGAGAGCGAACTGCGTCTCTTGAGGAGGATCGCGACGGCGGCGACGCTCACGATGATTCCGAAAAGGATCGTCGCCCGCATCAAGAGTTCGGTATGGAAACCAAATGCGTTGCCGTAGGCGGCCATCAGCACGACGGCAACGACGGCGGCAAGTGGAGGCAGCGGCCGTTCGAAGCGGTCCCACGGCGGTTGAATGGCTCCGGTCGGCGCCCGCATCACGAACACCAGCAGGCCTGCATAGCCCGCCGCTTGCGAAATGCTGCCGAGCACGTTCTGCGCCAGAAGCAACAGCGGCCAGCGCTGCAATTGCGCATAAAACTCGTAGGCTTGTCCTGGATTGTACCAGATCACGTAGAGGAAGAAGCCCCAAGTCATACGGCTCGGCCGTGTCCAAACAAGCCAGCCGGCGGCGAGGATGACTGCGATGCCCGCAATCTGATCGAGGGCCAAAACCAGCCGGGCGAACCAGTTCGTCGGGCGAGGATCAGCGATCAGCGTTACGTCCCGCGCACTTTCCGTCGCCGTCGGCAGGAGATCGATGGTCGTCTGCCGTCCGGGCAGCACATATTCGTTGCCGCCGACGGCCGCTATCGTGCTCGCGCAAACATAAGCGTCATAGGGAATGCAGCGCATGCGTGTGAAGTCGAGACGGTCCCCGGCGCGCACGCCGGCCTTCCAGGCGGGTGATTGAGTCTCGCTCTCGAACGGTCCCGCGACGTCATAGATCAAGCCGTTGCTGTCGGCGTAAAAGCCGAACGAGCCGAGTGGGCGAACCGCGCGCACGAAGTCCGGCACGATCATCGCCAGAGCCCAGATGAGCAGTCCGAAAAAGAGGATGCGGTGGCGTGTCATTGCATTAGCTCAGACAAGAGGTCTGTTGTTGCATGGGGGGCATACCAAACCTTTCCGCTCGTCGCGGCATGGTAAGATGCAGCCGGGACCGGCGGCAAGGCAATGCAAAACGCCCTTCGTCATGGAGTTAACAGTTTCCCGTCGCCGAGGCCGATGAAATGTTCAGCCTACAGCCGCATGAGATCATTTTTATGCGCTTGACCGTTTAAGAATGGAGAACGTCCGCAATGGAAATGCACTTACATCCCACCGCATTCGAGATCGCGGGGCGCCTGGTGCTTACGCTAATTGCGTGCATCTTGGTCGGTCTGAACCGGGAAAGTGCCAGTCACAGTGCGGGGCTTCGCACTACGGTCCTGGTTGGTCTTGCCGCCTGCATCGCGACGAGCCAAGCAAACATCTTGCTTGGGCTTACGGGCAAGACGCCGGACATGTTCACGACCATGGACGTGATGCGTCTGCCGCTCGGCATTCTCACGGGCGTGGGCTTCATCGGCGGCGGCGTCATTCTGAAACGCGGGAATTTGGTTTCGGGCGTCACGACCGCGGCAACGATTTGGGCGGTGAGCGTCATCGGCATCTGCTTTGGCGGTGGCCAGCTCATCCTCGGCAGCTGCGGAACGGTTTTGATCGTTCTAACGCTCTCGGTACTTCGCTGGATCGATATCCGCATCCCCCGCGATCAGCGGGCACAGCTCATCGTTGCGTCCGCTGCAGAAGGCCCGCCATTTCCAGACATGAGCGAGCTTTTGCGCGGCACGGGCATCCAAGCTCGCTTTCAGGGGTTCAGCCAAAGCACGCAATCCGAGCGTACGCTCCTGACGTTCGATCTCCACTGGCGGCAGCCCGAAGTCGAAGAAGCGCCACTCGACTTTCTCAAAAATCTTGAGCCCGCCTACGATGTGCGGTCGTTCGAAGTGATCAAGGAGGCGATGCACTGAACATACGCCTCCTTTGCCCACAAATCGCACCAAAACATCGCAACTAACCGATGTTGGTGTGGCGCAGGCGAAGCGCGTTCCCGATCACGCTTACGGACGATAAAGCCATCGCCGCCGCCGCGATGATCGGAGAGAGAAGTAATCCGAAGACGGGGTACAGAATGCCCGCCGCGATCGGCACGCCGCCCGCGTTATAGATGAACGCGAAGAAGAGATTCTGCCGGATGTTCGACATCGTCGCCTGCGAGAGCTGCCGCGCGCGCGCAATGCCCTCGAGATCGCCTTTGACGAGCGTAATGCCGGCGCTCTCGATGGCAACGTCGGTGCCGGTTCCCATCGCAATGCCGACATCGGCTGCCGCGAGCGCTGGCGCATCGTTGACGCCGTCGCCGGCCATCGCCACCGCGTGACCTTGTCTCCGGAGTTCGGAAACGAACTTGGCCTTATCCTCAGGCAGAACGTCGGCCCTCACGTCGTCGATGCCGAGCTTGGCGGCGACAGCCTTCGCCGTTGTCGCGTTGTCGCCCGTCAGCATGACGACGTGAACGCCGCTTTCCTTGAGCTTGCGAACCGCCGACGGTGTCGTCGCCTTGATCGGATCGGCGATCGCGATGATGCCAGCGGCCTTGCCGTCGATGGCAACGTAAATGGCAGTCGCGCCGTCGCCACGAAGCTTTTCAGCATCGGCGGCAAGAGCCGACGTATCGATGCCAGCCTCGTCGAAAATCGTTCGATTGCCGATGACGACATTGCGGCCCTCGATGACGCCAGACACGCCCTTGCCCGACGGCGAAGCGAAATCGCGAGCTTGCGGCAGCGCCATGTTGCGCCCCTGCGCCGCCGCGACGATGGCTGCGCCCAGCGGATGCTCGCTTGCCAACTCGAGACCGGCGGCGAGCCTCAGGAGTTCGTCTTCGCCGATCGACGAAGCCGTGCGGATCGCGGTGACCTTTGGCTTGCCTTCCGTCAGCGTGCCGGTCTTGTCGACCACGAGGGTATCGATTTTCTCCATCCGTTCGAGCGCCTCGGCGTTCTTGATCAGCACGCCGGACTGCGCACCGCGGCCGACGCCCACCATGATCGACATCGGCGTCGCGAGACCGAGCGCGCACGGGCAGGCGATGATCAGCACAGAAACGGCGGCAACGAGCGCATACGAGAACCGCGGCTCGGGACCGAACAGCATCCACGCGGCGAACGCGAGCACAGCGACGCCGATGACGAGGGGCACGAACCATCCGGCGACTTGATCGGCGAGGCGCTGAATGGGTGCGCGGCTGCGCTGGGCTTCGGCGACCATCTGCACGATGCGCGCGAGCATCGTATCGCGGCCGACCTTTTCGGCCCGGATGATGAGTGCACCCGATCCGTTGATCGTCCCGCCAATGACTTTCGCTCCGGCGCTTTTCGAAACGGGCAGGGGCTCGCCCGTCACCATGGATTCATCGACGTTGCTTTTGCCGTCGGTGACGATGCCGTCGACGGCGATGCGCTCGCCGGGTCGCACGCGCAGGAGTTCGCCGACCGCGATCGCATCGATCTGCACCTCTTCGTCCGAACCATCGGGCTTGAGGCGTCGCGCCGTTTTCGGAGCCAGATTGAGAAGGGCGCGAATGGCGCCGCTCGTTTGCTCGCGGGCTCTGAGTTCCAAGACCTGCCCGACGAGAACCAGCACGGTGATGACGGCCGCGGCCTCGAAGTAGACCGGAACGGCGCCGTCCATTCCGCGAAGCGATGCTGGGAAGATTTGAGGAAACAGGGTCGCGACGACACTGTAGATCCACGCGACACCCGTTCCGAGCGCAATCAACGTGAACATGTTGAGATTGCGTGTTTCGAGCGATTTCCAGCCGCGCTCAAAGAAAGGAAATCCCGCCCAGAGAACGACAGGTGTCGCCAGCGCGAACTGCACCCAGTTCGAAATGGTCGGACTGATGATGTGATGCAAATTGAAAAGATGGCTGCCCATCTCAAGAATGAAGACGGGAAGGGCAAGCGCCGCGCCAATCCACAGCCGCCGCGTCATGTCCAGAAGCTCGGCGTTGGGTTCGGCTTCGGCGGTGACGAGCTCCGGCTCGAGCGCCATGCCACAGATCGGGCAGGAGCCTGGGCCGACCTGCCGGATCTCGGGATGCATCGGACAGGTATAGATGGTGCCGGCGGGAACCGGCTCCGCCTTCGCGGCTTCCGGCTCCAGATATCGCGCGGGATCGGCAACGAACTTGGTCCGGCATCCGGCGGCGCAGAAGTAATAGGTCTTTCCGCCATGCTCGGCGCGATGCTTCGCCGTGTGCGGATCGACGGTCATCCCACACACCGGGTCTTTCGCCTTGGCAGACGCATCGACCGCATGCTCGTGCTCAGTATGTCCGTGTGCGGCATGATTGCGCGAGCAGCAGCTCTTTGCAGGTGTGCTCGGCTCGGATCCCGTACTCGGCTTGTCGGCGCTCATGATGCAATTCCTAGCGGAACCGGGGGCCATCACCCGGACCAATCTCGCGGTTGACACATATACCCCCGTAGGGTATACGTCAAGGCATGGAAAAACAATCGAAAGCCGCCTGTCTGAAACGTCTCAACCGCATCGAGGGCCAGGTTCGCGGCCTCGCCAAGATGGTGGAAGAGGGGCGGTACTGCATCGACGTGGTGACGCAGATTTCGGCCGTTCGGGCAGCGCTTCGGCGCGTCGAGGAAGAAGTGCTGCGTGATCACGTCGCCCATTGCGTCGAGCATGCGATCGCGAGCGGCGACGCGGCAGATCAGCGTCGCAAGGTGGCCGAGCTGATGGACGTGCTCTCTCGAACCTCCCGTTGAACCGCTGATCGCGACAGCAAATAAGGCAGCGATGAAGCCGCCTTGAAATGCGCGATGGCGTGCGCACTCGGTCACCCAAACCTTTGCCAGTACGCAAAGTTCGAAATGCGATTTGAATTGCAAGCCGCACCCTTTGCCATTTGTTTGCCACGCCAATGACCACTTCGCGGGTGAAGCTCTCGCGATGGAACCGGACAGACTACGTGACTGTTGGGCCGGTGCGAGTGAGCTATGGGTGCGCGGGGTTCTATGAAATCTTTTCTCTTTGCGATCATTGCAGCGTCGGCGACGATCGGTGCCTCAAGTCATGTCTTTGCCCAGCAGTGGGATCCCTGGGGCGGCCCCCGGCGGCCGCCCGTGCAAGTCGTGCCTGACGACGACGATTCCTATGCCGATCCCCAGGACGATCGTTATCCCACCGAACGCGGCTACGATAACCGCGAGGGACCGCGCGCCGACGTTCGCCCCAATTATCGCGATGACGATCCGCGGAGATACGACCCGCGCTACAACGGCGATCCCGGTTACGGTGACGACGATAGCGACGGTCCGCGCTACAACGATCAGCGCTATAGCGAACCACGTCCCGCCGGCCGGGCGTATTTCAACGATCGACGATCGCCGGATTCGCGCTACTTCGACGAACGCGACGATTACGGCGCCTGGGATGCGGCACCTTCGCCCGACGACGAAGCACGCCTCAGCAAGACGCCCGGAACCACCGGCGGTGACAAGCCCTACATCAGACCCGTCGCGCCCGCGGTGGTCGCCTTCAGCGGACCATATTCACCAGGATCGATCGTCATCGATACCGGCGCGCGAAAACTCTATTACGTGCTGAGTTCGACGTCGGCCTACGCCTATTCAATCGGCGTCGGGCGTCAGGGCTTCACGTGGACTGGCAAGGAAAAGGTTTCGCGTGTCGCCGATTGGCCGGACTGGTATCCGCCGGCGGACATGCGGCGGAGAAAGCCTGAGCTGCCTGAGCGCATGCTGGGCGGCATCCGCAATCCGCTCGGCGTAAAAGCAATATATCTCGGCAATACGCTCTACCGCATTCACGGCACCAACGATCCGAAGTCGATCGGCAAGGCGGAATCGTCCGGCTGCTTCCGCATGCTGAACGAGAACGTGCTGCATCTGGCGACGCTGGTGCGTGTCGGAACCGAAGTCACCGTCGTCCGCTCGCTCAGCGGCAAGATCGCAGCGAATGCAAAGGCAAAAGCAGCGTCATCGCCGCGTTCGTATGCGCGCGGCGCGAACGCTCCGATGGATGACGACGATCCCTATAACGGCTGGCACTAATCGCGTTGAGCGGCGTGGAGGGCTTTGAATTCCGCCATGCCGAGGGTCGCAACCGTGTTCAGATTGTCGTCGAGAATCTCGTAGACGAGATTTTCGACGTTCCGGTTGCTGAAGAACGCGATGACGTCCTCGTCGCCGCCACCCTCCCGATGCGGCTCGCCGTCCGCTGTTCCGGAGACGTAAGCCCCGGTCGGCCGGATTTCTTTCAACTCGCCGTTCGGCCGGTAAATGCGCAGCTCCCCGCGAAGGGTCAGCGTGATGTAGTCGGCCTTGTGCCGATGCAGCGCGATCTGTGAATTGGCGTCGAACTTGAAGAGAATGTCGACGATGCGCTTTGCCTCGTCGACCGCGCAAATGTGATAGGCGAGGTGCGGAAAGCCTTCGAGCGTGTACCAATCGATATGGTCTTCGAACGGAACCGTCATGACGGGCTTCGTGTGCAGGGCTGTGCTCATCGGTTTCCCCAGTTTCTTGGTTTGGTAGCACGCGCATAAACAGTGTGCGCTCATAACGCTAACGTGACTTGAAGCCTCCTCCGCCGCTTGCCATTTTGCGCCACGTTCGAGGGAAAATTGAGCCCGGCAGCAGCGATGGCGCCCCGTCTTTCAGGAGTTACCAGGGCAAGCTCGCTTGGCCCCATAGCGGCATTCATGGAATGCCATGGCGGCTCGATTGCGCGGGTGCTTCGCAAGGTCGATTTGCCGTTTGCAATTCTTGAGCAGCGCGAATTGATCGTGCCGCTTCGGGAGCAGTTTCGCCTGCTCGAGAAAGCGGCCCGCGAGACCGGCGATGCGTACTTCGGCGCACGTCTCGGCCAGGCCGTGAAGAGTGAGGATCTGAGCGCGTTCGGTGCCTGGGTATGCAAGGCCGAAACGCTTCGCGATGCGATGTTTCGCGCCCACGCCGGTCTGAACGTGATGCTGCAAACGTCGACCGTTCTCACCGTCTCGCGTCACGGACCGCGCGTGCGCTGGTCGATCGAGTTCATCGAACCGGAAACCGATGGGCGGCACCACAACGAATTTCTCGCGCTCGGGTACGCGATGGACGTCGTGCGCGGTTACGCCGGCCCGCACTGGCGGCCGAACCTCGTGATGACCGCGCTTCCGTCGGGCTCGCCCCGCGCGCCGCTTGAAGACATTTTTTCAGCGAACGTCTCGCACGGTCACGCGGTTCCGGCGATTGAGTTCGACGCGTCCCTGCTTGGCAACACGATCTATTCGGGAAGATCTGCATCGGATGAATGTGCCGCCGGCAGCGAACCTCCCGTTCCCCGCCAAAGCGATGTCTTAGCGACGACGCTTGCGGTGACGGAGCTCGCTCTGCACGAAGGCTATCCGCGCATCGCCTGGGTCGCGGCCAAGCTCGGCACGACGCCCCGATCGTTGCAACGCCGGCTTGGCGAAAACGGCACGTCCTTCGTCGATCTGGTCGATGATCTGCTAAGCCGCCACGCGAAACGGCTTCTGCATGAGGGCCGGACGTCCGTGACGGATATCGCTTTGAATCTCGGCTATTCCGACCCGGCACATTTCACCCGCGCGTTCCGTAGGTGGACGGGACAATCACCGCGCGCGTATCGACAAGCAGCGCTCCACGGGTGAAATCAGCTATGGCTCCACGTGGTGAAGGGCGAACGGGCAAGGCTTGAGTTCTCGTAGCGCGGATCGCTTGTCACCTCATCGCCGATCCACGGAGGCAGCGTGATCGATTGGTCCGTGCTCTCGAGTTCGACTTCGGCCAGAACCAAGCCGGCGTTCGCCCCTTGGAAAACGTCGACGGTCCAGATGTTGCCTTCGAAGGGAACGTCGTAGCGAACCTTCCTGATCGGAGATTCCATGCTGAACTGCCGTAGCATCTCTGCAGCATCGGCTTTCGGTATCTTGTATTCGAATTCCTGCCGCGACATCGAACCCGCTGCATTCGCGCTCTTCAGCGTCACGTAGCCATTCTCGCCAAAAATGCGTACTCGGGCTTTCACCAGCGGCGTGCGCGCGAAATAGCCCTGCTCGATGGGCGCGCAGCCGATCTCAAATTGCCGCCAGCGGTCGTCGCGCACGACAAATTTTCGTTCAATTTCGATTGCCATTCGATCTCCGCCGGAGAAGCGAGCGTTAAAGGATTATGACTCCAACCTAGGTAGGGAGCCAATTGGCTCAAATCCACTGGTAGCGCGTGAATACGAAGTTAATGTTTCGCCGCATTGCAGGCCGGGGTGGCGGAATGCGGACATGCATCTTACGGCTATCAACAGCGGCGCCGCGATGGAATATATCGAGCTGCCTGAAATCGTTCGAGATCGGGCTCTGACCCGCACAATTTGAACTGGATTGATCCGATGAAAGTAGATCTCACGAACAAGACGGCCGTGGTCACGGGTTCGACGGTCGGCATAGGCCTCGCAATCGCAAAGGGGCTGGCGCGGGCAGGGGCCAAGGTGGTCATCAACGGCCGGCGTCAGGAAAGCGTGGATAAGGGCATCGCTGCGGTCCATCATAGCGTCAACGCTGCCGCGGTCTCGGGAGTCGCCGCCGACGTCTCCACCGCCGAAGGCTGCGCTGCCCTGGTTAAGGCGGCTCCGGCCGTCGACATCCTGATCAATAACGCCGGCATCTTCGAGCCGAAGCCGTTCTTCGAAATTACCGACGCCGATTGGATCCACTTCTTCGAGACGAACGTGATGTCGGGCGTGCGCCTGTCGCGGGCATTCATGCCGGGAATGCTCGAACGAAATTGGGGGCGTGTGATTTTCATATCGTCGGAATCGGCGGTGAACATCCCCGCCGAGATGATCCACTACGGCCTGACCAAAACTGCACAGCTCTCGCTCACGCAGGGGCTCGCGCAGTTGACGGCCGGAACCAACGTCACCGTCAATTCCGTCTTGCCCGGCCCGACGCGATCCGAGGGTGTAGAAGATTTTCTGAAAGCCATGGCGACAGCGAACAAAAAGACGCCCGACGAGATGGCCGCAACGTTCGTCCAGACGCACCGGCCGACATCGCTCCTCCAGCGCTTCGCGACGGTCGAGGAAGTCGCGAATATGGTCGTTTACGCTGCGTCGAAGGAAGCCTCGGCGACCAACGGCGCGGCGTTGCGCGTCGAAGGCGGGATTCTCCGAACGATCGGATAAACCCATAGAAAAAGCCGCCCATCACGCGACGGGCGGCTCTTCCGAATGGCATTCATGAATGGCTAATGCGCTGGCACATCGACCTTGACGCCTGGAGCGTCGACGCGCGTACCGTTCTGGTCCTTTTCGACGTGAGCGAAGGGCGCATCGACTTTCGTCTCGCCGGTGGCCCTGTTTGTTTCAATGCGTACGGCCGGGACGTCGACCAGTACGTCGGATTGCGAGCGCTGATAAGCAGCGACGCCGCCCACGACGGCTATCACGGCCACAACACTCAAACCTACATAGATCATGAGCTGGCGTGCTTCCATGGTGTCTCCGAATTCCGTTTTGTAACAGCTTGGAGTAACGCCTGAAGCGTGGGAAACGTTCCGCAGGGATACAGTTAAGGGGGCGTCCCAAGCACCGAGACTTCGAGCGTCGTCCCGCCGACCGCTGTCGACTTCAACGCATAAACCCTTTTGTTTTCAGCAGGAGTCCGTGCAATTTCGACAGCATTTGAAAGGAAATTGCCAAGCTTCGACAACACGAGTTCTCCCGGCGAACAGGCCGTGAGAACCGCCGATGTGCCCGGTTTCAGTTCCCGCGTCTTGCCCCCGAACGAATAGCTGACGCCGCCATTCGATAAGTTCACCACTTTGAAGGAATAAATCTCTGTTGCGGGCCGGCCCAGCAGTTCGACCGAAATGAACTTCGGCTTCGAACCAGGTGCGCGCGCAACGCCCACGCCGATCTCGGTGACGGAAGCGCGCATCATGTTGGCGCGATGCGGAGGCGAATTCATCCACCCCGCGATCGCCTGAAGGGCGAGGGCGCCGGTATCGAAGCCCTGGCTGTTCTCATCCATGGCGAGATTTTCGGCGATGTCGCAATGCTTGTAGCCGGCGTTCTCCGCGCGTTGGGCAGGCGTGCGTCCGTCTGCGGAATGGGAGAAGGTTCCGCTACGCGCGACCCGTTCGGCGTAGGCGCGCGCGGCTCTTGCAAGTATGGCGTTGACCTTCAAGGGCACGAGCTTCTGGTCTTGCCGCGCCTTGTTCGTGATCTCGACGATGTGCTGTTCGACCTGCGGCAGGTCCGGTACGAGAGCTGCCATTACCCAATTACATCCCGCTGAGCTTGATAGGGCTGGAGATTTAGCTGCGGGCGCCCCGCGATGCCACCGGTCCGCGCGAGCTGCCGCCCCTCTTTGTGGAAGCGTGGCCGGCCGGCACCTCCGGCACGCCATTTTGCGTCCAAATGGCGCGGCGCAGCACACCCGCCGTAGGACGCAAGGTCGCCCAGGCTTGAGAGCGCCCCGGCGGCGCTGTAGGGATGCGCCATGACCACAAAACCGATTCTGCCGGGCGAGGGCCCGATCGAGCCCGTCGAACTCCGGACCGCTCTCGAAGAGCGTTATCTGGCTTATGCTCTGTCGACGATCATGCACCGCGCGCTGCCGGATGTGCGCGACGGCATGAAGCCCGTCCATCGCCGCATCCTCTACGCGATGCGCGAACTGCGCCTCAATCCCGAGGGTGGCTACATCAAGTGCGCCAAGATCGTCGGCGACGTGATGGGTAACTACCATCCGCATGGCGATATGGCGATCTACGACGCGCTCGCGCGCCTCGCGCAGGATTTCGCCGTACGCTATCCGCTTGTCGACGGTCAGGGCAACTTCGGCAACATCGACGGCGATAACCCGGCCGCCGGGCGATACACCGAAGCACGCATGACCGAGACTGCGGCGCTGATCCTCGAGGGTATCGACGAGGACACGGTCGATTTTCGCCCGAACTACGACGGCCGCGTCGACGAGCCGGTCGTGCTGCCGGCGGCGTTCCCGAACCTGCTTGCCAATGGCGCCACCGGCATCGCCGTCGGCATGGCGACAAGCATCCCGCCGCACAACGTCGACGAACTGTGCGCAG
Organism: Hyphomicrobium sp.; assembly: GCA_003987725.1. Taxonomy (GTDB): domain Bacteria; phylum Pseudomonadota; class Alphaproteobacteria; order Rhizobiales; family Hyphomicrobiaceae; genus Hyphomicrobium_B. Next base: position 451,897 of record RXJH01000001.1, on the reverse strand, counting down.
CGCTCCTGCATCTGATCAAGCATCCGAACGCGACGATCGAGAAGCTCGTCGAAATGATTCCGGGCCCCGACTTCCCGACGGGCGGCGTGATCGTCGAGCCTCGCGAGCAAATTCTCGAAGCCTACAAGACGGGCCGGGGCGGCTTCCGCGTCAGGGCTCGCTGGACGAAGGAAGAAACCACGCGTGGCGGCTATCAGGTCGTCGTCACCGAAATTCCCTACGGCGTGCAGAAGGCGAAGCTCGTCGAAAAAATCGCCGACCTGATGAGCGAGAAGAAGCTGCCGCTCCTCGGCGACGTGCGTGACGAAAGCGCCGAAGAGATCCGTCTCGTCCTCGAGCCGAAGACCCGCGCAGTCGATCCCGTTCTGCTGATGGAAAGTCTCTTCCGGCTGACGGAGCTCGACGTTCGCGTCAGCCTCAACATGAACGTGCTGTCGAGCGGCCAGATCCCGAACGTGCTCAATCTGCGCGACGTGCTCTGGCAGTGGCTCGAGCATCGCATCGAGGTTCTGGTACGCCGCTCGACGCATCGGCTGCAGAAGATCGAGCACCGTCTCGAAGTTCTCGCCGGCTACCTGATCGCCTACCTCAACATCGAAGAGGTGATCCGCATCGTCCGCCATGAGGACGATCCGAAGGCGAAGCTGATCTCGAAATTCGACCTCAGCGAAGTGCAGGCCGAAGCTATCCTGAACCTTCGATTGAGGTCGTTGTCGAAGCTCGAAGAAGTCGAGATCCGCGCCGAACACGACAAGCTTTCGAAAGAACGCCGTGAGCTGAAGCAGCTTCTGAAATCGGAAGAGCTGCAATGGGAGCGCGTTGCCGGAGAGGTCAAGGAAACGCGCGAGAAATACTCGAAGAAGACGCCGCTCGGCAGGCGCCGTTCGACCTTCGATGATGCGCCGGAGGTGGAACTCGATCTCGCGGCCGCCCTGGTCGAGAAGGAGCCGATCACGGTCATCCTGTCCGAGAAGGGCTGGGTCCGCGCCATGAAGGGCCATCAGGATGACCTATCGAAGCTCGAGTTCAAGCAGGGCGACGAGCTGAAGCGCGCCATCAAGGCGTTCACGACGGATAAGCTCGTTCTGTTCGCGACGAACGGACGGTTCTTCACGCTCGAGGCCGGCGCGCTTCCCGGTGGCCGGGGTCACGGCGAGCCGTTGCGCCTCATGATCGATCTCGAGGAAAATCACGACGTCGCGGAAGTTTTCGTCCACGATCCCGCGCGCAAACTGCTCGTCGCATCGACCGGCGGTTACGGGTTCATCGTTCCCGAGGAAGAGGTCATAGCCTCGACTCGGAAAGGCAAGCAGATCCTCAACGTCACCGAGCCCGAGGAGGCGCGCGTCTGCGTTCCCGTCGAAGGCGATCAAGTCGCGACCATCGGCGAAAACCGCAAGCTCCTGATCTTCAAGCTCGACGAGGTTAACGAGATGACGCGCGGTAAGGGCGTCATCCTGCAGCGCTTCAAGGACGGTGCGCTGTCCGACGTCCGCGTCTTCAAGAAGTCGGCGGGCCTGACTTGGCTCGACAGCGCAGGCCGCGAATTTACCTTGTCCTGGAGCGAATTGAAGGAGTGGGTCGGCGACCGCGCGCAAGCAGGACGTGTGGCGCCGAAGGGATTCCCACGATCCAATTCATTCGGTCCGCGCTTTTAGTTCGGGATGTTGATTGCCGGCGCTTGTCGCAATGCTTGAGCAAAGCTACGACTGCCGGCCATGGGTGGGCTCAGAAGACGCGCGGCCATCGCCGCCGCCGGAATAGGTCTTGCGATTGTTTCGGGCTGTCCCGGTCTTCGGGCGGACGAAACCCCGGCGACGTGCAGCAAGGAAGAATTCGAGTCCGCCGTCGAAGCGGCGGCCGGAAGCCTGCGCGACTTGAACAACCAGAACCGCCCCGTCTTCCAGGAAAAGCTGCGCGAACTGAAAGAAAAGCGCCACTGGTCGCATGACGATTTCATCGCGCAGGCAAAGCCGTTTGTGAAAGACGATAAAACAGCCGTCTACGACAAGACGGCGGACGAATTGTTATCGGCCATTGCCTCGATGGGGCAGGAAGGCTCCGCTGCCGCCGCGCCCGACTGCGCGTTGCTTCTCGAGCTTCGCGCGCGCATGAAGCTGCTTGTCGACACGCAGTCGGCTAAATGGATTTACATGTTCGAGAAGCTCGATGCCGAGCTCGCCAAATAAGCCCGGCAGGCTTCAGTCTTCGTCGCCGTTGGAAACGCGTTCCCAGCGGTCGGGGCCGAGACGCTCTTGCGGTTTGAAGCGCGTCTTATAGGCCATTTTCCGCGAACCATCGATCCAATAGCCGAGATAGACGTGCGGCAGGCCGATCCTCCGCGCGAATGCGATGTGCTCGAGGATCATGTAGGTGCCGAGCCCCGCGTCCGCATCCGCGGGATCATAGAAGCTATAGACCATAGAGATGCCGTCGGTGAGCCGGTCGCAAAGCGCGACGGCCTTCAGCGGCCACGAGTCGAAATCGAGATCCGTGGCGTCGGCAGGCTTCTGTCGGTATTCGGTGAGGAAGGTTTCGATCACCGTGTCTTCGACCATCATCCGATAGTCGAGGATCGTCATGTCCGCCATTCCGCCATCGCTGTGGCGCGCATCGATATAGGCGCGGAAGAGCCTGAATTGCTCCATCGTGGGCGTTGGCGCCGTACGCTGAGCAATCAGTGATGAGTTCCTGTTCCAGCTCCTGCGCATCGAGCGATCTGGTTGGAATTCATCGACGAGCACGCGCACCGAGATGCAGGCTTGGCAGCCTTCGCAGTAAGGCACGTAGGCGATGTTTTGACTGCGTCGAAAGCCTGTCGTCAGCAGCCGGTCGACCAGTTCCGGCGGCTTGTCGTGCGTCAGGTGCGTGAAGAGCTTGCGCTCAAGCCGGCCCGGCAAGTACGGGCAAGGCTGTGGAGCAGTGACATAGAACTCTGGAAACTTCTTTTGCTGCTCCGTCATTCCGACGCGTCCCTCGGGCTCGAACCGACCAAAGATGATTGGAGTAAGGATGGTCCAAATTCAAGGTATCGGAGCTTACTACGCAGCATCAAAGGTAAACCGCAGGCAAATTTATCGAATTCCTTCAGAAAAGATCAGTTATTTCAAAAGTTGGAACAACGGACAAACTTGTACCCACCGAAATTTTGCAAGCAAAACGCTCTAGCGCAAGAGATGTTTGTACCATGCCAGGTCTGTCCTGAACACGGGATGAAGCCTCCGCGATCCGGCAATGATAGATCGCGCCGCCGCGAGCGCGTCGCGCGCGGAGGGGCCTGAAAAATACGGCTTAGAAGATAGGTAGGTAAAACTCGGGACGCCTCAAACCTTCAGCGTCGGTTCCACAGTTCTCGGAACGCGAATATCATCCGCTCCGACTTGGCTCGCCAGCGCATAGAGCGTGCAAGCGAAGACGATGGCGATGGTAATGATCCCGATCCAGAGCGCAGAGCGCCGGACGAACCAACCGACGGTCGGTGCAGGAGTTGCGCGCACGCCGTCGAACGCTGCACTTTGGGCTGCCTCAGCCCCCTGATTAATCATATTCCGATCTGCCGCCTTACAAAGTCCGCCCCGCGACTCACCCCAGTCACATCGCTCCGACACCCCACCTTGCACAAGTTCGGTGTTGGCTGTTTCCGCAAAAATCGAATCAATTGTTGCCCTCGCGCATGCTTATCGAATGCGTTAGCAATCCTGGCAAGGCAGAAGTGTGGCGTAAGCGATACGATTTGAGGGCCGATGCGGGGTCTTTCGGCCACATTCCCTGCAGCAAATCCCGCGTGACTTCAAAATAGGCAAGACCTGCGACAGCCGCGTTCTTGTGCGATGTACAATTTCCTTCATACTCGACCCATTCTTCCTGCGAACGAACAAAAAGCAGACACGAGGAACCGCCCAGGGCTAACCGGACCGCTTTAACGAGCGGTCGGCCGACCAACACCTGGAGGTCCTATGATTGAGCTTGTCTTCGCCGTCTGCATGGTTGATCAGCCGTCGCGTTGCAGAGATGTCACTCTGAACTTCGAAGGCGACAGGGTCAGCGCTCAGCAATGCATGTCGAACGGCCAGATCGAGATGGCCAAGTGGGTCGGCGAACACCCGAACTGGGTCATCCAGAAGTGGCACTGCGGGATCGCGGGGCAGTTCGCAAAGCTCTGAATCGGTGTTGACGAGCTTAACCGGTTGACAGGCTGGCCCTGAAAAGGCTCCTCCTTCGCGGCAACTTCGCGACGAGGAGTCAGGTTATGCCGTCAACGCCAACCCAGAAATTCGCGACCGCGGCGGTCCACGCGGGGGCAGCACCTGATCCGTCGACCGGCGCGCGCACGACGCCGATCTACCAGACCACATCCTACGTGTTTAACGACGTTGACCACGCTGCGGCGCTGTTTGGGCTGCAGGCGTTTGGAAACATCTACACCCGCATAACGAACCCCACGCAATCGGTGTTGGAGGCACGTCTCGCCGCGCTTGAAGGCGGTTCCGCCGCCCTCGCGGTCGCGTCCGGGCATGCGGCGCAGCTCTTGACGTTCCACACGCTCCTCGAGCCGGGCGACGAGTTCGTAGCTGGGCGGCAGCTTTACGGCGGCTCGGTCAATCAGTTTAATCACGCATTCAAGAAGTTCGGCTGGCAAGTCGCATGGGCCGATGCCACGGATCCGGCATCCATCGCCGCCGCGGTCACGCCCCGGACACGCGCCATCTACTGCGAGAGCATCGCCAACCCGGGCGGAATTGTCGTTGATCTTCCAGCCATAGCGGCAATCGCCAAGAAGGCCGGGGTCCCCTTCATTGTCGACAACACGCTTGCGACGCCCTACCTCTGCAAGCCTAAGGATTTTGGCGCCGATATTGTCGTCCATAGCCTGACGAAGTTTATGGGCGGTCATGGCAACTCGATCGGCGGGGCCATTGTCGATTGCGGAACCTTCGACTGGCAGGGAAGCCGCCATCGCTATAAATCGCTGGTCGACCCAAACCCCTCCTACAATGGCGTGAAGCTGGCGGAAGCTTTCGGCCCGATGGCATTTGCCATCGCCGCGCGCGTCCTCGGATTGCGCGACCTCGGTCCCGCGATCTCGCCATTCAACGCCTTTCTCCTGCTTACTGGCATCGAGACTTTGCCGCTCCGAATGCAACGCCAGTCGGACTCCGCCCTCGCCGTTGCGAAGTGGCTCAGTGCCCATCCGAAAATTGCCTGGGTCAGCTACGCTGGGCTTTCGGGAAGTCCGAGCCACGAAATCCAGAAAAAGATTTGTCCAAAAGGCGCGGGAGCCGTCTTCACCTTTGGCGTCAAAGGCGGATATGAAGCGGGCGTGAAGCTGGTTTCGGGGTTGAACCTCTTCAGTCTTCTCGCCAACATCGGGGACACGCGGAGTCTTGTCATTCATCCGGCATCGACGACGCATCGGCAACTACAGGATGACGAGCGAATAGCCGCCGGAGCGGGGCCGGACGTTGTCAGGCTATCGATCGGCATCGAGGATTTGGACGATATTATTGGCGATCTCGAACAGGCGCTCGCTGCTGTTTAGATGCCGGCAGGAAAGGAACCATGAACCATCAGCTTGTCCTCCAGTTTCAGGGCGACGACGACGATACCCTTGAAAAGGTCATCGCGCTCGAGGATCGCCTGATCGAAGTCCTGGGCAGCTCGACCGCCGCGGAAGTCGATGGCCATGAGCCCGGCGACGGCGTGATCAACCTCATACTGCTGGCCAAGAACGCCGCGAAAGTCTGGGAAAAGATTGAGCCGATCGTCGAGGATGCCTCCGACGAACTCGACATCAATGCCGTCGCGTTTCGCAATCTCGACGCGGAAGAGTTCACGGTTCTCTGGCCCGTCGACTACGAGGGCGAGTTCGAACTGGCGTGACCGGTTGGCCTACGGGCAGTCTGTGCAGCCGGGTTGCGGCCGGCACTTTCCAACCGCATATGATGGCCCGCTAGCGCGCCTTGACGTAGGAACCGGGTGCGTCCTCGATAGCGCCGAGCTTCGCTCCAGGCACGCGCGCGGGAACCCAGCCGCCGGACTGCTGTGACAGCCAATCGATCCAGTACGGCCACCATGATCCCGGGTGCTCGGTGGCGGAAGCTTCCCACTTGGCGACGCTGGTCATGGACTTGCCACCGGTCCAGTACTGATATTTGACCTTCTCCGGCGGATTGACGACGCCCGCGATATGGCCCGATCCGGCAAGGACGAATTCCACCGGGCCACCGAACATTTGAATCCCGCGGAAGACGGAAGCCGCCGGCGCAATGTGATCTTCGCGCGTCGCGACCGAGAAGATCGGCAGCTTCACCTGCTTCAGATCGAGCTTGATACCGCCGAGCGTCATCTCGCCTTTCGCAAGCCGGTTCTCGTTATAGAATTCACGCAGATAATATTTGTGGTTGGCTGCCGCCATCCGCGTCGAATCCTGGTTCCAGAACAGAAGGTCGAACGGAAACGGTTTCTTGCCGAGCAGGTAGTTGTTGACCACGTAAGGCCAGATGAGGTCGCGCGGCCGCATCATATTGAAGACGTTCGCCATGCGCGAGCCGTCGAGGAAGCCGCGCTCGTTCATGAGCGCGTCCAAGCCCGCAAGCTGCATGTCGTCGGTGAACAGTAGAAGATCGCCGGCCAGCGAGAAATCGACCTGTGTCGTCAGCAGCGAGCAGCATTTGAAAGGCTCTTCGCCGCGCTGGGCGAGATAGGCGAGGCCCGTTGCCAGCGCCGTGCCGCCGACGCAGTAGCCGAGCGCGTTGATCTGCTCGACACCCGTCTCCTCTTGCACGGCGCGCACCGCTTCGAGAATGCCTTCGAGCACGTAATCCTCGAACGTCTTCTCCGCGAGCCGCTCGTCGGGATTGACCCACGACACGACGAACACCGTGAAGCCCTGGTCGACGACGTACTTGATGAGGCTCTTCGACGACGTCAGATCGAGGATGTAATATTTATTGATCCACGGCGGCACCATGATCAAAGGCCGCGAGCGAACCCGCTCGGTCGTCGGCGCATATTGAATGAGCTGCAGAAGCTCGTTTTGAAAGACGATCTTGCCGGGTGTCGTCGCCAGGTTGCGGCCGAGTTCGAACGCGTTCGCGTCAGTCTGGCTGATCTTCATCAGATCGCCCGAACGCTTCAGGTCTTCCGCCAGCAGGTTCGCCCCCTTGAGAAGGTTCTCTGCGTTGGTGGCGATCGTCTCCCGCAGCACTTCAGGATTTGTCGCGGGGAAGTTCGATGGCGAATAGGCGCTCGTCAGCTGCCGCAAATAGAATTCAGCGCGATGGCGCTCGTGCGGCTCGAGGTCCGGCGTTGCCGCCAGCTGGTCCTCCGCCCACTTGCAGGCGAGAAGATAGGCCTGCTTGCAGAAGTCGAAGAACGGGTTGTTGTCCCAGTCCGGATCTTTGAAGCGATTGTCGTTGGATGCGGGCTGAATGAGCGGCGGAACGGGGAGGCCCATCATGCGGAGGAACACGTTGTTCCAAAGCGCCGCGAATTGGCTGACGAATTGGGCCTGCGCCTCCGAAAGCTTGACCGGATCGGAAAGCCATTTCCTCACGAGCGCCGAAATCGTCTCGGTCGCAGCCGAAAACTCGCTCGCCGGCGTATAGGGGCCTATTTTCGCATCCGGACGCTCGGCAAGCTGGGCAAACGCCACGCTGCCGCGTTCGAAAGCCTTGAGGAGGTTCGAGGCAAACGTTTCCGGGTCCGAAATGTGGTACGCAGAGAAAAGCGGCGGCAACTCGTGGCTGTCTTGCGGCATGGCGACTTTAGAAGCTTTCTGTTCTTGTCCCGCCGGCGCGGGGTGGGCTCGTTCCTGCCGAAACTCCCAAAGACTGTGCAGTCAAGGCAGAGGTTGAATCAAGGGCGAATCGGACATGCCGGGGATCAGGATTACGTAGGCGGAGATGGCATGATCATGGCCGCGGCACGTTCGCTCCCGCGCTGCGAAAAATCGCCCGGAAGGCGGCCGTTCGGGCCATTTTTTGCTGCGGCGCGCTCCGGACTGGACGGGACGGTGGGCGCAAGCGTAAAGAGGCAAGCGCCGGGCAGGGTCGCGAAGGTGCGCCCGGCTGCAGGCTTGGCTCCAAGTGACACTTTTGGGCCTTCGCTGAAGGCGACACGAACTGCCGTTTTATTGCGGCGCCGAGGGGTAAAGATCTTTGAACGAAGAGTTCCACCGCATTAAGCGCCTACCTCCTTACGTCTTTGCGGAAGTGAACCGTTTGAAGGCAGCCGCCCGCGCGCGCGGCGCGGACATCGTCGATCTCGGCATGGGCAACCCCGATATGCCGACGCCGAAGCATATCGTCGATAAGCTTATCGAAACCATCAACAAGCCGCGCACGCATCGCTACTCGGCATCGAAAGGCATCCCCGGACTGCGCAAGGCGCAGGCCGCCTATTACGAGCGGCGCTTCGGCGTGAAGCTCGATCCCGAAACCGAAATCGTCGCGACGCTCGGGTCGAAGGAAGGTTTCGCCAATATCGCGCAGGCGATCGCGGCGCCGGGCGATGTGGTGCTGGTACCCAATCCGACCTATCCGATCCACGCCTTCGGTTTCATCATCGCGGGCGCCTCGTTGCGCCATCTCCCGGCGAGCAACGGCGACGATTTCCTCCGCGCCATGGAGCACGCGGTCAAGCACTCGATCCCGAAGCCCTTGGCGGTCGTGATCTCCTTCCCGTCCAATCCGACGGCGATGGTGGTCGGACTCGACTTCTACAAGGAAGCGGTCGCGCTCGCGAAGAAGCTCGGCGTCATCATCCTGTCCGACATCGCCTACGCGGAGCTCTATTACGACAACGAACCGCCGCCATCGATTCTGCAGGTCCCGGGCGCCAAGGATATCGCCGTCGAATTCACGTCGCTCTCGAAAACCTACAACATGCCCGGCTGGCGCATGGGCTTCGCCGTCGGCAACGAACGCCTGATCGGCGCGCTGGCGCGCGTGAAGTCGTATCTGGACTACGGCGCCTTCACGCCAATACAGGTCGCGGCTGCCGCTGCCCTCAACGGGCCGCAGGATTGCGTCGATGAAATTCGCGCGATGTACAAGAGCCGCCGCGACGTGCTCGTCGAAAGCTTCGGCAAGGCCGGCTTCCCCGTTCCGCCACCGCCTGCAACGATGTTTGCCTGGGCACCGGTGCCCGAGCGCTATCGCGATATGGGCTCGGTCGAATTTTCGAAAATGCTGATCGAGAAAGCTGATGTCGCCGTTTCTCCGGGCGTCGGCTTCGGCGAATACGGGGAGGGCTTCATTCGTATCGCTCTCGTTGAAAACGAGCAGCGAATTCGTCAGGCTGCGCGGTCGATCAAGAAGCTTTTCTCGGAATCAGCCGAACCCGTCCATCCCGTCTCCAGTCCCAGAAAATCCGCTAGCCGATAATCATCCCCATGGAACCTCTCACACTTGGTATTGCCGGACTTGGCACGGTTGGCGGTGGCCTGCTGGGACTGCTTCAAGCCAACGGACCTCACGTCGCCAACCTTATCGGCCGCGAAATTCGCGTCACGGGAATCTCTGCCCGCAACCACACCAAGGAGCGTGGCATCGCCGTCGACGGCGTCAAATGGTTCCACGACCCCGTCGCACTCGCGCGCGATCCCTCGAACTCGGTTTTCGTCGAGTTGATCGGCGGTGAGGACGGCGTCGCGAAAGACGCGGTCGAAGCGGCCCTCAACGCCAAGAAGCACGTCGTTACCGCCAACAAGGCGCTGCTTGCAAAGCACGGCATCGAGCTTGCGCGCCTCGCTGAGAAGAACGGCGTCGCCTTGAATTTCGAGGCGGCTGTTGCGGGCGGCATTCCGGTCATCAAGACGCTTCGTGAAGCGCTGGGCGCCAATCGCGTAAAGCGCGTCTACGGCATCTTGAACGGCACCTGCAATTACATCCTGACGCAGATGCAGACCGAAAAGCGCACCTTCGCCGATGTTTTGAAGGAAGCGCAGGCGCTGGGATACGCCGAAGCCGATCCGACGTTCGACATCGGCGGCTTCGACGCCGCACACAAGCTCGCACTTTTGACGAGCCTCGCCTTCGGAACGAGGGTCGCCTTCGAACAAATCCATGTCGAAGGCATTCAGTCGATCACGCAGGCCGATATCGAGGCGGCCGACAGTCTGGGCTACCGCATCAAGCTGCTCGGCGTTGCGACGGAAACCGAAAGCGGCATCGAAGCCCGCGTTTCGCCGGTTCTGATTGCCAAGGATTTCGCAATCGCCGAAGTTTCCGGCGTAACGAACGCTGTTGCGATCGATGGCGATTTTTCCGGAAATATTCTGCTCGTCGGACCAGGTGCCGGCGCCAAACCGACCGCGTCCGCCGTCGCCGGCGATATCCTCGATATCGCCCGTGGGCTCGTCGTACCGCCGTTCGTCACGCCCGTCGCGCAGCTGAAAGCTCACAAGCGCGCCAAGCTCGATCAGCATTACGGCTCGTATTACGTCCGCCTGGCGCTGTATGATAAGCCCGGCGCCATGGCGAACATCGCGAAGAGCATGGGCGACCAGAACATCTCGCTTGAAAGCATCGTGCAGCATCGCCCGCAGACGTTGCACGCCCCGCGCGTCGGCTCGCGGGTTCCGAAGAAAGCAGATCAGCCCGTCATCATCATCACTCATGAGACGACGGAAGAAGCAATACGCAGGGCGCTCGAAACGATCGAGAAGGACGGCAACGTCACCGAACGCCCGCAGATGATCCGAATTGAAGAGCTTTGATTTTCCCTTAGACCCCCGCGTGGAAGGACATCAAGATGAGCAGAGCTGAGCAATCCAATGGCGCGCACGGGCCGGGTCTCGATCGAATTTTGGTGCTTGAGCTCGCACGAGTGACCGAAGCTGCCGCCATCGCGGCGGCGCACCTCCGAGGCCGCGGCAACGAGAAGGCCGCCGACAAGGCCGCCGTCGATGCGATGCGCCGCGAACTTGGCCGCGTCGAAATCCGGGGCACCGTCGTCATCGGCGAAGGCGAGATGGACGAGGCGCCGATGCTCTATATCGGCGAGAAAGTCGGCACTGGCGAAGGTCCCGAAGTCGATATCGCGGTCGATCCGCTCGAGGGCACGACCATCTGCGCCAAGTCGATGCCGAATGCGCTGGCTGTGCTCGCGATCTCCGAGAAGGGCGGATTGCTGCATGCGCCGGATATGTACATGAACAAGATTGCGGTTGGCCCCGGCTATCCCGAAGGCGTCGTCGATCTCGATGCTTCGCCAGCCGAAAATCTCGCAGCGCTTGCTAAGGCGAAAGGCGTGCCGATCTCCGAGATCATGGCTTGCATCCTCGACCGTCCGCGACACGCCGAATTGATCCGCGCGGTACGCGAAGCCGGTGCCGGCGTGTCGCTCATTCCGGACGGCGACATCGCAGGCGTGATCTGGACGACCGATCCGAAGGAAACAGGCATCGACATCTACATGGGCTCGGGCGGGGCGCCTGAAGGCGTTCTCGCCGCCGCAGCCCTGCGCTGCATCGGCGGACAGATCCAGGGCCGCCTCATGCCGATGAAGGATGAAGAACGCCAGCGCGCCGAGAAGATGGGCATTACCGACATCAATCGGAAGTTCAAGCTCGAGGATATGGCCTCCGCCGACGTCGTCTTCTCGGCAACCGGCGTGACCGATGGCTCGTTGCTGAAGGGCGTCCGCATCAGCGGCGACTTCGCCGAGACCGAAACGGTGGTGATGCGCTCGAAGACGGGCACCGTCCGCCGCATCAGGTCGACAGTCCGCAACGTCGGATCGCGCTTCATCTGAGGGCCGGAAGATCCGGAACGGCGCGCGGCTCGCATTGCAGTGGATACAACGCGAGCCCCTGCCGCCGGATAGGCCGAATCGACCTACAACTTGAGCCTTATCAAATGCGCACGGCGGCCGGCTTCCCGCAGGGAGTCGCCGTGCGCCAACAAAGACTCTTGGGTGATCGATTGCGCACGAATCTCGCGACGATGGAATTGGACGGTGGCGCAGAGCGTGCTTTTCTCGGCGTTGACAAAAGTGCGCGCGGGTTCGCCTGGCGCGAGCGTCTGCCGCAACATCTGAGACCGCTCGGAACGGCCATCAGCCAGCGTCACGGATTGCCCGAGCTGATGGGCCGCGTGCTCGCCGCGCGCGGCGTCCTGCTCGATGACGTTGCAACCTTTCTCGATCCGACGCTCAAAGCCTTGATGCCGGATCCGAGTTCGCTCCGCGACATGGAGAAGGCTGCCGCGCGCCTCGCCGACGCGGTCGAGGCCAAGCAGAATGTCGCGATCTTCGGCGATTACGACGTCGACGGTGCCTGTTCTTCGGCCCTCATGAAACGCTTTCTCGAGCATCATGACACGCCCGCGCGCATCTATATCCCTGATCGCATTTTCGAAGGCTACGGCCCGAACGCAGCCGCCATCGAGGCGCTCGTCAAAGAAGGCGCGAAGCTGATCGTCACGGTCGACTGCGGCACGACGAGCCACGAACCGCTTGCGGTCGCGCGTAAACTCGGCGCCGACGTCGTCATCATCGACCACCACCAGGCGGACGAGCGGCTGCCCGAAGTCCAGGCGGTCGTCAATCCGAACCGTCAGGACGACATTTCGGGGCAGGGCATGCTGTGCGCTGCTGGCGTCGTGTTCCTCGTGCTCGTCGCGACGGCGCGGGAGCTGCGGCGGCGCGGATTTTATGCGTCCACCCGCGAGCCCGACCTTTTGGCTCTGCTCGATCTCGTGGCGCTCGCAACGGTCGCCGACGTTGTTCCGCTCGTCGGCCTCAATCGTGCCTACGTCAAAAAAGGCCTCGCTGTGATGCGCGCGCGAGAGAACGCCGGCCTGACGGCCCTCGCCGACGCAGCGGGGCTCACGGTGGCGCCAACGCCCTATCATCTCGGATACATACTCGGGCCCCGCATCAACGCCGGTGGCCGCATCGGCAACGCCGCCCTCGGCGCAACGCTTCTCTCGACATCGGACCCGGTCGAAGCGCAACGCATTGCCGAGCTGCTCAATCGCCTCAACAAGGAACGCAAGGACATCGAGACGGCGGTGCTGGAGGAGGCGCTCGCGATCGCGGATCGCCAGGTTTCCGAAGATCCATCACGGGCCATTCTCATCGTCGCGTCGGAGACGTGGCATAAGGGCGTGGTCGGCCTCGTTGCCAGCCGCCTTGTCGAGCGTTTCCGCCGGCCTGCATGCGTGATCGCCTGGGAAGCGAGCGCAATGGGCACGGGCTCACTCAGATCCGTCCCGGGCGTCGATCTCGGAGCCGCAGTACGCGGAGCTGTCACGGCTGGCCTCCTGGCGAAGGGCGGCGGCCACGCGATGGCAGCCGGTCTGACAGTCAGCAGAGATGGTCTTCCGGCGCTGGAGACGTTTATGCTCGCGCAACTCGGCGCGGCCGCGCAGGGCGTCGGCGACACGGCGCATCTCGACATCGACGCCTCGATCGTTGCCTCCGGAGCGACGCGCGAGCTGATGGATCTGATCGAGCGGGTCAGCCCGTTCGGTCAAGGCAACTCGGAAGCGCGTTTCGCGTTGCCGGCGCATCGCGTCAAGTTCGCCAAGCTGATCGGAGAAGCCCACATCCGCGTCATTCTGGAAGGCGGCGACGGCTCCCGTCTTGACGGCGTCGCATTTCGAGCCGCAGGCCAGCCGCTGGGCGATCTTTTGATGTCGGCGGGCGGAATGCCGCTGCACGTCGCTGGCCATTTACGGCGCGACACTTGGGGCGGCCGCGAGCGCATCGAACTGCAAATTGAGGACGCTGCCGACCCGCGCCGCCAATAAAATATGAGCCTCGCCGATCATGGCCCATCCTGTCGCAGGAAATGGGCGCGCACTCGGCTTGCCAAAGCCGGTCAAAGCCGCTTATAGGGTGCCTCTTGTTGCCGACGGCCGCTCCCTTCGTCTATCGGTTAGGACGTCAGATTTTCAATCTGAAAAGACGGGTTCGACTCCCGTAGGGAGCGCCATCTTCGCACTATCATCCTGATTTCATTACTATATTTATCGGAATTTCCCAAGCCCTCTCGGAGGTTTGGGAATTCGCTCGTTGAACTCGTCAGACGGTTCATTGCTGCGTGAGCCAGTTTCTTTTGCTCGGCAGCCTTTGTGTAGCGTGCAACTTCTTCGAGCGTCGCGTAGCCTGTAATAGACGCGATTTCATTTGCGGAACATCTAGCCTCAGCTAGACGGCGCGCCGCCGCCTTGCGCAATCCATGAGTGACGCAGCGCGCGGTAAGGCCTGCCAAGCTTATCCGCTCGGTCATGAAATTGCTGAAGCCTTTTGCGGTGAAGGAAGCGCCAAAGGACGTCTGGAGAATTGACCCGGCGCTCTTCTCGCAGGCCGACAGTATTTCGCGAAGCTGAGGATGGATCGGAACCAGCAACTTGGCTTTCGTCTTTAGCCCCTCTCCACCAAGACCCCGTCTTTCAGTGTCGATGGACGTCGATCGTTACCGTCTCCACCGATCGATATTCACGATCCTATGGGAGGGTGACGCAACACAAAGGCAGCGTCGGCACCAATGTCTGGAAAGCCGAGAAAGCGGACCTGTACGATTGCAGGCGAACGCCGAACAGGGCCTCAAGTCCGAAGTCAGCTTTGATTCTCTGTGCAGACATTCGTTGATGCCTCGCCCGCGCGGCTTGGTCTTTCGCCTGGGGGATCAGCGCGTCGGTGCTTTTGGAGACCGGAGCAGGTGCCGTCAGAAAGCGCCGGGGCAACACTGGCCAACACGCCCGCAATCGCCGCGGACACGACACGTCGATCCACCTAACCACTCCTTCGACTCCCCGTCACTGCTTGTCGAGCGACGCTGCATCGCGGCGAGGCTAACTCATTCCGGAGATCCTAAGCCGCCAAAGCCTAACGCAGTGACAGCAAGCCGGTCGGGTTGATCCGTAGCGGCTATGTGGAAACCATCCAGATCAGGAGAGCCGCCAGGCAAGGAGAAGGCTTGAGACGTAGATGGCGAGGACGAGGGCCACGCCACCAAGCTCTGTCTTAGGGCTGCCGCCAGAGGGGCTGAGCCACCAGTCAAGCCAGCGGCTCGCCCAGGGCACGAGAAGACTCAGCAGTACGACGCTCACCGCATTGCCGATGAACAAGGCGCCCCAGAGGGGCAGCCCCAATCGCTCCACCAGAAGGGGAGATTGCACTCCCGCATTGAAGAGGATGACCACGGGGAAGAGCAGCATCAGAACGATCATGTTCTGCTTCCACGCGGGTGCCGACGGAATAGAATTGTCGATCCGAAACCACTGGTCGAATCCCGTGCGAGCGATCCGCGTACGGTACTCGTCGGTAAAGCTGCGAGCTTCATCGAGCAGTTTCGCTCGCTCGGGCGAGGCAAGCCATGCCTCGAGATTCGCCTCTGAATCGAAACGCAGAATGGCCAGCCAATCCTCCTGCAGGCCTGAAACCGGCGGCTCGAACCTGTAGCCCTGAAAGCCTGGCGCGCGCGCCTGGGCCGCAGCAATCTTGCGCTCCCATTCCCTGTATGGACGCTCTTGACCGGGTTTGATGCGGGTCGAAATCACCGCCGACGCAGGGGCGGGCAGGACGCCGCTCGCGTCTTCGACAAAATGCACGTCATCCTGCCCGATTAGTATCGGTCGCACCTCGGCAAGGAGACGCTCCCTTTCGTTGGAGCGCACCCACGACAAGGCATCTTTGTTGTTCGAGAACCGTTGCAGTATCACCCAGTCGAGCTGGGTGGGCGGGCTCGGCGGCAGGACCGTCTGTTGGACGAAGCCCGGCTGGGTCGCGATGATCCGACTTGCATTGCGTTGCCAGCTCTCGAAGTCCGCTGCGCTATCCGGCGCGACACGGGTCTGGGTGACGATGGTCACTCCCTTCGATTGCGCAGTGTCGGAAGCTGGGGCCATCGATTATCTCTACGGTGAAAGTTTTGAAGTCCGCCCGTGACAGCGGCCGAGCTTCTCGAAGATGCGATCCGGTGTCAGTGGAAGGTCGGGAAACCGAACGCCGGTCGCGTTGGCGACCGCGTTGGCAACTGCAGGGGCGACGGCGTTGATTGCGCATTCGCCCTGGGCCTTGGCACCCAACGGCCCCACGCTGTCGTAAGTGTCGGCGAAATAAATCTCGCTGCGCGGAAGGTCGGCAAAGGTCGGAATGCGGTAGTCGCGCAACGACGCGTTCACCATGGCGCCCTTATCGTTGTAGACCATCTTTTCGTATAGCGCCCATCCGAGACCCATGCCGATGGCGCCGTCGATCTGGCCGCGGCACTGCATGGGATTGATGAGCTTGCCGATATCGGCCGCGTGCACGCTTTGCAGAATGGCGATCTGGCCGGTGACGCGATGTACGGCTGCGCGGATGCCTTGGACATTGAAGCCGACGGAACGCGGCGAGAGATAGGCTTTGCGCTTGGCTTCGAACCTATGTCCCGTGGCGGCGCCGCGAGCGACCAGCTCGCGGAGCGGCACAGTCTGATTGGCGCAGATGATTGCATCGTCGTGCAAGCTGAGATCGGCTGCATTGCAGCCGAAATAGCGGGCGGCATACGAGAAGATGTTGTCGCGCAGCGCCGTTGCCGTCAGCGCCACCGCCTGGCCGGCGACGACAGTCCCCGTACTGGCAAAGGTGCCGGTATCGTAAGGCGTGAGGTCCGTATCGCCGTTGATGAGCGCGATGCGATCGGCGCGCGTAGCGAGGATCTCGGCGGCGATCTGGCGATGGGCGGTTGCCGAGCCGTTGCCCATTTCCGTGGAGCCGACGGCAAGGTGATACGTCCCGTCCGGAAGCAGCGCCATCACTGCGCCCGAACGGTGCTCCGTCGGCGGGCCGCTTTCCAGCATGGCGAGCGCGATGCCCGATCCCTCGACCCAGTCATCTCCATCAGGCTTTGCCAAGCCCCTTCCACTCGCGAGCGAGGCCTCGACGAGGTCGAGGCATTGGTCGAGACCGTAGCTGCCGAACGTAACGTCCGTAGCATCCTTCCAGACGGACTCGATCCAGTCATCCGACCGGATCATGTTCTTGCGCCTGATCTCGAACGGTCCCACGCCAAGCTTCTTTGCGAGATCGTCTATCGCGCATTCAATGGCGAACGTGGTTTGCGAGGCCCCATAGCCGCGAAAGCCTCCGGCGGGGACCATGTTCGTGTAGACCGCGTACCCATCGGCTTTCTTGTTCGGACACCGATAGGCGGCAAGCGGGGAGCTCAGCGCAGCCGCGAGGGTTTCGCTGCCGTGCCCGCCGTATGCGCCCGTATTGGAAACAACGTGGACCTCGATGGCGGTGAGCGTTCCATCGCGCCTGGCACCGAGCTTGACTCGCGTCGTCATGGGATGACGCGTCGTGGCGCCGATGAATTGCTCTTCGCGTGTGAACTCCCACATGACCGGGCGTTCCGTTTTAAGCGCGGCCAGCACGCAGAGATCTTCGGAGATCATCTCCTGCTTGCCGCCGAAGCCGCCGCCGATGCGCTCGGTGAAAACGTGGACGTCGCGGTCGAGCAGGCCGAACAGGTGACAGAGCTTCTGCTTGGCGATGAAAGGCGCTTGCGAGCTGGTGCGGACGTGCACCCGCCCGTCTTCGCCCTTCCAGGCTATGGAGCCATGGGTTTCAAGATGGGCGTGCTGTACCCGCGATGTCGAATAGGTTTTCTCGTGAATGACATCGGCTTCCTCGAAGCCCGCCGCGACATTCCCGATCTCGCCATGAATATCGACGTAGATGTTTCCCCGGGATTCCAAGCCGGTCTGGTGAAGGATCGGCGCGTCCGGCTTCATGGCCTCTACCGGATCGAAGACAGCGGGCAGGATCTCGTAATCGACGTCGATCAGCCGTGCTGCGGCCTCGGCAGCGCCTTCGCTGTCGGCGACGACGGCGGCGACGCGCTGCCCGACGAAGCGCACCACGTTGTCCAGCATGTACGTATCGTCAGGATCGACGAGGTGATCCTCGTGCGTTGCCGTGCTGTAGAGCCGGCGCGGAACGTCCTCCCAAGTGAAGATGGCAACAACGCCCGGAACCGCGATCGCTTCACCGCGGTGAATGGTGCGGATGCGGGCGTGCGCATGGGGCGAGCGCAACACCTTCAGATGCAGAGGTTTCTGCGGGACAGCATCAAGGGTGTAGCGCGCCTTGCCCGTTACGATTGCTTCGGCGAACGGGCTCTTAAGGCTCGCACCACACGCGTGCCCCGCGACGTCGTCTTCGGCGGCCTTGATGCCATGAAGGGCGTCGTGGATGCTTCCGTAGCCGGTGCAACGACAGAGATTGCCCTTGAGCATGTGCGGCAGGTCCTCGCGAGCCTTCTCATCGAAGGTGGCGGCCGTCATGATCATGCCGGCGGCGCAGAAGCCGCACTGAAAAGCTTGCGCATCGAGAAATGCCTGTTGCATGGGATGCAGCTCGCCGTTCTGCTGCAGCCCCTCGATCGTCGTGATCTCGCGACCGGCGGCCCGGAACGCCGGCATAAGGCAACTATGGAAGGGAGTGCCGTCGATCCAAACTGTGCATGCGCCGCAATCGCCGGTATCGCAGCCCTTCTTGACGCCCTGGCATCCTTGCTCGCGCAGGAAGGTGCGTAGGCATTGCCCGGGCGCAGGCTCCTCCTGGATGAAACGTCCATTGATAGAAAACTTCATTGCTGCGCTCCCTGAAGGAGCTCCGCACGAACCTGCTCGGCAAAATAATAGGTGAGGTGGCGTTTGTAGGAGGCGGACCCGTGTACGTCGTTGAAATAGGCGGCATCGGGGATGACGGCATTGAGCGCTTTGCGCAACGTATACTCGTCCGGAAGCCGCTCGAAGTGAATCTGAAAGGGCCGCTCCGTCGCGGCCGTGACGGTCAGCACGAGGTCGCCTGCTCCCACGGTGCCTATGACGATGATCGCCGAGCGCCCCAAGTGCGTGAGCGAGGCGCGGCGGAATGCGAAGCGCTTGGACAGCGCCTTCGCCGGCAGATGGATGCTGCGAAGCAGCTCACCGGGCCGAAGCACATTCTTGTTGTTGCCGGTCACGAAGGCAACTGCCGGCACTTTGCGCGGCTCGGCACCGCGAGGCCACAGCGTGTAGACACCCTCGAGCGAGGCCGTCAGCGAAATCAGCGAACCCGCAGGCAACGACATGCAAATGTTGCCGCCGACCGTCGCCGCATTCCAAACCTTAAACGATGCCAGAAGCGACTCGCAGCACATCTTGAACAACGGAGCTGCCTTCCACTCTTGAGGCGCGTTGAACCGGGTGAGCTCCGCCAACGTGCATGTCGCCGCGATTTCCAGGCCGTCGTCGGAGGCCTGCAAAGCCGGCCAGCCGAGCGACTGAAGATCGATCAGCGTGTCAGTCCGGACCTGCGGCGTCGAGAACAGCCAAGTCCCGCCGGCAATCCAAGCGTATCCGTCGCGCCACTCTCCGATCTCGTCGGCCGACGTGGGACGCTTGATTGCGGTGATCGTGTTCAAGTTCAAGCAATGCCCCCTTCAACATGCAGCGCGAGACAATCAACCGAATTGGCAACCGAATTGGGCCGGGCGCTCAATCGCCGCCTAGTACGTGGGGCAATGATCCTCCTTCCGAGGCTACTCGGCCGATCTGTTCGGCTATCAACGTGGACGCGTCCTTGGTTGGCTTGGCGAGCCTGTATTTAAGGACCTGCACTGACGTGTTCTTGGCGGCACCACTCACCAGGAGATCCGCGCCTATCTCCGTGCTCGTCGTGGCCACGCTCACGCCTGTTGCCTCACCGAACGGCTTGAATTTGAGGACTTCGGTGAAATCGACCGCGCGACTGTGCTCGCGCGCGCTTCTCAAGTACGTCTTCGGGCCGCCGTCCAGCATCGAGCCGCTCGAATAAACCTTCACCACCCCGGGGCTGGTCAGTTGACCGACGACGATGGCTTCGGCCCCTCCCAAAGATCCGGTGAGCCAGCCAGAGGCGAGCGACAAGCCGCCCCGGTAGTCGAGGCCGAAGGGCAGGAACGCGCCGGTCAATGCGGGACCGTCACCATCGCACCTATCTTTTGAATTGCTTGCTTTGGCGGGACTGCCGATCGGCTTCATCAGCGAATAACTGAAGATCTTGACATGTGCTGTCGTGCCTGGCCCCGGGGCTGTGACAATGCTGTAACGGCCTGTCGTGAAGTCAACGAAGCCTGATGCAACGCTCACACCGGATTGGTCGTGTATATAGGGATTGAATGCCGAGAACAGCTCGGGTGCAGTGCCCGGCGTCGACGGGAGTTTTGTGCTGAAGACTTTGACCTCGCTCGGAATACCGGGCCCAGATCCGACGATGATGTTGTCGGCGGTCGAGCCATCGATCTGGGAGGATGTCACGCTTATGCCCCCCTGCGCCTCTCGATCAAAAGCGGCGAAGCGAGCGAGCTCCTTCCCGAAGGGAGGCTCGCCGTCCTCGCCCTTGCCGGAATAGACGACGACATCCGGGGCGTGGCCCTTTCCGGCACCGACAACGAGATCGAGGACGTTATCGCCATCGACATCGCCCATCGCGACGCTCACGCTTCCCTCATGACCGGGAAACGGTGTGAGCGTGGCGAGTGGCGTGTCGCCCTTGCCGTCGTAGACCTTTACCTCTGCGGCATGGCCCTTCGACCCGGGTACCGCCACCGCGTAGGATGATACGGCCGGGATCACGTTGACCAGCGTCATCAAGCCGTTGTCTTCATGGTTGAGCCGATGACAATGCTGCACGAACAGACCGATATAATCCTGAAACCTGGTCCGCATCGAAAGCTCGCCGGTCTGGATGACCTCTTCGTCGGGCCCCATGGATGGAGCCGGCACATTGGCATTATCGACGCCCCATTTGTCCGGCCCCGTTTTGAGACCGGTGGTTGGGTCGTAGTAGTGCGTCACCTGAAAATCATTGACGTGGACGTGGATCGGATGCTCGTCGTTGTTCCTGTTGATGAAGGTCCACTCCTCGACTGAACCGAGCCGTGGCTGAAGCAGTGGAACATTCGGAAATGCGCCGCCTTCGAACGCATAGACGAAGGACTTGGGATCTGACGGGTTTGCCAGGTCGTTGAGAAATCCACCCGAGATCGTGAGCGTCCGCTTGAAATCGGGCGTGACATTGGAAATGTCCTCGAAGGCGCTGTAGGCACCGAGTGGCTGTCCCGCTTCGAATGCCGTCGTCTCTCCCTGGCCGCCGGCCGGTACAGCGCGCGCCAGAACCTGCGTCGGGAAGACGAAAAATCCGTCGAAGTAGCTGACGGCAGACGGCGGTACGCTCAGGGTACCGATTACTGCTGGCGGATTTCCCGTACCGTCGTTGGTATAAAGAATGCCGGGAGAGCTTAATGTCTCGGCGT
Source organism: Hyphomicrobium sp. (assembly GCA_003987725.1). Lineage (GTDB taxonomy): Bacteria > Pseudomonadota > Alphaproteobacteria > Rhizobiales > Hyphomicrobiaceae > Hyphomicrobium_B. The sequence goes on along the minus strand of RXJH01000001.1, from coordinate 430,617 downwards.
CGCCGCCTCGTGGCGGCATTTCCAGGATCAGATCGCCCTCAGCTGGCATCGTTACCGCAATTGCGTAGCGAGAAGCCGGCGGAATGACGAGCCGCGTGCCATCCTCGAAAACGGGGTAGTGTACGGACGGGCTCGGATTTCCGTCTTGCCCAACGATGGCGATCTTCGGATGTTTGCCGGTCGCGGTCTCTGTGAGACGGACGCTCAGATAAGCGATGTCACTCACATTAGAGAGCACCCAGATCTCAGTCTGGCCCGCCTCGCTCTTGATTGTCGGCTGGAAGAGGCCGTTGACCGTGAACTGCACATCACGCTTGTAGTCCGGAAGCGCGGGATCGTCCGGCACGTCCTTCCCAGGCGCTTTGGCGTCTGCGGTAAAGTTTTGCAGATTGCTCGGGATGAATTGGAAACGTCCACGCATATTGCGGATCGACAACGGGCCTGAATACCAAACTGTCGAATACTGCGTTCCCTTTTTTGATTGATCGAAATTCACCGGCGAGAGCAGCGGACGATACGTGCCCTTGGCGAGCTCATCCCCTTCCGGCGGCTTGATCGTGCTGACCCATTGCGGCCAATTCACATTGTTGATTTGCGCCAGTCCCCCCGCGCGGTCGAACACGGCGTTGTATTGAAGGATCATGTTCCGGATCGGGATCCGGTTCTTCGTCACCAGTGGAAGATTGCCGTCGAGCCGGCCGATCGCGAGCACACCAGCCAATCCGTAATAGACGTGCGGTGTCGTCAGCCCGTGCAGATGACTATGATACCAGTACGCGCCCTGCGGCATATTTTTGGGAATGTTGTACGTATAGGTGTTCGACATCCCGGACGGGATGTGCAGCATCACGTTATCGGCGTTGCCCTTGGGGCTGATGTGCACGCCATGAATATGCAGGTTGATCGGCGACGAGGTCATCATCTCCGGGTAGAGCGGCACCTCCTCACCCTTCGCGGAATACTTCGGATCGAAGAAGTCGCGGATCGTAAGATCGGTGAGCGCATTCTCGAAATGAACGATCAGCGTCTCTCCGGGAAAGACCTGCAATGTCGGCGAGGGATAAAGATTGTCACCGGACATCTCGCCGTTGGAGGCGGTGCCGCGAACGAGCTTGTAGCCGAAGACGAGCATGTTTTGGACTGGCGCCGCGACGGTATCGAGCCGGGCATGGCCTTGATGCGCGGTGAGCGTCACCTCGAGAACGCCCTCCTTGCTGGATAACGTGACAGGCTCGCGGTACTCAGGCCGAACCGCCGGATCGAATTTTGCATCCGCGTCTTGCGCCGAAGCGTGCGATCCGTGCCATCCCGCCACCAGAACCAACGCGACTGCGAATCCGCTCACGGCGAGCGCGCGCAAAAAGCGGTCCGTGTTCATTGACCCTCCCCGTATCATTGCGCCGCACAAGCGGCCGCCGTTTTAATCAGGCCAGCACACTCCCAAGCTATGATCGACGCGTCGCCCAGTTCCGGTACTGATCCGAGTTCGCTTCGCCGCTGATCGCGTCGTTTAACTCGCGGACATCTGGTACCATCGATAGGTAAACAAAACCCATGAGGGTGTGCCGTCCTGGAAGAAGGAGCTTGGATGCGTCTGACGCCTCTTGGCCCGTCATGTCAGCCGGCTAGGCACGCTTATTGTGATCCTATCTTCAGTGCTCTGCGGTCGCTCAGCGGTGTCCGCTCAGCATCGATAGGCAGACTTCTCCAAGAGGTCGTTAGGGGCCATACCTTCGTCATGACGGAAGTCCGCTGATGGGATTGAGCGGCCTTGGAGCGGACGCGCCGCTAGTGGCGTCCAGTGCAGACCCACCTAGGCTCCGACGCGCACTCAGAGGTGAATGTTTAGATCGCGCTTTTGCATGCACGGTCGGTCAAGCAGTCAACACAACCCTACATCCAATTAAGCTCCATTCTCTCAACGAGGTTTGGGATCGACGCGAGAGAACCTATGGATTTCTTTGAAAAGAACGAGGGCGGATTGGGAAACTAATTCTCTGATTTATTGGGGGTATTCGATTTCCGTAGGGAGCGCCAAGCTTTTCATAAGCTTCTGATATTATTTTGAATTTTGAAGCACTTTGTCCCACTCCGGAAATGGGAGTGCAATCCAATTGTCTAAGAACTTTGTCTTCCACGGCTAGATCGCGCAGCGGATGGCTGCAGAATGGTCGATCGGGGACCGGTCTCTGCCGCGCACCAAAAGATCGCTAATGTTCGATAGCTGGAACTGCAAATGGTGAAGACTATTTTGCTGGCAGGATCGCTCATCAAGGCCGACAGAAAGCGGTCGCCGATGGGTTTGCTGGCCGCTGAGGAGAGTAGTCTGTCAATGCGTGGATGCATGAACGCGAGTGCAACAGGGCGTCAGAACTTCCAGTTCAGCCGGCCGCGCAAGCCGTTGTCCTGCTCATGGCCGGCACACTGGCCGATGTAGGATAGGCCAAGAGTTGCCCCCAATCCGATTGACATGTCGGCGCCGACTTCAAGCAACGCGCTATTCTGCGCGAGCGGCACGCCACCGACATCGAAGCCGACATTCGTTCCGTTGAATGCCATCGTATGGAAGGGTGCGGTGTCGCCGAAGGCATACTGCCAAGCCAGAGAGGCATGAGGGACGATCATCGTCTCTCCCCACATCATCGTCGTGCCGATACGCGCACCGAGAGTGCCGACGCCGAGATCGCCGTTATTGCCACCGCTCGTAAGACCAGCATCGCTGCCGTTTTCCTTGAACCCGTCCGTGCCGACGTGAACATAGGCGAGACCGGCGAAAGGCTCCAAGGCATAGCCATTTCGTGCCATCGGCAAGGCGACCTCACCAAAGATCTGGCCCGTGTCGCCATCGTAGCTGGCCTTCTCGGATTCGAAGAACCCTGGGAAGCTGACGGCGCGCGAGGTATCGATGTCGTTCCACATCCACGTTGCGCCCGTGCGTACAGCGAAGGCTCCGACAGGGCCACCAGCGTAAGCGCCGATGACATAGCTGTCGACATTGGCGGAGCTGGTGCGAGCGGAGGCATCGAGTCCTGTGTACATGTAACCGCCAGTTACGCCTGCCCGCCAGCCGCCGCCCATTCCGGCGTCGATGCCGGAGATGAAGCCGCCGACGCTGCGATCCGTCGTGGCCGCATTCCCATTGCTGTCGTATTGACCCCATGCACCGAATGCGCGGCTCCAGGAATGGTCGGGCCGATAGATATGGCGCTTGAGCAGCTCGGTCTCTCCCGCCGCATCAACCTTTCCGTTACGCGCTTCGTGACGCTCCCGCAGATCATTTCATCGACGGATTTCGTTGCTGCGGTTCCGTCGAGATTTGCAAGGAGCGCAGACGTGCAGAACCTTTGCAAAGTCTGGCCTCTGCCGTTCAAAAGTCCCCGTTTCACCATGCGCATGCTTTGGCACCGCATCCACGACGCCGATCCGGCGCATGAATGGTTGAGAAGTCTTTTGCCGAACGAGGGAGAGCGATGAGATTTCTTTGATAGTGGACGCCAAAAAAAACAATGAGAATATCCGCAACGGGTCAAAAGCCGTCCTTGGGTGGGACCCGAACGCCCAAACCAGGTTTTTTCGCTCAGGTGCAGTGTAGGAAATCGCTTTGCGGCAGAATGCTGCGCACCTGTAGTCTAGAGCTTACAACTCATAACAATACATAGCCGACGGGCAGCAATTCATCAGGCAACGGCCCCTTGCCCAGGAAGTCCATTGTCTCTCGTTCCATGGTCCTGACGAGCGCTCGAATAGGAAGGCTGTTGTCAGCTGATCCGAAAGGTTCGGCCAAATCATCGCCGATCGCATCGAGACCGAAGAACGTGTAGCTGATGAATGCGACGATAACTGGCGTGCCCCAGTCAAGCTGCGGCGCAAGGGCGAACGGCAGCAGGACGCAAAATAGATAAACCGTCCGGTGAATGAGAAGTGTGTAGGCAAACGGCAAGGGCGTCGTTTTGATGCGTTCACAGGCTGCTTGCACATTGGAAATCGCATTCATGCGGATAGCGACAGACGAATAACGCCAATCCGAGAGTTCCCCAGCTTTGTTGAGCGCAAGGAGTTCTCCTCCAATCTGCCTGAGAATGGCATCGCAGACGTTGGGAGCAGTGGAGACTGTTATGCCCGACTGCCGCGCGGCTGCAATCTCATCTTCATCGCGAAGGCGCGCCGAAAGAGCGTGTACGTAAGCGATAAGCGGAACAAAAATTCTATTCTTTGCCTCATCGTCCAAATCCGACAATTCGCGGCACAACGACCGGACTTGCACGAGAAGCTCACCCCACTGCTTGCGTCCCTCCCACCAACGATCGTAAGCCGCGCTATTCCTGAAGCTCATGAACACGGATATCGCGATCCCAATCAGGCCGAACGGGGCGGTGCCGAGATGTGACAGCCACTTCAAATGTGCTTCGCCAAAGTAGACAATCAGACACGCCAACACCGTAATGAACAGACAGCGCCAAGCGACCCGGCCTGCGATCGAACCGCGAACCGCAAAAAGAACATCGAAAAGCGAGGCTTTCGGTCGGACGATCAAAGCAATTTCTCCTGAGATGGCAAAGTTTGTCGCGAAGGGCCTGGCGGACTCAAGGACTCGAGCGTGTGTTTAGTAGACTGCAGTTCATCTTCGAGAAAGTGGTCCGAAGTATTACTGGCCGACGCCGATCGAAGGGAGCGTGACTGTGATGACGGCCACAGCGGCTGGGCCGCGAACGCCCGCGGCCCTCTTCGCCGTCGCCGTTCAGCATAGAAGCGTCGGTAGAGCGGTGCGAACTACGAGGAAATGAGCCTCAGGTGCCGACATGATCATCGGGGCTCTTACTCACTGACAGGATGACGCTTACCTGCTAAAGTCAGCTATCGGCAGCACGGTATCGGGCGCTGCCGACTGAGAGTGGTCATCAATACGCTCCCGCCTGTTACGAAACGGGAGCGTTCCGATGAAGGTTGTGCGTCGGGCGGCGTCAGACAGCGATTTTGAAATTGCGTTATTGAAGGGCGCCATGAGAGTGGCCTGCACGGAACTAATTACTGTGCACCACGTCGACGAAGCAAAGCTCCCGGCGCTCTTCGGAGTTATCGCTAAAACAATCTTCAAGCACTTCAGAGATGGCAATTGCGACGCCACCGTTCTGGGGCAGCAGGCGGCAATGAAAGCGCTTGGTCATCTGGGTCGCAAACCGCATTAGCGCGCCTGCACATGCCCTCTGACCTTTCTTATCCAGCTGACGAAGCTGCACGAATGGATGGTGGTAAGCGATGGCGACGACGCTTGAACGAGCATTCGAACTTGCGCAATCCGGAAGATGCAGTTCGATCGACGAGATCGTGCGCGTTTTGCGCTCAGAAGGGTATCGGACGGTCCAGATTGAGGGCCCACTTCTTCGGAAGCAGCTTCGTGGTATGATGGCTGATGCTCTTATCCGGCCTCGTTGACGACCTCGACTTCTAATCGATGGAGCGACGGGTCGGCTTCAAAGTATTTTTTAAGTGCGTCCAGAACGGCGATTAGAGCGACGTCTTTGCCACCCAAGTGCTCAGGCAGCGAATTTATCTCAGCGTCAATACTCTCGATAGGAGTTTGATGGTTGTCTGTAGCGCGTACCCTGAAATACGGGCAGGGCGGTTTTGGCAAGGGATCATCTCCTGTTTGTACGAAGCTATATCAAGTCAGCGCTGGTCCGACCGTCAGAAACCATTCGTGATTGAAACTCGAGTGCGGCCAGCAAAAGAAGAAGAAGAGATGCCCGCGCTTCGCCGAGAGTACCGCTGACACTTCGGCGAGGTCACAACGGCTATCCTTTTCCTGGTGGCTACCACTTCGAACTCAAAATTGAGCGTCCTTCGACAAGCTCAGCTGAACTTCAGTCCGAGAGATTTGAGCGCGCGGCGGGTGGCGTGTGCAGAAAGCAGGGAGGTATCCCGCTGCCCTCCGTTGAACTTCTCGAGAATAGCTTGGGCGATAATGTCGACCAGCAGAGCCAATTTCTCGTCGTCAATCTCGTAGACCTGGACGAGGTCGTTGCACGTCATTTCGACCGCGCATTTAAGCACGGATTCCGAATCTGGATGTTGGCCTGGGTGCTTTGGGAAATTAACCGTCAATTGGTGCTCCCGTTGCTTGACAGGCGGGAGCAATCGAACACTCTCAGTCGGCAGAGCCCATTCTGTGACTGCCGATAGTCTCTTCTATCAGAGAGAGGGCAGTAGGTCAGCCGCAACGAGGCTCGCTCTTGGCCAGTGCGGCCCCATCTCATTATTTGCCCTTGTAACGGGGCGCTTTCAGCTTATATATGTGTATGATCGAGCTTTTGCCGAAACGACTTGGCCTCGCGTTAAAGGCGCGCTTGACCGACGACCTTCCAACAATCCTCGACTTATCTCCCTACCGTTGGTGGGATCGAACGTGCGCATCTAGACGAGGAAAGTTATTCACATGCAAACTGGAACCGTGAAATGGTTCAACAGCCAAAAAGGCTTTGGCTTCATTCAACCCGAGAACGGCGGTAACGACGTTTTTGTTCATATCAGCGCGGTAGAGCGCGCGGGCTTGGGAACCCTCAGCGAAGGGCAGAAGGTTTCTTTTGAGGTCGTTGCCGATCGCCGCAGCGGCAAGTCTTCTGCAGACAACCTTCGCGCCGTCTAATGGCACGCTGAAAAAAGATCGAACTCGACCACGGATGTACTGGCGATAAGTTCGATTGATTGGGCCCGCGCCTGGCTTGCCTGCCAGCCGCGGGTTTCTTTTTTCGTCGCAGATCCAGGAGATGGATAATGGCCATTACGCCGAGAAATTCGTCCAATATTGCCGCTATGAAACTGCGCCGCGCTCAAGAGGCGTCGCAGGCGATGAAGGACTACGAAGCGGAGCGGTTTGCGATACGCACAAAAACAGAACGTCTCCGTGCAGAGCGGTTAGCGCGAGAAGCGATTGCTCCCCCCAAGACGAAGTCGAAAAAATAGTAGTCTAAAAATGTAGTCGCCGAGGTGGCGAGCGCTTCAGCTCCAAGATCGAACAACAATTCGCAACACCCCACGACAAGCGTGTTTGCAGACAAACACGGCAATTCGCGTTCAGCATGCGCTTTGCGAAAACAGTAATATATTTAAAACCCTTCGAGCATCGATGCGCGCCTAATCGCGCTCAACTGGATCCACGGTGATGCTGCGGCAACGGCAGATTATCTTTGGATGTCCTCGCGACATGATAGCCGCAGGATTTCAAGTCAGAGAGGGCAGCTGTCGTATCGATACGAAAAACGTCCAAGGCGATTACCGACATCTGAACTTCATATGCGCGGCTCCAACTTTCGAGATGCGATGCAGCTGGCGGCAGATTCGACCCGCACTTTCGTAGGGAAAAACCAAGCACGCCGGAATTTCCGCTCGTGAACACGTAAACCATCGGTGCCGGCTGCATGTTGCGCTAATCCCCCTGGGCCCAATACATGCTTGACGCCGATCGCTTGCCAACGAATAGCCCGGCCGCATTTGACCACCACCGGTTACAGGCCCGGTGAATGGAGAAAGAGAAATCCTTACGTTTTCTTTTGGCCGCTGCTGTTCATCGTCGAGCCGAGCGTGCTTTGGAAACTCGGGCCGCGTGGGCTACGCCGTGGCTTGTCCGCTTTGGGCTTTCATTTTTCGCGATTGGTTCTTTGCTGACCTTTAGGCATTCGGTTCCTCGCTGGGGTTCAGGAGAATTTTGTGAGGCTCAACTAATCCAGGCGCGGCCACCTGTAGCCACGGTCCAAAAGCGACAAGTAGCGTGTCATTGCGGGTCCAATGTCGGATAAGCGATCAGCCCGATAGTCTTTGACCAGATGCTCTATTTCCTGCCAACTGAAGTGTTGGGAAGGTCTAAATTCTCCGGCACTCGGCGGATGAGTTTCAGATACCGCATCATTGTATGCGCTGATGAGACGAAGGCTGCGTTCTCGCTCTTCGCTAGAGAGCCGTGCAAAGGCCGACAGGCAATTGCCAATATCCGTCATTTTCGCGCTCCGAATCTTTCGAGTTACGTTGTTTCGCTATCGGTCTCGGCTGGCGATTGCACCTCATCATCGTCGTCCTCGATCTCAATCAGAAGGTCTTCCGAAGCCGACGGAATAGCTGAATCCTTCTCAGCCTCCTCCTCCTCTACTGCCTCAACTTCATCGCTGTCGGTTTTCGAAACTTCGGCCAGCGATTTTGTCGGCTCGACCCAGCGTTTGAATTTGTGTGGCCGCTGTTTCTCCAGGGTTTCGAAGTCAACTCTAATGATGGCAGGAGTATCGCAGGACGCTCCGCAATAGGGACATGCTGGCGGCACGCGCTTCAGATCATAGTACTGACTGCCACAAGTTTCATTTTTGCACGTTTGCTTTGTTCCGCGCTTCGCTTGCACGGCGGATCTCGCGACGACATGACTCTCGAGCATATTCGATACCTCTCGCCGGCGTTTGAATTTCGTGCATGCGACGGCGGCGAAATGCACGGTGTCGTGAAGTTATTTCGCTAATCGAGGACTCTGGGATAGGTGAGGCTCGAGGACGACTGTCGGACTCCATTCCCGTATTTGTCGTCGACGAAAAGGGTGAGCTTTCGTGAAAAGGAGATAGTACGTGCGTAAGCCACAGCGTGCGTTTTCAACTTGAACGCAAGAAGCACGAGACCTTGAGAGCCTCGAAACACGGCCCACGCGCCATCACGGCGTCGCCTGACGCGAATAAAATCATTTTTCATGGCAGGCTCCTTATGCACTCCGGAAAAGCCAATCCGAAGCGGGCCTATGATCAAAACGATTCAAGCCAATAGTCTTCAGCCTGACGGAGGCAGCGTTGGCAGAGGTCCGAATTCAGGACCGAGCAAGGAATGCCAAAGCTCAAGGCGCTGAAGCTCGTGCGCCGCATGTAATGTTACGGTAGGCCCTCGGTGCAGGGATGTCCAATCTTTAATCCCGTTGCCGAAATAAAAGTTCGAGGGGCAATCGCAGAGGTTCGACGCGCGAACGTCCGGTTTGGGCCTGAAGAGACATCGGACGTGTTCTTCCAGAAGCACGTTTTGTAGCATCAGGCAGACGGAAACGTTTTCAAAATTGGAGCACTGACTCGTCGGGCGATCACGCTGGTGGCTTCAAAGGGGCGGCCGGCTGACTCGGCTCATGGTGAAAATATTTGAGTGTTCCATAGGCGCCGATCCAAGATCCGACGATCGCAAATCCTACGTAGACCCAGTTATTCGTATAACTGATGACCGCGAATGAAGAGAGCATGTACCAGATGCCGCTCCAATTTGCTGCCGAGAAAGGACGCTTGGAGACCACAGAGGCCGTGAACTTCACATAAGCCGCATCGGTCGCGGCCGTCGCAATCAGTACTCCGGCGCCGATCCAGGGTTCGAAGATCATAGAATTCTCCTTTTCAGGGAAGTCCGGCTTAGCGCTTGCGCAGTACGGATACCTTGGGCTTCGTAGCCACTGGGAGATCGTAATCCAGTCCGGTCAAGAATTCCCTGCAAACGGTGCAACCGTCCAATGGTGTTACCGGCTCAGACAGGAGGAAGGGGAGAATTATCATTTCGAAGTTTACGAAGTCGCAATCGGCCTTATCCGCATTGCCGAGAAAGCGGTCACGGGCGATCGAGGAGACGATCGAAGACTAAACCGAGGACAAGTAAGTTCATGATGCCGATTGTCGTCCAGATCAGCGTGTGCTGATAACCGCGAAAGCGGCAAACCTCCGATTTTGCAATCGTTGAGCACCACGCATTTTCGACAAGAGAAGTCATCGCTGTCGTCGCATATTTCCAAACCAACACAGCCACCGCGATGAAAAGCGCTCCAAGCACGACGAGAGTAATTCTTTTAAATGCGCTCATCAGTGCATTCCTGTAAGCGTCGGCGAATGCGCGGCTCTGGCTAATCAATGATGTGGTAGCCGCCGTCGATGTACAGCGTCTCACCGGTAATCAACTTCGCGGCATCCGTGCCCAGAAACGCAACTGCTACTCCGACATCGTCGATGGAAACCAAACTACGGCTTGGCGCCTTCGACTGAGCTTTTTGAAGAAGTTTATCGAATTCCGAAATGCCGGATGCCGCACGTGTCTTCAGTGGGCCGGGCGATATCGCATGAACTCTAATCCCCTTCGGTCCAAGCTCGGCGGCCATATACCGCGTCGCGGATTCAAGAGCCGCCTTCACCGGTCCCATCATATTGTAGTGCTCGACCACCATTTGCGAACCGTAATAGGTCATCGTGAATAACGCTCCGCCGGACTTCATCAGGGGCTCCGCGAGCTTGGCCATTCGGATGAACGACCAGCAAGAGATCTCCATTGCACGGAGAAATCCGTCCTTGGAGCAATCGACGACGCGCCCCTGCAAATCCTCCTTCGGCGCGAATGCGATCGAGTGAAGGCAGAGATCGAGCGCACCCCATTTTTCCGCTATTTTTTCGAACACACGCTCCAGTTGGCCTTCCTGTTGAAGGTCGAGCGGCATGAAGATGGATGCTCCGATTTCACGCGCCAAGGGTTCGACGTGAGGCTTCGCCTTGTCGTTGAAATAGGTGATGGCGAGATCCGCGCCGAAGGCCTGGAAGGCCTTGGCGCATCCCCACGCGATGGACTGATCATTGGCTACGCCGGTAACGAGCGCTTTCTTACCCTTGAGCAGGTTCAGCGACGAGACATCGATCATGCCCGCTTCTCCTTGAGCTGCTCTGCCGTAGATTTTCGCAATACGCCGAGCGTGTGTTTGGCGATCATCAGTTCCTCATCGGTCGGGACGACATAGCAGCCCACCCGCGACCCCTTGCTCGAAATGTGCAGCTCGTTTTTTTTGTTGGCGGATTCGGAAAGTTCAATGCCAAGCCACGACAAGCGCTCGCAGACGGCTCCGCGAATTGCGGGCGCGTTCTCGCCGATACCTGCTGTGAAAACGAGACCGTCGATCCCGCCGAGCGCAGTAGCAAGCGAGCCAGCAAAGAGCGCGATGCGATACGCGAAATAGTTGAGCGTCAGCTTGGCTCGCGGATCGGAACTCGCCAGCAGATCGCGGACGTCGTTGCTGATGCCGGAGAGACCTTTAAGACCGCAGTCGTGATAGAGAAAATGCTCGACCTCCTTCGTTGTCATGCCTTTCTCACTCATGAGATAAAGCACAATACCGGCATCCATCTGGCCCGGCCGCGTGCCCATCGGCAGACCGTCGAGTGCGGTGAAGCCCATGCTGCTTTCGATGCTTTTCCCTGCCGACAGAGCGCACATCGAGGCACCGCTGCCGAGATGAGCTGCGAGGACGCGGCCGCCGGCAATTTCCGGGGCCACGTCTCGGAGCTGCATCGCAATGTACTCGTAAGACAGTCCATGAAAGCCGTATCTCCGCACGCCTTCCTTGTAGAGAGTTTCCGGAATCGCATAGCGATCGGCAATTTCCGGGTGTCCTCTGTGAAAGGCGGTATCGAAGCAGGCAACCTGCAAGAGTTGGGGTTGGCGCTCCAGAACGATTCTCATCGGCGCGAGGTTGTTCGGCTGATGCAGCGGAGCGAGCGGGATGTAACGTTCAAGTCGATCGATGATCCGGGCGGTGACGGCCGTCGGTTCGACAAAGTCCGGACCGCCATGCACGACCCGATGACCGACCGCCACGGGCAGCCTTCCAACATAAGTGCGGAGGAACACCACAAGCCTATCGAGTGCATCGGACAGTTCATTGACTTCATCCGGGCTCCACGACTCATCGACTGCAGTTGCACCATTCGCGTCTCGCGCTGACAACCGCGGCCGTGTTCCGATGCCTTCGATTTGACCCTTCAATCGCCGGTCGAGCTGGTCGCCTTGTCCGATGGCGAAGAGCTGAAACTTGATGCTTGAGCTGCCCGCATTTACTACCAAGATTGTTTCGGCCATTGGCTAGGCCTTGATTGGGGCGGTTGCCCGGCGGCTGTGGGCAAGGAGCATGGCCACGGCACATGACGCCATGCGTGCGCGAACGGTGTCGGCACGAGATGTCAGAATGATCGGGACCCGTGCGCCGAGAACGATTCCGGCTGCGTCCGCGTTCGAGATGAAAGTGAGGTTCTTGGCGAGCATGTTGCCGGCCTCGAGATCAGGAGCGACGAGGATCTGCGCGTGGCCCGCAACCGATGACTTAATGCCCTTGATGCGTGCCGCATCGGGGCTAATGGCATTGTCAAATGCAAGAGGCCCATCAAGCTCCCCGCCAGTGATCTGCCCACGATCGGCCATCTTGCAGAGCGCGGCCGCATCGATCGTTGAGGGAATGGCCGGTGAAACAGTCTCGACAGCTGAGAGAATGGCGACCTTGGGCTGACCGAGTCCCAAACCGGCGTAAAGATCTATTGCGTTCTGCACGATATCGCGCTTCGCCAGGAGATCAGGCGCAATGTTCACAGCCGCGTCCGTGATAAATAAGGTCTGCGGATGATTGGGAACATCCATTACGAACACGTGACTGATACGACGACCCGTACGAAGTCCAGTCTCCCGCTTCGTCACGGCGCCCAAGAGTTCGTCCGAGTGGAGGCTGCCCTTCATGAGCAACTCCGCCTTGCCCGCGCGAACAATCTCTACCGCCTTCTCAGCAGCTGCCTGGCTATGAGGAACGTCGATAATCTCTATGCCGCTCAAATCCAGTCCAAGTTCGTCGGCGACGGCGGAAATTCTATTCTTGGGACCGACGAGTATCGGCGTAATCAATCCCGCTTCGGTTGCTTCGAGTGCGCCCCGAAGAGAACTCGCGTCGCAGGGATGCGTAACCGCTGTCGGAAGCGCCGCAAGACGTTGGGCGGCTGCAATGAGCCGCTCGTATTTCTCGTGGCGATGTAATTCCGAGACGGCTGCCTTTCCCATAATGGCACTCCTCAGAAATGATTGCTCCCTCGGGGCGGCAGCTATTCAGTGATGTTTCGGAGCCCTGGACGTTGCTTCAGACGGGCCGACCCCTGTTTGCTTTGAAGGCGAAATCCGAGTGTCTTCGTTTTCGAAAATCTCCTCGATTTCCGTCAGCCGCGTCAGCGCCGCTTTGCTATGGACCCCAACCAGCTCGATCATTCGATCGAACTTTCCCTTCATACGGGACGCGAGGTCTGGATTTCTTGCGAGCATGATTGGAATGGTATCGATGGCGCGACGCTCATCCAGCAGCAGCATCAGAAATTGCTCTCGCAGGATCTGCTTGAATGTGGCCAGCGAAACGCCTTTTCCGGCCTCTTCTCGCATGCGGCGGAGAAGATTGAACCCACGCTCATCCACGACGCCATCTGGCATGCGAACATAGATCAGCGCGCGAATGACGGCTTCACGTGGACCACCCTCGGACATTCGGTTCTTGAGATCCGCAATTTTTTCACCAACCAGGGCGAGATGGGCGGGGTCAGCACCCGGCCTATGGCGAGGAATGTCACTGGAAGCCCTGAGCCCAACGAGAGCCTGCAGGAGCGGCGAACCGTAAAAGGCATGGAACCATGCCTCCATCGCATTATCGCGAACGTCGCGGTACGCATCGAGCCCATCGATGAGCCACTTGCTCCATCGCTCCTGAGCCTGCCAGAGGATGTTGCCTTCCGGAACGGGTTGGCGGTTTTCCTGAACAAACTCGACGTTGGACAAAAGAGGCTTCAGAAGCGGATTGGCATCCGAGAAAATCTCATACTGCATTCGCAGTGGATGCAGCCTGCGCATCCATTCCGCCGTGCTCTCGTTCGCCCACATTTTTACCCACGGCTGAAGAAACGTTCGGTACAGCCCGAGATTTATTTGTGAGAGACGTGCCACTGCCGCAAACTCGCGATCATCTTCCACAGAGTTGTCACCAAGCGCGCGGATGTCTTCCAAAGAACGGGCTTCAAATCGAACCAGATAGTCGCCGCCAATCAGATTGGCCGATGGGTCAGCCCCGTCCTTTGGGGTCATGACGGCTTTATAGAGCCCAGGCGGCAAGGCATCGATCAAGTCGATGTTGCTCGCGAATTCATCGTGCTCCTTCTTGGCCACCGACCCCGAAACGAAGATGCCGAGATGCCCGATGGACTCGTGCACCGAGTAGACGATCGTCTGGCCGTGGGCGCGGATATCGTCGACACTGTCGTAGAGATCGAGGATCCAATCCAGGGCCTGAGGTGGCGGCGTGATGTTGTCCGCTTTGGAGCAGAACACGACAATTGGCGAGCGAATGTTGCGAAGGTCTAAGCGCGTACCGTTGGAGGACGTGAGTTCGGCCGACGAGAGCTTGTTTCCAACAAACAGCTCATCAGTGATGAATTGCATTTCGCCGGAGTTCAGCAGCACATGTCCGCCCCACCACTGCTCGAAGTCCAGATAGCGTGGCGCCTCGCTGTCGATTTTTGAGTACAAATTGTAATGTTTCGTCCAAAGAGTATTTGCCGGGTTGAGATTCTCGAAATTCGAGACAAGCCACGCTCCATCGAACTTGCCGTTCCCGGCGTCCCCCAGAAGAGCGGTGAGCCAGCTGCCACCAAGCACGCCGGCGGTGTAACGCATCGGGTTCTGCTTCGGCACACCCGCCCAATACGACAGGGGTGAACCCGCCAGGATGAGCGGACCGAAAAGATCGGGTCGTTCTGCTGCGAGCATCATGACGGCCCAACCCGCTTGGCAATTTCCGATCACGGCAGGCTTGCCATCGGCATCCGGGTGAAGATTGATCACGTGCTCGAGGAAAACTGCTTCCGCCTCGGCGATATCTCCTATGGTCTGGCCCGGAACCGGGTCCGGAAGGAAGCCGATGAAGTAGCAAGGATGTCTGGCCTTAAGCGCCACGCCGATCTCGCTCTGGGGCTTGAATCCTCCAATGCCTGGCCCATGCCCGGCCCTCGGGTCCACGATCACGAATGGCCGCTTATACTTGTCTGGTTTGTCGTCCTCAGACGGGACGATGCGCACGAGCCCATAGTTTACGGGCTTCGGCAATTTTCGACCGTCGACGAGAAGCTCGCAAGCAAACTTGAGCACATGCGGTGCGGACTTGGCGGCATGCTCATGATACCTCGCGCTTCTTTGCTCGAGAGCATCAAGGAAAAGAACACTGCGCTGCCAGGCGTCAACCGAATATGTCCAAGCATCCTGGGCCAAAGCAAATGGCGATAGGACACGAGTGTCTCGGCCGAATGCGATCTCTGGAGCAATCTCTGGATCAGACATATGCAGCTACCCACGCACCTGTCAGCCCGCATACCGGTCTCGGCAACATATGCCGACGTCGCGGGGAATCAAGATTAGGATTGGGTAACCTTGCGTGCCGCCGTTAGGTAGAAATCCTTGTCAAGAATGCTGATGCCGTCGATCTTGGTGATCGTCAAAGAAGCGTCACAGACTGGCGCGCCGGCCGGCTGCAGCTGGGCGAGCACGGATGTTTCTCGCAATTGACGTAGGTCAATTCATCAATTCGGCGCCGCTCTAAACTCGCCTCACTCTTCTAAGGGAGGCGACAATGACGACATTCGAAATGTACTATCTTGTGCTGTGCCTCGCGGCGTTCGCCGTGTTCGCAATAGCCCTGGCTTACAACGACTGGAGCTGGGGACGATCACGCGCGAAGGTAAATAGCGCGACCGCAAGTTCGGGATACCCAAAGGCCGACGTCAGATTGGCCGCGTGACACGAGGCTTCCAATCGGTCGGCATCAAACTCGGGGGCTTTTCAGCCTCCCTGCCGGCCGATGCTGCATCCCATCCATCGATGTATTCTGGCAGGAAAGCCTAGTCCCCACCTGAAAAAGCGCGTTGGGGTTTCGTGCGCAGCAGCCGCATCGCATTGCCTGTGACCAAAACAGTAGCACCTGTGTCGGCGAGAATTGCGGGCCATAGTCCAGTAACGCCGATTATCGTCGTCACTAGAAATATCGCCTTGAGACCTAGAGCGATGGCGACGTTTTGATGGATGTTCGCCATGGTATTTTTCGACAGCGTAATCATCTCTTTGATATCGCCGACGCGGCCGTGCAGTATCGCTGCATCCGCCGTTTCGAGTGCGACGTCCGTGCCGCCGCCCATGGCGATACCGATATCTGCTGCGGCGAGTGCCGGCGCGTCGTTGATGCCGTCGCCGATCTTTGCAACCACGAATCCCTTCTCGCGAAGTTCGCCGACGATGCGTTGTTTGTCCTCCGGCAGGAGCTCGGCATAGACTTCGATCCCCAGTTGCCGCCCGATGGCTTCGGCGGTGCGCTGGTTGTCGCCGGTGAGCATGACGGTCTTGATGCCGCTGGCGGTGAGAGCCCGCAGGCCAGAGAGCGCATCAGCACGTGGCTCGTCGCGCATGGCCAACACGCCGACGATGCGGCCATCGGCAATGAGAATCGAGACGGTTTTTCCCTCCTCGTTAAACGCCGTTACCGTGGCCGACTGGTCGGGGGTAAGCGCCGCCGTTGCGGCGGCGGCCAGCGGCGAGCCGAAGAACGTGTCGACCCCTTCGACTAGTCCGCTTACGCCTTTCCCTCCCAAGGCTTTTGCGTTGGAGACGGGCGGGACTTCAATTTCCTGGTCCGCAACACGATCAAGAATAGCCTTTGCGAGCGGATGGCTGGATCCCCTCTCGAGCGCCGCCGCCAGCCGCAAGACCTCGGCTTCGCTGCGTCCAAAGGCCATAACGTCCGTTACGCGCGGCTTCCCCGCCGTCAGCGTGCCTGTTTTGTCGAGCGCCACGGCCGTGACGTCTCGAAGTCGCTCAAGAACGGCGCCGCCCTTGATCAGCAAGCCGCGACGGGCGCCGGATGAAAGCGCCGCTGCGATTGCGGCAGGCGTCGAGATGACAAGGGCGCAAGGGCAGCCGATCAACAAGATGGCGAGACCCTTATAGGTCCACTCGCTCAGACTTCCGTCAAAAAAGAGGGGAGGCACGAGCGCGACCAGGGCAGCGACGATCACCACGGACGGCGTGTAATAGCTTGCGAAGCGATTGATGAAACGCTCCGAGGGTGCCTTAGCTTCCTGTGCTTGCTCGACAAGCTTCACGACGCGCGCGATCGTATTGTCCTCGGCGGCGGCAGTGACGTGAATACGCAGGACCGCCTCGCCATTTATGGTGCCGGCGAAAGCGGCTGCGCCGGCGCCCTTGCGCACAGGCACGCTCTCTCCCGTAACCGGTGCTTCGTCAATTGTGCTTTCACCCGAGAGAACGATACCGTCAGCGGGAATGCGATCCCCGGGCCGCACGAGGATCGTCGAGCCGACGATTAGGCTTTCGGCTTGCACCTCACGCGTTTGGCCATTTTCTTCGAGCAGTGCCGTTTTGGGCACCAGCTTGGTAAGCGATTGAATACTGGCGCGCGCCTTTCCGGCGGCGACACCCTCCAGCAATTCGCCGATCTGGAACAGAAACACGACGGCGGCGGCTTCCTCGCTCGCACCGATGATGACCGCGCCGACTGCAGCGATCGACATCAGCATCTCGATTGAAAAAGGCGTGCCCGTACGCGCAGCCATCGCGGCACGCCGTGCGATGGGAACAAGCCCGATCAGCATGGCGGCGCTGAAGAACCAAAATTCCAGTCCTGGAAGCAATTTGCCCGCGGCCCAGGCCGTGGCGAGCGCCAGACCGGAAACAATTGTCAGCCGACCTTTGGTCGACGTCCACCATACGCCGTGCCTTACTCGCTCATCGTGTCCGTGGCCGTGGGCAGCCACGCCATGGAGCGCGTGTTCGCGAGCATTTTCTCCCCGGTCGCGTCCGCCGGCACAGCACGAGCCTGCGGCTGCCGGCATTCTTACGTCCAATGACTTCGGCGAGGGTGCAGATTCGAGTGTGAATCCGAGGCCCCTGATAGTCTTCTCGATAGCTTCCAGAAGATCCGCATTGCCTCGATGGCGGACAGTCATCGTCTCTGACGGAAAGCTGACGTTGACCTCTGAGACCTCGGCCAAGCGACGCACCGCCGTTTCGATTTTTGCCGCGCAGGCGCCGCAATCCATCCCGTCGATGCGATAGCGGATTTCATGGGTCGTCATGGCTTGATCCTCTCATTTAGGAGCAAGCCTAATTTCTCTAGCGACTGTAGGAGCAAGCGGAATTTCGTGGGCCCTTTTTTGAATAATCGGCTGCAATACCTACACGAAAGAACCGGTTTGGATGGACGATATCGTCCTACGGAACTTGTCTAATTTTTGACGTTCGCGGTTGGGATTTCCGCATGACCGTAACCTGAAGCTTGATCTCGACTTCGGGATCGACAATCCGAAGCAAGCGCACCAATCTCTCCAGAGAGAAGCGTTCGAATTTTCCATGCCGAAGGCGAGAGATTTCCGTTTGCGAGATTCCCGTTGCGGCCTGTAGCGCGACTGCCGTGCCCCATTTGCTCCGGACGGAGTCGATGATTTGTGCGGCGACTAATTTTCGCGATTGGTCCAAATCCACAGCCCATCGCTCAAAGGTATCCGCTTCCGACGATGGTGAATGGTCCGGTTTGAATGCGGATCGCCTGGGATGGGCGCTAAGCTTGGCCGCAGCGCTTTGTGGTTTCATCGTCGAACCCCTGTTTCGACCAGTAATCGATCAATGCTTTCGTTGTTTTCGCGCATATCCTGCGAATGGCGCCGCGCGGGGCGAACAGGCTGCAGCACGGCGTGCCGAGGCGCTTACTGCACCTCGGCAGCTTCGCCTGCTCATCCTTTGCCGTTGCGGGAGATTGGGTTGCAGTCGCGTGAGCCCGGCGCGCAGTCTCTTCGCGAGTCTCCTTCCGTCTCCGAGTTGTGCGGCGTGTTCGTATTCGGCGGCCAGTTCCGCGGCAACCGATCGGTTTTATGGCAATACGTTTTCCGAGGAAGATTGTGGCAGTGCCGATAGGGATGCGCATCGGCAACGACCAGAGATCCGAATGAGCCGATGCCCTTCCCGGCGCTCTGCGCCGCAACCGGACTGAGGCTCGCGCCGATAAACGTGGCAGCGGCCGCCGAACACATAAGAAAGCGAAGCGATGAAGGCCAATTAATTCCGAGCATTTTTTCTGTTCCTATCGATGAGGTTTCCTGTCTTCAGCGTCAGGCGCGAAAAGGAGGGACCGCACCAATCGCTGAATAGAACTTGAGAAGCAGACAGCAGGAATCGGCCGCACCGGTCGCGTGGCGCGGTAGCTTCTGGGCGCATTGCCCTCTGATGGTGGGAAGCTGGTCTTATCCTGCTCGGTGTCGATCTAGTTCAGCAACACGACGGTCCTGAGAGAAACCAGGCGAGGATCGGGATGATGAAAATCTGATCTTGGCCAGAGGGCAGGTCGCGTGGCCCGCTCCTTCGTGTCAGACTTTATGTGAAGGCGATAATGCTTATCGAGTAATGGCTGAGGAACCGGAGTTGCGCGGATGCACGATGCGGGCTTGGCAGCCGTAGGAAGCAGCTGCCTATCCTCGCAATGCGAGCCGATGATGTGCGGTGTGCCGACAGAATGATCCGCTGTGTGCAGACGAGCCTTCACGCCGGAATAGGTATGCGAAGAACCTTTGGCGTGAACGAATTCGATGCCGCGATGACCATTCTGGCCAATGCAGTAGCGCAGCGGTGCGGCGAGCACGGCGGCTGGCAACATTACTGCAAGGAGGAACGATGCCAAAAGGCGGATCTTCCACGGATTGCGGTTCCTGATCTGGGCCTTCATTGCTTCCACTCGCGCCTCGGCGCTGCGATGGGAGTTTGATCGAGATACCGCACTCGTGCGCGTCCCGTGCGTTCGATATCTGGAGGTCATGCTGCCCTCTCAGACGCAAGTGCCGGCATTTGGGTCTCGCGTTCCTGCCGCGTGGCGGACTTGCTCCCAAACTTCGCGCATAGCGCCGGCAGGACGATGAGCGTGAGGATGGTGGCGCTGACAAGACCTCCGATAACGACCGTCGCGAGTGGTTTCTGAACTTCCGCGCCCGTCCCGGTAGAAATTGCCATCGGAACAAATCCGAGCGAAGCGACGAGTGCTGTCATGATCACCGGCCTGAGGCGCGTAACCGCGCCGACGAAAATGGCCTTTCGACGCTGCACGCCTTGCTCGACGAGCTGATTGAAGCTCGTCATCATTACGAGACCGTTGAGCACCGCCACGCCGGACAGCGCGATAAAGCCGACAGCCGCCGATACTGAAAACGGCATATCCCGAAGCCATAAGGCGATAACGCCCCCGGTCCAGGCAAGCGGTACGGCTGAGAATACCAAAAGCGCATCGCGAGGTGATCCAAGCGCCGAATAGAGCAATAAAAAGATCACGAAGAAGCACGCCGGCACCACGATCAACATGCGTTGCTGCGCAGCTGCGAGGTTTTCGAATTGGCCGCCCCAGGAAATGTAATAGCCTGACGGGACCACGATCTTCTCGGCCACTCTCTGCTGCGCCTCCGAGACAACGGAAGCGATGTCGCGTCCACGAATATTGGCAGTCACGACGACACGCCGCTTGCCGTTCTCACGGCTGATCTGGTTTGGCCCTTCGGTGAATTCGAAACTCGCCAACTGCTCCAATAGGACAGACGAAGTCTTTCCGTTGCGATCGGGCGGCAATGTCACCGGTAGGTGCTTGAGCCTTTCCAGATCCTCGCGCATGCCGTCGGGAAGACGGACTACGATCGGGTATCGGCGGTCGCCCTCGAACACCACGCCGGCTTCCCGGCCGCCGATCGCGGCGCCAATAACGTCTTGAACCGCCATAATGCTGAGGCCAAATCGCGCGATTTCATCTTGATTGATCTTGATCGCCAGAAAGGGAAGGCCCGTGGCCTGCTCGACACTGATGTCTGTCGCGCCCGGCGTTCCGCGCAAAATCGATGCGACTTGGCTGGCCGTGCGCAGCATCGGCTCGAAATCTTCGCCGAAGATTTTGACGGCGAGGTCGCCCCGCGAACCCGCCAGAAGTTCGTTGAACCTCATCTGTATCGGTTGCGAGAAGACGAGATTATTGCCGGGTTGCTTCTCGATGGCAGTTTGGATTTTTGCGACGAGAGCATCCTTGCCCAAGGTTGGGTCGGGCCAATCCTTTGCGGGCTTCAAGATGATGAATGTGTCCGATGCATTGGGCGGCATCGGATCGGAAGCAACCTCCGCCGTACCCGTCTTCGAATAGATGAAGGCGACTTCGGGAAACGTGCTGACAACTTTTTCCAGCTCGCTTTGCATTTTTTGGGATTGAGAAAGGGACGTGCTTGGGATGCGGATGGCCTGCATCGCAAGGTTCTTCTCGTCGAGCGCCGGTATGAATTCCTGCCCCATCTTCGAAAGCAGGGTCCCGGCGACGGCCAGCAAAGCTACCGCGCTCAAAACGAAGCCGACCGGGCGAGCAAGGGCCCGACGCAACACCGGTTCGTAAATTCTTTTCAGAACGCGAACCAGCACGTTCTCCTTTTCCTCGACGCGACCGGAAAGCGCGATCGCAATTGCAGCTGGAACGAACGTCACCGAGAGCGCAAATGCCGCGACGAGAGCGATGATGACCGTCAGAGCCATGGGCTCGAACATTTTACCTTCGATCCCCGTGAAGGTAAGCAAGGGAACGTAGACAAGAATGATGATCGCCTGGCCGTAGACTGACGGCTTGATCATTTCCTCAGCGGATTGGATGACCGTTTGCAAACGCTCATCGAGTCTCAGCTTGCGGCCAATGCCGTGCTGATGCTCTGCTATTCGGCGGAGTGCGTTCTCCGCAATGATGACGGCGCCATCGACAATGAGACCGAAATCGAGGGCGCCGAGGCTCATCAGATTGGCACTGATCCCGGTCTGCACCATGCCCGTCATCGTCAGGAGCATCGCCAGAGGAATGACGCATGCCGTAATCAGCGCAGCGCGGAAGTTCCCGAGCAGCAGGAACAGCACGACGATGACCAGCAGCGCACCTTCGGCAAGGTTCTTGCTCACGGTTGCGATCGTCGCATCCACCAGGAGCGTGCGATCGAGGACGGTTTGCGCTTCTATGCCGGGAGGAAGGCTCTTCCGTATCTGCTGCATCCTGGCGTCGACAGCGGCGGCGACCGTGCGGCTGTTGCCGCCAATCAGCATGAGGGCCGTTCCGACCACCACCTCTTGACCATTTTCGCTGGCGCTGCCGGTTCGGATCTCCCCTCCGATACGTACTTCGGCAACATCCCTGATGCGGATAGCGACGCCATTGCGTGTTGTGATGACGGTGTTTGAAATTTGTTCCGGTGTCGTGAGACGGCCGATGCTTATCACAGCGAAGCCTTCGCCGTTTTTCTCGACGTACCCCGCGCCTCGGTTGACGTTGTTTTGCTCGAGCGCCTGCGCCACATCGGAGAACGAGAGGTTGAGCGCCGTAAGCCGCGCGGGATCTGGTTGAACAAGATAGTGCTTTTCGAAGCCTCCGATGACGTCGATACCCGCGATACCAGGCACCGTGATCATCTGCGGGCGAATGATCCAGTCCTGGACCGTCCGCAGATACGCCGCGCGCTCAATCTCCGTCGTCAACCGCTGACCTTCGGCAGTGAGATAGCTGCCGTCGCTTTGCAAGCCCGGGCTGCCGTCGTTCACCTGCGCGGCTGCCGAAGGCGCATACTGCACAGTCCACATGTAGATTTCGCCGAGCCCGGTTGAGATCGGACCAAGCTTGGGCGCAATACCATCCGGTAGATTTTTTTCGGCTTCCCGCAGTCGCTCTCCGACTTGTTGGCGGGCGAAGTAGATATCCGTCTTCTCGGCAAAAACCGCAGTTACCTGTGAAAACCCGTTCCGCGACAAGGACCTCGTGTATTCAAGCCCGGAAATTCCGGCGAGTGCGGTCTCCACCGGAAAAGTGACTTGCTTCTCAACATCGACAGGTGAGAGCGACGGCGCAAGAGTGTTGATCTGCACTTGATTGTTCGTGATGTCGGGAACGGCATCTATCGGCAGCCTATTCAGCGAATAAATACCGTAGGCAGCCGCCGCCACCGTAAGCATCACGACGAGCCAGCGCTGATGAACCGAAAAGGAGAGAAGGCGGGCAATCATTGCAAATTCCTAGGTCAATGGGCGTGCTCGGCTTCGGATTTGCCGAGCTCGGCCTTGAGCAAAAATGTGTTGGCGGTGGCGATCTGCTCGCCGGTCTCGAGACCAGAAGTCACCTCCACTGCGTCGCCATCGTCATTGCCGATCGTGACGCGCCGGGCCTCGAAGCCCTCTGGCGTTCGGACGAAAACACGCGTTGCCCCCTCAACGGTCTGGAGGGCCGATTTGGGAATGACGAGATCGGCCTTCGCCTCAGAGACCGCGATGTCGGCGGTAACGAATGATCCGGGGCGCCAGGCCCCATCAGTGTTATCGATCGATGCGATAACGCGAGCGGAGCGAGTTTCCTGATTGAGAATCGGGCTCGTGAAGATAATGACCCCGTCCGACTTGGCGCTCCCCTCGATCGCGAGGCGCTGACCCTCCTTGATTTGCGGAAGATCCTGTGGCGACACCGTCAATTCGGCCCAAACTTTTGAAAGGTCGGCAATCGCGTACAATTCATGCGCTTGCCCTTCTCCTCCCATGGGTGTGCCAATGTCCACGAGCTGCTCGACGATGCGCCCGCCGATCGGGGCCTTTATCTCGTAGCGCTCGAGGCCGGTTACGACTTGGCCATCGTCTGAGAGCTTCGAGATCGCAGCATCGCCGACGCCAAGCGCGGAAAGCTTCTGTTTCGCGACGTCGCGGCGAACGAGCGCCTCCCTGTAGGTTGCTTCCGATTTTAAAAGCCGCTGCTCAGAGGTCACCTGCCTTTCCCAAAGCGTCTTTTCCCGCTGGTAAAGCGTTTCCTGAAGCTTGAAATTGACAAGGGCCGCGATGAATTCGCTCTTCGCATCCGCAACCTCGCGACTGTCGAGTACGGCGATGACTTCCCCGGCGTTCACGGGATCACCTAAGCCTTTTCGAAGCTCGACGACTGTGCCGACGACCTTAGATGGAACGCGGCCCACGCGATTGCGATCTGGTATGATGGTTCCGGGCACGCGCAAGCGCTTGCTTAGAAGACCAGGCTGAGCAGACTGAACCGCAATTTTGGATCGTTCGATTTGCTCTGCGGCCATTGCGAGCTGATCGTTTTCCTTGTGCTCGTCGTGGTCTGCTTCAACACCCGCACCGGGCTTCGCCGAAGCTTCCTCCGGCCCGTGTTTGTGTTCGTGCTTGGCGCTATGCGTCGCGCTTTCCGTTTCGGAATGCGCCGTTTCCGCTTGTGAATCGAGCCCGAAAAGCTCGCTCAAGGGGTGCGCAAAATCCTCGGTGTGAACAAAGAGCGCGCCGATAACCGTGCCCACGAGGAGGCAGCCGGCGACGAGACCAAGTCGCTTCATGACAGGACAATCCATGCCGGACAGAACGCCGTTTTAGGGCGCACATCCAAGCGTCAATTCATTGAGAATGAGGAACCATCGGCGCGCAAAATTGCGGGCGGATGCGGGCGCTTAGGCGCCGTTGGGCAGACGTGGGGGTTTCTGGAGCGGCGCCGGTTCAAATTTCGCAGCGAGCGCATCGAGGTACGTGGGATAACGGACGCGTGTCCCATCAACGTATGCAGACTTATAGCAAGATCGTGAAGGAAATGCATCGAGGTAGGGGCAGCCACACCAATTATGATGCTCGATCCCACCGAATAAAATCGGGTCGCCGCTATTGCTTTCCTGCTCAGCAGGAGCGGCAACATCAGCTGCCGCTGCTAGGAGCTGAGACTCAGAGCTTTTGAAAGCGAAGTGCGACTTTGCGTGGGAGATACAGACCGGCGCGGACGCGAAGAAGATCAGCGCGACCAAAAAAGCCTTCAGAGATCGGGTCGCCCAGGATGACACATTCGCTCGCGCGCGCGCCCGCAAATTGCGCGCGGCGCTTGGGAGTCGCAAGCTTGCGTGTGTGGAACCGTTCATGGCGCCGAAGGTGATTTCTGATGATGGCAAAGTCAAGTTGGATACCGGCTCTCAATTGCGATAAATTGGCCTGTATTTTCGATGAGCCAGCGTATGTTTATTTTCTGCAACCCCTTCTTCGCATGCATCGTGCGGCGAGAATTTACAGCTGCCGTCAATTTAATTGACCGCCGCTGTCAATTTTAAATGGCTCGTCAGTTCAAGCTCAGCATTTCCTCGTCCTATGATTCGGGCCGCGCATCTCGTCGAGAAATCTGACCGCGGCCGTTCGCGTGACATCATTGGCTTCACCAGCGCGCGGGATCATGCGGGGCGCACTCACGGTCGCTAGCTCCTCAAGTGGCTAGAGGAGCAAGAAACATTTTCCGATTGGGTGCATGGGATTCCGTATCTTGACCCACGCTCCGCCGTCGTTACATGCTCTAATAACTAGAGGAGCAAACTGAAATGAATGAGGTGTCGATCGGGAACGCCGCCAGGATCAGTGGGGTCAAAGTACCGACCATCCGATTTTACGAGGAGATCGGATTGTTGCCGCGTCCCGCGCGAACCAACGCAAATCGCCGGCTGTTTGCCGATAGCGATCTTCGCCGATTGGCTTTCATCCGTCATTGCCGCGAGCTTGGTTTTGAACTGGATGCGATCCGCGCGCTGCTCAAGCTTCAGGACAATCCAAAAGAGCCGTGCGAGGCCGCGGATGCGATTGCGAAAGAGCGATTGGGTGAGGTGGAGCGGCGTTTGCGCAGTCTCAAGGCGTTGCAAAAGGAACTAAAGCGCATGATCGATGGCTGCTCTCACGGGCATGTGAGTCAATGCCGCGTCATCGAGGTTTTGGCTAACCATTCAAAGTGCATGCACGATAATCACTGAACAAATTTGGATGTGCACGTCGTCGACTTTAGAAGCTGACATCCACGATAAGTGAAACGTACGCAAATGCCGACGTCGTCGAAGCTCCTCTTGCGGGTTGGGTCTCCTTCGCCGGCCAAGCTCGATTGCGGCATCCGGTTAAGATGGGCAAGTGTTCAGCCTGCTAACTAATCGCTCTAAGGCATGTGGAACGAAGAAGAGTCGAGGCCATCAACGCCTGGGGCGGGAAGGGCGATTGTTCCGGTTCCGATTGCTCCTTGCGGCTTCCCCAGGGCGGCGGGGTGTGGCGGCGATATGCAACTCGAGGCCGCAGCCAAGCTCGATGAAGATAGCCATGAGGAGGGCGAGGCCGACTCCGCGCCGTTATTGTGTCAATCTGGTCGGCCACACCGGAGGCGGCCCGGCACGTCCTCCAGCGCGTCTCGTACATCATCAACTATGGGACTGCGGTCTACCGAAGCCGACGGACGCCCCTGGCCGGTCACCTAGGTTACAGATTTTCTGCGCGGCCTCGTTGACGATCTATGGATGCAGCTGCTCTTTTGTGCGGTAGATGCCCTCATTCGCGGTCAGGAACATCTTTTGCGACGCCAAATCCGATTTATTGCCGTTTGCCTGTCGCTGGCGGTCGCCGGTGTGCCGTTGCGTGCCGATGACACGGCGGCCCTCAAGGCCCAGCTTTCGGCCCTCGCGCGCGATGCTCGTTATCCCGAGGCGATGGCCATTGCGCAGAAGCTCGCCGACGCGGCCAAGAGCACCAACCGGGAATCGAAGGACTATGCGGAAGCCGTGTCCTGGCTGGCATTTCTTCATCAGGTGCAGGGAGAGGTCGCGGCTTCGGGCGCGCTGTTTCGCGAAGCTTACGAGATTTATTCAAAGGTCCTGCCACCCGATGATCCCGACCTCGCGACCAGTCTCAACAATCTGGGATTTTATTACTGCCAGATCGGCGATTTCCGTCAGTCGGAAATCCTTTATCGGCGCTCCTTGGATATTCGCGAGCGCGTGCTCGCGAAAAATGATCCAGCAATCGCCGACTCGCTGAACAATTTGGCGGAGCTATACAAGTCCGAGGAGCGTTGGGACGAGGTTGTTCCGCTTCTCAACCGGGCCTTGGAAATCCGCACGCGAAGCTTGCCGCCAAATCACCCGATCATTGCCGGAACGCTCCAGAACCTTGCGGGCGCGCTCGAAACCGACCCGAGCCGGGGCTCTTTCGAGGAAGCGCAGAGGCTGCTGGAAAAGGCTCTCGAAATCCGCCGTTCGTCGCAACGGGCCGACCATCCTGAAATCGCCGGCACGCTCAGCAAGCTGGCGACCAATCTCTTCAACCAGGGAAAATACAAGCAGGCTGAGAAGCGCTTCCGCGAGGCGCTGGCACTCAGGCGCGCGTCTCAGCCCCCGCACCATCCCGATATCGCGTCGACGCTCGTCGGGTTGTCGCTCAATCAGATCGAGCAAGGCAAGCCCGAGGAAGCCGAGAAGCTGCTGCTCGAAACGCTTGAGATTCGAAAGGAAGTCTTTGCACCGACGGCAGACCAGTTTGCTGAGTCCTACCGCTATCTCGGCCGGGCGCAGCTTCATGAGGGGCGCACCGCCGACGCGCTGGAATCGATCCGAAAGGGCACGTCGATCATCCTCGCCCGCGCCGCGCGCCGCGAAAAGGCCGTCGAGCATCTGACCGAGCATCTGCAGATCCTGGCAGCGGCGGACGCGATCAAAACTGCCGATCACAAAGCCGATTTCGACGAAGGGTTCACGATCGGGCAGAACGCGGAGCAGAGCGAAACCGCAAGAGCCGTCGCCGGCATGGCAGCGCGCTTTGCGACGCAGGACGAACGGCTGCAAAAACTCGTCAGTGAACTGCAAACGATCGAAGCAACGCAGACGGTCCTGGAACGGCATCTGACCGACGACCTCGCGAAGCCACCTGAAGAGCGCGAGACGGACATTCGCAAGCAGCTCGACGACTACGAGAAGAAGCGCATCGAAATCAACAACGAGGTCAAATCGGCATTTCCGGAATATTTCGACCTCGTCAACGCGAGTTCGGTGACGACGGAAGATGCCGTGAAGTTCATCAAGGACGATGAAGCCCTGATCACCATCGTCTCGGGCGCGGACCGCACATACGTCTGGGCGCTGACGAAACAGGGGTTCGCGTGGCACGAAGCGAACGTCTCGAAGATCTGGCTCGAGAACGCGATCAAGACGCTCCGCGCGACGCTCGATACGGAGGACTTAAAGCGCAACATTACCGCGTCCAGCGGCCTCTTCGACCTCGGACTTTCCTATCAACTCTATTCGCAGCTTTTGGCGCCGCTCGAAGCTACATTTTCGTCGAAAGCCAAGCTGATCATCGTGCCGTCCGGGCCGCTGACCAGCCTGCCGTTTCAGGTGCTGGTGACCAAGCAGCCGAAGGTCTTGCGGCCCGTCCTGGGAGATCTGGCGATGTATCGCGACACCGCCTGGATCATCCGCGAACATGCCATTACCGTCCTCCCGTCCGTCACAAGCCTCAAAGCCCTTCGAACGCTGCCGAAATTCGCAGAAAACCGGAAACCGATGGTCGGCTTCGGAAATCCGCAGCTCGGCGGCGTGAAGTCGGAAGCCGCAACACGCGGCGCCGCAGATCGCGCCAAGAGTTCCAAATCACGCGGACTCTCCGCTTCGATGGTGGACAAGGTGATGGACATTCTGCGGCGCCTGCCGGACTTGCCGGGCGCGGAGGAAGAATTGAGGACAGTCGCCAAGGACCTTGGGGCGACGGAAACCGATTTGCATCTCGGCGCGGCGGCGACCAAGAGCGCGGTCAAGAATGCCGACCTCAGCAAGTTCAACGTCGTCTATTTCGCGACCCACGGTCTCGTCGCTGACGACGTGCCAGGCCTATCCGAGCCGGCACTCGTGATGACACCGCCGGACGATCCAACCGACGACGACGATGGGCTACTGACCGCTTCGGAGGTCTCGCAGCTCAACTTGAATGCGGATTGGGTGGTGCTGGCGGCTTGCAACACGGCGGCGGAATCGAAACCCGGCGCGCGGGCGCTTTCGGGCCTCGCCAAGGCGTTCTTTCATGCCGGGGCACGCGCCATCCTGGTCTCACACTGGCGCGTTGATTCAGAGGCGGCGGCGACGCTGACGACGTCGACGTTCGGCATCCGGGCGAAGGATCCGGCGCTCGGGCGATCGGAGGCGCTGCGGGAGGCGATGCTGCAGCAGATAACAAAAGCGCCGGCGACGCCGGCGCAATTGTGGGATGCGTATCCCGCTTTCTGGGCGCCGTTCTCGGTCGTCGGAGACGGCTCGTGACGGCGGCTTAGCGAGCGCTTCAGCTCACCACCTGTAGCGTGCGCCTGCACGGCCGCCGACGCCGATGAGATCCTCGCCGCCGCGAACTTCGCCCATCAGGAGGTAGGACCAGCCATTGGCATAATCGAACGTCGTCAGGATCTGTCCAAGCCCGCGAACCTTCCCTTCGTCGACCGGAAAGACGTTCGTGCCGAATACGGTGCCCGGAGTGTCGCTTGCGGGCAGACTATATTTGAAGCCGGTGATTGCGACATCGCTGTAGATGAAGGCTCCGCCGACAACGGTCCAAAGACCCCCGTCGGGCAAAACGCCTTGCTGACCGCGACGTATGCCAGCCTGCAAACGTAACACAGTGCCGTCCTCGAGGCCGAGCCTTCCGGGCGGGCCGAACACGTTATTGAGCGGGTTGCTGCTGAGGCTCGTCAGATGCGTCGGGTCATCGCCGTAGTCAGTGATCGTGTAGCGGATGCTGAAGATCGGCTCGTACCATGTGGAGGGGCTTACGTCGTAACGATACGCAGCGTCTGCCGCGATCGTATAGTTGTTGACGGAGGCCGAGCCGGTTTCGAGCGCTTTCGGAGCAGGCACACAGCCCACCTCATTACCGGGTCCACCATCCACCTGTGTCAAAACACTCGATTGCCTCAGATCGAAAAGGTCGGCCTTGAAAGCAAGATCGAACGTAGCGTTCCCTCGAATTGCAGCCACGTAGGCGCCAAGGAATGAGCCGTCGATTTGCTGCTTGTTATTCGTCCGGGAGATCGCGTCGAATTCGGTCGATTGACCCGAGTAGGAATTAAACTGCGTATTCCCGAACGTGTTGAACGTCGCGGAATAGCCGCTGAAGAAGCCAGCCTGGATGGCCTGCCGCGCTCCCGAGTTGACCCACGTCCAGTCAGTGCCTGACATCACACCAGCGGTTTTCGAGGTTCGTGAAGTATTCTCCTGCTGGCCCGGCGCGATGTTGCTGTGGCGTTCGTAATCGAGGAAGCCCTGGCCCCAGGATCCTACGATCCGGTCCGAGCCGGCGTATTCGCTGTAGACGTAACCGTCTTTACCAGCCGGCTGTGCCGATGCGGTCTTGGTATAAGTCGGTTTCTTCGCTGCCGCACCGCCGGACGAGGCGGCCTGCGCGGCCTTAGCCTCCGCGGAGGCGGATGAGGCGGCT
Source organism: Hyphomicrobium sp. (assembly GCA_003987725.1). GTDB lineage: Bacteria > Pseudomonadota > Alphaproteobacteria > Rhizobiales > Hyphomicrobiaceae > Hyphomicrobium_B. The sequence goes on along the minus strand of RXJH01000001.1, from coordinate 400,437 downwards.
GGCGGCGCATCGGCGGTTGTGGTGTAGCTCGCTGGGATCGGCTGCGCCTGCGCCTGCGCGAGCTGCGTGCGGCGCCGGATTTCCTCGAGCACCTGGGTCGTCGATGATTCCGTCGCGGAGATGGAGGGTGGGCCGCCGGCGCCGCCGCCGAGCGAGGCCGCGCCGCAGTTTGCTGCGTTTACGGCGGATGCCGAGCAACTCACCATCAGCACACCAACGGTGGCGCGAAACAGCGAAGTCCGGATCGAGCGCGAAATTACCGCCGAATTGCCGAGCAGCGAATAATTGGAGGGCGGTAAGAAGCGTGGTGTGCCGGGCATTGCATTCTCCCAAACTGGCCATTTCGACTGGGCGCCGCTCTTCAACTAAGACACGGCCACGCGCTCTTACCCAAAAGTAAGATCCGACTTTTCTAGATCTTGTTTGTAATGATTCGGCTATTACGCCAGAGCCCTTGCCGCCCACTTAGGCACAGTTCGTTCAATAGTGTTGCGCACTGACAATGGCGCTGCATTTTTGCCCGTCATTTGAATGTTGTTTACTGAAGGAATTCCTCAAAAATCGGGAATTTCTCCAAAGCCCCCTCCATATGGAGGGGCCGAAATTAATTCGCCATCAGGAGAGGCATTCGGCGTTGAGTTCCAAACGGAACAGGCAATGGCGCCAGCATTCCCTATGGAAATGAAAAGCCGGATGGCGAACTTTTGGGAGCTTGTTTCCATTATTTCGAAATCCGTCCGTCATCACAGCGTTTGGACCAGATGGGACTTCTGGGGTGTACGGCGTAAGGTTGAGCCAGTGGTCGCCCCTGCTTAAGGCTGGCAGCCGAATTCGGCGCGGCTTTCGCGAACTGTCATTGCTGGCCGGCTTCGAGCTGGCTAGATTTCACGTCGAGCTTTGGGAGATTACATCGTCATGACCGGAATTAGCTTTGGTTCGCGCCCATTTGTGACCGCGGCCGCGATCTGCACCGCATTCGTTTTGACGACAGGACTTGCCCTCGGCGAATCCGCCAGCGTTCCGAGCGCCGCAAGCCTCGTCGACGCATTGAAGGCAAAAGGTCCGACACGCGGCGTCGTCAACAACGCCACCGCTGATCTAATCAAGTCGCTGAAACAGAAATCGTCGCGCGGAATTGCAATCACGGCAGAGGAACGCAATCAGCTATCCGATGCTGCGAAGACCATGCCGAACTACGACATGGAAATCCGTTTCGAGCTGAACTCTGCGGAGATTTCGCCGAGCGCGCGGCCGGCGATCGACGCGCTCGGCCATGCGCTCCAGAACGCGCAGCTCAAAGGCGCAAGCTTCCTGCTCGCCGGACACACCGATTCAACAGGCAGCCCGACTTACAACCAGTCGCTCTCAGAACGGCGCGCGCAGTCCGTTCGTGAAACGCTGGTCAAAGAGTTCAATCTTACGAATGATCAGTTAATCGCTGTCGGCTACGGGCCGGAACAGCCGAAGAATCCGAAAGCCCCGTACGCGCCCGAGAATCGTCGGGTGCAAATCGTCAATCTCGGCGAATAAAGAGGTGGGCACAAACGACCCGTGCGCGGTAGGCGGTATAGAGACTAAATAGAGCCCGGTTTTATTTGCCGGGCTCTTTTTTTTATCGAGCACCCAACCGCTTCAGCGCCGCTTCGCTGGATTGCAGTGTGGAATCGAGCGCAAGAGCCTTTTCAAAACTCTTGATCGCTGCTGCCCGATCGCCCAGAGCTTCGAAGATGTGGCCGCGGGTATCGTAGACGTCGGCCTTGGCGGGGCTCAGACTTTGCGCCCTGTCGGCGTCGGCCTTGGCCTCCTTGATGCGGCCAAGCTTGTAGTTCACCCAAGCACGGTTGTTGAACGCATTGCCATTGGTGCCGTCGAGAGCGATGGCGCGGTCATAATCGGCCATCGCGTCGTTCACTTGGCCTTTTAGGAAATAGGCCGTACCGCGCTCGTTGTAGGCACTGGCTGATTCCGCCGTGCTTATCGACGTCGTGAAAGAGGCGATGGCATCGTCAAGCTGTCCGCCCTGCCGCTGCGCGTATGCGAGCTTCTCGTACGCGAGCGCCAGATCCGTCCCTTCGATCCCGCCGTTATCGATGAGCCGGCGGCAGGCGCTTATCGCAGCCGCACGATCCCCACCCTTGCACTCGCTCCACCAGCGCGGCCGCAATCGGCCCATCGAGGCCACGTCGTCGCTCTGATTGGCCGTCGCGGGCTTTGGATTGTTGGCGGCTATATCGGTCGTCGGCGGCGAAGCCGTCGCCGGAGTAACGCTAGCCGCCGCGGCTGTTTCGGCAGCCGGGGCCTTCGTCAACTCGATCTGCGAGCCTGAACGCGCATTCGTTGCGTCATCCGATTGAGACGCCACAACAGCCGCGGGCTTCGTCGCTTCTTCCGCCGTTGTCTTCTTCGCGGGCTCCACGATGGACTTCGTCAACATCGCGGCTGCGGCGCCAACCAGCAACGCCCCGGCTATCGCGGCGGCGGCCGTAAGCGGCCGGATGTTCGACTTGCCCAAAGGGGTTTTCTTGGCGGGCTTGGGCTGAGCGACCTCGCCGGTCGCGACGCCGAAGACGTGCACCGGGTTCGGGATGTTTTTCACCTGCTGGGCGCCGAGGTCGGTGAAGTGCACCGATAGCTTGTTGGCCACCGCATCGTACACGGATTTGGATATGCAAATGCGGCCCGGCTCCGCGAGAGTCTGGAGGCGGGCGGCGATATTGACGCCGTCGCCGAGAAGGTCGCCGTCGCGATCGACCACGTCGCCGATCGTCAGACCCATGCGGAAGGCCATCTGCCGGCTCGGCGGATAGGCGAGGTTCCGTGTTCTCAAACTTTCCTGGGCGTCGATCGCGCAGCGGACGGCGTCGACAGCACTGGGAAACTCGGCAAGAAATCCGTCACCAGCCGTATTGAAGACGCGGCCTCCGGCGCGGGAAACGAAGTCCTCGAAGACGCCGCGGTAAACGGCAAGGCGGCGCAGCGTCTCTTCTTCATCCTCGGCGACCAGGCGACTATAACCTGCGATATCGGCCGCGAGGATGGCAGCAATCTTGCGTCTCAACTGCGGTTCCCGTCCATTTGCCAAATTAAGCCGTCAACGTACTACGAAAGCCCGGCGCCTGTCAGGGGCGGGACCGAAAACTCTGTTGCCGCCGTTAAATGTTGCATCGGCACGCGCCAACGGCCCTCAGCGGCCTGTCCTTGCGGACAATGACAGCCGCGATTGAGAGATTTCTGACAAAGAAGCGGACTTCGAAAAGCCTTAGCGCAGCCCGGGAGTTAGCAACACGTCTCCGAGCGAGAGGACCGAAGGCGCCGCGAACTGCTGTTAGCGTTCCTCAGTGCAATGAGTGCGGTCCGGAGCGCGAGTGCGGTTGCTGAGAATGCCTCGCCAACCCCAAGGCTCGGCTGGCTCAAGATCCTCTCTCCCAAAGCGCATGTTCTAGGCCAGACAGGCCGGAGAGCGCGCTCGCTGGTTAAAAGAGAGGTCGCCCCATTCCGCCAAGTGCCCGAAGGCAAAAAGCTATCGTCCTGACGCGCCTGCCAGGATGTCCTGCTGGGATTTGGAAAGCTTGCCATTGATTAAGATTGGCCAGAAGGCGCCCGTTGGGGGCCGCCAAAAACCGGCGGCAGAATCGTTGGCCGCAACGGCCGACGACGTCACGACGATAGAACGATATATTAGGGAGAAGACGCAATGACCAAAAAATGGGTCGCTTTCGCTTCGTTTCTACTGCTTTCGGGAACAGCCGCCGTCGCCGGCAGCTGGGCTGACAATTTCAAGATACTCGACACCGATGGCAGCGGCACGATCAGCCGCACGGAGTATGAAGCGAACGTGGCCAAGCTGAAGCTCGATCCGGCGCCGACGTTTACCGCGATCGACGTGGACGTGAACAACAGCATCGATGAGCAGGAATGGGCTGCGGCGGAGAAAATGGCGAAGGCCTTCCCCGAGGCATGCAAATCCTCGTCGGAATCTTGGTGCCCTAAGAAGTACTAAGATCGTCCTGAGTACACTGACAGTTAGCTCGAAACCCGGTGGGAAGCTTCCGGGTTTCGAGTGTGCGGAATAATGCCGCCATGCTCAGAACACTAGCTCTACAGGTCGCTTTCGTGGACCGCCGGCAAACATAACCATGGCTTCTCGTTTGCCTGCTACTTGTTGACGAAATGGATCTTGCCGGTCATGCGGGCGAGGGGTGGCTCACGGCTGCGCCGGACGACAGCAGGCGTTCCGCATCTTGCACCATGCGATCCAGGATCCGTGCAACGGGTTCAATCTCATGGATTATACCGGCGGCTTCGCCGACGAATGTGTTGCTGTTTTCAGGATCTCCGTCAGCCCAAGCCGCGCGATATTTGACGGCTTCTTCATCGGCGACCGCGCACAGTTCCGCTTCGTGTCCATGCCACCGCTCGATGAAGCGGTTCTTGAGGACACGGGCGCTGTACCGGTTCGGCCAATCGAGCTTCCGTGCCAAATCCATGACCTGTGATCGGATGGTGTCGTCGCCCGTCGCGCCAAGCGCCGCCTGATGCATACGCGTGCTGACGTTGGCTTCTTCCGAAGCCCAAAGACGTGAACCGATGAGAACGCCATCGGCGCCGAGCATCAACGCGGCCGCAAGCCCTCGAGCGTCCGCAACGCCGCCAGCAGCGCAGAGCAGCGTTGAGGGCGACTTCTTGGAAATCAAATCCGCAATTTCAGGAACCAGCGAGAAGGTGCCCCGCTTTTCACCGTGACCTCCAGCCTCTGAGCCTTGGGCGACGATGACGTCGGCGCCGCAATCGAGAGCGTGTTCCGCATCGCGCCGCGTTTGAATTTGGCAGAGCAGTGTTATGCCGCGATCCTTGATGCGAGCGGCGAATGGCGAGGGGTCGTCGAAGGACAAAAGCACAGCCTTCGGATGATGATCGAGAACGAGATCGAGAAGCTCAGGCTTTTTGCGCAGAGACCAAGTTATGAAACCGCAGCCGACACGCCGGTTTCCGGCAGCGGCAAACTGCTGCGACAGCCAGTCCGCATCGCCATAGCCACCCCCGATGAGGCCCAGTCCGCCAGCGTCGGTGATCGCGACCGCGAGCCGCCCTCCCGCGGCAAACGCCATGGGCGCTCCGATGACGGGAAGGCGCAGATCGAGCTTTTCTGTAAGTCTGGTCCTTAGCAAGTTTGGGCTCCCCCCTTTAAGGCGATCAGGCTGGCGCATGATCGAGAATGGCGCTGAGCGCTTTCCGATTGCCGGCGATGTCGGCGAGCGTCCAGCTATCGAGTTCTGCGAAGTAGGCATTCAACGCACGCCGCAGTGCCTGCTTCAGCCGGCAAGGTTCGTTGATGCGGCACATGCTGTCTTCGCCGAAGCATTCCACCAGCTGGAAATCGTCTTCAGTCGCCCGCAAGACTTCGCCAATCGTGATTGTCTTCGCTTCTCGGCCAAGACGCAGACCGCCACCCCGTCCGCGCGTCGTCTCGATGAACCCGCATTGCCCAAGCCGGTTCACCACCTTCATCAGATGATTTTCAGAAATTCCGTAGGACTGCGCGATTTCCGCGATCGTGCAAAGCCGATCGTCATGTATGCCGAGGTACATCAGCACCCGGAGCGAATAATCCGACAGGACGGTCAGCCGCATGTCCACTCCCGCGAGTACCGCCTTGATACAAGGCACATAAGATGTATAGTTCGTACATCTTATTCCAGCCGTCGTCAAAGGTCACGTCATGAACATTGCGCCCCGACCCAATGCCCCCGGTGTGGCCGCAGGTATCGATGAAGAATTGATTGGAACGCTCGTCGATGAATTCTATGCGGCTGTCAGAGAAGACGAGCTTCTCGGTCCTGTCTTCGCGGCACGCGTTTCCGACTGGTCTGAGCACCTTGCAAAGCTGCGCGAGTTCTGGTCGTCGGTCGTCTTGATGACCGGCCGTTACAAAGGCCGTCCCATGCCGGTGCACGCTGCAATCGCGGAGATATCGGACGTGCACTTCGAGCGGTGGCTGGCAATTTTCAGAAAAACCGCAGGCAACGTCTGCCCGCCCCAGGCTGCGGCGCTATTCATCGACCGGTCGGAGCGGATCGCGGAGTCGCTTCGCCTCGGCATAGCCCTCAGTCGTGGCGACGATTCCGTCCTGCACGCGCCTCGTCGCATGGAAAGGAGTTAGTCATTCGATCCCGAGTATTGGCCCAAAGGGCTAACGAGCCGCACTGGCTGATGAATTTCAGCGCGCAGCCATGAGCCATTGACCATTTGCCGTAGCCGCGACCTTGGCTTAAATTGAATAAGGACGCGCTGGACGACCGGCGCTTATGACCCATCGGGGACGGCCCCATCTCAATGGAGGTGGCGTCGTGTCCTGTTTCAGAAAAATCTGCATCTCAAACGCGCCGAGAAAATGCGGGGCGAGCGATGCCCTGTGACCTCAGAATTGATGACAACGCACGCCAGGAATTCTGCATCCTGCGGAATGTGCATCCCGTGGGCGCGAGGATCGGCCAATTTATGGATGGGCCTCTCTATGACGCGATCGAAGACGAATGGGGTCGCGTATACCGTTACGTTGGAATCTGTCCTCGTGTTGGGCGCCACTACGCAATCGTGCTGGGCAAGAGAGAATTCATCTATCCACCGGGCATCATCTACAGGATGTTCGGATAGGAACAAAAGCGCGTGTGTCTAGGGCTCCGTAGATGCCATAGCCGTAACCGGCAAGCGAATGTCCAGCAAGGTCGCGCTGTCGGCGGTTGGGGAGGCTGCGGAGGACCCCCGGAGCGCATTGACGCGCTTCCACATAGCTTCATGCGAAATCCCTCTTCTGACGAATCGTCTCGTCCTCGACCCTTGTCTCGCACGCTCACTTCGACGACGTCGTCACGCTGCCGAGACACGTCGACCGTCATGCTGGACCTCGGGAAAGTTTGCAATTTAATCGGGAAAAGTTCTCAAAAAAATGGGCATTGATAATCGATCGTCGCTCGCTAGAACCAAAGTTAATCTGGTAGTCAAGGTGAGCGCGAGCCAACGTGAAGCTTCTCGTGGTCGAGGATCATCCTATCGTCATTTCCGGTTGCCGGGCTTTGTTTTCCGGAGATGACGGAGTGACAATGATCGAAGCGCGTACGGCGTCCGCAGCACGCATCGCGATGAAAGATGAGGCGCCCGACGTCACCGTCATCGATATCAATCTTCCCGATGGCTCTGGCCTCGACCTCACCCGCGAATTTGTCACGAATGATCCCAACGCTCGGATCGTCGTTTTCTCGATGAGCGACACTCCGATGCTGGCCATTCAGGCAATAGAATGCGGGGCAAAAAGCTATGTGAGCAAAAATGGCAACCCGTTCGATTTGAGAGATGCCGTTCTTGCGGTTGCGCGCGGGGGTTCCTGGATATCAGATGACCTTATCCAGGAGATGGCGCTGATCAGATCTCGTGCCGGCGGAACGACCGCATTGCTGAGCGACCGCGAACATGTTGTTCTGAGGATGCTGGCCCGGGGGCGCAGCATGGCCGAAATCGCCAACGATATTTCCGTCTCGTATAAGACCGTCGCGGCCGATTGCGCGATGTTGCGCACAAAGCTCAACGCGCGCACGTCGTCAGAAATGGTCCGCATTGCCGTCGAGCTAAAGCTCGTTTGAGCGTAACGCCAACTTGGCGAGCGCTCAGGGCGAACGATCTCCGGCGACTCTCGTTTTCTAAAGATTATCCTCGAATCCCGTCAGCGAAGCCCGGACGGCGACCATGCCTGAACGATGCGCGGCGGGACAATGAGAGCAGCGAAAGCTCTTAAATATTGAACGCATCCGGCGGCGAATCCCTCCGCGACAAAGAAGGGAATGGGAATTTTTCCCGATTTTGCTTCCAAAATATCACCTTAAGCCTGGAAATTATCCTCTGCTAACATGCAACTAGTCCCGCGTATCGGGAATTTATCCCTCCGTTAGCACGCGAATGTTCATGCCGCACCGGCGCGAGCAATCCAAGAGGAGTTTATTCGAATGAAATCGAAACTACTGAGCGCTGCCGCCCTCGCCATCGCTGGACTCGCAGGCATCAGCTATACAAGCCCCCTTCTGGCGGCGTCCACGACTCTGAGTGCTCTCGATCCCGATAAAGACGGGACAGTTGATTTGCAGGAAGCGAAAACTGCGGCTGCGGCCGTGTTCGCGAAGCTGGACCCTGACAAAGACGGCACTCTCGATGCGAAGGAGCTTTCGGGCCGCGTCGATGCAGCTGCTATCAAGACCGCCGATCCCGATAGCGACGGAACCCTCGATCAAAAGGAATACGAGACGCTAGTCGAAGCGCGCTTCAAGGCTGCCGATCCCGATGGCGACGGCACGCTCGACGACAAGGAACTCACGACCGACGCCGGGAAATCTTTCCTGCTTCTCGTCGAATAGGTTTCCTTGGCCGCCTGGCCTGTAAGCAAGTCGCAGATCAGGCGGCCCCTTTCTCTTGTGACCATCCGGCTTTTTACGGGGATGTGTGGCTCCGCCGCAGTTGAGGTCTACCGAGTTTTCCCTCACGCTTTCGGAAATCGAGAAGAAAGGGTTCGGAGGGACGCTTGGAGGTTGGGTTCACACGGGTATGAACCTTCTGCCTTTGGAGATGTCCGATGCATTGGACGAACATATGGCGCGCCTCTTGCCTTCTCGCCACGGTCATCGCTTCCGCCTTTGCCACGGCACGCGCCGATGATCCCGTACGGGTTTCAGGTTATTTCTGCGGCGCAAAGAGCGATCAGGTCGCTTTCCTCCAACGCGAAGCTGCAGGTGACAGCGAAGAAATCGCCGCCAATACCGTCAACAAGGCCGTCGGCAAGCAGTCCTGCGCTTTCTTTCTGCCAGCCCATGCGATCGCCGCGAACGATCAGACCGTCATGAGTGGCGGCGTGGTTTATAAGGTTCAGAGCTTTATTTTTCTGCCCGAAAAAGTTGAGCGCTGGACCGGAACCTACTTCGGGTCCATGCAATCGACGAAAACATACAGCGAGCTTTAGATCTGTCGCTCAAAGATCTTGCCGTTTTCCGTCGTCGGGCAGTAGCCCTTCGCGCAGGCAAGGCTTGCCGGAGGCTTTGCATTTGACCGTGCCGAACGGGCCCGGATGGCAGCTCACGTTCTTGTCCTTAGCCTCGTCCCAGAATTCGTAGCCCTTGCCGAGCGAACCTGCGCGCGACGACCACCATGCCGTAGCGGCATCCGTTGCTTCAGTTTCGGTCTTGCCGGATGCCTCGCCGCTTTGCGTATCGGGACCGCAGAATTTTTCGGCAAAAGCAGAAGTCGTCATGCCCGGAACGATCGGCGCCACGCTAACCGCCAGAGCTGTGAGAACGACTGTCGCGACTATGCTTCGCGTAAATGTCACCATGAACCTCATTCGATTGCTGTCACTGTGAAGCCTCTCTGACGGAGCAGCGCAACGAGACCATCAGATCCGGTTTGATGCATGGCGCCGATAGCGACGAAAGCGCCGCCGCTCTCGAACAATGGCAACGCGCTTTCCAACATTCGCAAGTTGCGCTTGCCGACAAGTTCGAACCGCAGAGACGACAAGGTCGCATCGTCCAGTCCCGCGGCCGGGGCCAATTCCTGCGTCAGCGGCCAAACGGCATCGAGACGCCGGAAGCGATAGAGCTCGGCCATGGTCAACGATACGTCGTCGACGCGCGGGTAGAGCTCGATGCTTGCCTTCAGCCACGCGACCTGCACTTTCTGCGAGATCATCGCGAGCGATCGGTACTGCTCCAGCATCGTCTCGAGACCGACGACCGGCAGGCCATTTGCGGTCGCCCGATCGACGACAAGCGCATCCATCGATTTCGATCCGCGTTCTTGAAGCTTCTTCTGACACGCGGAATCCGCGAGAAACATGATGGCCACCCACGGCTTCAGCGCGAGAGCAAGCTGCGGCGCATATCCCGCATTCGTGATGGCCTTCTCGACGACGGTGATTTCATCCTCGGCCAGGATATTTTGAAGTTCCTTGTCCATGGAGACCATGAGCGGCGCCGCTTGCGCCATCGCGTCAGAGTAAGCACTCCGTGATGTTTCCGCGGACTCGACGGCGACGATTTTCGATTGATCGATAGCAGCTCGTGTCGCCGCAGAGATTTCCTGCAGGCTATCGTTGATGACGTGAAGCGTTCCGAAAAGGAAAGAGGCCGGCGTGCCAGGTTTCTCGACCCGCCACAGCACGGCCTCGCCGTTTGCGACGCGACTGGCATCGTCGAGAATCTTTTCGAGGCGCGGCCGGTTGTTATGATCGATCTCGTAGAGGACGCTGGTCGGCGAGCAGAGATCGTTCAGTCCCTCATTCGCGGAGGCGAGGAGCGCGGATTGGCCCGTTGTCGCGAGCGCCGCCGCTGCCGCAATCCGTACGAGAAGGCGGTTAGCGTTCCGTCGCACCGGCCAGAACCATTCGTGGACCTTCGGGACAAATGATGCGCTTAATTTCAGTATTGGTCTTGAGATCCAGAACTGAAACGCTCGCTGAAAACCAGTTCGCGACATAAGCTTTGCTCCCATTCTTCAGTGCCACCAAACCCTCGGGATAGCGTCCGACCTTGATTTCGGCGCGGGGTGCATGCGTCTGGGCGTCGAAGACCGAAATGCTCCCTCCCTGTTGGTTGGAGACGAGGATTTCGGCACCATCGTGCGTCATCGCAACGCCGTACGGCATCGCGCGTGTCGTCGGCGACGACACGATTTGAAGATTTGAGGTATCGACGATCGACAGCGTCGCGGCTTGGACGTTGGCGACGACGAGTTGCTTTTCATCGAGGCTTAGGGCCAGGGCAAAGGGCGCGCGCCCGACCGGAATTTCCTTCAGCACTTCGAGACGCCGCGTGTCGATGACCGCGACGCTGTTTGCCTCGCGATCGGCGACGTACAACCTGGATCCATCGCGCGTAACGACGAGATGGGCCGGCGAACGGCCCGCGGATATCTTTCCAATGATATCGCCCGATTGCCGGTCGACGATCGATACGGAGTTTGCGCTCCAGTCTCCAACGAAAAGCCGGTCGCCGGCGCTTGCTATGCCGAAGGGCTGGCCACCGATCTTGAGACGCCGGGCAAGCCTCTGCAGGCGAAGATCGACAACGGCAATTTCTCCGCTGTCGGGAAGTGTCGCGAACGCTTCGCCGAAAGCGGGGCTGATTGTGAAGGACGCGGGCTTGCCGGCAATTTTGATTTTGCCGACAATCTCATCCGCTCCGGTGTCGATTACGGAAAGCACGCCATCGTCCTGGCTGAGAACGTAGACCTTCTGCTCCGCATCGGTCGCTGCTGTTGCGCCCGCAAGGGCAACAGCACTGAACACGACAGCGGTGGCAAGGCCTACGAGGGCTTTCATCCCTTGCCCTCGGCTTTCGCCTTGATGCCGGCAAGCCCGGCCTTGATGAAATCTTCGGTCGCCTTGATCGCGGCTTCGTCGTTCTTGTTTTCAGGCGGCTCGTTTGTGGTGTCCGCGCGATAGAAGCGCGAGCCCCATACGACCTCACTGCCGCCGGACGCCGGTACAACTTGGATCGTATCGGAATAGAAGCTTGCCGGGAAAGCTTCGTCATTTTCGGTCGCAAGCCGGTAGCCGTACGACATGTCTTTCTCTTGATAGTCGTCGAGGCTTTCGACGAGCTCGCCGCCGCCGCTCTTCAGTGTAAACGTGCGTGTCGCGCCGCTTGCGTTGCCGCCTTCGCTTTTCGCGCTCGCGACGGATGGATGCCACGCGCCGATGCTTCCGAAGTCCTTGATCAGTTTCCAGACGGCGTCCGGCGGGACCGAGATCGCGATCTTCTCTTCAACCTTCTGAGGCGTCGGTCCGTGGGCCGAAGCGATACCCGCGCAAGCCGATAAGGCCGCAAATGCAAGAAGAAGACGAAACGGAATGGGCATGCACGAATGCTCCTTTGAGGGTCTAATTTACAAGAGGGGAGGTGCGGCTTCGGCTGCGACGCGCCGGTGTGCCTTCGAACAGCTGCAGTGCGTAAAGTGCGAGCATCGACAAAAGCGCAAACAGCGCGGGCACGTAGGCCATGTCTGTGTTGACGGGAACAATGCGCGGTTCGGTGGACGATAAAAGCTTGGGCGCTATCGCACTGACGTTTTGCAGTTCGACATAGGTGAGACCCGTACGGGAAGCGAGATCTTCCAAATGCGCAGTCTTGACGGATGACAGCTGCTCATCGCCGGTAGCGGGCAACGCGCCGAACGGAGCGTTCCTCGGATTGTAACCTTCGCGGGTTTCGGCATCCTTTGGCGCCGCCCCGATGCGATTGTCCTGCGGAACGTCCGATTCATTGTAGACGCCGATCTGGCGGCCCTCGTCGTCGTACTTCGGGATCGGCGTCTTATCGCTGCCGCCGACGCCGACGATCAGTCCCTTCACCGCGCCGGGCTTGCCGTCGAACTCCGGTACACCGGTAAATGGAAGCGGCGGCGCCTCATGACCATCGGTGAGGAAGATCAGGTCGGATTTCAGACTCGATGCAATGTCGATTGCAGAATAGAGCCCTTTGGCAATGAAGCTGTCGCCTTGCCAGGCCATGCGCCAGTCAAGTCCAGAAACGGCGCCTTCGAGTGCATCATAGTTGCCGCAGATCTCAACGGGATCGAGCAGCAGGTATGAAATCCGTTCGGAAAAAATGCCGAGGCCGAGCCGCGATTGGCACGGGAGATCCTGCATCATATCAATGAGGGCCTGGCGCGCCGCTTCCAAGCGGTTCTGCGATCCGCGAGGATTGCCCATGTCCCGCGTATTCATGCTACCCGTGATATCGACGACGGCGAGGACGTCAGCGACGCGCTGATTACGAATGATGTGAATGCCGATGATTGCCACGATCGTCGCAGCCAGCGCGCCAAGCAGCAACAGCATGCGCCGGTCGAAGTTGACGCCCATGAAGTTCATGGCAATCCCTTTGGGATGCCGGGAAGATCCGTCCATAGTTTCTTCGGCGCGTCGGGCGAGGAAAGATCCGGATTGTCGCCCGGAGGAAAATCGCGAACGACGCGCATCGCAACATCAAGATTGTGCCGCGCGTCCCAGTTCTCGGAGTCGAGCTTCAGTGCGAGCCGGTATTCTGACTTTGCGAGATTGATCATAGCCGTGGCGCTGTCGATGTCGCCTCTGCGGACGGCCTCCGCCGCCAGTCGGGTCCTGGTATTGGCGATATTGTAAAGCGCGGCCGCGCGCACGGGCGGAGGAAGTCGATCTCCTGCGATGCTTAGGATCGATTGCGCGTCATCGATGTGATCGCGGCGCACGGACTCATCGATGCGCGCCAGCAGTTCTTGCGGATGCGCACGTTTAATGTCGACCGGAACGTCGTGACGGCTGACGAGCAGGCGGATGTTCTCGTTCGTGCGCTTGGCGTAAATCAAATTCTCCGCCGCGTATCCGAACCACAGCACGCTCGCAGCAGCCAGGAGCCAAAATGCTGAACCGCGCTGTGAAGCGAGGAACGTCCAGATCGAATTAAGCCGCATGGCTTGGCGCTCCCGGATGCTTGAGAGTGCGCTCGCAAAGCTTTGCCGCGAGCAGAAGACCGAGAGCCAGCGCAGCCAGCACATAGGCCCAGCGGGACAAATCGTACTGTGGGATGCGTTCGTTGTAGACGAGCGGCGTCTGCTCAAGCTTGCCGATATCGGTGATGGCGCTCTTGATTGCTTCCGCGTTCTCGGCCTCATAGGCGTGATAGGGAATGCGCAAGCTCTGGAAGAATTTATTCAGGTGACGCTCCGGCAGTGCCTGCGGCGTGTCCTCGACGCCGGGAGCGGGCTCCGCAAACATGCTGTTGGAGCCCTCGGTCCGCAGATAAACAAAATAGAGATGCACCGGTCTGCGCGCGAATTCGGTTCTAAGCGCATCTTGGATTTTTCGTCCCACCACCGCCACACCGTCGGAAACGAGTACGATCGCCCGGGAGCCTTGCAGCACATCTTCTTCGATCATGCTGAGCGCCATCGCAAGGCCGCGTCCGACGTCCGTGAAGGCGAGCCCCGGCCGATCGATCGCATCGATGGCGTTGAGCACGATATCCTTGTGATCAGTGATCGGCACGACGTGCATCGGAGCCGTCGAAAACGCGGCAACCCCGAACCGGTCGTGCTCGCGCTCGACGACGAATTCCTTGATCAGTCGCTTAGCGGCAGACGATTTGGATTCTTCCGCACCGCTCGGCTGTCTACCGGCAAAGGTGTCGTTCATACTCGCCGAGCGATCAATCAGCAGAACGATATGCGCGCCTTGACCGAAGCGCTCGATGGTCCGTTCGCGCAACGCGACACCGGCCATGCCGAGGATAAGACCAGCAATTGCGGCAACGCCTGCGATGCGGAGTGCCCAGCTTATCGCGAGGGAGAGCCGGTCTGGCTCGAGGCCGGAGAGGGAGGGGTAGGGTTCCTGTCGCTGCACCCCGAGAAAGAGCGGAATGAGTGCGAGTGGTAAAAGATAGAGCGCAATCGGATTCGTAAAGATCATGCCGCCGACCTCTCCTCGCGTGCAAGGTCGGCGGCGAGCCGTGCCAGGTCGCTTATCGGAAAGCGGTCTTCGGCTGCACGCCGATCATCCGAGAAGAAATAAAGCTGAGAGCTTTCAAAGAACGACTTGAGGCTCGGCAGCAGGCTCGAGAAGCGCTGATGTTGTGCAACGAATTCCGGAACGTCCGCTGCAAAGACCCGGCGCCCGGCGGATTGGTCGAACGCACGATGGAGAATGAGCAGAGAGTCGCGATAGGGAGCGTCGCCCGCTCCCGCAGACTGAAGGCTCCGGATTTGTCGATCGGCTTGCGTGAACGGGCGCTTGGCGCGGCGTGCGAAGGGCCAGATCGCATAATGCCAGAGCAACAGGATAACTGAAGCGGCGAGCGCGCCCGCAGAAACCCAGAGCAGCCGTTCCCTCGGAACCAGGTTTATCTCTTGGGGAACGGCATCCGGCCGCATGACGTCGGAGATGTCGCCGGTCTTCTCCGGCATCAAATCATCGAGGACGATGTCGCGGAGAGGAGAAATCACCAACCGGAGCGCTGGAACCGTCGCGGTATAATTGCCCGGCTGAGAAGCGTCGGACGGTTCGCTGGGCGCTGTGCCGTCGGGTGCGACGCTGTTCGGGTGCTTGAACCGCAGTGGAAAGGAGGGAATATCGAGCTGCTTGGCCTCGAGCGCCGAATAGAAAATCTGGTACTTCAACGTGATGTCGTAAATCCTGCGCCCGTTCTCTTCGCGCTCGCTATGATCGATGGAGATGAGATCCAGCCAATACGTGAGGGCTCCCGGCCGCGGCAGCGCTGCAGTGAAAAGTTCGGTGTTGCCGCTCGTTATGACTTCAACCCGTCGCTCCAACGTGTCGCCGAGGAAGTGCCCGAACTTGCGCGGCTCATAGACGTTGACGGCATCGATGGCAGCTGAGCTTCCTCCGACGCTCAGAAGGAGGAATGCAATGGCGAGCCATATCCGCATCAGGCCGCTCCATGCAGCAGAAACGATGTGAACCGCATCCAGTCGATTTTATCGCTGATGGTGAACGTCTCGCGTGATGTCGCGTGTAACGCCTGAGTAATGCGTTGGCGCTGCTCGCTTCTCTGCGCGCGCCACCGGGCCTTGAGGGTCGGTCTCATGGCCACGAGCCGATACCGTCCGGTTTCAAGATCTCTGAGATTGAGAAGGCCCCAATCGGGAAGACCGTCGAGTTCGAGGCTGTCCCTGATCTCGATCGGAACGATGTCGTGGAAAGCGAGCACCTCTGTCGCCGTCCGCGCCGCTTCCTGCGGCCATAAGAAATCCGAAATTAGAAAAACGAGCTTTTTTGATCCTGCTATTGCGGCGCCTGCTTCAGCCAAGCCCTCGACACCGGATTGATCGGGCGCGAACTGACGAAGGCGTTCGACAGCATCAGCGTGCGCGGCTCGTGACAAAGTCTTGCGCAGCAGAAGATCTTGCCGAAGAACCTTGTCGAACGGATAGAGCGCAAAGGTATCGCCGGCGCGCTCAGTACAGATGGCCAAGGCTTGAGCGATATCCGCCGCAAGAGCAATCTTATCGCACTTGCCTTCGAATGCCATCGACGCAGAAACGTCGACTAGGACGGCGATGTCGATAGCACTCGGCTGCTCGGCCCGGCGGACTAGAAGCCGTTCGAACGGATCGCTGAGCGATGCACGAATGGCGATACGCCGCGGATCGGGAAAGGTCGACAACGGCACGATATCGCGAAATAAACCACCGCTTCCCGACAGGAAGCTCTTGTGCGAACCCACGCGAATGCCGCTCGTTCGCCAAGGGATGCTATACGCGAGATCTTTCGCCTCATCGTTCATGGCGCCGGGACCTTGGCAAAGACATCAGCGATCAGGGATCGTACGATTTCCTCGCGCCTCAGCTCGTAGACGGGCGTGAGGAATATGCGATGCGCCATGCACTCGTGGAAAATGTCCCGAATATCTTCGGGCACGACCATGTCGCGGCCGGAAAGCCAAGCAGAGACGCGCGCCGCGCGAATGAGATAGCTCATGCCGCGGGGGCTCGACCCACCCGCGATCAGCCGGGTTATGTCGACATTGGCGATCTGAATGCCCGCCGACGCTGGCTCGCGAATGGCTTTCCAGAGGTCGAGAACATAGCGCTCGAGAGCGGAACTCACGATGATCGTGTTCTGGATGACGTCGGCGAGTGTGTTGAGCCGCCGATAGTCGAGCACACCGTCCTTGAGCGACGCGATCAGCGTATCGACGTCGTGGAACTTTGTCGCAAAAACAAGCTCGCGCCGCGATTTTTCATCCGTTGGCGTCGCGATGGCCACTTCCATCAAAAAGCGGTCCCTCGCGGCAGCGGGGAGTTCGAATGTTTCTTCGCGCTCGATGCGGTTGCGATCCGCGAAGACCAGCAGATACGGGAACACATGCTCCTGATTGAAAGCCGTGATGCTGCGTTCGGCCATCAATCTGAGGAGGAGTGAATGCACCTGCGGGCGTGCGCGGTTGATCTCGTTGAAGAAGAAAACGGAGAGATCGCTGCCGTGGCGCAGCACCGGACCGGGCTCGACGCGCGGCTTCCCGTCCTCATTGAGAAACGTGTAGTAGATCATGTCGGAAGGCATCAGATCGATCGTGCCTTCGATGCGCTCATAGGCGCCGCCGAGTGCGCGAGCGACCGCCCTGAGAAGCGTCGTCTTGCCGACGCCGACATCGCCCTCTAGCAAAACGTGGCCACGTGCAAAAACGGCGATGGTCAACAATCGGATGGCGCGCGCTTGGCCGACGACTGCCTTCGCAATCTCGCGTTCGAAATCCAAAGCGCAACTGCGCCAGTCATCGAGATCGAGCGGTCCGATGTTGTCGTCTGTATCTGGCCGGTCAAGGGTTGGGCGATTCATTGTTGTTGCTTCCCAAACATGACGAGCTCCGGCCGGCCGAACGGCAGGACGTCATTTCACAACCTAAAAAGGAGGGTGCTGCCGAAACAGCACCCCAGTTACCTCGGAGAGGAAGTTGTGGTCCTGCAAGCGTAGCAAGATCCGAGGATTAGTTTCGGCTCTGCCTACTGGATCTTCGATACGTCGTAGACCCACTTGCCGGTCTTCTTGAAGTTATCGGCACGCAGCTTGTTGCGCTCTTCCGCCGCCTTCATCGAGGTGCCCTGCTTGGCCAGTTCTTTCGGATCGTGCTTCGGATCGTACTTCGAGCCCGCAATCTTTTCCGGGAAACCAGGCTTCGGTTCCCAGCAATTTCCCGACGCCTTGCAGTGCGTGCCGTCGTAAGCAAGAGCTGCCGGCGCCATAGCTCCAGCAAGACCTGCAAAAGCAAGGACAGTGCCGGCGACCAATGGGAGTGCAATCGTCTTCATAGGCTTTCCTCCATTTTTCTATTTACGATCGGGTGGCTTCACTCACCCTTGTTGTTCCCGTACCAGCCAACCTACGAGACATCGCCTCGTCGGTTGTTGTGCTAGTTTCCGGAAATCTTGCATTGCTCCTTTTGCGCAGCCGCGCGGCCCGTCTTTTCCCATTCCTCGATGTGGAATGGCTTGAATGTCTTTTTCTGCTCCGGCGTCAGCCAATCGGCGTCCTTGACGTCATCCTTCTGGATATGCCGGATCCAGGCGATGAGCTTGAGCATGTTATCGAGCTCGAGATCTTGGCCGTGCGGCCCCATCATCCCTTGCGCGCCTCCGAAGATCGTCTCGAAAATGCCCTTGTCCGTCGTGTTTTTCGGATACGTCCAATAGGCATCGTTGAGACCAGGTCCGACCTTGCCTTCGCCGATGTGCCCATGGCAGCCAGAGCAGGATTCGAGGTAAATCTCCTCACCCTTTGGAAGGCATCCGGTAACTTCGACGTAGGGGTCCACGCCAGTCTCGAGGAACTTCTTGACCGCCGGCGTATCTCTGCCTTCCTTTGGAGCGACGCCATCGACGTCGAGCACATCACCGGTAACGGTGTTTCTAAAGTCTTGCTGTGCGAACGCCGCTTGTCCGCCCGCCACCAATGTCCAGACAACAATCCCCGCTGCCATAACCGCAAATTTCATATGTGATTTCTCTTCCACTTCCCTTGAACACCGGCGACCACCGCCGAAACGAATTATGTACGCGGCGTCGGCGGCACGTAGGGGACGCCTTCGTCTTTCAAGATCGTCTCGATCTGTGCCTGGGCCTTCGGCAAAGCCGCATCGATGGCGGCAAGGAGATCCTTGTCGTCTTTCCGGACTGCAAAGGACTGATCGAAGTGATGCGGCACACGCAGTCCATCCGAGCGAACGTTGTTGTCCGGAATGACCACCATTTTCAGGGCGTCATTGGCTTTGACATAGCGAGCGACCTCAGGGGCGAATGCAACGGCAAGAGCTGCAGTCTTGTCGGCGACCTCGCCAACCATGCGCTCAGGCGGGATGCGCGTGTATGCGTTTCGCTTGTCTTTGAAGTTCGTCAGTGACGAGACGTAGTTGATGTTGTCATTGTAGAGATCGAGTTTGGTGATCATGACTTCGGCGGGACTTCCCTGTACGAAGCCGATCGGATGAGCCTTCGCGAGATCGGGGCTATCCCAGTCAACGATCTTCAGCGGAGAATCCTTGCGCTGAACAAAGACGTAAGGCGCGCGATAGTATGCACGCGAGGTCAAGACCCGTTCATCGCCGGTGTCTACGCCAATAACGACATCGCAAAGCTTTTTGTCCAATTGATCGCGCACGGCGTAGATCGCCGCTTTGTCCGACCAGACGAACTCCACTTTGCGTCCCATCGCAGTGGCGAGAGTTTCGGCGATCTTGTTTTCAAAGCCTGATTTATCGCTGGCCGAGTAGGGCAGCTCTTTCGCTGCCGCGCAGATCCGAAGCGTCGACGCATCGCCGGCGGCAGGTGCAGCCGCTTGCTCGGAGCGCAAGGGGCCAGCTGAAACAATTGCGAAGGCCGTTATGCCAATTGCCGCCGAGAGCTGGACGCTCGTGAATATGCGGCCGCTGCGATGATCTTTTGGGAGTGGGCAACTCATGATGACGATGACCTTTCAACTTCGGAAATCGTCGCAACACAACGATCGAACAATCGATATCGCGTGGTTTGCGAGTGCTTCCTGCAGAGTGTCTGCGCCGTGGCTGAGCGGAAATCGTCAACCGCTATCTAGCCCGGGCGTACGTCTCAGATGTCAAGACCGAGAGAAGGCAGTTGCGGCATCGGATGAACAATCGGATGCCGCAACCGCGAACTTCAGTTTAGCCCTTCGAGTACTCGCCGACGTTCACGTCGTCATAGGGGTTCTTGCCATCCAGCGAGAACACTTCGACGCTGCCGCCCATCTGCGTGTAGTTCTGAAGGTTCTTGAAGGCGCCGACCGCACCGAGACCAGCCGTCGGATCCTGAAGGTCGAACACCAGACCGACGCCCGGCCAACCGCCCACACCCGACATGATCGCGATGTATTGGACGCCGTTGTGCTCATACGTCATCGGGTAGCCGATTACGCCTGAAGGCAGCTTGTGCTTCCAAAGCAGTTCGCCAGTGTCGGAGTTACGAGCCTTGATGAAGCCATCGAGCGTTCCGTAGAACACAAGGTTGCCTGCGGTCGCGAGCGTGCCGCCCCAGACCGAGAAGCGCTCCATGTGCTGCCACTTATATTCGCCGGTGATGGCGTTGTAGGCCTTGATCTGACCGAGACCCAGATAGTTCTGACGGTCGCCCTTCGGACCAGGGTACATCCACAACGTTGCGCCAACGAAGAACTGGCCTGCGCGGTACGGAAGCATGAAGGGCTCCCAGTCCATGCAGATGTGGTTGATGCCCATGAAGAACAACTGCTTGGTCGGATCGTAGGAGTCGTGGCCCTGGTTATGGTAGCCCATGGCCGACGGGCAGACTTCCGTCGCCTTGTGATCCATACGCGTGCCATATTCCGGATCGCGGACAGGGAGACCGGTCTTGAGGTCCACCGTTTTGAACACGTTGACCGTATCGTCGAGCTTGTTAGCCGAGATCAGGTCGCCGTTTTCACGATCAAGCGTATAGACGATGCCGTTGCGATCCGGATGGGTCAGAAGCTTGCGAGCCTTGCCATCCTTGTCCTTCTGCTCGGAGAGCATCATGACGTTGACGCCTGCAAAGTCCCATTCGTCGTGGGGCGTCTTCTGATAGCCGAACTTAAGCTGACCGGTGTCGGCATCGCGGGCCATGATCGTCATGGTCCACTTGTTGTCGCCCGGACGCATTGTTTCGTTCCACGGAGCGGGGTTGCCCGACCCGTAATAGATGAGGTTCACAGCTGGATCGTAAGCATACCAGCCCCAGTTGGTGCCGCCGCCGATCTTCCAGGCGTCGCCTTCCCAGGTTGCCGTTCCGAGACCCTTCTGGCCGTAGTGCGGGTTGGCGCTGTTGAAATCGTCGCCAATGCCGACTTCGTTGTCCGGGCCCGTGGCGTACTTCCGCCAAAGCATTTCGCCGGTCTTGATATTATAAGCGGTCGTGTAACCGCGAACACCAAGTTCCGCACCCGACGAACCGACGATCGCGATGTCCTTCACGACGTAGGGAGCCTGAGTTTCGGTCTGGCCGACTTTGATGTCAGCGTTTTCAACCTTCCAGTACTCTTCGCCCGTCTTTGCATTGAGTGCAACGAGATGGCCGTCGAGCTGCGTCTTGATGATCAGAGCCGGGATCTTGCCGTCACCCGGCCAATAGGCGAGACCGCGGTTCACGAGATCGCAGCAAGCAACCGAGCGAGCTGCAGGATCTTGCTTCGGGCTGTGCTGCCAGAGGATATGACCCGGGTCATTGAGGTCGAGAGCAAACGTTTTGTTCGGGAAAGAGGTGTGAACGTACATAATGCCGTCGACGACGAGAGGAGCACCCTCATGGCCGTGGAGCTGGCCGGTCGAGAACGACCAAGCGTGCTTCAACTGCTTGACGTTATCCGTGTTGATTTGAGTGTCTTCGCTGTAGTTGTTCGAGTCGTAGTTCCGGCCCGGCATTACCCAGTTGTCTTTGCTCTTCGACAGCTCGATAAGCTTGTCATTTGCGTGAGCGCTGGATGCAACGCCCAGCTGCAGCGCGACTGCGATCGCCATGCAGGACGCCGACATCAGCATCGATGTGCCAACGACTTTTTTCATGCCCATTTAACCTCGCGTTTCCAAACCCAGCTTTTTCTTTTCGGATAGCGCCAATCAACCCTGGGAGGGTTCGTACCGGCGCGATCCCCTTGAGGCCCGAGCGGATAACGGGCGATCGAGACCCCTTTTCCACCCTTCGATGCGTACCGTGCGTTCGGATCGCTGGTGGTCCGATACATTCGCATTCAGCACAGGGCCGGACCGTAACGATGTAACTACGAGTGGTCTTCAGATTGAGCGGCAAATATCGGCGGGAAGATTTGGCAAAGAACGCTGCAGATGTTGACCTGGATGTTGCTGGGTGCGTCTGCCATATGTCACCGCGTCAGGCCCAATCAGCTTTGAAAGCATCACCAACGTGATCTCGGTACCGGCAACTCTGCGGCTGTCAGGAATTATTCTCGCATTGCTTCTTTCTGGCTGTGGCGACGAGCAGCCGCGTCAGCAAAGCAGCGAAAAGAAATCCGGTCTCACCAAAGTCGAGCAAACGGACTGGCTCTCGATGCAGGACGAGACTGCCCCGGGAGATTGGTTGATCGCGCGTGAAATGAAATCGGGCGCGAAGCTCCTGCCGGACGATGCTGATAAACTTCGTCAGTCGCTCGCGGAAGCGTCGGCCCGATTCAAGGATTCCCCGCGGATGATCGCTAACCGCGCCGTTCAGCTCGAGCAGATGCTGAAAGACGAAGGGAGCGATGAAACCGCAAGCGTGCTGATTGGCGGGCTGACTAAAGCGGTCGCGCCGGGACGCATCGAGAGTTTCGGCGCAGCGGGACAGCAATACTACAACATGCGAAAGGCCGGCTTGAGCCGAGAGCGTGCCTTCGACGAACTCTCGAAGCACTACGGCACGGGGGGCTGAGGTTATGCCCACGTTCTCGCCCGCCGCTTTTGTCGGCCGGTTGTCGGACAAGATGTGGCTCGGCCGCTCCATCCGCAACCAGGTGGTGCTCGCAATTTCGACGTTGCTCGTTATCGCATCGATCGTCGCGGGTACAGTTGCCGTCTTCAATGGACGCAAAGCCGTCGACATTGAAATCGACGCATCGATGGACTTTGCGGAAGGCTATCTTCGCGAGCTGGTTCAGCGCATCGCAGCTGAGAATAGGTTGGCGGATCTCGATTACCTCGTGTCCCGTGAGGTGCAGCATCTGAGACACGCGCGCGTCTATGTACAAGATCCAGGCGCCGCCCCGCGGTTGCTGAAGCCCGAACGGACCTTGGAAGACGAAGACCTGACTCTCGACGAGACGCCTGACTGGTTCGAAGACCTGATGATGCCAAAGGGAGGCAACGACCACTCCCGCCTGATCGTCATACCAAAAGGCGAGAGAACGCTCATTCTGAAGGGCGATCCTGACGATGAGATTGCCGAGAAATGGCGGGAGCTCTCGGCCCTGGCCATCGTCGCAATCGTCTCCATTAGCTTGCTCGTGGCGACATTCTATTTCATCCTCGGCTGGATTCTCGATCCGCTTGTCGCGCTCGCTCGCGGCTTAGTGGCCCTCGAAGCTGGCGAGCGACTTCAACGTCTCGACGTTCCAAGGGTCAAAGAAGTCGCCGACATAGCGCGAAAATTCAATTCTCTTGCCGCATCTCTCGATCAAGCGCGCGCTGAAAATGGCGAGCTTTATCGACAAATTCAGTCCGTGCAGGAGGAGGAACGACGCGAGATCGCGCGCGAACTCCATGACGAAGCGGGGCCGTGTCTCTTTGGAATCACGGCGAATGCGGAGTCGGTTGCGAGGCTCGCGAGCCGATTGAGCAAGGAAGACGGAAGTCAGATCGCCAAGCGGACGGATGAGATCTTATCGATCACCGACCGGTTGAAGGTGATGAACCGGGCTCTGCTTAAGCGCTTGCATCCGATTTCCATCGGCAAGGTATCGTTGCCCGCCTTGATCGAGGATCTGATCCGCGATTTCGAACGCCGTCATCCGGAGGTGAGTATTGTTTCGTCCGTGGGTGATGTTGCGGCGGCCGACGGCAACAGAACGGATCTCATCGTCTATCGCGCAACGCAAGAGGCTTTAACGAATGCGATCCGCCACGGTCAAGCATCGAGTATCGTGGTCGAACTCAGGGAGGAGCCGGACCCAATAAACGCAGCCGGGAAAAAGTCTCCCATCCTCATCAGCCTCCGCGTGAGCGATGACGGAAGCGGATTGAAGCCAGGGACGGAGGCTGGCTTCGGCTTATCGGCCATGCGCGAGCGAGTGCTGTCCGCGGGAGGAAGCCTCGTCGTCGAAGGCCATGAGCCGCATGGAACGACTCTATCGATAAAAATTCCGGCGTCGTCCGGCGATCTCAAAAGACGCGCCGCGGGCGAAGCCAACAGGGCATCTGCATGACCAAAATTCTCGTTATCGACGACCATCCGATCGTTCTCCAGGGCTGCCGCCGGGTTTTGGAAGACGCGGGCATCGTCGACATTACGCTCGCTTCCAATCTGATCGAAGGATTCCGCGCCTATCGACAAGAAACTCCTGACGTGATCATCATCGATCTCGCGATCAAGAAGGGGATTCTTGTCGGGCTGACCTTCATCAGGCGGCTTCGGGTCCACGACAAGCACACGCCAATCCTCGTGCTGACGATGCACGAAGATCCGATGATCGCCAGCCAGTCGCTGCGGCTCGGCGCCAACGGTTACATTCTGAAGGACACGTCCTCTGTCGACATCGTCAAGGCGCTGCAGGCCGTCCGTCAGGGCAAGCCTTTTCTGAGCCACGCGATCGCATCAGCCATCGCCGTGATGGAAACGAAAGGCCGGACCAATCCATTGAGTGTGATGACGCTGCGCGAGCTTCAGACGCTGGAGCTGATCGCTCAAGGCAAGCAGTACACGGCAATCGCCGAGGAGCTTAACGTCAGCTACAAGACGATCGCCAACACCTGCTCGCAGATCAAAGCGAAACTCGGCGTCAAATCGCTTCCTGAACTCATGCGTATCGCGATTGACCACCTGCCTGAGATGGCAGGCCAAAGATTAGGCGACCGGTCGGTCGCTGCGCCGAAGATCGGGAAGAATTGGTAGAATAAATTGCCATGACTTGGCATTTGCTTTCGAGCGATTCCTTCGCCGCCCTTCTCAATAATTTAAACTGGATATGCCATGCGCGCCCTTTTAACCGCTCTTCTGATACTCACATCCGCTCCCGCTTTCGCCGAACAAAGCTGTAAGGAACAGGTCGACGCCGCATTCGCGAAGTTGCGCGCGGCCAAGTCTTTCCGGCTCGAAACGACGATCACCAATGCCGACGGAACGCTCAAGATGAGCGCTGACTACGTCCTGCCGGACCGTATGCATCAGAAAGTGACGCTCGGTGGCGATGGAACGGCGATGGAGATGATTGTCATTGGCAAGCAAGCTTGGTCCAACCAAGGGGCGGGCTGGGCCGCGCTTCCCGAGGCGTTCTCGGCCACGGTCGCCAATCAGATCAAGGAGACGGTCTCTGAGGCGCCGAAGATTATGACTGAATACAAATGTGCGGGAGACAAGGAATTCGAGGGCAAGACGTACGCTCTCTATCAAGGCGTGCTTGCAACGCCTCTCGCCGCCGACTCAAAGGAAAAAGGACCACGTCTTACGGCCGTTTCGGTTCCTAACCAGCAAAACGTCTACATCGATAAGGATACGGGGCTACCGGCACGCAACATCGTGACACCGGTGACCGAGCCCGACAAGCGCCTATTCGACGGGACGTTTATGATCGTTCACAATATCAAGATCGATCCTCCGAAAGTTTCATCGAACTGATGGGCGCGATTTTTCCAGGACGCTTGCTCGGCGGTTCGCGCGCCGCTGTCTGCATTTCCGTCGTGGCAGTCGCCGCAACGGTGATGCCCGCTCATGCCGATGAGCTGCCGGTTCGAAAGCCTGGACGCTGGCAATTGACGACGGTCGCGGAAAGCATCGGCATGAAGACGTTCGAGACCTGCGTCACGCCGGCGGACGGCATCGTCCCCGGCGTGGGGGACAAGAATTGCCGATTGTCGAAGGTCAAGCGGCTCGCCGACGAACTCTATGTCGATGTCGAATGCCGAGCTGATGCCGGAACGGAAAAGACGAGCACGGTTCTCACGGGAGATTTCTCGACGTGGTATCGCGCCATGTCGAAAATGACGTTCGATCCGCCGCAGCAGGGGGTTTCCCATATGGGCGTGACCGTCGACGGGAAATATTTGGGGCCCGAGTGCAAACCGTGACCCAGTAGCGCGCGCCGAACGACTCTTGAGTTCCCCGCCAGAGCGGCCAACGTGTAATCAACCGTCTCCCGCCTGCACTTTGCGATCGTAGTCTTCGATTGAGATGGCGCCCTCGCGCCCGGCCTCCGCCTGATCGGCCGCCGAGAGGGTGTCATACACGCTCGGCAGCCGCTTCCGTTGCGCAAGGGGCGCCGACCCCACCGCCGTGACGCGACGTTTATGCAACCTGAGGCGGGGCGTCGGGCACAACATCGCCGGTAATGGAGGAGCGCCGTTCGACCATTTGAAACAGCTTCTCGACGCGCTCCTCTTCCTCGCGTGACTGCGGTACCAGATAGGCCGCCGCAACATAAATGGCCAAATTGACGACGAGGGCCACCGCGCCTGACGTGAGACCGTAGGCCCATGGCAAATATCCGGGATAGATCAGCTCCAGCACGACGGCGACAGCGAAGCCCGCCGTCATTCCGGCAATGGCTCCGTACTTGTTGCCGCGTCTCCAGAAGATCCCGAGGAACTGGGGGACTGCGAGCTGAATGATGCCTTGGTATGCGAGCACAGCCAGCTGAAACAGTGCCGGCAATTCGAGGCACGCAAGCCAGGCGGAAAGCAGCGTCAGTCCCAGCATACCGAGCTTGGCGATGACGATGAGCTGAGCCTGATCGAGCGTCTTGTAGTTGCCGACGAGGTCGTTCGCGATTTGCGCCCCCGTCGCTTGAATGTTGCCGTCCGTGTGGCCCATCGAGGCCGCGAGTACGACGACACCGGCGAGGCCGAGAAGCCAGAGACCGCCCGCTTCCCGGCTGACGATGAACCAGACGTTGTTGGGCTCTCCGCCAACGCCGCCGACTTGCGAGCCGAGCATCCCGAAGACCAGCAGCGCGACACCGAAGGTCAACGATAACGGCACGGCAACCGCGGCGGATTTCTTGAGGCTGCGGACGCCGTCGGCCGTGAACAATCGCACAAAGATATACGGCCAGCACCAGCCGCCGATCGTGCCGGTCAAGATGAGGCTGAAAACGTAGAGCGGGCCTTCCTTCGAGCCGATGCTCGGAATAGCGAACTTACCAGCATCGAGTGAGGCAAAAGTAATGCCTTGCGAGACGATCATCCAGACGATCAGCCCGATGAGTATCGCGCCGCCGCCGATGTAGGCGACGATGCCCTGCGCCATATCCGAGATTACGACGCCCCGCATCCCCATGCGCACGGTCCAGATCTGGCGAAGGGCAATCACCGCGACACCCACGATCACCGCATCTGAAAATGTCAGCGCGCCGAGCGACATCTGCTGAAACAGCGTGCCGAGCGCCTGCATCCCGAGCACCAGCCACGGTATGCCCGAAATGATGCCGATCACCGCCGCGATTGTCTTGATGTGACGCGAGTCGAAGCGAAGGGCCAGAAGATCGGGCTGCGTCCGCAGGTCGAACGTCTTGCCCCACACCCACACTGGCCGCGCCATCAGATACATCAGCACGACGGTGAGCAGGCTATAGGACAGCACGTAGAACGAAATGACCCCGGCACTTGCGGCCATGCCGCCGAATGCCGTGAACATGGCGCCGGGATACCATGTGTTGAGGAACGACATCGCCTGATAGTTGGCGCCGAATGATCGGCCGCCGACGGCATATTCGGTAAAGTTGCGGTCGCGAATACCGCTGAGCTGTAAAATGACGACAATGAGCGCGAAGAAGATCGCGATGCATCCGAATGTGATGAACATCAGCCGGCCTCCTCGACGCGAACTTCGGCGAAGTAGGCAGCAACGATGCTGGCCGCGATGCAGGTCGAGACCGCGATAAAGTAGAGAACGACCGCCGGCACGCCGAGCCATAATGTTCTGTCGCCGTCGAATGCCCAGTATAGGGGCGGCGCCAATGCTACGATGGCGTCAACGATGAACCACGCCGCGACCCAACGCGGGAGTGAGGCAGGGCGATCTTTCTGGGCAAAGGACATTCGGCATTTCCCCCAATCATTTTCGTTTTTGTTATTAATTGCGTTCTCGCTCCGAACGTGCGCTCCAACTTGTTGAAGCACAGGTCCTCTAAAGCATCGAAACGTTCATTCCAGAACGTTCCGTAAAAGCTCAGCCACTTTTGCGCATCTGCGAGCGGCTTCGCATTCAAGCGGCTGACGTGCGTGCGCCGTTGCACCGAGCGCTGAATAAGACCGGATTGTTCGAGAACCCGGATATGCTTGGAAATCGCAGCCAGAGACATGGGCAACGGTTCGGCGAGTTCGTCGCTCACCGTACGTTGGCCGGGCGCGAGCGGCACATGGATCGCTCGTCGCGACGGATCGGCGAGGGCGTGAGAAACCCGGTCGAGTGTATGTCCGTATCGCTCAACCATATCGTTGAACTATACAAAGCCCGCAAATGGGTCAAGCGCCGCTGGCCGGGTAAAATGCCCGACTTAGTCATTCCACCGTCAGCGATCTTGCAAATCCAATGGAGAACATTGGAACGCTTCAGGCTGATCATTGTTGGCCTGATGCCCGGAGGGGCGCAGGCTCTTTTTATTCGAGCGAGAATATAGCATGGCATATTTCGTCACGTTCGGCGCGACGCCAGTGCCGATAGGCAGTGAACATCCCGACCTTTCGGCAGCGTTAGAGGAAGCCTGCCAACTGATCGCAGGCGGGCAATCGGATGTCGCGATCCAGTTCGGCGACGGCAGGTCGATCTCCGGCGACGATCTTATCGCGTGCTGCTCTCGAGAAAAGGCAATCGGTGATCACTTGTTCAAAAGGATCACCTAAGGCTATTGCCGCCGCAGACTGACGCCGGAATGCACCGTTGCGATTGTAACGATGCGGCTCGCGGCACACATGCCAAACACCGAATGCCCCCGGGCCGCTGGCATTGACTCTTGCCTGAAACAATTTCTTCTCTAAAGCGGTATTCCCGTATCGAATTCCGGCGCGCCTCTTCGAAGAGCCGGGGGAGCAAGCAGAAGGGAACCACGGCATGAATGGTGCGCAATCACTTGTGGCGGCTGCGCTCAGGGAGGGCATCGAAGTCTGTTTTGCCAATCCCGGTACGACCGAGCTGCCTTTGGTGCTCGCACTCGATGAGGTGCCGGGAATTCGCAGCATCCTTTGTCTTCACGAGAACGTGGCGACTGGTGCCGCCGATGGCTACGGCAGAATGTTGGCGAAGCCCGCGATGTGTCTGCTCCATCTCGGACCGGGGCTCGCAAACGGTCTGACCAATCTGCACAACGCGCGCAGGGCAGGGACGCCACTTCTCAACGTCATCGGCGAACATGCGACATGGCACGTAGAGGCTGATCCTCTGCTGGCTTCGAATATTGAAGCGCTTGCGCACACGTTCAGTGCGTTTACGAAGAGAAGCACCGATGCTCAGAGCATGGCAGTCAACTTGGCCGATGCGGTCCACGCCACGGGCACAGGCGGCGGTGGCATCGCCACGCTGATCGTGCCGCATGACTGCCAGATGGCGGAAGCGGGCGATGTGCTTCCTGCGCGCCGCCAGGTTCCAAAAGGCGGCTATTCGCCGGCAAATGTCAGCGTGTCGGCGAAGGCGCTGCAGCGAGGCAAGTCCGCTATCTTGTTGGGCGGCAAAGGCCTATCGGAAGCCGGTCTGAGGCTAGCGGGCAGAATTGCGGCCGCGACGGGCGCCGATCTCCTCTGCGATACGTTCTTCGCGCGCATGGAGCGCGGCGGTGATTTGCCCACGGCGACACGGCTGCCTTACTTCCCCGATCAGGCACTGGCGCTCACGCGTCGTTACGAAAGCATCGTGCTCGCAGGTACGCGCCGCCCCGTCGCCTTTTTCGGTTATCCGGGATTGCCAAGCTATTTGACCAGCGAAGAACAGACCGTCACCCTGGCGACCGGCGCGGAAGATGTGCTCGGCGCGCTCGAAGCATTGGCCGCGGAGCTCAGTGCGCCGAATGACATGCCGCGCCAATCGCGCGCGCCCTTACCCGCGATGCCGAAAGGAGGACTGAATGCGCAGTCCGTCGCTGCGGTCATTTCGCGGCTCCAGCCCGAAAACGGCATCGTCATGGATGAGGCACTGACTGTCGGAATGGCGTACTTCGATTCCTCGCAAGGTGCTTCGCGCTTCAGTCATCTGATGCTGACTGGCGGCGCGATCGGCCAAGGGCCCGGAGCGGCGACGGGAGCAGCCATCGCTTGCCCCGGCCGCAAGGTCATCAATTTCGAATCCGACGGCTGCGGAGCATATTCGGTCCAGGCATTCTGGACCCAGGCGCGCGAGAATTTGGACGTCGTCACCATTATCGGCTCCAACCGCAGCTACAACATTTTGAATGTGGAATTTGAACGGGCAGGGGTGAAGGCAGTCGGTCCCATTGCGCGCTCGATGACCGGGCTCGATCATCCCTATCTGGATTGGGTCAGAATTGGCGAAGGTTTCGGCGTGCCGTCTGTCGCCGTCAGTAGCGCGGAAGACTTCGCACGCGAATTAGAGAATGCTCTCGCGCAAAAAGGGCCACGGCTGATCGAAGCGATCATGTCGTAGCTCAGCCGACAGCACATTCGCGCGGTTACCGCTTCTCCGGTTCCGCCGCGATCAGTCGGTAAAAAATGTTCGGGTCCTGAATGACGCGCAGTTTCTGAGTGACCTCCCGGCTGCGCATGCGTCGAGATACTGCGGCCAGTATATTGAGATGATCGCCTTCAGCAGCTGCGGGAACGAGCAGAACAAAAACCAGATCGACCGGCAGATTGTCGATCGCTTCAAAATCCACCGCAGGCTTCAGGCGCGCGACGAGTCCGAAGGGCTTTTTCAGCCCAAGATAGCGCGCGTGCGGAATGGCCACACCGCCGCCCATGCCCGTCGATCCGAGTTGCTCGCGCTTCATGAGTTCGGTGACGATGACGTCGCTGCTCAAGCCAGTGGATGGCGCAGCGTGTCGCGCCAGGTCACGCAGCAATAGGAGTTTGTCCGGCGAACGGACATCGAGGAGCACGTCGCTCGGCGAGAGGAAGCTTGAGATGCTGGTTGTCATTTCGCCTGCTCGAGTTCGTCGGGAATGCGCAGGCGATATCCAACGCCTGTTTCGGTCAGAATGTATTCTGGGCTGTCTGGATGAGTTTCGATCTTTTGCCTCAATTGCCGGACGTAGACGCGCACGTACTGTGAATCCGCCGACGGCCCCCAGAGTTCCCGTAGCAATAGGTTATGGGTGAGAACTTTCCCCGCGTGCTGCACGAACAAGCGGAGGAGGTCGTATTCCTTCGGCGATAGCTTCACCTCGCGCTCCCCAACTTTGACGATGCGCCGGACGAGATCGACCGACAAATCTCCAGTGCGGAAAATGGGGCGCTCGCCTTGGCTTTGCAGCTGGTGACGCAACGCCGCGCGGATGCGGGCCAGAAGCTCGTTGATACCGAACGGCTTGGTAACGTAATCGTCTGCGCCGAGATCGAGGGCGTGGACCTTGGCACCCTCGTCGGCCCGGCTCGAAAGCACCACGATTGGAACGGATTCGTTCTTTGCGCGCAGTTCGCGCAGCAAATCGAGGCCTTGCATGTCGGGAAGTCCGAGGTCCAGGATGATGAGATCCGGCTTTGTGTCCATCAGCTCCAGCGCGGCCTTGGCGTTTGGCGCGTCCGTTACCTGATAGCCCTGTGTCGCAAGGCCCATGCGAAGGAGCTTCCGAATGGGCGGTTCATCGTCGATGACCAGAACGTTGAGAGGCGCACTCATGCGGCGTGATCCAACGTTTCGCTCTCGTAGCCGGCAGGCAAGGTGATCGTGAATACGGCGCCGTGGCCGTCCGTACGGTTGGCAGCAGTGATCGTTCCGCCCATGATCTCGACAAACCCTCGTGCGATCGGAAGTCCGAGGCCCGTGCCGGCGCGAACCCGATCGCCCTTATACGCGCGATAGAACTTATCGAAGATCCGCTCAAGATCCGCCGCCGGGATTCCGGGACCTTCATCTGAAATCTGCAATGTCAGCTGGTCAAAATCCTGCCACGCGCTGATTTGAATGGCTGTGCCTTCCGGCGCGTATTTTGCGGCGTTATCGAGAATATTGAAAAGCACCTGCTCCAGGAGAACCGGATCGGTCCGGACTTGCGGATTGCCCCCGGCGGAACTGTATTGCACGCGATGATGCGCCAGGATTTTCTTTGCTCTCTTGAGCGTCGCATCCACGATCTCGCTGACGTCGTGCACCTCCGGTTTTGGCGCCACGGCGCCCGCCTCAAGCTTAGTCATATCCAACAGATTGGCGATGAAGCGATTGAGGCGTTCGGATTCATCGATGACGGTGGAAAGAAGTTCTCGGCGTGAGTCATCGTCGAGCTTGTCGGAGACATCGCGCATGGTGCTGGCGGCTCCAAGAATTGCCGCAAGCGGCGTCTTGAGGTCATGCGACAGCGATGTCAGCAACGCGGCGCGAAGACGTTCGGTCTCCATCGTGCGCTTCGTCTGTTCGATGTCCTGCACCAATCGCACGCGTTCGATGGCGAGCGCGCCCTGGTTGATCAGCGCGTCGAACAAACGCCGCTGATCGGGCGTCAGCAATGGTCCCGGCGTGTCGCTGTCGATACCGACCACACCGACGACGCCGCGGTCGGTATGCATCGGCAGAAAAAGCCTTTGCGACCCTGGGAGTGTGTCCGCGCCGCGTCCGGCAGGGCGATCGTTCATCCATGCCCACGTGGCGGCCGCGAGATCGGAGGCATCAAGTGTATCTTCCGGAGGATAGCCGGCCTTCACGGCAATGCCTCCATTTTCCGGCAGTAGCAGCACGACGCGAACCTTCAACATCGATGCGATCTGGAAGGCGGACGCCCATAACACATCGTCGAGAGTTCCGGTTCCGGCGAGCTTGCGGCTGAAGCCATAGAGTGATTCAGTCGTACTGGCGCGATTGACGGCGATGACGGCTTGGCTGCGCATGCTGGCCGCGATGTTGGAAACGACGATTGCGACGACCGTGAACGACACGAATGCGGCAACGTTCTTGGGATCCGAAATAGTGAAGGTATAGAGCGGCGGGAGAAAAAAGTAATTATAGGCCATTGACCCGAGCACGCTCGCGAAGAGCGAGGGCAAGAGGCCATAGCCGACCGCGACAGCGATAACACTCGTCAGAAATATGAGGTCGGCGCTCTCGAGGCCGATCCATGGCTTGAGCAACAACGCTAAGCCGAGCGCGACCGCCACAGCCGCCAGGGCGAATGTATAGGCTATGAGATTGTTCGAACGGGCCTCGGGTGCAGCTCTCACCGCCGGCCTCGGTAGGGGAGCCGCGGGCAGTTGTTGCCCCGAAATGACATGAACGCTGATGTCGGCAGATTGCCGGACGAGATCGTGGACGACCGAGCCATGGAGAATCTCGAACCAGCGCGGCCGTTCGGACTTGCCGATGATGATCTGCGTGACGTTATGGTCGCGCGCATATGCCATGATGTCGTCGGCAATCTTCCGCGAACTTCCCGGAATCGTCAGCGTTTCCGCGCCCAACTGCTCGGCAAGGCGCAGAGCTTCCGCGATGCGGTTTCGCTCTTCGTCGGAAAGACGGAGGCTGCGCCGGGTCTCGATCGTCAACGCCGTCCAAGGGGCATGCAGGCGATCGGCGGCGCGTTTGGCGTAACGCACCAGCCCCGCCGAGCGGGGATCGTCGCTGATGCAGACGAGTACCCGTTCGCAAGCGGCCCATGGGCCCGACATAGCTTTCGCGCGGAGTTGCGTTACGAGTTGTTCGTCGACGCGTTCGGCCGTCTGCCGCAACGCCAATTCTCGTAGCGCCGTCAGATTGACCGGCGAGAAGAAGTTTTCGAGCGCGAGCTGCGCCTGCTCGGGAATATAAACTCTTCCCTCCTTGAGTCTCTGGATCAGATCCTCAGGCGTGATATCGACGAGTTCGACATCGTCGGCACGGGCGAGAATTGAATCGGGCACCGTTTCGCGTACGCGGACGCCGGTAATTTGAGCGACGACTTCGTTCAGACTTTCGACGTGTTGGATATTGACCGTCGTGTAGACGTCGATGCCCTGATCCAACAGTTCCTGGACGTCGAGGTAACGCTTGGGATGCCGGCTCGAAGGGGCGTTCGTGTGCGCCAGCTCGTCCACCAGCGCGATTTGCGGACGGCGCGCAATGAGAGCGTCGAGATCGAGCTCATCGAGAATTTTGCCCTTATATTCTATCTTCCGCGGCGGAATGTTCTCGATGTTGCGCAGAAGCGCTTTCGTCTCCCGTCGGCCATGCGTCTCGACGACACCGGCAACCACGTCCACGCCTTCCCTGATCTTAGCGCGCGCGGTGCGCAGCATCTCATAGGTCTTTCCGACGCCGGGGGCAGCGCCGAGAAAGATCTTCAATCGGCCGCAGCGGTGTGCTTCCCGGCGTGAAATCTCGAGAAGAGCATCCGGCGACGGCCGTTTGTGCTGCGCGTGGGTATCGTCTGCCATCTAGGCCATTCCCGGGGCGTCTGCCGCCGCGTCAGAATTAACGCGCAGCGACGCCGTCCAGATCGAGGTTCAGCGCCAGCACATTGATATGGGGTTCACCGATTAAACCAAAAAGGCGCGTTTCGATATGCCTATCGACGAGTTTCTTAACGTCTTGCTCCGGTTGGTTGCGGGCCTTGGCCACGCGGGGCACCTGGAAGTATGCCGCGGCCGGCGAAATATCCGGATCGAGCCCGCTGGCGGTTGTCGTCACCAGATCGAGCGGAACGGGCACCCCCGGATTTTCCGCTTTGAGCTTATTGACGTCGCCCTTCACCCGATCGATCAGCGCCTTGTTCGTTGGGCCGAGGTTCGATCCCATGGAGTTCGCCGCATTATAAGGCTGTGGCACCGTTTTGCTTGGATCAGCGGGATCGGTCCCCGTCGTAGCGGATGGCCGCCCATGGAAATACCGGTCGCTCGTGAAATTCTGGCCGATCAGTTCTGATCCGACGACCTTTCCATCGCGCACGATCAGACTTCCCTGCGCTTGCTTCGGAAAGAGAACGCCGGCAATTCCGGTCATCACCAGAGGATAGATGAGGCCCGTAAGGACGGTTAGCGCTATCAGCAACACGAACGCCGGGCGAAAGAGTTTAATCATCGAAGTTCCCCTTAGACGAGGTGCAGAAGATTGACGGCGACGTCGATCGCCTTGATGCCGATGAACGGGATCAAGACGCCGCCGAGGCCGTAGATCAGGAGATTTCTGCTAAGCAGAGCACCCGCGCCGATCGGACGATAGGCGACGCCTTTCAGCGCCAGCGGGATCAGAGCGATAATGATCAGCGCATTGAAGATGATCGCTGACAGAATTGCACTCTGCGGGCTTCCGAGATTCATGATGTTGAGAACCTGCAGCTGCGGATAGAACGCAAGAAACATTGCTGGGATGATCGCAAAGTATTTCGCGACGTCGTTCGCGATGGAAAATGTCGTCAACGCGCCGCGCGTCATCAGGAGCTGCTTGCCGATTTCAACGATCTCGATGAGCTTCGTCGGATTGCTGTCGAGATCGACCATGTTTCCCGCCTCGCGGGCGGCGACCGTACCCGTATTCATCGCCACGCCGACGTCCGCTTGAGCCAGGGCAGGGGCGTCGTTCGTGCCGTCGCCGCACATCGCGACAAGCTTGCCCTTGGCTTGTTCGTCACGAATGAGGCGCAACTTGTCCTCCGGCGTTGCCTGCGCGAGGAAATCGTCGACACCGGCTTCCGCTGCGATCGCGGCGGCCGTCATCGGGTTATCGCCAGTGATCATGACGGTGCGAATGCCCATCCGGCGTAGCTCGGCGAAACGCTCGCGAATGCCGCCCTTGACTATGTCCTTGAGATGGATGGCGCCGAGCAACCGGCCGTCCTTGGCGACTGCGAGCGGAGTCCCGCCAGATTTGGAAATCGTATCGGTTATAAGTTTGAGCTCCCGCGCGGTTTCGGCGCTCATCGCCGGTCGCAATGCCGGTGCCGCCGATCCGGCCGAAAGCGGCGATGCGCCAACAGAGCTGACGTATCTGATGACCGCATCGACGGCGCCCTTGCGAATGGACGATTCATCGGTCTCCACGCCGCTCATCCGGCTCTGCGCTGTGAAGGGTATGAAGCGCGCCTTCACATCGGCAATATCGCGGCCGCGGAGCCCGTATTTTTCCTTCGCAAGAACGACGATGGAGCGGCCTTCCGGCGTCTCATCGGCGAGTGACGATAGTTGAGCCGCGTCTGCAAGCTCAGCTTGGCTGACACCGGTGAGCGGTAAGAATTCCGTCGCCTGGCGATTGCCGAGCGTGATCGTACCCGTTTTGTCGAGGAGCAATGTATCGACATCGCCCGCGGCTTCAACCGCGCGCCCCGACATCGCAAGCACATTGAAGCGGACGAGACGGTCCATGCCCGCGATGCCGATGGCAGAAAGAAGGGCGCCGATCGTCGTCGGAATAAGCGTGACGAACAACGCGGCGAGCACGACGATCGAGATAGTGCCTCCGGCATACGCGGCGTAGCTTGGAATGGTCGCCGTGGCGAAGACGAAGACGATCGTCAACCCGGCCAGCAGAATATTCAGGGCGATCTCGTTCGGCGTCTTCTGCCGTTCGGCGCCTTCGACGAGCCGGATCATGCGATCAAGGAATGTCGAACCCTGCGCCGCACTGATGCGCACGATGATCCAATCCGACAGAACCTGCGTGCCGCCCGTCACGGCGGAGCGATCGCCGCCCGATTCACGAATGACCGGAGCCGACTCGCCCGTAATCGCCGATTCATTCACCGATGCGATACCCTCGATGACTTCACCGTCGGACGGGATCGTATCGCCGGCTTCGACGAGAACGACATCGCCGACGGCGAGAGACGTGCCCGGAACGAGCCTGAAGGCCTTGCCAGCGCCGCTCATCAGCTTCGCCTGGGTCTCAGTGCGTTGCTGGCGAAGCGCATCGGCCTGCGCCTTACCTCGTCCCTCGGCTATGGCCTCGGCGAAGTTGGCAAAGAGCACCGTGAACCACAGCCACAGGATGATTTGGAATGTGAAGCCAAGGTGCTCGCCGCCTTGGACAATATCGCGAACGAAGATGATCGTCGTCAGCAGCGACACGATTTCGAGCACGAACATGATCGGATTTCGGATCAGCGTCCTCGGATCGAGTTTGACGAATGCCGATCGGATCGCGGGAAAGACGATCTGTGGGTCGAGCATCGTTGCGGCCGAGCCCTTCTTGCGCACCGTAGTTTCCATTTCGCGTGTCTCCGAGGAAATCAGAAGAGCATGTTTCTGGTCATCGAGATGTGCTCGACGATCGGACCGAGAGCGAGGGCAGGGAAGAACGTCAGTCCACCGACGATGACAATGACGCCGACGACCAATCCGACGAAAAGGCTTCCTGTTGTTGGGAGAGTGCCCGCTGACGGCGGTACGATCTTCTTCTCAGCCATCGATCCGGCAATGGCCAGCGCCGGAATGATCATGAAGAAGCGGCCGACGAACATCGCGATGGCGCCCGTGACATTGTAGAACGGGGTATTGCCGGTTATGCCCCCAAACGCCGAGCCGTTGTTCGCCGTCGAGGACGTGAAGAGATAGAGCATCTCCGAGAAGCCGTGCGGTCCCGGGTTCGCGATGGAGGCGACGGCGGACGGGAGAACCGACGCCACGGCCGTGAATCCCAAGTACATAAGCGGAAGCACGAGGATCGCGAGCATCGCCATCTTCACTTCCTTAGATTCGATTTTCTTGCCGACGTACTCCGGCGTCCGGCCAACCATGAGACCGGCAACGAAGATCGCGATCACGATGAAGATCAGCATGCCGTAAAGGCCCGCGCCGACACCGCCGATAATGATCTCGCCGAGCTGCATGTTGATCATCGGGATCATGCCGCCGAGCGCCGTGAAGGAATCATGCATGGCGTTGACCGCGCCGCACGAAGCAGCCGTCGTGACGACCGCGAAGAGCGAAGACGCGGCGATGCCGAAGCGAACCTCCTTGCCCTCCATGTTGCCGCCGGTCAGGCCGAGCTCGTTGATGCCAGTGATGCCGGCAGATTCCGCCCAGTAGCAGGCGGCGACGCCTGCGACGAAGAGCACGCCCATCACCCAGAGGACTGCCCAGCCTTGTTTTTGGTTTCCGGCCATGCGGCCAAAGACGTTCGCCAGCGCTGCGCCAAGAGCAAAGATCGACACCATCTGCACGAAGTTCGAGAACGCCGTCGGATTTTCGAGAGGATGCGCGGCGTTGGCATTGAAGAAGCCGCCGCCGTTCGTGCCGAGCATCTTGATCGCAACCTGAGAAGCGACGGGCCCGACCGCGATCGTCTGCTTGCCGCCTTCAAGTGTCGTCGCATCAACGTAAGCGCCGAGCGTCTGCGGTATGCCGTCCCAAACCAGGAACAGCGTGTAGACGATGCAAATCGGCAATAGAATGTAGAGCGTACAACGGGTGATATCGACCCAGAAGTTGCCGATATTGCGCGTCGAAGCGCGAGTGAAACCACGAATGAGTGCAATGGCGACGACGATGCCGGTCGCCGCCGATAGGAAGTTTTGATGCGTCAGGCCGAGCATCTGGCTGAGATACGAAAGCGTTGTTTCTCCGCCGTAGTTCTGCCAGTTCGTATTCGTTATGAAGCTGATGGCGGTATTGAACGACAGATCGGGCGCGACCGCCGTCATGCCCTGGGGATTGAACGGCAACCACCCTTGCGTCCGCAGCAGGACATAGAGAATGAGAAAGCCGCCGACATGGAACACCACCATGGAGACGGCATATGTCAGCCAATCCTGCTCGGATCGCTCGTTCACGCCAGCGATTTTATAAAGTGAGACTTCGACCGGCCTCACTGCTGGGGAAAGAAACGTTCTCTCGCCCGCAAACACGCGGGTCATGTACCAGCCGAGAGGTTTCACGAGCGCAAGGATGACGGCGCAGAACAAGGCGATCTGCGCCCAACCGGCGAGGGTCATTTGAGATGCCTTTCAGAAGGATTCAGGGCGCACGAGCGCGTAGATGAGATAAAGCAGCACTCCGGCCGTCACGAACCCTGCCAATGCGTAATCGAATGTCATGAGAGGTTCCTCACAGCCGATCGCAGGCGAAGGCATAGGCGACGGAAAGTGCGAAGAGCGCCAGTCCGCCTGCGAGAAGGATGATGTCGTACATCTGATGCTCCAATCCTGTGATCTCGCGCAGGGATGGATGGCGAGCAGCGGATACGTGCCACTCGCGGCATAGGAATTCGAGTTGTCCGGATCGGGGGACTTATAAGAATCTCATAAAGACCGCGGGAGGCGGCCTCGAATATCTGGTGCTGAAACGCGAAACGGCGCCGACACAGTCGGGGCTTACGCCTCGGAGCGTGTCGGCGCCGTCGCTTTACGCAACGCTGGCGCGTGTTATCCGATTATGGGGTGGTTGTTCCGCCCGATTGCGGAAGCGCCGTTGAATTTTCGGGGACCGTGGTCTGGCCCGGTATCGGAGGGGAGGCCGCACCGGTCCCGCTCGTGCTCGACGTGCCTGTGCCCGATGATCCGGTGCTCGAGCCGTTACTCGGCATTGCCGGATTTGCACTTGCTGGACCCGTTGGATTTGTAACGGATCCGCTGCCGGTTATCCTTGGGGTCGGCGTCAACGGTGTCGTCGATCCCGGATTGTAATTGGATCCGCTACTCGAGTTCGACCCCGCACCTGTGCTGGAGCCGATCCCAGTGCTCGATCCGGCCCCTATGCCGGCGCCTGTTCCAGCTCCGCCCGCGGCACCTCCCGTGCCAGCGCCACCTGCGCCCGCAGCAAAAACTGCGTTCGCTCCAAGTAGAAGGCCGGCCGCAGCTGCCGCTATCATCCTCTTCATGATGCATTCTCCTCTCATGTTGATCTTGCCTATTCAACGGATCCCGATGCGAGGTGTTCCGGATATGGGTCGATTTGAAAGCGTGCTGAAACGACCCGGATGCAGCAACGAATAAGGCGGAGGTGCACGCGATGCTGCCGTTGGTCATTGCCTCTTCGAACTGTCGCTTGCGAGGGAACGTTTGCCAGTGCGTTGCGAAAACCGTTCATCGTCGAAAAGAGCAGCCGGATCACACACGCCGGATCTGAATGCGTATTAAAAACGAGCTCTTGTTGGTGTTGAACGACACGCACTGGAAACAGCATTCAATTTTAGAATGCGTTTACACTGTGCGATGCAGCGACGAATGTACGTACAGTGAGGGAGGTTCTGCTTGCCGGAGGTCGGAGCAAATGCATAGCTATCGCCACCGGGAGCAATGATCGCTTTGTCAGCACGTCCCCCGGTGCGTTGCTGTCATCCTGGGACTGCTTGACCGGCATCGGTGCAAGCTCCAAGCGGAAAGCGCGACCGCATCGCGCCGCAAGGTACCCACTATGGCGACACTCAAAAATCTTTCTGTACTCATTGTCGATCCGAATGGCGAAACCGCCTTTGATTTGCGCCAATCGTTCATCACCGCAGGTGCAACGACCCACGTGGTCGCGAACTTCGTCTCGGCGGAGAAACTGCTGGATTCAAAAAAGATCGACGCAGTTATCCTTCCCTATTCGCAGGACCCCGAAACCATCGCCTTCTGCCGGGCGATGGCCGAGCGAAGCATTCCTCCCGTATTTACGTCGGAACCACCCGCGCGTTATCCGGTCAAGCGCCGGATGTCGAACGCGATCATCGCCGTCAAAGGGCTGATTGCGGAACGGGATGCGCAGTCATATCGCGCCATTCATTAGCGCCACAAAATGCCAGGCGGTCCATCCGCCTGGCATCTATTCGTCGTCGTCATTATCGACGTCATCTTTATCGATATAGTCGGCCGCGTCGATCTCTTCTCTGAGGCGCCCGCGCGCCGTATCAACTTCGGCGTCGACGGCCAACGACCGGGGGTCCGTTCCGTCCGGGACGGCCTCGTTCTCGTCGTCGCGCTCATCATCGGAATCGTCTGTATCTCCCGGATAGGAGGGAGCGGTTTGCGGCATCCCTGGCAGCGGCGCCACAACAGGCGACCGTGCATCCGGATCGAAGGCCTCCGGCTCGACGATTTGCGCCTTGCGTTTACCCATTGTTGATCCTCGAACCCGCGAAACCCTTTTTGAAGGGATAACGCGCGCAGGCGAGCGAAGGTTCGCATCTACTACGGAAGTCGGACAAGAATAGCGTTCGTCGCATCCAATTTCGACACGAGTGAAGTGACGAACGCGTCGTCGCCACCTGTAACGATATGCGTAAACTTGAGAGACCTTAGGATCGCCATGTCCGTTGCATCTTCAGGAACGAAGCGCCGAAAGGACGAAGGCCCGAAAACGCCATCGTCGAAGATCTCACTGATGACGGGACATTCGAAGTAATAATATTCGCGCCGCCCCTCGATGGTGTCGAGGAAGATAGATCCAAGAGCCTCTACAAGTGCTTTCCGGTTCCGGTATTCCGCGCTGCACGCAATCAAGACACGAGCATTGCTGGCGATAGGCTGGTGATGAGTCATTTTAAACAAATTCCAGAGAGAGATCGGAACTCCAAACCGCCCCGAACCATTTTGCGCATGGCCTGTGCACGCGTCTCAGAGAGGATGGTAAACGAGTCGAAGAGAGGAGCGATTAAGCTGAACGCAATGTCACGTGGCCGAATGATGGCAGGCCAAGTTGTCGCGCACGCTCTTGGAACGAAGAATCGAAAGACGTGACTGAGGATTGAGGAGCATCGCCGTGGAAATTCGTGTTTCGCAATTGGAAAGAGCATTCGAGCTTGCTCGATCGGGCCGATGCACGACAGTGGCCGACATCAAGCGCAAACTGCGTGAAGAGGGCTATCAGGACGATCAGGTCGAGGGACCATTGCTTTTCGGTCAGCTCAATTCCCTCATGAAAAAATCCGCCTCCAACGCGGACCGCAGCACCTCGCGGCCAGACTAAGTTCGTTCGGTTCAAAGAAGCGGTGATTGGGGCACCCCGATCCCCTGCTAAACCGGGGTGCTCCCTTAAGCCACGGCATTGGGGGCAGTCGCACTAGGGGTAGTGCGTGCCGTGGTGAGAATTTTACCCATTCTCCGCCGAACGGTTCCCACCGCATCAGAACTTTACGGCCGGTGCCAACTCTATGAGCACTTCGGAACCCCAGAGGGGCGAGACCCGTTGCCAGGGTATTAGGCCGAACGGCCGACACGAAAAGGAACAAAAATGCGCCGTGATCCCTCGTTGGTTTGTGCGCTTTGCGTGGCAGCAGTGTTGACCGCATATGCGGCGCCGTCGTTTGCCGAAGCACCTGGAGACGCCCCTAAAGCAACGCCTGCGGCCGGTGCCAACGATAAGACCGCAGAGACCAAGTCCAAGGATGAGCCACTAAGCAAAAAGCTCGACGAAAACGACGGCGTGCTGAAACCGCCTGCGGGTGTTGATCCCGGAATTCATCAAGCGCCGCCCGCGCACACCGGAGACAAGATGCCGGTGATCGTGCCGCCGGGCGAACCAGGCGGTGATCAGAGCGTGCAGCCAAAGTAGTGCGCGAGAACACGCGCAGAGCGGTCTCCCACGCATGCTTGAGTCGCGCGAGCTAAATCGATCCGCGAAAGTTTGCCTTAAGGCTTCGAGCATTCACGGACGCATCTCGCTCGAAACCGTGTTGCACACCCCCGACTTTACTTTTCGGTAAGCTTGCGCCTTCGAATTGATGCCGCTCGAAATAACATTTGACGTATTCATTCAGTAGGCCAATCGAGTGCGAAATGCGCCCCTTATGGATTCGAGAAGTCGATGGAGGAAACAATGAAATTCGTTCTTGCTGTTTTAATGAGCGTTTGCCTTTCCGGCGCGGCCCTCGCCGACGCCACATGCAGTGCAACCGCAAAGGATAAGAAGCTTGCCGGAGCGGCGCTGAAAAGCTTCATGACCAAATGCGAAAAGGATGCACAGGCGAAATGTGACTTGGATGCGAAGGCAAAAAATCTGCATGGCGCCGCGCAAACGAGCTTCACCAAGAAATGCGTCAAGGACGCTTCCGGCGTTTGAGAGGTGCTGGCCTGATTGAGTAGCAACGGGTCTGTGATTGCGCCGAGGGTCAACTGCCCTCGGCGGGAACAAACGTTATCGCGCGGGCGTTCCATGGGCGACGTTCGATAATCAGTGCTAGGCGGGCCTGTCTCCTGTGCGAGAGGTACGCTTAGCCTGTCCGGTTCTACAATCGATGACCCTTGCAACTGAGCCTTCGCCCGCCAGCCTTCCGCAAACTGCTCGGCCTGGATGGCGCCGACAGATCATGCACGGCTTTTCCCAATTCGCGGGCCGGTCCGCGATTGTCATTGGCTCGGCCTCGGCTTTTGTCGTTGCGACCCTATCGGTTCTTCTGTGGGCTGCGACGGGGCCTTATTTCCATTATTCCGATACGTGGCAACTCGTCGTGAATACGGGCACGACGTTGGTGACATTCCTTGCCGTGTTCCTCATTCAACACAGTCAGAATAAGGACGGCAAAGCAATTCAATTGAAGCTCGATGAACTCATTCGCAGTACGCAAAGTGCGCGCAATATCCTGATCGATCTCGAGCACGCAACCGAGGACGAGATCGAAAACTTGCAAAAGGAATTTGCCAAGCGTCGGCGGTGCTGAGCCAATCGTTCGAAACTGCGCCAAAGCATAGCCACCGAACCTTGGCGCCAATCGGAACAATGTCTTGGAGCACGCGTTGGGTCTTTTGTACCGGCTTCGGAAAGAAGGACCCAAAATGCAGGCCGAAAACAGATTTCTCGAAACCAGTCAGGTCGCAGGCACGGCCGTCTATGATGGTGCGCATGCTGAGATCGGCGCTGTCGACGATCTGATCATCGATACGATGACCGGGAGAGTCCGCTACGCCGTGCTGAGCTTCGGCGGATTCCTAGGCCTCGGAAAAACCCAGTACGTCGTTCCGTGGACAGCGCTGCGCTGGGATTCCGAACTCAATGGCTACGTTACGGGCATCACGGAAGAGCAGCTTCAAACGTCGCCCGATCTTGATCCGCTATCGCTACGAAATCGCGATGCGGAAGGGCGCTTGCATGCGGCCTATGGAGCACCGACATATTGGGAGCTCGAGCCGCGCTGAACGGACGCCACGCGATGGAACACGCGTCGGTAAAATATGCAAAAGGGTTTCACGTCCTCGCGGGCAACGCGCGCTCGCAGGCTGCCTCAATGGTGATCGAACCCGGAGAAAGCGAAGGCGGCAAAGACAACTTTCATAAGGGCTCCGATCAGTGGCTCTATGTCGAGAGCGGCAGCGGAGAGGCGATTGTGAACGGTCACGTCCATCCGCTTCGGCCGGGATCCCTCGTTCTGATTGCCCACGGCGAAAAGCATGAAGTCCGCAACACCGGCGAAGATCGCATGAAAACACTGAATTTCTACGTGCCGCCGGCCTACGGGCGCGACGGGGATGAACTCCCGGCTGGAAAGGCAGAATGATTGTCGCGGATGCTGATCGAAACTTGGCATCACGTTGGTGCGTTTGACTCTCGGTTTCCTTGGAGAAAGTCAAATGCATCCCGCGATGGCACTCTGGATCTGGTCTGTGTCGATGTCCCGCGTCTGGCAGAACGCTCTGTTGGGAGAGGAGACTCTGCAGGGCGAAGACGACGTCCGGCCGCGCGCTAACCCGATTTTCATCCCGGCTGGCGCTTACCTGCACTCCGATCTTGCAAAAAATCCGCTTCCCGACGTTATTCTTGACCGTCTCGCCGATCTCTATTGGACCGAGCGTGACGCCGATCTCGCTATCTAGAGACTGATCGCGGCGATTTACCGTTTTGGGTGTCTCTCATTTGCGGTGTTCGGATGATTGGCCTGTAGATCTTCCACATTCCGTAGTTTCTGCAGGCGCAAGGCGAGTGCCCGCGGGAGGCCGTCGAGATTTGCTTCGAACAACGCCTTGAGCTGCGGTCCCGCCTGCCGTTCAAAATGAAACATCCAATCGTCAATGTCGCGTGTCACTATCCTGCTTCCACTCGCTCTGTTTCCTCTCGCTCGTATTTCCTAACGTGTGCGTACGATCCTCGTTCCTGCGCGGTTTAGCCTCCCGAAAAGGCAAGCGAAACGCCACGGAACTGCACGCAGTTGGTGGCGTTGCCGAACGC
This sequence comes from Hyphomicrobium sp., assembly GCA_003987725.1. Classification (GTDB taxonomy): domain Bacteria; phylum Pseudomonadota; class Alphaproteobacteria; order Rhizobiales; family Hyphomicrobiaceae; genus Hyphomicrobium_B. The sequence continues at coordinate 355,564 of RXJH01000001.1, read as the reverse complement.
GAGGAGGCACACGATGAGCAATTTCGTGACGATGGTTTTCGTGTTGGGCGGAACGCTGATATTCGGCGGTGTCCTTCTTTACTTTTCTCTCCTGCCGGGAAGTCCGCGCAACGTCTCTTCCAAACGTCGCACTGCTGCCGAAGCCACGGCCGTCGTAGCGGCGGCAAGTGATCGCGACCGCGAAGAGACGCCCTGACACGCTGATGCGTCAGACTGCCTTGCGACTGTGATGGAAAGTGACGGCGTATCGCCAACTGGTTGCCGCATTTGGCGCAAAAAAAGTTCAGACGCACAAAACGGGGTGTGAGTCATGGGCACAGAAAACGCCGCAGGCCGTATCGTCAAAGGTCTCAATCTCATTCGCGAAGAAGCGTCGCGCCTTGATGCAGCGCGCGCGGAGGGAAAATCGTTCGAAGCCAACCTGGCGCTCAAAACGATCAAAGACGAATGCTTCCACCTGCGTCAGTTCCTGCGCGAGCTGCAGGTCTCCGGCCGCCTCGATTGATTATTCTGGCGCTTCGCTGGAACCCGGATTGCTAACGCCGGTTAACCACGGCAGAAGAGCAAACGGAGGCAAGCGCGATGCGCAAGAAGGCCGTCAATCAGGTCTACGATGTTCTGAAAGCGGTTTACGAGCTCGAGAAAGAACTGAAGGCCGCTCCGGCCGTGCTCGATATCGCGAATCCTGATGAGTGCACTCGGCACTTGAAGGAGGCGCGCCGTCAGCTTCATCAGGTTTTGGACGAGGTATATGCCTCGGATTTTCGCAACCGCAAGGCCGCAGCATAATTCCCCGGTAACACGGCGACGTCCAATCTTGTGCTCGATCGTGTGAAAGCACTAGGCCAGTTGGGCATCGAACAAAATCGCCTTTTCACGCGTTGTGAAATCGCCGTAGTTTGGGTCACGGCGAGAGGTACCGGGAAATGGCAAAACAGAAATTCGCGCTAGCCTTGGGCGGAGGAGCTGCTCGGGGCTGGGCGCATATTGGGATTCTTCAGGGGTTGGCTGACGCCGGTTTGGAGCCCGAGATCGTTGTTGGCACATCAATCGGCGCGATCGTCGGCGGACATTACGCGTCGGGCCGCCTGGACGAACTCGCGGGCTTTGCGCGCGAGCTGACCCGCCGGCGCGTCTTCAGCTTTTTGGATTTGAGCGTGTCGGGATCCGGGCTGATCGCCGGACAGCGCCTTTTCGATCGCTTTGACGATCATTTGCGTGGATTTTCGATTGAACAATTGCCCGTTCGCTTTGCCGCGATTGCGACCGATCTCGCGACCGGGCATGAAGTCTGGCTCCGGCGTGGTTGCGTCACCGAGGCAGTCCGCGCATCATCCGCCATCCCCGGAATTGTGCGCCCCGTGCATCTCAACGGGCGGTGGCTCGTGGACGGCTGCCTCGTCAATCCCGTGCCTGTTTCCGTCTGCCGCGCTCTCGGAGCGCGCGTTGTGGTCGGCGTCAATCTGACGAGCGAATTCGGCCGCGGCGGAATCTGCATCGGCGACTACGACGATGAGGAAATCCCCGGAGAAATTGTCGTCGAGGAGGCGCCGATCACGCGATGGAACGGCAGTGGTGCGCTGCAACTTCTGCACCGGCAGATTTTCGGCCAGCGCCAGGATGGCGCCCCCGGCATCACCTCCGTGATCCTGAACTCGTTCAGCATCTTTCATGACCGCATCGCGAGAGCGCGTCTGATGGGCGATCCGCCGGACCTTCTCGTGTCGCCGGATCTCGCGGATATCGGCGTGCTCGACTTTCATCGGGCGGACGAAATGATCGCTAGCGGCAAGGCCGCCATCGAGCCGCATCTCCCGATGATCGAGCGATACCTGAAGTCTCCATCCCCGGCGCTGGTCAATACGCGGCTTTTTGCTGGATAGCCGTGCTTGGCAATGGGCGGTTGGCCAGCCGCGTGTCTGCGCGGCCGCTGGGGCGTGGCCAAACTGCTTCAAGTTGAGCGCCGGAGTGCAACGAACGGGTGATCCATTCACCCTATTGTTCGCTGTGCGGACAATGTCGTCTCCATACTATGGCACATTGCCACCGCCTCGAAACCGCTTCCGCCGGATGTGCGTCTACTGATCGGCCCATATTTAAAAGAAATTCCTTGGCCCTCGAAACGTAAGGCTAACGGTCCCAGATGCCGGTATCTACGATGATACATGATGCGAGAGACTTCGCGATCGCGAAGCACAGCGGGCAAGTGCGCAAGCACGATGGCCGGCCGTATATCGTGCATCTCGACGCCGTAGCCTCCGTTCTCAGCGAATATGGATATAAAAACTCCGATATTCTCGCTGCCGCCTTTCTCCACGATACAATCGAGAAGAGTGATACCAGCATTGAAGAGATCAGTCAGAGATTTGGCGAGTCGATTGCCGAGCTCGTCTATTGGCTGACGGATTCCGAAAAGGGCAGCCGGACCTCGCGCGCCGTGCAGGCGGCGTGGAGGCTGTCGCGTGCGCCGTGGGACGCGAAGCTCATCAAGCTGGCGGATATCATCGATAACGGAACGGCGATCGCCTCGCATAATCCTGCCTTCGGCCCGACCTTCCTCGACGAGAAGCGTCTCTGCTTGAAGAAGATGGCCGAGGTGGAAAACGGCCGTTTGCTGCGATTGCCGCTCTTCCAGCGGGCGGCGACGGTCACCGAATCCGCATCGCTCTAGCGGGCATCCGCTTTCGAAACGTTTCGCAAGAAAAATCGGAGAATGCCGATGAGAAGCGCCATGGCCGTCGCCGCCGTATGTCTTGCTATGTCGCTTGGAACTGTCGCGTTTGCGGACGATGTCAATCGAACGGGTCAACCGCAAGTGGACGAGTCAGAATCACGCGGCACGGCATCCAAAGGTGGTGACGCAAATACCATGGGCGGCGCCGCCACGGAAAGGACGGAGCCTTCGCAAACGCCACAGCAGGCACCGCTCAACGGAACGCAGCCGGATACGGGGCCAAAAACGAATGTTGAACCCGACACTACAAACCAGCCGAAGAACTGACGTCCCGCGTGTTGCAACCTCGCGAACACAACTCCCGCGAGTCGCACTCATGTCGCAGGAACACGCCAATGGCCAGAGCGTAACCCACATACCCGCGGCAGCACTCCCCGGTGTGCTCCTTTCAGCCGTGGCTCCAAGCACCCTGGCTTCCCCCCGCCAGGGTGCTTTCATTTTTGTGCCGCTCGCGATGAGAGATCGACTATGGCGCATTCGCCCGGGTCTGCTAGTAAAGCGGTGCGCAATCCTGAATTGACGTTTCGCCGTTCGGGAGTTGCGCTTGGCTGTCAAAAAAAAGGAGCAGATTATGCCAACCATGTCGGACGACCGCCGCCGGCGCATTGTTTTCCGTCAGCGAAAGCAGGAAGCACTGGAAAAGCGGCTCGCCAAAGCCGAAAAGCGCGAGCGGAACACCAGCGCACCCGCAGCGGCCGCAAAAAAGACGCGGTAACGAACGCGCGGCGGCAAACTCAAGGCTGCCAGATAAGCTGCTCGTTTCTTTCCAGAATGCCTGCCAATCGTGTCACGGCAGTCGCATGCTGATTGAGGCGGTCCTCAAGTGCGATCGTCATGCTGGCCTTCACCGTATCGGGCCAGCGCATGGTCTGGACGCTATGAAGTTCTATCGAAAGCTCGCTGATGATTTCGTTATGCCAGTAGATCGCCTCTTCAATCGTGTAGGCATCCAGAGCCTTTTCGCGGCATAGTTCGAGATAGTCGCTGGCCTTGATCGCGACCGGATTCTTTTTATCGTTTGATGTTGCGCGGCTTGGCGTCCGCCTTCCGGTGAACGTCTGAACGAACAGACGAAAATTGACGCGATCGCTGAGCCAGTGAAGCAGTGAGCTGGGACGGTGCCCAACGGCCTTCGGACCTGATTGACCTCCGTCAGCACCCATGACATCGCTCCCCAGTTCTCAATGCTTCGGGCGCTTCCTGCCGAATGGCGGTGCGGCCCAATTATGGATAACCTTATGACGCGCGACGATCGGCCTTGGTTCCCGGACGATCTTGGAAATTACGGGAAAATCGTCCGTCTACGGTAAAGTAAGAGAGACAGGAAACCATCCGCCTTTGATGAAACCATCCGCTGGCTTTGAAGTAATGCAGACATACCGCGTATCTCGAACGCGGGACCGGGAGTTCTAGAGAGTACGGTCTTCACAAACACCGCAATGGCGGAAGGGTACTTGCAAGAGCGATCTGGTTGCCGGCAGAGACGCCGGCGCATGGCTCCTAGACGTGGGGTCATGGAAGGCCTCGGGACCCGCCTGAGAGCGGGGACCGGGGCTTTTTCGTCTTACTCCTCAGGCGCGGGAGCTCCTGGAGCGACGTCATAATCGTCTTCGCCGAGTCCGCTCTCGCCGGAACTCGCGCCCTCGCTGCTAACATCGACTCCGGGAAGATCCGGCGCGTTCGCCATTTCGTCGACGTCGTCACCCGCGGGCTGGGCCTGCTCTTCATACGTATAATACTCAGCTTCGCTCTGCGCCCGCACTGCCGGAACGGCAAGCAACGTCGTGGCTGCCGCGGTAAGAATTAAAACTTTCATGAGCAAACCTCGTTTGCGAGGAAACGACACCGCAGCACTACCTGCATAATCGGCGTTCGTTCCGTCTCGCTTCCCATCAATTTGTTACGCAAAAGTTCTCGGCAATGTGCGGCCATTTTTGGAACCCGAGCTTCAGCACGCACGTTCATAATCAAGCAACAGAGGAGGATCTCCATGAATTGGGACCGTATTGAAGGCAACTGGAAGCAGTTCTCGGGTAAGGTAAAGGAGAAGTGGGGCCAGCTGACCGATGACGATATCGCCAAGGTGAAGGGCAATCGCGAACAGCTCGAAGGGATCCTTCAGGAGCGTTACGGCTACGCCAAGGATCAGGCGAAGAAGGAAGTCGACACCTGGTCAGGTTCGCTCTGATAAAGTTATCAGCACTTCGATAAGGGAAGGCCCGATCTTTGGGCCTTTCTTTTTGCCTCGACCGGCTAGAATGCGCTACGAAGCAGTAGGATTCTGGGGCTGGGAAAGAGGACATGTCCAAGACTTTTTTTGCGGAGATGCTGACGCGCTCCGAATTCGACCGCGCCAACAAGCGGTTGGAAATTTCGATTTGCAACGCGTCGGGCGAACGCCAGACGATTTCCATCAGCGCCGCCATTGCCGAAACGCTGTCGTCGGTTCTTGCCGATCATTTCCAGTCGCACGGCACGTTCGGCGATCTCACGAAAATTCCCGATAATTATGCCGTGGGTCACGGCCGCCACGAGCCGGTCGTCATGCTGCGCTTCGAGAACGAACCGGCCTATGGTCTCACGGCCGACCAAGCCCTCGATCTTGGTGAAGCGCTGATCGATGAAGTCGAAGCGATGACGAAGGTGAAATATCCGGCGCGGCAGTAACGGATCGCGATCAGAACTCGACGCATGTCTGTGCGACTGTCGTTGACGGACGCGAGGGTCAGTGAACCAATTTCCGCGCGCTTTTCAAATCTCTGACGAAATCAGCGAATGCATGTTCGCGTTCGGCGTGGTCCGGCATGCGCAGCATCGCCGACGGGTGGACGGTGACGAAGCCTGGAATATCCCCGAACTGATATTGTCCGCGTGATTTTCCGACGGCGACGGGCTCGCCCGCCAGGGCCGCCGCTGCCGTCGCGCCAAGCGCCACGACGAGACGCGGGTGAACGAAGCCGAGTTCCTTGAGAAGCCACCATCGATAGTGCTTGATCTCGCCCATCGTTGGCTTCTGGTGGATGCGGCGCTTGCCGCGCGCTTCATATTTGAAATGTTTGACGGCGTTTGTGACGTATGTGTCTTCCCGGTGAATACCGGCTTCGGCCAACGCCTTGTCCAACAGTTGCCCGGCTGGTCCGACGAATGGGCGGCCCTGAAGGTCTTCCTGATCGCCCGGCTGCTCGCCGACAAAGGCCAGCTTGGCGCCGATCGGGCCCTCACCGAGCACGGCCTTTTTCCCTCCGTGAACCATGGGCTTGGAGGCGGCGATGATCTCGTTCAGCCCGGCGAGGCTGCGAGGCTCTTCGCTTTGAAAAAGATCGTCCGATCCGATCGATGGGTCGGAAGTCCGTGTTGAGTTCTTGGGCATGCTGTCGTCGCGCGTATGCTCAAAATTCGGTCCATTGACCGACGCGCAGTCACAACCTTTGGTTCCGCAGCGATGCCTCGGAGCAAGTTACTGAAGTCCCAATAGGCGTGATCGTAATCGTGCTATCCGAGATGGGCGCCGGAACTTGGGGTTCCGACGCCCGCGTCTGAGGCAAGTCAGGGAGCACTGCCAACCTCAGTCGTGCCCATTAATTGTGGCCCATTAGTTGTGGAAGGTCTCTCCGTGGAGAACGAGGTCGAGACCTTCGGCTTCTTCGGCTTCGTTGACCCGCAATCCGATCGTGAACTTGATGAGGAGCAGGGCCACGAGGCTGACGACAGCCGACCAGACGATGGTCAAGCCGATACCTTCGATCTGTACCCAGACCTGATTGAGGTTGCCTTCGATCCAGCCGGATTTGCCTGTGCCGCCGACAGCCTGAATGGCGAAGACGCCAGTCAGCACGGCGCCGAGGATGCCGCCGACGCCATGGACGCCGAAGACATCGAGCGCATCGTCATAGCCGAGCGTGTGCTTGAGGCCGGTGACGCCCCAGTAGCAAACGACGCCCGCTGCAAGACCGATGATCAAAGCGCCCTCGACTCCAACGAAGCCGCAAGCCGGTGTGATGGCGACGAGACCTGCAATGGCGCCGGAAATAGCCCCGAGCAGGCTCGGCTTGCCCTTGAGGATCCACTCGACGAGCGACCACGAGACGACGGCGCCGGCCGTGGCCAGGTGCGTGTTGATCATGAGGATGCCCGTGCTTGCACCCGCCGACAGCGCAGAGCCGACGTTGAAGCCGAACCAGCCGCACCACAGCAGAGAGCCGCCGACCATGGTCAGTACCAGATTGTGAGGTGCCATCTGCTCGGTGCCGTAGCCCTTACGCTTGCCGATGACGATGGCAGCGACGAGACCTGCGATGGCCGAGTTGATGTGAACGACGGTGCCGCCCGCGAAATCGAGAACGCCGGCGTTGCCGAGATAGCCGCCAGGGCCCCACACCATGTGCGCGATCGGTGCGTAGGCAAAGATCGCCCAGAGCGTTACGAAGAGCATGGACGCCGAGAACTTCATGCGGTCGGCGGGTCCGCCGAGCGCGATGATCGGCGTGATAATGAAGAACGTCATTTGGAACATGACGAACAGGAATTCAGGGATGCCGGAAGCGGCAGGCGCTGGCGTATCCACCGCAATGCCGGCCAGCATCACTTTCGAAAGGCCGCCGAAGAAGGGGCTGCCTTCGGTGAAGGCGATCGAATATCCGACGACGCACCAGACGATCGAGAGAATGCCGGCGCCGAACACGCACTGCATGAGGATGGCGAGCGCGTTTTTCTTCCGCACCATACCTGCATAAAAAAGTCCCAGACCGGGGACGAGCATCATGAGCACCAGCACGGACGACGTCAGCATCCATGCAGTGTCGCCGGTGTTCAAGGTCGATGCTGGAGGTGCCGCCGCGGCAGCGGCCGGTGCGGCCTCTTGGGCAAATGCGATTGCTGATGTCGCAAGTAGTGTCACGACGCTGAGAGCCGCGGCTCCAAGCGAGGGTCGAAGTCTTGAAGTCATTACTGATCCCCCAATGTTGGTCCCGATCGTTCCATGCCGTCAGACCACAGCTTGTGCGGGTTTTTGCTGGTTTCTCATCAGGCACGGAGAATGATCGCAAGGAATGTGCCAAACGACACAAAAGGCCGGTTGAAGCGAACAAACGTACCGCGGATCGGAGGAATTAGATCAATGACTGGGCACTTTGATTATTCGTAAGGCAAAGTCAGCAGGCAGATAATATCCCGGCTGACGATAACTCAGCCCGGAGGCGCGATCGGCCACCCGGCTTCCACGTACTTCTTGAACCAGGCGCTAAAGCACTGAGGTACCGCCGCGATCTGCTTTCGAATGACGTCGGGACTCGTCCAGCTGTAGCCGTCGCACTCGACGGGATCGGGCGCGATGACCCCATCGTAGCGGCCGCGGAAAACATGCACGAACTCGTGCTCGGTCAATCCCGCGTCGAGCTCGGCGCGGTAGGTGAAAGTGCCGATCTCCGTCAACGCGCAGATGACGCGCATTTCTTCGTTGAGCCGGCGCGCCGCGGCGGCGAGGGACGTCTCGCCGGGCCGGGGATGCCCGCAACAGGAATTCGTCCAAAGGCCGCCCGAGTGATATTTGCCGACCTGCCGCCTTTGCAGAAGCAGCCGGCCTCTGCTGTCCCAAACCATCACGGAAAAAGCGCGGTGAAGAACACCCTGCTGGTGAGCCTCGAGCTTTTCGGCAACGCCTATCTCTTTGTCCTCATGGTCGACGAGGACGACTTCTTCCCGCAACATCTGTTTCGTGCTTTCCCGGTCTTCCGGCTGAACGGTTTCTCCCGCGCGCAGCATAGCGCCTCGGTCGCCGCCGGATAACCCCCTATGCTCAACGCTTATAGAAGCTCATCATGCGCGTGAAGCTTCGCATGATTTCGTCGGCAGGGCGGTCGAAAACGTCGAGTGGAATGCGGATGACGCTCTTGGAGAAGCTCCAGGGAAGCCGCATGAGGAACCTGTAGAACGGACGCCGGCGCCAATCGACCAGCAATGCCCTTTCCAATGGATCTAAGAGAGTGATCCGCAACTCGTTGCTTGTCGAGCCGCGGATATCGATCGCCTTTAGCTCGATCTCCTTGATCGACCTCCAAGCGACGATCCCGAGACCCTCAGCGAAGATTCCGTATTGCCCGCAGCCGACCCGTGGCTTGCCGGTCTCGAGCAAAGGATAATTATAATAGCCAAATCCCAACGCCATCAGCGACAGCGCGATCAGAATGACATTGTCGATCGCGATGCCGATCGTCGCGAGGCTGGCTCCAATCAAGCAGACGACATAAACGGGAAACTGAATCTCTTCCCGTTCGTAGGCCACCGTGTAGCCATGCATGTCGTCCTGGCTCACGGCGCGCACTCTGCATGTTGAGCTTGATTGTTGTTGAGTAACTCAAGTTATGTGCCAGTGACCCAAAAGGCAATTAACCCTCTGACGGTCTTGAACCAATTTCCGGAACTTGGAAGCAGCGAAGCGATGCTTGTTCGGAAGTTGCCCAAGCTCTGGGCCGCCAGGCATGCCGATGCCGGTATTTGAGGCATTGCTCTGGTCAGTCATAAATGTTGACGGACTTCCGGACTAGGCCCAACGCTCAGCACGCCGCCAATTCGGCGGGGGAACGCCACGGGAGGTTTCGATGATCTTTGGAATGGACACCTTCACGTTCGTACACGTCGCACTGAGCCTGATCGCCATTGCGACCGGTATCATTGTCTTTCTCGGATTTATCGCAGACGCCGCTTTGCCCGGATTGACGGCGGTCTTTCTGCTGACGACGGTGCTGACCAGCGTTACCGGCTTCGGCTTTCCGTTTTCCGGGCTGCTGCCGTCGCACATCGTCGGCATCATATCGCTGGTCATCTTGGCGGTCGCGATCTACGCGCTCTATGGCGCGCATATCAAAGGGGCCTGGCGCTGGGTCTACGTGGTAACGGCGTCCATTGCGCTCTACCTGAATGTCTTCGTCCTCATCGTTCAGCTCTTCTTGAAAGTACCTGCCCTCCACACGTTGGCGCCGACGCAAGGCGAACCGCCGTTTCTCATCGCGCAGAGCGTGACGATCCTCGCGTTCATCGCGCTCGGATGGATAGGCGTCGGGCGCTTCCATGGCGGTCGCGCAGCGCTAAGTACGTAATACCACGTGTGATTTTTTGGCTCCTCTTTTGCTTCCCGTCGGTCTTTGGCGGCGAGAGCCATTGCCTTGAAGCGGGAAGAGAAGTAAACGCGCTGACGGGTATAACCCGCAGAATGCACCCGGCAGCAGACGATCACGATGCATCGCTACGTCAATTTTCTGATCGTCTTTGCGTTCGCGGTGCGCAGTCTTCTGCCTGTGGGCTTGATGCTGGCGGTTGCACCGGACCATAGCGGGTCCGTCCAGGTCGTCATCTGTACCGGTCACGGTCCTCAAAGCTTCATTTTGGACGATCAAGGCGTTCCGCAGCCGGCCAAGGCGCCGGCCGCAGACAAGAGCACTTGCCCCTACGCCCCTGTCGGCGCCGTTGCCGTCAATCACGAAACATCGCATCTCCTTTCGCATACCGTGCGCTATGCCGCGCTCACGTACGCGATCACCACCGAGATCTTCCGCGCCACTCCGAAGCCCGGAGCGCAATTCGCGCGCGGTCCTCCAGCCCTACTGACCTGAGCCTTCGGCGTCTCCGCCGGGTAATGCCGCGACGTGCCTCGAGCCGCCGCGCCCGCAAACCCGCAATTCAGATCAGTAGAAAGTTTGCAAATGCAACCTATCGCAGGCCGCACTCTCGCGGCACCACGACCAAGACGCATCGTCATCGCGTCGTCGGCAATCGCACTCCTGATGTCCGCCCATCAGAATGTTCGCGCGGACGACACGACTGCAGCGAATGACATCAAGCTGCCCGACGTCACAGTGCAGCAAGCCCCAGCCAAGCGCCCGCCAGCCGTTGCGCAAAAGGCCAAGGACAAGAAGGAAGCAAAACCGCCGTCCGCCGCGACGCCGGAGATCGCCGCCGCATCTCCGCCGTCTGACGCGCCTCCGGCTTCGGCTCCCGCGACCGGCAATCCCGGCACGCCGTCCGCCGGTGTCGCAAAGGTCTCCGGCGCTTCGGGGGCAGGTGCGCAAGCTGCCGCCGCCGTGGATATGACGCGCTTCGAGAACGCACCGGTCTTTTCGGTGGCCGACATCCTGCACGAAGTTCCCGGCGTCTCTTTGAAGCAAGGCAACGGCCCTCGCGACATGGGCATCTCGATTCGCGGCTCGAACGCGCGAAACGGCTTCGGCATCCGCAACATCGTCATCTTGGACGACGGCTTTCCCGTCACCCAGCCCGACGGATTATCGCGCAGTGACTTGATCGATCCCCACGCCTACGCCGGCGTTGACGTCTGGCGCGGACCATCGTCGGCGCTCTTCGGAAACTACGCGACGGGCGGCGCCATCAACTTCCGCACGTTCCCAGGCGGCGCGATCGACGGCGTCGAATACGGCATCGACGTCGGCAGCTTCAACTACCTCAACAACTACGCGATCGGCGGCAAACGCGGAGAGAACTGGGAAGCATCGGTCTTCACGAGCGATGTGCGTGGCGACGGCTACTTCGGCTACAGCGCCTTCAATACGCAAACCGTCAACGCCCTCATGACGTGGAAGCCGTCTTCGACGGACACGTTCACCTTCAAGTTCATCAACAACACCATCGACACGGAATTGCCCTTCCGCATGTCGCTCAACCAGTTCAAGCAGAACCCGTTCCAGAAGGGCTGCGCGACAGCGGCGACTGCGGCGGCAGGGTGCGCAATAACCATCTACTCTGCGACCGGTAATACGGCTCTCGTCAATGGTGCTCTTCAGCCTGGAGCAGTCCGGCAGACCGCCGAACAGGCGGGAGCCAACCGGGACGACCGCCGTACCATTGGCGGCTTCCGCTGGGAGCACGCCTTTGACGCCGCGACGACGGGACAAGTGCAAGTCGTGGTCGACGATCGCAACATCAGCCAGCCGACAGGCACGACAAGCGCGATCGGCGATTATCTGTCCTATAATGTCAGCACGGGGCTGACCAACCGCTCCGTGTTTGCCGGATTGCCGACGCTCTCCTATCTCGGCGCCTATTGGAGTTATCTGCCCGTCGACGGCAAAACCTACAACGTCGCGCCCGGAGGCAATGCGAGACTGGGATTGCTGCAATCTGAGACCACCGGAGCGACGACCAACTTCGGCGTGCGGGCGCGCGAGGAAGTGCGTGTCGCGACGGACGTCGCCGTCATCGCAGGCGCCGCCGTCGAACGGACCAATCTCGACGGCGCGCAAAGAAGCTACAAATATTCGACGAGCGGTAATCTGACGTCGACCGCCATTACGTCGGCCGACCGCGAGATGACCAACGTCGCGCCCGAACTCGGCGTTCTCTATACGCCGAGCCGCGAATGGCAATGGCGCGCCCGCGTCGCCAGCGGTTACGGTACACCTCAATTCTCGAACCTTTTCATCGGGTCCGATGGACAGCCCGGCAACAACACGGATCTCAAATCACAAACGAACGTCGGCTTCGACGTCGGCGGAGACTGGACGCCCGCTCCCGGCCTGACCTTGAGCGTGACGGGCTTTTATGAGTTCTTCAGAAACGAGATCGTATCGCAAGCACCTGCGGGCAATAGTGGCTCATCATACAGCTTCAATGCCCCGGCGTCCGAACACCGCGGCGTGGAAGTGGCAGCAGATTTCGCGCTTGCCGACGGCCTGCGATTGACCGCGTCCTACATCCGCAATGATCAATATTACACCGATTATTCGGAGCAGCTCTCGGGCGCGGCGAAGCTCGCCATCCGCGATGGAAACAAAATTCCGGGTATCTCGCCGAATGAGTTCACGACACGGCTGAGTTACGATTTCACGCACGGACCATTCAAGGGTGTCGGGGCCTTCGCCGAATACGAATGGCATGACGGTTTCTTCATGGAGAATGCCAATCTTCTGAAGGCCCCCGGCTATGAGCTGGTCAATGTCAACGTTCACCACAATATGGAATTCAGCAGCGGACCGGTGCGATCGCTGATGACTTACTTCGAGATCCGGAACCTATTTGACGAAACGTACATCTCATCTGCGAACAACATCACAGATCGCGTCGGCTCGACGGCAACCACTTTGGCTGACACGGGTACAGGCTCGATCTACGCCGGTGCTCCACGCACCTACTTCGGCGGAATGAAAGTGAGGTTTTGAGCCATGCGGAAAAAGCTTCAAGCCGCGACACTGTTTTTTGCATCATGCGTCCTCGGAACCGGCTCTGCGTTTCCGCACGACGATATGAAGCAGATGCACCATTCGCCACCGGCAACCGCCTGCAATACGACTGCCCTCGCGTGTGCCAGCGTCGCGACGGGCGCCTTCGCTCCCGATGGAAAATTATGGGTGACTTGGAGCGCCGGCGGACGCGTGTCGGTCGCGAGTTCGACCGATCTCGGCAAAACATTCGCCGAGCCTGTAACGCTTCCAAAAACCGAATTGCAGCTCGACGAAGGACCGGACGCCCGCCCGAAAATCGCGGTCGGACAAGACGGGCAAGTCGTCGTCACCTTTGCCTCGCGCGACGAGAAGTATAACGGCCACGCGTTTATCGCCCGCTCGATCGATGGCGGAAAGACATTCGGCGCCTTGCAGCCGATCACGTCGGACTCTCCGAGCCAGCGCTTCGAGACGGCGGCGCTCGATCAGGACGGACGGGCGTTTGTCGCCTGGATAGACAAGCGCAACGTCGCGAAGGCAAAGAAGGATGGCAAACACTATGCCGGTGCCGCGCTCGCGTATGCCTGGGACGACAAACCCGGCGGAATGCTCCAACCCGCAACGATCGCGCGCGACAATACCTGCGAGTGCTGCCGCATCGGCGTTGCCTTTGCGGGGCCGGGAAGGCCCGTCGTTATCTTTCGGAATATCTTCGAAGGCGGCATTCGCGACCATGCCACCATCACGTTTGCGGACGAGAAGACGCCGGGCCCGCTCTATCGCGTCAGCGACGACGACGCGAAAATCGACGCCTGTCCGCATCAGGGGCCGAGCCTCGCGATAGGTCCGGATAGCGTCTACCACGCGACTTGGTTTGCGCTGGGCCGAAAATTGAAGGGCCTCTACTACGCGCATTCCGAAGACGGCGGAAAAACATTCTCGACACCGATGCGGCTTGGCGATCCCAATGCGCAGACATCGCGGCCCTATGTTCTGGCGGCGCACGGCGTCGTCTATCTCGCCTACAAATCTTTTGACGGTGCGATGACGACCGTCGATGTGATGACGTCACGCGATTCCGGAAAGACATGGAGCACACCGCGTTCCGTGGCGATGACGCACGATACGTCCGACCATCCGCTGCTGATCACAAGCCCAGCGGGCGCCTATTTGTCCTGGCAGACACTCCAGGAGGGCTACCGGCTCATCCCATTGGAACCGCAATCATGAGGCTCGCTTCGATAATCGTCGCGTCGATCATCGCCGTCTTGCCGCTAACGGGACCCGCCGTAAGCGAGGAGAGTCCGCGTCCGTTCGAGGCCACAACGCTGAACGAGATGCACGACGCCCATAAGGGTGGGCCATTGATCATCCACTTCTGGGGACTGACCTGTAGCAATTGCATGGCAGAGCTGAGCGACTGGGGCGCATTCTCGCGTGCGCATCCGAACGCCACTGTCGTTCTCGTCAACTGGGATCAGCGCGGTGCTCGACACGAGCAAATCGGCCCGGCACTTCAGAAGGCGGGACTAGGCTCCGCGCCGAGCTACGCGCTCGGAAAGGGATTCGAGGAAAAGCTGAGGTTTGCGGTCAGCCCCGATTGGATGGGCGAGCTGCCATATACGCGCCTTATCGCCGCCGACGGAACGGCGACAGCATTCTCCGGTGCTGCTGATTTCGCCGAACTGGGCACATGGCTCACGAAAAAAAGTCAGGCATCGAGGTAGCTTGCCGAACGAATTGGCGGTGATTCGCGCGGACGATCCGATCACACACGTCCCTCTGTTAAGACCGGCGGCATTTTCAAATCGCTTGCAAAAACAATGCACTTCCGTCGCTCCCCAAAACATTCAGGACGAACGGAGTTTGCTAAACGCGAGAAAACGAGGAGCAACTTGCCAGCGGACCATTTGACGCGGATGATGATAGACGTTTCACGATTCGTGAGCGTGCTGACAGGGAGAAATAAAAAATGGATCCCCAAGCATTGATTGTCTGGCTGATAATCGGCGCCGTTGCCGGTTGGCTGGCCGGGCTAATAATGAGTGGTGGTGGCTTCGGCTTGGTCGGAGATATCATCGTCGGTATCATCGGAGCGTTCATCGCCGGTTGGTTGTTCCCCTTCCTCGGTGTTCGCCTGGGAGGCGGCATCGTCGGCGAGGTCATTGCCGCGGCCATTGGAGCGATAATATTGCTGTTTGTCGCGCGCCTGGTTCGACGAGCGTAGCGACGCGGATCTGACGTTATTCCGGACGGGCTGTTGACGGCGACGTTGGCGGCCCGTTTTTGTAAGCATCCGGACATTCCTTCGACTGCCGTTTCAATTCGCCCGTGGCAGAAGACCTCACAACATTGCATCCCGCCTCAAACCCGCTTAGGGCTTGATCCCAATGTGGCGCTATAACGGTCGGCGTGAATGCCTATGGCTCCAATTTCCTGTTTCATCATTTCTAAGAACGAAGGCGACCGTATTGCCCGCACCATTCGATCCGTTCGTCCCTGGGTGCGCGAAGTTATCGTGATCGATGCCGAGAGTTCCGACGATACTGTGAGTGTAGCGCTCGCCGAAGGATGTCGGGTCATTACACAGCCTTGGCTTGGCTTCGGTCCCCAAAAGCGCTTCGGAGAGGACCAATGCCGAAACGACTGGGTTCTCAACATTGATGCAGACGAAGTCGTGACCCCCGAGTTGGCGCGTGAAATCATCGCCACGTTCGCGAAGGGCGACCCCGAGTTCGTCGCTTACGGCATGCCGATCGAGATGATCTATCCAGGCGCAGAAGCGCCGCGGCCGATGGCGCGGGATCATTGGTACGTGCGACTATACAACCGGGGGTTCGCCAGGTTCAGAGACTCGAACGTGCATGACAGCGTCGTGACAGACGGACATCCAGTCGGCGCACTCCACGCTCCGGTATTTCACTACTCGATGCGCTCGTTCGCAGATATGAAGCGCAAGCTCGACGAGCGGACGTGGCTTCTGGTCAAAAATGCCGGTTTGAGCTCCAGGCTCGAATTGGCGGCTCGTTTGCCCGTCGAATTGCCGGTGAACTTTTTCAAATATTACATCGTCAGGCGCCACTGGACCGGAGGCCTCACCGGCCTGAGGTACGCGTCGATCCAGGCCGGCTTTCGATTTTTGAAGATCTACCGCATGTGGCGGTCGGCCAATGCGAAGACCGGTCCGGAAAATTTGGCCTTCTGATAGGCGAAGAGCCCACAAATCCAGGTACGGAACGCCTATCTCGCGCCGGTGCCTGCGTTGAAGAGGGGGCTTTCATAGGCCGGCCATTTCCGCGTATAGACTGCGCACAGGATCCCGTAGCTCAGTTGGATAGAGCATCTGCCTTCTAAGCAGAGGGTCGCAGGTTCGAATCCTGCCGGGATCGCCAATCACTTCAACCTCCTACTTCTCACGAATTCTATCAAGAATCTTCATTGGGTGCGATCCCGGTGCGATAAAAGTCGACGCCCCGATCTGGCGGCCCCCTGGTCGGTCCCTGGGCCACGCTCCAACGGGTGCCTATCATCGCTACTGCATCCGGCCCCGATGCGACCCTGCTTATCACGCCAGGAAATAGCACAGCGTTTCGACAGGAAACGCGTCCATTACTTGGACGCTGAGCACCCTAAAATATCGAGCCTTCCTCCATCTCGTCCAACGGTCGCGGATAGGTGCTCGACGGGCCGGCAGATGTGTGCTTGCCAAGTCGTGTCGGATAGCTGCTGACGGTTGATGGCAGCGTCGATGTTGTTGAGGTCGTCGTACCGGAAGCGGTACTGTTGGTCGTGGTGCTCCGCCCTGAAATTGACGACGATTGCAAAATCGAATTGTAAGAAACGCCAGGAGCAACGTTTATTACCGTTGCTGTGAACTGATCGGGATTGGCAAGTGTCGACGGTGAGGCCCCCAGTTGAAGCCTCAGTGGCGTTTCTGCAGATGGATCCAATCGGTTTGCCTCTACGGGCGAAGGATTAACCGGGGTCGCGACTTCAGTCGAACCCGTCGCTGTGGACGTGGTTGTCGTCGTACCTGGGGTCGTTGATTGCGAAGATGGGCTCTCAGAAGACGGTGACGTGGTCGTGGTATCCGTCGATTGAGCTGCAGCGGGATACGCGCCTAGCGCCAAAACCAAAGCTGCCAAATACATCGGTCGCATTTTTGCCCCCCCGAGCGGGCCGCACACAACACGGCGGCGGTTAAAGACAACTGCCAGTCGGACCCCAGTGCATACAACAATAGAATGTAGCGAGAGCTAGGCCTCGTCGTGGAATGCCGGGTCGTTCTTCCGATCTATTGCTAGCGGCTAGGCTTCTTCCCGGAGGTGCCAGAGCATGAAGCGGTCGCGGAACTGTTTTTGCCGCTGAAATAGCGCCTCTGACCGCCTCGAATATCAACGCTGTACGATGAGGTTGCTCAAGATGATAAGCACCAAAAAAAATAGACGCTTCAACGCGTCAACAAACATGGTAAGTTTCGCCGATCTCGCCCCGCAGCTCATATCGCAACGCTTGCGAATTTTCCCGCCCTCCTATCGGGGCTGCACAACGGCTAGAACGGTTCCCGCGAACCCGCGTAGATCGCTTCGAATGACCGAATGGCAACCGCCGCAAGCTCTTCGGCGTCGAGTCCAGAGACGTTCCCGGCGGAGACCACGATGGTCGCGAGGAGTTCCCTGCAGCGCGCTTTATCTGCTGTATCGATGGCCAAGCCTATGGACGCCCAAGCGGCTTTAAAGGCGTTTTGAAGGCGACTTACGTCCTCCGGGTTAAAGGCTCCGGTTTGAAGGATATTGCGCGCGCGCATTGCTATTCCCGGTAACTGAACGGGAAAAACTTCCCGAACCAGGCTAACTTGTCAACATAGTCGGATCGCTACAATTCTTTTCGTAGCCTGCGCACCGCGGCCAGTTTGAGCTGATCAATCGCGTCTTCGCTATCAGAAGCGCCGCACCAGCCCGCAATCGAGTTCTTCAATGCCATCGACATGCGCAATTCAAATGTTTTCTAGATTTAGCGATGCGACGGCTCTGAAAGGGAACCTAATCAGTTGGGGGGTGATTGAATTCTGGTGAGTCTATATCGGAGGTAAGGTGATAGATGCCATTCCAGCGACATTCGATATCGCCCATCAAACAAATGCGATGGGAAGATATCGGATTGAGGCTTAGTCACGTTGCCCCAGAATTGCTATTGAGCATCTCGGATATTCGCGCGAACCCGAGCAAAGCGCAGTTAGAGCAAGCTGCAACAGTTGCCCGATACACAGCGTCTAAATTGGCTGAGCCAGAGAAATCCCTCGCACTGTCCCTGGCCGAGGAGCTAGCGGAGTGCGCAGCTTGACGGGGCAATCCGTCCCCTCAAACTTCACCCTCGCGCCGCTGTTCGAAAACAATCTCGGCGGCCTAGCTAGCTCAGATCCGTTTCGAAAATTGCGGGCCAAAGACCGGAAATTGGGGAGAGCATCTCTACGACCGGTGGCGCCGCCACGCTGCTGGGCTCAGCCCCGTCGCACGGCTAAAAACTCGGGTGAAGTGGCTTTGATCCGCGAAGCCACACGCGAGGGCTATTTCCAGGAGCGACATATCCGTGCTCTTCAGTCTCCCCTTCGCATGCTCGACACGCTCCATCAGCAGCCATCTGTGCGGAGGCAATCCCGTCGATCGGCGGAATGAACGGGCAAAATGGCTCACGGACAAGCCACATTCGCGCGCCAGATCGGCGAGACAAAGCTCACCAGAGAGATTGGCGCGCAGGAGGTCCTTCGCGAGGCGCTCTTGGCGCGGGGCGAGCCCACCGCGAACCATCCTCGGCCGAGCAGACGCACCATATTTGAATGCCACATGCGCACACATGGCCATGGTCACATGGTCTACAAAAAGTAGGCTCGCCTGCTCGGGCAGCTCGAACGCCGGCATCAAGGCAAGACCGAGCATGCGGATGACGGTATCCGCCATTGCAACGCCGGGACGGTAGGCGAGTTCGTCGATCGGCTTCTCACCTTCCTCCTCGCGGGCGAGATTGATCGCCCGCCGCGGCAGGTAGAAGTGCAACGAGTGAAATGGGCTGCGGACGAAAGCGATCGGATTGCTCCGGAGATCGTAGATGGTCGTCGTGCAGGCTGGGATCGGCTCGACGCCGATGGCTCTCTCGTCAACCCAGAGCTCATGATCCGGAACCTCGCGCACTTGTAAAGCAACGAGGTAGGCATCTTCCTTTGCGATCGGCGTGGTCATGCCGAGATCGGGCTCATCACGCTTAAGCTGAGTCACGGCGAGTTCGGTCTTCCGGAGTGCACGGCTGACAAGCGCCGGAGCATCGCCAAGCCGAAAATGATCGCCCAGGCCTGAGCCGTATGCGCGCGTTTTGGCCATGGCACCCGTTTCCGTCGATCCGCACAAAGCCCATTGAAGCGCTTTTATACAAAACACAGCTCTTTCTTGAAATACGCGGCGAGCACTCCCTAGCTAGCATCTGCGCGTTTGCGGGCCGGACTGTTGCGATGGCGCGTGGTCCGGGCACAGCCCATCTCCTTCCATCGCGGACGACAGGAACCGCACGAACAAGCCAAGGGAGGCATTCATGATCGGTTTTAAATGGACGATCGGTATTGCGGCACTGTCCATATTCGCGGCCTTCGTAGTGGGACAGGCGACGCTTGCTCACGAGGGTGGCGACAGTGTCAAGCCTGTCGTCAGCGAGAAGCTGCCGAACGTGCCGGGGAAGAGTATCACTGCCATCGTCGTCTCGTATGAGCCCGGCGGCGTCTCGAAGGCGCACGTGCATTCCGGCAGCGTGCTCGCATACGTCCTCTCGGGAGAGATCCGCTCTGAGAATTCGGCGACCGGCCCCGCCAAGGTCTACAAGGCCGGCGAGGCGTTCTTCGAACCGCCGGGAAGCAAGCATCTCGTGAGCGAGAACGCGAGCAAGACCGAGCCTGCAAGCCTGCTCGCAATCTTCATTGCCGATGACGGAGCAAAGCTGACGACGTTCGACAAGTGAGGCCGTCATGAAGGCCAACCGCGTGCACGCATTCGGGCCGCCGAACGTGATTTCATTTGAGGACGTCGCCGTTCCTGAGCCAGGCCCCGGCGAAGTACTTGTCCATGTGCAGGCGAGCGGAGTCGGCCCCTGGGACGCCTGGATTCGCTCTGGCGTAAGCAAGGTCGAGCAGAAGCTTCCGATTACGCTCGGCTCTGACCTCTCCGGCATCGTCACCGCCGTTGGCGGCGAAGTGAAGGAATTCAAGCCGGGTGATCACGTCTTTGGAGTAACCAACCCGCAGTTTACCGGAGCGAACGCTGAATACGCAGTCGCCCAAGCCTCCATGATCGCGTCCAAGCCCCGGAGGCTTGGCTTCATCGAGTCGGCTTCGGTCCCCGTTGTGGCTGTGACCGCCTGGCAGATGCTGTTCGACTATGCGGGCGTCAAAAACGGCCAGAGGGTTCTCATTCTCGGAGGGGCCGGCAACGTCGGCGCATATGCGGTTCAACTCGCGCGCAGAGCGGGCGCTTATGCCGTAGCTACAGCCTCCGAGAGCGACGCCGACTACGTCTATTCGCTAGATGCCGATGAGGTGGTCTTTTACAGTGGCGGCATCGAAGAAGGCATGGAGAAATTCGATGCCGTCATCGACACGGTTGGCGGCGATATCCAACGGCAGGCAATCGATTTCGTTTCCCCCGGCGGCATCCTCGTGTCCGCCGTTTCCAGGCCCGACGAGGAGGAGGCCCGGCGGCGCGGCGTACGCTGCCTATTTTTCCTTGTGGAGGTCACCACCGCGCGCCTCAGCGAGCTTGCGGCAATCTTGGATGCAGGCGAGATTGAAACCAACATCGGCACGATGTTGCCGCTCGCGGAGGCGCGAACGGCCCACGAGATGCTCGACGGAATGCGCTCACGTCCGCGCGGAAAGATCGTTCTGCGGCACGACACGTGATTGCGCAAAACAGCTCCAGTCGCTTTATGCAAGGTGATACATGCGCCCGATCATTGCCTTCCTGCTCCTCCTTGGCCTGCTCACAACCTCAGCAGCAGGTGAGAGCTTTACCTATCCGCCGAATTTCTCGACACAGGAGATCACGACCAACGGCGCTATCATCCATGTCCGGACCGGCGGTGCCGGCCCCGCCGTCCTGCTCGTGCACGGCTACGGCGAGACCGGGGACATGTGGGTGCCGATGGCAACCGATCTCGCGCGCGATCATACCGTTGTCGTTCCCGACCTGCGCGGTCTCGGACTGTCATCGAAGCCGGCCGGAGGCTTCGACAAGAAAACGCAAGCCGGAGACCTCGCCGGCGTGCTCGACCAGCTTCACATCGAGCGAGCCGAGATCGTTGCGCACGACATTGGCAACATGGTCGCTTACGCTTTCGCGGCCCAGCACCCATCCCGTGTAACGAAACTCGTCGTCATCGATGCGCCGCTGCCCGGTGTCGGTCCGTGGGAGGAGGTTCTCAAGAACCCCTTGCTTTGGCACTTTCGGTTTGGCGGACCAGACATGGAACGGCTGGTCGCCGGACGGGAGCGGATCTATCTCGATCGCTTCTGGAACGAGTTCTCGGCGACGCCTGCACGCTTTAGCGAACCGGCACGCGAACATTACGCCAGGCTCTACGCGCTGCCCGGCGCAATGCATTCCGGTTTCGCCCAGTTCGCGGCCTTCGACCAGGACGCCATCGACAACAAGGCTTTCCTGGCAAAAGGCAAGCTCGAGATGCCGGTTCTGGCTGTCGGCGGCGAAAAGTCGTTTGGGCCGATGATGGCGACCGTCATGCGATTTGCGGCCAATGATGTTCGAGAGGCCATCGTACCTGACTCCGGGCATTGGATCATGGAGGAAAATCCGGAAGCGACGGTTCGCATTGTCCGCGAATTTCTCCAATGACCGGTCGGGTCGCCCAGAGACCTTGCCCCCGATCCTCATGATGTCCGTTCCCACCGGAAAACGGACGTCATCTTACCCTACATTCGGCGTGTCGGTAGCCTCGCGCGCTGATGTCCGCTGCTGGGATCTTGCAGCTATGTCTCGATGCCGAGGGAACACGGGCACAAGTCCGCTCCGCTCATTTTGCGATCGTTTTCCTCCGTGAACTGGCGGACGTGTTCAATGCCACGGCGGCGCGGATGAGTACCTTCAAGGCCTTTTCATCGATCGTGTCGCCCTCACGGATGTCGATGGCGCGCCTGACGTTCCCTTCGAGGCTGGAGTTGAACAGTCCCGAAGGGTCGTGCAACGATGCGCCCTTGGCGAACGTCATCTTCACGACAGCTTTGTACGTCTCGCCAGTGCAGATAATTCCCCCGTGCTCCCAGACCGGAACGCCGCGCCACTTCCATGTCTCGGTCACTTCGGGATCGGCCTGCTTGATGAGCGCCCTGAGACGCGCAAGCATCGCGCCGCGCCAGTCATTCAGTTCCTTGATCTTCGCATCGATCAACTGCGAGGGAGTGTCGCTTCCTTCCGCGCCTTTCTTTGCAATTCTCGCCGGCGGCTTGGACGTCCCTTTGGCCGCGACCGGGCGCGCTTTGGTTGCGGGTTTGCGCATTGGTTCATCCCTTTGAATATCTTCGCGTTGGCCGAACCGGCGTTCCGCAGTTAGCTCGTCAGCACGCCAAGTACAGGTGCCGCAAGGCATATTTCGGCCCAGAATGTTACATCGTATGCGGGCCCGCATCCGAACGTCGGCCGCGGACCGTTCTGATTTTTTTCTGGATCTCCTTGATCATCGTGCGGATTTCGATAGGTGATAATCGGCGGGAGGAGCGACAGCCCATGGTCGATGTAAAGGACGATTTCATCGCAAAGGTCGAGCGCGCTTACCAAGGCGAAGTCTACGGCGAAGCGCTTTACAGCGGCATCGCAGAGGCCATGGCAGACCCCGATCGCGCGAACAAGTGGCGCCTTCTGACCGAACTCGAAGTCGTCACGAAGGCCAGAATGCGGGACCTCGTCGCCAAGCTTGGAGGCGATGCGCGCGAAAGCGACGCATTTCGTCAGAAAGGCATCGACCACGTTCAAAGATACGTCAGCTTGCCGTGGGACGACTTCATGAAACGCTTCAGCGGCGAGCTCGATCCGATCATTCCGCGCTACGCGGCGTTGGAACAGCGATGCGCCCCCGAGGACGCCGAGACTTTGCGATTTTTGACCGAGCATGAAGTCGTGACCAAGGAATTCTGTGAACTCGAGCTGGCCGGAAGACCCGACGTCTCGATCGATCCGGTGCGTGACCTGATTGCCAGGATGCGTGGAGCCTAGCCGGTCGCGCCGATTGGCCGGGTGACGCATCGGTCCCGTCGTGTCGCAATTAGCAAAGTTTGCGTCTTCTGCGGCTGCACCAAAAGCGGGCCGTCGGCCTAACTAGCGCGTGCACCTCGACAAAGGGCTGTTTGACGCCGCGTCGGGCGGTGCAAGTGGGGAGTTTTGATGAGGAAAGACTACTCTTCCTGGTCGCTTTTCACGAAGGGCCTCAGGCACAACGAAGGCTGGGATCCGGCGTGGCGCAGCGCCGAGCCGAAGCCGTCCTATGACGTCGTGATCGTCGGCGCCGGCGGCCACGGTCTTGCGACCGCCTATTACCTGGCCAAGGAACATGGGCTTCGCAATGTTGCGGTCATCGAGAAGGGATATCTCGGGGGCGGCAACACCGCGCGCAACACGACGATCGTCCGTTCCAATTATCTTTGGGACGAAGCCGCCCTTCTTTACGAGCACGCGCTGAAGCTTTGGGAAGGTCTGACCGAAGACCTGAATTTCAACGTCATGTTCAGCCAGCGCGGCGTCTTCAATCTCGGCCACACGCTGCAGGATATGCGCGATATCGAGCGCCGCGTGAACGCCAACAATTTAAATGGCATCGATGCGCTCGTGCTCGACGCTGCCGAGGTGAAGCGGCGCATTCCCATTCTCAACACCGCGAAGACAGCGCGCTACCCAGTGCTCGGCGCAAGTTTCCAGCCGCGCGGCGGCATTGCCCGGCATGATGCCGTCGCCTGGGGATTTGCGCGCGCCGCCAGCAAATACGGCGTCGACATCATCGAGAACTGCGAAGTCATCGGCATGGACATCGCGAACGGCCGCATCGTCGGATTGGAAACGACACGCGGACCGATCAGAAGCGAGCGCGTCGGCTGCGTTGCATCCGGGCATTCCTCCGTTCTCGCGAAGATGGCTGGCATTCGCATGCCCATCGAAAGCCATCCGCTGCAGGCGTTCGTCTCCGAATCCATGAAGCCAGTGCTCGATACGGTCGTCATGTCGAATGCCGTGCATGGCTATGCAAGCCAGTCCGACAAAGGCGAACTCGTCATCGGCGCGGGCATCGATCACTATACGAGCTACACGCAGCGCGGCAGCCCGCACATCATCGAGCATACGGCCGCTGCGATCATCGAGCTTTTTCCAATGTTCTCGCGCGTGCGCATGAACCGCCAATGGGGCGGCATCGTCGATACGACCCCCGACGCGTGCCCGATCATCAGCAAAACGAAGATCAAGGGTCTCTACTTCAACTGCGGTTGGGGAACGGGCGGCTTCAAGGCGACGCCGGGTTCCGGAAATGTCTTCGCTCATACGATCGCGAAAGACGACCCGCATCCGCTCAACCGTGCATTCGATCTCGCACGCTTCTCTACGGGACATCTCATCGATGAGCACGGCGCCGCCGGCGTCGCTCATTAATTCAGGATCTCGCGATGTTTGTGTTTTTCTGCCCGCATTGCGGGGAAAACCGGGAAGAGGAAGAATTCGGCTACGGCGGCGAGGCGTTCATTCCGCGCCCGTCTGCGCCCGAAACGCTCGATGACGACGCGTGGGGTGATTATCTTTTCATGCGCAAAAATCCCAAGGGCTGGCATTGGGAAATGTGGTCGCACAACACGGGCTGCCGCAAGTTCTTCGTCGTGAAGCGCAACACCGCGACGAATGCCATTGCCGGATCGTGGACGCTATCCGATGGCCGCAAGGCCTATGACGCGGAGGGTGGCGCAACGTGACCAGTTTCCGCGTCCGGCGCCCTGGCGCGCGGATCGATTTCGAAAAGCCGCTGTCGTTCTCGTTTGATGGCCAACCTTACAGCGGTTTCGCCGGGGATACGCTGGCGTCGGCGCTGCTGGCGAACGGCGTGCGCATGCTTGCGCGCAGCTTCAAGTACGGCCGTCCGCGCGGCATCGTCGGCTCCGGTCCTGAAGAACCGAACGCGCTCATGCAGATCGAAACCGGCGCGCATACGATTCCCAATCTCAAGGCGACACAGGTCGAACTGTACGATGGCCTCACCGCGCGCCGCACGACGGGCTACCCGACGCTTGAGTTCGATCTGAAAAGCATCGGCGGCGTCTTTGCGCGCTTCATGCCAGCGGGCTTCTACTACAAGACGTTCCAAAACCAGAAGCTCTGGCCGAAGTTCGAGCACATCATCCGGCAGGCTGCGGGCTACGGCAGCGCGCCAGCGGAGCCCGATCCCGAAACCTACGATCACAGCCATCGCCACGCGCAAGTTCTCGTCGTCGGTGGCGGCGCCAGCGGATTGCTCGCGGCGCTCGCTGCAGGCCGTGCCGGATTGAAAGTCGTGCTGCTCGACGAGCAGAAGGAATGCGGCGGTTGGCTGCTGTCATCGCCGTATAGCATCATCGGCGGCAAGGCAGCGGATGCCTGGCTCAAAATCGTCATCGGCGAGCTGCAAAGTATGCCGAATGTCGAGGTGCTGACGCGAACGAGCGCTTTTGCACTCCACGACATGAATCTGGTTTTGGCGGTCGAGCAGCTTCAGGATCATCTGCCGTTGGCGGAACGCGCCGTAAATCGCCCGCGCCAGAGGCTGCATCGCATCCGCGCGGAAAGCGTGGTTCTTGCAACCGGCGCGATCGAGCGCCCGCTCGTGTTCGGAAACAACGACGTTCCGGGTATCATGACGGCGTCGGCGCTGACCACATATCTCAATCGTTACGGCGTTGCGGTCGGCAAACGCGTGTTGCTGCACACGAGCAACGATCACGTTTATCAAGGCGCATGCGATCTGATCCGCGCTGGCTGCGAAGTTGTTCTCGCCGATGCACGTGCCCGCGTAAATCCAGCTTGGGAAAAACGCGCGCGCGCCGCCGGCGTCGATCTGAGGTTAGGTTACGGCATCAGCTTCGCGAGGGGAGGACGTGAGGTCAACGGCGCGCAGCTCGTGAAGCTCGACGCCGGGCAAAATGTCGTCACCGGCACGGGGCCAAGTATCGACTGCGATGCGCTCGGAAGCTCCGGCGGCTTGTCTCCGACGGTGCACCTCTATTGTCACGACGGCGGCCGCCCGCATTGGGATGAGGAGAAACTGGCCTTCGTCGTGCCCGCGACGGGGCGCGCAAAATCCCGCATATACTGCGTCGGCGCCGTCACCGGCGAATTCGGCTTGCAACAAGCGCTCGAGCAGACTCAGCGAACGATCGGTGATCTGCTCGCGTCACTCGGCAAGCCGACGGACACCACGAGCGCAGTCGATGTGCGCACCGATGAACCGCAAACTGTTCCGCCGCGCCGCATCTTCCGCATTCCCGACGGCAAGCGCGAAGGCCACGGCAAGAAGGCCTTCGTCGACTTTCAGAACGACGTTTCGGCGGCCGACATTCATTTGGCCGTGCGCGAGAACTATCGCTCGATCGAACACATCAAGCGCTATACGGCGTTGGGTTTCGGAACGGACCAGGGCAAGCTGTCGAACGTCAATGGCTTTGCCATCGCCGCCGATGCACGCGGTGTAAGCATTCCTGAAGTCGGAACGACGACGTATCGCCCCGCCTATTCGCCGGTCACATTCGGGACGCTCGCGGGTCTCCACGCGGACGAAACATTCGAGCCGCGGCGCTATTCGGCGATGCACGCCTGCCACGTCGCGCGCGGCGCCGAATTCGAACCGGTCGGGCAGTGGTTGCGGCCCTGGTATTTCCCGCTGCCGGGTGAAGACATGCACGCGGCCGTGCGCCGCGAATGCCTAGCCGCCCGGCGTGGCGTTGGCATCATGGATGCTTCGACACTCGGCAAGATCGACCTTCGCGGCAAGGACGTGCGCGAATTTCTGGGACGCGTCTATGCCAACGATTGGGCGAAGCTCGCTCCAGGCAAATGCCGCTACGGCTTGATGCTGGATGAGAACGGCATGGTGATGGACGACGGTGTAACCGCGTGCATCACTGATGATCACTTCGTCATGACGACGACAACGGGCGGCGCAGCACGCGTCCTCTCCTGGCTCGAGAAATGGCATCAGACCGAATGGCCGGATCTCGACGTCTACATGACGTCCGTGACCGACCACTGGGCGACCGCGGCCATCGTCGGACCGAAAAGCCGCGAGGTTCTGGCGAAAGTCTGCGCCGGTATCGATCTCTCATCCTCGGCTTTCAAATTCATGGATTGGCGCGAAGGAACCGTGGCTGGCATTCCGGCGCGCGTCTTCCGCATCAGCTTTTCCGGTGAACTGGCTTTCGAGGTCAATGTCGACGCCAACTATGGCCATTACGTCTGGGAAGCGCTGATGGACGCCGGCGGCGAATTCGGCATCACACCCTACGGCACCGAGACCATGCACGTCCTGCGTGCCGAGAAGGGCTTCATCATCGTCGGCCAGGACACCGACGGATCGATGACGCCGCTCGATCTCGATATGGCGTGGGCCGTGAGCATGAAGAAGCCGTTCAGCTTCATCGGCAAGCGTTCGTTCGCGCGTAGCGACACGGCTGGTCCCAATCGCAAACAGCTCGTCGGTCTCTTGACGGAGGATCCCGAAATCGTGCTCGCCGAAGGCGCACAAATCATCGAGCGAGCTGATACAGCTCCGCCCGTTCCGATGCTCGGACACGTGACGTCGAGCTACTACAGCCCCGAATTGAAGCGCTCCATCGCACTTGCCGTCGTCCGCGATGGTATCAACCGGCGGAGCGAAGAGGGCCGCAAAGCCGGGCGCAACGTTCTTTACGCCCACGCAGGCGGCAAGGCGCACAAGGTCAGACTCGTATCGCCCGTTTTCGTCGATCCCAAGGGAGAACGGCAGAATGTCTGAGCCGGTCATGCGGTCGCCGCTTCATTCGTTCGGTCTTGCAAGTCAGGCGAGGCAGATCGACGACAGCTGCGGCGTCTGGGCGAACGAGATACCATACCTCGGCTACATCAGCCTTCGCGGCGACGGACGAGACCAGACGTTCGTCACGGCCGCGTCGAACGCGCTTGGCGTCCCGCTTCCGCTGCAATCCTGCACACTCTCGTCGTCGAACGATCTGAAAGTTTTATGGCTGTCGCCCGACGAGTGGATGATCGTCGCAGCGCCCGGTCAAGCGAACGCCCTGCGCTCGTGCTTGCAACAGGCGTTGGCGGGAGTTCGCAGCCAAGTCGTCGATAACTCGGGCGGCTATACGAAAATCTTCCTCGGAGGTTCCAAAGCGCTCGACGTTCTGCGGCATGTCAGCGTCTATGATTTCGAAAGCCTGCAACCGAACCGCGTCGTCGGCACGACGTTCGGAAAATCCTCGGCCTACGTATTCCGGCAGGGCGACGGTTATCGCCTGATCGTGCGCCGGAGCTTCGCCGACTACATTTGGCGCTATCTCGCGCGCGCCGCCACGCCATACGGCTTCGGCATCGCGAACGCGGCTCCAGGCTGAGGATCAGGCGATGCGCTATCCGCACATCTTCACGCCGCTCAAGCTCAACCAACTGACGCTGCCAAACCGCATCTACTCGACGGCCCACGCCGAAGTCTACGCCGACGCGGGCGGCATGCCGGGCGATCGCTACATTCGCTACTACGAGGAAAAGGCCAAGGGCGGCCTTGGCATGGCGATCTGCGGCGGCTCGAGCCCCGTATCGATCGATGTTCCGCAAGGTGCGTGGCGCCCCGTCAACCTCACGACGGACCGGGTGATCGAACCGATGGCGCGGCTGGCAGATGCCGTCCATCGCCACGGCATGAAGATCATGATCCAGGCGACGCACATGGGCCGCCGCTCGGCGTATGCTGGTGATCCCTGGCCGCATCTCGTGTCGCCATCCGGCGTTCGCGAATTCGTCCATCGCGGCAACGCCAAAGCCATTGAAATCGAGGATATCGCGCGCATTATCGCGGACTTCGCAGCCGCCGCCAAGCGCGTCCAGGCGTCGGGCTTTGACGGCATCGAAATTTCCGCCGCGCATCAACAGCTCATCGACCAATTCTGGTCACCACGCACCAATATGCGTACCGACGAATGGGGCGGCAGCCTCGAAAACCGCTTGCGCTTCGGTCTCGAAGTGCTGAAGGCAGTACGCGAAGCGGTCGGCGGCGATTTCTGCGTTGGGCTGCGCATGTGCGCCGACGAATTCCACGACGACGGCCTCGATCACGAAGTGCTGAAAGAGATCGCGCAGCGCATGTCCGAAACGGGCATGATCGATTTCATCAGCGTCATCGGGTCCGGCGCGGACACGCACAACACGCTGGCGAACTGCATGCCGCCGATGGCGTTGCCGCCCGAACCGTTCGTGCATCTCGCCGCCGGAATAAAGTCGGTCGTCAGCGTTCCGATCCTTCACGCGCAAGGCATCCGCGATATCACGCAAGCGGAACGCATCCTCGCGAACGGATTTGTCGACATGGTCGGCATGACGCGCGCGCACATCGCCGACCCGCACATCATGAAGAAGGTGCGCGAAGGCCGCGAGGACCAGATCCGGCAATGCGTCGGCGCCAACTATTGCATCGATCGCATGTATTCGGGGTCCGATACGCTCTGCGTCCAGAACCCGGCGACATCACGTGAAGCGACGATGCCTCATGTCATCACGCCCACAAAAGGCGCGAAGCGGCGCGTCGTGGTCGTCGGCGGCGGTCCGGCCGGACTCGAAGCGGCGCGCGTGTCGCGATCGCGCGGACACGATGTCGTGCTGTTCGAGCGGAGCGCAACGGTCGGCGGGCAGATCAATCTCGCAGCGAAGGCGCCGCAACGCGAGCAGATGGCGGGCATCGTCCGTTGGTTCGATCTCGAAACCAAGCGCCTCGGCGTCGATCGGCGCCTCGAAACGGACGCGACGGCAGAAATTGTGCTGAACGAGCGGCCGGACATTGTCGTGCTCGCAACAGGCGGCCGCAGCAACTCCGATCAGGTCGCAAATTGGGGCGCGAAGGACGGCCTCTCCATCAGCTCGTGGGATATCCTGTCGGAGAAAGTCGCACCGGCGGAAAACGTACTCGTCTATGACGGCATCAGCGCCCACGCGGGCTTCGGCACCGCCGATTTCCTCGCCAGCCGCGGCTGCACCGTCGAGATCGTCACGCCCGATACCAAAGTCTCCGACGACGTCGGCGGCACCACGTTCCCGATTTTCTATCGGCGCCTCTATTCGCAAGGCATCATCCCGACTCCGAACCATTGGCTCGATCGCGTCTACGCCGAAGGCAACAAGAAGATCGCCGTGCTGCGCAACGAGTATACCGATGAGCTTGAAGAGCGCGTCGTCGATCAGGTCGTCATCGAAAACGGCATCACGCCGAACACCGAGCTTTATACATCGCTGAAAGATCGCTCGCTCAATCGCGGGCAGGTCGATCTCAAATCGCTGTACGCGGCCGAACCGCAACCGGCGCTCCAGGAAGCAACCGGCGACGGTCGCTTTCTGCTGTTCCGCGTCGGCGATTGCGTTTCGATGCACAACATCCACGCCGCCATCTATGACTCACTCAGGCTGTGTAAGGATTTTTGATCGTGTGGGTCGCGCCAGCCGTTACGGTGCTCTTTTGGGT
Organism: Hyphomicrobium sp.; assembly: GCA_003987725.1. Taxonomy (GTDB): domain Bacteria; phylum Pseudomonadota; class Alphaproteobacteria; order Rhizobiales; family Hyphomicrobiaceae; genus Hyphomicrobium_B. The sequence continues at coordinate 324,904 of RXJH01000001.1, read as the reverse complement.
CTCGGTCGCGACCCTCGCGATCGGCCTTGCGCGCCGTTCGGTCCTATGGCGTGCGGGCAGGGCGGTACCCTTCACGTGGTTTGATCTGCTCACCGTACCGAAACGCTACTTCGTCGATTTACATCACGTCGTCGCGCGCGACCCCTATATCGCGAAGACCCATATCGCGACGGCAGGCGGCGCGATCGCGGCGCTGTCGCTCGTCGCCCTCAACTACGGCCTCGGAATTTACGCGCGCGTGCTCGACTGGGGTATTCTGCTCGCTGCAGCCGTTATGCTGGCAGGTACGTACTTCGTCTGGGCGCGACGGCGCGAGCCGCCTCAGCGACTCTCGCGCGGCGCCTGGAACCGTCTGCCATATTCGCTCGCGGCGTTCGCGATCGGCCTCGCAATTCTTGTAATGGCCGCGCCGCAAGCCCTATCGCTCGCGATCGCCGTGCTCGCGTTGTTGCTCCTCTTGGTCGGTTCGGCAGAGCTGGCGCTTGGCATCGGCACCGGCTCTCCGATGAAGCATGCGGTCGCCGGGCTTTTGCATTTGGCGTTTCATCCAAGGCCTGAACGCTTCTCCGGCGTGCGATCCACCGCGCTCTCGCCACTGGCTTTGGCGAACCGCGAATTCGGCGTGGCGAAGCCTTCGGATTTTCTCTGGACTGAGTTGTTGAGCTTCGACGCTTGTGTCGAATGCGGAAAGTGCGAGCAATCGTGTCCCGCCTTCGCCGCCGGCCAGCCGCTCAATCCGAAGAAACTCATTCAGGATCTCGTCGCCGGATTATCAAGCTCGAGCGATGTCGCCTATGCGGGGCGACCCTATCCCGGCGTCGCGATCGGCATACACCGGGGCGCACCTGACCAGCCGATTGTCCCGAAACTCATCGAAGCCGAAACGGTCTGGTCCTGCACCACGTGCCGCGCGTGCGTTGAAGAATGTCCGATGTTGATAGAGCACGTCGACGCCGTTGTCGGCATGCGCCGCAGCCTCAACCTCATGCAAGGCGACATCCCGGGAACCGCGCCCGAAACACTCAGCAATCTGCGTGAAACGGGAACGCAAGGCGGATACGCGAAGTCGGCGCGATACAACTGGGCCATCGATCTCAACGTGCCGGAAGCGCAGCCTGGGAAGCCCGTCGATCTTTTGCTCTTCGCGGGCGAAGGCGCATTCGACATGCGCTATCAGCGGACGCTGCGAGCGCTCGTCAAAAGCCTGAAGGCAGCGCGCGTCGATTTCGCAATCCTCGGTGCACGCGAATGCGATACCGGCGACACCGCGCGCCGTCTCGGTGACGAGGCGACCTTCCAGGCATTGGCAAAGCAAAATATCGCAATGCTCGCGTCGCTGGATTTCAAGCGCATCGTCACGTCCGATCCGCACGTGCTGCACAGCCTGCGCAACGAATATACGGCATTCGGCGATAATTACATCGTCGTCCATCACACCGCGCTTCTTGCCGAGCTGGCGTCGCAGGGCAAACTGAAACTCGGAAAGGCAGCCGAGACGCGGACGCTGACCTATCACGATCCCTGCTATCTCGGCCGTTACAATGGCGAGACGGAAGCACCGCGTGAGATATTGCGCAGGCTCGGCATCGAGGTGCGCGAGATGCAACGTTCGGGACTTCGAGGCAGGTGCTGCGGCGGCGGAGGCGGCGCACCGCTGACCGACATCCCCGGCAAGCAGCGCATTCCTGACATTCGTATGAACGACGCGCGTGAAGTCGGTGCCGATGTCATCGCCGTCGCCTGTCCTCAGTGCACCGCCATGCTTGAAGGCGTCGCGAACACGCGCGCCGAAATTCTCGACATCGCGGAACTGGTCGCCTCGTCTCTGGAGGCGCAACAATGAGCGGTGTGAAGCGCATCGATCCGCGCCGGCCGTATCGCCTGTCGCCTTCGGGGCTTCGCCGCATCGTTCTCGGAGAAAGCTCCGGCGCCGGACTACGATTCGGCGCAATTGCCCATTCGCATGAGAAAGTTAAGCCGCGCCGCGCACATGAACTCGCCAAATTCTGGCACATGGCCATCGCCCATTCCAATCGCGGCAGGCTCGATGACCACGCGCGCGAAGCCGTCGCAGCGGCAGCCATCATCGCCACGCTTGATACCGGCGTCGTCGCCGTCATTCTCGGCGAACTCCACGAGGACATAGCGGCATTGGGCGCCGATAGGATCGTCGTCATTCCTGAGTTGGATGTCGCGAGATTTCAGCCGATGCGCGAAGAAGCTGTGGTTCAAGCGCTATTGGACGAATATCGCCCCACACATGTCTTCATGCCCGACAACATGCTTGGTGACGGCGACCTCGGCCGGCGGTTGATCGCGAAACACGATGACTCCAAGGCTGCAACGCAAGTGGTGGAGCTGGATCGCCAACACGTCTCTGTCCGATGGAACGGCGGCGCTGTTTTTGCGAAGTCCATCCTCCCGCGTTTCCTTCTGTTGGCACCAGGAGCGGTCGATACCGATCTTCCATTCGTCGGCAGGGGAGAGACCATGTCCCCACCGCAAATTTCAAACGTTACCGAAATCTACAACGATCTCGGGCTCGAGCCGACGGAAATGTCGAACATCGCACTCGAGGAGGCCGACTTCATCGTCTCGGCAGGCAACGGCGTGCGCAATGTCGAAACGATCGATACGCTCGCCCGAACGCTTGGTGCAGCCGTTGGCGCGAGCCGCGTCGCCGTCGATGAAGGCAAGTTCCCGCGCGATAAGCAGATCGGCGCATCAGGAAAGACGGTCAGCGCGACGACCTATTTCGCGATCGGAATTTCAGGGGCAGTTCAGCATCTGCAAGGCATCAAGAGCTGCCGGCACGTTATCGCCATCAATCGCGACGCTGGCGCGCCCATCGTCAAGCGGGCGGATCTGACGATCATCGGCGATGCCGAGGAACTCATGCAGGCGCTGATAACGCGCGTGGAGCAGGCGCGCAATCAGGGCGAAGCCGCTGAGGTCGAACGATGAGAGATACGTTCACAGTGGCCGCCTTGATTTCCGCGGGACGACATCCGGTGAGCGGTACACCGCGCGCTTGCCACGTTGACGCCGTTGCGATGGCACTAGGCCGCTGGATTGCCGGTGACGCCCTTCGTGTTGTTCACGCGGGCGCGGCGGAAGAGCCGTCACTTCAGGATTATCTGGCGCTTGGCGCGGGAACGATCGAGGTTCTGCCTATCGGCGCGGGCAACGATCCCGTCCCGGAGCTCGCTACTTACCTGCGCGATGTCGATATCATCATCACAGGAAACAATGCGGAACGCGGCCGAGGCAGCGGGCTGTTGCCGTACGCGCTGGCAGAGGCGCTCAAACGCCCGGTTGTCTCAAACGCGCTGGATGTCCGCCTTGCAGGAAGCGCCGAGGCAGGTTGGAACGCCGAAATCCGTCAGTTCCTGCCGAAGGGACAGCGCCGCCGGATCGCCTGCCCGTTGCCGCTCGTGATAAGCGTTCATCCGCGTGCGCAGGTTGAACTCAAGTATGCATATGCCCGGCGGGTGTCGGGCCGCATCGAGATTGTTGCAAGTCAGACAACGGCGGCGCCCGTGATAGCGCCGGAATGGACGATGGAGACCGCGTCACGCCGCCCGGTGCGGCTCAAGGCGCAGGATGGGAAATCAGCCCACGCGCGTATGCAATCCGCCATCGTTTCCGAGGCAAAGGGCGGCGTTGTCGCTTTTGAGGGGACAACCGTCGATAAAGCACAAGTGATGCTGAACTATCTGAGAGAACATCGGCTCGTCGATTTTTAGCATGCCCGTGCGAAGGGAGGATCACATGCAAATATCCAATGAACTGCGGGCGATGATCGCACGCCGCCGTCCCGGCTATAGCCTCGAGGCGCCGTTCTACCGGAACAAAGAGATCTTCGATCTCGATATGGATGTCATCTTTGGACGCCATTGGATCTATGTCGGCGTCGAGCCTGACATTCCGGAGCCCGGCGATTATTTTACGGTTCCGCTCGCCCGCGCGTCGGTCGTTGTCGTGCGCGACGACGATATGACGATCCGCGCCTTCCACAACGTCTGCCGCCATCGCGGTGCCCGTCTTTGCGACGGCGACAAGGGCAGCGTCGGCAACGTTGTCTGCCCGTACCATCAGTGGACATACGATCTGACTGGCAAGCTCATCCATACCGAGCACATGGGTGATGATTTCGACCGCAGCCAGTTCAGCCTGAAGACAGTGCACGTCGGCAACGTCGCGGGCCTCATCTTCATCTGCCTCGCCGACGAACCGCCCGCCGATTTCGAACAGATGCGCCAGGAGATGGAGCCCTACATTCTTCCCCATCAGATCAGCAACTGTAAGATTGCCTACGAGGAAGATCTCATCGAGAACGGCAATTGGAAGTTCACGATGGAGAACAATCGTGAGTGCTACCATTGCAAGGCAAACCACCCGGAACTGACCGTCTCGCTCTACGAATTCGGCTTTGGCTATCAGCCGTCGCCGGAAAATGCCGAGGAGGTTCAGGCCTTCAGAGATCTGATCGTTCGCGAGACCACGCGATGGGAATCCTGCGGACTTCCATCGGTCGAACGCGAGTTTCTCGACAGCCGCGTGACGGCCTATCGCACCCAGAGGCTGCCGCTCGATAAGGCCGGAGAGTCGCAGACGATGAACAGCAAGGTCGCCTGCCAGAAGCTACTGGGCGATCTCACGCAGCGGAACCTCGGCGGCCTCTCATTCTGGACGCAGCCGAATTCCTGGCATCATTTCATGAGTGATCACATCGTGACGTTCAGCGTGCTGCCGATTGATCCCGAGCGCACGCTGCTCAGAACGAAGTGGCTCGTTCACAAGGATGCCGTTGAAGGCCGCGATTACGATCCGAAAGAACTGAGTGAAGTTTGGCACGCGACGAACAAGCAGGACGGCGCGCTCGTCGAACGTACGCAGATAGGTTCTCAGAGCTCCGCCTATCTGCCGGGACCGTATTCGCCATACACCGAGGAGCTGGTCGAGAAATTCATGTCCTGGTACTTCAAGCGGCTGCGGGTGGAAACGGGACACGAAACCGCGACCGTCAGCCCATTCGCGGCGAGCGCCTGATCCGTCATGAGTAACGCAGATCGGCCGGGCCGTCTGGGGCCGGAACTTTGGGACACGACGCCCGGCAAATGGAACGCCGACGAGGACGATACGCTGATTTGCGCGCACGTCCGGCAGGAGACGCACGACGTCAAGAGCTTCCTCTTCCGCGCGCTGTCGCCACGTCTCTTTCGCTTCCGGCCGGGACAGTTCATCACGCTCGAGCTTGAGATCGACGGCGAGGTGATCAATCGCTGCTACACGATATCGTCGCCGCCGACGCGCCCCGATACGTTGTCGATCACGGTGAAACGGCACCCGGGCGGCAAGGTTTCGAATTGGCTGCACGACAACATGAGACCCGGTGCCAAGATAAAAGCGCTCGGGCCGTCCGGCGAATTCAGCTGCACGCTGCACCCGGGCCCGAAATATCTGTTTCTATCGGGTGGCTCGGGCGTGACGCCGCTGATGTCGATGGCGCGCACGCTTTACGAACTCGGTGACGATCATGACGTTGTCTTCGTGCATAGCGCCCGCTCGCCGCGCGACATCATCTTCCGCCACGAGCTGGCGATGATGGCGCATGGGACGAGCAATTTCAGAACGGCGTTCGTGTGCGAGAAAATCGCCGAGACCCGCGACTGGAGCGCGCCAACAGGATACCTTTCGTTGCCGCTCTTGAAGTCGATCGTGCCGGACCTCGCGGCGCGCGAAATCTTCTGCTGTGGGCCGGAAGCCTATATGGCGAATGTCCGCGCGATGTTGCGAGAAGCGGCTTTCGACATGGCGCACTATCATGAAGAGAGCTTCTCATTCGAGCGGCAAGGCGTGCCATTGCCGGAAGCGAAAACGGTAGCCCCCGGCGCTGCTGCGCCCGTGGACACCTTCAAAATCGAGTTCACTCGCTCGGGCCGCACAATCGAATGCCGCCCCGACCAGTTCATCCTCGATGCGGCGCGGGCAGCTGGAATGCGCCTGCCGTTTTCTTGCAGTAAGGGCGTCTGTGGCACCTGTAAAAGCAAGAAACTTTCAGGTCAGGTCGAGATGAAGCACGGCGGCGGAATCCGCCAGCGCGAGATCGACGCCGGCATGATCTTGATTTGCTGCTCGAAGCCGCTCGAAAACGTCACCATCGAAAAATAGCGGACGGACGCGACGCGAGGCAGCGCTCAATCCTTACGTCGCAGAATCGCTTGCAGCACGTCACGAATGCCGATGGCGCCGACAAAGCGATCGTCGTCGTCGAAGAGCGCAACGGGCGATGTGCCGGACTTGTGCATGGCGAGAATGACGGTCTTGAGGCTCGTGCCGGGCCGCGCCCAATAGACGGGTGAAGAGTCTTCGCCGACGTGCTTTTCGCATTCGCCGCACGTCACCCACGCAGCCTGACGGCCGTTGCATTCGGCGGCCTGAACTTTGCCCCCGGAATCGATTTTGAATCGCGTCGTCCTTCGCCGGTCGAGCCAGATCCAGTCGTCGGCGTCACGCTCGAGGTCACGCATGTCGCGCATGACGTTCCATGCAGTCAATACCGACAGCGGATTAACATTGGCGATGAAATCGCGGACGTAATCGTCCGCAGGCTGCAGCACGATCTCTTCCGGCGCGCCCGATTGTACGATCCGCCCGCCTTCCATGATGGTAATGCGATTGCCGATCTTCAGCGCTTCCTCGAGATCGTGACTGACGAAAATGATTGTCTTCTTGATCGACTTCTGCAGTTGCAAAAGCTCGTCCTGCAGCTTCGTGCGAATGAGCGGATCAAGCGCCGAGAACGGCTCGTCCATCAAGAGGATCGGAGCATCCGTCGCGAACGCGCGCGCAAGCCCGACGCGTTGCTGCATGCCGCCCGAAAGCTCGTGCACATACTTCTCGGCCCAGGTATCGAGGCCGACGAGCTTGAGCTGCCGGTCGACGCGCTCCTTGAGTTCGGCATGCGGAACGCCTGCAAGCTCGAGCCCAAGCCCGACGTTCTCCCGAACGGTTCGCCACGGCAGCAGCGCGAACTGCTGAAAGACCATTGCGACTTGGCTTTGGCGCATGTGGCGGAGCGTCTTCGCATCGCACGATGCGATATCCACCATCCGGTCGCCATCCTTCACGAGGACGGCGCCGCGCGACACCTTGTTGAGACCGTTGACGGCGCGCAACAGCGTGGATTTGCCCGAACCCGAAAGCCCCATGAGGACGGAAATTTCGCCCTCGTTCACGGTGAGATTGGCGCCCGCCGCGCCGAGCACGGCGCCCGTCTTCGCGAGAATTTGCGCTCGTGTCGCGCCGGCGTCGACCATGGCCAAGGTCTTCGCCGTATCCTTGCCGAAGATGATATCGACGTTCTGGAAGTCGACCGCGACCGTCATTTTCGGGCTCCAGCTTGCACGGAGAGCGCGCGGTCGAGAATGATGGCGAGGATGACGAGCGCCAGACCGGCTTCGATACCGAGCGGAATGTTCCGGTTGGCGAGTGCGCGGTTGACCGGATTGCCGAGGCTCGGCGCTCCGATGAGTGTCGCGAAGACGACCATCGACAGCGAAAGCATGATGCACTGGGTCAAGCCCGCCATGATGGAGGGGAGCGCCGCGGGCAATTCCACCTTCCACAATAGCTGCCGCTTCGTCGCGCCGAAGCTCTCGCCCGCTTCGAGCATCGGCTTAGGGATCGAGGTCAGCCCGAGATAGGTCATGCGCACTGGCGCGGGCATCGCAAAAATGATCGTCACGATCAGCGCCGGTGCCGCGCCGAGACCGAACAGGATGAGAATGGGAATGAGATAGACGAACGTCGGCATCGTCTGCATCAGGTCGAGCAGGGGCTGCGCCACCCGCCAGACGCGGGGATTATGCGCCGCCCATATGCCAAGCGGCACGCCGATCGCCATCGAGAGTGCCGTGGCCGCGACGACCAGCACCAGCGTTTGAACGGTCTCCTTCCATAGCCCTTGATTAAGAATGAAAAGGAAACCAATCAGCACGCCGATGGCCAACGGCTTCGATCGTCTGAGCCAGTAGGCAAATCCGGCGAGGATGACGGCGAGAACGATCGGAGGCACCTGCAGAAGCAGAGCGGACGTCCCGTCGACGACCGTTCCAAGAACTCCGGAAACGGCATCGAACAGCCACTGGAAATAATCCGTCACGAAATCGAAGACGGACTTGCCGAACTGGCCTATGGGAATCTTCCAGGCGGTTATCAGCTTCGATAGGGGATCCATCGCCACGTTCCCTTGCCACGTTCCCTGGGCTGAAGCTCGTCTCCGCAGAAGACGGCCGCCGGATGCGGCCGTCCAGCTCTGCGCCGGATGGTGTTGATCGAGGCTATTTCAGTGCGGCGCTCACGGCAGCCGCAGCGTCACCGCCATCGAACGTCGTGACGCCTTGAAGCCAGGGCTTGACGGCATCGGGGTTGGCTTTCAGCCACGAGAGCGCCGTAGCTTTTGGATCGGCACCGCTCTTGAGAACCGGGCCCATCATCGCGCCTTCCATCGCGAGATTGAATTTGAGGTTGCTCAAGAACTTGCCGACGTTCGGGCACTCTTTCTCGTAGCCCGCGCGGACGTTGGTGCTGACCGTGGCGGCGCCGAAGCCGCTATCGCCCATGCCGTCGAGATAAGCGATCTTCATTTCGCCCATGACCGGATGCGGCGTCCAGCCGAGGAACACGATCCACTCGTTCTTCTTCATCGCCTTTTCGGCTTGGGTCAGCATGCCCGCTTCGGAGCTCTCAACGAGCTCGAAGCCCTGCAGGTTGTTTTCCGGCTTGGCGATCATTCCGCTGATGATGCGATTACCGTCGTTGCCCGCTTCGATGCCGTAGATCTTGCCGCTGAACTTATCCTTTTGCGCCCCGAGGTCTTTGAGGCTTTTCACGCCCGCATCTGCAACATATTGCGGAACGACGAGCCCATAGCCCGCGTCGTCAAGATTGACGCCGATTGTCTCGACGGACTTGTCGTCCGTGTAGGGTTTGATATCGGCCGTCATGCTCGGCATCCAGTTGCCGAGGAAAACGTCGATGTCCTTGTTCTTTAATGATGCATACGTGACCGGAACCGACAGCGTTTTGACTTCGGGCTCGTAGCCGAGAGCCTCGAGAACGTTTTGAGCGGTACCGGTCGTGACTTGAATATCCGTCCAACCGACATCGGCGAAGCGGACTTTCTTGCAGCTCGCACTTTCTGCGTGGGCCGAGGTGGCGGCCAGACTCAGGGCAAGGGCGACCCCCATCGCGATGCGTGTCATGACAACTCCTGTTGTTGGCAGTACCAGGTGTTATTGACAACAGTCCGCCTGACGAGATCTGAGCAAGAGGTGATGATCCTCTTGTGTTGGCAGTCCGTTGAAGGCGTTACCTGACCGGGTAACCTCATTAGCTAATCACGACCATTCGCCGTCGATTTCACAATTGCGACGCGATTCTGCGTTTACGCGCCGAACTCACGAACTCCTTTCACTTTCAAAGTTGTTGCGGTGCTGGCGGTTCGCAAAAGGCGGGCTCCCCCAGAACGTCGAACTCAAATCGACGGTAGTCTCGCGCGGCTCGTATCGCGTCGCAGCGAAGCCGTCGTCTTGAAGTCTTGCTCGGATTTTTGCGGCGCACGCTCGCTGCGCGGCGTACGGCCATAAAGGGCGCGATATGACTTGCTGAAGTGGCACGTCGATTGAAAACCGCAGGAAACGGAAATCTGGGTTATGGACATTTGCGATTGGAGCAGCAATTCGCGGGCGCGCCGCAGGCGAAGCTGCAAATAATACTTGGTCGGCGTCGTATGCAGCGTTTCCTGGAACATGCGCTGCACTTGGCGCAGCGACAGCCCAGCCAAACTCGCAAGTTCGACCGCGCTCAGCGGTTCCTCGAAATTGGCTTCCATGAGCGCCGCGATGTCGACGAGCGCGCCGTGGTTAAATCCTAGGCGCGCTGCCAGAGGAATATGCTGGCGATCGTAGCCGTCGCGCACGCGCTCAAGAATGAACTGATTGGAAATCTCGGCGACCAGGGTCTTGCCGAAGCTGCTGCGCACGAGAGCGAGCATCATGTCGATCGGCGCGATCCCGCCCGTGCACGTCATCCGGTCGCGATCGATCACGAACAGCTCTTCCTGGAACTTCACCCGGGAGTGAAATTCGCGAAGGCCCGCCATGTTTTCCCAATGAATCGTACATTTATAGCCGTCGAGAAGCCCGGATTTTACGAGTGCGAATGTGCCTGTACAGAGCCCACCCAGCACGACACCATCACGCGCGATGCGGCGGAGCAGATTGACCACCTTGTCGTTGACGAAGTTCGCGACGTTGGTGCCGCCACAGACGAGAACCATGTCGAGATCGCCGGTAGCATCATAAGTCGCTGCATCGGCGTAGGACATTCCATTGCTCGAAGGCACGGGCAGGCCGTCAGTCGTGATGATCGTCCAGGAGTAATGGGTCTGGCCGCTTAACCGGTTGGCCATCCGGAGAACTTCGATCGCGCTCGAAACCGCGATCATGGTGTATTCGTCCAGTGTCAGGAACCCGATCTTGCGGATCGTACTCAGCTTCGTCGAAACGTCGTTCACGTCGCAAAAGCTCCAACGTAAAACGGGGAAGGCTAGAGTCGTTCGTGATGGCTACTTCTAGACCTTGCTGCGCCCGGGAACGAAGCGAAGGTAGTCAGGCTTTCGTGCACGCCAGACCAGAAATAGTATCATCAAGTCGTATTTTGACAAGTTGAGAAGGTGCAAATCCGGGGCCATTCGGACGAAGCTGTTGAGTCTTCTTCGACTGTCGCCACCGAAGTCATTTGCGTCGTATCTGGGATAGCTTGAAAAAGGCGACACCGGCATAGGGAAAGAACGCGCTGGATGGCGGCGGCCGCATGCGCACCGAATGATACAGGTGGGCGGGGGCCGCTTTCTTTCCGCTGATTTCCTAGGCAATCTGAGTGTTCATGGTGCAAGCACTACAGAACTACATTGGTGGCCGCTTCGTCGCTTCTGAGGCGGGCGAGGTTTTCCAAAACACCAATCCGGCAACCGGCGAGCTGATTTCCGGCGTTGAAATCGCGCTCGAACCCGAAATCGGCGAGGCGCTACGCACGGCCGAAGCTGGCTTGCGGCGATGGTCGGCAATGTCGGGCGCCGAAAGGGGCCGTATCCTCAATAGAGCCGCCCGTATATTGCGGGAGCGAAATGACGAACTTGCTCGGCTCGAAGTCCTGGATACCGGCAAGCCCATTCAGGAAGCCGCGGTGGTCGATGTGGTCAGCGGCGCTGATTGTGTCGAGTATTTCGCCGGGGTCGCTGGCACTTTGCGCGGCGAGCAGATCGCGCTGAATAACGCTTTTGTCTATACGCGCCGCGAGCCTATCGGCATTTGCGTTGGCATCGGCTCGTGGAATTATCCAATCCAGATCGCATGTTGGAAGTCGGCCCCGGCGCTCGCTTGCGGCAACGCGATGATCTTCAAAACGTCCGAGCAGGCGCCGGTGACATCGGCGAAGCTCGCCGAAATCTACACGGAAGCCGGCGTACCCGATGGCGTCTTCAATGTTCTCCATGGCGACGCCCGAACGGGATCGCTGCTGACGACCGACCCGCGCGTCGCCAAGATCTCGCTGACCGGCTCGGTCGGAACGGGCAAAAAAATCCTCGCGGCCGCTGCTGCTTCGCTTAAGCGAACGACGATGGAACTCTCCGGCAAGTCGGCGCTGCTCGTCTTCCCGGACGCCGATCTGCGCCAGGCTGTATCGGCGGCAATGCTCGGCAATTTCTATACGCAAGGCGAAATCTGCACGAACTGCACCCGGGTCTTCGTGCATGAAGACATCCACGACCGCTTCGTCGAGATGGTCGTCGAACGCACGAAAAAGCTCCGCATCGGCGATCCGATGGCGCCGGAAACGCAGGTCGGCGCTCTCATCTCGCAACCGCACATGGCGCGCGTGTTGGGGTTCATCGAAGCGGGCCGGAAAGAGGGCGCTCGCCTCTGCTACGGCGGAGAGCGCGTGGAAACGGCCCCGCTCGATCGCGGCAACTTCGTCAGGCCCGCCGTATTCACCGATTGCACCGACGAAATGAGCATCGTCCGGGAAGAGATCTTCGGGCCTGTGATGTCGGTTCTGAAATTCCGCGATGAGGCCGACGTCATCGCCCGGGCGAACGCCACGCGCTTCGGCTTGGCAGCCGGCGTCTTCACCCGCGACCTGGCGCGCGCGCACCGCGTCGCGGCGCGGCTCGAGGCCGGCATCTGCTGGATCAACAACTACAACATCACACCGGTCGAGATGCCGTTCGGCGGCATCAAGGAATCCGGTTTCGGCCACGAGAACGGGCAGGCGGCGATCGATCACTACACACAACTGAAAAGCGTCTACGTTGAACTCGGCGACGTCCAATGCCCCTACGAATGAAGAAGAAGATTGGGCTTCGCTGAAAAGACCGGGATCTGTCCAGAGATGAGCACCGCGGAAGAGTACGACTACATCATCGTCGGCGCGGGATCGGCCGGATGCGTGCTCGCCAACCGCCTGACCGAAGATGGGGGCATGCGCGTGTTGGTTCTGGAGGCCGGGCCGCAGGACCACAGCATCTTCATTCATATGCCGTCCGCGTTCGCTTATCCGCTCGCCGGCACCAAATACAATTGGTGGTACGAGTCGGAGCCCGAGCCGTTTCTCGATAACCGGAAGATGTACTGTCCGCGCGGCCGCGTCGTCGGCGGTTCATCGTCAATCAACGGCATGATCTACATTCGTGGTCACGCGTTCGATTACGACGCGTGGGCGCGGCGCCAGGGTCTCGAGCACTGGAGCTATTTCCACTGCCTCCCGTACTTCAAAAAATCCGAGACACGGCTGAAGGGCGGTGATGCCTATCGCGGCAGCTCCGGTCCGCTCTACGTCACGACCGCGCCCTGCACCAATCCGCTCTACGACACCTTCATCGAAGCGGGACGCCAGGCGGGCTATCCCGTCACTCAAGATATGAACGGTCACCAGCAGGAAGGCCTCGGCCGGATGGATATGACCGTCTACAAGGGACGGCGATGGAGTGCCGCGAAGGCCCATCTTCGCCCGGCTGAGAAACGCGGTGGCGTCGAGGTCAAGGCGAAGTCGCTGGTGACGCGCGTCCTGTTCGAAGGCAAACGTGCTGTTGGCGTCGAATTTAGCCGCGGCGGGCGTCTGCAATCCGCACGCGCCACGCGTGAAGTGATTGTCAGCGGCGGCGCCATCAATTCACCGCAGATCCTGATGCTGTCGGGCATCGGCAACGCCGACGAATTGAAGAAGCTCGGCATACCTGTCGTGCAGCACTTGCCCGGCGTCGGCGAAAACCTGCAAGACCACATCGAAGCGTACGTGCAGTACGAATGCAAAGAGCCGGTTTCGATTTACAGCGCCAACAACCCGCTGGCGAAACTGAAGATCGGCATCGAGTGGATACTGACAGGCAAGGGCCTCGGCGCGACCAATCACTTTGAATCGGGTGGTTTCATTCGGAGCGATGCGGGCGTCCTTCACCCCGACCTGCAATATCATTTCTTTCCGATGGCCATCAGCTACGACGGTTCGTCAGCCGCCAAGGGGCACGGATTTCAGGCCCACATCGGTCCGATGCGTCCGACGAGCACCGGATACGTCAAGCTCAAGTCGGCCGATCCGCGTCAATACCCGCGCGTGCTCTTCAACTACATGCAGACCGAGCAGGATCGCAAAGAGATGCGCGCCGGCATCCGGCTGACCCGCGAAATATTTGCGCAGAAGGCTTTTGACCGCTATCGCGGCGATGAACTCACCCCCGGCCCGGCAAGCACGAGCGATGCCGACATAGACGCATTCATCCGCGCCAAGGCGGAGAGTGCCTACCACCCGTCCTGCTCATGCCGCATGGGAACGGACGACATGGCGGTCGTCGACGGCCAGGGACGCGTTCACGACGTCGAGGGCCTGCGCGTCGTTGACGCCTCGATCATGCCCGATGTCGTCAGCGGCAACCTGAACGTTCCGACGATCATGATGGCCGAGAAGCTGGCCGACGCTATTCGCGGACGGCCGCCACTGCCGCCTGAACAGGTGCCCGTTTGGGTCAACTCAAATTACCAAACCAGCCAGCGCTAAAATAATTTTGGACGCGACCGGCGCCGGATCATTGTCGAATCCGCGGGCGTTGTGCTCTACGATGAACGCCGGATTAAGCTTACCTTCCCGGCTCGGAGGTGCGCGATGCGATGGCTGCTGGTCGAGCGGAAACCCGATGTGGTTTATGCTGCGCTCCAGGAAATCTATCTCGACAAGAACGATACCAGAACGAGCGACCGCGGCATGGCTTTGACCTTCGCCACGCGGGAGGCAGCCGAAGACCATCGCCGGCATCTGAAGCATCGCTATGATTGGGTTGTGATGAGTTCCGGTAATTGACGCTGCAAACGGCGTTCTCCCCGCGTCGACGTTGCGGAACTTCGCAGGTCGCCGCGCGTTCCGCCGGAACCCTTAGCGCCGAAAGTCCTTCGTGCTAATCTGTACCGAGTATTGCGTTCCCGAGGAGTCTAGCGATGGCAACTGCGCGGTCCTTCTGGAAAGGGCACCTGCGCCTGGCGCTCGTTACCATTCCCATCCGATTGGTTAGCGCGACCGCATCCGAAGATAAGATCGCGCTGCATCAGGTCGACAAGAAATCCAAGCAGCGCATTCGCTATCAGAAAGTTGCGGGCGAGAGCGGAAAGGTCGTTCCTCAGTCGGACATCGTCCAAGGCTACGAACTCGACGACGGCAACTACGTGCTCCTCGAGCCGGAAGAGCTGGACAAACTGAAACTCACGACGCGCCACACCGTTGAGCTGACCGAATTTGTCGAGGCCTGCTCGATCGATCCGCTCTATTTCGCCAATCCGTATTACGTCCTTCCCGATGGCGACGTTGCCGAGGAAGGTTACCGCATCATCCGCGACGCGCTGCGTGCAACGAAGAAATATGGCGTCGGTCAGCTGACGATCCGCGGCCGCGAAAACCTGATCGCGATGAAGCCGAGCGGCGATGGTCTGATGATCGAGACGCTTCGTTACGCCAGCGAAGTGCGTGACGCCGACGAGATCTTCGATGGCATCGGCAATGAGAAGCTTCGTCCCGAACTCGTCGACATGGCGAAGCAGCTCATCGAGGAACGAACGAGGAAGTTCAATCCGGCAGATTTCAAAAACCACTATGCAGAGGCGCTGCGCAGCCTTGTGAAAGAAAAGGTGGCGGGTGGCCTTTCGACAGAGGTTGCGGGCGGCGACGAACAGCCGTCGGGCGGAACCGTGATCGATTTCATGGAAGCGTTGCGCCGGTCCACCGGAAAGGGATCGTCTGCAAAATCTTCACCGGCAAAAGCCAAGACGGCGGCATCGCGTCAAAAGCGTGAGCCCGTGAAGCGCGCCCCTGCGAAGTCACCGAAACGAAAATCGAAAGCGCGCGGATAATGCGCATCGCGGCGCGAGACTCGTGCTAGTCTTGCCGCATCGCGAAGTTCACGTGCCGCTCATATTGCGGACGTGCATGCGCCGCGTATCTTCTCACGAAATGTGAGCGCGGGAAGCGTTGTTGCCTGGTTGCGTTTGGCAATTTCAGGAGGTTTCCATGCACCCCGTATTCGCGCTTTGGATGTGGACGATGATGCTTCCACATTTCGCGCCGCAATTGTTTCTGCCGTTCTGAGCCACCGATTTTCATTCGCTGATGGTCTTTGTGACAGGACGGCGAACGTCCTTCGCCGGCTTATCCTCACGCAGTCCCTTGAAGGCCGCGTGACGCAAAAGCCCATCGGATGTCCAGGCGCGATATTCGATTTGCGCGACGAGCGTGGGCTCAACCCACGTCACATCTCTTCGTTGCAGGTTGGTGAGCGCGGAAACAAAGGACGGTGTCTCGATACGCATCGGCTTCAAAGTGCGCATCAAGCTGAGCGCCGTCTTGTTCGTATATCCGGTGCCGACGCGCCCGGCATAGACGAGCCGTTTCCTGTCGTAATAGCCGACGACGAGCGCCCCGATTGCATTCGGCGCGGATTTTCCTTTGAGGTATCCGATGATGACGAACTCATCGACTTGAATGCACTTTGATTTGAGCCAGTCGTCATGACGGCCGGAGCGATAGGGGCGGTCGATGCGCTTCGAAATGATGCCTTCGAGACCAAGCCTGCACGCTTCGGAAAGCATTTGCGCGCCGTCGGCGGCCAGGTGTTCGCTGTAGCGGATCTGCGCGTCTTTTGCCGTGCCGGTGAACATCGCTTTGAGCGCAGCCTTCCGGTCGCCGAGCTTGGCTTCGAGAAGACTCAAGTCGTCGAGATACAGAAGATCAAAGCAGTGAAGAACGAACTTCTCGCTGTCGCCGCTTTTGAGCGCATCGGCCAGAGCCGAAAAGCTCGAATGTCCTTCAGCGTCATCGGCGACAAGCTCTCCGTCGATGATCGCTGTCCCGCTGTGGAATTCAGCCAGAAGCTGCGGAAGATCGCCGAAGCGTTCGGTCCAGTCGAGGCCGTTGCGCGTTAAAAGCCGGACGGAGCTTTTCGCGATGTGGGCTTGAATGCGATAACCATCGAACTTGATCTCATGCACCCAGTCCCCACCGATGGGGGGCTTCGCAACCAGCGTTGCGAGACACGGCGCGATGAAGTTCGGCATCCCCGATTTGACCGCGCCTGCAATCTTCACCGGACGGGATGCTGTCGCGTGCTTCGACGTGCCCCGCGAATTGTGAGCCTTCGCCGCCACGCGCTTAAGGTCCGACGAGCTTTTTGATCGCGCTCTTTAGTGAGCGAGCGGACGAGTCATAATTCTCCCACGCCGCCATCTTTTTGAGCAGGGCAGGGACGGTGTGCATCGTGAAGCGCTTCGGATCGAGCCCCTTCTTGACCTGGCTCCAGGTGAGCGGCATCGACACGGTTGCATTCGGCCGTGCGCGCGGCGACAGCGGCGCGACAGCCGTCGCCATGCGGTCATTGCGAAGGTAGTCGAGAAAAATTCGGCCTGTCCGGAGCTTTTTCGTCATCTTGATGAGATAATCGTTCGAGCTATCCGCGGCCATTTGCTGGCAGACAGCCCCCGAGAAGGATTTTGCATCGGACCAGTTTGCGGCATCGGCGCGCGTCGTCTTGAGAGGCGTGACGACGTGCAGGCCTTTACCTCCTGTCGTTTTGCAGAAGGCGACAAGCCCGAGAGCTTCAAGCCTCTCGCGAAGCTCGTTCGCCGCCCGCACGACGCGATCGAATTCGACATCCGGCGCCGGATCGAGGTCGAAGACGAGGCGCCCCGGGATATCGGGCTCGAACTCCGCGCAGTTCCACGGATGAAACTCGAGCGAAGCGATTTGACCGAGCGCGATCAAGGCCTCGACCGAGTTCGCCTCGATATAGGGCTCGCGATCGCCGGAGATACGGACCAGGTCGATCTCGGGCGACATCCCCTTCATGGCATGGCGCTGGAAAAACATTTCGCTGCCGATGCCGTCCGGCGCGCGAATGACAGAGCAGGGGCGCCCCGTGAGATGCTTGAGCATCCAGTCGCCGGTGGCTTCGAGATAATGCGCAAGGTCGATCTTCGTGATGGCGGGAGCTTCGCCCGCGGGCCAGAGCACCTTCTCGGGATGCGAAATCGTAATGCCCAATACGGCGTTCGCTGATGATCCAGTTCGCGCTTTCGTCGATTTCGCCTTTGTCGGCGCCTTGCGGACGAGCGTTCGCTTGAGTGGCTTCGTCGATTGCGGCGCAGGCTCAGGATCGTCCGCGTCGTCGCCTTTGTTGGAATGCCAGACGGCGTCGGGCTTTGCAGCCGTCCGCCGCCGTGTGATGAAAGGCTCCGGACCGTTGCCCTGTCCGGCAGCGATCTGCGCCATCGTGCGTTTGGATGCCACCGAACGATCCTTCGAAAGAAGAGCGTCCTCGTCCCCGGCGTGGGCGCCTTCGTCACGATGCTTGATGAGAAGCCAGTTGCTGCGCTTAGACCCGGTCCGATCGTTCTTGATCTTGACGAGAACCCAGCTGCCTTTGAGTTTCTCGCCCGCCAGGATGAATTTCAGCTCACCCTTGCGCAACTGCTCCTCAGGGCTTTGATCGCCGATCGGCGCCCAGAACCCGCGGTCCCACAACATGACCGTTCCGCCGCCATACTGACCTTTGGGAATAGTCCCTTCGAAATCGCCGTAGTCGAGAGGGTGGTCCTCGACTTCGACCGCGAGGCGCTTGTCCTTGGGATCGATCGACGGGCCTCTCGTCACGGCCCACGATTTGAAGACGCCATCGAGTTCAAGACGAAAATCGTAATGGAGACGCGTCGCATCGTGCTTCTGGATCACAAACCGCAGATGCTTGGCGGGACGAACGTCGGCAGCGCCGCTCGGCTCGGCTGTCTTCGTGAAATCACGCTTGGCGCGATACTCGGAAAGCTTCTTCTTTGCCATTCGACTGCATCCCGTCCCGCCGGTTGCGCAAATCGTCAAGGTCGCTGGTCAAAACAAAGCCGCCGGGAGCGTGAAGCTCCCGAGCGGCCTGGGCACCCGAAGTAAAGGCGCCTGACGCATGGTGCGTGCGTCCATTTCGGAAACGGTCACGGAGGGAGTTTGGTTCCCGCTCCGCCCCGTGGTCCCAGTCATGCCCACCCCGTCATGTCGGCGTCCAGCAAGCGGTTTTTCAAACGATCGCGGCCGACGCCGTCGTCGTGGATCGCCGCCAAAATCTGCTGGGCAAGCCAGTCCCGGCATTCGGGTCCGCGCGGGCCGCTACGGACGCCATTTGGAAGCGAGGTCCAAACCTCATTCAAAACGCTCTCGGCCAAGTCGAGATCTTCCGGCTCAAAAACATTGTGCGCAACGAACATGTTGAAGGGTCCTATCCAGAAAAATCAGTGTGCGCCTGTTCTGCGTCGTTGAAAATCCCTCAACTCAGGTGAACACCGCCTTCGCTGCTGTGGAGCTGTCGGTATAATAAACAGTTCGTTGGCAGGTTGAGCAGGTTGCGCCTCAAGTCGCGACCGCCAATCCGTTCATGCAATATTCAAGATCCGTCGGATTACGATAGCTGCAATGAACGGTGTCGCTCGCAGCGGCTGCTGACCGATTGAGCCCAGTTCTTCGCGGGCGCCGATGGCGGCGAATGGCCTCGTCGTGGCCCGAGCACCGTTACCATGTGCTAAGGTCGGGCGGCGGGAAACCATCCGTTAGCGCTATTTGGAACTGCGAGATTTGCCCACCTGTTACTTTCCCAAGGATGTCGTGAGGGCGTCCGCTTGAGAGACCTAGGAGCGTAGAAATGAAAATGAAACGCGTTGCGACGCTGGGAGCGGTCCTGCTCCTGGCGTTGGGAACCGCTGTCGCCGAGGCCCGAGAGGGTGGCGGCTTTGGGGGCGGAGGTGGCGGCGGAGGAGGCGGTGGCGGAGCCCACTTTGGTGGCGGCGGCGGTGGTGGCGGTCCCCGTTTTGGAGGCGGTGGCGGCGGTGGTGGTCCCCGTTTTGACGGCGGCGGTCGGTTCAACGGCGGCGGGAATTTTTCCGGACGCTCGTACCGCTCCGGCCCGAATCTCGGCGGCGGAGATTATCGCGGCCACGGACCGCGCGGTCCGCGCTTCAGCGGTGATCGCGGTGTCCGAAACTATCCGGGAAATTACGGAAATTGGCGCGGCCGGCACCATCACCGGCGTGGCGGCTACTTCGTTGGCTATCCGTATTACTATTACGGCGGCTACTACGACGGCGGCTATTATGGCTACGACTGCGATTGGCTGTATCGGCGTGCCATCGTGACGGGCAGCCCCTATTGGTGGAGACGGTATCGCGCCTGCGAATACTGATTTCGGAATCGAAACGGCGAAGGTCCAGGATTAAATCCCGAGAACCTTCGCCGTGTTCAATCTTCACGATCAGGGGCTGGAGCTGCCCGTTCCTGGAGGAGATGTCGGAACACGAGCGGCCGGGTCTGCCGCGGTAGCCGGATCGTTCGGCGTGCCGGTAGAAGGACCGGGCTGGACGTTTTCGTTCGTGCTCGGATCGGCAGGAATACCGGCCGGGCTCGAAGCGCCAGTCTCGCCACTGCTAGCGCCTTCCGTAGATGGCACTGGTGTTGCGGGTTGCGTCTTCGTGCTGGGCGTCAGCTGCTGGTCGCTGTTATCGTAGGTCGATTGCGCCATCGCGCCGACAGAACCAGCGGCGAGCAGGCCCAGCGTGACGACTGCACCTTTGAGAACCTTCATCAATATCTCCTTTGCCTGTGGACATTCCCAATTGAAACGGACCCCCGGCGCCGATGGTTCCGTCGGCGGTCGGGAGACGCTCAGCAGGGAAACGTCATCGGTTCGGAGTATTTCGCCGGATGACGATCGCTATCAGGTCGTCCGGATAACGCGGGCGAAAATCTCCTGATGCAGACGCGCTTCTTGCTCTGCCTTGCAATAGATATCACGCGCATGCCGACGCAAATTCGCCGGATGCAGTGACACGCTGCTCTTCCACTCGCGAAGCGCGGGCTCATAGTTGCGATAGGCCGAAGCGCCGGAAGCTGCGACCGCTTTCAACAACAACGTCGTTGCGGAACATGTCGGTTGCGCTTCCGATCCAGCGATGTAGCGCAACATCTGAGACTCGGCTCGATGCTGCCATTCATTGAAATCCGGAAGGTGCGATTGCAGGGAACGAATTTGGCGGTGGCAGAATTGCTCGATCAAAGCCATGATTTGGAAACGATCTCCCCCAGAGAAAAGTAGCGCATCCCCGCTTGATCGCTAACGGCAGTTGAACGGATTTGGTTCCAGTTAAGTTTACATTTGATCGCTGTATGGATTGTGCGATCATTCGCAGGAGAAAGTCTCTCTTCGCAATGTGTCGTCAAAGCGGCGTTACGAACGAAGCGAGACAGTTCTACGCACACACGTGTGTCAGCGTCACGCGCCGCGAGGCGTCACGCAA
Source organism: Hyphomicrobium sp. (assembly GCA_003987725.1). GTDB lineage: Bacteria > Pseudomonadota > Alphaproteobacteria > Rhizobiales > Hyphomicrobiaceae > Hyphomicrobium_B. Next base: position 303,974 of record RXJH01000001.1, on the reverse strand, counting down.
CGGTCCCGTGGCTCAATGGATAGAGCGTCGGAATTCGACTCCGAAGGTTGCAGGTTCGAGCCCTGCCGGGATCGCCACAAATAGTCTGCCTAGTTTGGGGCGGCGAAACGGTCGCGAGATTTCCAAAGCGATCTGACACCAACATTTAACCCACGGATGCCATGTCTGAGACCAGCTCTAGCGATGAGTCGAGACTGCGTTAGGTTTCGTTCCACTGCGGTCTCGGAAACGACAGTTGAGTGTGGTCTCGATGGCACCGTCTCTCCGCATCGCACGTCGCCCGCAACATTTTCTGCATATGATAACGGTCATCGCGCTGAGTCTCGTCGGCGCGGCGTTCGTGCCATGGCGCGCGCACGCTGAAGACCTGCCGGTCGCGACTCCGGAAACGTCGGGCCAGCCGCCGGCCGGGACGCAAAACGAAACGCCGAACGCGCAAATCGGCAACGCGCTCGAGACGCTTTCTGCGACGCTGTCAGGCGCTCCGGCAGCACTATGCGCCAAGCTCGCGGACAAAAACGCGTCGCCGTTCGAAGCGCAAGATCGTGCTGCCGTCGCTGCGTTTTATCAGGCACGCCAGTGCAGCCCGCTCTGGGTCGACGAACAGGGCCCGACACGTGCAGCAACGCTCGTGATGGCCGAACTGGCTCATGCCCAGGACTGGGGCCTCAAGGCGTCCGACTTCGATCTGAGTGCCGTGAAGCAGCCGATGCCATTGGGCAGCTGGAATCCCGACGAGACGGTTGCCGCCGAGCTGGAAATCACCGCTGCTGTCTTGCGCTACGCCCATCAGGCCGAAGGCGGCCGCATTCCCGAGCCCACCAAGCAACTGTCGGGTTACTTGGATCGGACGCCCGTCATCACCGACGCGGCGACAGTGCTCGCACGGATGGCAGGTGCGGCGAAACCCGATGAAACGTTGCGCGCCTTCCAGCCTTCGCACGATCAATTCCTGAAGCTCAAGGCGCTTCTCGCGCGACTGAGAGGCGGCACGCCGGACGACGCCAAGCGATTTGATATTCCGCGCCGAGGCGCGATGCTGGAGATCGGTGTGAGCGATCCGGATGTCGCGACACTGAAGCAGAGGTTCAAGATCGCATCCGCGCAGGGATCGGAACAGGTGTTTGACGACGCGCTCGCCGCCGCCATCAAAAACTTTCAGGCGTCAAAGTCGCTCCATGCCGACGGCATCGTCGGCTCCGCCACGCGAGCGAAGCTTTCCGGCGAAGATCTCGCATCCTCGCCCGAGAAGATCGCAGCCGTCATCGCCAATATGGAGGAGTGGCGGTGGATGCCGCGCTCCCTCGGAGACACGCACGTCTTGGTCAATATCCCATCGTTTTCGATTGTGCTGACCGAGAGCAATAAGCCCGTGTTCAATGAGCGCGTCGTCGTCGGTACCCCGAGCACACAGACGCCCATCTTTTCGAAAGACATGACGAAGATCGTTCTACGGCCGAGATGGAATCTGCCGAATTCGATCAAAGCCACTGCGCTGCGCACGGGCCGCTCCGTCGAGCGCCAGGGCTATGTCGTCATGCGCAATGGCCGCGTCATCGACAGCAGCCGGGTGAACTGGGGAAGGGCGAAGCTCAGCGAGTATACGATCTATCAGCCGGCTGGAGACGACAACGCGCTCGGCCTCGTCAAATTGCTCTTTCCGAACAAACACTCCGTCTACCTCCACGACACCCCGTCGCGCTCTCTCTTCAACGCGCGGGTTCGCCTTTTCAGTCATGGCTGCATGCGCGTGCGAAACCCGCAGCAGCTCGCGCAGTTGGTCTTCAACATCGACCGGGGAAACCAGACACCAAACGTCGGACATCTCGTCGACAAAGGCCCGATGGACAATCAGTTCGACCTGAATAAGCCGATTCCCGTGCACGTAGGATACTTCACCGTCTGGGTGGCGGACGACGGCACGCCTCAGTTCTTCGAGGACTACTACGGTCACCAGAAGCGCATCACACTGGCGCTTGCGGACAAGTGGAAGGACATCGACGTCACCCAGGAGCACGTGACGCCGGAGGCGCTCGATACCTCCAGCGCCAAAAGAATTCGCATCGGCGGCCGGAGAGACGAGGACGGCAATTCGGAGAGACGCTACCGCGGTTACGCATCGCGGCATGGGGAGGAAGGCCGGTCCAGGGATGAAATGGGGCTGACGGGATCCGGCAGCGGCTACTATTCCGGCGGCAATACCGTCGGCGATATGGTCCGCCGCGCGCTGGGCTTCTGAGCCGTCGCCGCCGAAAGCTAGCGCGCTGCGTTGAGGCGCGCGAAACCCTCGTCGAGATCGTGGATGAGATCTTCGACGGCCTCGAGCCCAATGTGAAACCTGAGCGCCGGTCCGGGTCCGTGCCAGCGTGTCGCCGTCCGGTATGACGTCGGATCGAACGGAATGACGAGGCTTTCGTACCCGCCCCACGAATAGCCCATCCCGAACAGTTTCAGTCCGTCAAGAAACGCCGCCAGCGATTTTTCCGGCACCGGTTTCAGTACGGCGGCGAAGAGACCGCTCGCGCCGGTGAAATCGCGTTTCCAAAGCGCGTGCCCGGCATCGCCCGGAAGGGCAGGATGCAGAACCCGATCGATTTCGGGGCGACTGGCGAGCCACTTCGCGACCGCGATGCCGGAGCTTTGGTGCCGGTCCAGACGAACCGCAAGCGTTCTGAGACCGCGCAAGGCGAGATATGTCTCTTCCGAGCCCGGACACGTGCCGAGCGTCTCCTTGGCGTTGTCGAGAAACTTCGCCGCGCGCGCGTTGCAGGTCACGGAACCCATCATGGCGTCCGCATGCCCGACGATGTATTTCGTCGCGGCCTCGATCGATACGTCGGCGCCGAGTGAAAGCGGCTTGCAGAAAAGCGGCGTCGCCCAGGTGTTGTCTGCGAGAACCCAGATGTTCTTCGCTTTCGCGGCGGCTGCGATCGCCGGGATGTCCGGCATCTCGAATGTCTGCGACCCCGGCGCTTCGACCAGCACCAGCTTCGTATTGGCCCGGAAGAGCTTGGCGATGCCGGCGCCGATGAGCGGATCGTAATAGGTCGTCTCGATGCCGAGTTTTTTCAGCATCTTATCCGCGAACGTCCGGCTCGGCTGGTAGACGTTGTCGGGAATGAGGATGTGATCGCCGCTCTCGGCAAACGCCAGGACGGCGGTTGATATCGCGGCCAGGCCCGATGAGGTCAACACCGTCTTCACGCCGCCTTCGAGATGCGCGATGGCATCTTCGAGAGCCTGCGTCGTCGGTGTTGCGCGGCGGCCGTATGTGAAGGCCTGTGTCCGCTTTTTGATCGCGTCCAGCGTCGGAAAGAGAACCGTCGATCCCCGATAGACCGGCGTGTTTACAAAGCCGTGCTGTTCGAACGGCTTGCGCCCAAGGTGCACAACCTCCGTTTCGGGCTGTTCGGCACGCTCGGAACTCTCGTCATTTTGGGCCATTTTAACTTCTCCGGGCCGGGTCGCGTCCTGGTGGCGCAAGTTTCGTTCACGGTCAAGGTCTTGACCATTCGGCGCTGGCGCGAGATGTCTGGCGGGCGCGGGTCAAGGCGGCCGCGCGGAGGCCGTTGCTTTCGTCTGCTGGTTGGAAATGAAGAGACATCATTGAAGCATTGGCCGGAAAAGCGCTTATGAGAAGTGTGTCGAGGTTCTGGGCGGCGGCGTGTCTATTCCTCGTCGCCGGCGTCGGAATGCCCTGCGCGGCATGGAGCACGCCAACGAATACGCTCGACGCGGTTCGCGCGCGGGGCAGGGTCATCTGCGGCGTCGCCGACCATACGCCAGGCTTCAGCGAAGTTAACCCTCGCGGAACCTGGAGCGGCCTGGACGTCGAGTTTTGTTCCGCCTTGGCGGCGGCCGTGCTCGGAAATCGCGACGCGGTCAAATATCTCAGCCTCAACCCGGGCGATCGCTTCAAAGCTCTCCAGGACAGCGAGATCGACGTTCTGCTCGGCGCAACGGCCTGGACGCTCACCCGCGACACGGAACTCGGCGCGCGCTTTGCCGGGGTCCTTTACTACGACGGCCAAGGCTTCATCATCCCGCGCAACCATTCGATCGCAAGCGTTCTCGAGCTTTCGGGCGCCTCGATCTGCGTCCTGCCGGGTTCGAGCGACGAGTCTGCTATTGCCGATTTCTTCGGCGCGCGAAAAATGCGCTATCAGCTCATCACGACCGACCGTTGGGACGATCTGGTCAAGACCTATTCGAATGGCGGCTGCACGGTCCTGACCGGCGACATATCCCTGCTCGCTTACGAAAAAAGCCGCTTCGGGAACGGATCGGATCAGATGATCCTGCCCGAAATGATCACCAAGGAACCCTACGGTCCCGCCGTCCGCATAGGTGACGAAAGCTGGTTCGCGGTCGTCCGCTGGACGCTGATGGCGCTCGTTGCCGCTGAAGAATTGAACATTTCGAGTTCCAACATCGAGACCGCGAAATCCTCCCCCTCCCACGAAGTGCGCCGCTTTCTGGGCCTCGACGCGGATCTCGGCGCGCCGCTCGGCCTGTCGCGCGATTGGGCCTATCAGGTCGTCAAGCAGGCCGGAAATTATGGCGAGCTCTTCGAACGCACGCTCGGGCAGAATTCCGCGTTGAAGCTCGATCGCGGGCTCAACAATGTGTGGACCAAAGGCGGCCTGATGTACGCGGCGCCATTCCGCTGATACGAATCTCTGCGAATGGAATGCGGCGCGGCTCGTGAGCGACAGGGCTAGTCATGGGCGACAAGGCTACGTTTGAAGCACTGCTGAACGCCGCTGTTTTCGTCGCGCCAGTCGCGCTCCTGCTGACGCTCTTCGCTTTGCTTCTCCACCGGCGGCTGAAGCGGTCATCCGCAAAATCGAGCCAAGCATCGAGATCAGTGGTTGGGATTGCGGCGCCGATTTCGCCGGCCGGAAAGGACGCGGCGGTAGCCGAGCCGCCGCCGAAGCTCGAGGACGTCGAAACGCTCAATAAGAAAATCGAGCTGGCTCTGGCGCGCGGCGAAAAGACAGCGCTGTCCCGCCTCTATTACGATCTGGCCGCCGGACACGAACGCCTCGGCAATGTCGAAGCCCGCATGTCGGCGTTACGCTCTGCGGCGGGATACGGCGCTCTGCACGGCCCCGGCGCCGCGCACGCAGCAGCGCGTATTGCACTGGGTGAAGCTGCGCAGCAAGCAGGCGATCTGACCACCGCTTGCGAACAGTGGCAGATGGCGAAAGCGGCATACTTAGAAGCCGGCGATACCGATCAGCAGGAGCGCGTCGAAAAGCGGATGCGCGAAAACGGCTGTCCGACCGACTGGGTCCTGACGGATTTCTGACCTACGCGATCAGTTCGGACCTTGGCCGGTCGGCATGATCGTGGTCGCGCCGCTCGAAGGTTGAATGCCCCGGTCGTCGCGCGCCGCCGTCATCAAAACCTCGATGCTGACGTTGTCGCCGTCTTTGATCTCGAAGGCCTTCTGGAAAATATGGCCGCCTGAGGAGGCGGTCACTTCGTACGTGCCTGGAGCCAGCACGTGCGTCGGCAGCGCGCCGACGCTTTCCTTGATCGTCTCGCCGTCGTCTGTCTGGATCGTCCAGCGCGTGTCCGGCATCGCCTCGCCGCCGGATCGGGTGACGAGCTTGAACGTGGCCTTGCCGCCGGAATGCGTGACGGTTGTCTCCGTCAGCTTGCCCGCTTCGACCGTGACATCGGTTTCGATTTTGGCGTTCGCGTCGCCGTATTGTGAAACCACCCGGTAGATGCCCGAATTGAGCCGAATGATGAGGTTCGGTTTCGCCGCCGTAATCACCGCGGATCGGCTTTCGAACTGATCGCGATCGTCGGAGAAAATCGAATACGTCACCGAGCCGGGCGGCGCGGGCTTTCCGTTGATGAGCGCCGACAGCCGAAGCCCTCCGGCGTTCAAGACGAACGCTTCGAACGGCGGCCCGTCGGCAGCCTTGACTGTAATCTTGCGCGTCAGGTTGGCGCGCCCGAACGCAGCATTGACGGTGTATTCGCCGGGCTGGAGCTTGAGGAAAGGACTAGCCTCATGCGACTCCATCAGAAGCTTCGATTTTCCGGCCTGGCCTCCGGTCTGGAAAACGCGCCACACCAGGCCCTGGTCGATCTGCTGGCCGTCGCCCGTCAGCAGGGCCACGAGCTTGATGCCCGGCCCCTTGGTCTTGCCACGCTCGAGGACGGTGGTGTTCTTGCGCTTCTCGATCGTCGGTCCCCAGGGACCCGTCGGCGGTCCATCCGGGATCGGCTCTTCCGCAAACGAAACCGTCGCTGCGAACATCGACAGCAGGGCGGCGAGCAGCGCCGCCAGCAGCGACGGATGCCGGGCCCGTGCGCGCCACGTTTTCACAGCAGACTGACTCATCCTGGTCCGATCTCGATCTTTTGGCTTTCACCGGCGCGAACTTCGAAAGACGCCTGCCCATGCTTGCCGCGCGCCTCGCAGCGCACCGTGTAGTGTCCCGGCGCCAAAAGCGCAGTCGCCTGCGTCCCCGTCGCACGCCATGTCGGCATACCGCTCGCGTCTGAAACTTCCCAGAAGATATCGCCGACGATCGCGGACTCACCCGCCGGTGGCGAGAAGTTCACTTCGCCCGCCGCGATATCGATAACGGCGTTCGCCGGTTTTCCGGCAACCACCTCGAACTCCTTCGTCGCCGAGATGTGAGAGACCGCAAGCGACGCGGTGATCCGGTAACGTCCAGGCGACAGGTCGAGCGCCAGGTCGGGCCCCATCGCGCGCGTGATGCCCGTGCGATCGCCGTCGATGCGGTCGACGCGATAAAAAATATTCTGATCGGCTTTTGCAGGCGCTCCCGCGACGAGCGCCGAAACCTTGAGCGGCACGAGGACGAGCGCCAGCGTTTCCGTCACCGTCTGTCCGGCGCCGACGGCGATGCGTTTGCGAACGTCGCCGCTGCGCGAGCGGGCGCTGACGTAATAGGTGCCTTCCGGTAGCGTGAAGCTCGCGTTCGGGCTCCGCGACCGCGCGACCTCGCGGCGGCCGTCCGGACTTTCTGGATCATCGGCCGCAACGGCGAATAGTACATCCTGGATGCTGGCGCCGTCCGCCGCCGCCGCGGAAAGATCGACCCGGCCTGTCCCAAGCGAAATGTCGAGCGGCTTGTCGTCTCCGGCGGCGAGCTGCAGCGTCTGCGACGAACGCGCCGCGCCGTCGGCGGCCGTCAAGGTATAGGTCGCCGGCGCGAGGTAGAGGTCGATCTGGCCGTCGCTGGCGATCGTCACGGGCTTGTCACCCAGTGCGAGGGTCAGAACGGCGGTTTGCGACGGGCTTCCACCCTTGCCGGTGCTGACGCGTGCGCGAAGATGGGCGGCATTGAAAGGCACGATAATGCTTTGCTTGTCGCCGTCGGCGATCGTGATGTCCTGGCGGGCCGTGAGCGATCCGAGTTCGGCCTCGACCTCGTAGCCGCCGGCCGGAAGCTTGGCGGTGATGTCGTGTCCCTCGGCTTCGGTCACAGGGGTCTTATCCCCCTCTTTGAAAATGCGCCACTTGAGCGGGACCGTGAGAAGCGGGCCAGCATCGGCGAGCGCCGCCGATGCTCTGAGCGAAGCGCCTGCCGGCGGCGGTGGCGCGGTCGGCTTGCCGTCGGCCGGATTGGCGCCCTGCGAGAGCGTTTCGCCCGGAGACAAAATCGCAAGCTGAGCGGCTTCGCCGATGGCGGCGTTGAGGCCGTTTGAATCCGTGATGTCGTAGTAATGTCCGCCGGTCGCTTCGGCGATGCACGCCATGCGTGGCCGCTCCTTGTCCGGAATACCGATGCCGATGACTTGCACGGCGACGCCCGGATAGGTCTTCGCGAGATTGCTGGCGACGGCGCAGGTATCCTGCTGGCAATTGTCGGCGCCATCGCCGATGAACAGAATTTGCGCGGGCCGCGATTGCCCGATCGCGGTCATCGCGACCTTGAGTGCCGCCGTGAGCGGTCCCGGACCACGCGGATTGAGCTTGGCGATAGGATCGAGAACCGCCTGCCGCGGACTGTCGGGCGCCGCGATCAGTTCCACGTCGTTGCAGTCGCCGCGGCGGCGGTGACCGAACGAGACGAGCCCGAGCCGCGTCGAATTCGGCTGAGCCAGCAGACCGCCGAGTTTTTCGCGCACGATATCGATTTTGGCCCGGTTGTCGGGCGGTAGACGCGCCCACATCGAGCCCGAGCCGTCGAGGACGACCATGGCCGTCGGCTCGTCGCCGCTGAAGGCGGGTTCGCCGCCCGCGGTCAGAGAAACCGCTGCAATAGCGACCGCGACAAATCTCAAAAAATACCGGCGCATTTGATCTCCACGCCCGTTTTCGGCTCTTGTTCCGATTCTGATCTTAACGGGCCGCTTGTAACAGGCCGGGGCCTCGTATAGCGAGACGGGCACGAATAGTACGGAACATGACATGAATACCGCGATTTTTGAATTTCTTGCGGCAAGACGTTCGGTGAAGCCGGACCGGCTCGCCGAACCCGGCCCGAACGCCGCACAATTGAACGACATCCTGACGACGGGTGCGCGCGTTCCCGACCACAAGAAGCTCTCGCCGTGGCGCTTCATCGTTTTCGAGGGCGACGCCCGTAAGGCGGCCGGAGAGATCTTTGCCGAGGCGTGCAAGAAGGAAGACCGCCAGGAGCCGTCGTCGATCCGGCTGGATACCGAGCGCGGCAGATTTCTGCGCTCTCCAGTCGTCGTCGCCGTCGTCTCATCCGTGAAGGCGCGCCCAGGCGCGCCGGAATGGGAACAGGTGCTCTCGGTCGGCGCGCTCTGCTTCAATATGTGTCTCACCGCCAACGCCTTGGGCTTCGGCACGTCGTGGCTGAGCGAATGGATCGCCTATAGCCCGATGGTCCGTCAGGCGCTGGGCCTCGCCGAGCACGAAAAGATCGCGGGGTTCATCTACATCGGCACGCCGATGGAAAAGCCCGAAGAACGTGAGCGCCCGAACATCGACGCACTGGTCAGCCGCTGGCCGGCCTGACCTGGCCGAACCGACAGGTGGGGAGCGGTCTGGCTAGGTTGACACCTTAACGCTTCGTTAACCACGACCTGCCAAGATTCGGGAATGCGTGTTTGCAATCCCGATTCGTGGCCGCGGTATCAGCGCCGCGTGGCCCGGGCAGGAATGCAGCACAGGACCAAATCATGGCCCTCCGCGCGTGCTCCCGGGCACCTGCAGGAGGGCCAGTCGGTTTTTGGGGTCCGTTTTTAGTACCTGAATTGCTCCGCCAGCACCCGCTCTTCGAGCCCATGTTCGCGATCGAACATCATGAAGAGCTCGATGGCGCGCGCCTGCTCGATATCGACCTTCACCACATGCCGCGTCTCGAAGTGATCGGCGACCGCGCTGACGGGCCGCTTCGCATCCTCCAGAACGGTGATCGTGATATGCACCTTGTTGGGAACGAGGGCGCCGCGCCAGCGCCTTGGCCGAAAAGGGCTGATGGGCGTCACCGCCAGAAGCTGCGACTTGATCGGCAGAATGGGCCCGTGTGCCGATAGATTATAGGCTGTCGATCCGGCCGGGGTCGAAACCAGAACCCCATCGCAGATCAGCTCTTCCAGCCGCACCTTTCCGTCGATAGCGATCTGCAACTTGGCGGCCTGATAGCGCTGGCGAAAGAGCGATATCTCGTTGATCGCCAAGCTCTTGTGCGCCTTGCCAGCCGAGTCCGTCGCGATCATCGAAAGCGGATGGATGCGGCTGATCTCGGCCGCGGTCAGCCGCTCGATCAGATCGTCTTCCCGGTAATCGTTCATGAGGAAGCCGACAGAACCGCGGTTCATGCCGTAAATCGGTATCTTGTCGTTGATGAAGCGGTGTAGCGTCTGCAACATGAAGCCGTCGCCGCCGAGCGCGACGATGGCATCGGCTTTGTTGGGTTCGGTCTCTCCGTAGCGCTTGATCAACGCGGCCTGCGCTTCGATCGCTTCGGGAACCTCGCTCGCGACGAAGGCGATGCGTTCGAATTTGTGCTTTTCTTTCGCCATCTAGGCCCTTCGATTCCTGACGGGTCGCGCAGCAAGGCAGGGAAGCTCGCCCAAGTGCCGGCAAACGACAAGCCCCCCACGCGGGATATCGGAGAGCGGAACGCTCCGCCAGTCGCCGATGTGGTGATGATTTATGCGACGTTCCCCGATCGGCAGGCGGCGCTGGCGCTGGGCCGGGATCTGGTCGAGCAGGGATTGGCCGGATGCGTCAACGTGCTGCCGTCCATGACGTCTATCTATGTCTGGAAGGGCGAGACGGAAACCGCTGAAGAGGCTGTGCTGATCGCCAAGCTTGCGCGTGCGGGCGCAGACCGCGCCGTCGCGCACATTGTCGCCAATCATCCCTATGAGACGCCTGCAGTCCTGGTGGTGCCGGTGGTTGGGGGAAGTTCCGATTATCTGAACTGGGTTGCGGACGGAACGCGGCACGCCTGATGCGGTCAATAGACGCCGCCGAGCGATAGCATAAGGTTATACCGCGGAGTGCCAGGGCGGGGACGACCACGGTCTGAGGCATGCTTTCGTCTCGGCCTGTCGTCGGAATAGGAGTGCCGGGATTTCCGTTTGACCGTGTTTGGGCTGACATCGGCCTCTGCGGGAAGCACAGGAGCAGCGGTATTGCCATCGGTCGTGAGGTTGTCCGCATCCCCGTTCTGACCAAGTGCCGCGACATTGGAGGGCGCGCGTGCGTCATCCTCAGCAGGCACAATCGTAATCCGCTTCCACTGCGAAGAGGTATCGGCAGGCGCCGCCGCCGGTGCGTCGGGTATAGGCGCGCCGACCGACATGCGGCCGGGCAGCGGATCCGAATGCGTGACGGCAGGAACGTCGGCGACCTTGTCATTCTGAAGCCAGGGCAGCTTCTCGGGCTCGGGCGTCGCGGCGAGCTCGTCCTGGGCCGCCAGACGCTCAGCAGCCAATCGGCGCTCGGCAAGCCGCTTCGATTTTTTCGTCGCCTGAGCGACAACGGCGCGCGGCACGCAACGGTCGCCTTCGGAAATTTGACCGGCTGGACATTCCGCCGTGCATGTAATGTCTTGATGGCTCTGCACGAGAGCGAGCAACACATAGTCCGGTTCGTCGAATGGCAGGGTGGCGTTGGCGCGGTCCATGAACGCGGACATCGCACGCCGCGTCGCCGCGTTCCATGCGCCGGTGATCTCGCCGTCATAGCAGCCGACGCGCCTCAGTTCGCGCTGCAGATCGCTGGCGAGTTCCGCACGTGTTTCAGGATCGGCCGGATTCGCCGACCTGAGTGGCGCCGCAACGGCCCGCTCGGACTGCACGACGGTCGACCAGGTTCCGGGTTTCTGCGAGGAGGGAACGACAGGTCCTGCAGGTTCCTCGGGGATCACTTCGCGAAAAGCGGGTGACTCCGCTGAGAAAACGCGTGTGCCCGTGTCGCTCCGATAAAGGCGATCGGGCGCGGCGGAGATGCGAACGACTTCGTTGAGGTCGGCCGAGTGGTCGGAAGCTGGAAACAGATAGCTATAGGCGGCGACCATGGCGGTGGCCGTCAGCAACAGCACTCCAGCGAAGCGCGGCATGGCGCGAACTCCAACCAACTCACACGCACAGCGCCGCTTTCAGTCGCGGAGAACGCGACGGCGCTAACGCATGCAGGGGCGAATGTATCACCCGACAGAACTTGGTAAACGCCAAAAGCGCATCATCGATGACGACGCATGACTGCGGCGCGAAAAACACGTGCAAAGAATGCGATCGCGGATGGCTCCCCCGGCTCACCTTGCCACAATTGCGTCGTGCATAAACCTTCGACGACCGGTGCAAAACCTCTTGATAACCGGACCTTTTCAACCGCCTCCAGGCGGGGGCGGGTGCTATCCCGGGTGCCCGCGGCGCGCCGGTCACGCGACACTACAATTCTGATTCTCCTTAGAATTCGGATTCACACAGGCGGGCGACTCAGTTACGGCTCAGGGCGAGGGGAGTTTAATTCGCGTAGTTTTCCACCCTCGCGCTGACCCTGAGGGAAAAAGTTTTCCACCTCTGATTTCTTGCGGCGAAATCGTGGCGATACTTTGGGGCGGTGTTGGGAGTGGTTGCTCTTGGCTTGCTTGGTTGCGCGGTCTTCGCGTCGCTCGTCTGCCGGTGTCATGGGGATGACATCGGAGCTCACAGCCGAACGAAACGGACATCATGGCAGCCACGCCCGTTGTGCGTTCCAGAGCCTGGTCGGCGTCCCCCCTCGGACGCAACGACCACAAGACGAAATGGCCGGTGTCGGTTTCGCGTAACGGAGCCGGCCTTCACAGGAGAGGGCACACGATGAGACACGTTTTAGGCGTGTTGGGGGTTCTAGCAGCAGGCGTATTGCTCGCCGTATCCGCTGCAATGAACTGGCGTTTTGGCTTCAGTCTCGGACGAACCGAGCTCGATGGCCAAATCTACGGCGCAGCATCAGCTGCCGCCGACTGCATGAAAGCACTGGTACCGTTTTTCTTCTTTGCCGCAGTTCGAAACAGGATCTGGTCGCAGGCTGCTGCGTCAGCGCTCGTCTGGGTGGTCGTGACGGCCTACTCCATGACATCCGCGCTTGGCCACGCCGCTCTGAACCGGTTCGATTCGACCGGGCAGCGCGCGCAAGAGGCTCAGGTCTATCAGGATCTGAGAGGCGAGCTGAAGCGCGCGGAAGAGCAGGCCGGGTGGATCCCTCAGCATCGTCCCTATGACGCGGTGCAGAGCCAGATCGACGGCATGAAGATGCAGAAGGCCTGGCAGTGGTCTGACGGCTGTAAGAACGTCAATTCGAAAACCGAACGGACATTCTGTCAGCAGTTGACGGCACTCGACTCCGAACTCGCGTCTGCAAGTTCGGCCAAGACGGCCGAAGCGCGCATCGCCGAGCTCAGAGCGAAGATCGATGCGTCTGCAGGTTCACCTGCTCTCTCCGAAGCTGATCCGCAAGCAAAGGTTCTGACCGAACTTGCGAATGCGTTCTTCCCGAGCGTCAAGATCGAAAACGTTCAGATGGCGTTGACCTTGTTCGTCGCGCTGCTGCTCGAAATCGGATCTGGGTTCGGCATGTACGTCGCATTCAGCCAATGGCGTCTCTATGACCGCCAGCCTAAGCCTGTCACGCCGAGAATGGCGCTGACGGAGGAAAGCACCGCTGCGGCAGCGGTGGCGGTTCCGGTGCTCACACCGGTGACCGTTGAAACGAAAAAGCCGCGTTCAGGCGCCAACGACAACCGGTCGATCGAGATTCCTCTCGAAGCACCCGTTGCCCCGGCGCGAGCAATCGAAGCTCAGCCCGCAGAAGTGCATCAGGTTGAGACGAAAGTTGCTGAAACCCGCAGCACGATGCCGGTACGGCGTCTTGCTCCCGAAACCAATACCGAACGTTTCTACAAGGAGAACATCGAGGTCCGCGACGGATCGAGCGTCACGGCTACTGAACTCTACGAGGATTATTGTTCATGGTGTGAATCTAAGAACAAGGAGCCCGCAGCACTTCCGAGCTTTGCACGTGAATTCGCTGAGCTTGGCGTGAAGAAGGAAAAGGTAGCCGGCCGGGTGCGCTACATCGGTATCGCACTCAAGTCCGACATGGTTCTCGAGGAGGCTACGAAATCGCCTCTCTTCGGCACGGTCGCAGCCTAGCGCTGCTTCCTGAAACGGTAGGCCCGCTTCGGCGGGCCTTTTTTCTTGCAAGTTTTTTGACTTCCACGGCCCGCCCAGTGCGGGCCTTTTTTTGTCTGAACGGCCCGCCCGATCACTTTTGCGAGTTATGCAGTATTGTGATGATCGAACTGGCCCGTCCCATCTGGCGGGGCGCGGACCGGTGTGAAAGAGTGGAAGGCACACGCCGCAGATCTGTTGCGACGCGCCCTCCAACATGAAGGGGTCTGCCATGCCCAAGGGCCAACAGCGTTCGAACAAGGAAATCCGCAAGCCAAAGAAGAGCGTCGCTGCCAAGCCGCAGCCCGCCATGAGCTCGGTCACAGCGACGTTCGCGAAACCGCAGAAAGCAAGTGGTAAGTCCTGACCGGTCCACTACGCTTCACGATAAGGGCACGCGCAGAGCGGGCCCTTTTTTTGTGCCTGGAACGGTGCTGCGGAGCAGCCCAACGCCCACACCGGGGCGCCTCCCGATGATCAAGCCCAGATTCGCCGAAAATACTCGGCCCACAGATATCTCGCGTTGTCCCGCCTCTTTCGCGACACGAGCATTGCATTCCGGATTGAAAGAAGAGACGAGCGAAAGGGGAGACTGGCATCCCCAGTGCTGGCTCTCGCTGTCAGCGACTCGAGATATTTGCCCGAGATATTTGAATGCGCATTCTTCCGCCGGAACGCCGGATAAAGGACGGCCTCGTGACGCTCAGCGCCGGCGTTCGCCTCGATGGCGCGGGCCCGAAAATTCCGGACGAGATTTGGTTCAAGTTCCCCGAGCAGTTCGAACATCTCTGCGCGAGGGGGATCGAGCCGTTTGTCGTCGCCCTCAGTCCGCTCGCTTCGCTCCTGAACGAAGAGATTGAGATTGATTCCGCCTTCTCGGAACGCTTGAAGCTTGGGCTTGATGAATACTGGAAAATCATCAACTCGTGGCTTCCGCAAAAATTTCACCAGGTCCACCTGCGTGGCGCGGAGCTGACTACGGATGCCCATGTGCCAGGCTACGCAGCGGCCGCATTTTCCGGTGGCATCGATTCCTTTTTCACTCAGTTCACAGAGCGAGATCGGCCGCCCGGATACCGCACGAAATTCGCCGTCTTCGCTCACGGCTTTGACATACCGTTGGCGCTAGAGGACGTCTTCGAGCGCGCCGCGGCGGAGTACGAGAGGGCGCTTCGTGCATGCGGCGTCGAACTCGTTCGCATGAAGAGCAACGTACGCGCCTTCGTGCCGGATTGGAATTTGGGGCACGGCACCGCACTCGGTGCGGCAGGACTTGCATTGGCAGGAGGCGTCAATCGTTTCCTCATTCCATCATCGATGAGTTACACGACGTTGAAGCCCTGGGGCTCGAGCCCGATGATCGATGGGCTTCTATCGACGGATAGGGTCCAAGTCATCCACGACGGCGCATACTATTCGCGCTTCGATAAGATCAGCATGATGAAGGATTGGGAGCCTCTTCGGAAGCTCTGCAGGGTGTGTTACGAGAAACCGGACGCCATGCACAATTGTGGCCGCTGCCACAAATGCCGCCGCACCATGCTGGTCCTCGACAGTCTCGGCGTCCTTAAAGACTTCAAGACGTTTTCCTCCGCGCCGACGCCATTCCAATATCTGAACGGCCACTGGGAAACACCGCACGAGCTCCTCTTCGGGACACAGGCGATCGCCGCCGCAGAAAAAAGCGGACGCCACGATTTGGCTTGGGCCACGCGCATCGCGATGCAGAGAACCAAGATTGCAGTGGCTATCAAACGCGCACGCAAATTAACGCGACCGCTGCGCCGCCGTTACGACCCGAGCCCCGCAACCTTCACCGCAAACGCGTAGTTGAAGGCCGTATCCTTCAGCCCGTCGAAACGGCCTGACGCGCCGCCGTGGCCCGCGCCCATGTTGGTCTTGAGAAGCACGAGGTTTTCGCTCGTGTTCAGCGTCCTGAGCTTGGCGATCCACTTCGCCGGCTCCCAATAGGTCACCCGTGGATCGGTAAGGCCAGCGAGCGCCAGAATGTGCGGATAGTTTTTCGCCGCGACATTGTCGTAGGGCGAATAGCTGCGGATGTAATCGAAGTCCTCTCTGCTCGCGAGGGGATTGCCCCACTCGGGCCACTCGGGCGGGGTCAGCGGCAGGTCCTTGTCGAGCATCGTGTTCAGCACATCGACGAACGGCACGTCGGCAATGATCGCAAGGAAAAGATCGGGCGCCATGTTGGCGATTGCGCCCATCAGCATCCCGCCCGCGGACCCACCGTTGGCGACGATCCGGCCGCGCTGCGTGAAACCTTCCGAAATCAGATGTTCGCCCGCGGCGATGAAATCGGTGAAGGTGTTTTTCTTCTTCTTCATCTTGCCGTCGGTGTACCAGCGGTAGCCCTTGTCTTTGCCGCCGCGAATGTGCGCAATCGCAAAGATGAAGCCGCGGTCGACGAGCGATAGCCGGCCGGTCGAGAACGACGCCGGCATCGCGATGCCATACGCGCCGTAGCCGTAGAGGAAGAGCGGTGCCGAGCCGTCGAGCGCCGTCGTCTTCTTGTAGAGCAGGGTGACGGGAACCATCTCGCCGTCCGGCGCCGGAGCGAGGAGGCGCCGCGTCACGTAATCCGCCGGATTGTGACCGCTTGGAATTTCCTGCCGCTTGCGCAAGGTCCGCTCGCGCGTCGCCATGTCGTAATCGTAGGTCTCCGCCGGCGTTGTCATCGACGAATAGGTGAAGCGGATGCGCGTCGTCTCGAACTCATAGCCTGAGCTGAGGCCGAGTGCATAAGCCTCCTCGTCGAAGGCGATCGTATGCTCGCCGGCGAGATCGAGAAATGTGTCGCCCTCAGGCTTCAGCGGCGTGACGACGATGCGCGGCAAGCTCTCTTCGCGCTCGAGCCGCACCATGTAGTTCTGAAACACGCTGACATCGATGATCAGACGCCCTGGCTTGTGGGCGACGATCTCCCGCCAGCTTTCCTCTCCCGGATTTTCGACAGGCGCCGTCACGATGCGGAAATCTTCCGCCGCCTCAGAGTTCGTCGCAATGACGAGACGCTGCCCGTGATGCTCGACGCTGTACTGGTGTCCGACGCGGCGAGGCGCGACCAGTCTCGGACCTGCGCCGGTATTCGCGGCATCGATGAGACGCACTTCGCTCGTCTCGTGATCGTGGATGTCGATGACGATGAACTTCCGCGACTGCGTCGACGACAATCCGACGAAGAAACCGGAATCGGGCTCGGCGTAGACGAGCTTGTCTTCCGAGGCCGGAGTTCCGAGCGCGTGGCTGTAGACGAACAGCGGCCGCTGGTGCTCGTCGACCTTGATGTAGAAGAGCGTCGTCCCGTCGTTCGACCATTCGAGACCGCCATGCGTGTCGGGAATTTCATCAGCGAGATCGTTGCCCGTCGTGAGATCGCGGACGCGGACGGTGTAGAGTTCTGATCCCTTGTCATCGGTGGCATAGGCGAGCAGCTTGTGGTCGCCGGAGTGCGCCGTCGCGCCAAGATCCCAGTAGCCCTTGCCTTCGGCTTCCTTGTTGCCGTCGAGAAGAACCTGCGCCTCATCCACCGAGCCGCCGAGCGGAATGCGGCAGAGCTGCGCGTATTGCCCGCCTTTGACGAAGCGCGGGAAGTATTCGTACGGCCCGTGCGGTTGCGGAACTTGCCGGTCGTCTTCCTTGAGACGCGCCTTCATCTCGGCGAAGAGCGTTGCCTGCAGCTCTTCCGTGTCGGCGAGCGTCGCTTTCGTATAGGCGTTCTCCGCTTCGAGATGGCTCCGGATCGCGGGCGCGAGCACGCCGGGCTTGCGCATGACCTCCTGCCAGTTGTCCGCGCGAAGCCAAGCGTAATCGTCGCTGAGCGTGACGCCATGGTGGGTCGCGACCGCCGGCTGGCGTTCGGCCATCGGCGGCAGCTCCCCGCTCTCGTTGGCGATCGCAGACGTTTTCGTTTGGCCGGTCATAGGCAAGCGGACCTTTTCATGGATGGAGGATGATTTTGTGGTTGTTCTCGGACGCCTACGCCGGGGCGTCAACGCGCCATCATGACGGAGTAATGACCAAATGAATAACAGAGACTGCCAAGCATTAGCGATGTCGTAATCTAAACAGCAGCTGAGATTGACAAGGAAGTCGTCATGTAGTCAAAGCTTTCGCAAGTGAAGTCGAGTTGATCTCCTTGTCTACTACGTGATTTCGAGATCCGCGACAGGCCTTGTCGGTAACGACTGCGCAAGGGCGGGATGTAGATATGGACGTGCGTACGGCAGCGGGATTTCGCCCGCCAGAGGATGTGGAAGACAGGCGGATGGACAGTTCAGCTTCTCCAGAGCTTGTGACGATTACTGCCACGATCGTCGCGGCTTACGTCAGCAACAACTCGATCTCATCGACCGAACTACCGGGTTTGATTGCGGAAACTCACGCAGCGCTGAGCCGCGCCGCGGGTCGCACCGTGCCGCAGGAGCGGGAAGAGGCGAAGCCGAAAGTCGCGGTGAAGAAATCGGTCATGCCGGATTTCATCGTCTGCCTCGAAGATGGCAAGAAGTTCAAATCGCTGAAGCGCCACCTGCGAACGCACTACAACTTGTCGCCAGAAGAGTACCGCGAGAAGTGGGGCCTGCCGCCGGACTATCCGATGGTCGCGCCGAACTATGCCAACGCGCGGTCGCAGCTTGCCAAGAAGATGGGCCTTGGCACCCGCCGCGAAAAATAAGTCCCGCGTCTTAACGCTCCGGCTCTTGCCTCTGGTCTGAATTTTTTGCGCTGCGTGAGCACTGCGAAAGTTCGAGCGCGGCAAGCGACCTCCGCTCGTCCTTGAGCATGCGAACGAGCTTCGCGTGACGCGCCACATTGTACGCCGTACTGCCAGCGATCCCGCGCCGCCGCTCCTTCCGAAGCTCGCACTCGATGACGGCAACGAGCTTTTTTCTCCCCTCGGTGGTCCGGTTGCCAAGATCTCTTGGCCAGAGCGGCAAGAGTTGCAGGGCATCGCCAGCGCCGCTGGCCTCTGTATTGCGAGCGTTGGAGCGCCACGCATACCGGGCCGCTCTATTGTCTCGTATTGAAACGCGATTTTGCATGCCGCCGATACTGCGGCTGGCTTGAGATACGGGGATATCTTTCCGCGATCGCTATCCCGTTAGGGTGAATAATCGAGGCGACAAAAAACTTATCCCCGCGATTTGGGGCGACCGTATTCTTCCGTTGTCATGTCACAGATGCAGTTGTCAGTTCTGACCGAGGACGCGGCCACAGAGGCCGCCATCGACCGCGGCCTGATCAAGCCGGGCTTGCGGCTGGTGTGGCGAACCTCGGCCTCGCCATTGGAAGAGATGCGCCAGCGCGGCACTCCTCGATCTGGCAGGCGGGAAGTTATCCGCCATTGCCGCGCGCGTCTCGCGATCGATATCGCCATATCGAACGTCTTCGGCATCGAGTCCGAAGGGCTTTGGCACGGCAAGCGCGGTGTCAGAGACGTTGCCGAAGCACGGCAGGTGGCGATGTATCTCGCGCACGTCTGCTGCGGCATGACGCTGACGGAAGTCGGCGCCATGTTCGGCCGTGACCGGACCACGGTCGCGCACGCATGTTTGAAGGTCGAATGCCGCCGCGATGATCCTTCGTTCGATCGCGCGCTCGACGTGCTGGGCTGGGCCTTGCCGACGCTGGTGATGCGCGAAGTCGGCTCGAACGCATCGCCATCTCCTGACAAAAACAACCATCCATAACTGAGACCGGGGATCAGCAATGACTGTAAGATCATCTCGTGCCGCGAGACACCGGGCGCACGCGGAATGCCAAGCGCCTGAACGCAATCTCGCGGAAAGTCCGCTCGCGTGGCTGGCGCGGCGGAAAGACAAGGATGGCCGGCCGATGCTCAGCGAAGCCGAGTTCGATGCCGGCGAAAAGCTTCGTGCTGATTTCTGGTTTGCTCAGATGACGCCGCGCGTCACCGCCAACTGGTCACAGCTATTGAGTGGAGGCGGCGGCTCCAAAGGCGCGCCCGATATTGGTCCGGACATTCGCGATTCCGTCATTGCCGCGCATGAACGCGTCAAGCGCGCCCTCGCAGCCGTCGGTCCCGACCTCGCAGGCGTTCTGATCGACGTCTGCTGCCATTTGAAGGGCCTGGAAGTGAGTGAGAAGGCAAGCGGCTGGCCGCAACGCTCCGGCAAGATCATTCTGCAGATCGCGCTCCGCCAACTCGCCCGGCATTACGGAATGTTGCCTGAGGCCGCGCAGGCGAACGATCAGAGACCCGTACGGGTCAGGCACTGGGGCACGAGCGACTACCGTCCTGAGATCGATCCGGGCGCGCGATAATTCTTCGTCATTCTCGAATGGTCGAGCATCGCGAGGCCATTTGGGAATCCAGCGTTAAAGTCGTCGAAGACGCAATATCGAACCTTCGGCGCTCGTTACGCTGGATCCCCGGCCTGCGACGCGGCGATGCCGCGCTTGGTCGAGGATGACGAAGGGGCTAAGCCGCAAGCATCTCGGCGGCGTCCGCGCGGATGCGCTTCACCATCGAGGCGAGGCCGTTCGAACGTTGCGGCGTCAGATGCTCCTTGAGGCCGAGGCTCGCAAAAATTCCTTCCGCATCGGTCTTCAGGATTTCGTCGAGCGTCTTCCCCTCGTAGATGATGAAAAGGAGCGCGATGAGACCCTGGACGATGTGGGCGTCGCTCATGCCCTGCATTTCCAGCGTGTCGCCGGCACTGCCGTTTCCGGTGGAACCCGCGCGTTTGGTCGCAAGCCAAACCTGGCTCGCGCAGCCACGGACCTTGTTGGAGTCCGTCCGCAGGGCTTCGGGAAATGCGGGAAGCGCGCGGCCGAGCTCGATGACATAGCGATAGCGATCCTCCCAATCATCGAGGAGCGCAAAATCAGCGCGGATGTCGTCGAGCGTCATCGGGAAAGTCCAGCCTGCTACCCGCTAAATCGGGCGCTACACTACACATAGGTGCGAGGGCTGGTCGAGGGCAAGGCCGAAGCGATAAGGCAGCAGCCGGGTCGCTCCGGACGTCGCTCAAACGCCGTTTTTGGTCAAATGCTTGCCGCGCCAGTCGGGCTCTTTGTCGAGAGGCGTCAGAGTGCCGCTATCGCGCTCGAGGAGGGCAGGGGCAACGCGGCCCTTGCTCTGATCGAGGTTTAAGCTCGACGTCGCAAGGCCCGAAGCTTCCCGTTCGCGCATCATGTCGTAGGCGAGCTTGGCCCCGAACTCGGCCTTGGCAACGAATAGCGACCAATACTCGGAGCCCTTCGCGCACGCGGCGGAGTTTCGGTCGCAGAATGTCACGACCCATTGAGCCGTGGACCCGGCGCGCTCGTAAAGACGCTGTTGCTGCTCGCGATCGGACGGAAGCAGCGCAATGGCCACGGCGGCAAACGTAGCAATTCGCAACATACCCATAGCTCGAACCTTCGCATCTCTGGCCGGACGTGGCCCAGCCGTTGATCGGATTGGTGGTGAGGCATTCCCTCGCTCATGTGGATAACAGGCCCGGTTCAAGGTCACGTCAGTTTGTGCACCGCAATTCGAAGCGATTTTGCTTCAAGTTTTAGATAAATTGGATCGGTCCCGGGCCGCGAACTTCTAGGGCGCAAGGGCTCGACAGTTAAGCAGGTCTTAACGGCTGACTCGCCATAGTTCCGAGCTGGGAACGAGCAACGGGCGTCAGGATGACCGAGAGGGATGTAAAGCTCGCAGCTGTCATTTCGCTGCTGGCTACGACGAGCGTGGCCTTGAACATGTTCGTCTTCCAGAACACGGCTCCGGGCAGCGCCATCGAAACCGGCGGCATCGTCACCGATCGTACCTCATGGGTCGACGGACCCGGCATCGCGCTCGGACCGACGTCGCCCGGTCCCGCAGCACCCAATCCGCCTGCAGCCGACGGCGTGCTGCCGCCCGCGCCCTTGAGCCAGATCGACGATGCGAACCGCGCCGAACTGACGAAGGGTATACAACGCGAACTCGGCAACCTTCATTACGAACCGGGCCAGGCCGACGGCGTCTTGGGAACGGTCACCCGCGCAGCTATCTTCGCGTACGAGTACGACAACGGCCTGGTGTTGACCGGGCAACCGAGCGAGCAGCTTCTGAGCCAGCTGATCCTCGGCTCGTCGTCCATGTCGCCGAGTGCGGCGCGGCCCGGCAAGACGATGACGGCCGATGGCGAAAGTCTAGTTCGCACCGTCAAGCAGCAGCTCTCGGCGCTCGGTTATCAGACCGGCGTTCCAGGTTCCGCGATGACGCCCGAGTTCGCACGCGCCGTCCGCGAGTTCGAGACCGATCAGAAACTGAAAGTGACCGGACGCATCTCCGGGCCCTTGGTCAGCCGGATCACCCGCCTGCAGGGCGAGCCGAAAGCGCGACGCGAAGCGATTGCCAAGGCGGCGAAGCACTAGAAAATTCTGCTCCGCTCGCCGATAACGGGGAGACATGCGTCTCAAATCCGAAATCTGGGTGAAGGCTTATCTCCGCCGCTGCCAAGTCAATGGCGCGACGGGCGTCGTCGTCCGTCACGGCGACGATGACGCCGGCGCGATCTTCATCAAGATCGTCAGGCCCGACCAAATGGCCGCCGTTTTCTCGCCGGCGCCAGCAGGCTTCGATGAAGCCGACGTCGATCGGCGCTGGGTCACCCGTTTCAAGCAAGGCTTCGTGCCCGAACCCGACGCCGAAGCGCTTCTGAAACGCGAGGCGGAATTCGACAGCGACCTCTGGATCGTCGAAATCGAGGATCGCGAGGGACGTCACTTTCTCGGTGACGAATTGATGAACTAGGCAGTGAACTGACAGAGCTGCAGTAGTGGTTGGCAGAGTTCATGAGGCGCGGCATTATTGTAGTATGAGCGAGCATACCTACATTCGAGTGCTTTGGCTCCATGGCGCGCCTAGTGACCCGGTCGACTTGTGGAGCGAATTAGACAGAAACCGCTTCGAAACCCGCAAGCTAGAGATCTTCCGTGACGGCACAATAGGATACGCTTGTGCCACCGAAACGGCTGGAGGCTCACGGCTCGGAACAGTTCCTGTACCGTCGCTTGCGGAAATTGCTGCGGATAAGCAGTTTCAGCTAGTGGTTATTTCTCGGTCTGCATTTGAACACCGCTGGAACACCCGGAATTCGAACGCTTCTTCTTCAAGATGAAGCGCTCCCGCCGTGAGCCTACGGCCTAGCAATGAAACCGAACCCACCGGATTCGCATTTTACTCGGCGTTAAGAACTCCCGGACACTACTTCATCGATTGCGATGATTCTGGCGGCAGCAGCGCATTCACGCCACCATTCAGTATACGTCCCATACCTTGTGGCGAGAGTCCTTATGGCGAGAAGTGCCGCATGGGGGCGGGCAGGTGCTCGCGCTTCGGGGGACCGCATGGCAACGATCATCGCATTCAAGACGGTGCCGAAACCGACGGCCGCATCCGTGCTCGCGGCATACGGAGCTGGCCAATCCGCCGAAATCGTGTTTTTTCCTGGCGTGCGCTACGAGCGCCACGACGAGACGCAGGGCAAGAAGCCGAGGAAGCCCCGTCGCCGCCGCGACACGCTCGAAATCGACGATGAAACGAAATCCTGACGGCGCCAGCCCCTAACGTCATCCTCGAACGCGTGAGCGCAGTGATGCGCGTTCGGGGATCCAGCGTGAGAAGTGCCGTAGGCACGATATTGCGTCTTCGACGAGTCTAACGCTGGCTCAGCAGCGCTCGGCCGAGGATGACGGTCGTGGGCAGCCCAATTGAAAGCTCTACGCTCCGCCCGGATTGCATGAGGCCTTGGCCAGAACGGCCAGCTCGTCGGCGCGATAGGGATCGCCCTTGTCGGGAGCGCGAACGACGACCAAGCCTTTGGCCGCTGCGATCGACTGCTGAGCTTCGACCGGTTGTGGCGCGCCGGGAAGCGCGATGCCTTGCGGCAACCCGAGAAAGCGATCGTCGGCGGGCACGATGGAGAGATCGACCGTCGTCTCCCGGTCGGCGGAAGCGGCGGCAAAATACAAGTTCTGTCCGTCCGGTGCGTAGATGCCGATGGTCCAGCCGAGATCCGGAAGCAGCGCACGAACACGCATCGTCGTGTCGGTCGTATCGAAAAGGCAGAACGCGTAGCGTGCGTCGGGCGCGAGGAACGGCAGCGGCTGCCGCTGCGGGGCGATCGCGTCGGTGATCACCATCTTGTTTTTCGGCAGTGATCGCGCCAGCCGCGTGTACGCCGATCCGCGCGTATCGTTGACCGCCAGGAACGTGGCCGTGAGATGCACGATCCCCGCAACCAGAAGGAAGATGGCGAGCAGCCGGAAGTCGAAGCGCTGCAGCAACTTCATGAGCATCCCTCCCGCGTGATGACGGGCAGATGCTTGTTGCGCTCCGCACGCTCTTCGCTCGAAAGGCCGGTCGCCGGATCGAGCACCGTCAAGACGAGCACGAGACGTCCCGCGCCGCTCGTCGGCAGCCAGTTGCCCGGCCGCGCGTCGCGCCCAAGCGTGACGACGAACGATCCATTGGGATTCGGCGCGATCGTGTCGGCCGTGAACTCGTAGCGGTCGGCGTCGTTGGAGATGAGATTGCCGCGCGCGTCGAACACGGCAAGGCTCCACCACAGGCCGCGCATGTTCGCGCCTTCGACGACGTAGTTGCACGACGAGTGCAGCCGCGCCCCTTGCGAGTCCGTGCGCGCCTCGAAGATACCCGCGCTGTCTGCTGAAATCCTGAGCTTTCCCGTCGTGACGATGTGCGCCTTCGTGTAGGGATCGGCACTCTCGCGGCCGATGCTGCGCCACTGTTGCCATGGCCCGTAGGTATCGGTCGAAAGCGGCGAGCCCCGCGCGATCATGAAGCGGCTCGACCAGACACCGACGGTAACGGCGAGCATGATCGTCAATATGAGACCGATCGTGCGCAACAGACTCGTGAAAATCGCGCGCGCCACGCCGCCGCGCGATGACGGCGGTGAGGGTGATACCGCTGGCTCGAGTTCGACCGATGCCAAGTGCGTGACTTCCTGTTTCAACGCGAGGCTAAGGCCGCGCCCTCGGGTTTGTGGACGATGTGCCGGACAGGGCGCCAGCCGGCATGGCGGGAATCGAAAGGTCGTCGCGAGACGTATCGAAGAACGTCGCACGCCGTTCGGGTTTCACCGCATCCGGACGGATCGCAGGCTGCGGCGCCTCCTTGGGATCAATAGGCACCGTTGGCGAATGCGGCGATCCGGAGGACGGCGCCGGCGCGACCTCGGCTTGTCCGTTCGCCTTGCGAAGCGCAGCGACGAGAACCTTCAGCGCGTCGCGCGTCTTGGCCGGCATGATAGCGGGAGTTTTTCCAGCGTCGGCCGCGGATTGAGCCGGCTCGATGCCGGCCGCGACCTGCTGCGCGCGGATCTCCGCGAGCCGCTGCTGCTCCATGACCTGACGCGGATGCGGGCTAAGGCCCGGAATGGTCGGAATGTTCATGTCGGTGTGAGCGACCGTCATCAGGTCGTGCCAGATCGGCGCCGCCTGGTGACCGCCGGTGACGCCCGAACGCATCGGCCGGTTGTCGTCGTTGCCGATCCAGACGCCCGCCACGTATTTGCCGGTGAAGCCCATGAACCACGCGTCCTTCGGGCCCGTCGAGGTGCCGGTCTTGCCCGCGACGTTGGTGAAATCGAGATTGGCCATGCCGCCGGTGCCTTCCGTCACGACGCGATTGAGCATGACGTTCATCTCTTCGGCGACGTGCCGCGAAACGACCTGCCGTGGCGGCGGCTCGTCGCGTTCGCGCGAATAGAGAAGATCGCCCTTCGATGTCGTGATGTCGAGAATGCCATAGGGCTTGGCGAGCTTGCCGCCGTTCGCGAAGGTCGCGACGCCGCCGGTATGCTCGAGCACCGTGATGCCGCCGTCGCCGAGGGCCATCGAGCACGTCTTCTTGACGCCCTCGACGCCGAGCCGCTTGGTCATCTCCACGACCTTCTCGCGGCCGACGACGAACGACAACTCGGCCGCGACCGTGTTCAACGATTTGGCGAGCGCCATCCAAAGCGGCAGGCGCGAGCCGGAACCGCCGCCGCCGCCGTAGTTCGACGGCGACCAGTTCCCGCACGAGCGCGAGGCGTCGCGCACCATCGTCTCCGGCGTGAAGCCGTTCTCCATCGCCGTTGCATAGACGTAGATCTTGAACGACGAGCCGGGCTGGCGTTTGGCATGCGTCGCACGATTGAACTGGCTTTCGCCGTAATCCGGGCCGCCGACGATCGCCCGGACTTTGCCGTCCGTCTCCATGAGGACGATCGCGCCGGAAGTGAAATGCAGGTCGCGGCCTTCCTTGCGAAGCGCCGCATTGAGCGCTTCCTCCGCCTGCCGCTGCAGCGTCAGGTCGACCGTCGTCCGCGCCGTCAGCACGAACTGGTTCTTGCCGTCGGCGAGGCGCTGGACCTCTTCATAAGCCCAATCGAGATACCAGTCGGGGCTGGTCGAGGTGCGTGCCTCGACGATCTTCGCGGGGTTCATGCGCGCCGCGTGGACTTGCCCCGCCGTGTAGTAGCCGGCCTCGACCATGTTATCGAGAACCTGATTGGTGCGTGCGCGCGACGCCGCCAGATCGACGAGCGGCGAATATTTCGACGGCGCCTTGAAGAGACCGGCGAGCACGGCCGCTTCCGGCATGGTGATGTCGCGAACCGATTTGCCGAAGTAATATTGCGAGGCGGCTTCGACACCGAAGGTGCCGCCGCCCATGTAGGCGCGATCGAAGTAGAGCTTCAGGATCTCGCGCTTCGTGTAGCGGCTCTCGAGAAGAAAGGCGAGGAACAGCTCCTTGATCTTTCGCTGCAGCGAGCGCTCCGACGACAGGAACAGGTTCTTCGCGAGCTGCTGCGTCAGCGTCGAGCCGCCTTGCACGACTTCGTTGGCCTGCACGTTGGTGACGAGCGCGCGCAACGTGCCGAACACGTCGATGCCGTAGTGCTCGAAGAAGCGCCGGTCTTCCGTCGATAGCGTCGCCTTGATCAGAACGTCGGGAATTTCCTCGAGCGGCACGGCGTCGTTGTGCAGAATGCCGCGCTTGCCGATCTCGTTGCCGTTGACGTCGAGGAATTTGACCGCGTACCGCCCCGTCAGGAATTTGCTCTCGTCGAACTCTTCGAATGCGGGCAGCGCGAGGCCATAGAGAACGACGAGACCGCCGAACAGCATCGTCAGGCCTTCGGAGGCGAACTCATTGAGCAGGCGGCGCCACCCGACGAGCTGAAAACGGGCGAAGTAGCTCGATCCCGCGTTCCAGTAGTCTTTGACGCGCGACCATGCTTCCCCGAGCGCGGAATTGATCTGCGAGTCGAGCCTGAGCCAGTCAATGAAGCGGTCGCGGCCGCCCTGCCTGTGAAACCAGTCGTTCAAGAAACGGCCACCCTAACGACGTCGCTCTTGTCACGCGTGAGACGTGGGCTTAAGCCCTCAACAGCGAGAGTCTTTCTTGCAACAACAATCGCGACGCCTCCAGTAGGACGCGCCGCTTAAACCGAATTGCCGATTACACGGCGTAAGTCGACGAAATTGTGGTTATCGCGACTGAACCGACAATGGAAGAGCAAGACTTGATGTTGGACGGCAACGATCCACCGTTCTGGCGCACGAAGACCCTCGAGGAGATGAGCCGCGACGAGTGGGAAGCTCTGTGCGACGGCTGCGGACGGTGCTGTCTGGTCAAGCTCGAGGACGAGGATACGGCCGAGGTCTACTTGACGCGTCTTGCGTGCGGAATGCTCGACGTCCGCACCTGCCGGTGCAAGGACTATCCCAACCGGTTCAAGAAGATGCCGGATTGTCTTGAGATCGATATTGCACGCGCGCGCGAGCTTTCCTGGCTGCCGAAGACCTGCGCTTACCGCCTCGTCGGCGAGGGGCAGGACCTGAAGTGGTGGCATCCCCTGGTCTCCGGCTCGTCCGACACGGTGCATCAGGCCGGCATTTCCGTCAGAAGTTTCGCCATGAGCGAGCGTCGCGTCAAAGAAGAGAATTATTGGAAATACATCATTCCTGACGGGGGACCGGAAGGAGACGCGAAGTCTGAGCGGAAACGCCGTCCTCAGGGTGTCAGCGAACTCCCTCCCGAAACCGCCGAATAGCGCAGCGCAATCCACTTTTCGGGGCAGCGAATATTTATGCGAGCAAACTTATCCTCGCTCTGAGATAGTCGACTATAATCGGAAAGTTTATGCCGAGATCTACGTAAATATGTTGCAAAATCATATACTTACATCGTTTTTGCCGTTGACAGCGTAACGCTTCTCCGGTAGGTTTTTTGTATAACGCGAAAAGTGTGAGAGGCCGCTGAGACGGCCTGCAGGACGAAAATATCCTCGCCTCGTACTTCAATCCGAAATTTCCCAAAAGGCAGTGTGCATGGCAGCAGCGTCGAAGGCGCGGCGAACCCCTTCGCGTGCCCCGAGCGATTCGAAGACGTCCAAACCGATCGAACCGGAAGCAGAGACGACAAGCCCAGAACCGAAATCGGTGCCGAAACCGAAGCTCGCTACGAAGTCCGTCGCTTCCGCGGCAAAACCAAAGGCCACGGCGAGGACGCCAGCGAAGACCGCGCCCGCGAGGCGAACGCGCGCCAAGCCGGATGTGCTCGTTCAGCGCGTCTACAACACGATCGATGGCGAGCTGACGAAGCTCGAAAAGCAAAAGGGGCTGACGTCGCAGGATCGCGAGCGCGCCTCCCGCGCCCTGTCGCAGATGGTCAACGCACTGGAGAAAGCAGTTGAGATGCAACGCGTGATGACGAAGCGGAAGCCGACCGGAGGTGACGCCAAGAGCAAGGAGGCGCTAGCCCATGCGGAAGACCTACGCCGAGAAATTGCGGAACGTCTTGAGCGCCTCAATCGCAAGCGGTCAACTCAGCGAAGTTCTGAATGAGCTGAGCACGGACGAACTCGAGTTCATCTCCCACGATTGGGAGCTGTGGGCACGCGACGAGCAACTGGCGCCGTCTTTGATTGGCGCTTCTCGCGCAACATCAAGCGGCGCTTCCGGCCGGCTCGACGAAGGAGAGTCGGAAGCGCCAATCAAAAGCTGGCGCGTCTGGCTGCTGCTGGGCGGCCGCGGATCGGGAAAGACGCGCGCTGGCGCTGAGTGGGTCCGAAGCATTGCCGGCAATGATAAGCAGGCGCGAATAGCGCTAGTCGGCAAAACCCTTGGCGACGTGCGCAACGTGATGATCGAAGGGCAGTCCGGTTTGCTCGCGATTCATCCCGCACACGAACGGCCAGAGTTCGAACCGTCGAAGCGGCGCCTGACATGGCCGAACGGCGCGGTCGCGGAATTGTTCTCGGCAGACGAAGCCGAGGCGCTACGCGGCCCGCAATTCACGGCCGCCTGGTGCGACGAGCTCGCGAAATGGCGCGGCGCGGAAAGGGCATGGGACATGTTGCAATTTGCACTCCGTCTCGGCGAGGCGCCGCGCGTCTGCGTGACGACGACGCCGCGCGCGACGAAGCTTTTGAAACAGATCATCGCGGACGAAGCGACCGTGACCGTCAACATTGCAACGGCCGACAACGCGACGAACCTCGCGCCGACGTTCCTCGCCGAGATGACGCGCCGCTATGCAGGCTCCGCGATTGGCCGCCAGGAATTGCTCGGCGAGATTGTCGAAGATGCAAGCGACGGCCTTTGGCGGCGGCACTGGATCGAAGAGGCCCGTGTCGAAAACGCGCCCGAGATGCAGCGCGTCGTCGTCGCGCTCGATCCGCCGGTAACGGCGACCGCGTCGTCGGACGCCTGCGGGATCGTGGTCGCGGGATTGGGCGTCGACAAGCGCGCCTACATCTTGGCGGATCGAACCATTCAGGGCCGCACACCGGAACTCTGGGCGCGTGCGGCGCTCGGCGCCTACGACGATTTCGAAGCCGATCGGATGGTGGCGGAGGTCAACCAGGGGGGCGATCTCGTGATCTCGGTGCTGCAGCAGTTTCGCGAGAATTTCCCCGTCGTCAAAGTCAGAGCGACGCGGGGAAAATGGGTTCGTGCCGAGCCGGTCGCCGCGCTCTATGCGGAGGGCCGGGTTGCACACGTCGGCCGTTTCGATGCGCTCGAAGATCAGATGTGTGCGTTTGGTTCCGACGGCACGGTCAAAGGCCGCAGCCCCGACCGCGCCGACGCCCTCGTCTGGGCGCTCACCGATTTGCTCTTGAGCGACCGGACGAAACCTTCGGTCAGGATGCTCTAACGTCATCCTCGAACGGACGAGCCTGCGAGACCGTTCGGGGATCCAGCGTGAGAAGTGCCGGAGGCACGATACTGCGTCTTCGACGAGTCTCACGCTGGATCCCCGGCCTTCGACGCGGCTTCACCGCGCTCGGCCGAGGATGACGAACAAACTCAAACCGTCATCCCGGCGAAGGCCGGGACCCAGCCAGGCATCAACATAACGGGTGCGGAACGCTGACTGGGTGCCGACCTCCGTCGGCATGACGTTGGAGGCGGTGCAGGCCTGCTGCGCCTCGCGCAAACTTAACAAGGACAATGCATGTCGCTGATCTCGGAAGCGCTGACGCGCTGGCTGCCGGTGCAAAGACGCGCGCGCGATTTGCGGAGCACGCATCGCGTCCCCGCAAGCCTGCCGGGCACAACCACCAAAGGCACCGCGACCGGGCCGCTGATCGCCTACCAAAACGTCGGCGAGCCCGTGTGGGCGCCGCGCGACTATGCTGCGTTCGCCCGCGAAGGCTTCATGCAGAACGCCATCGTCTATCGCTCCGTTCGCATGATCGCAGAGGCCGCCGCTACGATCCCGCTGCTTCTCTACGAAGGCGCGAACGAGATCGAGGATCATCCGCTGATCGATCTGCTCCGGCGGCCGAGCCTCGATCACACCGGCACTGATTTCCTCGAAGCCTGGTACGGCTTCCTGCTCGTCGCAGGCAACGCCTACGTCGAAGCGGTCGCGCTGGATGGCGAAATCCGCGAGCTGCACATTCTGCGCCCCGACCGCATGAAGGTCATCCCCGGTCTCGACGGCTGGCCGGAAGGCTACGAGTACACCGTCGCTGGACGCTCCGTGCGCTTCATCGATGACGTGGCGACGAACGTGCGCCCCATCCTGCACGTGCGCCTGTTCCACCCGGCGAACGATCACTACGGCATGAGCCCGATCGAAGCGGCGGCAACCGCGATCGACATTCACAACACCGCGTCGAGCTGGAACAAGGCGCTGCTTGATAATTCCGCGCGGCCGTCGGGCGCGCTCGTCTACGCCGCCGCGAACGGGCAAATGACGGACGAGCAGTTCACGCGCCTCAAAAGCGAGCTCGAGACGAACTTCCAGGGCGCGCGCGCCGCCGGGCGTCCGCTGCTCCTCGAAGGCGGACTCGACTGGAAGCCGCTGTCGCTCTCGCCGAAGGACATGGACTTCATCGAGGCCAAGAACGCCGCGGCGCGCGAGATTGCGCTCGCTATTGGCGTGCCGCCGATGCTGCTCGGCATTCCGGGCGACAACACTTATTCGAATTATCAGGAAGCGCAGCGCGCCTTCTGGCGACAGACCGTGCTGCCGCTAGTGAACCGCACGGCGCGAGCGCTTTCGAGCTGGCTGGCACCGGCGTTCGCCACATCGAACGCGCCGAGCGGCCGGCTCCGCGTAGCGGAGTCGCTCGGCGTAAACGAAAGACTCGAACTCAAACCCGACCTCGACCAGATCGAAGCGCTCGCCCCCGAACGCGACGCACTCTGGAAACGCCTCGAAGGCGTCTCGTTCCTAACGGACGACGAAAAGCGCGTTGCAGCGGGATACGCCGCGAGGCCGGACAGTTCGCCCTCTCTCAAATATCGGGAAGACCAACCGCGTGTCCCCGCAGGGAACGGTCGCGAGAGCGGACGATGGTCGGATGAAGGCGGTGGCGGAGCGGTAAGCACCTCCGACGGCCACGTACGCATTGCGCAGATTAGGAACGATCGAGGAAGATCATCGCTCCTCGCGCGCTTTCCTGAAGCAACACCTGCGCAGCAGACGCGCTTGGACCAGTCTGAATTGTTGGCCCAACGGGCAATTCAACGTGTTCGCAAGCTCGAACCGAATTGGCGGCCCCAGGATCAGGCGTATGAAACTATTGAAGGCCAGATCAGTGCAAATGAAGCCATGGCTCGCCAAGCTGAGTCAAGACTTCGCGAGCTTAGCCTTATACCGGACACAAATCCGAATTGGGGTGTGAATAGGCTAAGGAAAGAGCTTTGTGATAGTGGATATAGGCTCCTCGGTGAGACCGACGCACCCGGTTTAGAATATATAAATCCGAATACACTGGAGAGCGTTCGCATAATGGAACGTCCCGGTCGCAGATTTCGGACGGATGGCGATCAGAAGCATGAAAATGCTTATTATTATCGATACCGGCCGGGTCGCGGTAAGGGCGAAGGTATGCACATAACCATCCCCCACAAGCCACAGAAAGAATAGTCAGCATGATCAACATCGACGAAATGAAGAAGCGCATTTTGGGGACGTTAGAGGAAGCCGGCAACGAATGTGTTATTTCGTTGTTGCCCGATGTTATCGATCCTACGGGCGATCGGCGGGAGCTGGAAATCTTAACGAGATCTCTTCGTGAGCTTCTTTCGGAGGGCTCGATTTCTATAAGAATGACGTCTCTTCCCCACGGCCGTCAGCCGCTTTCAGCCGTCGACGGATTGGCCGAAATCGACAAGCTCTCATCGAACTATATTTTTAACACTCACGAAAGGTGTTGGGAAGATTCGAGGTCGGAGGGACCACCCTACTTTCAAATTCCGGAACCCGAAGTCGTCCTGACAAAAACAGGAAGAGAGAAAAGCGTCGCACTGTTGGAGAAGCTTGGGCACGAATGGTGGCGGTAAATAAGCTAAGCTAAGCACTCGCCCCCGAACGCGACGCGCTCTGGAAACGCCTCGAAGCCGCGAGCTTCCTTACCACCGACGAAAAACGCGCCGCCGCCGGATACGCCGCGGGGCCGGACAGTTCGCCCTCTCTCAAATACCGCGAAGACCAACCGCGTGTCCCCGCAGGCCAATCCGGCGGAGGACAATGGACGGATGGAGGCGGCACGGACGATTCCAGCGTCCGTATAGCAGATGCGAGCCGATATTCGCCGGACAAGCCCGGTTGGCATCATTATAACTCGGGGCCGAACTTAGCCTGTGATGCTCAGTTGAAATGCTCTGCCGAGGAAATGAAGGACCGATTTGCGAGGTTCGCCTTTCCGGGACAGGACCCTTCAACGCCGGTGCAGGATCAGACGATTTCACTCATCTGGGCACCCGATGACGTGGATCTTCCTGGCGGCTTGACCATCACCAATACGACACGACCGTTGCACGTCTTCTATGACGGCCAAATAGTCCGGCGACTTTCAAGAGAGGCGGACGGCTCTTGGACCGTGACGACGGAGGGCAAGGGTAACAATGTCATACCGGGAATGAATGAAGTGAATACCAAGACGGGACCGGATATATTCAATGCCTTAGATAAGCAGCTACTCCGATATGTGAGGCAACATCATGGGTCTGCGGCCAAATAGACGCTGGCGAACGGCGGGGCGCTGGTGCGGCGGAGTAATCAGCGCTTTGGTGGTGGGTTCGGCAATTTATGCGATCGCAAACGGCAGAGATAACATGTTCAATTTTGGAACGGGTAAGCTTTCAGTAGGCCGAGTCGACGCAAGTGTGCCTAACAGCTCACTAAAGGCGTTTTTAGACCAGCTGAAAGTGTTTTCGCAAAACAACCGGCTTTCATATCGCGACTCTGTCGTCGATCCGGAGGGCAAAAGTTTCAGTATTCTGATGATGAGAAAGGACATCGCCATCTGGGCTACCAACGAGATACCACCCGACGACGCCCATTTCGATTTCGGTTTCTACATAGATCCTGCTAATGGCGGGAATCTCGATACCGTCCACGATTTGATAAAAGATCTAGAGCAAGGTTTGGGAGAAACGCCCGAAGTCAAAATTTTGCACGGGCGGTCTCGTTGACGGCTACTGAACAACCTCAGATCTCGACCAGATCGAAGCACTCGCCCCCGAACGCGACGCGCTCTGGAAACGCCTCGAAGCCGCGAGCTTCCTTACCACCGACGAAAAACGCGTTGCAGGAGAACAACCGTTGTCAGATAGAGACCGGGCCGTATTCCAGTTCTACAACGATACGACCGGCGTCCGTTTCTCGCTGAAGGTGAGAGGCAGGGATCGCATAGCGGCGGTCGAAGGCTTCTTGCAAAAGTGGCGCGCTCCTGTTTCCGAATCCGATCGCCAAAGGCCTGACATTCATTTTTATTTTGTGACCGACGACCGCCTTGAAGAGTTCAGCAAATTTATGAAGCAGCTCGACGCCAAGGCCGCAAAAATCTGAAGTCGTCGTTTCAACAAAAGTTTCCTAGGTGAAGTTGCAACTTGACGGAGCGCACATGCACGCGACCGAACACTTTCTGCTGCCCGCTTCGCTGTCGAAACGCAGCCGGGCGTTGCCGCTCGAGGCGAAGTCCCTCGATGACGGCGTATTCGAAGGCTACGCCAGCCTCTTCAATCGCGAGGATCTCGGCCACGACGTCATCGCGCCGGGAGCATTCCGCGAGAGCCTTGCGGGTCGCGGCGCCGCGCGCATAAAAATGCTGTTCCAGCATGATCCGGCCGAGCCGATAGGCGTGTGGGACGAAATTCGCGAGGACGCGCGCGGACTTTATGTGCGCGGACGATTGATGACGGCGGTCTCAAAAGCGCGCGAAGTGCTGGCGCTGATGCGTGCCGGCGCGCTCGACGGGCTTTCGATCGGCTTCAAGGCGGTGAAGGCCAGGCGCGATGCGGCGTCCGGTATCCGCCGTCTCGAAAAGGTCGATCTCTGGGAAATTTCGGTCGTCACGTTTCCAATGCTGCCGGGTGCACGCGTTGAAAGCGTGAAGGCGCGGCCGTTCGCGGCGAGCGCGCCGACCGAACGTGAATTCGAGCGTTGGCTCACGCGGGATGCTGGGCTGACGCGGATGGAGGCGAGGGCGGTGCTCCGCTCGGGCTTCCACGGTCTCAAGGCTTTGCGGGACGCGGGCCGGACCTTCGCCGACGACGCCGTGCTGGCTTCGCGTTTCCGCGAAGCGGCGCGGCTGCTGACGACGTAATTCGTCATCCTCGGTCGAGCGCAAGCGAAGACCGGGGATCCAGCGTTAGACTCGTCGAAGACGCAATATCGTGCCTTCGGCACTTCTCACGCTGGATCCCCAAACGGGCTTGCTACGCGCACCCGTTCGAGGATGACGGTAGGATTTAAATTTCAAGGAACCCCACATGACCAACACCACCCTCGAAACGAAGGGGGCGGGCGGAGAAACCGCGCGCGCCTTCGAAGAATTCCTCGAAGCATTCGAAGCGTTCAAGGAAACGAACGATCAGCGTTTGAACGAGATCGAGCAGCGAGGCGCCACCGATACGCTCGTCGCCGAAAAGCTGGCGCGCATCGAGGAAACCCTCGATTCCACAAAGCGCGTCGCCGACAATCTGGCGCTGAAATCGGCACGCCCACATCTCGCGGGCGCAGCCGCCTCAGCATCGGACCTCGCGCATAAATCCGCATTCGACGGATATGTGCGTCGCGGTGATGCGCAGCGTCTCGCGCGTATCGAAGAGAAAGCCTTGTCCGCTGGCTCCGGCGCCGACGGCGGTTATCTCGTCCCGGCTGAGACGGAAGCGGCCGTCAATCGCGCGCTCAAAGCCATTTCGCCGATGCGCGCGATCTCCGGCATCCGGCAAGTTTCGGGCTCCGTCTACAAGCTTCCATTCGCGACGGGCGGCGCCGACACCGGCTGGGTCGCTGAAACGGCATCGCGTTCGCAGACGACCGCGCCGACGCTCGCCGAGCTGCAGTTCCCGACAATGGAACTCTACGCGATGCCCGCCGCATCGCAGACGCTCCTCGACGATACCATCGTCAACATCGACGAGTGGCTGGCCGAAGAAGTCCGCCTCGCCTTTGCCGCGCAGGAAGGCACCGCCTTCGTCACCGGCGACGGCACCAACAAGCCGAAGGGCCTCTTGAGCTACGACACCGTCGCCAATGGCTCGTGGGCTTGGGGCAAGCTCGGCTTCATCGCGACCGGCGCGGCAGGCGCGTTTCCGGCAAGCAATCCCGGCGACAAGCTGCTCGATCTCGTCTACGCGACGAAGGCGCCGTATCGCGCCAACGGCACGTTCCTGATGAGCCGCGCGACGGTCTCCGCCGTGCGCAAGCTGAAGGACGGCCAGGGCAACTATCTCTGGCAGCCGGCAAATGGACCCGGCGAGTGGCCGTCGCTTCTCGGCTATCCGGTCGCGGAAAGCGAGGACATGCCGGCGATCGCGGCCGATGCGCTCGGCATCGCGTTCGGCGATTTCTCGCGCGGCTATCTCATCGTCGACCGGGCAGGCATCCGCGTGCTGCGCGATCCCTACACCGCCAAGCCCTACGTGCTCTTCTACACGACGAAGCGCGTCGGCGGCGGCGTCCAGGACTTCGACGCCATCAAGCTTCTGAAGTTCGCGGCGTAACTTTCTCTCGTCATCCTCGAACGGCTGAGCCTCGGCGATGCCGTTCGGGGATCCAGCACAAGACTCGTCGAAGACGCAATCATGAGCCTTCGGCGCTTCTCACGCTGGATCCCGGAACTTCGACGCGGCTCTGCCGCGCTTGTCCGAGGATGACGATACTTATTCCCGCGCGGGTTCCCCTCCCGCCCGCGCGGAAACCTGCGGGGTCGCCGTGAACGCGGTGGCCCCGCATTTTTCTTTGGCGTCGCCGAACCTTTCCACCAAGGCCGTGCCTTGCGGCCGGCTCCGCGCAGCGGAGTCGCAAGACACAAGCAAAATAAGGAATACCCATGTCGCTCGTGATGACGATACCGCCGGCGGTCGAGCCGGTGTCGGTGGCCGATGCGAAAGCGCACATGCGCATCGACGGCGACGACGAGGACGTTCTGATCGCGAGCCTGTTGCTGACGTCGCGGCTTCACATCGAGGTGGCGCTGTCGCTCGCGCTCATCACGCAGTCATGGACGATAACGCTCGACCGTTGGCCCCCCGGCCGTGACGTCGAACTGCCGCTGACGCCGCTGCGATCGATCGATGAAGTCCGTGTGAAAAATGCTGCGCGCATTGCGAACGCCATACCTAGAGAAGGCTATCTCGTCGATCTCGCCGCGCGGCCCGCACGCCTTGTCTGGAACAACATGGTGCCGCCCGCACCGCACGTCCGCACAAACGGTATCGAGATCGATATGACAGCGGGATTCGGCAGCACGGGCGACAGCGTACCGGCACCGCTGAAGCACGCGATCCTGATGCTGACAGCACACTGGTACGAGCATCGCGATCCGGGCGAAATTGGCTCGGACGACGCGCGCATTCCCGATGCAGTTTCCGCTCTTATCAACCCATTCAGGACGATCAGGCTATGAGAGCACCCGTCAACGCCGGAGATCTCCGGCATCGCGTGACGATCGAAAGTCCTGCACGCACGAGCGACGAAGCAGGCGGCGCAACGATCGAATGGCAGAGCGTCGGTGACGTCTGGGCCGCGATCTGGCCGCGAACAGCTAACGTAAATTTCATGAGCGATCGCCTGTCTGGCACGGCGTCGCACGACATCTGGATTCGCTACCGCAAAGACGTGACGCCGGACATGCGCATTCGCTGCGGTAACCGCGTCTTCGCTATTCTCGGCGCGATCGATGTCGATCATCGCAGCCGCTGGCTCAAATGCCCATCGGAGGAACGCGACCTATGATCGTGAATTCCACAATGAGTGGCGTGGGCGCAGCGGCACGTCAACGGGCGACGATGCTCGTGCGCGATGCGATCGCGAAACGCGAGGCGAGCCTCGCCTTGACGCAGGCGCGGAAGCTTTCGATCAACCAGGCCGACGGTATGCGTAGCCCTTCTTCGCAAGGAGGCAAATAATGTCGAGCGCAGCTTTCGCTCTTCAGCAGGCGATCTTCTCGAAGTTGGCGAACGACGCCGCCACGACGTCGGCGCTCGGCGGCCCGCGCATTTATGACGACGTTCCGGCGCGCGCCGAATTTCCATTCATGACGTTCGGCCAATCGACCGAACGCGATTGGTCGACCGGCACGGAAAAAGGTTACGAGCACGTCATCACCCTGCACGTCTGGTCGCGCGCTCCTGGCCGCAAGGAGGCACAGGCCGTCATAGCGGCCGCCCGCGACGCTCTGCATGATCAGGATCTGCCTCTCGAAGGCCATCGCCTCGTGAACTTGCGCCACGAATTTTCCGAAGCCCGTCGCGACACCGATGGTGAAACCTTCCACGGCATCACGCGCTTCCGCGCGGTTACAGAGCCGAACTGACACGACGCCTCCGACGAACGACTTTCGCTTTCCCTTCATCAGCCCAGTGCCTGGTGGCCTGCTCCGTGCCGGAGCAATAGCCGCGCGCACCAAACAACGAGTCTTACCGGACCATGGCAGCACAGAAAGGCAAGGACCTTCTCCTCAAGGTCGATACGACAGGCGCGGGCGTCTTCGTGACGGTCGCCGGACTTCGCGCGCGCGGATTATCGATCAGCGCGGAAACGGTCGAGATCACCAACACTGAGAGCGCGGGACAGTGGCGCGAGCTGCTGACCGGCGCAGGCATCAAGTCAGCGCGCATCACCGGCTCGGGCGTCTTCAAGGACGGGTCGTCCGACACGACGATCCGCGATTATGCATTCAACGGAACCATTCGCGACTGGCAGGTGATCATTCCGGACTTCGGAATAATCGCAGGTGCGTTCCAGATCACCTCGCTGGAATTCAGCGGCCGTCACGATGCGGAATTGACCTTCGACCTGACGCTTGAAAGCGCGGGCGCACTGACCTTCACGGCGGCGGCATAGCGCCACCTGCATCCGACAGCGTCAATAGAGGGGCCACTTCACATGGCAAACAAGCACCGCGGCGAGATCGAGGCGATACTCGATGGTCGCGCGTATCGGCTCGTGCTGACGCTCGGCGCGCTCGCCGAACTCGAAAGCGCCTTCGGCGACGATGATATGCTGGCGCTCGCAGCGCGTTTCGAGAAGGGACGTCTCTCCGCGCGCGATTGCGTGAAAATCATCGCAGCCGGCCTGCGCGGTGCGGGATGCGCCGTGTCCGACGCCGAGGTCGCCTTGATGCGCGCCGAGGGCGGCGCTGCGGAATACGTCGGCATCGTCGCCCGGCTTTTGAACGCGACGTTCGGCGGAGACGATGCGGCGACGGATGAAACGCCGAAGCAGGAGGCAGGCGGCGAAGCAATCGCCCCTTTCGCTGGAACCACGTGATGGAGCTTGGTCTCGGCGTCCTCGGCATGGTGCCCGCCGTGTTCTGGTCGCTGACACCGCGCGAACTGCAAGCGGCACTCGCCGGAAAGTTCGGCGATGCCGGCGGAAACCGGGAACTCACACGCCTCGACCTCGACGCGCTGATGCAACGCTTCCCCGATGAAAGACCGATAAATGCCGATGAATGACGAGCAACTCGAAACCTGGAACGTCAAGGTAACCGCCGACACCAGCGATCTCGAAAGCAAACTCCAATCGACGACGCGGACCGGACGGCAATTCGCCAACACGCTGGTCTCCGCCTTCACCGATATTGCCATCAAAGGCAAGAACGTAGGCGACGTCTTGAAGTCGCTGGCGCTGAACATCTCGCAGCTCGCGCTGAAGACGGCGCTGCAGCCGTTGACGTCCGGCCTCGCGTCGATGTTCCAAGGCGTCATCTCTGGTGCGATGCCGTTCGCGAAAGGCGGCGTCATTCAAAGTGGCACACCCGTGCCGTTCGCGAGCGGCGGCGTGATCGCAAGTCCGATCACGTTTCCAATGGCCGGAGGCGCGACAGGCCTCGCGGGAGAACGTGGGCCGGAAGCCATCATGCCGCTGACGCGCGGGGCCGACGGGCGGCTCGGCGTCGCGATGTCGGGTAGCGGCGGGCAGCAGATCACGATCAATATTTCGACGCCTGACGTGCAAGGCTTCGCACGCTCTCAATCTCAGATCGCCGCGATGATCGCGCGCGCCGCCGCTGCCGGCCAGAGAAACCTGTAAGGCGCAATCTCTGACGCGCGGCGTCTGAAGTGCCGCATCACGAAAGCGAAACGCACATGTCCTTTCACGACGTCAGATTTCCGACGGCGATCTCGCGCAACGCGCAAGGCGGCCCTGAGCGGCGCACCGACGTTGTCGTGCTCGGATCGGGTTATGAAGAACGCAACAGCCGTTGGGCCGACAGCCGCCGAACCTACAACGCGGGCTACGGCGTCAAATCGCTCGCCGATCTCGCCGAGATTATCGCGTTCTTCGAAGAACGCCGCGGCCGCCTTCACGCCTTTCGCTGGCGCGATCCGATGGATTGGAAATCCTGTGCGCCGAACGCCGTGCCCGCGGCACTCGACCAGGTGATCGGAACGGGCACCGGCGCACAAGCGGCATTCCAGCTGAAGAAGGTCTACGGCAGCGCCTTCGCGCCCTGGATGCGCGATATCAAGAAGCCAATCGCGGCGACTGTGAAGATCGCTGTTGCCGGCGCGGAGCAAACGGCCGGCACGCACTTCGCAATCGATGCCACGACGGGCATCGCGACATTCCTCGTAGGGCACATTCCGGCGAGCGGTCAATCCGTAACGGCGGGCTTCGAATTCGACGTGCCGGTGCGTTTCGATACCGACAAGCTCGAGATCAATCTCTCGGGATTCACGTCGGGCGCCATTCCGAACATTCCGATCGTCGAGGTGCGCCTGTGAAAACGCTGACACCGGAATTCGCAGCGCATCTCAAAAGCCGTGCGACGACGCTCTGCTGGTGCTGGCGCATCCAACGCCGCGACGGCACGGTGCTGGGCTTCACCGATCACGACAACGCTGTCTCATTCGACGGCACGATTTACGAGGCCGCGGCCGGGTTCACCGCGAGCGACATCACCGACAGCCTCGGGCTGGCGGTCGATAATCTCGAAGTCACCGGCGCGCTGTCATCTGCAACCTTGACCGATGACGATCTCGCAGCCGGACGCTACGACGAGGCTCGCATCGCGATCTATCGCGTCAATTGGACCGATCCCGGTCAACGCGTGCTGATGCGGTCGGGGAGTATCGGCGAGGTCAGGCGCACGGGCGCGAGCTTCACCGCCGAGCTGCGCGGCCTCGCGCACTATTTGCAACAACCGACAGGACGTTTGCTTCAGCAGACCTGCGACGCCGATCTCGGCGATAGTCGCTGCGGTGTCGATCTTTCGTCCTCCGCATTCCGGGGTGAGGGCACAATCGTTGCTGCAATCTCAGCGCGGCGATTCAAGGTCGGCGGCATCGACGCATTCGAGACCCGATTTTTCTCGCGCGGCCTCTTTACGTTCACGTCTGGCGCCTCAGCGAACCTGAAGATCGAGGTCAAATCGCACACGAAACTCAGGGCTGCCGTCGAGATCGAGCTTTGGCAAGACGCCGAAGGACCACCAGCAATCGGAGACGCGTTCACCGTCACGGCAGGCTGCGACAAGCGCTTCGAAACGTGCAAGGCGCGCTTCCGCAACACGATCAACTTTCGCGGCTTCCCGTCGATGCCGGGCAACCAATTCCTGACGCAGATCGGACGCGCGAGCTGAAGATGCAGCATGTGACACGGGAGAGAATTATCCAAGCCGCGCGCGGCTGGATCGGCACGCCGTATCATCATCAGGCGAGCCTCCGCCACGTCGGCACGGACTGCCTCGGCCTCGTGCGCGGCGTTTGGAGAGAGCTTTACGGCGACGACGCCGAAACGCCACCCGCGTACAGCCGCGATTGGGCCGAAGCGAGCGGCAGCGAGGCGATGCTCGAAGCCGCGAGCCGGCATCTCGAGCCGAAGCCGGTTGCAACGATCAGTGCGGGTGACGTGCTCGTGTTCCGATTGCGCACCGGCTTCATCGCCAAGCATGCTGCGATTGTCACCGGACCATCTGCGATGGTGCACGCGATTGAAAACGCGCCGGTCGCCGAGGTGGCTCTGACGAATTGGTGGAGCCGCCGCATCGCAGGCGCATTTCAATTTCCTGACCTATCGGAAGGCTCCTGAACATGGCGACGCTTGCTCTTGCTGCAGTCGGTGCCGCCGTCGGCAGCAGCATGTTGCCCGCCGGCGTCGGTCTCCTGGGCGTCACGCTTACGGGAGCGACAATCGGATCTCAGATCGGCGCATTCGCGGGCAGCTATGTCGACAACGCGCTTTTCGCGTCGTCCGGACAGACGCGCGCGGTGGAAGGTCCGCGATTGTCCGATCTGCGCATAACCTCGTCGACCGAAGGCGCACCGCTGCCGAAGATTTATGGGCGTGCGCGCGTCGGCGGCCAGATCATCTGGGCGACCGATATCGAAGAAGAAATTACCACGACGACGGAAGCCTCGGGCAGCGCCAAAGGCGGGTCCGGAAGCAAAACGCGTGTTACGCAATACAGCTACTATGCGAACTTCGCGGTCGCGCTTGCCGAAGGCGTGGTGACGCGCATCGGCCGCATCTGGGCCGACGAGCAGGAGCTCGACCGCGCACGCGCGACGTTCCGCCTCCACACGGGTACCGAGACGCAGGACGTCGATAGCCTCATCGCGGCGCGCGAAGGCGCGGAAAATGCGCCGGCCTATCGCGGCGTCGCGTATGTCGTGTTCGAGCGTTTCCCGCTTGCCGCTTACGGCAACCGAGTCCCGCAGCTGACGTTTGAAGTTTTCCGTAGCGTCGGCAATGCGGATCGGGACGTGCGCGGCGTCGTGATGATCCCGGGCTCGGGCGAGTTCGTGTACGCAACGGAGCCCGTGCACCAAACCTTCGACGACGGCGTTTCGCAGTCGGAGAACGTCCATCAAATGCTGGGCCCGACCGACTGGCAGGTTTCGCTCGATCAACTCGAAGCATCGTTGCCGAACGCGAAATCGGTGTCGCTCGTCGTCAGCTGGTTCGGGACAGATCTGCGCGCCGGTGAATGCAAGATCAAGCCCGGCGTCGAAACCCGGCACAAATCGACCGCGCCGTTGAAATGGTCCGTCGCCGGAGAAACGCGCAGCAGCGCGCTTCTGATCAGCACGCGCGACGGCAACGCGGCGTACGGCGGAACGCCCTCCGACCAGACTGTCGTCGCCGCCATCCAGGATATGAAGGCGCGCGGACTGAACGTGACGCTGACGCCGTTCATCCTGATGGACGTCGCGGCCGGCAACAGCCTTGCCGATCCATATGGCGGCGCGAGCCAGCCGGCTTACCCTTGGCGCGGACGGATCACCTGCCATCCGGCACCTGGCAGCTCAGGAACGCCGGACAAGACGTCAACGGCAGCGATGCAGATCGCAAGTTTCGTCGGCGCTGCGGCGCGATCCGATTTTTCTATCTCGGGGACTAGCGTTCGCTACACGGGACCGGACGAATGGTCGTACCGGCGCATGGTTCTGCATCAGGCCTTTCTTGCGAAAGCCGCAGGCGGCGTCGATGCGTTCGTCATCGGCACCGAGCTGCGCGGGCTGACGTCCGTTCGCTCAGGCGCGAGCGTCTATCCTTTCGTCACGGCGCTGATTGCGCTTGCCGCCGACGTAAAGGCGATCCTCGGTCCAGAAACAAAAGTGCTCTACGCCGCCGACTGGTCGGAATACTTTGGCCATCAGCCTAGCGACGGCTCGGGCGATGTCTATTTTCATCTCGATCCGTTGTGGTCGTCGCCGAACATCGATGCGATCGGGATCGACGTCTATTGGCCGCTCGCCGATTGGCGCGAAGGCCGCGATCATCTCGACGCCATCGCTGGAGCAACTTCGATCTATGATCCGGCATATTTACGGTCGAACGTCCACGGCGGCGAAGGCTTCGACTGGTATTACGCCTCCGATGCCGATCGCGACGCACAGATCCGCACGCCGATAACGGACGGAGCCGCCAAGCCCTGGGTCTTCCGTTACAAGGATGTTCTCTCGTGGTGGAAGAACGCGCATTACAATCGCCCGGGTGGCGTTGAAAGCGCGACGGCGACCGCATGGGTGCCGGAGTCGAAACCCTTTTGGTTCATGGAAATCGGCTGCCCCGCCGTCGACAAAGGCGCAAACCAGCCGAACGTCTTCGTTGATCCGAAGAGCTCGGAGTCGGCGTTGCCCTACTATTCGCGCGGGCTTCGCGACGACCTGATGCAGGCGCGTCATCGCCAGGCGCTGTGTGACGCATTCGATTGGACGAAGCCCGGTTACACCGAAGACCTCAATCCGGTCTCGGCGGTGACGGGCGCACGCATGGTCGATCTCGATCGCATCCACGTCTACTGTTGGGATGCGCGGCCCTATCCGGCATTTCCCGACGCGGCGACCTATTGGGGTGATAGCGAAAACTGGCCGTTTGGGCACTGGATCAACGGTCGCCTCGGCGGCGCCGGGCTCGACGATGTCGTCTCGGCAATTCTTCTCGATCAGGGTTTCACTGATTTCGATGCGTCGAATTTGACAGGCACGGTGCCGGGCTACGTCATCGACCGGACGATGGCTGCGCGCGATGCGATCCAGCCATTGGAGCTCGCATACTTTTTCGACAGCATCGAAAGCGACGGCCGGATCGTGTTCCGACATCGCGGCCGCGCCGCACCGGCGATGACGTTAGGGCA
This sequence comes from Hyphomicrobium sp., assembly GCA_003987725.1. GTDB lineage: Bacteria > Pseudomonadota > Alphaproteobacteria > Rhizobiales > Hyphomicrobiaceae > Hyphomicrobium_B. Next base: position 259,752 of record RXJH01000001.1, on the reverse strand, counting down.
AGACGATCTCGTTGAGGAAAGCGCAGGCGACGCGCTCTACGAACTGACGCGCGCGCAGGAGACCGATCTCCCGGCGAGCGCGAAAGTCCGCTACATTTCGGGGCTCGACGACTATCCGCAAGCCGTCGCGGAAGCGCGGCGCCTGACAGGCGCGAGCAGCCGTGTCGCCGAAGCCGATCTTCCGATCGTGCTCGATGACGGCCTCGCGGGAGCGATTGTCGAGAGCTGGCTTTACGAAACTTGGGCGACGCGCGAGTCCGCGACGTTCAAGTTGCCGCCATCGGCGCTTGCGCTCGAACCGGGAGACATGGTTGCGGCCAGCATCGCCGGGCGAACCCGGTTGCTGAGGGTGACCGGCGTTTCAGAGCACGGCGTTCGCGACATTCGCGCCTTGAGTATCGATCCGGGCGTCTATGATCAGATCGATGTCGTCCCCCGCGCCGCCGCCGAGCCCGCGCCGGTTCAGGCCGGTTCGCCCGCCGCCGCCTTGCTCGATCTTCCGCAGTGGAACCCGGCAGCGGATGCAAGTTCTGCCTACGTCGCCGCGATGCAGAAACCGTGGCCGGGCAGCGTCGCTGTTTTCGCGTCGTCGCTGGAGACGAGCTATCAGCTCAAAGCAATCGCCGGTGCTCCAGCGACGCTCGGCGTAACGCTCGACGATCTCGAGGCGGGACCGGAAGGGCGGATCGATCGGCGCGCGTCATTACGTGTGCGATTGACGAATGGAACGCTGTCGTCTGCGGATATCATTGCGATGTTGGCGGGCGCCAACCTTGCGGCTCTCCGAAGTCCGAACGGCGATTGCGAGATCATCCAGTTCCAAACCGCGGAGCTCGTCGATGCGCAAACATATCGACTGAGTGGACTGCTGCGCGGGCAGTTCGGAACCGAGGGTGCGATGGCCAACCCGCTACCCGCTGGTGCGCAGTTCGTGCTTCTCGATGGCGCGGTGACCTCCGTACCGCTTCGCGAGAGCGAACAGAAGGTTTCGCTCAACTGGCGCTATGGCCCCGGAAATCGCGATATCGGCGACGCATCGTATGTCACGGAGCCGTTCGCCTATCAGACGCTTGGGCTTCGGCCGTTGTCGCCGGCTCGCGTCAAAGGCGTGCGCGCATCGGGTGATCTTCAAATCTCCTGGATTCGACGCACGCGCAGCGGCGGCGATAACTGGGAATTGCCGGAGGTGCCGCTCGGGGAAGAAAGCGAGAGCTACGAGGTCGATATTCTCGATGGCGCGACGGTGAAGCGAACGCTCCGTGCTTCGTCACCGAACGTCACCTATTCGAGCGCGGATCAAATCACCGACTTCGGAGCCGCACAGTCGAGCGTGACGGTCAAGGTCTATCAGACGAACGTCGTCTTCGGCCGGGGCGCACCGCGCGGGGCCGTCGTCTGATTCATCACCGTCATCCCGGCGAAGGCCGGGATCCAGCCAAGCTCCAACACGACGAATGCGGATCTTTGACTGGGTGCCGACCTTCGTCGGCATGACGGATCTGGCTGATTATCGGCGGCCAAAAAAAAGGGTACGAAAATGAACCAACCGGCGTGGCTCGAGGCCGCGTGGGCCGAATTCGGCGTGCGCGAAATTCCGGGCAAGGAGAATTCCGCCGAAATACTTCGCTACTTTCGCGAAGCCGGCGATACGAGTGTCCAAAGCGAAGAGACGCCATGGTGCGCCGCATTTGCTGGCGCCATGTTGAAGCGTGCGGGCTGCGAAGGCACGGGCTCGCTTCTCGCAAGGTCATTTCTCGATTGGGGATTGAGCCTCGACGAGCCGCGCTTCGGCGCCATCGCCGTGCTCGCGCGCGGCGATGATCCGGCAGCCGGACATGTCGGCTTTCTGATCGGGACGGCGGGCGAGAAGCTCTATCTTCTCGGCGGCAACCAGAACGATGCTGTGAGTGTCGCTCCGTTCGACGCAGCTCGGCTTCTGGGCTTCAGATGGCCCAATACGGAAGCCCATGCCGAACAGACGGCCGCGAGCAACGGCATCTTCGCAAAATTGCTCACTCATGTCCTCGATATGGAGGGCGGCTATTCCAACGATCCTTACGATCCGGGTGGCCCGACCAATCGCGGCGTGACGCTCGAAGTCTACGCCAACTTCAAAGGCCAGACGATCGATGCTGGGTCGCGGCCGCGCCTGATCGCGGAACTGAAGTCGATCCCCGATGCAGTCGTCGAAGCCATCTATGACCGGCGATACTATGACCCGGCGCATTGCGCGCTGTTCACGGCACCGCTCGCGTTGATGCATTTCGATGCCGCCGTGAACCACGGCGTCGGCGCCGCCATCCGAATGCTGCAACAGGCCGTCAACGTGACCGTCGACGGCGAGATCGGCCCCGAGACGCTCGCCGCGATCGGCAGCCGCAGCCTGATCGATCTCATCGACGACTACGCCGAGATCCGGCGCACCCGATACCGGGCTCTTCCCCACTTCTGGCGTTTCGGACGCGGCTGGCTGAAGCGCGTCGACGCGACACTGGCACTCGGAAAATCGTGGGCGGCTGCCGAAGGCACGACCCGCGGACTTCTGGAACCCGATCAAATTGCAAAAGGAGAAACCAGCATGAACACCACAACTACGAAGACGACGGACGATGGGTCGAAATGGTGGGCGCAGTCGAAAACGCTATGGGGCACGCTGATCACCGCCGCGGCGACGGTACTCCCCGTCGTGGCCCCGGCAATCGGGGTAAGCCTTCCGGCGAACCTCATCCAAACGTTTGGCGATCAGGTACTTACCGCCGTTCAGGCGCTGACCGGCGTCTTCGGAACGGCTCTCGCGATCTATGGCCGGTTCAAGGCATCTTCTGTCCTCAGCCTCCGCAAGAATTAAGAAACCGGGGCTATTCCGGCCCCCCCTCCCGTATTCATCGGCCATTCAACGCGCTATGTTTAAGGGTCGGGTTCCCGGAAATGCGCGGATGATCGATTTGAGAAGAGTGGTGACAGCGGTAACTGCGGCAGTACTTCTGCCGTGCGCTGTCTCGCGCGCCGACAACTGCGTGACGGACTGGGGCATGGCGGGGCAAATCGTCCGCCAGGAAAATCTATTAACTGTCGAGGAGATGTCGCGTTCGCTGGCAGCAGATGGTATCGGCAAGCTGGTGAAGACGACGCTGTGCCGTTCGGAAGCCGGATATTTTTACCGGCTGGTTATCAAAAGTCCGACGGGAGAGCTGAGAACAACCGTTATGACGGCGAAGGGCCGATAGTCGGTTCGTCGCTGCGGTGGGGTCTCTCGTTGGGATTTCCGTTCGGCCGCAAGCGGTGCAAGAGGGGAGGGGGATGCTGTGCGAGCGCTCGTCGTAGAAGATGACAAGGACCTGAACCGCCAGCTCACGACGGCTCTGGAGGACGCAGGCTTTGCCGTGGATACGGCAGCCGACGGCGAGGAAGGCTACTTTCTCGGCGATACCGAGCCCTACGACATCGTTATTCTCGATATTGGTTTGCCGAAAATGGACGGCATATCGGTCCTTGAGCAGTGGCGGCGAAGCGACCGCAAGATGCCGGTTATCATCCTGACCGCGCGGGACCGCTGGAGCGACAAGGTCGCCGGTATGGATGCCGGTGCCGACGATTATCTGGCGAAGCCCTTTCACATGGAGGAGCTGCTGGCGCGCGTCCGCGCCCAGGTCCGCCGGGCTTCGGGCCACGCGAAATCCGAAATCGAATGCGGCCCGGTGCGCCTCGATACGAAATCGGCGCGCGTCACCTGCGAAGGCCTGCCGGTCAAGCTGACCTCGCACGAATTCCGCCTGCTGGCCTACTTGATGCACCACAACGGCCGTGTGGTGTCCCGCACCGAACTGGTCGAACATCTCTACGATCAGGATTTTGATCGCGATTCGAACACGATCGAAGTATTTATCGGCCGACTGCGGAAAAAGATTCCCGGCGACGTGATCCAGACGGTCCGCGGTCTGGGATACCGCATGAGCCAAGGACCGGATGAGGCTTAACTCACTTGCGCTGCGCCTCTTTGCAACTTCGGCAGCGTGGACGCTTCTGGCGCTGCCGCTCGCGGGCTACATCATTTATGCGCTCTACCGGGACGACGTGCAGCTGAGCTTCGACGCTCAGTTGAAGAAGCTGCTGACCCAGATAACAATCGACAGCATGAGCACGATGGGCGATGAGCCCGTCAACCCGCCGAACCTTTACGAACCCCTTTTCGAAGTCACACAATCGGGCTGGTATTGGCAGATCAGGCCGATCGACGGCGCGCCGGGCCGCACGCTCGTCTCGCCGTCGCTGGCGACCGCCATGCTGCCGTCCCCGTATGACCGGAAATTCCCGACCGACGACACCGGCACGCGATGGATGAACGTCCCGGGACCGACCGGCTCGACGATCCGCATCCTCGAATTTATCGACTCCCCCGGTCACGATCCCGAGAAGACCAAGTATTCGATCATGGTGGCCGGCCCCATGGATTGGTTTGAGGAGACGGTCGCCAAATTCCGTGCACGCCTGACGAGCGCGCTTTCTCTCGTCGGGCTCGGCCTCTTGGCGGCGACCGTCTTTCAGGTTCGCTTCGGCCTTTTGCCGTTGCGCCGGATCGAGCGCGGGCTGGCGAGTATCCGGTCGGGTCAGGTCGAGCGGCTCGAGGGCAAGCTGCCGGCCGAAATCGAGCCGCTGCAGACCGAGCTCAATGCGCTGATCGAGTCAAACCAGGACATCATCGATCGCGCCCGGACGCAGGTCGGCAATCTCGCGCATGCTTTGAAAACGCCGCTCGCCGTGATCACCAACGAGGCGCGCGAGGACAAGACCGCCTTCGGCACCAAGGTCGCCGAGCAGGCGCATCTGATGCGCGATCAGATCACCCACTATCTCGATCGCGCGCGCATTGCCGCGAGGACGAACACCATTGGCCGCGTCACGCCCGTCGAAGCAGTTGCTGAAGCGTTGGTCCGCGCGATCGAACGCATTCACAGCGAAAAAGGCATTTCGATCGATTACACCGTTCAGCCGGGCGCCAAGTTTCAGGGCGAGAAGCAGGACCTGGAAGAGATGCTCGGCAACCTGCTCGATAACGCCTGCAAGTGGGGGCAGTCTCGGGTCTATCTGACGGCGGTCGTCAATAACCAGGACACGACGAGCCGTCGGAGGCTTAGGATTACCGTTGAAGACGACGGGCCAGGTCTCTCGCCCGAACAGAGGGCCAAGATCGGCAAGCGTGGGCTTAGGCTCGACGAGAGCAAACCCGGCTCGGGACTTGGGCTTTCGATCGTTTCCGATCTCGCCGCATCCTATCGGGGAAAGCTTCGGCTCGACGGCTCCGAGCATGGCGGGCTCAAAGCCATCATAGAGCTTCCGGCCGTCTGATGGATACGGCCGATGCCGCAGTGCAACACCGTAAGCGGATGGGGATTTGCCCGAATTGTGGTGGATTTCCGCCTTGTCGAAGGCACAATATCGGTCTAGCGAATAATCGGGACTATGCGCCGGTGGGGGGCCAGCGGCGCGTCTGGGATGGGCCAGGAATGGGGTTTAACATGCGCATCGCGCGCTTTTCGCTGCCGTTGATGGCAGCTGCCTTGCTTTGTGCCTGCAGCAACGGCCAAGGCGGAGTGGACAACACGAGCACCGGCCTTGTTCTCGGCAGCATCGCCGGGGGTGTTCTCGGAAATTCGATCGGCAAGGGTGAGGGAGGCAAGGTCGCGGCCACCATTGGCGGTGCCGTCATCGGCGGTATCGTCGGCAGCCAGATCGGCAAGAGCCTCGACGAGCGCGATCGCCGCTACGCGCAGGAAGCGGAATACGACGCTCTCGAGCGCGGCCAGTCCGGTAACCCGCGCCAGTGGCGCGATCCTGACACCGGTCACTATGGCGAAATCGTTCCGAGCAAGCCGTACAAGCGCGGCGTCGCCGATTGCCGGGATTACACGCACACGATTTACATCGACGGACGGCCGCAGCAGATGCACGGCACCGCCTGCCGGAGCGCAGACGGAACGTGGCAGAACGTCGGTTGACGCGCTGCAGCGTCAACTCGTGGCTTTCGTGAAGTTAATCTAGTCCGCGACAGATGGGCAGGCCGGACCTTTGTCGGCTTGCCTCGGCAGACGTGCGATCCTATTCCCTGCAGCGAAGCTTGAGGATCGCGGCGCGATGGTTTTTTGGATTCTAGTGGCCGGATTGGTGGCGGCCGTGACGCTCGCCATTACGCGACCGCTCATGCGTCCGTCATCGCCACCGGCGGACGCGGGCGACGCCGATATCGCCGTTTATAAAGATCAACTCAAAGAAATCGCGGCCGACGAGGCGCGAGGTGCGCTCGGCGTTGCCGAGGCGGAAAGTGCGCGTGCCGAAATTGGCCGCCGGATTTTGCGCGCCGCGGAGGGCAGTTCGCGACCCGAACCTTCATCTCGCGCGGCTGGCCAAAATCGATTTATCAAAACGGTGTCGATTGCCACCTCCATCGCTCTGCCGCTCGCGAGCTTGGGGCTTTATCTGCTCTACGGCATGCCCGGCTTGCCCGGACAGCCCTTGAGCGATCGTCTCGCTACGGCAACGGACTCGAACAAACCCAACGACCTGATCGCCAAGGTCGAAGAACGCCTCAGAGAGCATCCCGAAGACGGCATGGGATGGGATGTGATCGCGCCGGTGTACTACGCAACCGGTCAATACGCCGGTGCCGCGACCGCTTATCAGAACGCCATTCGCCTGATCGGCGAAACACCACGGCGTCTCCAGGGCTTCGCCAACGCGCGCATCCACCTCGAGAACGGCATCGTCCCGGAAGATGCGCGCAAGGCTCTCGAACGGGTCCTGCAGATCGACCCGAACGCGACCGAGCCTCGCATTTGGCTGGCACTCTCCAAGGAGCAGGACGGCCGCCTGCAGGAAGCCGCCGCGGACTATCGCAAGCTCATCGATGAAGCGCCGGAACACGCGCCTTGGCGTAAAGCACTTGAAGACCGCCTAGCAAACCTCGGCAAGGACACGGGCGGCACACCCGCGTCCGGTCAGGCAAACGCTGCTCCTGCTGCTCCCGCAGCTACGCCGTCGGCCGGCAACCCCGATGCCGCCGCGATCATGAGCATGAGCCCGGAGGAACGGCAGGCGTTCATCACGCGTATGGTGGAAGGTCTCGCAGCCCGTCTCAAGTCCGATGGAAGCGACGCCGAAGGCTGGGTTAAATTGATCCGTGCCTATCAGGTGCTCGGCCGCCGCGATGATGCGGTCAAAGCTTTGACCGATGCCCGTGCTAATCTCAAAGACAATGAGGTGGGCTTGGCCAAAGTTGACAGCCTGGCGCGCCAGCTCGGCCTTGGAAGCTAGCGCAATGCAGGATGACCAATGACGCGGAAGCAAAAGCGCGGAGTTTTGATCGGTGGCGGAGTAGCGGTGCTCGCCGTCGCGCTCGTCCTGGTGCTCTTCGCGCTGAAGGACAGCATCGTCTTTTTCCATACGCCGAGCGACATCGCCGAAAAGGGCGTTCCGCCCGGCCAGCGCATTCGCCTCGGCGGTCTGGTCGAAAACGGGTCTGTCGTTCGCGGGCAGGGGACGACCATTACGTTCAAAGTAACCGATACGCTGAAAGAAATTCCGGTGACCTTTACCGGCGTGCTGCCGGATCTGTTCAAGGAAGGCCAGGGCGTCGTCGCCGAAGGCACGCTCGACGCCAACGGCAACTTCAAAGCCGACAGCGTGCTGGCAAAGCATGACGAAAATTATATGCCGCGCGACGTTGCGAAGGCGCTCGAAGAGAAAGGCGTCAAACTCGGCGCCAGCGCCCATCCCGGTCAATTGAAGGCATCGATGCCCTAGAAGGATTTGCCGTGTTTGTAGAATTCGGACATTTCGCGCTGATCCTCGCTTTGCTGGTCGCCGTCGTGCAGGTCATCATTCCTGCGATCGGCGCCTCCATCAAGGACGAGCGGATGATGCGCGTTGCGGATCCCGCGGCCGTCTCTCAGCTCTTCCTGATCGCGATCGCCTTCTTCGCGTTGATGCACGCCTACGCGACCTCGGACTTCTCGGTTTTGAACGTCGCCGAAAACTCCCATTCGACGAAGCCTATGATCTATAAATTGGCGGGCGTCTGGGGCAATCATGAAGGCTCGATGCTGCTCTGGGTGTTGATCCTGGCGCTCTTCGGTGCGGCCGTCGCGGTCTTCGGCAACAATCTGCCGGTGACGCTGAAAGCCCGCGTTCTCGCCGTGCAGGCGTCGATCGCGGTGGCGTTCCTTCTCTTTTCGCTGCTGACGTCCAATCCCTTCGCCCGCCTCGATCCGGCCCCCGCCGATGGTCGCGGCTTGAACCCGATCCTGCAGGACCCCGCGCTCGCGTTCCATCCGCCATTTCTCTACACCGGCTACGTCGGCTTCTCGATTGCGTTCTCGTTCGCCATCGCCGCGCTGATCGAGGGGCGCATCGATGCGGCCTGGGCGCGCTGGGTGCGGCCGTGGACACTCGCCGCCTGGATGTTCCTGACGATCGGCATCGCGATGGGCTCGTGGTGGGCCTACTACGAACTCGGCTGGGGTGGTTGGTGGTTCTGGGACCCGGTCGAGAACGCGTCCTTCATGCCGTGGCTCGCCGGAACCGCGCTTTTGCACTCGGCGCTCGTCATGGAAAAACGCGAAGCGCTGAAGATCTGGACCGTGCTGCTCGCGATCCTTACGTTCTCGCTGTCGCTGATGGGCACATTCATCGTTCGCTCCGGCGTGCTGACGTCGGTCCATTCGTTCGCCGTCGATCCGGCGCGCGGTGTCTTCATTCTCGCCATCCTGGTTCTCTTCACGGGCGGCGGTCTCGCGCTCTTTGCTCTCCGCGCCAGGGACATGCAAGCTGGCGGACTCTTTCAGCCGATTAGCCGCGAAGGCAGCCTCGTTCTCAACAACCTCTTGCTGGTGACGGCAGCCGCGACGGTGCTCGTCGGCACGCTCTATCCGATGGCGCTCGAGGGATTGACGGGCGAGAAGATTTCGGTCGGCCCGCCGTTCTTCAACATGACGTTCGGCCCGCTGATGATACCGCTGCTCATCGCGCTGCCTATCGGACCGATGTTGGCCTGGAAACGCGGTGACTTCGCCGGAGCGATGCAACGCCTGGCATTTGCATTTGGCCTGGCGATTGTCGCGCTCGTCGCCGTATTCGCCGTCGAATATCGCGGACCTTGGCTCGCACCGTTTGGCATCGCCCTCGGCGTCTACGTGATGGCGGGAGCCGCCATCGAATGGGCGAACAGAGTGAAAGTCGGTTCGGCAAGCGTCGATGAAATCGTCCGCCGCGCGAAAAACCTGCCACGGTCGGCCTACGGCACGTTGTTAGCCCACTTCGGCATCGGCATGCTCGTTGTCGGCATCGTCGCCACGAGCGCCTATCGCGAAGAGCATATCCAGGCGATGAAGCCGGGCGAGAAGCTGGCCGTGAATGGCTACGACATAACCTTCACCGGCATCGACCGTGCCCGCGGACCCAACTACGTCGAAGACATCGCCGACTTCGATGTGAAGCGCGACGGCAGTACGGTCGCACAGCTCACGCCTTCGAAGCGTCTCTACGACGCCCCGCCGCAATCGACGACGGAGTCCGGCATTTATGCTGCGTGGCGTGGCGATCTTTACCTCGTTATCGGCGATCCGCAGCCCGGCGGCGGGTATGCCGTCCGAGCCTATTTCAATCCGCTTGTGCGTTTCATATGGCTCGGCGCGTTGATCATGTTCATTGGCGGCGGCATCTCGCTGTCCGACCGGCGCTTGCGCGTTGGGGCGCCAGCTAAGGCACGGCCATCCATTGCGGTACCTGCGGAGTGAAGATCTTGCGGCGCTTTCCGGCAATCGCATTTTTGACAGTCTGGACGGTCTTCGCTGCCGCGCCCGTCGCGCTTGCCGTTCAGCCGGGCGAGATGCTCGCCGATCCTGCGCTCGAACAGCGGGCCCGGACGATCTCGGCCGAGCTTCGCTGCCTCGTCTGCCAGAATCAGTCGATCGACGACAGCGACGCTCCGCTTGCGGGCGATCTCCGCCGGCTCGTGCGCGAGCGTCTCGAGGCAAAGGACTCCGACCAGCAGGTCCTCGACTACGTCGTCGCCCGCTACGGCGAATTCGTTCTCTTGAAACCGCGTTTCGAGCTATCGACGCTTCTGCTTTGGTTGACGCCCGTCCTGGTTCTGATCGGTGGCCTCGTACTGGTTCTGCGCGCCGGGAAAAAGGATGTATCCAATCCGAGCGCGCCATTGACCGACCAGGAAAAAGCCAAGCTGGACACGATCCTTACGGGCGACCGGCAGTAGCCGAAATCGCCGCCTTCGGACGCTAGATTACCAACAGTTAACGTCCCTGACATGCTGCCGTAATCCCGCGTTCGCTACGCCTCACATTAAGGCTAGCGAAGCCTTCATTCATTTGGAGACCCTTGGGATGCGATTGCCCCGCCGTACGTCGACGACATCACCTTACAAAATAGCTTCAAAAATTGCGCCGGCATCGCTCGCGATGGCGGCCGCAGCGGTGGTGAGTCTTGGGCTCTTCACGCCATCGGCTCCAGCTCTTGCAGATACCGCCGGCCAAACCATTCAGACGCCCTTCGGGAATGCGCCCATCTCCTTTGCCGACATCGTCGACAAGGTCAAACCGGCCGTCGTCTCCGTCTCGGTTGTGAACGATGGCGGCGCTTCCAAGCTCGCGTCGAACGACAAGAGCGGCAAGAAGGGCGACAAGGGCTTCACGCTTCCGGATTTGCCGCCGGATCATCCGCTCCACGACTTCTTCAAGAACCTGCCGAAGGAATTCGGCCAGCAGGAGCAGCGTCCGAAGATCGTTCAAGGCCAGGGCTCAGGCTTCGTCATCACGCCTGATGGCTACGTTGTGACCAACAACCACGTCATCGACGGCGCGACGAAGATCCAGGTCACGTTCGACAACGACGACACGAAGTACGACGCCAAGCTGATCGGCACCGACCAGCGCACCGACATCGCCGTCATCAAGATTGAGAGCAACAAGACCTTCCCGACGCTGAAGCTCGCTGACAAGGAATCCCGCGTCGGTGACTGGGCACTGGCTGTCGGCAATCCGTTCGGCCTCGGCGGCACCGTTACCGCAGGCATCGTTTCGGCACTGGCACGCGATATCGGCTCCGGCCCCTACGACTACCTGCAGATCGACGCTGCCGTGAACCGCGGCAACTCGGGTGGCCCGACGGTCAACATCAACGGCGAAGTCATCGGTGTGAACACCGCGATCTTCTCGCCGTCAGGCGGCAATGTCGGCATCGCCTTCGCGGTCCCTGCTAAAACCGTCAAGGAAGTCGTTCAGCAGCTGAAGGCTGGCGGCACGGTCAATCGCGGCTGGCTCGGCGTCAAGATTCAGAACGTCGATGAGGACACCGCTGCGAGCGTCGGGCTTGCCGACGCGCACGGCGCCCTCGTCAGCGAAGTGACGCCGAACGGTCCGGCAGCGAAATCGGGTATCAAAGCCCAGGACGCGATCATCCAGGTGAACGGCGAAAAGATTGCTGACAGTCGCGATCTCGCTCGGAAGATTGCCGAGCTCGCGCCCGACACCTCGGTCGACGTCAAGGTCTGGCGCAACAACGCCGAGCAAACGATCAAGGTGAAGCTCGGTCTGTTCCCGAAGAACGCCGAAGCAGCCATGAAAGGCGATAACGACGACGACAGCAACGGCAACAGCGACGACGATAGCGCCAAGCCGTCGTCCGTCGAACTGAGCCAGCTCGGCCTGACGTTGATGCCGGCCCGGACCGGCAAGGACGCCGGCGAGGGTGTTGCGATCGCCGAGGTTGATCCCTCTTCGGACGCAGCTCAGAAGGGCCTGAAGCCGGGCGACGTGATCCTCGAGGTATCGGGCCAGACGGTCGGATCTCCGGATGATGTCCTCTCAGGCATCAAGAAGGCCCAGGACCTGAAGCGCACGGCGGTTCTCCTCCACATCAAGTCGTCGGATCAGAAGCGCTTCGTTGCCGTTCAGATCAGCTCCAAAAAAGGCTGAGGTTAACCAGCCATGAAGAACTCGGGCAGCTCCGTCGATCAAACGGCGGGGCTGCCTCGACGTCCGGCGCACGGCCAGCTAAACAGTGAGCGGAGAGAAGACGAAAGTCGGACATACACCATGCGCGTGCTCGTGATTGAAGACGATAAAGAAACCGCGCTTTTCCTTCAGAAATCTTTGAAAGAGAACGGCCATACGGCTGATCTCGCTCATGATGGCGAGGCCGGGCTAGCGCTCGCGACCGAGGGCGCCTACGACGTCCTGATTGTCGACCGGATGCTGCCGCGCCTCGACGGACTCTCACTCATCAAATCGCTGCGGGCAGAGGCCAATCGCACGCCCGTGCTCATCCTTTCCGCGCTGGGTGAGGTCGACGATCGCGTCAAGGGCCTGCGCGCCGGTGGCGACGACTATCTGACGAAGCCCTACGCCTATTCCGAACTTCTGGCACGGGTCGAAGCGCTCGGCCGGCGAACGGCGCCGGAAGAGCAGCAAACCCGTTACAGTGTCGGCGATCTCGTGCTCGATCGTCTCTCGCACCGCGTCACGCGCGGCGGTGAGCACATTCTGCTGCAGCCGCGTGAGTATCGGCTGCTCGAATATCTCATGCAGCACGCCGGTCAGGTCGTAACGCGCACGATGCTGCTCGAGCATGTCTGGGATTATCACTTCGATCCGCAAACAAACGTCATCGACGTCCACGTCTCCCGTCTTCGCGCCAAGATCGACAAGAACTTCGATAGGCAATTGCTGCACACGGTCCGGGGCGCAGGATACACAATCCGTGACGGCCCTGCTTGACCGCGTCGCGAAAGCGGCCTCGACGACAGCTTTTGGACTGAGCGCGTTAGCGGTAGCCTTTTTCCTGTTTGCCGCGGCGATCGTCGTCGGCGTTCTGTTCTGGCAAACCAACAATCTGCTGACCGAGCAGGTCCTGGCCACGCTCAACGGCGAAGCCCGCATCCTGTCCTCCGAAATGAAAGTCGGCGGGCAGGGCAAATTGATCGAGACGGTAACGGCCCTTTCCCGTCCGCAAGGCACCGGCCTTTATTATCTTGCCGATCCCAACGGGACGAAGATCGCCGGAAATCTCAATCGCATTCCGCCCGAGCTCGAAGCCGAGGGACACGGCGGCGTTTTTACCTATCAGCAGACGGCCAACGGCCGGGAGAAAACGCATCTCGCCGTCGCCATTCCCGTCGATCTCGGACCGGGTCTGCGTCTGATCATTGGCCGCGACGTCGAAGATCAGCGCGCGTTCGCAGATTCCGTCCGGACCACGTTTCTTCTCGGATTTGGCGTGCTGTCGATCCTCGGCCTCCTCGGAGGTCTCGCAGTCAGCCGCCTGATCGTCACGCGCATGGACGAAATTACAGCGACGAGCCGGCAGATCATGGACGGTGATCTTTCGCGCCGCATTCCGACGTCGGGCAAAGGCGGCGAACTCGATAGCCTCGCAACCAGCCTCAACCAGATGTTGGACCGTATCGAAAACTTGATGAGCGGCCTTCGCGAAGTCTCCGACAACATCGCCCACGATTTGAAGACGCCGCTTAATCGCTTGCGGAATTCAGCCGAGGCCGCGCTCCGCGATCCGCGCGGCGGCGAAGCCTATCGCGAAGGCCTCGAGCGAACGATCGAGAAGGCGGATGAGCTGATCAAGACCTTCAACGCTCTCCTCCTCATCGCGCGTCTCGAGGCGGGCGCCCTGGAAGAAAGTACGGAGACGTTCGATCTCGGCCGCTTCGCCAGCGACGTCAGCGAGCTTTACGCGCCCGCGGCGGAAGAGGCGGGTTTCGCCCTGTCGATCGATACGGAGCAGGGCCTATTCGTCTCGGGCAACCGGCAATTGATCGGACAGGCGATCGCCAACCTCATCGACAACGCGATCAAGTACTCGCGTGGCGGCGAGCCAGGCAGCGTCATCACCGTTCGTGCCTGCCTGTTGGACGGACGCCCCGCCATCTCCGTCGGCGATCACGGTCCGGGCATAGACGCCGTGGATCGGGAAAAAGCACTGAAGCGCTTCGTGCGGCTCGAAGCAAGCCGCACCAAACCGGGCACCGGCCTCGGGCTGAGCCTCGTCGCGGCGGTCGCCCGCCTCCATCACGGCGAAGTCCGTCTCGAAGACAATCAGCCCGGCTTGCGCGTCGTGCTGCTGCTGTCGAACAAGTGCTTGATTGCAGCGCCGCAACACGAAGGTGACGCCGAGCCCGGTCTTGCGGCACAATGAAGGTATGGATCAGATCGTTTCCCCAAGTCTCGCAGCGCAAATTGCCGAATGGCCGCAATCATCACCAGCGGGCATCGGCGCTGAACGCTTCAATGCGCTGAAGGCAGAAGCGGAAAGCTCCTGTCCACCGCTCAGAGCCCTCCTGAGCAATCCGAAAGTCGAAAACCTGCTGAAAGGCGCCTTCGACGGCTCGCCCTATCTCACGGCGCTTGCGAACCGGGATCTCGCGCGCTTGGCCCGTATCCTTGGCGAGGCCCCCGAAGCGCGCTTCCGGAAGGCGACCGAAGACCTGACCTCTGGCATGCGCGCGGCGCCCGACCTCGTCACGGCGAAACGCGTGCTCCGCATCTACAAGTCGGAAATCGCGCTGCTAACCGGGCTCGCCGATCTCGCGGGGGTCTGGCCGGTCATGACCGTGACGCGGACGCTTTCGGAATGCGCGGACGCCGCCACCGCGACGGCCGTGCGCTTCCTGTTTCGCATCGCATCCGCACGGGGCATTTGGCAGCCGCTCGATAGCGAAGAGCCGGAGCGGGAGTCTGGATATTTCGTGCTCGCCATGGGCAAGCACGGCGCCTTCGAACTCAATTATTCGAGCGACATCGACCTGACGATCTTCTTCGACCGCGACAAGTCCCGCCTCATCGGCGACGGCGATCTGCAATCCTTCTTCGTGCGGCTCACCCGCGACCTCGTGCTGCTGCTCGATGAGCGGACGGCCGATGGCTACGTCTTCCGCACGGACCTCCGTCTGCGGCCCGACGCGGGCGCAACGCAGATCGCGCTCTCCACCGCCGCCGCGCACGGCTATTACGAAACCGTCGGCCAGAACTGGGAACGCTCCGCCATGATTAAGGCGCGGCCGGTGGCGGGCGACCTCGAAGCGGGCGAAACATTTCTTGCCGAACTCGCCCCCTTTATTTGGAGAAAGTATCTCGATTTCGCAGCGATCGCCGATATCCATGCGATGAAGCGGCAGATCCATGCCCACAAAGAAATCGGCGCGATCGCCGTCGCCGGACAGAATCTCAAACTCGGCCGCGGCGGCATTCGCGAGATCGAATTCTTCGCCCAAACGCAGCAGTTGATCGCGGGTGGCCGCCAGCCCGATCTCCGCGTCCGCGCGACGCTCGACGCCTTGGTGGCGCTCGAACGGCGCGGCTGGGTGAAGGCAGACGTGCGCGCCGACCTCGACCACGCCTACCGTTTCCTGCGACGCCTCGAACACCGCGTGCAAATGATCGCCGACGAGCAGACGCACGAGGTGCCGTCAAACCCGGTCGCGCTCGATGCGTTCGCACGCTTCTCCGGTTACGCTGGTACGCCCGATTTTTCGCGCGCGCTGCTGGCGACGCTCGAGACGGTGGAGAAGCATTACGATGGTCTCTTCGAAGAGGCGCCGCAGCTGACGCCCTCCGGTTCGAGCCTCGTTTTCGCCGGTGCGGAAGACGATCCGCGCACGGTCGAGGAACTGAAGCGTCTCGGCTATTCGCAGCCATCGCAAGTGCTGGCGATCGTTAGGGGCTGGCATCATGGACGCACGCCGGCGGTGAGATCGCCGCGCGCCCGCGAACGCCTGACGGAAGTGCAGCCGCTGCTGATCGAAGCGCTCGCCGATACCGTCGATCCCGATGCCGCGATTGCGAGCTTCGATCGTTTCATCGCCGAGCTACCGTCGGGGGTTCAGCTCTTCTCGTTGCTGAAAGCGCAACCGAGGCTGATCCGCCTCTTTGCCGACATCATGGGATCGGCTCCGCGTCTCGCGCGCATTCTTTCGCGCCGCCGCCGGTTGTTGGACGCCGTGCTCGATCCGCAGGTTCACGGCGGCGACCTCAATGGCGCGGCCATCGACGAACTCGTGATGAAGGCATTCCGGTCCGCACGCGCCACGGCCGTTGGCGATCCGATGCAGGAAATTCTCGATACGGCGAGACGGATCGGCAGCGAACAGGAATTTCTTGTCGGCGTTAGAATTCTGGCAGGCAGCATATCGGCGACCGAAGCGGGAGCCGCGTACGCGACCATCGCGGAACGCCTGATCGCGGCGCTCTTCGCCGAGGTCACGCGCGAGATGGAGGAGGACCACGGCCGCGTGCCGGGCGGAGCCGCCGTGGTCGTCGCGATGGGCAAGCTCGGCGGCCGCGAAATGACGGCGGCGTCCGACGTCGATCTGATCCTGATCTACGATTTCGATACCGATGCCGAGCAGTCGGACGGCGCGAAACCTCTATACGCGTCGCATTACTATACGCGCCTGACGCAGCGCCTCATCACGGCCATTTCGGCACGAACCGCCGAGGGCGCGCTGTACGATGTCGACATGCGTCTTCGTCCCTCCGGGCAGCAGGGCCCCGTTGCGACACGCCTGTCGAGCTTCACGAATTATCAGGCGAACGAAGCCTGGACCTGGGAGCACATGGCTCTGACTCGGGCACGCGTGATCGCAGGCTGCCGCGAGTTGGGCGCGCGCGTCGAAGCGGAGATCCGCAAGGTCCTGACGGCGCAGCGCGATCCAGTCAAAATCACGGCCGACATTCGCGACATGCGCGAGCGCATCGAAGCCGAAAAAGCTACGACCGATATCTGGGACCTGAAGCAGGTGCGGGGTGGGCTCGTCGACCTCGAGTTCATTACGCAGCATATCCAACTCGTCCATGCCCCGGATCATCCGGGAATTCTCAGTCAGACGACCCTTGTCGCGCTCGCTGCCGCCGCCGCCGAAGGCGTGATCAATGAGGCCGACTATCGGCTTCTCTCGGAAGCGGGCGAACTCCTGCACGACTTGACCCAGGTGCTACGGTTGACGCTCGAAGGCCGGTTTGAGCCGGCGGAAGCCCCGGAAGGACTTAAGGCTTTGCTGATCCGCTCAGGGGGTACGGCCTCGTTTCAGGACCTGGAAACGAAGCTGGAGCAGACACTTGGCGGGGTCCACGCGGCGTTCAACCGCCTGATTGCATAGGTCTTTGCACTCTGGCGACGGATTGTGGCAGGTTATGACGTTCTTGCGATGACCGACACGGATCCGGGGCCTTAGGGCCGCATACATCCGCGGCGTTGAGGCGCGAGGCAGGCTAAACAGGCATGTCGAGAGGATCAGTGGCGGCGACGAGGACCGACGGCGGTCAAGCTGCTCCGCGGCTGGCGGCCGAGACACGGACGGACGAAGTTGAGCTTGTTGCCGCGGTCGGTCGCGGCGACGGCGACGCGTTTCGCCTGCTGATGGAGCGCCATCTGGGCGGCATCGTTGCCGTGGCGCGCCGAATGTTGCGGGATGATGCGGAGGCCGAGGATGCGGCGCAGGAGGCGTTCTTGCGGCTTTGGCGCTCGAGCGGAACGCTGGAAATCGGACCGGCGGGCATCAGGCCTTGGCTGCGCCGGGTGGTCTCGAACCTGTGCCTCGACCGGGTCCGTGGCCAGAGCCGGGTGAAGGTTGTTGATGAATTGCCCGAGGTTCCCGAGCCGGCGCGTCAGCTGGCGGGCCTCGAGAGCCAGGATACGCAGCGCCGCGTCGAGATGGCGATGCAGAAATTGCCGGACCGGCAGCGGTTGGCGCTGACCCTCTTCCACTTTGAGGGCCTGAGCCAGATCGAGATCGGGCAGGTCATGGGAGTATCCGACGAAGCAGTCGAGTCGCTCCTCAGCCGGGCACGGCGGCAGCTGAAGGCGGAACTGAGATCGGATTGGGAGTCGCTGCGTAATGATGGCGAACTCTGAATGCGGGAGACGGCAGAACGATGTCACGGAATAGTCTAGGCCCTGTAGGGCTCGACAAACTGGAGGCCGCGCTCGACGCATATGGTGCGGATCGTACGCGATGGCCGGCGCCCTTGCGGCTCGCTCTGTCGGGCCTGATCGCAGGCAATAGCGAAGCGCAGAAAATGCTGCGGGACGCCGAGGCTTTCGATCGCCTGCTCGATAAGGCACCGCAGTATGATCAGAGCCGCCTCGACGGATTGAGCCATCGGATCATGGCGACGGCGGAACGCCAGCCGCGCGTCGTGACGAACCGTACGAGCGTCGCTCGCGAACCCGCCGGGCGCCGGGCGGCGTGGAGCTGGCAGCGGCGTCATCATGGCTTTGCCGCAACCGCGCTTGCGGCCTCCTTGGTGCTTGGCGTGTTCGCAGGTCAATTGAATGTGCTGAACTCAAGCGCCGACGTCCTTCTCGGCGGGAATACGAACGCCAGCAGCACCCGAATTGCGCAGTCAGACGATGCTGACGTTTTGCTGGATGAGGATCTGCTGTGACGGTCGAAGTCGATAAACTTGCGCCTGCTCGCCCTGGATATTTCTATCCGGCCTTCATCGCGTCGCTCGCGCTGAACCTCTTGTTCGTCGGTTTGTTTGCCGCCGCTGCCTGGCATCATTATGAGAAAAGCCTGTCCGCCAACGAGCCTGGCCTGTTGGCCTTCGTGAGGCAGCTTCCTGAAAACCGTCAGGACGCGGTCCGGAACGAGATCACGGGCGCACGGGCGGCAATGAAGGATCTGCGGGCCGACGTCAGGAAATCATGGATCGACGCCAATGCGATGTTGACGGAGGAGCCGTTCGACAAAGCGAAGTTCGTAGAAGCATTGGCCAAACTGCGAGAGTCGGAGAACGTCTTTAAGACGGCTCTCAACAACGCCTTGGCGGAAACGGCTGCAAGCCTCAGCCCTGAGGAACGGAAAATTCTTCAGTCCTGGCGCGAGAAGCGCCGTCCGAACGTTCTGAGATCGCAAGGCGAGCCTGCAAAAGATGGCGCCAAGCCGGAGTGATTGACGACACGGCTTGCCTTAGGCAGCCAGGAAAAGATCGTGCTGCGCCGCAGGGAGCAGGCGCACGGTCCACCGGCACTCACCCTCGACCGCGGATGTCGTAAGTTCCGCACCCGAAAGCTCAGAGAGCGTGCGCGCTAGGATCATGCCGAAACCATCCTCGCGAGTCGCGCCTGTCTTGGCAGCGCGAATGGCAAGCGAAACGTCGATCGCGCCGGGCCGAGATTTCGTTTCGATGCGAAGTGCGCAATCGGATGCGCCGTTACGGACCGCCTCGCCGATGAGATTGATCAGCAACTGACGCATGGCCTGATGCTCGCCGAGAATATCGCAACCGGCATCGATGTCCCTGACGAGCGAGATCGAGCGCGCTGCGAGGTCGGGCGCCGAGAAGGCGCATGCTTCATCGAGGACAGCCGTGAGGCGGCTCGTCTGCCGGCCCTGGCATTCGGGAGCCGTCAGCAGTGCCGTGATCGCGAGCGCATCCTCGGCGCTTTTGAGCAGGATACGGCCGCTCGCATGAATGTCCCGGGCGTAGGGGCCGTAGTTCGAACCAAGCGGACCAAAGACCTCTTTCGTCATGATCTCCGAGAAGCCGAGCACCGCATTGAGCGGTGTCCTGAGCTCGTGGCTCATGTGCGCGGTGAGTTTCGCCCAGGCGGCCCGATCAAGTGCTGAGTCCGCACCGCCGGCGCCGAAAAGCTCTGGAAGGCGGACTTGTCCGCCGCGTGCGTCGAAGGCAGACGGCGAAGAGGTTTCTGGTTCGGGCAGGGGGCGCTTCTGTTGCTGCCTGCAGCTCTGCGCCGGGAGCACCACCACCATCGCGGCAAGGCCAGCGCCTACAACGAACAGCAACGTCGAAAGTTGATCCGGGTCGAGCTGAGGAACGACCGCGCCAGCCCCGGTGAGTAGCCCGGCAAACAGCAAAATCAATCCGCGCCGCGAGAAGCCAATCCCGTTCGCGACCTCGCCGGCAGATTGTTGCCGCGAGCAGCCGAAGCCGGCAAAGCTCTCCCGTTGAGGAACGGACCACGTCCGAGCCATCTCGAATTCCTTCGCTGAGTTTTGTCTAAGTGCTCGGCCCCAAAAAGCGTTGGACGATCATGTCCTCGAGCGTGATTCGACAATCGCCGATTTGCGACTCACCTGTCGAGGGAGAAAAAATCGCGAGGGAATCAATTTTGTTCCGATGACGGCAGCCTGAGCATAAGAGCCGTCGGGTGTGGCGGAAATGCTCAGTTAGTCCTCTAGCATCCGCGAGACGATCTCGTGGCAATCGCGGGAAATCGAAGCGCCGGCGACGCGTTTTAGCGCCGCCTTTGCCAAGCCTTTGCGGCCGGGTTCAAGCGCCCGGTAGCTGCGGAATGCGCCGAGCATCCGCGCCGCGACTTGCGGGTTGAACTGATCGATTTCGAGCACCTTGTCGGCAAGGAAGTCATAGCCCGCACCATCGGCGCGATTGAACTGCAAGGGATTGCCTAATGCGAACGTCCCGATGAGCGCGCGAACTTTATTCGGCGTCGTGATCTTGAAGAGCGGGTGCCGGCAAAGCGTCTTGACCTCGTCGAGCACGCTCGGCCGAGGGGACTGGGCCTGCGCCGCAAACCACATGTCGATGACGAGGTGATCGTCCTTCCAACGTTGGAAGAAATCCTGAAGGATGTCCTCGCGGCCGGGCGCGTCGAGGCCCGCGATCAGGAACAGCGCGTGGCACGCGTCCGTCATGTTCGAGGCTTTGCGATAATGCGCCTCTACCCGCTCGAAGTCGTCGTCGGTTTCGCGCGTCGTCAGCAGCGTCAGCGCCGCATTGCGCAATGCCCGCCTGCCGGCGCTTTTGGAGCTCGGCGAAAATTTCTTCTCCCGCGAGGCGTCCGCGTAGAGAGTTTCGAGATCATCCGCCAGTTTGTCGCCGACTGTGCGGCTGAACAGCCGATGAGCATTGTAAATGCCCTCATGATCGACGCGGCTCGCCTTCTCGCGCGCGATGTCCGCAACTGAGGGCAGCTTTAGCAACTCGGCCTTATAGGCGTCGTCGAGTTCTCTGTCCCGCAACGCGTAGCGCAACGCATCCGCGAGCTTGGCGGACTTCGATCCGACCACGGACTTCGGCCGCTTGGAGTCGAGCAAGCCGATGATGCTGCGCGTCGTGTAGGCGTTGCTGGCCTGCCAGCGATTGAACAGGTCGCTATCGTGATGCATCAGGAATGCAAGATCCTGATCCGAGAGAGACATCGTGACGGTGACTGGCGCCGAGAAGCCGCGTAGCAGCGACGGGACGGGCCGCGATGTGACGCCTGTGAATTTGAAGTTCGTCGTCCGCTCGGCAACGGCCATGACGCCGTCGCGGATCTTGACGCCGCCCGACACTTCGAGATCCATCTCTTTGCCGTTCTCGCCGAGCAGCGCCATGCTGATCGGAATGAAATACGGCTGCTTCTTCACCTTGCCGGGCGACGGCTTCAGCACCTGATGAACGGTCAGCTCGGCCGACTTCTTGCGGCGGTCGTATGAGAGATCGCAGACGAGTTCCGGCGTGCCGGCCTGCGAATACCAGCGATGGAACTGGGAAAAATCTTCCCCGCTCACATCTGCGAAGCAGGCGATGAAATCTTCGATAGTCACAGCCTGTCCGTCGTGGCGCTCGAAATAGAGATCCATCCCCTCGCGGAATTTGCGGGGTCCGAGGATCGTTCGCATCATCCGGACGATTTCGGCGCCCTTCTCATAGACCGTCGGCGTATAGAAGTTGTTGATCTCGACGTAGCTCTCGGGCCGCACCGGATGGGCGAGCGGACCCTGGTCTTCCGGAAACTGCAGCGCCTTGAGCTGCCTGACGTCGGAGATGCGCTGCACGGTCGCGCTGCGGAGATCCGCTGAGAATTCCTGGTCGCGGTAGACCGTCAGGCCCTCTTTCAGGCAGAGTTGGAACCAGTCGCGGCACGTAATGCGGTTGCCGGTCCAGTTGTGGAAGTATTCGTGCGCGACCACGCTTTCGATCGATTCATAATTCGCGTCGGTCGCGGTTTCCGGCGAAGCGAGGATCAGGCGATCGTTGAAGATGTTGAGGCCCTTGTTCTCCATGGCCCCCATGTTGAAGTCCGAGACGGCGACGATATTGAAGACATCGAGATCGTATTCGCGTCCGAACCGCTCTTCATCCCAACGCATGGCGCGCTTCAAGGATTCCATTGCCCAATGCGCGCGGGGTTCCTTGCCGCGTTCGACATAAATGCGGAGATCGACTTCGCGACCCGACTCCGTCGTGAAGGTGGACGCCACGGGGGAAAGATTGCCGCCGACGATCGCGAAGAGGTACGAAGGCTTCGGATGTGGATCGTGCCAGATCGCGTAGTGACGTTCGCCGCCAGCAAGCGTTCCGCGCTCGACAGGATTGCCGTTCGCCAGAAGAACCGGCGCCGTCTCGACATCCGCCTCGAGACGGACGGTGTATTTGGCGAGCACGTCGGGGCGATCGAGAAAATACGTGATGCGCCGAAAGCCCTGAGCCTCGCATTGCGAGCAGTAGACGCCGCGCGAGAGATAGATCCCCTGCAACGCCGTGTTGCCCTTAGGGTTGACCACCGTCTCGATTTCGAGCGTGAAGGGCTCCTTCGGTGGCGTCAGGATCGTCAGGCTGGTATCATCGACACGATACGACGATGGCTTGAGTTCTTTACCGTCGAGCGCGACACTCTCGAGCTTCAGAAGCTCGCCATCGAGACGAAGCGGAACCTTGCCGCCCGCATCTGAATTCGGATTCCGGCGAATGGCCAGTTTCGAGATCACGCGCGTCTTCGATGACGCGAGCGCGATGTCGAGGTGGACGGTATCGATCAGAAATTCCGGCGGGCGATAGTCGGCAAGTAGGACCGGCTTGGGATTTTCTGACTTCATGATACTCGCCGTAATGTTTATCGGCGGCCGTCGTACGTCGGCGTGTCAGCCGGTATGCGAAAGCCGCCCCTTTCTTCTACCCCAGCCGGTGGCGGAAATCATCGTAGCCAAACGACCGAAGTGTCCACGTTGTGTCATCCTCCTCGAGAATGGCGAGATCAGGGAGCGGCACGCCGTTGAACGTGTTGTTCTTCACAAATGAATATTGCATCATATCGGTAAAAATGACCCGATCGCCAACCTTCAGCGGCCGGTCGAAAGAGTATTCTCCGATGATGTCCCCGGTCATGCAGGTTTTGCCGCCGAGAATGTAGGTGTGAGGCTTTTGGCCGGGCGGCGCGGCGCCGACCACTTCCGGAGTGTAGGGCACTTCGAGAACGTCGGGCATGTGCGTCGAAGCGGACGCATCGAGAATGGCGATGTCCTTGTCATTGTGGTGGATGTCGAGGACGCTGCCGACGAGATAGCCCGTGTTGACGACAAGACCGGCGCCCGGCTCCAGAACGACATCGACCTGGAACGTGCTTTTGAACGCCTTGATGGCGGCGATCAGCTTGCCGATATCGTAGCCCGGCTTGTTGATGAAATGGCCGCCGCCGAAATTGACCGTTTTGACACGGCGGACATAGTCGCCGAACACGCGCCCGACATGCTCGATAAGACCCACGGATCCCTCATGGCCCGACTCGCAGAGAGCGTGCGCGTGGAGGATGTCGACTTCGTCCCACGGGACGCGGTCGAGCGTCTCCGGCGTGGCGCCAAAGCGCGAATAGGGAGCGCAAGGATCGTAAAGCGCGCCGCCGAGCGTCGCGTTCGAATAGCCAGGATTGATCCGGATGCCGATTTTAACCTCCGGGTGCTTCCTGATCACCGGAAGGTTCTTCGCAATCTGCTCGGGCGAGTTGAAATAGATGTGCTGCGCGAGCTTCGTGAGCCGCTCCACCTCGCCGGTCGCGTAGGCAGGCGAATAGACGTGCACTTCCTTGCCGAACTCGTCATGGCCGAGCCGCGCCTCGTATTCGCCGCTCGCGGTCGTGCCGTCGAGAACGTCGCGCATAAGGGGAAAGGCAGCCGGAAGCGCGAACGCCTTCGTGGCGAGGAGAATTTTAGCGCCGGTCTCGCGCTTTATCTCTGCGGCGCGCTGAAGGTTGCGCTTCAGCGCCGCGACGTCGAGAACGTAGGCGGGCGTCGCAATGGACTGTGCCCAATCGAACGAGGCCAATTTCAGTTTCGAATGTTCTGACAATTCGGGTCACCGGTCGAGTTAGCGAAAGCGTTCAAGTCGAGACACGCACGGGGCCCGCCGTCGAGCCCGGCCATCTATAGATGAAAGTCAGATAGGCGAGCGAGACATAGATGGCCCCGAATGCCAAACTTCCAAGGAGCGCGGATGCCTCATAGAGGGTGAACCCGTGAAGCCAATCCGGCCGAGCGTTGCCGAAGCCGGGAATTTCACTGGCTGGGCTCGCAAGTTTCGACCACGCGCGATCAGTCCCGATCAGAAGCTCGTTCAGGCCGATTGTCAGCGCGCCCATGAACGCAAGGCCGCACGACAGCAGGGTGAATGCGAGCAAGCGGAGCGAGATCGGCGCTTCCCGAAGGAAGAGCCAGAGCCCCGCGATGTAGGCCGAAATCATTCCGAAGCTCACCGAAACGACGGAGACGACGAGGCCCGTCAACTCGTTGCGGATCGAAAGGATTTCGGCTTCGCTCATAGTCGCGGAGTTTCCACAAAGGGGAGAGGCAGGCCGTGATCGAGGAGCACCTTTTTATAATGGTCGAGTCGCGCTCGAAGTCCTTCGACAAGTTCGTCTATTTCTTCAGTCGCTTTTTTGAGATCGCCTCTTCCCAGAGCAGCTTTTGCGCTTTCAGCATTGTAGACGATCGAATAGAGGGTATCGCCCTGGATGAGGATACCCGGGAATCGACGTCCCGGGTGCCTCATTACGGCGTAGTTGGTTGCGTCCGAATAAATCTCCACGAGTTCTTTATTCATTGAGACCGGCACCAACTTTTCTCGCTCATCAGGTCTCGACCGCGAAAAGCTTTTTCTGATCGGACTTCTCGATTTCCTTCACCTGCCAGGGGAGCCCCTGTTCGGCGAGCTCTTCGAGGAACGGCTCCGGCGGCAGCTGCTCGACGTTGAAGACGCCTTTGCCCTTCCAGATGCCCTTGAACATCATGATCGCGCCGACGACGGCCGGGACGCCGGTCGTGTAGGAAACCGCCTGCGCGCCGACCTCTTTGTTGGTCTCGGCGTGATCGCACACGTTCCAGATCATGTAGCGCTTCTTCTTGCCCTTCTTTTCGCCCTTGATGACGACGCCGATCGACGTTTTGCCGGTGTAGTTTTCGGCAAGCGAAGACGGCTCCGGAAGAACGGACTTCAGGAACTCCATCGGAACGACTGGATTGCCCTTGTACATGACGGGGTCGATGCGGGTCATGCCGACGTTCTGCAGCACTTCGAGATGCTTGATGTAATTGTCGGAGAACGTCATCCAGAAGCGGATCTGCTTCAGGCCTTTGATATTCTCGACGAGGCTCTCTTCCTCCTCATGATAGATGAGGTAGGATTTCACCGGGCCGACTTCCGGATAGTCGATCATCGTCGAAATCGACAGCGGATCGATCTCGATCCATTCGCCGTCTTTCCAGTATTTGCCGCGCTGCGTCACCTCGCGGAGATTGATCTCCGGATTGAAGTTCGTCGCGAAGGCCTTGCCGTGACTGCCCGCGTTGCAGTCGATGATGTCGATCGTGTGGATCTCGTCGTAAAGGTTCTCCTGCGCGTAGGCGCAGAAGATGTTCGTGACTCCCGGATCGAACCCGCAGCCGAGAACCGCCATCAGCCCCTTGGCCTTGAACTTGTCGTTATACGGCCACTGATATTTGTAGGTGAATTTTGCTTCGTCGCGCGGCTCGTAGTTCGCGGTGTCCATGTAGTTGACGCCGGCCTCGAGGCACGCGTCCATGATCGCGAGATCCTGGTACGGAAGCGCCATGTTGATCACGAGGTCAGGCTTGACCTTGTTCAACAGCGCGACCGTGTCGGCGACGTTGTCGGCATCGAGCTGCGAAATATCGATAGGAGATTTGCACTCGGCCTGGACCTTCTTGCAGCTTTCCAGACGGCGCGAGGCAAGGTGGATCTTCTTGAAGACGTCCCGGTTCATTGCGCATTTCTTCGCGACGACCGAGCCTGCAGCGCCTGCCCCGATGATAAGTACGTTGTCCAACGAACGCTCCCAGAAATGAAATGCCGGTGACGCCGGCTCCAGCAAGCGCTTAAAGGTGCGCTGGGGGCCCGAAATAGGGCACGCGGGACAATAATTCAATACTTACTAGAACTTGTTCTTTCCGGGTCGGCGAAGGCCAAGCAAATACTGTAAAATAATTATTTGTGACAGAGCCAACCTCGGCCTTTTCCGCCAAGCCGAGTGCTCTCTTTCCCTCCTAGGCCGAGGCTGAGACTCGCGTGGCTGGTCGCACGGCATCGACCCGGCGCGTCGGGGCAGGGCGCCGGGCCGCCTCTTGAGATTACAGAACCTTGAAGCTTTGCTCTGCCAGCCCGTCGGCATTGGTGAACGGCTTACCGCTCGAGCCCTCGATCACTGCCCATAATTTTTCGCCCGTTTTGGGTTCGCCGGTGAGCTTGATACTGACGTTCCGGTGATCCCCATGGGGAAGCGCAGCTTTACCGAGCAGCTTGGCGTGCGAGCGATTTGCCGGATCGCCTGAGTAGACGGCCAAAATCCCGTCCTTCGGAACAAAGACATAGGTGATGGAGACGGATTCGCCCTTGGGCTTTTGGTTCATCGCCAAAACCGATGCCGGCGTTCCCGGCTCAGCCGCAAAGGCGTTGCAGGCGACGGCGAAGCTTGCCGTCACCGCGCTCGCGGCGACAATCAATACGCGTGACGATTTCATTGTTTTAGACCTTAGACTGAGTTGCGGCGGGCAGGCTTTGCTCACAATGCCCGTCAGCAGTCATGATGGTGGCGCCCGGTGCGTGCCCCGTCCATCGGCACGTCGCCACTCTGCATAGAATGATATTTGGAAGCGAAATTGGAATTGCAATGAGCGGAAGCAGGGCCTTACGAATTTTTGAAGTCCGAAAGGGCTCCAATGGATGCTTTCTCCAGATGCCCGCGAGATGAGAGCCGCGACGCGCGCTTCATTTAAATGGGGACATCTGAATGTCTCCTCCTCAATTCAAAAAACGGCAAAGCGCGGGAGATAATCTGCGTGCGGCCGATTCGGTTTCTGTGAATAATAGCTTCTGCGTTACACTCAATTCTCATCCTAAAATTGCAGTCCATTCGTCGTTGCTCGACGCATCGCACGCATATTATCAGTGAGCAGATCGGTGATCCGGGGGTGCCACTCATGAGGATATCTCGTGCGTTTCGAAGCGGCTTCGGCAGCATTGCGATCGCCCTGGCTCTAATGTCGCCAGCCGCGGCTGCGGACCTAGGTGGGAATTGCTGCGCCGATCTCGAGGAGCGTGTCGCCGAATTAGAGGCAACCACCGCACGCAAAGGCAACCGCAAGGTCAGCCTGACGATTTCGGGTTGGGTCAACGAAGCCGTATTCGCCTGGGATGACGGCACGGAACATAATGTCTATGTCGGCACGAACTCTGTCGAGCAGTCGCGCTTCAGGTTTGTCGGCGAGGCAAAGATCACGTCCGACTGGTCGGCCGGTTACACGCTCGAGATTGGAACGCAGGGGCATCCTTCCAGTCAATGGAATCAGAACTCTCCGAGTTCTTCGAGCAGCAATCCGAATAATCAGGATAACCAGCTTTTGGTCCGCAAAAGCTATTGGTACGTCAAGAATAACGACTGGGGCCAAGTTGCTGTCGGACTGAACGGCACCGCGACCTACCACCTTCTCGACGACGCCGATTTCACGTTAACGCGCAACATACTGGATGCTGAAGCCCCTGCGATCTACCTGTCGCAGTTTCAACTAAGAGCCGATGGAAATCCCATAGGTACGACTCCGCTCAGATGGACAGATATTCTGCGAGGCTTCAACAATTCAACACCCGGTCAGAGCGCTCGTCGCAATGTTGTTCGCTATGACTCACCGACTTATGAAGGCTTTTCCTTTGCCGCGGCTTGGGGCGAAGCCAGCTTATGGGATGTGGCGCTCATCTACAAAAACGATATCCACGATTTCAGTGTTCTGGCCCGTGCCGGTTATGGCCAAAGCAATAATCCCGGCACTCAGTTCAGCGGTACGCCGAGCACGTACGTCGCGGGAGGAACGCCCTGCATTTCGTCGAGTACGACGACGGCATCGTTGCCGAACTTCCGGTGCGACTGGGGTGGCGCCGCCGCTACGATCATGCACAAACCCACTGGACTATTCGTTTTCGGTGGCTGGGGTAAGCAACACATAGACACTGGGAATCCGGTGACCGAAAGTCAGCTCACAGAACCTGATAGCACGACATGGTTCATCCAACCCGGTATTGAGCAGAAATGGTTTTCACTCGGCAAGACGAACATTTTTGGCGAGTACCGTCA
Organism: Hyphomicrobium sp.; assembly: GCA_003987725.1. GTDB lineage: Bacteria > Pseudomonadota > Alphaproteobacteria > Rhizobiales > Hyphomicrobiaceae > Hyphomicrobium_B. Next base: position 231,348 of record RXJH01000001.1, on the reverse strand, counting down.
TGACGATGCCGGCTCCAATCCTGGAAAGACATTCAGCTCGAGTGTCAATTTGTGGCAAGGAGGCATTGTTCAGCGTATCGAAGCTGCGGAAATGTCGATTTACGCCGTCTACGAGCACGCAGATGGCGATATCAACGGAACCGGGGTCGGCGGTATTCCCAGCGGAAGAACGTCGCTCGATGCATTTCAAGAAGGCATCTTTGGAGCCTTGATCAACTTCTGAGTGTTGGTGGAAGCAATCGTGGTGCCTGCCTCACTGGCCTCCGAGGCCCTTCTCACTTGCGCGCGCTTACTTTTTTACATCGATCCAGATGAAGCCGTCGCGGTTCGGCATGCGTACGGCCGCAAGCGTCTTGGCGTTCATCTCGTCGCCCTCGCCGATGACGCCGTTGGCGGCAAGCAGGTAGGCCGTCAACGCGTAGGTATCATCGGCAGTGAGTGATTCGGCGGCGGCAGGCGGCATGCTCCGGCGAACGAAATCGAAGATCGTCGGCGCGAATGGCCAGTAAGATCCGATGGCCTTGCTTGGATTATCTGCCGACGGCGGCTTCGGCTCGCTGACGAGTTCTTCGGCCGTGCCGCCTTCGCCGTGCAAACCGTGGCAGCTCGCGCATTTCTGCTCGTAGATCACGCGGCCGTCTTTCGCAGTGCCTTTTCCTGGCGGCAATCCACGCCCATCGGCGAAGATCGTGCGATCCCATTTCTCAACTTCGCCGGGGCTCAGCGGCGTGCCGAGGCGAGGAGCCCTAACGTCGGCATCTGCAGCTATGACCGACGTTGCCACGACCGGAACGAAAATCGCAGCCGCGACGTGCCTAAGCATAGACATGGCTGATCGTACCATCTTCATCGATAGCCCAGCAGACGATGGCGTTGTAATGAAAGTAGCCTTCACGCCCGCGCTCTTTCACCAGCACGTCGCGTTCGGGCTGAACGTATCCGGTCTCGTCGGTTGCTCGGCTTTTGAGGACCGCAGCCTGTCCATCCCAGGCCCACGCAGATCGAAATCGCGTGAAGCATTGCGCCATGACGGGCTCCTGCAAATGCGCTTCGCCCCACGATTTGCCGCCGTCCGCCGAAACCTCGACCTTTGCGATCTTTCCGCGTCCGCTCCACGCGAGCCCGCGAATTTCATAAATGTTCGCGCCGTGCATCTTTTGCCCTGGCGACGGCGAAGTGATCAGCGATTTCGCATCCATGACGAACGTAAACATCCGTGCCTTGCCCGACGGCTGAAGCTCGGTGTATTTCGCCGTTTCGTTGCGCGTCATTGCGGGAGCATCGGTGACGTGCAGACGCCGCAACCATTTGACGTTCGTGATGCCCTCCCAGCCCGGCACGATGAGCCGGAGAGGATAACCGTTCTCCGGCCGCACGCGCTCGCCGTTCTGGTAGAGAGCGACGATCGCATCATCCATCAGCTTCGCAAGCGGCAGGCTGACGTTAAGAAGCCCGGCATCCGCCCCTTCTGCGATGACCCACGAAGCCTTCGCATCAACGCCGGCTTCGTCGAGCAGGATCGAAAGCGGCACGCCCGTCCATTCCGAGCAAGAAACAAGTCCGTGAAAATTGCCGACGGGCCGCTGGATTGGCTCTTCATGCCACCCGGCGTTGCTGTTGCCGCCGCATTCGATGAAGAGAAAGCGCGATCGCATCGGATATCGAAGCAGATTGGCGACCGTGAATTCCAGCGGCTGCCGCACGAGCCCATGGATGACAAGCCGATGCACCGCCGGATCAATGTCGGGCACCCCATCATGATGACGCTCGAAGTGCAGCCCGCTCGGCGTGATGATGCCCTCGAGATCTTCCAGCGGCGTCCAGGAAACGCCGTCGCCCGCAGGCGCGCGATTGCCGCCCGTGTTGCGAACGACGTATTTCTCGTATTTCGATGGCGTTCCGTAACCGCTGAAAGGGAGCCCGGTCCTATGGATCCAGGAAGGGTCGGCGGGGTCTTCGGTCTCAGGTTTCGGAGCTTCTTCCGCACCGAGCGATGTGGCCGTCTGTGCCGTCGCCAGAACGAGGCCGCCCTGAAGAAAAAGGCGGCGATGCAAAAGCCCGCCGCCTGCAACTGGTATTAAATCGTCTTCTGTGAGCTTGCCGGCCATGTGGCCGTTCCGCTGGCGTGATGTCAGGACTGGTTCGGAGCCGAATTGCCCTTGAACACATTGCCTTTCGAATCCTCCGCCTCGACGCTCATGACATCGGCCGGGCTGCCCTGATAGGTGAAGCGGAAATTCGGGTTCTCGCTGATCGAGATGCCGCCCGTCATCGTGAAGACGGTTTTGCCGCCGGTTTTCACCGCAACCTTGTCCACAAAGTGCGTCGGGATATAGAGGCCTGTCAGCTGATCCATCTGCATACCCGAACTGTTCGGATGCCGGATCATCACCTGCGCCTCCTGCGCTTTGGCGTCCTCAGGATCCTTGAAGGCCGTCATGACCTTCATCTTGCCCATCGTCTTTGCCGCTTCCTCGGGGTCTTTACCAGCGGGCGCCGAGCAGCCGCCCGAGGCTTTGACGAACTTCATCGTCATGAACAGCTTGCCGTCGTTCGTCTCGGCGATGGCGCGCACGTTCGAATATTGATCGATGCGGACGCGCGTAGCCAAAACACGCTCGCCCGTGCCGGCCGCATCGCCGTATGCGAAGCTCGCGACGACCGGGGAGGGGTTCTTGTCGATGACAAGCGTCAGCGATTTCACGTCCTTGGCGAATTCGGCTGGTAAGCGAACGGTCAGCGGAACGGTCGATGCATCTTCTGCCCGGTACGGGGCTTCGAGCATCACTTTTCCAGCCCCGTCGGCGACGTCGCGGGTTCCGAAAAGGTCTGTCCTAACGCTATCCCAAATCACGGCTGTATCGTCGGCTCGCGCGCTCGGCTGCGCCGACATGAGACCAAGGATTGCCGCCGCCCCGGCGACAACACTGGCCCGGATAAATTTGCTCTGCATCGCTTCCTCCGCTTGCCGCCTTGAGGGCGGTCTCACGCGTTCAAACGTCAATCCCGAATAAAATACTACATTAACATGGTGTCGAGGTCATCATTTTCGCAAGGTGCCGCATCGTAATTGCGGTCGACGTCCTAAAGCTCGGCATTTGCAGCATATTATTTCAAGCTTGCCGGAGATCAGGCGACAGCGGTCCGGTTCAGCCAAGCCCGCCAGCCCCCGAACTCGGTGATGTCTTCGGCGCCGTGAAGCGCATGGCTTTCGCATAGGAACCCCTTAACTTGACGGCCATCGTCAAGAACAAGGGTGCCGATGCCGAGCGGCGCCGGGATCAACCTCACGAACGAGCCGAAAGCGGCCTCGTCCATTTCCCAAATTTCGACTTCTATGCCGCCGGGTCCGCTGCCGTCGAAGACGAGACCCGGCTTTGGCGGCGTCGTTCCGGGCAAGGCATAAAGCCGATACCCCTCGGCGGTACGGCACGTTTCGCGATAGACGGCGTCGCGCTCCGTCAGCTGGCCGTTGAGCGGTTGCCCCCTAAGATGCGCGCCGACAACAGCAACCTCGACCGTTCGCTTCTTGACCGGCCGCGCCGTGACGGGCGGCGAGCTGGATAAGGACGCTTGTGTAGCGCCGAGCTTGGCACCATCGAGCGCGCGGTGGAGCATGTCGCCCACCGCCGCGAGCTGTCCGTCGGCGAACGCACGGCCGATCAACGTCACGCCGAACGGGATGCCGTCATCACGAAAACCGGCCGGAACGGCGAGCGCCGACAGGTCGAGCAGATTGACGAAATTCGTGTACGCGCCGAGGTTGGAATTGAGCCGGATGGGATCGGCCAGTATGTCGGCAATCTTGTAGATCGTGCCTGCGGTCGGCAGCACCATCACGTCCATGCGCTTCCATTCTGCATCCGCGGCGCGGCGAAACTCCGCTAAGCGATAGAAGCCCTCGAATACCGAGAGGGCGGATTTATCCCTCCCGCTTCGAATGATGTCCCCAACGACGGGATTGAGATCGTCCTCGCTCAAATCGTCGGCCGCGAATAGACGTTCGGCGACCCAAGGACCGTCATAGAGCAGCGCGGCGGTATCGCGAAAAGGTGCGAAGTTGAACGGCGTGATCTCGGCCCCGAGTTCCGCGAGACGATCGATCGTCTGATGATAGAGACGCTGGTACTCGCTGTCCTCGAAGAACGACAGCGGCGCATTGGGAATTCCGACGCGTAGCGGCCGCCCGAAATCTGTGACCGCGAACGGCGGCGCGTCCGCTCGAGCGTAGCAATCGTCCTTGTCGAACGCGATGGCGGCCTCCGCAACCTTTGCCGCGTCCGCGACTGTGAGCGCAAAAATCGAGACGGCGTCTTGGCTCTTGCACGCAGGCACGACGCCGCGCGTCGAGATCATGCCCTTGGTCGGCTTCAGTCCGACGATGTTGTTGAATGCCGCCGGCACGCGCCCCGAACCTGCGGTGTCGGTGCCGAGCGAAAACGAAACGAGTCCGTCGGCGACAGCGACGGCCGATCCGGAACTCGACCCGCCGGAAATGTACTCCGCATTGAAGACATTCGTCGGAATGCCGTAGGGCGAACGCGTGCCGTTCAATCCGGTTGCGAACTGGTCGAGGTTCGTTTTGCCTATCAGAATTGCACCGGCCGCTTCGAGCCGCTCGACGACGGTTGCCGAACGCTCCGGCGTATAGGCGAACGCGGGACAAGCACATGTCGTCGGCATTCCGCCGACATCGATATTGTCTTTGACGGCAAACGGAATGCCGTAAAGAGGCCCGCGCGGTGCGTGTCGGACGCGATCAAGAACGCTCGCCTTGTCGCGGAGTGCGATCCAGTCCGGCGCTATGCCCTTCCTGCCGATGCGCGCGAAGACTTCTTCGACGATCGCTTCGGGCGTGGCTTTCCCTTGCGCGTAGAGTGCGGTGAGATGAGCGATGTCGAGCGATAGTGTCACGCCGTCGCCTCCGCATGTTCTTTTAAAATCACGAGCGCCTGACCGAGCGCGACCGGCCGGCCCTCTGCGCACCGCACCTCGTGAACGATACCGCTTTGCGTCGCCGTCACTGCCATCTCCATTTTCATGGACTCGACGATAATCAGTGTCTCGCCCTCGACGACCTTAGCCCCGGGCTCGACGAGCACTTTCCAGACGCTTCCGGGAACCGGGCTTTCGACCGCGGTGGCCCCGGCTGGCAACACTGAAGCAGCATCATCATCGTTGCCGATATCCGATGAGGCCGCCGCACCATCTTGGTCGACTTGCTGCCATCGCGCCCGCTCGGCCTCGAATGCCGCCTGCTGACGCGACTTGAACGCGCCGATCGCCTCGGCATTGTCGCGAAGGAATGCCTGATAATCGTTAAGACGAAACGTCGTCTCCTCGATTTTGACGCTCGCCTGACCTTCGAGAAAACCATCGCGGAATGCCAGCAGCGCTTCGCTCGAAACGGGATAGAAGCGGATTTGATCGAAGAAGCGCAGAAGCCACGGCGAACCCGCTTTGAAGGCATCCGTCGTCCGGTAGGTGTTCCAGACTTGGCACGTCCGCCCGAACAGCTGATAGCCTCCGGGACCTTCCATGCCGTAGATGCACATGTAGGCGCCGCCGATGCCGACGACGTTATCCGGAGTCCAGGTGCGCGCCGGATTGTATTTCGTCGTGACGAGCCGGCGCCGCGGATCGACCGGCGTCGCGACCGGCGCACCGAGATAGACGTCGCCAAGTCCGAGGACGAGATACGTCGCATCGAATACGATCTTCAGCACGTCCTCGATGGAATCGAGACCGTTGATGCGCCGGATGAACTCGATGTTCGAGGGACACCAGGGCGCATCGGGCCTGACGCCCTGCATGTATTTATCGATCGTCTTCTGTACGGCTGCGTCGTTCCACGACAGCGGCAGATGCACGACGCGCGACGGAACCTCGATGTCACTCAAGTCTCCGAGCGAATCCTCGATCCGCGACAGCTCAGCCAGCAGGTCTTCGAGCGGCAGCATCGTGCTGTCGTAATGCACCTGCAGCGACCGGATGCCGGGCGTAAGATCGACAATGCCGGGAAACTTCCGCTTTTCGAGAGCAGCCATCAGCGCGTGTGCGCGGAAGCGTAAGGTGAAGTCGAGGACGATGGGTCCGTATTCGACCAGCATGTAGGCGTCGCCTGCGCGCCGGTAGACGACGCGCGGCTTATCGCCCGACGCCTCGCGGCCGCCGACGATGCAATCATCCGCGCCCCACTTCGCGTGCGGAAACGACGGTGCCGCGATGGAGTTCAGCGTCGCAATTTCCGCATTTTGCTTCGCGAGGCGCGCCGCGGCTTCTGCTGGAGAGAGGCGCACGAAGCGAACTTTGTCGCCCGGCCGCAGCTGCCCCATCTTCCAGAGTTCTGCCTGAACAATCGTCGCGGGACATACGAAGCCGCCGAGCGACGGTCCGTCCGGACCAAGGATGACAGGCATGTCGCCGGTGAAATCGATCGTGCCGATGGCATAGGCGTTGTCGTGAATGTTGCTCGGATGCAGACCGGCTTCGCCTCCGTCGGTGCGCGCCCAGACCGGCTTCGGCCCGATCAAGCGGATACCGGTCGGGTTCGAATTGTAATGAACCTCCCAGTCGCTCGAGAAGAACTTGTCGATGTATTCCGGCGCGAAGAAATCCGGCGCGCCATGCGGCCCGTAGAGGACGCCGATGTCCCAGGTATGGACGAGGCGAGGCTTGAGCTCTTCCAGAAGGCGCGCCGAAGGAAAGCTCGCCACGTCCTTGCCGATATGCAGGACATCGCCGGTCATCAGCACGCGGCCGCCGTGACCGCCGAACTTGCCAAGCGTGAACGTCGATTTACTACCGAGATAAGACGGAACGTCGATGCCGCCGCGAACGGCGATGTAGGCACGCACGCCCGGTCCTTTGACACCGCCGATCTTCAGAACCTGTCCGGCCTTGACCTGAATGGCCTGCCAGTAGCCGGCAGGCGCGCCATCAATTGTTGCCGACAGTTCAGCGCCTGCGAGACAAATCACGGCCTCTGTGTTGAACTTGAGCGAAGGCCCGGCGAGCGTCGTCTCGATCCCGGCGGCACCTTCGTCGTTGCCGACGATACGATTTGCTAAGCGAAACGACAGCGCATCCATTGGCCCGGACGGTGGAACTCCGACGGCCCAATAGCCAACACGTCCCGGCCAATCCTGGATCGTCGTCTGCGTCCCGGGCGACAGCACCTCGATCGTGTCCGCTTTGTAGGCGAACGTCTGCAGCGTCCGCGTCAGCATTTCGCCATTCGCGAACACGCTCGATCCCGCGAGCTGGCGCAGATAGTCGAGGTTTGTCTCGAGCCCGCCGATGCGCGTTTGATCAAGCGCCGTTTTGAGGCGCGCCAACGCATCCGCGCGCGACGAGCCCCTGACGATGATCTTCGCAATCATCGGATCGTAGAACGGCGAAACCTCCGATCCGCTTTGCACCCACGTCTCGATGCGCGCACTCGGCGGCCAGGAAACTTCAGTCAGCCGGCCGGAGCTTGGCCGGAATTCGCGCGCCGGGTCTTCCGCATAAAGCCGGACTTGGATCGATGCGCCTTTCGGCGAAATGTCGGCTTGATCGAGCGGCGGCAGTTCACCTGCGGCTTGCCGCACCATCCATTCGACAAGATCAGTGCCGGTGACCTCCTCGGTGACGCCATGCTCGACCTGAAGCCGGGTGTTGACCTCGAGAAAATAGAACTCGTCCGTTTCGGCATCGTAGAGATATTCGACCGTGCCGGCGCTTTCGTAGTTGACCGACTGCCCGAGGCGCCGTGCCGTGTCCCACAGCGCCGCACGCGTTTTCTCAGGAAGATTTGGCGCAGGAGTTTCCTCGATGACCTTCTGATTGCGCCGCTGCGCCGAGCAATCGCGCTCGCCGAGCGAGACGACGTTGCCGCGGCCGTCGCCGAAAATCTGTACCTCGATATGGCGGCCACGCGCGACGTATTTCTCGATGAAGATGCCCGCGTCCTTGAAGTTGTTGCGCGCGAGGCGCTCGACGCGCTCGAACATCGGCGCGATGTCGTCCGCCGACGAGACGAGTTGAAGCCCGATGCCGCCGCCGCCGGCCGTGCTCTTGATCATCACCGGATATCCGATGCGCTGGGCTTCGCTCTTGGCATGCTCCACATCGCGGATGAGGCCCGAGCCCGGCGCGAGAGGCACGTTCGCTACCAGTGCCAGTTCGCGCGCTTTGTGCTTCAATCCGAAGGCCCGCATGTGCTTTGCCTTCGGACCGATGAACACGATGCCGGCCGCTTCGCAGGCTTCGGCAAAGTCGGGATTTTCCGACAGGAAGCCGTAGCCCGGATGAATGGCATCCGCGCCAGTCTTCTTGGCGGCGTCAAGGATCGCATCGAACTTCAGATAGCTTTCAGCAGCAGGGGAGGAACCAATGGCGACAGCCTCACCGGCCTGCATGACATGCATCGAATGCCTGTCGGCCTCGGAATAGACGGCGACGCTCGCAATTCCCATGGCGTCGAGCGTTCTGATGATGCGGCAGGCGATAGCGCCGCGATTGGCGATCAGGACTTTGCGAAACATCGGCCTCAGCTCCCCTTGCCCCAGATGAGAACTTCGATCGGCGTGGGGTTGTAGGCGTTGCAAGGATTGTTGAGCTGCGGACAGTTTGAGATGAGCACGATGACGTTCATGTGCGCAGTCATCTCGACGTATTTTCCAGGTGCCGAAAGTCCGTCCTCGAACGTCAGCCCGCCTTCGGGCGTCACCGGCACGTTCATGAAGAAATTGATATTGTGGCCGATGTCGCGCTTTGAAAGTCCGTAGTGCGCGTTCTCGGCGATCGCGAGCAGGTAGCTGTCGCGGCACGCGTGCATCGACTTCTTCTCGAGCGCGTAGCGAACCGTGTTGCTCTCCGTCGCGCAGGCGCCGCCGAGCGTGTCGTGGCGCCCGACCGTATCGGCCGTGATCGTCAGCATCGGACGGCAGACATCTGAAAGAAGCACCGATCCGGCTGTCAGATAGATATTGCCCTGTTCGCGGATGGTGTCGGAAGCCGAGTATCGTTCGCCGGGATCGTCGGCATTGAAGAACAGGGTATCCGCAGCCTGATTTCCCTCGAGATCGAGGAGGCGCAGCGTCTGGCCCTTTTGAACGACATGCATCCAATAATTGCCGGCCGGAACGACACGCCGATAAATCGCGTCGGCTTCGCGCAACATGCTTTCCTTGATCATTGGTGCGCATCTCCCGAGCAGCCTGCGAGGAAGATGCGGTTGTTCTCGAAACCGCGCGCGTTCTCAGGCGCCGAGAGGCGGGCAGGGTCGTCGAGCGCCGCTGGTGGTCCTTCGAATATTTCGAATTGCGCCGGCTTCCTTGGGTAGGTGTTCGCGAAGTTCAAAGGATGCGGGCACGTGTGAAAGAGAACGAGGGTATCGATCTCGAAACGCAACTCGACCTGCGCACCAGCCTTTGCTGCCGTCGTGTCGAGAGACATCGTGCCGTCGGAGGCGACGGCGATCTTGCTGAACCAGTTGACGTTCGCCGCAAGATCGCGCCGGGTCAGCCCGTATTTGGCGCCTTCGACGAGAAAGCTGTCGTGGCCGTTCTGCTGCCAGTCGTTGCGTGCCGTCTGATAGCTCTTTTCACCCCACTTCCGCGCGATGATCGCCTTCGTCGTATTGCCGCTGACCGTATCGTGCCAGCCGAAGCTGTCGGAGACGACCGAGCAGAAGATGCGGCCCATATCGGAATAGAGGCAATGACCGGCCGTGAGTTTGAACGTGTGCTGACATTTCAGCGTATCGGGAGCGTTATAGCGTTCGAGTAGATTCTGCGGATTGTAGAACAGCATGCCAATGTTGGCGCCGCCCTCGACGTCGGTGAGCCGCAGGCGCATGTTTCGGCGCATCAGCAGCGACCAGTGCTTACCTCCGGGCAGCGTATCGCTGTAGATCAGGTTCCCCATTTTCAACTCCCCGCGTAAAGCGTTTGTTTGCAAACGCTGATTGCGCGCCAGTCCGGGCCGTCCCGGGTTAGTGAGATGCCATCGAGGGTCGTCCCTCGCGGCAAGCGTGTGGACTAGGAACGTGGAGCAGAGTGCCCGTGTCGCGTTAGAACGCCCGGGCTCCCTGCAACTTTCTTCGGCCAGATCTCGATGTCCTTGGTGACCGTCGCGCCCTTCGGAATCGCGGGCGCGCTCGGAGGCGGAGCGGGGATGTCGGCCGAGAGCCGCGCGCCATAGCGTTCGAGCTCTTCAGGCCGGTTGCGCGGACGCTCGAAAGCGATGATGCGCGTGCCAAGTTCGAAAGCTTCGCTGAGATCGTGCGTGACCATCACGACGGTCAACGACGATTCATTCCAAATGCGCCGCATCAGCACATGGATGTCCGAACGAATGCCGGGATCGAGCGCGCCGAAGGGTTCGTCCAGCAGCAGTACCTTTGGTCGCCGCATCAGCGCTTGCGCCAGCGCCAGCCGCTGCTGCATGCCGCCAGAAAGCGCCGACGGATATTTCTCCTCCTGGCCCGCAAGTCCGACGGCCGATAGAAGCTCGCGTGCTTCTTCCTCGGCTTGCTTCCGCGCGCGCCCAAAAAGGCGGCCGAAGGCGCCTGCCCTTTCGAACTCCCGCCCGATGATGACGTTGCCGAGCACGGTAAGATGCGGAAAGACGGAATAGCGCTGAAAGACGACGCCACGGTCGGCATCAGGTTCGGCCTTGAGCGGAAGACCGTCGACGAGAATGCTTCCGCGCGTCGGCCGCTCTTCGCCGAGCAGCATCCGCAGAAACGTCGTCTTGCCGCATCCCGATGGGCCGACGAGCGCCACGAACGAGCGTTCCACGATCTCGAGATTGATCTGTTCGAGCACGACGTGATCGCCGTATTCCTTCCAGACTTTGTCGAAGACGATCGCGTTCATGCTGTTCTCGCTTCGGCAAACCAGGGAAACGCTCGGCGCTGGAGAAGCCGGAGGCCGAGATCCATCAGGAAGGCCAACAGCGTGATCCACACGACGTAGGGCAGGATCACATCCATCGAGAGATACCGGCGAACCAGGAAGATGCGGTAGCCGAGACCGGAATCGGCCGCGATCGCTTCGGCGGCAATGAGAAACAACCACGCCGGACCGATTTCCAGCCGAACGGAATCGATCAATCGTGGCAGGATTTGCGGCAGCACGACGCGCAGCGCGATCTGCGACGTCGACGCGCCGAGCGTTTGCGCTTTGATGAGCTGCTCACGCGGAATGTCTGCGACGCGAAGCGCAATGTCTCGAATGAGTTTGAGCGAAGTGCCGACGACGATCAGGGTGATCTTCGAAGCCTCGCCGAGCCCCATGACGATGAAAAGAATAGGGAGCAACGCGAGTGGCGGCACCATCGATAACACCGACACGACAGGCCCGAGTGTCGCCCCCATGACCGGCAGCAATCCGATAACGATGCCGAGAACCAGGGCGAAGGCGGTCGAGATCGCGAGGCCAATGACGAGACGCGTCAGGCTCGCCGACGTATCGTTCCAAAGCAGGTGATCGCCTGTGCGCGGATCGGGCTTGAACGCGTAAGCGTCGATCGCTTCGCCCATTTTGGCGAACGACGGCAGAAGCTTGTCGTTCGGATTTTCGCTCAGTCGAATATCGGAAGCGATGATGTATGTCAGTAAGAGCAATGCAAATGGCAGGAAGGCGAGCGCAAGACGCCAAGTCTTGTCCGGCCGGTAGTTGATAGCGCGCATGCGGTCGCCTTCCTTCGGTGCGTTGAGAGAAGCGGCGCTTAAAGCTTGCCGTCTTCCGCCTCTTTCATGAACGTCGCGTCGTAGCGGAACTTGACGTTCGCCTTGTCACCGAAGACAGTTTTGTCGGGGAACTCGACGCCGATCGCGCCGTCGGATTTCGCGTCCTTGCCGAGAAGCGATTTCTCGAACAGGAATTTGGAAACGCGTTCCGTCGTCGTCTTCAGATCCTTCCCTGTGGTGAACGCCACGGCATCCTTCGGATCGGCGAAGAGCTTCGTTGTCGCGAGCTGCTCGTCGAAGCCTTTGAGATCCGTACCCGAAGCCTTAGCCATGGCTTCTTTGGACTTCGTGCCGTCTTTCATCGTGGCGAGCGTCTCGTACCAGATGCCAGCGAGTGCCTTGGCGAACTTCGGATTGTCCTTGAGCACGCCGGTGTTGACGACCATGAGGTCGATGATCTCGCCCGGTATCTGCGAGCTGTCGAAGACCTTTTTCGCATCCGGTGATTCAAGGATCGTCGAGACGATCGGCTTCCACGTCACGACGGACGTGACGTCAGGAGTCTTGTACGCGGCCGCCATATCGGCGTCGGACGTGTTGACGACCTTGAGGTCCTTCTCAGCCAGGCCGATGCTTTCGAGGCCGCGCGCCAGCAGGTAGTGCGAAACCGAGAACTCGACGAGATTGACGTTCTGGCCCTTGATGTCGGCGAGCTTGTCCTTGCCCTTCAAGATGACCGCGTCGTTGCCGTTGGAAAAGTCGCCGACGATCACCGCCGTTGTGTCGACGCCGCCGGCTGCCGGAATTGAGAGCGCGTCCATGTTCGTCACGGTGACCGCATCGAACGAGCCCGCTGTGTACTGGTTGATGGATTCAACGTAGTCGTTGAACTGCTTGACCTCGATATTGATGCCGTACTTATCGGCCCACTTTTTCACGATGCCGGAATCGGCCGCATAGCCCCAAGGCATCCAGCCGACGTAAATCGACCAGGCGACCTTGAAGTCCTTCTTCTCGGCCGCATGTGCAGGCGACAGGGCGAACCCTGTCACGGCCGCGAGGCCGATTGCAGCTTTCAAAACTTGCTTGACGGAAGAGCGCATCGCCAACCCCTATCCTCGTGCTGACCACCAGTCTCGGCCGCAAGGAACTTCGGGTCGGAAGCGGAAGACCTCGAATGAGCGCGCTACGTGCGCGCGGAGGGAGGCCTGTCCGTTCGAGCGCCGAAGCATCTCGCGGTGTAGGTCTCCCGGGCTTTTATCCCGCCGTGGCTCCGCCACGCGTCACACGCGGCGGGAGAGCCTCTCTCGGACCTGTCGCTTGTGCAGCCGGAACCCTAGAGGCGTTATGCACGATGCTCTGCACGCGGCGTGCCAAAAGAAATTCGCGACAAATGACGGTGATTTCATCAGTGGCGGGCGGTTTTGCTGCCAGCCACTTGAGCTGAGCGCCTACTACCTAGGCACTTTTCGGCCGGGACGCGAGCAGCCCGCGCAGCATCCCGACGACACGCAGCGCCGGACCTTTGCCGCCGCATTGGATGCTGATCCGTGCGCCTTCGAAAAGGAGGAAGACTTCATCGGCGAGCAGATTGGGATCGCGATATCGGGCAGCTCGGAAAAGCCCGACGAGGCGGTCATGCTTCCTCTGCTTGTAGGCTTCGATCACGGCGCGGGCAGGGTGGCCGGTATCGAGCTCGACCGCCGCATTCGCCAACGCGCAGCCGCGTTCGAGTTTGTTCGTCAGCACGTCTTCGACGTGGTCGACCCACGCATCGACCTGCTTTTGCGGATTGGCGAGATTCTCGGAGAGGATGCGATCGAGAACTTCGTCGCCTTCGTTGGCAAGCTGTTGGGCATAGACGACGATCAGATCGTCTTTCGATCTGAAATGCCGGTACAGTGTCATCTTATTTGTAAGTGCAGTCTCGGCGATCGTCTCGACTCCCACGGCATGCACGCCGTGCCGGTAGAAAAGATCGCGAGCCGCGATTAAAATCCGCTCCCGCGGTGACTTGGCAGCTAGTCGTTCTTCTGAGTTCGCCTCTGACTCGCCAGCGCTGCGCAAATCTTTCTCCTGCGCAGTGCTTATGCGCTCTTGACGAGAATGTTACCGATCGGTAGCAGTATGTTACCGGTCGGTATCGGGTAACACGACTCTGTCATCTCTGTCATTCGGTACTTACAGCGCGCGACATATATAAGATGCGCGCCCTTCAGGTGGGGTCAGAACGAAAATTTACGTGCGCCGTACGCGAACGATGCCCGGCGCGACTGAACGCTGGCGCTCGATACGGAACGCAATCCGTTCCCTCGTGCGCCGACAGCAAATATAAATGACGGAGACAGCACGCGTGTTTCAACGGTCCGCCTCAATCGCTGCGGTTATGCTGACGTTATCGGCAGGTCTTTCCGCGTGCAGCGAAGAGAAAACCGCGGCTCAAGCAGCGCCGCCGCCTCCGCCGCAAGTCACCGTGGCGAAGCCCACCAAGAAGGTCATCGCAGATTACGACGAATACGTCGGGCGGTTCGTCGCGCTCGACTTCGTCGAAGTCCGCGCGCGAGTTTCCGGTTACCTCGACAAGATTCACTTCACCGATGGCCAGATGGTCAAGGTCGGCGATCCGCTCTTCACGATCGACCGCCGTCCCTTCCAGGCAGCGGTGGATCAGGCGAACGCGTCCATCGCGCAAGCGCAGGCCAACGTCGCCTTCGCGCAGTCCGATTTGGAGCGCGGTGAAAGTCTGGTCCGCGGAACGACGATCACGCAGCAATCGCTCGATCAACGCCTTCAGGCCAAGCGCGTCGCGGAAGCCAATCTGACGGCTCAGCAGGCTGCGTCCCGTCAGTACGCCCTCGATTTGGAATTTACCGAGCTTACGGCGCCGATCGCGGGTCGCATCGGCGATCGCCGCGTGTCGGTCGGAAATCTCGTCACCGGCGGCACCTCCGGAAACACGACGCTGCTCGCGACGATTGCGTCGGTCGATCCGATCCGCTTCGAGTTCACGATGGATGAGGCATCATATCTCCGCTATCTCAAGGCTGCCTCGTCTAAGGCTGCGGACAGCTCGGGTCGTGGCCTCAGCATGACCGCTCAGCTGAAGCTGATCGATGAAAAAGACTTCGTCCACCAAGGCGAGATCGACTTCGTCGATAACGCCATCGACAAGTCGTCCGGCACGATCCGCGGCCGCGCCGTCTTCAAGAATGCCGATGGGCGCCTCACGCCGGGCATGTTCGGCCGCATCCGCCTTGCCGCCTCCGAACCGGCTGAAGCCCTGCTTGTGCCCGACGCCGCCGTCGGCACCGAGCAGGTCAGGAAATTCGTCTATGCCGTCGACGGCGACAACGTTGCGAAGCCGAAGTACGTCACGCTCGGGCCGTTGGTTGACGGTCTCCGCGTGATTACGGCCGGCCTTTCACCCGACGATACTGTCATCGTCAACGGCCTGATGCGCATTAGACCCGGCGCGAAGGTTACGCCGCAGCAGGCCGCTGCGGACGCCACCAACCCGAAGGACCAGACGGTCCGGACCAACTGAGAACGGCCCGTCCCAATGCGCATTTCACACTTCTTCATTGACCGCCCGATCTTCGCGGCCGTCATCTCCGTCGTGTTCGTGATTATCGGCCTGGTCTCCGTTACGCGCCTGCCGATCGCGCAATATCCGGAGATTGCGCCGCCGGTCGTGAACGTCACGGGGCAATATCCGGGCGCCAGCGCCGAGGTCGTCGCGGCCACGGTCGCGACGCCGCTCGAGCAGCAGATCAACGGCGTCGAGCACATGCTCTTCATTTCGTCGAACTCGACGAATGACGGCCGCTTCTCGATCTCGGTCACTTTCGACATCGGCACCAATCTGGATATCGCGCAGGTTCAGGTTCAGAACCGCGTTGCCATTGCGCAGCCGAGACTGCCCGCAGACGTTCGCAATATCGGCGTCACGGTGGCGAAAGCGTCGCCTGACCTCATGATGGTCGTCCATCTGCTGTCGCCGGATAACTCGCGCGATACGCTTTTCATTTCGAACTACGCGAGCGTGAACATCGTCGACGCGCTGACCCGAGTCCAAGGCGTCGGCTCGATCACCGTCTTCGGCGGCCGCGATTATTCGATGCGCGTTTGGCTCGATCCCGACCGCCTCCAGTCGCTGGCGCTGACGGCAAGCGACGTCGTGACGGCGTTGCAGGGACAGAACGTCCAGGTCGCGGCCGGCGTGCTCAATCAGCCGCCGCTTGAAAAGCCTGGAGCGTTCCAGGTTACCGTACAGACGCAAGGGCGCCTGATAGATCCGGATCAATTCGGAAATATTGTCGTCAAACAAACAGCCAACGCCGTCGTTCGCGTAAAGGACGTGGCGAAAGTCGAGCTGGCGGCCCTCGATTACGGCATCAATTCGTATCTCGATAAGCAGGCGGCTGTCGGACTTGGCATCTTCCAGCTGCCCGGTTCGAACGCTATCGACACCGCGAAGAACATCAAAGAAGCCATGGCGGAAATGTCGAAGAGCTTTCCGTCGGGGCTCGAGTACACCATCGTCTACAACCCGACCGACTTCATTCAGCAGTCGGTCGATGCTGTCGTTCACACCATTCTTGAAGCCGTCGTGCTGGTTGTGATCGTCGTCCTGCTCTTCTTGCAGACGTGGCGCGCGGCGATCATTCCGATCGTGGCAATCCCCGTTTCGCTCATCGGCACTTTTTTCCTGATGTCGATGTTCGGCTTCTCGTTGAATAACCTGTCGCTCTTCGGTCTCGTGTTGGCGATTGGCATCGTCGTCGACGACGCGATCGTCGTGGTCGAGAACGTCGAACGCAACATGGCGAACGGACTGAGTCCCAGAGAGGCCTCCTACCGAACCATGGAGGAGGTGGGCACGGCGCTCATCGCCATCGCGCTCGTTTTGAGCGCGGTGTTCGTTCCATCGGCATTCATCACCGGCATCTCAGGCCAGTTCTACCGGCAGTTCGCACTGACGATCGCCGGCGCGACGGTGATTTCGTTGATCGTCTCCTTGACGCTCTCGCCCGCGCTCTGTGCCTTGCTACTGAAGCCGCATTCCACCGAGCACCGCCACAGCCCGCTCACGTGGCCGATCCGCGCCTTCTTCAAATTGTTCAACTGGAGCTTCGACCGGTTGTCGCAAGGCTATGGCTGGGTGGCCGGCCGCGCCGTCCGGTTCTCGGTGCTGATGCTGATCCTTTACGCCGGGCTCATAGCGTTCGGCCTGAATGAATTCCGCAAAACGCCGGTCGGCTTCATTCCCGACCAGGATGGCGGCTATCTGATCACCATCACGCAGCTTCCACCGGCAGCGTCGTTGGCTCGGACGAATGACGTCAACAAGCGCGTCGTTGAACTTGCGCTCACCGTCCCGGGGGTTGCCCACGCCGTCAACATCGTCGGCTTCTCGGGCGCAACGCGCGTCAATGCCTCGAACGCAGGCGCCGTTTTCGTAACGCTGAAGCCCTTCGAAGAGCGCGCCAAAGATCCGAACCAGTCGGCAAAGGCCATCCAGGGCAATCTGCTCAAGAAATTTTCAGAGATCCAGGAAGCGCTGGTGCTTGTCGTGGCGCCGCCCCCTGTTCGTGGTCTCGGCAGCTCCGGCGGCTTCCGCATGATGGTCGAGGACCGGTCGGGTGCGGGCCCGCAAGCGCTGCAGGCAGCCGTCAATGCGATGATGGGCAAGGCAGCTCAGACCACTGGCGTAAGACAGGTGTTTTCGCTCTTCGAGACATCGACGCCTCAGCTGTATCTCGACATCGACCGCGTCAAGGCGCAGATGCTAGGCATCCGCATTCCGGAGGTGTTTGCAGCGCTGCAGACGTACCTCGGCTCGATCTACGTCAACGACTTCAACCTGCTGGGCCGAACCTTCCGCGTTACCGCCCAGTCCGACGCCGATTACCGCCTGACGTCGAAAGATGCGTTGAGCATACGCGTGCGCAACTCCAACGGCGATGCCGTTCCGCTCGGATCGTTCACGACCGTGAGCGATATTTCCGGTCCGGCGCGCGTTCCCCGCTACAATCTCTATCCGGCAGCAGAACTCGATGGTTCCGCGGCCCCAGGATATTCGCAGGGGCAGGCCATCGACATTATGCAGAAGCTGGCAGCCGAAACGCTTCCGCCCGGCTTCAGCTATGAATGGACCGATCTCGCTTACCAGCAGATTCGCGCAGGAAACACGGCCATCTTCGCCTTCGCCCTGGGCGTCGCGTTCGTGTTCCTCGTTCTCGCTGCGCAGTTCGAAAGCCTGACATTGCCTTTGGCGGTCATTCTGATCGTTCCAATGAGTCTCATCGCGTCGATCAGCGGCGTCATCATCCGGGGCATGGACAACAACATCCTGACCCAGGTCGGCTTCATCGTGCTCATAGGCCTCGCCGCGAAGAACGCGATTCTGATTGTCGAATTCGCGGAGCAACTCGAAGCACAGGGCCGTTCCCGATTCGAGGCTGCGACCGAGGCCGCGCGGCTGAGAATGCGGCCGATCATCATGACTTCGCTCGCATTTATTCTTGGCGTGGTGCCGCTGGTTTGGGCCGTCGGCGCTGGTGCCGAGCTTCGGCAAGCTCTCGGAACGGCCGTGTTCTCCGGCATGATCGGCGTCACGTTCTTCGGTCTGATCTTCACGCCGGTGTTCTATGTGGTTTGCCGTTGGCTCTCGGGCCTCGGCCGCCGCAGATCGGAGGAGCCGTCGCACGAACCGCCGCTCCACGCGGCGGAATAGGCGCCGCCCTTTAGGTTCGCGCAAGCCTCGCACATGACGCCGGAGTCAGAACAGACTCCGGCGTTTTCCATTGGCGGATGCGAATCAGGACTGCGACATGAACCGAAGAGACCGGCGGGTGGCACTTGCGACGACCCGAACCGCACCTCAGCGCGTAGGCAATCCCGAGGCCATGCGGGATTATCAGCAGGCAGTCGAACTCCTCAAAAGCGGTCGCTTGGCGGAATCAGAAGCTGCCCACCGCCGTGTCCTCGCTCACATTCCAACCCATGCGCCGAGCCTCCATCACCTGGGCCTGATTGCGTACAAGCGGCAGGAAACGGCCGACGCGATCGACTACATCCGGCAAAGCGTTGCGGTTCAGCCCGATTATCACGAAGCGTGGCTCAACCTGGCGATCATCCTTGGGGAGATGCGACGCTCTCAAGAGGCGATCGTTGCTTGCCGCGAATGTCTAGCGCTGCAGCCGCGCAATTCGGAAGTTCACACGGTTTTGGGCAACCTCCTGACCGTGGTGGAGAACGAATCGGAGGCCATGGCGGCCTATATCAAATCGCTTGAGCTGAAGCCCGATCAGCCCTCCGTGTTGACCCGCCTTGGCGTCTTGATGTTGAAGACCGGTCAGGCTGAAGCGGCGGCAGCGCGCTGTCGACGGGCCCTCGATCTCGATCCAAGCCTGGAGGAGGCGCGCGTACTCGAGCGCCGGATCGCCGCATCGCAGCGACCCATCGCGTCACTCGTGGCCGAGATCGAGACGGAATCGAAAAACGACGATGCCCGCGCCAAGGGGCTGGACGAGCTGGCCGTCTATCTGCGCCAGGAGCGCCGGTTTGACGAAGCGATCGAGCTTTGCCGCCGCGCCGTTGAAATCAAGCCTGCCAACGCCGACTACCAGTTCAACTTGGCCCTGGCGCTCGAAGGGCGAGGTCTTATTCAGGAGGCTCTTGAGAGCTATCAGGCCGGTCTCGCGATCGAGCCGAATCGTGCCGAAGCCTACATCGGCGTTGGCGGTGTGCTGAGGTCGTTGAACATGCAGGCGGGCGCCATCCAGGCATTCGAGCATGCAATCAAGCTCGACCCCGCATCCGCCCACGCGCATTACAATCTGGCGATCACGCTCAAGACGATGGACCGCTACGATGAAGCGGACTCCGCCTTCCAGAAATGCCTCGAATGCGCACCGGACGCGTTCGTCAATCGCTTCGAGTATCTGAACCTCCTCCATTTTCAATGCGATTGGCCCGGTGTCGATGAGGAGGGGCGCTACTGCCTCGAAAATTTCCGTGCGAAGTCGATGCATATCGCGCCGTTCCAGCTCATTTCGCTGTGGGCGACGCGCGCCGATCAACGGAGAGCGGCTGAGAACTACATCAAGCCCATAGCCGTTCCGGAGCAGATGCGGTTCAAAACCTACCAGAATCGTCTGGGCGTGGGACAGCGGATCCGTCTCGGTTTCCTATCCTGTGATTACTTCGAGCACGCGACCGCGATGCTGTTCTCCGAAGTCTTGGAGAAGCTCGATCGCACCCGCTTCGAGATCTTCGGCTACTGCTTCAGTCCCGAGGATGGCAGCTCCATGCGTCAGCGCATGCTGAAGGCATTCGAGCATGTGCGAAAAATCGGTCCGATGACCCACCGCGATGTAGCCGCGGCAATCAACGCCGATGCCATCGACATCCTCGTCGATCTCAAGGGCTACACGAAGGACGGACGTCCGGAAATTCTGAGCTATCGCCCGGCGCCGATTCAGGTGAACTACCTCGGCTATCCTGGGACGATGGGGGCCGACTTCATCGACTATATCGTCGCCGACGCCGTTGTTGCGCCGATGGAGCACCAGGCGGACTATTCCGAAAAAATCGTCCATCTCCCGAATACGTATCAACCGAACGACCGGCAGCGGAAAATCTCGGATGAGCCGCTAACGCGCGCCGATTGCGGGCTGCCGGAAAACGCCTTCGTGTTCTGCTCGTTCAACAACAGTTACAAGCTCAACCCGACGATGTTCGACGTCTGGATGCACCTTTTGAGAAAGGTGCCGGGCTCCGTACTCTGGCTGCTCGTGCCGAACACGACCTGCGCCAGCAATTTGAGACGGGAAGCGGCAGCGCGAGGCATAGATCCGGGTAGGCTCGTCTTTGCCGAACGCACGCGAGTCGAGAAACATCTCGCCCGCCACCGGCTGGCCGATCTTTTTCTGGATGCGCTTCCGTGTAACGCACACACGACGACGAGCGATGCCCTTTGGGCCGGATTGCCGGTTCTGACATGCCTCGGCGAAACGTTTTCCGGCCGCGTCGCGGGTAGTCTCCTGACCGCCATGGGCTTGCCGGAACTCGTTACCACCGACCTCGACGCCTATACCGCTCTCGCGCTCGAACTCGCGCGCGATAAGGAGAAGCTCGGTGGGATTCGGCGCAAGCTTGCATCGATGAGAGCTACCGCGCCGCTATTCGACTCCACGCGCTACACGCGCAACCTCGAAGCCTCGTTTGTGAAGATGGTGGAAATCATGCGATCCGGCGAAGCGCCACGGGCTTTTGCAGTTGTCGAACGCGACGGTGCCTCCCCGCCCGCGCAAATGCCAAAGCCGGAGACCCAAGGGCCGAGGGCAATTTACGATGCCTGCCCACTTTGCGAGAGCCGCGATGTCTCGCACGCGCAGGAGGCACGGATAACGAACCATCCATCCTACAACTCGATACTCCCGACGATGCTGAAATGGTGCCGTTGCGGATCGTGCGCGCACGTCTTCACGGAAGGATATCTGACGCCCGAAGGCCAAGAGCTGATCTATCCGGCCGCGAAGGCCGAGCAGAAGGTCGGGAAGGATGCCGAAAACAAGCGCAATGTGTCCGCGAAAACCGTCGGGCGCGTGGCCCGGCACATGCCGCAAGGCGACTGGCTCGACATCGGCTTCGGCAACGCATCGCTCCTTTTCACCGCAGCCGAATGGGGATTCTCACCCGTCGGCGTCGATGCCAACATGGAGCGAGTCACGAAGCTGAAGAAATTCGGATACGAGGCACATCACCATATCGAGGCGCTGGCCACCGAGGAACGTTTCAGCGTCGTCAGCTTGGTTGACGTCCTGGATAGAACGCCTTTCCCCGCAGCGATGCTTCGTTCCGTCAATCAAAGGATGAAGCGCGGAGGCGCGCTTTTCCTCTCAACGCTCAACCGCGACACCATCGTCTGGCGCGCGCTCGAGGCGACGGCCACCAACCCTTATTGGGCAGACCTCGAACACTATCATCATTTCACGCGAGCGCGGCTCGTGCAGCTGCTCGAGGCGGAAGGCTTCAGATTCGCCGAATACGACATCGGCGAGCGTCATCGGAGCTCCATGGACGTCATCGCACTTAAGATTTGAGGCGCCTGAGCAGGCCGTCGTCGTGCACGGGTCTATTCACACAGCGAACGCTGTTGCCGGCGCACTTTCATATCGAGATGAAAATGATCGTGGTGTGCGTCGTTGGCGTCGGGGCCGAGCACGGTGCCGAAGATCTCGCAGGCGCTGTCGTGCGCATGATGAAGAAACGATGACAGGGCCAATTTTGCGGCGGCTTCCTTCTCGGCTTCTGGCGATTTCGGCTTGTCTTCACCGTGCTTCGCAATGTCGTTGGCGCCGAGTTTCGAAGCCGAGACAAGCAATTTTTCGCCTTTGACCTTATTGACTGTTGGCGGTTCGCTGGCCTTCGCGGCTGCGCGTTTCAGTTGCGCCGTGGTCGGTCCCCATCCCTTGGAAACTCGGATGACCTTGCCGTCGGCGAGAACGAACGCTGCAATGTCGACAGCATCCATCAGCGCATGCTCGCTCAGCGGCGCGCGCGCGAGACCATAGCGATTCCGGCAGGAGTAGGATGCGCCGATGACGCGTGCGATAGGCGAACCGAAGCTCTGCTGGGCAGCCGGCTGCAGCTTGTCGTTGATCCAGGTGGCGAGCCCGGCGATCATCGGGCAATTGAGGGTAGCCGGCGGTTCGAATTTCACCTTGCTTTCGCCGACGCTCCTGAGTTCGCGTGGCGCAGGCGCTCCGCAAATTCCCTCGCGCGCGGGTGGAAGCTCTTCCGTTACGGCCGTGATATTCGCGAGAAGCCGCCCGCACTCAGCCTTTGCCTCCGCAATTTCGGTATCCGTCCACGGTACAGTCGCCTGCTTTGAAGGCGGAAGCGGCTTACCATCCGGCCCGGCGGATTCTGCCGGCGAGGCATTTGGCTCGGCGGGCTGCGCAGGCAGCAGCGGCGTGGGCATATCGGCCGGCGGTAGTGTCGGCACCTTTCCGTCGGTCGACGGCGATTCAACGTCGGCTGCCGAAGGCGGTTGGTCGGCTTCGGCTGTGACTCCTGGCGCAATTTCAGGTGCCGCGGTGCCAATCTCGGATCGCGCATGCAACTCGACGTCCGGCGGCGACGCCACACGGCCGGCGCGAGTGATATAGAAGCTGTTGGGCTCGAGCAGCGGAAGTAGCAAAAGGCCGAGAAAAGCAACGCGGGTGAGAATGACGGAATAGCGAACGGCTAGGCGATGCGCCTTGGCTATAGCCCTCGATCGAAGCGCCATGGCACGGGCTAACAATTCCTGTTGCGCGCTCAAGACGGACCTACAAGCTGCTTACCCATACAATGCGCCCGAAGGCATGAAGCCTAAGATTTAGACCCGAAATTTGACCACAGATGGTCTCAAAGCAAAAGAAAAGCAAAATGACGGACGTATGGTTCCGCGATCACAGATCGCTAGCAGGAATTTATTCAGATTTCGTCAACGCGGTGAGGTTGAACTTTTTGTAATCGCGCGGCGTCATGCCGGTCATCGCCTTGAAGAGGCGGCCGAAGTGCGAGACGTCACCGAAGCCCCATGAATACGCGATATCGCTGATCTGGCGATGGGCTTGCGCAGGGTCGGCAAGTGCCGCCTGGCATTTTTCAATCCGCCGGTTGAACAGCAATTTCTGCAGCGACGTCTGCTCCGCGTCGAGCAACTGGTTGGCGTACCGTACCGAAATGCCGGCCGCCGCTGCAAGCTCCTCGCATGTTGCATTGCAGTTCGTCAGGTTGGCATCGACCACGGATTTGAGACGAAGCAGCGATGCGAGCCGGGCTGACGAGTGAGAATAAGCGGTGCCGTCCATTTCCTTCACGGACAACGCGCAGAGATCGAGAAATTGCCGGGCAACTTCCGCCTGGGCGGGGCCGCTCAGGTAGGAGATTTGATCGGGAAGAAGTCGCGCGAATGCCGAGGCGAGCGCTCCACCGCCTTGTCCACCGTCGATGCGGCGCGCCGTCCATCGGTTGAGCTGGCCGAGACGCGCCTCGCCCTCGCGCCGTGACAGTTCAACGACGAGGCACCGCGCATGTGGTGTTTGAATGAGCGTCGATGGCCGTCCGACGTCGATGAGACAGATGTCACCGGCATTCAGCTGGGCCTCGCGGCCGTCCTGTCTGAGTTTCACACTGCCAGTGAGAGGCATAACGACATGGACGAATTCGCCTAAGAGGTTCGCCTGACGTTCGGTGCGCCATGCGCGCATGCCATTGCAGCGGAAGACGGAGAGCGACATTCCCGGTACTCGGAGATAGCGCAAGTCACCTTCGAAGTTCGCTCTTTGGAATGGCCGATTTTCATAAGGACCCAAGACGCGGCGAGTGGATTGGAACCAGTATTGAAACCGGTCCCGTGGATGCACATCGGATGTGTTGATGATGTACTCGGTGAAATCGTCTGTCGACGAAATCACCTGATCGCCTAGCGTGCGCAACATAGCCCTCGTCCCCTACCATTACTGAATGATAGGTGGCAATGGCGACACGTCAATTGCAAAGACTACGAGGTCGCCCACATTCTACGAATAATGTGGGCGCCCTCTGTATGGCAAGCAAACTTGTGGAAGTTACGCAGACGCGCCGGTCTGCTCATCGTCAGCGTGCGCTGAGAGGATCGTCTTCAAGGTCGAAACGAACTTGGACGCCTCCGCAGCGGGAACCGATGCGAGGAGCTTCTTTTCTACGCGTGAGTAAAGACGGTCGGCGCCAGAAACGGCCTTTTGGCCGCGCTTCGAAAGACGGACGCAGTAGGCCCGGCCATCGAGTGGCGAACGCTTGCGTTCGAGAAGTCCCTTGCGAAGCAGACGACTAACGATGCCGGCTACGGTAGAACGGTCGATCCCGGTAATCGCGACGAGGTCGGTCTGGCTCAGGTTCTCCTGACGAGAAATCGCCGTAAGGATCGCAAGTTGCCGGAGCGTGAGATCGTTGTCGGCACTTTCGGTCGTATAAAGCTGAGCAGCACACTGATCAACACGGCGAAGAAGGTGAATGACCGAGCGCTGGGGGTTCGTCGAAGGCGATTGACTCATTGAAGATTTTTTCCTTGGTTTTCGTAAGCGTGTGACTTGGTCCGCACGCAAATACTCAGTGAAGAAAACAGCTTTCAGTCGCCGCCGTCTCTTCTGGTGTGGGTATGAAAGTCGGATGTGCGGGAGATAAGTTCGAAGACGCGTCAAACGATCACAGAGACGCGCGCGCCTATCCTCGAAGCGAGGCAAAGCGGCCGTCCACGTCATTGCGCACAGCAGCAAGGCCACATAGGCAAACATTCGTGACGTCTGAGATTTTGCCCTGATGCTACCGTTGATGGGATGCGGCATCATCCGCCGCCGTTCGGGCATAGGATGTCATGCGGAATTCGTAATCGCGGCTCACGACCCCGGTAAGTGGGTTTGAGGCCGTCGCGTAAGGACTGAGGAGGGGGCGTTGGCAACGATTATTGCGGTGCACGGCACGTTCGCGGGCCCGACGGCTGCGAATCCTGACGGCAGCCCCCCGCCCGAGTTGCAATGGTGGGAAAAAGGAAGCGTCTTCGAAAAGGAGATGCAGGATCTCATCGACGCGCGCGACGGCGAGCTGAACTTTGTGCCTTTTCCCTGGGCGGGAGATAATAGCGAGACCCAGCGGCGCGATGCAGGCGAGCGGCTCACCAAGTTCATGCGCGAGCTCGAGGTCAAAAGTGAGCCTTATTGCATCGTCGGCCATAGCCACGGCGGCTCGATCCTCTCCGATGCACTGCTGGAAAATGCCGCACGCAAGAGACCTCTCGCGAACCTGAAGCGCTGGATCACCGTCGGCACGCCATTTCTCAAATTGCGCAAAGAGGTTTTTCTGCTGACGCGATTGAGCTTGATGCGCAAGGTCATCTTCGTCGCATCGATGATGCTGCTGTTGATGTTCATCGTCTACGTGCTGGCGACGCAGCTCGGCAACGAGCGAACGCTTTTCGGAAATACCTTTCCGCGCGTATGGATCGCGACGGGTGTCCTCGCCAGCTTGCCTGCGCTCACGTTCTACATAGTGTTGCACTGGCTCGATAGCCGGAGCTTGCTGAGCTACCATTCTCGAATAACGCGACGCGCGAAAAACAACTTCGGATCGCGCTGGCTGCCGTTGTCCCATCCTGAAGACGAAGCTATTCAGGGTCTCGCGCTGTTGCCCGACGCCCGGCTCGAATTTTTCGACAAATCGTTCGCGGTTTCGTCGATCACTCTTCTGTCCGTCATAACGCTGCCGGTGATCTATTTTTTGATCCTGTTCTCGCCTCCCGCGATGGTTGGCATCGCGGAGTGGCTCAAAACGGAAATTTATGATGCGAACGCATCGCCCGAAGCCGAAGCAGCGTTGAGCGCGCTCCGCAATCAGCTCATCGTTGCTCGCAAGGGTGATGGCGAAGAGGTGACGACCGAAAGCGGCGCCGCGGTTCAACCGCCCCAAGACCGCAAGGCGGCTTGGCAGCAGTATCGTGAAAAGCGCGAGGCGCTGCAGGCGCAATATCCGAACCTCGACGCCATCGAGCGGGGCATCCGCTTCAAGAGGCGCTTCTTCGAAGCCGGGGGCCAGCCTTGCCCCAGCGGTACGTTGTGCGGTGGTGGACGCGATCTCTCGATCAACAGTGGCCTGTTGCTTCATGTCGTGACCGACGAGCTTTCCTGGGCCCTCGGAGCCGCCGATTTGCAGGATCGGCGGAAGCGCTGGTTCTGGTCGCTGTTCGTCCCCGCGATCATCGTGCCGGCGATCTTGGGCGTCTTTGCACTGCTCCTGATGGTTGTGATTCAAGCCCTGGCGACATTCATCAGCGCCATTGCCAGCAAGTTTTTAAACAGCATCACAAATTCTGAGGTGAAGCGCGCCGCCTACGGCAACGACACCGAGGGAGAAATCGCCATAGGAGCGTTGGATCGTCCTATGTGGCTCGAAAAATCGTTGCCCCGGCTTCCTGCGGGGGTCGCCGACATTATTACCGATTACAGCAACGCGGCGGCGAGCCAGTCGATCGCCAAGTTTCGCCGTGCCATCGGACAGATCAGGTTCGCCGTTCCCTCCCATACGGCGGACACCGCCATCAGCACGTACTTCACGTGGAAGGAACTCGTGCACGCGTCGTACTTCGATGTCCCGGAATTTCGCAAGCTCATCGCGCAGGCCATCAGCCGTTCCGAAGGCTTTGCACCGAGCGAACGGTTCACGGCCGATCCCGATTTCACGCGAACGGCCGAATGGCTGAACGAAATCGAAAACGCCCCCGGAACGACCGACGAGCCTGCCGACCGCGAGCCCGGCCCTAAAGATTCAAAGGCCGTCGCCGCCGTCGTCGGCTCGACGGTCAAGGCAACGCCATAGACGGAGCTTGATGAAGGAAAATTGACATACGCTCATCTCCGCAGTGCGCGTCTGAAAGACACGAGGGATGGCAATCTTCCCGCCATGTCTTGACGTTCGTCGGCCATGCTGGTTGCTTGCCGCGGGGATTGGAAATTGGGGGTGTCGGATATGGCAAAGGCTCAACATGAGCTGGCAGTTGATGGCCTGGAAAACGATGCAAGCGAGTCACCCGGACATAGCCGCGGCACGCTTTCGGCGATGATCTCGGTGCTGGCGCTCGTCTTCTCCGGCTACAGCCTTTGGGAAAGTTCTCTCAAGGCGCCGGACATCAAAGTCTTCGTGCCATCTGTCGTTCAATTCAGCGCGCCTTACAACAACACCAATTTCGAGGTTATTGAGGTGCCTGTCACGCTCCTGAACGATGGGGGCCGCACGGGCACGATCCTGTCGATGGATCTCGAAGCGACAAATCCCAAGACCGGCGATGTGAAACGCTTCTACGCCGCCGATCTTGGCAGGTGGACCATGGATAAAGCCCGCGCCAACGGATTTGAGCCGTTCGCGCCGATCCCCCTGTCCGGCAAGTCAAGCAAGACGCAGACGGTTTTGTTCTACACGAACGGCCCGGCCCAAAAGCCCGATCAGCTCATTCGAGAGCCTGGCTCTTACAACTTTCGCTTAGTGCTGGATCAGGCCGAGGTTAACGATTTCGGTCCTCTCGACCATATTCTCCGGCGTGGTCCCGCGCAGGTGACGTTTACAATGGAGCTGCGCGAGTACGACGCCCGTGCTTTCCAGACCGGGACGCTCCCGCTTTATTCGACGACTGGGCGCTCCGCCAAAGGCGGAGAAGCCGCGCAGCCATAGCCGAGACGTTCAAAACGCATTGCGCGCCCCGCTAACTCGCACTATTCCGGATCGGGATAATGCGCACCTTTGCGGCGGACAATCCGCGCGCTTTTGACACCCTGAAAGCAGGACCCGGTTGCAATTTCAATCGCATAGATTCTGCATCGCCCCCATGATGGACTGGACTGACCGGCATTGCCGCGTCTTCCACCGTGGACTGACGAAGCGTGCGCTGCTCTATACGGAGATGGTCACTGCCGATGCCGTCATTCGCGGCGATCGCCAACGCCTGCTCGGCTTCTCAGCTATCGAGCACCCAATCGCTCTGCAGCTTGGCGGCTCGGACTCGGCAAAGCTCGCGGAAGCGGCGGCCATTGGTGCCGGCCTCGGCTACGACGAAATCAATCTCAACATCGGCTGCCCATCGGACCGCGTGCAGGAAGGACGTTTTGGCGCCTGCCTGATGGCGGAGCCGGAACTCGTTGCGGCATGTGTGTCTGCGATGCGCAACAGCCAATCGAAGCCTGTCACCGTCAAATGCCGCATCGGCATCGACGATCAGGACGCTGAGGCCGACCTGCAGCGCTTCATCGACGTCGTGGCGGCGACCGGCGTCAGCACGTTCATCGTGCACGCGCGCAAGGCGTGGCTGAAGGGATTGTCGCCGAAAGAGAACCGCGAGGTTCCACCGCTCGATTATCAACGAGTTTACCGCCTGAAGGCGAAACACCCCGAACTCACCATCGTCATCAACGGTGGCATCGAAACACTTGACGATGCATGCCGCCACCTCGAGCACGTCGACGGCGTCATGCTCGGTCGCGCTGCCTATCAAAATCCTTACGTTCTTGCGGACGTCGATCGGAGGATTTTCGAAGAGAACGACGATGCGCCGGGACGGGGAGAAGCGTTGTCCCGCCTGCTTCCCTACACGGCCGAGCACATTCGCAAAGGCGGCCGGTTGTCGAACATCACGCGGCACGTCCTAGGCCTGTATCATGGTCAGCCGCGCGGCCGTGCCTTCCGCCGCCTGCTGAGCGAGCGTGCGACGAACGCATCTGCAACGATCGGCGTGTTGGAGGACGCGATCGCGCTCGCCGAGCACGGATACGGCCGCGACGACCAATCGGACGCGGCGTAGGAATGCACGCAACGATTTCGCCTGAATATTTGGTCGCATTGCTGGCGCTGCTCGCGGGCGCCGGCCTACTGGCGGGATTTCTTTCCGGTCTGCTCGGGATCGGCGGCGGTGGTGTCATCGTGCCGGTACTTTACGAGGTCTTCGGAGCGGCAGGCGTTTCCGAAGACGTCAGGATGCACGTAACGCTCGGGACGACGCTCGCCGTCATCGCACCGACTGTGTTTCGATCTTTTTCAGCATTCCGGGCGCGCGGCACCGTTGAAATCGATGTCGTGCGACGCATGGCGCCTTGGATCGTCTTGGGCGTCATCGCCGGTATCGTCGTTGCCCATTACGCCAGTAGCGAAGCGCTTCGCTGGATTTGGGTCGTTTTCGGCACGGCACTCGCGGCCAAGATGTATCTCGGGAGGGACGATTGGCGGATTGCCGACAAGCTTCCTCGGCCGCCCGGGCTCGAGGGCGCAGCAGCGATCATCGGCCTCATCTCGACGCTGATGGGGATCGGCGGTGCGACGTTCACCGTTCCGCTTCTCACGCTCTATGGAATGCCGCTACTCCGAGCCGTCGGAACTGCGACCGGCATCGGCACAGTCATCGCCGTTCCGGGCATCGCGGGATATATCATCTCTGGATGGGGCGAACCGAACCTGCCGCCGCTATCGCTCGGGTATGTCAACCTCGGCGCATGCGTTATCGCCCCGCTGGCGGTATTGACGGCACCCTTGGGCGTGAAGGTTGCGCACGGCATCTCGAAACGTAAGCTGGAACTTGCGTTCGCTGTCTTTATCACGACTGTCGTCGCGCGCTTCCTTTGGACGTTGCTGCACTAGACGCCGGCGCCAGCCTTAAACAGCGATCTTCTGATTGTACTCGCCAACCTCGGGAAAGCGCGCGAGCTGTTGGTCGATGTCCTTGAAGATCGCCTTCATGTTCGCTTCCGACGTCGGGCTTTCGACGACGACCACCAGCTCCGGCTTGTTCGACGATGCGCGGACGAGGCCCCAGGTCCCATCTTCGAGCATCACGCGCACGCCATTGACCGTAATGAGATCGCGGATCGCCTGACCGGCGACGCGGCCGCCCGTCTCCTGCTGACGCTTGTAGTGCTCGGTCACGCGATCGACGACGTTGTACTTCTTCTCGTCGTCGCAATGCGGCGACATCGTCGGCGAGCCATAGGTCTTGGGCAGCGCATCGCGAAGATCCGCAACCGTCTTTCCGGGGCTGCGGTCGAGCATGTCGCAAACGGCGATGGCCGATACCAGACCGTCGTCGTAGCCGCGGCCGAGCGGTTCGTTGAAGAAGAAGTGGCCGGACTTCTCGAAGCCTACAAGCGTTTTGTGCTCGAAGTTGTAGCGCTTGATGTAGCTGTGGCCCGTTTTCCAGTAGCTTGTCGTCGCGCCGTTCGCGAGCAGCACCGGGTCGGTCGAGAACAATCCCGTTGATTTCACGTCGACGACGAATTTTGCGTTCGGATAGATCGCAGAAAGATCGCGAGCGAGCATCACGCCGACCTTGTCCGCGAAGATCTCATGCCCGTCGTTGGCGACAACGCCGCAACGATCGCCGTCGCCGTCGAATGCGAGACCGACATCCGCGCCGGTTTCGAGCACCTTTGCCGAAACTGCATGAAGCATCTTCATGTCTTCGGGATTGGGATTGTGGTTCGGGAACGTGTAGTCGAGGTCGGCATTGAGAGGTATGACTTCGCAGCCAAGTGCTTCGAGAACCTTCGGCGCGAATGCGCCCGCCGTGCCGTTGCCGCTTGCCGCGACGACCTTGAGGCGGCGCTTGAACTTCGGCCGGTTGGTCAGCGCCTTGATGTAACGCGCTTCGAGGTCGGGAACGAAAATATACTTGCCGCCCGATCCTTCCTGATACTCGCCGTTGAGAACGATCGACTTCAGCTCGGACATGTCGTCGGGCCCAAACGTCAACGGCCGCGACAATCCCATCTTGATGCCGGTCCAGCCGTTGTCGTTGTGACTCGCCGTCACCATCGCAACGCCTTCGACGCCGAGTTCGAACTGCGCGAAGTAGGCCATCGGCGAAAGTGCGAGTCCGATGTCGTGAACTTCACAGCCTCCGGCCAGAAGACCCGTCATCAGCGCCTGCTTAACGGCGGCGGAATACGACCGGTAGTCATGCCCGACCACGAGACGCTTCGGAACGCCGCGCCGGGCAAAGAGCGTGGCCATGCCGAGGCCCACGGCGTTGAGGCCCATGAGGTTGATTTCTTGCGGGTAGAGCCAACGCGCATCGTATTCGCGGAAGCCGGTCGGCTTGACGAGCGGGAAGCGCTCAAAGTCGGCGGTATTCGGCTTCAGGTCGGTGCGTGGCTTCGGCAACATATGCCTCTCCTCGAACAGGATTCATTCGGGGAACCTAACGCGCTGATGCCAGGGCGGGGTTCCGGGGTGCGCTCTATCAGCAATGTTATGGGCGGAATAGTGGAATAGTGGAGGGGTGGTTGCGGATAGTTACTCTTGCAGCACGAGGGTGCCACCGCGCATTTCGACACGGGAAAGCCGCCCCAGGAACGACATTCCAAGCAGTGTCCGCTCGGAAGCGCCGCGCTCCGATACGACGCCTGCAACGTTTCGAACGGTAATATCGCCGATGCTGATGCGTTGAATTGTGACAGGCGCAACTCGGGCGATGCCGTTCGCAGTCTGGGCCGTATGCGTGAAATCGGAGGGCATTACCGAAATTCCTGCCCGGCGCGCATCTTCGTAGGTGAGCGCGACGAGGGATGCCCCGGTGTCGACCATCACACCGATATCGCGTCCGTTGATGTCGGCCTCAGCCTGGAAATGACCATAGTCACCAGCGGGCAGGGTTACGACGCCGGATTGTCGACGTGGAGCTTCTTCCGTGCTGGTGAGAGCGCCGTTGGTTTGTCCTAGAGACGCTTGCTGCGTAAGGCCGGATGTCGCTTTTGCGCGTTCAACAAAACCGGCAAGAACGCCCGGATGTGTCAACGTATATGCAAGACCAGCGGCCCCTACCGCCGCAAGCGCGAAGGATCCGAACAAACTGACCGTTGCCGATGACATTCCGGACGCCCTTTCCAAGAGAGCAGTGCAAACCGTGATCGGCGTACTATTGCCGAAGCGTCGCAAAATTGCCGGTGACTTGATAAGACGCCAAACGTCTTAAGAAACTCGTACCGAGCAGGTTTTCGTTAAGAGTTCCGGGCCGCGCGACGAGGCCTTCGACGTCGTCGATCGCCAATGGTCCAACGCGTACCGACTTCAGCCGAACCGGAGCAAGATAGTTCGTTCCGTTCGCTGTCTTAAGCGGCGTATCGAAAGTGAGATGGCTGACGTCGATGCCGGCCTTCTCGGCGTCGGATTGCCGGAGAACGACCGTCGCGGAGCCAGTATCGATCCGCACGGTCATCGGTTGTCCATTGACCTCGGAGTTGGCGAGAAACGTACCGTCGTCGTTCTGACGGATGCGCACCGAAGCAGACATATCGCGCCGCGCTGGGGCTGCATCCACGCTGCTCTTTGCGCTCGGCATGAGATCCGTCAACGAGAACGGCCCGCTCTTATTGTAAGCTCCGGCGACAAGAATCGCGCCGGACAAGCACGCAGCAAGAGTCGGCCACAAGGCAAGCCGGCGGTCACCCCTGTGATTGAGCAACGTCGCCATGTAGAGCGCGACGAGAATAGCGATCACTGTTGCCGCAACAGGCAGGTCGGGAACGGAGTCCAGTTTCAGGCCGCCAAACACCGTCGCGGCGAGCAGCGCGCCAAGTCCCAAAATGACCGTTAGCAGAAAGCCGAGCATCGGACCCCGAATAGCAATGGACTATCGCGCCTCGCCTGCGACCTTGTAGGCCACAGTTTCTGGCGCAAATGTTGAAGCAGAACGCATGCGCGGTTGCCGCGCCGGACGCGGCGCGGGATCGCGATGACGTTCCTGGCCGAGCGGCTGCAGCGGTGCGATTGCGTGTAGAACGCGCTGGGGCGGAAGCATGACGGTCACTTCCGTGCCCTTCCGCAGTTCTGACTGCAGGTCGAATGTGCCGCCATGCAAGTGGATGAGGTTTTGGACGATCGGAAGCCCGAGGCCGGTGCCGCCCTCGGCTGTTTCATGTGCGAGCGAACCCTGGCCGAAAGCCTGGAGCACACGCGGAATCTCGTCCTTCGGAATTCCAGGCCCCGTGTCTGCGACCGTCATGAATTGCCCGCCGTCCTGAGTGTGGCCGACGATCAGCGTGATGCGGCCGCCCTTCGGCGTGAACTTCAAGGCATTGGAAAGCAGGTTGAGGCAGATCTGGCGGAGCGCCCTGGGATCGGCCCACACATGCGGTAAATCTGGAGCAAAATCCTCGACGATGGTCAGAGCTTTCGCATCGGCCTTGATCTTGACGAGGCGTTGGCAATCTTCGGCAATGTCCGTCAGACGCATCGTCTCTTCATGCAAATCGTAACGGCCCGCTTCGATGCGTGAGAGATCGAGAATTTCATTGATGATGCAGAGCAGGTGGTCGCCGCTCTGATAAATGCTGCGCGCATAATCGCGATAGATGTCGCTGCCGATCGGTCCGAGCAGCTCCTTTTCCATGACCTCCGAAAAACCCATGATCGCGTTGAGCGGCGTGCGGAGCTCATGGCTCATCGTCGCGAGAAAGCGCGATTTCGCCTTATTGGCGGCTTCCGCGCGGCGCCGCGCTTCGTCCGAAATGGCGCCGGCCTCTTCGAGTTCGGAGATCAGGCTGTCCTTCTCCGCGCGGAATTCGACCATCGCCAGAGCGGTCGAGTGCAATCCGCGCGCGAGATAGACGAAGAAGACGTGAATTCCGATCGCCATAGAAGCGAGCGCGAAATAGAAGGGATCGCCGAGGGTGAAGAGACGGCCGGCAACGGCAACGGTCATGGGCACCGTACCGGCGAGGAAGAGGCGAGGGAGCGTCGAGGCGAACGTCATCCGGATCGCGAGCACAACCATCAGCGTCGCAAATATGAAGACGTGCGAGGAAAACGTCGCAGGCGAAACGCCGTTGGGGTTGTTGATCGAAATGCCGATGAGCGCGAACGCCGCGAGCGCGAAACCGTTGACGAGTTCGATCCGGGTGAAATGGCGCCGCCACTGGCCGACGTTGACTTCGGTCCGGGGAATGGAAAGCAGCCGCCGGCATTGATCGAGCATGTAGACGCGAGAAATCGAGACGATGGCGATCCATGTCGTCGCCTCGGTGAACGACGCCCAGAACATCGACGTGATGTAGAAGATGAAGCAAAGCGCCGGCATCGCGAAGGGCGCGCTGGTCTCGTTGCGCGCGAACATCACGAGCAGTTCGTATTCGAACTCGGGCTTATGAACGGTGCCGTGCGTCAGCCTCTCCCGGAATGATTTGAGCTCATCCCGAGAACGGCCTCGTCCGGCCGGACGTGCTGGCTGTTCAGCTGCCGGCTCGACGCTGTAGGCGTTATCGTCCATACCGCGCGTTGCGTCCTTTAGATGAATTGGCACGAGTTGGCGAAACCCGGGCGGCACCGGTAAATTGGCGTCAATTTGTTAAAGCAAGACTTAAAGTCTCGCGGATTGGTTGAGGGTCTGCAATGCAACCCAACCCGCCCAAGCGGCGGACTGCGGTGTCGGCGCGCCGCATAAACGGCCATTTAGCACGCTGGGGGCCCTATGTAAGGCTCGCGCTGACGTTAATTGTCGCTGCAACGGCCATTTTCGCCGGCCGCGACCATTGGCGCTTGCCTCAAGGCCAGTATGACCCATTTCCGCCCCGAGTTACCGGGCTCGCCCGCTCGATTGACGGCGACAGCCTGTGGGTGGATGGAAACGAGGTCCGGCTTCAAGGAATAGATGCGCCGGAAGGCCGCCAGACGTGTTTGCGCGGCGGCGAGGTCTGGAAGTGTGGCGAAGACGCTTACCTCGCCCTGGTTCGCGCTATCGGCGGCGAGACCGTCACCTGCGACGTCACCCAGAGAGATGTCTACGGCCGGCTGCTTGCCCGCTGCACGGCCGGCGGCCGCGATCTCAATGCCGGTATGGTAGCGATCGGCATGGCGGTCGCGTACGGCGCTTATGATGCAGAGGAAGCCGCCGCGCGATCTGCCCGGCGTGGCCTGTGGGCAGGCGAATTCGACCGGCCAGACAAATGGCGCGCTGAGAACAAAACCAAATAGGGAGACAAGATTTGCGGATCATCGAAACGCATGCAGCCCCAAGCCCGCGACGGGTCAACATCTTCCTCGCCGAGAAAGGCATCGACGTTCCACGCGAAGAGCTGAACATGATGGTCGATGACCTGAAGACCGGCGACTTCGCGAAGCTCAATCCCTGGGCTCGCGTGCCGGTTTTAATTCTCGATGACGGCCGCGTGATCTCCGAGACGGTCGCCATCTGCCGTTATTTCGAAGAGGTTTCGCCCGAGCCCGCGTTGTTCGGCCAAGGGGCTGTCGGCAAGGCCGAGGTCGAGATGTGGAACCGGCGCATCGAGATCGGGCTCTTTAATGCGGTGTTCGCCGTTTTCCGCCATTTGCACCCGAAAATGGCGCATCTCGAAGTCCCGCAAATCGCAGCGTGGGGCGAAGCCAACAAGGAAAAGGTCGCGCACGAATTGAAGCTGATCGATGCGCGTTTAGCGGAAAGCGCGTTTATCGCTGGCGAAAATTATTCCATTGCCGACATTACCGCTCTCGTCGCCATCGATTTCATGAAGCCTGCGCGCCTCGGTCAACCCGAAGGCTTGAGCAACGTCCTGCGTTGGTATGGCGAGGTTTCAGCGCGGCCGAGCGCGAAGGCCTGACGGTCGTTCACGCTGGCGGAATTGCGGCCGTCCCAAAAGCCGGGCGACTGCCGCGCGCGAACCGCCTGCGCCTCGAGATCGTCGCGTACGAGCCGCAGGTCGAAGCCGCAGCCGCCGGCCGAGGAAAGCACCTCGTCAACCGGATGAGATCGCACTGTTGCCGCCGCCCAGACGATCGCTGCGCGCTGACCGGACGCACAATAGGCGAGCGTCCGTTCTCCTGATGCGAATTCCTGCGCGGCCTTGCCGACCACGTCGTCCGTGAAGAGGTTCTGCCGCGTTACGGGAATGTGCGTATACTCCAGACCGGCGTCGCGGGCGGCGGCCTCCGCCTCGGTGCTCGGTATCTGATCTTGCGCTTCATTGTCCGGACGGAAATTGACGACCTTCTGAAAGCCGAGCGCCTTCACGTTTGTGAAGTCGTCTTTGCCCAGCCAGCCGCTAATGTACACTCTGTCGGAAATGGGCCTGATGGGAGGCATCTTGATGATCCGGCGACTGATTGTTGTTGAGACCCAGTTACATGCGTTAGGGAGCGGGCCGGTTCAAGGGAAACTGTCGCAAGAACGAAAAAAAATACTAACATCATCGTTGACACTGCGGAATTAGAAAATATTAATTTCAAAATCGCAGATTGAACAAAAACATGTTCCTGGATTAGAGGGCGGACGAATGTTGGACGAAATGGATGTGAAGATCCTGCGCATTCTGCAGCAGGATTGCACCCGCCCCGTGGCCGATATTGGCAAGGAGGTCGGGCTATCGACAACGCCATGCTGGCGCCGTGTTCAGAAGCTCGAGGAATCCGGTGTCATACAGCGCCGCGTCGCGATCCTGGATGCCCAGCAGGTGAATGCCGGCGTCATGGTGTTCGTGTCGATCAAGACCGACAAACACTCGCTAGCGTGGCTCGAGAAATTCCACGCCGCTGTCGCCGAGTTTCCGGAGGTCGTCGAATTCTATCGTATGTCTGGGGACATCGACTATCTGCTCCGCGTCGCGGTCCCTGACATCGCCGCCTACGATGTCTTCTACAAAAAGCTCATCTCGCGCATCGATATCGCCAAGGTCTCGTCGGCCTTTGCAATGGAGCAGATCAAGTACACGACCGCACTGCCGTTGCAGTACGCGATTACCGAACGTTCAGCGAAGAGCGAGCGTGCCGAAGTCTGATCATCAGACGTCCTTCTTCGGCTGCAATCTCGCGATGAGGCTCGACGTGTCCCAACGCCGGCCGCCGAGCTGTTGCACCTCGCCGTAGAACCGATCGACGAGCTGCGCCACCGTCAAGTCGGCGCCGTTCACCGCCGCTTCCTCAAAGCAGATCGCAAGGTCCTTGCGCATCCAATCGACAGCGAAGCCGAAGTCGAACTTTCGCTCGTGCATCGTCTTCCAGCGGTTGTCCATCTGCCACGATTGCGCCGCGCCCTTTGAAATCGTTTCCATCAGCGCTTCGATATCGAGGCCCGCGCATTCGGCGAAGTGTATGGATTCCGCTAATCCTTGAACGAGCCCGGCAATGGCGATCTGGTTGGCCATCTTGGCGAGTTGCCCCGAACCGGACGGACCCATTCTGCGAACGCTGCGCGCATAACTTTTGATCAATGGCTCCGCAGCAGCGAACGCATCTTCAGGACCGCCAGCCATTACCGTCAGCGTGCCGCCCTCGGCGCCTGCCTGTCCGCCGGAGACCGGGCAATCGAGAAAGTGGAGGCCTCGCTTTTCCGCGGCCGCTGAGAGTTCGCGCGCGACCTTCGCCGATGCTGTCGTATGGTCGATGAAAATCGCGCCCGCCCGCATGGACTCAAACGCCCCGTCGTTTCCGATCGTGACGCCGCGCAGATCGTCGTCATTGCCGACGCAGGCGAACACGGCGTCGCAGTCGCGCGCCGCTTCTGCGGGAGTTGCGGCGACAGTCCCGCCAAACTGCTCTTTCCACTTTTCGGCTTTAGCGGCAGTTCGATTGTAGACGACGACGTCGTGGCCGCCGCGCATCCTCAAATGGCCCGCCATGGGATAGCCCATCACACCCAATCCCAGCCACGCTACTTTCGCCATGTCATGATTTCCCATCTGTGCCGGCAGGCCGAGAGCAAACGTCCGCACCGCGCGGTTCGCCCCTGCGGCAGATCGCAAAAAGAAGCTCCAGGATCAACCAGGATTGTTTGCGGCGGTGATGATGCCGGCGCCGGACGCCTTAGTCCCGGCCGTCCCGGCGCCATCGCTCGGAACGGGCAAGCCCGCGCACCGGCAGCGCGCTAGCGATGCAAACGAGACCTTCGCGACGGTCCGGCATGCAGTCGACGCGCTTGGCTGCTGCCGTGCGCCAATGGGCAAACTCGGGCCCGAAACGATCCGCGACCTTGCGGCGCCACGCTATGATTGCGGCATGCCGCGCGTCATGCTCGCGGATTTCGTAAGGAACGCTGCTGTCGGGCGCGCTGGCACGGACTTCGACACGAGACAGTCCGCCTTCGAAATCGCCCGCTGGCGGGGAAACGGCGGCATCGCGAGGCCCTGGCTCTTGTCCATTCCCCGGTGGCGGACGATAGGCGTCAGAAGGTGGACCATCAGCCGCCTCGTCCTCGCCGTCATCCGGATCCGTCCCGGAAGCACCTGCGCCGGAACTTGTGCTTGCATCGCCCCGGTAATCCCGGGCGTCGCTCGGCTGCTCATTGGAGGCCGGTCGCGGGGCGTCGCCGCCGCGGTAGACCGGAGGAGGTGGCTCGTTTTGCGGGGCTGCCTGGTTGCTGCTCGGATTGTTCTCTGACCCGTACGGGCCATATTCGAATTTCTGGCCGCCAGAATACGAACTGCTGGGATCCGCTCTCAAAGGGCTTGCGAGCACGGCGACCAGCAGGGCGGTGACGGCAAAAGCAATCTTTGCGGGCAGGTGAGCCATGCAATATCTCCGCACCGGGAATCATTGGATGAAATGAATGAGTCGGCCTCGGCGGATGCTAGACAATAAAACGCCTGGGCTTCGGCAAGTGCGCGCGCTAGATCTCTTCGCCAAGGGCTCCGGGCGAACCTCGAGCCAGTGTGGTAAGAACTCCTAATCTGCAACAAACCTGCCCAAAGATAATGACCAAATTAGCGACGACGAAACCTCACCAGCTTGCCGTCGCCTATGACGACATTAAGCGTGCCGCCGATGCTATCCGCAGCGCCGTAGTCGCAACACGATTTGAGCAGAGCCGCACGCTTGGCGCGCTGCTGAATGCGGAAATCTGGCTCAAGTTCGAAAACTTGCAGTTCACCGCCTCGTACAAGGAGCGCGGCGCGCTGAACAAGCTTCTGTCGCTGCCGCCCGAGCAGCGACAGAACGGCGTCATCGCGATGTCGGCCGGCAATCACGCGCAAGGCGTTGCCTACCACGCCCATCGCCTCGGCATTCCTGCGACGATTGTCATGCCCGCCTGGACGCCGACCATCAAAGTCGAAAATACCCGTAGCCACGGGGCAAACGTCATCCTCGAAGGGCAAAGCCTGGAGGAAGCTTACGGCTTCGCCGTCGGCTACGGCGCCGAACATGGGCTGACCTTCGTCCATCCCTATAACGACCCCGCGATCATCGCCGGGCAGGGAACCGTCGCGATTGAAATGCTCGAGAAGGCGCCTGACCTCGACGTGTTGATCGTTCCGATCGGCGGTGGCGGCTTGATCTCGGGGATGGCGGTCGCCGCGAAGGCGA
Source organism: Hyphomicrobium sp. (assembly GCA_003987725.1). GTDB lineage: Bacteria > Pseudomonadota > Alphaproteobacteria > Rhizobiales > Hyphomicrobiaceae > Hyphomicrobium_B. Next base: position 191,819 of record RXJH01000001.1, on the reverse strand, counting down.
TCAATCCGAAGATCAAAGTGATCGGCGTCGAGGCCCAGCTTTATCCCTCGATGCTCAACGCGGTGAAAAAGACGTCGCTACCTGTCGGGGGAGATACGCTCGCGGAGGGCATCGCCGTCACCGCGCCGGGCAGCTTCACCCAGCAGATCATCGAAGAACTCGTCGACGATATTCTTCTCGTCTCGGAAGCAGACCTCGAACGCGCCGTCTCGCTGCTAATTACGATCGAGAAAACGGTCGTTGAAGGTGCCGGTGCCGCCGGTCTCGCAGCGCTGATCGGCGGCGCCAACAGACTTTATAAGGGCAAGAAGATCGGCCTTGTGCTCTGCGGAGGCAATATCGACACTCGCCTGCTCGCAAGCGTATTGACGCGCGAACTCGCGCGCGACGGCCGACTGTCGCGCCTCGCCATCGATATTCCCGATCGTCCAGGCCAGCTGGCGAGAGTTTCGGGCATCATCGGTAAGGCCGGCGCCAACGTCGTCGAAGTCTATCATCAGCGCGTTTTCACCGACGTGCCGGCGAAGGGCACTGAACTTAATCTGGTCATCGAAACACGCGACCGAAAGCATCTGGAGCTGGTCGTTTCCGAGCTCAGAGCCAACGGCTATGTCGTGCTCGTCAAAAGCTCAGGGGCGGGCGCCGGAGCGCCTTGATGAAGGGGGCCAACGGCGCAGAAAAAAATGGGCCCTGCGCCTATTGGCGAAGGGCCCAGGTGGATCGATAGGATACATAAAACAACAGGATCAAGATTGGGAAGTTCAAAAGACAAGTGCTAGTGAGACGTGGCCGTGTTCGGGATCGTCGCGTGGCGGTTCTGATCGAGAGAGGCCGTGGCGAGCGTGCCGATGAGAAGCGCTCCAGTCGCAAGGAAGCACACCATCATGCTTGCCAAAGCCACGCGGTCAGCTGTCGAATTCCGATCGTTCGCTGCCTTGAGGTCCATCGGTCGTGCTCGCATCGCTGTACGAATGAAGTAAGGTTCTTGTAACCGAACTTTGCTTAGCGGTCGATTTTGAAGTCCCGGAATGCCTAACTCGCAGTCGAGCAATTTAACGAATTCTTCATCTGTGTTAACGGCGCCGCTTCCCATGCACCGCCACGATGGTGCCGCCCCTCGGCGTTAGGAGCGGCAAATAAGAAAAAGAAAACGGGCGGGGCTCCAACAAGGTGCGGTCGAGATACCTGATCATTTCCGCGTGTCTGGCCGCGATTCCGATTGGATTCGGGCTCCCAAGCGCGCGCGTTATTACGCAGGCGGTCGCTGATCCGGGAAGCAAGGCGTCCGCGCATCTTCCATCGCGTCCCGACGAGCCGCGCGCGGCCAAGGCCTATACGGTTCTCGAAACCTATTGCGCCAGTTGCCATCAGACGGGAAAGCTTGAACGGCCTCTCGCATCCGGCGACCTCGCAAATATCTTGGGCGTCGATGATCTGGCGCGTGATCCGGTTCTGGTGAAACCAGGCCTACCGGATGCATCCCGCCTCTATGACGTATTCGAAACGCGTCACGCACCGCTCGACGTATTTACCGGGCCCGACGCCAAGCCCGAGCCGCAGCCCGATGATATTCAAACAATCCGCCGCTGGCTGAAGGATCTGCCTCCCACGGTTCAAAGCTGCCCATCGCGCCAGCCCGTGCGTCCTGCCGAGATCGACAAATTGATGCGAGAGGCACAGCGCCTCGAGCGCGACCAAGGTAAGGACGTGCGCTTCATCTCGCTGGTCCATCTCTACAACTCGTGTGCGACGCCAGGCGAAATGACCGCCTACAAAAAGGCGCTCGACAAGCTGATGAACAGCCTCTCCTGGGCGCCGGAGCCGGTGAAGCTGACGCCGCTCGACGAGGCCGGTACGCTTCTGTCGTTTCGTCTCGCCGATTTCGGTTGGGACGACGCGCGCTGGAAGTTGATCGAAAAGACCTATCCGCCCGCGCTCATCCACGCGACTGCGCCAGACGTCGTGAAGACTGCGGGCAGCAACGTCGTTGTCGTCAACGGCGATTGGCTTGCCGCAACGGCCGGAGACACGCCGCTCTATTACGCGCTGCTCGGGCTTCCCGCGAAGCTCTCCGAGCTGGCGAAAACGAACGAAACCGATCTTGACGCGAACATCCGGGCGGGTTCTGTGCGCCGCCTCGCGGTTCGCGAAAGCGCCATTACACGCGGCAATCGTTTGATCGAAAGACATCCCGGGAAGCACGCCGGACTTTGGCTCGCCTACGACTTCGCAACGAGCAACGGCGAGCAAAATATCTTCGAGCATCCGCAGGGGCCGAAATCGGCGACAACGTCGAAGTCACCGTTCCGGCCGGATCAGATCCGCGCGCTCTTCGCGCTTCCGGACGGTTTTTATGCTTTCGCGCTATTCGATGCCGCCGGCAATCGCATCGACCGCGCGTTACCAGGTATCGAGAAGCCATATGCCGGCATCGAAGCCAACGCTGTAGAGCCCGCAACGAAAGCGGGCATCAATTGCTTCGCCTGTCACACCGAAGGCTTGGTCCAGGCGAAGGATGATTTCCGCGCTGCCGGGCCGCTCGATATTTCTGCAGGCCCCATGACGCCTGACCGCCGCGCTGTGCTGCCGCTCTTCGGGACCGATAGCGAGAACGCGCTGCTGATGCTCGGCGGATGGGACCGTTATCGCGCGGCGGCCAAAACTGCTGGCATTGATCTCGATATGCGCGTGCATGGCGACGAAATCGTCTCGGGACTGGCGCGACGTTATCGTGAAGGTGCCGACTTCGAGATTGCACTGGGCGAGACGGGTCTTGAGCGCGCGGAATTCCTAAAGGAGCTGGCCGACGCGAAAGGCGCCGCCGCGCCGCTGTCGCGCCGCCTCTTGCATGGAGTCCTGTCTCGCCAGGAACTCGAGCATCTCTTTTCGCTTTTGAAGGGAACGAACACGCCGAGCCAAACCACCGCGTCCGCAGGATTTCTGCGCGAGGTCAAAACCGCGATCGGGCTGACGATGTGGATCGACAAACCACGCCCGGTGCCGGGCGATATCGTGACGATCAAGGCCGAGGCGGACAACGCCTGCTATCTGACTGTGATCAGCGTCGATGCAGCCGGGATCGCAACGGTTCTTTTCCCGAGCGATTTTCAGCCCGACAACCTGATCAACCCAGGCGAGGCCGTCAGCATTCCCCCGCCCGACGCGCCCTTTCAGTTGCGCTACAAAGCTGAGGGCAGCGAGACGATCCTCGGCCGCTGTTCGACGCGCGCGGCGCCGCCCGTCGGCATTGAACACGATTTCGAACGCCAACGTTTCACCGTTCTCGGCAATTGGGAGAATTTCCTCCAGGACACGCTCGTCACAGAGTGGGAAATGCGAACAAGCCCTGAAAAAGCCGAACGTGCCCGCATCGCGCGAACTGGCGCCATCCGTCGTCAGCAGGATCGGGGTGAACGCATCCCCGCGCCGCGCCCGGATGTGGCGAGCGATAAATCTCTCCGGGATGGACGCGCGATTCTCGTTCTCGGCCGCAGTTAGAGTCGGCGAGGCGAGCAGGCGAACCCGCCCCTGTTTTCATCAAACTGTCATTTGTGACAGGTGCCGAAAGGTATCGCTCGGTGCGTCATTCTCAACGAGCACTCGCTTTGCTCAGAGAATCCGGCAACCATGGCGAGCGTTTGGGTTCCGAAAGGCTTTACAGCGGGGGCCGAGATACCTAAATGCACCCCTTCAATATATCATCCAGAGCCGACATAGCTCGGCTGCCGCGAGCGAAACCGGATAGTTCTTCCTTGGGAGGTTCTTTCGCGATGGAGAAGTTTGCCACCGCACTCGAAATGGTGACGGAGTTGAAGCCGGATTTGCCGGTCTTCGCTGCGCGTCCTCATGCAGCCGGTCGCGCCGCCCGCTGGTTCATCAACAATTTCCCCGGCGAAGTCGCATACGCCTACAAGGCGAACAGCTCGGTCTTTCTGCTGGGCGCGCTCTACGGTGCGGGCATCAAGCAGTTCGACGTGGCCTCCGTGGCGGAGCTCGAGGACGCAGCGACGATCCCGGGCGTCCGCCTCCACTTCATGCATCCGGTCAAATCGCGCTACGCCATCCGGCGCGCCTATTTCGACTATGACATCAAATGCTTCGCCCTCGACAGCGAGGAGGAGCTGCAGAAGATCGTCGAGGAAACCGAAGGCGCGAAAGACCTCGAGCTGTTCGTCCGTGTCTCGGTGCCGGCCAAGAATAGCCGCGTTCCACTCGAGCATAAATTTGGGATCACGGGCCAGCGCGCGCAGCGCCTGCTCATCAAGGCGCGCCAAGTGGCCGACGAACTCGGCATCACCTTCCACGTCGGCTCGCAGACGGTGACGCCGGACGCCTACGCAATGGCGTTCGAGGAAGTCAAAAAGCACATCGTGAAAGCCGGGGTCGTCGTCGACGCGATCGACATCGGCGGCGGATTCCCGTCGCGCTACACCGACAGCGTCCCCGCGCGCCTCTCCGACTTCATGGAAGTCATCAAATCATCGATGGCGAAGATGCCGGTGACCGAGCACTGCCGTCTGATCTGCGAGCCGGGCAGGGCGCTTGTCGCCGAGGCCGAGAGCTTGATCGTGAAGGTCGATCTCAGGAAGCCCGGCAATCAGCTCTATATCAACGACGGTTCCTATGGCGCGCTCTTCGACAGCGCCCATTTGGGCTTCATTTTCCCTGTACGGTTGATCCGCCCAGACCTCGATCCAAACGAGCCGCTCGAACCGTTCGAATTCTGGGGACCGACCTGTGACTCGATCGATCGCATGAAGGGACCCTTCATGCTGCCCGCTTCGGTTCGAGAAGGCGACTACATCGAGATCGGCAACCTCGGCGCCTACGCGCGCGCCATGGCGACGCGCTTCAACGGTTACGGCGAATACACCGACGTCATCCTGCAGGATGAGCCGATGTATTCGATCTATACAGAGGATCTCGAACCCATCGCCCGCAACGCCTGATAAGCCGGGCGGGTCGCATCAGTTCGTCGATTTTGCAACCGCGACCAGCACCGGATCCGTCCGGTAGTTTTCCGGAAAGTGCTTACTCAGGTTCGCGATCTTCGGCATGTCGTTGATGGCGATGTATGGATACGTTGGATTGAGCGTCAGAAAATTCTGATGGTAGTCCTCGGCCGGATAGAACGTGCGGCCGGGCTCCACGGTTGTCGCAATTGCCGCGGCGAAGACATGAGCCCCATCGAGCTGAGCGATATACGCTTCCGCGATTTTGGCCTGTTCCTCCGTCTGCGGGAAAATCGTTGAGCGGTATTGCGTGCCCGCGTCCGGTCCCTGGCGGTTGAGAAGCGTCGGATCGTGCGCGACCGAGAAGTAGATCTGCAAAAGCTTCCCGTAGCTGACCGTCTTCGGATCGAACTTTATTTGCACGGACTCGGCATGGCCCGTCGCGCCCGTGCCGACGACGTTGTAGTGCGCATCTTGCTGCTTCCCGCCGGTATAACCCGAGGTTGCGCTTTGCACGCCCTTGACGTGTTGGAAGACACCTTGAACGCCCCAAAAGCACCCGCCCGCCAAAACCGCCGTCTCGGACCCGGTTTCTGGCGCCAGACGTTCATCCACGGCGGGCGAGGGGATAGACACGCCTTCCTCCGCGATGAGACGGGAGCCGTGGAAGGCCATGAAGGTGCCGAGGATCGCGGTCGTCGCGGTAAGCCAGAAAAACCATCGACCGCTTTTAGAAAATGACTTGTCGTTCAATGACATAACCGTCGCTCCGCAGTGGCGCTGCACTGATGCGGTACTCATTCCTTTGAGTACGTAGCGACGAGTACGTTGGCGTCCAAGGCTTCGTTACGGGTCCTGCCGTTTGGACAAGCAGATTCGCGGTCGCCGGGCTGATCACAACGGAACAGCCCAGCCATTGCCGCGACGGACTACTTCGAGATCCGCGAGATCTTCGATCCCTCGAGCGTCAGATTGTACATCAGGCCCTTGGGATCGAGGATAAATCCGACGACAGGACTCGTGATCTTGTTCGTGTCGATCGAGCCGCCGACGCCGACAGTGATGATGGCGACGGAGCCGTCAACGCCGACCTTCCAGCCGGCCGTTCGCCGAAACTGCTCGAGCGCCTCGGGCGTCATGAACGCGATGATGACGGACCGCGCCTGGACGCCGAGCTGAAATCCGAACGATGCCGATATCGTATTGTAATATCCTGCGTTGCGCCCGCGCACCAGAAGCGCGCCTTCTCCGTATTCGCCGCCGACGCCAAACCCGGCTTTCACGACGGACGGAAACACGAGAATGCCGACGGCCTTGTTCGCGAGTTCGCGCGCTCCCCCAACCTGGTAGAAGAATCTATCGAGCGTCTCGTGCACGCTGGCATCGATCTCGTGCGCCGACGCGGCACGGCTTTCGTTCGCCGACATGACAATCGCGCACAGCGCGAACAACGCGACGCTTATTCCCTTGATGGACATTCTGTACTCCCTCAGTTCCCCGAACGACGTATTGACGACGCTTCATGGCCGAATTTGCGCCGAAAGCGGCAAAATCGGGATAAATGGCGCTCAGTCGCAAAATGAATCGCGTGCGCCAGCCGACCGCGGCCCTGAATAAGCGGCCTTTGGATCGTTGCAAGCGTCATTAAGGATGATGGTGGGCGGTATAGGGATTGAACCTATGACCCCACGCGTGTGAAGCGTGTGCTCTACCGCTGAGCTAACCGCCCATGTTGGGAGGTGCCATATGCGAGGCGCCGGGTTGGCCTGTCAAGCGGCGCTCATCGCCGCGCTTGGTCCGAATGTTCGGACCTTCAGGGCTCTTTACCGGCTCCGGCCGGAGCCATCGCCGCGCTGGAGAGGATCGCCTCGATTGCTGCGCGGCTTGCGTGTCCGTTCTCGAATTCGCTCTTCGGTGCATAGGCGGTGACGATCGCCGCCCGGCCTTCGCCGCCGAGAATGAGCAGAAACCGCGACTCGGGCCCCCGTGGACCCTTGGCATCAGCCAGCACGTACGTGTAGGGGCCTAGGCGCTTCAGCGCGCCTGGGGCGTAAGTGGCGTTCGTGTACTTGAGACTCCCTAGAAAATCGAGAAACGCCTGCCCTTTGAATTCATGAAGAGCTTGCGGCGGCAGTTCTCCCACCTTCACGGTGATTCCCGAAGCATCCTGCTGAATAACAGGTGCCCCGTCAGCGGCCACCTTGAAATCGTCCGGGACCTCGAATGCGACAGGTCCGACGATCATCTTTTTCACCGCGAAAGCGTTCGGCGCACCGGCAAATGCCATGGCCAACACGGCAAAAAGCCCGACGGCGATTGTCGGAAACGGCGAGTTTTTTAGCATCGATGATCCTCGGGCCGGAGGCGGGACGACTACAAATGAGGCTTCCATAGGCTTGTAACGTGACGCAAGCGAACTCTGCGTATCGTGGTGGATGGCATCGGGGAGCATCCCTATCTCTAGCCAAAGTTGTCGGTGACCCCCATGCGCTCCTTGAAACCTGCATATATAAGCTTGGATTGCGTGCCATGTAGTCCTTGCACCCGACCCCGGCAAAATGCGATGTCTCCCGGCAAACACAAACGATTGCAGGGGGCGCCTGGGCGGCTTCTTAGATCGAAGTCGTTGGGGAGGACGGTTTGAATCCAACGGAGCCGCAACGCCCGCATCTGATCTCGTTGGGCCTGAACAAGCTCGGCCTTATCGGGATCAGAGCGCCGATCATTTCGGCGATCCTTGTCGCGCTTCTGACCGCCGCCGCGGTCATGGGGCTGACTCACCTCAAGGTCGACGATAGTCTCTCCGAGCTGTTCCGCACCAATACGCCCGAGTTCAAAACCTACGAAGAGATCGACCGCCGCTTCCCGTCGAGCGAATACGATGTGCTGGTCGTCGTCGAAGGCAAGAACCTCCTGACGCGCGACGGCCTGAAGGCCTTTGCCGGTGCGGCAGCAGATCTCCAGCTGGCCGATGGCGTCAATGGTATCGTCTCTATGCTCTCGGCGCGCGGCAAGCCCGACGCCACGGGATATGCGCCGCCCATCGTGCCCGACGAACTTCCCGAAGGCCCGGCCTTCAACCAGATCCTTGAAGCGCTGAAAAGCAACGACATCGTCAAGGGCAAGTTCCTGTCGGAAGACGGCCAGCTTGCGCTGATCGTGCTCTCGCTCAACCGCGAGGTCGTCGCCGAGAAATCGGCGAAGGCCGTGATCGGCGACATCGAACGCACCGCGAAGGAAGACCTGGAACCGGCCGGCCTTACGGTGAAGCTCGCCGGCGCGCCGGTTATGCAACTCGAAATCCGCAACGCCGTCGAACGCGATCAGCTCGTTTACAACGGCCTCGGCCTGTTTTTCGGCGCCGCCATTGCCGCGTTGTTCTTCCGCCGCGTATCGTTGATGCTTGTCGCCGCGTTGCCGCCTGTCATTGCGGTCTGCTGGTCGCTGGGTCTGCTCGGTTGGCTCCATTTCAAGCTCAACCTCTTCCTCAACGTGATGACGCCGCTCATCATGGTGATGGGCTTCGCCGACAGCATGCAGATGGTGTCCGCCATTCGCATCCGTTTGCGCGAGGGTGACAGCAAGCTCCAGGCCGTGCGGTTTGCGGTGAACGTTGTCGGCCCGGCCTGCGTGCTAGCCCACGGGGCGACGCTTCTGTCGTTTCTCGCGCTTCTGTTCTCCGAATCTGGCCTGATCCGCACGTTCGGCGAAGCCGGCGCCATGGCGGTCTGCATCTCCTTCGTTGCCGTGATCGTCGTGCTGCCGATCCTGGCGCTTTTGCTGATCCGCAACGAAAAGTCTTTGGCGCGCGACCACACCCCGGCTGACGGCATGATGGACGCGCTGGGCACATTCGTCGGCGCCATCGTCGACCGCGTCATCAAGCATTCGGTGATTTACACGATCATCGGGATCGGGCTCTTCGCCTATTTCGCGTCGCTCCATCTGCAACTCGAGCCGCGCTATCGCCTCGCCGATCAGGTTCCGGACCGTGAGCAGGCCCTCGCCGCGACCGGCCGCATCGACAGCAAGCTCACCGGCGCCAATCCCTTCCACGTCATGATCCGTTGGAAGAACGGCGCCAGCCTCTACGATCCCGCGACCCTCAAAGTCATCGAGGAGACGCATCTGGCGCTCGAAAAGGCCGCGGGCCTCGGCAATGTCTGGTCGCTCGAAAGCCTTAGGCGGTGGCTGCGCGAGAACGGCGACGATAACGTCGAGACCGTCAAGAAGTACGTCGGTCTGCTTCCCGATCACCTCGTCCGCCGCTTCATTGCGAAGGAGCAGGACGCGGTCCTCGTGACGGGCCGCCTACCCGATGTCGACGCCAGCCAGATTCTGCCGCTCGTCCATAAGGTCGATCAAGCGCTGGATCCGGTCCGCCAGGCCTATCCGGACTACGAAATCTCGGTGACGGGACTGCCGGCGCTAGCCGCGCGCAACAGCTACCGCATGATCTCGCAGCTCGATGAAAGCATCCCGCTTTGCGTGCTCGTCGCAGCCGTACTGCTGGCGCTTGCCTTCCGTTCGGTCTTTGTCGGTTTCATCAGCCTGCTGCCGGGCCTGTTCCCGGTCGTCACGTCGGGCGCGATGCTCTGGTATCTCGGCGGAGGGCTCGAATTCTCGTCCGTGGTGGCGCTGATCGTTGTCTTCGGATTGGGCGTCGACGCGCTCATCCACTTCCTCAATCGCCTGCGGCTCGAGGAAAAGCCAGGTGTTGCGCCTGAGCTTGCAATCCGTCGCGCGCGCGTGCTCGTCGGCCCTGCCATCATCCTGACGACGATCGTGCTCGCCTTTGGCCTGGGGGTCACCGTCTTTTCACAACTGCCGTCGCTTCGGCTCTTCGGACTCGTGTGCGGTGTGACGCTGTTGGCATCGCTCATTGCCGATTTGGTTTTCCTCCCGGCGACGATCCTCGTTTATCGCCGCTATATCAGCGGTCACGACGTCTGAACGGAGGCTGAGCCCGCGGAGGTTGCGGTCGCCCGCACCTAGGGCGTAGTGTTCATGCGCGTCGTCATCGGCAACGAGAGGCAGCGATGCCGCAAAAACTCGTGATCATTCTGGCAAGCACAGATCCGCTGAGCGGCGAGGCTTTGAGCGCGCCGCTCTTCCAGGCCTCCGTCGCCGCCGGAATGAACTATCACGTTGAAGTCGTCTGCACGGGCACCGCTGCGAAGTTGCTGCGAAACGGAGCCGCTGCCAGCATTCATCTGAAGCCGGATGAAAAACGCTCGGTCTACGATTTCATCAAGGAAGGACACGCCGCGGGCGTGAGGTTTTTCTGCTTCTCGCCGGGGCTCGATGTCTGTTCCTTGCGGAAGGAAGACCTGATCCCCGAATGCAGCGGCGTCATTGGCGCTGCACATTTCATCGAAGAGATCATGTCGGGCGATTGCCGGGTTCTCACGTACTGACGGCGGTCCCGAAGAACTTCTCGAGTGCGCCCGGCAGCTGCCGATAGTCGTCGATGATGGCATCCGGACCGAACGAGGCGACAGGATCGACACTGTAACCGAAGCTGACGGCGACGATGGGCACGTGCGCGGCCTTCGCCGTCTTGATGTCGGTTTCGCTGTCGCCGACCATGATGCTGGTCTGCGGGACGCCGCCAGCGCGTGCAATCGTCCCGGTCAGATGCAGCGGATCGGGTTTATAGGCGCCGAGGCTGTCGCGCCCGGTGACTGCAGAAAAATAATGATCGAGCTTCATCGCTTCGAGAACGGCACGCGCTTGCAATTCCATTTTGTTCGTACACACCGCAAGTGTCGCACCCTCGGCCCTCAGCCCATCGAGTGCCGCGATGACGTGCGGATAGGGAACACTATAGTCCGCAAGGTGGGCCGTATAATAGACGATGAAGACCTCGAAGAGGTCGTGCAATTCCCGCTCGGAAAGCTTCCGCCCGTGTGCCTTCACGGCCCCGTCGATCATCGCCAGGGCCCCGTGCCCGACGAACGGCCGGATTTCGAGTTCGTTGATCCGGTCTAGACCGAGCGTCGAAAGGACGTGATTCGTCGCTTCGGCAAGGTCCGGTGCGGTGTCCACAAGCGTACCGTCAAGGTCGAAGACGATGGTCCAGCCCTGCATGAATTCTCCTCGCGTTTTCAAGGTAGCGTATTCATCCTCGTCGGCGATGTCACGGCGTCACGAGGACCTGCTAGGGTGGCTGGCTTGAAAGAGCCGCATCCGCAGCCTAGAGAGGTCGCGCGCGGAGGGCGCTGATTTTGCAAAGCTTGAGGCCGTGATGAGCAATGACGATTGGAAGCGACAAGCCGCCGAACAGGCGCTGACGTACGTCGAAGACGGAATGAAGCTCGGCCTTGGCACGGGATCGACCGCTGCCAAATTCGTCGAGCTACTCGGCGCCAAGGTCAAAGCCGGTCTCAAAGTCGTCTGCGTCCCGACCTCGGAAGCGACGCGTGCCCAGGCGGCGGCACTGGGCATTCCGTTGACGACCCTCGACGAGACGCCCGCACTCGACTTGACCGTCGATGGAGCGGATGAAGTCGATGAAGAGTTGCGGCTCATCAAGGGCGGCGGTGGCGCATTGTTGAGGGAAAAGATCGTCGCCGTCGCGTCCGATCGCGTTGTCATCATCGCCGATAACTCCAAGCTTGTCGAAACGCTTGGCCGCTTTCCCCTGCCGCTCGAAGTCGTGCCGTTCGGATTGGCGGCGACCGAGCAACTCATCATCAAGCTCGCGGCAGATACCGGATGCGAAGGCGAAGTTAAGCTTCGCAAAGGCACAGATGGCAAACCGTTTGTAACGGACAACGGCAATCATATCCTCGATTGTGCCTTCGACGCGATTGAAGATCCAGAAGCTCTCGACGACTCCCTGAAACTCGTGCCCGGTCTCGTCGAAACGGGGCTCTTTTTAGGGATTGCTGACGTTGGGATCATTGCCGGGCCAAAAGGCGTTGAAGTGCTATCCGGAATTGAAATCGATTTCGAAGAGGACGAATGATATGGGTTATGCCCTGCGAATGATTGCTCTGAGCATTCTTTGTTTCTCCGGAATGGCCCTCGCCGAAGATGCGCCGCCGGCGCAACCGGATCCGGCACGTGTCGCCGCCGCGCGTGATCTTCTCGAAGTGACCGGCGTAACGAAGCAGATGGACGGCATGGTCCAGGCGATGACGCGCGGTTTCGCACAAGGCGCGAACGCCAACTCATCCGAAGCCGGTAAAAAGCTATCCGAGCAGTTCGATCAAACCATGAAGAAGCTTCTCGGATATCAGGACCAGATGATCACCGATTTCGCCAACCTTTATGCCGAGACCTTCACGGCAGAGGAAATGAAGGCGGTCGCCGACTTTTATCGTTCAGGCCCCGGCGCCAAGTTCGTATCCCAAACGCCGGAGTTGATGAAGAAAGGCGCCGAGATCGGAATGAAATATTCGAGCAAGATAGCCGACGAGATGAAGGCGCAGGAAACCCCGCCCGGGCAGAAATAGATTTCAGCAAAATAATCACGTCAGACCGCGGAAATGACAGATTTCGATTTTGACCTCTTCGTCATCGGCGCTGGCTCCGGGGGCGTCAGAGCTGCTCGCATCGCGGCCGGTTACGGCGCCAAGGTTGCCGTTGCCGAGGAGTACCGGGTGGGCGGCACCTGCGTCATCCGCGGTTGCGTTCCGAAAAAGCTGCTCGTTTACGCCAGCCGCTTCGCCGACGATTTTGCCGATGCCAGGGGTTTCGGCTGGTCCGTGAGCGGTGAGTCATTCGACTGGACATCGCTCGTCGCCGCCAAGAACAAGGAAATTTCGCGCCTCGAAGCGGCCTATCGCGCCACGCTCGAGAAATACAAGGTCGAGGTTTTCCGTGAGCGCGCAACGCTGGTCTCTCCGAACCAAGTGCAACTCGCGAATTCCGAACGAAAAATCACTGCGAAGACGATTCTGGTAGCGACCGGCGGCCGCCCCAACGTCGATCCAACTCTTCCCGGTGTCGAGAATGTCATCACGTCGAATGACGTATTCGATTTGAAGGAGTTTCCGCGCCGCATCGTCATCGCGGGCGGCGGGTATATCGCCGTCGAGTTCGCCTCGATCTTCAAGGGGCTCGGAGCCGACGTCACGCTGATCTATCGCGGCGACAAATTCCTCCGCGGCTTCGACGAGGATCTGCGCGACGGGCTCGCAGCCGCGATGACGGCGCGGGGTATTCGCATCATCACCGGCCAGAAATTCACGAAGATCGAGAAGAAGGCATCGGGTCTCGCCGGCACGATCAGCGGCGGCGAAACGCTCGAAGCCGATCAGATCATGTTCGCGATCGGACGCTCGCCGAATACGAAGAACCTCGGCCTTGATGCTCTCGGCGTTCATATCGATTCCGAGGGCGCCGTCGTCGTCGACAATGCATCGCAATCGAATTTGCCCTCGATCTACGCCGTCGGCGACGTCACCAACCGCGTGAACCTCACTCCCGTCGCCATTCGCGAAGGTCATGCGTTCGCCGATACGTTATTCGGCAAAAAGCCGTGGATCGTCGACTATACGACCATCCCGACGGCCGTCTTCTCGACACCCGAAATCGGAACCGTCGGCTTCACCGAGCAGGAAGCGCGTGCTCAGTACGACGACGTCCATATTTACAAGGGCAGCTTTCGGCCGATGAAGGCAATTTTGGCCGGCCGCAACGAGAAAATGCTCATGAAGATTATTGCCGAGGGCGCCAGCGAGCGCGTCGTCGGCGTCCACGTTTTGGGGCCTGACGCAGCCGAAATTGTCCAGATGGCGGCGATCGCCGTCCGTATGCGCGCATGCAAGTCGGACTTCGACCAGACGATGGCATTGCATCCATCGGCCGCAGAGGAACTGGTCACGCTTCGTGAGAAATGGCTGGCCCCTGGCGAAGCCGCCGGTTGATCGAAGAAAAGCTCCGCCGTATGGGTTCGCGCCACGTCCCAGCGAGACTCGCGGTACGACTGACGGCAAGAGGGAACACATGACGCGGCTCAGCGGAAAGATCGCAATCGTAACGGGCTCCGGCGGTGGCATCGGGCAAGCCATTGCCGCAAGGTTCGCCCTCGAAGGCGCGCATGTCTGGGTCACCGATATCAACGGTGAAACCGCCGAACAGACAGTTCAAAAAATCAAAGCCAATGGCGGCGCTGCAACGGCGATGGTTGTCGATGTCTCCAAAGGACAGGATCTCACCGCTCTCCTGCGCAACGTCGAGAAGGCGCATGGATCCGTGGATGTCCTCGTCAACAACGCCGGCATTCTCGTTCGCGGCGAAATCCGTCAGCTTTCCGATGCCGACTGGGCGAAGCTGCGCGAGGTAAATCTCGATGCCATCCTAAGGCTGTCGCGCGATGCACTGCCGCTGCTCCGAAAATCGAAGGCGCCGTCGATCATCAATATCTCGTCGATCATGGCAAACCGCGGCCTTCGTCCGCTCGCGGCCTATACGGCGACCAAAGGCGCGATCACGGCGCTGACGAAAGGCCTCGCCGTCGAATATGCACCGTTCAACGTTCGCGTGAATTCCATTGCGCCCGGTTACGTCGAAACGGGCATCACGGACCGGCTGTTGAAGTTGCCGCCCGTCAAGAAGGCACTCATCGACAAGACGCCGATGGGCCGCCTCGGCACGCCCGAGGACATGACGGGAGCGGCGGTCTTTTTTGCCTCCGACGACAGCATATATTGCACGGGCTCGGAACTCGCCGTCGATGGCGGCATGTCTGCTGGTCTCTAAGCGGGTAAAAGCGGGGGCTTGAGGCGCTGGCATTGCCTGCCGATATCTCCTATAAGCCCCGAGATAATATGCCACAGAGCCATAAAAGGCGCCGTCTCCGGGCATGCGCCTCATATGTGCTCTTCAGGAGTTTACCTTACTATGGCGTCGAACGCCCAAGTCGAAAAATGGTCACCGGACACCTGGCGCAGCAAGCCGATCCTGCAGGTGCCGGATTATCCCGATGCGAAGGCCTTGGCCGATGCGGAAGCGAAGCTCGCGACGTTCCCGCCGCTGGTATTTGCTGGTGAAGCGCGTGAGCTGAAGAAGCAGCTTGCCGGCATCGCCGGAGGCACCGGGTTCTTGCTCCAGGGCGGCGACTGCGCCGAGAGCTTTGCCGAGCATCGCGCCGACAACATCCGCGATTTCTTCCGCGTCTTCCTCCAGATGGCGGTCGTGCTGACGTACGCCGGCGGTGAACCCGTCACGAAGGTTGGCCGCATCGCCGGGCAATTCGCGAAGCCGCGGTCTTCGCCGACCGAGAAAAAGGACGGCCAGGAACTGCCGAGCTACCGCGGCGACATCATCAATGGCCCAGAATTCACGCCGGAAGCCCGCATTCCCGATCCCGTTCGTCAGCTCGAAGCCTATCGCCAATCTGCGGCGACGCTGAACCTGATCCGCGCCTTCGCAACGGGCGGCTATGCCGACCTCGAGCGCGTGCACCAGTGGAACATGGGTTTCGTGAAGGATAGCCCGCAGGGACATCGCTATCAGGAGATCGCCGATCGCATTGCCGAGACGCTGCAGTTCATGCGCGCCTGCGGAATCACGTCGGATAACACCTCGCAATTGCGCACGACGAGCTTCTACACCAGCCACGAAGCGCTGCTTCTCGGTTACGAGCAGGCACTGACGCGCAAGGATTCGACCAGCGGTGATTGGTACGCGACGAGCGGCCATATGATCTGGATCGGCGACAGAACGCGCCAGCCCGATCACGCCCATATCGAGTACTGCCGCGGCATCAAGAATCCGATCGGTTTGAAGTGCGGCCCATCGCTCGACGCCGACGGCCTGTTGCGCCTGATCGACCTTCTCAATCCGAAGGACGAGCCCGGCCGCCTGACGCTCATCTGCCGGTTCGGCTTCGACAAGGTCGAGGCGCACCTGCCGAAACTCGTCCGCGCGGTGAAAAAGGCCGGCCGTTCCGTCGTCTGGTCTTGCGACCCGATGCACGGCAACACGATCTCCGCCGTCAACGGCTACAAGACGCGCCCATTCGATCGCATTTTGAAAGAAAGTCTGTCTTTCTTCGAGGTGCATCGCGCCGAGGGAACGCACGCGGGCGGCATCCACGTCGAGATGACTGGTCAGAACGTCACCGAATGCACGGGCGGCGCGACCGCAATTTCCGAGCAGGATCTATCGGACCGCTACCATACGCATTGCGATCCCCGCCTCAACGCCGACCAGGCGCTGGAGCTGGCTTTCCTCGTTGCCGAACAACTGAAGAAAGAGCGCGATGCCGAAGGCCGGCCGGAGCCGAAAACGCTGATCGCCTAGGGATTTCCCGCCGGTCGCGGATGACTATATACTGAATGGCGGCCTGCGCTTGCGGGCCGCCATTTCGGTTTTACCGGATGGTTGCAGCCATGCGAGTACATCTTTCCTTGGTCCTGGCTTGCCTCGTGGGAGTGTCCGTCGTGTCGAAGTCCGCGCTGACGGTGCCTGTCAATTCCCGCGTACATGCCAGCGAAATCTGCTGGGACCCCGACGTTGAATTCCCGGTCCCATGTGACGACGATAACGATTGAGCGCGGTACACCAGCCTGAATGCGGTGTGGTCCTGGACCTCTGTTGCGGTGCGCTCTAAATAGCGGGAATGACCACACCTCTCTCGCTCAAGATCGCCCTCGTGCAGCTCAACCCCATTGTCGGGGATTTGCATGGCAACGCCGAGCTGGCAGCTACTGCCCATGCACGTGCCAAGGAACTCGGCGCGGACGTCGTCGTGTTCTCCGAGCTTTTCCTTAACGGCTACCCACCCGAAGACCTCGTGCTGAAACCCGCGTTCCAGCAGGCGACGCGCGAGCGGCTCGAATGGCTGGCCAAGACCTGCGCTGACGGCCCCGCGATGCTCATCGGCGCGATCTGGAATGAGGAGGGCAAGGTCTATAACGCCGTTGCTCTGCTCGATGGCGGTCGAATTCAGGCCAGGACGCTGAAAGTCGATTTGCCGAACTATGGTGTCTTCGACGAGAAGCGCGTGTTCGCTGCCGGACCGATGCCGGGCCCGCTGAATGTGCGTGGCGTCCGCATCGGCGTACCGATCTGCGAAGATATCTGGGGTTCGGAAGTCGTCGAAACGCTCGCCGAGACTGGCGCTGAAATTTTGATTTCGCCAAACGGCTCGCCGTTCGATTGGCCAAAGCCCGACAACCGCATGAACGTTGCCGTCGCGCGCGTAACCGAAAGCGGTCTCCCGCTCGCTTACCTCAATCAGGTCGGCGGCCAGGACGAACTGGTGTTCGACGGCGCGTCTTTCGTGATCAACGCCGACCATACGCTCGCTGTGCAGCTTCCCGCATGGCGCGAAGCGATTGTCTTGACCGAATGGACGAAATCCGCTGCCGGATGGCGGTGCGAGAAGGGCGAGATTGCAAAGCTTCCGGAAGGTCCGGCATCCGCCTATCAGGCCTGCGTACTCGGGCTCAAGGACTACGTCGACAAGAATAAATTTCCGGGCGTCGTGCTCGGTCTTTCCGGCGGTATCGATTCCGCGCTCGTCGCGGCCATAGCGGTCGATGCACTGGGAGCCGCGCGCGTCCACGCAATCATGCTGCCGTCGAAGTTCACGTCCGACGAAAGCCTGCAGGATGCGGCCGCTTGCGCGAAAGCTCTCGGCATCCGCTACGACAAGGTCTCGATCGAGCCGACCGTTGCCGGACTGACCTGGAGTCTGAAGGATCTCTTCGCTGGCACCAACGCCGACATCACCGAAGAGAACATGCAGAGCCGCGTGCGCGGCACCATCCTGATGGCGGTGTCGAACAAGTACGGCGGCATGGTCGTCACCACCGGCAACAAGAGCGAAATGTCCGTCGGCTACGCCACGCTCTACGGTGACATGAACGGCGGCTTCAACCCGATCAAGGATCTCTACAAGACCGAGGTCTACGATCTCGCGCGCTGGCGCAACGCGAATGTGCCTGAAGGCGCGCTCGGTCCATCCGGCATCGTCATTCCGCAGCGCATTCTGACAAAAGCACCGACGGCGGAGCTTCGCGCCAACCAGACGGACCAGGACTCGCTCCCGCCCTATGAGGCGCTTGATGACATTCTGAAATGCCTCGTCGAGAAGGAAATGCCGGTCACGGACGTAGTTGCCCGCGGCCACGCCGTCGAAACGGTCAAGAAGGTCGAACGTCTGCTCTACCTCGCCGAGTACAAACGCCGTCAGGCTGCGCCCGGCGTCAAGATTTCGGCCCGCAACTTCGGCCGCGATCGCCGCTATCCCATTACCAACAGGTTCCGGGAGAACGTCGCGGCGCCAACGGATGAAACGGCTCTCCCCGACGCCGAACCGGTTCGTGCCTCCAAGGCTTCGGCGCTCAGCGAAAACAAAAGCTAGGCGCGCCGCAGACCCCTAACTTTACCCGACAGCAAGCTGCGGCTGCCGTGACGGGGCATGCCTTGCGTTTGATCCGGCACGAAGTAGGGTGCGGCACCTGAATCTCTTAAAGGCTAGACATGACACCCCGCGTCCGCTTCGCACCGAGCCCAACAGGGCGGCTCCACATCGGCAATATCCGGACAGCGGCGCTGAATTGGCTTTTCGCCAGAAAGCACGGCGGCAGCTTCCTGCTTCGCCTCGACGATACCGACACCGCGCGCTCCACCCAGGAATTCGCAGAGGCGATCCGCGACGACCTGACATGGCTCGGCCTCACCTGGAACGATTTCGCTCGCCAGCAGGATAGGACGGCACGCTACGAAGAAGCCGCCAGCGCGCTCAAGGCGAGCGGAGCGCTCTATCCTTGCTTCGAAACCGAGGAGGAGCTTGACCGCCGCCGCAAGCGCCAGCTCGCGATGCATCGTCCGCCCATCTACGACCGCGCCGCACTGAAGCTCACAAAGGAAGAAATCGACGCGAAGCTCGCAGCCGGTCAGACGCCCCATTGGCGCTTTCGCCTGCCGAACACAGCGGCGGGACGTGGCCTCGCACCGGAGCCGACCCTCATCAGCTGGAACGATCTGATCCGCGGCGATCAAACGGTCGATCTCGGCTCCCTGTCGGATCCCGTGCTGATCCGCGGCGATGGCACGTTCCTCTACACGTTTACCAGCGTCGTCGACGACATCGACTTCGGCATCACGCACATCGTGCGCGGTGAGGATCACGTCACGAATACCGGCGTCCAGCTCGCGATCTTCGAAGCGGCGGGCGGAACGCCGCCGGCATTCGGACATCACTCGCTGCTGGTTGGCGCCGACGGACAGGCGCTGTCGAAGCGACTCGGCGCGCTCTCCATCCAAAGCTTCCGCGACGAAGGCCTGGAGCCGATGGCCGTTCTCTGCCATGCCGCCCTGGTCGGCACGTCGGATGCAATAGAGCCGTTTCATTCACGCGACGAACTCGCGGCGAAACTCGACTTCGCGAAGATTTCGACAGCGCCAGGACGTTTCGACGTTGCCGAACTGAAAGTGCTGAACGGCAAGCTGCTCCACACGCTGGATTACGTGAGCGTCGCCGAACGGCTGCGCGCACTCGGCATCGAAGGTCGTGAGGAGTTCTGGAACGCCGTGCGCGGAAATCTCGAGATCTTCGCCGACGTGCGCATCTGGTGGGACGTCGTCGCGGGCGACATCGAACCCATCATCGAGGATTCGAAATTGACCGTCGCCGCCACGGAGGTCTTGCCGGTAACCCCCTGGAGCGAGAGCACCTGGTCGGAATGGACGAACGCGGTGAAAGCCAAGACCGGCGCTAAGGGCAGGGCGCTGTTCCATCCGCTCCGCCTTGCGCTCACGGGCCGCGAAGCCGGTCCTGAACTCAAGACGCTTTTGCCCTTGATGGGCCGCGACCGCGTCCTCGCCCGCCTCGAAGGCAAACGCGCATGACACGCGCCCCGACTACTGCGGCTGGGCCTCGGTCTGCCAACCGCCGACCGAACTCTCCGGCTGAGCCGCGGTAGGCGTCGCCGAGCGCTGAGAGGTCGAACCCGTGGTGATTGCCGTCAAACTACCGCCTTCCGCACGGCGCCCTGGCGCCTGCGCTCCAGGCGCGGCCCCCTCGGCCTTCTTGTCCGGCTGCGCAGCATCCGGCGGGGGTACGTATTCGGCAGTCTTGCACGAGCAGCCGTTCACGTATTCCTTCCGGTAGCGGAAGGCGAACTTCAAACGCGTGTACGGCTCTTGCGACCTGAGCGCGACCGATTGCTCGACGGTGCCGCCCGGATTTGGATAGTAATACAACTCCGTCGGTGCCGCGCATTTCGACGTGCATGCGTCGGCGTCCTGCGAGAAATGGCTGGGCAGCGTCGAGAAGCTCACCGGGAAATAGAAGCCGTCGCAAAGACGAACGCACAGCGTCCGGTAGGTCTGCGCGCCGTTGGCCGCCTGCGGGTTCCACACGTTGCCGCCGCTCGATTCCTCGTCTTCCCACATCCCTCCGCCACCACTGCTCCGGCGCGCCATGTCGACGTAGTTGGCGCCGCAGTTGTTGCGCGCCAGCTCGCGGATGATGTCGTCCTGATAGGACCGTCCTGCCGAACCCAGAATATCCCGGCGCCGCGCATCGAGATCGGCGAGCCGCCGTTTCGTACCGTCGAGCTGCCGTGCCAGGTCCTTGCACTGCGGGGTGTTCTTCAGCGACTTGGTGAACAGGAAATATTCGTAGCAACCACGGTCGAGCTGAGAATTGTTCTGATCGACGACCCGTTCGAGTTGCCGGATTTCATTTTCGATTCGCGGCAGATCGTTCTGCGATTGACCGCTCTTCTGGCCTTCCTGCACGAGCCGCTGCTCGAGCTGATAGCAGATCGGATTTTTCGCGGACCAGTTCGACGCCGGTTGGGCGGGAGCCCCTGGAACTCCGGGCGCGCCAGGAGCGCCGGGCGAAGCCGGTGCCGCCGGAGTGCCCGGGTACTGCGACTGCCCGGAATACGGCTGAGCGGGATATGGTGCTTGCGACGGATACGGCGGTGGCGCCTGCGCCGGTCCGGGCTGCCGATAGACCGGCTCCTGCGGGACAGGCGGTCCGCCTCCCCGGTCTTCCTCATCGTGGCCGCCGCCGCCTCCGAAGGGCCACCAGCTTTGCGCCGAAGCCACTTCCGTCGCCAAAAACAGGGCGCCAAGCATCATCGCCAGCACGAGCAGCAACCGGCGGAAGGCGATATTGAAAGATTTCCCTTGGCTCACGCCTATTCCCCGACGCCCCTTGACGACTTTCGCGCTCCGTATGAAGGCATGCGAAGCAGTGCTTTCCGAAGCCTAAGCAGCGATTTGCTAGCGGGTCAATGCGGAGCAATTGCGACGTCAAGCATTTTACAAGGGGTTTCAGAACCTTGAGGCCCGCTTGACGGGGGAGTGAAGACGCGCCAAACGCGCGGCCACGCCTGATGGCGCCGTTGGCGGCTATGGCATATTCAGGGTACCGGAATATCTTCCGTTCGATATTGCAGATGACAGGCGACGCGAGAGGTCCAGTTTGGCGCTCAAACTTTACAATACTCTGACCCGGCAAAAGGCCGAGTTCGTGCCGATCGATCCATCGAACGTGCGCATGTATGTGTGCGGCCCGACCGTTTACGACTACGCCCACATCGGCAACGCGCGCCCCGTGATTGTCTTCGACGTGCTGTTCCGGCTGTTGCGCCACATCTACGGGCCTAACCATGTGACGTACGTGCGCAACATCACGGACGTCGACGACAAGATCAACGCCCGTGCAGCGCGCGATTATCCGGGCTTACCGCTCAACGAAGCGATCCGCAAAGTCACCGAAGCGACCGAGAAGCAGTTCCACACCGACATCGCCGCCTTAGGCGTGTTGCAACCGACATACGAGCCGCGCGCAACCGAGTTCATCCGGCGGCAGGACGGCCGCGAGGACATGGTTTCGCTGATCAACGCGCTGGTGAAGCGCGGCCACGCCTACGTTGCCGAAAACCACGTGCTCTTCGACGTCGAGTCGATGCCCGATTACGGACGCCTTTCGAACCGCACGCTCGAAGAGATGGAAGCCGGCGCCCGCGTAGAGGTCGCGCCCTATAAGAAGGGGCCGATGGACTTCGTCTTGTGGAAGCCGTCGAAGCCAGGCGAGCCCGCGTGGCCGTCGCCGAGCGGCATTCAAGTGCCGGGGCGGCCGGGCTGGCACATCGAATGCTCCGCGATGGCCGGTGCCTTGCTTGGCCCGGTATTCGACATCCACGGCGGCGGCATCGACCTGACGTTCCCGCATCACGAGAACGAGATCGCCCAGTCGCGCTGCGCCCACGGCACGGCAACCATGGCCAACGTCTGGATGCACAACGGCTTTCTGCAGGTCGAAGGCGAGAAGATGTCGAAGAGCCTCGGCAACTTCGTTACGATCCACGAGCTGCTCGTCGCGGGCTGGCCGGGCGAAGTGCTTCGCCTGAACATGCTTAGAACGCATTACCGCCAGCCGATCGATTGGACGAAGAGCGGGCTCGATGAAAGCCAGAAAATTCTGACGGGCTGGTTTTCCCACGAAGGCCTCGACACCGCCGATCGTACGAGCTTGCCACGGGATCTCGTCGACGCCCTAGAGGACGATCTCAACACGCCGAAAGCCATCGCCGAGCTTCATGGCTACGCGTCCGCCAAGGATTTCAAAAGTCTCGGCGCTGCGCTGGGCTTCCTGGGCTTCGACGGCACCACGTTGAAAGCCGCGAATGAACGCTTGGCCGAAACGGCGAAAGCCCTGGCCTCGGCCGTCGAGCCGTTGATCATCGCCCGTCTCGAAGCGAGGAAGCGCAAAGACTTTGCAGAATCCGACCGCATCCGCGACGAGCTTGCCGGCATGGGTATCGCCCTCAAAGACAAGAAAAATAAGGAAACCGGCGAAATCGAAACCACCTGGGAAATCGCGCGCTAGCCGTCCAATTCCGTCATCCTCGACGTGCTTTCAGCGCGTGGCCGAGGATGACGGCGCTCTTTTCAACTCGCGAAATACCCGGGCTGACCAATGTCGGCGATGAGCCCGATCTCGGTGGGCTTCCAGCCGAGCCGCTGCTGCGTCAAGGTGCTGGATGCCGGCATGTCGAGACCGGCGAACATCGCGAGCGGGCCATAATAATCGCCGGCTTCTTCCTTCTTTATCGAGACCACTGGCACGTTAAGAGCGCGACCAATCACCTCCATGACTTGGAGCATAGGCACGCCTTCGTCGCCAACGGCATGATAGATGCCATCCGTTGTGCCCTTCTCCAATGCGAGCCTGTAGAGGCGGGCAACGTCTAATCGATGCGCTGCTGCCCAGCGTTCGCTGCCGTCGCCAACAAGCGCGGCCGCGCCTTTCGCGCGTGCACTTTCCAGCAGATAAGTAATCAGACCGGCCTTGCCTTCGCCGCCATGCACTTGTGGCAGGCGAATGGCCATCGCGCGTACGCCACGCGGTGCATAAGCGAGCCCCGCCTGCTCCGACACGCGCGGAACGTGAGCGCTGGCTTCGCGCCTCATGTCTTCGGTAATCACGACTCCTGGCGCGATGAGGCCCGTTCCCGACGTGACGATGAAGGGCTTGTTCGTGCCCACCAGCACGTCGCCCATCGCCTCGATGGCGCGCTTGTCGATCTGCCCGTTCTCCGCGAATTTCGAGAAATCGTGGATGAAAGCGCAGTGGATGGTGCCGTCGGTTTCCTTCGCGCCTCTGCGCAGACTGTCGAGGTCCTCCAGGTCGCCGCGATGAACGTCGGCACCTATCGTCGAGAGCACTGCAGCGCCTCTATCTGTGCGCGCGAGGCCCAGAACTTGGTGCCCCGCGCCGAGCAATTCCCGAACGACCGCAGTTCCTACAAAGCCTGTCGCTCCGGTTACGAAAACACGCATGAGATGCCCTCCTGGTTACGTTGGAGGGAAAGTCGTGCTAGCCTTTATCCTGGTAAAGTAGTGAGCTTATACGGGTATAATTGCTACCGGGATGAGCGTATCAGAAACGAGAGAGAGCGCGTTGGGTGCCTACCTGCGCGATCGCCGGACCAAACTCGATCCGGCCTCCTTCGGCTTGCCGCTCACGCGCCGCCGCACGCCAGGCCTCAGACGCGAGGAAGTGGCACAGCGCGCCAACGTCAGCGCGACCTGGTACACGTGGCTGGAGCAGGGGCGGGGCGGCGCACCATCAGCCGATGTGCTCGACCGGATCGCCCGCGCGCTGATGCTGACCGATGCCGAACGCGAGCACCTTTACATTCTCGGCCTCGGCCGTCCTCCTGAGGTGCGATACCAGATCGACGACAGCGTCACGCCACGCCTTCAGCGTCTTGTCGATGCTCTCGAGTTCAGTCCCGCCATGATCAAGAATGCGACCTGGGATGTCGTCGCCTGGAACCGCGCGTTCGCGACGGTGCTGACGGACTACGGTTCGCTTCCGGCGGAGAGGCGTAACATCCTACGCGTTATCTTCGGTGATCCCCATGTGCGCGCCGCGCAGTTCGATTGGGAGAGCGTTGCACGATTTGTCGTCGGCGTCTTCCGGGCCGACATCGCTCGTGCTGGAGCTACGGCGAGAGTCACGGCGTTGGTCGACGAACTCTCTCAAATAAGTCCCGACTTCGAGAGGCTCTGGCGTAACAACGACGTGCTTAGCCACGGAGGCGGCGTCAAGCGCCTACGCCATCCGATCCTTGGAGAGGTGTCATTCGAATATTCGGCGTTTGCGGTCGACGGCCGTCCGGATCTCGGACTGGTCGTCTACAATCCAGCGACGCCCGAGGATAGGGAGCGCGTCAAGGCGTTGATCAAATCGTCTAATGTTATCCTCGATGCGGCGAGCAACGCCAGGCGCGTCGGGGATCCAGCGTAAAAAGTGCGGAAGGCCCAATATTGGGCCTACGGCGAATCTTATGCTGGATCCCCGGCCTTCGACGCGCTTTCGGCACGCGCGGCCAAGGATGACGCGGGCAGCGACCTCACAAGGGGTTGCATCGATGGCCACATAGGGATACGCCCGAGCCTAGCACCCAAGGCAACCCGAACCTTAGAGCACGCCGGCATCAAACCGGGCGCCATAACGATTTTGATTAACAATGTCCGACGACTATCCGCTCCGTCCATTCCTGCCAGCTGACGCCATGGTGCTGCGCGATCTCTTCGCGCAAAGCATCGATGAGTTGACGGCTGACGATTACGACGACGATCAGCGGCTTGCCTGGGTCGCCACCGCCGAGGACGCGGCAGCTTTCCGCGACCGGCTCGCCGGGGCGTTGACCCTCGTCGTCCAACTCGACGGCGAATACCTCGGTTTCGGGTCCCTTAAGGACAATAAAACCATCGATATGCTTTATGTGCATCCTGACTTCGCGGGCGAGGGGGTGGGCACGGCACTTGCCGAAGCGCTCGAGAAGATCGCAGGCGCGCGCGGAGCAGAGCTCGTGAGTGTCGATGCGAGCGACACGGCCGTGCCGTTTTTCGAGCGTCGCGGCTACGTCGGAGCGCAGCGCAACTCCGTTCCGCTCGATGATCAATGGCTTTCCAATACCACCATGGTAAAGCGTCTCGCCGGCAATCCGGCAAAAGCCGGGCCACCAAAAGCATCATGAGCAAAGAACGCCTCTACCTCTTCGATACGACGCTGCGCGACGGCGCCCAGACGACGGGCGTTGATTTTTCGCTCGAGGACAAGCGCCGGCTGATGCGCGTCCTCGACGACCTCGGCGTCGACTATATCGAGGGCGGCTTTCCAGGCGCCAACGCGACCGATACGGAGCTCTTCTCGGCTCGCCCCAATCTGAAGTCCGCGCGCTTCACCGCGTTCGGCATGACGAAGCGTGCCGGACGCTCGGTCTCGAACGATCCGGGACTTCAGGCGATTCTCCAGTCTGCCGCCGATAGCATCTGCCTCGTCGCCAAGTCTTCCGATTACCAGGTGCGCGTTGCCCTTGGCATCACCAACGACGAGAATCTCGAAGCCCTCCGGCAATCGGTCAGCGCCGTCGTCGAAACGCAGCGCGAGGCGATGATCGACTGCGAGCATTTTTTCGACGGCTACAAGTCGAACCGCGACTACGCGCTTGCCGTCGCGAAGGTGGCCTATGACGCCGGCGCCCGCTGGGTCGTCCTTTGCGACACCAACGGCGGAACGCTGCCGCACGAGGTCGAGCGTATCGTTGCCGACGTGGCCAAGCACGTTCCGGGCGCGAACCTCGGCATTCACACCCACAACGATACCGAGAACGCCGTTGCCAACACGCTGATGGCGGTCCGCGCCGGATGCCGCCAGATTCAGGGCACGCTCAATGGCCTGGGCGAGCGCTGCGGCAACGCCAACCTGACGTCGATCATTCCGACGCTGCTTCTGAAAAGCGAATTCGCCGAGGCATTCACGACGGGCGTCACGCCCGATAAGCTTCGGACGCTCACGCATGCGAGCCGCGTGCTCGACGAAGTGTTGAACGAAGCGCCGAACCGTCACGCACCCTACGTCGGCGAAAGCGCCTTCGCGACAAAGGCCGGCATTCACGCATCCGCACTGATGAAGGCGCCAGAAACCTACGAGCACGTTCCGCCCGAAAGCGTCGGCAACGAGCGGCGCATCCTCGTGTCAAAACAAGGCGGCCGCTCCTCGCTGACATCAGCACTCGAACGTCTCGGTCTGCCCTCCGATAAGGACGACGCGCGCGTGCAGGCGCTCCTCGATGAGGTGAAGGCGCGCGAGGATCAGGGCTATTCCTACGAGGCGGCGGAAGCATCATTCGAGCTGTTGGCCCGCCGGGTGCTCGCCAGCGTGCCGCGCTATTTCTCCGTCGATAATTTTCGCGTGACGGTCGAGCGCCATGAAGAGCGCTCTCGCTCGCATAACGGCAACGGAACCGTTTCGCATGCCGTCGTCACCGTCTCGATCGCGGGCGACGACGCGCCGCTCGTCTCGGTCGGCGAAGGCAACGGCCCCGTCAATGCCCTCGATAAGGCGCTCCGCAGCGATCTTGGCCGCTACCAGAAGCACATCGAGAACGTGGAGCTTGTCGACTACAAGGTTCGCATCCTGACGCAGACGCATGCGGGCGGCACCGATGCGGTAACGCGCGTGCTGGTCGAAAGTCATGATCCGCGAACCGGCGAGCGCTGGACGACCGTCGGCGTCTCGCCAAACATCATCGACGCGAGCTTTGAAGCGCTCCTCGACAGCATCAACTACAAGCTCCTGAAAGACGAAGCCCAGGTCAGCTGAGATCAGCTGACGCTTTTATCCCCACCTGTGGAGAAATGTGGCAGCGGCTCGGATGCGAGCCGGCCCCGGCCGAGCCCACGTCGCTCAACGCGCTTTCGCACGCCGGAATCAAGCTGTGTGAACATCACCAACCTAAGCGATTATCATCGCGCGGATTTATTCAAATTCGCCGCTCGAAATGCTGCGTTGCACCGTTCGTCCGTACAGTGATCGAAAAGCAGCAGCAACTCAAAATCGCCATATTCAGTGTACGAACAACTTGCCCTCGCATGGCTCCCACGGCTAGCACCGAGCTGTGGATAAGCTGTTGGTTTCAGCAGCGGGAAAAAACGGGGAGCTTATCGGGGAGCGAGTATTGTGATGCGTAAAAGTGTTGCGTTAATCGCGTTCGTTTTATTGCAGTCCAACGGAGCATTTGCAGATGGCAGCGGGGGCAGCCTGAAGGATTCGCCCGCTCCGATCGTCGCGGCATATGACGGCTGGTCTGGCTTCTCTGTAGGCGCTGGCGTGGGCGCCGCGAGCATCGATCAAAATGCCATTGCGTCTGCAAAGCGAACGGACATTTTTTGCTTTTGGTGGTGCTCTTATCCCAAGGATCACTACCTTTCGGGTGCAATGAACGATGATTCCTGGAACGTTTTCGGCACGGTGCAGGTGGGTTACGACCGGCTCATAAGCGACCGCATCTTAATCGGCGCCTTTGCCGATTATGACTTCTACCCTAATGGCGACGAAAGCTCCTCAGGAGGTACGAAACACAGCTTCCTCTCGGGCGATCTTCACCGCGACGGAGCTTGGACCGTCGGCGGCAGGCTCGGCTTCCTGCTGCGACCCGATGTTCTGGTCTACGGCTTGGGCGGTTTCTCACGCCTGAACCAGAAGGGCGATGTAACGGCTTATTTCGACAACTATCATTTGCCGACGAGCGTGACGCTGAAAGCAGGCGATGTCGATGGCTGGACAGTCGGCGGCGGTATCGAAACCAAGCTCGAACGGATCGACAAGAGACTGTCTCTCAAGCTTGAGTACCGGTACTCGCAATTCGACGGCGAAAGCGGCAGCGGCTTTGACAAGAACGACTCGTATAAGTGGTGGCTGTTGCACTGCGCCACGGAAAAAGCGCGCTTCAACGTCGACGATGCGACCGTGCAGTCGGTCCGCGCTGTGCTCGTCTGGAAATTGCAGGCCGACGCAACGCCGATCGAACCGCTCAAGTAACGTCTGAAGTCACGATTGTCTTCCCTTGGGGTGCCTCGTCCGAAGTATCGCGTCGGAGGCATCCCACCCTCATTTCCGAGCGATTATCCCCCCGCAATCGCCCCGACGATGAGAAACGGCTTCGATCCAGCCGTCACTTCGTCCGGCAGCAGCGCGTCCATCGGGTCGTGCGAGAGATCGCGCTGACAAGCAAAAAATCTCAGGAACGGCCGGCGCCGCTGCGTGACATGATCGCGAATGGTTCCGCGCAATACGGGATACCGGCTCTCGAGCGCATCGAGCAGTGACCGCTGCGTCGCTTCCCCATCCACGTCGAGCAGAATTTCGCCGTTGATATTCGCGTGCATCCTGAGATGCGACGGCAAGACGACGCGGATCATGTGAGCGTTTGGACCTCCACGGAGAGCACCGGCGGCAAATCGTGAACAATGGCGTTCCATGTGTCGCCTGCATCGGCGGAAGCGTAGACTTGCCCGCCCGTCGTACCGAAATAGACGCCGCATGCATCGAGCGTATCGACCGCCATCGCGTCTCTGAGCACATTCACGTAGCAGTTCGATTGCGGCAGGCCGTTCGTCAGCGGCTCCCATTCCTGGCCACCGGAGCGGCTGCGCCAAACTTGCAGCTTGCCCTCGATTGGAAAGTGCTCGGCGTCGCTCTTGATCGGAACGACGTAGATCGTCTCCGGTTCGTGTGCATGGACATCGATCGCGAACCCAAAATCCGTCGGCAGGTTGCCGCTGACCTCGTGCCAGGAATTGCCGGCATCGTCGCTGCGCATCACGTCCCAATGCTTTTGCATGAACAGCACATTGGGCCGCGAAGGATGCATCGCGAGTCGGTGAACGCAGTGGCCAACTTCAGCATGCGGATCCGGTATGTGCTCCGACCTCAGCCCCTTGTTGATCGGCTGCCAAGTATCACCGCCGTCATCCGTTCTGAACGCGCCAGCCGCGGAAATCGCGATGAAAATCCGCTTCGGATCGACGGGATCGAGCAGAATGGTGTGCAGGCACATGCCCCCCGCGCCGGGCATCCAATGCGCACCCGATCCATGACCGCGTAGGCCGGAAAGCTCGGCCCAAGATTTTCCTCCATCACTCGAACGGAATAAGGCGGCGTCCTCGACCCCGGCAAAGACGGTATCCGGGTCGTCGACCGACGGCTCGAGATGCCAGACGCGCTTGAACTCCCAAGGATGTGGCGTGCCGTCGTACCATTGGTGCGTGCCGGGAACGCCATCGTAGGCGAACTTGTTGTCGACGGGCTTCCAGGTCTTTCCGCCATCGTCGGATCGCTGGATCTGCTGCCCGAACCAGCTGCTGGATTGCGACGCGTAAATGCGATTTGGATCGGCCCGAGATCCTTTGACGTGATAAATTTCCCAACCCGCGAAATGGGGGCCGCTGACGTCCCAAGCCTTGCGCGTGCCATCCGATGTCAGGACGAATGCACCTTTCCGCGTTCCGACCAGTACCCGTACGCCTGTCATGTCGCCTCCCAGTCATCCTGCCCGGGGAAGGCCCATTATTGCCCCGCCCGTGATCCATTTGAAGTCCACCACCCCACGAGGACGAATGGCGAGAGCAAATGCCGACATTGGCCGGCACGGGCTGGAAAAAAAAAAGAACAGGATCGCCTATCTTGTCGACGCTGGCACAGCGAATTGGCGTGATTTCGACCACCGCTTGGAACCTTTGAAGTGGTGATGCGTGACTTTTATTAGAACGACTCTACAGACATCGCCGTATTTTGGGAAATCGGGCGCCGCTTCTGTTCCGGGGACAGCAGGGCACGGAAATCTGCTGGCTGGCAGCGATATGGATATTAAACTATATCGAATGCGAAAATTGCCGTTCGGGATCGTCGCCGATGTTTGTCCGCCAAATGAGCTACCTAGTCGCGTTAGCCCGCGAGAAGCATTTCTCGCGTGCCGCTGAGCGCTGTCACGTGACCCAATCGACGTTGTCATCCGGTCTCAAGGCGCTGGAACGCGAACTCGACATGCGCCTCGTTATTCGCGGGCCCAGATTTTTGGGTTTGACGCCCGAAGGCGAGCGCGTCGTCGCCTGGGCATCGCAGATCATCTCCGACTATGAAAACCTGAAACAAGATGTGGAGGGGATCCGCGAAGGATTGAACGGAACATTGCGGTTCGGCGTCATCCCCGCAGCCATGCCGGCCGTTGCCAAGCTTACCTCACCATTTTGTGCCAAGCATCCGCGTGTGACCGTCGACGTGCGGTCGATGTCGTCCATCGACATTCAAAATGCGCTCGACAAATTCGAGATCGACGCCGGTCTCACCTACCTCGATAACGAGCCTCTCGCGAATGTCCGCAAGAAGACTCTCTATCGCGAACGATATCTTTTCGTAACGCACGCCGATGGCCCGCTTGCGCAGACAAACGCCATTACTTGGCGAGATGCGACCGCCGAGAATTTATGCTTGTTGCATGAGAGCATGCAAAACCGCCGTGTCTTGAATAATCTCGTAGGATCACTCGGTCTGAAGTTGGCGCCGACCGTCACGTCTGACTCATTCCTGGCGGTCTGCTCGCACGTCTGCAGCGGTGAGTGGTCGAGCATCATTCCGCACACGTTTTCTTTCATCTTCCGCGGATGCCAAGATTTGGCTTTGGTCGATCTCATCGATCCGGTTCACAGCCAGGCCATCGGTCTCGTCGCTTCGGCGCGCGATCCGCTGTCCCCACTCGCGCATGCGCTGATGCATTGTGCCGGACGCCTCGACATTGATCAGTTCGGGATTGAGGCTGTCGACAAGGTCTGATCGACGGGATCGATCATCCAACAAATCTCATGCGTTTGACCGAGGCACCGTTGTCACTGAAGCTCCGCTGGCCTCGGCAAAAATAGAGCTTTCGAAGAAAGCCGGTTGCGAGGCGAGGAAGCGCGAGGAGCGATGATCGTGTTCTGCTAAGCGGGAACGCGGTATGTTCAGCCCTCACTGACACCTTGTCAGTCGTTCGAGGCATCTCGAGCGAAGCACTGCCTCATGGCCAATTCCATGATGGAGAAAGAGTATGGCTAAGATCGTATGTGTCCTCTACGACGACCCCGTAGGAGGCTATCCCAAATCGTACGCTCGGGACGATATCCCGAAGATCACCAGATATCCCGATGGCCAATCCACGCCGACGCCGTCGGCAATTGATTTCAAGCCGGGTGAATTGCTCGGCAGCGTGTCGGGCGAACTTGGCCTCCGCAAGTTCCTCGAGAAGGCGGGACACACGCTCGTCGTGACGTCCGACAAAGACGGCAAGAATTCCAAGCTCGATCAAGAGCTGCACGACGCCGAAATCGTCATCTCGCAGCCCTTCTGGCCCGCCTACATGACGGCCGAGCGCATTGCGAAAGCGCCAAAGCTGAAGATGATCGTGACCGCCGGTATCGGATCCGATCATACGGACCTGCAAGCCGCCATGGATCGCGGCATCACCGTGGCGGAAGTCACGTACTGCAACAGCAACAGCGTTGCCGAGCACGTCGTGATGCAGATCCTCGCGCTCGTGCGGAATTATATTCCTTCGTACAATTGGGTGATCAAGGGCGGCTGGAATATCGCCGATTGCGTGTCCCGCTCGTATGATCTCGAAGGCATGCACATCGGCACGGTCGCTGCAGGCCGCATCGGTCTGCGCGTTCTCCGCCTGCTGAAGCCTTACGACGTCCACCTCCATTACATGGATCGCCACAAGCTGCCGGATGCAGTCGAGAAGGAACTGAACCTCACGCATCACACCAGCGTCGAAAGCCTGACGAAAGTTTGCGACGTCGTAACGTTGAATTGCCCGCTTCATCCCGAAACCGAGCATATGATCAACGATAAGACGCTGAAAAACTTCAAGCGTGGCGCTTATCTCGTGAACACCGCGCGCGGTAAGCTCTGCGATCGCGACGCCATCGTTCGCGCGCTCGAAAGCGGCCAGCTCGCTGGATATGCGGGCGACGTCTGGTTCCCGCAGCCGCCGCCGCAGGATCATCCTTGGCGGACGATGCCCCATCATGGGATGACGCCGCACATCTCGGGGACATCGCTTTCGGCCCAGGCGCGCTACGCGGCTGGAACGCGAGAAATCCTCGAGTGCTACTTCGCAGGCAAGCCAATTCGGAACGAATATCTGGTCGTTCAGGGCGGCAAGCTCGCTGGCGTCGGTGCCCACTCCTACAGCGCCGGAAACGCGACCGGCGGCTCGGAAGAAGCAGCCAAGTTCAAACGCTGACGGACGGCTTGGCGGGCGCCTCTAAAAGACGCGCGTCCGCCATTTCTTTGAAATCCAGCTCATTGAAGAGGGTTGAATGGACCAGCGTGTCGGCGCGGTCGAAGGCATTTCGTGGCTCAAGGAACGGCCGTGGCGGGCTTCCGTTCTCGCGGGCTTTGGCGGATTTCTGATCATCGGCGCGCTTGCGCTCGTGAGAGACGCGACCGCGCTCCCCCTCATTATCCCGCCGTTCGGAGCATCCTGCGTTCTCGTATTTGGCGCACCGGCAAGTCCGTTTGCGCGGCCCAAAAACGTCATTTGCGGGCATCTGATAGCCGGCTTGATGGGCTTCCTTGCGACCTCGTTGTTCGGATTTGGTGTGCTGAGCATCGCCGCCGGAGTTGGTTTCGCGATCGCGGCCATGATGATCTCGGATACCGTCCACCCGCCAGCGGGTGCAAACCCGATCGTCGTGGCGCTGCTGCACCCAGACTTGTCCTTCCTAATCGTGCCGATTCTGGTTGGAGCCACTGCGATCGTCGCAAGCGCCAAGCTTTACAATGCGCTGTGCAGAACCGTCGCGATTGCCGGTTAGCTCCCGGCAAACAAAGTCGATGGCGCGGTCCGCCTTGGGGCCGCGCCATCGACTGGAGTGCAGAGAAATAAGTTTTAGCTGGGCAGTCCCCAGACCGTCAGCGAGCCTCCGAGAGCCGTGTAATTGCTGAGCGACGCATACCCGCCAACTGCGCCGAGCCCATCGGTTGGGTTCGTCAATCCGGCGGCGAGACCAATGCCCGCCCATCCACCAACACCCGAGTAGACACCGATGTATTGCTTACCCTTGTGCTCGTAGGTGAAGACGTTGCCGATAACCCCGGACGGCGTTTTGTATTTGTAGAGTTCCTTGCCGTCTTTCTGATCGACGCACTTGAAGTAGCCTTCAAGAGTGCCGAAGCAGGCGAGGCCGCCAGCCGTCGTCAACGCGCCTGACCACACCGAAAACTCTTCCGGCTTCGACCAGACGATCTTGCCCTTGGACGCGTCCCAGGCGATGAAGTTGCCCATGTTGTTACTTCCCGGGGCCGGGAACATGGAGAGCGTGGCGCCGACAAATGGCTGACCAGCCGTATACGAAACCTTGAAGGGCTCGTAGTCCATGCAGACGTGGTTCGTCGGAACGTAGAACAATCCCGTCATCGGCGAATACGACGCCGGTTGCTGGTCCTTCGAACCGAGAGCCGCGGGACAAACGTTCTTGGTGTTGAAGTCCTGACCATTCTTGAACGTCGATTTGCTTGCGACGCGCACGGGCCGGCCATAATCCGCACTGTTCGGATCGAGGTCGATGCTGGTCGCCCAATTGACGGCCGGATCGAACTTGTCGGCGACGAGCGGAATGCCGGTCTTGCGATCGAGCGTATACCCGAACCCGTTGCGATCGAAGTGCACGAGCACGTTGTGCTTTTCGCCCTTGATGTCCATGTTATCTGCGAGAATCATCTCGTTGATGCCGTCATAATCCCATTCATCAAACGGCGTCATCTGATAGGCCCATGCCGCCATCCCCGTATCGGGGTCGCGAGCAAAAATCGTCATGGTCCATTTCTGGTCGATTGGCTTGCCGCCAGGTCCTGCACGTTGCACGGGGTTCCACGTTCCAGGATTTGCCGTGCCGTAGTAGATCAGGTTCAGTGCCGGATCATAGGCGTACCAGCCCCATGTCGAGCCGCCGCCGATTTTCCATTGGTCGCCGTTCCATGTTTTGAGCGAACTATCCGCCCCGACGGGTTTGCCGAGCGACATGGTCTTTTCCGGATCGATCAGCATTTCCTTGTCTGGTCCGGTCGAGAAAGCGCGCCAAGCCAGTTTGCCGTCGGAAATGTTGTAGGCGGTCAGACGCCCGTGAATTCCGAACTCGGCACCGGAAATTCCGACAATGACCTTGTCCTTGACGATGAGGGGAGCGCTCGTCCCGGTCTCGCCAACCTTGGGATCACCGTTTTTGACCTTCCAGATTTCCTTGCCGGTCTTGGCGTCGAGAGCGACGAGGAACGTATCGGCTTGATAGAGAAAGATCTTACCATCCGCGTACTGCACACCGCGATTGACGGTATCGCAACACATCACCGGAACGACGGAAGGATCCTGTTTGGGCGTGTACTTCCAAATAATCTTCTCATTATCATCGAGGTTCAGTGCATAGACGATATTGGGGAAGGGCGTATGCACGTACATCGTGTCGCCAATGACCAGTGGCGAACCCTCGTGACCTCTGAGAACGCCGGTCGAAAAACTCCACTCTGTTCTTAAAGTCCCGACATTGTCGGTATTGATCTGATCGAGCTTCGAATAGCGATGGTTGCTATAGTCGCCTTGCTGCATGGCCCAGTTTTGCGGATTCTTCGTGGCTTCAACGACACTGTCGTTTGCCACGGCCGGACCTACTGCGGCGACGAGCAGCCCGATCCCGCAGGTTATTGCGCTTAGTCGCATGACAATTCTCCTTCAGCGCGCCGCCTGCCGATGCGGGGTGGCGTACGCGCCAAAGGCAAATAATCCCAATGACATTTGAGTTTGGCCGCACCATTTAAATGTCATGGAACTATTCTTGGGGACGTTGGTTTCGCCACGGGTTATCCATGCATCCGTCAGACACTCCGCGAAACCTTCGGAAAACGCCCTGGAGCGGTGGCTGCCAATCCATCAATTCGCGGTCCCGAGGCGAATGAAATAAATAGATCGATTTAACTGAGAATGCGGAATTGCTAGTGGAGTTTGGTGATGACCGGAATCTCGCTACGTTTAGCTGTTTCGGGTATATTGGCGGCAAGCTCTTCACTTTTTATCTGCAAAGGCGCGACGGCCCAGACATTGAGCGATCTCACTCAGGTTTGTGCCGGCTGTCACGGTGATCAGGGTGTGCCGACTGAAAAGACGACGCCTGTCATTTGGGGCCAAAACCGCGATTATCTTTTAAACCAACTTAACGATTTCAAGATCGGACACCGCAAGAACGAGACCATGTCGGCTGTCGCAGCTTCGTTGAGCCGGACGGACATGGAAGAACTCGCGACGTATTACGCGAAGCAGCCGTGGCCAAATCTTCAGCAGCCCACGCCGCCGGCGGACGTGCAGGTCGCCGCCCACGCCGTGCTCAATCCGCTCAATTGCAGAGGCTGCCACCAAATGCACTATCAAGGCGACATGATAAGGCCGCGTCTGGCCGGTCAGCAGGACGAGTACCTCCTGAAGACGATGACCGATTTCCATAAGGGTGAACGGACGAATTACATCGGCATGACTGTCCTGATGAAGTCCGTGGACGAGGCAGCGCTGAAGCCGGTCGCGGCCTATCTCTCAAGTCTGCAAATTGCGGCTCATCCAAAATAGAAGATCCGAATTGGGGTACGCGACGGAAACGTTCAAGGCGAGGATCGCCCTGTCGCCTGCCTCACCTTGCGATTAGCGGTCGCAAATTCGAATGCCGAAATGGGTCGCTACGCTTTCCACAGATCAACTGCTTCCTGCGTAAACTTGTGCTTTCGTGCAGTGCTTCCGCGTGTAACGGTTCGGAAAATGCTCTTAAGGAATATTTTAAATGAGCGTCCGGATCGCAATCGTTGGCCTCCTATTTTTCCTGCCTTTTACGCGAGCACAGGCGGATGATTGGTCTGCGCTCTCATTCGGGGCGTACACAGGCATTGGCCTCCCCCACAATTCTGCCAGAAGCGCTGCCTTCAACGCGTCCACTTTTGGCGCGGCACAATCCATTTCTACTGATGATACCGAATGGCGCGGAGGGTTTGCGATCTCGGCTAGTTGGCGAATGCAAAGTGCGGTCGTCGCAATAGGGGTAGACCTCGATCCATTCGGCTCGACACAGCAAACGGACTGCCGCTTGATCTGGACGGATGGGTTCGACAGTAATGTGCTCGTCACAGACGTAGGCATTGGTAAGTGCAATCGAGATGTTTCGTGGTCAGCAAGCGTGGCGGGGAGGCTTGGATGGTTAGCTTCAGAGTCTACGTTGCTGTACGGCCTAGGCGGCTGGACGACTTCGAGGATCAGACAAAACTTTGAGTGGCCTTCTTTGCTCGAACCTGTTTCGGCAAACTTGAACGGCACCACTGTGGGAGGCGGGGTGGAGCATCGCCTGACGGAAAATTGGCACGTTTCAGTAGAGTTTCGGGCGACAATGTTCGAAACAAGAAGTGTCAGAACAGTTTCCAAAGAGCTGGACGCGCCTCAGTTTTCTGCGGTCGGTGGAGATGTCGAAACTGTACGGCTGGGCCTCTCGTATATA
Source organism: Hyphomicrobium sp. (assembly GCA_003987725.1). GTDB lineage: Bacteria > Pseudomonadota > Alphaproteobacteria > Rhizobiales > Hyphomicrobiaceae > Hyphomicrobium_B. The sequence goes on along the minus strand of RXJH01000001.1, from coordinate 155,022 downwards.
GTTCCGTTGCGCTGAAACGAGAGCGCACTTAAGCTACCTTCAGCAGCGCAGTGGCGACGGTCGTCACGCCGTGATCGTCCGTCCACGCAAATTCAAAAACGCCGGGACCCGGAACACGCATGTGAAACGCGACATAAGGGTTCGCAGAAATGCCCGGCCCGAACGTCGCGCGAAATACCTGTTGGCCTTCGAACTTCACGACGAAGGAATTGATGATGTCGCGCGGAATCGGCTTGCCGTTCTTGTCGTGACGGTTTCCCGTTTCCATGACGTGCGTGATGAGCGTCTTGATCTCGATCACCTCGCCCGCTTTTGCCGCGTCCGGAAGCTTGATGCGTGGGTTCGCGGTCATGACGTTCGCTCCTCAGATCCCGCAGCCGCCGATGGTGACTTTGACGAGCGTCGTCAAAATCAGCATCTCGCCGTTTGACTGCTCCGCCAGAACGACGACGTTCTGCGTCTTGGCCAGCCGCATCCGCGTCTGCACGCGCGCGACGGCGTTCACGGGCGATAGATAGAATGTGGCGACGTGGGCATGGGGATTTTCGGTCGAAAGAATATGAATCGCCCGGACGTAATCGGCGTCCGTCATTGGACTCTCGACAGCAATTGTTATTGGTACGAAATTGCCGTTCTCGGCCGTCTCGGGTAAATCGACTGTGACCTTGCCTTCGATGGGCGTGACCGCACCCGCGATCCGCGCGAAATCATCCTCGAATTTTTGACTGGGCGCGAGGGCATTCGCTCCTGCATCCTCCGCGCGAGCGAGGTAGGGCAGAAAAGCGGCTGCTGCGGCGCCCGCTGCAACGAACGTCCGGCGGTTCAGAATGGCAATATCGATAGGGTCCGGCACGCGGCAAGCCTCGAAGCGGAAGACTGAGTGTTATATATAGGGTACCTATTCGCGGCGCCTCCCGCTTCCTTACCATTTATTTTCCTGACACGAGGCAATCGCCCGTGGCAAATGAGCATTCGAGAAGGCCTTGAGGTGACGTTGGGGCGCCAAGGCGGGCCCAAACAAGAGGCGGGGAATGACCGAGATCACGCGCCGCGAATTTGCTCTGCTGACTGCCGGCGCAAGCGTCGCCGCGGCGTCGCAATTGCCGCGTCCGGCACTCGCCGCGGGGCCGGCGAAAATCATCGTCATCGGCGGTGGCCCGGGCGGCGCAGCCGTCGCCAACCGCTTGAAATCGGCGGACGCAAATCTCGACGTGACGCTGATCGAACCGAAGGAAAAATATACGACCTGCTTCCAATCGAACGTTTATCTCGGCGGGTTCCGCTCCTTCAAATCCCTCACGCACGACTACACGGGCGTGAAGAAGCGCGGGATCAACGTCGTCACCGACACGGCGACGGCGATCGACACCTCGGCGAAGACCGTGACGCTGGCCCGTGGAACGTCACCTCTGAGGTATGATCGTCTCGTCGTCGCGCCGGGTATCGATTTCAAATACGAGACCATTGAAGGCTATTCGCCGGAAGCAGCCAAGATCATGCCGCACGCCTGGCAAGGCGGCGAGCAGACATGGCTCTTGAAGGAAAAGCTGCTCGCGCTTCCCAATGGCGGTCTCGTCGTCATGTCGGTGCCGTCGAATCCGTATCGCTGTCCGCCGGGGCCCTACGAAAGGGCGTGCATGATCGCGCACTTCCTGAAAACCAAAAAGCCGAACGCCCGGCTGATCCTCTTCGACGCAAAGAAAACCTACTCGAAGCAGGCCGTCTTCGAGGAGGCGTTTGACGAATATTATAAGGGCATCGTCGAAATCAATTTGACGAACGAGATCGACGATTTCAACGTCGTCAAGGTCGATGCGAAAACCGGCATCGTGACGACGAAGGCCGGCCGCACGGAGCGCGCAGCTCTCGCCAACATCATTCCCGCACAGAAAGCCGGCGCGATCGCAAGCCACGCCGGGTTGACGGAGGGCGACTGGTGTCCGGTCCACCCTGAGAATTTTACCTCGACGAAGGCGAGAGACGTTTACGTCCTCGGCGACGCCGCGATCGCGAATGACATGCCGAAGTCTGCTTACTCAGCCGTCAGCCAGGCAGCCGTGGTCGCGACCGACATCATCGCCAGCCTCGAGGGTAAGCCTCGCGTGCGCGGAACATACAGAAATACATGCTGGTCGATGGTCGCGCCCGACAACAGTGCCAAGATCGGGGGCGATTACGTGCCGGCAACGAAGGACGGAAAACCCTATCTCGAAGTCAAAGAGCCGTTCATTTCCAAGCCTGATGACAGCGCCGAACTCCGCCGCCAGACGTATCAGGAGAGCGCTGACTGGTACCGGACGATTGTCGCCGACCTGTTCGGTGAGATGCCGGTGAAGGCCGAGCGCTGATTTCCGCAATCCTTAAGGTTTATCGCGCAGCATCAGCTCTGACTGAACGGCGACTGGGGAAACGGCGCGGGGGAAATCCTCTTTGCATCTGCAAGTTAGGTTTCGTTGCAGAAACGTGATTAACTCGACTGGGTCACGCCCTGGACCTGCGCGCGAGAAATCCCTAGATTGACGTATACGTCAACACTAAATTTAAGGCCTGCCGGTATCTGACGGCGGCTCTTATGGGAGGCACGGAAATGGCACCCGTCATTCTCTTACTGGCGGCTTTCATCGGCTTCCTGGCGCTCGGCATGGTCCGCGCGCCACTGTGGGGCTGGGCCGCCGCCGTCGGCCTCTTCACGCTGCTTGCGACCGGCGCGAGCTTCGGTCTCGTCACCTGGATCGCGTGGCTGCCATTTATCGCGCTCGCCGTCCTTTCCATTCCTTCCGTTCGCCGGAGCCTGGTCGTCGCGCCGGTCTTCGCACAAATCCGCAAGATCCTGCCGAAGGTCTCCGACACCGAAGCCCAGGCCCTCGAAGCCGGCACAGTCGGTTTCGACGCCGAGCTGTTTTCCGGAACGCCCGACTGGGACAAGCTCCAATCCATCCCGCCGATCGAACTCTCGGCCGAGGAGCAGGCGTTCCTCGATGGCCCGACCGAAGATCTTTGCCGTCTCATCAGCGACTGGCAAATCCGCCATAACCTGCATGAGATCCCCGACAACATCTGGGACTTCGTCAAGAAGCACGGCTTCCTCGGCATGCTGATCTCGAAGGAGCACGGCGGCCTCGGCTTTTCGCCTCAGTCCCAATCGCTCATTCTCGGTAAGATCGCCTCGCGCTCACCTGACGTCGTGACGATCGTCATGGTGCCGAACTCGCTCGGGCCGGGCGAGCTGATCGAGAAGTACGGCACCGACGAGCAGAAGCATTATTATCTGCCGCGTCTTGCCAAGGGCGAGGAAGTGCCTTGCTTCTCGCTGACCGGCCCGACCTCTGGCTCCGATGCCGCCACGATGCGCGACATCGGCCACGTTGCGCGCGGCACGCACCAAGGGAAAGACACGCTCGGCATCCGCCTTTCGTGGGACAAGCGCTACATCACGCTCGGACCGAAAGCGACACTCGTCGGATTGGCGTTCCGCCTGTTCGACAAGGACAATCTGCTCGGCAAGGGCGAGGACATCGGCATCACGCTCGCGTTGATCCCGGCTGACCATCCGGGCGTCAACATCGGCCGCCGCCATCTGCCGTCTGGCGCTGCATTTCCGAATGGTCCCAACTGGGGCAACGACGTCTTCATCCCGATCGACTGGGTCATCGGCGGCGAAGCGATGGCGGGCAACGGCTGGCGCATGCTGATGGAATGCCTGTCCGCCGGACGCGCGATTTCGCTTCCGTCATCGGCGACGGCAGGCGCGAAGATGATGCTGCGCGTAACGTCCGCCTATGGTCGCATTAGGAAGCAGTTCGGGCTCCCCGTTTCGCGCATGGAAGGCGTCGAGGAGCCGCTCGTCCGCATCGTCGAAGCCGCGTACGTCAACGAGGCGGCCCGGGCGATGACAGCCGCGATGGTCTCGCGCGGCGAAAAGCCGTCGGTCATCTCCGCGCTGATGAAATACCAGACGACCGAAAAAATGCGCAACGCCGTCAATGACGCGATGGATATCCACGGCGGCCGCGGCATTTGCGATGGTCCCGCGAACTACCTGCAGTCGGCTTACCAGATGGTTCCCGTGGGGATCACGGTCGAAGGCGCCAACATCCTGACGCGCACGCTGATCACGTTCGCGCAGGGCGCGCTGCGCTCGCACCCATATCTCTACAAGGAAGTGCAGGCGGCGCAGGACGCGGATAGGAAACGCGGCCTCGATGCCTTCGAAGACGCCTTCAACAATCATATTGCTTTCTCGCTGTCGAACGCCACCGGCGGCTTCGTGCATAACTTGACGGGCGGAGCGTTCGTCACGGCGCCGTCGAATGCGTTGCGCATGTCGCACTGGTATCGCCAGCTCGGACGCGCCAGCCGCTCCTTCGCCTTCGTCGCCGATCTGACGGTTGCGCTGCTCGGCGGCGGCCTGAAGACGAAGCAGAAGATCACAGGCCGGATGGCAGACGCGCTGTCGGAACTCTACATGCTCTCGGCGACGCTGAAGCGTTACGACGACGACGGCCGCCCCGCGGGCGATGAACAAATCGTCGAGCTCGCCGCGCAGAACGCGCTTTACCGCTTCCAGGAAGCGATCTCGGGCGTGATCGACAACTTCCCCGTCCGCTGGGCATGCCCGCTGATGCGCCTCGTCGTATTCCCGCTCGGACGGCGTTTCAAACCCGCATCCGACGCGTTGGGCCACCAAGTCGCCAGACACGCATTGCAGCCGGGCGAGGTGCGCGATCGCCTGACGCGGCATATTTTCGTTTCCAAGGATGTCAATGATCCCACCGGCATCCTCGAAGTGACGCTGGAAAAGGTGATTGCCGCCGAGGCCATCGAAAAGAAGCTCGAAAAAGCGATCCGCGAGAGTGTCGTACGGCGTTATCATGGCATCGACTGGTTTGCTGAGGCGCAAGCCAAGGGTGTCATCACCGCCGTGGAGGCCGATCAGCTTCGCGAAGTTGAACAGCTCGTCGCGCGCGTCATAGCGGTAGATCATTTCGATCCGGCGGAGTTGAAACCGAATTATGTGACGCTCGGTCATAACGAGCGCGGTGCCGAGAGCCTGGCAGCGGAATGATCCAGGCTGAAGTCTCGAATTCTTGAGGTGAGTAATGACGGACGTACCGGTGCAGGCGAGTGAACCGCAGTTGAAGGACTGGCGCTTCAAGATCGACGGCGAAGGCATTGCCTGGGCGACCTTCGACCGGGAAGGCGAAAGCGCCAATTCTCTCGGGCGGCGGCCGATCGAAGAGTTGAACGCGATTATCGAGCGCGTCGAAGCGGAAGTTCGGGCGAAGACCGTGCGCGGCCTCGTCCTCATGTCGGGCAAGGAGCGCGGCTACATCGTCGGCGCCGACATCCGCGAATTCGAGACATTCCAAAGCGAACAGGACGTCGTCGCGGCTCTGAAGCCGGTCAATGATCTGCTCGACCGGATCGAGAAGCTTCCCGTGCCGGTCGTTGCTGCGATCCACGGCGTGTGCGTCGGCGGCGGCCTGGAGCTGATCCTCGCCTGCCACTACCGGATCGCAACGCGCGATGACTCCACACGCGTCGGCTTCCCCGAGGTAAAGCTCGGCATCTTCCCCGGATTCAACGGCACCGCACGCTCGATCAAACAGGTTGGGCCGATGGCCGCGATGCAGACCATGCTGACGGGCAGCATGATCCGCGCCACGGTCGCGAAGGCGTTGGGCTTCATCGATCAGCTCGTGGGCAGTCCCGGAGAGCTGCATTGGGCGGCGCGCAAGGCTGTGCTTCAGAAGCGCAGTTCGAAGTCGGCAGGTCTCGCCAAGATGCTGCTGACCAAATGGCCCGCACGCGGACTGCTCGCCAAAAAAATGCGTCAGGAGACGGCGAAGAAGGTTCGCGAGGATCATTATCCCGCGCCGTTCCGCCTGATCGATCTATTCGAGAAATTCGGCGGCGATCTCGACACGATGAAGCGCGAGGAGACGAAAGCCTTCGCGCCGCTGATGGTGTCGGATACCTCGCGCAACTTGCGCCGCGTTTTCCGCCTGACCGAGCTTCTGAAGGGCCAGGCGCCGAAGGGCTTCAAATGGCGGCCGAGCCGCGTTCACGTCATCGGTGCCGGTACGATGGGCGCCGACATTGCGGGCGTCTGCGTTGCCGCCGGTATGGAAGTGACGCTCCAGGATATTTCCGCTGAGCAGCTCGAGAAGGGCATCAAGGCGCAAGGCAAGCTCTTTGCCCGAAAGTTCAAGACCAAGCCGACGCGTGACGCCGCGAAAGCGCGCCTCATCGCCGATCCGGAGGGTAAAGGCATCGGTCGCGCCGACGTCGTTATCGAGGCGATCGTCGAACGACTCGACGTCAAGCAGAAACTCTTTGCCGACCTCGAGACCAAGATCAAAGCCGGTGCCGTGCTCGCGACGAACACGTCGTCGTTGAAGCTCGAAGACATCGCCGCGCCGCTCAAGGATCCCGGCCGATTGATCGGCCTGCACTTCTTTTCGCCCGTCGCACAGATGCCGCTCGTCGAGGTGGTGCGCGGCGCCAACACGCGTGACGAGGAAGTGAAAAAAGGCGCGACCTTCGTCACCGCAATCGACAAGTTCCCGCTAATTACGAAGGACGTCCCAGGCTTCCTCGTCAACAAGGTGCTCACGCCCTATATGTTCGCGGCGATGAAGCGTCTCGAAGAGGGTGAGGACAAGGAAAAGATCGACGAGGCAGCGCGCACGTTCGGAATGCCGATGGGCCCGATCGAACTTGCGGACAACGTCGGTCTCGACATTTGCGCCCACGTCGCGAAGATTCTCGGCCAATCGAGCGAAGGCTCGAGGCTCGACCGGCTCGTGGCGTCCGGACGTCTTGGCAAGAAAACCGGCGAAGGGTTCTACATCTGGAAGGACGGCAAGCCCGTCAAGTCGGACAAGAAATTCTCGAAAGCCGATCTCGAACGCCTTGGACGCGAGCTTGTCGATCCGATGATCGCGGAAGCGCAGAAAACGCTCGATGATGGCGTTGTCGAAACCGCCGACCTTGTCGATGCCGGAATGATTTTCGGCACCGGCTTCGCGCCGTTCCGCGGCGGCCCTCTGCATTACAAGAAGAGCTTGAGCGCCGCTGGCGGCGCGACGCCCTCTCCGCATGCCGCAGCTGCCGAATAGTTTGGGAGAATGAGATGACACGAGAACTCCGGCGCGTTGCAGTGATTGGCGGTGTCCGCATCCCGTTCTGCCGTTCGAACACGTTTTATGCCGACCTTTCGAACCTCGACATGATGGCTGCTGCGTTGAACGGGCTGGTCGACCGGTTCGGACTGAAGGGCCAGCACATCGACGAGGTTGTCGGCGGTGCGGTCGTCACGCACTCGAAGGATTTCAACCTCGCGCGCGAAGCGGTCCTATCGACGAAGCTCGCACCCTCGACGCCGGGCGTGACGCTCATCCAGGCGTGCGGAACGTCGCTGCAATCGGCGCTGATGTCGGGCGCGAAAATCGCGTCGGGTGAAATCGAAAGCGCGATCTCCGTCGGTTCCGACACGACGTCAGATGCGCCGATCGTGTTCTCGAAAAAATTCTCGAAGCGCCTCGTCGGCGCCCAGCAAGGCAAGACCGCGCTCGACAAGATCAAAGTCTTCAAGGGCATTTCGCCCGCCGAGCTTGCGCCGCAACCCCCGAGTGTCGCTGAGCCGCGCACCGGCCTCACGATGGGCCAGCACTGTGAGCTGATGGCACAGGAGTGGCACATCCCGCGCGCCGATCAGGACCAACTGGCTTACGAGAGCCACAAGAAGGGCGCTGCCGCCTACGACGAAGGTTACATGGACGATCTCGTCGTTCCGTGCGCGGGCGTCTATCGCGACAACAATTTGCGCCCCGACATCACGCTCGAAAAGCTGGCGAGCCTGAAGCCCGCGTTCGAAAAGTCCGAGCGCGGCACCCTGACGGCCGGTAATTCGACGCCGCTTACCGACGGTGCCGCGACTGTTCTGCTCGCGTCCGAACAGTGGGCGAAGGAGCGCAATCTCCCTGTCCTCGCGTATCTGACGTATGGCCAGCACATCGCGAACAATTTCGTCGGTGGCGACGGGCTACTGATGGCGCCGACTATTGCGGTCTCGAAGATGCTCGATCGCGCCGGTCTGACGCTTCAGGACTTCGATTTCTACGAACTCCACGAGGCCTTCGCCGCGCAGGTGCTGTGCACGCTCAAGGCGTGGGAAGACCCCGAATACTGCAAGACGCACCTCGGCAAGAGCGCGCCGCTCGGCTCCATTGACCGCGCGAAGCTCAACGTCAAAGGCTCGTCGCTCGCGTTCGGTCATCCGTTTGCGGCAACGGGAGCCCGCATCGTCGCCAACCTCGCAAAGCTTCTGTCGACGAAGGGCGGACGCGGCCTCATCTCCGTCTGCACCGCGGGCGGTATGGGGGTAACGGCGATCATGGAAGCCCCGAACACGATTGAAGCGCGCGCCGCGGCCTAATGCGCCGAAGACAAGACTCGGGGCCCCCGTTGCGCTATTCACCTTGCGGCGGAAGGAACGAGGGATACGCATGGCCGCGAAGGACGATAAGCAACTCGAGGCGGCGCGCGCGCTGGTCCGTGACCTCGCAGGCCGCCTGAACACCGATGGTTGGGTGCGACTGTGGGATGGCACGCGCTTGCCGCTCGGCAGTGCGCCCAAATCGGACTTTGAGATATCGATCCGCGATCCGGGCGTTATCGGCGCGATCCTCCGGAGCCCGTCGCTCGATTCAATCATCCGTCAGTACGTCGAAAAGGGCATCGATTTTTCGGGCGGCACGCTCGTCGATTTCGGGCTGGGTCTTCAAGACGGTCGCAAGTCCGTAAAGATGAAGCCGGCCGAGTTCGCGAGTCTTGCTCTGAAGCTGTCGCCGTTCCTATTCGCGAAAACCGCGGATGCGCGCGACGCGCATGGCTTCGAAGGTGAGATCACCGGCAAGAACCGCAAGACCGAGGACAACAGGGCCTACATCCAGTTCCACTACGACCTGTCGAACGATTTCTACGCGCTCTTCCTCGATCCCGAGATGGTCTACTCGTGCGCGTACTACACGGATTGGTCGAACGGCGTCGAACAGGCCCAGCACGACAAACTCGAGATGATCTGCCGGAAGCTCCGCCTGAAGCCCGGCGAGCGCATGCTCGACATCGGCGCCGGATGGGGGGGCCTCCTGTGCCATGCGGCGAAGAACTACGGCGTCGTCGCACACGGCGTCACGTTGTCGGAAGAGCAGCTCGCGTTCGCCCGCGCCAAGGCGAAACGCCTCGGCATCGACGACCGGGTGACGTTCGAGCTCAACGACTACTCGAAGCTGACGGGCACCTACGACAAGATCGCCTCAATCGGCATGTACGAACATATCGGGCTGAAGAACATTCCGGCGTACATGAGCAAGGTCCGCTCACTGCTCGCCGACGAAGGGCTGTTCCTCAATCACGCCATCTCGCGCCGCGCCCATAAGCCGAAAACCGGCTGGCTGAAATCGCGCATGCGTCCCGAGAAAAAAGCCATCGCGAAGTACATCTTTCCGGGCGGCGAGCTGGACGACATCGGACATTCGATTGCGGCTATGGAGCGGGCAGGGTTCGAAGTCCACGACGTTGAGGGCTGGCGCCTGCACTACGCGCGAACTTGCCAGCTCTGGTGCGAACGGCTGACCGCCAACCGCGAGCAGGCCATCGCTTACGTCGGCGAAGAGAAATACCGCATCTGGGTCGCCTATCTCGCAGGCGTCAGCTTGGCGTTCTCGCGGGGCACGCTGCGTCTCTTCCAGACGCTCGCCTCGAAATCCGCGAAGCGAAACCCCGTGTTGCCGCCGACGCGCGCCGATCTCTACCGCTGACGTCGCTCAGGTATTTTTCTTGAGGTGCTCTTCGCAGCGCGCCCGGATTTCGTTGAGATCGGCGAGTGAACGCTCGATGTCGTGGCGCTTCGTCTCGAGATCGCCAATGGCAGCCGTGACCTTGTCCAAGAGGTGCCGCGTCTGCGTGAGTTGTGCAGGATCGGAATCGTAGAGGGAAAGATAGCCGCTCACGTCTTCGACCGTGAACCCCAGGTTGCGCCCACGCAGAATGAGGATCAGCCGCGCCCTGTCGCGTCTCGAATAGCGCCGCGCCGTTCCAACGCGCTCCGGAGAAATCAATCCGCGGCTCTCATAGAAGCGAATGGCTCGCGTCGTGATGCCGAATTCCTTGGCAAGGGCCGAAATCGTGTACGCCGGCTCGAGCGGCGCATCTTGAGGGGATGCGGAAGCTTGAAACGAGTCCGTATTCTTGACGGTCATGCTGGCCGGCCGCGCTTGGCTTCTTCGGCGGCCAACTCTTTTTTGGAAAGCTTGCCGATCATTGTCTTCGGTAAGCTATCGCGAAACTCGATCGCCGCCGGCATCTCGATCCGGGAAATCTTGGGCTGTAAATGCTTGAGGATGTCTGCCTCGGTCGCCGACATCCCGCTTTTCAACTTGATGAAAGCTTTAGGCGCCTCGCCGCGATAGGCGTCCGGAATGCCGATGACGGTCACCTCTTCAACGGCTGGATGCGTGTAGATAGCTTCCTCGATGCGCCGCGGATAGACGTTGTAGCCCGAGCAGATGATGAGATCCTTGATCCGGTCCACGATCGAGAAATATCCCTTCTCGTCCATGATGGCGACGTCGCCGGTACGTAGAAAATCTCCGACGAACTGCTTCTCGGTTTCGGCTGGCTTCTTCCAATAGCCCTTCATGACTTGCGGGCCCTTCGCGCAAAGTTCGCCGCGCTCGCCTTGCGCCACTTCCTTGGTCGGGTCATCGATGTCGCGAAGCGAGATGGTGGTGCCGGGTAGCGGTGGGCCGATGGAGCCCGCAACGGGTTCGCCCTGAACCGGATTGCAGGTGAGAACAGGGGAGGTCTCCGAAAGTCCGTAGCCCTCGACGACCTTCGCCCCCGAGACCGCTTCGAACTTGAGCTTCACCTCCAGCGGAAGAGGGGCGCCGCCCGAAAGGCAAAAGCGCAGCGACGACACGTCATAGGCTTTGAAATCCGGATAGTTGAGCATCGCCGTGAAAATCGTTGGCACGGCAGGCAAAACGGTCGGCCGCTCCTTATCCAGGAGCTTGAGGGCTTCAAGAAGCTGAAAGCGCGGAATCAAGATGATCTTGGCGGCGAGCTCGATCCCCATGTTCATCACGACGGTCATCGCAAAGACATGGAAGAGGGGAAGCGCGCCGAGAATGCTCTCCTTGCCTGGCTCCAGGTCGACACCCCACGCGGCGATCTGAGCGGTGTTCGCGGTCAGATTAGCGTGCGTCAGCATGGCCCCTTTGGGCGTGCCAGTCGTGCCGCCGGTATATTGCAGCACCGCGATGTCTTCGTCGGGATCGATATCGACCCGGCTCATGGGCGAGGATGTCGCGGCAAGTGTGTTGCCGTTTACGATCTGAGCAGCCGCGCGGGAGGAACCGACGTCCGCGACATCTTTCCTTTTGAAGAGACGAAACAGCACAGATTTGAGCGGCGGCAGCACGTTGGCGAAGGGCACGACGATCGCGCGCGCGATTGCGCCGCTCTCCAGCAATGCCTCTGTCTTCGAAAAGAGCATCGTAAGATCATGCGTCACCATGATCTCCGTCTCACTATCCTTGACCTGGAAGCTTAGTTCCTCAAGAGTATAAAGCGGATTGAAGTTTACAACCGTGCCGCCCGCCTTCAGTATTGCAAAATAATAGACGATAAAGGTCGGAGTGTTTGGAAGTAGTAGCCCAACTTTCGTGCCGCGCTTTACTCCAATGGATTGTAGCCCTGCGGCTACGCGATCGACCTCGGCCCCGAGCATCGCATAGGTCGTCGTTCGCCCGAGGAAGCTGATCGCCGGATTGCCCGGAAAGCGCTTCACCGCGCGCTCGAGAAGCTCGGGCACCGGCCGCGTGGGAATCGGCATGTGCCAATCGATGCCCTTAGGGTAATGATCGACCCACAAGGGGGATGATTTGGCCGTTTGGGATACTTCGGGTTTCATGATTTTCCGGGAAGTTGGGTCTTGTTATGGCCGGATAATATTTACTTCGCCGAAGCTTTCGATCGATTGAAAGCTTGCCGCAATATTAGTCAATTTCCGGTTCGGAAAGCTAGCGTTCGATCGGTTCAATCCCGTCTCATCGAGTATAACTTTTGGGACCCATCCAATGGGTCCCAAAGAAGCGCGACGGTCCGCACCTAGACTTGCCGGTTGTTTAAGGATAAGTGACCCCCCCGCTTGCTGATGTAATGGTCTTGGCTTAGGTAGATGCCAAGCAAAACTGGCCCATCGCAGACATTGCGAGGGTGGGAGAGGCCGATGGACGAAGTCGCGACGAAGGTTATCGAAATCCTCAAGAAGCATATGAAGGAGCCGCGCGACGACATCTCGCTCGACACCCAGCTGACAGATCTCAAGATCGAGTCTCTTGATCTTGCGATGATCGTATTCGACATCGAAGATGGCTTTGGGATCGAGATCCCATACAACGCCAACGAGGAAGTCGAGGCATTCAAGACTGTTGGCTCGGTCGTGGATCGGGTGAAGTCGCTGATCGCCGCGAAGCAGGCTTCCGCAGCCAAAGCTTAACGGTCTCGCGGCGTCTTCTGACGTAACGGGTATGAATTGCCGGAGGCCCCCATTGGGGCTTCTGTGCGTTCATCAGACAAGAAAGATTGATTGATGTCGAATGGTAAACCGGGACGCCGCGTCGTCGTCACGGGCCTCGGAGTCGTTACTCCGATTGGGTCGACTGTCCCCGAGTTCTGGGCCAGTTTGAAGGCCGGGAAATCCGGTGTCACCCCGCTCGCCGGCTTTCCGTTGGACGATCTCAAAATTCTGATCGCTGCGCAGATCAAGGATTTCGATCCGAAGCAGCGACTGAAGCATTTCAAGCGCGATCGCATCATCACGCTTGCCGACCGCTATTCATGGTTCGCCGCGGCGGCCGCTGACGAAGCGATCAAGATGGCGGGCCTCGAAATGCCGCTGGCCGATCCTTACCGGTCGGCATGCATCATCGGCTCAGGCGCCGGCGGCCTCACGACATTCGAGACCGCGTACCGCGACCTCTTCATTCACAATAAGCGCGCGACCCATCCGCTGACGCTTCTGCGCATCATCGGTTCGTCTGCCGCCGCTCACGTCGGCATCGAATTCGGCGTCAAGGGGCCGACGTTCGCAACCTGCTCCGCATGCTCGACCGCAACGCACGCCATCGGCATCGCGCGCGATTACATCCGTGACGGCATGGCCGACGTGGCAATCGCAGGCGCATCGGAATCCGTGATCAACTACGGCACGATGAAGGCCTGGCAGGCGCTGCACGTTCTCTCGCCGGAAGGCTGTTTCCCGTTTGCCAAGAAGCGCAACGGCACGGTTCTCGCCGATGGCGCTGGCATTCTCGTTCTCGAGAGCCTCGAGCACGCACAGGCACGCGGGGCCACCATCCTCGCCGAGCTTCGCGGCTTCGGCATGGCCTCCGACAGCCAGGACATGGTCAAGCCGACCATCGAAGGTCCGAGCGTTGCCATGCAGACGGCGATCGAGGAAGCTGGCATCACGCCGGACCAGGTCGACTATCTCAACGCGCACGGCACCGCGACGGCGGACAACGACATCAACGAGACGAAGGCGATCAAGAACGTCTTCAAAGATCACGCCTATAAGCTCGCGATCTCCTCGACGAAGTCGATGCACGGTCATCCTTTGGGAGCCGGCGGTGGCATCGAAGCTGTCGCGACCATCATGGCGATGCGTGAAAGCTGGGCGCCCCCGACCATCGGACTTGATGAGCCGGGCGAGGGCTGCGATCTCGATTACATTCCGAACGTCGGCCGTGAGATGAAGCTCAGATACGCGATGTCGAACTCGCTCGCGTTCGGCGGCCTGAACACATCGCTGGTATTCGGACCGGCACCCTGATTTGGCTCCCGGTGCTCGTCTCGCAGGGCCTGCACCGGGCGTTTTTCGCAACTGCAGCATGGCAATTCGCCGCTCATCGGACGATTCCAGGCAACTTTCGCTCTCCTGCAGGCATTTTGTTCGGGCTGAGATGCTCGAAACCCTTGAAGGCAGACAGCCTCAATGAGACACTTCGCGTCTGCGACCGTTACATGCTCCCGGTCGCGAAGCTGATCGGGATCATACGGTATGCGGAAGATCGTAATCCAGGCCGGGGGTGTTTCTATTCGAGCGCGCCTGCTCGACACGCCGACGGCCGAGCGCATTTGGGCTGCGCTGCCGATCCAGTCCGCCGCCCGCACATGGGGCGAAGAAATCTATTTCGATGCGCCGGTCTCATCCGCGGCCGAGCCTGACGCCCGCGTCGTGGTCAAGGCGGGCGACATCGTCTTCTGGCCCGATGGTGATGCGATCTCGATAGGTTTCGGCCCGACGCCGCTTTCCAAAACACGCGGAGAAATTCGTCTCGCAGGCCCCTGCAACGTCTGGGCTCAGGCCCTCGACGATGTCCGCCTGCTGAAATCCGTTCACCCCGGTGTCGCCATTTCCGTCAGTGAAGCAGACGCTTGAGCTGGCGTCGCTGCATGTCGGCGCTTGAGCTCTCCGGACGATACGCGTGACACTCGAAACTGTTGCCTGCATCGACGATCTCCGGCGATTGGCGCACCGTCGCGTGCCTGCCGACGTCATGGGCTATTATGAATCGGGCTCGTATTCGGAATCGACACTCAACGCCAATCTCCGCGATCTCGCCAATATAAACATCCGCCAGCGCATACTTGCGGGCGCCGTAAATCGCGATCTCTCACAAAGCATCCTTGGCAAAGCAGCAGCACTGCCATTCGCGCTCGCGCCTGTCGGCTTGAGCGGATTGGCTTATCGCGATGGAGAGATCGCCGCCGCACGAGCCGCAGAAAATGCCGGCATTCCCTATGCGCTGAGCACGCTCTCGATATGCTCGATCGAGGATGTTGCATCCGCGGTCGCAAAGCCGTTCTGGTTCCAGCTCTATTTCATGAAGGACCGCGTCTTTGTGGCGGATCTCATCGCCAGGGCACGCGCCGCAAATTGTTCCGCGCTCGTTTTGACGGTCGATCTCCAGGTGCTCGGCCAACGCCATCGTGACATTCACAGCGGCCTGACGGTGCCACCGCGCCTTCGCCTGCGCACGATAGCCAACACGCTGTCGAAACCTGCCTGGATCGCCAACGTCCTGATGGGAAAAAGAAAGACCTTCGGCAACGTCCACGGCCGCATTCAAGGGACGGAAGGCCTCGCCTCCTATAGAGATTGGATCGGCAGCCAATTCGATCAGGCGCTGTCGTGGGACGACGTTGCCTGGGTCCGCGAGCGCTGGCCCGGCAAGCTCGTCATCAAGGGAATACTCGACGTCGAAGATGCCCGCCTGGCTGCCCGCACAGGCGCGAGCGCCATCGTCGTCTCGAACCACGGCGGCCGCCAGCTCGACGGCGCAGTGTCGTCGATTTCAATGCTGCCGCGCATCGCCGACGCGGTCGGATCCGACATCGAAATCATGTTCGACGGCGGCATTCGCAGCGGCCAGGATATCTTCCGCGCCCTCGCGCTCGGAGCGAAATCCTGCCTCATCGGCCGCAGCTATCTTTACGGCCTCTGCGCCGCGGGCCAGGCGGGCGTCAGCAAAGCAATCGACATCATCGCCAAAGAACTTGATGTGACGATGGCGCTCGCCGGAGTGCGCACGATCGATGACATCTCAAAACGCAATTTAGAGACTTAGCATTTGCCCAGCTCGCGCAAGTGCTCGCTCCATCGCGGTAGGCCATAGACTTAAGCGCGGAGCCAAAGCCCTACTGAGACGGGCTGAACCATAGCTTCACTCCCTTTCCTGCCGTCGCCTGTTGCCACAAGGAAGGGTCGGGCTGCACCGCTCGACGATATACAGCCCGACCGTCTGTCACTCGTGCTGGCTCAGACCGAACGCCGGATGATGAATCACTTCCCCGCGAGGCTCGTTGCCGTCGAACGGCAACGCCTGAACCACCTCGGGAGGACAGCCAGCTACGCTCAGGCCAGGGAAGGCTCGAAAGCCGAACCGGCCATAGTAGGCGGGGTCGCCCACCAGTGTCGCGCCCCGGCTGGTCGCCCGCAGTCGGCGGAGGGCTTCTGCCATCAGGGCCGTTCCGACACCCTGGCGATGCCTTGACGGCAAAACGGCAATCGGGCCGATCAGACCCCAGCCGTCCTGAGTTCCGATCCGTGCCGACGAGGCGGCCAGGTAACCGATCACCTCGCCCTCCTCCTCGGCCACAAGCGAGAGGGTGAGTGCGCCGTCTGCCCGTAGCTTCTCAACGATGCTCGCCTCGGTTCCAGTGGATTGCGCGAGCGTCAGGAAAGCTTCAGTGACAAGCCGGCTGATCGCGGTAATGTCACCGGCAGTTTCGTCACGGATCAGCATGTCATGCCCCCCTGATTGTCGAGTTGCGCGCGAATGAAATTGCGGCCGCGATTTCAAAATCCGAACCTGGCGCACCCGTTTGCCAGTCTCGTGATGGCAGCAGCGTCCTCGTCGTCCGCATGGCCGCCGTTAGCAATTGACCAATAGCACGACCGCTTTCCACCAATCTCAGCAGTTCGCGTTTATGGGGCCACGGCCTAGTAGGCGTTCTTGCCCGTCGCCAGCGATAGCGGTGTCAAGGCGATGATGTAAAGGTCGAACAGAACCGACCAGTTGTCGATATAATAGAGATCATGCTCGACGCGGCGCACCAGCTTCTCGCGTGTGTCCGTCTCGCCGCGCCAGCCATTGATCTGCGCCCAACCCGTAACTCCGGGCTTCACGCGGTGGCGGGCAAAATAACCTTCTACGACATCCTCGAAGAGATCCCGTTCGGCCTTCGATCCCGTCGCATGGGGACGGGGGCCGACAAGCGACATTTGACCTTTTACGACGTTGATGAGTTGCGGCAGTTCATCAAGGCTCGTACGCCGGATGAAGCGGCCGACACGGGTAACGCGAGGATCGCCACGCGTAACCACCTTGCTTCCCGTCGCATCCTGCTGATCGACATACATCGAACGGAACTTCAAGACCTCGATCAGCTCGTTGTTGAAGCCGTATCGCTTCTGACGAAAGAAGATGGGGCCTTTGCTGTCGAGGCGCACCGCCAGAGCCACAAGCGCCATGACGGGCGCTGCCAGGAGTAGCAACAGCGCTCCAAGTACCCGGTCCTCGACGTTTTTTACAACCCGATCCCAGTCGCTTAAGGGCTTGTCCATCATCGCCAGCATCGGCACGCGGCCGATGAAGCTTAAGGTGCGCGTGGCGAAACGAAGCTTGGAGTTCAGCGCCGAGACCCGGATATCGACTTGGAGCGTGAACAGTTTGCGGAGTATCTGCATCAGCCGTTCTTCGGCGCGTGCCGGAACGGTGACGATCAGCAGATCGACTCCGGCAGTGCGACAAAAGTCGGCGAGGTTTTCAAATCGTCCGAGCCGCGCGATGTCGGCACAGCTTCCGGAAACCCGCTCATCCTGTCGATCATCGAAGATGCCAAGGATCTGCATATGGTTGGTTGGATCGGACTTAAGCGCTCGGATAAGATCGTCGGCATCTTTGCCGCCGCCGACAATCACCGTGCGCCTGACGAGTAAACCGGCCCGCGTCAGGCGATCGATACTACATGCTGCAACCGACCGGACAACGCACAGAAGTATTGCCGACACTTCCATCCAAGCTGCGACCTCGCGGGGCGCGACAGCCTTCTGGTCGAACAGGAATGCCAAACCCGAAATTCCGAGCGCGACGACCGCAAGCGATACCAGCACCTTGAAGACCTGCGGCACGAACCGGCGCAGCGACGAGACCGAATACGACCATTGTTGGCGCAGCACTCCAACAGTCAGCAGCGCGACCAACGTCGTTGCCGCAAAGCTCGTCCATGATGGCACGAACGGCGCGTCCCGCAGTAAAATCGATAGCGGCCAAGCGGCGACAATCGACGAGACATCCGCTGCAGCCACGGCGAAGAGCAGCTTCGGCCGCGAAGCGTTGCCGCGCCAATCGAAGAAGAGCTTCCTGGCCCAAACGGACAACCGCTCGCGGTCATCGGGGCCGATGTTCTCGATGGCAAATTGGGCAGAACCTGACTTTTCAGCCATGTGTGGGAGACCCGAAAAGCATTCCCAATACGGGCGCTCTCGTGAGGCTCCGGTAAAGATTAGGCGAAAAGCGAGATATCGATGGCCTTAGGATCAATGAGGCTTTATCGCGCGCCTCACTATGGGACACTACCGTCCGCTGGCAGGGCCCGAGCATTTTGAAGACGTGTCGGCGTCGGCGATACACTCACGCATGTCTTTTCTCAGCGAAGAGACGAAAGAATTGCGAGGAATGTAGCCTCGCGACATTGTAGTCCCACCACCACTCCTTCTTGGTGATGTTCGGTATGCGAGAAACGCCCGCGGCACTTGCATCTGATGGCAATGATACGACGCACGCCGAGTATTTTGCGAGTCGGCGACGATTGCTCAATCCGCCTTGGGACCGCAAGCAACTCACTCTACGGGAAATCCGGCGTGCCGGTCATGTTCTTGCCGGCGACCCGAATGATCTTCGAATTTTTGGAATGGCCGCTATTGCTTGGTACGCGCTCGGCATACGAATCCTGGGCCGAACCGCGGTCGAGGTCACGAGAGATCAGCACGCGGGATTCCTGGCCAAGAGCGTGGCGCACACGCTTGCCTCCGAAGGACATCGAATTTCCGACATCATCGACCCTTTCGTAGGCTCAGGTAATCTGCTGTACCACTTGCTACGAGCCACGAAGGCAACGAGAGGCTGCGGCTTCGATATCAATGCCGATATCATCGCCCTGACGGAGCGCAATTTCTCGCGCCTGCGGCTGCTTCGTAAGTTGAGACATGCTCGATTGACATTTCTCCGGCGGGATTGGTCGCAATCGCCAAGCTGCATTGAGAACCGCGCGACACTCGTCATCGTTTGCCCGCCGTGGGGCGATGCCTTCGATGAGGCCGGGCTCGATCTTCGTAAGACGAAGCCGCCCGTGCCGGATGTTCTTCAGACACTACGGGGGCGTATGACATCCGGGCCGATATTCGCATTGATCCAGACCCATCCTTCGATGGTCACGGAATCGGTGGATGCTATCAAGCAAGACTATACCGCTCTCCCGACGATTAAATCCGGCGATCCGGCCATCTTTGAGCGGATAGACTATATCTTCCTGCGCCTATAGCGGGAAAAACAGATCATACGCCCGCGGGACAAATGAGCGGGCCAACGACTCTACCCGCTCACTCGGTCCTTCAGCTATGCTCCTGTTTCCGCCCCGCCTGGTGCGGGTGAGGGGGCGCGCCATGCGGATGGCCCTGAGGATGCATGGATGCCATATTCGGAGGCTTCCCATTCCGATGCTCGGCAGAATGATCGAAGTGGCGTTCGGATTGCGGATGCTGAGCGCCGGATTTCTTCGCAAGTTTGCTAGGGTCATTGAACTGAGGATGTTGGCCGTTGGGTAGGCCCTGATGCGCACTGGTCAGCTTGGTCTGACCCGCGGGCATAACAGGCTGTCCGGGCTTTCCAGCGGTAACGCCGTGTCCGGGAAAGACGCCGGGCTTGGCCATGGCGGTTACGCTCGGTGTGCCGTGATTCACGGAGGCGAAGAGCGCCTTGTTCGTGCTGGCTGCGTGCTGGTGTTGAACCTGTAGCGATGTTGGGGCGAAGTGATGCTCCTGGCCGGCCTGCATCTCCGTGGGCGTCGGTCTGGCGACGATGCCGCCATTGCCGCCATTGAAGCTCACACGCTGCACGTTGTTATTCACGACGACCGTATTGTAGGTGTTGTGAATGATCGTCGTGTTCACGTGCGTGACGGACGTGTTGTAAAAGAACGCGCCGTGATCCCAATGGCCGCCCCAATAGCCTGAGCCGGTGTAGCCGCAGCCATAATTGATGCCGCCGTAGAAGCCGACGTGAGGCCCCCAGTAGCCGGCATGCCAAACATAAAAGCCATCCGCCCAACCCCAGTAACCCGGCGTCCACAACAGCCCGACCTGAGGGGCACGAACCCACGTTCCTGGAACCCAATAATAGTCGCCTTCATCGTAGGCCCAGTAGCCCGGCGCCCAGATGAAGTTCGGGCCCGGAGCGATCGGTTGAACGTAGACCGGCAGCGGTGGCGGGGCGACATTGATCGAGAGAAAAACGCCCGCGAATGCTGGAGCCGCTAGAGGTCCGGAGAGCAACAGCGGAAGCGCGAGCATTGCTGCGCACACCGTGGCGTGACGACAGTCGAATTTTCTGAGGTTCATAATTTAGTCCCCTGATGCGAAATCGGTCCGTGCGCGGCGCATCAGGCTCGAAAGGGGTGGCAAAAATTGCGCTTTGCGGTCGCAGTATCTGGCCTAGGTCTTAGTGCTTAGGCCGTTCGCAGAAGGCAGGCTGAGCCTAAGTCCAGTCGATGGGTCGATGCTGCAGGGCTCAGGCACGGGGTAAATCTGCCTTGCATTGCAAGTCGAGCACCGAGAAGCCTCACACTGCGGACACCTTGGAGCTATTTCGGAGCTGCGCAAATCGCATTGAACGCTTCATCAACCGCGCGGTTACGGGCTTCATTCCAAGCTGTCGGTGAATGCCAGGGTTTCTCTCGGCAAGCACGGGGAGTTTCCTTCTTCACGAGCGCGGCAGCTTCGCTCACATGGCCTTCTTTGATCATCACATAGGCTAGATCGAAAGGGCGGAGGAGGTACCCCTTTGAGGACCTTCCAAGGGCTTTCTGGAGAAAGGTCAACTCGCGAGGAGGAGAATAGGCAGCAAGACGCATGATCCGACCACCTTCGTTCAGGTCGCCAGCAAAAACGCGTGCCCACGCGTCATCGAGTAGAAGCATGTTCGGCCGGTCTTTTAACTCGTCCGACATCGCGCTTTCCAGGAGCGCTGCGGCTTTCGCTGGTTCTCCGTGTGCGATTTGAAAATCTGCCTCCGCACGAACTGCATTTGCAAAAAGGAACGGTGGGGCCTTCGTCATGCGAAGGTTTGTTTTCAGCCCTTCCAATGTGCTCCAGGCCTGCTCGGGCTTTCCGGCCTTGTCGTAAAGCTCGGCCAAGGTGATCCAGTAATCGGCCGTGACACGGAGGTCGTCGGGGAAAAAACGCATGACCCGGTCAATGCCGTCCTTGAGCGAGACGATGCGCACGTCGATGGACTTATCTGCATTTTCGTCAAGCGTGGCCCGAAGAAATTCGCCTCCGAGCGTCCGTAAGGGATACCAAATCCCGTCGCGCCGTTCTTCCAACAGTGATGCGAGCTTCGATGAACGCTGCGGATGCGGAAGTTCCACGGCCTTTAGGACAATGATATCGTTTCGGCGCTTGTCCTGCGCATCGAGCGGCGCGCCTAGACTTTCGATTGTTGCCACCGTTGTACGCTGGGGATCTTCGTCAAAATATGCATCGACCGCTTCGTCAAAGGCTTTCTGAGACGGAGATCGGGAATCCACGGGAGCGGGAACCGCTCTCTGCTTTTGAGGTAGAAGCGCAATTGCCACCGCTGCCACCGGCGCCCATATCAAAACCATGAGGGAAAGTACCACTACGCTTTCCCACATCCGCGTTGGCAGCATCTTTCGACGATCGAACACTCCTTTGATGAGACCGTACTTACGGGCAAAGGACCGCACGCCGAATTTGTTCCGCGCAATCTCAGAAAGCCGAATGAGCTGTTCGCGTGTGCTGAGGCCCTCTTTCCAAGCGCGTTGCAGCTCTGTCAGATGCCACTGGCTGCGCAATGTGTACGCGAAAAAGGCGGCTGCAGACACAACAAGAGGGTCTCGCAGATACATGGCGAGGCCTGAAAATGCAGCAACGCTCAATACGGAGAACACGAGGCGCGCGCGGGGCCACCGGTTGAAGACCGAGATCTCCAAGAGACGACCACCGTCGAGCGGGGTGAGAGGCAGAAGGTTTGCAAGATTGATGAGCACCGCCACGAAGGCGATGCGGCTCATGTCGAACGTCTCGGTGTCGAACGAGTGGAAACCGCGATAGATCAAGAAGCCCATACCGGCCAAAAGCCCGGGTAGTGGTCCGGCCAAGATCACGACCGCTTGCTTCCAAGCCGGCATCTCCTTCGCCGTGCCTGTGACGACGGCGCCAAACAGGGGAATGAAGAACATGCTGATATCGCGGTAGCCAAAAGCTTTCATCGCGATCGCGTGTCCAGCTTCATGCACGAACAGAACCAGGGCCAGCAAAACGGCATAGTTCCAACTTAGGGCGCTGCCCCACAACGCTACCGACATGGCGAGCGTAATGATCAGCACGGCGGCGGTCACATTGGGTCGCGGTGGCCGTCGTTCATTCTCGACCGCGAATTCCTCATAGGCCCGCGCGAAAAGGATGCTTTGACTTGGCTCCTCCAACAGAACCGATCGGTAAGGCCCCCGGTGCTTGGTCCGCGTGGCCCATTGACGCCAAACGATGCGGATGGCCGAACGGAGCGTCGGATGAAAAGCGCCATCGCGGCCTTTCACGAGCGCTCCACTTTTTATCAGGAGCAAGAGATCGTCTGCAGACCGTGCCTTGATCCTTCGGTCTGCTTCCGTGGCGTCAATTCGGACGACGGGTACGCCAGTGAGGCGCGCGTTGTGGGCATTCCAGTGCTCAGCCAAGGACGGAGCAAGGGCATCAACGGACTCGATTTCAGGGGACACGGCCAATAAATACATAGGCGCGTAATTGGCGGTCAAAAGAATTTTGCCATCGGATCTGAAACTGATGAATCTTGTTGTGAAGCCAGTTGTCGGCGACACAAAGAAAGCAAGATAGGCATACGCGTACCCGTCACTGTGCTGGAACAGAATTTCATCATAGCTAATCGGGCCCGCTTCAAGCCTGTCCGTGAATACGGGTTCAAAGCCCAGGCTTCGAAGCTCATTCACGGCTTGCTGTTGATCAACATCCAGCGCCGGTGGCTGAGCGACACGAGTCGTCTTCACGCTCCAATACGGAACACGAAGAATAGCCACCACCTGCGCAAAAATTCGGAAAACAATGAAACTTGCGGCGAATGCCACCACGAAAAAAGCAACATCCGAGATAGTATCGATCATCATTCCGCAAAGTATCCCTAGGTGGGCCGATCCCAAGAAGCGGAACTTAATGATCTTCAAATAAGCGAGCTATGGCGTAGTGGGCAAAATCGCTTGCCAACTTCCAATAGGGCTAGCGCACCATCAGAAAACAAATGTCGTGAGGTTCATTGCTCCGCCAGCATCTGACCTCGTGCTCCGCCGACCGGAGATCGTCGTCGCTACATTGTTGGAGGCAAGGGCATCCCATGATCTACAAAATGCTTCTTCAAGAGTTGCAAAAAAAAGCCATCAGGTTCTGATCTCGTTTCTGCTTCTCGGCTTACTCCAGCCATTCCCGCAACGGCACGATTGATTTCTTCGAGTTCATTTGGATAACCAAAATCGGCTACAACATTTTCAAGTACGCCTGGAGGGTTTGAAAAATTGTGCCAATCTCTGATTATCCAAGCTAGAATAACTTGCAACCATTTCTGCTTGATTTGGCTCTCATCCTCCGGAGGCTCTTTCGCGGCGAGAGTTCGCACAAGTTCCTCCAGATTATATTCTTCTTTTGTATTCGATAGGCACAAGCTAACAAGCGCTTCCTCGGGGTCTCCGCCCTTGCTTAATTGGCTTTCTGCCATATCGACTATGGCCTGATGATTTATAAAGCCCTGTTGAATCCCCCAAATCGCTTCAATCCAAGTCATCGGCTCATAAGCCAATATGAAGTCGGATGGAACAAAAAGAGTTTTCGAGTGTGTGCCAAGTATTACGTTGATCATCTCTCGAAAGCCTATGGCTTATTTGTTTTCTGATTTTGATAACCCGTAGTTTTGCCTCTTGGAATGAATGGTTAGGGACCAAACACAGCCATGTGCCAGTAATTTTCGGGGTCGCGAAACCAGTGACGGTTCCTTGCTGTCTCGAACTTAGCCAATTGGCGCATGTTGACGCCATAGCGTTGGCATAGGGCCAGGAGTTCCCGAAGTTCGTCTCTTAGCGGCTTGCGTTTGAGATAAACCACCAATCCTCGGTGGCCGTCACCCTCATATCTTTCGACACAGGGGATTCGTCCCAACCATTCGAAAAAGGCCCGCTCGTCGTTTAAGTGATAAAAAATGACCCCGCTATCCATCTGAGTGAGCGTGAGAAAGTCATCGGGACAATCGATCATCTCAGTCAAACCTCAAGTTTTTCTGGCGAAGAACCACGCCCGGTCAAGGATGGCGCCGCTGCTGCGACCTGCTCGCTCTTCGATTCACGCATGTGGTCTGCGTCACGCCGACTCTTTCACAATCCGGAAAAGCACGGTCACGACGGACGAGTACACTGCGAGCGGCAATTGCAGTTCAAGGCGTTCTGTGACACCACGCAGGATGATCCCTGTTGTCACTATCTTGCTCAGGTCACCACGTAGTCGCATGAATTCTACAAGAGGTGTGAGTTCAACGGCTTCCACCTCGTCATACCTGCATTCGAAAGAACGCGGTGCGCCATCGTACGTGAAGCCCAATTGCGAGAGCACGAGCGTCATCGGGCCATCCGTAACCTGATAGATCCGTTTACCGAGAGCCGATTCCGGAGAATCGGCCCATTGCCCAATTCCCGCAGCTACGGCGGAAGCCAAACTCCGTTTGATCCATCGCTCGATCCTGTCCACCTATAACCTCGTTAGGTTCGTCGAACTGGGTCGTACGCCAATCTAATTTCAGGAATGGGCTCAATACTAACCGGGCTGCCGCCGCTGGCACTCACCGTGCCGATGCTATGCCTTGTAAATCCGGTCGCCCCTTCAGGTTGAAGATGTCCTGGTTCGAGAGGACGGGCGACAAGAAAGTCGTGGCTCAGTGCGTCGTTCAAGGCTAATCGAAACCGCCGATCGTAGGCACCCTTATTCAGGTGAAATTGAACCCTCCGGAGAGAACACATGAGCGACGTTATTTTTAAAGCGGGTGAGGCGACCGTTCTGGCGGCTCCAGGCCAATATACCGACGCCATGCCCGAGGTTCTGATTGGTTCTGTCAATGGTCCAGTGGGGCATGCATTTGCGAGTATGATGGGCCAAGCTGTCGGCCACACCCGGTTTTTCGCGATACGCGATCTCAATCAGATGGCGCGTCCGGTCACCATGATGACAACGAAGGTGACGATCGCTTCCAGCGAGTACGTCGATCTGCTCGGAGGAGTCGTGCAGGGCGCAATTGCTGACGCTGTCGTCGATTGCGTTTCTGAGGGAATTATCCCGAAAGCGATTGTTGATGATATCTGCATCATCGTGACGATTTGGCTGGACCCGCGGTGTGCGGATCACGCGGAACTCGACAAGAAAGACCTCTACAATACGAACTACAAAGCGATGAAGTTGGCCATTGAGCGCGCTTTGAAAGGTGAGCCCTCGATCGACGAGCTGATCAAGAACCGCAAGACCATCAAGCATTACGCCTTGGATGGCGTCGTCGAATACTGATGGGCATGAAGTGACCGGTGCACTTTCGTGCTTGCGCAAAGCTTCGACGCGGCTAATTCGAATCTGGCAGTCGGGAAGCGGAAAAAAAGATTTGTTCGCCGCGTAGAAGGCACGCGCCGCAAGCTCAGGGCGCTGATCTCGGTCAGCGCCTTTTTCGAGCGCGAACGTCTCTAAAGTGGATCTAACCGTGCTGCCACCGGAGCTATAGTTCGCAGTAAGTTATTGATTTTCTTGGTGGGCCCGCCAGGACTCGAACCTGGAACCAGACGGTTATGAGCCGTCAGCTCTAACCATTGAGCTACGGGCCCCGCGCGGCTTCTCATACCAGATGTTCGGCCAAGGGCCAGAGCTGGTCCGCGAATCCCTGTCGGCAATCTGTCGCCAGGGGAATTCAATTGAGTTTACTGCAGGTCAGAGCGTTGGAAGACAACCAAAAACTGCGTATTGGCGCTAAATATCGCGCATTCAGCCGAAATACAGGTTCTCGCCCTCTTTTGCCCGCGAACCGCTTATAGCGAGCGGAGAAGAGGTGAGGAGACCCCTATGCTAAGCGCACCACGTTCTCGAATTATCGTTTCGCTACTCAATATCGCTCTGGCGTCGGGTTTTCTCGTTACGCAGGCAACAGTCTTGCACGCTGAGGATAAGGTCATGGAGCGCACGATCACCGTCTCGGCAACCGGCACCGCAGAGGCCGAGCCCGACCGGGCCCGTATCACTTCAGGGGTTACGACCGAAGCCAAGACCGCGCGCGAGGCACTCGCCGCCAACAGTGAGACGATGAGCAAAGTCATCGCCGAGCTCAAAGCCGGCGGCATCGATCCGAAGGACATCCAGACCGCGGCGTTCAACGTCGAGCCCGTGATGGATTTTTCCAAGGACGGGCAGCCGCCTGTTCTCAGAGGCTATCGGGTGAGCAATCAGGTCGTCGTCTATGTCCGCGAGCTCGGCAAGCTGGGCGAGATTCTCGATCAGATCGTGAACGCTGGCGCCAATCAGATTCAGGGGCTGACGTTCGAGGTGTCGAAAGAAGACACGCTCAAAGACGAGGCGCGCAAGGAAGCGATTGCCAACGCGCTGCGGCGTGCCAAATTGCTGGCCACTGCCGCCGGTGCCGAAGTCGGCAACGTGATCCAGATCTCGGAAGAGACGACGTCGAGCGGGCCTGTGACCTACGCGCCTCGTATGGCAAAGGCCGCGATGGCCGCGCCGATCGAGACCGGCACGAGCACACTCGAAGCCCGCGTGACGGTGACCTGGGCGCTGAAATAGTAGCGCTGGTCAGGCGAGGTTGACGACTTCGACGTCGACCTTCGCCGTCGTCCCGCCGCCAGGCTGCTTCAACCAATCACCGAAGTTGTGCATCTCGCCGGTTTCGCGGACGCGCGCGAGACGGGCGAGATCGATCTCGGCCGACACCCATTCGGCCGCGTTGAGTGTGCCTTCCGCGAGTACGCCGGTATCCGAAACGTCGTGTTCGGAGGGCACATAGATACCCGCAGCGCCGGCGTTGAAGTCGACGGCGGGCGACCAAGGCGCATCGCCGACCGTCGGGCTCTGCACGGCCGCAATCGTATTCTCGAGTGCGCGCGCCATCGAGCCTGTACGGACGCGGTGGTAGCCGGACGTCCGTTCCGTGCACGAGGGAACGAGCAACACTTCCGCACCCGCTTCCGCCATCGCGCGCGCGATCAATGGAAACTCGCTATCGTAGCAGATGGCGATGCCGATAGTGCCAAGCGATGTCGAGAACACGCGCACCGGACCGCCAGCCGTGACGCCCCAGTTGTGTTCGAAGGGCGTCATGACCAGCTTCTCCTGCTCGCCGATAGCCCCCTTGGGCGTCACGAGCTGAGCCGCATTCACGAACCGGCCGTCGGTCTTTTTCACCGGCCCCGAACCGACCAGAATATGCACGTTGTGCTTCTTCGCGAGTTCCAGATGGAGCTGGACGCGGCTTTCCTTGAGCTCCGCAACCTTCGTGAGCGTCGCCTGGAGGTCTTCATAGACTTCGGGTCCAAAGCAGGCGGCCTGCTCGATCGCCGCGTATTCCGGAAAGACCAGCAGCTCAGCGCCCGTCGCAGCACCGTGCTTCACCCACAGAGCGATCTTCTTCTCCCACTCGGCAAGCGTCTTCGGCTGGCCGATCGGATATTGGGAGCTTGCGACTTTGAGAGACTTCGCCCGCATCAGAAGGTTTTCATCCAGAACTGCATCTTATGGGTCGTTTCGCCGGGCTGATCGATGTCTTTCCAGTCGTAGGTCGCGACGATGCCGTCCACCGGAGCGTACCCGCGCTTTTTCCAGAAAGGGTCAAGTGGGGCGTAATCCGCGGGCTTCAACGGGTGATCATCGGGCCGGACGACGCGGCAGAACGACGAATGCGTGAACCCGCCGAGTTTCTTCGCCTGAGCTTCGCGGCCATCGAAAAATGCGTGTCCGAGGCCATGGCCGCGGTGGCTCTTCAACAGCACGCTCTCGCCGCAATAGAAGATCTTCGAAATGTCGCAGCCGGCGTTACGGAACGGTTCGCCGAACTCGTCCGCATGCTCGATCATCGGTGCCCCGGTCGAAGCGCCGACCATCTGGTCGCCATCGTATGCAGTGACGACGACGGCCCCTTTTGCGGCGGCGAACTTCTCGAGATACTTTTCCTCGTACTCGAGCGTACCGTCGTAGAGATACGGCCAATCGCGAAACACGACGATGCGCAGGCGGCTGAGATCCGGAAGGACCTTGAGAATGTCCTTCCCGGTGACCGACCTGACTTCGAGGTTCTTCTTCTCGCCCGTAGCAGCCGCCATTACGATCGATGTCCTCAGCCCGCGACCTGCGCGATCCAATCCGTCAGATTGTAATAGGTCGTGACGCGGGCGATTTTGCCGTCGCGGACCGCGAAGAACGTACCGGCAGGCAGAACGTATTTCTGGCCAACGGCGTCCGGCAGACCCTCTTCCGTATTCTTGTAGATTCCGTGCACGTTGAATTCCGCGGCGGCGCGCGTCGCGTCCTTCGAGACGAGGACGACGATGTCCTTCAGCTCTTCCTTATAGTTGTGCGACATACGTGCATTGAAAGCGCGAAACTTCTCTTTGCCCTGCCGCCGCTCGCCCTGGTTGACGTCGTGAATCACGTCGTCGGCCAGGTAGTCCAGCATGGCGTCGGTATCGCCCCGGTTGAAGGCGGCGTAGTAGTCGCGGATGAGCGCAGCCGTTGCGGCGCGGGCTTGCGATTCTGGCGTGGTGTCGGACATCGGGTGTCTCTCCGGAAGGGTCGTTCTATGGATCTGCGGGGGTCTTTAGCAGGTCGGACCGGAGCCTTCCATGCGCAAGCGTGGTGGGGTAAACGCGACATTTCACCTTCAGTTGCGGAATCCGGAGAAGCCAATGGCGCGCGTTCAAGAGCTTTTCGTGACCCAAATCTACCGGGAAGAGCTTCAACGCGGCCCGGGCCTAGCTCTGATCCAAGAGCTTGAGGAAGCCGCCCGCGAAATCTCGGCTCATGACCGGGCCGGGCAAGCCTGGGCAAAGGCGAATGATTATCCGGGATATACATCTTATGCCTCGCTCAACGACCTGCCCGACAGGCACCCCGTATTCGGCGATCTGGTCGGCGTTCTCGACCGGCATGCGAACGCATTCGCTAAAATTCTCGAGTTCGAACTGAACGGGAAGCGCCTGACGCTCGACAGCCTCTGGATCAACGTCCTGAAGCCCGGCGGATATCACACAGCGCACATTCATCCGCACTCGGTGATCAGCGGCACGCTCTACCTCGCCGTCCCGAAGGACGCGAGCGCCATCAAGTACGAAGACCCGAGACTGCCGATGTTCATGGCCGCGCCGCCACGGAAGCCCTCTGCGAAAGAGAAGAACAAGACGTTCGTCGCGGTCCAGCCTGCGGCGGGCACGCTTCTGCTCTGGGAGAGCTGGCTTCGGCACGAGGTGCCCGTCAATCACGCCAAAGCCGAGCGTATTTCCGTAAGCTTCAATTATCGTCTCGATTGATCGATTGGACGAAGCAGGCGAGGGGCGTTCTACTCTCCCAAAACATGGACGACGATCTGCCGCGTATGCGGTTTGCGCCGGTGCTCGAAAAGATAAATGCCTTGCCAGGTGCCGAGCACCATTTGAAATCCCGCGATGGGGACGGCCAAGCTCGTTTGGGTTAGCGCACTCTTAACATGCGCCGGCATATCGTCCGGACCCTCCGACTGATGCACGAAGAGCGGGTCGCCATCCGGCACCAGACGCTTGAAGAAGGCGACAAGGTCGCGCTGCACGTCCGGATCGGCATTTTCCTGGATCAACAGGGACGCCGAGGTATGGCGGCAGAAGATATGCGCCATGCCCGTTTCGATGCTCGCGGCCCGAACGATCCGCGCCACGTCGTCCGTCAATTCCTGGAGGCCGGTGCCGCGCGTCTCAATTCTCAATGTTTCCTGATATTGTCGCATCCTGGTGCCCGTCTCCGAGAGAGCCTATATAAGCGGGATGAGCAGAGCATTCGTCAAAGAATCCGACGCGGTCGAAGAGCTTCCCGACAAGCTCATCTCCGAGCACCGCAATCTGGTCACGCCGGAAGGCTTGACCCTGATCGAGGCTGAAGTCGAAAGGCTGCAGGCCGAGCTTGCGGAAGCCCAGCAGGCGAGCGACCGCGACGCGATCCAACGCGCGTCGCGCGATCTTCGCTATTGGAAGCAACGTCTCGCTACAGCAGAGGTTCAAAATCCTCCGTCCGATTCATCCGCCGTGGCTTTCGGATCCGTCGTGACTCTCGAGAGAGACGATGGGCGCATTCAGAAATACCGCATCGTCGGCGAGGATGAATCGAATCCGGCAAAGGGCAAGATTTCCTATGTCTCGCCCTTGGCTCAGGCTCTCCTTGAAAAGAGCGTCGGCGACGTCGCCCACGCGGGCACGGGCGAAGCCGAAATCGTGAAAATCGAGTAGGCGCCGGGATCCGTTCGGATCAGCTGTCACAACCGCCGGCCGACGGCATGAACGCTTTCATCGCCTCCTCGATCTCGGAGACGCTCATGTCGCGCTGATGCGTTGCAATCGACCATTTGTGGCCGAACGGATCTTCGATGATGCCGTAGCGATCACCCCAGAACATATCTGCGGGGGCCATCCGTAGCGTTGCGCCGGCTTTGACGGCCCGATCGATGAATGCATCGACGTCAGCGACGTAAAGGTGGATCGTCACCGGACTGCCATTGAGCGAGGTCGGCGCAAACGAACCCCAATCCGGGCTTTCATCGACGAGCATCACCGACGCGTTGCCGATCTTGATGGCCCCGTGCATCAGCTTGCCGTCCCTGCCGGCCAACCTCATTTTTTCGACGGCGCCAAAGGCTTTTTTGTAAAACTCGATGGCATCGGCCGCTCCGGCGCACACCAAATGCGGGGTGATGGCCTGGAGATCATCTCCGCGGATGACTTTGGGCTTTTCCTCAGTTTGGGTCATTTCGCTCCTCCATTTTATAGGTGGCCGCGCATTTTTTGCGGGGAAAGCGCAATGAATAGCGCGGCTCAGCGCAATCCCTTGGGGTCATCTTCATGCGCAAAAAGGCTTCTTCATGCTGCATGAAACCGGAACAGGAAAATAGCGCTGCTCTCACCGGAGGCGAAGAAAATCTGTCCCTCAGGAATAACGGAGCGACAAGGTGCGTTCCCTAACGCCCGACGGTCACTTGGCAATAGTCGGAAATACCGGGGAATTCTGGACTATGCGGTGTCTCGTCCTTAACGACGTGCACCGTTTGCAAATCCGCGGATCGTGCCGCGTCCAGCTCGTTTGGATTATCGGAGAAATACGCGATGCGCGCCGGTCTCGCGCCGATACGCTCGGAGATACGGAGATACGATGAAGGCTCGGTTTTGGGGCCAACGTCGGTGTCGAAATATTCGGAAAACAAAGGTCGCAAGTCGCCCGCGACGCTGAATTCAAAAAACAATTGCTGAGCCTGCACGGAGCCGGATGAATAGATGTAAAGCGGCAGACCTTCCGATCGCCACCGCTTCACCGCTCGCAGGGCATCAGAAAAAATCGTGCTTCTGAGCGCACCGGAGCGATAGCCGCTTTCCCAGATCAATCCTTGCAGCTTCTTGAGTGGGGGAGCCTTGACGTCCCGCGCTTGCCAGTCGAGCAGCGCGCCCACGGCATCACTTCCCCCGGCAAGCGCTTTTGCCTGCGCGAGAATATCTTGAATGATCGGGCTCGTGAGATTGTCGGATACGAACCCTTCGAGACGCTCCCGAGAGTGGGGAAAAAGCGTGTCGCGAACGAAACTGATAGGGCTGATTGTGCCCTCGATATCGAGAAGCACGGCATCGGCCTTGATGTGCACAAACGCCTGCGTCTCAGGCGTTGCCAGCGGAAGTTCGCTCACGTCGGTCCGTTACCTTTACGCTGCTTGGTAGGTCGGCACGCTCTCGGCGATCGTGTCGCCGGTATAATGCGCAACCCAGCCCGAAGGATCGTTGAACAGACGGATCACGGTGAAATGTCCCTCCGATCCGCCGTCGAACCAGTGCTTGGTGCCGCGCGGAACCGAGAGAAGATCGTCTGCCGTGCCAACGATCTGATAAACCTTGTCTCCCACGTGAAGATAAAAGGCGCCGCTGCCTTCGACGAAGAAGCGAACCTCATCTTCGTCGTGCGTGTGCTCGCTCAAAAACTTCTGCCGCAAAGCCGGCCAGTTCGGATTGCCCGGGCGCACATGAATGACATCGGCACTGGTATAGCCGCGTTCATTTTTCAGGCGCTCGATCTGCGGTTTGTAGGCCGCGAGGATTTCTTCCGAAGTCGACTCCGAAGAAAGCGGCTCCTCGGCTTTCCAGCGCTCGATGCTGGCACCGGTATGAGCCAGCTCTTCCTTGATGAGAGCGAAATCGATGGTGTCCAAAAGAACATCGGTGGCGTCGGCTGCGGAATAGACAATGAGCTGCGTCATGGTCGATAGCTCCTGAAGACAATCATCTGGTTGAACAGCGCTTCCAACGCCTCCAAATGGCGCGTGGCATCGCGAGGCGTCCTTCCCCAAGCGTAGAGGCCGTGACCAGCGAGCAAGTATCCTGGCGCACGTATCTGCGGCGCTGTGATCGGCTCGGCAAGGCGTGCCGCGATCCGGTGCGAGAGCGCGTCGATATTTTGCTCGTTGGCGAAGACTGGAACTTCGACGGTAGCCGCGTGCGTCGTCACGCCCAGCAGCGCCTTCTGCAATTCCCAGCCGTTGAGATGGACGGCGCCCTCAGCAAGATGAGCATGCCCGATCACGGTCGAAGACGGCCCGTGAATATGGAAGATAGCCCCGATATCGGGGTTGTCCGCGTATTGCCGGAGGTGGAGCGCAGCCTCGGCAGACGAGCCTGGCAGAAGCGGCGCGTCGAGAGCTTGGATCAAGATATCCGACGGCGTCAGCGCGCCCTTGTCGGCACCGCTTCGTGTAATCGCGACGCGCCTCGCATCGATCCTGACCGAAAAATTTCCGGACGTCGCGGGCACCCAGTGCCGCGCGGAAGCATAACGGCCAGCATCGATAACGGCCTCGATCGCCGCTTCGACGTCATCCCGCTCAACGATTGCCAGTGCCACTGTCATGATGACAGTGATCCACTGATTTTATGATACTTGAATGACGAATAACGTATTCCATTATCACATGAAAAAGGGCCGCTTTCGCGGCCCTTGATCGGATCAGTTGTCCAGGAAGCTCCTGAGCTTCCGCGACCGGCTCGGATGTTTCAGCTTTCTGAGCGCCTTCGCCTCAATCTGGCGAATACGTTCGCGCGTGACCGAGAACTGTTGGCCGACTTCTTCCAGCGTGTGGTCGGTGTTCATACCGATCCCGAAGCGCATACGGAGAACGCGTTCTTCGCGCGGCGTCAGCGAAGCGAGCACGCGCGTCGTCGTATCGCGCAGGTTCGACTGGATCGCCGCTTCGATCGGCAGCACGGCGTTGCGATCTTCGATGAAGTCGCCGAGATGCGAATCCTCTTCGTCGCCGATCGGCGTCTCGAGAGAGATCGGCTCCTTCGCGATCTTCAGAACCTTCCGCACCTTCTCGAGCGGCATCGCAAGCTTTTCGGCCAGCTCTTCCGGCGTCGGCTCGCGTCCGATCTCGTGAAGCATCTGTCGCGACGTGCGGACGATCTTGTTGATCGTCTCGATCATGTGCACGGGAATGCGGATCGTGCGCGCCTGATCCGCGATCGAGCGCGTGATCGCCTGCCGGATCCACCACGTCGCATAGGTCGAGAACTTGTAACCGCGGCGGTATTCGAACTTATCGACCGCCTTCATCAGGCCGATGTTGCCTTCCTGGATGAGATCCAGAAACTGCAAACCGCGGTTCGTATATTTCTTGGCGATCGAGATGACGAGACGAAGGTTGGCTTCGACCATCTCTTTCTTTGCCTGCCGTGCTTCGCGCTCGCCCTTCTGGACGGCTTTGACGATGCGGCGATATTCCGGGATTTCGAGGCCCGTCTCCGTCGCGAGCTGATGAATCTCGCCGCGGATCTGTTCGACCTGAGACCGTTCGGTTTTGACGAACTGGCCCCACTTCTTGCCGTTGTTGGCGACGCGATCGAGCCACGTCTGATCGAGCTCGTTGCCGTAGTATTCGTCGATGAAGTGCTGGCGCGGCACGCCGTAGCTGTCGGCAAGACGCATCAAGCGTCCCTCGAGCCCGATGAGGCGCTTGTTGATCGCGTAAAGCTGCTCGACGAGGCTTTCGATACGGTTGTTGTTGAGCGACAGCGACTTCACGTCGACGATGATCTCGTCGCGGATCTTTTCATAAGCTTTCTGCTGCTGGCGCGAGCCCTGATCGCCGACGAGCTGCTGCTCGAGCTTCTTGTCCTGCTGCTTGCGGAGCTTTTTGTAGGTGGCGGCGATCTTGTCGAAGGTTTCCAGAACCTTCGGCTTGAGTTCCGCTTCCATCGCGGCGAGCGACATCGCGTTCTCGAACTCGTCCTCGTCCTCACCCTCTGCGGGTGACTCAGAGCCGCCTTCAGCCGGCTCGCCGTCGCCCGGAATGGCGGCAACCTCTTTGGCCTCGGGGCCTTCATAGGTGGCTTCGAGGTCGATGATGTCGCGAAGCAGGATCTTGCCGTCGTTCAGTTCGTCGCGCCAAATGATAATGGCCTGGAAGGTGAGGGGGCTTTCGCAGAGGCCCGCGATCATCGCCTCGCGGCCAGCCTCGATGCGCTTGGCGATCGCGATTTCGCCTTCGCGCGACAACAGCTCCACAGAGCCCATTTCACGCAAGTACATGCGAACGGGATCGTCGGTGCGCTCGGCGGGCTCGGACTTGGTTTCCGATTTGACGAGGGCGTTATTCTGCGCGACGAGCGAACGGCCTTCTTCGTCTTCCGCGAGCTCTTCCGACCCTTCTTCCTTCTCCTCGCCTTCTTCCGTCTCTACGACCGTGATGCCCATGTCGGACAGCATGGCGTAAAGGTCCTCGATCTGGTCGGAAGACACCTCTTCCGACGGCAGAACCGAGTTCAGCTGATCGAGCGTGACGTATCCCTTGGCCTTCGCCGTCTTCAAAAGACGCTTAACGGCCTGGTCGGACAGATCGAGGAGCGGGCTGTCGCGTTCTGGGGCATCGGCGGCCTGATCTTTATCTTCTGTCTTTTGGACTGCCTGCTGGGCGCGTGCCATCCTTGGTTCCTTGTCGTCTGGGCCGCCCCCGCACGAGAACGGCTAGATCACGAATTTAGGCTTCGAAACGCTGGCTGCTGCAACTCTTCGAAGCGCGAATGCTAATCACACGCCTAGCCGGCGCGCTTGACATCTGAATTGTCGTCTACGGGCTGATCGAACTCATCCATTTGGTTCATCGCCGTCTCGCGGGCGATCTGGCGCTTGATGTCGAGAAGGCGATTTTCAGCGTCTTCCGTGCAATCCCGATACCAAGCCTCCTCAGCGCTCTTCAGGGCAAGGCCAAGCTCGGCCTGTCGCTGTTGTAGCGCAAGAATATGGTGCCAGGCGGCTTCGACATCGGCGGCGGAGGCATCTGGCTCGGCAAAACGGTCGCTTTTGTGCGTAATCGTTCGCGCGACGAGGTCCACCACCTTTGCAACCCCCGATTTGCTCAATTGGGTTCGTAAAGTTGCGCTGTCAAGGGAATTCTGCCGCGCATGCACTGCCAAAATCTCATCGCGAAGCGCCGAGATGGCAGGCGAGGCGAACTCAATGACGGCAACCGCTTCCGAATGCTCATCAATCAGCCAGGGATGGTTAATAAGTGTTTTCAGGATCAATGCCTCGCGTGGCGATATACTCTGAAAATGACTTACGAGTTCCGGACTGGCCGTCAAAGCCCCCGGAAAGGGGGACTTGTCGGGAAAGCGCTTACCGGGCGGAGCAAGGCGGCTGCGCTCGCGTCCACGCCAATCCGGCGCGGCCATAGGCCGGGCGTAGGAAGATTGAAACGGCGTGCCTGCCGGCTTGCGGTCGCGGGCCGAACTTCTGTCGCGTCCAAGTTGATACAACCTGTCGCGTAGCTCGCGGCCGTAGTGGCTACGAACCGTCGCATCTTGAATAGACTCGGTCAGGCTCTTGAGCCGCGCTTCGAGCGCCGCCCGCTGTTCCGGCGTCCCGGTCGGCTGAGCCTTGATCTCGCGATCCCACAGCACGTCGATGAGCGGACGCGTCTTCTCCAGAACTTCCATCATGGCACCGGCACCCCGCTGACGGACGAGATCATCCGGATCGAGGCCGTCTGGGAGAAAGGCGAATGAAACGCTGAAGCCTGGCTTAACCAGCGGGAGAGCGATCTCGACGGCACGATCGGCAGCCTTGCGGCCGGCGCCATCGCCGTCGAAGCACAGAGTAGGTTCTGGTGCAAAACGCCACAAAAGCTTCAACTGATCTTCGGTGAGCGCCGTTCCAAGCGGTGCGACGCTTTCGTTGAAGCCGGCCTCCGAGAGCGCCACGACGTCCATATAGCCCTCGACCGCGATCACCCTGTTCTTGTCGTGGGCGGCGGTCCGTGCGCGCGCCGCGTTGAACAGGATGTGACCCTTGTGAAACAGCGGAGTCTCGGGCGAATTCAGGTACTTGGCAGGTACGTCCTTGTCGAGCGCGCGGCCTCCGAATGCGATGACGCGGCCCTTGAGATCGAGGATCGGAAACATCACCCGGTTGCGAAACCGGTCATAGGGCTCGGGGATGTCGTCCCCGGCAATGAGCATCCCGGCGGTCGCCATGTCGGCCGGTGAAAAACCTTTGCTCTTGAGGTGAGCGGTGAGTGCGGTGCGCGAGTTCGGCGCGAAGCCGAGCCGGAAGGCCTGGATCGTTTCTTGCGCCAGACCCCGCCGCTCGAGGTAGCCCCGCGCCTCGGCTCCAAGGCCCATGCGCAGATTGCTCTCAAAAAACGCGGCCGAGGCCTCAAGAAGCCGGTAAAGCCGTTCGCGCTGATCTTCCTGCTCGACGTTGCGCTCGGCAGGCTTGGGCATCGCGACGCCCGCTTCCGCCGCGAGACGCTCCACCGCCTCCGGAAATTCGAGACCCTCCGTTTTCATCAGGAAGGTGAAGATGTCCCCATGCTCGCCCGAAGCGAAGCAGTGGTAGAACCCCTTCTGATCGTTGACGAAGAACGATGGCGACTTTTCCGCCTTGAACGGCGAAAGGCCGCGGAATTCACGGCCCGATTTTTTCAGCGCGACTTTCCGGCCGACGACCTGGCTGACGAGCAGCCGGGAGCGGATTTCATCCAGAAGGTTCGGACTGAAGCGCATGAGCGCGGAAAGCCTCGATGAGCGAAGACGACGCCATGGCCCCATTTGGGGAGCCTCGGCTCGATACTGAATAGGTGATTCGCTGAGAAGCCCGCCCGTTCAACGCCTTGTCACGGCGGACGATACCCACTTTCCACAGGCTCACGCGTGCAGCCGCGCAGTCGAAGCTTATCCAAGTGCGGCTTTGACGGCGGCGCTCGCCTTCTGAAAATCCATCTGTCCGGCGTACTTGGCTTTGAGCACGCCCATGACCTTACCCATGTCCTTGGCCGATGACGCGCCGGTTTCCTTGATGGCGTCGGCAATGGCCGCGGTAACGGCGCCTTCATCCATCTGCTTCGGCAGGTAGGCTTCAATAATGTCGATCTCGGCCTGCTCGGTGGCGGCGAGATCGGGGCGGCCGCCGCTGGTGTACTGCGCGATTGAATCGCGGCGCTGCTTGACCATCTTCGTCATGACGGCAAGGACGCCTGCGTCGTCGAGTTCCTTCTTCGTTTCGATCTCCGCGGTTTGGATCGCGGCATTGATAAGCCTCAGCGTCGCAACGCGTTGTTTCTCTCCGGCTTTCATTGCCGTTTTGAGATCGGCGTTGATCTTCGCGCGCATGATACGTCTCCTTGGAACCAAGGGATTGGTTTACGAGGTGGGCGTATGCCCCCGCAAGCGCTGCGGCGACAAGTTTTACGAGCTGACCATAATTGACGTTGAAAGGTCGTTACCCTAGGTTCCCGCGCGATTTGAGCCTTTGCTCGAAGCCCCATTCAATGGATGACAGATGACCGCACCTGAACCCTGGACAGAAGTGCCTCTGACGGCGCGCCTCGTGCTTGACGATGGCACAGTCATTGCGGGCCGAGGTCTCGGTGCGACTGGCACCGCCGTCGGCGAGGTTTGCTTCAACACCGCAATTACCGGCTACCAGGAAATTTTGACTGACCCGAGCTACGCGGGACAGATCATCACGTTTACCTTCCCGCATGTCGGGAACGTCGGCGCCAATGCCGAAGACACCGAGACATCGAATCTCGCGTCGCGGTCAGGCGTCAGGGGCTGCATCCTGCGCGCCGATATCACTGCTCCGTCGAATTACCGCGCAGCCGAGGATCTCGATCAGTGGCTGAAGGCCCGCGGCATCATCGCCATCTCGGGTGTGGACACGCGAGCGCTGACGGCGCGCATCCGCGAGAAGGGCATGCCGAACGGCGTCATCGCGCACGATCCGGCCGGCAAGTTCGACATCGACGCATTGATGGCCGAGGCGAAAGCCTGGCCCGGCCTGCTGGGCCTGGATCTCGTGCCGGAAGTGACGAGCGGCCAGAGCTACTCTTGGGATGAGCAGCGCTGGGTTTGGAACGAAGGCTTCAAACGCAACGAGAATCCGGAATTCCATGTCGTGGCCATCGACTACGGCCTGAAGCGGAACATCCTGCGCTGCCTCGCCACCGCCGGCTGCAAGGTCACGGTCGTCCCGGCGACCGCAAAGGCCGAAGACGTGCTCGCCCGCAATCCGGACGGCGTTTTCCTGTCCAACGGACCGGGCGATCCGGCGGCGACCGGTGAATACGCAGTGCCCGAAATCAAGAAGCTCGTCGACAGCGGCAAACCGATGTTCGGGATCTGCCTCGGCCATCAGATGCTCGGCCTTGCGCTCGGCGCGACGAC
Organism: Hyphomicrobium sp.; assembly: GCA_003987725.1. Classification (GTDB taxonomy): domain Bacteria; phylum Pseudomonadota; class Alphaproteobacteria; order Rhizobiales; family Hyphomicrobiaceae; genus Hyphomicrobium_B. The sequence continues at coordinate 116,124 of RXJH01000001.1, read as the reverse complement.
GAAGAAGATGCATCAGGGTCACCACGGCGCCAACCATCCGGTGAAAGACTTCACGACCAACAAGGTCGAGATCGTTTCGATGAACCACGGCTTTGCCGTCGACCGCGAAAGCCTCCCGGCAGGCGTCGTCGAAACGCACGTCTCGCTGTTCGACGGCTCGAACTGCGGCTTGGCGCTCAAAGGCAAACCCGTCTTTTCCGTGCAGCACCATCCGGAGGCCTCTCCCGGCCCGCAGGACAGCCACTATCTCTTCACGCGCTTCGTCAACATGATGCGTGAACAGAAAGGCCAGACGGCACACCGCGAGCGCTGATCGGTGAAAATACCCGGGGGAGCGAGAAGCGTCGCCGGAGGCTTGGTCGCCGCTATTTTGACGGCGCTCTCGTTCGGAGCGAGCGCACGCGCTTGCACGTTCGAGCGCGGGCCGTTCCTCGAAGAGATCGCGCGCCAGGCGAAGTCGTGTTCGCATCCGCTCTGCGGGCAAATCCTTGCGACAGGTCCAGCCGCCGTTGAGCCTTCGGATGCCTCATGTGCGGGTGATCCATGGATGCGTCTCAAAGCGGCAGCATCTGCCGCCATGTCGTCTGGCGGCGTTCTCATTCTCGGCGAGACCCACGACAACGCCGAGCATCACCTTCTACAAGCCGCAGCGGTCGAGGAATTCGGAGGCCAATCGGCCGCGAAGCGGCCGGCCGTCGTCTTCGAACAGCTTCGCGCCGATCAGGAAGCGGGTCTCGCAACCTTCAAGGCCCTGTCCGACAGCGCGACGCCGGGCGACGGCACGCTCGGCGACTTGAAGCGCCTCGTAGACTGGGAGAAATCCTCCTGGCCGAAGGATATCTACGATCCGCTGTTTGCCGCCGCGATAGCTCTCCGCCTCCCGATTTACGCGGGCGACGTCTCACGCGCCGAAATCATGAAGGCGGCCAAGGGAGGGGAGGCGGCGCTTTCGCCGGAAAGCCGGTCGCGCCTCGGCCTCGATCTCCCCTTGGGAGACAGCCTGGACGCGGCCTCGGTCAAGGAAATCGAGAACGCGCATTGCGGCGCGCTTCCGAAGGAGGCCTTCGGCGGCATGGCGTATGCTCAGCGCTACCGCGACGCGCATCTCGCCAATGCGGTGCTCGAGGCGGCCGCGACGGACGGCGCCGTCTTTCTGATCGCGGGCACCGGACACGCCCGGACGGACCGCGGCGTGCCTTGGTACATCCGCCACCGGGATGGGAAGAAAATGATCGTCTCGGTGATGTTCGCGGAGGTCGAGGATGGCAACGACGACCCTCAGTCCTATGTACCGCAAGATCCCGACGGCCAGCCGGCTGCCGATTTCGTGGTCTTTACCGCACGCACCGAGCGCGGCGATCCCTGCGAGAAGATGCGCAAAAAATAGCCGGCCGGCGGCGGCTTCCCGTCATCCGTCTCCGAAATCAACCTTGCTGAACTTTAAGATCGCTTCGCGGGCGCTTCTGAGTATAACCAAGGAAAAAATCTGGAGGAAATGAATGCGCGCGCTTTGCTTGGCCATCCTCACGCTTTCGATGGCGGCACCTGCTTTCGCAGCCGATTGTACCAACGAAGTTTTAGCCGCCTTTGCCAAGCAGCGAGCATCCAAGGCCTTCCGCGTCGAATTCAGCCAGCCGACGGCTGAGGGCGAGGCGCATATGCGGATCGACTACATGCCGCCCAACCGCATGCTGCAGACGGTGACGTCACCCGCCATGCCGGGCGAGCAGCAGACGATGCTCGTCGGGGACCGGGCATTTGCCGGAACGAGCGGCGCCTTTGAAGAGCTTCTGCCCCAGTATACCCAGTCGATCGTCGCCGAGGTGAACCAGGCCGTATACGCGCCGCCGAAGGGCCTTGGAGACTTCGAATGCCTCGGCCCCGCGAAGTTCGATGGTCACGATTTCGTCGCCTACCGCACCGCGGATAAAACTCCGCAGGGGGCCGATCATGCGAAGACCTTGGCGCGGACGATCTATGTCGACCCGGTAACGGGGCTGCCCGCCTTCAACGTCGTGGCCAGCCTCGCAGACGGGGCAAAGCCTGTCTTGAACGTCAAGTATTCGTACCCGACCGATATCGACATCGTTGCGCCCACGAACGCCCCCGTGCAAAAGCTCCGTTAAAATCCAGCCGCTTCCCGGTCTCAGTTAGGATATTCCTATGCGCCGCATCGCGCTCGCACTCGTGACAGTCGCCGCTCTTTCCGGCCACGCCTTTGCACAGGCTCCGACGCCCGAGGCCGCTCCAGGTGCGAAGCCCAACGCCAATCCGTGCAGCGATGAGGTTTCCGCCGCGCTTCAAAAACTCCGGAAGTCGGCGTGGTTCAGCATGAACACTCACATGCTGACGGAGAACGGCCCGACGGAGATGCAGGTCGATTACGTCCTTCCCGACCGCATGCACCAGAAAGTCACTGAGAAACTGACCAACAAGACGACGGAATTGATCCTCGTCGGAAACGAAGCCTGGTCGAAGCAGGACGAAAAGGGCTGGCGTCCGCTGTCGCAGAAAGTTGCGGATCAGGTCAAAAGTCAGATGCAGGACTCCGTCGTGACGCAGCAGACGGATATTGGCAGCTACGCCTGCAAAGGGCGTACTCAGTTCGAGGGGCGCGACGTCTTCTCCTACAGACTCGACAATGAGCCGGAGAAGGGGTCCACGGCGACCTCCAACCAAGCCTATCGCATGTTTTACGTCGACGCGCTGACGGGCCTGCCATCAAGCAATACGATATTGGCGCCGGGCCATGAGGATAAGCCTATCTTCAGAACCAGCTATACCTTCCCCATCGACATGAAAATCGATCCTCCGAAGGACGTGGTTGCAACGCCGCCCGCTCCGCAATCGCAAGGCGGCGGCGAACCGGCGCCCGGCAAATAGTTTCTCAGATCTCGTGATGGGTAATGCGCCGAGGCCATGCCGGCTGGGATAGCTGGTATGACAGGTTGCGCGATGACCTTGCGGTCCTTCGGCGTTAAAAGCTGGGCCGGAGATTTTCATGACCACACTGGAATCGTCACGCTCGGCGCTGCGCGCGCCGATGGCCACCGCTTCGCTCGCAGTTCTCGTCGCCGTCAGCTTTTGCCACCTTCTCAACGACGTCATGCAGTCGTTGCTGGTGGCCGTCTATCCGATCCTGAAGCACGATTACGCGCTGACGTTCTGGCAAATTGGCCTTCTGACGATGGCGTTCCAGGTAACGGCATCGCTGTTGCAGCCGTTCATCGGATACTTCACCGATAAACGTCCCGTACCGTATTCGACGACCATCGGAATGGGGTCGACCTTTGTTGGCCTGCTGATGCTGGCTTTCGCGAACAGCTACGCGAGCCTGATAATGGGCGCGGCCTGCGTCGGCATCGGCTCGGCGATCTTTCACCCGGAATCGTCGCGTATTGCGCGCTTGGCGTCCGGCGGCCGTCACGGCTTTGCGCAATCGCTGTTTCAGCTCGGCGGCAATTTCGGCACTGCGATCGGTCCACTGCTGGCCGCATTCATCGTGCTGCCTCGTGGTCAGCAGAGCCTTGCCTGGTTCGGCTTGATCGCGCTCGTCGGAATGGCGATTCTCTGGAAAGTCAGCCAATGGGCGGCGACCGCGCAGAGCAAGAGCGTCAATCAGCAACGCGCCGTCGGGCTTCTTCATTCGCGGCGCCGGACGGCCGTCGCCCTGACCGTTCTGACCGTGCTGGTCTTCTCCAAGAATGTCTACATGGCCAGCATAACGAGCTACTACACCTTCTATGCCATCCATCGCTTCGGCGTTTCCGTGCAGACGTCGCAATTGCTGCTGTTCGCATTTCTCGGAGCTTCCGCGGTCGGCACGATACTCGGCGGTCTCTTCGGCGACCGCTTCGGGGCCAAGACGGTGATTTGGTTCTCGATCCTCGGCTGCCTGCCGTTCACGCTGGCGCTGCCCTATGCCGATTTCAACTGGACGATCGCGCTGTCTGTGTTGATTGGCCTCATCCTGTCGTCGGCCTTTCCGGCGATCGTCGTCTTTGCACAAGAGCTTGTGCCGGGCCGGGTCGGCATGATCGCCGGCATCTTTTTCGGCTTTGCCTTCGGCATGGGCGGCATCGGAGCGGCCATTCTCGGCATCGTCGCCGATGCCAGAGGCATAGATTATGTCTATGAGGTCTGCTCCTACCTGCCGTTTCTCGGCCTCTTGACCGTCTTTCTTCCGCGGTCCGATGCGCCAGAATGTGACAACGTGAAGAAGGGATAAACGCGCTTATCCGCGATGAACGATCGCGCGTAAAATTTTCGGGGTTTCCCCGGCCGAGCGCATTGCCTATAAGGCCCCCTTAGCCCGACCCTTGATCCAACCCTGAGCCGACCGCCACGTTGCGAGCCTCGGCCAAATCCGTGCGCCGAATGCCAAAACGAACCGACATCAACTCAATTCTCATCATCGGCGCAGGCCCGATCGTTATCGGCCAGGCGTGCGAGTTCGACTATTCCGGCACCCAGGCGTGTAAGGCGCTGAGGGCCGAGGGCTACCGGATCATCCTCGTCAATTCCAATCCTGCGACGATCATGACCGATCCCGATCTCGCGGACGCGACATACGTCGAGCCGATCACTCCGGATGTGGTCGCGAAGATCATCGCCAAGGAGCGCCCCGATGCGATCCTTCCGACGATGGGCGGCCAGACGGCCCTGAACACCGCGCTTGCGCTCCACAAGCAGGGTATCCTGAACAAGTACGGCGTCGAGCTCATCGGCGCCAAGGCCGAAGCCATCGACAAGGCCGAGGATCGCCAGCTGTTTCGCGAAGCCATGCGCGAAATCGGCCTCGAGACGCCGCGTTCCGAACTCGTCAACTCGCGCGACGAAGCGGCGGCCGCCCTCGAGTATGTCGGCCTTCCGGCGATCATCCGGCCCTCGTTCACGCTCGGCGGAACGGGCGGCGGCATCGCCTATAACCGCGAAGAATACTTCGAGATCATCGAGCGCGGCCTCGACGCCTCGCCGACCTCTCAAGTCCTCGTCGAGGAGAGCGTCCTCGGCTGGAAAGAATTCGAGATGGAGGTCGTCCGCGACAAGGCGGACAACTGCATCATCATCTGCTCGATCGAGAATATCGACCCGATGGGCGTGCACACTGGCGACAGCATCACCGTCGCCCCCGCGCTGACGCTGACGGACAAAGAATATCAGATCATGCGCGACGCCTCGATTGCGGTGCTGCGCGAGATCGGCGTCGAGACCGGCGGCTCGAACGTCCAGTTCGCCGTCAATCCGGCTGACGGCCGTCTCGTCGTCATCGAGATGAATCCGCGCGTTTCGAGATCGTCGGCGCTGGCGTCGAAAGCGACGGGCTTCCCCATCGCCAAGGTCGCGGCCAAACTCGCCGTCGGCTATACGCTCGATGAAATTCAGAACGAAATCACTGGCGGCGCGACGCCCGCCTCGTTCGAGCCGACGATCGACTACGTCGTCACGAAGATTCCGCGCTTCGCCTTCGAGAAATTTCTCGGCGCCGATACCACGCTGACCACCTCGATGAAATCCGTCGGCGAGGCGATGGCGATCGGCCGGACCTTTGCGGAGAGCATGCAGAAGGCGCTGCGCTCGATGGAAACCGGCCTCACCGGCTTCGACGACGTGCAGCTCGAGGGCCTCGGCCAGGGCGACGACAAGAACATCGTCCGCGCCGCAGTCTCCCGGCCGACCTTCGATCGCATCCTGAAGGTGGCGCAAGCCTTCCGCGAAGGCTTCTCGCTCGATGAGATTCATCAGTACTGCAAAATCGACCCCTGGTTCCTGCGCGAGATCAAAGCTATCGTCGACAGCGAAGCCCGTGTAATCGCGCACGGCTTGCCGAAATCGGCTGTCCACCTTCGCGCGCTCAAGGCGCAGGGCTTCTCCGATGCGCGCCTTGCGAAGCTCGGCAAGACGACCGAAGCGGACGTCCGCGCCCGGCGCAAGGCATTGGGCGTCGAGCCCGTATTCAAGCGCATCGATACGTGTGCGGCAGAATTCGCCTCGCCGACCGCCTACATGTATTCGACGTACGAAACGGGTCTCAGCGGCGACCCCGTCTGCGAAGCCGACCCAACGGGCAAGAACAAGATCGTCATCCTCGGCGGCGGCCCGAACCGCATCGGCCAGGGTATCGAATTCGACTACTGCTGCTGCCACGCCTGCTTCGCGCTGACGGCCGCCGGCTTCGAGACGATCATGATCAACTGCAATCCGGAAACGGTCTCGACGGACTACGACACGTCCGATCGTCTCTTCTTCGAGCCGTTGACCGCCGAAGACGTCCTCGAAGTCATCCGCGTTGAAAATAACAAAGGCACGCTCAAAGGCGTGATCGTGCAGTTCGGCGGCCAGACGCCGCTCAAGCTCGCGAGCGCGCTGGAAGAGGCGGGCGTCCCGATCCTCGGCACCTCACCCGACGCCATCGATCTCGCCGAAGACCGCGATCGTTTCAAAGCCCTGATCGACAAGCTGGGGCTCACCCAGCCGAAGAGCGGCATCGCCAAAGCTCCCGGCGAGGCGCGCGGCATTGCCGAACAGATCGGCTATCCGGTTGTCATTCGTCCTTCCTACGTTCTGGGTGGACGCGGCATGGAGATTGTCCACGATGGGGCGGAGGTCGACCGTTATGTCGCTCGCCTTTCGGCAACGCTCGACAAGCCGTCGGAACTCGTCGTCTCCGAAAAGCGTCCGCTTCTGATCGATAGCTATTTGACAGATGCCGTCGAGGTTGACGTGGACTGCCTTTCCGATGGCAAGGACACGTTCGTCGCCGGCATCATGGAGCATATCGAGGAAGCCGGTATTCACTCCGGCGACAGCGCCTGCTCGTTGCCGCCGCATTCGTTGTCGCCTGCCATGATCGCCGAACTCGAGCGGCAAACGCGCGAACTCGCACTCGCGCTGCGCGTCGTCGGGCTGATGAACGTGCAGTTCGCCATCAAGGACGAGCAGGTCTTCATCCTCGAAGTCAATCCGCGTGCGTCACGAACCGTGCCGTTCGTGGCAAAGGTCATCGGCCTGCCGATTGCGTCGATCGCCGCACAAGTGATGGCAGGCAAGCCGCTTGCCAGCTTCGGGCTCTCGAAGCCCGCCTATAAACACATCGCGGTCAAGGAAGCCGTGTTTCCGTTCGCGCGGTTCCTCGGCGTCGATCCGATCCTCGGGCCGGAAATGCGCTCGACGGGCGAGGTCATGGGCATCGACCAAGATTTCGCCATGGCGTTCGGGAAAAGCCAGCTCGGCGCCGGCCAGAAACTGCCATCGGGCGGGACGGTTTTCGTCTCCGTCAAGGAAAGCGATAAGGCGCGTGTCGTCGCGCCCGTCCGGGAGCTTGCCGCCATGGGCTTCAAGATCGTTGCCACCCGCGGAACGAAGCGTCTGCTAGAGGCTAACGGTATCCAATGCGATGCCATCAACAAGGTCCTGGAAGGCCGTCCGCACATCGTCGACGCGATGAAGAACGGGGATATTCACCTTGTTTTCAATACAACCGAAGGGGCTAAAGCCCTGAGCGACAGCAAGGACATCCGGCGCACGGCCTTGCTTCACCACATCCCCTACTATACAACATTAGCGGGGGCAGTAGCGGTTACACGAGCCATAAAAGCGTTGGCATCGGACACGCTGGAAGTGGCTCCGTTGCAGGCTTTCGCCCATCGCTAAGCCTTTCTTGGAGTGTTCGGAGCGCGCTGGGAGGCGCGCCCGGCTTCACTGCTTTCCTGTATGCCAACCTTACTGTTACCGTGTGTTGGGGGCCTCTTCCCCGCAATAATCGAGCCGTTGGAGAACATGATGGAACGGGTGCCGATGACGCTTGAGGGTTACAAAAACCTCGAGGAGGAGCTGCACCGCCTCAAGGCTGTCGAGCGGCCGCGTATCATCGCGGCCATCTCCGAAGCGCGCGCTCACGGGGACCTGTCGGAAAATGCCGAATACCATGCCGCCAAAGAGCAGCAGGGGTTGAACGAGGCGCGCGTCGCCGAAATCGAAGATAAGATCAACCGCGCCGAAGTTATTGATATAACCAAGCTTTCCGGCGACACGATCAAGTTTGGCGCGACTGTTACGCTGCAGGACGAAGATTCCGGCGACAAGGTCACCTACACGATCGTGGGCGATACGGAAGCCGATTTGCGTGCGCGCAAAATCTCCATTTCCTCTCCCATCGCCCGTGCGCTGATCGGGAAGTCCAAGGGCGAGAGCGTCGACGTCACCACGCCCAAGGGCACGCGCACGCTCGAAGTTCTGAAGGTGAACTGGGGCTGAGCCGAGCCCCTTTCCAATCCTTCAATCGCTATTGTTGTTGCCATCGAAGAATGCCGAGGCAGACCGGCATTCTTCCTTCGACTGAACAAGGTCGAAGGCGCGATCGTCGCCCGTTTTGTCGTTGAGTTCGACATCCCCGGCGCCGCCTTGGATGGCGATACCGCTATCCCCGGGCTCAAGGCGAAGTCCGCCGCCGTCCTGGGGCGTAAGCCGGAAGACGCCGCCGTCGCCTTCGAGAAAGCACTCGAAATCCGCGTCGTTCGTCTTGCATCGCGCGGCCTGTCCGTACCAGTCGGGGCCCGATTTAAGCATAAGCCCGAAGCCGATCTCGAACCGGTCGGCGGTATTCGGCGTCCCGTCCGAATTCTGCTTGGAAAGGTCGATCTCGATTTTACGGACCCGCTGCGCCGGGTGCTCCTTGAGAAAGGGCTCATCATAGGAGCGAGCGAAGCAGGGCGCGCCGTCGAGCACATTTGCGAAATAGCTATTGTAGAGATCGTCCGAGGTCGCGGCGCTGGACGGTAATACGCTCACGACAGAGATAACGAGCGCTTTTCCCGTCCCCAGCGCCAGATTAGGAAAGGTTCTCATCAACCCTCCGCGAAATGGCCGCGTCCACTACGTTCCTTCCGGGCCTTCCATGCTGATCGGTACGCCCGGATCGCGTTTCGCCCGGCGGATCGTCAGATAAGTTTTGACGCTGGCGACATTCGGCGCCGCAGTCAGTTCATCGAGCACGAAGCCTTGAAACCGCTGCAGATCCCGAGCGATACACTTCAGTATAAAGTCGCTTTCGCCGGACAGCATGTAGGCCTCTCGGACGAGGGGCCAGCTGAGAATTCTGTTTTCAAAAGAGCGGAGATCGGATTCCGCCTGGTTGTGCAACCGGACCATGGCGAATGCCGTCAGTGCGTATCCAAGCCTTACCTCATCGACGAGAGCGGTATAGCTTGCGATGAGCCCGGCTTCCTCGAGCGCCCGCACGCGCCGGAGACAAGGCGGTGCCGACAAGCCGATGCGATTGGCGAGAGCGATATTGGTGATACGTCCGTCGGCTTGCAGCTCGCGCAGGATCCGCCAATCTGTTTCGTCGAGTTCGATTGCCATGGAGCCGCGCCACTGCCGGGAAGGCGGAGTAATAACAGGAATGTAGATCCCCGCACGAAGTTTCGCTTATTTCTTTAATCGGACCGCCGCTATTCTCAAGATCCCCCGGTGAGGAGCCGTAAAGTTTGTCGAACATGACTCGCACCGACCCATACGCGACCCTGTTTCAAGGCCAGACCGCCTGGATTTTCTCCGACGGCAAGGCCGGGCACGAATCTCAGGCCCTGGGCGTCGTCGAGGCGCTTGGACTGTCGCCCGAGATCCGCCGGATCGACCTGACGGGCATCTGCAAGTTTATCGCCCCCTGGGGGCCGCTGCCGTCTTTAGCCACCACGAACGGGGGAAGGCTGCGCCTCGGCCCGCCCTGGCCCACGTTCGCGTTCGCGACGGGCCGGACAACCATCCCCTACATCCGCGCCCTGAAGCGCCGGGCGGGGCTCGCGACTTATACCGTCATCCTGATGGATCCCCGCACGGGACCGAGTAGCGCCGACCTCATATGGGTTCCGGCCCATGACCGGCGGCGGGGCCCGAATGTCATATCAACGCTGGCGGCGCCGCATCGCTTCTCGGCCGACCGATTGCGCGCGCTCGCCACCAGCATGCCGCCCAGCATCGCCGGACTGCCGCGCCCGCGCATCGCCTGCCTGATCGGTGGACCCAACGGGGACTATCGGTATTCGTCCGAAGACGAGACGCGCCTGGTTGAAACCTTTGGCCGATTGGCGGCGAGCGGCGCAGGGCTGATGATCACTACGTCGCGGCGCACCCCGGAGCGCCTCGCAACTCGGATAAAGGGCGCGCTCCCCGCCGAGCGCGCCTTCTTCTGGGATGGAGGCGGACAAAATCCGTATCCGGACTTTGTCGCTCATGCCGACATGTTCGTCATCACCGCCGACAGTGTCAGCATGGCCTGCGAGGCGGCGGCGACGGGACGTCCGATTTTTATTTTCTCGCCCAGCGGCGGAGGCGCGAAGTCCACGCGTTTCCACTCCGGGCTCGCGTCCCACGGCGCGTCCCGGCCATTGCCCCCGCCCGGCGAACCGCTGCCGTCGTGGACCTATGAGCCGCTACACTCGGCGGAAGTCATCGCAGCGGAGATAACAAAGCGCTGGCGCCGGCGCGCTGAGCTGCTGCCGGGTCTGGTCAAAGCGAAGATCTGAAGATCGAACGCTGAAAGGCGAGAGGCGAAGAGTCGATGACGAAAGTCTTCTCGTCGAAGGATGTCGTTTCCGGTTCAGCCGATCTTTGCGCGGGCGGAACGCTCGCCCAATCGTTCGACGTCATTCATCCGTCAGAACGGCGGCGGCTGCAGCTCTGGGCGGAACTCGGCGTGCTTTTCGTCGGCCTGCCGCTGCTGATGCGGATCGCCGTTTTCGACTACCGCGTTCCGCTGTTCTACGCGCTGCCGCCCGTATTCATCGGATTTGTCGCATTCCTGTATGTCGACCGCACCTTCAGCCTGAAAAAGGAGCTGAGCCGCGGCATCGGCTGGCCGACGGCACTCTCGATCCTCGGCACGTTCGCTATCGGGAGCGCGCTGGTCGGCTCGCTCGTCGCGGTGTTGATGCCTGAAAGACTGTTCGCGCTCGCCGCCGAGCGTCCGGGTCTCTGGCTGAAAATCATGACGCTCTATCCGTTCACGTCCGTATTGCCGCAGGAATTCGCCTACAGGGTCTTCTTCTTTCACCGCTACGGACCGTTGTTTCATTCGCGGTGGGCCCTGATCTTCGCCAACGCCCTGGCATTTGGCTTCGCTCACATCCTCTTCCGCAACTGGATCGCGGTCGGTGGAACGTTCGTCGTCGGGCTGCTGCTGGCGTGGCGCTACGAGCGCACCCGGTCGTTCTGGCCGGTTTATATGGAGCACTGCCTCTGGGGATGGCTCGTCTTCACCATCGGCCTTGGCGTTTACTTCTTCACCGGCGTCAAAAACCCGGCCTGGTGATCAGAACCAAGGCGAGGGCCGCCGCGCCCGCGGCACGTCGCACATGGGCGCAATGATGCAATTGAGGAAGGCGCGACAATCGGCTAGGAAGTCCCCAATCCCGAAACTTTACTCCGAACGAGGCGCCGCTAATGGCAGCACATCAGTACGTTTATCACATGCACAAGCTTTCCAAGGCCTATCCGGGCGGAAAGCAGGTGCTGAAGGACATTTCGCTTTCGTTCCTGCCGGGCGCCAAGATTGGCGTCGTCGGCCTCAACGGCGCCGGTAAATCGACGCTGCTCAAGATCATGGCGGGCACCGTCGACGACTTCATTGGCGAGGCGCGACCGGCCGAGGGCATCAAGGTCGGATACCTGCCTCAGGAGCCGGAGCTCGATCCCGATAAGGACGTGCTTGGCAACGCCATGGAAGGCGTCGCCGAGAAGAAGGCTATCCTCGATCGTTATAACGAAATCGCGGCGAACTATTCCGAAGAGACCGCCGACGAGATGACGGCGCTCCAGGATCAGATCGACGCGCAGAACCTGTGGGATCTCGACGCCCAGGTCGAGCAGGCGCTCGATGCTCTCCGCTCGCCGCCGGGCGACGCCGACGTCACGAAACTCTCGGGCGGCGAGAAACGCCGCGTGGCGCTGACGAAGCTTTTGCTGTCGAAACCCGACATCCTGCTGCTCGACGAGCCGACCAACCATCTCGACGCCGAGAGCGTCGCGTGGCTCGAACGCTACCTCAAGGAATACACGGGCTGCGTCATCCTCGTGACCCACGACCGCTACTTCCTCGACAACATCACGGAATGGACGCTCGAGCTCGACCGCGGGCAGGGCGTGCCTTGGAAGGGCAACTACTCCGGCTGGCTCGAACAGAAGGCCAAGCGCGAAGCCGTCGAGAAGGCGCAGGAGGAAGGGAAGCAGAAGGCTCTCTCGCGCGAACTCGAATGGATCCGGTCATCGCCGAAGGCTCGTCAAGCCAAGTCGAAGGCTCGTATCACCGCCTACGAGAAGCTTGCTGATGAGGCTGGTCGCGAGGAAGCGGGACGCGCGTCAATCCAGATCGCAACCGGCCCGCGTCTCGGCGGCGTCGTCATCGAAGCGGAAGGCTTATCGAAGGCGTTCGGCGACCGCCTGCTGATCGACGATCTCTCGTTCAAGCTTCCGCCCGGCGGCATCGTCGGCGTGATCGGTCCGAACGGTGCCGGTAAGACGACCCTGTTCAAGATGCTGACCGGCGTCGAAAACCCCGACAAGGGTTCGATCCGCCTCGGTGACACCGTGAAGATCGCCTACGTCGATCAGTCCCGCGCTCATCTGGACGACAAGAAAACGGTTTGGGAAGAGATCTCAGGCGGCCTCGATCAAATGCTTCTCGGCGGCAAGAAGGAAGTGCCGAGCCGCGCCTATTGCGGCTGGTTCAACTTCAAGGGCGCCGATCAGCAAAAGAAGGTCGGGATGCTCTCGGGCGGCGAACGCAACCGCGTGCACCTTGCCAAGCTCTTGAAAGAGGGCGGCAACCTGCTGCTGCTCGACGAGCCGACCAACGATCTCGATACGGAAACGCTCGGCGCGCTCGAAGCCGCGCTCGAGGATTTCCCCGGTTGCGCCGTGGTCATCTCGCATGACCGCTTCTTCCTCGACCGTCTCGCGACGCACATTCTCGCATTCGAAGGCGACAGCCACGTCGAATGGTTCGAAGGCAACTTCGCCGACTACGAAGAAGACAAGAAGCGCCGCCTCGGTGATCAGGCCGTCGAGCCGCACCGGATCAAGTTCAAGCGCTTCGAACGCTGACGCAAATCTACGCCAGCCGACGGACGGACACGCATATCTACTCGGACTGCGTGTCCTTCGCGGCTGGCTTCAATACATCTGCAGCGAGAGCACGCCGCCGGGTCCGATCATCACGCCCCAGATTTCGTTGGCGCCGACCTCGATCGGTTCGTCGGGCGCGCCGCCGCCTGCGCCGCCTTTGAGCTTGTAAGGGTACTTACCGGGCTGAACGTCGAGCGTCGGTCCGTCCGGGCCCTTGCTGCCGGCACCGGCCGGAACTTTGATCGTCTTGCCGGCGATGGTGATGACCGCCTCGGTATCGAGGTAATTGCCGAACAGAAACTTTGTTTGTCCCGGCTTCGCAAGCAGCCCGGACTTCTTCGCCTTATCGTCTTCGCGCACGGTAAGCGCAATTGTCGTCTCGCCACTGGCGCGCCCGAGCTTCAGGACAGCGGGACCGTCGGCCGTCGTGAAGTGAAGCTCCGCAGCGTCGTCCTTGATGACAGACTTTGACGCGTCCTCTTTCCAATCGCGCTTGCCAAGTTCCCTGCGATAAAAGGCAAGCACCGAGGTAAGCTTCGCCGGCGCGTTGGCGTTGGCGCCGTGGCGGAACATCGACTGCTCGCTTCCACTCAGCGAATGCTCTTTCGGCACGGGGAGGCCACCGGCATCTTCGGATTCGAGTTCCTTTTCAGGCTCGTTGGCGGGCGCGGTTGCGGCGTCGCTGTTTGCTGACGCTTCCGCGGTCACCTCCGGTTTTTCGAGTGCCGAGCCGTTGGCAGTGACATTGACCGTTGCGCCCATCTTCATCAGCGTCAGCGAAACATCCTGCTCGCCCTTGTGAAATCCAAGAGCGACCATGTTCGCTTGATTGATCACCGACTTCTCTTCGGTCCATCCGAGCGCCTTCATCTGGCTCCGGTAGAATGCTGCGATTTGCTTGACGCTGGATGACGAGGTGAACTCAAGTTTGCCGCTAGCGCCGTCGAACTCGATATCCGTCGCCGTCGACGGAACCGGAATCGGCGCTGTGTTGCCGTCGAGAACGGTCAATGCTTCGGTCGGCTCATCGGCAGCCTTGTCGGCCTTGTCCCGAGAAGCGGGCTTGTCTCCCCGCATCGAGTCAGCGACCGACTGCTGTGCCTGCTTGACGATACTCGCAGCCAGATCGTCGATGGCATCGCCGATCTTGTCTTCAGGTTTGGCTGCCGGAGCGGGAGAAACCTCAGGCGCTTTCGCTACCTCTTTCTTCTCCGCCGGATGCAGGACTTCAGGAGGCACGGTCTCGAGCTTCACCGATGTCTTGCCACCATCAGCCTTCTGCAGCACAAGGATCAAAGGCTTCCCGGCGTCGCGAACGTAGTAGGCATAGAGGCCGTTGTCGGTCTTCTCGTCGGCGTAGGCCGACTTGGCGTTGTCCTTCACCGACCACGGCGACCAGCCGCGCGCGATCAGCTCCGTGCGGAGGAAATCAGACGTCGCTTCGAGATTGCCGGCCGTCGCGCACGAAAGAAATGGACGATCGCCGTCGAACTTGAGGTCCGTTGCATCCTTCGGAAACGGTAAGTCGTTGGCGATGTTGACCAGGGTGTAGGTAACGCTCGTCGCGTTGTTCTGCGCCGGCGCGACGGTGACGTACACGGAGAGTCCGACCGAGCCCTTCTTGAAGTTCGCGATGGCCATCGTCGGTGTTCGGACCGGTTCTCCGGATGCCGGCGCATATTGCTGCCAGCCTGCCGCTATGAGAGCCGCAACGCTACCCTCGGTTGCCTCGGGAACCGCGCCGGGTGCCGTGAAAATCGTCGACGACGGACTTGCGAAGATCTCTTTTGTTCCGGAGACGCGGGGAAGCTTGCTCGTGTCGAGAGCGTCTTCCGCGAAAGCACCGGCGGCACCGGCAAAGAGCGCAAATGCCGATAGGACCGACGAAATGAGAGCAACGAAGCCAAGGCTGCGCATGACGTTTCCATTCTCCGACAAGGCTGAGGTCGTTGTGGCCGGAGAACCTGCTTATGCGAGCAGTGCGACGTTTACGAGAGAACGGGCCGGCAAATTCCGTTGAACACGGAGAATTCACAGCAAAAAGCCGCGCTTCGGTTAAAAGCGCGGCTTCAAAACAATCTGCAGTGGGCTGATTAGCCGTTGCTGTTGTCGATGATCGGGAGCTTCTTCGCTTCTTCCGAACTGAGCGACAGCTTCACGCCGTCCGATACGCTCGTGATCTTGTCGGCCGAAATCGCAAAGACCTTCGCGTTCATGCTGGCCGCGACGCCGTCCGTCACGAGAATTTCCTGGACCTTGCCAGTGCCGTCGGACTTGACGCCGTTGACCTCACCAATTTTTGCGCCGTCTGCGCCGTAAACGGCGGCGCCGATTTTGAGATCGCTGGCCGGGACGGCTGCGGTTGCCGCCGGAGCTTCCGTGCTCTCGGCTGCGGCTGGTGCTTCCGGCTGAGCCGGTTGGGCTTCAGCTGCGCCACCCTCAGGGCTGGCCGGCTCGGCCGGAGCAGCTTCATGCGTCGCAGCGCCATCATGTTGTTCAGGCTGCTCCGCGGCCGGCATCGTATCAGCGGCTCCGGCATCTGCGGGTGCCGCCTGCTCGGCTTCAGCGGGAGGTTGCTGCTGATCCTGCGCCGAACCCGGCGTCGTCTGCATCGCGAAGCCGATGCTGAAAGCCAGCGCCATACCCAGCGCCGAACGCAACTTCAAAGAAATCATGACCCGTCTCCAATCCCCACCCGCAACAGCACGCGCACCGCGCTTATTATTAACTGTTATAGGGTGCCCGCATCGAATTTGCTCGTGCTTGCTCGACAAGGACCACGGGTGCGGCGCTTTGTCAAAGCTCACGGCATCAGGCAAGTGGGGATCGATTGAGACCTTTAAAGGGCGGCTGAATGAGATGGCGCAGCCAACCGGGCGATAGTGCCCGGGAGGCCACTCCTAGCGGCTTAGAGCCAAGACGAGCGCGCGGGGATTGTTCCCGTTCTCGGTGATATAATTCTGGAAAAGATCGTCGAGGAACGACGTCATCCAGAAACCAACCACCTGAGCATCACGAACCTTGTAACCCGTTCCTGATTTCATCACGAGCCAACGGATGTCGTAGCTTTCGCCAGACACCAGCGTGATCCGGCTGTCGACGTTCGTGCCGCCCGCGTCACCAGGGCCCTGACCCGTCACCACAGCGCTTTTGACCATATATTTCGGGCCTTCCTTCGCCGCGTACTTGGCGATGAAGTTGATCATGCCGTTGTAATAGGCTGGCCGCTCATCCTTCGGCAGCGTGCGGGCGTGCGGACCAAGGGCCGTCAAGCCAATTCCCGGCACGTCCATGTGCTGACGCAGCACGTTTGCAAACTGCGCGACACCGCCGGACTTCTGGGCGACGATCAATTCGTTTTGCACGCGCTGCATATAAACGGCTGGCGATTCAGCTCGTGCACCGCCGGTGGAAATCGCTGCAAAGCAGGCGGCGAAAACGACAAGACAACCCGCGGAGCGAATCCGGGAAAATGCCCACCACATGTCTAACCCTCGCATAGTCGTCCCCTGAAAAACCGAAGCGGTAGGTGGCCCGAAAAAGACTCTGCCGCCCTGACTGCTTCGAAACAAGTCTCACCTCGCGTTAGAGAGGCAACAATCTCGTCAAAACGATGCCGGATGGCTACGCGGCCACAGCATTTTCTCGGCGCGAGGCCTGATCGTGAATGCTGAAACGGCGCTCGGCCGGAGCACATGGAAGGCTCAGCAAATTCCTTAATTCCTCGAGTTCCTGCGCGCCGATATGCTCGCCGGTCATCAAAATAATGCTGCGATTTCTATCGGGATGCACCAGGACAGCCTCCTGACGCACGCCGGAAAGCGATGAGCGAAGGTGCACGGCCACGCCCTCATAGGCCCTGAGCGGCATCCGCCAAAACGTCTTGGAAAAAGCTGTGCGGTCAACGACTTTGACCTCGCCATCGCGGATATCGACGATCCGGTCCGACAACAGGGCGAGCAGGATATTGCGCAACGGCCAAACGATGAGGCCAACCCAGAAGACGAGGGCGAGCGCAAGCTCGATCGCAACCACGGGATGCGCGACCATCGCTTGTCTTACGTCCGGGGAAGCGACGGCATAGGCGGCGAATACCAATTGCGGCAGGACGATCAGTGCCGCGAGAATTCCCAAGAGGACGAGGCCCGGAATCCTCGTGAGCTTCGCATTAGTCTGCCTGAGAGTGATCGGCAACCTGAACGGACCGCTCGAAACTTCAATCACTTCAAAACCCTGACGTCGCATTCTGAACTCGATCCCCGCAGAACCAGCGGCCGGAAGATTATGGTGAACATCGCTAAAAGGCCGTTAAGCCGCGTCCCGAAATCTGCTGTCAGCAGTGCAACGTCGCCACTTGACACATAAACATATCTTTATATGTTCACCGCATGCATCGAACGCCGGAAATGCGAACCGCAGATCTTGTCGCCGCGCTCAAGGCCGCGGCCGAGCCGACGCGGCTGCGCATTTTGCTGCTGCTCTCGGCCGGCGAGTTGAACGTCAAGGATTTGACCCTGATCCTCGGCCAGAGCCAGCCGCGCATCTCCCGCCACCTGAAGCTTCTGTGCGAGGCCGGTCTCATCGAACGCTTCAGGGACGGCAGCTGGGTCTATTTTCATATTTCCGATCGCCAGCCGGGCGGCCGACTGGCGCTCCGCCTCGTGTCGGATGTCGACCCCTCGGAATCTTCTGTCCGGCGTGACCGCGAACGCGCCGAAGCCTTGAAGCGCGAGCGCGAAGCCACCGCTCAAGCGTTTTTCGAACAGCATGCCGCCGACTGGGACCGGATCCGCACGCTCCACGTCGCTGAAAATGACGTCGAAGCCGCCATGCGCCGGGCACTCGGCGACGGGCCGTTTGGCCTGTTCGTGGATCTCGGAACGGGTACGGGCCGAACGCTCGAACTGTTCGCTGACCGCTTTGCACGCGGACTTGGGCTCGACGTCAACCAGTCCATGCTCAACTATGCCAACGCCAATCTGAAATCCAAGGGCTGCCTCAACGCCCAGGTTCGTCACGGCGATATCTATTCGCTCGCGCTGGCGGACCGGCAGGCCGACGCCGTGGTCATGCATCAGGTGCTGCATTTCTTATCGGACCCGGCGCTCGCCATTCGCGAAGCCGCACGCGTGCTCGCGCCCGGCGGCAAGCTGCTGATCATCGATTTCGCGCCGCACGACTTGGAGTTCCTGAGAACGCGGGAAGCCCACGAGCGGCTGGGCTTCGCTCACGATCAGGTCAGGGGATGGCTCACCGACGCCGGTCTCGTACCGAAGTCGACGGAAGATCTGAAGCCCAAGGACGGCGATCGCGAAGAAATTCTGACCGTGACGATCTGGCTGGCGGAACGCCCCGCAGCTAAGGCGGCGGTCGCAAGTACAAGCGCACCCTTCGAGGAAGTGCGCGAGGGGGCAAGATGATGGCACAGGAACGGAAAAGCAAACTGCTCGGATCGGGCGACATCCTTGTCAGCTTCGAATTCTTTCCGCCGAAAACGGAGAAGATGGAGGAAACGCTGTGGTCTTCGATCACGCGGCTTGCGCCTCTCGGTCCCGAATTCGTCTCGGTGACGTACGGCGCGGGCGGATCCACGCGCGAGCGCACCCACGCGACCGTGACCCGTCTCATCAAGGAGACGCCGCTGAAGCCCGCTGCCCATCTCACCTGCGTCGATGCCACAAAGGAAGAGGTTGACGCGGTCGCCAAGACGTACTGGGAGGAAGGTGTTCGCCACATCGTGGCTTTGCGCGGCGATCCTGCGCAAGGCACCGGCGCGAAGTATGTGCCCTTTCCTGGCGGTTACAAGAATGCCGCCGATCTCGTCGCAGGATTGAAGCGCATCGCCGATTTTGAAATTTCGGTCGCGGGCTATCCCGAGACGCATCCCGAAAGCCTGTCGATTGAAGCCGATCTCGATAATCTGAAGGCCAAGGTTGATGCGGGCGCCGATCGCATCATCACGCAGTTCGGTTTCGACAACGTCCACTTCCTGCGCTTCCTCGAGCGTGCGCGAGCGGCCGGCATCTGGGTGCCGATTTCTCCGGGCATCGTGCCCATTCATAACTTCAAGCAGGTAGCAGGCTTTGCAAAACGTGCCGGCGCCAGTGTTCCCTCATGGCTCGCCCGCCGCTTCGAAGGCTTGGAAGACGATAGCGCAACATCACATCTGGTGGGAGCGGCAGTCGCAACCGAGCAGGTGATGGACCTCGTCGACGAGGGCATCAAGAAATTCCACTTTTACACGTTGAACCGCGCTGATCTCGTCTACGCGATCTGCCATCTGCTGGGATTGCGCTCAGTCAGACCGGCGAACGCCGACGCAGCGTGAAATATCTGAAAGTCGAGGCGTGATATGAGACGCAAAGCAAGTTGGGCCGCGCTTGAAAAGGCCGCAACCGAACGCATCCTGATCATCGACGGCGCGATGGGAACGATGATCCAGCAATACAAGCTCGGCGAAGAGCATTATCGCGGCGAGCGCTTCGCGGATCATTCGAAGGACATCAAGGGTAACAACGATCTTCTCGTGCTGACGCAGCCGGAGATCATCCAAGAGATCCACGGCAAGTATCTAGGCGCGGGCGCCGACATTATCGAGACGAATACGTTCAATGCGCAGCGCATTTCCATGGCTGACTACCACATGGAAGAGCTGTCCTATGAAATGAACGTCGAGGCGGCGAAGCTCGCGCGCCGCGCCGCGGACGAGTGGTCCCAAAAAACTCCGGAGAAGCCGCGCTTCGTTGCGGGCGCCGTCGGGCCGACCAACCGCACGGCGTCGATCTCGCCGGACGTCAACAATCCGGGCTATCGCAACGTCAGCTTTGATGAGTTGCGCGACGCTTATAAGGAGCAGGTGAGGGGACTGATCGACGGCGGTTCCGACATCATCCTGATCGAAACGATCTTCGATACCTTGAACGCCAAGGCCGCGGGCTTCGCGACGCTGGAAGTCTTCGAGGAGAAGGATCTCGAGCTGCCGGTCATGATTTCAGGCACGATCACCGACCGCTCGGGCCGGACGCTATCGGGCCAAACGGCCGAAGCCTTCTGGTACTCGATGCGGCACCTCCGGCCGTTTTCGATCGGGCTCAACTGCGCGCTGGGTGCCGAGCTGATGCGGCCATACATTGCCGAGCTCTCGCACGTCGCCGATGTGCGCATCTCCGCCTATCCGAACGCGGGCCTGCCGAACGCGATGGGTGAGTACGATGAGAGCCCCGACGAAATGGCCTGCAAGGTCGAGCCGTGGCTTGCCGATGGATTGATCAACATCGTCGGCGGCTGCTGTGGCTCGACGCCGGATCACATCGCCCATATTGCGAGCCACGCGATATCCTATAAGCCGCGCGCGCTGCCGACGCATGAGCCGCGCCTCCGCCTCTCCGGCCTCGAACCGTTCGTCCATGGGTGAACAGAACACAATGACCACAGCCAATGCCGCGCAGTCCTTCATCAATATTGGCGAGCGCACGAACGTTACCGGTTCCGCGAAGTTCCGGAAGCTGATCGAGCAGAACGACTATGCGGGCGCTCTTGCGGTCGCGCGTCAGCAGGTGGAAGCCGGCGCCCAGATCATCGACGTCAACATGGACGAAGGCCTGCTCGATTCCGAACGGGCGATGACGACGTTCCTCAATCTGATCGCATCCGAACCCGACATCAGCCGCGTGCCGATCATGATCGACAGCTCCAAATGGAGCGTCATCGAAGCGGGCCTGAAGTGCGTGCAGGGCAAGCCGATCGTCAATTCCATTTCCATGAAGGAAGGCGAGGGGCCATTTCTCGAGCATGCCCGCAAGGTTTTGCGCTACGGGGCAGCCGTCGTCGTCATGGCCTTCGACGAAGAGGGCCAAGCCGACACGATAGAACGCAAGGTCACGATCTGCGAGCGCGCCTATAAGCTGCTGACCGAGAAGGTCGGTTTTCCGCCGGAAGACATCATCTTCGATCCCAACATCTTCGCCGTCGCAACCGGCATCGAAGAGCACAACGGCTACGGCATCGCCTTCATCGAGGCCGCCCGTCAGATCAAGGAAAGGATGCCGCTCGCCCATATCTCCGGCGGCGTTTCCAACCTTTCATTCGCCTTCCGCGGTAACGAGCCGGTTCGCGAAGCGATGCATTCCGTATTCCTCTACCACGCCATTCGCGCGGGCATGGACATGGGCATCGTCAACGCCGGTCAGCTCGCGCTGTACGACGACATACCCGCGGAGCTGCGCGATCTCTGCGAGGACGTCATCCTCAATCGCCGCCCAGACGCAACCGATCGTCTTCTCGAAGCCGCACCGAAGTTCAAAGGCGACGGCAGCGGCCAGAAAGCCAAAGAGAAAGATCTCTCATGGCGCGAGGCGCCCGTGCAGGCGCGGCTCACCCATGCGCTCGTTCACGGCATCACCGACTTCATCGAACTCGACACCGAAGAAGCGCGCGCCGAGGCGGAAAAGCCGCTGCACGTCATCGAAGGCCCTCTGATGGCGGGCATGAACGTCGTCGGCGATCTCTTCGGCGCCGGCAAGATGTTCCTTCCGCAGGTCGTGAAATCCGCGCGCGTGATGAAACAAGCGGTCGCCTATCTGCAGCCTTACCTCGAGGCCGAGAAGAAATTATCGGGTCTCGATCAAATGCCATCGGCGGGCAAGATCCTGATGGCGACCGTCAAAGGCGACGTCCACGACATCGGCAAGAACATCGTCGGCGTCGTGCTTCAGTGCAACAACTACGAGGTGATCGACCTCGGCGTGATGGTGCCGGCCGCCAAAATTCTCGAGACGGCTAAGAAGGAAAAGGTGGACATGATCGGCCTCTCCGGCCTGATCACGCCGTCGCTCGACGAAATGTGTTTCGTTGCATCCGAGATGGAGCGCGAAGGCTTCTCCATGCCACTGCTGATCGGCGGTGCGACGACGAGCAAGGTGCACACCGCCGTCAAGATCAACCCGAACTACAACCGTGGGCAGGCGGTTTATGTTCTCGATGCGAGCCGTGCCGTTGGCGTCGTCTCGAAATTGCTCTCGGACACCGAAAACGCGCCCTACATCCAGAACATCAGAACGGAGTACACCAAGGTTCGCGAGTCGCATCTTGCCAACGAAGCACGCAAGGAGCGCATCACACTCAAGGCGGCGCGCGATAACAAGTTCAAGATCGACTGGCCAGCAATGAAGCCCGTCAAGCCGAGCTACCTCGGTGCACGCAGCTTCTCGAATTACAGCCTCGCGTCGCTCGTTCCCTATATCGACTGGACGCCGTTCTTCCAGACCTGGGAACTTGCAGGCCGTTATCCGCAAATCCTGACCGACAACAAAGTCGGCGCCGAAGCGAAGAAGCTCTTCGACGACGCGCAGGCGCTGCTGAAGCGCATCGTTGCCGAGAAGTGGGTGACGGCATCCGCCGTCGTCGGCTTCTGGCCGGCCAACAGCGTCGGCGACGATATCGCCCTCTATAAGGACGACACGCGATCCGGCGAAATCGCGAAGCTGCACACGCTCCGCCAGCAAATTGCCCGCGACCCGAACCGCAACAGGGCGCACACGGCGCTTTCCGATTTCATTGCGCCCAAGGAGACGGGCGTCGCCGATTACATCGGCATGTTCGCGGTGACGGCGGGTCTCGGCGAGGATGAGGCCATCGAACGCCACATCAAGAAGACCGACGACTATAATCGCATCATGGCGAAGGCATTGTGCGATCGCCTCGCGGAAGCCTTTGCCGAGGCCATGCACGAAAAGGTCCGCAAGGAGCTTTGGGGATATGCGAAGGGCGAAAAGCTGACGGCTGACGATTTGATCCTCGAGAAGTACCAGGGCATCCGCCCGGCGCCTGGCTATCCCGCCCAGCCGGATCACACCGAGAAGGCGACCATCTGGAAGCTGATGGATGTCGAGAAGGCTGCCGGCATCACGCTGACGGAAAGCTACGCGATGTGGCCGGGCTCATCCGTGTCGGGACTGTATTTCGCAAATCCCGAAAGCCACTATTTCGGAGTCGGCAAGGTCGAGCGCGACCAGGTCGAGGACTACGCAGCGCGCAAGGGTTGGACCATCGAAGAAACGGAGCGCTGGCTGGCCCCGGTTCTGAATTACGACCGCCGGAACACAGCCGCGGCCGCTTGAATCGAGCTATAAAAAAAATCGGCGCGGTCCACTTCGGTACCGCGCCGCATGGTCGTTTGGCTCGCGCCAGACATCCCAGAAATAGTCCCCCGTCTCATTGGCTCCTTAGAGCATCGCGCGTGGGATTACTGTTTCAGGCATTTCCTCCAGACGGTCGCTCTCAAAAGGGTCCCGAGCACGACCACACCACGAAATCCAAACGACAATATTACCGCAAGAGCGTTAAGTCAGTCTTGCAGAGCCTTGCCACGTCCCCGGTTGGGGGCCTTGGAATTCGCGTCGCTTCTCTCTTCGAAGCTTGGCTGGAAGCTATGCAACGGCGCCCGTGAGTGACAAGCGAAAAGCATTTTGCGTCGCAGAAACAAACGCCTATCCGACACGCCTAAAGACTGCGCATCCGAGCGTTCGCCGGGTTTGAAGCCCTCGGTTAATGGATCTGTCACGCATCGTCGATCGGCAGACATTACGCAAAAAGCCCGCAAAATCGGAATTATTTGCGTGGGCTGGGCGTCAATGTGGGCTTGCCCGCAAGGAAGAAAAAACAGAGATGCGCCGCACAATAATGATCCAAAAATATTTGGCTTGCATTCGCCGCCATCCGCGGTTCTGGCGAAACCGGGCCGCTGAAAACCCTGGAGACTCATCCCGGGCATCGGCAACACGGAGGCAATCAATTGGGGGCTATCCAGCCGCCAGCTGTTTTCGAAAGAGAATTTCTGCAGTCCCTTCGGCAACGAGGCCGTCGATGGACGCAATGCGAACGAAGCCGTGCCGCTCATAGAAGGTTTGGGCAGCAACATTGAATTCCGACGCGGCGACCCAGAGATTTCGCGCGCCGTCTGCCCGCGCCGCACTCTCGAACCAGCCGAGCGCCGAGCGCCCCAAACCCCGGCGATGAAATGCCGGAAGGACCCCCAAGAACTGTAAATACGGTCCCCGGAGCCATTTGCTCTGGATAACGATTGCGCCGGCAAGCGCTTGTTCGGCGATGATTTGAAATCGCTGCGTGCCGGGTTCCTCATCGGCCAGGAAGCCGGCGAGCGTCGCGGCGGTGTAGGCGTAGTGCGCCCAAGGATCGATCTGCGCAAAGGCGCTGCCGAGGCACTCCGCCGCCTCAGCCGTCATCGGCTCGAACGTCACCGCTAAGGCGGAAACGGCAGCCGGCGCGGCATCCTTGTCCGCCATCTCAGTGATCGGCCGCGACGGGCTTTTGCGGAGCTTTCTTCGCCGCCTTTGTCTTGGCCGCAGGCTTCTGCTGAGACGCAGGAGCAAGAGCAACTGTTGGCGCGCTTAGAGAATGCTGGAGCGCTCCGAGGAAATCGTAGCGATTGGTGTCGCCGGGTTTGCGATCGTAGCATTCGGACGTGATCACAGGCTTGCCCATTGTCATCAGCTCGCTGACCGTCACGAACTTGTAGCCCTTGGCTTTGAGTTTCGGAATGGCGATCAACAAGGCTTCGGCGGTATGCCAGCCGCGCCCGTTCGCATGATTGACGATAATGGAGCCGGGCTTTGTTTCATTCACCATGGCCTCGGCAATCCGCACCGCTGAAACGTGCGGATCGGGATCGCCCGTCGCGACATCCCATTGGATCGCGAGCATGCCCGCATCGTTGACGGCCTTCATCGCGGCATCGTTGCAGGCGCCATAGGGAAAGCGGAAAAGCTTCGGCTGCTCGGGAATGCTGCTCATAGCCTCGGGCGAGGAGGCAACGCACTGGCGCGCCGCGAGCCGTGTGCGCGCGTCTTGATAGGCCTTCTGCGGAGCGAGCACCTGCTGTGTCACGGCAGTAGGCTGCAGAAGGCGCAGGTTCGCATGTGTTTCGGTATGATTCCCGATCTCGAACAACGGATCGGCCAGCAACTGTTCCGTGCGCGATGCGTGGGAAACCATCCACTTCCCGCCCGCAAAGAATGTCGCCTTGATGCCCTGCTGGCGCAGATAATCAAAGATCCGCCCATCGTAGCCGGCGATCTCTCCGCGTTGCTCGCAAAGGTCGAACGTCAGCGCGACTGCCTTCTCGCCAGCCGGAAGAGTAACCCGGCGGATCGCGCCGCGGAGCGCATCCGGTACGGGCGAAGCTGGCGTGAACCCGTTCAGCTTGATCGAAGCATCGAAGGTGCGATTGCCCTTGGCGGCTGTTTCTTCTCCCGGCACGGCGGCGAGTGCGCTTTGCGCAAAGCAGGCGTTGAGCAATTTTTCATCGCCCGCGAAGGCGGTGTTCGCGCCCAACCACAAGAACGCCATGCAGCCGATAATCCGCAACCGGTCGAACCGCTGGATCACGTCATTTGCCCTTGAATTCTGGTTTGCGCTTTTCGAGGAAGGCGCGCCGTCCTTCGGCATAGTCTTCGCTTTCGAAACACGCAGTAACCGCAGCATCGAGACGGGCCATATCCGGATTCTCGGGGTGACGGGAAATCTCGTCGATCACCTGCTTCGCGGCCGCCACGGATAAAGGCGCGTTCTGGGCAATCTCCAGGGCGAGCGCCCGCACCGTCGCCTCGAGTTCGGCCTTCGGCATCAGCTGTGAGACAAGACCCATGGCCTCCGCGTCGGCAGACCGGAAACGGCGGCCAGTGAACAGCAGTTCCTTGGCGCGCGCGGCTGGAACCGCGGCAAGTATCGGCCTTACCCAGCGGGCATTGTAACCAATGCCAAGCTTCGCAGCCGGAATGGCGAACTGGCTCGCGTCGTCGGCGATCCGCATATCGCAACACAAGGCAAGCCCGAGACCACCGCCGAGACAGAAGCCGTGGATCATGGCGATCGTCGGTTTCGGACAGCCGATGATGGCATTGAAGGCGGCGTCGTTCAGCGCGTCGTAGGTTTTCGCGGCATCGCCCGTTCTTGAATTCTCGAATTCGGAAATGTCGGCGCCCGCTGAAAACGCCTTGTCGCCGGCGCCACGCAAAACGACGACCCGGACGTCCGGATCGGAAACGGCCTTGGCGATCGCCCCCGGGATGGCGTCCCACATCGAAGCCGTCAGGGCGTTCATTCGTGCGGGGTTATCGGCGATGAGCCAGCCGATGGCGCCGTCTTTGTGATATACGAGTGACGGGCTGGCGGCTTTCTCAACTTGAGCCATTGGTCGGAATTCCTTCTATCCGGGGCGGCCATGTCAGTCGCAATAAAGCGGCCCGCGAACCGGGGCCAGGGCGGCAGATGCACGCGGTTCATGGAAGGTGTATAAGTTAATGAGCGCGAACGATTGACCGGGGTTTACACCGGCGTTAATCGGCTGTTGCTAATTGGACCAGTCCGCTCGTGCGGGCACTTGGACCTCAGCCCCGTTAGAGGCACGCCGTGTCGAACACAAAGACAGCCACTTCGAAGGTCCAAATCGTCGATCCGATCTGGGCCCAGATTCGCGCCGAAGCGGAAGCCGCCATGAAGACCGAGCCGGCGCTCGGCAGCTTCATCTTTGCAACTGTCCTCAGCCATCAGCTGCTGGAAGAAGCGGTTTGCCATCGGCTGGCTCAACGGTTGAATCATACCGACGTGGACGCGGGGCTGATCTCGCAAACCTTTCAGAGCGTACTGTTGGAGCAGCCGGGCCTAGGCGCGATCTTCCGAGCCGATCTGCAGGCAGTCTACGACCGCGATCCTGCGTGCACGCGCTACCTGGATCCGTTGCTTTACTACAAGGGCTTCCATGCCCTCGTAACGTATCGTTTCGCGCACGCTCTGTGGAAGAGCCGCCGTTACGATTTTGCGCTCTACCTTCAAAGTCAGTCGTCGCGCATGTTCGCCGTTGATATCCATCCGGCTGCGCGGTTCGGCAAAGGCATCATGATCGATCACGCCACAGGATTCGTTGTCGGTGAAACGGCCGTCGTCGGTGACAACTGCTCGTTCCTGCATGCGGTGACACTTGGCGGCAGCGGCAAGGAGACGGGTGACCGCCATCCGAAGATCGGCGATAACGTGCTGGTCGGGGCGGGCGCCAAGATCCTTGGTAATATCAAGGTCGGGCGTTGCTCGCGGGTGGCCGCCGGATCGGTGGTTCTTGCCGAGGTCCCGCCGAACGTCACCGTCGCCGGCGTGCCTGCGAAAATCGTCGGCAGCGCCGGTTGCGCCGAACCCGCCCGGTCCATGGATCAGGGTTGGGTCGATGATTTCGGCGGCCTCTGAAATTCGTCTAGGAGAAAGAAATTGAAGAAAGAAGAGCTGGCGCGTCTGCAGTCTTACCTCCGTAAGACGTTCGGTGCCTCCAATCTCGAGGTCAAAGCTCAGCCAAAGAAAGACGACATGGCCGAAGTCTTCATCAATGGCGAATTCGTGGCGACGCTCTATCGCGAAGTTGAGGAGGGCGAGACGTCCTATCAATTCCAGATGGCGATCCTCGACATGGATCTGGAAGGCGTCTAGAGCGCAATCGGGATGACTCTCTACAACTTGAATGGTGTGGGGGTGATCACACCCCCGAACGGCCTTTTCTGGGTTGCGCCGAACGCCGTCGTTCTCGGCAAGGTGAAGCTCGAGGAGGATTCGAGCGTCTGGTTCGGAGCGGTGCTGCGCGGCGACAATGAGTTGATCACCATCGGCGCGCGATCCAATGTCCAGGACGGCTGCGTTTTGCACACCGATCCCGGCTTCCCGCTCGCAATCGGTGAGGATTGCACGATCGGCCACATGGCGATGCTGCACGGCTGCACGATCGGCCGCGGCAGCCTCGTCGGCATCGGCAGCATCATTCTGAATGGTGCTGAGATCGGCGAGGAATGTGTCATCGGGGCCAACGCGCTGATACCCGAAGGCAAAATAATCCCGCCCCGTTCGATGGTGCTGGGATCGCCGGGCAAAGTCGTCCGTCAGCTGAGCGACGAGGAAGTCCAGCGCTTCGGCCGTGGCGCGAAGCGCTACGTCGACAAGTGGAAGCAATTCGCTACCGGACTGACACCTCAGTCGTAGGCCCCAGTCTTAGATCTTGGCGCGCACAAAGACGCGCATAAAAAAGCAGGCCGGCGTCTGGGGAAACGCGCGGCCCGCGAACAGGTCCGGATTTGATCGGGGGGATCGGAGGGGGTCCGGCCTGCCAAGTTTCCTGAAAAAGCGAAAGCGTCTTAGGGCAGATCTCGGCTCGACTCGAGGATGCCCGGAGTGACCGATTGAACGCCCGACAGAGCCGCAGGCGTCGTCGCGTCGTTCGGATCGAGCGAGACCCAAACCTTCGGATCCATGTACGACTGCCGCATGACGTAGTGATAGGGCGTCTGGTTCCAGAGGCGAACGACATCGACTTTGTTGTCGAGAATGAAATCGCCTTGCGTCGTCCGAGCCGTGAGCACGGCGTGCCCTTCATTTTTTTCGTCGCGAACGACCGTCATCAACAGCACGCTCGACGGCCAGCCGCGCGCGATCAGGCGATGCCGTTTGAGGAGCGCATAATCTTCGCAATCGCCGCGCGTCTTCGGCAGCGTCCAATATTCGACCACGCCGTACACTTCCATGTCCGTCGCGGGCTCGATTTCGTGATTGACGCCGCGGTTGACCTCGTCGAGCTCACTCAAGCTCTGAGGTGTCGCCTGATACCGCGCGTCGTCCGGCGATGTAACGATGCATTCTTGAGGCATGCGATCGCAGAATGCCACAAAGCCGTAGGGTGGCTGCGAACTGCCGTAAACCCGCATGAATTCGGGAGCTCGCGTCGCGGGACTGATGACCGCTACCTGCTGCGCTACCGCCGGCATTGCTGCCGCACACAAACCGACTGCCAAAGAAATGGCTACGCTACCGTACTTCATGAAACGCCCTCGAACACGGTACGATACATTACGCGAGACAGCTGCTTTTAGCATGAATGCCCGCCGCGGCATTCGCATCAAAGTTACATCCAAATTGAACTTTATGATTTTGGCAACTCGGCGAGCGATTTGAGGCATCACACAACCAACGCGTAACGATTATGGAAATCTTTCGCGCAACGCCTCAGGCGAAAGCAGCGAAAGAAATTGTAAACCAATGCCATGTCCGTGATGACGCCGAACGATAGCTCGCGTCCTTCCGGCGATCACGAGGCTTCCGATCGGCGGCCGTGCCGGAGTGCCGATAGAAGCGCCAGATGCCGAAACATCGAGCAATTCAACGTCGATAATGACGCCTTCCTCGACCCTCAACGTCGTCCTCCGTCCGCGAGTTCCGACGCGCTCGTGAAGCCGGCCTGTCTCCTCCGGGAAATCATCCCTATTGATGAGCCACATGATTTGCGCCGCGAGTTTTTCGCGTTTGTGCTCTGTGACTTTAAAAGCAAATGCGAAGCCGTCGGGCGTAAGCCGCGAAACCGTGCCTTCGAGACCGCCGAGATGTTCTAGATAAACGACGACGCGCTCACCGATTTCGGGCGCGTTGGGCGTTATGATTGCCGCGCCGCCGACCGAGATGTCTCTCAGCTGGCAGGTGTATTCGCTGCGGTCTGCGCGCATGAAACGGCCGGAAAGCCGGAGCGGCAGCCGGCGATGCTTGCGCAGGTCGCCCGCCTTCAGGGCATCGGCCTGCTGCAAAACTTCCCGGAGAATGCTCGAATGCACGGCCATAGCCTACCCTTGGAAATAACGGGGTGGGTTTCCTGGGCTTCAGCGACGTCAACCCTTGAACGCTGCCCAGAAGGACTATGCCGACGACCTCCTTAATGAAGTTCTAACCGGCGCACCATAATCGTCATGTGCCCGGTAAGGATATGTCGGACGGGAGGATTAGCGATCGGTGTTGGGACGACTGAGGCCACCCTCGTAGACGCGGAATTGCCGCCGGGCCGATCGCACAATCCTTGCCTCGCGCACCGTCGGATAGAATGGAGCCTGCCGGTCCAGATCTTCGACCTCGCTTCGTGCCGCGCCGTCGGGCCAGATGAGCTTGTGGCGGACGAGCGAGCGATGCGGTAGCGGCACGAGGCCGAGCCATTGCGGACGGTTGATCGGAGCGACTGAGCCGAGATAGCGTTCGACGACATCGCGCGTGTGGATCAACGGCAAGATCGTGACTTCGAACGACGCCGTGCGACCTTCCCCATCGTTCGCGGAAATCTCGAAGACGCCGACAGCAGCCTGCGATGTGATCTGCGAAATCTCACGCTGCAATATGCCGGAATCTTCCTCGTTGAAGAGGCCGAGCAGATTTTTCCCGCGGAGCTCCATGCCGAATGCTTCCGAGATGCGCGTGCCGGCGAGCCGGAACCGCATGGTCGCGTAATCGACGCGTTCCAGAATGAAAGTGTCCGGCAGTTGTTGGGCGATGGCCGAAGGTTCGATTTCGAAGCGCCTCGGCGCCGGACGGTTTCCTCTGAGATCGTTCCAATAGGTAAATAGCAACTGGCTTACGGCTTCTTTCATGCGAACGGCATCCGGCAACAATTTCAACTTGGCCGGACGCGGAAAGCCGCTCCGTACCATTTCGGCGCACGACATTTGAATGGCGGCCCCGACATCCCCTAGGGAGCATCCTTCGTGCCAGCTGGGCGCATTCGGCCGAGGTCAGGCTTCCTGGCGTGTTGCCGCGTGGCGAGTGAAAGGCTAACAACGGCCGTCCGGCAGGAGGATGCCGCATCGCATCAAAGTGGGACGCCCCGAGTGAACCGAGAACCTATCTTTAACGTCCCAGGCGCGGTGCTCGCGACGCTTGGGGTTTTGATCGCGGTGCACGCCGCCCTGTCGTTCCTGGCGCCGGATGACGCCAACTGGTGGGTGTTGGCTCTCGCGTTTATTCCAGCACGCTATTCGGGCCTGGCGAACGAGTTGCCGGGCGGCGACGTGTCGGCGGTTACGTCGTTCGTAACGCACATGCTCGTTCACGCCGACCTCACGCACCTGATTTTCAACTCCGCTTGGCTGCTCGCGTTCGGAACCGTCCTTTGCGCGCGCCTCGGTAGCTTTCGCTTTTTGACGTTTTCGATCGCTGGCGGAATAAGCGGCGCGCTTTTGTTTCTCGTCATCAATCCCGGACTGGTGGCGCCGGTTATCGGTGCTTCCGGCGCCATCTCCGCGATGATGGGCGCCGTCATGCGATTTCTGTTCACCGCGATCGATAGAGGCGAGGGCTATCTGCTTCGTGAACGCCCGTCGGCAATACCGCTGACGACGTTGAAAGCGGCTCTGCGAGACAGACGCATTGTGCTTGCGTCGGTGGCGTTTATCGCCATCAATTTGCTGGCGATCATCGGCTTCGGAAAATTCGGTGAAACCGGCGATATCGCTTGGGAAGCGCACGTCGGTGGATACCTGTTTGGTTTATGCGCTCTTGGCGCATTCGAAGGTGCAGCGCAAAATGAACCGCCCGCTTCACCGGAATTGGATTGAAGTCTTGCATTCCCTGCGAAATTGCCTCAGCCTTTCCTCAGCTCGCCGTAAGAGCGGGTACAATTAGGGTAAGAAAACGCAGCGTTATGCCGGCAGAAGACCGGGCAAGCTTGCGAAGCCTGTAGGTCATGCGCAAGCGCATCGCCTTGCCTTCGGTTCGGCACGACGTCCCTAGTGGAGGCTGAACCAGTGATTATTGGACAAATACTCAAGTCGAAAGGCCGTGGTGTCATGACCGCGCGTCCGGACGACTCAATCCAGGAAATTGCCTTGCGGCTTGCGAGCCGCAAGATCGGCGCCATCCTCATTCTCGGCGACAGCGATAAAGTTGTCGGCATCATTTCGGAGCGAGACATCATTCGCTTGATCGCCGAGCACGGTGCGCCGGCGCTCGCGATGCTGGCGCGGGACGGAATGACTCGCGATGTCGTCTCCTGCACGCGCGAGAACACGCTCGACGAAATTATGGAGACGATGACGAACGGGCGCTTCCGTCATATTCCCGTTGTCGAGGACGGCACGCTTGTCGGCATCGTTTCGATCGGTGACGTCGTCAAGCATCACACCGCCGAAGTCGAACTCGAGGTGACCGCAATGCGCGGTTACTTGGCGACGGGTTGAATACTGTCGAGCGGAGCAGGCGCTGAGAGGCGCGCGCGGTCGGTCTGACTTTGCGCGCGTCGAGCATCGCGAGTTGGAACGCACGTTTCAATCTCACGGACCATATCGTCGAGCTGACGCTCCACGGCCTGGACACCACGCTCGATGGCTTCTTCCGCGCGATGAAAATCAAAGAGGCCGACATCCTGAAGGCGCGGCGAGATCATCGCGTCCGGCGGGTCACCGGCAAGGCGCGAACGGGCAATGCGATCCTGCACGATGTTGAGTGCATCGACCATCACCGTTGAGATGCCGGGCGCGCCATCACCTTTCCCGAGGATCTGACGTTGCAGCAGCGCGCGCACGCCGCGCTTGCCCTGCGGTTCGTCTTCGTGCGTGTGCAAGGCCTCTTCGCCTTCCGCGAACAGCG
The DNA here is from genome assembly GCA_003987725.1 of Hyphomicrobium sp. GTDB lineage: Bacteria > Pseudomonadota > Alphaproteobacteria > Rhizobiales > Hyphomicrobiaceae > Hyphomicrobium_B. The sequence goes on along the minus strand of RXJH01000001.1, from coordinate 83,556 downwards.
CTTCCGGCGTCGAGATAACGCTTCCCCGGCCGAGGATATCGAAATTCAAGTTGACCGCGATGACGTACCGGGCCCCGAGAGCACGGCAGACCGAAACCGGAATGGGATTGACGAGCGCGCCGTCGAAAAGCCAGCGGCCATGCACCTTCACGGGTTTGAAAACACCCGGCAGTGCATAAGAGGCGCGGACGGCGTCGACCAACCGGCCGCGTGAAAGCCAATGCTCGTGGCCGGTTCCGATTTCCGTCGCAACCGCCGTGAAGCGCGTTCCGAGTTCTTCGATGTTGCGATCGCCGAGATGCTGTTCGAGCCGCTCGCACAAGCGCTGGCCGCTGATCAGGCCGGTTCCGGCGAAATTCAGATCGAGGTAGCCGAAGATGCGTTTCGGCGTGAGTTCCCGCGCCCAGCGCTCGAGGTTGTCGAGATGGTCGGCGGCATAGCACCCGCCGACAACGGCGCCGATCGAGGTGCCGGCGATAATGTCAGGTTTAATACCGGCGCGCTGCAAAGCTCTGAGGACACCGATATGTGCCCATCCGCGAGCCGCCCCGCCGCCCAGCGCCAATCCAATTCTCACACCCGCCCCACCATTCATGATGGCACTCCTTGCCAGCGGACCGCGGCTATCAACCGAGCCGTACCCGCGACCCTTATGCTAGCGCTGCGACATTAAGGCCGCGCTACCAATAGGTAATCAAGGTGTGAACGGGAGACGCAGAGCAACTGGCGAAAGCGCCGGTTTGCCCGAGAGCAAAGGTCAGGCTGGCTTCTTCGGCCCCGGCAGCGGTGAAAATTCCAACACCGGTGCGCCGCCGGTGGGTTGCACAACTTGGCGGTAGAAGCAGGAACGTTCCCCGGTGTGGCAGGCGACGCCGTCGCCTTGAACCTCGGCTACGACCCAGAGGACATCCTGGTCGCAGTCCGTCCGCAGTTGGATGACCTTGAGCAGGTTTCCGCTTTCGTCGCCCTTTTTCCATAGCTTGGCGCGCGACCGGCTCCAGAAGTGGGCCAGACCACTGGCGATCGTTTCCCTCAGGGCCTCTTCGTTCATGTAGGCGAACATGAGCACATCACCCGAAGCTCTATCGGTGATGATAGCCGGGATGAGGCCGTCCGGGCCAAATGCAGGCCGGAACGAACGCGTCGTCTCCTCCGTCTCGCCACTGGCTAGAGGCGCTTTCTGGATTGTGCTCGTCATGATGACGCTCCGGCCCGGAATGGCGAAATGGGGCGTTTGGAAGGGCTCATTCGGGACTATCGCTCCGGGTATGAAACACCGGCGGATCTCGCATTCGGTGCAGGCCGGCCTTATATACGGTGACTGATATATTTCGACGAGGGGTCAATGACCTGCCCGTCCTCGCGACCCAAAATGACCGCAAGACCCAAAGAGAGCTATGGCCAATCTCGATGAGATCTACAACACGCGCATTCTCGAGCTGGCGGGAGCAATCTCCCGGATCGGCAGATTGGCCAACCCCGACGGGACAGCGACAGGCCATTCGAAACTGTGCGGGTCGACCATCACGGTCGATCTCAAGCTTCATGATGGCCGCGTCAGTGACTTCGGGCAATCGGTCAAGGCCTGTCTTTTAGGTCAGGCAGCGGCATCGGTCATGGCGCGCGAGATCGTGGGTTCGACGCCGGATGAGCTTCGCCGTGTCGGCCATGCGATGCGCGCCATGCTGAAGGAGGGCGGACCGCCCCCCACCGGGCGCTGGGCGGATCTCGCTGTCCTTGAGCCGGTTAGGAATTACAAAGCGCGCCAGGCATCGACGCTTCTCGTGTTCGATGCGGTCGAAAAGGCCCTGGAAGATGCCGCAGCGCAAACCGCTGCCGATGTGCAGGCCGTGCGATAACCTTTATCGCATTATTTTGCGACTAAGTGCGTCGCCTGTCCGTTCAACCAATCGACGAGCACAGGGTTGGCGTGCTGTATGTCCGAAGCCTCACCCGCAGGACACATCGACAAACAACAGCCTCACGCTTGCCGTTTTCTACCGGCCGTTCTGTCCGGCAAATGGGAGTGGAAGTCGGTCCGTCCGTTGGGTATGCCAGACACGAGTCATGGAAAGAGATTAGGTTCGGCGAAGCGGCGTCGCATATACCCGCAAAAACCGCACCTTTTTAGGAAAACGGAGTTTTCAGATGTCAGCGCAGGACAACGAGAGCGGCGCGCGCGCAGATAGTGCGACCTCATCGACCAGCGCGATCAAATGGGGCGTGATCGCGATTCTAGCGCTCCTCGCGGTCTACGGATGGCACGGTAAGACGTCGGCCGAGGGCGAACTCTCGGCCCTGCAGGGTGAGGTTGCGTCGCTTCGCAAGGCTGTCGACGACGCCGCCCAAGTGAGAAAGTCGTCTCAGGACGAGATCGATCGGCTGAAGGCCGCTGAGACCGATGCCTTGCGGCAGGTCGAGGAGGGCAAGGCCGACGTATCGACGGCCATGGCCAAAGTGTCCGAACTCGACAACAAGGTGGCCGCCCTTGGCAAGGACAACGACGATCTGAAAGCCAAGCTCGCTGCGGCGACTGAGGATGCGAAGGCTCAGCTGTCCGCCGCAAGCGACGTGACGAACAAGATCAAGGCAGATCTCGATCTCGCCAACAAGGCGAAGGCCGAGGCCGAAGCGGCATCGGCGGCACTGCGCGGCGAAGCCGATGGACTGAAGTCCCAGTTGGGTGCGCTCCAGAAGGACCTCGACGCGGCGAAGTCGGCTGCGCAGACGCCGGCACCGCAGGCTCCCGCAGGGACCGAAACACCTCCGGCAGCTCCGACGACGCCAGCGCCCTAATCTGCAAGCCCGCGCCGGGCTCTTGCGCGGCGCGGAGACCTGCGCTCTGGTCGGCTTATGACGTCCGTAATCGCCAAAAGGCTGCTGAAGGCACCCGTCTACGTTTACCGCTACACCTTCAAAGGCATAGCCGGTGGGCAGTGCCGCCATTGGCCCACCTGTTCCGAATACGCGCTTCAGGCGATCGAGTTGAACGGCGCGTGGAAAGGGTTCTGGCTGACCTTCTCCCGCTTCGTCCGCTGCGGGCCGGGCGGCACGCATGGCGTCGACCCGGTGCCCGATATCCGCGCCGTCAAGCATACCTTTCAGCCCTGGCGCTACGGCCGCTGGCGATAAGCTGGTGCTTCAATTGCACCGGCTTGACTTAGGACGCCTCACATCCCATTAGGCCTGTCGAAATCGTCTTACGCCGCGTTCGTGTGCGGCGAGTGAGCAAAGGAGGCCGCGATGAGTGAAGTCACGATTACGTTCCCCGATGGCAAACAGCGCCAGGTCGCTTCGGGAACCACCGGCCTCGAAATCGCCAAGTCGATCTCGCCGTCCCTCGCCAAGCGCACCGTCGCCATGCAGCTTGACGGCGCCTTGGCCGATCTCGCCGAGCCCATCACCAAAGACGCGTCGATCAATTTCGTTTCGCGGACCGATCCGGCGGCTCTCGAGCTGATCCGGCACGACGCCGCGCACGTCCTGGCCGAAGCGGTGCAATCGATATGGCCCGGCACCCAGGTGACGATCGGCCCGGTGATCGACAACGGCTTCTATTACGACTTCGCGAAGCAGCAGCCCTTCGAACCGGATGACATTCCGAAGATCGAGAAGCGCATGGGCGAGATCATCGCCAAGAACGCGCCGTTCACCAAGGAAGTCTGGTCGCGCAACAAGGCGAAGGAATTCTTCAAGGACAAGGGCGAGTACTTCAAGGTCGAGCTGGTTGACGCCATCCCCGAAGGCCAAGACCTCAAGATCTATAAGCAGGGCGATTGGCTCGATCTCTGCCGCGGTCCGCACATGACCTCGACCGGTCAGGTCGGCAAGGCTTTCAAGCTGATGAAGTTTGCGGGCGCGTATTGGCGCGGCGATTCAACCAAGCCGCAGCTTCAGCGCATCTACGGCACCGCGTTCGCGACCGAAGACGAGCTCAAGGCCTACTTGCATCAGCTGGAGGAAGCCGAGAAGCGCGACCATCGCAAGCTCGGCCGCGAGATGGATTTGTTCCATTTCCAGGAAGAGGCACCAGGCTCCGTCTTCTGGCACGCCAAGGGTTGGACGCTCTTCCAGACGCTGATTGCCTTCATGCGCCGCCAGCAGCAGCGCGCGGGCTATCAGGAAGTGAACTCTCCCGACATGATGGAGAAACATTTCTGGGAGCTTTCCGGCCACTGGGAAAACTACGGTGAGAACATGTTTACGACCGTCCTGCCGGACGAGCGTGTGTTCTGCTGCAAGCCGATGAACTGCCCCGGCCACGTTCAGATCTACAAGCATGGCCTGAAAAGCTATCGCGATCTGCCGTACCGGATCGCGGAGTTCGGCAAGGTGCATCGGTACGAGCCGTCGGGCGCATTACATGGCATGCTCCGCGTGCGTCATTTCACGCAGGACGACGCCCACATCTTCGTCACCGAAAACCAGATCATGGAGGAATGCCTCAAGATCAATGATCTGCTTCTCGGCATCTACAAAGACTTCGGCTTCGATGACATTGTCATCAAGCTGTCGCTGCGTCCCGAGAAGCGCGTTGGCTCGGACGCGCTCTGGGACAAGGCCGAAAAGGCTTTGTCCGACGTGCTCGACGAAGTGAAGCGTCGCTCGAACGGACGTATCAAGACCGAGATCCAGCCGGGCGAAGGTGCATTCTACGGACCGAAGCTCGAATATGTGCTGCGCGATGCCATCGGCCGCGACTGGCAGTGCGGCACGACGCAGGTGGACTTCAACCTCGCGGGCCGTCTCGGCGCGTTCTATATCGACGATCACTCCGAGAAGAAAACGCCGGTGATGATTCACCGCGCCATCTTCGGCTCGCTCGAACGCTTCACCGGAATCCTGATCGAGAACTTCGCCGGTCACTTCCCGCTGTGGCTTGCGCCGCTGCAGATCGTCGTCGCGCCGATCGTGTCGGATGCGAACGATTACGCGAGCGAAGTTGCGGAGAAGGCGAAGGCGCTGGGGCTGCGGGTCGAGACGGATCTTCGCAACGAGAAGATCAACCTCAAGGTCCGCGAGCACTCGCTTGCGAAGGTGCCGGTCATCCTCGTCGTCGGGAAACGCGAAGCCGAGGAAAAGAAGGTATCGCTGCGCCGCTTGGGCTCGCAGGACCAGACGGTGCTCGGCCTCGACGAGGCGTTAACCGCGCTGGCAGCGGAAGCCGTCCCGCCGGATTTGCGATAAGTCGCTGAAGCCTGAATGGCCGCGGTCGGCTGCGGTTATTCAGCGATCAGCAATTCTCTCTCTCGATTATCGGCGGCGGTAGGCCTTCCGCCGATATTTTCTTTCACGGCAAGAGCGTGCAACCAACGCCTTGCGCTCCGCGTTTGCACCATGAACTTGCAACGAACGGAGTTTTGACTATGGCCGCATCTGCTTCCCAGTATGGGACATCGACGTCACTCGACGACATCAAAGGCAAAGCCAAACAGACCTTTGACGAGGCTTCCGACCGTGCGCAGGAATTAGCCGAGCAGGCTCGGCAACAGGTCGGCGACGTCGCCGGCAATGTAAAGGGCGCAATCGATAAATCGGTGAAAGATCAGCCGATCGCGACATTGGCAATGGCGGCAGCGGTCGGCTTTGTCATTGGCGCGCTTTGGAAGTCGTAAGGGCGCATTAGCGGAAATGCACGGTCAGTCGACGTTCCGCTCGTGAGACCTGATCGAGGCCGTCGGAAGCTGGCATGGGAAACATAGATGTTTCCGATGCGAGGCTTCGGCGGCCTCTGTCGTTATGGCCTAAGCGGCGTCCCCACTACTTGATGATTGGCTGCGGGGTTATGGGCTTCTTGTCCTTCCTGTCGCCGCCAGCCTTGCGGAGTTCGCCGCTATAGAGATCGATGGCGGCGGTTCCGACCTCTTGAATATAGGCGCGAACCAGCCGGCCGGAGATCGTGCCCTTGACCCATTGGATCAGGGAATTCGAAAGCCGCTCCCGCAATTCGTAGGTCGCCGCCGTCGCAGGGTTCAGCATCCGGGCAATACGCCAGACCGACCAGGCCCGTCCGGCCACGTCGTAGATGCCGCGCCATCTGTAAATCTGGGCGAACTGCGCGACCGTCAGCCGATTGCCAAGCGGAATTGTGCCCTCGAATACCGGCCGCAGCCGCCCGCTGACCTGCTCGACCAGCGTCAGGGCCTCCGGAACCGTAAAGCGCAGCATCGGGTCCTTGCGGTCGGGATGATAGATTTTGGCGACGAGCTTGACCGTCTCGAGCCCCGTATTCATCAGGTCATTCCACGTCGAGATCGTCCGCGCGTTCGCGGCCTCGGCGAAAACGTCGACCGCCTTCTGGGATGAGCGGCGTAACCGGTCGCCGTCGGAGTCGTCGTGCCTAACCTCAGTGTCGGCACCCTCTTCGAGCGTGCTTCCTGGTTTCTTGGGCAGCGGACCGAGAGTGCGGCGCTCGAAGAGATAAGCGAAGAGGGTGCAGGCCAGCGTCGCCAGGGCCCAGTAGATCAGATACCCGTGCTGCCAAAGCCAAAGGCTTCCCAATGGAATGAGAGCCAGCGTCGGCAGCAGGATTCCGAGAAAAACGATAAACAATCGTAGGGGCGAAAGGGCGTCGTTCATTCGGCGCTCCGTGGCGGTTCAACCACATGAAACGCCAAGAATTCACCCGCGGTTCCGGTTAAGAGCCGCAGCTCGGACGTCGGGCCTCAACTCCAGCGGCGGTTCGACCACATCCATTGTTCTGGGTATTCTCTCACCCAGGCTTCGAATTGGCGGGTCATCTCGGCCGTCGCCCATTTGACGTCGTCGCCCTGGTTGGCGGTGCGCGGCACGCGAAGTTCTTTCAACTCGATTTCGAAGCGGCTGTCCCTGCCGATGCGGCGGCAGCGCGCCATCCAGATCCGCGCCCCGACGCGGCGCGCGATCATCGCCGGAATGCTGACGGTTCTCGCATCCTGGCCGAAAAACGGAACGGGGAGGCCGGTCTTATCGTAGAGATCGCAAACGACGCCGAGGCGGCCACCGTTGCGAACATAATCCATGATGACCCGGGCCGTTTTCTGGCTTTCGCCATGATCGCCTTCAACTCTTCCGCGTCCGAAAAGGCCGCCCGGATAGAGATCGCGCCGCTGATGGCGAATGTATTTGTCGATGTAGGGATTGTTGACCGAACGGTAGACGCAAGCAGGATTGGCCCCCGCGATCGTCAGCGGCCAGATGGCCAGCTCCCAATTTCCCATGTGCAGCGACGCGCCGACGATAGGACCGAGCTTGCTCGAATAGCGATTGAAGACCTCAGGGTTCTTGATGGTGAGACGCGACGGCTCGGCGATGATCTGGTCGATGCGCATCGTCTCGGCCATGACGCGCCCGAGATTCTCCCAGTGCGCGAGCGCAATCGCCTCCCGTTCCTTGTCCGATTTCTCCGGAAAGGCGATCCGGAGATTATCGAGCGCGCGGTTGTGGCGTTTCGGATTGATCTTGGGCGCCAATCGCCGCCAGCTCCACGCAGAAAAGTGCGTCGCCGCATCGAGCGGTATGGAGCGTATGACCCCGGCAATGCCACGGAGGAGCCAATATTCCATCTTGAACTGCAAATCGCGCAGTCGTGAAATTTCTGCCGTGGACAGTGGCCGGGCCCTCGTTTGCCGATCATTTTCCGAGGTCATGCCCCCCGGACGAGGCGCCCGTCAAGCTGAGATCGGCCGTTTTCCCATTTTGACGCCTCGGAGCCCATGAGTGCTGGTGTTGCAGCAGATGGCATGAATCCCTCACGCATGATCTGAGCTCTGAGGGCAGGGCTGGTGGCGAGCGCGAAGAGCCCAAGCCCGCGCGCAAGACCAATACCGGGAAGATTGGTGAAAAGAGACCGGTTCAAGACGTCGACCGCAAAAATGCGCGTCGAAATGTCTGTTCGTCTGGCGGCTTCATAGCGCGCCAGCGTCGCGTCGGCGCCGATATCGGAGCCATCGCGTTTCGCCCCGGCCGCAACTTCTGCGACGGTCGCGGCATCACGGAAACTGAGATTGAGGCCCTGTGCCCCGATCGGCGGGATGACGTGGGCAGCCTCGCCGGCGAGCACAACTCTGTTCTTGCCGAGTGAACGTGCTGTTTGCCCTGTAAGCCGGAAGGACTGCCGCGGTGAGAACTCCGAAAGCGCTCCCAAATGCCCCTGCAATTTGGAGGTCAGCTCCAACCCGAAATCCTTATCATCAAGCCCGAGCAATCGCTCCGCCTCTTCGGGCGTATCGACCCAGACGAGATGTGAAACGCCGTCTCTTCCGGGCACCACTGTGAGCGGCCCAGCGCGCCGATGCAACTCGGTCGAAACCCCGTGGTGCGGACGCCGATGCCGGAACGTGGTCACAATCGCAGATTGCGGATACGACCACGTCGACACGTCGACGCCAGCGAACTGCCGTGCCGAGGAATTCCGCCCGTCCGCCGCTACGACCAGCCGCGCCCGGAACTGCTGATCCGTCTCGTCGAATAGAGCGACATGCGTGCCGTGCGCTTCGTAGCGCGTCACACCTTTGCAGATGACCCGGGTCAGGCAAGTGCGGCTTCTCTCCTCGAGCGCCTGGGTCAGGGGAACATTGAGTACATTATAGCCGAAGGCCGCAATCCCGACCTCGCTCGCCCTGAAAAGCACTTCCGGGGCCGCAAGCCACCCGCCGCTCGCGTCGACAATGCGAATCCCCGAGATCGCCGCCGATTGATCGACTAAAGCCGGCCACACCCCGACAGCTTTCAAGAGATCGATAGACCCGCCGAAGAGTGCCGAGGTGCGCGCGTCCGCCAAACTTGAGGCTGGCCCGATGACAGCGGTCCGCAACCCTGTGGCCGCACACGACAATCCGGCGATCAGCCCGGCAGGCCCCGCGCCTACGACAGCGATGTCAAAAATGTCTTGTTCGACCATGCCTTAGCCCCTGTGAGTGTGTTCATTGAAACACAGAAATGGCCCAAAGGGCAGCCGTTGCAGCAAAGCAACGCGTTTGCCGTCGGACTGTCACGCATCTGTTAAATTGGCGTGGTTAGCAGACGAGTAAGTTGCTCACGGAGAAATACTTACGGGAGCATACGGCGAGGAATCGCCCGGCGCGAAGGGGATTGCGCGCCGTTGGGTTTGGGGTCTGTAAACAGAGGGGCACCGATGAAGTCGGTTTTCAAAATGTCTAGTAGCCGTATGGCGTTAGTGGCAGCCTTCGGGTTGGCCATGGGATTCACACCCGCGCAAGCGGCTGATCTGGGCGGCAACTGCTGCGCCGATCTGGAAGAACGCGTTGCTGAGCTCGAAGCGACGACGGCCCGTAAGGGTAACCGTAAGGTTTCGCTCACGGTTTCGGGCTGGGTTAACGAACAAGTGATGATGTGGGACGACGGCACCGAGCGCAACGCTTACGTCGGCACCAACTCGCTCGAGCAGTCGCGCTTCCGGTTCCAGGGCGAAGCCCAAATCGCTCCAGGCTACTCGGCGGGTTACACGCTCGAGATCGGCGTTGCGGGCCACCCATCGAACAAGTGGGATCAAAACTCTCCCTCGAGCAGCGGCGATAACGCTCTGACGGTCCGCAAGAGCAACTGGTGGCTGAAGAGCAAAGACTACGGCAAGGTTACCGTCGGTCTCGAAGGCTCCGCTCTTTATCACGTGCTCGACGACGCTGATGGCGTCAATACGCGCAACTTCTCGGACGCTCAGGCAGCTGCTGTTTATCAGGGTACCTTCGGCCTTCGTCATAACGGCGCGTCCATTGGCTTGACCTGGAGCAATATTCTCCAGGGCATCGACAACGGCACGGTCGGCCAGGATGGACGTAGAAATCTCGTTCGCTACGACTCGCCGACGATTGCCGGGTTTACGCTCACGGCTTCGTGGGGTGAGGACGACGACTGGGGAATGGCGCTGACCTACAGCAACACGTGGGGCGACTTCAAAGTCCTCGGCAAGGCTGGCTACGGCGAAGTTTCCGACGAGAACATTGGTTGCTCGACAAAGACCGGCCCGACGGATTGCCAACTGTTCGGTGCCGCCGGCACGGTCATGCACGTTCCTACGGGTCTCTTTGTTTACGGCGGCTACGCACAGAACAAGGACAACCGCTCGGGTGTAGTAGAAGACACGAGCAGCATGTACTTCATCCAGGGCGGCATCGAGCAGAAGTGGATCCCGCTCGGCAAGACGACGGTGTTCGGTGAATACCGTCACGATGACGGCGGCAGCAAGAATGGGGTTAACATCTCGAATGCCGGTCTCGGCAACGGGACGTTGGGATCGACAAGCCTCAACTTCATCGGTGCTGGCGTGATCCAGAACATCGAACCGGCCGCGATGGACCTCTATGTGATGTACCGTCACGCAGATGGCGACATTGCGAACACCGCCGGTGTTTCGACGAGCCTCGATGCCTTCGACTCCGTCATCGCTGGCGCCTTGATGAGATTCTGATCGCTTAACTCCCGTTTGCGTCAGAGTACTGGGGCTGCCTTTGGGCAGCCCCTTTTTGTTGAGTCCTGGCCCGACCAAATGGGGCGGCCGCGCGACGGCCGGGAACGGGCCAACTTATGTGTCGTTCCAGCAACATGGCTGCGGTACAACAGCGACGATAAGAAACGGTCGTTGTCCAGTTAACGGACGACTAACGCCATTGAAGTTCTGCTATCTACCGCGCAACATTGAAATATGTGCGTGCTTTCGAGGCATGGCGGGGTAGACGTGAGACGATTGATACTGGTGGTTGGCATGCTGGCGGCGGTCGCTGCTGCAGCGAGCACCAATGTGTTCTCAATGGAGGAGCAGCGCGGGGCGATCCCCGGCGGCGTCTCCGTGCCCGACGCGCCGAAGGCACAGGAGCAGGACTCGTCTACGCCTGCGAAGAGCCAGGGGACTGAAATTCGCATTCCTGGACTGGGTAAAATCGGCACCTTGCCGAAGATGGATTTCGGCCTCGATCTTCTCTATGGCGCCGCCGAGGACACCAATAGAGCCGCGGATCCCGATGCGAATTCGGACGATCAGAAGGACTTGATGATTCACGGGTCGGTGAAACATCGCTTCTAGGTCTTTGCCGGCCTGCATGGGTGCAAGCGATGCGCCTTTGTCCGACAGGACCGTGGGATTTACCCGCTTTTAAGTCGCCGCTTCGTATATCCTCGTTATCGCCCTTTTCGGGGAATCGAAGTTTGCCCTATCTCAGCTCCTCAAAGAACCGCCCGAACGGGGCACGACGGCTTCTTGAGCAGCTCGCCGTGACGTTCGCCTGTGTCGCGCTGACGGCCTACTTCGCCTATCACATCCGCTACGGACGGCATGGCCTCGAGGCCCGCGCGCAGCTGACGGAGCGCTCGGCACTCGTGGACTTCGAGATCAAGGGCCTGGAGAGCGTCCGCACGAAACTCCGCCACGACGTCGCACTGCTGTCGCCCGAAATACCAAATGCCGACATCGTCGAAGAGACGGCGCGCGATATGCTTGGTTACGTGCGCAGCGACGACAAAATCATCGTCGCCCAATAAGCACCGTAGTTTATGACTACCCTCTCGTCGCGATGAGCACGCGCCCGAAGCGTTAATCGCTGCTTGAGCATCGCCCTGAGACTGGCTACGTCCAAGAGATGCGTTGGGAGCATCGAAGGAGTCCGTTGAATATGTCAGATTTGCAAGATGCGGACGACCTCCTCGAACTCGAAATTCCCGAAGAAGTGCCGGAAGCGGATCAGGCCGTCGAGCTTATCAGGGCCTGGGTCGCGGACGGCGCGCTCGTCGTTACGCTCAACGGCGAAGCCTTTGGTGAGCGGTTGGAAGAATGGGGCAGGCTGCTCGCACAAATCGGCCACCACGTCGCGCGCTCGGCATCCATGAACGGAGAGACTGGCGAACAGCGATTGATCGCAGCCGTCCGCAAAGGCTTCGACGAAGCATTTCCGAAGAACGAGCTGGCGGTCTACAGCAAAGCTCGCAAGCGCGTCACCCATTAGGACCACAAGCCGCGAGGCGCCGTTGGGGCAACGACAGGCCAGCCCTTACGTCCTGTTGCCGATTTGCGCCAGCTCTTCGATGTCCACACTTTAGGCCGTTCTCCCAAGTCTTCCGCCCAATTTGACGGGGGATGACTGGGCCTCGATGCCTTGCGCCGCGTACCGCCCAATCGATAAGCAGTGATGAGGTGCGCGTCGAGTTGTGGGTGGCAACTCCCTGGGGGCTTCGATGAGAAAAGTTTATATTGGCAAAATCGGTTTCGCCGTCGTTGCGGCGGCTTTGACGTGCGGCTGCGCGAACTCGGGACTGGATCTTTCGACAGCATCCGTCACCACGCCGGAAAAGACGGCCGCGAAAGCTGATCCTGCCTGCGCTACGCTCGCCAGCCAGATCAACACGCTGAAAGCGGACGGCACGATCGACAAGTTGGAGAAGGCAGCCGACGGGAAGGGCGCCCAGGTTTCAGTGAAGCGCACGGCTCTGCAGAAGCAGGCCGAACTCAACAAGGCCTACGGCGAATTCCAGGCGAAGTGCGGCGCCGCCGTTCCCAACCAGGTTGCGGCCCAACAGCCCGCCAAACCGCCGGCTTCGCTCCCAGCCGCGAACTAACTAATTCCGGTTTCGACGAAATGAGGCCTTGCGCGCCGCATTGGCGCGCCAGATGCGGCCATTTTGAAACCTCTATTGCCGCAGTGCCACAGGATGGCCACGGGGGATTGCGAAGGCTCCCTGGCTGTGATCTCTGCAACGTCGGAAGTAATTTTGTTTCGGAATCTTCTTCGAAGATTCAAGCTAAGTGGGACGAATAATGCGGGGTAGTTTAGCTGTTGCTTTCGTGATCGCCCTCTCTTGGGCGCTGCAGGGATGTGGCGGCGCTGCAGGAAACAACGGCGGCGATCCGGGAGCGAGGCCTCTTCCTCCGGGCGAGTCGTGCGGTTCGATTCGCGGTGAGCTCAATCGCCTGGATTCGAAGGGCGTGCCTGCTCAGGTCGAACGCGCCAGCAGCGGCGGCAAGCTGACGCCTGCCCAGCGCGCCGACGTCGACAAGTACAACGACCTGCTGAACCAGTATCTGGGCGCTCGCTGCCACGTTTGAGACGGGGAATTGAAGAACCGGGCAACGCGTCTCACGCGACCGGAAATGCTTCGGAGCGAAAATGGACACGCAAACGCGCGAACTGATCGTCTTTGCAATCATCGGAATTATCGCCGGCTTTCTCGCATCCCTAATCGTGGGAGGGAACGGCCTGATCCGGTACCTGATCACCGGCGTCATCGGCGCATTCGTCGGCGGTTATCTGTTTCGAGCGCTGGGCATCAATCTCGGGATCGGAAACGCCTTCGTGTCGGAAGTCGTCACCGCCGCGATTGGCGCGATCATCATTGTTTTGCTCGCGCGCCTGATCGCTTAAGTCGCGGCGTGGTGGGCCGCACCCCGTGCGGTGCGGCCGCGTGAAGCATACGCTTTTCCCAACGCTGCCACCCGTGCCATAAGACCGGCGCCATGCCATCGTTTTCCACAGAGCGGCACGTCCGCTTTTCGGCCGAGCAAATGTTCGCGCTCGTTGCCGACATCGAAAAATATCCTGAGTTTCTTCCGCTGTGCACCGGCCTGACGGTGCTTTCCCGCCAGCAAACCGCAGCTGGCGAGGATCTGACCGCGCGCATGAGTGTCGGTTACAAAACTATCGCGGAAAGCTTCACGACACGCGTCGTTGTCGATAGGCCGAACCGCCGGATCGATGTCAGCTACCTCGACGGTCCGTTCAAGCACCTCGAGAACCGCTGGGAATTCCATGACGATCCGTCCGGATGCATGGTCGACTTTTTCATCGATTACGAGTTTCGCTCGAAACTGCTCGGCGTTCTGATGGGCACGATGTTCGATCAGGCGTTCAGACGCTTCACGCACGCCTTCGAAGAACGCGCGGCACAAGTCTACGGTACGACGTCGCCGAAGACCGCAGGTACCTAGCGGACGGTCTTCCCTAAGTCTTTCGCAAGCTCCAGCCCCCTGAGCCTGTCCAACCCCTTGGCATCGCGTAGCTTGGCGCCGGAGAGATTGGCGCCTCGAACGTCCGCGTCCGTGAGGTCAGCGCCTGTCAAATCCGCGTTCGTCAGGTCGGCGCCGGAGAGATCCGCACCCGAGAGATCCGCCCCGCGCAGGATGACGTCGCGCATGATCGCGCCACTGAGATGAGCGAAACTCAATTGGGCGCGGCCCATGTCGGCGCGGGTCAGGATCGCTCCTTCGAGCTTGGCGCTCGTGAAATCGGTCCGCCAGATGTGCTCGATGAAACCCGTCGTGTAGGTCGGCGCGCAATGAGAATCGGTAAGATCGGCCCCGGAGAAATCCGAACTCGCGAAGGTTCCAAAGAATCGCGCTCCGCGCAGCGAAGCGGCCTTTAGGCTCGGCGCCTCGGCCGGCAGCGGCGCCAGGGTGGAGAACGTCGACGGGCGCATCAGACTGGCGTTGTCGAGTCGTGCGCCGTCGAGGCGCGCACCGACGAGCGTGACGCGGTCGAGGTTCGCGCCGGTCAGGTTGGCGTTGGAAAGGTTCGCCCCGGAGAGATCGGCCCCGAACAAATTGGACTGACTGAGATCAGCCTCTTTGAAGTCGAGGCCCGAAAGGTCGAGCCGGGCCAAATTCCGTTTGTTGAGGGAAGGGTGGCTGCCCGGCGCGGCGCGAAAGACGAGGATCGAGACATCCCGCGCCGACATATCAGCCGCTACGGCCGAGCCTGAGCCCACGGCTATCACGGCGCCAAGCGCCATCAGGAAACCAGCGCCGCGATTTGAAACCGAAAATATCCCCCATCTCATGCGGCAGACTCACGAAGCATTCTAAGGGCGGCCCGAAGGCTCGCGAGACGCACTTCATCCCGCCCGATTTCCCCAAATGTATGACGTTCGACGCGTGGAGCATCGAAGACCGAAGCGACACCGATGTAAACTAGGCCTACTGGCTTGTGCGGGCTGCCGCCGCCCGGACCGGCGATGCCGGTGATCGAAACGGCGAGATCGACGCCCGTCTTTCGAATGACGCCATCGGCCATGGCGTGGGCAACGGCCTCGCTGACCGCGCCATGCTCCCTGATGAGCTCGGCATCGACGCCGATCATGCCCGACTTTGCTTCATCCGCGTAAGTGACGAACCCGCCGAAAAAGACGTCGGACGACCCGGCAATGGCGGTTATCGCGCCGGCGACGAGCCCGCCCGTGCAGCTTTCGGCCGCCGCCAGCAGCCTTCGCCGGGCTCTCAAGGCATCGATGAGCCGGCTGGCATCTTCGAGTACGTCTGCAGGAAACACGTCCAGGCTCACCGTTGCTCCCCAAATGCCAGCGGGGAGTGCTTCGAATGAAGCACTCCCCGGCAAGGCTATCTAGAGAGAGAAAAAACTGCAAACGGCTTGGCTGATCAAGCCGCGGCCAGGACTTCCGCATGTGAAAGCAGGCTATCGAGAACGGACCGGCTATCGGAACCCATGGCCCCGACAGTTCGCTTCTGGGCATCCTGCCAGATCGGATAGGCATCCTTCAGAACGGCCTGACCTTTGGGCGTAAGGTGCAAGCCGCGTCCACGCCGTCCGGCGGGAGGATCCATGATGATATGGCCGAGTGCGAGCAGTCGCTTCAAGTTGCGCGAGAGAGTGGACTTTTCGATGTCGAGTTCGTGTCCGATCTCGACGGCCGTGATACCGTCACGAGAAGCCAATTGCGCGAGCAGTGTGTACTGGCTCGCGGTGATGCCGAGTGGGCGCAAGGCATCATCATAAACTCGCGTGACGATACGCGAGAGCTGACGCACACGGGTCGCTAAGCACATCTCTGATTGTGCCTCAGCGATCGTGCTGATGGCGTCATCAACAGGCTTGCGTTCAAGATTTTGGGGCATGATGTTCATATCGGCTCCCGTATGAGCACTCTCGTGGGTCGTGGCAATACAACCACTTAACCATTTGATGCCGCGATTCTGCCTTGATGGTCAACGACGAACGCCATTGCAAAGCAGCATCAATTCGCTCCGAAAGTCGAATTGACAGCGGATGCAACGCGAGTGTCACGATTTAGCCGAAACGTGTTCATCCCGCGCGGCATTATAGATTTCCACGGCTGCGCCCGCGTTCAATGCCGCAATGCCGAGTCCGACGATGAGGTCCGGCCAGCGGGACGCCGTGGCCGCAGTCAGTAGCCCCGCCACCACGATCGCGACATTCGCCGCCACATCATTACGTGCCGACAGAAACGCAGCCCGGGTCAGACTTCCGCCCGACGTTCGAAACGGTGCGAGCATTCGCGCGCAGATCAGATTGACAGTAAACGCACCGAAACCGGTGATGCTGAGCGACATGGCATCGGGAACCCGGTTATCGGAAAAATTTTCCCAAGCCGTCCAGAGTGTCGCGAGGCCCGGAACGAGAATAATCGCTGCAAGGAGCATTCCGAGCTTGGCGCGTCCGCGAGCGCTGAAACCTAAACCAGCAAGGATCAGCAAATTGATCGCGGCGTCTTCGAGGAAATCGACGCTGTCGGCAAAGAGCGCAACGGATCCGATCGCAAGCGCAACGGCAAACTCGACACCGAAATATCCGAGGTTGAGAACGGCGGCATTTCGAACCGCCGATCGCAGCGCCAGATTTGTCGCGATGTCGCCAAGGCTTAAATCGGGCTCTTCGCTCATTTGCCCTCGGCTGGAACAAACACCGTCGCCGTTGCCATGGCCGCTATACCCTCACGACGGCCGACGAACCCCATGCATTCCATTGTGGTGGCTTTGATCCCGACGCGGTTCGGAGGAAGACCCAATGCGCCGCCGATCAGTTCCTGCATCGCCGGCCGATGCGGGCCGATACGCGGTGCTTCCGCCAGTACCGTGATATCAACATTGCCGATTTGCCCGCCGGTCTCGCGAACCCGGCGTGCAGCGTCCTCCAGAAACAAGATCGACGCCGCGCCCTTCCATTTCGGATCGGAAGGAGGGAAGTGCTGGCCGATGTCGCCATCGCCGATCGCGCCGAGCAGAGCATCC
This sequence comes from Hyphomicrobium sp., assembly GCA_003987725.1. Taxonomy (GTDB): domain Bacteria; phylum Pseudomonadota; class Alphaproteobacteria; order Rhizobiales; family Hyphomicrobiaceae; genus Hyphomicrobium_B. The sequence continues at coordinate 66,590 of RXJH01000001.1, read as the reverse complement.
GTCAATGCGTGCAGCACGACGTCGGCATCGGAGTGACCTTCCAACTTATGCGTGTGCGGAATTTTCACGCCGCCGAGCCAAACATGATCGCCGTCCGTAAAACGATGAACGTCGAAGCCCGTGCCGGTCCGAGGTTCGCGCGCACTAGTCATTTGCGAGATTGTCATTTGCCGGTCGGCCAATTCGAGATCCTCTGCCGTTGTGATTTTGATGTTCCCGATCGAATCCTCGACGACGGCGACCTCAAGGCCCGCCCATTCCGCAATCGCGGCATCGTCCGTGAATGTATCCAATCCCTTTGCGGTCGCGGCGCGGTGGGCATCGAGGATCGGCGCGAAGTGAAATCCTTGCGGCGTTTGTGCCCGCCATAGTCCGGCGCGCGCAACCGTCTCCGTCACGAGACCGTCGCTGGCTGTCCGCTTCAAGGTGTCCGTAACGGGAAGCGCCGCGAGCGCAGCTGGACGCTCCTGAAGGGCCGCTATTACGTTCGAGATCGTTTTCGCTGAAACGAACGGCCGCGCCGCATCGTGGATCAGGACGACATCCGGTGCCGCCGCGGACAAAGCCTCGAGACCCCGGAGCACCGACGCTTGCCTGCTCGCACCCCCGGTCGCCGCCGCTGAAAGCTTGCCGGAGCCGCACCCTTCGGTGGCATTTTGATAGAGGTCGGCATCGTCCGGATGGATGACGACCTTGATCTCATCGACCTCGGGATGGCGCGCGAAGGCGTCGATAGCGCGGGTGAGAACCGCTCTGCCTCCGATGGCTGCATACTGCTTGGGCCCAGATCCCTGGGCAGCAGCACGCGTCCCCCGGCCGGCCGCGACGATCAAAGCGGCAATGCGCAAGATATGATCTCCTTAGAAATGCTCGATGCCTGAAGCCCCGGCCTTCCGTGCCTGCTGCCAGGATCTTTCGCAACACCCAGAGGCCTACGAAAATGAGCCGAATGGACCACGGGATGCCAATTTCATAGCTCCCAGATGCTCAGCCGCGTCAAATCGGCAATTCCAAAAGGTACTGTTCACCCTTGCGAAATGGCGGCCCCGCGCATAGTCTGCCCAAACTCGCGGCACAAAAGCGATCTGCACATGTAATAGGCAGAAGTTGGGGACTGGTTTCGCCCGTATGTTAGAAAACATAGTAAACGGTGCACCGCCTGCGGTTCTGGCGCCGATGTCGGGAGTGAGCGATCTGCCCTTCCGCCGGCTTGCGCACCGCCTCGGAGCCAGCCTTGTCGTTTCCGAAATGGTCGCGAGCGAGGAATTGGTCAAATCGCGCTTCGACGTGTTGCGCCGCGTCGAGGGCCGGGATCTCACCCCATTCGTCATACAACTCGCTGGCCGCGAAGAGCGATGGATGGCCGAGGGCGCGCGCATTGCCGAAGCCAAGGGCGCGAACGTCATCGACATTAATATGGGCTGTCCCGCGAAAGAAGTGACGGGCAAGCTTTCGGGCTCCGCGCTCATGCGCAACCTCGACCACGCCCAGGCGCTCATCAAATCCGTCATCGGCGCCGTCAAGGTGCCGGTCACGCTGAAGATGCGGCTTGGCTGGGACCACAACTCCCGCAATGCCCCGGAGCTGGCGAAGCGGGCGGAGGCCGAAGGTGTCAAGCTGATCACCGTGCACGGCCGCACGCGATGCCAGTTTTTCACCGGCACGGCTGACTGGTCAGCAGTGCGCTCCGTTGTCGAAGCGACGTCGCTTCCCGTTCTGGTCAATGGCGACATTCTAAACCCCGCACATGCGAAGCAGGCGCTCGAAGCGTCTGGCGCAAGAGGCGTCATGGTCGGGCGCGGCGCCTACGGCGCGCCTTGGATGCCGGGACGGATAGCGAGCTTCTTATCCTCCGGCCGCGATGGCGGAGATCCGGCGCTCAGCGCACAGCGCGATATTGCCCTCGAGCACGTCGAAGCGATGTTCGCTCATTACGGCAACGAACTCGGCGTGCGCAACGCACGCAAGCACATCGGTTGGTATTTGGCGTCAAGCGGCGCGAGCGAAGCGGTCGTCAAGTCCTGGCGAGCCAAGCTCTGCACGATGCTCGATCCCGGGCGCGTGCTCGATGGCCTCAAGACATTTTATTCTTGTACGGAGTCCCGCGCGGCATGAGCAGCAAGTCGGCATCGGTACGCAAATCTGATCGTCACTCGGCACCGCCGCCCGCGAGAATCGTCGATTGCGAGGATTTATTGAGTGCGCTGCCGCACCCGATCCTCGTTATCGCCAACGATCAATCCATCGTTTTTGCCAACGCTGCCGCCGAAGCGTTTTTCTCGATGAGCGCCTCGGCGCTGACGCGAAGCCGGATCTCCGACATTGTTGCGTTCGGTTGCCCGCTGCTCGGATTGATTGAGCAGGTGCAGGCCACGAGCTCGACCGTCAATGAATACGGGATCGAAGTCGCGACGCCGCGGTTCTCAGGCGCAAAGCTTGTCGACGTCTACGGCGGCCCGCTGCCGGAAGAGCCGCGCAACATGTTCGTCATGCTGCAGCAGCGCTCGATGGCCCAGATGATCGAGCGGCAGTTGACGCATCGCGCGGCGGCACGGTCCGTCTCCGGTATGGCCGGAGTTTTGGCCCACGAGATCAAAAATCCGTTGTCCGGCATCCGCGGCGCCGCCCAGCTTCTCGAACCCGCTCTTTCGGACGAAGATCGCGCGCTGACCCAGCTCATCTGCTCCGAAACCGATCGCATTCGTAATCTCGTCGATCGTATGGAGGTGTTCGGCGACGAACGCCCGATCACGAAGGATGCAGTCAACATCCACGACGTGCTCAATCACGTGCGCCGTATTGCCGAGCATGGATTCGGCCGCAACGTCCGCTACGTCGAAGATTACGATCCCTCGTTGCCGAACGTGCTCGGCAATCGCGACAAGCTCGTGCAGGTCTTCCTCAATCTTCTGAAGAACGCCGCCGAAGCCATCGGCGACAAGACAGACTCCGGCCGCATCATCATGCAGACGGCGTTCCGCCCCGGCGTCCGCCTGTCGCTCCCCGGCTCCGATACGCGCGTCAGCCTCCCTCTGATGATCCAGATCGAGGACAACGGCTGTGGCATTCCAGAACATCTGAAACCGCACCTGTTCGATCCGTTCGTCACCACGAAAACATCCGGCAGCGGCCTCGGCCTTGCCCTTGTCGCCAAGATCATCGCCGATCACGGCGGCATCATCGAATGTGAAAGTGAACCCAAGCGCACGATCTTCCGCGTGCTGCTTCCCATGCAACGCACGCGGCCAGCTCCCGTGCCGACCACGAGAGAGACGTGATGGCCAGAGGCACAATTCTGATCGCCGACGACGATACGGCTATTCGTACCGTCTTGAACCAGGCATTGGCACGCGCCGGTTTCGCACCCCGTGCGACGGGCAATGCCGCAACGCTCTGGCGCTGGGTGAGCCAGGGCGAGGGCGACGTCGTCATCACCGATGTCGTCATGCCGGACGAAAACGCCTTCGACCTCATTCCGCGCATGAAGAAGCTGCGTCCGGATCTGCCGATCATCGTCATGAGCGCTCAGAACACGTTGATGACGGCGCTGACGGCGGCCGAGAAGGGCGCCTTCGAATATCTTCCGAAGCCGTTCGATCTCAACGAAGTCGTGGCTGTCGTTTCCCGCGCGCTGTCGGAGCCCGGCCGCAAACGCCAGACGGTGACGACGGAGCGTGAAACGGATGAATTGCCGCTCATCGGCCGCTCGCTGCCCATGCAGGACATTTATCGCGTCCTTGCCCGGCTGACGCAGAGCGATCTGACCGTCATGATCAACGGCGAGAGCGGCACGGGCAAGGAACTCGTCGCGCGTGTGCTGCACGATTACGGCAAGCGCCGTCACGGCCCGTTTGTCGCGATCAACATGGCGGCGATACCGCGCGAGCTGATCGAAAGCGAACTCTTCGGCCATGAGAAGGGCGCCTTCACCGGCGCTCAGACCCGCACACCCGGCCGGTTCGAGCAGGCCGAGGGCGGCACGCTATTTCTTGATGAGATCGGCGACATGCCGCTCGAGGCGCAGACGCGGCTGTTGCGCGTCCTGCAGCAGGGCGAATACACGACCGTCGGCGGCCGCACCCCGATCAAGACCAACGTCCGCATCATCGCCGCGACCCACCGCGATCTGAAAACGCAGATTCAGCAGGGCCTCTTCCGCGAAGATCTTTTCTACCGGCTGAATGTCGTGCCGATCCGTTTGCCGCCGCTGCGCGAGCGCCTCGAAGATATCGGTGATCTCGTCCGCCACTTCCTGAGACAGGCATCGCGGGAAGGCCTCGGACAAAAATCGATCGAGAGCGCCGCCATCGAACGGCTGAAGTCGCATCCCTGGCCCGGCAACGTCCGCGAGCTGGAAAATGTCGTCCGCCGCCTCGTCGCCCTTTACACGCAGGACACGCTGACCGCGCAGATCGTCGAGCAGGAACTCGCGGGCTCGGCACTCACACCGCAAGGCGGAGGGGTCGCGGAAAGCGGCGACCTCGGAGAGGCGGTCGAACGATACCTCCAGCGGTATTTTTCGACATTCGGCAACGATCTGCCGCCGCCCGGCCTTTACGACCGGGTTATCCGCGACGTCGAGAAGCCTCTGCTCAGCGCCGCGCTAGCCGCGACGCGCGGCAATCAAATTCGTGCAGCGGAGCTTCTTGGGCTCAATCGGAATACGCTGCGCGCGCGCATTCGCGACCTCAACATCCGGGTTTTCCGGACCGTTGAGGGCTGATCGCCAAGGCCGGCCAAACGACCTCCGAACCCAGAAGTTTTTCCACAGACCTTGACCGAAGACGCGTTTGGCGCTTGATGTGCGCCACACCCGTCGCGAAAATGTCACAGTTAGGCTGTTGGTAGTTCGCAGCTGTAGCGTTGTCGTCGCTGTCAGCAGGCCCGATACGAAGAAGCTTCGTCGGGAATGCCCGTCCTCCGATTTGGACAGGCGGGTTATTGGGAACGAATTCAGAGTCGTAGTTGGATTGGTCGACAACTGATGAACGCCAGCAACAGCGATTGCAAAGCCGACACGATCGCCGTGCGCGATAAGGTGCCTGCTGCTGCGCTGGTCGAGGAAGGAGCCACACCGCTCAATCCATCCGACCGGGCGTTTTGGTTCGGCCTGGGCGTCGTTCTGCTCTCGCTGATCTCCGCTCTCGGAAGCTATCTCATCCTCACGGGTTTGACCGCGGTCACGCCGCGCAACGAATACGTCTGGGCGGCACTGGCGGTGAACGCGGTCCTCATCGTGGCGATGTTCGGCACGATCGTCTGGCAGGCCTTGGGCCTTTGGAGGTCGTGGAAACAGAAGGTCCCCGGAGCCCGGCTGCACACGCGTATCGTCGCGCTCTTCACACTGACGGCGGCGTTGCCGGCCGTGCTGCTCGCGGTCGCCGCAACTACAACCTTCTCGCGCTCGCTCGACGGCTGGTTCTCGGGGCGTACGCGCGCCATCGTCGAGAACTCCTACGACGTCGCGAAAGCCTACGTCGACGAGCACAGCCAGATCATCCGGACCGACATCGTCAACATGGTCCGCGATATCAACGGCGAAGCTCCGACCCTCAACGTCGATCCGGATGCATTTCAGAAGTTTCTCATCGGCCAGGCAGGCCTGCGCGACTTGACGTCGGCGTACGTGATCGACGCCGAAGGCGTGCCGATCGTTTTGGCCCTCGATGACCCGAAACTGCCGTATGTGGTGCCGACGCCCGCTTCCATCCAACAGGCGGAATCCGGCCAAGTCGCCTTATCGCGACCGTCGAGCGATTATCGCATTTCCGCAATCGCAAAAATCGACAGCATGCCCGGGCGCTATCTCTACGTCGCGCGCGGCGTGAGCCCGAAGGTCATCAGTCACCTTCAGAGCACCGAGCAAAATGTCTACGAATATACGCGGCTGAGACAGGCCAAAGGCGGCCTCAAGGTCGCGCACGGCCTCATCTACTTCATGATCTCGATGACGTCGCTGCTCGCCGCCATCTGGGTCGGCATGTGGTTCGCAGGCCGGTTCGTCGCGCCGATCCGCCGCTTGATCGCGGGCGCTCAGGAAGTGTCGAAAGGTAATCTCGAATTCGCGCTGCCCGAGATCCGCGGCGAAGGCGACCTGCGGCGCCTTTCGCAAACCTTCAACGTCATGACGCGCGATCTGAAGCAGCAGCAGAACGCCCTCGTTGCAACGAACGCGCAATTGACCGAGCGGCGGAACTTCATCGAAGCCGTTCTGTCGGGCGTCTCCGCCGGTGTCATCGGTCTCGACAGCGCCGACTGCATTACGCTCATCAGCCGTTCCGCCGAACGCTTGCTCGGCTTCTCAGGTGCCGAGGCCGTCGGCAAACCGATGAAGGATGTCGTTCCCGAATTCGCGCCGGTTCTGGCGGGCGGGGAGGAGCCTGGACCGAAGAACAAACAGTACGAGATCCAGAAACAGATCGGTGACGAAGAACGGACCTTTGCCGTCAGGATCACCCATGAGCGGGAAGGGGAGGGGGACGTCGGCTCCGTCGTCACGTTCGACGACATTTCCGAACTCGTGCAGGCGCAACGAACCAGCGCCTGGGCGGACGTCGCGCGGCGCATCGCACACGAAATCAAAAACCCGCTCACGCCGATACAACTTTCAGCAGAGCGGCTACGCCGGAAGTTCGGCGCCCAGATCGGCGACAATCGCGAGCTGTTCGAAACGCTGACGCAGACGATCGAACGCCAGACGGGCCAGATCAAAAGCATGGTCGACGAGTTCGCGTCGTTCGCCCGCATGCCCCAGCCTGTGATGGCCGATCAGGATTTGCGGCTTGCGGTCCAGGAACCCGCTATCCTTTTCCGCGAAGGACACAAGGACCTCGACTTCAAACTCGTGCTGCCGGATCGCCCCGTCACGGCGCACTTCGATTTGCGATTGATCTCGCAAGCCGTCACAAATCTCATCAAGAACGGCGCGGAGGCGATCGAGTCCTTCGGCGAGGCGCAAGGCCGTCCGCCGGGCTACAAGGGCGAGATCGAAGTGCGGCTTGTGCCGTCGCCGGATCGCGTCGCGATCGAAGTCATCGACAACGGCATCGGCCTTCCCAAACAAAACCGTGCCAAGCTTCTCGAACCCTATGTTACGACAAGGGCCAAGGGCACAGGCCTCGGTCTCGCAATCGTGCAGAAAGTCGTCGAGCAGCACGGCGGTACCTTGGCCCTCGAGGACGCGCCGGCGAGCAATACCAGAACGCGCGGCGCACTGGTCCGGCTGACATTGCCGATCAAGGCCGGACCGTCCCGTGAGATGTCTTCAGATGAAATTCGCGCCGCAGTGCAGATCGCCGGCGGAGCATGATATGAAAACGCTTAACCCCCCAGGAGCGCAGCAATGTCAGCTGATATATTGATCGTCGATGACGAGGCGGATATCCGGGATTTGATCGCCGGCATTCTCCAGGACGAGGGGCATCGCACCCGTCTTGCTCGCGACAGCGATGAAGCGCTCCGCGCGATCGAGGATCGACGGCCTCACCTCGTCGTCCTCGACATCTGGCTGCAGGGAAGCCGCCTCGACGGGCTCGAGGTCTTGACCGTGATGAAGCGCACCTATCCGGATCTGCCGGTGGTGATCATCTCCGGCCACGGCAACATCGAAACGGCCGTCACCGCGATTAAGCGCGGCGCTTACGATTACATCGAGAAGCCGTTCAAATCCGACCGCCTCATCCTTGTCGCGTTGCGCGCTCTCGAAGCCTCCCAGCTGAAGCGCGAAGTGCGCGAGCTGAAGGAACGCTCGGTCGTCTCGGCCGAAATGATCGGCAAGTCGCCCGCAATCAATCAGCTGAAGAACAACATCGAGAAGGCCGGCCCGACCAACAGCCGCATCATGCTCCGCGGCGCGTCGGGCACGGGCAAGGAGCTGGCCGCCCGCGTGCTTCATCAGAAATCGCTGCGCGCCGACGGTCCCTTCGTCGTGCTGAACGCCGCCGCCATGGTTCCGGACCGCGTCGAGGACGAATTGTTCGGCACCGAGGACCGCACCGGCGGCCCGCGCAAGGTCGGTGCGCTCGAGGAGGCGCATACCGGAACGCTTTACATCGATGAAGTCGCCGACATGCCGATGGAAACCCAGGGCAAGATCCTGCGCGTGCTCGTCGAGCAGAAGTTCCTGCGCCTTGGCGGATCGCAGAAAGTTTCCGTCGACGTCAGGATCATTTCGTCGACCTCGCGCGATCTCGAACAGGACATCCGCGAAGGACGCTTCCGGGAAGATCTCTACCACCGGCTGAACGTCGTGACGCTCAGGGTGCCGAGCCTCGCCGAACGCCGGGAAGATATTCCCGAGCTTATCCAGTACTTCATCGGCCAGGTCGCGCAGACGTCGGGTCTCGCCCCGCGCCGCATCGGCGAGGATGCAATCGCCGTTCTGCAGGCGCACGATTGGCCGGGCAACGTTCGCGAACTCCGCAACAACGTCGAGCGTCTTTTGATCCTCGCCGGTGGCGAACCGAATGCGGCCATCACGGCCGACATGCTTCCCGACGAAATCGGCTCCAACGTCCCGCTCCCGGTCAATGGCGGCGCCGAACACCTGATGTCGCTGCCGCTGCGCGAAGCGCGCGAAATCTTCGAGCGCGAATACCTGCTGGCGCAGATCAACCGGTTCGGAGGCAACATTTCGAGAACCGCCGAATTCGTGGGCATGGAGCGATCCGCATTGCATCGTAAGCTTCGCGCGCTCGGCGTGTCATCGGAACAGCGTAGCGGCGACCTGAGGTCAGCGTCGTAGGAGCCGTCTCGCTTGACCCGCATTGTTTATGTCAACGGCGCCTACAGGCCGTATGCGCAGGCCGCAATCCATGTGGAGGATCGCGGCTTTCAACTCGCCGATGCGATTTACGAAGTCATCGAGATCCGCGACGGCGGGCTGGTTGATGCAACCCGTCATCTCGCGCGCCTCGCCCGGTCGTTGACGGAACTCGCAATCCCGCCGCCGATGTCGGACGGCGCGCTGCTCCACGTCATGAATGTCGTGATCCGCCGCAATCGCGTGCGCGATGGCATCGTCTATATGCAAGTCTCACGCGGCGCTGGGCCGAGGGATTTTGCCTTGCCGCCAGCCACGACCCCGCCGACGCTCGTCGTGCTCGCGCGTGCCCACCGGCGCGGATGGTCGGCTGAACTCGCTGAAACGGGCATCGCCGTGAAGACCGTGCCCGACAACCGGTGGGGCCGTTGCGATATCAAGACGGTGATGCTGCTTCCTGCTGTTCTGGCGAAAGACGAAGCGCGTCGCGCCGGCGCCCGCGAAGCATGGTTCGTGGATAGCGCAGGCAACGTCACAGAAGGCGCCTCCAGCAACGCCTGGATCGTGACTCCCGATGGTACCCTTGTCACGCGCCAGCTCGATCATCACATCCTTCCCGGCGTCACGCGTGCAACCGTGATGGACGTTGCAAAAACGGAGGGAATAAAAATTGAACAGCGGACCTTTAGCCGGGATGAGGCGCTCGCGGCGCGCGAAGCCTTCATTACGTCGGCGACGAACATCGTAATGCCCGTCGTAAAGATAGATAAAACCACAATCGGCGACGGCCGGCCGGGAAAGCTTTCCCACCGACTACGGTCGAGATTTCATCAGGTTGCTGAATTTTCAGCGTGAGGTAGGTGCGAATGTTGCCGCATTGTGCGTGGCAACAATGACTGTAAAGTGCCTTCGCTTAGATCATCGACGCATTTCGCGGTGATCATTGCAACGGAGCTCCATCGCTGTCAAAACGCGGCGGCGCCAGTCGGCTAAGAGAAGACGCGTAAAACAAGACGTCGAGAAAAAAACGGACAACAAAAATGGCGGCTGAAAAACCACAAAATTTGCAGGACACATTTTTAAATTATGTTCGCAAAAATAAAACGCCACTGACGATCTTCCTCATCAATGGCGTGAAACTCCAAGGCATCGTCAGCTGGTTTGATAATTTCTGCGTTCTCCTGCGCCGTGACGGTCATTCCCAGCTCGTCTACAAGCACGCGATTTCGACGATCATGCCGGGCGGCCCCGTCAATCTCAACGACCAGGATGAAAGCGCCGCAGGTTGACCTCGCGTTCTAAGGACGGGGAAGGCGAAAAGCACGAGGGCGGACGACATCGCGAGCGGCGCGGCTCGAAGGAGACGAGAGCGCCGAGAACGCGAACGCTCGTCGTCGTGCCGGCGTTCAAGCGGCCACCGAAGTCCAAGTCCGCATCAACGGCCAAATCCTCAAGCTCAACGCACACTCCCGAAAATCGCTTGGCCGAAGCCGTAGGCCTCGCGAACGCTATCGAACTCGACATCATCGACTCGACGATCGTGCCGATCTCCGAACCGCGGCCGTCGACGTTGCTAGGATCGGGAAAGGTCGAAGAGATCAAGGGCCTCGTAGAGGAGCTTGAGATCGGCCTCGTCGTTGTCGATTACAACATCACGCCGGTGCAGCAGCGAAACCTCGAGAAGGCGTGGAACGCCAAAGTTCTCGATCGCACCGGCCTGATCCTCGAAATCTTCGGTGCGCGCGCAAGAACACGCGAAGGCGTGCTGCAAGTCGAGCTCGCACATTTGACGTATCAAAAAGGCCGCCTGGTTCGCGCCTGGACCCATTTGGAACGCCAGCGCGGCGGCGGCGGCTTCCTCGGCGGCCCCGGCGAAGCTCAGATCGAACTCGATCGACGCATGCTTCAGGATCGCATCGATGCGATCAAACGCGACTTGGCCGATGTCGTGAAAACGCGCGATCTGCATCGAAAGGGAAGGCGCAAGGTGCCTTACCCCATCGTCGCGATCGTCGGTTACACGAACGCCGGCAAGTCGACGCTCTTCAATAAGATCACCGGCGCGGGCGTCGTTGCGATGGACCAGGTCTTCGCGACGCTCGATCCGACGATGCGCGAAGTGAAACTTCCGAGCGCCCGGCGCATCATCCTGTCCGATACCGTCGGTTTCATCTCCGATCTCCCGACGATGCTGGTCGCAGCGTTTCGCGCGACGCTAGAAGAGGTCGTCGAAGCCGATCTTGTCCTTCACGTCCGCGATATTGCCCACGAAGAGACGGATGCCCAGGCAGAGGACGTCGAAAAGGTCCTGACGGATCTCGGCATCGATACGCTGCCGGTCGAAAGCCACATTCTCGAAGTCTGGAATAAGATCGATCTTCTGCCCGCGGATCGCCGGACGGAGCTGCAACACGAGATGCACCGCAACGCGCGGCCTCCCGTACTCGTCTCGGCGGCGACAGGCGAGGGGATGGCGCCGCTGCTTCACACGATCGACGATCGTCTTGGCGCATCCGACGAAATTCTGGATGTCATCGTTCCGGGCAGTAATGGTTCGCTTCTCAATTGGCTGCACGAAACGTGTGACGTTCTCGCGAGGGAAGCGCGCAAGGACGGAAATATCGAATTGCGGCTTCGCGTGCCGAGCGAAAAGAAGGCGCGCGTCATAGGACAGCTTCGCAAAGCCGGGATATCGGTTTAAGCTCATCCGCGTGGATGAACGCGTCACATGCTGCATAGCCGGCGGCGGCCCGGCCGGGATGATGCTGGGAGTGCTTCTGGCACGCGCCGGCGTCCGCGTCACCGTTCTCGAAAAGCACAACGATTTTTTCCGCGATTTTCGTGGCGATACAATTCATCCGTCGACGTTGCGATTGATGGAGGAGCTTGGCTGGCTCGGTGATTTTCTGAAGCTGCCGCATCAAGAGACGAAGAGCATTTACGCCCAGATCGGCGACACGCGCTTCGAGATGGCGAATTTTTCACATCTTCCGATTACGACGAAGTTCATCGCCCTGATGCCGCAATGGGACTTTCTGAATTTCCTCGCGGAGAAGGGCCGGGCATATCCAAACTTCCATTTGGAGATGAATGCGGAAGCGACCGGCCTCGTATTCGATCGCGACCGCGTAACGGGCGTGAAGGTCAAGACGCCGGCAGGCGATAAAACCATCGAAGCCGATCTCGTGGTCGCGGCCGACGGACGATCATCCATCCTGCGCGGCGCTGCCGGCCTCGTGAGCGAGAACTTCGGCGCGCCGATGGACGTGATGTGGTTCCGGCTGCCGCGGCTGCCGACCGATACGGAGGAGACGCAGGGCCGGTTCGAGGCCGGGCATATCTTCATCATGCTCCAGCGCGGAGATTATTGGCAGTGCGCCTTCGTCATTCCGAAAGGCGGAGATGCAAGAATTCGCGCCGCGGGGCTCGATGTATTCCGCAAGTCGGTTGGAAAACTCCTTCCATTCGATGCCGCGCGCGCAAATGATATTGCCAGCTGGGATGACGTCAAACTTCTGACCGTCGTCGTCGATCGCCTGAAGACGTGGGCACGGCCCGGCTTCCTTTGCATCGGTGACGCCGCGCACGCGATGAGCCCCGTCGGTGGCGTCGGTATCAATCTCGCGATCCAGGATGCAGTCGCCGCTGCCAATCTATTACAGCAACCGCTGAAGTCCGGCCGCGTGACGCTCAAAGATCTCGAGGCCGTGCAGGCCCGCCGGGACTTTCCGACCCGCGCGACGCAGCGCCTACAACTCGGCATTCAGAATATGGTGATCGCAAAGACGCTCGGAGCGACGGGCCCCCTGAAGCCGCCGCTGTTGGTCCGGATCATGACGGGCCTGCCGTTTTTCTCTCGCATCCCCGCGCGGCTTCTCGGCCTTGGATTTCGGCCCGAGCACATCTCCGAGGCGATACGAAACGCGAAGGGCGTCTAACCCTTCTCGATCGCTTTCGCATCGTCCCAAAGCGCATCCATTTCAGCGAGCGACGATTGCGACGGAGATTTTCCGCGTTCGCCCAGCACTTTTTCGATGTGCGCAAAACGCCGGACGAACTTGTCGTTGGCGGCACGCAATGCAGCCTCGGGGTCGAGCTTCAGATGGCGCGCGATGTTCGCCATGACGAAGAGCATGTCTCCGAACTCTTCCTTGACGGCGTCTTGGTTTGCGCCCGGCGGCAAGGACGCAGCGGAAGACTGTCCCCTGGGATCGGCCGCGAAAGCGACCTCCTCCAGCTCGGCAATTTCCTCCTTCAGCTTTTCGAACACGGGGTGAAGGTTGGGCCAATCGAACCCGACCTTTGCAGCTTTGTCCTGCAACTTGATTGCGCGCGTCAAAGCCGGAAGCCCGACCGGCACATCCGCCAGCGTCGCGGCCTTGTAAGACGGAGTTGAACCGGCGCCCGTTTGGCGCGAACGCTCCTGAGCTTTCTCGGCGCGCTCTTCCGCCTTGATCTTGTCCCAGATCGTATTGACGTCCGCCGGGTTCCGCGCGGTGCCATCGCCGAAGACATGCGGATGCCGCCGGATCATCTTCTTTGTCACGGCTTCGACGACGTCGCCGAACACGAACGCACCTTCTTCCTCGGCAAGCCTTGTGTGATAGACGACCTGCAGAAGAAGATCGCCAAGCTCGTCCTTGAGGTCGACGAGATCCTTCCGCGCGATCGCATCGGCAACCTCGTAGGCTTCCTCGATCGTGTATGGCGCGATCGTCTCGAAGGTCTGCTCGAGATCCCAAGGGCAACCCGTCTTGGGCGTCCTGAGTGCGGCCATGATTTCGACCAGCCGCGAAATATCGCGCGAGGGTTTGAGTGTATCCGCCATATCCGTCCTCTTTCGATGGGCGGACAGTAGACGACGGACCTGAATTCCACGAGAGCCGGTCCTGCGGCTATCTCGCCCAAGTCGACGTGCCCGAGTTGAGGACAGCCGAAACGAGACGCGGCCTGGCGAGAACAATCGACAATGGCAGCATCCAGCCGATCCACGCCGCAAGCGCATAGACGGGCTCGAACGGCAGGCTGAGGGCGATTGCGGTGCCCGTGATGACCCGGAACCAGACGGCGCCCGTCGTCACCGCAACCATCGCCATCATCAGTTCCGCGTGGCGGGAAATGTTCCGCTGGCGGATCGCGATAAGTGCCGCTCCGAAGAGATAGAGCCAGACAAGTCCCTGCACGAAGAACCCGGCCCGGGCCAGTGCCGGCGAGTGGCTCATGATGGCGACCGGTAACGACGTCAGCCCCCCAATCACCACAAATACGCCCAACAGCCGGCCAAGCGCTCTGTGAAGCTCGGGGCGATGTCTGACGGCAATGACGACCGGAGCGATCAGCAGCGCCATTGCGGAAGACAACATGTGCGCCGGAAAAAGGATCGGCGCGCGTCCGGCGAGTTCGAACATTTCAAAGGGTAGTGGTATTAGGCCGGTTCCTGATCCGATCGCAACCGCGCCAACAGGAATAACGAGGAAGCCGATGATCAGCAGAATGGCAACGCGAAGAACGAACCTCGACGGCACACCCAAAGGCGAAGTGCGCGAGCGCTTCGCGCGAACTGCAGCAGGAGTTGTCGTCGCCATATCGGTCATTGCGGTAGGCATCATGGCGTCAGGATTTGGCGGCTCTGCGGCGGCGGACGAGGCCGTCGCCACAAAGGCCGGCGAATCCGCCGTCGTTCCTGTCTCGCTCGCCGGCCGATGGGTCGGCCGCTATTACGGCTACGGCCGGGGCAAGGACGCGCAAGACTGCGGCGCCGATGGCTGCGGCCTGACCTACGATATCGTTGCGTGCAAAGAAGGCTGGTGCGGCATCACGATAAAGGACGACAAGTCCTGTGGCGCGGTGGCAGTCCATCTCGCGGCAGACGCCAAGGAAGGCGATGCCGCCTTCAAGGGCAAGCTCGAACTCGCGAAAGGCGCGGCCCCGTATACGGTCGAAGCTTGGTACTCGGCCGATGCGGAAACCAAAGCCGTTCAGCTTCATCTCCTCGGTGATACCGGCCCCGAACTGATGCTCTTTCGCCGCTCGTTTCCGCTGGAAGCCACCTTCGAGCGCGCTGGTGATGCAACTTGCAACATCGATAAGGCGACGAGCTGACGGCCGAACCGCGCCCCGGCGATACCGCCCGTTGCCGAGCCCTGCGGCTCTGCTAGAGCAATTCCAGCCAAAGTGCGCAGCGGTTTTGCGTTCGGAATTGCGTCAAGCCAAAAAGCTAGAGCGTTTTCGCAATTCAACGAAAAGCGGAAACGCTCTAGTCTCGACGGCGGAGCGGGGTAGCGATGCACATTCTCTTCAACGGCCTCATGATGGCGCTGGAACTAGCGGCGATAGTCGCCATCGCCTGGACCGGCTTTACGGCCCCATTGATCTTCGCCGCCGGTACCGGGCTGTTGGCGCTCGGTGTCGGCGCCGCTCTCGAAATCGCACGCCTCAAATACGAGTTTCCGTTTTATTTCGATCGCGCTCCGGGCCGGTCCATGATCGTCATCGTGACGGTCGGGGCGCTGGAAGCCATCACCAAGGCCATCCTCGCGGGCGTCGTCGGGCTCCTGACGTTCCTCGGCACGGATGAGGAACGGCTGAAGTTCGTCGCTGTCATTTTCGCCGTTTCGCTCTTCCTCGGTGTGCAGGCTGTTCGCTTCCTGATGGACCGCCTGAAAGCGCGTCCGCTGCGCTGGGGCTATTTCCGGCTCGCCGCGCCGCTCGGATTGTTGTTCTCGGCCGGTCTGACGTTCCTGCCGGCCCCCGGCATCACCGAACTGGCCAAGCGCGCCGCCTTCGATCTCCCGACGAAGCCGACCATGGAGCAGGCGAGCGAGTTCCTGTTTCTTTTGAAACAGAGCTTCGACGAAATCGTCGTCAGAATGCTGTCCTGGGTGTTCGATCCGGCGCTGGCGCAGGCGATCGGAGCCGTCGTTTCGGTCAACATGCTGTCGGGGTTCGTCCTGGCGCTTTATGCCGTGCTGATCGCCGAGGGCATCAGAACACTCGAACGCCGCGAGCCCTGAACTGACGTTGAGGCAAAGAAATGCCGCATGTGATCGCCCACACCAGTTTGATGCTTCCCGAGATCCTCGTCATCGAAAGCCTGCTCGAGGCGCACGGTATTCGCTTCGTCACGGCCGGGAAGGATATCGTCACGCAATGCCCGCACTTCGCGGTGCTCTTCGGCGGAATTTCGATCCTGGTCGAGGAGGAAGATTTTGAAAATGCCCGGACGTTGATCGCGGATACCCACGACGTCCCGGGCTACAAATCAATCGAAAGCGACGGCTTCGAGAAACACCCCATCAGAAACGCCGTGCTCGCGTTCCTGATCGTGATCATGGGAGCCCCGTTTCCGTTTTGGTACCGAAGAGGCGGTTAGGAGCGCGCGCCGACTAACTGGCCTGGCGATTATCAGCCGGATGAACAATTGCAACGCCAGCGGTGTATTTTCGTCGCCATACATCGATAAAAACCGCTCGTTTCGCCTTTTGATGCGGAAAAAGCCGGTCCCAGCGCTAACCTCAGCCCGTATCGGACTTAATCATTCGACCGCGACGTTGCCGCGCGGATTTTGCAATCACGCAATGACGAAAAGACCGCATCCGGATCCGGCATGATGGGTGGTCGCGATGATCTTCGATTGCTTCAGCTTTTTTGACGAACTCGATTTGCTCGAAGTACGCCTCAACGAGCTCCACACGGTCGTCGATTACTTTGTGCTCGTCGAAGCGCGCCAGACCTTTCAAGGCGCGCCAAAGCCTCTCTATTACGCCGACAACGCCGATCGCTTCCGAAGTTATGCCGACAAGATCATTCACGTCGCCATCGACTTCCCCGAGGCAAGAGAAGCCTACCGTTTGGACACCAGGCCCCTCGATGACAATTGGGCGCGCGAGCACTATCAGCGCAATCAGATCTCCCGCGGATTGGTCACGGCAACCCAGAGCGACTTGATCATTGTGTCTGACGTGGATGAGATTCTGAGCGCCGAAGCGCTGAAACGCGCTCTTGCCGTACGGAGGCCCGGCGACCTGACGATCTTCGAGATGCCGATGTACCGCGGCAGTGCCAACCGCCGGGTGAGGGAGCCGCCCTGGGATAAGGGGCCGCGTCTCATCGAGTATGGAAGCTTCCCCGGCGGTCAGCGTCTTCGGATGACCAAGATCTGGGCTTCCGGACATTTGCGGGGGACGGTGCTCGGACGCCTTCACACCAGAATCTGGAACCGGATCAACGGCGGCATCATGAGCCCCGTTCGCGTCATTCCGAACGGTGGCTGGCACATCACGAGCTTGGGCAATTGGGAAACGTGGCGCCGAAAGATCTCCGCTTACTCGCACACGGAACACAAGCTGTGGGAGAGCTATGAGTGCCCAATCGCGTACGCAACGAGCCTCGATGACGAGACGGAGATCGTCGGCATCGACGAGATGCCGAACTTCATCCAGCAGAACCCCACGAAATTTCTGCTGGCCTGATCGGCGCTCCTAATTTCGCATAATATATATTATGGAAACAAAGACAGGAACCGGCATATGTATCAAAAAGATACGCCGGTCCCAATGCGCTTGAATTTCAGAATTTCTAGATGACTCTTACTTCTCGGGCTTCTCCGACTTCTCGTGCTGCTCCGCGAAAGCGTTGAGCAGCCTCACGCCCCAGCCGGCGCCCCAGCTTTGGTTCGTGTCATTGCGGCTGCCGTCCATCGCGGTACCGGCGAGATCGATGTGGCTCCAGGCCGTATCCTTGTGAACGAAGCGCTGCAGGAAGGCCGCCGCGGTCGCAGCGCCGGCCCACCGGCCACCGGCGTTCTTCATGTCGGCGTTCTTCGAATCCATCATCTTGTCGAAAGCCTTGTCGAGCGGCATCCGCCAAATTTTCTCTCCCGTCGCCTTCGACGCCGACAGCAGCTCATCGGCGAGCTTGTCGTCGTTGGAGAATAGACCGGCGTACTCCTTGCCGAGCGCCACCATGATGGCGCCCGTCAGCGTCGCGAGATCGATGACGACCTTCGGCTTGAAGTTCTCCTGCGCGTACCAGAGGACGTCCGCAAGCACGAGCCGGCCTTCCGCGTCCGTGTTGATCACTTCGATTGTCTGACCCGACATCGACTTCACAATGTCGCCCGGACGGACGGCATTGCCGGACGGCATGTTCTCGACGCAACCGATCAACCCCACGGCATTGACGTTCGCCTTGCGCTCCGCGAGCGCGTGCATCGTGCCGATCACGGCGGCAGCGCCGCCCATGTCGCCCTTCATGTCCTCCATGCCGGCCGCGGGCTTGATCGAGATGCCGCCGGTATCGAAGACCACGCCCTTGCCGACGAAGCAGATGGGCCGCTGCTTCTTGTTGCCCTTCGCGCCGTTCCAAACCATGACGGCAAGGCGGGACGGCCTGGCGCTGCCCTGACCCACGCAGAGAAGCGAGCCCATCCCGAGCTTTTCCATATCCTTGACGTCGAGGATTTCGACGCTGACGCCGAGCTTTTCGAGAGCATTCGCCTTCTCAGCGAGTTCGACAGGGCCGAGGATGTTTGCCGGCTCGTTGACGAGATCGCGCGCGACGTTGACGCCATTGGCGACGGCCTTCAGCGGCTGGAATGCAGCCTTGGCCTTGTCCGGATGCGGCACCTGGATGACGAGTTTTTTCAAGCCGTCTTTGTCCGCGGAATCCTCGCCCGACTTCTTCGTCAGGTATTTTCTGAAGTTGTAGTGGCGGAGCATTGCGCCCTGGGCAATCAACGCGCCTACGTCATCTGCCGAGAAATTGCCCGCGCCTTCCACATCGACGATCACGCTGGCCGACGACGTCTTGCGGCTTTGAATGGCCGCCAGGATTGCGCCGCCGAGATCGACGAGCTGCAGATCGGTCAGCGTCGCCGTCTTGCCGAGACCGCCGACGATCAGGCGATCGATACCGATCTTGGCGGGAGCGAGAATCTCGATCGACGATTTGTATTTGCCTTTGAAATCCGCGGCAGCTGCAGCCTTGCTGAGCGCGCTGGCCGACTTCGTCTCGAACTCGCGAGCCTTGGATCCAAGACTCAAGGCGTCGCCTGCGAATACGACCGTTACGGATTCGGGCTCGGCGTTGAGTGGCGCGAAAGCAATTTCGAGGCGGTCGGACATTTTCAAAAGGACTCCAAGTTGAAGAGGGTCGCGGCCGCGAACGGGCCGAGGATGGGATAGGATGCCGGGACGCGGACGCCGATCCGCTGGATTTCCCGCACCCTGTCACGATGGCGGAGGAAGTGGCAAGAACCGGTGGCGAGACGGCTCAACTTAGTCGTTCGTGAGGGCGAGGCAAGGGAGCCGTTGCAATCGCTCTTCCATCTTAGCCTCTTTCGCGATCTAACCATTTGTGCCCAAAGATCGTTTTTTGGCATCCGCCAGACGGCCAGGGCACGGCGAGAAGCCGAAATTCCGCCACTGTGCTATGGGAGCCGGACATATCCTCACAGGAGCCGGTGATGGGGAGTTTGCTTCGGCCAGTGTGGCCGGAGGGGGGAGAGCGGCTGACGCATGCGAATTTTATCGAGATATGTCTTCCGGCAGGCGGTGGGCTCGTTTCTGCTCATCCTCGCGTCGTTGACGGGCATTGTCTGGATCGCGCTGGCGTTGCGCCAGTTCAACGTCGTGACGAGCCAGGGTCAGGACACCTGGATGCTCATCAGAATGACATCCCTCGCCGTCCCCAATCTGATGGCGATCATCGCTCCATTTTCATTTTTGATCGCGGCCCTCCAAACCCTCAACCGCCTGAATACCGATAGTGAACTCATCGTCCTGTCGGCGGCCGGTTCTAAGGTCTGGACGGTTGCCCGGCCCCTCATGCTTTTGGCCTTGCTCGTCAGCTTATTTCTGGCGTTCGTCGGCCACATCGCGCAGCCCTGGAGCATGCGGCTCCTGAGCGATTATCTCGTGCAGGTCAGAAGCGATCTCCTGACCCAGGTCATCCAGCCCGGCCGCTTCTCCAGCCCCGAACCCGACCTCATGTTTCATATCCGCGATCGCTCGGCCGACGGTGAGCTACTCGGCCTCGTCATGCATGACACCCGGGACAAGGCACAGACGCAGAGCTATCTCGCCGAGCATGGGTCGATCGTGAAGCAGGACGGCACCGCCTATCTCGTCATGTCGACGGGCCACATCATCCGCAGGACCGATGCCGACGCCCCGCCGCAGATCGTGGCCTTCGACAAATACGTCGTCGACCTCGACCGCTTCGAACCTCAGGACGACGCATCGGGCGAAAGAAAGCCGCGCGAGCGCTATTGGAGCGAACTCACGCAACCGAGCCCCGACAGCAAGCTTTACAAGAGTTCGCCCGGTCAGTTCCGCGCCGAAATCCACGAAAGATTAGTGGGCCCACTCTATCCGATAGCCTTCGTCTTCCTCATTGTAGCGTTCGTCGGACAAGCCAGATCGACCCGCTCGAGCCGCATGCAAAGCCTTGTGCTGACATTCCTTTTCGCCGCCACCTGCCGCATGGCCGGACTGGCGCTGAATAGCGCAGTCACGCGCGATGCCTCGATGCTCGTCGCACTCTACGCGGTCCCCACGATCGCCATCGTTCTATCGCTGATTGTCATCAAACGGGCTGACCGCCAGCGGTCGGGATCGGCACTCTTCGGACGCATCCGCGATATGGCGTCCGCGATGGCTGATCTTGCGATTCGCCTCGTCATGCCGCGCCGGAAGGCCGCCACATGATCCGCTCGTTCACCCTCACACGCTACATCGCGAAATTGTTCTTCGTCGCGATCGCCTCAACGCTCGCCGTCTGCGCCCTCTTGATCTTCATGATCGATTTTGTCGAGTTGTTGCGGCAATCGAGCAAGTTCGGCAGCGTTCCGGTAACGACACTCGTTGGCATCGCCCTGCTCCGCCTCAGCGCGTATGTCGAATTTCTCATCGGCTTCGCGGTTCTCGTCGGCACGATCAGCGCCCTCATCTATCTCAACCGGAAGAGCGAACTCGCCGTCATGCGGGCCGGCGGCATGTCCGTCTGGCAGTTCCTGGCGCCGGGCATCGCCGTCGGACTTCTCGTCGGCATCTTCGGCGTGACGGTCTACAACCCCCTCGCGGCCCGCGGCCGGGCCAAATCCGAACAGGTCTTCGCCAAGGCCTTCGGCAACGACACCAACCTGCTTCGCGCCCAGGGTGGCGGGTCCTGGATCACGCAGAATGGCGTCGACGGCGAGTCGGTTTTGGGCGCCGCAGCGGCGACGAACCGGGGCCTGACGCTGAACGGCGTTATGATTTTCGCTTATGATCGTGACGGGCATTTCGCCGAGCGCGTCGACGCCAACGCGGCTGAGCTGAAGGACGGCTATTGGCAGCTGACCGATGCCTGGGTTTCGCGTCTCGGTCAGCAGCCCGAAAAGTTCAACTCCTACCTTGTATCAACCTACCTCACCCCGGACCGTGTCCAGGAGGCGCTGGGCACCGTTTTCTCGGTCTCCTTCTGGGATCTTCCCGAACTTATCGAAGCCGCTGAAAAGGCGAAACTTTCAACCGAACGGCTCAAGGTCCAGTACGAGTCCCTTCTGGTCCGGCCGTTGCTATGTGTGGCAATGGTCCTTTTGGCGGCAACTGTGTCATTGCGGTCATTCCGCTCTGGTGGCATCCAGACTATGGTTACGACCGGGATGATCGGTGGGGTCGGGTTCTTCTTGTTCTCGGAAATCGCGAGACAAATTGGCATCGCAGGTCTGGCACCGGCGTGGGCGGCGGCATGGTTGCCCGTCGCGCTAGTTTTGATCATTGCAACCACGGTGCTGTTGCACCAGGAGGACGGCTGAGTGATGCGTGAAGCGCGGACACCGCAAGAGGGTTGCGGGCCGTTTCGCGAGGGTTCTCGGCGCCGCACGGCGCGCGGGGCCGCTCGTGCGCTTCTGCGCCTCGTTGTCATCAGCTTCGTTACTTCCGTTTCGACCTTAGCGCACGCGCAGGGCATCGATGCCAACGGCGCAACGCTGCCCAATTCGAAAAAGAACAAGTCGTCCTTCGGCGCCGCGAATGCGCCGAGCGCGATCTTCGGCAAGGTCAACACGAACATCGATCGCGCACAGCCCATGCGTTTGCAGGGCGACCAGCTGATCTACGATAAATCGGGCGATCGCGTTATTTCGCGCGGCAACGTCGAAATTTTCTACAACAACTACATCCTGACCGCCGACGAGGTCGTCTACGATCAGAGCGGCGGAACGCTGACGGCCGTCGGCAACGTCACGCTGAAAGAGCCGCAAGGCAACATCGTCCACGCCGACCGCTATACGCTGACCGACGACTTCCGCGACGGCTTCGTGTCGGCGCTGTCGATCGTGTCAGCCGACAAGTCTCATATCTCCGCCGATCGCGCGACCCGCCGCGAGGGCAACATCACCGAATTCGAGAACGGCAAGTTCACGCCGTGCCAAAGCGATGGCAACACGCCTCCCCTTTGGTGCATTAGCGCCGCGCGCATCATCCACGATCAGGAAGCAGCGACCCTCACCTACCAGGACGCGTACTTCCAGATTTACGGCCAGCCGATCCTCTACCTTCCGTATTTCCAGAGCCCCGACCCCTCGGTGAAGCGGAAGTCCGGCTTCTTGACGCCCGACTACGGCCACTCATCGACCCTCGGCTACATCACCGGCATTCCGTATTTCTGGAACCTCGCGCCGAACTACGACATCACGCTCGATCCGCTCTACATGAGCGAGCAGGGCCTGTTCATGAAGGCCGAGTGGCGGCATCGCTTGGCCAACGGCGAATACACCGTCAAGCTTGCCGGCATTGACCAGGATGCGAACAACCTTCCGGGCGGAGCGAACGCCCTGGGGAACGCGAAACTCGACGGCTTCCGCGGCAGCGTCGAGACCCACGGCTTGTTCTCACTGTCGAGCTGGTGGAAATTCGGCTGGGATGCGATCGTCGAAAGCGACGATCAATTCCGCCGCTTCTATAAGCTCGACAGCGTTCTGGTTACCGATCGCGTCAATCAGGTTTACCTGACCGGCCAGTCCGACCGGAACTACTTCAACGCGACGCTCTATCAGTTCGGCGGGTTGTTGACGAACGACACGCCGGAAACGGAAAGCTACACCCACCCCATCGTCAACTATAATTACGTGTTCGCGGATCCCGTCCTCGGCGGCGAGCTCAAGTGGAACACCAATGCCTTGAGCTTCACGCGTACGGACGGCACCGTTGTCGATCCGACGACTGGTCGCCAACAGGACCAGAACATTAACCGCATCATCACCGAGCTTAATTGGCGTCGCCGTTTCACCGACACCATCGGCATCAGCTATACGCCATTCGCCGATATTCGCGGCGATGTTTACCAATATGACAACGTCGTCGATCCCACGAGCATAACATTGCAACCCGGACCTAACGGGCCCGAGGTGAACCCTGATACGACGCGAATAATTGGAAGCGAAACCGTCACGCGCGGCGTCGTCGACGGCGGCGTCCTCGTCTCTTATCCCTGGGTTGCGAACAGGGCCGAGGGAACACACATCATCGAGCCGATCGGCCAGATCATTGCGCACCAGGAAAGCCTGCCGCAACGCCGGCTGCCCAACGAAGACGCTCAGAGCCTCGTTTTCGACGATACCAACCTGTTCGCGACCACGAAGTTTTCTGGCTACGACCGCATTGAAACGGGAACGCGGGTCAATGCAGGTCTTCAGTACACCTTCCAGTCCAACGACGGCGGTTACGCGCGCTTCCTGGCAGGCCAGAGCTATCAGCTGACGGGAGACAACGCCTATCTATTGCCGGGCCGGACTGGCGAGGGCAACTTCGTCTTTAATCCTCTTAACGGCCTTGAGACCCAAAAGTCCGACTACGTCCTCGGCGCCTATTTCGCCCCCATCGCCGATTTCCGGATCATTTCGCAGAGCCGGTTCAACGAATCCACGCTCGCTTTGAAGCGCGAGGATCTTGCCGCAGTGGCCAAATACGGCCCGCTGTCGGTTCAGGCAGGCTACTCCTATGACGCCGATGCCCTGTTTACAGACCCGGAAAATCCCGACGTGATCGCTGTTTCGACGCCATTGGAGGAAGTCCTGGCGGCCGCAACCTTGCAGCTTACGAACCGTTGGAGCATCGGCGGGTCGTCCCGGTACGACCTGCAGACGGGAAGCTTCCGCTACGACAGCGTCAGCTTAAAATACGCCGACGAGTGCTTCGTCCTGACCGCCTCGTATATCCAGTCCAACTACTCTGACCTCTCGATCGAACCCGACCAGACGGTCATGTTGCGGTTCGAATTCAAGCATCTCGGAGATTTTGCGGCGACGACCGGAAATCTGGACTTCAATATGGGCGGCGACCAGCGTACGAACTGATCCGGCTGGCGGTACCCGCCCCCTCGAACCACGGGGGATCGGATTTTGGCCACTCTTGATGTGGATAAGCCCCCAGTCACCGGCCGCGGGCGCGGTATCCTGACGCCCAAGCCGATTCGGACTTATGGATGTCGTTCAAGCATGCCCTTGCCACGGACCAGTGCCGCTCAATTCTTAAGCTTCGCAGCCCGATACGCGCTCGCCGGCCTCGCAAGCATTGCGATGTCGTTCGCCGCAGCCGCACAAGGAGGTACGGTCGCGGTGACGGGCGACGGGACGTCGGCTCTGCCGAAGCCCGCCGTTGGTGATTCCGCCGCCGATTCGTCCTCCGATACGAAGGGCAAAGGCAAAAATCAGAAGAATAAGCAGTCACCGAAGGCCGCTGCCGCCGAGCACGCGGGCCACGATGCAACCGTGCCTTCCAGTGACCAGCGCGCCATTGCAGCGCTCGTCAACGACGAGCCGATCACCGGCTTCGAGATCGAACAGCGCGCGATGATGCTGAGTGGCACCAACATTCAGCAGCAGGCGAAAGCCAACTTCGAGGCCATCGTCAAAAATCCGAAAACGTCGGAACGCCTCAAGGCGATCCTGCAGGAAACGGTGAAGGCAAACGAAGGAAAACCGCGCGAGGAGATCATAGCGATTTTCGAGCGCCGCAAAAAAGAATTCGGCATGAGCCTGCAGAAGCAGGCGTTTGAAGGCGCCAGGAACTCGGCACTTCCCGCCATGAAGAAGCAGGCGCTCGAAGAGCTGATCGATGATCGGCTCAAGATGCAGGAAGCCAAAAAGCAGAGCGTCACGATCGAAGATGCCGAGATTGATCGTATCGTCAACGGCATCGCCGAACGCAACAAAATGACGACCGAGCAGTTCAGGACGCAGATCGGCGGCACCCTTGAGCCGATCAAGGCGCGCATCAAGGCAACGCTCTCTTGGAATGAGGTCGTGCGCCGCCGGTTCGGTCCATTGATCAACGTCACCAACAAGGACGTCGATAAGCTCGTCGCCGCGACCTCCGTCGCCGGCAACGACGATGTCGAATTGCAGGTGCAGCGCGTTCGGATATCGATGCCCGTCAAGATCGAGGAAAATGGCGTCGCTGCGCGCATCCAGGAGGCCGACAAGATCAAGTCGAAATTCGCGGGCTGCCAGACGACGGCCGCTGCGGCCACCGGAGTTCCCGGCGCGACCTTCGAGGATCTCGGCAAGCGCCGGCCTTCGACAATTTCCGAGCCGACCAGGACGCTGCTCGTCAACGCGAGCGACGGCGAAATGCTGCCGCCCACCGTGAACGACGGGGCCATCGAGCTTTGGGTCGTTTGCGGCCGCAATGTCGTGAAAGCCGTCGACGAGAAGCGCAACCAGGCTGAAGGCGAACTCAAGCAGAAAGAGTTCGAGCTGATGGCCAAGCGCTATCTCAAAGACCTGCGCGAAGACGCCCACATCGAGTACCGGATAAATGTCGGTTCCCGCTAAGGAGCCGCGGGCGCCCCTGGCACTGACGATGGGCGATGCTGCGGGGATCGGCCCCGAGCTTGCCCTTCAAGCCTGGCGAGACCGCATCACCGATCGATTGCCCGCGTTCGTTCTCTATGCGGACATCGCCCTGATGCGCGCCACCGCGCGCGCGGCCGGCTTTGATGAGGGACGCATCGTACCCGTGGCGGATCTATCGGCCGGCGCGGAGGTCTTCGAGGATGCGCTTCCGGTCTTCCCCATTCCCCTCGCCGAGCCTGCGCAGCCGGGCAACCCGTCCGTCAACAATGGGCCCGCCACGATCAACGCTATCCGTACCGCGGTGGCCGACGTCGCCGCTGGCCGTGCGTCGGCCGTCGTGACCAACCCGATCGCGAAATCGGTGCTCTATGGCGCGGGCTTCGAATTTCCGGGACATACCGAATATCTCGGCGCACTGGCGGCCGAATTCTGGCCGGGCGAACCCGCCGATCCGGTGATGCTGCTCGCCTCTTCGCAGCTCCGCGTCGTGCCGCTGACGATCCACGTTCCGTTGAAAGACGTGCCCGCCTTGCTGACAACCGATAAGATCATCAAGACCGCACGCATCATGGCAGCGTCGCTACGGCATGATTTCGGCATCGAACATCCGCGAATTGCCGTCGCGGGACTGAACCCGCACGCGGGCGAAGATGGCGCGCTCGGCTCGGAAGATTCCGAAATCATACGCCCGGCCATCGAAGCCTTGCAGGCCGAGGGGCTTGACGTGACCGGCCCCCACGCCGCCGATACGATGTTTCACGAAGCGGCACGCAAGACGTATGATGCGGCGCTCGCCATGTATCACGATCAAGGACTGATCCCGATCAAGACGCTGGCCTTCGATGAAGGCGTCAACGCAACGATCGGCCTGCCGTTCGTTCGCACGTCCCCCGATCACGGGACGGCATTCGGCATCGCCGGCAAGGGAGTTGCATCGGCTGCGAGCCTCAAGGCTGCCCTGAAACTCGCAGGCGAGATGAGCGCGCGCCGGCGTCGCGCGGGCACGACATGAAAACCTCCACCGCTCCCGACGGATTACCGCCCCTTCGCGAAATCATCGAACGCTATGGCCTCAGCGCCAAGAAATCGCTCGGGCAGAACTTTCTGCTCGACCTCAATTTGACGCGGAAGATCGCGCGCCTCGCCGGCGATTTGAGCGATCGGACCGTCGTTGAGGTCGGCCCCGGACCCGGCGGCCTGACGCGCGCGCTCCTGATGGAAGGCGCCAAGCGGGTCGTCGCCATCGAACGCGACGACCGCTGCCTCCCAGCGCTCGCCGAAATCGCGGAGCGGTTTCCGGGCCAGCTGGAGGTCCACGCCGACGATGCTCTCGATGCCGATTGGCAGACGTTGCTGGCGGGTGCGGGTAAGGTCACGGTCGCGGCAAACCTTCCCTATGGCATCGCCTCGCTGCTGCTCGTGAATTGGCTCGAAACCGAACCCTGGCCGCCGTGGTACGACCGGATGGTCTTGATGTTCCAGCGCGAGGTTGCCGAACGCATCGTCGCGGCCCCGAAATCGAAGGCCTACGGCCGGCTTTCCGTCCTCGCTCAATGGCGGACGGAGGCAAAAATCGTCATGAATCTGCCGCCGGAAGCCTTCACACCCCCGCCGAAAGTTGCATCAGCCATTGTCGAGTTTCGCCCGCGCGCAAATCCGGAGCCGCGCTGCGAGGTCAAGACGCTGGCCCGCGTCTCGGCGGCAGCCTTCGGCCAGCGCCGCAAGATGCTGCGTTCGAGCCTGAAACAGTTGACGCCGTTTCCCGAGCTTCTTCTGCAACGCGCTGGGCTCTCGCCGGAACGGCGCGCCGAGGAACTCTCCGTTTCGGATTTTGCGCGCCTCGCCGCAATTCTCGACGCAGGCGGAGAGGCGCCCGCGAAAGCCTAAAGCGCGGACTGTAATTTGCGAACGAAGTCCGAGAGGCCGAGCTGACGGCCACGCTTCAGCCGCTCGGCGAGAAGAATGGCAAGCGCCGCAGCCGTGCTCTGTTCGATGTGTGAATTGACGAGCACGTAATCGTATTCCGGCCAATGGCTGATCTCGGACGCCGCCGCCGCCATGCGCTTCGCAACGACGTCAGCGGGATCCTGCGCACGCGATTTCAGCCGGTTCTCCAGCACGTCGCCCGATGGCGGCAGAACGAACACCCTGACGACATCGTTGGGCATCTTCTCGGACAGCTGCTGCGCACCCTGCCAGTCGATATCGAAGAGCACGTCGCGGCCGTCGCGAATGGCCGCTTCGACCGGCGCGCGTGGCGTACCGTAATAATTGTCGAAGACGCGCGCCCACTCGAGAAGTTCACCGCGGTCCTTCATGCCCTCGAATGCGGCGTGATCGACGAAGTGATAGTCGACGCCATCCTTTTCACCCGGCCGCGGCGCTCGCGTGGTGACGGAAACCGACATCTCGATGTTGCTGTCGGCGGCAAGAACGCGCCGCGCCAGCGTCGTCTTCCCAGCGCCTGACGGCGACGAGACGATATAGAGCAATCCCCGGCGCGCGATGTGCGGCACGGCGATGCTCTCGTCGTTTGAACCTTGGTTCGAAGTGTCGGCAGCGTTCTTGGTCATTCTATTCGACATTTTGCACTTGTTCGCGAAGCTGGTCGATGACCGTCTTCAATTGCAGGCCGAGCCGCGTGATATCGACCGCATTGGCCTTGGAGCAAAGCGTGTTGGCTTCGCGATTGAATTCCTGCGCCAGAAAATCGAGTTTGCGCCCGACGGCGCCAGGCTCACCGATGATATCGCGGGCGCCCGCAACGTGCGCGGCAAGCCTCTGCAGTTCTTCCTCGACGTCGGCGCGCGTCGCCAGCAACATGGCCTCCTGATGGAGGCGGTCCTGATCGAGGGCCGCCGTCGCCTCGAAGAGACGCGCTATGGCATCCTTGAGCCGGGTGGCGATGGCTTCGGGAGATCGCGAAGGCGACGCCCGCACCTCGCCTGCCAGACGCTCGATCTGCGCGAGCTGATCGCGCACGATCTCGGCGAGACGCGTGCCCTCTGCCCGCCGCGCTTCGCCAAGTTTGTCGAGCGTCGCTTCGAGGCTCCGCAGAACGGCGCTTTCACGCACTGCACGAGCTTCGCTGTCCTCGACCGTTTGATCTGAAGTCTCGAGAACACCTTTGATCATGAGAAACTGCGCCGCATCCGGCTTCGACGCACCCGATAGCGCCGAGACGCGTTCCGCAGCCTTCATGACGTCCGCGAGTACGAGTTCATTCAACCGGACGGACCCGTTCCCCTGCTGCCGTTCGAGTGCGAGCGACAGCGCGATGTTGCCGCGCGCAAACCGCTTCGCAACGGCCTCACGCGCCGCGACTTCGAGCGCCTCGTAGCCCGGCGGCAGGCGCAAGCGGACATCGAGCCCGCGGCCGTTGACGCTGCGCGCTTCCCATGTCCACGCGAGCCCATCGTTCGAGCCATCGACACGGGCAAATCCCGTCATGCTGGAAATTGTCATCGGGGAAGGTCTCATCGACGGGTGGGCTATGCGGCGCGCAACTTAACGGGAAGCGCCGCGCCCGCCAACAGGACTTATGGTCGAGCCCGATCTATTGCTTTTTTGGTTTCCGAACCGGCAAAGGAACGTCGGCCCCATTGCTGTCAGCCGAGGCTGAACTATCGGCTGATGCCGACGCCTTGGTCGATTTCTGCGCCTTCGTCGTGACGGGACCGGGCTTCGGGCCGCCATCGACGCTTTGCGGAATGGGCGCCGTCCCGGTGTCCGGATCGGCGTCGGCCGCGCCCTGCTTACCGGATTTCGTCTGCTTCTCAACGGCCCGCCATTTCTGAACGGCCGAATTGTGCTCTTTCAGGGTTTCCGAGAACGTGTGGCCGCCGGTACCGTCGGCGACGAAGTAGAGATCGGACGTCTTGGCCGGATGCAGCGCCGCCTGAAGCGCGGATTTGCCTGGGTTGCAGATCGGCCCCGGCGGCAGTCCGTTGACCTGATAGGTGTTGTACGGCGACTTCGTATCGATATCGGCCTTGGTGATGCCGCGGCCAAGGACGCCATGTCCGCCGACGATGCCGTAGATGATCGTCGGATCGGATTGCAGCCTCATGCCCTTCCTTAGCCGGTTGTAGAAGACCGCCGCGACCCTGTCGCGCTCGTCCTGGCGGCCCGTTTCCTTCTCGACGATGGACGCGAACGTCACCAGTTCCTCGACGGACCGGATCGGAAGGTCCGGATCACGTCCCTCCCAGATTTCCGCCATCGCCTTCTCCATGCCGTCGCGCATCCGGTCCAGGACCTCGTTCCGCGACGCGCCCTTCGAGAAATAGTAGGTATCGGGAAGGAGGGTACCTTCGGGAGGAATATTCGTTATCTCGCCGCTGAGGTTCGGCTCGGCTTTGAGACGCTCGACGATCTGCTCGCTTGTCAGGCCTTCGGGAAGGGTCGCCTTGTAGAGGATCGACTTGCCCTCGGAGAGGGTATCGATCACGTCCCGCATCGAGGCGTGTTCCTTGATTTCGTACTCGCCTGCGCGAAGCTCACTCGTCTTTTTCGAGCCGAGAAATCCTTGCAGCAGATAACCGCCGACGAAGGTCCACCGATTGGTGATGATGCCTTCTCTTTCTAGCCGTTCCGCGATCGCGATCCGCCCTTCGCCTTTCGGAATGACGATGGTACGCGGCGCATCGAGCGGGCCGGGACTTTCGAAATTGTTGAAGATGGCGAACGCCGTTCCACCGACGAGCACCATGACGATTAGCGATACTGTGAGAACGCCGCTGATGGCGCGGACAATGCTCCCCAGCGCCCGCGACGGCTCGCGAGCCTGCAGGCCGCGGGGACGCCCCGGCGCGCGCCCGGGCTCCAACCGTTCGGCAGGGCTTCGAGCCCCAGCAGTCCGGGCCGTTCGGACGCCGTCCGGACGCTTCCTATTTTGACTCATGATACCGCGAGCACCGTCATTGAAAGAGCACCGCATGCGAGGCTCTTTGCCTCGAATTGCGCTGCTCGATCCCCCACCCGCGCGAGACGCTCAACGTAAAATGTGGCAAAAACCCGTATTCGCCGCAGCTTTCACGCTACGCGGCGAAGAACGAGCGATGCATTCGTCCCGCCGAAGCCGAACGAGTTCGAAAGCGCGGTATTGATATCACGCTTTTGTGCCTTGTGAGGCACAAGATCGATGGCCGTCTCGACCGACGGATTGTCGAGGTTGAGCGTCGGCGGGGCGACGTTGTCGCGAATGGCGAGAACGGAGAATATCGCCTCGACGGCACCGGCCGCACCGAGCAGATGCCCGATAGCCGATTTCGTCGACGACATCGCAAGTTTGCCCGCGCTGTTTCCGAACAGGCGTTCAACAGCCTTGAGTTCGATTTCGTCGCCCATCGGCGTCGAGGTGCCGTGCGCATTGACGTAATCGATCTCGCTTGGCGCGATGCCTGCGCGCGCAAGAGCGGCCTTCATGCATCGATAACCGCCGTCGCCGTCCTCGGCAGGCGCCGTGATGTGATAGGCGTCCGCCGACATGCCGTAGCCGATGACCTCGGCATAGATCTTCGCGCCGCGCGCCTTGGCGTGCTCATAGCTTTCGAGAATGACGACGCCGGCGCCTTCACCCATCACGAAACCGTCGCGGTCCTTGTCGTAAGGACGCGACGCGCGCGTCGGGTTGTCGTTGAAGTCCGTCGAGAGCGCACGGCAAGCTGCGAAGCCTGCCATCGCGATCCGGCAGATCGGGCTTTCTGTTCCGCCCGCCACCATCACGTCGGCATCGTCGAGCGCGATGATCCGCGCAGCATCGCCGATTGCATGCGTGCCGGTCGCGCACGCGGTCACGACCGCATTGTTCGGCCCGCGCAGGTGATGCTTGATGGAAACGTAGCCGCCCGCGAGATTGATGAGCCGGCCCGGAATGAAGAACGGAGAAACGCGGCGCGGCCCCTTCTCTTTGAGAAGGATCGACGTATCCGCAATTCCCGAAAGTCCACCGATACCCGAGCCGATGAGCACCCCAGCGCGCTCCTGCGCGTCGGAGGTATCGAATTTCAAGCCCGAATCTGCAATCGCCTGATCGGCAGCGGCAACCGCATAGATGATGAAATCATCGACCTTGCGCTGCTCTTTCGGCTCCATCCAATCGTCAGGATTGAACTTCCCCTCGGACGTCGCCCCGCGCGGAATGAAGTTCGCGATCTGGCAGGTAATGTCCGAAACTTCGAATTCCTCGATACGCCGCGCACCGCTCTGTCCAGCCAAAAGATTGGACCACGCAGCCTCGACACCGCATCCGACGGGAGTGACGAGACCCATTCCTGTAATGACGACACGGCGCATCGATTTTTTCTTATTTACCGTTGCTCTGATTGCGATCCACGTTGGGCACGTGAAGGGGGCCGGTTGCCCAGCCCCCTATTAAGCCTGTCCTTAAGGCGCAATTGCGCTCCGGACGAAACGGAAGGGCTGGCTCTTAAGCCGCGCTCGCGTTCTTCTCGAGAAATTTGACGGCATCGCCGACGGTCAGGATGTGCTCAGCGGCATCGTCCGGAATTTCGCAGCCGAATTCCTCTTCGAAGGCCATCACGAGCTCAACAGTATCCAAGCTGTCTGCACCCAGGTCGTCGATGAAGCTTGCATTGTCGGTGACCTTGTCGGCCTCGACCCCAAGATGTTCTACGACAATTTTCTTCACGCGCTCTGCGACATCGCTCATCGTCAATCCTCGTGTCTTTCTAATTTTTGGCGGCCCTTTATTGCTCGCCTATTCGCCCTGCAGAACCCGCTAAAAGCCGCATGACAGGAATTCAACTTACGAGAAGTCTAGCCTGTTCGGATAGGGGTTCGCCCCGTTCAGAAGTCTTTTTTCCTTAGTCGCCGTAGCGCGAGTCTCGTCGCTAGGCACCGTCCCCAACTTGCACGCCGCCGAGTTGTCCCCAGCTACGCACCGTCCCGATGACGTGATTTTGACGCCTCAAAACCGTGGTGTCGTTAACACACTTCAGGAGCAATGCAAAGCACGCGGTGACGCACCGTTCAGCATCCGAAATCCAGAGACCCGAGCGGCCAATAAATCAGGCATTCTGGACGTTTACCAACCCGGAAGACGGTCTCAAACCATCGCCATGCCGCCATTGATGTGCAGCGTTTGCCCGGTGATGTAGCCGCCTTCATTCGAGGCGAGATAGAGGCAGCCCGCGGCCACGTCCAAGGGCTCGCCGAACCGCTGGGCCGGAATGATTTGAGCGATTTCGCCTTTCTGCTTTTCAGTCAGAACATCCGTCATCGCCGTTTTGATAAAGCCGGGCGCGATGCAGTTGGCGGTAATGCCGCGGGATGCGACTTCGCGCGCGAGCGATTTGGTCATGCCGATCATACCGGCTTTGGAAGCTGCATAATTGCCCTGCCCCGGATTGCCGAATACGCCCGAAACGGAGGCGATATTGATGATACGGCCATAGCCCGTCTTCGAGCGCATCATGTGGCGCGAAGCGGCGCGGCACAGCATGAACGTCGACGTCAGATTGACGGCGATGACGTCGTCCCACTGGTCATCCTTCATCACCATGAAGAGATTGTCCTTGGTGAGACCGGCGTTGTTGACGAGGATATCCAGCCGTCCGCCCAGCGCCTTGACCGCTTCATCGACGAGTTTCGAAACGCTGGCGCGATCGGCGAGGTCGCACGGAACGACGTGAACACGGTCGCCCAGTTCCTTGGCCAAAGCATCGAGCGCTTCGACCTTGCGCCCCGAAATGGCAACCGAAGCGCCAGCCTTGTGCAGCGTCCGCGCAATCTCCGCGCCGAGCCCGCCGGTAGCGCCCGTCACGAGCGCAGTCTTGCCGGTCAAATCGAACATTCAAATCTCCTTACTTGGTGAGTGCGGCAATCGCCGCATCGATGTCTGCGGGCGTGCCGACGCTCGTCGCGTTGGCATTTGCCGCTGTGCGCTTGACGAGCCCGGCGAGGACCTTGCCTGCGCCGATTTCGTAGAAATCTGTCACGCCGGCGGCCGCCATCGTCGCGACGCATTCGCGCCAGCGGACGGTGCCGGTAACCTGCTCGACGAGACGCTTTTTGATCTCATCCGGATCGCTGATCGGCTGCGCCAAAACGTTCGCGACCACCGGCACTACGGGCGCGCGAACCGTGACGGTCGCCAGCGCTTCGGCAATCGCGTCGGCCGCGGGTTGCATCAGCTTGCAATGGAAGGGCGCGGAGACCGGAAGCGGCACAGCGCGGCGGACGCCGAACGCTTTCCCGATTTCGCCCACCCGGTCGATTGCCGTTTTGTGCCCCGAGAGCACGACCTGCGTCGGCTCGTTATCGTTGGCGATCTGGCAGACATCGCCCTGCGCCGCCTCGGCAGCAACCTTTTCGGCAACATCGATACCGACGCCGAGAAGCGCGGCCATCGCACCCACGCCGACCGGAACGGCTTTCTGCATCGCCTGCCCGCGAAGCCTGAGAAGCCGTGCGGCATCGGCGATCGACAGCGCGCCGGCAGCGGTCAGAGCCGACCATTCGCCGAGCGAGTGACCGGCGACGAAGTTCACCTTACCGGCGAGAGAGAAGCCCTTTTCCTGTTCGAGCACACGCATGACAGCAACGGAAACGGCCATGAGCGCGGGTTGCGCGTTTTCGGTCAACGTCAGGGTTTCTTTCGGACCCTCCCAGATGAGCGCGGAGAGCTTTTCGCCCAGCGCCTCGTCGACCTCGT
Organism: Hyphomicrobium sp.; assembly: GCA_003987725.1. Lineage (GTDB taxonomy): Bacteria > Pseudomonadota > Alphaproteobacteria > Rhizobiales > Hyphomicrobiaceae > Hyphomicrobium_B. The sequence goes on along the minus strand of RXJH01000001.1, from coordinate 32,312 downwards.
CGAAAACGGCTCGGGCGGACGGAAACGCATCGGCAAGCGCTTTGCCCATCCCCACGTCCTGGCTGCCCTGACCCGGAAAAACGAATGCGCGTGCCATCGTTTTGAGAAATACCTTGTGCTGGATTGCCGGGAAGCCTGCCCCCGCGGCGAGATTTGGCGGCCTTAGTCCACCCCTACCCTGCGGCTGTCAAGAGACGCAGGGAACTGCCCAGAGGCAGCCGCCAGAAACCCCGACGCCCCCGTGCTTGCAGGGAGCGCAGCACAACGCGATCGATTTTCCTTTCCTTTTAGCCCTTGGCCCTACGCCGCCGGGGCGGGTTCGCGCAGAAGATCGTCCAGGTCCAGGGCCCGGGTGAACATCGCAATATTCCCGGTGGCGTCGCGCGGCCATTCGGCTCCGGGACGGTCCCAATAGAGTTCGACGCCGTTGCCGTCGGGATCGTCGAGATAGAGCGCCTGGCTGACGCCGTGATCGCTCGCGCCCGTCAGCCGTACGCCCGCCGCGATGAGCCGTCGCAAGGCATCCGCCAGCGCTGCTCTCGTCGGATAAAGAATGGCGACATGATAAAGCCCGGTCGTACCTGGAGGCGGCGGCGATCCCCCTTTGCTTTCCCACGTATTGAGGCCGATGTGATGATGGTAACCACCGGCGGAAATGAAGGCCGCCTGGCTTCCGTAACGCTGCATCAGCTGGAAACCGAGCACGCCGGTATAGAAATCAAGCGCACGCTGAAGATCTGCGACCTTGAGATGAACGTGGCCAATTCTGACTCCGCCATCGATGGGCGAAGGCTGGGCCGCCACTGAATGAGGCTCGTTCGTCACGGATGAAACTCCTGAGTTATCCTTGGCTGAGAAGATGGGAGGTGCCGACAGCGAGGCAAGACATCCCTTAGGCGCAAAAAAAAGCGCCGCGAGAACGCGGCGCCCCATGTGAAGGCGAATTGCGAAGTCCGTCTCGATCAGCCTTCGACTGTTTCGACCTCGCAAAGCTCTCCGTCGATCAGGTCGAAAAGCACATCGCCGCCAGAGGCCTCGGCCTTGGCAAGGGCTTCCACGAGGTCGTCATCGATTGGCGCCACTTTGAGAGCTGCGACATCCGAGACGCCGTTCTCCTGCATCGTCGCCTCGCCTTCGCTTTTAGCGGTCGCTTCGTCATCCTCGACCGCCCAGATCGTTTCTTCGGTATAGGCTGCAAACTTCATGGTCTTCTCGTCTCCCTTCACGCGCCGGGACGGTCCCCCGGCACCGCATCTAGGCCATGATTCCCGTGATGGACGGGTGGCACTTACGCGGCTATTGAGCAGAAATTGACGACGTGACCGGCGGTCCGCCCGCTTGCCCTCTCCCGAAATTACTGTATAAGCCCGCTTTCCCGTGTCGGCAGGAGGCTGAACGGGGGCTTAGGTTGTACCGGCTGAGTGGCCGTTTAAGCCCGAGGGGCGCTTCGCGCGCCGTCCCCCAGTGTCTTCTCCTATTTGGTACCAGATTGGCCTTTCTCGGCCTTTTGGGGCTTTGCGCCGGCGGGAAGACAGGACGTCGCAAGACGTTGAACTCGAACCGAAAGGCCAACGTATGCCGCTCTACGAGCATACCTTCCTGGCACGCCAGGACGTTACCCAGGCCCAAGTCGAAGCGCTCATGAAGGAATTTCAGGGCGTCATCGAAGAAGGCCAGGGCAAAGTCACCAAGCAAGAATACTGGGGTCTCAAGAACCTCGCCTTCAAGATCAAGAAGAACCGCAAAGCGCACTACGCGTTCTTCAACGTCGATGCTCCCCCTGCCGCCGTGACCGAAATGGAACGGCGCATGGGCATCAACGCCGACGTCATCCGCTTCATGACCGTCCGCGTCGAAGAACTCGAGGCCGAGCCGAGCGTCCAGATGCGCAAGCAGGATCGCGACGAGCGCGGTGATCGTGGCGACCGCGGCTTCGGCGGTCCGGGCCGTGGCGGCCCCCCGCGCGGTGATCGTGGTGGCTTCGGTGGTGGTCGCGAAGGCGGCTCCACGTTCCGTTCGCGCCCGCCCCGTGAAGGCGGCGCACCTGGCGACCGCGGTCCGCGTCCGCCTCGCGATGGCGATGCGCCCCGCGCACCTCGCCGTGATTCAACTGAGTCGGAGGGTTAACCCATGGCTGAAATCGCCTCGTCAGGCGGCGGAGCCCGCCGTCCGTTCCAGCGTCGCCGCAAGACCTGCCCGTTCTCGGGCGCCGGCGCACCGAAGATCGACTACAAGGATGTCCGCACGCTCGGCCGCTACATCTCCGAGCGCGGCAAGATCGTGCCGAGCCGCATCACGGCCGTTTCGGCCAAGAAGCAGCGCGAGCTGGCCCGTGCCATCAAGCGCGCTCGCTTCCTCGGTCTTCTGCCTTACGTGATCAAGTAATCAGGGCGGCGGAGCGGGCCTTGGGTTCGCTCCGCCTTCTCTTCTATACGTTGGGTCGGGACGGGCAACCGGATCCGCCTCTAACCGCCAACATCGCGGGACAGCAAACGAATGCAGTCGAAAATTTTCATACTCGCCATCGGCGCCGGGTTGATCTCGGCAGTCGTCTTCGCTTCGGCGACGACGGGAGCGTTTCTGCTCCGCATCATTCTCTTTCTGTTGACGCCGCTGCCGCTCTACCTGACGGGCCTCGGGCTTGGCCCCGTCGCAGCGGCCATCGCTGCGATCACCGCAACCGCCGCTGTTCTTCTGATCGCCAACCCGCTTGCGGGCGAAGTCTACGCCATCAGCACCGCGCTTCCCGCCGTCGTCTGCACGCGCCTCGCACTTCTGAGCCGCGATTTCGACGGTGAACGCGAATGGTATCCGGTCGGGCGCATCGCCGTTACCGCCGCGATCTTCTCCGCCATCTTTGCAATGCTCGCATTGATGCTGATGGGCGGCGACATGGAAACGCTGACAAAGCTGCTCCGCACCGTCGTCGAGAGTTTCGTGAAAACTGAGCTCTCGCGCGTCCCGGGCGCCCCGGAGATCGGCCCGGCCGAGATCGATTCCATCACACGCTCAACGGTTTCGTCGCTGCCGTGGGCGCTGGGTCTGCTCTCGATGGGAACGATCCTGCTCAATCTTTGGCTTTCCGGGCGAATCACGCTGGCTTCCGGACGCCTCCAACGTCCATGGCCGGATCTAGCGGCATTCTCCCTGCCGGGAACGGCCGTGTTCGCGCTCCTGATCGCTATCGCGCTGTCGTTCGTGGGCGATATGCCGGGCCTTTTGGCAGCCGCCGTCGCCGCACCCTTTACGCTGGCCTTCGCCCTCGTCGGTCTCGCGGTTGTTCATGCGCTGACGCGCGGCTCACCATGGCGCGCGTTCATCCTGACCGCTCTCTACACCGGCGTTCTTTTCGTTCCCTACATCGGCCTTTTGCTCGCCATCACCGGCTTGGCGGAAACCGTTTTTCACTATCGAGCGGCTGGGCGGCCGCCAGAAACGCCCACCTGAGACGCCCACCCAATAATTCAACCTCATCATCTGATCTCAATAGGAGCTACAAACGATGCAAGTCATTCTTCTCCAGCGTATCGGCCGCCTTGGCCAGATCGGCGATATCGTCAACGTCAAGGACGGCTACGCCCGCAATTACCTGCTGCCGCAGAAAAAGGCGCTGCGCGCGACCGAAGACAACAAGAAGGTCTTCGAAGGCCGCCGCGCCCAGCTCGAAGCCGACAACCTCGCCCACAAGTCGGAAGCCGAAGCCGTTTCCGCGAAGCTCACGGGCAAGTCGTTCGTCCTCATCCGCGCCGCTGGCGATACCGGCCAGCTGTACGGTTCGGTCTCCACCCGTGACATCGCGACCGTGATCACCGAAGGCGGCTTCACCGTCGACCGCAACCAGATCATCCTCGAAAAGCCAATCAAGGCGCTCGGCGTGACGTCTGCCAAGGTTCAGCTTCACCCGGAAGTCGTTGCCAGCGTCGATCTGAACATCGCTCGTTCGCAGGACGAAGCCGACAAGCAGGCGCGCGGCGAAAACGTTGCCGTCGTCAAGGAAGAAGCGCTCGAGCTCGAGACCTTCAACCCCGACGCAGTCTTCGAAGAGGGCCGTTCGGCTTCGGACGACGAATCGGCCTGAGTCCAGGCTTTAGAATCGCTAGTGCCTGGCCGTGGCGTGATTCCCACGGCCAAGCACTTCTCTCGCCCCGTGTTGATATCGGGGATGCTTTGCTGGTTGTATGCCCACAAGCAGAGTACGCGCCGCGGAATCTGCTAGCGTCCCGGCCATGGCAAATCCCGCATACCTCGCGACCGAGAAGCTGAAGCAAGCCGTCTCGGCCGAAGAGGCGCTGACCTTCCGTCAGCCGCCCCACAATCTCGAAGCCGAACAGGCGCTTCTCGGTGCGATCCTCGTCAACAACGAGGCGCTCGATCGCGTTTCCGGCTTTCTCTCTCCCGCACATTTCTTCGATCCGCTGCACGGGCGAATCTTCGAAACGCTGGCAACCCTCATTCATGCGGGCAAGACGGCGACGCCGGTTACGGTCAAAACATTCTTCGAGAATGCCGAGCCGATCGATTCGAATCTGACGGTGCCGCAATATCTCGGCCGTCTCGCAGCCAACGCCACCACGATCATCAATGCCGCCGAATATGGCCGCACGATCTATGATCTTTCGACTCGCCGCTCGCTGATCATCATCGGCGAAGATCTGGTCAACACGGCCTACGACAGCGCCGTCGACCACCCGCCCCGGGCACAGATCGAGGAGGCGGAAGGCCGCCTCTACTCGCTCGCCGAGCAGAACAAGTACGGCAAGGGATTCGAGACCTTCAAATCCGCGCTCATCACGGCCGTCGAGATGGCGAACAGTGCCTTCCAGCGTGCCGGACATCTATCGGGCGCGTCGACGGGCCTTTCCGATCTCGACAACAAGCTCGGCGGCTTGCAGCGGTCGGATCTCATCATCCTCGCGGGCCGTCCGTCGATGGGTAAGACGGCGCTGGTCACGAACATCGCCTACAACGTCGCCAAGGCCTATCGGGGCGAACGCCAGGCGGACGGCTCGATGAAGACGGCCGACGGCGGCATCGTCGGCTTCTTCTCGCTCGAAATGTCGTCCGAGCAGCTCGCGACACGTATCCTTGCCGAGCAGGCGGAAATCAGCTCGGAAAAGATTCGCCGCGGCATGATCGACGAGAACGAATTCCGCAAGCTCTCCGAGGTCGCCTCGGAGATGTCCCGCATTCCGCTGTACATCGATCAGACCGGCGGCATCACCATCGCGCAGCTTTCGGCGCGAGCGCGAAAGTTGAAGCGCCAGAACGGCCTCGATCTGCTCGTGGTCGACTACCTCCAGCTGCTCGCCGGATCGAAATTGAGCAGCAGCGCCAACCGCGTGCAGGAAATCACCGAAATCACGACGGGGCTCAAGGCGCTGGCGAAAGAATTGGTCGTACCCATCATCGCGCTTTCGCAGCTTTCTCGTCAGGTCGAGCAGCGCGAAGACAAACGCCCGCAGCTTTCCGACCTTCGCGAATCTGGCTCGATCGAGCAGGACGCCGACGTCGTGATGTTCGTCTTCCGCGAAGAATATTACGTCGAGCGCTTGAAGCCTGCCGAAGGAACGCCTGAATTTGCCGATTGGATGACCAAGATGAGCCAGGTATCTGGCAAAGCCGAGGTCATTATCGGCAAGCAGCGCCACGGTCCCGTCGGCACCGTCGAGCTGGCATTCGAAGGCCAGTACACGCGCTTTGGCAATTTGGCTCGGGACTATATGGTGCCCGAGCGGTAAGAGATCGGGTGGAAACGACGAGATGACGGTCAACACGCGCATGCCGGAAAGCCTTGCCAGCGCGACCGGCACGATCACGGTTGATCTCGCACAGATCGCAGCCAACTGGCGCGCGCTTGCCGCCACGGTCGCGCCCGCACGTTGCGCCGCCGTCGTCAAGGCGGATGCCTACGGCCTCGGCGCCGAGCGTGTCATCGCAGCCCTCGCGCGAGCGGGCTGCAACACCTTCTTCATTGCGACACCCGAGGAAGCCGAAGCCGCGCGCAAGATCGTGCCGCAAGCCGACATCTACGCGTTGGACGGACTCGTCGGAAATTCCGCTGCTGCTTTCGACCGGCTTTCGGTCAAGCCTGTCTTGTCGACGCTCGACGACGTCGTCGCCTGGTCGGCTCTGAGCCGTGCCCGAGGCGGAGACTTACCGGCAGCGCTCCACATCGATACGGGCCTCAATCGTCTGGGCCTGCCTGTCCGCGACGTTCGCCGTCTCGCAAGCGAGCCATCGATGATGAAGGGCGTCACGCTCGAACTCATCATGAGCCACCTCGCATCCGCAGATAATCCGCGCGATCCGAAAAATCGCGATCAGCTTCTCGCCTTCGAAACGCTGTCAGCACTTTTCGCAGGCATACCGCGGAGCCTCGCCGCGTCCGACGGCCTGATGCTCGGACCGGCATATCACTTCGATCTCGTACGGCCCGGCTATGCGCTCTACGGCGGCCAGGCATCGCAAAGCACGCCAACCCCGGTGAAACCTGCAGTGACGGTCGCAGCGCGCATTCTCGCTGTTGCCGATGTCCTTCGCGGCGAGACCGTCGGCTACTCGGCGACATGGCGCGCAATGCGGCCGAGCCGCATCGCCACGATCGCAGCAGGTTACGCCGACGGCGTCCCGCGCAGTGCCAGCTCACCCGACGGCAAGCCCGGCGGGCAGGTCCTCATCAGCGGTCATCTCGCACCGATCGTCGGGCGCGTTTCCATGGACCTCATCACCGTCGACGTCACGGACCTTCCAGAAGGCGCCGCAAGGCCCGGCGAGTTCGCGAAGCTCATTGGCGAAGGGCTGACGATCGAAGACGCAGGCTTCGCGGCCGGCACGATCGGATACGAAATCCTGACGCGATTGGGACATCGCTTCACGCGCCTCTACCTCGACGACAATCCTTAAGCCATGGCAAAAGCCTCTCGATCTCTCTACGTCTGTCAGTCCTGCGGAGCGACCTCGTCGCGCTGGGCGGGAAAGTGCACGTCATGCGGTGAATGGAACGCGCTCGTCGAAGAAACCGATGCCGGTCCACCGCCCGGTTCCGGCGTCACGCGGCAAACCAAGGGCCGCATCGTCAAGCTCGAGCCGCTCAAAGGCGAAGCTCAGGAAGCGCCGCGCTTTTCGAGCGGCATCGCCGAACTCGATCGCGTGACCGGTGGCGGCATCGTCCCGGGTTCCGCAATTCTGATCGGCGGCGAACCCGGTATCGGAAAATCGACGCTGTTGCTTCAGGTCGCCGCGCACGTGGCCCGCGGCGGCGGACGCGCCGTCTATTTCTCGGGCGAAGAAGCGGTCGCGCAAGTTCGTCTGCGCGCCGCACGCCTTGGCCTCGACAACGCTCCAGTCGGTCTCGCGTCCGAAACGAACCTGTCGAATATTCTCGCGACGCTTGGCGACGAGCGTCCGCCCGATCTCATCATCATCGATTCCATTCAGACGCTCTGGGCCGACACGCTCGATGCGGCACCCGGCACCGTCAGCCAGGTCCGCGCCGCCGCGCTCTCCCTGATCCGCTACGCCAAGATGGCAGGCTCCGCCCTGCTGCTCGTCGGCCACGTCACGAAGGACGGCCAAATCGCGGGCCCGAAGGTTATCGAGCACATGGTCGATACCGTGTTGTATTTCGAAGGTGATCGCGGCCTCACGTATCGCATCCTGCGCGCGGTCAAAAACCGGTTCGGACCGAGCGACGAGATCGGCGTTTTCGAAATGGTCAGCGGCGGCCTGCAAGAGGTTGCCAACCCGTCTGAACTCTTTCTGGGCGACCGCGAAAGCCGGAGCCCTGGTGCCTCGATCTTTGCGGGCGTCGAAGGCACCCGCCCCCTCCTCGTTGAAATTCAGGCGCTTGTCGCACCGTCAGGGCTCGGAACGCCCCGCCGCGCCGTCGTCGGGTGGGATAGCAATAGGCTCGCCATGCTGCTGGCGGTACTGGACGCCCGCTGCGGCGTGTCGTTCAGCAACCACGATGTTTATCTAAATGTGGCAGGTGGCCTGAAGATCACTGAACCGGCAGCAGATTTGGCCGCCGCAGCAGCACTGCTGTCATCGATTTCCGGGGTGACGCTGCCACGGGATGCCGTTTATTTCGGCGAAGTTTCATTGTCTGGAGCCGTTCGTGCGGCCTCCATGATGACATCAAGATTGAAAGAAGCCTCAAAACTGGGCTTCGGACGCGCCTTTTTGCCCGAAAGCGGCGAGGTCGATGTACAAGGGATGAAGTTGTCGCTTTCTCGCCTCTCCCATCTCAAGTCGCTTGCGGAGGCAACGGCGCCATGCGACTGAATTTCCGCGCGAGTCTGAAGCGCGGGGAGCTGTCGATCAACGAGGGATTTTGGCCATGATCGGTCCATTCACCTACTTGGACCTGGCACTGATCTGCGTTGCCTTCATATCCGGTCTGCTTGCCATGTACCGGGGCTTCGCACGCGAGCTTCTTTCGATCGTTTCGTGGATCGCCGCAGCCGGCGTCGGCTACTGGATCTTCGCGACCAAAAAGGAAATGACGGCCGATATCGCGGCGCAGACAAGCCTGCCGCCCCAAATTGCGACAATCGCCGTCGCCGTCGTCGTCGCGCTGATCGTATTAATCATCGTGCACCTGATCACGGCGCGCATATCTGATGCGATCCTCGACAGTCAGGTCGGGATGATCGACCGCATCTTGGGCTTCATTTTCGGTGTGCTGCGCGGGTTCCTGCTCTTCGTCATTCCCTACATGGCGTACGAGGCCTTCATCTCGCCGGACAAAGAAAAGCAGCATCCCCTTGTTCGCGACGCATATTTCCGCGACTACGTAAAAGGCACGGGCGAAGCGATACGCAATGTCCTGCTCCAGGTCATTCCGCAGCCGTCGACGGCGCCACCGCCACCGTCGCCCAACGAACAGCCTGGACAACAAGGATTTAATGACCAAAAGGGTCGTTCAGTCGCGCTGGTCATCGGCGGCAAGCGGTACTATATGACGCTCGCGTGACACAGGCGTCGAACGTAGCGAAACGTTCAGATGTTAACCGATGTATCGGGCAGAGCAGGCGGCTCAATCGCGGGAGGGTGCCTATGGCACAGCAAGGCGGCGTGACCACAATCGATGGTCTGACCTTTACTCGCTATGGCGATGATCGCCTTCGTGAGGAGTGTGGGGTCTTCGGCATCTTTGACCATCCCGATGCCGCAGCCATAACCGCGCTGGGCCTCCACGCACTCCAGCACCGCGGCCAGGAAGCAGCAGGCATCTGCTCCTACGACGGCCGCAACTTTCACTCCGAGCGCCGCATGGGCCTCGTCGGTGATAACTTCTCCAAGCCAGATGTTCTCGCCCGCCTCAAAGGCCGTATGGCCATCGGCCATGATCGTTACTCGACGACCGGCGAAGCCCTCATCCGAAACGTCCAGCCACTCTTCGCAGATATCGATACCGGCGGTTTCGCCGTCGCCCACAACGGCAACCTCACGAACGCTCTGACGCTCCGGCGCGAGCTCATCTCCTCCGGCGCAATCTGCCAGTCGACCTCCGACACCGAAGTCATTCTCCACCTTCTCTCGCGCTCGAAGAAGCGCCGCATCGTCGAACGCCTGATCGACGCCATCCGCCAGATCGAAGGCTCCTACGCTCTCGTCTGCCTGACGAACGACATGATGATCGGCGTTCGCGATCCGATCGGCATCCGGCCTCTCGTCATAGGCCGTCTCGGCCAATCCTACGTTCTTGCTTCGGAAACCTGCGCGCTCGATATGGTCGGCGCCGAATTCGTCCGCGAAGTCGATAACGGCGAAGTCGTCGTCATCACCGACGGCGGGCTCGAAAGCCACCGCCCGTTCCCGATCCGCCCAGCGCGGCCATGCATTTTCGAATACATCTATTTCGCTCGCCCCGATTCAATCGTCGGCGGCCAGACCGTTTATGACATCCGCAAGCGGATGGGCGTCGAGCTGGCCCGTGAAGCAAATACCGGCGCAGACGTCATCGTTCCCATTCCCGACTCCGGCGTTCCCGCCGCGATCGGCTTCAGTCAGCAGAGCGGCATCCCGTTCGAACTGGGCATCATTCGCAACCATTACATCGGACGCACCTTCATCGAGCCCGAGCAGCGTATTCGTCAGCTCGGCGTCAAGCTGAAGCATTCGGCAAACTCGGGCGTCATCCGGGGCAACCGCGTGGTCCTGATCGATGACAGCGTCGTCCGCGGCACGACCTCGAAAAAGATCGTGCAGCTCATCCGCGACGCAGGCGCCGCCGAAGTTCATATGCGCATTTCTTCCCCGCCGATCACCCACCCTGATTTCTACGGCATCGACACGCCGAGCAAAAAGGACCTGCTCGCAGCGAACATGTCGCTCGACGAGATGCGGGATTTCATGGAGGCCGATAGTCTGGCGTTTCTGTCGGTGGACGGCATCTACCGCGCCATCGGCCTCGATAGCCGCGACGACCGCGCGCCGCAGTTCACCGATCATTGCTTCACCGGCGATTACCCGACGAACCTGACCGATTACGGTGGTGAAGCGGTGCCGCGTCAGCTTTCTCTCTTGGCCGAAGTCGGCTGAGCGGCCCACCCCTAGCTTCGTAAGTGAACCATGACCGACAGCCCGCTTTCCGGTCGCATTGCACTTGTGACGGGCGCGTCGCGCGGGATCGGTCGCGCCGTCGCGCTGGGCCTCGCCAAGGCCGGCGCTCATGTCATCATTGCGGCCCGCTCCGTCGGAGCGCTCGAATCCCTCGATGATGAGATCCAGGCAATCGGCGGCGCCGCCACACTCCTGCAACTGGATCTGAAAAAGGGTGACCGCGTCGATCAGGTCGGCCCGACGATCTTTCAGCGCTGGCAGCGTCTCGACATTCTGGTGGCGAACGCCGGCATTCTCGGCCCTCTTTCGCCGCTCGGCCACACGACGGACGATGGCTTCGTCTCGACGATCGATATCAATCTCGTTGCCAATTGGCGATTGATCCGAACGCTCGATCCTCTGCTGAAGCGCTCGGACGCCGGCCGCGCTATTTTCCTGACGTCAGGTGCGGCGAGCGGAAAGTACGCCTACTGGGGACCCTACGCGGCTTCCAAGGCTGGTCTCGAGGCCCTCGTGAAATCCTGGGCCGCAGAGCTCGTGAACACGCCCGTCAGGGCAAACCTGATCAATCCCGGCGCAACGCGCACCGGCATGCGCGCGAAAGCCTTCCCCGGCGAAGATCCTGAAACGCTTCCCTCCCCCGAAGCACTCGTCCCTCTGTTCGTCGATCTCGCCTCTCCGGGCTGCGCACGCAACGGCGAGATCGTGAATTTCCGCGAATGGCGCACGGAACAGGGTGCCACGGGCTCAACCATCGAAATATCGCCGGACGCTTGAGACCTTCGCGCTGTCACCCCAACGCCGGCAATGAAGCTTTTGCGACATAAGCCGCGCCTCGCGCAGATAACCCGCCTATCATTCCTGCGCCGCATTGGAGACCTGCAGGTTTTCGCCTCATTACGGACACAACCTCGCGCGCTTTGACTGTGGCGGTCGGGGGGCCGTGTTGGGACCGGCGAGAGCCGTGCAGGGCATTGGGGGAAGCTAACGGAATGCTTGCAGCGAGAACTCTCGTGATGCTGCTCATCTTGGCGGGCGGCACAGAAACGGCTTTGGCCGATGCTTCGATGGACCGGGTGTTGAAGGAACTCGAACCCGAAGAACGAGCCCATCAGGTCTGCAACCTGCGTGGCATCGATGCGGTAAGGAAGGGAAGCCACCTCAAAGGCGTCGATCGCGTCACCACCACCGTTCAGAAGCCCGCGGTTTTCAAAGATAACGTGGTCGTTGCCAAAAGCGCTGCGGTACGCGCGAAAAACCACTGGTACTTTCTGGATTTCACCTGCGCCGTGAGCGGCGATCAAATGAAGGCGACGTCGTTCGACTACAAGCTCGGCGGCGAAATCCCCGAAAACAAATGGGAAGATTACGGCCTCTGGAAGTGACGCCGCCTGCGCGAGACGAACGAGTCCGCGATATCAGGAGAACGTAATCATCATGCCGTCATAGGCGGGCTCGACACCCTCGGGCAGTTGTCGCGCGAGCGTTTCATAGTCGAGTTCACTCGTCATATGCGTCAGGATCGTGCGCTTCGGCTTCAGCCGCGCCGACCATGCGAGCGCCTGTTTGACACTGAAATGCGATTCATGCGGCGTATGACGCAAGGCGTCGACGATCCACACGTCCAGCCCTTCGAGTAACGGGATCGACTTTTCCGGGATGTCGTTGACGTCCGGCGAATAGGCGAGGTTCGAAACGCGAAAGCCGAGCGATTGCATCGAACCATGCCACTGCGGTATCGGCTGAGCGATGACCGGACCGCCACCACCCTCGACGACAACCGGAGAAACCCCGTCGATCTCGTGAGCGTTGAGCATCGGCATGTATTCCGAGCCCTTCGGCGTTTCGAAACAATAGCCGAAACGCGTCTTCAGGCTGTCGCCCGTTTCCTTGGTGAAATAAACGTCCACCCGCCGCTTCATCGCAAACGATACCATGCGCAGATCATCGATACCGTGCGTGTGATCGGCATGATCGTGCGTATAGAGCACGCCATCGAGCGCCATCAGGCGCGTCGCCAAAAGCTGTTCGCGGAAATCCGGCGACGTATCGATGAGCACGGACGTTCGGCCGCCCGAGCCGGTACGCTCGACGAGGGCAGAACATCTGAGCCGCCGGTTCTTCGGGTTGTTGGGATCGCACGAACCCCAATTCATCCCGATGCGCGGCACGCCGCCCGAGGATCCGGAACCAAGTATCGTACAGCGAAAACTCATGCCGCGGCGGACCCCGAGACGCCGGCCGCCGGCCGCTTCGCTTTGCTGTAGAGCCTGAAGAAATTCTCCGTCGTCGCCCGCGCGAGATCGTCGGCGGTGACACCCTTCACGTCGGCAAGCGCCGCGGCGGTGCGGACAACGTACGCCGGCTCGTTGCGCTTCCCGCGAAATGGAATAGGCGCCAGGAACGGCGCATCCGTTTCGACAAGCAGCCGGTCGAGCGGCACGTCGCGCGCAATCTCGCGCAAGGCTTCCGAATTCTTGAACGTGATCACGCCGCTGAACGACACGTAGAGCCCGAGATCGAGCGCACGCATCGCAAGCTCTCGTCCGCCCGTAAAGCAGTGCAACACCGCCGGGAACGCACCTTTCGCGTGCTCGTCCTGAAGAATGGCAATCGTATCGGCATCGGCTTCGCGCGTGTGAATTTCGAGCGGCAGCCCGGTTTCGCGCGCGGCCGCGATGTGCCGGCGAAAACCTTCCGCCTGCGCTTCGGGCGTCGAGTGCTGATAATGATAATCGAGCCCGGCTTCCCCGATCGCCACGACTTTCGGATGCCTAGAAAGCTCGACGATCCGCTCGACAGGAATGTCGAGTTCCTCGTGCGCGTTGTGGGGATGCGTCCCGACCGAGCAAAAGACATCGTCAAAGCGTTCGGCGACGGCTTTCACAGCGTCGAACTTGCGAATGCGCGTCGAGATCGTGACAAGCGTCCCGACGCCGGCTTGCTGCGCACGCGCCACGACCTGATCGAGTTCCGGAGCGAACTCGGGGAAATCGAGATGGCAATGGTGATCGACAAGCATCAGGTCTTTTACTCTTCAGAGGCGCTCATCTGCCGTGCGGCGCGTTGTCGTCGCTTATTCTGGTTCCACGTAGCGCGGGAAAACACCCTGCGGTTCGGGGATTTTGCCCCCCGGCTGGAGACGGCCACTTTCGCCGAGGCTTGCAAAAGTGCGGTTCTCCGGCGCAATGCCAAGAAGGTCGAGCAGCTTCGCAGCGCTTTCCGGCATCACCGGCTGAATGAGAATGCCGAACTGGCGAACGATTTCAGCCGTGACGTAAAGGATCGTGGCCATCCGCGCCGGATCCGTCTTCTTTTTCGCCCAGGGCTCTTCGGCCGCGAAATAGCGATTGGCGTCGGCGATCACGTTCCACACGGCATCGAGATACTTGGTGACGGCTTGCCGCTCCATCTCGGCACGCGCAATGACGTAAAGACCGTCCGTCGCCGACAGGATGGCCTGATCCGCTTCAGTGAGCGGGCCCGGCGCCGGTATCGCGCCCTCACAGTTCTTGAAAATCATCGACAGCGAACGCTGCGCCAGATTTCCGAGATTGTTGGCGAGATCGGCATTGATACGATTGACGATGACGTCCGACGAGTAGTTTCCGTCCTGACCGAACATCACTTCGCGCAGGAAGAAGTAGCGCATGGTGTCGCGGCCGTACGCCTTCACGAGATCGAATGGATCGACGACGTTGCCGACCGATTTCGACATCTTCTCGCCGCGGTTGAACAGAAACCCGTGCGCGAAAACCCGTTTCGGAAGTTCGATACCGGCGGACATCAGGAAGGCCGGCCAATAGACGGCGTGAAACCGCACGATGTCCTTGCCGATGATGTGAACGTCGGCGGGCCAATACTTCCATTTCGCGCCGTTCGTATCCGGGTATCCGGCAGCGGTGATGTAGTTGGTCAGCGCATCGACCCACACGTACATCACGTGCTTGTCGTCGCCAGGAACAGGTACGCCCCACTTCAGCGTCGAACGCGAAATCGAAAGATCCTTGAGGCCGGATTTGACGAAGCTCGCAACTTCATTGCGCCGCTCGACCGGGCCGACGAAATCCGGATCGCTCTCATAAAGCGCGAGCAACTTGTCCTGGTAAGCCGACAACCGGAAAAAATAGCTCTCTTCCTCGTTCCATTCGACCGGCGACCCGAGCGGCTCGCGGCGCACGCCATCCTCGCCGACAGTCGTTTCCTTCTCGTCGAAATAGGCTTCCTGCCGCACCGAGTACCAGCCGCCGTAACGGGCGAGATAAATATCGCCGTTCGCAGCCATCCGCTCCCAGATGGCTTGGCAAGCCGCGTAGTGGCGCGGCTCGGTCGTGCGGATGAAGTCGTCGTTCGAGCCGCCGAGCGTTTCAATCATCGAACGGAAGATTGCCGAATTCCGGTCCGCCAGTTCCTTGGTCGGAATCCCCTCCTTCTCGGCGGTCTGCTGCATCTTGAGACCATGCTCGTCGGTGCCTGAGAGAAAGAACACATCCTTCCCATCGAGACGAGCAAAGCGGGCCAGCGTATCGCTCGCGATCACCGTGTAGGCGTGGCCGATATGCGGCTTGCCGTTCGGGTAAAAAATCGGCGTCGTGATGTAAAATTTTTCCGCCACTCTCGGTATCTTTCGTTGTCGCAATCGCAGGATGCGACCGCACCCGCCTCAACCGCGGCTCGCCGCCTCGAGGCGCGCGAAAGTTCCGAGGATGAGCGATTTGCGATCAAGGTTGAGGGAAACGACATCAGCCTTTTCGCGGGCCAGTGTTTCCCATAGCTCGGCAAAAGTGGCAAGGCGGCCCTCGCCAATAAGCCGTTTTGCGAGTTGAACGTCCCGTTCCGGCCCCTTTCCGGTGGCGGCAGCGGAAATAAGCCGCGCCAGCGACGTTTGCAGAAGGTCCATGAAGAGCTGAAACTTGCGGTCCTGTGCCGCCGGTTGCAGTTCGTCAGAAAGGGCATGAACCGTCTTCAGGTCGAGCCGCGGCAGGCTCGAAAGCACCTGGTCGATCCTCGACTGAAGACTGAGACCGCCCCCGCCGAGCAAAACGAGCGCGCGGCCGACGCTGCCCTCGGCGAGAGGCGCGAGCGTTTCCCACTCGTGCTGTTCCGGAACAGCCTTGCCTGCAGCCGTGAGCGCCTGCGCCGCCGCGCGCTTCAAATCGCTTTCGGCGAGCGGCCCCATCTGGATCGTCCGGCAGCGCGACCGGATTGTCGCAAGCAGCCGGCCGGGCGCGGACGTCGTCATCAAAAAAATCGTCCGCGACGGCGGCTCCTCGAGCGACTTCAACAGCGCGTTCGCGGCGTTCTGATTGAGCTCATCGGCAGTATCGACGATCACGACGCGCCGACCTTGGCCCGTGGCGCTGTGCGCAAGAAAGTTTTTGACCTTGCGGACTTCGTCGATCGGAATGCTCTGCGGAAACCGCTTGGTCTTCTGATCGAACGGACGCCTGATGATCATCAACGACGGATGCGATAGCGCCCGTACTTGCCGGTCCGTCCGCGAGTCAGGTTCGATCGCGAGGCCCTGTCCGAACAGATCGCGCTCTTCCGGCTCCGCAAGGGCAGCCTTCGCGACCTGATAAGCGAGCGTCGCCTTGCCGACGCCCGCCGGCCCCGAGAGAAGCCATGCATGATGCATGCGATCGCCAGCGAGCGCTTCGGCGAAAATCGATTGCGCCCCCTCCTGACCGTAGAGGGCTCGCGTCTCTCTCGGATGCGGAAAGTCGTCGAGCCGGTCGGCCTCGGGAAGGACTTCCGTCTCGGCGGCGAGCGGAGCCCGCGCCATCAATTGGCCTCGGCGAGCAGGTGCGCCGATACCGCCTGCCAAACCGCCGTCTCGACGCTTGATACCGAGAGACTGGCATCGATCAGCACGCAGCGTAACGGCTCCGCATCGGCGATCTCGAGAAAGCCCTCGCGCAAGGTCTCGTGCGTCTCGATGCGTTCGGCGTCATAGCGGGAAAGCGTGCCGCGAAGCTGCGCCCGTTCGACACCGGCACTTGCAGGGAGATCGAGGATCAACGTGAGATCGGGATAATCCGGCGCGACCGTATAGCGCTCGAGCTGAGCGATGAACTCTGGCTCCAGGCCATAGAGTTTGCCCTGATAGACGCGCGTCGAGTCCATGAAGCGGTCGGAGATCACCCACGTCCCATCGTCGAGTGCCGGACGAATGACGGACGTCACATGCTCGGCTCTCGCCGCAGCGAAGAGCAAGAGCTCCGTCACGGGATCGGTCGGGCGATCCCTCATGATGAGTTCGCGCACGTCCTCGCCGACCGGCGTGCCGCCCGGTTCGCGCGTAACGACGACCGAGATACCCGCTCGTTCCAGCCGCTCTGCGAGGCGCTTCGCCTGGGTCGACTTGCCAGCCGCTTCCCCGCCCTCGAATGTGATGAATTTTCCGCGTTTCATGGGTCTCGCCTCTATTCCCGGCGGGTAATCTAGAGCGCCAGGCGGCGCAAGGCCATCAGAACAAGCGAATCGACACCCTGCCGCACGATGCCGCCGTTGACCACGTCTTCCGTCGCGTAGAGCGGCACTTCCGTCGACGCACTGCTGGTACTTGTAATTTTAAGTATCGCGACTTGGTCGCCCTTCTTTACCGGCGGCTTCAAGGGCGCCTTATAGACGATCTCCGCCGAGAGTTTTTGCGCCGCCGGATATTTCGGCATCGTAAACATCACGTCGCCCTTTGGCGCGAGCGGCACGTACCAAGTCTTTCCGCCCCACACCCGCGCCTTGCCAACGATCTCGCCGTCGTCGAAGACCTTGACCGCGCTGAACGAGCGGAAACCCCATTCGAGAAGCTTGGCGGCCTCGTCCTTGCGCTGGTCGGCTTTCTCGAGACCGCTGACGACGACGATCAGGCGCTTCCCTTCCTGCACCGCTGACCCAACGAGACCGTAGCGCGCGATTGCGGTGTGGCCTGTCTTCAGTCCATCGGCGCCGATATTCAAAAACAGCAGCGGATTGCGATTGATGAACTTGTGCTTGCGATACAGAAATTCCTTCTGTCCGAAGACGGGGTAGAAATCCGGATATTCGGTGATGAGATAGCGCGCCAGCAACGCGAGTTCGCGCGCCGTCATCAGATGGTTCGGCGCTTCAAGTCCCGTCGCGTTGGCGAATGTCGATTTGACGAGACCGATGCGGCGCGCCTCGTCATTCATCATGCGGGCAAAGGCAGCTTCTGTCCCCGCCATGCCTTCCGCGACGCACATCGCGGCGTCATTGCCAGACTGCACCGCGATGCCCTGAATGAGTTCATCGACCGTCGCCTTGGTGTTCACCGGCACCATCATCGCGGATGTGCCCGATGGCGCCCCACCGTTCCGCCACGCATTGACGCTCATGATGAATTCGTCGGTCTTGTTGATGCGGCCTTCCTTGATCGCTCGGAAGAGCACGGCAAGCGTCATCAGCTTGCTCATGCTTGCGGGCGGCGCCAACTCGTCGGCATTCTGCTGGAACAGGATCGCGCCGGTTTCCGCATCCATGAGGACGGCGCGCGGCGCTTTCGTCGCAAAAGCCGATTCGGCGGCTTTCACCGAACTCAATGGCGCCAGGAGCGACACCACGATCGCCACGACGGCGAACCATATGCTGCAAGTTTTCGACATCGATCGGACCATGCTCGCCGGCGCCACTCTAACCGGTAGCGCCCTCCCTCATTAAGATAGGAGTATCCGGCCCGATCGTGACATGGTCAACGCTGGGCTAACGGCTGTTTGGTCTCAATCGCTGACGATTGCCGTGCCGGCGACGCCATATGTCGCGATTCGGCTTTGCGTGCGCGATGCGTCGGCTTGTGAAAACGGCCCGACACGCACGCGGTAGGCTTGCGACCCGCCACCGACTTGTAGCGGCGCCACTTCGACGGGGCCGAGCGATCCAAGCTCGCGCCGCAACCTTTCGGCGTTCGAACGGTCTCGGAAAATGCCGACCTGCACGTAGGTCCGATCCGAACCATAGGCCCGGGCGCCACTATTGGCCGGTCCAGCATCCATCCCGCCGTAAGCATCGCCCGAGGCCGCCGCAAACCGCTGCGGCACAAAGGGTTGCGGTTGGGGGGCGGAAAGCGCCATCCGGCCCTGTCCCGCTTGCGGCTCAGTGTAACTTGCCGTCTCCACATACGGTCGATATGTGGTCGCCGCCGCCGGTGGAGGCCGAACGGGCTTCCCGGCGAGCGCCGCGCGATAGGCCGTCGCCGACCAGCGGTCCGAGGAATCAGGTGGCAACCCGGAAGACCTCGACTCGGCGGCGGCGTACTGTCGTGCAGGCGCAACCGGCGCCCATTGATCCGGACGCTGCCCCCGCTCTTGAGACGCCAGAAATTGCTTTTCGCGGGTATCGTCGCCATTGAGCGGCGCCAACCCTGCGAACCGAACCCGCACCCGCGCCCGTCCCTGGTCGATATACCCGAGCTGCTTCGCGGCCGCGTACGACATATCGATAAGCCGGTCATTTACGTAAGGCCCGCGGTCGTTGACGCGGACCAGCACCGTTCTCCCGTTCGCGAGATTGGTGACGTAGGCATAGCAGGGCAGCGGCAGCGTCGGATGCGCTGCCGTCAGCGCCTTCGCATCGAAGACTTCGCCATTCGCGGTCTTGCGGCCATGGAAATCGGCGCCGTACCACGATGCCACGCCATATTCTTGATAGTTGGGATCTTCGCGCGGAACATACCATCGCCCCGCCACCTTGTAGGGCGAACCGAGCTTGAAGTGTCCGCCACCTTTGGGAATATTCTCGGACGCGACGCGCGGGCTGCTTCTCACGCCGTAGTCGTCTTCCGAGAAGACCGAGCGCGAGACGCCGGTCAGCGACCCCGGAGACGGGTTATTCGAAGAACAGCCAGTTGTAAGGGCAGCCACAATCGCAGCGACTGCCAGCCGGCACGCGGCCAGCGCGCCGGATACACGCCTCTCCATTACGCAAACTCACTCGATACGCTACGCCCGCCCAAGCGCACCCTCGCGGCGTATCAAGCACGCAAAGGTAGGCCGAAGCTTGCCGGAATAATGACAAATGCGGCTTAGGATCAGGTTAAGCCCGCGCGCGTCGTGGTGCCGAGACAACTGGCGATGGCAAAGTCATCGCGCGCCTCGCGGGAGAGGCTAACTAAACCCTTGGCTCCGCAAGGGAAGCAACCAGACCTCGTCGCATACAGAAATAGACGAGTTCGATGTCCGATCGGACACAGAGCTTGGATTTGATCTGATAATGGTAGTTCGCCACAGTCTTCGGACTGAGATTGAAGGCCAAAGCGATTTCCTCCGCCGATTTGGCGTCTAAAATCATTCTTAGGATCTCGAATTCCCGAGGCGAAAGCTGATCCACGCCGGACAACTCATCCCCAAGCGTATCTTTGGCGATGGCCTCGTTGATTTCCGCGCAGAGCGCTGGGCGTCCGGCAAAAACCTCACGGATGGCGCTGACCAATACATCCGGCGGACTGCTTTTGGTAACATAGCCGCGCGCGCCGGCACGAAAGGTCTGCTGAGCATAGCTCGCACTTGCATGCATCGTGAAAATCAAAATGCGAGCGGCGGAATCCAGCTGCCGGATCTGCCGGACGAGGTCAATTCCTCCCCTTCCAGGCATTGAGATATCGATCACAGTGACGTCTGGGCTGTTTTTCTTGAAAGCCTCATAACCCGACGCCGCATCACTCGCTTCGGCGACAATCTCAATGCCTTGATGCTTCTCGATCAGCCTGCGATAGCCCTCGCGGACAACAGCGTGATCGTCGACCAGCAGGACGCGTATGACCATGGCGCTCAGGCACTCCTCAGTGCCGTAGGGAATTCCACTTGCAGCCCGAAACCGCCGCTCGGCAAGGGTCCGGCGGCGAATTTTCCGCTCAGCGCCAGGACGCGCTCGCGCATGCCGATCAATCCCCATCCTAAAGCACGAGACCCCCTCTCGTCGCCGTCGCGACCTACTCCGTCGTCGACGACCGATAGCCTGATGCGCACCGGATCCGCATCAGGAAGCCGGTTCAACTGCACGGTTACGTTGCGGGCATTGGCATGCTTCGACGCGTTGGTAAGCGCTTCCTGGATGATACGGTAGACGTGAGCGCTGGTTTCAGCGCGGAGTTGCTCCATTTCGGCTGTTGTTTCGAATGAAAATCTCGTACGGCCAAAGGAGATCTTGTTATGCTGATCGACCAAGTCCTTGAGGCTTTGAATCAAGCCCAAATCGTCGATTTCTTGCGGCCGAAGATAGGTGAGAGTTCGGCGCAGCGATTTCATGGCGCCGCTGGCCATCTCCTCGAGCTGCCTTGCCTCGGCGACAAGCTCCGGTGCATCGCGTTGCGCGACAGTTCGGATGGACGCGGCAAGGGCGTTCAGGGCAGCGAGCTTCTGGGCGATCTCATCGTGAAGCTCGCGCGCGATATGGCGCCGCTCTTGCTCTTGTGTATCCACGAGGCGCCCCGCAAGATCTGCACGCTCCGACGTGACTTTGCCGAGTTCATCCGTCAACGCATTGAAGACTTCGCTGATCCGGTTGAATTCGCTCAAGCGGAACGCCGGCAATCGGCACCCGAGGTCGCCGCGCGCCAAGCGATTCAAACCGGAAAGTATTTCCTCCGCCGGCTGCAGCGCGCGGACAACAATCATGTAAGTGACGAGGCAAAGCGCTTCGACGAGGACAGCCGATAGAAGCATAAGCGGCGCAATGGTCGACCACGCCTGCGCGGCTGTCTCCGCTGGATTGAGAGATGCGGCGACAGTTCCGTGCGATACCCCGCGATAGGACACGGGCCAGACCGCATCCAAGTTGCCGCCGACAAACGTCCGGTACGCCTGCAGAAACCACTTGGGCGTCGTTACCGAAGCATTGTCCATGCCACCGCAGCTCGATCGCTGCGTCTTTCCGTCGTGGCCGCTCAATTCAACGCATTGGCCGGGCAACAGGGAGTACGTCGTTATGATGTCCCAATCCGGAAATCGCTTTGCGATGTCCGTCGACCTGTCGATGCGCGAAAGCTGCAGTTCGAGTTGCCGGCCGACGAGTTCGGCGAGCGCCGAGTTATGGCCCTTTGCCTCCCGGACCGTTTCGTAAAGTACGAACGCCGACCCCGTGAGGAAGCATGCCAAAGCCACCAGCGTGATCCGTCTGACCAAAAGCCACTTAAGGTTCATGAGCCACCTCTCGCCCGCGAAACTAGAGGGCGCGGCCAAGGCTGTGAAGAGGAGGCCCGGATGCTCAGGAAATTTGCCCAATATTCCCCGGGTGAACCGCTCTGGCGGGACGAGCTTACACGGCTTTTGCTGGAGGGCCGGACAGACAGGGAGACGACAAACGATGATGACAAAAGCACTGATGGTCGCCGCGCTGGTAGGGCTGACGACCTCTGCGTTCGCGCAGGACGCCGAACACCACGCAAAGGAATTGACGCCCGCCGACGTCAACTTTCAAGACAATCCCGCGTTTCCCTCAGGCATCCAAACCGCGATTCTTTACGGCGATCCGTCGAAGCCCGGAATGTTCATCCTGCGGGTCAAGCTGCCACCGCATTCCGTGATTGCGCCCCACACCCATCCGGTATTCGAATCCGTTTCGATCATGACGGGCGCGATGGGTAGCGGCATGGGAGAGAAGGTCGACAAGTCGAAAGGAAAAGTGCTCGAGGCCGGATCGTTGCTTCTGCTGCCCGCCGATCATCCGCACTACGTGTGGTCTGAAGACCAGGAAACTATCCTTCAGGTGGCGGCCATCGGTCCGTTCGACCTGACTTACATCAATCCCGAAGATGACCCGCGAAAAAAATAGTAAGCGAAAATGCGGTCGGCCGAACTTTTGGGGACAACGAGACGTGACGCCCGCAACGCGTTGTCGCCCCACTCGAAATGTAGCAAGACGCCGCTGGGCCCAGCAAAGCCTTGTCGGCGGCCGCGTTAGCAAGTAAACGGTCACACTCCGCCACACGCCGGGCCTTACGGTCCGGCGCTTATTGTTGGCTCGGCATACAAGTCGTACCTTGATGATGTCGCATGTTGGGAGGGGTGGCCGAGTGGTTTAAGGCACCGGTCTTGAAAACCGGCGTGGGCGCAAGTCCACCGTGGGTTCGAATCCCACCCCCTCCGCCACCATTAGCTCACGCACCCACGGGCGCTCACGCCGGGTCGCTTTGCCCCCTGGCCCTTCGGAATTCCCGCCAACCGGTTCCTCCGCAGTCTGCCATCGCTCACGTCGCGCTCTCGGCGAAAGTTCTGGACAATCGTCACGGAGATAGAGCAGCACCCGGATTGGGCGCCTTAAGCTATGCTTCATCAAAATGGAGATTTCACTGCATGGCGAAGTTCGTGTTCGGAATGAACCTGTCGTTAGACGGCTACGTCGATCACGAGGAAATGCGGCCGCCTGACCGCGTCCTCTTTCGTCACTGGATAGAACATGTGCGCAACCTGACCGGCAGCGTCTATGGTCGCCGCACGTACGAGGTGATGCGATATTGGGATGAAGACCATCCGGAGTGGGACGCGGACCGACATGAATTCGCAGCCGCATGGCGAAACCAACCGAAGTGGGTCGTGTCTGGTTCATTGAAGTCCGTCGGCCCTAACGCCACCCTCGTCGGCGGCGACGTCGAAGCGGCGATGCGCGCGCTGAAGGCTAAGCATGTCGGGGAGATCGCGGTCGCCGGACCCGAGTTGGCTGGAAGCCTGACGGACCTCGGCCTTATCGATGAGTATCGCCTCTACTTCCGCCCCTTTGTGCTTGGTCGAGGCAAGCCATTCTTTGCTGGCCCCCGGCCTCCGCTCCGCCTTGTCGCCAGCGATGCAATTGGTGAGGACACGATGAGGTTGACCTACGTTCCCGCTTGACCACCAACCCCTCGCGGCAGACTACGCCGACGCGGACGGACGAGCCCGGAAAGCCGGAAGTCTCTCTACCTCCGGCCTTCCGTCTGACGCGGTGATCCTATTCGCGGCCCATCTCGCCGGCACCGGCGCCCATCATGGCTCCGCCACCTTCGTCCTCCATCCGCTCGCGCCGGGCTTCCATGCCTTCCCTCATCCTATGGAGAATGAGGACGCCGAGCACGCGCATCCGCCGCTTCTGAGCGTCGTCCAGGGTCGAATAAAGAGGCTGCCATGCGTCAGCGAGCTTTTTGAGCTCGGTGCCACGAGCCACGAGATTATCAGCTCGATTTTGCAAGACCTGCACGAAATTCCGGTCAAATTGACCTTCCTCCATGCGAGACATCATGTTCTCAATTCTTTCGCGGCGTCCCTCCGCCCGCGCACGGATCGCTTCCTCGACTGCGGGCCAGTACTGCATTTGATCGGGCCTTAGCTGCAAGGCAGCCTTCACGACATCGATCCGATTGGTGGTCACGTCATCCCCGGCACCGATTTGCCCTCCCGGCATCCCTTGCATCCCTTGCATCCCCTGCATCCGTTGCATTCCTTGCATCGGCATTCCCTGCATTGTCTGGCCTTGCATCGGCTGGCCTTGCATGGGTTGGGCTGTTTGCGCGATGGCCAGTGCTGGAGCGGCAGTTAGGAGCGCCGCAAAGCCGTACGCGATACATCTCGACATGTTGAACTCCTGTTTCTCTCGCGATTGTTAGAAGCTACGAGTAAGCCGGCTGCAGGTTGGCCGATGCGTCGTCTTCGTAGATCGATATCGAAGTTCTGGAGTGTTGCTTCGGGCGAAGTGCCGATAGCAGTCGTTTATGATCGCAGAGCTGTTTCTCGAACGTCGCGCACGCTCACGGAGGACAACCTTGCGATAGCATCCGTTTTTATTACGTGACGTGTGGGACCCGCCCAAAAAATATTGGAACTGGGATCATTCCCATCAGACCTGCTTCATATCATCAGGCCACTGCATTGCTGTGGACTATCTAGCATGCGACCTCTCGGGTCAATTGCAACGTCCACTCGTTCGGAGATGATGAGATGTGCGAATGGCGCGCGGCATCGGTTCCTCGCAAACAAGTATAATAGTTTGTGTAATGTCTAAAAAAGTTCTGCGCTCGCTCGATTGCGGTACAGTCGCCGGAAGAGACGATGTGTTTTAGCTGGCGCGGCGCACGTAGAGGTCCCGTTTGTTGTCATCGCGCAAGAAGTTGAGAACCATCCACCTCAGCTGATCAAAACGTAGTCGTAAAATGAGGCAAGTCCCGGATGGGACTTGCCTCTCCCTCACACACCCGCACACAAAAAGCTGTTAGCCCATTGCCCCGAGCAGCAGTGACAAGCCGACAAGGCTGCCAATCACGCCGGAAACGCGTTTGAACGTGAGCGCCGCCGATGGTTTCAGCTGATCGATGCAGAGGCTGGAGACCATTCCCGATACGTGCAGAAGCACGGTCGCGGCAACGAACCCTGCAGCGTAGGGAAGGAAGGCGAAACCGAGACCGGCTCCCTCGTTACCATGGGCATGACCATGAAAGACCGCGAACAACCCGACGGCCGCCATCGCAAGGACCGTCGGCGGACGGATGCCGACGGCGATTGCCGCACTCATGGCAACGACGGACAGACCGATACCCTGTTCGACCATCGGCAGCGGCCAACCATAGTAGCCAAGCAGCCCACCGAACATCATCGCGACGACGAATGCTGTTGGTACGAGCCACCGTGCCGAACCACCGATGTTGATGGCAAAGAAGCCGACGGCCACCATCGCTATGATGTGGTCAATGCCGCTCATCGGATGCAGAAAGCCCTGACTGAACGTGTGGACGGCACCGAGCCCGACGTGAGCCGAGGCTGGAGCGGTCGCCGCCAAAGTCAGAATAGAGCCAGCGGCAAAGGCTTTGAGAACGTGCTGCGCGCGTAAAACTTTCATCGTATGCCCTCCTACTTCATGACTTTGCCGCGATGGCCGAGCTTGCCGTTCGCCACCAGGGTTCCAAGCACATCGAGCACGACCCGGCAGGCCAGCTGCGCCGTGTTGTCGTTGACGTCGTACGGCGGCGACACTTCGACGACCTCCATGCCGCACAGGCCTTCCGCCGCGATCGTATGGATCATCTCGAACGCTTCACGCGGTAATAATCCTCCTGGCTCCGGTGAACCGGTGCCTGGAGCAAACCCTGGATCGATCGAGTCGATATCGAATGACAGATAGACCGCCTTGCAGCCTTCCCACGCCATCTCGAGCGCGATTTCCGCGGCCTTCTTTGGACCGTGGTGCTGAACGTCATGCATCGTCAGCACGCTCGTGCCGCGGCGCTTGGCAACGGCCGTGCCCGGGCGGTTGCCGTACCAGCCGCCGATGCCGATCTGCACGAGATTTTTCGGATGGCAGTTGGGCAAACCGACATCGTGCATGTGGCTGTGGTCACGATGCGACGCGTGCGTCCCTTCGTTCGTCGTCCAGAACCATGGCGTCGTATGCATGCGCTCATCCATATCCTTCTCCTGGATATCGATGTGCCGGTCGATGTGAATGATGCCGACGTTGCCGTCGATGTGCGGAGCGATGCCCCTGACGTTCGGGAAGCCCAGGCTGTGATCGCCGCCGCAGATGATCGGGAAGACGCCGGACGTGTAAATGTGCGAAACGGCTTTCGTAACCTGATCGAACGTCTTCTCGATGTTGCCGGGAATGACGAAGATATCCCCCGCGTCGCAAAGATCGAGTTCCTCGTAGATATCGACGCCGCCGTCGAACCAATAGCCGTCGTAGAGCGCCGAGATCCGCCTGACGGCCTGTGGTCCAAAACGAGTGCCCGGCCTGTAGGTCGTCGCCGAGTCGAATGGCGCGCCGACGAACGCCGCCTCGTAGTTGCCGATCTTGCGGATGTCTTCGCAGTACGGCGCCTTCATAAACGTATTGATGCCCGCAAACGCCGGCTGATGCCCACGGCTGAACAACGAGATATTCCGATCGATGACGGAATCTGCGGCCTCGAGCCCATACTCGAGCGATCGGGTAACTTCCTCGTCCTGCTTTTTCTGAGAGATGCGAGACAACGTCTCCATGCTCTTTGCGCCGTGAGTTTCCTCACGCTTTACGCCATGCGAATGGCCATGACGGTGCGTGTGGGGATGGTGATGATCGTGATCTTTAGGACTACGAGCCATTTCGAAGTGACCTTTACTGTGAGATATTTGAGATATTCGCTGAGTTGATGAGTTGGCTCACCGCTACTGCGGACCGAGCCGCCCGATCCATTTGTTCGACGAGTACTTCTCCGGGAAGCCATCTTTGGCGAGCGAGGAAATGATCGACGGATCGAATGCTTCCTTTGAGCTGACCTTCTTCTGCGACACGCCCGCCGCTAGATAGGTCTCGCTGAACAGATCCCAGGTCGGCTCTGCGTAGCCGGCGATGCAGTCTTCCCCACCGAACAGCGCACCCCAACCCTTGCCGTCAGGAGCATGCGGAGCTCCTTCAGGCAGGCTTTGACAGAGAGGCTTCCCGCCCTCCAGACCAAGCGCGCCCATGTTCTGACTGATGTTGAGCATGATCGCGCCGTACTGATTGAGCTTTACGTCGGCGACAGGCCATGAAAGACCTTGAGCGACGATCGCGTCGCCTTCCTCCGGATTTTCCTTCCACCAGTTGACTGCTTCGAACCACGCGCGAAGCAGCTCTTTAGCGACCGCCGGTTTCGCGGCGAGCCAGGATTCGTTGCAGGCGATGGCATCGGAAATGAGCCCGCGTTCCCATGTGCGGTCCGTGAGGCTCGATTTGAAGATCTTGGCTCCGTCCCGCTTCAGGGACTGAGCTGCGAACGGATCGTAGTTGACGTCGATGTCGATGCCGCCGCTCGCGAACGCCGCCGCGCTCTCCTGCGGAAGCATGACGGCGTGTTGCAGCTCCTTCATGTCGATACCTGCCCGCTTCATAGTGAGCAGCATCCACATATGATTGAGGAAGCCGTAGTCGGCGCCGAACTTCTTGCCCTTGAAGTCCTCGACCGTATTGATGTCCTTCGTCACCACCATCTTGTCGAGGCCGTAGGACATATCCGAAAACGCGACGACCTTGACCGGAAGGTCACCCGCGCGCGCCAACACCATGCTGTCCATGGTGTTGTTCATGCATTGAACCTGCCCCGACGTGATCGCCGCGTTCTTTTCCGTGATGCCTTCGATGATCTTGACGTCGAGATCGATATCCTTCGCGAGGCCCTTCGCCTTGACGATGTACCAGGGCGCGTAGGGCGAGAATGAAATGATCGCCACACTGACCTTTTCGGCAGCGCTGGCCAATGGTGCGCCGAGAGGCGCAGCCGCGGCCGCCAAGCCAAGAGCGAGCAAAGTGTTCGTGAACGACTTCGTTTTCATTTTTTGTCGTCTCCCTGAACGATTTTCGATCCCTGGATTTTTTTTCGTCGAAGCAGATTGGCTATTTGATTTCCTCGCGCATCATCGCGAACAGCTGCCGCTCGAGCTCCGCATATCCGGGCATTTCGAGAAGCTCTTCTTTTTGCTTGATGCGCCGCCCGCCTTTGAAGGTCAGCGGGATATCGGCTTTGATGCGGCCCGGCTGGCGGCTGAAGAAGATGATCCGATCGGCGAGATAGATCGCTTCTTCGATATCGTGCGTGATCGCGACGACCGTTTTCTTCTCACGCTCGATCAACTCGATCATGAGCTCCTGCATTTCCCAGCGAACCTGTGCATCGAGCGCACCGAACGGTTCGTCCATCAGGATGATCGCCGGATTTTGCGCCAGCGTTCGAGCGAGCGCGACGCGCTGTTTCATGCCGCCTGAGAGACTGCGCGGATAGGTGTCGGCGAACTTCTCGAGATGCACGAGCTTGAGAAAATTCATCGTGCGTTCGCGCCGCTCTGCGGCTGGAACTTTCAGGATCTTCATCCCGTATTCGACGTTCTGCATGGCGGTCAGCCAAGGAAACGACGTATACGCCTGAAAAATCATCCCTCGGTCAGGCCCGGGCCCCTGCACGTTCTTGCCGAAGACCTCAAGCCGCCCACGTGTCGGATATTCGAGACCCGCGATGATGCGGAGCATCGTCGTCTTTCCACAGCCTGACGGACCAACGAAAGCTGTGATTTGGTTGTTGTGCAGCTCGAACGAAACGTCGTCGAGCGCCTTGAAGGAACCGCCCAGATACTCCTTGGTGATGCGGGACGCTTTCAGCGGAGGGACGTTTGTCACCGGCGTAAAATCCTTTGCGACGATATTCATTTTACGATCTCCGCTCGACGTTCCACGGGAACAGGACGCGGGCGGCGCCCCGGAAAATCACGTCAGTCAGCAGACCCAACGCACCGATCGTGACGATGCCGGCCATGATCACGTCGACGTTGAGAAACCGTCCGGCACGCATCATCACGGCGCCGATGCCATCCTGCGCACCGACGATTTCGGCGATGACCAGATAGGTCCAGCTCACCGCGATCATGTTGCGCATGGAGTCGAAGATTGCCGGCAGAGCCGCGGGGACGACGATCCCAGTGAGAATGACGCGGCGTGACGCCCCCATGGTCAGACCGGCTTCCACGAACTCTTTCTGGATGGCGGTGGTGTTATCCAGAACCAGCGAGATCAGGAAGAAAATGACACCGATAAAGAGGAGTGCAATTTTCGCCTGGTCTGTCGGCCCGAACCAGACGAGCAGCAGCGGAATGAAAGACGCCGCCGGCAGATATCGCCAAGCCGTCAGGGTCGGATTGAAGAGCGCGCGAATGTTTCCGAAGCAGCCCATCAGAATGCCGATCGGCACGCCGATCGCAGACGCCGCCATGAAGCTGACGAAAATCCGCCAGCAGCTGATCGAGACGTCGTGGAGGAAATTGCGCTCGGCGAACAGCATGTAAAGGGCCGAACCCACCTCGCCGATCGACGGGAAAAACTTCCGGGCCGACGCTGGTGTCAAATAGTGGCCGGCCTCCCACAAGCCGAAGAAGGCCAGCGCGCCGATGAAAGCCAGCACTGAAGCTCGCTGCGTACTCGGCTGTCTTCTAAACTCAAGGAATCTTTCTTTCGGTGGAATATAAAGTGGCGCGGCTTCCACGTTTTCGCTTGGCAAATTTTCAAGCGAGGAAACTGAAGCGTCGCGCGATTTGGACATCGCACTTTCCAAGGCTCTACCCTCCCGACAAAGACTGAAAAACAAGGCGTTTTGTTCAGTCTCAGTTTCTGCGAAGAAGGTAGTGGCGCGGGCATCTCCAAGAAAACGCCCAAAATCAAAATGGAAAGCATTGACGGTGCCTATGCTGCAGCGCGAATGCTGTCACGCGATCGCCGCGCACTCAAGCACGCACACTCTGTTCAGCTTCAGCGATTCAAGAATGCAGTTAGTCTGCCGCCTCGTCAGCGCCGACGAGTGAGCGAACGCGCTTTGCTTCACAGACGACCAGCTTCAACTCTTCGATGAAGAAGATGTGAGCCATGTGCCAGGGCCGGTCTGGATTCGAGATGATGAAAATCTCCATCGCAGGCGCGTTGCGCTTGCCAAGCAGCGGCCACAGCCGCCCCGAGGAAACGTCGGGAGCCGCATAGGCATCGGGGAGGAAGCATATGCCAACACCCAGGATCGCCAGGCGGCGCGCCTCCTCCAGATGTTGGGAGATACCCGAAACCTTTTGCCCAATTCCGTATTTCAGGCGGAAATCGGAGAGCTGATCGGGTTCGTCGGCACCGGTGAGGATGAAGGACTCCTGGGCCAGTGCTTTAGGATCGAGAAGTTTATGGCCATAGAGGCGATGGCTGCGCCCGCAATAGGGACGATGAATTTCGCGGAACAACGGATGATAGATGAGGTCAGCCCGTTTGCTTCGCGATGGGGCGACGCCGATGTCGATCTCTTTCCGAAGCAATGCATTGATGACGTCCGACCAACTGGCCACGTCGACGATCAACTCGACGTTCGGACACTTCCTGTGAAAAGACGTGATCACGTCGTCAAGAACTTCGCTGACGACATTGCTGATCATTTTGATGCGCACCGGACCACTGACCATGTTGACCGTATCGGCCATGGCATCAGGAATACCACGCACCAGCGCCTTCAATTTCATGCACGTATCGGCGAGTGCGCGGCCTTCATCGGTCAGCTCGAAACCGCTCGGTCCTCTTTCGCACAGTCGTACATTGAGGTGACCTTCAAGCCGTTGCAGAGCGAGGCTTATCGAGGGCTGTTTGCGGCGCAGCAGCTCGGCGGCCGATGTTACGCCGCCCGTTTCCGCGATGATGCAGAAGATCTTAAAAAGATTCCAATCGAGGTTCCGGAAAAAGTCGTCGTGCCGAATGTTCTTCGAAGACATTGCTGCACCGCCACATTAACCGATCGAGAAATCGCCCATGGAAACGGGCGTTCCCGACAGGAATGTTAAGTGAGTTCAGCGGCGGGTGGCAAGCTCAGGCTCGATGACAATAACGTATGGCCTGCACTTCCATTCTAGCGCGCTCTCCTCATGCACTGGGTGCAACTGCGCGATAGTTGCTGGCGGGCGAGCCAATCGCATTCAACGAGCGCTCGGCCGAGCTGATCGTGTTGACGAGCAGCATCGTCACTGTCATCGGGCCAACACCGCCCGGAACGGGCGTGATCATCGACGCGCGCCGGCTCACGCCCTCAAAATCGCAGTCGCCCACCAGCTGGCCGTTCGCCAAGCGATTGATGCCGACATCGATAACCACGGCGCCCGACTTGACCATCGGCGCGGTGATCAGATTGGGGTATCCAGCTGCCACGATCAGAATGTCTGCGAGAATTGTAAATTGAGCGAGATCGCGCGTCTTCGCGTGGCACACCGACACCGTCGCCTCGCGCTGCATCAGCATCAGCGCCATCGGCTTGCCAACAATGTTGCTGGCGCCGACAACGACCGCGTTGCGACCGGAAACCTCGACGCCCGCACTGTCGAGCATCAGCATGACGCCGTAAGGCGTGCAGGGCGGAAACACCGTATCGCCGATGACCAAGCCGCCGACGTTGTAGAGATGGAAGCCGTCGACGTCCTTCTCTTGATCGATGGCGCCGAGAACCGCCTTGACGTCAAAGTGTTTCGGCAGCGGCAGCTGCACCAAGATGCCGTGGATCGACGGGTTCGCACTGAGCTCTGCAATTTTCTGCATGACGGTCAACTGATCGACGTCCGCCGGAAAAAGGAACTTGCGTGAATCGATGCCGACGTCGGCGCAGGCCTGGATCTTCTTTCGCACGTACACGGCCGACGCCGGGTCTTCTCCGACCATGATGACCGCGAGGCCCGGGGACACACCGAACTGCTTTTTGAGAACATCGACCCGTTGCCGGCACTCTTGACGAACGCCAGCTGCCACGGATTTACCGTCGATAATTTTGGCTGTCATTGTGTTGCTCGCTGAAGTGTTGCAGCGCTCTCAGAAGAACCCTGCAGCGCGTTGGCAGAAGTTTGATCGAGGCATTCCGAGCGCGTCCGGCGCATCGTCTTTGGTGGGCGTCGGCGACTTCCCCCGGCTGGGAGAGCCGCCGGCGCCTGCTGTTAGAACAGTCCCTGGATCTGCCCCTTGTCGTCGAGGCGGATCGAGTCGGCCGACGGCACCTTCGGCAGGCCCGGCATGGTCATGATCTCGCCGGTGACGACGACGATGAACTCGGCGCCCGCCGAGAGGCGGAGCTCGCGGATCGGCACGATGTGGCCGGTCGGTGCGCCGCGCTTCGCCGGGTCGGTCGAGAACGAGTACTGCGTCTTCGCCATGCACACCGGGAAGTGGCCGAAGCCCGCGGCCTCGAAGTCTTTGAACTGCGTCTCGACGCTCGCGTCGCAGGCGATGTCGGCGGCGCGATAGATCTCCGTCGCGATCGTCTTCAC
>RXJH01000008.1 GCA_003987725.1 Hyphomicrobium sp. | reverse complement strand
GGCGACGGTGATGTCGAAGCCGTCCTCGCGCGGGAAGCCGTTGGAGACGCCGCCCAAGGAATTGACGATCGAGCGCAGCGCGCGATCGTTCATGTCGAGCACGCGCTTCCAGCCGACGCGGCGCTGGTCGATGCCGAGGGCGTTGCCCCAGTAGATGTGGTTGTCGATGAGCGCCGAGAGCAGGTTGTGGGCGCTGGTGATGGCGTGGAAGTCGCCGGTGAAGTGCAGGTTGATGTCTTCCATCGGCACGACCTGGGCGTAGCCGCCACCCGCCGCGCCACCCTTGACGCCGAAACACGGCCCGAGCGACGGCTCGCGCAGCGCCGCAATCGCCTTCTTGCCGATGTAGTTGAGGCCGTCCGAGAGGCCGACGGTGGTCGTCGTCTTGCCCTCACCCGCCGGCGTCGGGCTGATCGCCGTAACGAGGATCAGCTTGCCGTCTTTGTTGGATTGAATCTGGTCGATGTAAGCGGTGGAGACCTTCGCCTTGGTCCATCCATACGGAATGAGCGCTTGCGACGGCACGCCGATTTTGGCTGCAACTTCGGCGATCGGCTTTATCTTCGCTTCGCGCGCGATCTCAATGTCGGACTTCACAGACACGGGTTTTCCTCCGAGATATCTTTTTTTATTGGCAGTACGCCAATAGTGTGGGGCGAGCCGGGATATTGGACTGCCACGGGTGGCGCGCCAAGCACCTGCGGCCAAAAATCCGGTTTCGGCTTGGGTGTCCGGCGAGACATCCGCTGATGCCTTAGTTGGCGAAATGGCGCAAGATCCTCCCGCGTCGCGGCACATCGGGAGAGAGGTGCGAGAGCCGGCACTCACTCGCGCAGGGGGAAGACGCTTTGGAGGAACTCACCGATCTATCGCTCGAGTACGCCCCGAGCGCGCTGCAAAGAAAAACTCTGCGCCGGCGAGTCTACGAGATCATCGAGACCGGCCACGGCGAGAGTTGGATCAGCAAGAGCTTCGATTCCTTCATCGTGATGCTCATTCTGCTGAATGTCGCCGCCTTCGTCGCCGAGACCGTGCCGAAGCTCAGAGCGATGTGGGGACGCGAATTTTACTATTTCGAATGTTTCTCGGTCGCGATTTTCACTATCGAGTACCTGTTGAGGCTTTGGACCGCCGTCGAAGTTCCCTATCTGTCGCGCACGGGGTCGTGGCGAGCCCGGCTGAAATTCGCGCGGCAGCCGGCATTGATCATAGATCTTTTCGCGATCCTGCCGTTCTATCTCAGCGGTCTCTTCGCAATCGACCTGCGCGTGCTCCGGACGCTGCGGCTTCTACGGTTCCTGAAGCTCTCCCGTTACTCGCCAGCGATGTACACGCTCATCCGCGTGCTTTCGAACGAGCGCCGCGCGTTGCTCGGCGCCGTACTCTTACTGGCTGCAGCACTGCTCTTCTCGTCAACGCTGATGTATTACGTCGAAGGCGAAGCCCAGCCGGAGAAATTCGGGAGCGTGCCGGACGCGGCGTGGTGGGCGATCGCGACTTTGACGACGGTCGGCTATGGCGATGCAGCGCCGATAACAGCGCTCGGAAAAATCGTTGGCGGCATCACGATGATCACTGGACTGTGCATTCTCGCGTTGCCGGTCGCCATCATTTCCACAGGCTTCGCTCAGGAGCTACAACGGCGCGACTTCGTCGTTACGTGGTCACTGATGTCGCGCGTGCCTCTGCTGGCACGACTCGACGCGAGGGAGGCCGCCGAGATCATGCCTCTTCTCCAAGCGCACAATCTTCCGCCGAACTTTGAAGTGGTGAGGAAAGGAGCGCCCGGAGACGCCGTGTACTTCATCGCATCGGGAAAACTTGAAACGCGTACTGATGACGGCGAGCGCGTTTATGTGGCAGGCGATGTCTTCGGCGTTGCCGCCATGTTCGACGAGAGCGTGCACAGGGACGCTGTCATCACATCGTCAAAATGCCGATTGCTGAAGCTGCAACGGGACGATTTCTATCGCCTCGCGTCCAAGCAGCCGCATATCGCTTCGCATATTCGCAATCTCGCCACCGACTTTCGCGACGCCTGAAAGGCAAAACAAAAAAGCAGCGGGCTCGAGAGCCCACTGCTTTCTCTGAAAATCGAAATTTTCAAAATTACTTCTTCACGGTGCAGGTCTTCGTGGCCTTGTCCCACGTGCCCTTGGCCTTCTTGCAGTCAGCCTTGGTCTTCGGAGCTGCATCGTCAGCATAAGCGACGACCGGAGCCGAAACGGCCAACAGAAGACCGGCAACCACTGCGCCGCTGAGAATCTTGGAAATCATGTGTCTCTCCTTCGCGTTTCTTTCGGCCATGACGGCCGTAAGGCAGCGCTCAATACGGAAGGTTCTTTGCGAGTTTCTGGCGGCCAGTATACATTTGCGTAAGGTTCGCAAGCGACATACAGATGCAATTTCGATCAATGAGTTGCAGTCATTCGGAAAATAGCGTCCGCACTTCCGTGCGCGCACGAAACAACATCGAATTGAAATAAAAAGTTCGCAAAGCGCGTTCAGCCGACGGCTCTGACGACGAGCACGGTCGCGTTGTCCTGATAGGGCTCACGCAATGCTTCGATCGCCCGGATTATGGCCTTGGCGACCGCGGCTGCGCCATCCTTCGCATAGCCCTGAATGAGGCGCGCGATTTCACCTGTTTCGAGTGTCGCAATACCGTCGCTCGCCAAGACGACGTAATCGCCAGGCTCCAATTTCAACGGCTGTTGCGAGACATCGAGAAGATCGATTTCTTCACCCGTCACTGCCGATCGCAGCATGTGGCGCCGCGGATCGTGTCGGGCTTCGGCCGCGGTCAATTTTCCTTCGGCGACCATCCGATCGAGTTCGGGCGCGAGAGAATGATCTTCGTTCAGGAGAGCGACCTCGCCGCGCCGGAATAGAAAGAGCGGGCTATCGCCGACGCTGACCCATTCGATGCCGGCCGGTCCGAAAGCGGCGCCGATGAGCGTCGATCCCATACCTGCAAGAAGCGGGTTCTCGGCGATCTTGGATGCGACCGCGGCGTTCGCTGCGCCTAATCCGGAAATGAGGCGCTCGCCCACCTCGCCACGGGCCGAAGCAACGAACTCCAGGAAATTTTCGCAGACGGTTTTGCTCGCGAGCGCGCCACCAGCGTGCCCGCCCATGCCATCGGCGAGCACCGCGAAGCCGCCTTGATCGTAGCCCGGGCCTTCGCTCGACATGGCAACAGGCTCGCCGCCCTCAGACATGAAGGCAGCCGTGTCTTCCTGATAATCCCGGGCTCCGCGCGTTGCGGCTATTGCGTGCTCGAACGGCGGCATTCGATCCTTAAGCTTCGGATATCTCGGACCAGTCAAAGTCGCTTCCGCAGAACGGAAGAAATGCGACTTGCGTGCGTCCGAAAGTTATTACGTCCATCGGCTGTAGCGGCACGGGGCCTGCCGGTCGCTTATCGTTCACTGAAACGACATTCGTTTTAGCAAGATTTGGCACGAAGAGGAAAGACCGATCGCTCGAATCATAGCGCACATATGCCTGCGCTTCGTTCGAGATGGTCTCATCGCCAAAGTCGAGCGGAATGCGATTATCGGCGGATCTGCCGACGGTATTGTTGCCTTCGAAAATCGGCCGGTAGGAGCCGAGGCCGGGGCCGCCGACGACGATGAGGAAGCCGACGACGGGGTCGCGCTCGAACACGCCATGTTCGATTTTCTGCTTGCCGCGGACGAGAACCGTGCGTGCGGGCGCCTCAGGTTCGGCTTTTCTGGGCTTGGCAGGGTCCGGGCGGATGACGCGCGTCGTCGGCGGCGGATCGGTCTCGTTCGGACCAGCAACGCGATCGGGCATTTTGGGCTCCGGAGGGGTGCGCGCCAAACGTGCGGCTTCCTCGGCACTTGGAATCTCGGGCGCGGATACGGGAGGCGGCGACGCCTTCTCTGCCGCCGTGGGGGCTGGCGCTGCGGCAGCGGCTGCCTGAGGAACGGCCGGGTTCGCGCGCGCGGCCCCAGCCGGCGCCGTATCATCGCGGCCCGCAGCCATCAGCGCGTCCCGCAACGAGCCCAGAAATTTATGCTGTTTCACGGCTTTCGCCTCGTTCCCTGCGGTCGTCTCCCCGCGCTCGATCGTCATTAAAATCTTCCTCCCATTTGAACAAGCACAGACTGCCTCAACGCCACACTGTTCCCCGGAAGCATGAACCGGAACCTGGACGGAACCTTGACCGCAAACCGAGCATTAGCCGAGCCCGGCGCGAAAACGCAGCTTTCCCGGGCCGAGTTCAATGAGGTCGCCATCGTTGAGGCGTGCTTCGCAGCAGCGCCTGCCGTTGACGATCAATCCGTTGCTTTCGACGCCCGTCAGGTCGGTGATGCGCCAATCGTCAGAATCACGATGGATCGCAGCGTGATAGCGATGCACGGACCGGCTCGGGATGCGGATGTCGTTGTCATGTTCGCGGCCAATTCGAAGCATGTCGCGCGGGATCGCGCATTGCATTTTGGCGCCTTTGCTCTCGATTTCGACGAAGGGAAGCCGGTGGCGGCTGACGAGCGCATTGGCAATCTCTGCCTCGAATCTTTCGCTACGCCCGGGCCGGTAGCGCAATGTCGCGTCGGGTGAGCGGCGAAGCGGCTCCGATATTTTCATGACCATCGTCAGAAGCGGCAAAACCGTCGCGAGAACAACACCGAGCATCAATGCGGGCGCCGCGTGGTAGCCATCAGAAAATAAGTTTCCTGCCCCGCGTGCGAAGCGGAGGGACGTATCGATCACAGTTTCTGCGCCGCTTGCGTGCGCGGGGAAAGTCAAGACTGCCATGGTCGAGAGAATCGCCGTACCCGCTACGGCGCATCGAGTTCCGGGAAGCTCGTGCATCTGATTCGTGCCCAAATCGCGTCGGGCGAATAAGGTTTGCAGATGGCGGCGGCAACATGGCCCAAAGGCGACACCATGGGGATTTATTCATCACGGGTTCATCGCCCGTCGATACGCCACATTCTTGCGCCATTGGGACAAACCAGAGACAAGATTAGCACTTCGTCCGACAACCGACGTCAGGACGACACGAGGCCCTTCATCACGAGCGCGCGGACGGCACGCGCACGAGGATTATGACGCAGCTTGTCGCTTTACCGGACGGCACGGAACTCGCGGGCGATTATAAAATCGTGCGTGTTCTCGGCGCGGGCGGCTTCGGCGTCACGTATCTTGCGGATGAGCCCGAGCTGACGCGGAAGGTCAGCATCAAAGAATATTTCCCGAGCGATTTCGCACTTCGAACGGAAAGCCTCGAGGCGACGCCACGCTCCGAGGGTTGTAAAGGCGACTACAATTGGGGTCTCGATCGCTTCGTCGAAGAAGCACAGACTCTCGCGAAGTTCGATCACCACAACATCGTCAAGGTGCACCGGATCTTCCGGGCGAACAACACCGCCTACATGGTTCTGCGCTTCGAGGAGGGGAAGAACCTCAAGGCCTGGCTGAAGGATCTCGGGCGGGCGCCGCGCCAGAAAGAGCTCGATCAGATCGTTGCGCCATTGCTCGATGCGCTTGAGGTGATCCACAAAGCGGATTTCCTGCATCGCGATATCGCGCCCGACAATATCATCATCCGAAACAGTGGCGATCCGGTACTCATCGACTTCGGCGCCGCGCGGAGCGACATCGCCGCTCATTCGAAAACGAAGACGGTCTCGGCGCTCGTCAAACCCGGCTACAGCCCCTACGAGCAATATGCCGAGACGAGCCGCCAGCAGGGCGCCTGGACCGATATCTACGCATTCGCGGCCACGCTCTATCATGCGGTGACCGGAAAGCGGCCGCCCGACTCGCCGTCGCGGATGCTTAAGGATGAGATGATCCCGGTTCGCGAGGCGGCGCTCGGCGGGTATCGCGCAACATTCCTCGACGCCATTCAGCATGCGCTTTCGCTAACGCCGGACGGACGTCCGCAATCGGTCGCGGCATGGCGAGGCGCACTTCTCGCACCGGAGCCCGAAAAGCCCGGCCTCTTCCAGCGCTTCAAGGAGAAGACGGAAGTTCGCCGACGCAGCGACGAAGCGCAGCGCGCGGCCGAAGCCGTTACCATGACGCCTGTGCCGCCACCGCCCGATGCGCCGGGTCCCAAAGGCGTGCTATTGGATTTCGTCGACGCCTTGAAGACCCCTTCGGCGGCGAAGCGGCAAGCCGCTCAGGCCACGCCACCTCCGGCAACGCCCCCAGCGCCGCCACCTGCGGCTCCGAAGAAAACATCCCGCGCTGAAAAAGCGAAGGCCGAGAAGGCCAAGGCTGAGAAGGCGAAACCGGCGGAGAAACTGGCGCCGTTGCCGCCGCCGCCGCGCGCCGTCGCCGAGAAGGTGAAGTCCAAACCGAAGATCCGTCCGAAGCCGGACGTTGCGCGGCGCCCGTTCCTGCGGCGGCTGACGACACGGCTGATGATCGCCGCGGCGGTCGCGGGTGTCGCGTTTGCCTACCACGATCGTATTCCGCAGATGCTCATGACGCGCGGCAACGCCATCACCACGGGCACGATCTCGAAGCCGGCCACGAATGCTGAGCCGTCGCTGACGCAGACCGCCGAAATCAAAGCGTTCGACAGCGCCATCGAGGAACTCGCCCTCAGCGGCAATGGGCGTTTGATCGTCACTGCGTCGGGAGAACCAACGCTCAAAATATGGTCGTATGATTCCCACTATCAGCAGGGCACGATCCCGCTTGAAGATGGAGCCGCGACCTCTCTCGCGGTGCGGAACAACCGGGTCGTCACTGGGCATGCCAACGGCGCGATTGCGGTCTACGATCTGGAATCGCGGCGTCGCCTTTTCCGGTTCAAGCGGAATGACGCGACGATTTGGTCCGTAGCATTCGCCGGTTCCGAGGACCGCATCGTCGCGGCGAGCCACGACTGGAGCGTCGCGGTGTGGGAGACGGCTTCCGAGAGCGCTCCGGCCGCCGTCCTCGAGGGGCATGATAACGCCGTTCAGGCCATTGCAGCGGATACGGCTGGCCAGTGGATAGCATCGGGCGGCGCCGATCGCGCCATCAGGATCTGGAACGCCGACACACGCGATACGCGCCGGATCTATCGCAACAATTCCGATTACATCTCGTCGCTCGCGTTCACTCCGGACGGGACGATGCTCGCCGCGGGCGGCCTCGACGGCTCGATCAAGCTGCTGTCGATGAACTCCTATCGTATGCAGCGTTCCCTCGGCGGCCACACCGCGCGCATCACGTCGCTCGCGTTTTCAAGTTCCGACGATTTGATGGCGTCCGCGTCCGAAGACGGCGTCGTGCGGATCAGAAGCCTGAAGCGGTTGAGATCCTATATTCCGGTGACCGGGATTGGTTCGGGCGCGAAGGCCGTGGCGTTCTCCAACGACGGACATACGCTTCTGACCGGTGGTCAGGATGGCGTCGTCAGGTTCTGGTCGCTCCCGGAAGCACAGATTGCGCAGCGCAATTGAGCTTTCGGTTGAGGGTTTCCGGCGCGCGCTTGCGAGTAGCAGAGGCCTTCGCTAAACCGATTTCAAAGTCAGGCTAATATCTGCGGAATGCCTCGGAAATGTTGGGGCTGCGCTTTGGCGACAAAGGGACGCCATCATTCGCCCCAAACTGACTAGAGCGAATCATCATGCTGGGAGGAGCGCTCGATGTTCGGGTGGCGTAGACGTAGCGAAGGCTTCGAATGGCGTGAGTATGTGCGCACGACGGTTCTCGTACGCCGTGCGGATCGGCAGCGCCGTGCCGAGGACATCCGCGTCGCAGCCGTCGAAAAGGTCAAGAACGCTGCGGACGCGGGCGTCGGAGCGGGCCGTGCTGGCGTCGCCGCAGCTCGCTCAAAGCTTTCGCGATTGCTCTCGTTCCTCGGTGAGGCTCTTCTCGATTTCGCGGTGGCCGCCTTTGCCGAGCTTTCGCGTTGGGGGAAATTCTTCTGGGAGGTCGTAAGGGATTCGCTGGGCGCGCTTTTGCAGCCGCTGCGCGAGGTTCTGCGCGTTCCGGTCGACGCAGCGCGCAACAAGGCCAAGATGATGCCGGACGTCGCCCGCAATTTCCCAATCAAGGCCCATCATCTCGTCACCGCGGCGCTGGCTATCGGGCTGATCTACGCCGGCGGTCCCATGCTC
Organism: Hyphomicrobium sp.; assembly: GCA_003987725.1. Classification (GTDB taxonomy): domain Bacteria; phylum Pseudomonadota; class Alphaproteobacteria; order Rhizobiales; family Hyphomicrobiaceae; genus Hyphomicrobium_B. The sequence continues at coordinate 273,304 of RXJH01000008.1, read as the reverse complement.
CGCAGCGCTGACGGCGTGGGCGCTAGCGCAGTCGATATCGCGCCGGGCACCAGCGGTTCGCAGCAAGTCACGATTTCGTCCGAGATTTCGGGGCAGGCGGCGGCGATAACCGGCGATGTCATGCGGGTCGACGGCACCACCGTCCGCGTCGACGGGATCGAGGCGCCTTCGGCGCTCCAACCCTGTTTCCGGGCGAACGGACGCAAATGGAATTGCGCGGCAGCGGCCCGGTCCGGCCTCAGCAAGATTGTCCGAGGACGCGTCGTGACTTGCACCCGTTCGGGACAGGACGATGCCGGTCGCGTAATCGCACGGTGCACCGTCGACGGCTCGGATATCGCGACGCTGCTGGTGCGTAACGGTTATGTTTTCGCCGTCAGCTCGTATTTCAGCTCGCTCGGCAGCGAGGAAACCGCGGCACGCAACGCCAAAGCCGGCATCTGGCAGGGTGAGGTGGTCCGCCCGCAAGCCTGGCGCGACCAGACGTGGGAAGCGGCCAAGCGGCAAGCGCCAGACGGCTGCCCGATCAAAGGCGTCGTCCGGGCGTCGTCGAAGGTCTACGCTCTGCCGTGGTCGGATGCCTATGCCGGCGCCAAGGTACGGCCGGAACGCGGCGAGCGCTGGTTTTGCAGCGAGGATGAGGCCAAAGCCGCCGGCTTCTCGTCGTCGGACCGATCCTGACTTCGGGCCGGCCGCCGCCTCCCCCTAAAAAAAATCCCGCAGCCGGGGGAGACTGCGGGCCTCAAGTGAAGAAGTTGCGCCAAGGGGATCTGGAGATGGCGCACAGATCTCTCTCTGTACGGACAGTACAGCCTACAGTCGTAGGAGTCGCAAGACCGCGGCCTACACACTTGGCGATCGGCTCGTCAGTGTTGCGTCTTCGACGCGCTCAATCTCAGCAAATCCCGCTGTTTCTCACCGCGTTCACGATGGTCGCGGAGTGAGGAAAAAGTCTCAACGGAATGTGGCTGAGCCATGAAAATCAATTTCTTATTCCGCTGGCGCAACCCACGGAGATAACAACCAGAAGCTTGTGTTGCAGATTCACACCACGTCCACTCCCGTTGAGCGGAACGTTGGTCTGCCCGCTGCCTTTTTGATTCGGCCGCCGCTACAGTGCGCTCCGACTTGGGGCACGGGCGTTTAGTAACCAGAGGGGTTATGTTTATGTTGGGGAGACTGGTTCTAGGGCTGTGCGCCATTCTGGCGATGGGCCTGCTCACGGCGGCCGAAGCCCGGCACAACCGACACCATCGCCATTATCATCATCATTATTATGGCGATCAGTTGATCCTGATTTCCGAATTGGACGTCGATCTCGCGCTCGATAAGTACACCATCGACGTGCGGCAAGCGAAGGGCGCCTACAAAGGCATTCGCATCAAAAATGCGATGGGCAAGCTCTTCGACGTGCAGCGCGTACAGATTGTCTACAGCGACGGCTCGGTCTGGAACGAAGACCGCCAGATCAACATGTACTGGGGCGAGCGCAGCCGGCCCATCAACGAGACCTACGACAGCAAATTCATCGACCAGATCATCATCGAGCAGACGCCCGGCTACGGCCGCGGACGGCTGCAGATCATCGGCATACAAGACCGGGATGGCCGGTCGATGGACCGGAGCGGGCGTGGCACATCGGATCGCTACGACCGTGATCGCGGAGACGACCGGCGCGGAAACGTGTCTTCGGGCGATCTTTCGGCCCGGCCGACGGTTCCCGTCGCAACGCCTGTCAAGCCCGGTCAAGCGACAGCCGGCGGCGACGTGCTGTTCGGAGCCCAATACGTCGGCTTCCTGACGGACCGCGACGTCATCCGGGTCGGCAACGAGGTCGGCAAGTTCGCGAAGATCCGGTTGCGGGTGCTCGATAACGACATTCACATCAACGAAATGAAGGTTGTCTACGCGAACGGCGAAAGCGATACCCTTGCTGTCAACGCCGACATCCCGAAGAACTCGCGTACCAACTGGATCGATCTCAGAGGCGACCGCTTCATCAAGGAGATCCAGCTCGTCTATCGTTCGCGGCCAAGCTTCAACGGGCAGGCCCGGATCGAAGTCTTCGGACAATACGCTCCGGGGTGGCTCGGGCCGAATGGCGAAGGCCGCAAGTATAACCAGGGCTGGGTGCTGCTCGGCGCACAGACCGCGGGCTTCATCGGGTTCGATAAGGACATCATCCCGGTCGGCAGCAACGAAGGCGGTTTCCGGCGCATCCGCGTTACGGTTCGCGATCGTGCGATTACCCTCAACGAGGTTAAAGTCGTTTACTCGGACGGCGAAGAGGAAGTCATCCCCGTACGGACGAGGGTGGATGCCGGCGGCACCTATGGTCCGATTGATCTCAGAGGCAAGCGGCGCCAGTCGGTCGATCACATCGAAGCCAAATACCGCTCGCGCTTCTTCGACTCGTCCGCGAGGGGCAAAGGCTCCGCCATCGTCGAAATCTGGGGCCAGCATTACTAGGGCGTAATTTACCAGAGATTGCGCGAATGGACGCGAAACCCAAGAATCAGGAGGGCCGGGCACAATCCGGCCCTCTTTTTTTCGCACCTAAATGCGCTGGCCCAAAAACATGAGCGTTTTGCGCTAGAAATGCGTCACTTCGTGCGCATTCCTCAAGCAAATGACGTCAACAGCGTTTCGCGAAGCACGTCGAATATGCTACGCGACGCCATCGGGCGAACTGTTGTCGATTCCACTCCTGGGGGACGAGCTTTGAACCTAAGTCTTAAGCAGCCTTTGCGTGCGGAAGGTCGCGCCCACGTTTCGATCGGCGATACGCGCTCAGCAGTCGCGCCGCAGGCGCCGATGCCCGAAACGCAGAAGCAGCGCGTTCGCCGGCTCGCGGCTCACTGCCAGAAATTCCGCGGGTCGATCCCCCGCGTCGCCGTTCAGCAACTGCTGACGACGTTCGTACCGCTCGTTCTCATCGTCGGCATCATGTTCGCAACCGTCGAGCACGCTTACTGGGCGACGCTGCTCCTCGCGCTTCCGGCTGCGGGTCTCGTCGTTCGCGCCTTCATCATCCAGCACGATTGCGGCCATGGCTCGTTCTTCTCCTCGCGAGGCCTTAACGATTTCGTCGGACGCTGCATGAGCGTGTTCACGCTGACGCCTTATGGACTGTGGCGCCGGGAACATGCGCATCATCATGCGTCGTCGGGCAATCTCGACCGTCGTGGAGCGGGTGACATCGACACCATTACGGTCCGGGAATATCAGGAGCTCTCGAAACTCGGGAAGCTTCATTACAAGCTCTATCGCAATCCGTTGTTCCTGTTCGGTTTGGGCGTACCGTTCTATTTCCTCGTTCTGCAGCGACTGCCGTGGTTTCATGCGTTGCCTCCGCGCGATACCTGGAAGAGCGTGATGGCGCTCAACTTGGGCTTGGTGGGTCTCTATGCCCCCCTTTGCTATTTCTTCGGCTTTGCCAATGTGCTGTGGGTCGGATTGCCGGTTCTGCATCTCGCATCGGCGACGGGCGGCTGGCTGTTCTTCATTCAGCATCAGTTCGAAGAGACAACATGGGACAAGACCGAGGGCTGGGATTTCCAGGTCGCGGCGCTGCTCGGATCCTCCTATTACAAGCTGCCGGCAATTCTGAACTGGTTCACGGGCAACATCGGCCTGCACCATATTCACCACCTCAACAGCACTATCCCGAACTACCGCCTTTCGGCTTGCCTCGAGGGAAGCCCGGAGTTGAAATCAATCAACCGTCTGACGCTCCGCGACAGCATCCGGTGCGCGCGTCTCAAGCTTTGGGACGAAGACCAGCGCCGTTTGATCGGGTTCGACGAGCTTCCTGCGACGGCTTGAGACGGCCGCTTAAAAGTCTATCGTCATGACAGCCAAGTCCCCGCACGCGCCGATCGAAGAACTCGTTAGCGTCCGGGACTGGCTGAGATACGCCGTAACGTCGATGACCCGCGCGGGGCTCAGCTACGGACACGGCACAACGAACGCCGTCGACGAGGCTGCTTACCTCATTCTCGCGACGCTTGATCTTCCAATTGACGACATCAATCCCTGGCTCGATTGCCGGCTGACCCTCGCGGAACGCGAAAGCATCGATGCCGTGATTGCGAAGCGCATCGAGACGCGCAAGCCCGCGGCCTACATCACCAACAGCGCCTACATCCAGGGCCACAAGTTCTACGTCGATGAGCGCGTGATCGTGCCTCGCTCTTTCATCGGCGAACTGTTGGTGCAGGATCAGCTGGCGGCAATCGTGCCCGATCCGCTCGCGGTTCAGCGCGTGCTCGATCTCTGCACGGGATCCGGCTGTCTTGCCATTCTAGCGGCGGAAGCGTTTCCGAATGCCAGAGTCGACGCGAGCGACATTTCAGCGGATGCGCTGGCTGTCGCGAAACGCAACATTGATGCATATGGCCTCGACAAGCGGGTGCGCCTGTTCAAAGCGGACCTTTTCGAGGGCCTTCCTGCCGCCACCTACGATCTCATCATCTCGAATCCGCCTTACGTGACAGCGGAGGCGGTTGCGGCTTTTCCTCCCGAATATCAGGCGGAGCCGACGCTTGCGCATCTTGGCGGCGAGGATGGGATGGATCTTGTAAGGAAAATTTTGGACGGTGCGCCGGACCGGCTTTCGCCCGCGGGAAGTCTCATCGTCGAGATCGGAGCGGGCCAGGACGCTCTCGAAGCATCCCGGCCGGGCCTGCCATTCTTGTGGCTCGATAGCGAAACCAGCCAGGGTGAAGTCTTCGCGCTTCTCGCGAACGATCTGAAGTAATCGACAAAGCGAACGCCCGGCTGCGGGAGGCGAACGGCTGAAGGATCAGCCGAACGCACCGAAGTGATGCGAGATGCCGGTGCCGATCTCGCGCACGAACTCATAGGAAATTTCCATCGGCGTCAGAATCTCGGTTTCGAGACGCGCATAGTCGTCGATGCCGCGCGGGCGATAGCTGGCGGCCTCGTCGAAGGTTTTGCCTGCGAGATTTTTCGCGTCGTGCGGGAAGGCTCTGCGCAAAATGCTCAAGACTTCGGGGATCTCCAGGCTCAGAGCCATTTCCAGAACCTGCGTGTGGGACAGGCCATCCTGCGGCGCAAATCGCGGCAGCTGAGCCGCGAGGATGAAGATGCGCATGATCAACGCGAGCCTGATGGCCTGCATCAGATCGAGCTCAAGTCGGTTCTCGTCCGGCACGAGACCGTCCTCGATATTCTGATCGACGAGGATCGCGTGCAAATCGATCGCGTCAAGGCGAAGGAGATGCACGAGCTCGGAGATGTCGCCGTGCCGGTCGTCCGGCAGCAGGTGCGTCGCGAGCGTGCGGAATGCGCTGCTCAACGCTTCTTCTCGGCCCCAAGAGGCGCGCGCTGCCCAAAGCCCGGCGTTGAAGACCTGCGAATTCGCGTCCATCGCATTGAGGCTCGAGATCGTCTTGCCGTATCCGATCATCGCGAGCAGCGATTGCAGGCGCTTCGACGATTTGACGAGTTTGTTGAAGCGCTCGCGATCGTCGCCGACCGCGGTACCGAGGCCTGCCACAACGTTTGCGATATAGCCGAACTGCTGAAGGATCGCGTTGTTCGGGATGGCGCGCATGCGCGCCGGATTGCCACGATCGGATGCGTGATCGCCTTGGCGCTTCACGGGCCGCGAGCCGGTTTTAAAGAGCAGGTTCGGGCCGAACGCTCCAAGCACGGCGCGATAACCATCGTGCGCGAAAAGCTTCTGCTGGAAGGCGCGAAGGCGAAGGAAGAAGTCGAGGCTGAAATTCTGCTCCGAGTAGAACGGATCGGTCTCAGCGGGCGGAATGTCGCCGTCCATTACGATCGTCGCCAGCGCCCGGGTCGTCAGACCGCGGTTGCCGAAGAACATGTAGCCGTCGCCGCCCTGGAAACTCGTCTCGTGCTTGACGGGGATGTTCGCGGCACCGAAGCGGCGGCGCGCCTCGTTGGTCATGACGTAGTGGAGGCGGCGGTAGAGGTTGCCTGGATGCGCGCCGCGTCCCATGGACTCGCCGTGCGTCGAGAAGACGAGCGTCTCGACGTTTTCGAGCTTCGCCTTTTCGACCAGGGCCGCGAGCCCGTGGTAATAGCGCTCGACGGCGAGCGTCGCCGGAACCTGTCCGATGAAGCGGCCGGCGTCCGAGAAGCCGGTCTGGATGCTGAGACGCTTCCGCCCCTGGACGTACTCGCGATAGGCCTCCTCTTCGACCAGGCGCTGCATGATGCGCGCGCCGTTCTCCAGGCCCGTCGGCGTTTCGAACAGCGGCGAGATATCGGTGATGTCCTGGACGCCGAAGAGCTTCGCAAAGAAGACTGCGATCAGGACCGTCGCCGGCGACTCGCACTCGGCGATGAGGAAGCGGATCGGCGTTTCCTTATCGACATGCTTCTTGATCTGCGCGGTCAGCGCGAACTGGCGGATCGCAGTTGCGGTTTCGAGATCGAGCGTCGCGAAGTTCACCGTTTCCGGCGTGCAGTTCTTGATCATCTCGACGATGCGGGCCAGCGACTGGCTTTCCGTCAGGTCGCGAGTCCACGGCTCGTGCACGTAAGCGCGAAATGCGTTGTGAAGCTGCAGAGCATTGATGCGCAGATGGATGTGCGACATGCCGAGGCCGGTCGCCTCGACGAGGCCGGCGAGGGCGGCCGTCGCGCGCTTCATCTGCGGCGCTTCCACCGCGTCAATCAGATTATCGAACAGCGTCTGCAGCGGCTCGACCGTCAGTAGGTTGTAGCCGTCCGTTTTGGTGATGACGTTGGCGGCCTGCGCGAGACCTTCGGTGTCGTTCGTGAAGCTCTCGAGCGCCTTGATCTGCTCATCGACGGCCGCAATGCCGAGGTCGAGCTTGCCGACGATCTGGCGAGCGATGCGTTGAGCGGCATCGCCGCCTTCGAGCTTGTGCTTCAAGACGACGAAGCGTTCGCGAACGTCGGCCAGCGCAGCGCGCTTTTCGCGCAGCCGGACTTCAAAGGAGAATGACCAGGCGATGTCAGTACGGCCGTCGAGATCGTAACCGACCCAGGACGCGAACGTCGTCAGCTTCGGCCGAAGCTTGAAAGCCGCGTCGCCGAATTTTTGCGACGCCACGCTGTAGAAACCGTGCAGCAGCTCTTCGTACGCGTTGCGAAGGTTGCGGATCGCATCCTGCGCGCACTTGTGCTCGTGCTTCAGCGTCAACGACTGCTCGGGCCGATGCGGCAAGCCGATCGTCACGTCAGCCGCCGGGTCGGAGACCGCGATATCGACCATCCGGCGATAAAGAGCATCGGAAAGACCGAAGGTCGGATGGGCCGTCAGAACGATGCCGGTGCGGGCGCGGGACCACCGTTCGGCGAATGCTTCGATCGAGTTACCGGTTTCGTTTGCCGTCCTCTCGACGTAGGCCGTGAAATCCTTGAGCGTCGTTGCCTGATCGACATAGCCGATCTTTTCGCGGAGTCTCCGAGCCCGGCGAACGCAGGCGCGGTCCATCAGCCGTCCCGCCAAACCCCGGATGTCGTCAAATGACACGGCGCCGGATTCCAGCCGGCGCGACAGATCAAAGCCGACATTCAGAATCGGGTTGAGCGAAGGGTTGTCGGGAATCTGCTTTCTGAGACGCTTCAGCTCGTTGATCAGCTCGGTTTCGTCGAGTTTAGTCGAGCCAACCGCTGGCGTCGTATCCTGCATAACCAAGGCTCCACGTCCCTATGCGTGAGGGACAGAATTCGGAAGTCGATGACATAGAGTACCGGAGAGGGAGGCCGGAGGCAAAACTTCGCTCCGGCCTCGATCGATCTCAGGCAACTTTTCTCTTCTGGCCGAGGACCTGGGCGACCGTCGCGCCCATCTCCGAAGGCGTCGGCGCGATCGTCACGCCGCAGCCCTTGAGGATCTCGACCTTCTCAGCGGCCGATTCACCGAACGCCGAAACGATGGCGCCGGCGTGGCCCATACGGCGGCCCTTCGGTGCAGAAAGACCGGCGATGTAAGCGATGACCGGCTTCTTCATGTGTTCCTGAGCGAAGACGCCGGCTTCAGCTTCCTGCGGTCCGCCGATTTCGCCGATCATCAGAACGGCGTCGGTGTCCGGATCGTTCTCGAAGGCTTCGAGCACGTCGCGGTGCGAAGAACCGTTGATCGGGTCGCCGCCGATGCCGACGGAGGTCGAGACGCCGATGCCGAGAGCCATCAACTGCGAGGCAGCCTCGTAGCCGAGCGTGCCCGAGCGGCCGACAATGCCGACGCGGCCGGGAAGGTAGATGTGTCCCGGCATAATGCCGAGCATCGCTTTGCCGGGCGAAATCGTTCCGGCGCAGTTCGGTCCGGTCAGGACCATGCGGCTTTCCTTCTTGTAGCGCCGCATGTAGCGCTTCACGCGGATCATGTCCTGGGCGGGAATGCCGTCGGTGATGCAGACGCAGTACCTGATGCCGGCGTCGGCGGCTTCCATGATGGCGTCGGCCGCGAACGGCGGCGGCACGAACACGATCGAGGCTTCTGCGCCGGTTTCGTCGACCGCGCCTTTGACGGTGTTGAAAACGGGCCGGCCGAGGTGGGACGTGCCGCCCTTGCCGGGGGTCACGCCGCCGACGACGTTCGAACCGTAGTCGATCATTTCCTGGGCGTGAAACGTGCCGATGCGTCCGGTGAAGCCCTGGATCAGGATCGGCGTCTTTTCATTGATGAAGATTGCCATTTGTGCGTTTCTCCCGATTTAGGCCGCTTTTTTCGCTGCTTCGACGGCTTTTTTCGCCGCTTCTGCGAGGGTCTCGGCACTGATCACAGTGAGACCGCTGGTATCGATGATCTTGCGGCCTTCTTCAACGTTCGTGCCTGCGAGGCGGACGACGATCGGCATCGTGATCTCGAGTTCCTTGACGGCGTCGACCACGCCCTTCGCAACCCAATCGCAACGATTGATGCCTGCGAAGACGTTGACGAGGATGGCGCGCACGTTCTTGTCGCGAAGCACGGCCTTGAAGGACTTCGTCACGCGCTCCGGAGAAGCGCCGCCGCCGATGTCGAGGAAGTTCGCCGGTTCGCCACCAGCGAGCTTGATCATATCGAGCGTCGCCATCGCGAGGCCCGCACCGTTCACGATGCAGCCGATGTCACCATCGAGACCGACGTATGAAAGACCGCGATCCGACGCGTAGGTCTCGCGCGGGTCTTCCTGGCTCTTGTCGCGAAGCTCGGCAATGTGCGGACGGCGGAAGAGCGCGTTCTCGTCGAACGACATCTTGGCGTCGAGCGCGAGAACCTGCTTTTCCTTCGTGATGACGAGCGGATTGATCTCAACCATCATCGCGTCGAGATCGCGGAATGCGCGATAGCATCCCATGATCGCGGGCACGATCTTGTTGACGATGTCGGGATCAACGCCCAAGCCGAACGCGAGTTCGCGCGCCTGGAACTGCTGCATGCCGACAGCCGGGTCGACGGTCACGCGGATGATGGTGTCGGGCTGGGTCGCCGAGATTTCCTCGATGTCCATGCCGCCTGCAGCGGACGCGACAACGACGATGCGCTCGGAGCCGCGATCCATCACGAAGCCGAGATAGATTTCGCGGTCGATGTTCGTCGCTTCCTCGATGTAGAGGCGCGAGACGAGCTTGCCGGCCGGACCCGTCTGATGCGTGACGAGTTTGCGACCGAGCATGAACTCGGCCGCTTCTTCGATTTCCCGCTCGTTGCGGCAGAGCTTGACGCCGCCGGCCTTGCCGCGGGCGCCAGAATGGATCTGGGCCTTTACGACAACGGCGCCGCCGAGTTCGCTCGCACGATAGGTTGCCTGCTCAGGGCTGTAGGCGAGGCCGCCGCGCGGGATCGGCACGCCAAACTTCGAAAGAAGTTCCTTCGCCTGGTATTCGTGAATGTCCATTTTGGACTCCTTGGAATTCTGACGTTTCCGGGCTTTTTATTTGCTGCGTGCCGCTTCGGCTGCCTTGATGGCGGCTGCCGTGACGAGCAGGTTGCGCGCCATTTTCTCGGACGCGGCGTCGATCATCTTGCCGTCCAAGGATGCAGCGCCCTTGCCCTGAGCTTCCGCTTCCTTCAGCGCGACGAGAATGCGCTCGGCGCGTTCGACTTCCTTGGCGGTCGGCGAATAGACTTCGTTGGCGAGTTCGATCTGCGAAGGATGGATGGCCCACTTGCCTTCCATGCCGAGGGCTGCGCCACGGCGGGCAGCGGCCTTGTAGCCTTCCGGATCATCGATGCCGCCGAACGGACCGTCGATCGGACGCAAGCCGAAGGCGCGGCAAGCAACGGTCATACGCGACAGCGGGAAGTGCCACTGGTCGCCCGGATAGTCGGGGTTCAGGCCGCCGATGACGACGGTGCGTGCCTTGTTGAAGGCCGAGTAGTCGGCGACGCCGAAGTGCATCGACTCGAGGCGGCTGTTGGCGGATGCGATGGCTTCGACGTTGGCCATGCCGAGCGGCGTTTCGATCAGGGCTTCGGTGCCGATCTGGTTCTTGAGACCCTTGGCAACTTCGATCTGGCTGACGATGCATTCAACCGTGTAGACGTCGGCCGGAACGCCGACCTTCGGAATGAGGATGGTGTCGAGCTTCGAGCCAGCCTGCTCGACGATGTCGACGACGTCGCGATACATGTAGTGCGTGTCGAGGCCGTTGATGCGGACGCTCACGCTCTTGCCGGCGCCCTTCCAATCGAGATCGTTCAGCGCCTGGATGATGTTCTTACGAGCCTGCTCCTTTTCCGGCGGAGCAACAGCGTCTTCGCAATCGAGAAACACATAGTCGGCGGCGCTCTTCAGCGCGCGATCGATCATAGTCGGATTGGAGCCCGGAACCGCGAGATACGAGCGCTGCAGTCTCTGCTTGCGGGTCGGGTAAAGCGTGAAGCTCATGAGGGCGTGCCTTCCTAGGATTTGGTTCGCGTTTGTTATTCGGGGATGAGGGTAGTCACGTCGGATGAAACCGCCCGGCCTCATACGAGGCCGGGCGTCATAATTTTAGGCAGCTTTCGCTTGCTTCGGCGTCGGGGCGGTTGCCGACTTCGTGGCGGTCTTGCTGAAGTATTCCGCAGCTGCGCCCGTGCCGGAACCGAGCTTGACGTTGACGCCCGAGTCCTTCAGCGCCATCTCGACAGCAAACAGAACGCCGCCAACCATGAACTCATCGAGCGCACCGAGGTGGCCGATGCGGAAGACCTTGCCGGCGACCTTGTTGAGGCCAACGCCGAGCGACGTGTTGTAGCGGTAGTACGCGGTCTTCACGACGGCGTTGCTGTCAAAGCCTTCCGGAACAAGGATCGCCGAGACGGTGTCCGAGTGCCACTTCGGTTCCTTCGCGCAAAGCTTCAGGCCCCACGCATCGACGGCGTGACGAACGCCGGTTGCGAGGCGATGGTGACGAGCGATGACGTTGTCGAGGCCTTCAGCGAAGATGATGTCGAGCGACGCGCGAAGACCGCGAATGAGCTGCGTTGCGGGCGTGTAGGGGAAGTAACCAAGATCGTTCGTCTTGATCATGTCTTCCCAAGAGAAGAAGCAACGATTCATGCGGCCGTTGAGCGACTTGTTGGCGTCCAGCGCCTTCTGGCTGACGGCGAGGATGCCGAGGCCGGTCGGAAGCATGAAGCCCTTCTGCGAACCGGAAACGCAGCAGTCGACGCCCCACTCGCCCATGCGCATGTCGATCGAACCGACCGACGAGACGCCGTCCACGAACAGGAGTGCGGGGTGCTTCGCGGCGTCGAGCGCCTTGCGAACACCGGCGACATCGCTCGTAACGCCCGTTGCGGTTTCGTTTTGCGTGATGAACACGGCCTTGATTTCGTGCGCCTTATCCTTTGCGAGGATGTCGGCATACTTTTCAACCGGAACGCCCGTGCCCCACTCTTCGTCGCAAAGCTCGACCTTGAGGCCGAGACGCTCTGCCATATCTACCCAGAGGAGCGAGAACTGGCCGAAGCGGCTCATCAGAACCTTGTCGCCGTGTGCAAGCGTGTTTTCGATCGCGGATTCCCAGGCGCCCGTGCCGGACGAGGGGAAAATGAAAACGCGGCCATCCTTCATTTTGAAGACCTTCTTGAGATCTTCGAACACCGGCAGGGTGAACTTCGGAAATTCCGGCGAACGCATGTCTTCCATCGGAACGTTCATTGCCATGCGAACGGCATCGGGAACGTTGGTTGGGCCGGGAATGAAAAGATGAGGCGTAACAGTCATTGAAGCGTTCCTCCGCGCTGCGTTGTGCCAAGCCGACGGCCCCCGACGCAGCAGGGGAGACGTTCCGGCATACTTTTGCTGATCCTTCGCCCGATCGCAGATACGGGCGTAGTCTTAACTAGCAAGGGGACAGTGACGGTGTGAACGAAAAACTATCAACACCCGGATGGGCAGCCGCTGCTACCCACCTCCTCAGCTGCGGTGCAGCACTTTGCTGCAGGTTTCGCGCTCCGCTTAGTGTTGCTCATTACGGTTAACCGAAACGTGCAGTGCAACAGCCATCGCGCGATTCGATACGCCGAGTTTGTCGTATAAATTTTTCAGATGATATTTCACCGTATTACGCGAGATGCCGGTTCGCGCAGCGATCTGCAGGTTGGTCCAGCCATTCGCGAGCGCAGCAAGCAATTCACGCTCGCGCGCCGTCAGGCCCTCCAGCGGATCGTGATTCAGGAGGTCGATATCAACGTAGGGCAGCGACAAGCGGCCACGCGCGACCGAAACAACCGCTTCCAGCAAGACTTGCGGATCCTCCGTCTTCGAAACGAAGCCCCACGCACCGCCCTTTATCGACGTACGCAAAACGTCGTGCGAGCGCTCGCCGGTGTAGATGATGATCCGCGTCTGCCATTTTTCCTGTTTGACGCGGGCAAGCACGGCGCCGCCCGTCATGTCCGGCAGCGTCCAGCCGATAACCGCGATCTCGACCGGCTTCACTTTCAGCGCGTTGATCAGCCCCTCGCCGGTGGCGTGGATCCCGCAGACGGTGAAGCGCCCGTCGCGTGCGATCAGCGCTTCCAGACCTGCACGTACGACCGGATTTTGATCGGCAATCGTGACCTCGATCTTGGCGGTCATTCGTACTCCGGTCTCCTCAAGGGGGATTACGAGCGCATTTGCCCACATACCTGCGCGCGGAAGGTGTTCTTCCCCGTGAGATACCTACCGAACTTGGCCAAGTCAGCCAAGCGCGCAATTGCGCCGAAAAACACGGGGATAACCGCCTCGTTGGGGCGCGGCAAAACCGTCGATGGTCTCGAAAAATTTGTCTCCGCGCATGGGCGTGGCGACCCCAGCCAACTGAATATGAGAACCTCTCCTCAGCGTTAACAACGGCAGCTAAAACCAGCTACAGGATAAGGCGCTTCCGTTGGAGCGAAACCGCAAAGTTGACCGCAGGCAGCTAGGTTCCGGACATGCGGCCTGCACCACCCCGATCCGTGCGCCGTCGGGGGTGAACGGTGCGTCGGCAACCGATTGCTCCAGGCAGACGAAGGACACACAGGTTGCCTCGTCGAGGACCCGCACAGCCGGCTAAGCCCTTAACTGTCGTCGGAAACTCGAGCAGGGTCGCTCCACTGCGATGTAGATTCCCCATGCCAGCAAAATGGAGAATCCCAAGCTGACAACGGCAGTGTCGAGGGCACCGATTCTTTCCCGAAAGTGAAGGTCCACTGTAGCGAGCACGAAGAGGTGCACCAAATATAACGAGTACGACAGCGCCCCGAGAAAAACGACCGGCCGCAGATTCAGGAGGCGCATAAAGAGCCAGTCGGGATAGCGAACCGCACATACGAAGATGGGAAGCAAACTCAGTCCTTGAATCGTGTATCTGGCCGTTTCGCGGAATGCCGGATTTCTCACGGCAAATCCGCCGAGTAGTCCTAAGACTCCCATTGGGAGTAGTAGGTATTTCCATGTTGGCTCCGAAAGCCTTGTCTGGTCCAAAGCCGGATTTTCGTAGACAGCCAATACAGCTCCCAAGATCAACGAATCGAAGCGCGTATCGGTCGCAACATGAATACGCTCATCCGTGACTCCGCCCAAAAACCAGAGCGCGCAGCGCCACAACAGTGTCAAACCGCAAATGGTGAGCAAATAGAGGGCCACTTTCCGCCGCTCTTTGCTGTATCGAAACATCAACCAGAGCACACACGGGAACACTAGGTAGAAGTGTTCCTCGACCGCGAGGGACCAATAGACCCCCGTGCCCATCAGAAACCCTTTATGACCGTATTCGGCGATGTAGTAGTTTGAGTAATGAAGCAGTAATGCAAGCATCGAGGCAGGCTCGAGCGCGGGAGGCACGATCTTGGCCAATGACGCGAGGAATGCGATGAGGAAGACGAGGTAGAAGGGCGGAAGAATTCTCAGAGCTCTGCGCAGATAGAACTTACCAAATGAGATTGTCTTCGTCTTTTCAAACTCCACACGCAGTAGCGTCGTGATCAAATATCCGGATAGAAGGAAAAATACTGTCACTCCAAATCCGGCAGGGATGATGTCGTTGAGACCGGCATGGCCAAGGAAAACCAGAGCGAAGCTCACTGCGCGAATACCATCGAGTGATGGGATGTGAAGAGCGCTCCTTAGCTCAGCATCGGAGCGGGCGATCGTAGGTACCTGCTGCTCTGACAGGAACTTCAAGCCGGTCGCCTCCGGGAAGCAAGTTGTATAACACCAGTATTAATCTCCAATTCGAGACTATTGCAATCGAGACTGTAGTAAAATCGAGACTGTAGTAAAAAGTCGGCCTTCACTCCTGAGGCGTCGAGAAGCCGGCAGCCTTGCTGCTCGATCGCTTTTGGCGCGGCATACCGGAGCTGCCAGCTGCCATGTGGGAAGCCGGTGTCAGCGTTAAGGAGCGTGCTCGATAGGCCGTTCTAGCCAAGGCTGAAGCACAGGGTCTCGGAGAAACCCGCGCAAGGTCCTCGCTTTTGTTTGGGTGTGGCGACCCCGGCAGGATTTGAACCTGCGACCTACGGTTTAGGAAACCGTTGCTCTATCCAGCTGAGCTACGGGGCCGGTCCAAGCCTTCCGGCTTTGGTTCGCCGGTTGCATTGCGGCTGCGATGCGCCGGAAAGCTATGCGGTGCGCCTCGCTCCAGGTCAAGCGCGGGGGGCATGACGGTTTTGCGGCAGGCGAATTCTGGGCACGCAGCGGCTCGAAGCTGTTTTTGACGGCCTTACGCAGTGGCCGCACTTGGCGGGCCGCTCGAAGGCGCATGCGGGATCTGCGATGAGGGCAGCTCGCGGATACGTTGTCGGTAATCGCGACTCTCCTGTTGACCCAGCTCGCCACGGTGAAGGCTCTTTGGACACGCTCGCAACGAAGATGCGAAATGCTCAAAATACCTCCTTTTCAAAAAACTTAACGTAGCCGAGAGTATGTTGCTGCTGCGGAAAACTCCGCTGGCTGGTGGGGATAGGCGTGCTCTGCGGGACGGGGCCTTCAAATTTGACCCCGCTGTGCGGCGTTGCCCGGCGGCTGGAACGTGAGGGGAAGACTTTGATGAGAAAGATTTTGTCTGCGTTGGCGATGGCGCCGTTATTGTCACCCGCAGGCGTTGCCATGGCGCAGAGCCTTCCGGATGACGTGAAGCCCATCGGCAATCTCAGCAGCCCCTATAACCTCATCATCCCGAACTATGTCGAAAGGCCGCTCCTGTCATCCTGGGAAGGTTTCTACTGGAAGCCGACGCTCGGCTATAACACCCTGTCATTCAGCACCAGTGGCGGCCGGCTGAGGGACGCTGACGGCATTACACTCGGAGCCTCGGGCGGATACGATTTCCGCTATAATCAGTTCATTTTTGGACCTACCGCCGATTTGAGCTACGATTTTCTGTATGGCAACAGCTCCAGCATAGACGGCATCTCCGGATACAAAGGCCACGTCGATTTCGACGGCTCGGTCGGTGGCAGGTTGGGTTATTTGTTGTGGGATCGCACCCTGATCTACGCGACGGGCGGCTACGCTTTCGCCAATTTGGAAGTCAGGAATGGCTCTCTCGGCGTGAGCGATTCCAATTTGCTGTCCGGATGGACTGCAGGCGGCGGCATTGAGTATCTTTGGAGCGACAATAACCGCCTGCGCTTCGAATATCGACGCGTCGAGTTCTCCGGCGCGAGCTTCGATTCACTGCCAGCGGGCCACGACGAGGTGGAAGCCTCGATGGATAAGTTCAGCTTCGGCTTCGTCCATCGCTTCTGAGCGCTCGAAAGCGCGATCAAACTGAGGTTGTCCGCCAACTGGGTCGTCGTTCTTGGCGCGCGGCCCCGCTTATGATTTCTATTCCGCATGGCGAGGCGATGGGCGGCATATGTGTTCGGCGCGGTGGGGCTACTTGTTCCGCCTAGTCTTATGGCAGAACCCTCTGCGTCTCCTGCGCCGTGTACCCTGGAACCCGGCCCCGTTCGAACAGTGACGCGTGTCGTCGACGGCGAAACCATCATTCTCGACGACGGCAAGGCCGTTCGCCTCATCGGCGCGCTGGCGCCCCGAGCGCGTGACGCCAATGCCGCGGCGGGCGGGTGGCCTCCGGAGCTCGACACCATCAAGGCGCTTTCCGATCTCGTGCTGGCGAAGAAGATCAAGCTCGCATTCGCCGGCCGGCGCACCGATCGCTACGGGCGCACGCTGGCGCACGTTTTTCTAGCCGATCGCGGGCAGCAGGACTGGGTGCAGGGTACCCTGCTCGCGAATGGCTACGCGCGCGCCTACGGGCTTCCTGACAGCTTTGCATGTGCGCGTGAGCTTCTTGCTCACGAGGCGGAGGCGCAGCGCAAGCGTCTGGGGCTATGGAGCAACGGCGTCTATCGCACGTTCCCGGCGGACCATGCGAGCGAGCTGATGAAGCTGCGCGGCAAGTATGTGCGCGTGACGGGCAAGGTCGTTTCCGTCGGCCGCACGAAGAGCGCGACGTACCTCAATTTCAGCAACGACTGGCAGTCGGATTTCACGGTTCGGATCGGCAAGAAGGTTCTTGCCGCGAACGTCACGTTCGACCATTCGCTCGACAGCCTTACTGGCAAGACCGTCGTGTTGCGCGGATGGATCGAGCGGCGGAACGGTCCGATGATCGATATCGCGGATCCGTCTCAGATCGACGTGCCGGAAGCGCCGGATGCGCCTGCCAATGTCAGCGAGCGAAATTCGATAAGCCCGAATCCAATCCAACCGGTACGGCTACCGGCCGATCCGATCTGAACCCTGAGCCTTAAAAAAATTTGCGCCCGGCTCCGCCGGAAGGTGCGGAACCGGGCGCGGTAATGTTCATTGCGTTAGCGATGCGCCTCAGGCGGCTTCGCCAACCGACTCGCCGTCCGCCAACCGGCGGCCCTTGGCGCTCTTCGCGAGGATCTCGGTGATCCTCTGAACTGCGCCGCGCTCGTCGAGCTTCTCGACGGCCGCAAGCTCGCGCGCCATGCGGTCGAGTGCATCCTCATAGAGCTGCCGTTCGGAATACGACTGCTCGGGCTGCGCTTCGGAGCGATAGAGGTCGCGGACGACTTCGGCGATGGCAATCAAATCACCGGAGTTGATCTTGGCGACGTATTCCTGCGCTCTGCGGCTCCACATCGTGCGCTTGATGCGCGCGCGGCCCTTCAGCGTTTCCATGGCCTTTTTGACAAGGCCTTCGTCAGCGAGCTTGCGCATTCCGACGCTTGCGAGCTTGCCGGTCGGCACGCGCAACGTCAGCTTCTCCTTGTCGAACGTGATGACAAAGAGCTCGAGCGACATGCCGGCGATTTCCTGCTCCTCGATGCCGACGATACGGCCGACGCCGTGAGCGGGATAAACGACGAACTCGTTGGCCTTGAAGCCATGACGCTGGCTGACCGGCTTCTTCTGCACGGCGAGAATCTGGCGGGCCGCGGCAGCCTTCTCGGCAATCGCCTTCGGCGTGACCGGCTGCTGAGCGGGCGCGACCGGGGCGGTGAGCTTCTGGCTCGCCGCTTTGTGCGCGTTAGCCGGAACGGCGACAGTACGCTGCGGCGCGGGTGCGGCCTTGGCAGCGAGATGGGCGGTTGCAGGCGACGTCGCAAGCGGTTTTTTCAAAACGGGGGAAGCCTCGATCTTAGCCGCCGGCTTAACCGGTGCAGCTGTTACAGGAACTGATTTCTTTGCCGGCTTGGCGACAGGCGGATGAACCACCTTCGTCGCCTTGACGGGAGCTTCTACCTTCGGTTTGGCGGGATGCTTGGCTGCGGTGACCTTGCTCGCGCTCGCGCTGGCCTTCAGAGGAATGGGTTTGCGCGCGACAGTCTTTGCTGCGGACTTGGGGGCGACCGGAGCTTTTTTCTTCTGAGCCATATCGATCTCTCACTCTCGCATACTAGGCCTTGCCGGACGGGTCGGCTTGGCCGTCAGTCTCCGCCCTGTGGGGTCGGAGCATCAGTGCTGCGCGGATACATGTTGCATCCGAACAACACGCGCGCATTGATCCGAGCCTCCTTTGTCGGGAGACTGTTCCCCTGCGCGCTCATTTGTGGCCTAGCTTTGCAAATCCTGTCCGACTCTGAAGTGGCCCAGCGACGCCCCATAACGCCTTATGAAAAGCTGCCCATCAGAGTAAGGCAGCCCCTTTTTGTTCGCGGCCGTTCCGGATTTGTGCAGACTCAACGCCATCACAACTGACACTAACACAGTTCTGGCGGTAAATGAAGGGTGGCGTTCTGAGACAATCTGGTCGAGATTAAGACGTTCTTTAAAATTCCCCGCAAAACCAATATCTTATATCGGATTTGCTCTTTTCGACTTCAAGCGACCCTTGAAAAGCAAATTTTAGTCTCCGGTTCCCGGATTTGGGGAAAAATATTTCTCGAACTTATTCGCCTCATCTTTCGCGGTTTCGGCTTCCGGAAGCGCCGGTTTCTTCGCGGTGATGTTCGGCCAGGTTTCTGAATACTGGCGGTTGAGTTCCATCCACTTTTCAAGGTTCGGCTCGGTGTCCGGCTTGATGGCGTCGACGGGGCATTCCGGTTCGCACACGCCGCAATCAATGCACTCGTCGGGATGGATGACGAGCATATTCTCGCCCTCGTAGAAGCAGTCGACCGGGCAGACCTCTACACAATCGGTGTATTTGCATTTGATGCATTTTTCATTGACGACGTAGGTCATTCGGAATCCTGGTCCATCGAAGACAATCGAGCAAACGTGCGGTCGAGATGCTTTCCAACCCTGGCGGCTCGATCTAGCGGCGCTCTTATTAGCATAGGCGTTACGGCTGCCTAGGTGGACCGGGCGTCACAGTTCAACTGTTCAACTGCGGCCTCGAAGTTTGTCCAGCTGGCGGCGTTGCTGTTTTGTCGGCCGTCCGCTCCCTTCGGGGCGCGATGCCTGCCGTACCTCCACCCCTTCCACGGCCCCCGCTGCCTCGTCCGGAGCGGCAATGGCGTCCTTCGGCGCCGCAAGATCACGATAGAGCGTCTGGGCTTCGGAGGCGGGTCCACGCCGCGAGCCGATACCGAGAACCTCAATACTCACGACGCGCGGGCCGAGAGACAGCGTCAGCACATCGCCGGGGCGGACAGTCGTGCTCGTCTTATAGATCTTTTCGCGATTGATGCGGACTTTGCCGCGCTCAATCAGCGCTTGCGCCAAGGTCCGCGACTTCGCGATACGGGCAAACCACATCCATTGATCAATGCGCTGAACGGAGCCTGCAGCCGCGTCCGGCATGAGATCAGGTGGAGCCCGAGCCTTCGCTCCGCTTCTCCATCTGCGCTTTGAGCGCGGCAAGAGCAGCGAACGGCGATGATGCGTCGGCGCCCGATGATTTCGGCGGCGCCGCAGTGATCATTTGCGGCGAGCGGCGTTCTTCGCGGCGGCCATTGCGATTGTCGTCGCGGCGCGGGCGGTTTCCTTCCTCTTTCCTTGAACCTTGATCGGGGCGGCGCTCGCCGCCGCCTTTGCGGCCTTCGAAGCGCGGACGATCGCCGCGATGCTCATGCCGTTCTGGACGATGGCGACGATGCTCCGATCGATCGCCAGCCTCGGGTGTCTCCGCGGCCGGTGCGCCGGCAGTCGCCGTGTCGGACGACGCGGCTTGCGCCGGGGCCGCAGCGGGCCGGTTCGCATGGGGACGCTGATGACGGTTGTGGCCGCCGTCGCGGCGCGGTCCGTCCCTGCGCTCTGGACGCTGATGACGGCGCGGGCGCCAGATCTCTTCGAATTTTTCGGCTTCCGGTGCAGTCGGCTCCGCCGAGACAGAGGCGGCAGCGTCAGTGGTTTCCGCCGTTGCCTCGGCCGGCCGCGGAGCGGCTTCCAGATCTACCGTTGGCTGATCGGATCCCTCCGCGACGGTGGGCTGGTCTTCTGCCGGGGTTGCCTCGCCGTTCGATACTGCTTCCGTTGGCGGGGTTGCCGTCGCTTCGGGAGCCTGAGCGGGCGCGGCGGCGGGAATCGGACGTCTCTCGAGACGGAAGCCCAGCGCCTTCAGGACTTCGCTCAGCTCCTCAACCGAACAGCCGAGGATCGACATCATGTCGTCGGTCGCCTTGAAGCCGCCATCGCCGGTCGAGCCTTTCGGCGGCGCATCGGTCTTTCCGGGCGCGGAACGCCAAGCGAGCAACGGCCTGATCAAATCGGCGAGCCGCTCGAGGATATCGAGGCGAATGGCGCGCGGGCCGCAAAGATGGAAACCGTGCGCGCGATAGAGCGCTTCCGGCGTTTCCGGATCGACGGCGACGCTCGTGAGACCTGGGCGCGGAAGTTGCGGGGTCGTCCCGTTGGCCACGGGATTCTTCAACAGCCAAAGCGTCGCCGCAAGATCAGCGGGCGCGGGCTTCAGCATGAGAGGGAAGAAGATATTGAAGGCGCCGAAACGCAGACCGAATTTGCGCAGCTCAGCTCGAGCCGCCTGATCGAGCGCGTTGATCTCGTTCGCGACCACTTCGCGCTTCAATGCGCCGAGGCCTTCCTTCAGCTGGAAGGCGATGCCGCGCGCCAATCCCTGCAGCTCCGTGCTGCGTGACATTTCGACGAGCGGCTTCAGCTTGTCGGCGATCGTGTCGTCGAGCCACGTTTTGAGGCGGGCCAGCACCTTCTCGCGGTCGGCTTCGCTCATCGCATCGTCGGCGAGCAATGTCAGGCTTGGCTGCAACGGATCTTCGCTGCGTTCGAGCTTTGCCAGCTCGTCGTCGCGCCAAATGATGCTGCCGGTGCGCGTCAGCTTGAACGCCTCGTTCTGAGCCGCGGCCACGCGGCGCGCGCGCATGCCGAGTTCGCGTGTCACGACTTGCATTGCCGCCTGACGCGTCGCTTTCTCGTGGATGCCGTCGCCAGCCGCATCGAGGGTGAAGCGGAAGCCTTTGAGGCGTCCCACGAAGTGATTTTCGACAGTGATCGCGCCATCGTCAGCGATGTCGGCTGTCAGTTCGTCTTTGTCTCGCATGCCCTTCATCAACGCGCTGGTTCGGCGATCTACAAATCTTTGGGTCAGACACTCGTGCAGAGCGTCCGATAGGCTATCCTCGATGGCCCGCGTCCGTTCCTGCCAGTGGCCAGGGTCGCTCAGCCAATCCGGACGATTGGCGACGAATGTCCACGTGCGGATGTGAGCGATGCGGTTAGCAAGCGTGTCGATATCGCCATCGGTGCGATCCGCCAACGAAACCTGCTTTGCGAACCAATCTTCCGGAATGCGATGGGTGCCGCTCGTCAGATGCCGGTAGAGATTGCCGACGAGCTCGGCGTGACTCTGGCCGGAGATTTTGCGGTAATCCGGGAGCTGACAGACATCCCACAGCAACTCCACGCGTTCGCGGTTGGATGCGATATCGGCGATCTCGCGATCGGCCGTCAAAGCTTCGAGCGCGGCGACGTCGTCGGCCGTGCGTGCGCGCGTCAGA
Organism: Hyphomicrobium sp.; assembly: GCA_003987725.1. Lineage (GTDB taxonomy): Bacteria > Pseudomonadota > Alphaproteobacteria > Rhizobiales > Hyphomicrobiaceae > Hyphomicrobium_B. The sequence continues at coordinate 251,502 of RXJH01000008.1, read as the reverse complement.
CGCTGCTCTCGCGGCAGCTCGCGAAGCGATGCGTGCAACGCGTCGAGCGAGGAGAAATTGAGCGCGCGGCTTCGCCATTGCAGCGTCCTGACGCTGTCGAAGCTGTGTGTTTCGAGCCGCTCGACCATATCGGCATCGAGCGCATCGGCGGAGCCCGTCACGCCGAACGTGCCATCGTTCATGTGGCGGCCGGCGCGGCCCGCGATCTGGCCGATCTCAGCCGGCGTCAAATTGCGATGGTTGTAGCCATCGAACTTGCGAAGCGCCGAAAAGGCAACGTGATCGACATCGAGGTTCAGGCCCATGCCGATGGCGTCGGTCGCGATCAGAAATTCGACGTCGCCCGATTGATAGAGCGCGACCTGCGCGTTGCGCGTTCGCGGCGACAGCGCGCCCAACACGACGGCGGCGCCACCGCGTTGACGACGGATCAACTCGGCAAGCGCATAAACTTCCTGCGCCGAAAAGGCGACGATCGCCGTGCGCGACGGAAGACGTGTTATCTTCTTCTCGCCGCTGTACGTCAGCTTCGAAAGCCTCGGGCGGGAAATGAAGTTGGCGCCGGGGATGAGATCGCTGATCGCCTCACGCATCGTCTGGGCGCCGAGGAGCAGCGTTTCGGAACGGCCGCGGGCGTGCAGCAGGCGGTCGGTGAAGACGTGGCCCCGTTCGGGGTCGCCGCACAGCTGAATTTCGTCGATCGCCAGGAAGTCGACATCGATATCGCGCGGCATCGCCTCGACGGTCGAGACCCAATAGCGGGCCCGTTCCGGCTTGATCTTTTCCTCGCCGGTAATGAGCGCGACCTTGTCCGCCCCCACGCGCTGCTTGATCTTGTCGTAGACTTCGCGCGCGAGAAGGCGCAGCGGAAGGCCAATCATGCCGCTTTCGTGGCCGAGCATCCGCTCGATTGCGAGGTGCGTCTTGCCCGTATTCGTTGGTCCGAGCACCGCCGTCACGTTTCGGATGCGGGCCTCGAGATCACTTGCCATGTCGTACTTGACTCCGATCGAGCCCTGGCATTGCAGAGGAGGGGCAAGATATCAAGGGTTATTCGGCCCCTCGGCGATGGGTATCAGGTCGCGCAAGAGTTTAGGCCCCCTGCGCATTATTGCTTCAATGCAATCTGCTGGTTGTTCGCGGCCGTGATGTTAATCGTATCAACGGTCATAACGGCTGGGCCGATGGTCGAAGGGACCGTCACCCGGTAGGGAACGTAGATGCCGGCCGTCGGCACGGCGCGCAGCGCAATTTCGATGTGATCGTAGTCGACCCAGGGATTCACGAAATCTTTGGGCTTATGACCCGCGATTGGAACATATTTCACGCGGCAGACAACGAGTTCGGCCGGCTGGCCCGATGGCCGCTTCTCTTTGAGCGGCTCGCGGCCTTTCATCGAGAATTGCAGATCATAGCGGGCTTTGCCGTCAAAAACGGGAATTGTGCGGTTGCACGCATCGGAGGGATTTGCACTCGAGATCGCCAGCGTCGCGCCCATTGGATCAAAGACGTTTTGGAGGTTTTCGGGCTTCAGCTTGACCGCCTCCGGAGAGGGGGCCTTGTTGGGAACGAGCGCCACCGAGGCGACACGGGGGCCGTTGAAACTCACCTTCACGGTCGATGTTTTCGACTTGGTCTTCATGCTCATTTCGAAGCTCGCGGGTCGAAGCCCGCTTGTCTCGACCGAGCCGCTGCCGGTGAAAATCCCTGCCCACTTGAAGGCGCCGAAAAGAGCTGAAATTTCAGTGTTGCCCTTTGCGGTGTAGGATTTACCGTCGTAGGTGGCCGTAAAATGGTATTTTCCGACGTTGAAGCCGTTGAACGATAGCCGATAGACTGCGGCAACCTCGCTCGGGAAGGTAACGACTGAGGCCTCGGCGGCGCGGACCGGCGAAACGGCTGCCGCGGCCAGTGTCAGACAGCAACCCACGGCCAGTCTTTTGACCCCAGAACGCGAAATCGCCATGTCAATTCCCTGCTTCCCCATTGGCGGCCATCTGGTAGGGCGGATTTGCGACGATTGTTGGACTTTGACGGGCCTGCAAAGCGCGCCTTGACGTCAGTCCTTCCTGTCTATTATACAGCACCCGAAACCCCGTAGGCCCGGCTTGCGGGGCACAATTTTTTGCTGCAATAGCAGAGTTTCGATAAACCGCGCTCTCAAAAGCTGCGGCACAGGAGATAGTTATGACCAGGCGCTGCGAGCTGACGGGGACGTTGCCCCTCTCAGGCCAACTTCGGAGCCACGCCGAAAACAAGACGAAGCGCAAGTTTCGTCCCAACCTGCATGTCGTGACCCTGCTGAGCGACGTGCTTGGCCGGAAAGTCCGTTTGCGCGTCTCGGCACGGGCCCTGAAGTCCGTCGAGCACCGCGGTGGTCTCGATGCGTTCCTTTTGAAGGCAGACAACGACGAACTGTCGGCGACCTGCCTCAAGCTGAAACGCGAGATTCAGAAGGCACAGGCCGCCAAGGCCGCTTAACTCAGCGGACCTCCTGCGAACGAATATGAGCCCGGCGCCGATCAATCCGGCGGCCGGGCTTTCGCTTGCTCGCTATCCTTCAGCACGAATTGCAATAGCAACGTGCGCTGAAGCAGGTGATTGAAGTTGTCGTCCGAGATCATCGTGATCAGCGTTTCTCTGGTCTTGAGGCGGGTGACCGCAAGCCCTTCCATATTGTCGATCTGATCGTTGAGATCGGCCTCGATCAAAATCTCGCCCCCGGACGTGTGATCCGGCGCCAGGTCGTCCGGCGCGATGCGCCTCAGACGCATTTTTACGCCCTCCGTCCAGCGGAAGCGGCGCTCCAAGACGTACAGCATGCCGTCGTCGAGGCTCGCAATATCGGTGATGTCGTAGTCGCCGATGTTTTTCAGATGGATGGTGTGCGGACCTTTCCCCGTCCATAGCCACCCGGTGTGATTACGCTGCGGATCGTAGAGCCGCTCCGAAAACGCGATCGGATTGCCCTTATAGGGTCCGCCCTTCAGTACCGTCAGCGCTTCAAGGCCGAGATTTGAGCCCATCTTCTTGGCCTCGGGCGGAAGCTTCAGGCTTCCACGAGTCGGCGAAAAACCGGCAGGCGTCATGTCGTAGCGTTCGATGCGATGCCTGCCTTCGAAACCGATCATAACCGAGCCGCGCTGCACGGTTCCGCTCGTGAGGGCGATCGATTCTGAATCGCGGTCGCGGCCGCGCTTGATCGCGTGACCATTGGCATCCAGAAGCGGACCGAGGCGGGCGTTCGTAATTCCGGCCAAATGGACGCCGTCATAAACCAACGTCCCCGTCATCCACTCGCCGACATCTGAAATGGAGACGAACGATTTTGCGTCGTCGTCGAGAAGAAGTGCAGACCAGCCGCCGAAGTAGGGCGACGGCGATGTCAATTCGAGGCCGCCCAGGAACGTCACCTTGGGCAGCGGCTGCTCCGCTGAAAAGCGCTTGAACGCCGTGATGCGCTTGCTTTCAACAGCGATTGGGCCGGCTTTGAGCTTAGAGAGATCAGGCTTGCTATCGGCGGCAGCGGTTCCGGTGGCGAGCGCAAGAAGCGCGACCGCAAGGCCGATCAGTCGATAATCGATCACGGCCAAGCTGACCCTCAATGGGTGCGTGCGTATCGCCTGCGCACCGCGAGCGGCTCACCGACGTCAGGTTTTTCCTCAAACAACTCGACGAGCTTTTCGGTCATCGCGCCAGCAAGCTCGGAAGCGTCCGTAATCGTCACGGCGCGCTGGTAGTAGCGCGTCACGTCGTGGCCAATACCGATGGCGATGAGTTCGACCGGCGAATGCGTTTCGATCTCGTGGATGACCTGGCGGAGATGCTGCTCGAGATAGCTTCCGGAGTTGACCGAAAGCGTTGAATCGTCGACCGGCGCGCCGTCGGAAATCATCATCAGGATGCGGCGTTGTTCGGGCCGGTTGACGATGCGGGAATGGGCCCAGGCCAGCGCTTCGCCGTCGATGTTTTCTTTGAGCAGGCCTTCGCGCATCATCAGGGCGAGCGCGTTCTTCGAGCGTCGCCACGGCGCATCCGCCGTCTTGTAGATGATATGCCGGAGATCGTTGAGACGTCCGGGTGACGACGGCTTGCCTGCAGCCAGCCACTCCTCGCGCGACTGACCGCCTTTCCAGGCTTTGGTCGTGAAGCCCAGGATTTCGACCTTGACGCCGCAACGTTCGAGTGTGCGGGCGAGAATATCGGCGCAGCACGCCGCGACCATGATCGGCCGTCCGCGCATCGATCCCGAATTGTCGAGCAGCAACGTCACGACGGTATCGCGGAAATCGGTGTCGCGCTCGCGCTTGAACGACAGCGCGCCGGTCGGATCGGTGATGATGCGCGTCAACCGCGCGGCATCGAGCTGGCCTTCCTCGAGATCGAAATCCCAGCCGCGGTTCTGCTGCGCCAGGAGACGGCGCTGCAGCTTGTTGGCGAGCTTCGCAACGGCGGCCGAGAGCGTCTTCAATTCCTTGTCGAGAAAGGCACGCAGCCGTTCGAGCTCATCCGGCGTTGAGAGCTGCTCGGCGCCGACCTCTTCATCATAGGCGCGCGTGAAAACCTTGTAGCCGAAGGCTTCCGGGTTATCGAGGACGGTCATGTTGGGACGCCAGGGTGCGGGCGTCTCTTCGTCGTTCAGGTCGCTGTCGTCGAGGTCTTGCGGCTCGGTCTGACCCGCTTCCATCGTTTCTTCGGATTCCGAGAGATCGCCTTCGGAGAGCTGCTCCTCGCTCTCCTGGTCCTGGCCTTCGGAGGCATCCTCGGTCTTGTCTTCGGAATCCTCGGCCCCGCCCTCGGCGGCGCCTTCTTCGCTTTCCTGCTCTTCGTCCTCGGATTGCGGCTGATCGTTCTGATCCGTCATTTCGAGGATCTTCAGGAGATCGCGGATCTGACGGCCGAACTGCTCCTGATTTTCGGAAAGGCTCTCAAGCCGGCTCAGCAACTTGCCGCCGCGCGATTCGATCACGGGACGCCAGACGTCGACGAGACCTTTCGTCGAAGTCGGCGGTGCCTGTCCGGTGATGCGTTCGCGGATCAGCAGCGCAAGCGCATCTTCCAGCGGCGCCTCGGCGCGCGTGTTGACGGTGCGAAAACGACCGTGGCTGTACTGGTCTTCCAGGCGGGCGGTGAGGTTCGACGCCATGCCTGGCATCCGTGCCGATCCCAAGCCTTCGATGCGGGCACGCTCAGCCGCTTCGAAGACGGCACGGGCGGGACCAGCAGCCGGTGCGAGGCGACGATGCAGCTTGACGTCGTGGCAGCCAATGCGCAGCGCCAGGCTATCGGCCCACCCACGCGTCAGCGCGATGTCCTTTGCCGACGGCGCACGCGGCAGATCGGGAATGTGCACGGCCTTGCCGGCGACATCGCCTTTGCCCGGTCCGAAATCGACTTCGATCTCGCTGTCACCGGCAATGGCGCGAACGGCGGGGCCGAGAACACGCTTCAGCGGTTCGGATGGGGCTTCGCGGCGTTTGGACGGGGGGGTCATGAACGGCCCAGTTTAGCGGCCTCGATCAGCCGATCAGCTCAATGCGACGTTTGCCGTGCTTTCGGGAAGCTCTTCGCCGAAGCAGCGCTGATAGAATTCAGCGACCAGCGGCTTTTCGAGATCATCGCACTTGTTGAGGAACGTCACACGGAAGGCGAAACCGATGTCGCCGAAGATCTCGGCGTTCTCGGCCCACGTGATCACCGTACGCGGGCTCATCACGGTCGAAAGATCGCCGTTGATGAAGGCCGATCGCGTCAGATCCGCAACGCGGACCATGTGCGAGATCTGTTTCCTTTTGGCTTCCGTCTTGCCGAACGACTTGACCTTCGAGAGCACGATCTTCGCTTCGTCGTCGTGCGGGAGATAGTTCAGCGTCGCGACGATCGACCAACGGTCCATCTGGCCTTGGTTGATCTGCTGCGTGCCATGATAGAGGCCCGACGTATCGCCAAGGCCGATGGTGTTCGTCGTCGCGAACAGTCGGAACGCGGGGTTCGGCCGGATGACCTTCGACTGATCGAGAAGCGTTAGCTTGCCCGAGACTTCGAGCACGCGCTGAATGACAAACATGACGTCGGGGCGGCCGGCATCGTATTCGTCGAATACGAGAGCGATGTTGCTCTGCAGAGCCCAGGGAAGGATGCCTTCGCGGAACTCGGTCACCTGCTTGCCGTCTCTCAGCACGATCGCGTCCTTGCCGACGAGATCGATGCGCGAGACGTGGCTATCGAGGTTGACGCGAACGCAGGGCCAATTGAGGCGCGCGGCGACCTGCTCGATGTGGGTCGACTTGCCTGTGCCGTGATACCCTTGGATCATCACGCGGCGGTTGTGCTTGAAGCCTGCGAGAATCGCGAGAGTCACATCCCGGTTGAAGAGATAATCGGGATCGACATCCGGCACATGCTCGTCTGCCTTCGAATAGGCAGGAACCTCGAGATCGCTGTCGATATTGAAGACCTGGCGGACAGACAGCTTCATGTCCGGAAGATTGGCGGCCGCCGCGCCGGTCGCGCTAGATGACGTGCGCATTTCCATTTGAGTTCCCGATCAAATCGCCCAGCCGCCGCAAAAACCTTAAACTGGTGCAACTCCTTTCGGGCGCACTCGGTTCAAAGGCTTGGAGGATTAGACCAGGCCAGATTGCTTCAAGTAGTTATAGGCTTGCAGAATTTCGCGCAACTTTTCCTCGGAACGGCTGTCCCCGCCGTTGGCGTCAGGATGGTGTATTTTCACCAATTCCTTAAAGCGCGTCTTGATATCTTGAGGCGTCGCCTCGTCGCTCAGGTCCAGGACACGGAGCGACTTCTGTTCCAGCGGCTTCAACTGGCGGCGGAACGTCGATGTTTGCGTGCGGGAGGAACGGGCCTTGCGCGGCGCCCGCGCAGTGGCCTGGACGCGGGCAGCGGCCTCAGCGGTCCGTCCCTCGTCGCGTGCGCCGTGCGCCCAAGCGTTGGCACCTGTCTTCCAGGTCGGGCGATGACCCGTCAGCGCGTCCTTGCGGAAATTGCTGACCTCGGCGTCACTCATGCCCTCGAAATAGTTGTACTCTGCATTGTATTGACGGACATGGTCCACGCAGAAGTGGAAAAATTCTCCGTCACGGCCACGGCCCTTTGGCGCCTTGTGTGCGCCAGGCTTGTCGCAACCCTTCCACTGGCAAAGAGGCGCGCGCTCTTCCTTCTTGGCGCTCTGGCGCTTTGAAGAGACGCGGATGCTATCGAAGTATTTCGAGTCCAGTTTCATCTTTGAATTATGAGGGTTGGCGCGGCACGAAACAAGGCGGCAAGAAAACGCTTGATTTCCGTTGAGACTGTGCGGTCAATCTCTTAATAGCCCCTTTCGAGGCGCATCGCAGTCATACCGTTCAGAAGTTTTTCTTTAAGAGACAAAAATGTCGGTTACGGGTCGAGTTCGGGAAAAGCTGATGATCGCGCTGCGCCCGACACGGCTCGACGTGATCAACGAGTCTGAGCTTCACGCCGGCCATCGCAACTCGCCCGGCACCGGCGAAAGTCACTTTCGCATTCTGGTCGTCTCGGATGCCTTTTCGGGCAAGAGCCGCCTTGAGCGCCACCGGCTCGTCAACGACCTCTTGAAGGACGAACTTGCGGGCGGCATTCACGCTTTGGCGCTGTCGACGCTCGCGCCCGGAGAAGCCTTGCCGAAGGCCTGACCTATCTCACCGCCCTTGCGGCAGTTGTGTTTCCCTTATCGGTTTGAGCGACCGGCTTGATGCGAATAGCCGTGATTTTGTTCCGGCTTTTGCGCAAAATTTCGAACCTATAGCCGTGGAACGTGAAGACCTGCCCCGGCTCGGGAATGGTCTGCGCCTCGTGAATGACGAGACCGGCGACGGTCGTCGCCTCATCGTCCGGCAGATCCCAATCGAGGTGGCGATTGAGATCGCGAATTGCAACGGTGCCATCGACGTTGACGGTCCCATCCGACTGCATGCGGATGTGGCTATCAGGCATATCGTGCTCGTCGGTAATCTGTCCGACGATTTCTTCCAGAATGTCCTCGAGCGTGATGAGACCCTGCACTTCGCCGTATTCATCGACGACGAGGGCCATCTGCATTTTCTTTTTCAGGAACTGATTGAGCTGGTCCTTCAAGGTCGTCGTGTCGGGGACGAACCAAGGCTCGGACGCCGATTTCATGATGTCGAGCTTATCGGGCCGCCAGTCGGTGCGCGACAACGCCTGCAGCAGATTTTTCGTGTGAAGAACACCGACGATATTCTCCGGCTCGTCCTTCCAGAGCGGCACGCGCGTATATTGCGAGCGGAGCACGGAATCCAAAATCTTCGCCGGCGGATCGTCGGCGTCGATCGTCTCCATCTTCGTCCGATGGACCATGATGTCGGCCACCTGCAGATCGCGGAGATCGAGCACCCCGCCGAGCATCTCGGCATCGCCCTTGGCGACCGTGCCTTCTCGCGCCTGCAGATCGATGGTGCCGCGGATCTCTTCATGCGCGGCGAGAATGTTCGCCTCGTCGTCGGCCTTGCCCGGAGTCCAAAGCAGGATACCGCGAACGATGTACTCGATTGCCCTCGTGAACGGCGTCAGGGCGTAGATCAAGACCTGCATGGCTGGCGCCACGACCAGCGCCACCCGATCGGCGTAGGCGAGGGCGTAGGTTTTCGGCAGCACGGCGGCGAAGATCACGATCAGGATCGTGATGATGGCGGTCGCGTAGGCGACGCCAAGGTCGCCATAGAGTTGAACCGCGATGTTGGAGGCGAGCGCGGCTGCCAGAACGTCGACGAGGGTATTGCCGAGCAGAACCGTGCCGATCATCTTTTCCGGCCGCGACAGCACCTTGTTCACGAGGGCGGCGGCGGCGTTGTCGTCTTCCTCAAGCGCGTGCATGCGCGCGCGGGACGCGGCGGTGAGCGACGTCTCGCTGGCGTTGAAGAACGCCGACAAGATGATCAGCAGCAAGATCGCTACGAGGCTTGCGACTATGGTCATGGCAATTCGCTGTTCCTGATCAGGAGAGGCAGCAGTCTAACACATCAAACGTTGCCGGTGCCTAACATGCTCAGCGGGCAATTTCCCGGGCGAGGAAGGCCAGCACGGTTTCGGGGGGAACGTCGCGCGAAACGAAGGCCTGCCCGATGTCGCGGACGAGGATGAACGCGAGCTTGCCGGCTTTAACTTTCTTGTCCTGACCCATCAGCCGCAGCAATTCGGCGGGGTCCGCCGTTCCGCCCGGAATGTCGCTGATTTTCGTCGGAAGGCCGACGGCGCGGAGGTGGTTCGCCGCCCGTTCGGCGCGGCCCGGCGGACAGATGCCAAGCTCCTCCGACAGGCGGATCGCGAGACACATGCCGATTGCGACGCCTTCACCATGCAGAAGGCGATCGGAATAGCCGGTCCAGGCTTCCAGCGCGTGACCGAAAGTGTGACCGAGGTTCAGTAGCGCGCGGTCGCCCGTCTCCGTCTCGTCGCGGGCGACGATGGCGGCCTTCGCGGCAACGCTGGTCTCTATCGCCTGGGTGAGCGCCGGTCCATTGTTGCCGAAAACAGCCTGCCAGTTCGCTTCAAGCCAGGAGAAGAACGGCTCGTCGCCGAGAAGGCCGTACTTCGCGACTTCGGCATAACCGGCGCGCATCTCGCGCGGAGGCAGCGTCGTCAGAACGGCGGTGTCGGCGATAACGAGGCTCGGCTGATGGAAGACACCGATAAGGTTTTTTCCTTGCGGGGTATTTATGCCCGTTTTGCCACCGACGGAGCTATCCACCTGAGCAAGAAGCGACGTCGGGATTTGAACGAAGCGCACGCCACGCCGGAGGATGCCGGCTGCAAACCCGGCGAGATCGCCGATGACGCCGCCACCGAACGGCAAAACGAGATCGCCGCGTTCCAGCCCCATCTCGAGAAGCCGTTCCGAGAGCGCCGCCAAATCGCGGAAGTTCTTCGTCGCCTCGCCCGGTTTCATGATCACGGAGCCCGCGAACATGCCTGCGGCTTTCAGGCTCTCTTCGAGCGTTTCGAGATGAAAGCGGGCGACATTCTCGTCGGTCACCACGCCGCATTTGACCTCGCCGAACCGCGCTTTGAGCAGCGCGCCGGTGTCACGAAGAATGCCGCGGGCAATCAAGACATCATAGGAACGATCGGCGAGATCCACGTGGACCGCGCGGGATGGATTTGCGTCAAGGATGGACATCGCGGGGATTTCTGTTCCGGCGGCGAGGCGGTTTATGATCTCGGTGACGATGACGTCGTGCGGCTCGTCGCGGCTTTCGACCGTCATATCGGCTTCAGCATATATCGGATAGCGCTCTTCGATCAGCTTCCGCATCGTCGCTTCGGGATTGCCGTTGCGCAGGAGCGGGCGGTGATCGCGTTTCGACACCCGACGCATGAGGACCGGCAGATCCGCTCGCAGCCAGATGGAAATAGAGGTGTCTTTGATCCGCCGCCGCGTTTCCGGATTGATGAAAGCGCCGCCTCCGGTTGCAAGCACCTGCGGTCCATTGCCGAGAAGCCGGGCGATCACCTTACGCTCACCGGCGCGGAAATGGGCCTCTCCATGATCGGCAAAAATCTCGTTGATAGTCTTGGCGGCGGCGCGCTCAATCTCGTCATCGGCGTCGACGAAGGGTAGATTGAGTTTAAACGCCAAGCGTTTGCCGACAGACGACTTGCCACAACCCATGAGGCCCACGACCACGATCGGCCGCTGACCGATGTTCTTTTTGGCGCGCTCGATCGCTTCGGCATCCATCATCGGAGGCTCAACACCGACGGATTCGGCAAGTTCGCCGGTTTCTTGGTTGGTTTCTGGCGGCAGGCCGCGCGACGGGGTGGTCATTTCGGCGCCGTCATGCCACGAACCAAATACGTTCGCAAATTGGAAACTTACCTGTAAGTCACAGCAGACCCAAACCTTCTTGCAGATCGACGGAGACTTTCTTCGGCAAAATACCACTTTGAGTCATAATCACGCCTTCAAAGATGTTCACCTAGCGGCCGGGGACGGAACAGAGAGAAATGCCGAGCCTTTTCCGGCTTTTATTGGTGCTTTGCGCGCTATCGGCGCTGGTTCTCGGGGGGCTGTATGTGCTGGCGACCCGCTTCGAGCCCGAGCAGCAGACCATCAGCAAGCCCGTGCAGAATATCAAAATCCGGCGGTGAATGGCGATGGTGTATGCACACCGAAGACGACTAGCGGCCGCCGGGGGCATCGCCGTGCTCGCGCTCCTTTCGATTGGGGCGGCTCTGGCTCCCGCCGTCGCCCAAGATGCGCCAGCCTCGGCGCCCGCCAAGAAGAAGGCCTCACGCAACGACGCCTATTCGCCTCCAGCCGAGCAGCGCACCTATCTGCAGCCGTTGGACGGCCCATCGGGCAGTTCCAGCGGCAGCGCCACATGGGGGCAGCCGAACCCGGATAGCGCGGTCCAGCCGGATCCTGGTCGCGGCAGCCGGTCCGACCCGCAGAACGGCGTGGTGCGCGGCGCCATACTCCCCGGCATCGAAAAGGATGATCTTGCGCCCGTCATGTCCGGCGACGGTTCCGGACTGCCTTATGAACTTTGGGGTGGCTTGGACGTCAATGGGCTCGAAAAGCTGATTAGCACGATTGAGATTCCGCCGCGTTCGCCTGTGCTTCATGGCCTCTGGAAACGGCTCATCACGACACCTTCGCCCGGCGCGTCGAGTGCGGATTTCGCAGCACTCCGGCTCGAGGCGCTTTACCGCTCGGGAATGGCGCGGGAGGCGGCAGCCGAAATCGCCAAGCAGACGGGCGGCGAAAATGCGCTGCTCCTCACGCTCGAAGCCCGCAACGAACTTGCCTCGGGACACTCGGACAAGGCCTGCGAACTCATCGCACGATCGGCATCGCTCAAGGGCAGCATCCCAGCGCGTCTCAAGGGTCAGTCGATCTTGATGGCCGGCTATTGCTCAGCGGTGCAGGACGACAAATCATCGGCCGGCCTTGCCGCTGATCTGGCGCGCGAGGAAGGTGTCGAAACGTCTCCCGGTCTCGAGGCGCTCGACGCTCTCGCGATCAATTCCAAGCCTCACTATTCGCCGGTGAAGCAGATTACCCTGCTCGACTACCGGATCGCGGAGAAAGTCGGCGGACTGCCTCACAAGACCGTTTTGGAGAAGGGCGAACCAGCGTTGCTCGTCGCGCTCGCAACCGATCATTCCACGCCCGTTGATCTTGGCCTGCCCGCGACGGAAGCGGCCGCGCGATTGAACGCGCTTTCGCCGGAAGCACTCGCGGGCATTTATCATGTCAACGCAGAGCAAGTTCCGACCGACGATCTCCTGGCCGGACGCGGGCCGCAGGGCGTTGCCCGCCGCGCGGCGCTCTTCAGAGCGGCCGAGGATGAGCGCACGCCGATGCGCAAGGCGCGGCTGATCCGGGCGTTCCTCGATGACACCAAGCGTGAAGGTCTCGGCATGATCGGCGCGCAAATGATTGCACCGGCCGCATCACAGCTGCAGCCCGCACCAGAGATCGTATGGTTTGCCGAAACGGGCGTTGAAATCGGCTTGGCATCGGGCAAGTTCGGCATGGCGCGCGATTGGATCGGAGTTGCCGATCAGGGCGGCGGGCCCGGCCTCGGGCATTGGCGCGCGCTCATCGATATCGCCGACGCCAATGAGCCGGACCGGGGCAAGAGCTTTTCCGTGCTCGAAAGCTACGTATCGAATGGCCGTTTCCCTGCGGCTGCGCTTTATCGCCTGACGACGGTTCTCGAAGCGCTCGATTATCTCGTTCCCATTCCGCTCTGGGATGCCGCAAACAGATCGCCGCAGCCAACGTCCGGCTATCTGCCGGAGACTGGCGTGCTCACCGAATTACAAGTTGCATCAAAAAAGCAGGAGTTCGGCCATAGCGTCCTTCTGGTCATGAAGGCGCTTGGACCGAACGGGGCGCAGGACGCCAACCTCATCGCTCTCGGCGACAGCATTCGCGCATTGAAACGCGCCGGGCTCGAAGCCGATGCGCGGCGCCTAGGACTTGAGGCGCTGCTTCCTTCGTGGCCGCACACGGAAACGAATTGAGGGGCTCTATGACGGCAATCGCCGAACGCGATGGCCAACTTGCGGATTTTCTTGCGATGCTCACGGCCGAGCGCGGCGCTTCGGCAAACACCGTCGACGCTTACACCGCCGACCTCGAAAACTTCGCCAGCTTTTTGTCAGATCGAGGAATAGCGGCGCCCGAGGCCAAGCCGGCCGACGTGCAGGCTTATCTCGGGTTCCTCGCGAGCGAGGGGCAGGCGCCGACGTCGCGCGCACGGCGGCTTTCGGCCATCAAGCAATACTTCCGGTTCCTGCTCGCGGAGGATTTGATCGCGCTCGATCCAACTGCCGGCTTGCAGGGGCCGAAGAAGCAGCGGGCGCTTCCGAAAGTTCTGAGCATTGCCGAGGTGGACCGGCTGTTGACCGTTTCACAAGGCCAGTGCGAGGGCCAGGAAGGCCGCGCGCTTTTTCGTGCCTTGCGCTTTCACTGTCTTCTCGAAATTCTCTACGCGACCGGCATGCGCGTTTCCGAACTCGTCGGGCTGCCGCGCAGCGTCTTACGTGGCGACGAACGCGTTCTTACGATTAAGGGCAAGGGCGGCCGCGAGCGGCTTGTTCCACTCAACGCAACAGCGCGCGCAGCGCTCGATGCCTTCCTCGATGTGTCCGGACGCTTCGATAACTCCGAGTGGCTATTTCCTTCGAAGTCGGCGCTTGGCCACGTGACCCGGCAAGGCTTCGCGCAGGATCTCAAAAGCATCGCCGAAGCCGCGGGAATCGCGCCCGAGCGCGTGTCACCGCACGTGTTGCGCCACGCGTTCGCCAGTCATCTTCTCGACCGTGGCGCAGACCTCAGAGCCGTACAGCAGCTCCTCGGCCATGCTGACATTTCAACGACGGAGATTTATACGCATGTGCTGCAGGAGCGGCTGAAGGCGCTCGTCAACGCCCATCATCCGCTCGCCAAAAACAAGACCTGAACAAACGCCCGCCATCGTTGCGACGGTGCTTGCAAATGAAGGGAATATGCCGATGAGCCGCCTATACGGAGACATCCATCGCGCCATGCAAATGGCTTTCGACACGCGTGCGATGGCGGATAGAGTCGAGGCGGTTGCCCTCAAGCCCGAGATCGACGACAGTGCAAAGGCTTTCATCGAAAGCCGAGACATGTTCTTCCTGACGACAATCGACGATCGCGGCCGTCCGACGGTCTCGTACAAGGGCGGCGCACCCGGCTTCATCAAGGTGCTTGATGCTCACACGCTGCTCTTTCCGAGCTACGATGGAAACGGAATGTATCTGTCGATGGGCAATATCTCAGGCAACCCCGAGATCGGCATGCTGTTCATCGACTTCGAGAGGCCGTTCCGTTTGCGCGCGCAGGGCCGCGCCGAACTCATCGTCAGCGGATCCGAGCTCGAGGGCTTCAAGGAAGCCGAGATGGCGGTGAAGGTGAGCATTCACGAAGTCTGGATGAATTGTCCACGCTATGTGCACCGTCATAGCAAGGTCGAAGCTTCGCGTTATGCGCCGGGCGTCGAAGCGGAAACGCCATTTTGCGAGTGGAAGCGCATCGACGCGATGCAAGATGTGCTTCGTCCCTACGAGCGGAGCAAAGTCGAGGAACTTGGAACGACGACCATCGACGAGTGGATGGGTAAAGTCATGACCGGCGACAAGGGCGCATGATGCCTTCGCGAAGAGGCCAGGAGGTTTCTGCAACGGGCTACACGGCTTCCGTCGTAGCGGAACCTCGCACCTCCTGGCTCGGCTTCGCATCACAGCCGCGTGGGCTTTCAACTCTCTACTTTGCCGAGCTTTGGGAGCGCTTTTCGTTTTACGGCATGCGGGCGCTCCTGGTGCTGTTCATGGTGGCGCCGGTCACGCAGGGCGGTCTCGGCTTTGCGACGCCGACTGCGGGCAGCATCTACGGCACCTACGGGATGGCAGTTTATCTTCTCGCGCTGCCGGGAGGTTTCATTGCGGACCGGCTGCTCGGAGCAAAACGGAGCGTGCTTATCGGCGGGGCGACGATTGCCTGCGGGCACTACGCGCTGGCCTGGCCATCCGCCGAGACATTCTACCTCGGCCTCGCGCTGATCGCGATTGGCACGGGCCTTTTCAAGCCGAACATCTCAGCTCTCGTCGGTGCACTCTATTCGAAGGACGACTCGCGGCGCGATGCCGGATTCTCGCTCTTCTACATGGGCATCAACCTCGGGGCTTTTTTAGCGCCGCTGGTGACAGGATTTCTCGCGCAGAGCAGCATCTTCAAGGGTTGGCTCGCCGACGCCGGCTTCGATCCAAATGCGAGCTGGCACTGGGGCTTCGCGGCTGCCGGCGTGGGGATGACGTTTTCGACTTTGCTTTTCTTCCGGAAAATGCGCGACCTCAAAGATCCCGACGTCACCGGCCCCGAATCAACATCATCGGTTGTCCGTCAGGGCCTGTTCGTCGGCGTCGGCTCGCTGTCTCTTCTCGGCCTTGCCTTGCTCGCCGACGTCGATGGATTCCACTGGCTGCGCTGGCTTTTCATCGTCTTGCCGCTGATGGGGATCGCTTATGGAGCGACGCGCCAGACCCCCGATGCGCGACGCATGGCCGCCGTCGGCGTATACTTTCTCGCGGCGATGATCTTCTGGGCGATCTTCGAACAGTCAGGCACGTCGCTATCGCTTTTTGCCGAGTCGCTGACGCGCAACGAGGTCCTGGGGGTTTCCTTCCCGTCATCGTGGTATCAGTCCGCCAATCCTATCTTCGTCATCCTGCTGACGCCCATCGCGGCGATGCTGTGGATGAAGCTCGGCAAGCAGCAGCCGTCTTCGCCTGTCAAGTTCGGGCTCGGTCTCGTGTTCCTCGCGTCATCGTTTCTGCTGATGGTTCCGGCCGCCAGCTACGCAGCGGACGGACGGGTCTCGCCGCTTTGGCTGGTCGGGCTCTACTTCCTGTTCACCGTCGGCGAACTGATGCTGAGCCCGGTCGGGCTTTCGACGATGACGCGCATCGCGCCGCAGAGGATGTCGGGCCAGGTTTTGGGGCTCTGGTTCCTGGCGATGGCGTTTGGAGACAAGCTCGCCGGCGACATCGGCGGCGCATTCACGGCCAACGATCCCGATGCGCTGGCCCTGTCATTCCTGGCGCAAGCCGGGCTCGTCGCCGTCGCTGCGGCGCTGATGTTTGCGATTGCACCGACGGTTAAACGGCTCTCGGAAGGCGAAAGTTAAACATTGTGAGGGGCCTCACAGGCCAGAAGTGGGCCGGGCAAAGTCTGACGCCTTGACACCCGCGGCCAGCCGTGGCGAATGTCGCGCGTGAAAAAAGCGCTTGCCGCACGCTTCAGTTGCACAATCAGGAAAGCCAAAGTTCCGTGAACGCTACGACCGCATTGCGTACCTATCTTGATTTCGAAAAGCCGATCCTCGAGCTCGAGAACAAGGTTGCCGAGCTCAAGGCCATGCAGACCGAAGGCAAAGGTCCGCACATCGCCGACGAGATCACCAAGCTCGAGCAGAAGGCGAAGGCCGCTCTGGCCGATACCTATGCGAAGCTGACACCTTGGCAAAAGACGCTTGTCGCGCGGCATCCGGAACGGCCGCACGCGCTCGACTTCATCGGCGGCCTGATCGAAGAGTTCACGCCGCTCGCAGGAGACCGGTATTTCGCAGAGGACGAAGCGATCGTCGGCGGCATCGGCCGATTCCGCAACCGCTCCGTCCTGGTGCTCGGACACGAGAAGGGCGCCGACACCGAACAGCGCATCCGGCACAATTTCGGCATGGCGCGCCCTGAAGGCTACCGCAAGGCCGTGCGCCTGATGGAGATGGCCGACCGCTTCAATCTGCCGATCATCACGTTCGTCGACACGCCCGGCGCCTATCCGGGGATCGGGGCGGAGGAACGCGGCCAGGCGGAAGCCATCGCACGGTCGACGGAGTGCTGCCTCAGGCTCGGCGTTCCGATCGTCACGGTCATCGTCGGCGAGGGCGGCTCGGGCGGCGCAATCGCCATCGCGACGGCGAACCGCATCCTTATGCTCGAACACGCCATCTACTCGGTCATCTCGCCCGAAGGCGCTGCATCCATCATCTGGCGGGACAGCAACAAGAAAGAAGAAGCCGCCACGAATATGAAGATCACGGCGCAGGATCTCGATCAGCTCGGGGTCATCGACGCGATCGTGAAAGAGCCGACCGGCGGCGCGCATCGCGACCGCGAATCAGTGATTATCGCGACGGGTAACGCGATTGCCCGCATGCTTGCGGAGTTTGACGGCAAGTCGCCCGACGACATCCGGGCTCAGCGTCACGACCGGTTTTTGTCGATCGGGCGCTGATCGCCTCAAGTGGCGGCACACCGTGATGCCGTATTTGCACACGATACTTGAATTGACTCGGCCGTCTGCCGATTTCAGTAATCGTTTGAGTTCGTTGTGTTAACAGTCCGCCGACCCGCGGCACGGGGAATTCGTTCGCGACGTGAGGGGCGCATTGGTGGGAACCAGCATTGGCTCGATGACACGAGCTGCTGTGCGGCTCATGGTTTTATTTACCGCGGCGATGCTCGCCGCGTGCTCAAGTGCGCCCACCATTCCCCCGCCCTCTGAAGTGCCGTTATCGAAGGAGGCGCTGGCGCTGCTCGCAAAAAAGGGCATGCAGCCGGGATCGCCGGTTTTCGTACGTGTCTTCAAGGAAGAATCCGAGCTTGAAGTCTGGAAGCAGCGCGACGACGGGCGCTTCTATCACTTCAGGACCTACCCCATCTGCAATTGGTCGGGCGCGATCGGGCCCAAGCAAAGCACGGGCGACCGTCAGGCTCCGGAGGGCTTTTATTCCATTACGCCCGCGCTGATGAATCCGAATTCGAAATACTATCTGTCGTTCAATCTCGGCTATCCGAACGCTTTCGATCGCTCGTGGGGCCGCACGGGTGATTCCGTCATGGTGCACGGAAGCTGCCGCTCCGCCGGCTGCTACGCGATGACGGACGCGCTGATGGAAGAGATCTACGGCCTTACCCGCGAAGCGCTGAAGGCGGGCCAGCCGAGCTTCCAGTTGCAAGCTTTTCCGTTCCGGATGACGGACGCCCGGATGGCGCGCGAAAAGTCGAACCAATGGTACGGCTTCTGGAAAACCATGAAGCAGGGCTACGACTACTTCGAGAAGTATCGCATTCCGCCGAGCGTCGCGGTCTGTGAACGCCGCTACGTCGTCGATGCCGTGCCGCGCAGCCGTCCCGATCCTGGCGGACGCTGCCCCGCGTTCGACCGGCCCTTCGTCACTGCCTTTACGCCGCTACCGGAGCCTGCTGAGATGGATGTTGCCAGCGGCAACAAGCTGAAGGGCATCACGGATCCAGACAGCGAACCGTCGCTTGCCGATATCAAGGTCGCGAAGCAGCAGCGGTCGCAATCGTCGATGGCGGCTTCCTCGCCGATGGCGAACGCGAACTGATCCTTCGGCACACGGTCCGATCGATGACAACGCACAACATAAGTGGGTGCTAAGTTGCTACAGCCACGACGCGGCCGAATTGGACGGATCCTGGGCTTCGGCGCAGTTCTGCTGGCGCTTGCTGTCGTGGGCTTCATCTCCATCCCGGTGTGGCTGCCGAAGCTGCCGGGTGGTGACGCCGCACTGATCAAATACGAGCGAAGCCAACGCCTGATGCGATGGAGCTTCGGCCTGCCGATGCCGGGCGAGCCGGATCTCGCGAGCTATGCCGACCGCCTCAAAAGTGCCGGCGTCGCCGAGGGCGCCCCAGTGCTGATCCGGATCTTTAAGAGCGAGTTCGAGCTCGAGCTCTGGATGCAGCGCGATGGTGTTTTCCAACTTTTCGCGACGTATCCGATCTGCCGCTGGTCCGGCGTTCTGGGACCAAAGCTGCAACAGGGCGACCGGCAGGCGCCGGAAGGTTTCTATACGGTCGATTCCTCGGCCCTCAATCCGAACAGCCGCTGGTATCGCTCGTTCAATCTCGGCTTCCCGAATGCCTTCGACCGGGCCCACGGGCGGACCGGCTCGTTGATCATGGTGCACGGTGGTTGCGGGTCGATCGGCTGCTTTGCGATGACGAACGCGCAGATGCAGGAAATCTGGAAGCTCGTCACCGGGGCCCTTTCCGGCGGGCAAAAACGCTTTCAGGTTCAAGTCTTTCCGTTCCGGATGACACCGGAACAGATGGCGAAGCACGCGAGCAGCCCGGCGATCGATTTCTGGAAAAGTCTGAAGACCGGAAACGACCTGTTCGAGGCCCGCAATGTGCCGCCGAAGGTGACGGTTTGCGGCAGAAAATATCAGTTCGAGCCCGGGGAGAAGGGCTCCGCCGGGGCTGATTCGATTGACGACAAGTGCACAAACGAGGACGCTAAAAGTTAATCGTTCACAGAGGTGGTTCTCGGCGCAAGTGTTGGCGAAAAGTCACTCCGAATCTGGTATCCGAGCGGTAATGTTCCGCTCGCGAAAGATAGGTGCCGGTCGCAGGTCCATGGTGTCGTACGGTTCAACGCGTCTGAAGCTCTTCGCGGCGATGATCCTCGGTCTCGTCGCGATCAGTCATGTCGCGATCGATCTCGATGTGATCAGCCCGGCGAACGCGCTGACGATCGAACTGAAGGACGTCGCCACCGATCGCATCGAACGCCAGCGGGCCGCCGCTACCGGTGCGCTTCCGCTTCCCGGAACGCCCGACGTTGCAGTGCTTCAGCAGCGCCTCAGAGAGAAGGGTGTGACGCTCTCGTCGCCCATCCTCATCCGCATCTTCAAAGCCGAATCCGAACTCGAGGTCTGGAAGCAGAAGGATGACGGTTTCATCCTCTTCGCGACCTATCCTATCTGCCATTGGTCGGGCACGCTCGGGCCGAAGCTTCGCGACGGCGACCGGCAGGCGCCCGAAGGCTACTACACCGTGACGCGCGCGCAGGCCCGGCATGTAGGCCGCTGGCCCATCTCGCTCGACATCGGCTATCCGAACATTCTCGACCAATCGCAGGCGCGGACCGGCTCCGACATCCTCATCCATGGCGGATGTTCGTCTGTCGGCTGCTTCGCGATGACAAACCCGGTTTCGGAAGAGATCCATCAGCTGACGATCGCCGCGATCGATGCGGGAGAACAGCGGGTGCCGGTGCATATTTTGCCGTTCCGTATGACGGATACGAATATGGCCGCGCAGAGCGCTTCTCCGTGGGCGCCGTTCTGGAACAATCTCAAAGAAGGGTATGACCTTTTCGAGCGGACGAAGCGGCCTCCGCTGATCGGAGCTTGCAGCGGCCGCTATATCTTCCAAGAGGCGCGGGCGCGCGAACTTCCGGGCCCGATAGACGCATGCGGGCCGACGATCGCTTCCATCCGTGAGCAGGAGCAGTGGCTCAACAACGTCCCGCCGCCGTCGCTTTTCACGCCGAAGCCAGAGACGCAAACAGCTCAGTCGAAGACGTCGCCGATACCGCAGCTTCAGACGAGCCTCGAAAGTGATGCGCCACCGCCCATGTTCTCATGGCGTCTCATCCGCTAAATTCCTCGACCGCTTGAGGATTTCGTCCCGCAACCCTACGTAGCTCTGCGGCTTGAAGGGCGACAGTGTTGCGCTTGCCCGATACGGCCACGATTGCGATAGAGAGACGAAATCAAGGATTGGGGATCAAATGGCCGAAAAGACTTTCATGAAGCGCGTTGAGATCGGGGCTGAACGCTGGCTATTCGCGTCGCGCTGGCTTCTCGCGCCGTTCTATTTCGGCCTGGCGGTGTCGCTCGTCGTTCTCCTGATCAAGTTCATGATGGAGCTGTCGCATCTCGCCGTCGGTGCATTCAATTCCACCGAGTCCGACGTCATCCTTGGCCTCTTGACGCTCGTCGATCTGACGCTGACGGGATCGCTGCTGATCATCGTCATCTTCTCCGGCTACGAAAACTTCGTTTCGAAGATGGACCATTCACCCGACGACGACCGTCCGGCGTGGATGGGCACAATCGATTTCTCGGCTCTGAAGCTCAAGATGCTGTCTTCGATCGTCGCGATCTCAGCCGTGCAGCTTCTGCGTCAGTTCATGTCGCTCAGCACGGTGACGCCGGAGCGTGAGAAGGAGCTGATGTGGCTTGTCATCATCCACGTCGTGTTCGTGGTATCGAGCGTGCTGCTCGCGTTGTCCGACCGGATCGCCTCCGGACATGACGAACCGGCGACGGAAACGACCAGGTCCAACGGGCATTAGGGCGGCTACCGCGCCACCGATCATCCGGTAGGCGGTGACAAGACGCGAAAACAAAAAAGGCGCCCTTCGGCGCCTTTCTTTTTTCGCTGATCTCCCGATCAATCCATTTTGCCGTGGCAATGCTTGTATTTCTTGCCTGAGCCGCAGGGGCAGAGGGCATTGCGCGAGACGCGGCCCCAGGTTGCGGAGTCCTTGGGATCGATCGCGCCATCATTTTTACGGCTCTGCAGCGGCGCGCGCTTCTCGGGTTCAGGTCCTGCTGCACGACGCGCACGGGCCCCTTGAATGGCGGCATCCGCCATCGCGAGCTCTGGATCGCGCGAGAACTCGTCGAAGCCCGTCGACGCATCGACGTGGTGGGCTTCCATCGGCGGCAGCTCGACGGGCTGGAGCGCGGGCTGATCCTCGGGCGGCGCCAGTTCGACGTGCATCAGCTGGCCCGTCACGTTCTCGCGCAAGCGTCCGAGCATGTTCTCGAACAGGATGAACGCCTCGGATTTGTATTCATTCAGCGGGTCGCGCTGGCCATAGGCGCGGAAGCCGATGACCTGACGCAAATGCTCGAGCGTTACGAGATGTTCGCGCCAGAGGTGATCGAGCGTCTGGAGAAGAACCATCTTCTCGATCTGGCGATAAAGCTCCGTTCCAAGTTCGTTCGACTTGGCTTCGGCCTTGGCGTCGACAGCCGCCTTGATGCGTTCCCTGATCTCTTCGTCAGCGATGCCTTCCTCGGCCGCCCAGGCGTCCACCGGAAGCTCGAGATCGAAGACGTTGTTGATCTCGCCGGCGAGGCCCTGCGTGTCCCACTGCTCGGCATAGGCTGCCGGCGGAATGAAGCGCGTGACATACTCGTCGATCAGCTCGTTACGAAGCTCGACGACCGTTTCGGAAACGTCTTCCTGACCCATGATATCGAGCCGCTGCTCGAAGATGACCTTGCGCTGGTCATTCATCACGTCGTCGTATTTCAGGATCTGCTTGCGGATGTCGAAGTTGCGCTGCTCGACCTTCTTCTGTGCGGTCTCGAGCGACTTGTTCATCCACGGATGCGTAATCGCTTCGCCTTCCTTGAGGCCAAGCGTCTGCAGCACCTTATCCATGCGCTCGGACCCGAAAATGCGCATCAGGTCATCATCGAGCGCCAAATAGAACTTGGATCGGCCGGGGTCGCCCTGACGGCCGGAGCGGCCGCGCAGCTGATTGTCGATGCGGCGGCTCTCATGGCGTTCTGTCGCAAGCACGTAGAGGCCGCCGGCCTCGAGCGCCTTCTGCTTGTTGGCAGCGACGTCGGTGACGAGTTCGGCACGCTTGCTGCTTATCGCGGACTCGTCCGGGGCCGAGCCCTTTTCCGTTTGCTCGACGATCCAGTCGCGTAGACGGAACTCGGCGTTGCCGCCGAGCTGAATGTCCGTACCGCGGCCTGCCATGTTGGTGGCGATAGTCACGGCTCCGAGCTGCCCGGCCTGGGCAACGATGCTCGCTTCCTGCTCGTGATAGCGGGCGTTCAACACCTGATGCGGGATCGGCGCGTCCTTGCCCTTCGCTTCGGATGCGAACTTCTTCAGAAGCGCGGCCATATCGGTCAGATGTTTCCGGAGCTCTTCTTCCTTGCCAGGTTTGATGGCGGCGGCCTGCTCGTCAAGCTGCTTGGCGAGTTCCTTGAAATACTTGTGGTCCTTCAGAAGCTCTGAAAGCTGCTCGGACTTCTCGATGGAGGTGGTGCCAACGAGGATCGGCTGCCCACGGCTTTTGGCTTCCGCGATCGACTGCACGATGGCGGCGAGCTTCTCGCGCTGCGTGCGGTAGATCTCGTCATCTTCATCGACACGGCTGACCGCCAGATTGGTTGGAATGTCGATGACTTCGAGGCCGTAGATATCCATGAACTCGCTGGCTTCCGTCATCGCCGTGCCCGTCATGCCGGCGAGCTTCTTGTAAAGACGGAAGTAGTTCTGGAAGGTGATCGAGGCCAGCGTCTGGTTCTCGGGCTGGATCTCGACCTTCTCCTTGGCTTCGAGCGCCTGATGCAGGCCTTCCGAATAGCGGCGGCCCGGCATCATACGGCCGGTGAACTCGTCGATAATGACGACCTGGCCGCCCTTGACGATGTAATCCTTGTCGCGCTGGAAGAGCTTGTGGGCTTTCAGCGCCTGCGTGAGGTGATGGACGATCGTGACGTTGTCGATGTCGTAGAGCGTGCCCTTCAGAAGGCCCGCCTCTTCGAGCGCGCGCTCCATCTTTTCGTTGCCGACTTCGGTGAACGAAACTTGGCGCTGCTTCTCGTCGAGTTCGAAATCCTCCGCCGTGACGAGCTTCATCATCTCGTCGATCGACTGATAGAGATCGGCGCGGTCGTCCAAGGGGCCCGAGATGATCAAGGGCGTGCGCGCTTCGTCGATGAGGATCGAGTCGACTTCGTCAACGATGGCGTAGATGTGCGGCCGCTGCACCATCTCGCTGTAGTTCATCTTCATATTATCGCGGAGATAATCGAAGCCGAGCTCGTTGTTCGTGCCGTAGGTCACGTCGCAGGCGTAGGCGATCTTGCGGGCCTCGTCGCTCATGTCGTGAACGATGCAGCCAACGGTGAGACCGAGGAAGCGGTAGACCTGCCCCATCCAATCGGCGTCGCGTTTGGCGAGGTAATCGTTGACCGTAACGACGTGCACGCCCTTGCTGGTCAGCGCGTTCAGATACACGGGAAGTGTGGCGACGAGCGTTTTACCTTCGCCCGTTCTCATCTCGGCGATGTCGCCCTGATGCAGAACCATGCCGCCGATGAGCTGGACGTCGAAATGGCGCTGGCCGAGCGTGCGCTTCGCGGCTTCGCGAACGGTCGCGAATGCGGGCACGAGCAGATCGTCGAGCGACTTACCGTCGTTCAACTGCTGGCGGAACTGTTCAGTGCGCGCCCTAAGCTCTTCGTCCGAAAGGTCCTGCAGCTCGGGCTCAAGCGCGTTGATCGCCGCGACGCGCGAGCGAAAGCCTTTGACTCTCCTCTCGTTCGAGGAACCGAAAATCTTCGAAGCGAGACCACCGAACGAGAGCATATTTTAGATCCGTCCTAAAAAATTCGTTTGGCCACGCCCCCTGGCGCGGCCGGCTCAGTTTTCCTGTCGCAGGGCAGCATTTAAGCAAAAAATACGCGGCAAGGCACATTCCCCGCCGCGGCTGCGTCAACGTTCCCCCTGCGCTGCGATTTGCGCGGTCGACACGGGCCTTAAAAAACCCGGCGCGATTAGGGGCAGACATAAGAACTAGCCCCCCTGACTGTCAATGTTCTGCGCTAGAACTCCGGCGTAGGAGATTTTCTCCTCGTGGCCAAGATTTAACTTGGTTTTCGTGCCTTGGACCGCTATCGAAGCGCGCTTGCCGGCCGCCCGAGTGCGGTGTTGCCGTCGTGCCCAAACGAGGCTCGAGACGGTAGTTTTCAAGATCCTCAACCCCAATGCGGAGCCGACGCTGATGAAGCGCATCCCCCTCATTCTCATGACTTTCGCGCTGGCGGGCTTTGCCGCACCCTTGACGGCGGTTGCTGACGACAAAGTCGTCGCCACGATCGACGGCAGACCTATCACGGAAGGCGATCTTGCTGTGGCGGAGAGCGAAATCGGCTCTGACATGGGCACCATGCCGGCGGACCAGAAGCGCACGTCACTCCTCGAATTTCTCATCGATAATCAGCTTTTTGCCGAAGCTGCCGAAGGCGCGAAGCTGAACCAGGGCGCCGACTTCGAAACCCGCCTCAACTACTTGAAACGGCGGGCACTTCGGGAGCTGTATTTCGAAAAAGTCATCAAGACTTCGGTCACGGATGCGGATGCGCGCAAGATCTATGACGATCAAGTCAAGCTTTTGAAGCCGGAGGAAGAAGTATCGGCCCGGCATATTCTGGTCGCTACTGAAGACGAAGCCAAGGCTTTGAAGGAAAAGATCGACAAGGGCGCCGATTTTGCTCAGCTCGCCAAGGAAAACTCGAAAGATCCGGGCTCCAAGGACGATGGCGGCAACCTCGGATACTTCGGTCACGGGCAAATGGTGCCGCAGTTCGAAGAAATCGTGTTCAAGCTGAAGAAGGGCGAAGTCTCCGATCCGGTAAAGACGCAGTTCGGCTGGCACCTCGTGAAGCTCGAGGACCGGCGCACGAAGCAGCCGCCGGCGTTCGACATCGTCAAGGACCGGATCATTCAGTCGCTGCTTCTCCAGAAGGCACAACAGACGGCGGTCGGCCTGCGCGGCAAGTCGAAAATCGAGATCGTCGATCCGGAGATCAAGAAAACGGTCGATGCTCGCAATGCGGCGATCCAGGCCCAGTCTAAGCCGGCCGCCGCTGAACCGCCCAAGGACGCTCCGAAGGATGCGCCGGCCGAGGCTCCGAAGCCCTAATCTTTCGCTTTTTACTTTCAGTCTCATAGTTCTGTTCGGGCCGCTTGATTATGGCGGCCCGATCTGTTTCAGGGGAGCCTCATACCCTGATCGGAGATCCCACTATGGGCAAAGTCTCGAGCGTTTCGCCGTTCGCACCCAAGACCCTCGCTAAATTGCCCATCATTGACGGCGTCGCGTTCGCGACTGCCGAGGCCGGCATTCGCTACAAAGATCGCACCGATCTTTTGCTGGCCGTGCTTGACGAAGGGACGTCGGTCGCCGGCGTTCTTACCCAATCGAAGACGGCGTCCGCGCCTGTGCTTGCCTGCCGCAAGCATCTGAAAAAAGGCGAAGCTCGGGCGCTCGTGGTCAATTCCGGCAATGCCAACGCCTTCACGGGCAAAAAGGGCAGCGACGCGGTGGACATCACGGTTGCACATGCCGTTCAGGCTGTCGGCTGCAAACCGCATGAAGTTTTCGTCGCCTCGACGGGTGTCATCGGCGAACCGCTCGATGCTGAAAAGTTCGCGCATCTTCTCAGTGGCCTCGCGACCGAGACCGAGCCCGACGCGTTCGAAAAGGCAGCGCGGGCGATCATGACGACGGATACCTATCCGAAGCTCACGACGCGGACGGCGCTCATCGGCGATGTCGAGGTCACGATCAACGGCTTCTGCAAAGGCGCCGGCATGATCGCGCCCGATATGGCGACGATGCTCTGCTTCATCTTCACGGATGCTGCCATTTCATCCGATGCCTTGCAGGAACTTTTGGCCGAACACGCCGAGACGACGTTCAACTGCATGACGGTCGATGGCGATACCTCGACCAGCGACACCTGCCTGATGTTCGCGACAGGCAAAGCCGAGGCTCGCGGCCAAAAGCCCATCACAAAGGCCAACTCGAAAAAGCTCAAGGCATTCTCCGAGGCGCTTTTCGACTTGATGCGCGATCTCGCAATCCAGGTCGCCAAGGACGGCGAGGGCTTGACGAAGTTCGTGACGTTCGAAGTCGGCGGCGCGAAATCCTGGCAGGCGGCGCGGACCATCGCGCTTGCCTGCGCCAATTCACCCATTCTCAAGACGGCAATCGCCGGAGAAGATCCGAACTGGGGGCGGGTCGTGATGGCCGTCGGCAAATCCGGAGAAGCCGCCAACCGCGACAGGCTTTCGATCTGGTTCGGCCCTTATTGCGTGGCGCGCGACGGCGAGCGGGCCGAGGACTACGATGAGAAAACCGTCGCCGCGTACATGAAGAACTCCGAAATTCTCATTCGCGTAGACGTTGGCGTTGGCAAATCGGGGGCGCGGGTTTGGACATGCGACCTCACGCACGGATACGTATCGATCAATGCCGATTACCGGAGCTGAAAAGCTGAGGATCCATGGATAAGGCGTTCTGGCACGAGCGCTGGCAGCGCCGGGAGATCGGATTTCACCAGCAGCGGATCCATGCGCTGCTCTCGCGCTTTTGGCCACAACTTGGATTGCCCCAGGGAAGTGCGGTCTTCGTTCCGCTTGCCGGGAAAAGCCGCGACATGGCTTGGCTCGCAACGCAAGGGCATCGCGTCATCGGCGTCGAACTGTCGGACGTTGCAGTGCGCGAATTTTTCGAGGAAGCGGGTCTCGTGCCGGACCGCTCGTCGGCTGGCGTTTTCGAGATTTTTTCTGCAGGGCCCTTCGCGCTTTATTGCGGTGATTTTTTCGAGTTGACCGCGGACGATCTGAAGGACGTCGTGGCGGTTTACGACCGCGCGGCACTGATTGCGCTGCCGCCTCAAATGCGCGCTGCTTACGCCGAGGCGCTCGCACGGATCCTGCCGCGCGCGGCAATCATCTTTCTAATCGCGATCGATTATCCGGAAGGCGAGATCACGGGGCCGCCGTTTGCGGTTCCCTCGGATGAGGTTCTTCGCCTTTACGGAGATAACTTCGAGATCGAAGTCCTCGAGAGCCGCGATGGTCTCGCGGACAGCGATAACCTCAAAAAACGCGGCGTGACGCGCCTTGCGGAAACCGTCTACTTGCTGAGGCGGCGCTCATGAAGCCATTGGTTCTGGTCGCCGCCGTCGCGCTCATCGACGACGATAAGCGGGTGCTGATCGCCCAGCGCCCGGAAGGAAAATCCATGGCCGGTCTCTGGGAATTTCCCGGCGGCAAAGTGGAGTCCGGCGAAACGCCCGAAGACGCGCTTTGCCGCGAGCTCAAGGAAGAACTCGACATCGAGCTTTGCCGGACATGCCTCGCGCCGTTCAACTTCGCCAGCCATGCGTATGAAAATTTCCACCTGCTGATGCCGCTCTACATTTGCCGGACGTGGGACGGCGAGATTACGCCTCGCGAGGGCCAAACCGTGAAATGGGTGCGCGCGCTCGACCTCAACCGCTATCCGATGCCGCCCGCCGACGAACCGCTCATCCCTTGGCTCAGAGATCTTTTGAGCGAGGCTTCAGTACATCTTTGAGGCTGACTTGGGCCGACCCCGGCCGCAGCGGCTTCTGCTGGCTTTCGTCAGGCGCCCAGCCCGTCAGCGTGACTATTTCGAACGTCGCCGAAACGCGGCCGTCAGGACGACCGAAACGCTCCTGATAGATTTCCGCCGCGCGAAGCAGAAGGCCACGCGTTACCGGCGTGCGGCGGCGTTCGCTCAACGGATTGCTCGCCGCCATGGCCTTTATTTCCCGCATCAACGAAAGGGGCGACGCGTAGGTCACTTCGATCACGTCGTTGTCGGCGACGGGCAGAGCAAAGCCCGCGCGCTGAAGAAGTCCTCCAAGCTCGCGAACATCGGCGAAAGGAGCAACGCGCGGGGAGGCACCACCCAGCACCTCATCCTCGGCACGAATCCAGGCCTCGCGCAATTCTTTCAGGGTTTCCCCACCGAGCAGAGCGCCGAGAAAAAGCCCGTCTGGCTTCAACGCGCGACCAATCTGGATGAGTGCGCCCGGTAGATCGTTGACCAAGTGCAGCGAGAGGCCGGAAACGACCAAATCGAGGCTCGCAGCCGCGAACGGCAGCGCTTCATCATCGGCGACGACCTTTGGGCCCCGCGCCCATCCGAGGCTCGCGAGGGACGGTTCGACGTCGATGATGGTTCCAATTGTGGGAAGCGCCCGCAGCCGCTCGGCCAAGAGCCCGTGATAGGCACCGATACTGAGGGCAACCGGAAAGTTCCGGCGCACCAGTGACAGGCGGTCGGCGAAATCTTCCGCAACCCGCTCCAAGAGGAAGTCCGGAAGGTTTGAGCCGCCGGACGCCTGGGCGATGCGGTCACGCCGGGTTCTGATGGATTTGCGGTCGAAAATCTGCGGTGCGCCGGGCATCGCTCGTCTTTCCAGTAGAGCGAGACCCTAGCCCGCAACTTGCTGCCCGGGTCCCGCATCGAAGCTCTCGCTGGCGTTAGCGCGTTGCGCTAGGGTTGCGCAATGTCGAACAGTAACTCGGTTGCGCAAGACGGCACGGACGACGAACTGGGCGGCGCGTCGGCCGCGCTCTCGCGTACGCGGGTTTTCTCCCAGCTCGGACGCGCCGCCCTCGACATGCTGCTGCCTCCCGTCTGCCTCGGCTGCCGCGTCCGGATCATGGATCACGACGCCCTCTGCCCCTCGTGCTGGCGGCAGATCAATTTCGTCCGGCCCCCGCTTTGCGACCGGCTGGGGCTGCCGCTTGCCATCGATACCGGCGCGCCCACGATCTCGGCAGCGGCGATCGCGGATCCGCCGGACTACGACCGGGCGCGGGCTGTCGCCAGCTTTGACGGGCTGATGCGGGTCCTGGTTCACGGCTTCAAGTTTCACGATAGCCATAACGCGCGGCGTCTGTTCGGGAGATGGCTCACGGAGGCTGGGCGGGAGCTTCTGGCCGACGCCGACCTCCTCGTGCCCGTGCCCCTGGCGCGTTGGCGGCTATTGGCGCGAAGATTTAACCAAGCGCAAATTCTGGCGGCGGAAGCCGGACGGAGGTCGGGAAAGCCGGTCAATCCGTTCGCACTCGTGCGGTCCCGTTCGACCCCGCATCAGGTCGGTCTGACCCGGGCGCAGCGCCTCCGAAATGTGGCAGGCGTTTTCCGCATCCCTGAGCGCGAATTGCCGAATATCTCCGGAAAAGCCATAGTTCTGGTCGATGATGTCATCACGAGCGGCGCAACGGCTTCGGCCGCAGCCCGGGCCTTGAAACGGGCCGGTGCCCGCCAAGTCGATGTCCTGGCTCTTGCGATTGTTTCAGAACGTTATTCCTGACATTGCAAAGGGCGTGACAAAGGCGCGGCACAGCGGCGCAAATCAACGATGCAAGGTTGCGTGTCCTCGCGAACGGTTTAGTTTTGATTCGATCTATTCAGTGGCGTGTAGAGAGGCGCCGAAGAAATGCAGAAGGTGACGGTCTATACCGCTGGCAATTGCTGTTACTGCCACATGGCCAAAGACCTATTGCGGCGCAAAGGCGCCGCCTTCGAGGAAATCGACCTTACCGGTCGCAATGATTTGCGTGCTGACCTAAGCTCACGAGCCGGCGGGCGGAGAACGGTCCCTCAAATCTGGATCGGAGACGTTCACGTCGGTGGTTGCGACGACCTCTACGACCTCGAGCGCACCGGCCGCCTCGATACGCTTTTGACAGCAGCCTGATTATGTCCTCGCGAACCAAGACAGCCTTCCGAGCCGCTCTCGTCCAAATGCGAGCCGGGCGTGACGTCGAACGCAACGTCGCCGATGCCGTGGCCCTCATCAACGAAGCGGCGGAGCGCGGAGCAAACTACATCCAGACGCCCGAATGCACGACGCTGATGGAGCTCGAGCCGGAACGTCTCATGGCGGTGACAAAGCCTGAAGACGGCAACGCTGCGCTCGCTGCGTTCATCGACGCCGCCCGCGCGCGCAAGGTTTGGCTTCACATCGGTTCGATGGCGGTGAAAGTCGGCGAGCGGAAACTTGCCAATCGCGCCTACGTCATCGCGCCGGACGGGACGGTCGCGGCGCGCTACGACAAGATCCATATGTTCGATGTCGATCTCGGCGGGGGCGAGTCCTACAGCGAGAGCGTGAACTATCAAGCCGGGCCGAGCGCCATTCTGACCGAAATTCCCTGGGGGCGGCTCGGGCTTACCATTTGCTACGATCTGCGCTTTCCGGCTCTACACCGGGCATTGGCGAAGGCCGGAGCCAAGTTCATTGCCGCGCCTGCAGCCTTCACACGCACGACGGGCGAAGCCCACTGGCATACACTTCTCAAGGCACGCGCCATTGAGACCGGCACGTTCATTCTCGCGGCTGGCCAGGGCGGGCGCCACGAGAACGGGCGGGAGACGTTCGGGCACAGCCTGATCATTTCTCCATGGGGCGAAGTTCTGGCGGAAGCGGGGGTTGATCCTGGCGTCGTGATCGCCGATATCGACTCTGCCTACGTCGACCAGGTACGGAGTAGAATTCCGTCACTGACGCACGACCGCGATTTCAATATTGTGGTCGCCAACTTGAAGGCACCGTCACCGGTGCACGGATCGTGATCAAATATCGTCTGGGATGTCCGTCCGGACATGAGTTCGAAAGCTGGTTTCGCGCCAGCGCCGATTATGATGCGCAAGCGCTGGCGGGGGAGATCGCCTGCCCGCTCTGCGGATCGATCGATATTTCGAAGCAGCCGATGGCCCCGTCGATCGTGACCAATTCCTCGGCGGCGGCGCGGCCCGCAAAGGTCCCCTCAACGCAAGCCGGAGACGCCAAGGCGGCGCTCGAGGCGCTGCGCGCCATCAAGAAGAGCATATTCGAGAACTCCGAAGACGTCGGAGTGCGTTTCGCCGAAGAGGCGCGCAAGATGCATTTCGGCGAAATCGAAGAACGGCACATCCGCGGAAGCTCGACGCTGGAAGAGGCGCAAGAGCTTGTCCAAGAAGGGGTTCCGTTCGGTATCCTGCCGGCGCTCCCCGAAGATCTTAACTAAAAGCGCCGTCTTCCCATTTTCCGGCGGCGGCGCCGGTTCAGGGAGGCATTTTGGCGGTTGCTAGCCGGGGCGGAAGCGGTGCAAACATCATCTCCGGATCGGGGGCTCAGTCCGTCCCCGTGGAGATCGCACCCGAATGACATCAACCGTTAGCCGTCTCGATGCCTCTGCTCTTGCCGGCAGCCGTGGGGGTCCTCAAATCCGCCACGACTGGACGAGCGCCGAAGCGCTGGCGCTTTATGAGCTACCGCTCATGGATTTGCTGTTCCGCGCCCAAAGCGTGCACCGGACGTCTTTCGACCCGAACAAAGTCCAGATGAGCCGCCTCCTGTCGATCAAGACGGGCGGCTGCGCCGAAGATTGCGGCTATTGCAGCCAGTCCGCGCACCACAAGACCGGCCTCAAGGCCTCGAAGCTGATGGAAGTCGAGCGGGTCATCTCGGAGGCCAAGAAAGCGAAAGCTGCAGGCGCGACGCGGTATTGCATGGGCGCCGCGTGGCGCAGCCCCAAAGCGCGGGACATGGACGTCGTCGTCGCCATGGTCGAAGGTGTCAAGTCGCTTGGCATGGAAACCTGCATGACGCTCGGCATGCTTTCGGACGACGACATCATCAAGCTGCGCGATGCCGGTCTCGATTACTACAATCACAACGTCGATACGTCGGAAGCCTATTACGACAAGATCATCACCACGCGGACATATGCCGACCGGCTGGATACGCTGGCGCGGGTTCGCGAAGCGGGCATGAAGGTCTGCTCGGGCGGCATCGTCGGCATGGGCGAAGAGCGTCAGGACCGGGTCGACATGCTCGTTACGCTCGCCAACCTTGAAGAACATCCCGAAAGCGTTCCGATCAATATGCTGATCGCCATTCCCGGGACGCCGCTCGGAAACACCGAGCGGATCGATCCCATCGATTTCGTGCGCACGATTGCGGTCGCCCGCATCATGATGCCGAAGTCTTTCGTGCGCCTTTCGGCCGGCCGCACGGAAATGAGCGACGAAATGCAGGCGCTTTGCTTTTTTGCCGGCGCCAATTCAGTGTTCGTCGGCGAAACGCTGCTGACTGCGGAAAATCCGGGTGAAGACAAGGACAGCACCCTTTTTGCAAAACTCGGTCTTTCGGCACTCGAAATCGACATGGCCGAGCGTCACGAGACGGAGCTGACCTCCACTGCGGTTCAACGGGATGCCTGCCAATCATGAGCGTGCGCTCGACGCGCTCCTCCGCCGCGGGCGTTTGAGAACGCTCGAAACGGCGCACGGCATCGATTTCACTTCGAACGATTATCTCGGGCTCGCGCAGTCGCGCGAGCTGGCGCAGGCGGTCGAGCAGGCGATCGCTCGCGGTGTGCCCGTCGGCGCCGGGGGATCGCGTCTCTTGCGCGGCAATCACGATGAACACGAAGCTCTCGAGCAGGAAGCCGCGCGGTTTTTCGGCGGCGAGACGGCGCTGTTCTTCGGCGGCGGGTTCATCGCCAATTCGGCGCTGCTCTCGACGCTGCCCGCGCGCGGCGACCTGATCGTCTACGACGAATACATTCATGCGAGCGCGCACGACGGAATGCGCTTGTCGAAAGCGAATGCGGTCGCAGTTCGCCATAACGATGCACAGGCCTTCGAAGAAACAATTGCGAGCTGGCGGCGGGACGGCGGAACGGGACAACCGTGGATCGTCATCGAAAGCCTTTACAGCATGGACGGCGACCGCGCGCCGATCGGCGATCTCGTCGCCATTGCACGGCGGCACGATGCGATGATTATCGTCGATGAGGCCCATGCGACAGGCGTCTTCGGACCCGATGGCCGTGGACTCGCGGCGGATCTCGAAGGCAACGATAGCGTCATCAGCCTGCACACGTGCGGCAAGGCGCTCGGCGTCATGGGCGCGTTGGTGATCGGCCCCCGCGTCCTCCGAGATTTCCTGGTCAATCGCGGACGCCCCTTCATTTATGCCACGGCGCCGTCGCCGTTGATCGCAGCGACGGTGCGCGCCGCATTAGCGATTTGCCATACGCAGCCCGAGCGGCGTGAGCGCCTCATGCGCCTCGTCACGCATGCGGAGCGAGAACTCAGGGCGAAGACTTGCTTCGTTCCTTCCGGCTCCCAGATCCTGCCGCTGGTCGTCGGCGGCGACGTTCCGGCGGTCGCGCTTGCGAAATCAATGCAAAGCCGCGGCTACGACATCCGCGCGATCCGTCCGCCGACGGTGCCAGAGGGAACCTCGAGGCTGCGACTGACGATAACGCTCAACGTCAGCGAAGCGGACATCACGCGTCTTGTCGATAATATCGCCGAGGCGCAAGCGGAGACCGCGGCATGACCATTCGCATCGTCGTCGCCGCCACCGGAACGGATGTCGGCAAAACAGTTTTTTCAGCGGCGCTCACCAACGCTCTCGACGGCTATTACTGGAAGCCGGTGCAGGCGGGACTGGCAGACGAGACCGATGCCGAGACCGTCAACCGGCTGACGCGCGTTCCCGAATCCCGGATTCTTCCCGAGAGGTACCGGTTGAATACGCCAGCCTCACCGCATTATGCGGCCGAGATCGACGGCATCGAGATCGACGCGAAAACGCTTTCTCCGTTCGGGTTGCCGACGCCGCTGGTCATCGAAACCGCGGGCGGTCTCATGGTACCTTTGACGCGGCGGCTGTTGCAGATCGATCTCTTGGCGCAGTGGAGGCTGCCCGTCATCCTCTGCGCTTCGACGGCACTCGGCACGATCAATCATTCACTGCTGTCGATCGAAGCCCTGAAACGCCGCGCCATTCCGATACTCGGCGTCGCCTTCATTGGAAGCGAAAATGCCGACAGTGAGCGCACGATCGCGACGTTCGGCGCCGTGAGACGGCTCGGGCGGTTGCCGCGCCTCGACGTTCTCGACGCCGACACTTTGCAGGCCGCGTTCGCCCAGAATTTCTCGGTGGCTGACGTTCTCGACATCGGGGCCGTCGGTCCATGACATCTTCGGCGATCTGGCATCCGTTCACGCAACATGCGCTCGAGCCGTCGATGATGCGCATCGCGCGGGCCGAAGGTGCGTGGTTGGAGACGCCCCAAGGCAAACGCATCTTCGACGGGGTCTCTTCGTGGTGGGTCATCACGCACGGTCATCGGCATCCGAAGATCATCGAAGCCATTCGCGCGCAGGCCGACCAGCTTGACCAGGTCATCTTTGCCGGTTTCACGCATGAACCTGCGGAAGAGGTTGCGGCAGGTCTCTTAAAGATCGTCCCGCAGGGCTTGCGCCACGTGTTCTTTTCCGACAGCGGCTCGACATCGGTCGAGGTCGCTCTCAAGATGGCTCTTGGCTATTGGAAGAATACGGGTAAGCCGCGTACCCGCATCCTTGCATTGGAAGATGCCTATCACGGCGACACCATCGGCACGATGTCGGCTGGTGCACGTGGCGTGTTCAACGCGGCCTACGAACCCTTGCTTTTCGAAGTCGGCCGAATCCCGTTGCCCAAACCCCACCATGCGCAGCCGACGTTCGATGCGCTCGAAATCGCGTGCCGGAAGGGCGATGTCGCGGCCTTCATTTGCGAGCCGTTGATCCTCGGCGCGGGCGGCATGCTGATGTACGATGCCGATGCACTGAAGGAGATGCATCGGATCTGCAAAGCGCACGACGTGCTCTTCATTGCCGATGAAGTGATGACGTGCTTTGGGCGCACCGGAACTGTGTTTGCGTGCGAACAGGCGGGCATATCGCCGGACATCCTGTGCGTCGCCAAAGGACTGACCGGCGGGTCCTTGCCGCTTGCGGTTACGATGTGTGAGGCGCCTATCTACGACGCTCATCTTTCAAAAGACCGTTCGCGGACGTTTTTTCATTCGAGCTCGTACACGGCCAATCCCATTGCCTGCGCCTCTGCGGCTGCCAATCTCGAAATCTGGCGGACGGAGCCAGTTATCGAGCGGATATTGGCGCTGAAGCAGAACCAGGCCTTGTGCCTCAAGAACCTCGAGGCCGACGCACGCTTCTCGAACCTTCGGCAGCTTGGCACAATCACGGCCTTCGAACTTACCGGCTCACAAGTCGGCTATCTTGCCGATATTGCGCTTACTCTGCGTGCGCTGCTACTGGAGCGCGGCGTTCTTCTTCGGCCTCTGGGATCGACCATTTACGTGATGCCCCCCTACTGCACGACCAAGGACGAACTTAAATTCGTCTATCGCAGCATCGTCGAAGCTGTCGACGAGGTGCTGGCATGACAGGCGTCGAGATCATCGGCTATGGACACTACGCGCCGGAGCGCATCGTTCCGAATAGCGAGATCGAGGCACGGCTCGGCCTCGAGGCGGGATGGATCAAGCGGCGCACCGGAATCGAACGACGCCGGTATGCCGCCGAAGGCGAAGCGCTCTCCGATATCGCGGTGAAAGCCGGGGACATGGCCTTGTCCCGCGCCGGACTTTCACGGGACGACGTCGGATTGCTGGTGCTTGCGACTTCGACACCGGATCACCTGCTGCCGCCCTCGGCGCCGCTCGTTGCACATCGCCTCGGATTGACGGCTGCCGGGGCGATCGACATGGCGGGTGCGTGCGCCGGTTTCATCTATGCGCTGACCCTTGCCGACAGTTTGGTTAGAACGCAGCAGACGCCTGTTCTCGTCATTGCGGCGAATATTCTTTCCCGCCGCATCAACGAAGCCGATCGCGCCAGCAGCGTGCTTTTCGCGGATGCCGCGGGCGCCGTCTTGCTTGCACCCAGTGTGCGGGAGGATGCGGGAATTCAAGGCGCGCATCTCACGAGCAAAGGGCAGCAGTACGACCTGATCACCATTCCCGGAGGCGGCAGCCGCAAGCCGTTTTCAAAGATCACCGATCCAAAAGACGTGCTGATGGTGATGAACGACGGCAAAGCCGTCTATGCCGGAGCCGTCGCGATGATGACGGAGTGCGCGGAGAAGGCATTGGCGAAGGCGGCACTTTCCGCGGGAGAGGTCGATCATCTCATCCCGCATCAAGCCAACGCGCGGATGATCAACACGATCGCGCATCAGCTCGACATCGCGCCCGAGCGCCTGCGCTCGACGATTGAGGATTTCGGCAACAGCTCCGCGGCGACGATCCCGTTCACGCTTTCTCTGACGGCGGAAAGGAGCCCCTATGCAGCGGGCGATACCGTGCTGTTGACCGCGGCGGGCGCCGGATTGACCGGCGGCGCCGCTGTCTTTCGCTGGTAGATTCCGGCGCTTTCGCTACTGGCGAATGCCCTCGATGTTGAGCGTGAGCTCAATCGTTTTGGCGGCAGGTCCGAGATCGCGGTTGATGCCGAAATCGGCGAGCGTCAGTTCCGTCGTGCCGGTGAAGCCGTCGCGATAGCCGCCCCAGGGATCCTTGCCGCCGCCGATGCGCGCGGCATCGATCGTGATTTCCTTCGTGATGCCGTGAAGCGTGAGCTTGCCTGTGATCTTCGCCTTGTCCGGTCCCTCGGCCTTGACGCTGGTGCTCTCGAAAGTTGCCGACGGGAACCCATCGGTATCGAGCAGATCGGCGGCGCGCAGATGCTTATCGCGCTCGGCATGGTTGGTATCGACGCTCGCGGTGTCGATTTCGACCTTCACCTTGGAAGCGTCAGGATTCTTGTCGTCGAAGGAAAAGGTACCCGAAAACCTGTCGAAGCGGCCGGTCAGCCAGCTGAAGCCAAGGTGCTTGATGCGGAAGGTGATCGAAGCATGAGCGTTCTTCGTATCGATGACGTAGTCGGCGGCCGTCGCGGGCAACGCGGTCAGCAGCGCAACCGACATGGAAGCAGCGAGAGCCGCTAGTTTAAGTTTCATTGACGTCTTTCCTCTTTTTTGGATGGGTCATTCAGTTGGCGGGCCCGACCACATGCGACGCAGAGTTGCGCTCTTGTCGATGTAGTGATGCTTCAAAGCGGCGAGCGTATGGACGGCCGCGAGCGCGATGGTGACGTAGGCGAGGATCTTGTGAACGTAGCCCGCCCGGCTCTCGAGCCCGTGCATCTGGAAGATCGAGGGAACGTTGAACCAGCCGAAGACGCTGATCGGTTCGCCGCCCGCGGTCGAGATCAGGTAGCCGCTGACGAGAAGCGCGAGGAGCACAACGTAAAAGCCCCAGTGGACGACGAAGGATGCTTTCTGCTCGAGCGGAGACAGATCCGCATCCGATGGCTTGACGTTTGCGGCTCGCCAAACCCAGCGGACGATCAGCGCGAATAAAAGCAGCATGCCGACGCTGCGGTGAATATTCGGCGCGGAATTGTAGTATGGGCTGTAGTAGTCGAGCCCGACCATCCACAGGCCGAGGACGAACATGGCGATGATCGCGATCGCCATCAGCCAATGGAAAAGCCGCGAGATAATCCCGTAGCCTTCCGATGTATCACGAACAAGCATCATTGCCCCAAGCCAACGCAAGGGCGCGGCGCCCTCCCTGCCCGGTCAGATGCGGGCATCAATCGGCTCTTTCAAGAGGGCACAAAAAGGTAACCGTTCCCGACGGTTCAGCGTCCGCTCAAGGCGTCGGCAGGCGCACCGGCAATCATATTGACGTCGACGCCGACGCTAACGGAGTGCTCGCCGCCGCCCCGCAGAACACCGCTGATCGGGCTCACATCATCGTAGTCGCGGCCGTAGGCGACCGTCACGTGTTCGTCACGCACGACGATGCCATTCGTTGGATCGAGATCCACCCAGCCGTATTCCGGCGACCACACTGAAATCCAGGCGTGCGAGGCATCCGCGCCTTGCAACTTCGGCCGGCCCGGCGGCGGCCGCGTGTGGAGATAGCCGCTGACGTAGCGCGCCGGAATGCGAAGGGATCGCAAACACGCCAGCGCGGCATGCGCGAAGTCCTGGCAGACGCCACGCTTCGTCCGGAAGACTTGACTCAATGGCGTCGAGACATCGGTTGCGTGCGGATCGAAGGTGAAATCGTTGTACATCCGCATGACGAAATCCATTGCCGCGTCGAGCACGGGCCGGCCGGGTGTAAACGACGGCGCGGCGTAATCGGCGATTTCGAGCGTCGGGAACGTGAGGCGCGACGCGCAGCGGAACATCAGCACGTTGACGTCGCGTTCTCTGTGCGCATCGAGAAGCTTGTCATCGAGACGATCCCACGGCGTCGTGGCGAGAAGATTGACCGGAGGGGCACTGAGTTTCTCGACCGTACTGCGCGCGGTCAGCACAAGCTCCTTATGTTGTGACTCGATATCGAGGATGATGCCGACGTTTCCGAATGCATCGATCCCATCCTGCCGGGACGCCGGCGCCGGCTCGACCGTCAGACTGTGATGGCGAACTATCTGCCCCGGCAGCGTGCGCGGCGTCACATGCACGAGGTGCAGAGACTGCACGACTATCGAGCGATAGCGGTAATGGGTCTTATGCTGGATATCGAAAATCATAGCGAGGGTTCGACCCTCGTATGCGTCCGGTGGGGGGCCTCGTCCATCACATTGAAATAATGCCGCGTTATTTCGTTGGACAGCTCGGGCAGCATTTCGAGCTGGTCCATGAGGAGACGTTCGAGCGTAGCGCCGCTTTCTTCCTTCGACATGGACTCGATATCTGCCATGCGGAGCGACGTCAGCAGGGCGAGAATCAGCCGGCGATCTTCCGGCAGTCCCGTTCCCTGATGCGTATCGGGAAGGCTTTCGAGATGACGGGCAATCGCAGAGAGCTGGTAGGCGAGGCTGCGCGGATTGGCTTCGTCGAGCAAAAGCAGGTCGAGCACCAGCGGCAGCATAGGATCGAGCCGGTAGCGGGAACGATAGGTGATGAAGCTGTCGGCGAGTTCAAGCAGGAGCAACAAGCTGCTCGACGCTTCTTCCGGATCGGGAGGCGGAATGAACAGCGTGAGGATCGCCTCGCTGAGATTCTGCGCGCGCTCGATGCGCCGCCCCATGTCGAGGAACGCCCAGCCGAAGTTGCGCGTCATGTTCTCGTGCATGAAACCGTTAAAGGCGGCGATGGACGCGAGCCCGTCATCCAGCACGTCGAGGACTTCGAGAGGCTGCGCCGAATTCAGAGCTTCGCGCCAGCGTTCGCCGGGGCGAAACTTCGTCAGCGTTTGCCACGCTTCGAGCGAGAGGCGATCGCGCACGAGGTGAGCGACGCGATAGAGACCGTCTAGCGTGCGTTCGAGCGTTCGCGAGCCAAGGCCGTCGGCGATGAGGCGTTCACAAAGGCGCTCGATTTCGGCATCAGGCGGCGTCTCCCGGCTTTCCGGGGCAAGGCCCAGATCCTTGCCGAGCAGCACTTCCAGGCACTTGCGTGCCGCGCGGCGTCCGGTATCCGGGACGCTATCTTCCTCTATTCGCCGCAGCGCTCCGCGCAGGACGCGCATCGTCCAGTCGGCACGCTCGCTGTAGCGGCCGAGCCAGAACAGATCGTCGGCAACACGGCTTTGAATGACGCGTTGCGACCGCTCGATGCGTGCCGTTGCGAGGGTCGGCCGCCACAGACTGATATGCGGGGCGAGTTCGCTTTCGGACTGCACCCAGACGTCTCGCGTCCTGCCGTCGGGGGCGCTCAACGCAACAGAGTGTTCGGGATCTATGCTCATCGCGAGCCCGCCCGGCATGACTTGATATCCCGAGGCGGTTCTGCAGACGAAGAGGCGCACGGCAAAGGGTTTCGGCACGAGGGCGTCGCGGCCAAGAATTGGCGCGGAGCTGAAGCCGACCTTTTCTTCCGCGACCAGCGTCGCGCCGTGAAGCTCTATTTCGCGCTTCAACTTCTCTCGTTCCGGCGCTGAGAGCCCACGAGCCTCCCATCCGCGCGCGGCTTGGCCCGGCCGCCCCGTGCCTTCCTGCGCCTTGCGGATGATGAACTTGTCAGACTGAGAAAAGATTTCGTGCCGCGCTTCGGGATCGCCAAGCCAGCGACGCGGAGCATCTTTGAGTTCGAGATCTTCGCCGAGAACATGACGGGCGAGTTCCGGCAAATACGCTCCGAGGCCACGGTTCTGCGCGAGTGCCGTTCCGATGGCGTTGACCACGATACGCGGCGATCTGCGGCACACGCGGAGCAAGCCCGAAGGACCGATGAAACCTGCCGAATCGAGTTCCAGCGGATCGCTCGATTTCCCGTCGATGCAGCGGACGAGGAGGTCGATTTCTTTCAGGCCTTCGAGCGTTTTCAGATAGATCTGTTCGTTCCGGGTTTTGAGATCATGGCCTTCGATGAGCAGATAGCCGAGGTAGCGCGCGAGATAGGCGTGCGAGAAATAGTCTTCGTGATGCGGGCCCGGGGTCATCAGCGCGATGCGCGCATTCTCGCGGCCGCTGTGCAGCGTCAGAGTCGCTTGAAGCTCCTGGAAATACGGGGCCAAACGGCGGGCGTTGCAGTCTCGAAACAGATCGCCAGCGACATGCGTGTGCACGACGCGGTTCGCCAGCGCGAAGCCGACGCCTGCGAGCGTTTCGGTGTGATTATCGATGACGTGCCATTCGCCGTCTTCGCCGCGCGCAATATCGGCGGCGTAGAACATCAAACCGCCCGCGTTCGGCAGCACGCCGTTGGCCGGGGCGAGATAGGCGGCATCGGAGAAAATCAGCTCGGCCGGCAATAGCCCGTCACGCAGCAGCTTCTGCTCGCCGTAGACGTCATTCAACAGCGCGTCGAAGAGACGGGCGCGCTGAATGAGCGCTCTTTCCAATCCGTGCCATTCGCTTGCCGAAATGACGATGGGGAGGAGATCGAGCGTCCAGCGTTGCGGGGTGGTGTGGGGGTCGGCGAAAATATCGTAGGCGATGCCGGTTTCACGGACGCGCGACGCGAGCCGGCCAGAGCGAAACTGGCGTTCGGCTTCGGGAAGCTCGGCCAATCCCTCGAGAAGCCTCTGCCAGTGCGCACGGACGGAACCCGAAGCGTCCAGCAGCTCGTCGTAGCCCGTTATCTCCTTGCGCCGGTAGGCGCTCAGAAGATCGGACAATGGCTGCTCTTTCGTTGCCGCTGCCGTCGTCATTCCGACCGATCCACGCCGCGACGTCCTCCCCCAAATCAACGAGCGCACTATCGTGCGCCGGGCCCCGCTCCGCAAGCGACGGCGCGCCGCGACGAGGCACAACCGTCAGGCTCGCACAGCTCGCGCATCATCCCGGACTGCGGCGAAGGTCGAGCGTGCATGGATAATCCGGGTTAACGCTCTCGGCTCTGATGGACATCGGACCCGCGGTGTGGCCTTCGGCATCGAAACGCGCGAGGCGGCGGCCTTCGGCCTCGTAGGCGTTGATCGGGAAGACCTCGAAATTGCGCCCTCCCGGGTGCGCGACATGGTAGCGGCAGCCGCCGATCGAACGGCCGCTCCAAGTATCGACGATGTCGAAAGCGAGCGGCACGTGCGGATGAATTGTCGGATGCAAAGCGGACGGTGGCCACCAGGCGCGATAGCGGACGCCGGCGACGGCTTCGCCCCAGTTTCCGGTCGGGGCCAGCGGCAGCGGGCGGCCATTGCCCGTCACGACGTAGCGATCGCCCGTTTGCCCTTTGACCTTCACCTCGACACGTTCCAGCGAAGAATCGACGTAGCGGGCCGTGCCGCCGGCGACATTCTCCTCGCCGAGAACATGCCAGGGCTCGAGCGCCTGACGCAGCTCGAGCGTGAGGTTCGACGCCGACACCGTGCCGTAGAGGGGGAAGCGGAATTCAAAGTGCGGCCGGAACCATTCGAGTTCGACCGGCAGGTTCGCGGCTTTGAGATCGGCGATGATCGTTGCGAGATCGGACCAGAGATAATGCGGCAGCATGAACCGGTCGTGCAGCGCCGTCCCCCACCGCACGAGCTTTTGAC
This sequence comes from Hyphomicrobium sp., assembly GCA_003987725.1. Lineage (GTDB taxonomy): Bacteria > Pseudomonadota > Alphaproteobacteria > Rhizobiales > Hyphomicrobiaceae > Hyphomicrobium_B. The sequence continues at coordinate 209,214 of RXJH01000008.1, read as the reverse complement.
GATACGGCTTTTCCCAGAACATCGCGATCAGCGCGCGCAGTAAAAGCTGCTGAGCGAGGCTCATGCGGGCGTGCGGCGGCATCTCGAAAGAGCGGAACTCAACAAGGCCCAGTCTGCCTGTCGCGCTGTCCGGAGAATAGAGCTTATCGATGCAGATCTCGGCGCGATGGGTGTTGCCCGAGACGTCGATCAGCAGGTTGCGGAAGAGGCGGTCGACGAGCCACGCTGGGATGTTTCCGGCGCCTGGGTTCGGAATCTGCGAAAGCGCGATCTCAAGCTCGTAGAGCGCTTCGTGGCGGCCTTCGTCGGCGCGCGGCGCCTGACTCGTCGGGCCGATGAACATGCCCGAAAAGAAGTAGGACAGCGCCGGATGGTTTTGCCAATAGCTAATAACGGAGGCCAGGAGATCGGGGCGGCGCAGGAAAGGACTGTCGGCCGGCTCCATGCCACCGAGGACGATGTGATTGCCGCCGCCCGTTCCGGTATGCCTGCCGTCGAGCATGAATTTTTCGGCGGAAAGGCGCGCATCGTGCGCTTCCTCGTAAAGCGCGGTGGTGATCGCGACCGTGCTTTCCCAGCTCGATGAGGGATGGATGTTGACCTCGATGACGCCGGGATCGGGCGTAACCTTGATGACGTTGAGGCGCGCATCCGGCGGCGGATTGTAGCCTTCGATCTGGACGGGAACGCCAGTCTCTTTGGCGGCTTCCTCGATTGCCGCAACCAAGGCTGCATAATCTTCTGCATCCGTCAGCGGCGGCATGAAGACGCAAATGGCGTTGCCGCGCGGCTCGACGGTCAGCGCGGTTCTGACGGTGCCTGCGATCTCTGGCGTGATCTCGATTGGCGTTGCGGGCTTCGCGGCTTCGAGCGTCACGACGCGGCGTTCCTGCAGTAAAACCGAACGTTCGGGGAGTGGCCGCGATGGGCTCATCGGATCGCGCGGAATGACGTTCGATTGGTCCATTGGCGCGAGGACCGGGAATGATTGCAGCGGAAGCCGGAACCCAGCCGGAGAATCGCCTGGCACAAGAAAAAGGTGCGCGCGGCGCAGCGCCCAACGTTCTGTTACCCAGCGCCGGCCGCGATCCGCCGTCTGCCAAGCTTGTATCGGAAGCACGTAACTCGCGATGCTTCCCAGTCCGCGATCAAAGACGCGGGCGATCCGTTCGCGCTCGGCGGGATCCTCCAGCTTATTGTCTTCGGCGGTGACGTTGACCGGCAGCTTGCGCTCGACAAGGAGAAAATGCGCCGGATCTTCATAGGCTGGAATGGCGCTATCGGCCGGGAGGCCGAGCTTGGCGCAGAGCCCGCGCATCAGATTGCCGGCATCCTGGATCATCGCGGGGCGCGCAACGTTCTCGCCGACGATCAGGTCCTGGTCTTCCCAGAGCGGGAGGCCATCACCGCGCCAGTAGAGAGCGAATGCCCAGCGCGGAAGCTGTTCGCCCGGATACCATTTGCCTTGACCATAGTGGAGCAACCCGCCCGGAGCGAAGCGCCGCTGCAGGCGGCGGATCAAATCATCAGCGTAGCGACGTTTGGTCGGCCCGACGGCGGCGGTGTTCCATTCGGCACCTTCCATGTCGTCGGCGGCGACGAAGGTCGGCTCGCCGCCCATGCTGAGGCGAACATCGCCTCCGACGAGCCGCTGATCGATTGTCTTACCCGCGGCAACGATGGTTTTCCATGCTTCGTCGTCATAGGGCTTCGTGACGCGCGGGGTCTCGCGGATGCGCGTGACCGCCATCTTAAAGTCGAACGAGACTTCCGCCTTGGTGTGGCTGCCACTGATGGGCGCTGCGCTGACGGGATGCGGTGTGGCGGCGAGCGGAATGTGGCCTTCTCCAGCCAATAGTCCAGACGTCGCGTCGAGGCCGATCCATCCGGCGCCGGGAATGTAGACTTCCGTCCAAGCATGGAGATCGGTGAAGTCCGTGTCGGCGCCCGCGGGGCCGTCGAGAGGCTTCACGTCGGGCCTCAACTGAATGAGGTAGCCCGATACGAACCGCGCGGCGAGCCCGACGTTGCGCAGGATCTGGGTGAGAAGCCACGCGCTGTCGCGACAAGACCCGGAACCCTTCGCCAGCGTTTCCTCGGGCGTTTGAACACCCGGTTCCATGCGGATCAGATAGCTGACATCGCCCTGCACCATGCGATTGAGATCGCAAATGAAGTCGATCGTCGTCTGCGATTTGGGAACGATCTTTTTGAGATAGCGCTCAAGGTTTGGGCCGAGCGGCGCCGCGACGAGGTACGGCGCGAGTTCCTTCTTCAAAACGTCGTCGTAGGCGAACGGCCAAGCTTGGGCTTTTTCCTCGATGAAGAAGTCGAACGGATTGATGACCGCCATGTCCGCCACGAGGTCGACGGTGACGGAGAATTCGGTGGTTTCTTCGGGAATGACGACGCGCGCGAGGAAGTTACCGAACGGGTCCTGTTGCCAGTTCAGGAAATGCTCTTTCGGCGTGATCGTCAGCGAGTAGCTGAGAATAGGCGTTCGGCAATGCGGGGCCGGGCGGAGGCGTATCACCTGCGGCGCCATACTTACCCGTCGATCGTAGCGGTAGCTCGTTTGATGGGTCAGCGCGACGTGAAGGACCATGAACCAGCATTATCCCTATTTTGATCGATCGCAGCATCAGCGGGCCTTCACTGAAGGCTTGGCCCGACCACGGAAACGAAATGGTCCCAACTGCGTTACCGGGCCAAAAGTTGTGGTACAAGCGTGGGGTAGCCTAAAAAGTTCGCAGTTGACCATTCTGCTTCACGTTTGAGCAGAGTGCCTGCGAAAATTGAGGCCCAGTGCGATTAATAAGGGCATCCGAGTGTTTTATCGGCAAGGTCAGACGTTCCGGCGGAAAGCCGAGACGGGCATTCCGCAGCAGGCCCCAGTTATGACCTCGGGCGGGCATTGGAGCCATCGGCACACGGCATGAAGAATTACGCCTGCTCGCACTGTGGAAACACTGTGTACTTCGAAAACGTGAAGTGCGTGAAATGCAAGAACACGCTGGGCTTCGACGCGGGTGAATTGGCGATCGTCGCAATCGAGGAAAGCGGCGTCAGCGAGGTGACGCCGGAGACGCCGATCTTTCGCAAGCTGAGCAGCACGCCGCACGACGTTCCGATGAGATTTTGCGCAAATGCCGAGTTTGGTGTTTGCAACTGGCTAACGCCTGAATCCGAAAGCAACGTCTTCTGCAAGGCTTGCGACCTCAACCGCCTCATACCGAACCTCTCGGAGCCTGGCAGCTTGCCGGCGTGGCGCGATCTGGAGCACGCGAAAAAACGCCTTGTGTATTCACTGCTCAGGTTCGGCTTGCCATTCGATGGCCAGGCTTCGGCCAAGGGTTCGCTGACCTTCGACTTCGTGCGTAATGCTCTCACGGGACATCTCGACGGCGTCGTTACAATCGACGTCAGCGAGGCCGATGCCGTCGAACGCGAACGGCAACGCCAGCAATTCGACGAGCCCTATCGTTCGCTGCTCGGCCATCTCCGTCACGAGAGCGGGCATTACTATTGGATGGTGCTTGTCGAAGAGGCTGGGCGGCTTGATGAATTTCGAGCGCTTTTCGGGGATGAACGCGAGGATTACGACGCGGCGCTGACGCGCCATCACAGTTCCGGTCCCGCGCCTGATTGGCAGGAACGCCACGTTTCCGCTTATGCGGGCGCGCATCCGTGGGAAGACTGGGCCGAGACCTGGGCGCATTATCTGCACATGGTCGACGCGCTCGATACGGCCGCGGCCGAGGGCATGGAAGGCCACGGCCTTCGGCTCGACCTCCGCGACGACATCTATTCAAGCGTGACGTTCGACACGCTGATGGCGAGATGGGTGCCCCTGACGATCGCCATGAACAGCCTCAGCCGCAGCATGGGCCACGACGATTTCTATCCGTTCGTGATACCCGGCGCCGCTTACGAGAAACTCGCCTTCGTGCATCGGGTTATTCACGAACGGGCAGAGCAGCCGGTGGCCCAAGCCGCCGTCGAGGCCAAAGTTTAAACTTGACTCTCCAAGTATACTTTCGCTTAATGGCTCCATTCGCCATTTGCGGGGCCTTGAACCCCGATACTTTGGAGAGAACCCATGAAACACTCGCATCTCAGCGGTGAGTGGCTCGACGTGCGCGATAATACAGACGCCGTGCTTGCCGCATCGATGTTCGCCGCCTCAGTCGGAATGATCTGGGATTTGGCAACCGGCCATCTCTCTGCCTTCGACCGCATGCTCTCGAATCTGTCGGACGACGAACAGCCCGACGAAGACTCTTGAAGCTTAGAGCGCGCCACATCGAAACCGACTCACGGATGAGCAGTCATGCGAAATAAACCTTCAAAGACAAACGACGGCAAAGGCACTGGGAAAGACGTCTGTGCGGGGCACGCACTGGGCTTTCCGATGCGGGCTGAACTCGGATTTCTGCCGATCGAAAGCGTCACGCTCGATGTCTTTCGCTGTCTTTGCGAGATCTACACCACGGGCGCGGTGCAGCCGTGGGAAATCGCCATGAAAGAGGCCGAAGAAAAGCTCGGCCCCAGCGAAGGCCCCGTGCTGGTCGGACGCGTTACGGCTTTGCTCCGAGCGCTCAGATCCGAACGCAAGGTCGGCTTTTCCTATCTCAGCATCGGCTGCCAGCATGTTTCGCCGGACGAGCTTGCCGTATCCGGATTGCTCAAGGCCGCGCGCGCGGGGGATGAACGCGCATTGGAACGTGGACTGAAACTGGCGCTCGATGGACCCCACCCATCCGTGCGGACGCAGCTCGCCATCCGGGCGCTCGCTTCGATGCAGTTGAAGCACATCAATCCTGGCGCGGGCGATCCCGCGGATAGCGATAGTCATGAGCTTCAAAAGCAGACCGTCCAGAGCATCTATCTTCACTGACGGGCATGGAGAGATATGTCCGCTCGCAGCCCCTTATCGTTGATTGAGAGAATGCCGCCAAAAAAAGAGGTCGCGGATTCCGTTCTGCGGCAAGCGGGATGTAGCCCCGTCTCCACGACATCACCGCCAGACACTGACGGTCCGGCCGAAGGTGGCATTCGATACCGGGTCGACGAATTACTGAAGGGCAGCCGCGAAGCCATTCTTGTTCATCGCGGGCAAGAATACCGCCTGCGGATTACCGCTACCGGCAAGCTCATTCTGACGAAATAAGCGGCAACTAGAGGCGTTTCAATATGGGCGTGGCGACACGACGATTTGCAATTGCGAGCGCGGCTCTCACGCTTGCGGGATTATTGGCCAGCACAAGCGCCGTCCGCTCCGGCGCATTGGCAGCTGACGGCGCCCCGCCGGCCGGCACTGTCCGGATTCTGTCTCTTGGCGGCGACGTGACGGAAATTCTTTACGCTCTCGGACAAAGCGACAAGATCGTCGCCGTCGATACGACGAGCCTATTCCCGGCGAGCGCCCTCAAAGACAAAAAGTCCGTCGGGTATTTGCGTGCGCTCTCGTCAGAAGGGGTTCTTTCCGTCAGTCCGACCCTCATCATCGCATCCGAACAAGCGGGACCGCCCGAGGTTGTCAAAGCGATCAAGGGCAGTGGCGTGCAATACGTCGATGTCGAGGAAAAGCAGACGGCCGAAGGTGTGCCGGACAAGGTTCGCCGCATCGGCCGCATCATCGGGGCGGATGCGGATGCCCAGAAGCTCGCTGCGAAAATCGAGGCTGACTTCGCCGCGCTCGACAACGACCGCAAGCAGATCAAAGTACGTAAGAAGGCGCTATTCGTCCTCGCCGTTCAAAATGGGCGGGCGACGGTCGGCGGTACCGGAACCGGCGCGGACGCGATCCTGCAGCTTGCCGGCATCGACAATGCGGCCGCTGGCGTCACGGGCTACAAGCCCGTGAGCGATGAGCAGCTGGCGGAGCTTGCGCCCGACGCCGTTATCGTAATGACCCGCGGCGAGAGCGATCGGCATAGCGGCGACCTCGCGTTGTCATTGCCGGGCCTCAGTCAGTCGCCCGCCGCGCAGAATAAGAGCCTTGTCGAGATGGACGGGCAATATCTGCTCGGGTTCGGACCGCGCGCACCTTCGGCTGCGCATGACCTTATGAACGCTCTCTATTCAGAGCCCGGCAAAACCGCTGCAACGCCGTGACCATAGCTGAGAGCAGTATTGGGCGCATATCAGATGCCGTCAGACCTGCTCGCGGCACGGTATTTCTTGCGCTCACCGGACTGCTTCTGCTGTCGGCAATTCTGTCTCTCGCCATCGGGCCGACGGGCGTATCGCTCCAATCGCTGCCGCGCGCGTTCGCGGCGGCTGCCGGTTACGCAAACGACGCCAGTGCAGAACGCGACAGGCTGGTTCTGATCGATATCAGGCTGCCGCGAACTCTTCTCGCGGCGTTCGTCGGCGCAGCGCTTGCGACGTCGGGCGCGATGATGCAGGGGCTGTTCCGCAATCCCCTTGCCGATCCGGGACTCATCGGCGTTTCTTCCGGCGCGGCGCTTGCCGCGATTGCAACGATCGTTCTCGGACACGGAATCGCCGCTCCGCTGATCGCGCCTTTCGGCATCTATGCGCTGCCGATCGCGGCGTTCTTCGGCGGCCTCGTCACGACACTCACGCTTGTTGCGATCGCCTCGCGACGCGGAGAGCTTGCCGTCGGAACCTTACTGCTGGCCGGTATTGCGATCGGCGCATTGTCGGGTTCGCTTGGCGGATACATTTCCTACGCCAGCGACGACCGCGAGCTCAGAGACCTCACGCTCTGGTCGATGGGCAGCCTCTCCGGCGCAAGCTGGCAAAAGGTTTTAGCCGTTCTGCCGTTTGCCGTAGCAATTCTTCTGGTCGTGCCTCGGCTCATGCGTGGGCTCAACGGGTTTCTGCTTGGAGAAGCGGAAGCGATGCACCTCGGCATCGATATCGAACGGACGAAGCGGCTCGCCATCGCAACGACGGCCGCGGCCGTCGGCGCCGCCGTGGCGGTTGCTGGCGTGATCGGCTTTGTCGGTCTTGTCGCTCCGCATGTGATGCGTCTCATTTCCGGTCCCGATCATCGCGCGGTGCTTCCGGGGAGCGCTATCCTCGGCGCGATACTCGTGATCGTTGCCGACATCATTGCGCGTATGGCGATCCGGCCAGCGGAGCTGCCCATCGGCATCGTGCTCGCGCTCGTCGGCGCGCCCGTCTTTCTGCATCTCGTGTTGAGACGCAACATCAGCGGCGGAGGATGAGCGATGCTTGAAGCTCGACGCGTCTCTGTCATGGCCGGTCAGAAGCGGCTGATCGACGACGTCTCGCTGACGATCGTGCCCGGCCGGTTGACGGCCGTCATCGGTCCAAACGGCGCGGGTAAATCGACGCTGCTGCGCATCATGGCGGGCGAGCTGAAGCCAAGCGAAGGCGCAGTTTTTCTCGATGGCGCGGATCTCAGGCAAATGCCGGTTGCGCGACTCGCAACGCGGCGATCCGTCGTTGCGCAATCGACAACGCTTTCCTTTCCGTTCACCGTTCTTGAAACTGTCATGTTGGGCGCGACGGTGCCGGCCTTCGGCATTCGCGACGACGATGCGGCCATTGTTGCGCGTGACGCATTGGCCGCCGTCGGTCTCGCAAATTTTGAAATGCGGATGCTGAATCAGCTTTCGGGCGGCGAGCGTCAGCGCGTGCATATTGCTAGAGCTCTATGCCAGTTGGCCACCGCTCCGCGGCCCGACACGGAAACGGCAGCGCTGTTGCTCGATGAGCCGACTGCGAGCCTCGATCTCAAGCATCAATACGATGTGCTCAGCCTCATCAAAGCGCAATCCACCGAAGGGCGCGCCGTGATGCTCGTCATTCACGATCTCAATCTTGCCTCAGCATTCGCCGATGAAATCGTGCTTATGGCCGCAGGCAAGATCGTCGGAAAAGGTGATCCCGACGACCTCTTGAATGAGGATCTGCTCAGTCACACGTTCGGGTGTCGATTGCGGGTCGTATCGTCCGGCGACGGCGGGCGATTGATCCTGCCTGCGGCGATCACGCGCAGAATGATAATCGGAGCAGCTGCAGAATGATGACGTTACCCGACGAACTCGTTGCCGACGGCGTCGCAGTGCCCTTGGCAATACCGGTTTTGCTTTCGACGAACATGGAGCGCTCGGTAGAAACCTACGACAGCAAGGGCTTCACTGTCGTACGCGCCGCCCACAATTATCTCATTCTGAGGCGGCGCGCCGTGGAGGTGCACGTATCGTCGGTCGCTCAGGTTCCTGAGCCACATTGCGTTTCCGCCTACATTCGCGTCGCTGATGTCGACGAATGGTATTCAGCATTTAAAACAGGGCCAGCGAAGCGACTGTCCGAGATTTCGGACAAGCCGTGGGGCATGCGCGAATTCCATTTCATCGACGACGACGGGAATCTTCTCAATATCGGGCAGATGCTGCCGACGCATGCCGCATACCGTTAGGAAGCGGTTGAGGATAATGTTGACTTTTTATGGATACAACAATAGCGTTCCGCCGCGGCGTTTCTCGTCTCGGTAACGCTCCGCAGAATCGAATTAAAAATGCGTCTTGGGGCAAACTGACTTCCCGTCTCGCAGCTCTGAGATCGCCAGCGGCCTGGGTGTTGATCTGGCATCCGGGCCGCCACATTTCTCTGTTGAAAGGTGCAGCATATGTACATCGCAATGAACCGCTTTAAGGTCGAGCCCGACCTCGCAAAAGATTTCGAACAGCTTTGGATCACCCGCGAAGTGAACCTCCACAAGGAACCGGGCTTCGTTGCGTTCCACCTGCTTCGGGGACCGACGCGCGAGGACCACGTTCTATATTCCTCGCACACCGTCTGGAACTCGTTTGCCGACTTCGACGCGTGGACGAAATCGGAATCGTTCCGGAAGTCTCATGCCTCTGCTGGGGGCGCGACGCGGAAGCTCTATCTCGGCCATCCCGAATTTGAAGGGTTCGAGGCTATCCAGGAAGTTCGCGCGGACGGTTCGAAGTCCGTTCTCGCAGCGGCCGAGTGAGCAGCAGCATGAGCGAAGCTCTTTCAACTGAAGCGACTGCGCGGCCGCCACTGCGCGAGCGTCTGGCGAAGAACGCCGACGGCATTCTCGAGCAGATCGCCCGCGACTACGGCGTCAGCACATTCGAAGCTGTCGAAGCGCTTCCGGATGCGCACCGGTCTATCGTAGCCGGCAGCGCGTTCGAGAAGATACTAACGGCTCTAACGGCCTGGGGTCCCGTGGTCTTCATCGTTCACACCCCGGACATCGTGCTCGAATGCGAAGGGCCAATTCCGCCCGGTACGATCGGGCGCGGGTATTTCAACCTGCACGGCGACAGCCCGATCGGCGGGCATATCAAGGCCGAAAACTGCACGCACATCGCCTTTGTCGCGCGTCCCTTCATGGGCCGGGAATCGCGGTCTGTTCAGTTCTTCAACGGCGCAGGCGAAGCGATGTTCAAGATTTTCGTTCGCCGTGACGAGCAGCGCGAGCTGATCAAAGAGCAGGTGGCCTTGTTCGACGATCTGAGAGCAGGTCTTTCGGGCTGAACTTCATTCGATCCGAAGCCGACAGGAATTCGAGGGGCGCATGAGAATGCGCCCTATTTGTTTTGTCGGCCCCGCTCAGACAGCCGGGAAACGGACCTCCGCCCGCAGGCCGGGCTCATTATCGAAGAGCTCGATCTTCGCCGAATGAAGTTCGACGATCGCCGCGACCAGGCTAAGGCCCAGGCCGCTGCCTTCTGTCGAGCGGGCGCGTTCGAGGCGATAGAGGCGGCGGAACACATTCACCCGCTCGTGCTCCGGAATGCTCGGCCCCGTGTCGGCAACGTCGGCGACATAGGCGTTTCCGCGCGCATAGAGGCGCATCGTTATTTCCGTGCCCTTCGGACAATGGCGAATGGAATTCTCGACGAGGTTAGCGAAGAGCTGAACGAGAAGCTCGGGATCGCCACGAACGTAGGCGGGACCCGGCCAATCGCAAACGTAGTTCAGCCTATCTCCCGCGTCCTCCGCCACGACGTCGTAGACATCACGGACATCGGCAAGCAAAAGCGCAAGATCGACGGTCACAAATCGCGACTTCCGCGCACCAGCCTCGATCTGGGTAATCCGGAGCAGGGCGTCGAATGTCTCGGATATGGAATCGATATCACCCAGAGCGGCGTCGATGGCGTTGCGAAATGCCTGTTTGTCTTCGCCGCGCCGAGCATCATCGAGGCGCTGGCGCAAACGTCCAAGCGGCTTCTTGAGATCGTGAGCGATATCGGACGACGATTGATTGACGTTCTCGATCAGCCGCTGCAGATCGCCCAGCATGCGGTTCACTTGCAGCGCCACCTGATCGATATCGTCATGCAGTCCCGATATCGGAACGCGGGCGGTGACTTCGCCTTGGGAGACCTTCGCAAGGGGACGGGCAAAGGCATCGATGCGATGTTGCGCTTCCCGTGCAAAATAAGCCGCGCAGAGAGCGAGCGGCAGGGCGGCAGCCAGAAGTCCGTAGGCGAGCAGCTTCAGCAGAAACGATTTCATCTGCTTGACTTCGCTCTTGTCGCTGCCGACGAGAAGCCGGCCTTTGACGAGCGGCCTCCAGATCGCAAGGAATTCGTCGTCCGGCTCGCCGCGATCGAGAGTGAGAAACATTTCCGAGCGTTTGAGCGTCATCCAGTTCTTGGAATCCCTGACGCCGCGGACATTGCCGGCGAGAAAATTCCCGTTCTTGTCGACAAGCTCTATGATGAAATCGGGATCACGCACGGATTCGCTTTCGCTGGCGACGAGTGCGACGAGGTCGTCAAACGTGCGTTCGCCATCGAGCGCCGCGAGTGAATCGAGCGTCGTCTCGACGCGGTCGCGAATGTCGGCGACGAGGCGCTCGCTCGCGACGAAATAGACGACAGTGAAAAGCGCCAGGATCGTCGTTATGAAGAATAGCGAGAAGGTCGCCGCCAAACGGAAGGGCGTGCGCTTCAGAAGATCACGAGCCGTCATGGACCGTGTATCCGCTCCCGCGAATGGTGTGGATCAGTTCTTTGCCATACGGCTTGTCGATCTTCGCGCGAAGCCGCGAAATGTGGGTTTCGACCACGCTCGTCTTCGGATCGAAATGGAAGCTCCAGACGCGCTCGAGCAGCATTGTTCGCGTCACGACGCGACCACGATTGCGCATCAGGACTTCGAGCAGACGGAACTCCCGCGGCTGGAGATCGATGATGTCGCCACCGCGCGTCACTTTGCGGGCGACCAGATCGATTTCGAGATCACCGACTTTGAGACGCGTCTCCTCACCTTTCGTGTGGGGACGACGGGCGAGTGCATTGACGCGCGCCATAAGCTCAGAGAATGCAAATGGCTTCACGAGATAGTCGTCGGCACCGGCATCGAGACCTTCGACACGGTCATCGACGCCGCCAAGCGCCGTCAGAAACAAGACGGGCACGCCGCGGCCGGCACTCCGAATGGTCTTTATGATGGCGAGCCCGTCAAGGCTCGGAAGCATCCGATCGAGAATGATGACGTCGTAATTCTCGGCGACGGCTTGCGCGACCGCGTCGCGTCCATCGGCAAGATGGTCCACCGTGTGGCCCTCTTCCTCGAGGCCATTCAAGACATATCTTGCCGTATTCAGGTCGTCTTCAAGCAGGAGAATTCTCATGCCCGTTTGCCCTCATGCGCCCGGGATCCGGCCTTCGGCATTCCCGTCGCTGCCGCTGCATTTAGTACAGGGCGCGATGGGTGGCCAGAGCGAGATGGCTTCCGCGCGCTCATTACGTAAATTTTAGGGTAGCAAAAGGCCCACTATGCGGGGCGATTGCGCCCCAACAATCCCTTCGGGCCCTCTATCGCGAAAACGATCAACCCCGCGATTATGCTGCATGCTGCAAATCCCGCCGCAATTGGCAAAATCGAGCCGTCGAGCGATCCGGCGACGACACCGCCCGCGATCGCGCCGATGGCGGTGCTGAGAGAACCGACGACCGACGACGCCATCCCGGCATTGTGTCCCTGCGGCTCCATCGCCAGCGCGTTGAAGTTCGGCGCGATCAATCCGAAGAGAAAAAAAGCGACCCCCATCGCGGCCGCGAAGACCCAGAAGCTGGCAAGGCCCAGAACCGCGGCGGTAGCCAACAGCACTGACACGCCGATGAATCCGAACAGGGCCGCATGCGATAGGCGCCGCATTCCGAACCGGCCGACAAGACGCGCATTCACAAACGAGGCCAACGCCATCGCCGAAGCTAGCGCGCCGAAGATGACGGGGAAGATATCGCCCAAGCCGAACACGCCAACGAAGACCTGCTGAGCGCTCGCGACGTAGGCAAGAAGGCAGCCGAACATGAAGCCGCCTGCAGCGCCGTAACCGACCGTCTGCCCATTGGAGACGGCGGCGAGAACCGAAGCCCTTAGCGTCATCGCCTTCTCCACGCCGAGGGCCGGACGCGCCGTCTCAGGCAAGCGCATTCCGGACCAGATCGCGGCGCTGACCGCCATCACCAGCAATACGAAGAAGATCCATTGCCAACTGCTGAATAGAACGACGGCCTGCCCAACAGACGGGGCGAAGACGGGTATCATGATGAAGACGACCATCGCGAAGGACATCACACGCGCCATCTGACGGCCGCTATAAAGATCGCGGACAACCGCGACGGCGATGATGCGGGGAGACGCTGCGCCGAGACCCTGGACAACGCGCGCAAGCAGCAACATTTCGAACGATCCGGCCAGGATCGCACCGATCGTCCCGAGGATGAAAATCGCCAGGCCGGTCATGAGAACTCGTTTGCGGCCGAGGTTATCGGAGAGCGGGCCGAAGAAGATCTGGCCCATGGAGAAACCGGCCAAATAAAGGATGATAACGAGCTGCCTGTCGTTTTCCTTTTCGACGCCGAAGGTCGCTGCGATCTGCGGCAGCGCCGGCAGCATGATGTCGATCGACAGCGCCGTGATCGCCATCAGCGCCGCGATCAGGCAGACGAACTCTACGAACGAGATCTGAAGGGGACTGGCCGGGAGGTCCGAGCGCGACGCTCGCGCGCGCGTCTCGCTCTCTGACGTTGCCATTTCGTGTTCCTGAAGTTGAGTTTAAGGGGGCCGGTCCGAACAACGCCGGCGGCCGGCGCTCAATGGCGCAAACGGCACTGGCCCTGGTTCCGCGTTTCGACCCGCTGGTTAGCACGGGAGGTCCGGCTCGTCATGGCGGGGGTTCATGGCATCGCCGCGGCGAAATCGCAAATGTGACAATCGGATCGTATGCGGACCAGCAACCCTTAGCGGCTCAGTGGCTTTTTCCTGAAACTGCAGCGCTCCGCTTACGCGAAAGCCGACGTTCGCGCCGAGGCCTCATCCGGACCTCCAAACTTTTTTCCGCGACCAGGGAACCCTCTGGCATATCTCGCACCACGAGAAATCTCGCAGTCAAATTGTCAAAATTGGCTCGATAGGCATCCCCAATATCCACCGGCCTCAATTTTGTGCGGGTACATTTGTTATAAATAGGAAACGGCAAGTTCAAGCATTGACAATTCGCGATATAGACAGAGAATACTCTGCACGAGGACTTTGGCCATGCATGTTTTTGGAATGCCTCATGCATTTTTATCCGACGGAGCGCGTTGCTTTATTTATTGATGGCGCAAATCTCTATGCCGCAGCAAAACTGCTCGGTTTTGACATCGACTATCGGCGGTTGCTCCGGCTTTTCAGGGGCAAGGTGCAGCTCGTAAGAGCACTCTATTATACCGCCATCGCCGACGAGCAGCAGTACTCGTCCATCCGGCCGTTGATCGATTGGCTCGAGTACAACGGATTTTCGATGGTGACTAAAGCGTCGAAGGAGTTCATCGACAGCGCCGGACGCAGACGCATCAAAGGTAACATGGATATCGAGCTTGCCGTCGATGCGATGCGGCTTGCCGATAATCTCGATCACATCGTGATCTTTTCCGGTGATGGCGATTTTCGCAGTCTGGTCGCTGCTCTCCAGCAAATGGGCAAGCGCGTGAGCATCGTTTCGACGTTGCAGACGCAGCCGCCGATGATAGCGGATGAGCTACGTCGCCAAGCCGATCAGTTTTTGGATCTGGCGGATCTCGAAAAGGAAATCGGACGCGCTCAAAACGGACCGCCGCTGACGCAAGACGAGCTTTAGGCTCAGTCTGAACTTAGGCAGGCCATCTTCATCGCGCTTGTCTTTGGGCTAATTCTTTTTCTGAGGAACGAATGGCCAGATAGCTGACTGGCTACGGCACTATCGTTTGGCAGCTCGGGCCAATCCGTATTCCATATTTCCTTTGATCGGCTTCAATCGACGGAATTCCGTTTCATTCAGGCCGAACATTTGTCGCCCGGTTCGCCGGCAATTGGGCAGAATTGAGCTAACCAGATGACCGCCCAATCGCGGGGGGCTTTCGATTAGCTTTCTTCCGCGGGCTTTTTTTGATCAGCCTACGCCCCCCGGGCTCTTTTTGGCCGAGTCCAAATCCCAAGGCGTGTTCTCTTGTCGATTGCCGTTCCTGCCTGATGGTCCGATCCAGTCGAGAGACGCGCGCGGGCCTCAGCACTGCAACCGATCGCCACCATTGCAGCGGCATTTTGTGGCTGCAAAGATACGATGTTCGATAGAAGTTGGCGGTGAATGCTGGCGAAGCTAGAAACGATCCCCATTTTCGTCTGTGAAGGTTTTCTGGTCGCCCTGTTTACCTCGCCCAAAGATCGCGGAAATGGCTGCTTGAGGTGACAGAGGGTTAGTGTCTTTAAGAGGGTATGGGTTCCAAGGGAACGCCAAGGCCGTCCTCGGCGGCTACCCCGCATCAACATCGGACGGCGCATGGTCAATTTCTTTATTCACCGGCCCATCTTTGCCTCGGCAATCGCCGTCATCATGGTCCTGGCGGGCACCATTTGCTATTTCCTGCTGCCGGTGTCGCAACTTCCCGATGTAACGCCTCCGCAAGTGGTGGTGAGCGCGATCTATCCCGGCGCCAGCGCCCAGGTCGTCGCCGACACCGTTACGACGCCGCTCGAACAGCAGATCAACGGCGTCGAAGGCATGACGTACATGTCGTCGTCGAGTTCCAACGACGGCTCGTCGAACATCACGATCACATTCGACGTCGGCTATCCGCTCAGCATTGCCGCCGTCGACGTACAGAACCGCGTGGCTGAGGCCGCGTCGGCGTTGCCGCCCATCGTCAATCAGGCCGGCATCTCGATCCGCAAGCAGAACCCGAATTTCGTCCTGATCGTCAACCTGACGTCGCCTGACCATTCGGTCGATCCGGTGACGCTCAGCAATTACGCCTACCTTCAAATCGTCGATCCTTTGAAGCGCATCGCGGGCGTCGGCGACGTGCAGATCTTCGGCGAGCGGCGCTATTCGATGCGCCTTTGGCTCGATCCCGATAAGATGTCCCAGCTCGGCATTACAGCCGTCGACGTTCAAAATGCGGTTGCGGAGCAAAACATCCAGGTCGCGGCCGGAAAGATCGGCCAGTCACCGGCGCCGCCCGGAACGCCGTTCGAAATGCAGGTCAACGCGACCGGGCGGCTCAGCAATCCGGAAGAATTCGGCAATATCGTCGTGCGATCGAACCCGGCGACAGGTGCCATCGTGCGGCTGCGCGATGTCGCCCGTATCGAGCTCGGGGCGCTCCAATATTCGTCATCGGCGTTTTTTGGCAACGACCCGTCCGTCGTGCTCGCCGTTTTCCAGATGCCCGGTTCGAACGCACTCGATCTCCAGGAGCGCGTGCTGACCAAGATGGACGAGCTTTCGAAGCGATTCCCGAAGGGAATTGCCTACGGCATGCACTACGATACGACCCGGTTCGTTTCCGCCGCCATGCATGACGTGGTCTTCACGCTTCTCGAAGCTCTGGGGCTGGTCGTGCTCGTCGTCTACATCTTCTTGCAAAGCTGGCGCACGACCATCATTCCGACGATCGCTATACCCGTTTCGCTGATTGCGACGCTCGTCATCATGCACACGCTCGGGTTCTCGCTGAATATGCTGAGCCTGCTCGGCATGGTGCTGGCGATCGGGCTCGTGGTCGATGACGCCATCGTGGTCGTGGAGAACGTCGAACGTCAGCTGGAAAACGGCCTGAAGCCGATGGCGGCGGCTTTGAAGGCCATGTCCGAAGTTACCGGTCCCATCATCGCGACCACCGGCGTGCTGATGGCCGTGTTCATTCCCGTGGCGTTCATTCCGGGCGTATCCGGCCGGCTCTACAATCAATTCGCGCTGACGGTTGCGATTTCAGTCGGCCTCTCCGCATTCAACTCGCTGACGCTCAGTCCCGCCCTGGCAGCGGTGTTCCTCCGTCATCGCGAGCCTGCCAAGTTCATCCTCTTCCGCTGGTTCAACGCCGGCTTTGACCGCATTTCGCACGGCTACGCAAATCTGGTGCGGTTCCTGATCCGCATTCGCTGGGCGATGCTTTTCTTTTTCGCCGTGATACTTGGAGCGACTTATCTGATCGCGCAGCGCGTGCCGTCAACGTTTTTGCCGGTCGAGGATCAGGGTTACTTCTTCGTCGTGGTGCAGTTGCCCGATGGCGCATCGCTCGAACGAACCGACGCCGTGGCGAAGCAGGTCCGAGACATTCTCGAGAGCACGCCGGGTGTCGATATCGTCGGCTCGATCAGCGGCCTGAACTTTTTGACGAACGCGGCGCAATCGAATTCGGCCGTGGAATTCGCCATTCTGAAGCCTTGGAACGAACGGCCGCCGGAGCAAAGCGCATCACGCTTGGTCCAGGACGTGCGCGGCAAGCTTCTCATGATCCCGGAAGCTATCGCGCTCAGTTTCGATCCCCCGTCGATCCCGGGACTTGGAACCACCGGCGGATTTGAATTCCAGGTCGAAGATTTGACAGGTCGCGGAAGCGTGGCTCTCAACGAGGCGACGCAGGCCCTGATCGCAGAAGCTCGCAAGCAGCCGGAACTCGATGCACAGCAGCTATTCTCGTCGTTCTCGACCTCGACGCCGCAGTTCAACTACGATCTCGACCGCTCCAAGGCGAAGCTCTTGGGCCTTAATCTGCCGGACGTCTTCAACACTCTGCAGATTTATCTCGGTTCGCTCTACGTGAACGACTTCAACCTTTTCGGCCGCACGTTCCGCGTGACGTTGCAAGCGGACAAGAATTCGCGGTCCGATCCATCGAGCCTGTCGCGGCTTTATGTGCGCAACGCGACAGGCGGCATGGTGCCGCTCAGCACGCTCGGTACACTGAAGCCGATCGTTGGGCCTGAGACCGTGCCTCACTACAACAACTATGCTTCGGCGCTGATCAACGGCGGCCCCGCACCGGGCTACAGCACGGGACAGGCGATCGCCGCGATGGAGCGCGCCGCGGCGACGGCGCTGCCGCGCGATTTCAGTTACGAATGGACTGGCATTACCTTCCAGGAACTCAAGGCAGGTTCGATCGCTCTCGTCGTCTTTGCGTTGGCGAGCGTGTTCGTCTTTTTGATCCTCGCCGCGCAATACGAGAGCTGGTCGATGCCGTTCATGGTGCTTCTGGCGGTGCCGCTCGCGCTCTTTGGTGCGCTCCTTGCGATCTGGGTGCGCGGCCTGCAGATCGACGTTTACTCGCAGATCGGGTTTGTCATGCTCATCGGCCTCGCGGCGAAGAATGCCATTCTGATCGTCGAGTTCGCGAAGAGACGGCGGCTCGAGGGATTACCGATCATCGATGCGGCAATGGAAGCGGCGCGGCTTCGGCTTCGCCCGATATTGATGACGGCGTTCGCTTTCATTCTCGGCGTCGTGCCGCTCATGATGGCGTCGGGAGCCGGCGCCGCCAGCCGGCAATCGATCGGTACGACGGTGTTCGGCGGCATGCTCGCCGCCACGCTGCTTACGTTGCTGTTCGTTCCGGTATTCTACGCCATGATCGAAGAGTGGCGCGAAGGACGTGAAGCCAACATGTCCGGGGAACATGCGGCAACCGGCAACGATGCTTCAAATCCGGCTGCTGCCGAATAGACAGGGATTTTGCGATGCGACTTTGGAAGATTGTCGTTCTGGCTTTGCTGGTCGCAGGGGGCGGCGCCGCCTACGTTCACCGGCAAGATCTTGCGAAGCTTATCGCCGCGGTTGAGAGTCCGGCCGCGCCGCCGCAAGCCGCATTCGTCATGCCGGTGCCGGTCGCGCCTGTCGTCAAGCGGCCGGTCAATATCTATCTCGAATATTCGGCGCGCACCGAATCCATCCGTGACATCACGCTGCAAGCGCGGGTTTCCGGTTATGTGCAGAAGCAGGATGTTCCGGATGGCGCGGACGTTGCCGCGGGCGATCTTCTTTACGTGATCGATCCGCGCGACTACCAGGCGGAGCTCGATCGCGCCAAAGCCCAGAAGCAGCGCGACATCGCCGCTCGCGACTATGCCAGCTCCAATCTCGAGCGCGGGTCGGAACTGACAAAGAGCGGATGGCTTGCCAAGGACACCTACGATCAGCGGTCAAGTTCGCTCCGGCAAGCGGACGCTGCCATAACAATCGACGACGCCGCCATTCGCACGGCCGAGCTCAATCTCGGATATACCGAAATTCGCGCGCCTTTCGCCGGGAGATTGGGCAAGAACCAAGCGCCACTCGGAGCTCTCATCAGCGCGGGAGGTGGGCCTCTCAACACGCTCGTTCAGATTGATCCGATTTACGTGACGTTCAATCCGAGCGAGGCAGAGCTGCCCGTAATTCAAAAAGTGCGTGCTAGCGGCGCGACGGCTGCCGAGATTTTCGTACCCGGAAACGACAAGGCGCTGCACAAAGGAACGATCACGTTCATCGATAACACCATCGACCGGCTGACAGGCACGCTTACCGCGCGGGCAACGATCGCCAACGCGGACCGGACGCTGCTGCCCGGCCAGTACGTTCGCATCCGAATTCATGCCGGCGAAGATGCCAATGCTTTGATGGTGCCCCAAACGGCCCTTGGATCGAGCCAACTTGGCAAATATGTCTATGTGGTCGGCGATAAGAATATCGCCCAGCAGAAGCTGGTGACACCGGGCCCGGCGGACGGCGACCTCATCAGCGTGGTGGGCGTGGATGAGAAAGACCTGATCATCACCGGCAACCTACAGAAGATCGGACCTGGTTCGCCGGTGCAGCCTCTCACGGCGCCGCCGCCCCAAGCCGAGGGAAAGCCCTCCGTCGCTACGGGCGCCGTCAATTAAATCGCTGCAAAGCACAAAGAGAAAGGCGCGGCTGAAGGGATCAGCCCGCGCCTTTTTTTTATTCATTCCGATAGGGGCTGACGCGCCTCAGAAATCTACGCGCAGCATCGATCCGCCGTAGACGCCTTCGCCGCCAGTTCTCGACTCGCCGCCGCTGTTCACGAACTGATGGCCGACGTCGAAGGTGAGCTTGGCCGGAAGATTATTCCACGGAAGATGGAAGGGGATCGTCGCAAAGGCGCCGACTCGGGTCGAGAGATCGCCTTCATCGCTGTAGACTGAGCCTTCAGGTCCGACGATGAACCGCTTGAAGTTGTAGCCGACCCGCCCTTCCGCGAAGTAGGAATTGAAGGCCGTCGAGTAGCTGCCTTCGAGGCTTCCATAGTACTGGCTTTCATCGTCCGTCTCGAGTTCGACGGCGACTTTGAAGCCATCGGCTCCGCCGCGTACGTCGTTCTGTAGATCGGCCGGCGAGAGATGCACGTTGCGCACTTCGTAGCCAAGATAAGCAACGGCGCTCCAGTTGGAGAAGACCCACTGGTAGCCGAGCATGACGTCCAAGGAGCGGTCGGCTGCGTCGACCTTTGAGTCGAGCGGCGCGCCTGCATGATAATTATAGTCAGCGATAATGCCCTGTGTGCGGAGCACGACACCGCTCTTGTAGAGATCGCCGCTCAAGCCGAAGACCGTGCCGCCGTAGTAGGCGACCGCGCCCTTCGCAGCGTCGATACCGCTGTAGGAAATGACCTTCGGGCCGCGATCTTCCGTTACCGGATCCGGGTTCAAGACCTTCGCGCGATCGAGCTTATAGACGAGCGCAGCCTGAACCGTGATGATCGAGGGGACTTCGCGGTCGACGAAATTGGCGCCGTCGACGTTTCCGCTGTTGGTCACTCGGCCACCGAAATCGGAATAACGGGCTTCGCCGCGGAGGTAGAAGTTGTCGTTCAACCGCCGCTCGATGCCGCCGCCGACGAAGTAGCCGCTGAACGTCTGGCTGCCCTTGCCGTGCACGGTGGGGCCGCCGCCATCCGGGTCGATGTCCCACCATCCATCATTGGAGAAGTGAGCCTGCGTATAGCCGGCCGTCCCATAAACCAGTGTCCGTTCATTGAGCAAGAGACCGGCGCGGGCGCCGATCGCCCACGAGCGATCGATCGTCATCGCGTTATGAATGTCTTCGTTGCCGCGATTGAGGTCGGAGACCGAAAAATCCGCGAAGGCGCCGACGACGAAGCGGCTGCCCACTTGCCGGTCGATGCCGTAAATCAGCGAGACCAGACCGCCGTCGGCGAACTCATTCTTAGATGACGTAGCGTCCACGTCGCCCGAGTCGTCGTGATAGTTGTTTTTCGAGTGGTTGTGGCCGTAGCCGCCGCCGACGCCGAAATAGACCCCAGACCAGGTTGGCGCTTCCACCTGAACCGGCGTGTCCTTCAGCGAGAACGGTCCGTCAGCCAGTGCTGGCCCGATCATCGCGGGCACGGCCCATGCGGATGCAACAAACGCGAAAAGTTTATTCATAGCTCTTCCTCAGGCGCGAAACCGCGGGCGCGCATACACTCCCATTCGGATGCGAAGATGGGATAACCTCGACTTGAACTTCTCAATGTTCAGTTTGAGGGGAAGTGATTCGCAGGCTCGAGTCGAGTTTGGCGTCGGCGCCTAATGCTTGAGACTTCCCGGTGCTGACCGGGAAGTCACAGTCATGGCACGGTTGTACTCACACTGAGATCGGTAACAGCTCGATCGGCTTTTTCACCAGCCGCGCCGGGCGCTTATGTTGTGCATAAGAGCTTGCTACTGTGGATGACCGCTTCTTCGCTTCGACCGTGCTTTTCGTTGGTGAAGTGAGGGGTTCGCAGGGCGTGCCGTGCCAGCGTGTTCCAGCCGGAAGCACGTCGCCTTTCATCAGAACCGATAGCGGACCGAGGCTCGAAGCGGCGTGCATTTCGGTGCCGTAGAGAACGACGGCCATGTTGCCGACCGTGCAACCGTCGCCGATCTTGATACGGTCGGCCTTGAAGACGCGATCCTCAAAGAGATGATTTTGGATCGTCGCGCCGATGTTCAGGCACGCGCGGTCACCGATCTCGACGAGATCGAATTCCGAGAAGAGCGTGGTTTCGAGATAGCACCACTTGCCGATCTTGCAGCCCATCAGGCGCAAAGCCGATGCGATGAAGGGTGTGCCCATCAACGGCGTCATGGTCGTGGCAGCCACTGTTTCGTAGACACCATTCACGAGCTCGTTGTTCCAGATAAACCTGCACCAGAGCGGTTTTACCGTCGGCGTTATGCGGCCGATGAACAGACTCTTGATGAGGGCGCTGGCCAAAATCGATCCGGCCGCGGTCGCCGATACGACAAAAGGAATGCCGGCGATGACGACCCAGAAGGGCAGGGCGTGATAGCCCATCACGAGATAGGTTGCGAACGCGACGCCTTCCGCGGCGATAATGAAGCCCGGCAACAACACACGCAGCGTATCGGTTATCGTTCTCGCGATGCGTGCGGAGAGCGTAGGCTTGAATATCTCCGTTTCGTTGAAGCAGACGTTGCGCTGCGTTTGCGGTAGGGCAAAGCCAGGCGAGCCCAGCCAACGCGTATTGTCCGGAATTTCCGCGACGTTCGCGGGAGGGGTCGAAGCCACGCCGATCAGCGCGTTGTCGCCAACGGCATGTCCGCCCGGGATGAGCGCACTGTTGCCGATGAAGCTTCGCGCTCCGATGCGCACCGCGCCGATCTCCATGACACCGTCATTGATCCGGTGACCGCCGACAAGGCAGGCATCCGCCAGGAAGCTTCCCTCGCCGACTTCAAGGAGATTCGGCGTGATGTGCGAAACCGTCGAGACTTCGGAGCCTGCACCGATTTTTGCTCCGAGAGCGCGGAGAAACGGCGGGCAATAGACTGTTGCGTAAACCGGCAGCAGAATGGTTTTCGTATTCGTCAGAAGATAGCTGACGAACCAATGGCGCACATAGGCGAGGCTGTAGACCGGGATCCGCCCTGCTTCGGATGACTGCAGCAGAGCGACGAGCGCAATCGCACCCAGCGCGTAGGTGAGAATTCCAACGGGTACCGCGAGGAAGGCGCCGATTGCACCGCCGATGGGTCCGGCGATCGACAGTCCTGCGAAGATGATGATTGCTGACGGGATGATCGTCGCGATGAGAAAATATCCCATCACGTAAATCAGGGCGAGATGCAGCGCTCCGAACGAGAAGGCGCGCAGGAGACTTGGCGGCGGCGATTTCGCTTCCGGCACCGAAACTTCCGCGAGCAGCGCGGGAGATCCGCGACGGCATTCATAACTTGTCATCTCGGTGCCGTCCGGCAGCGACGACATATCGTCGAGGCGTGCGCCGTTGCCCATGCTCGTTCCAAGACCGAGACTGCAATGCATGCCGACGAAGCAATTCTCGCCGATCGCCACCGGCTCGATGACGAGATAGCCGTCTTCGACGCGATAGCCGAGGATCTGGGTTTCAAGGCCTATGCTCGAACCTTGGCCGATGGAGACCAGGTCGAATGCGCCGCAGAGCGACGTCGATATGTTGACGTTGCGGCCAATCTTGGCCCCCATCGCGCGCCAGTAAAGGCTCATCAGCGGCGTGCCGGCAAACATCTCGGCCCAGCTCAGAGCTTGGAAGCGCGTCACGAGCCACCAGCGGAAATAGTAGAAGCTCCAGAGCGGATAGCGGCCGGGTTTGAAACGGCCAATGACCAGCCACTTGAGCGCGATGCTGAGGAACAGCATGCTCGGCCAAATGGCGAAGCCGACAAGCGTCGAAATTTGTGCCGCCTCGGTCCAAGTGATTTTTCCGTCGGTCGCGGCGGTTGCCATCAGCACTATGTAAGCGACCGGCGAGGAGAGAATGACGTAGTAGATAGCGACGCTCACGGCCTGCAGCGAAACGCATGTCCAGCGCATCAGCGGGTGAACGCGCTTGAATGCTTTTTCCGAAACGTTGGCGCGGCCGGGATTTTCCGCGTTTGCTTCACTCAGGCGGCTTTCGAGAACGGAAGCAAGAGCGCGCACGGAGCGATGCTCGTAGAAGTCGCGGACCGAGATTTGCGCGCGGGGAATCGCTTCGCGAACGAGGCTCGCACATCGCGACGCCAAGAGCGAATGTCCGCCGAGATCAAGGAAGAAATCGTCCGTGACCGAGATGCTCTCAAGGCGGAACGCCTCCGCCCAAGCGCGCGCAATGCGCGTCTCAAGATCGGTCGCCGGAGCGACGATATTGCCGGCGCCCTTCAGCAAGGTTTTGGGTTTTGGAAGTGCCTTTCGATCGACCTTGCCGCTCGTGGTCATCGGCAGCTCGTCAATGACGTCGAGATATTGCGGCACCATGTAAGCCGGCACACGGCTCCGCAGCAGCTCATCGAGCGCCTGGCGATCGAGGCTCTCAGATGCTCCATGACAGACGACGTAAGCGGCAAGTTCCTTGATGTCGCCCGTTTCGATGACGGCAACAGCAGCCGCCTTGATCTGCGGATGCTCGATCATGACGGCTTCGATTTCGGAAAGCTCGATGCGGAAGCCGCGGATTTTCACCTGGTCGTCGAGGCGTCCGAGAAAATACAGCTCCCCTTCGTGTCCAAGCCGGACATGATCATAGGTGCGATAGAGCCGGCCATTCTTCTCAGGCTCGAATGTATCTGCCATGAAGCGCTGCTCGGTGAGCGCTTGAAGATTCATATATCCGCGCCCGACACCGGCGCCGCCGATGAACAGCTCGCCGCTTTCACCCGGAGCCACCGGCTGCAGGCTTTCGTCGAGAACGTGCGTCGAATATCCCGGCAGAGGCTTGCCGATCGCAACGGGCTCGCCGCTCACGCATTCGTGCCACGTGGCAACGACGGTCGCTTCCGTCGGGCCGTATGTGTTCAGCATCCGGCGTCCGGGCCTTGCCCATCGCGTGACGAGTTCCTGCGAGCAGGCTTCGCCGCCAAGAATCAGCGTCGTCACCGTCGGAAGATCGCGGTCGATCATCGCGAGCATCGTCGGCACGGTCGAAAAATAAGTGATCTGCATATCGTCGATGAACTGCGCGACGTCGCTGGGCGATCTTTCGACGTCCTCAGACGGAACGACCAGCGTTCCGCCGCGGGAAAACGCGGCCCAGATTTCTTCGACCGACGCATCGAAGGCGGTCGAAAATCCCTGATAGACGCGGTCGTCCGCCGTGATTTTATAGACCGAGCGCAATGATTTGACGAAGGCGACGACGTTGCGGTGCTCGATCATCACGCCTTTGGGACGGCCGGTCGATCCCGAGGTATAGATGATATAGCTCAGCGCATTCGGGGCGATTTCGGCGTTCCGCAAACTGTCGACGAGTTCAGCGGGCTGCTCAGCCACAACGTAGCCATCGCGGTCAACGAGCAACAGTGGGGTCGCGACGTTGCCTTCGATCGCGCGTGCCAGCGCGTCTTCCGAAATGATCATGCGAAGTTTCGCATCGTCCTCGATCGCACGGATACGTTCCAAGGGCGAACGCGGATCGATCGGAACGTAGGCGGCTCCCGCTTTCAGAATACCGAGAATCGCGGCGTAGAGGTGCGGCGATTTCTTAAGGTAGATGCCGACGAGGTCTTCAGCGCCAATTCCGCACGATGCGAGGTAATTGGCTACGCGATTTGCGGCACAATCGAGCTCTTCATAGGTGAGCGTTTCGCCCGCGAACTCGATGGCGGGATGATCAGGCTGCCGCTGCGCCTGGAGTTCGAAATAGTGGTGAACGAGCCGTGGCTCTCGCGACCTTTCGGTTTTCAGCGAATGCCAACTTGGTTCGAATACTGACACGGGCTTCCTCGATCGACTGGTGCCGCGAGGCCCCTTCTTCCTTGCTGCCGCCCATCGCGACAGCCACGGAAAGTCGATGCCCTTGGCTTTTGGCGATCCACGTCCGGAAAGCCACCGGCTCTGGTTGCCGGCTATGGTGTCCGGAGCAGAGGCGATCGGTCCGAGGATCGAATGCAACTGCCAATGCTTCAGCAATTCCGGTGCCAAGCATCTTCAGGTAGGCCTCTTTCAGCGACCAAAGCCGCGAGACGGCCGCTTCCCGCTCCTCTCCGGGCATGGATTTCAGGGCTGAGCACTCGGAAGGCGTAAAGACGTCGGTAAGCCACGTCTCAGTCGAGGGGATAACGGCACTTTCGATATCGATGCCGATAGGCCCGACGGTCGAAACCGCGACGATTGACGCCCAACGCGTGTGGGAACAGCTGAAGTTCAACGTCCCTGCATCCATCGATAAGCGAGGCTTTCCCGACTCCGACCGATCGAAGCGCCACTCTTCCGGGGCTGTTCGACCGCACACGCTGGCCGACAGGGCTTGCCTCAGAACGCTGCGCGTCACGAGCGAGCGATGACGTTTTTCGAGGTTGCGTATGGAAGCGAATTCAAGGACGTCGTCGTGGGTCAGTGTCCCGTAATGCGCCGCTGGCTCGTTCTGCGGGTCATGCGGCACGTACCAAATCTGAACACCCGTCAGAATTTGCTCGGATGACGGACCGGCAGCGGAGATCTCAACCTCGGCACGACGAGTGGGCCGGGCTCCGGTCAATTTCCTCGAAAACGAAAACCGCTCAGCAATTTTTACAATTAACGCGGACAAAACACAGGCGCCTCATCGCAGGCCGACTGTGTTTTGCTCTAAAAAGAACTGCTCATTAAGGGAATGCTAAATCATGATTACTGATCAAATTGCTCATATAAAGGTAAATAGGTAGGCCTATTCGCTAACTGAGCGACCATATAAGGGCGATGCCGGATAAACGATCATGATCGATCTGAAATTGCAGGCGAGTTTCGAGACGTGCCTTTGTTCCGGCGAGCAATCTTCAACGTCATGGCCAGTTGGCTCGCGTTGCTGGCCATGACAGCAAGCGCCGCCTCCGACGATGAGCCCGCTGCAACGGATAGAGCGTCTGCCGTTACACCGAGCGGTCTCGTTCCTGTTTATCCGGCGGAATACGATTGCTCGCCGATCACTTCGGGATATGCGAGCTGGATCGATGTCGATGGAACGCGCCGCGATGAGATTCATACCGGCGTCGATGCCGGACGCTTGGGCGAATGGGTTTTAGCGCCCGGCCCTGGGACTGTGCGCGCGGTCTGGAAAGCCAATTGGAAATGGGGCATCGAAGGCGCCCTTCTGATCCGCCATGACCGCCGCGATCTCAATCTCAGCGATGGTCCTGAAGTTTATTATTCCGAGTTCGATCATCTCGACTTCGACGAAATCAAACATTTCAAACCCGGAGATAAGGTGAAGCGCGGCGAGCGGCTCGCGCGCGTCACGCGTCCCGGCGAGAACGAAAGCTACCTTCCCGAAGTTCATTGGGAGGTCTGGAAAGCCGATCACGACACTCTAACGTGGCGCAAGAATGCTTACGGGGCCCCGGAGTGGTGGAACGAGAGTGCCGAGCTTATCGATCCGCTCTCCATGCTCGCGTTGAATAACCCACCCGCGGACGGAAAAAGCGTGGTGATTTCGCCGTTCATCAAAGGCAAGGACTACAGCGGCTTTCGAGGATTTACCTATATTATTCCGTGCAAGCGGAAGTGAGCTGCATATTCGGAAACCTGTCGACTTCGAGAGTTGGCATTGCGCTTGCTTAGATCCCTCCCAATTCGATCCGAACCAGGAGTGGGTCAATGTCCCGAATTCTTGCAACACCGCGTACTGGCATCCGTACCGGCACCATCGCAGTATTTTCAGCCGTATGCGCCCTGTTCTTCGCAATGCCCGCCAATGCGGAAAGCCTGACGGCGACTTCCGCTCAAGGCGATGCGGGCAGCATTTGGTGGAACGAGCTTATCAGCGCCAACCCGGATCGCAGCCGCGACTTCTACGCGAGCGTCATCGGCTGGTCTCCGAAGGTCGTGGCGGCTGAAGACACGTCGCGTCCGCCTGCTCCCGGCGAAAACGACTACACACTCTTCATGCAGAACGGCGTCGAGAGCGCCGGTTTGGCGAAGTACGACGGCCGGGAACCGACCGATCCGAAGCCCGGCTGGCTGACCTACATTCAAGTCGCAAACGTTGATGATGCCGTCGTCGAAGCCTTGAAGAAGGGCGGCAAAGTCATCAAAGCTCCGACGGACGCAGAGAATGTCGGACGGATCGCGATCATCGCCGACCCGGATGGCAATCCGTTCGGTCTCTACACGCCGGCGAGCAAGGACGCGAAAGTCGCCGGCCACTGAGCACGTCATGAACGTTGGTGCGCCGTGCTGTCGATCGGGCGGCCCTACGCAGACTCATTCGATTTCCAAATGAAAATCGGATCCTGGTGATGCGGCCCGGCGGTTTCTGCCGGGTCGTAACTTTTTGGGGCGGGCGATTGTGCGCCTCAAGGGAACGGTGCGTCTTCGAACGACGTTCCGTTGGTACTCTCATGCATCGAGCGGTTGCTCGGTCGTGCAGCGCCTATCCGCCCAAATGCGGCCGAACGGCGAGAGTGTCTGAGTAGTCGATCCAATCGAGGACATTTCGGCGATGGAAAACGGCAACGATCCACCAGCCATTCCCTTTCCGACGCAGGAGCCGGGTGAACTGCCGACCCTGCCGCCCGAACCGAAGGAGCCGCCGCAGCCTTCGCCCATACCGCTCGATCCCGACGATGAGCCGGAGCCCGAGCCTCCGTCAAGGTGACAGAGGTGGGATCAGCGATCGGCATGCCCCGCTCGTTGGCCATGCCGATCGCTTCAGATAGCTTAGCCGCTGATCCGTGCCGCGCACGGCCGCGCGACGACAACGCACTTGGCTGTGATTAAAGCGTTCTTCGCGCAATCCCACCGGACACCCGCAGCGCGGTCGAAATTCGAAAATGCGCGGCCATAACGGTTTTCTGCTGCTTCTTCCCAGTTGCTAATCGCCGCTTCCCGCGCGCGGGCGCTGCCAAGGCCGAACACACCCTTGCCGGTGGCCGCGCCTTCGAGCACCGGACGGCACTCGCCGCGCCGGTTCCAGCGTGCGTCCGCAGCCGTCGTCGAGGCGACAACGCCGAGTCCCACCAGAATCGCCACGCCGATTTTAAAAGTCATTGCTTTCACTCCCCTATTCTTACCAGGCCGCACGACGCCATGAAGGGGTTGTATTGTCAATCTGATAGCGGTCGAAATGCGTGGATCTGCGGCTCTCCGGCGACACGCATTGGGGGCGGAAGGATAAGTCGAAATTCAAATTTGCCGACTTGAGCGCGAGGTTGCAGAATATCTGGGCTTGCACTCGCCTTTTTGGGAGGGGAATTCCGCGCGAACGGCAGCGTCTGGGCCTCGGAAAAATTCCCGCGCCGAAAAAAACGTCGTTCGTCAGTCATTTTCCAAAGAAGGCCAATTCGGTCTGGGCCAGATCCCCATGCCGCGGTGGCTGCTGGCCTTTGAAAAACTTCGGCTTGTTGTCCATGAAGCGTCCGACTAATCCGGGGATTGGACCGTCGCAGTCGATCGCGAGCATCGGCGTTCAATGGCTCGGCTTGCGCAAAACGAATTGCCACGACCAGGGCATGATGCCGAGTCGCGCGTGAATTATCGCCAGCCGGCGCACCGCCTTAGGCACGGCGCGCGGCGAATAGTTGAAATTGCTGATAGTCACGACCTCGAACCCGGAAGCCAACGCGCGGCGTTTGAGATCGTTGATCGTGACGCTGAAAAAATGCGCCTTCTCGAAATCCCAGCCGGTCGGCGTCAACCGCCAGTACCACCGTTGCAGTGGGCGCGGCAGAACTCCGAGAAACAGGAGCCGGCTGTGCGACTCGATGGGAAAATATGGGTTCGGGAGCTGGCCGACGAGAATGCCGCCCGGCGTCAACACCCGGTAGATTTCCGCAATCGTATCGCTTCGCAGATTCGGCGGCACATGCTCGTAGACGTTGGCAAACGTGACGCAATCGAATGAACCGGCCCGAAACGCGAGCTCGTGGCCGTAACCCGGCGATAGCCGTGCGCCCTTCGTCGTGACGCTGCTCTCCGGAATGTCCGGATCAATGCCCCACCAGTGAAGGTCCAGCCCTTCGCCATAACGATCCGTGAGCTCTCCGTGCATGCAGCCAACGTCGAGCGCCTTGCCGGTGCTGACGACAAGGTGACGGCGAATGAGTTCATTCAGCGTGCCCGCCAGTTCGTCATTGCGGGCCTTCCACTCTTCTTCTGACTGAAGCAGACCGCTTCCTTGCAACGCGCCGCTCTCCTGGCGCGTGCCGCGCGGTCCCTCGGGAATTGGATTGAGAATATTCATTGTCTCGCCCAAATTTTTCAAAAAATCAAATATTGCAAAATTCGTTCTATTATAAATGCCTTCAAATTCTATTTCGTTGACGGAATTGCCAGCAATTTAATCTGGTTCGGCTTCGCTATTTGTTTTTCGGCGGCGTCCCGCATCAAATTCCACAATGGACCACCGTCATTATGAATATCGAAACCGTCGACGGGGTCGTCCGGGAATTGGCCGCCATCCTGGCGCGAAACAAGCCTCCAGACGACCCACCCCGCGCAATCACTATTGTAAAGCGCATCCATCCAGTTGCGGTAAACGTCAATCTGATCCGCGTGCGCCGCCGACCAACCGAACTCCTCAAGCATCACAGGCTTATTGAATGCGGCGCCAGCGGAACAAAATGCGCGAATGCGCTCATTCATCTCGTCAGGCGTAATTCCATTCCATCGCGGATAGCCGTGCCAGGTGCCAAAATCGATTTGGCTTATTTCCATATCTGGGAATTCACCGTTTGGATTGCTATGGCCGCTGGCGAGCAAATGATCGGGATCCAGCGATTTGACGAAGATCGCCATTTCCGTGAGCCATGACTTCAATAACGCCTCAGGATGGATATCCGGCTCGTTCATCAGCTCCCAGGAGAAGATCGTCGGATCGGCGGCGTAGCGGATGCCATTGATGCTGTTGACGCGGGTGATGACGGTCTCAACCCACCGCTTGTAGTCGGCGATCGTGCGGGCGTCCTCGGCGAAGAAGGAATAGACGTCGTCGCTGCCGTACCAAGCCCGCATCTGTTGCGCGCCGCCCGTGTAAGACCAGAAATCGAGAAAGGCGATGATGACTTTAAGACCACGTTTCTTCGCTTCATCGAGCAGGAAGTCGATGCGCTGAAGCCCATTTGGACCATCGTTGACAGCCATCCGCGCCTGCTGAGCATCCCAGGAAAGCATGTAGACGCCATGGACGTTGAGGTTGCTCGTGTCGGCCGTGCTCCTCCAGTTCCAGATCGTCGGCATCGCTCCGTGCAGCGAACCGATTACCGGCTGGATAAATGTTCTCACGACGTTGGCCTTCATGGCCACCGCGTCATCGAGCACACGGATGACCTCGTCGCGAGATCCGTAGGGAAGATAGTGATTGTTCACGCCGGCGACGGAGAACGGAGCGCCGTCGAGTTCGAAATGTGTGTCCTTGACGGTCACAAAGGACGACGCCTGTTCTCCCTTCGCGCCGTTCGAGGCGGAAGCCGCCAGACATAGAAAGGCGATCAAAAAACCTCGGTAAAGAGTTGCGAATGCGCTGTTCATCGCGGCCACCTCGCCCTTACGTCTGCGTTGCCGGTGCTTGCTGACGGAGGCTCCAGCGCGCGGCGCCGAGAATGGTCGGTAGCTGCACGCAGGCTTGCACAATGATTGCCGCCATCCAGAGACTCGCAAGTCCGGCAAGGCCATCCTCAGTCCCGCCGAAGACAGCCGCGGCGAGTTCGAGTAGAGCGCCGGCTCCGACCAACAGCGCTGCGGTCATCATGCGGCGCCGCAAACGCATGACTGCGATGTAGTGAAACTTGATCATGATTGGCAGCAGACTGAAGCCGAGCCAGTCGAGGCTTGATCCTGCTATCGCCGGATAGGCCGCGTTGAAGAAGCCAAGCATGGGTTGCAAAAAGACATAGCATCCAATGCCGGCGACAACCCCAAACAGGGCGGATATTTGCAAGGAGAAGCGAAGGCGGACGATCGCCGCTTCGGGATTGGCGGATGAGATTGCGAACAGCGCTGTCGCCACCGCCGACGGAACCAGCATGGCTGCCTGCAACAACATCCACGTGATGTAGAACACCGCGTTCACGGTTGGTGAGAGCACCTCGGTCACGAGAAAGGGTAGTGCGATCGACGGGCCCAGTGCGCCGAGGTTCAGTGCGTGATGCCCGAGAATATCACCGGTGAACTTTCCAAGTTCCGGAAAGTCAGGATGGACGAGCGCATTGCGCTGACGGAATGCATAACCGCCGAACGTGCAAGCTAGCGATGCAAAAAGCGCGGCGATCCATACCGCGACGACCGTTGCTGGTTGCGGGATGCCGGAATACTCAAAGATAAGCAGGAGAAAGAGCAATCGGAGGACGGAGAATACGATCTCGCGGAGCATTCTTGCCCAACTGGCGAGGAGACCGATCGCGGCGCCGTCGGCGGTCATTGCGACGGCCGTCGTGACGACGCCGACGATAAAAAGAGTGCGATGATCCTGAATGATGTCGCGTAGCTTTGGCGACAGGTCGCTACTGAAGAAAATGAAAAGCAGCGCTGCCGCCAAGCTGCTGGCGAAGCTGCACACGACCGCGGCCGTCATCAGTCCGCGTGAACCTTCGTCGGATTTGAGGCGACCCATCAGCAGCGTGCCGAAGCCGAATTCGCCCAGGAAGGCGAGCATGTTCATCGTTGAGACCGTTGCCGATGCCAATCCCTGCTGCTCGGGTGGAAGGCTGCGAGCGGTCCATAGCCAGAAGACAAATCCGAGCAGTGCGCTCGCGGCAGCGGCGACTGTCAAAAAGCCGGCGTTGGCCAATAGGAGGCGATGAACGACCAGGCCCGAGCCGATGCGGTTGGAATAATGCCGAACATAGCTGGTCATGGCGCTCTCTCGGATTCGAGCGGGCTCAGCTTCGAGATGGACGGGCGGGCTCGCAGGGCGTGCTTTCCCGTCAAGTAGCCAAGCGCGGTGGCCGTAAAACCGCTGACAATGGCAGTTGCCCGGAAAATTCCGGTGACGTCGCCACGGAGGGCATCGCCCAAGCCTCGGAGTACACCGCGCGGCAATGTCCGCAGGGCGTAACGGCGCTCGTCGGCGAGAGCGTGCGCCGAGGTTGCAAGTGCGGCGAGCACCGCCTTCGAAGATCCTTCTGCGAAGCAGCGGCGCAGGAAATAACGCAATGTCAGCCTTTCGCCTCCAACCAAGTGCGCGGTCGAAGGCGCGTCATCAAATCTAAATTCGCCATCCGGAAAAGCGCGGCCGGCACGAATGCAGAGTTCGGTTTCCTCGCAGCCCATCGGCAGGCCAGTCGCCGCACGGCCGAGACTGTGGTGGAAACCGCCGACCGTTTCGAACACTGTCCTCGATATGCACATCGACGCGCCAATGAGATTTCGGACGCGCCCCGGTTTCATCCCTTGATATGTGCAGCCGATCGCCCAGAGGAATTCGTCGGGAAACCACGGCGGGCGTGCGCCTTCCCAAGACGGCACGATGCGGCTTGTGACGCCCAGAATATGTCCGTACCGAAAATGCTCCGAGATCTTCCGAAGCCAATCCTTTTCGAGCGCGGCATCATCATCGAGGAACAACAATAGCGCGCCATTCGCGTTGGCGATGCCTGTATTGCGCGCGCCGGACAGGCCTCGTTCTTCGGCGTTGGGAATGATCTTCACGTCCGGCAGCGCCGCTTCGAGCCGCGCTTGCAGGATGGGATTGTGATCGACGACGACAATAATCTCAGTCACCGGTTCGGTCTGATCCCGGATCGAGCGCACGGCTTCGTGCATCGCCTGCCATCGCTGGCTCGAGTGGACGCAAATGATTGCAGAGACGCCTTTAGTTGGAGGCATATGTCTGCTCCTCACAGCGTTCGATGACTTGCTTTGCTGCGCCAGACTCGGAGCCCCTCGTAACGGCCGTGGTTTCGTAGACGAACTCGACGAGATCGCTGCGCGGGGCGCCGAATATGTCGACCGCCTCGATGGATCCGAAACGGTTGTAAGTATGGCCACCCAGAAGCGCTCGGCCGTCGCGTGGGCGCAGCGTTCCAACTTCAACCTGCGAGAACGGGTGATCGCCGGGCAGGGTGAAGCGGCTCCAGACCATCGCGCCGCCGTATCGCCGCATGCAGTCCTGAGCGGGCCGATAGAGTGTGCCGCGCGCATCGATGATGTGTCCGGCCGGTCGCGAGGTTTTGGGATCGATTGCCAGCGGTTGCGCTCCGCACGGCGCCCAGGGGCCTCGCAACGACGGCGAATGAAAGAGACAAAGGCGGTCGGACGGCGATCCGCTTCCGGCGCAGAGGGTGAAGAACAGCCAATATCCGCGCTTATCGCGATAGAGCGTGGGGTCGGAAGCCGCGACGTTCTCGATGAGCACAGTCTCGCGGACCCATTTGTGAGGAAAGGCCTCGCAGCGATAGAGAGAAATCCGGTTGCTCGCGCCGGCTTCGGGTATCATCCACCACTGCCCGCCGTCGATGAATATCATCGGATAGGACAAGTGATGCGGTTCCTCGATGACCGGTCGCGCCGGCATCTTCGGATCGTTCAGATCAATCACCGAAATGATGCCCTTACCCGTCGCGTATGGGTATTCCTCGCAGAAGATCCAAGCATGGTCGTGAGCAACGACAGGGAATGGATCAGCGAGGAACCGCCGGCCATCATCGGCGATGCGTTGGTATGCAATTGTCGTTGCGCCGCCGCTGGGATCGAAAGGTGTTCGGGCTGCGTCGCGCCAGGCAATCGCCCATCGATCGCCGCCGCGGGCGAGCGTATCCAATCGGCGCGTCAAGCGACGGCTCAACGTTGTGACGGCATGCAATACGATTGGCCGTGCCGGTGATGTTGCGGCTCGATTGCCCCCTGCAGAATTCGAGGTCAGAGCGCCGCCCGGCCGCAACGGTGTGCTCTCGCATTCCCAGGCCAGAAGATCGATCATGCGGCCGCAGGCGTCGTTCAAGGTCTTGCTGAGAATTGCCGGCAGCTCGGTTTCGACAGCATAGGCTTTGGAATTTGCATCTGGACGCGCGAGTTCCTCGACGGCGATCGCGAGTTCCCTTTCATCGAGCGCGGCGTCGAGCGCACCGGCCTCCGAGGGAATGCCATTGAAGAGCGGACGGACGACGCGCCGTCCCTTTGGCGCATTTGTTTCGGCTCCATCGAGGCGCACGACGACGTCGAACAATCCGGACTTTTCCTGCACACGCGCGAGCGCTCCGAGTTCACCCTCATCGGAGCCAATCGAAGCGATGAGCGATTTCCCGGAGATGCCGTAGACGAGCCGCTCGAATGTCAGCGTCATTGACAAAGCGGCCGGAAGCGAAGCATCGACATCGGAAACGAACAGCGCGATGTCGTGCCCTTCTTCGAGCAGCCGCGCCACCAACATTCGGTGCCACTCTCGCGCGCAGGTTTTTCCGACGACCACGCAGATCTTCACTGTCGGCCCCCTGCAGCTGACATCGAGGTGCTGCCTTCGTAAATTCGCTCGATCCGAGGAACGACCGCTTTTGTCATGTAGGCGCCAGCGTGGATGAGGCTCGCCGCACCTAATCTCGCTCGCAGGCTGTGATCTTGGAGCATCGTCAGCAGCGCGTGACGCAGCGCCTCGACATCGCCCGGCGGCACGAGAATGCCCGTTTTGCCATCGAGAACAGTTTCGGAAAGACCGCCGGTGCGGCACGCGACGACGGGTTTGCCGAAGGCATTTGCCTCCATCACCACGGTGCCGCAGGTTTCGAGACCTTCGGACGGTACGATTCCGAACAGGCAGCGACTCCATGCGTGCAGAACCGCAGCGTGAGGCCAGCTGTTCAACACCGTTACGTTTTTCGGCAAACTGGCGGGCGTGTCTTTGCAGTGGCGCCCTATGAGTACCAAAGGCGGCGCTGCTTCTATCCGGCGATAGGCTTCGAGCAGTGTGTGAACGCCCTTAAGGCGCATCAAGTCGCCGACGAACAGCAGGAAGTCCGACTTCGGCAGCAAATCGAGGCGTTCGCCGTGTCCATCCGCCAGCTGTCCGACGTCGTCGGAAAGAAATGTCGGTATGATTTCGAACTGATCGAACCGAGGATCAAGTCCGCACCGGGTGGCGACG
The DNA here is from genome assembly GCA_003987725.1 of Hyphomicrobium sp. Classification (GTDB taxonomy): domain Bacteria; phylum Pseudomonadota; class Alphaproteobacteria; order Rhizobiales; family Hyphomicrobiaceae; genus Hyphomicrobium_B. The sequence goes on along the minus strand of RXJH01000008.1, from coordinate 173,971 downwards.
GCTTGGCTCACTGCGATGAACGCGTCGACCTGGCCGAGACCCATGCGTCCCAACGATGCATTCGTCAGCCATGTTACCGCGCCCTTCACGCCACCGTAGTGCTGGCCCGCGCATGGCAGGCACTTGAAAGGCGCCGGTCCTGAGCACGGCAAACCTTGGCGGATCATGTTCTTTTTGGCGCAGACGCTGCCGTAATCGTGGAGCGTCACGACCAGACGCTTCTTGTAGATTCGCTGCAACGGCAGATACGAATGGAGCAGCCAATTATGCGCATGAACGACATCGGGCTGTTCGGCGCGGACGATGCGGTTAAGCCGGAACATCAACTCCGGATCGGGAAATGGCGGCGCGTGGCGGCGCTGACTTTCGGAAAACAGACCGGCGTTGCGTTGCAGAGATCCTTGCAGCCGGTGGATCGTCACGCCGGCTTCGACTTCGACTTCCGGCTGATCTCCCTGTCTGATCGTCGCGACGCTTACTTCGTGCCCTCTGCGCACCAGCGCTTCGCTCAGCACTTTGACGTGCCGTTCTTCGCCACCGATGATCGGCGGAAAAAACTGACTGAGCATCAAGATCCGCATCATCGCACCTCGTCTTGCGGCAAGCTCTTGTCGGCTCCGCCAATCGCGCTGAGTTGCAATGGTGATTTGATCCTGCGCGGAGGAATCGATACCCAGACCTTCTCGATCGCTGCTACGGGATCGGCGCGGTTATGGAGACGCGCGGCGATGCGCTGCTCCGTCTGAAGGTTTGGCTTGATTGGCAGGTCAATGACGCGGACCCATGTCTCGCCATTTGCGAGGGCGATGCCGTTCCAGGATGCAATCACGCCGTCTTTCGAGACGATGTCGAGATCGTAGGATGCCCGCTGCTGCTGTTTATTGGTGAAGCCTACCGCGTAGAGCGATCCGCCAGCCGGAACCATCCAGAGTTCAGTGAAGCGGAACTCGATATGCTGAAGGTAGCCGTAGCCAGCCAACACCAACGCAGAAACCGCGAGCAGCGCGGCACCGCAAAACGAGCGCTTTTGACGCTTGTCGAACGCCGGCAATCTTTGCCCGGAAGGATCGCTCCACACCGCGAAGGGCAGGAGCAGGAGCGTTATCCCGCCGATGGCAATCGACCAACCCGTTGCGTTGAGCATCGCCACCAGATGAAGGCCAAAGCCCGAGAGCACAGTCATTGCGAGGCTGAGGCCGACTGCGAGCGCGAGACGCTCCAAATCGAGAGGCTGACCGGGGAAGGCGATCTTCGTTGCAACGAAGCCCGGCACGAACAGAACCATCGGCACGGCGACCGGGATGCGCATCACATCGGGAAGCAGAGGCGACGCCAGGGTTGCGAGCGCGAGCGTTGCACACATGATTGGGCTACGGCGCATTAGGCGAATCCCTCAGTGTGGCGACGTTGATGATCGACATGTACCCGTTGTCGAAGACGCGGTTAACGCCGGCGATGTCATTGAACTTTTGAAGCACGCGCGGATCCGGCGGCTTGCGGTAGACGGGTCCCGGATCGAAATAGAATCCCATCAACGGCAATTGCTCGGCGAGGCGCATGTCGATCAGGAAGTAGCTCAAGGACGTCTGACGGATCGCATCCAATTCCTGAGGTCCAAACCTCTCCGAGAATTCCACGGCTCCGAGATCATACTTGTCGTAGAGGGTAGTGATCACCTGCTGACCGCCGTAGGTCGCGAGCAGCAAACGATTGACGCGATCCGAAAAGAAGCGATTGCGCGGCCCAAGCCACTGCCGCGTCCACGTTGCCGCGCTGATCGCCATCGGTTCGATGGAAGACGAATCCGCGGCTACCTGATAGCCGGGGCTACCCGGGATGTAATTGCCGCTTCCACTGAAGACGCCTGCAATAACGCAGATGGCGAGCGCGGCACCAATAGTGCTGGCGCGCAGCCGGCTTTGCGACCACCCCTGCCAAAACGTGACAAGCCCGATGGCAACGACGATGCCGACACCGAGGAAGGCGAACGGGCCGATGCGATTACCGACTTCCCAGCCAGCGCGCGTCATCCGCAGGATGATGCTCAACGGATAGGCGAACGTAACGAGGGTAAGAACAACGAGCCGATTGTTGTCCCATCTGAAAAGCTCGCGCCATTGTGCGGGGAAACGTGCCCACAGCACCGGAACACCGGCAATGGCCAGCGCCCTGAAAAAGCTTGTCGCCAGTCCCAAGCAGATGAGCAGCACCGATAAGATCGTAATTTCGCGCAGCCATAACGGCGCCGTCGTCCCGTCTTCGGCGACAAATGGGAGGCGGCCTCCTCCGAAGGAAAGCAAACGCGTTGCTTCCGAGATTGCCCCGTCGAAAACAGGCCCGAGATAACTCTCGGTGGGATTGCCCGTCCATGCGCTCCAACCGGCGGTGAGCAGCAGCGCAGTGGCTGGCAGCGTGACAATCCGCAAGACGGATCGCGATGATTTCCGGCTGGCGATTTCGAATGCTGCGAACGCCGCCAACAGCAGCGAGGCGATAAATGCCGTTAGATGATGCGTAACGGCGAGCGCCGCCAACACGGGTAACGCAATAATCAGAACCGGAAGCCAACGGTCGGTTTGCTCGATCCTGGCATCGATGAGCAACGCGAGAACTAGAAAGAATATCGCCAGGCTTCCATACGAGAACATGGTGTCAAAATAGACGAAGCTCGATGCACCCATGTAGACCGCGACTGCGAGTGACGCCACGCGCGGCGAGCCGGAGATGCGCTCGTAGACGAGAAACAAAGCGACGACGAAGACGAGGCGCACGATTGCCATCAGGAGCTGGGCGCACACGAAGATGGGAAGGCCAGACATTTCTGAGAGCGCCGTCGCCACGATTTCGAGGCCAGGGTACACAGGGGAAATCGGCAGCAGCGGGTTCGGTGTGAAGAGACGCCCCGTCCTCATGATGTCGTTCGCCGTCGCCCAGTGCAGGAACGTGTCGTGATCAAGGAACGCGGTCGGCTCGTGGATCATCCGGATGAGAAAGAGACCTAACGCCGCCAGAAGAAGAAGCGCTATTCGTTCCAGCCGTGACGTTTGAGGCCATACCAGCCGGCCCGCGAGCGGCAGTACGAGCAGGGCAATGGACGCGTAGAACACCGGCGCCGCCCAGCCTAACGCATACCGATTGGCTTCGGCCGCGGCTGCAGCCGCGGCGACAGTGACACTGGTCCAGATCGCCAGCGAAGGGAACCAGCCCCAATCGGACCTTTCGCCATCTGCCTGGTCTTGTGGATAGGCGGTGCTGGTCGCGAACAAAGGCCGGGCGATGCCTACCGCGCTTTGGAGAAACGATGTCATCACGCCTCGCATGAGAGCGACATCGGTGCGTAGGTCGAACGCTCAGCGAGAACGCGCCGATACACGGCCTCGAGTTCTGCTGCACACTCGTCCCACGTTGTGAGCTTGACGGCAGCCGCAGGCTTCGGCGCCGACATCGCTTCATGCATCGCCGCTGCAATGACGGCAGCGCGGGCATCAAGCGGCACAGCGCGCGCGAGACCGCTATCGGCAATTTCCTTAAGACCCGATGTCGACGTGACGACGACCGTCTTGTTGAGAGAGAGTGCTTCCAAAACGGCGACCGGATGTGCCTCGTAGTTGCTGAAAAGAACGATCAGCCGGGCCTCAGCCATCAGCGCTGCCATGTCGCCGCGATTCGAGGGAGGAATGGATCTTATGCTGACACGGTCCGAGAGACCGAGGCGAGCAATGCGCGCGCGCAACGCGGGCTCGTATGGGCCGGAACCAACAATCTGCAGCCGCACATCGGGGCGCAGCCGCAGAAGGCGCGGCATGGCGTCAATGGCCCTGTGGTGCCCCTTGTAGCGCTCGAGCCGGCCAACCGAGAGGATGAGATTTTCATCTTCGGATCTATCGCCGGCCGTCAGTTCGGCGTTGAGATTGGCGCCGTTCGGCAGAACCCGGAAGCGCTCCGCCGGCAGGCCCATCGCTCGCGCAAAATGATAGACTTCGAATTGCGAGACGGCGATGCACAGCTCGGCCTGACGGACCAGCGGGCCCAAGGTTGCGGCCTGAATTTTGCGAATGCTATTCCGCAGCAGCGATGAATGTCCCCCGCTGTGGAAGGATAACACGAAGGGGATACCGCTCCGTGCGGCCGACCACATTGCAACCGGAGCGAAGAAGGTGTGATAGCCTTGGACGTGGACGATGTCGCAGCGCAGGTTCGTCATTGCGCGTTTCAATCCGGGCGCGAGATGCCAGTCGCGCCCAGCCGGCCAGCTTCGCACGCGGACGACGTCGATGCCGGCGATTTTCTCATATTCGGGCAATTGCCCTCCCGGGTTCGCCGTCAGGATCGAGACAGCGTGACCGCGCTCGACGAGACGACGCCCGACTTCGTGAATGTGCGTTTCCGTTCCCCCCGCGAAGGGGAAATAGCGCGCAGCAGCCATCAGAATGCGCATGACACCCTCCGAGCCTCTCTCCGTCACCGGGCTATTTGCGAATGAGAACCGTCGACATTGTCGATCGCGTCGTAGGTCTGGCGCCGGAATATCTCTTTGCAGATCGTCCAAAGGACTCGGCATCCATCGGTGACCGCATTGAGATTGCTTTGCCCGTGCACCCGGTTTGTCTCGAAGGACGGCACCTCGATAATTTTGATGCCTGAACGCAGAGCGCTGAGGTTCAGGGCCGTCTCTATTTCGAAGCCGTCACACGCGACATTGAAGAGGGGCAGATGCCGCTTCCAGAATGCATTGTAGCCGTAGCATAGGTCTGAAAAGCCAGAGCCGAAGAGCACGCGGACTATGTGGGTCAGCCCCCAATTTCCGAGCATGCGGAAAATCGACATATCTTCGGTGCCGCCGCCTTGGAGAAATCTCGATCCCTTTGCGAAGCCGGCTCCGGACATCAGCGCGGCGACGAACAGGATTATTTCTTGCGGGTTCATCGAACCGTCGGCGTCGATCGAGACGACAATGTCGCCGGTGGCGGCTTGGAAGCCCGCGCGCAGCGCCGCGCCCTTACCTTTTTGCGACTCTTCCACGATGCGAACCGCATGATGCAACGAGCGCGCGATCTCTCGCGTATCATCGGTGGAGCGGCCATCCACGACGACAATCTCGTGGATCCACGCGGGCATCTTGGCGAAAACGATCGGCAGATTTTTCGCTTCGTTCAGAGTCGGCATGACGACGCTGACCTTTGGAAAATCGACCTTACACTCGGCAAATCTGTGTGGGCCTTCGTTGAAGGCAGGCGAAACGCAGGTACGCAAAGGACTTCTCCCGCAGTAAATTGAAAGCAAAAATCTTGATCACATCGGCCGTTTGGCTTCCGCCGAAATAACAACGCGCACCAGATCGCCGGGATTGATGGATTCGGTTCCGGAAACGTTGAGGGTTTTCCGGTCGGTGCGAGATCCGCGCACGATCTGATATTGTGTCGAGGCATCGCCGCTGTCGTCAGGGGCGACTATCGCCGTTCGCATCGCGTCGAGCGCACCGGCACTCGCCGATGTCGTGCTCGAGGCTTCAGCGATCTGCGACTTCAGTTCCGAAATCTGCTGCTGGAGTTCGAGTTTGGTCTGGTTTTGAAGTGTGAGCTGATCTTTTTCGAGCTGCGCCAATTTGGTCTCAGTTTCGTGCATAGCGACTGTCGATTCGTGCAGCCGCGCCTTCGTGTCGCTCAACTCGGCTTCCGCCTCAGCACGGATCGGCCTGCCGATCGTATCCGCCATCCTGTTCAAATTGTCGACGCGCGCGCTTCGGACTGAAACGCCCGATTGCACCTGTTCGTAGCGGTCTTTCTGGCTCTGCAATTCACCGCGCACGGATTGAACGGAGGCGGCGACGGCCCTGTCCTGAACCTGGCTGTTGCGCAACATCAGCGCTCGTTGCGAGCCTTCCGACGCGATCAGTTCCTTCGCTTCACCCGGACTGGAAATCTGAAGCAGCTCGCGCGAAGGGAAGACCGCGGTACCGTCGCGCTCGGCCGTCAGCACATTGAGCTTGGCCCACAGCCGCTTCAGCCGGTCGCCCGATTTCTGCTGCTGCTCGGCTTCGTGTACGGCCTGGAGCATGTGTCCGAGATCGACGGTGGGGCTGTCGAAGCCGCCCGCCATAGCGACGAGGTGCAGGACCGTCATCCCCTCGGTGAATTTGTAGAACCCAGGCTTCCTGACGGGACCGACGATATAAACCGGCCGGCGGTTGACCGTGACGCTCATAAAGGCAAAGCGTCCGATCATCTGCTCGAACGCGATTTTGGCGTCTTCCTCAAATTGAGATACCGATCGGCCCGCGACCGGAAAAGCGCCGAGCAGAGGCAGTACGACGACGCCGTCCTCGCGCACATCGTAGTCGCCGGAAAGCTCAGTCCGCTGTTGAAAGCTTACCGCCGGGCGATTGGAGAAACTCCTTGCCGCCCATTTATCTTCTTCGTTGAGCAGCCGTTCGTAAAATGCGAGCTGCAGGGTATCGCCGACTGAAATTATCGAATTGTCGCCTGAGCGACTCGAAACTTTATCGAGCGGCGCCAGAGACTTTTTCGCCGGCGTCATTGAATCGATTGTTTCCGTGATGGCGATCAGCGGAACGGTACCGAGAGCGGCTGCCCCCCGTGACGTCAGATCAACCTTCAAATAGGCGAACCAACCGAATATCGCGAGCAGAGCTACCGGAAAGAGCAGATTAAATAGAGATGATGCGCGACGCACAACATTAAGCAGCATGGTTCGCTCCCCGGAAATGCTCCGGTTCAAACAAAAGCGTTCAAAATAGGAATTGGATTCCGCTACAATTTCAAAAATTAGAGAATTAAATTCGTCGACTAAGGAAATGTATTTCGATAATGCAATTCAATTGTAGTGATTTATTTCTACTCGAGATATGATCCGGATGGTGAAAACATCCGGCAATCAATTGATTTTAACAAAAGCATCCGCAGTGGCATTTAAAGAAAGCGACAAATTAAAACGTCATGCGCCTTTGGGGGCGTTACCGCAAAGTACCGCTTTCCCATGCATTGCACCATAAAAGAAAAGCCGAAATAGATAGCGAACGCACTCTAATGTGATTTATTCCTAGCCTTTTGTTACTAATTCGCCTTGCAGCAGAACAAAGGCCTGCGCGCAGATGAGCAAAAAGAAGAGCCCAGCCGAGCCGAACACTTTTGTTTTTAGAAGTATGGACCATACGGAATAACATTTAAAACAGGCTGAAGAATCAGCTATTTTCCGGCGTTCTTGACTCGAGATCATGAGCGCGCTGCGCGATGGAATATGCTCACTCTCGAACCTTTGTGCGCCCAAGCGCCCACAACGGAATCACTGTGCCGACCGTAATCATCCATCTGAGCGAAAGCTGCGGGCCGCGTTTGGTTTGTGCTATCGAATAGGCGATATAGCCGAATGGCGGGATAAATATCCGGCGATTTCCTTGATCAGGCATCCGCGCAGACTCGCATTCGGAAAAGCCGATAACCTCCAATCTAGTCCAATCTAGAATTGGATAGCTTTCCTCAGCGATCGACCAATATGACCCGCTCCCTTCGTGATGGAGCATTCTTTTTTCGGGATCGACAATGCTGTCGGCCGTTTGCAGTCACCGGATTGGATCTATACACAGGGTCTTACCGACAAACGGAAAGGCAGTGCTCGACTCCTGGACCTCGGGAAACTCAAGGGGCGCTCGAAGTCCTGATGGACGGCGGCCTCCGAGAACAGCTAGCTGAGGCTCTCAATGACCTTCGCAATGCTGGGTTCTGCAAACAGGCCATGTGCGCGGCACAGACGGTCGGTGGCTGGCGTTAAGTGATCGGGCAGCCCTCGAGCCGAGTTGAGGCATCTTCTCCGAGCATGAGTTCTGATGAGAAAAAGAAGACGTGCGCTTGGCCAAGGATAGGGCGAACCCGAATTCCTAAGCCACCTACGGCAGCTTGGGAACAACTCGAAAAAACCAATCAATGCAACAGCGCGGGAGGGTTGGTGGAGCCGAGGGGAATCGAACCCCTGACCTCTGCAGTGCGATTGCAGCGCTCTCCCATCTGAGCTACGGCCCCAATGGCCGGGCATTTAGGATTTGGCCCCCTTCATTGTCAAGAAAGCGGGCGGAGCAGAACGGCGACCGCCAGGGAAGGCAGAAGGCCGAACAAGCGGCGAAAAAGGGCGGCGAATTCGTCGGTACTGCCTCCTCTCCCGCCCAGCGCGCCGCTGCAGCCTTATCGCTACTTGCGGCGCATAGGGCACCGGGGCTACATGGCGCTACGGTACGCAACTGCGGGACGGCGCATGCTCGAGCTTCTAGGTTTTATCAGCTATCTCATCACCCTTTATACATACGTCGTCATCGCCGTAGTGATCGTGAGCTGGCTCATGGCCTTCGGGGTCATCAACGCCTACAACCCCATGGTCCGCTCGATCTGGCAGGGGCTTAACGCCGTCACGGAACCGTTGCTGAAGCCCATCCGGAACGCGCTTCCGAACATGGGCGGGCTCGACATTTCGCCCGTCATCCTGCTGCTGCTCTGCTATTTCATCCAGACGGTCATTCTTCCGAACATCGCCAAGGCGGTCGTGTGACCAGCCTACCGGGCTCCAGGCCGCCGGCCGGCAAGGCTTGGCGGCATGGGAGCGCGTGCGTCATTGCGCACTTTCGCCTGACGCCGAAATCTTCCAAAGAGGCGATTGACGGGGTCGTCGAAACCCCCGACGGTCCGGCCTTCCAGGCGCGTGTCCGCGCGCTTCCCGAGGATGGAGCCGCCAACAGGGCGCTCGAAGAGCTGGTCGCCCGTTGGCTCGGCGTGGCGAAAAGCTCGGTTTCGCTGGCATCCGGAGGCAAGTCGCGGCTCAAGTTCTTGCGGATTTCGGGTGATCCGGATGCGCTCGAGCGGCGGCTGCAGGAACGAACCGACGAGTTGAGAAAATAAGCGAACGAGGAGGAAAGACGGGAATGTCCGTGGCGAAAATCATCGATGGGAAAGAGACCGCGGCGAAGGTCCGCGCGGAGGTCGCAGCGGAGGTTGCGCGGCTTCAGAAGGATCATGGCCTGAAGCCCGGACTAGCCGTCGTGCTCGTCGGCGAAGACCCGGCCAGCAAGGTCTACGTCGCAAACAAGGCGAAGCAGACCGTCGAGGTCGGCATGAACTCGTGGGAGCACCGCCTTCCGGCCGAGACGCCGGAAGCCGACGTGCTGGCCCTCGTCGAGAAGCTCAACAACGATCCGGCCTGTCACGGCATTCTCGTGCAGCTGCCGCTGCCGAAGCACATCAACGCCGAGAAGGTCCTGAACCTCATCAGCCCCGACAAGGATGTCGACGGCTTCCATCCGGTGAACGTCGGCCGGCTTTGGGTTGGCGAGCGCGCGCTGGTGCCATGCACGCCGACGGGATCGGTCATTCTCGCAAAGAGCGTGCTGCCGAACCTCTCCGGCCTCAACGCCGTCGTCATCGGCCGGTCGAACATTGTCGGCAAGCCGGTGGCCGCGCTGCTGCTCAGGGAAAACTGCACGGTGACGATCGCCCATTCGCGCACGAAGAACATTGAAGACGTCGTCCGCGGCGCTGATCTCGTTATCGCCGCCGTCGGCATTCCGGAGATGGTCAAGGGGAGCTGGATCAAGCCCGGCGCGACCATCATCGACGTCGGCATCAATCGCGTTCCGTCGGAGAGCGGCAAGACGAAGATCGTCGGCGACGTCGCGTACGAGGAATGCGCAAAGGTGGCCGGCGCGATCACGCCGGTTCCGGGCGGCGTTGGGCCGATGACGATTGCGTGTCTCTTGCGGAATACGGCTCAGGCTGCTGCGATGCAGGCGGGCGTGAAATCGGCATTCGGTTGAGTGCGCAAAAGGCTATTCAGTGAAGTGTGCGCCGGGGCTTGCGAGTTCCGGCGTTTTTCTTTGTGCGCGACGAACGCCGCACAATGCGCTCCTCGCACATATACTTGTCGCGGATGCGCTTCTTGAAGTACTCGGCCACAGACGCCGCTTTGACCAAGCCTTCGTATTCGCGATCCGGCACTTCCAAATAGGTAAAGCAGCTACCGTCCGCAAAAGTGATATCGAGCGTTTTGCGCGCGCCATCGTACTCCGCGGCGTGAATGGCAGAAGATTTTCGAAAGTCCCTACGCTTTACCATTCCTCGTACTTCAAGCCGCTCTCACCTGCCGCAATGTCTCTCCCCGATAACTCAGTGCTTCCGCAATATGAGCGCGAGAGACGGTGTCACAACGCTCTAGGTCGGCGATTGTTCGCGCGACCTTTAGTGTGCGGTGAAAGCCTCGCGCCGACAACCCAAGCGTCTCGGCGGCGTGACGCAGCAGCGTAACGCCTGCTTCGTCGGGCATCGCGGTCTGTTCGAGCAGCGCTGCCGAGCAATCCGCATTCGTGCGGACGCCGCGGGCGCCCAGCGCCGCAAATCGGGCGCGCTGACGTTCACGCGCCGCCGCGACGCGCGCTCTGACTTCGGCGCTGCCCTCGGACGGCGCGGGCAGGACCAGATCGGCCGCCGAAATCGCCGGAACCTCGATCTGCAAATCGATGCGATCAAGCAGAGGCCCGGATACGCGAGCCTGATAATCCCCGGCGCAGCGCGGGCCGCGGCGGCAGGGCTCGCCAGGATTGCTGCCTCCGCATTTGCAGGGGTTCATTGCCGCGATGAGCTGAATGCGGGAGGGATAGGAAATGCGGTGGTTGGCGCGCGCGATGACCGTTTCCCCTGACTCCAGCGGCTGGCGGAGCGCATCGAGCACGTTCGGCTGAAATTCGGGCAGCTCATCGAGGAAGAGAACGCCGTGGTGGGCGAGAGAAACCTCGCCCGGGCGCGGACGCGAACCGCCGCCGACGAGAGACGCCATGCTCGCCGAATGATGGGGTGCGCGAAACGGCCGTTCGACGGTGAGCTTGCCGCCCATAAGCTCGCCTGCGAGCGAATGAACCATCGAGACTTCGAGGATTTCCTCGGGTTGCAGCGGCGGCAAAATCGATGGAAGGCGCGATGCCAGCATTGATTTGCCGGACCCGGGCGGCCCGATCATCAAGAGGTTGTGGTTGCCCGCGGCTGCAATTTCCAAGGCGCGTTTAGCCGTTTCCTGGCCTTTGATATCGCGGAGATCGGCGGCGTAGCTCTGCGTCGGAAGCACATTCGGCTCGGGCCGCGACAGCGTCTGCGTGCCCTTGAAGTGGTTGACCAGCGACAGGAGGTGCGGCGCGGCCAGGATTGCGATGTCCTCGCTCGCCCAGGCGGCTTCCGGTCCTGAGGCTGCGGGGCAGATGAGGCCCTTGCCGATGGCGTTGGCGCCGATGGCAGCGGGCAGCGTGCCCGGCACGGGCCGGATTGAACCATCCAACGCCAGCTCGCCGATGGCGGCAAAGCCCGCGATGGCATCGGGCGCGATTGCCTCCATCGCGCACATCATCGCGAGCACGATCGCAAGATCGAAGTGGCTGCCTTCCTTGGGCAGGTCGGCGGGCGCGAGATTGACGGTGATGTGCTTATAGGGAAGGCCTAGGCCCACTGCGTGGAGGGCGTTGCGGACGCGCTCGCGGCTTTCCGCGACCGCCTTGTCGGGCAGGCCGACGATGGCGAAGGCGGCGGCGCCGGGCGTCACCCGGACCTGCACTTCGACGTGTCGTGCCTCGATGCCGATGAACGCGAGCGTGGAGATCTGACCGTACATTTTGCCCCCTAGAGGGAGCTAATCAGCAGGTTGAGACAAAGTCAAGAACGAATGGGGAACGAGCCGTTGTCACGACCAATAGAGGCTAGCGGACTAAACGGTTTCAGGAAGCCATGAAGAAGCGCGCCAAATAGGTGCGCGCCCCAGGCGCTAAGGCCCTTCGGGGTCGTCGATCATTTCCTGATCCCAATCGATGGGGCCACGATGACTCTCTGTTAAAGACCAGCCAAGGTTATTCATAAACTCCTTAGTCATGTTCATCGCCCGGGACGCATCGGATTCGAAGAATTGGCCACGAAGATGCATCGTTTGATTTCGAAAAATATCCTTCAGGGCATTTAGAGATATGATGGCGTTATTATAGAACGCCAAAGCCCGATCCTTCTTCTTGCTCGCTGGCCATGAACTTCCTATCACCTTAATGCTCTTGTCGATTTCCCGTATGACTTCCTGCCAATTTGCATACTCCACGGGCTTATCTTTTGGCAGCGTTACCCCGCGCTCCTTTGCTAAAACGCGAAGGCCAATCTCCGCCACTCGCATCATATGAAAAACACTCGCGGTGTATTGCTGTAGAGCGTAGCAATCCACGCCCGACCTGATTTCAAAATCCAGGTCGTAATCTGAATCTTCCTCTTCCGCGGTGAATGAATAGAAGGTCTGGTCCCACTCTTCTCGGTACGATCGCAACAGATATGCACCCTCGTGATCGTACTGGAAGAAGCTCTCCTTGTGAACGTCTTCTTCAATCAACTGGATCAACTGTCCAAGTTCGTATCCAAGCACTCCACATGCGACAGAGCCGGATGCCAGATGCATCTTAGCCACCTCCAGGCGCTCCTTAACCGCAGGCGAATTTAAGCGGGCGATACGCGGTGTAACCCAACGTAAGTTCCTTAGAGCTACGCCGCCAAGAACTGATACGGACTCCTTTTCACGAGCCATCGCTTGCTCCCGCTCTTGCACGAGAAGCCGGTAGGCGAAAAGAAAATCATATAGGGAAAAGTTGATCACTATTCGGCTCCCATCGGCGCTTGCGGCGCGCAGATGTAAAGGTGCTAGCTCGTTCATTGGCTAGCCCCCAAACCCAATTTTGAGTTTGGGAAGTATAATATCCTTCAGGACGTAAAGACCGACAATGAACAGCGTTCGCCCTACCCCTTCGTCATCACCAGCGTCATGCCGATCAGGGATGAGTTGGTGAACTGAATTTCTACCGCCTGCTTATCGTTGTTCACTACGATGTCCATGTTGGCGGCGACGTCGCTGCCCTGGATGACGACGTGAAAGCCTTTCGGCGTCACGTCACCGGTCAGGTCGCCTTCGAAATTGTGGATCGTCTCTTTCCAGTGGCCCGTCAGCTTACCGGCGTTTTCCTTCACGTTGCTGATGATCTCGACAGCGCCGCCCGCGGTCGCGCAGCGGATCGTTTGCTTCAGCTCGTCTTCGGTGTCGGTCAAAAGGTACGTCGCCCGGCATTTGATCTTTTCGGGCGGGCTCGCCTTGTAGCCGATCATGCCGATGCCCGACCACCTGCCGATCAGCGGCGCGAACGGTGAGGCCGTGACAGCCTGAGCCTCATGCAATGGCAACGCGAGGGCAACCAATGACAGCGCTGCCAGCGAGCTTGCGATCGCGATCGATCTCATCGTGAAAGTGCCTTTCGTTCCCATGACCTCGACGCGTGCGCTCATGAACCCAGCTTTCTCTTGTCTTCGATAACGTCCCAGATCATCGCGGCGATGTCGTTGCCGCCGAAGTTCTTGACCTGGCGGATGCCCGTCGGAGACGTGACGTTGATCTCGGTGATGTAAGGACCGATGACGTCGATGCCCGTGAAGATCAGGCCGCGGCGTTTCAATTCGGGTTTGAGACGCGCACAGATCTCGCGATCGCGATCGGTCAGTTCGACCTTCGTGGCGGTGCCGCCGACGTGCAGGTTCGATCGCGTCTCTCCGGCTTGCGGAATGCGGTTGATGGCGCCTGCGATCTCGCCGTCAACGAGGATGATGCGCTTGTCGCCTTCCTTCACCTCGGGGCGGAACTCCTGCACCATGAAGGGTTCGCGGAACACCGTTTGGAAGAGCTCGACGAGGGAGCCCAGATTGCCGTCCTCGGGCCGGATACGGAACACGGCTGCTCCGCCGTTGCCGTAGAGCGGCTTGACGATGATGTCTTTGTATTCGGCGCGAAAGGCCTGCACATCGGCGAGCGAACGCGTGACGAGCGTCGGCGGCATCAGATCGAGGAAGTCCAGCACGAACAACTTTTCCGGCGCGTTGCGCACGCTCGTTGGATCGTTGACGACGAGTGTTTTCGGATGGATTCGTTCGAGCAGATGCGTGGTCGTAATGTAGGCCATATCGAACGGCGGATCCTGCCGCAGCAGCACGACGTCGAGATCGCCCAGATTTTCGGTGCGCGGATTGGAAAGCGCGTAGTGCGCGCCGCGCTTATCTTCGACCTTCAACGTCTGGCCGCGCGCTAGAAGTTTGTCGCCGCGCAAGGCAAGATCGAACGGCGTGTAATAAAAAATGTCATGTCCGCGCTTCTGCGCTTCGAGAAGAATGGCGAACGTCGAATCGCCGGAAATGTCGATGCGATCGATCGGGTCCATCTGGACGGCAATGCGAAGTGACATAAAGTGCTTTCGTGGTAGGCTTAATGGTTCATCGGGCTCGGCGCAGGCCGTGGGCCTCATCGTCGTTTAGACGATTTGCGGAGCGGGCGGAATGACGGGCGGGCCATTCGCTTAAGTGGTTCGCGGCTTATGGCAAACATGCCGCAGAAGCGCTCGAACTCGTCGAACTCAAATCAGAGGAAATTATAGGGGTCGATATCGACCGTGATCCGAACGTCGGACTTGAGTTTTGGAATCATTCCAGCCCATGCCCGCAAATAGCTTTGGAGGTCTACGTCGCGCGGGGCTTTCACGAGCAGGCGCCAGCGGTGGCGGCCGCGCACGACGGCAATGGGGGCTTCGGACGGGCCCAGCACGGAAATGACGTCGCTTGGGGGGGCTCGCCGCGCGATTTCACGGGCGACCTGTTCGGTCAGGGGTTTGTCGCGCGCCGAGATGACGATGGCCGCCAAGCGGCCGTAGGGCGGCAGGAGCCCGGCTTGGCGGGTCTTGACCTCATAATTCAGGAACGCGTTGCGGTCGCCGGCGACGATTGCCGCCATCACCGGGTGCTCCGGCGAATAGGTTTGCACGAAGCCGCGGCCGACGAAGCTCGTGCGGCCGGCGCGGCCCGTCACCTGATGCAAGAGCTGGAACGTACGTTCGGCAGAGCGCGGATCGGCGCCATGGGCCAGTCCCAAATCGCCATCGACGACGCCGACGAGCGCGAGTCCTGGGAAGTTATGTCCCTTGGCGACGATCTGCGTACCGATGATGATGTCGAACTCGCGGGCTTCGATGCCGCGGATCATCTCGCGCATTTCGGGCAGTCCCGGAATAAGATCGGACGAGAGCAGAGCGACACGCGCATTCGGGAAGCGCTCGGCGACCTCCTCCTGCACGCGCTCGACACCCGGGCCGCAGGCGACGAGGGAGCCGGGCGCGGCGCACTTCGGGCATTTCTCCGGAAGCGACAGCGAGAAGCCGCAGTGGTGGCACGTCAGCTTTTTCTTGAATCGATGCTCGACAAGCCAAGCCGTACATTGCGGGCACTCGAGGCGATGTCCGCACGACCGGCACAGCGTCAGCGGTGCGTAGCCGCGCCTGTTCAAGAAGAGCAGCGTTTGCTGGCCTTTTTCCATCGTCTCGGTCATCGACGCGACGAGCCGCTCGGCCAGCCATTTGCCGGGCGTGAGTTTTTCCGTGCGGAGATCGATCGCCGAGACGCCCGGCATTTCGACACCCGAGAAGCGTCCCGGAAGCACCGCATGTCGATACCGCCCGATGAGCGCGTTCACGTGGCTTTCGATCGAAGGCGTCGCGGATGCGAGGATGACGGGGAATTTCCCGAGGTTGCCGCGCACGACGGCCATGTCGCGCCCCTGATAGTGCACGCGATCATCCTGCTTGAAACCCTGGTCGTGCTCTTCGTCGACGACGATGAGGCCGAGATCCGAGAACGGCAGAAACAGCGCCGAGCGCGCGCCGACGACACAGCGGACGTCTCCGCGCGCGACGCCTTTCCAGATGCGGCCGCGTTCCGCCGGGCTAAGTGCCGAATGCCATTCGACGGGCGGCGCCCCGAAGCGGCGCGCGAAGCGGTCGAGGAACTGGCTCGTCAGCGCGATCTCGGGCAGCAGGATGAGGGTTTGGCGGCCGGCTGCAAGCGCGCGCGCCACCGCTTCGAAATAGACTTCCGTTTTGCCTGAGCCGGTGACGCCGTCGAGCAAGGTGACTGAGAAATTTCCGGCGTCGACGGCGCTTCTCAGGCTTTCGACAGCGCGCGTCTGATCGGCGGTGAAGTCGGTGACGCCATGATGGGCGTGTGGACGTGGAAAGACGCGTTCGGGGATTGCGACTTCGACGAGCATGCCGGCAGCTGCGAGACCATCGATCACGCCCGTCGAGCAGCCGGCGAGATTGGCGAGATCCGATTTCGAGCGCACGAGACCGTCGGCGGCGATTTCCATGACGCGCGTGCGGGCTGGGGTCATCTTCGGCGGAGGCGCCGCGCCTTCGACGATGCAGACGCCAAAACGGTGCTTCGGCGGCTCGAAGGCGGCGTCGGCACTCATCATCATGCGCGCGACCATGCCGAGTGGCGCTAAAGTGTAGCGCGCCACCCATTCGGCGAAGCGCATCGAAATTTCGGGCAGGCAAGGTGCGTCAATGCGGCTCGTCAGAGCCTTAAGCTTCTTCGGATCAACGGGTTTACCCTCGCCGCGCGGCGTATCCCAAACAATCCCGATGCGTGTTTGCGGTCCGAACGGCACGAGCACGAAGGCGCCCGGCTCCGCGTCCATCCCCTCCGGCACCAGATAATCGTAGGTCTGGTCGAGCGCCACGGGCATCAGCACGGGGACGCTGCGAGAGGCCGCGGCGGCGTTGTTGTCCAGGATTTGAAGCAGGCTATCCAAAGGGGCGTTCAACGGACTAGAAGCTTCCTCCAAGAATCGGTCGTGCTAGGTTTGCCGGGAAGTTGCGGCGCACCAAAGGCAGGGCCAAGACTTAAGGACGAGGTGAGGAGAAAGAAATGAAATTCTTCGTCGATACCGCCGACGTGACTGAGATCAAAGAGTTGGCGGCGACGGGCTTGCTGGACGGCGTCACGACGAACCCGTCTCTTGTTGCGAAGGCCGGCCGCGACTTCAAGGAAATCGTCAAAGAGATTTGCGCCGTGGTTCCGGGGCCGGTATCGGCCGAGGTCGCAGCGACCGACTACGCCGGCATGATGCAGGAAGCGGAAGTGCTGCGTAGAATCGCGAAGAACGTCACGATCAAAGTGCCGTTGACGCTGGATGGCCTCAAAGCCTGCAAAGCGCTGACCGGCGACGGCACGATGGTGAACGTGACGCTGTGCTTTTCTGCGAACCAGGCATTGCTCGCGGCGAAGGCCGGCGCGACGTTCGTTTCGCCGTTCATCGGGCGTCTCGACGACATCGGCCTCAATGGCATGGACGTCATTCGCGAGATCCGCGCGATCTACGACAACTATCCCGATCTCTCGACGGACATTCTCGCGGCGTCCATCCGCACCGTGAACCATGTCAAAGAGGCGGCGATGATCGGCGCCGACGTGGCGACTATTCCGCCAGCCATCCTGAAGGCGCTCGTCAAGCATCCGCTGACCGATGCAGGACTCGTCACCTTCGTCAACGACTGGAAGAAGACCGGGCAAAAAATCGTGTGAGGCAGGCACGACAAAGTGCGAACACGGACCTTATCGAACGATCTGATCGAGCGCTTCGCACACATCGTCGGCGACGCACATGCGTTGACGCGCGCCGACGATCAGGCCGGATATCTCACCGAATGGCGGGACCGCTATACGGGTAAGACGCCAGTCGTGTTGCGGCCCGGCTCGACCGAAGAAGTCTCGCGAATCCTGGCACTCGCCCATACGGAAGACGTCGCGATCGTTCCGCAAGGCGGCAATACGGGCCTAGTCGGCGGGCAGATTCCTTCGCTCGTCGGCAATGAAGTCGTGCTGTCGCTCGGCCGTCTCAAGGCTGTTCGCGACGTCGATGCCGCCGGTGGAACGATGATCGTCGAAGCGGGCGTGACGTTGCATGCCGCGCAGCAGACAGCCATCGCTGCGGGCCGGATCTTTCCGCTCAGTCTCGCATCCGAAGGCAGCGCACAAATCGGCGGCGTGCTGGCAACGAACGCAGGCGGCACCGCCGTTCTGGCCTACGGCAATGCCCGAAGTCTGACGCTCGGGCTCGAGGCCGTACTTGCCGATGGCCGCGTCTGGAACGGTTTGCGGCGTCTCAAAAAAGATAACACCGGGTACGATCTCCGAGATCTGCTGATCGGCTCGGAAGGAACGCTCGGCGTCATCACAGCTGCGTGTGTGAAGCTCTTTCCGACGCCGGCGGAACGCGAGACCGCAATCGTCGCGCTGCAATCGCCGAAGCATGCACTGAGGCTCTTTCGCATGGCCGAAGCGGAAGCTGGTGGAGCGCTGACCGCATTCGAATTCTGGGCGCATCGCGCGCAGGAGTTTGCGCTGAGCTACGTCCCCAATCTGCGCGACCCGTTCACAGATGCCTATCCGTGGTACGCGCTCATCGAACTTTCGCACGGCGGGACCGGCGCGCGCATCCCCAACACCATCGAGCCTTTCCTGGCGAGCGCGCATGCCAAGGGTCTCATTTCCGATGCCACCATTGCGCGGTCGCTCCGGCAAGCGGAAAATTTCTGGCAACTGCGTGATGCTTTTTCGGAAGCGCAGAAGGGCGCGGGCGGCAGCATCAAGCACGACATCTCGGTGCCCGTCGCGCGCATTCCCGAGTTTCTCGAACGTGCTGCGGCGGTTGTCGAACGCGTTTGTCCGGGCGCGCGGCCGGTGCCGTTCGGACATTTCGGCGACGGCAATTTGCACTATAACGTCAGCCAGCCTGAGAAAATGGATCGCGCGCAGTATCTGGCCCTCTGGGACACGATGGCCGAAGCGATCTTCGATCTCGTGACGCAGCTCGATGGATCGATTTCGGCCGAGCACGGCATCGGGCAAATGAAGCGCGAAGCGCTTGTGCGGTATAAGTCCGCCGTCGAGATCGATATGATGCGCGCGATCAAGCACGCGCTTGACCCCAAGGGGATCCTCAACCCCGGCAAGTTGCTTTAGTACGCGTCGGCGTTAACTTTTGATTAACCAACGCGGCCGACGGTCGGACATGACGCTCGACGCCAACTCGACGCCGACGTGGGGGGCAAATTTTGGCGCAATCGCTCGACGAAGTCCTGGCTGGAGATGCCGAGTTGCCGCTTAGCGGCGAACTCAAGGGCGTCATCGAGGCGTGGCTCGATCACCTGGTCGTCGAGCGCGGGCAGAGCGCGGCGACGCGCGAGGCCTACGAGCGCGATGCGCGGCAGTTCCTGGCATTCCTAAAGAAGCATCTCGGTCATCCGCCGTGCCTTGCCGATCTCGAAAGGCTGGATGCGAAGACCATTCGCGCGTTCCTCGCCGGGCGGCGAAAGGCTGGAGTGACGTCGCGGTCTCTGGCGCGGTCACTCTCGGCGCTGCGCACATTGTTCCGATGGCTCGAACGCGAGGACACCCTGAAAAACCGGGCCGCGCTGCAGGTGGCCGCTCCGAAGATCCCGCATTCCATTCCAAAGCCTTTGACGGTTCGGGGCGCGGCCTCGCTCGTCGAGCGGAGCGAAGGCGACGCGGCGGAATGGATCACAGCGCGCGACACCGCCGTCCTGATGCTGCTTTACGGGTCTGGATTGCGTATCAGCGAAGCTTTGAGCCTGACGCCGCGCACGGCACCGATCGACGGCCGCGATATCATGCACGTCACCGGCAAAGGCGGGAAAGAGCGCCTCGTCCCAGCGCTCGCCGTCGTTTCCGAGGCGATCTCGAAATACATGCGGCTCTGCCCATATCCTCTGGAACCGGAGAGACCGCTTTTTCGCGGGGCGCGCGGCGGCCCCTTGTCGCCAAGGCTGATCCAGCTGGCGATGGAAAAGTTGCGTCTCGAACTGCAATTGCCGGATACGGCGACACCGCATGCGTTGCGCCATTCGTTCGCGACGCACCTGCTATCAGCAGGCGCTGATTTACGGCAAATTCAGGAGCTTTTGGGCCATGCCTCGCTCTCGACGACGCAAGTCTATACGGAAGTGGACAGGGCGCGTTTGCTGACGGTTTATGATCAAGCTCATCCGAGAGCGGCGCGCCGATAAGGCCGCTGACGATTGTTCAAGAGTATTTCCATGCCCGCCTTATCCCGAACGTTGCAACGCAGCCGCCGCACGATTTTCGCGCTGATTTTTATCGCCGGCGGGTTCGCAAGTGGCCCGGCGCTCGCCGATGACACCCATTGTCAAGGGACGGATATGCTGGCCGAGATGCAGGCCAAAAAGCCTGACCTCTACGCGAAGGTGATGGCCGAGAGCAAAACGCTCTCCAACACCGAAGCGATGCTGTGGAAGGTCGAAAAGCCGGGGGTCGGGACATCCTATTTATTCGGAACGATGCATCTCAGCGATCCGCGCATCGCCGAACTTCCACCCGCTGCCATCGATGCCATCGCGCATTCGAAGTCCGTTGCGCTCGAGATCGCCGATCTATCGCCCCAGGCCATGGCGGCTGCGATGGGGAATGCAGCCAAGCTTATCGTCTATTCCGACGGGCAATCGCTGAAGAGCATGCTATCGGACGGCGACTACAAAAAGGTCGAGAAGATTGTCGTGAAATCCGGGATGCCGGGCGAGTTCGCGGCGCTGATGAAGCCTTGGCTCGTCAGTTTGTTACTTGCGACGTCCGACTGCGAACGCAAGCAAGTCGCTTCCGGCAAGGCCGTTCTCGACCTGCGCGTCGCGGCGGAAGCGCAAAAGCACGGCATAACCGTTACGGGTCTCGAGACGATTGAAAGTCAACTCGGGGCACTGGCGTCTATTCCCGACGATCAGCAGCTCGCGATCCTGAAAGTAGAGCTCGATTACATCGACCGCGCCGACGACATGATGGAAACCATGGTGCAGATGTACGCGAAGCGCCAGATCGGGGCGGCGATGCCATTCCAGCTGGTGCTTGCCGCCGAGAGCGGAGCGCCTGCCTCGACGTTCGACGGATTCAAGAAGGCGCTCTTAGTCGATCGCAACGGCAAAATGCGTGATGCCGCCTTGCCGCTTCTTGAGAAGGGCAATGCGTTCATCGCAATCGGCGCGCTGCATCTGCCGGGGCCAGGGGGCCTCGTCGCCTTGCTTCGCGAGTCCGGCTACACGGTGACGCCGGTCGAGTAGCGCGTCAGAAGTGGATGGCGCGCTTGGCGACGGCGAGGGCCGCTTCCTTGACGGCTTCGGAGAACGTCGGATGCGCATGGCAGGTGCGCGCCAGATCTTCCGCCGAACCGCTGAATTCCATGAGAACGCATGCCTCCGCAATCAGCTCGCCGGCATTGGCGCCGATGATGTGCACTCCGAGGACACGATCTGTCTTGGCGTCGGCAAGGATTTTGACAAAGCCGTCGGTCATGCGGATGGCTTTGGCGCGGCCGTTCGCGGTGAACGGAAACTTGCCGACGTTGTAGGCGATCCCGGCAGCCTTCAGTTCTTCTTCCGTCTTGCCGACGCTCGCGACCTCTGGGCTCGTATAGATGACGTTCGGGATGACGTCGTAATTCACGTGACCCGCCTGACCGGCGATGATCTCGGCGACAGCGACGCCTTCGTCTTCCGCCTTGTGCGCGAGCATCGGACCGGCGATGACGTCGCCGATGGCGAAGACGCCGGTCACGTTCGTTTGATAATGCCCATCGACAAGCACGCGCTTCTTTGGATCGAGCGCGATGCCAGCTTCAGCGAGGCCCAGTCCTTCGGTGAAGGGCACGCGGCCAACGGCAACGAGAACCGCATCGGCCTCGACGGATTCGGCAGCACCGCCCTCGGCCGGTTCGACCTTGGCCGTCACACCGGTGTCCGTCGTCTCGACGGCTGAAACCTTGCTCGAAAGGCGGAAAGCAATCCCTTGCTTTTCGAGGATGCGCTGGAACGAGCGGCCGATCTCGGCATCCATGCCGGGCAGGATGCGGTTCAAGTATTCGACGACGAGCACTTCGGAGCCGAGCCGCCGCCATACCGATCCGAGTTCGAGCCCGATGACACCGGCGCCGACAACGAGCAACTTTTTCGGTACCGTCGTGAAGTCGAGCGCTCCGGTTGAGGAGACGACGCGCTTTTCGTCGATCTCGATGCCGGGAAGCCGCGTCACGTCGGAGCCGGTAGCGATGACGATCCATTTCGTCTCAAGCGTCTGCGTCTCACCGCTTGGAGACGTTACTGCGACCTGGCCCGACTTGACGATGCGGCCAGTGCCAAAGACGCTGTCGATCTTGTTCTTCTTCAGCAGATAGGCGACGCCATCGACGTTGCCTTTGACGCCTTCGCGTTTGAAGGCTTGCATCTTGGCGAGGTCGAGCTTCGGATCGGTGGCGATGCCCATGGCGGCGAAGCCGTGATTCGCCTCGTCAAAGGAATGTGAGGAATGAAGCAGCGCCTTCGACGGAATGCAGCCGACGTTCAAGCAGGTGCCGCCGAAGGTCGACCGCTTTTCGACGACGGCGACCTTCATGCCCAATTGCGCGGCGCGGATGGCGCAGACGTAGCCTCCAGGGCCGGTGCCGATGACGATGAGGTCGTAGGACATAAATGGGGTCTCGCCGGGTTGGAGCCTTAGCCGCTCGTCTATTTATCGAGAACGCGACGCAGTTCGAATTGTGGAACCGAAACCAGGAATAACTGCCATCGCATCTTCCAATCGCCCAGCGTTGAACAATAGGCGGTCAACGCGGCGCGGTCAGCAAATCTTGGCGTTGCCTTGTCGATATCGAGGTGATCGACCAGCATATGGATGGCGCTGTCGTCGTATCCCGCCTTCTGCAGATCCTCTTTGACAGCCGCGATGTCGCGTTCCCAGCTAATTTTGAGGAATTTTATCGTATCGGCGTCATCGTCAACAGCGGCGCACGCGATCATTGCGCCGCGCTCCAGAAGGGCACGGGAGAGCACCGCATCGATGGGGCTTTTTGCGGCGGGAGTTTCGGCAAACCCCGAGATTTGGAAGGCCGTCAGCCCCAAGAGCGCAATGACGAGCTTCGCGGCTGAACTCCGGCGCATCACTTCACCTTTGGATTACAATTCCAGGATGAAGCGCTGCGGGTCCTCAAGGCATTCCTTGACGCGAACGAGGAAGGTGACTGCCTCTTTGCCATCGACGATGCGGTGATCGTAAGAGAGCGCCAGGTACATCATCGGGCGGACGACGACCTGACCAGCGCGGACGACGGGGCGTTCCTCGATGCGATGCATGCCGAGAATGCCCGATTGCGGCGCGTTCAAAATCGGCGTGGACATCAGCGATCCATAAACGCCACCGTTCGAGATCGTGAAGGTGCCGCCTTGCATGTCTTCGATCGACAGCTTGCCGTCTCTGGCGCGCTTGCCGAACTCGTTGATGCGCTGCTCGATCTCGGCGAGGCTCAGGCGATCGGCGTCGCGCACGACGGGCACGACAAGGCCCTTCTCGGTGCCGACGGCGACGCCGATGTGATAGTAGTTCTTGTAGATCAGATCATCGCCATCGATCTCGGCGTTGACGGCCGGCACATCGCGCAACGCCTGAATGCAGGCCTTGACGAACAATCCCATGAAGCCGAGCTTCACGCCGTGCCGCTTCTCGAAGATGTCTTTATATTGCGCGCGCAGCGCCATTACGGCGCTCATATCGACGTCGTTGAACGTCGTCAGCATCGCCGCCGTGTTCTGTGCATCCTTGAGACGGCGCGCAATCGTCTGGCGCAGCCTCGTCATCTTGACGCGCTCTTCGCGCGTTGCGTCGATGCTGGTCGAAGGAAGGCGCGTTTCCTGCGGGGGCACAGCCTTCAGGGTCGGCGCCGTTGGAATGGCGACGACGTTCGTCGCGGGCGCGGCGCTTGCGATCTCGTGTACGGGCGGCGCAACGGCTGGCCGCGGCGCTGAGGCCACGGCATTGACGACATCTTCCTTCAGGATTTGTCCGCGCCTTCCTGAGCCTTGAATTTCGGAGGCCTCCAGACCCGCTTCGGTCATCGCCTTCTGAGCTGCCGGGGGCGGAGGCGGCGGTGCAGCTACGGCGGCTGGCGCGCGTTCGGGGATGGGCGGTGGTGACGGGGCTTTCGCTTCCGCCTTCGCCGGTTGGGCCTTGCCGCCGCTATCGCGCAAGGCTGCGAGCAATGATCCGACGGCGACCGTCGTACCGGATTGAACGAGGATTTCGCCGAGGACGCCCGCCGAAGGTGCGGGAACTTCAACGGTCACCTTATCGGTTTCCAGCTCGACAAGGGGCTCGTCCGCATTAACGGCATCACCTGCCTTCTTGAACCACTTGCCTACGGTCGCTTCCGTTACGCTTTCTCCGAGCGTGGGGACGCGAATCTCGATCGACATCTGAGCCTCTCAACCTTTTTATGTTCCGAGCGCGTCGGCGACGAGCGCGGTCTGCTCTTTGATATGTTGCGATAGCAAGCCTGTTGCCGTCGACGCGGAGGCGGGGCGTCCCGCATACCGCGGACGGCGGTGAATATAGCCGAGGTGGTTCAGAACCCACTCGATATTCGCATCCATGAAGTACCAGGCGCCCATATTTTTCGGCTCTTCCTGGCACCAGACGATCTCGGCGAACTTGAAGCGGCCGAGTTCCTGAATGAAAGCGCGGGCGGCAAACGGATAGAGCTGCTCGACGCGGAGGATGTAGACGTCGTCGCGGCCTTGCGCGTCGCGGGCATCGAGAAGGTCGTAGTAGACCTTGCCGGTGCAGATGACGACGCGTTTGATCTCGTTGTCGGGCTTGAGCTTGAGCGTCGACGTTCCACGCTCGGCATCGTCCCACAGCAGACGATGGAAGCTGGCGTTGGGCCCGAAATCCTCAAGTTTCGAAACGACGCGCTTGTGGCGCAGCAGCGACTTCGGCGTCATCAGGATCAAAGGCTTCCGGAAGTTGCGATGCAATTGCCGGCGCAGAATATGAAAGTAGTTCGCGGGCGTCGTGCAGTTGGCGACCTGCCAATTGTCTTCGGCCGATAGCTGGAGATAGCGCTCGAGGCGCGCCGATGAGTGTTCGGGTCCCTGGCCTTCGTAGCCGTGCGGCAGCAGGCACACCAATCCCGACATGCGGAGCCATTTGCGCTCGCCGGATGACAGGAACTGATCAAAAATGACCTGCGCACCGTTCGCGAAGTCGCCGAATTGCGCTTCCCAAAGCGTCAGTGCGTTGGGCTCGGCGAGGGAATAGCCGTATTCGAAGCCGAGGACCGCTTCTTCCGACAGCATCGAGTTGACGATCTCGAAGCGCGCCTGGTTGGGCGACAGGTGCTTCAGCGGAGCAAACCGGCGTTCGCTTTCCTGGTCGATGAAGACGGCGTGGCGCTGCGAGAAGGTTCCGCGCTCGCAATCCTGGCCGGAGAGCCGGACGCGGAAACCTTCCATCAGAAGGGACGCGAACGCGAGGTGTTCGGCCATGGCCCAGTCGATGCCCTGGCCCGTGTCGATCATTTCGCGGCGGCGCTCGATCAGCTTGCCGACTGTCTTGTGAATGTGGAAGTCGTTCGGGATCGTGGTGATGCGATGCCCGATATCCTTCAGCGTATCGATCGGGATGCCCGTGTTGCCGCGCCAATCATCGCTGTCGGGGCGCGTGATGCCGGACCAGCGTCCGTCGAGCCAGTCCGCCTTGTTGGGCTTGTAGCCGTCCGAAAAACTGAATTCCTTGTCGAGGTTGGCGCGCACCGTCGCCTTCATCTCGGAGAACTCGGCGGGCGTCATCACGCCGTCCTCCAGGAGTTCTTTCGAATAGATGTCGACGACCGTCGGATGCGATTTGATGCGCTTGTACATCGCCGGCTGCGTGAACATCGGCTCGTCCGTCTCGTTATGACCGTGACGGCGGTAGCAGAACATGTCGATCACGACGGGCTTCTGGAAGCGCTGGCGGAACTCGGTCGCGATCTTGGCGACGTGGACGACGGCTTCGGGGCTATCGCCGTTGACGTGGAAGATCGGCGCTTCGATCATCAGGGCGACGTCGGAGCAATAGGGCGATGACCGCGAGTGATGCGGCGCGGTCGTGAAGCCGATCTGATTGTTGATGATGAAATGAATGGAGCCGCCGGTGCGATGTCCGCGCAGGCCCGAGAGACCGAAGCATTCGGCGACGACGCCTTGGCCCGCGAACGCTGCATCGCCGTGGATCAGCAGCGGCATGACGGGCGTGCGGTCGCCGCTGGCACAGCCGGCTTGATCCTGCTTCGCGCGCACCTTTCCGAGCACAACCGGATCGACGATTTCGAGATGCGAGGGGTTGGCGGTCAGCGACAGGTGAACGGTGTTGCCGTCGAACATGCGATCGGACGACGCGCCGAGGTGATACTTCACGTCACCCGAACCTTCGACGTCGTCGGGCTTGAAGGAACCGCCTTTGAATTCCTTGAAGATGGCGCGCAGCGGCTTCGACATGACGTTCGCGAGCACGTTGAGACGGCCACGGTGGGCCATGCCCATCGCAATTTCGCGGACACCCAAATGACCGCCGCGCTTGATGATCTGCTCGAGCGCGGGAATGATCGATTCCGCGCCGTCGAGGCCAAAGCGCTTGGTGCCGGTGTATTTGAGATCGCAGAACTTCTCGAAGGTTTCGGTCTCGATCAGTTTCCGCAGGATGGCTTTTTGCCCTTCGGGCGTGAAGCGGATGTCCTTCTCGGCGCCTTCGATACGCTCCTGGATCCAGCCTTTTTGGGTCGGATCGGTGATGTGCGTGAACTGCACGCCGATCTTTCGGCAATAGGTTCGGCGCAGAATCGTAACGATCTGGCGCATCGTCGCCGTTTCGAGGCCCATGACGCGATCAATGAAGATCGGACGGTCGAGATCTGCCTCGGTAAATCCGTAGGTTTCCGGCATTAGCTCGCGATGGACGCGGCGGTCCGCGAGGCCGAGCGGATCGAGATCGGCAGCCAAATGGCCGATGACGCGATAGGCGCGGATCAACATCAGCGCGCGGATGGAATCCTGCGTGGCGCGGAGTGACGCCGCCGGAGTCAGTTCGAAACCGGAGATCTGCGCGCGGCGCTCGATCTTATCGCGAATGGTGCGCTCGCCTTCGCCATAGTCGCCGGTCAAGGCGCCGACGAGATCGCGGTCCGCGCCGTTTTCGTTCAAGAGCGCCGAGAGCGGCGGAGCCCAAGCCGGTCCTCCGGAATATGCGGGCACGGACGAGGGCGCTTCTTTTATGCTTTCAAAAAACCGTCGCCACTCGTCGCTGACAGCGCCGGGGTTGCGTTCGTATTCGGCCTGCATATCCTCGATGTAGGGCGCGTTGGCGGCGCTCAAAAACGAGGTGCGCAGGAACGCTTCGTTCTGGCCATTTCGTGCCATCAAATTCGTCCTCTTCATACTCCGGAAGCATCGCCGTGATGCTCCCGGTTACGCCGGACATGACCGGTAGAAGTGCCGCCGGCCGTTCGGCTATTCCTGTCTCGCGAGACTAGGCTCGCAAGACTTCAACGAGAGTTCGTCCAAGCGCGGCGGGGCTCGGCGCAATGGCGATGCCCGCGGCTTTCATCGCGGCAAGCTTGTCTTCCGCCTTGCCCTTGCCGCCGGAAATAATCGCGCCTGCATGGCCCATACGCCGCCCGGGAGGCGCCGTTACACCGGCAATGAAGCCTGCCATCGGTTTTTTGCGTCCCTTCTGCGCTTCGCGCATCAGGAACTCCGCGGCGTCTTCCTCAGCGGAGCCGCCGATTTCGCCGATCATGATGATCGATTTGGTTTCGTCGTCGGAGAGGAACATGTCGAGGACATCGATGAATTCGGTGCCCTTCACGGGATCGCCGCCGATGCCGACGGCGGTCGTTTGCCCGAGTCCTACGTCGGTTGTCTGTTTCACGGCCTCATATGTGAGGGTTCCGGAGCGCGATACAATGCCGACGGAGCCCTTATGAAAGATGTTGCCGGGCATGATGCCGATCTTGCACTGGCCTGGCGTCAGGAGACCCGGGCAGTTCGGGCCGACGAGGCGCGATTTCGAGCCTTCGAGCGCTCTCTTGACGCGGACCATATCCATCACCGGAATGCCTTCGGTGATGCAGACGATGAGCGGCAATTCGGCGTCGATGGCTTCGAGGATGGCGTCGGCCGCGAAGGGCGGGGGAACGTAGATCGAAGTGGCCGTGGCACCCGTCTTGGCGACGGCTTCGCCGACGCTATCGAAAAGCGGGACATCAGCGAGTTCGGCGTCAGGATGCTTGCCGCCGCCTTTGCCGGGCGTGACGCCACCGACGATCTTGGTGCCGTAGGCGCGGGCCTGCTTCGTATGGAAGGTGCCTTGGCTACCCGTGATTCCCTGGCAAATGACTTTCGTGTGCTGCCCGACAAGAATAGACATTCCAACCCCGCGTGATGGCGCGTCTCAGCGCCTACATGTTGCGCATTTTTTGCAGTGCAGCAAGTAGAACAAGCTGCCTAACTCGTAAGCTTTCCACGTTTCGACGACGCGACACCGTCAAGCCGCGCTCTTCAGCTGATCCGTGATCTTCTTGGCAGCGTCGGCGAGATCATCGGCCGGAATGATTTTCAGGCCGGATTCATTCAGGATTTTCTTGCCGAGATCGACGTTCGTGCCTTCGAGCCGGACGACGAGCGGAACTTTGATATCCATCTCGCGCGCGGCGGCGACGACGCCTTCGGCGATGATATCACACCGCATGATGCCCCCGAAAATGTTGACCAAGATCCCCTTTACCGACTCGTCTGCCAGAATGATCTTGAACGCCGCCTGAACCTTTTCCTTCGACGCACCACCGCCGACATCGAGGAAGTTTGCGGGCTCGGCACCGTAAAGCTTGATGATGTCCATCGTCGCCATGGCGAGACCGGCGCCGTTGACGAGGCAGCCGATGTTGCCGTCCAGCTTGACGAAGGCGAGATCGTATTTCGAAGCTTCGATTTCGGTCGGGTCTTCCTCGCCGAGGTCGCGCAGCGCGACGATCTCCGGGTGGCGGTAAAGAGCATTTGAATCGAAATCCATCTTGCCGTCGAGGCAGATGAGCTTGCCGTCCTTGGTAACCACCAGCGGGTTGATCTCGAGCAGGCTCATGTCCTTCTCGACGACCATGCGATAGAGATTTTCAACAAGGTTTCCACAGGCTTTCAACTGGTCGCCCTTGAGGCCCAGCGCGAAGCCGACCTTGCGGCCATGGAACGGCTGATAGCCGGTTGCCGGATCGATGGTGAGGGTGTGGATTTTCTCCGGCGTGTCGTGCGCGACATCCTCGATGTTCATGCCACCGGCTTCGCTGACGATGAAAGCGACGCGCGACGTTTCGCGGTCGACGAGCGCCGACAGATAAAGCTCGCGCTCAATCGCGGAACCGTCTTCAACATAAAGCCTGTTAACGACGCGGCCGGCCGGGCCGGTCTGCACGGTCACGAGCGTCTTGCCGAGCATTTCCTTGGCGAACGTCTCGACCTCTTCCAAAGACTTGGCGAGGCGCACGCCGCCTTTGTCTCCGGCCGAGGGCTCCTTGAACTTGCCTTTGCCGCGGCCGCCGGCGTGAATCTGAGCCTTGACGACCCATACCGGCCCGGGAAGTTTTCGCGCGGCGGCGACTGCCTCTTCGACAGAAAATGCGGGAAATCCGTTTGGCGTCGGTACGCCGTACTGACGGTAGAGCTCTTTGGCCTGATATTCGTGGATGTTCATAATCCTGACCCCGCTGAACAATTCTTTGTCATTGCGCGCACTGCCGTTTTTTGCCCAAATTCCCAATCGTAAGGTCGCCACTCACCGGTTTTTGCCGGGGTGCGCCGAGACCGCCTCTTGAGGCGATCGCGGGAGCACCGTAAATCCAGTTTCCATACTCGCTTAGTCAATGACGGGGAACGCCCATGACCTTTGCATGCATCAACATCGACGGACTGAAGGCGGCACGGACCGGCCGTGACCCATTCAACTTTCTCGTCGGCGAAAATTTCATTCAGCCGCCGGTCGTCGAACCCTTGAAAAAAGATTTTCCCGATCTCAAAGAGCCGGGCTTTCTCACCGAGACTGACATCGGAGCCGGCATCCACGGCGCATTCGAGAAGCTTCTCGCCGATCTCAAGAGCCCCGAGGTTTCCAAGATCGTGTCGGAAAAACTCGACATCGATCTCGTCGGCAAGCCGAAGATGATCACCATTCGCAAGCTTTCGGCCGCGAAGGACGGACGCATCCACACCGATGGCGAAGCGAAGATCGCGACGATGCTCACCTATCTCAACGACAAGTGGGACGGCACCGGCGCCGGCTGCCTTCGCGTTCTGCGCAACGATCATGATTTCGAGGACTACGTCGAGCAGATCAGCCCGCTGACCGGTACGGTCTTCGCCTTCCGGCGTTCCGACTTTTCCTGGCACGGACACACGCCGTTCGTCGGCGAGCGCCGCGTCGTCCAGATGACGTGGCTCAGAAGCGAAGCCGATGTCGCCCGCAAGGAAAAGCGCGGCGCCCTTTCGCACAATCTCAAGAAAATGTTCAAGTTCGGCTGAGACCGAAACCGTTAAGCGATCTTCTTGAGAGTGGCGTTCCGGCACGGTGCGCCACTCTTTCAGTTTGCGAGGGTTGGATTGATCTTCTTGCAAGCCTCGATGAGGCCTTGCACCGACGCGACCGATTTATCGAACATAGCCTTTTCCGCCTCGTCGAGTGACAGCTCGACGACCTTTTCTATTCCGCTTGCGCCGATCACTGCGGGCACACCCACATAAGTGTCCTTGAGGCCGTATTCGCCGTTCAAGTGGGCAGCGCAGGGCAGCAGGCGCTTCTTATCTTTGAGATAGCTCTCGGCCATGGCGATGGCGGACGCTGCGGGCGCATAGAACGCCGAGCCCGTACCGAGAAGGGCGACGATTTCGCCGCCGCCGCCGCGCGTGCGTTTGATCATCGCGTCCAGGCTCTCCTGGCTGAAGAAGCCGAGCTTCACACAATCGGGAAGCGGCACGCCGCCGATCGTCGAATAGCGCACCATCGGGACCATATCGTCACCGTGGCCGCCGAGGGTCAGAGCGCGCACATCCTCGATTGAAACGCCGGCCGCTTCGGCGAGGAAGTGGGAGAAGCGGGCGCTGTCGAGCACGCCTGCCATACCGACGACCTTCTTCGCGGGAAGCCCTGAAAACTTCTGAAGAGCCCAAACCATCGCATCGAGTGGGTTCGTGATGCAGATGACGAAAGCATTCGGCGCGTGCGTTTTGATGGCTGCGCCAACCTGCTCCATGACTTTCAAGTTGATGCCGAGGAGGTCGTCCCGG
Organism: Hyphomicrobium sp.; assembly: GCA_003987725.1. Lineage (GTDB taxonomy): Bacteria > Pseudomonadota > Alphaproteobacteria > Rhizobiales > Hyphomicrobiaceae > Hyphomicrobium_B. Next base: position 142,869 of record RXJH01000008.1, on the reverse strand, counting down.
CTCATGCCGGGCTTGCGCGGAACGCCGGCGGTGACGATGCAGACATCGGCTCCGGCAATCGCTGCGTAGCCTTCGGGGCCGGCGCCCGTAATCTTGGCATTATATCCTTCGACGGCCGCGGTCTGCGAGAGATCTAGAGCTTTGCCCTTCGCGACACCCTCAATGATGTCGGTCATGACGATATCGCCGAGTTCCTTGAGGCCAGCCAAAAGGGCGAGCGTGCCACCAATCTGTCCCGATCCGATCAGTGCGATTTTGGTGCGCGCCATGGCTGCTCCCCCGGAGATCACTAAAATGACGGCCGCGATCGCGAACCGCGATGCTGCAGCTGCGTAATCAAATTCGGCGGCCCGTCAAGCGCAAGACGCAACTTTCGTCCCAAAAATCACGCTCGCGCGCGATGATTTCTTTCGACGCGCCACACCTGAGGCGCTGTCAGTGGCGGGTGCGGCCGCCCGAATGGCCCGCCAAATAGGCTTCTGAGCGCATTTCGGTCAGGCGGGATGCGGTCCGCTGGAAAAGATCGGAGCCATCGCCCTTCGGATAGAGCGCGGCCGGCTCGGCGGCGGCAGAGGCGATGAGACAGATCCGGGCATCGTAAAGCGCGTCAACGAGGTTGATGAAACGGCGGGCAACGTCCCGCCGATCGGGCGTCAGGATCGGAATGCCGTCTATAATGACGGTGTGAAAGGCGTGGCCTATGTGGATGTAGTCGTTTGCGCCGAGCGGCAGGTCGCACAGGTCTGCGAACGCGAAGCGGGCGACGCCCATCGATGCCATCGGCACCCGCACCTTCCGGCCTTTGACGTCCAGCGTCTGCGATTTTCCGGGATGGTTGCCGGTCAGGCGCTTCCAGTGGGCGTCGAGCGCGACCTTCGCCGCGCTGTCGATGGGGTGGAAGTAGAGCTGAGCCCCGGACAGCTTGTCGAGGCGAAAATCCTTCTTCGCGCCGAGCTCGATCACTTCGACTGCCTTTTCGAGCGCCGATATGAAAGGCAGGAATAGCTGGCGATTGAGCCCATTCCTGTAGAGGTCGGACGGCCGGGCGTTGGACGTTGCGACGACGACGGTGCCGGCTGCGAAGAGTGCCTCGAACAGGCGGCCGAGGATCATGGCGTCGGCAATGTCCGTCACGTGCATCTCATCGAAGCACAGAAGACGCGCTTCCTTTGCTATGCCTTCCGCGACGTGCGGAATTGGATCGCCATCGACCGTCTTTCGGGCTTCACCGATACGGTCGTGCACGTCGGCCATGAATTCATGAAAATGGGCGCGGCGTTTCGGCTCGAAGGCCGTCGCCTCGAAAAAGAGATCCATCAGCATCGTCTTGCCGCGGCCAACGGAGCCCCAAATATAGAGCCCCTTCGGCGCTGCTGGCGCCTTGCCGAAGACTTTCGCAAGCATGCCGGTTTTCGGACGGTAAGCCGCCAGCGCCGTTTCAAGTTCATCGAGGCGCAGAGCCAATGCTCTCTGCGCGGCGTCGGGTTCGATCTCCCCTTCGGCGAGCCGCCGATTGTATCCGTCGATGATCGTCGCCATCCGGCCCCCATGCCTCACCCACTCTCGGTAGTCGGGCGGATGCACGAGATGCAACAGAGATCGCCGCGGCGAATTGGGTTGGGCCGAACGTCGCTCCCGAGCTCGGCCAGCAACGGTCACGGTGCGCTTGCTGCCAGGAACCACCGGGATTTTCGGCGTTCCGTCGCCCAAAAACGCAATGCTGCTTTGCAGCATTTCCTCTCGCCTTGCAGCAATTAGTCCCCAATTCTGAGGTAGTTACAAGCGCTTAGCGCGCGGCGGCGCGGCGCAAGACGAGGAGCGGGAAGAATGTTGAGAGAGGCCCATGGTCCAAGCGAAGAGCAACTTGGCTTCGTGCGACGACTGCTGACGAGCGAGAGCTACTTGCTTTCCGAGCATCTGCATCGCCTCGACCCGGAGGCGCGCCATCGCCGTTTCGGTCACGATGTTTCAGACGATTTCATCACGCGATACGCGTCGCATGCCGGCGATTTCGGCAACGTTACGTTTGGATATTTCGTCGAAGGCGAATTGCGAGCGGTCGCGGAATTGCGGCCCGACAATCTTATGCATGGCGCGGCGGCCGAGGTGGCATTTTCCGTCGAGAAGCCATTCGTCAATCGCGGTATCGCCACCCAGCTGATGGGCCGCGTCATTCGTACTGCGCGCAATCGCGGGCTCAGACATCTCATTCTCGTCTGCATGCCCGATAACGCCAAGATGCAAGCGATTGCTCGTCATTATGGCGCTGAACTCAAGATCGAGGACGGCTCCGTCATCGCCGACATCGTTCCAAAAGATCCGGATTACCAGTCGTGGGTTGGCGAATTATTGGATGAGCGGATGACGTACCTGCACTCCGCGCTCGATTTGCAAAAGCGAGTCCGTGGATCAGCGGAATTGTAATCGCGAATTCGGCTCAGCGGCGAATCGGGGCCATTCGAATTGATTCAATTGCGATGCAAACGCGCCGATTGCAGTGCCGAAATTGGGTCTTCGAGTCGTCCGAAAGGCCAATAGGCGTCGAAAAATAAGAAAAATTGAGTCATTCTCGCAACAGTTTGCGTTAATAAACTCCTTTTTGTCCGCAATTTCAAACTTCTCCGTCTACAAACCTCTCGAATTTGCTCATGTTTGCGAAGTTCGAGCTGATTCGAACAATAGAGGGAGACCTAAACTATGGCTAAGGCAGCTAAAGCAGCTAAGACCGTCGCAAAGCGCAAGAAACCCGTCGCCAAGAAGGCAGTCGCCAAGAAGACTGTCAAGAAGGCAGTCAAGAAGACGGCAAAGAAGAAAGCCGCCTAATTTCATTTCGCGTCCCGAAGTCCTGGACTGGGCACTCAGGCTTCGGACGCCAAATGCATATGGCGAATGGGCGCGCTCCTTGCGCGCCTTTCTATCCAAATGGCCGGGCGACCGCGATAAGCGTCACCGGCCATATTTTTTTCCGCGATTACACCCGAACACGACATATCGGCCCCGCATTCCAGGAAACCGAACACCTGTTTCCGGCTTTCAATCAGCCCGATGAAAATGAGCAGGCCGATTTCTCGACCTGCCCATATTCCAATTAGCCTACACGGAACACGGCACCGGCGACGGACCTCGCCCGCTCGCGCACGGCGTTTCCGTCATTACCGGATTTCACGATCCACTGTCCGTTGGCTGCGCGACCGGTGATCATGCCGACGTGATGCGGCCAGACGACAACGGCTCCGATTTGCGGTCCGCTCGCGCGTCCATACTTCCGCCAGTTGGCAGCGAGATTGAACTCGGGACCGCCGCCCAACTGCGTGCGCATCCACCAACCGCACCAGGCACGCGGACGACCCCCGACGTTGCCGGCCGACGCATATTTGCGGCCGCTATAGGACCGGCGCTGTGCGTAGTGACGTCCACCACTGCCGCTGTTGGCATAGTGACGGCGTGCCCCAGAACGATACGCGTAGCCAGATCCAGTCTTGCGGTTTGAGTACTGACGGTGGACAGAGCGGCTACGCGATGCGTAGCGGGCCGAGTACTGCCGCTTGCTAGCGGAATGCTTATAGGAACGCTCGTAACGGTCACCCTTGTGACCGTGATAGTTGCGCGCCTCTGCCGATGTCATTCCGGCCAACCAGGCCAAGCACATCGCCACTGCGATTAAACTCAATCGCATACTAACTCTCCTTCACTTGTCTTCACAAACGGGGCGCACGAAGCGTCGTAATTGGGCGAAAACAAGGGAGGATTCGACGCGCGGCATATCGTCTTATTTCGGCACAACTGGCGCGCGTGAGGAATTTGCGTTTATTTATTAAAAAGTTAAGGCAAATAAACCACTCGCCGAAAAGGTCGGAGCGCTACTTTTGGGCGAGTGAATTGTGAAGTTTGCGTACGGAACAGCTCGATATGTGATCAATTTCACACGTCATTACTGAGGTCTTCTGCATCGTTTGGTGCGGCAACGCTCCGCATACAGAGGCCTTATTGGCGCTGAATTGGACAGGGGAACGCGATGGAATACCGAAGACTGGGCGCATCGGGATTAACTGTTCCGCTCTTGAGCTTCGGAGCCGCGACGTTCGGCGGTTCCGGCGAATTTTTCAGCGCCTGGGGCTCAACCGACGTCAAAGAAGCGCGGCGTATGGTCGATCTCTGCCTCGATGCCGGCGTTACGCTTTTCGATACGGCCGACATCTACTCGAACGGGAATTCCGAGACGGTGCTCGGCGAAGCCTTGAAGGGCCGCCGCGACAAGGTTCTCATTTCGACGAAAGCGACGTTCCGCTTCGCCGATGGGCCGAACGACGTCGGATCATCGCGCTTCCATCTTCTGAAAACCGTGGAACAAGCGCTGAAACGTCTGCAGACGGATCACATCGATATCTTTCAGCTGCACGGCTTCGATGCATTGACGCCGCCGGAAGAGGTTCTCTCGACGCTCGATCAACTCGTTCGCGAAGGAAAGATTCGCTACACCGGCGTCTCGAACTTTTCGGGCTGGCACTTGATGAAGTCGCTCGCGGTTGCGGATCGTTACGGCTACCCGCGCTACATCGCGAACCAAACGTATTATTCGCTCATTGGCCGCGACTACGAGTGGGAACTCATGCCGCTCGGGCTCGATCAAGGAATCGGAGCGCTGGTTTGGAGTCCGCTCGGGTGGGGACGCCTCACCGGCAAATTGAGACGTGGACAGCCTTTGCCGGAAACAAGCCGTCTTCATAAGACTGCTGAACAGGGCCCGCCCGTTCCGAACGAACGCGTGTTCAAAGTTGTCGATGTCCTCGATGACATTGCGAAAGAAACGGGAAAGAGCGTGCCGCAGATTGCGCTCAACTGGCTCTTCCATCGCCCGACGGTTTCCAGCGTCATCATCGGCGCGCGGAACGAGCAGCAATTGAAGGACAATCTCGGTTCGACCGGCTGGAGCCTGACGCCCGAGCAAATCAAGAAGCTCGATGCCGCGAGTGAGACGGTCAAAGCTTATCCCTATTGGCACCAGATGGGCTTCACCGAACGCAATCCATTGCCTGTTTAGGAGCGCACAAGAGGCTTTCAACGCTCGGGAATTTCGCCATATCGAGATTTGTCACGAGGCTGTCATGTGGCTCGCGAAAAGATCACGCGCAATTCCGAGGCGGATAATGCGGATCATAGAGCAATGATGGACGAGCACGAAAAAAGCGAGCGAGCAAATCTGGCGCGTATCGAGGCGGAGATCGCTGACAGCTTCGACGAAGAATTCGAAATGGAAATGGACGACGCGCGACTGGAGCGCCTGCTCGACGGCCACGATCGTGACGGCGAGGCGGGCCTCCTCGATCGCCAGGTCTATTTCAAGGAACTCTTCCGGTTACAGCGTGAGCTGATCAAGCTTCAGGACTGGGTCGTCAACACCAAGGCCAAAGTCGTCGTCATTTTCGAAGGCCGGGACGCAGCCGGCAAAGGCGGCGTGATCAAGCGGATCACGCAACGTCTCAACCCGCGTGTCGTACGAGTCGTCGCGTTGCCGGCGCCGAGCGAGCGTGAACGTTCGCAGTGGTATTTCCAGCGTTACGTGCCGCATCTTCCGGCCGCCGGTGAAGTCGTGCTTTTCGATCGCTCCTGGTACAATCGCGCCGGCGTCGAACGCGTCATGGGCTTCTGCACGGAGAACGATCTCGAAGAATTCTTCCGCACGGTTCCGGAATTCGAGAAGATGCTCGTGCGCTCGGGCATTACGCTGATCAAATACTGGTTCTCGATTTCCGACGACGAGCAGCATCTGCGATTCCAAATGCGGATCCACGATCCGATCAAGCAGTGGAAGCTCTCGCCGATGGATCTCGAGTCGCGGCGGCGTTGGGAGGATTACACCAAGGCCAAGGAAGCGATGCTGGACCACACGCATATTCCCGAGGCGCGCTGGTGGGTCGTGCATGCCGACGACAAGAAGCGGGCGAGGCTCAACTGCATTCATCACCTGCTGAGCCAAATCCCCTATCAGGATGTGCCGCGCGCCCCGGTCGTGTTGCCCGAACGCGTGCATCATCCCGACTATAGTCGCGCGCCTGTTCCGGACGACCTCTACGTGCCTGCGATCTACTGATCGGCCGAGTACAGAGACCAACGATCCTGATCCGGCTCCAAGCGGAGCCGATCAGGGGGCGTCACGAGAAGCACGCACTCCGTAACGTCCGCTTGGCCGTCTAGCGAATACGGCGAGGATTCATATAGAGATCGGCTTCCTGCCGCTGGATGTCCGGCTTCAAGCGCCCGTCGTGAATATCGCGCGCGAGTTTCTTCACGTGGCGGCGGGCTCCACCGTTGAAGACGATCATGCCGGTGAAAAGCTTCATCACCATCAGCAATCGCGGATCGGCGTGATCGCCGCGGACTTTGCACCGCCATCTACCGCCAATGGTGAAGACGGCGCCATCAATGTGTCCGACGTGCTCGCCATGCTGATCAATCAGCGTGTAGTCGCCACCGAGATTGATGAAATCGCGACGGAATCTGTAGAATTTCGGCTCGCCGCCTTCCATCAGGAAGAACGAGAAGTTCTCGGGCATCAGCGGCCATTTGTGCGCCGACCTCTCAAGATAGACGATGTAGTCGTCGGGGCTCGTGTTGATGGAGTAGGACATCACCGGCATGCCGCCGGCCGCGAGCGTTTGCTGCATGGACCGGCCAAGCATCATGTCCATGCTCGCCTTCCAATTCAAAGTCTCGGAGAAGAGCTTGAAGACGAGGCGCTTGTCCATGCCTGAGGCGCCCTTCCAGAGTTCCTTGCGATAGCCAAGGACGCCCGTGCGCTTGCCGTTCTCGATCACCTCGGCGAAGATATCCATGTCCGTCGTGAACTGACGCGACTTGCTGCGATTGCGCTCTCTCTTCCAGAACCCGAATTCGTACGAATTGAAATTCGTGATCCAGACCTCGACCTGAAAGTCGTGCCAGGTTTTGCGTGCGGCGCTGGTCGCGTCCGCCTTGCCCTTTTCGAGCTTCGACACCGCGGTCTTGGCCGCTTTGCTGGCCTCGCTTTGCTCCAGAATTTCCTCTCGCGTGTCACGCGCAGCTTCGGCCGCTGCCGCGTTGGCACCAGCCTCGATTGGATCTTTCTTTTGAGCAGACGCGGTCATGTTGAACCCCTATCGCGTATCGCCACACGTACGCGGCCGAATCAGCGTCAGAGCCTATCACCACGTTCCTGGAACGATGCGGCAGTCCGAAAAAATGCAGTGGGCAACTGTCTTGCGTCGGTCTGCAGGATTAAGGGGTCACCAGTAACCGCTGGGCTTGATGCCGAGCATCGGTCCAATGAATCCGAAAGCCGTTACGGCAGATCGGACGCCCCTATTCAAGTTCCGCTCCCCCGTCGCTTTTGCGAATGGGTAGGCTAGAAGGCCTATGGACGTGCTGGCGACCGCAGTGATCGTCTTGGTGATCACGCGTCCGGCAAGCAGAAGCGCCCCGGGAATATTCCCGTAATTTTTTCTGTAGCGATAGTTCGTTGTCGTTCCGACACGAAAGGCGCGCCGGCATTCATAGCCGAGCGTTTTTCTTTCGGCTGGGTACTCTTCGAACACGACGGCATCGCTCTTTATATGCACGATGCGGGCGCCGGCTTGGCCAGCTCGCATGAAAAACTCGACGTCGCTGCCGCCGTGCTGCATCGTTTCATCAAATCGCAGGCCCGAATGTCCCGTTACCAGGACCGCTCGAAAGATGACGTTGCACGTTGCGCACGACAAACGCGGGCGAACCTTTCCGAAAGATGACGGCGGCCGCCATCTTGCAGCACCCTGCTCGGCCTCGCTCGCTGTCTGAAATTGGACTACGCCGCAGGCGGCGACATCTGCTCCCGAATTCAACGCAAGCTGATGCAGACGGACGATCCAGTCTCTCGGTGCGATCTCATCGTCGTCAATGAAAGCGACCCAATCCGGTTTGATAAGCCCAACCGCATTCAAAGCCGCGTTGCGCGCCACGGGTATGCCCGCCCTCGGCTCGTGGACATAAGTAATGGGCAGAAAAGAATTCTCGCGTTGCCTAACGGTCTCACGTTCCCCCGCATGAGCGGAATTGTCAACGACGAGCAAGTGTAGATCGAGAGAGCCATCCGGAATTCTCTGGCGGAGGAGAGAATCGACGCAGCGGCGAAACATTTCCGGACGGTCTTTAGTGCAGACGCACACGACCACGCGATCTGCTTTTTGTCTTTGTGGCACGCTCGTCGCCATAGGTCTTTTGTTCACATGCCAAATAAGCCTAGGCTGAAAGGAATATCTGACTCCCATTGGGGGTCAATGAGTGTATTCGAGGCATGCACAGCTCAAGCTGGTATGTGCCGTCCTCCAAAAATCGCACTACCCACACGGACATGGGTTGCGCCGAGGGCGATCGCCGTTTCGAAATCGCCGCTCATGCCCATGCTCAGACCGCTGAGGCCTAATTCACGCGCGAGCTTGGCGAGAAAGGCGAAATGCACCGCCGGCTCCTCGTCCACCGGCGGGATGCACATGAGGCCTTTGATATCAAGCTTCAGATCCTGGCGGCAAAACGTGACGAAGGCTCCCGCATCGCGCGGCATGATGCCGGCCTTTTGCGGCTCCTCGCCGGTATTCACTTGAACGAAGAGTTCAAGGCTGCGGCCTTGCTTCGCCATTTCATCGGCGACGGCGCGGGCGATCTTTTCGCGATCGATGGTATGGATCGCGTCGAAGAATGCGACCGCTTCCTTCGCCTTGTTGGATTGCAGCGGGCCGATGAGGTGCAACTTCACGTCGGGGAATTCGGCTCGCAGCGGCGGCCATTTGCGCTCGGCCTCCTGGACGCGATTTTCACCAAATATGCGCTGGCCGGCTTCGATGACAGGCTTAATGTCCTCGGCATCGAATGTCTTGGAGACGGCGACGAGTTCTACCCCATCGGCAACACGTCCTGCGGCTTTCGCAGCAGCAATAATTTCATCGTTTACGTGTTTTAATCTGTCGACCGGGGTTTCCTGGTAATTATCGTCTTGCACGCGCGTTCCTCGGTGGTCTTGAACTCTTTCCATAGACAATCCGGCTCACAAGGAACAAGTGTCGCAATTTCGCACGGGCTTTCCATTTCCATATACGGAGACCCGTGGAAGGTCCTACCTAAACCACCCGCCTACTTTACCCCCTTACTTCAGACCGAAACTTGAGGAGCATCCCCTAATGCTGAAACTCGCCGATGCACGCCGTATCATCGACGCTGCCGAAAAGAAGGCCAAGGAAATCGGTCAACCCATGAACATTGCCGTGGTGGACGAAGGCGCGAACTTGATTTCGCACATTCGCATGGACGGGGCGTGGCTCGGATCGATCAATATTGCGATCAACAAGGCGTTCACATCACGGGCCTTCAATATTTCGACGAAGGAATTGGCCGAGAATAGTCAACCGGGCGACCAGTTCTTCGGCATCCACGTTTCCAACCACGACCGTGTGATGATCTTCGCCGGTGGCATTCCGCTGAAGGATTCGAAGGGGAACGTCATCGGCGCGATCGGTGTATCAGGCGGCAGCGGCGTGCAGGATCAGACCGTCGCGGAAGCCGGCGCCAGCGCGCATACTTGCTGAAACTGAACTCCTCGCCGGATCACGTGCTCAATATTTGGGTGCGTGATCCGGCGCATAGCGTTGCGCCACGCTCTTAGGGCGCTTTCCAACGCTATCTTCCGTTTTTTAGGCGAATTGGCATTGGTCGAGCTACCCGCCACGCCTCGACCCTCCTCGACAGAGCCCATCCCATCCCATTCCGTGCCGCTCCGGCGATAGCACTCTTCTGCCCGGCCTTTTGTTGTGACTGCAACCTTGACGTGGCCGCCGGCTCATGTAGGCGATTGCTCGGGCGCAACATGATCCTGCAGCCCTGGGCCTACCGATTGTTGTGCCAACGACTTGACCGGCTTTACCATTCGGGCTCTTTACGGCTTTCCACGAATTCTTGAACGAGATCCAAGGCCCCATGGCCACTGAACGCTACAACGCGGCCGAGCGCGAAAAACACTGGCAATCCGTCTGGGAGAAGGGCGAGATCTTTCGCGCCTCCGAGGATCCCAGCCGTCCCAAGTCCTATGTCCTCGAGATGTTCCCGTATCCATCGGGCCGCATCCACATGGGCCATGTCCGCAACTATGCGATGGGCGACGTCGTCGCGCGCTACAAGCGGGCCCGCGGTTTCAACGTGCTGCATCCGATGGGCTGGGACGCCTTCGGCATGCCGGCGGAAAACGCCGCGATGGAACGCAAAGTCCATCCCGGCACATGGACTTATGCCAACATCGACACGATGCGCGGACAGCTCAAATCGATGGGCCTGTCGCTCGACTGGTCACGCGAGATCGCGACGTGCTCGCCGAGCTACTACAAGCATCAGCAGAAGCTGTTCCTCGATTTCCTGAAAAAGGGGATCGCCTACCGCAAGTCCTCGAAGGTCAACTGGGACCCGGTCGACCACACGGTGCTCGCCAACGAGCAGGTGATCGACGGACGCGGCTGGCGATCCGGCGCGCTCGTCGAGCAACGCGAGCTGACGCAGTGGTTCTTCAAGATCACCGATTATGCCGACGAGCTGCTGAGCGACCTCGATACGCTCGTCAACTGGCCCGAGAAGGTACGCCTGATGCAGGCGAACTGGATCGGCCGCTCGGAAGGCATGCTCGTCCGCTGGGCGCTCGATCAGAAAACTTCGCCGAAAGATTTCAGCGAGCTTGAAGTCTACACGACGCGGCCAGACACGCTGTTCGGCGCGTCGTTTCTTGCCGTCGCGGCAGACCATCCGCTGGCCAAGGCGGCCGCTGAAAAAGACGAGAAGCTCGCCGCGTTCTGCGAAGAATGCCGGCGCATGGGCACCTCCGTTGCCGATATCGAATCCGCTGAAAAGCGCGGTTACGATACGGGAATTCGCGCCGTGCATCCGTTCGACCCCAGCTGGCAGCTGCCGGTCTACGTCGCCAATTTCGTGCTGATGGAATATGGCACAGGCGCCATCTTCGGCTGTCCGTCCGGTGACCAGCGCGACATGGATTTCGCTCGCCGCTACGATCTTCCCGTGGTGCCCGTGATCTTGCCGCCGGGCGAAAAGGCCGAGACATTCGAGCTAACCAACAAGGCCTACGAGGACGACGGCACGCTGATCAATTCGCGGTTTCTCGACGGCCTTTCGACAGCTGCCGCCTTCGACGAAGCGGCGAAGCGTCTCGAAAAGCAGACGCTCGGATCACGGCCGCAGGGCACGCGCAAAGTCAATTACAGGCTCAGAGATTGGGGCATCTCGCGCCAGCGCTATTGGGGCTGCCCGATCCCGATCATCCACTGCAAGACGCATGGCGTCGTTCCAGTGCCGGAAAAGGATCTGCCGATCGAACTGCCAGAAGACGCGACGTTCGATAAGCCCGGCAATCCGCTCGACCGGCATCCGACGTGGAAGCACGTCAACTGCCCGATCTGCGGGGAAGCGGCACTGCGCGAAACCGACACGATGGATACGTTCGTCGATTCGTCATGGTATTTCGTTCGTTTCACGGCGCCGGAGGCAGAGACGCCCGTCGACAGAAGCGCGGCGCAGTATTGGTTGCCAGTCGATCAGTATATCGGCGGCATCGAGCACGCGATTTTGCACCTTCTCTATTCGCGGTTCTTCGTGCGGGCGATGTGCGACACGGGGCATCTCACATTCGCGACGAATACGCGTGAACCATTCGCAGCGCTCTTCACTCAAGGCATGGTGACCCACGAGACCTACAAGTCCGAGGATGGGGTGTGGCTTCTGCCGAGCGATGTCCGGCTCGAAGGTGAAGGCGCCAATCGCCGAGCTGTCGAGATATCGAGCGGCCGTCCGGCCGTGATCGGCAGCATCGAAAAGATGTCGAAAAACAAGAAGAATGTCGTGGATCCCGACGACATCATCGCCCATTACGGCGCCGATTGCGCCCGCTGGTTCATGCTTTCGGACAGCCCGCCGGAGCGCGACGTCATCTGGACCGAGGCCGGCGTCGCGGGCGCGGGGCGGTTCATCCAGCGCGTCTGGCGGATCGTCGACGAAATTGCAGAGGCCTATCCTGGTGAAAAGGGTCCGAAACCGGCGTCGTTCGGTCCCGAGGCCCTCGAGGTTCGAAAGGCGGCGCACCGGGCGCTGGATGCGGTTGGCCGCTCCATTGAAGCGTTGCGTTTCAACGTGGCGGTCGCGAACATCCACGAATTGTCCAATGTTCTCCAAGCGGGTTTATCCAAGAGCGGGCCGGACGTCGCCTGGGCCGTCCGGGAGGCTGGGGAATTCCTGGTTTTGATGATCGGCCCGATGATGCCGCATTTGGCGGAAGAATGCTGGGCGCGGCTCGGATACAACACGCTGGTCGCGAATGAACCTTGGCCAGCGCCGGAACCCGAGCTGCTCGTTGACGATCAAGTCACCATTGCCGTACAGGTTAATGGTAAGCGACGGGACGAACTCGTGATTTCGCGCAGTGCGAAAGCCGAGGAAGTTGAAGCGGCGGCGTTGCAGCTTGGATCGGTGGTGCGTGCGTTAGACGGGCGGCCGCCGAAAAAAGTTATCGTCGTTCCGCAGAGGATCGTGAATGTCGTTGGTTGAGGGGCGGATTGGGGGACGAGGCATGTGCAGCCTGACGGTTGCGCGCGGTCTCGTCGCGGCTTCAGCTTTCATTGCCCTTTCAGCGTTGGCGGGTTGCGGCGACGGTGGTTTCCGTCCGCTCTATGGCTCATCGTTGATCGGTGGGGCGGCTGTCACCGAACGATTGGCGACTGTCGATATCGCACCCATTCCGGGCCGGGTCGGCCAGCGCATCCGCAACGAGCTGATCTACCAGACGACCGGCGGTGGGGCTCAGAAGCCCCCGCTGTACCGTCTCGACATCGCCATTCGTGAGTCTGTCACCTCGATGCTCGTTGCCGTGGACGGAAACGCCGGCAACCAGATCTACAGCGTCGACGCGACGTTCAGCCTCATCCGGTTGTCCGACAAGAAAGTGGTCGCGCAGGGCACGAGCTACGGCCGCGCCTCGTTCGACCGCGTGTCGTCGATCTTCGCAAACGTCTCAGCCCGGCAGGACGCGGAAAACCGGGCAGCGGAAACCGTTGGCCAAGAGATCCAGACGCGGCTGCTCGCAGTCTTATCGACCGGGAACGTCTAGCTCTGGTATCTAGGGCGAGCCCCTAGAAGAGCACCCCGATGGCCGCCGTCAAACCACAGCAAGCCTCAGCTTTCATGAAGTCGCCGCCCGCCGATCTGGCGGCTGTGCTGTTTCATGGCTCCGATCCGGGTCTGGTGAGCGAACGGGCGGCGGCACTCGCGAAAAGCCTGGCCGCGAGAGAGAACCCTCCCGGCGAAGTCCTCAAGATCGACGAAACTGAACTCGACGAGGATCCGGGTCGCCTCGAGACAGAGCTGCAGACGCGGCCTATGTTTTCGGGCCGCCGAATCGTCCGCGCGATCGCGAGCCGGCGCGTTTCGACGGCGCTGTTGAAGCCGCTTCTCACTTCGGGGCCGCTCGAGGGCCTCTTGATTGTCGAAGCGGGTAACCTCAAGGCGGATGACAGCCTTCGGTCCCTTTTCGAAACCCAGGCGAAGTGCTTCGCCGTCGCCTGCTATCCCGATACCGCAGCCGATATCGACGCGCTGATTTCCGAAGTTCTTTCGTCGTTTTCGCTGACGATCGAGGGCGACGCGCGCGCGTTGCTGCAGAGTCGGCTCGGCGCCGATCGCGCGCTTTCGCGAGCTGAGATCGAGAAGCTCGCGCTTTTCTGCCTTGGGCGGCCTTCCATCACGCACGAGGATGTCGAGGGCCTCGTAGGAGATGCGGCGGGGCTCGCGCTCGAACGCATTGCCGAAGCCGTCGCCGAGGGGCGCACGAAGGATGCGATCAGCGACTTCGGCCGGGCTCTCGGGTCGGGCGAAAACGCGCAGGTGATCATCCTGATCGTGCAGCGCTACTTCCTGAAACTGCATCGGGTCAGGAGCGACGTCGACGCGGGCCTTCGCCTCGACGATGCGCTCAAATCCGTCCGCCCACCATTGTTCTTCAAGCAGAAAGACAGTTTCGCGCGGCAGGTGCGCAGCTGGTCTCGCGGGCAGCTCGATCAGGCGCTCCGGCGCATCGCCGAAACGGCGAAGACAGCGCGACTGACATCGAATTTGGAGGACGTTCTCGCCGAGCGCTTGATTTTGGCGCTCGCAGCGATGGCGGCAATGTCGGCGACTGCGGCGGGCGGCCGCTAGCGCGCGGCTTGCGACGGCCTCTCGCGTCCCTATAGTGCCTGCGCAAATGGCAAGGGGGACGACATGACGGACACGCGTTACGACGTGATCGGGATCGGTAACGCGATCGTCGATATCATTGGGCGATGTGATGACGCCTTTCTCGCCGCGGTCGGCGTAACGAAAGGCAGCATGCGTCTGGTTGATGCCGACGAAGTCAAAAAGATCTATTCGTCGATGGGACCAGCCATCGAGATTTCAGGCGGATCGGCAGCCAATACCATCGCAGGCGTCGCCTCGTTCGGCGGACGCGCGGCATTCATCGGAACCATCGCCGACGATGATTTCGGCAAAATCTTTTCCCACGACATTCGCTCCGTCGGCGTCGCGTTCAACGCGCCCGCGGTCGCCAACGGCGCGCCGACATCGCGTTCGCTCATTCTCGTGACGCCTGACGGGGAGCGCACGATGAATACGTTCCTCGGCATTTCGACGAGCTTCACCGAAGCGCAGCTCGACCTCGAAATGATTGGCGCTGCGTCCATTCTTTATCTCGAAGGATATTTGTTCGACGAGCCGCAAGCGAAAGCCGCTTTTCGTTCGGCGTTAAACGCTGCAAAAAAAGCGGGACGCAAAACGGCGCTCACGCTTTCGGACGGCTTTTGCGTCGATCGCCATCGCGGCGAATTCCTCGAACTCATTCGCTCCGGCATCGATATTCTTTTCGCCAATGAATCGGAGATCAAATCTCTCTATCAAACGGACTCGTTCGAGATCGCAGCGGAAAATGCGCGAAAAGACGCGAAACTCGCCGTTCTCACCCGCAGCGGCAAAGGCTCCGAGATTCATTCCGGAGAGCAATCGATTACGATATCGCCATTTCCGGTCGAAAAGGTCGTCGATACGACGGGTGCTGGCGATTTATATGCGGCCGGATTCCTTTTCGGATATGCGCGGGGATTAAATCTCGAAATCGCCGGAAAGCTCGCGAGCCTCGCGGCTTCCGAAATCATCAGCCACATCGGCGCCAGACCCTCGGTTTCGCTCGCTGAATTCGCGAAGCAACACGGCGTCATTTCGTAGGTTCAGGGCTATTGCAACACGGCTATTTCAATAAGTACGGAAATGCCAATTCTGACTGAATGGCGTTCAGATAGAGAATGTATAGGGGGTGAAACGAGTCCAATTCGGACTCGCATTTATTCTCCCTGGAATTGACGAATATATTCCCGCAATCTCGAAACCATCGAATCGCTTCGTTTCGAGGTTCGCTCAAAATGCTTCACTCTCCCATTCGCCGCGGCCGCCCGAAAGGTACCGGCATCGATGATAGCGACCGTATTGCACGGCTGGACGAGTTGCTGAGGGTACATCCGGAATTGAGACCGACCACCGCCATACGGTTGATGGGATATTCGAACCCATCGGCGATTCGCCGCCTGCGCGATAAATACAAAGTCTTTTCGTTGAAGACGCGCATCGAGCTTACAAAAGACCTTCGCGGGACCACGCCCGCAGCGGCGGGTATTTCCCCCGAGGCAACGCCTCAGGCGATGCTGCACAGTCGCTAAGCCCTTTGCGCAAAGACGGCCTATTCCGACAATTCGATTTCTGAGCTTTTCCTGTGATCACTCACGGGCCGCTTCCCCAAGCGGTCCATTTTTTTTGCCTTTTTCGCAAAACCCAGCTCAGAGCTTGCGCAGTGACGCCACCTCGACGCGATGGCTTTCACCCTTCTGCAAAATCAGCTGAGCACGGCGGCGCGTCGGAAGGATGTTTTCTTCGAGGTTCTTGAGGTTGATCTCGCGCCATAGCTTCAGCGCGATGCGGCGCACCTCGTCGGGGGCAAGCGTCGCGTATTTGTGAAAGTAAGCGCCGGGATCACGAAACGCCGTGCTTCTGAGACGCATGAAACGCGTCAAATACCATTTCTCGATTACCGCCGGATCGGCATCGATATAGATCGAGAAATCGATGAAATCCGAGACGAAGGGAATCGTCCCGCCGTCTTTCGGCATTTCGGCAGGCTGAAGAATATTCAGGCCTTCGATGATAAGGATATCGGGCTGCTCCACGTACACTTCCTGGCCGGCAAGAATATCGTATTGGAAGTGCGAGTAGACGGGCGCCGAAACGCGCGACACGCCGGATTTGACGTCGCCCAGAAAGCGCAAAAGCCGTTCCGTGTCGAAGCTGTCGGGAAAGCCTTTCCGCTCCATCAGGCCGCGGCGCTGCAGCTCGGCATTGGGAAAGAGAAAGCCGTCGGTCGTCATCAGGTCGACGCGCGGATGGTCGGGCCAACGTGCCAGAAGTGCCCGCAACACACGCGCCGTCGTGCTCTTGCCGACGGCCACGGACCCCGCGACGCCGATGATGAAGGGGACTTTCGTATCTTTGCGCCCGAGGAATTCGGAACTCACCGAATGCAGCTTTTGCGCAGCGGCGACGTAGAGATTGAGAAGGCGCGACAACGGCAAATAGATCTGCTCGACCTCGTCGACCGAAAGCTCCTCGATGATGCCGGATAGCTGCTCGAGCTCATTAGACTTCAGCGTCATCGGCGTATCGGCACGAAGTCTCGCCCATTCCTCCCGCGTGAAAACGCGGTAGGGGGAGAAGGGGACACTCTCCGGACGGTGCGCCTCGCCTTGCGCTTGCGTCAGCGGTTGCGCCTTCGCCTTCTTGCGAGCCGCGGCGCGCGTTTTCACGATTCGCCTCGCGTCCGGGAGGCCTTCTCTTCAAGTCCCGAGGTGCCCATGCGGCCGTCCAGAACCTTCAGGACCTCCTGAAGAGAGATGTTGCGGGATTCGAGCAGGACGAGGAGGTGATAAAGCACGTCCGCCGCTTCTGCCTTGAGTGCCGCCGGATCGCTTCCTAAAGCAGCGATGACGGCCTCCACCGCTTCCTCGCCGAATTTCTTGGCGCAGCGCTCGGTGCCGGCGGTCAACAGTTGAGATGTATAGGACTTTCCACTCGTGTCGGAACGCCGCGAGTGGACGAGCGCGGCAAGACGCTCCAACGTATTCACATCACTCATGTTTGTGTCTCGTGCTATTGGGCCCGAGCGCACGAGCCCCTTGGCGCGCACAGCATCAAGCCGCCGCGAGAGCGTCAAGCGGCGGCTCTAAAATTGCGACAGAAAGCTTAAAAACTCAACCTCCGCCAAGGCGTTGGCGAATGTAGTCCAGCTGGTCGAAGTTGCCGTACCGGATCGTAAGGGTGCCGGTTTCGCCCGACCCGCGCCGAACTTCGACCTTCAACCCCAAGAGATCGGTCAGCTCTTTCTCGAAGGCCTTCGTGTCGGCATCCTTGTCGCGCGCACGCCGGTTGCCGCCAGTCGGGCCCTCTTGACCGAACGTCTGCTGGACGAGCGCTTCGACGTCGCGGACGTTCAGGCTGTCGTCGATGATCTTCTTCGCCAGCGATTCAGCGTCGGCGCGGCCGATCAGAGCACGCGCGTGACCGGCCGTCAGCTGGCCCTGCTGGACGAGCGACTGGACGGGGGCGGGGAGCTTCAACAGCCGGAGCGTGTTGGCGACGTGGCTGCGGCTTTTGCCGATGATTTCGGAGAGCTGTTCCTGGCTGTAATCGAAGCGCTCGACGAGCTCGCGATAGCCCGACGCCTCTTCGATGGCGTTCAAGTCCTGCCGCTGAACGTTCTCGATGATCGCAAGCTCAAGGACTTCGCGGTCGGAGAGCTCGCGGATGATCACGGGGATGGTGTGCATCCCGGCTTTTTGCGCCGCGCGCCACCGGCGTTCACCGGCGACGATCTCGTAGCCGCCCGACATTCCGTTCGGCCTAACGACGATCGGCTGGACGAGACCCTTGGTGCGGATAGACTCCGCCAGCTCCGCGAGTTCATCGTCGCGGAAATCCTTGCGCGGGTTGAGCGGGCTCGACTTGACCTCGGCGATCGAGACCATGCGCTGCTCGCCCTCGGGCGGAAGGCGATGTCCGAGAGGTGCCGGTTCTCCGATGAGAGAGGCAAGGCCACGGCCTAGGCGGCTCTTCGGCACCATCGAGTTCATCTGCTTATCAGTCCCCTGCTTGTCGGTTTGTCGTTTTGATCCGGCGGTTTTCTAGCTGCTTAGGCGGCCTTGTATCGCCGCTCGCGCTCCATGATTTCGGTGGCGAGCCGGATATAGGCCTGGCTGCCGGCGCAATCGTAATCGTAGAGAAGAATCGGCTTGCCGTGCGATGGCGCCTCGGCAATGCGCGTGTTGCGCGGGATGACCGTGTCGTAGACCTTGTTGCCGAAGAAGGCGCGGACGTTGTCGGCGACTTCGCGCGACAGCGATGTGCGGCCGTCGTGCATTGTCAGCACGACGCCTTGAATTTCGAGACGCGGATTGAGCGTCGCGCGGATCTGCTCGATGGAATCCTTCAACTGCGAAATACCTTCGAGCGCGAAGAACTCGCATTGAACCGGCACGAGAACCGCATGCGCCGCGGACATGGCGTTGAGAGTCAGCAGATTGAGCGACGGCGGGCAGTCGATCAGCACATACGTAAATTGCTGATCCGCATCGCGCGCGCGCAGATGTCCGATCATTGCCGTGATCGCGTCGCGGAGCTTGAACGCCTTGTTCGGGTCGGCCGCAAGCGCCGCGTCGATACCAACGAGATCGCTGTTCGCCGGTACGATGAAAAGATTCGGGACCGCCGTTTTCAGGACGGTCTCAAGGATCGCGGCGTTGCCCGTCAAAACGTCGAATGTCGTCTTGAAGCGCTGCTCGATATCGACGCCAAGACCGGTCGAAGCGTTGCCCTGCGAATCGAGGTCGAGGATAAGAACCCGCTCGCCGACCGCTGCCAGCGCGGTGCCGAGATTGATCGCGGTCGTCGTTTTGCCGACGCCGCCTTTCTGATTGGAGACAGCAACGACACGCGGTCCCGCGTTCGCACCGCCCGTGCCTGAAACGTAGCCGGCCACGGGTTTATCCCTCCGTCCTTGGGTTCAACGCTTTGAGCAACACAACGCGGCCGGCCTCTTCCGTAACGCTTGGAATCAGCTCAAAGGCAAACTGCCAGTCTCGAGCTGCGTTCTCGAGTTCGGCCGAGACGTCACGGCCTTTCAAGAACATGCCAAGCGTAGAAGACGCAAAATAAGGTGCCGCGATCTCGACCAGTCGTGAGAGTGGTGCAAGTGCGCGCGCGGTAACGCAGTCGGCCTTGCCTACCTTAGCCTGAGTCTCGGGATTTTCGATCCTCATGCCCAGAATGTCCACAGCAACGCGGGTTTCGCGCGCGACTTCGCGCATGAATGCGGCCTTTCTGCTATCGCTCTCGACCAGTATGTGGCGCGTGCCACCGGTTTCGGAAGCCATGATCGCCAGGACGAGGCCCGGAAAACCGGCGCCGGACCCGAGGTCGAGCCACGTCCGGGCGCCTTCGGGGCGGTAGCGCCAGAGCTGGGCGCTATCGGCGAAATGGCGGTGCCAGACTTCGTCGAGCGTGCTCGGAGCGACGAGGTTGATGGTTTTCTGCCAGCGCTTCAGAAGCGCAGCGTAAGTTTCGAGCTTTTCACGGATTTCATCGGAAACTTCGAACCGGCGTTGAAACTCTTCCGGCGTGTCGATACGGGCCGGCGCCATTAGGCGCTCTTGCGGTCGCGTTTGCCGCTCTTGGCTGCCTTGAGGCGGGCGAGCAGGGTCAGAAGCGCGGCGGGCGTCATGCCCTCGATGCGGCCGGCCTGGGCAATCGTCGAGGGGCGGTGACGGGCCAGTTTCTGGCGAATCTCGGCTGAAAGGCTCGGAATGGCGGCGTAATCGAAGTCATCCGGGATGCGGACGGCCTCGTCCCGCTTCAGCTGGTCGACATCCTCGTCCTGGCGGCGGAGATAGGCGGCGTAGCGGGCGTCGACCTCGAGCTGGTCGGCGATCCGCGGCTGGATGTTGCCGATTTCGGGCCAAACGGATTTCAGGCGATCGAGCGAGATTTCGGGAAAAGCCAACAAATCGAAGGCCGTACGGCGCCGGCCGTCACGATTGACGGTCAGGCCATGGCGGGCTGCCTCGGTCGGGGTCAGCGAGAGCTGGTTCAGGAGATCCAGACCTTCGGCGAGGGCTTTGGCCTTGGTCTCGAACTTCTGGCGGCGTTCGGGGCCGACGCAGCCGAGGGCGATGCCTTCGGGCGTCAGGCGCTGGTCGGCGTTGTCGGCGCGGAGCTTCAGCCGGAATTCCGCTCGTGACGTAAACATCCGGTAGGGCTCGGAAACGCCCCGGGTGATCAGGTCGTCGACCATGACGCCAAGGTAGCCGGCCGTCCGCGAAATGGCGTACGTTTCACGTGAATCCTCGAACGAATCTCCAAAAACTGGGGCTCCTGTTTCACGTGAATCCGTTTCACGTGAATCACTGGAGGTTGAATCGCATGTCGTTCGGCTTGCGGTCAGGGCGGCGTTGATGCCGGCAAGAAGGCCTTGGGCTCCCGCTTCCTCGTACCCGGTGGTGCCATTGATCTGGCCGGCGAGGAAGAGGCCGGGCAGGCGCTTGACCTCGAGGCCCGGGGTCAACTCGCGCGGATCGACGTAGTCGTATTCGATGGCGTAGCCGGGCCGCTTGATCACGACATTGGCGAGCCCCGGCATGGTTTTCAGAAAGGCGTCCTGGACTTCGACCGGCAGCGACGTCGAGACGCCGTTCGGATAGATGGTGTCATCGTCGAGGCCTTCGGGTTCGAGGAAAATCTGGTGCGCGGCGCGGTCGGCGAATCGCACAACCTTGTCCTCGATCGACGGGCAATAGCGCGGGCCGACGCTCTCGATTTGGCCCGAATACATAGGCGAACGCGCGAGATTGGCGCGAATGATCTCATGCGTCGCTTCGTTCGTGTAGGTGATCCCGCAGGCGATTTGCGGTGTCGTGACGGCTTCGGTCAGAAACGAAAACGGCACCGGGTCGTCGTCGGCCTTTTGCATTTCGAGGCCCGACCAATCGATCGATTTGCCGTCAAGGCGCGCCGGGGTGCCCGTCTTCAGGCGCCCCAGTTTCAGGCCGAGGCCGTAGAGGCGTTCGGAGAGCTTCAGGGCGGGGGCTTCGCCAGCCCGGCCGGCGGGAATCTTCTGCTCGCCCATATGAATGAGGCCATTCAGGAAGGTGCCGGTCGTTAGAATGACGGCGCCCGCGCGCAGCTCGCGGCCATTGGCGGTGATGGCGCCCTCGACCCGGCCATCGACGACAATTAGGTCCTCGACCCCGCCTTCGATGACGTCGAGGTTCGGAATCGCGGCGATTTCGGCCTGCATGGCCTGACGGTAGAGCTTGCGGTCGGCTTGGGTGCGGGGACCGTGGACGGCGGGGCCTTTCGAGCGGTTCAGAAGCCGGAACTGGATCCCGGCGGCGTCGGCCACGCGGCCCATCAGGCCGTCAAGGGCGTCGATTTCGCGGACCAGATGGCCCTTTCCGAGGCCGCCGATGGCCGGATTGCACGACATTTCGCCGATCGTTGCGAAGGCATGGGTGACGAGCGCCGTCCGAGCGCCCATGCGCGCCGCAGCCGCGGCTGCTTCGGTTCCGGCGTGGCCTCCGCCCACAACGATGACGTCGTATTGGTTCATTGGCGGGGTCTAGCGCATCCGGGGGTCGCGCAAAAGGCGGTATGTCGCCGGACGTTGCCCACAGGAGTCTAAAAATGAGGGCTTGCGAATCCGGGAATCATTTCACGTGAAACCTTTTGGACTCACTTGCCGATGCAGAATCGACCGAAAATTTGGTCAAGGACGTCCTCGACATCGACTCGGCCGGTGATCCGGCCCAGCGCCTGAGCAGCGCGGCGCACGTCCTCGGCGCGAAGTTCGATCGGTCCCGGGGGGCCGTTAAGGAAGACGGCGATATCATTCAAGGCATTTTCCAGGGCTTCCCGGTGACGGGCCCGGGTCAGCGCCGGTTCGGTCGCAGAGCCGACGGCTTCGGACGCGCGTTTTGCGATCTCCGCGATGAGCTGGTCGATGCCGGCGCCGGTCTTGGCCGAGACGGCGAGGCCGTCAAAGCGGGAATCAAGTGCAAGATCCTGTTTGGAACGGATTGCAAGACTTGTTTCACGTGAAAAATTAAGTGGCGGAATCGATTCAGGATTTTCGGCCAGCCACAGCACCAGGTCGGCGTCACGGGCGGCAGCGAGGCTGCGCCGGATGCCTTCGCGTTCGACGTCGCTTGAAGCTTCGCGAATGCCGGCGGTGTCGGAGAAGATGACGGCGAGGCCAGCGAGGTCGAGGCGAACCTCGATGATGTCGCGCGTGGTTCCGGCTTCGGCCGAGACGATCGCCGCATCACGGCGCGCGAGAGCGTTCAGAAGGCTGGACTTGCCGGCATTCGGGGCCCCGAGAAGCGCGACGCGGAATCCCTCGCGCAGAATCTCACCGCGATGGCCGTCATCGAGATGCGCGGCGATTTCCTTTTGCAATATTTCCGCGCGTTTTCGCGCTTCATGGAAAGCCGACGCCGACACGTCGCCTTCGTCGGAAAAGTCGATTGCGGCTTCGACCAGCGCGGCGATCTCGATCAAGCGGGTTCGCCAGCCGTCGTAGAGCTTCGAGAGAGAGCCCGCCGTCTGGGCGAGAGCCTGGCGGCGCTGGGCTTCTGTTTCCGCTTCTATAAGATCCGCGAGGCCTTCGATTTCCGCCAGGTCGAGCTTGCCGTTCTCGAACGCGCGACGGGCGAATTCGCCGGGCTCTGCTAAGCGGCATCCGGCGATCTCTCCCAGCGCCGACAGCAAGGCGGCAATGACGGCGCGGCTGCCGTGAACCTGGAACTCGACGATATCTTCGCCTGTTTCGGTTTTCGGCGCCGCGAACCAGATGACAACAGCTCGGTCGAGCACGTCGCCGGTCTTTGGATGCTTAATGGTGCGGAAGGCAGCGAAGCGGGGTTCCGGCAGTGGTCCCGTCATCATTTCGAGCGTCTTCCGAGCGGCGGGACCCGATACGCGGATGACAGCGACGCCGGCGCGTCCTGGAGCGCTCGAAAGCGCGAAGATCGTTGAAGCCTCTTTCATTGGCTTCGCGTACTCGTAGACGGCGACGACCGCAACTCGATCACGAAATCCCTCCTAACGCCGACAGGTGCGAATTGAGCGAAAATCGCCTGAAGTATGAGACCAGCCCTTATCTTCTACAGCACCAGGACAACCCGGTGCATTGGTGGGCTTGGGGTCCGGAGGCGCTTGCCGAAGCCAAGCGAACGGGACAACCGATCCTACTCTCCGTCGGATATGCGGCGTGCCACTGGTGTCATGTGATGGCGCACGAAAGCTTTGAAGATCCGGCGACGGCGGAGGTGATGAATAACCTCTTCATCAACATCAAAGTCGATCGCGAGGAACGTCCCGACATCGATGCGATCTACATGGGCGCGCTGCACCGGCTCGGCGAGCAGGGCGGCTGGCCGCTGACGATGTTTCTCGACAGCGACGCGAAACCGTTTTGGGGCGGAACTTACTTTCCACGTGAATCACGATACGGACGTCCGGCATTCGTGACGGTGCTTCTGCGCATCTCGGAGGCTTATCAAAATCAGCCCGACAACGTGCGCAAGAATACCGAAGCGCTCATTGCTTCGTTGAAGGATGATAGCGCCGCGAGCGATCGCGCGAACGTGCCGAGGCCAGATGTTCGCGATCTCGTGCAGCGCATCGCGCGCGCGGTCGATCGCGAGCATGGCGGGCTTTCGGGTGCACCGAAGTTTCCGCAATGGAATATCTTCTGGCTCCTATGGCGCGGCGCCATTCGCTACGACGAGAAGAGTGCGAAGGACGCGGTCGTCACGACGCTTCGCCATATCGCGCAGGGCGGTATCTACGATCATCTCGGCGGCGGGTTCGCGCGCTATTCCGTCGATGAGCTCTGGCTCGTTCCGCACTTCGAGAAGATGCTCTACGACAATGCGCTGTTGATCGATCTCATGACGGAGGTTTGGCGCGAGACGCAGGAGCCTCTCTTCAAGATCCGCATCGCCGAGACCGTCGCCTGGCTAGAGCGCGAGATGATCGGTGAAGCCGGAGGTTTCGCGGCTTCTCTTGATGCCGACAGCGAAGGCGAAGAAGGCAAGTTCTACGTTTGGAGCGCGGATGAAATCGCGGACACTCTCGGCGCGGAGGATGCCGCGTTCTTCTCACGCGTCTATGGCGTGACGACCAACGGCAATTTCGAAGGCCATACGATCCTCAATCGTCTCGACTCACTCGCTTGGCTTTCGGATGCGGAAGAAGCGCGTCTCGCGGGACTGCGTGCGAAGCTACTTCAACGGCGGGCATCGCGTGTGCGGCCGGGATGGGACGACAAGATCCTCGCCGATTGGAACGGTCTGATGATCGCCGCACTTTCGCGCGCCGCGATAGTATTTCAAAAGCCGGAATGGCTGACGCTCGCGGAACGTGCCTTCACGTGCATTACGACGAAGCTCTCGGCCGGTGGCGATCGTCTCTTTCACTCCTATCGCGCAGGTCTCGCCAAAGCGCCGGCCACCGCATCCGACTATGCGAACATGACATGGGCAGCGCTTCGGCTCTTCAGCGCGACGCAATCGGAGAGCTATCTCGCTCAAGCCCAGCGCTGGGCCGATGTCCTCGATCAGCACTATTGGGATGGCGAGAGCGGTGGATACTTCACGGCAGCCGACGATACGGCGGATGTCGTCGTTCGCCTCAAGACCGCATCGGATGATGCCGTTCCAAGTGCAAATGCCATCCAGCTTGCAAACTTGATCGCGCTTGCCGCCCTCACCGGCGATAGCCGTTACGACAATCGGGCGCGGCAATTGGTTAGCGCATTTTCGGGCGCCGTGGCGCGCGTTCCCACTGGCCACTGCGGTCTGATCGCAGCGGAACTTGATCTGGATCGTCTGGTTCAAGTTGCTGTGATTGGCAGCGACAATAATCTCGCAGCGGAGCTCAATCGGGTTTCGCTACCGGGAGCCGTTGAGTTCATCTCGGCTGCGGCGCCCAGTCTCTCCAGCCAATCCCCGCTTGCTGGAAAAGCCGGCATCGGCGGCAAATCAACGGCTTACGTCTGCGTCGGGCCAACCTGTAGCACGCCTTTGCAGGAGCCAGACGAATTACTCGCGCGGCTCCGGGCGGCGAGATCGGCGACCGAAACTTTCTGATGACTCTTTACCGCGTTGAAACGTCCCAGAGTTCAAACGCTTGGCTGAAACAGCCTCAGAACGATATAGAGGTCGGGTAGAAAGGCCGCTCCGCATGAAATATCTCCGGGAAGTCGTTCGATACGGCTACGCCCCATTTATGATGTTCGGGTTGACCTTCGCCGCCTACTGGGTCGTGAGCGAACTGGTCGTCGCCCAAGGAAATCACTGGGCATACCTCTGGCTGCTGCCGTTGCTGGCAATCGCCTATGCAACTTCGTTTGCGGCCGAGAAGATCGCGCCGTTTTTCGATGAGTGGAACGATCACGGCGCGCATGGGGACATGGGCGCGAATACTGCGCACATCGCTGCCTATGAAATATCGGCGATGAATGGCGTCTTCCTGATCCCGGTCATCTGCTGGCTGTTCCCGTTCCAAGGCATTTGGCCGACGCACTGGCCGATGTGGACGCAGGTGCTCATCGCGTTCCTCGTCGCCGACTTCGCTTTCATGATGATGCATTATCTTAGCCACCGGTATGCGCCGCTCTGGAGGCTGCATGCGGTTCATCACGGGGTCGGCCGGCTCTATGGCTACAACGGCGTCATTCGCCACCCCATCCATCAGGTCATCGACATGGTCGTCGGCAACATGCCGCTCGTGATCATCGGCATGCCTGTGCCGGTCGCGGTGGTGCTCGGCTTCGTGATCTCGGTGACGCTGATCGTGCAGCACTCGAATGTCGATGCGCGGCTTGGACCGCTGCAAAAACACCTGTCGATCGGACGCCTGCATCACATGCACCACGTCAACTGGGGTACGGAAGGCGACTGCAATTTCGGTCTGCTTCTGACGATCTGGGACAGGATGCTCGGCACGTTCAGCGACAAGCCGAAGCGTGAGATCACGTCCAAGGATATGGGCGTCGACGAGCTGCCGAATTTCCCGAAGGGCTATGTCGAGCAGCTGCTGCTGCCGTTCTACTACGAGCCCGGCAAGGGTGAGCCCGAGCGCTATAAAAAGCTTGCCGCCAAAACGCCGGCGCAGGAAGCGCGCGAGCAGATCATTCACGCGGCGGAGTAGTTTCGCCGTTCTCTGGACAACAAAAAAGGCCGCTCGATTGGGCGGCCTTTTTCCATTTCACGTGAATCTGTTGTAGAGGCGACTTTACCATTGCTGCCCTCGGCATGAAGCCGAGGGTGACGTCCCTACGTATTCATCGATTGGAAGAACTCGCCGTTGGTCTTGGTGGACCTGAGCTTGTCGATGAGGAACTCGATGCCGTCCATCGTGCCCATCGGGTTGAGGATGCGGCGGAGGACGTAGACCTTCTTGAGCTGATCCTTCGGAACGAGCAGGTCTTCCTTACGCGTGCCCGAACGCGAAACGTCGATCGCCGGGAAGACTCGCTTGTCGGAGACCTTGCGGTCCAGGATGATTTCCGAGTTGCCTGTACCCTTGAACTCTTCGAAGATCACTTCGTCCATGCGCGAGCCGGTATCGATGAGGGCCGTCGCGATGATGGTCAGCGAGCCGCCTTCTTCGATGTTGCGGGCCGCACCGAAGAAGCGCTTCGGCCGCTGCAGGGCGTTCGAGTCGACGCCGCCGGTCAGGACCTTGCCGGAAGACGGAACGACTGTGTTGTAGGCACGACCGAGGCGCGTGATCGAGTCGAGCAGGATGACGACATCGCGCTTATGCTCAACGAGACGCTTAGCCTTCTCGATGACCATCTCCGACACCTGGACGTGCCGTGACGGCGGCTCGTCGAACGTCGAGGAGATGACCTCGCCTTTGACGTTCCGCTGCATGTCGGTGACTTCTTCCGGCCGCTCGTCGATCAGCAGGACGATCAGATAGCATTCCGGATGATTGGCCGTGATCGAGTGGGCGATGTTCTGCAGGAGAACCGTCTTGCCGGTGCGCGGCGGGGCGACGATCAGGGCGCGCTGGCCTTTGCCGAGCGGCGAGACGATGTCGATCACGCGGGACGACAGGTCCTTGATGGTCGGGTCTTCGATTTCGAGTTTCAACCACTGCGTCGGATAAAGCGGCGTCAGGTTGTCGAAGTGGCTCTTGTGCTTGGCCTTCTCGGGGTCTTCGAAGTTGATGTTCGAGACCTTGAGGAGGGCGAAGTAGCGTTCGCCGTCTTTCGGCGAGCGGATCTGGCCTTCAACGGTATCGCCGGTGCGGAGGGCAAAGCGACGGATCTGCGAGGGCGAGACATAGATGTCATCGGGGCCGGGCAGATAGTTGGCGTCCGGCGATCTTAAAAAGCCGAAGCCGTCCTGCAGGACTTCGACGACACCGGTCGCGGTAATTTCGGTTTCTTGGGTCGCGAGCTGCTTCAGCGTTGCGAACATCAATTCCTGCTTGCGCAGGGTCGAGGCGTTCTCGACACCGGCCTCTTCGGCAAAGGTGACGAGCTCGGCGGGGGATTTCCGCTTCAAATCCTCGAGCTTCATTTGCTTCATTGAAAAAGAACTCCACGGAGCGCCGCATCTGAGCGGCATCGGGTGGTGAGGTGGGATGAATGAGCCTGGCATGACGGCGACAAGGCGGGCGCCTCGTCATGAACCGGCGGGCGTTGACGCATCAAAACGTCGAAACGTGCCGTCTGCCAAAATCCTATGAGGACTGTTTTTCCATAGCAGATCGGCGTGGATCTGGAAAGTCTCAAAATGGCTTTACAATCACAAGGATGACAATGCCGATCATCAGCACTGCCGGGACCTCATTGATAATCCGCCAGTGCCGCGCGGGTTTCGTGTTGCGGTCTTCACGAAAGGCCCGGGCCGATGCCGAAAGGTAGCCATGCAACCCGGAAAGCAGGAGAACGAGCGTAATTTTGGCGTGGAACCAAGGGGCGGACCAGAAATGGCTGGTGGTCGCCAGCCATAGGCCGAGCACCCAGGCGATGATCATCGCCGGCGTCGCGATGATGTTCAAAAGCCGGCTTTCCATCAGCTTGAAGGTTTCGGCCTGCGCAGAGCCGACCGGCGCTTCGGCGTGATAGACGAATAGCCGCGGCAGATAGAGCATCGTGGCCATCCAAGCGATGACCGCGATCACGTGGAACGCCTTGAGCCAGAGATAGGCGTCGCCAGGAACGATGAAAACGAGCGCCGCAGCCAGGATAACCGTTACCGCCAGCGCGAGGGCGGCGCGGCGGCCGGGAGAGGCGGCAAGAGACGAGGCAGAAGGCGCGTCTGACATTCTCTAGTTTCCCGTTTCACGGATCCTTTGGACAAGCCGGGCGACATTCTCGGGCGGCGTTTCAGGCACGATGCCATGGCCGAGGTTGAATACGAACGGCAAGCCCGCCATCGCCTCACAGATTGCGCCGGCGCGGGCATCGAGTGCTTCGCCGCCGGTGACGAGAAGGAGCGGATCGAGATTGCCCTGCACGACTGTGCCGGTTTTCGCGATCGCCTGCATGACGCTCAAGGGGCAGGACGTATCGCAGCTCACGCCATCGACGTTCGTGCCGTCGATGTATTTCTGCAGAAGGGCGGCGGCGCCGCGCGGAAAACCTATGATGGGGACTTGCGGATGGCGTCGCCGGATTTCGGTGACGATGCGGGCCGTTGGCGCGATGACCCAGCGCTCGAATTCGTCTTCGGCGAGGCTACCCGCCCAGCTGTCGAAAATCTGCAGCGCGTTGGCGCCCGCGTCCACTTGGCCCGAAAGGTAGACAATCGAGGCTTCCGTCAGCAGGTCGATGAGTTCTGAAAAGCCCGCGCGATCGCGATAAGCCCAGCTGCGCGCCGCGGCCTGATCGCTCGATCCCCGGCCTTCGGCCATGTACGTTGCAACGGTCCAAGGTGCCCCACAAAATCCAATCAAAGCCGTCTCGCGCGGCAGCTCTTTGCTCAGCAGCGCGACCGTTTCGCAAACTTTCGCGAACTTGTAGTGGGTGTTCGATAGGTCGAGTCGGCGGAGGTCGGCAACCGTTTTAACGGGATCGAGACGCGGGCCTTCGCCTTCGGCGAAACGGACGCCTTGGCCGAGCGCGTCCGGTACGACGAGGATGTCTGAAAACAGGATTGCAGCGTCGAAGCCGTAACGCCGGATGGGCTGCAGCGTCACTTCGGCAGCTAGCTTCGGCGCGTAGCAGAGGTCGAGGAAGCTGCCGGCTTCCGACCGGACTTTGCGGTATTCCGGCAGATAGCGACCGGCTTGGCGCATGAGCCAGACGGGTGGTGGCTGAACCGCAGTGCCCGAAAACGGTTTCAGGAAGTGCTTCGTGGGCTGTTTGGCGTTCAGGTCGCGCAACGGAGTTCTTTCCTTCACTTCAAATCAGATAAATTTTCTTGAAGCTTATTTTTTTGACTCTTAGGGCAGCGAGGAGTGGGGATCGCTGGATCGTCCACAGTTCGTCCACAACGTTTCAGTCAGTCCGGCCGTGTAGCACGAGCGATAGTGTCTGTTGAGCCTTGAGCGCAATAGGGGTTCAAGTCGTCTATTAATCAATGGCTTGCTAATGATCTGCACCAACAACCCGGAAGGACTCCTTGTTGAAAACCGCCGGACAGAGGCTGGAGGGGACGGTTATTCCTTGGGATGGCCGCGTGTCGAACAACATCTTTCCCTTTTGCCCGGATGTGGGTATCGCCGTGGGTGAGCCTATGGTTGTTCTCTCAACCCGAGAGAGGTCCACCGGGTTCGGGGATAAGGTCGGGGTTTTGAACAGGCTGCCGCCCGTCAGTCGCAAGAGATCGATGTCATGACGCTGCCAAGCCTGTTCCATATGCACCTCGTCTCGGATTCGACAGGTGAGACGTTGGTGGCGATCGCGAAAGCGGCGACGGTTCAATATCAGAATATCCGGGCGATCGAGCATATGCATCCGCTCGTGCGCACGCAGCGTCAGCTGAAGCGTGTGCTTGCCGACATCGAGGCGGAGCCGGGCATCGTGCTTTATACCGTCGTCAACCAGGCGCTTGCGGACGAGCTCGAGCAACATTGCCAGCGGCTCAAGATTCCCTGTCTTGCGGTGTTGCGCCCCATCATGCAGGTGTTCGAGAGCTATCTCGGCGCGCCGCAAACACCGACGGTCGCGGGCCAGCACGTTCTCGATGCCGATTACTTCCGGCGCATCGACGCCATGAATTTCACGATGGCGCATGATGACGGCCGGTTGCCGGATAACCTCAGCGACGCGGATATCGTGTTGCTCGGAATTTCGCGGACCTCGAAAACGCCGACGTCGCTCTATCTCGCGCAGCGTGGGTACAAGACGACCAATCTGCCGCTCGTGCCGCAGGTGCCGTTGCCGGAACAATTGTTTCGGCAGCATTCCGCATTTGTCGTGTGTTTGATTGCAAATGTCGATCGAATCGCGGACGTGCGGCGCAATCGCGCGATCCTGATGGCGGATCGGGATCTCGAAACCTATGTCGATCGTGATACGATTTCGGCGGAAATCGCCTACACACGGAAGATCGCCGCACAAAACGGCTGGCCGATCATCGATGTGACGCGGCGATCCATCGAAGAATCTGCCACGATGATCTTGAAGCTGCTGCACGACCGCAAGGCGGGGTCAAAACCGGAGACGGACCCAGCCAATGTCTGAAGCAAGCCGGTTGATTCTCGCCTCGGGTAGCGCGGCGCGCCGCGAGTTGCTCAAAGCCGCGGGCCTCGTGTTCGACGTTATTCCCGCGGATATCGACGAAATCGCGATACGCGATGCCATCCTGGAAAAGACATCCGGCGCGGAAGCCGGTGACGTCGCGAGCGTGCTCGCTTCGGAAAAGGCGCGCGTAGTTTCCGTCGCGCATCCTGATGCTCTCGTCATCGGCGCCGATCAGGTTTTGGCGCTCGGCGGCAAGATCTTCGCAAAAGCGGCAAGCCTCGCTGAAGCCCACGAACACCTGGTGATGCTCCGCGGACGGACACACGATCTCGTTTCCGCGGTAGCGCTGGCGCAGGGTGGAAACGTCCGTTGGCAAACGACGGCGACGGCGGGGATGACGATGCGCGATTATTCCGACGAATTCATCGGTGCCTATCTCGAACGGAGCGGGGATCGCATCCTCGGAAGCGTCGGATGCTATGAGCTCGAGGCTCTTGGCGTGCAGCTCTTCGAGCGGATCGAGGGCGACTACTTCACGATCCTCGGCATTCCGCTGCTGCCTCTTCTCGCGCAGCTTCGCGTCGAACAGATGATTACAGCATGAAGCGTGCCTGTGTCATCGGCTGGCCGATCGCGCATTCGCGCTCGCCACTTATCCATCAGTTCTGGCTGCGCACGTATGGGATCGAGGGATCTTATACGAAAGAGGCGGTTCGACCTGAGGAGCTGAAAGCGTTCATCGGATCGTTGAAGGAGCGCGGCTTCGCGGGCTGCAATGTTACCGTGCCTCATAAGGAAGAGGTGTTTTCTCTCGCGGAGATCAAGTCGTCTTCCGCGGTCGCGGTCGGGGCTGCGAACACGCTCTGGTTTGAAGGCGACGCGCTGGCCTGCACCAACACCGATTCCTACGGCTTCATGGCCAACCTCGATCAGTCGGCGCCGCATTGGCGGACGTTGCGGGGACCGATCATGATCCTCGGCGCTGGCGGATCGGCGCGAGCGGTGATTCATGGATTTCTGGAAGCCGGCCGCGACGACATCCGCGTCTTCAACCGGTCGATCGAGCGGGCGCAAGAAACTGCGCGTCACTTCGGCACGCGAGTTACCGCCTGGGCGTGGGATATCCGTAATGATCACACTGCGGATGTTTCGGTGGTCGTCAATACAACAACGCTCGGGATGAACGGGGTGGGCGATCCAGAAATTGATTTTTCAAGGGTGGGCAGAGACTTAGTTGTCGCAGACATCGTTTACGTCCCGTTGGAAACTCCGTTGTTAAGCTCGGCGCGCCGATATGGGCTCACGGGCGTGGACGGTCTCGGAATGCTGCTGCACCAGGCGGTGCCCGGTTTCGAGAAGTGGTTTGGGGTTCGGCCCGAAGTCACGCGCGAACTCTACGATCTGATTGCAGAGAATATTCGAGAGGCATGATGCTTGTCGTTGGTTTGACCGGGTCGATCGGTATGGGAAAATCGACCGCGGCGGCGCGGTTCCGTGCGCGCGGTATCTCCGTCTTCGATGCGGACGCGGAGGTTCACCGGCTTTATGAAGGACCGCTGAACGACGAGATCGAACGGGCATTTCCAGGATCGATCACGGGTCAAGCGGTCGATCGCAGCAAGCTTGCAGAGCAACTCATTGCCGATCCCAAGCGCTTCAAGGATCTCGAAGCCATCGTGCATCCTCACGTTCATGAGGCGGAGCGCCGCTTCCTGCAAGAGGAGAAGACACATGGCGCGGCAATGGCGGTTCTTGAAATTCCGCTCTTCTTCGAGGGCGGGCGCGACGAGCATGTCGATGCCATCGTCGTCGTTACGGCGTCGCCGGAACTGCAGCGCGAGCGGGTGCTGGCGCGCGCGGGGATGACGGATGCCAGGTTCGAGGCCGTGGTTGCGCGGCAGCTTCCGGAAGACGAAAAGCAAGCGCGCGCCGATTTCGTTGTGGACACCAACGGATCGGTCGAAAACTGTAACAGCCAAATCGACCGCATCATCACTAAGCTCCTGCCACTCAGCGCCACGGCTTACGATAAGTTCTGGCGCTAGATTTGTTTGTCGCGTTTTCTTCACGCGAACCGGTATCCACTTCGCTTGAAAACGCTCTGCCGGCGGGGGACTGATCTCAATGCGTGAAATCGTACTCGATACCGAAACGACGGGTCTCGATCCGAAGAAGGGTCATCGCCTGATCGAAATCGGTGGGATCGAAATGATCAACCGCATTCCGACGGGCAAAGAGTTTCACCGTTTCATCAATCCGCAGCGCGACGTTCCCCGCGAAGCGCAAGAAATTCACGGCATCTCGACGGAGTTCCTTTTCGGCAAGCCGCTGTTTCGCGATGTGGTGAGGGATTTTCTGACGTTCGTCGGCGAAGATGTCCTGGTCATTCACAATGCCCAGTTCGACATCATGTTTTTGAATTTCGAGTTGGGTCTTGTCGGCGAGAGGGCTTTAAGCTTCGATCGCGTGGTCGATACGCTCGCGATTGCGCGGCGCCGGCATCCGGCCGGTCCCAATACGCTCGATGCGCTTTGCAAACGGTATTCGATCGACAATTCGCAGCGTACGAAGCACGGCGCGCTCGTCGACAGTCTGCTTCTCGCGGAAGTTTACGTCGAGCTGCTCGGCGAGCGGCAAGCGACGTTCGGCCTGCAGTCGTCGAGCGCCAACGCGTCGGCTGGCCAGCGTGGCGGCGCGCGGCGCGGTGCTGCTATGGTTCGGCCCGCGGCGCTACCATCGCGGATTGGTGAAGAGGACATCGCCGCCCACCGCTCGTTCGTCGAGAAAATGAAGACGTCGGCGCTGTGGCTGAATTTTTGGGGCAATACGCCGGCGGGCTGAATAGCGCCGGCGTAATGACTTAGGCCGAGACGAATTCTCGGGCTCAGGCGAGGGCTTTGCCCGATCCCTGGCTTTGCTGCTGCTGGCGGCGAACGTAAAGCGCGCCGAAATCGATCGGATCGAGGAAGAGTGGCGGGAATCCGCCTTCGCGCGTGATGTCGGCGACGAGGCGGCGGAGGAACGGGAAGATCATCGCCGGGCCGGAAATCAGCAGGAACGGCTCCAGCGCGCCTTCCGGCATTTTTTCAACCTTCAACAGGCCAGCGTAGACCGTTTCGAGCACGTAGATCGTGCCGATATTATTCGTGGCGGTTGCCTTGAACTCGATCGCGGACTCGTACAGGTCGTCGGCGAGTTTCTGAGCGCCGACGTTGACCTCGACCTTGAGGGTGGGCTGATCGCCCGCGCCGGTGATCAGCTTATGGACGTTCGGATTTTCGAACGACAGGTCCTTGATGTACTGGTTGACGATCTTGGCCTGAATGGGGTTCTGGCCGAGCTGAGCTTCCGCTGCGGCAGCGCCGTTTCCATTCTTTCCCTGCTCGGCCATCGTGCCCTCTTTAAGCTGTGCATTTGGTTGAGAAATCGGTGCGCGGTCGCTAGCACGGCGAACTCGCACGCGCAATGGAGAGACGCGGTTCGTTGGCGTTCAACTTGACGTCAGGAGCGATAACGTCTCGGCTGCACCGCTTTGGCCTGATGCATGGGCTTTTCGCTGACGCGTTCGTACTCGCCTTCGATCACTATACCCTCGCCGTCGGTCGGGGTTTCCCCGGAGGATGCGCGGAAAGTCTCGCGGCTCACCTCGGCCTGATAGTGGAACAGCGTGACGAGCTTCAATAGTCCGGTTCGAATGACGAGGTGGCGGATTTGGGGAACGAGCAGGAACAGGCCGAGCAGATCTGAAATCACACCGGGAAAAATTAGCAGCAGGCCGGCGAGGACCTGCAAAAATCCATCGAAGAGCGGCGGGAAGCCTTCGCGTTCCGTTCCCAGCCGCGATAGCGCGCGCTCGAAAACGGAGAGGCCGACCCGGCGAATGACGTAGGTTCCAAGTACGGCGGTGCCGATGATGATTACAGCGAGCCACCAGATGCCGATCACCTGTCCAAGGCGGATCAGCAGCCCGATTTCCAGCAGCGGCAGGGCCGCGAACGCCAGGATCACGGCGAATTTGAACGGTTGAGACATAAGCGCTCGCAAGACTATTGCGGCACCTTAGCGCGGATGGCCGCTGGCGGCCAACGACCATCGGGAAGCAGCCCCGGGCGATCAACGATATTCACATTGCCCGCCCCAAAAATTTGCCAATTTGGCCAGCGGCGAGAGGCGGCAGACGCAAAAGGCATAAGGTGTTATAGAGGTTTCATCTTCAAATAGCCCGTCCGCGCCCTTAGATAGGTGCTACGGTGGCGGGCAATCACGCACAAGCCTTACTGGCATTCTGTTCCACCCGGAGGCGCTGACCTTAAGAATGAACGGTCAATTCGATCTTATTACCTTGATTGCCATCATTGTGGCGGTTGCGGCGATCATCAAGCTCCGGAGCGTACTGGGTCATCGTACCGATGACGACGAACAACGTGTCGAGCGTCTGAAAACGCGTGAGCGGGAAGCGGGACAGCGCCCTGCCGCGGAAACGGCTTCGGCCGACGTCATCACGATGCCGCGGCGCGACCGGGAACAGATGGCGCCCGTGCCTGCGGCTGAAACCGCACCGGCGAATGTCGAGGCGCGGATCCGGGCCTATCCCGTTTCAGATCCGTCCGTCACCACGGGTTTTCTCGACATCGCGAAGGTCGATCCGAGTTTCGACCCCGACGCCTTCCTGGCTGGCGCCGGCCGGGCTTACGAGACGATCGTTTCCGCGTTCGCGGAAGGCAACCGCAAGGCGTTGAAGGATCTCTTGAGCAGAGAAGTCTACGACGGATTCACCGCCGCCATTGCGGAGCGCGAAGCTCGCGGAGAGACGATTGAACAGCAGTTCGTCGGCATCCGGAAAGCCGATATCGTCGAAGCCGAACTCAAGAATGGCCTGGCTTCGGTGACGGTGCGGTTCCTCAGCGAACTCATCTCGACAACTCGCGACAAAGCGGGCGAGGTTATCGCGGGCGACGCGCAGAAGATAACAGATGTGACGGATATCTGGACATTCAGCCGCGATATCTCGAGCGCCAAGGCGCGCAGCAACTTGAACTGGCGATTGGTTGCAACTCAGGCACCAAATTAACAAAAGATTAAAAGTGGCGATGTGACCGTGGAGTTGCGAATGCCGCAACACACGGATGATCGTAATGCGTGGGCCAAGTGTCTTACGGGCTCTTGGCCCAACTTCTGTGAAAACCGGCCCGTTCGAAGCACTGGTATTCTGTCTCGCAGCGATGCAGATTAGCGGCGCTCCGGCATTCGCCGCTACGTCGTCCAACAGTTCTCAGAGCAAAGCTTCGCCTGCGATGACACCAAGCTCGATTTCCTTCGAGCCTATTTCGTTCGACGATCTTCCCGGCTGGCGGGATGACGATCATCTCGCGGCCTGGAATGCGTTTCTGGTTTCGTGCGGACAGGTGCTGAAGGCCGGGCCGAAGGACGCCAAGCCCGGCAGCGCAGGTTCGCCGCAAGAGCTTCTCGATATTTGTGCGCGGGCGATGGCGATCGCAAAATCGAAGGCGCCGCAAACGCCCGAGGGTGCGCGGACGTTTTTCGAGGCGCATTTTCAGCCGCACCGTGTAACCGGAAGCGATCACCCGGGGTTACTGACGGGATATTACGAGCCGGTGATCAAGGGATCGCGAACGCCGGACGAGGTCTTCAAGGTACCGATCTACCGGCGGCCGCCGGATCTCGTGAATATGGTTCCGGAAAGCGAGCGCGGCGCCAAGTCGGCTGCTCTTACGCACAAGCGCAAAACCAGCCGGGGTCTCGAGCCCTATTTCACGCGCACCGAGATCGAGGAGGGCGGTCTTTCCGGCCTCGGACTCGAGCTCATGTATCTCAAGGATGCGGTCGATGCCTTCTTCATGCAGGTGCAGGGGTCGGGCCGCATCGAACTTCCGAACGGCGAAAAAGTCCGGATTACGTATGACGGAAAAAACGGCTATCCCTATACGTCAATCGGGCGCGTTCTGATCGATGACGGCCATCTGACGGCGGACGAAATGTCGTTGAAGACTTTGAAAAAATGGCTGAAGGCCGACAAAGACCGGGCAAAGCCGGTGATGCGGAAAAATCACTCGTACGTTTTCTTCAGAGAGCTGACGGGCGAAGAGGCCAAGGCGCCGATCGGCGTCAACAACATACCGCTGCAGCCTCTCAGAAGCCTCGCCGTCGATACGTCCTATTATTCGATCGGTACGCCGATCTATGTCGATGCCCCGCAACTGATGCACGCGACGCCGTCGGGGCACTTCCACCGGCTGATGGTCGCGCATGACGTCGGCTCCGCGATCAAGGGATCGGAACGCGGTGACATATACTTCGGCTCCGGTGACAAGGCGGGACGGCTCGCGGGTATTACGAAGCATCCGGGCCATCTTTACGCGCTGTTGCCCATCGATCGTTCTCACGCGCATAGAACCGTGAGCGGGGGACCGTGAAGAAGCAACACGGCCAGGGGGGTGGCAAGGGCCGCGGCCCGCGCGAAGACGGCGATCCCGATCAAGACATCTGGCGGCATACTGCGGCGACCATCGAACCCTTGAAGCGTGGCAAGCCTCGCTTCCACCCGGCGAGCGATGCGATCAAGGCCGGGGTTCCGAGGCCGAAGCTTGGCCCTGAACCGGAAAGGCCGCCGGTCAAGTCTCGTGCGGGGCAGGTGCCGCGGCCCGATGTTCCGCTAACAAAGCCTGCGGCCGTGAAAACACCGGAGCTTCAGCTCTTCGATCGCAACAGTGTCAGGAAATTGCGCGGCGGCCGCGCCGGCATCGAAGCCCGCGTCGACCTGCACGGCATGCGCCAGGACGAGGCCCACGCGGAGCTTCGCCGTTTTCTGTTCAGCTGCCAGAGACGAGGGCTGCGGTTCGTCCTCGTCATCACCGGCAAGGGCAAAACAAACGGCGGATCACATTCGGAAGAGGTCTACAGCGAGCGCGAGCGTGGCGTTCTCAAGCGCAACGTTCCGCGCTGGCTCGATGAACCGGAATTGCGGGCCATCGTCGTCAGCTTCACGGCCGCCGCCATTCAGCACGGCGGCGAAGGCGCCATTTACGTGCATTTGCGATCGAAGAACCGGCTTTAGCCCGTCAAAAGCAGGTTTCCTGCAGCTTCTGCAGTGCCTGTCCGATGCCGTTCAGAGAATAGGTGTCGACGACGTTGACGCCGCGATCGGAGGCGATCGCGATCGTCAGCGAATTGCCTTTCCGCATGGCTTCGACGAGCTTCAGCTCCTGCGTTGAATCGGTGACGTAGGCGCGGTCGCTCGAGCCGAAAAGCTTGAAATCGGATGGGCTGACCGTGGCGGTGCCCTGAGAATTCTTTTTGACGCGAAAGCCCATAAGAAAGCTGACTTCGGCGCGAATGCCATCCTTGGGCCAGGCGGAAATATAGGCGCGCGGTGACTCGCGGGGCGCGTCCGACGGCTCACTCGTTTTCGGCTGGCTTGTTACGAAGCAGAACAGGTGCGGGTCGTTGGCGTCGGTAAAAAGTGACCAGTCGCCGTAGGTATTCGCCTGCGTCATCGACTCGGCGCCGAGCGCTGGGCCCCACCCGGCGAGCACGAGACAGAAAGCCCCAAACAAAATGTTCCGCACATTCTGCTTCGCCATCAAGGTCCCCCCTCGCCGATCGGGCGATCGGCGAACCGTGCCAGGCTCTTGATGCGATCGTACATCACGATTGCGCCTGCCATCGCAACATTGACGCAAAAGGACGTCGGGATCTTGACGACATAGTCGCAGCGTTCGATCAGCGGCTCGGAGAGAGATCCAAGCTCGGGTCCGAGCACATAGGCCGCGCGCAACGGATGGCGGAAGCTCGGAAGGTCGATCGCGTCGTCGAGCAGCTCGATGCCGACCAGCTTGCAGCCGCCGGGCAACGCCATATCGTCAAGAGTGGACCAATTGTAGTGGGGCAAGTGCAACTGGCTTTTCGAGGTATCGGCGTGGGCCTCCATGGCCTTATAGGTGGCGCCGACGGTGAACGTGAAGCTGGCGCCGAAAGCGTGCGCCGAACGCATCAGGTTCCCGAGGTTGAGCGACTTGGACATCCGCTC
Organism: Hyphomicrobium sp.; assembly: GCA_003987725.1. Lineage (GTDB taxonomy): Bacteria > Pseudomonadota > Alphaproteobacteria > Rhizobiales > Hyphomicrobiaceae > Hyphomicrobium_B. The sequence continues at coordinate 103,933 of RXJH01000008.1, read as the reverse complement.
TGCGCCGATAGCGAAATAGCCCTTCGGGTGCGGCGGCCATGTGGTCGCTTTTCTTGACATTGGGTTCCGCTCGTGTGTGTCAGAGGGTTATGCAGCGAGTGGGACGTCACACATGAAGGCAGCTCTTTGCAAGAGCCTTGACGGAGCAAATGGTCTCGTCGTCGAAACGGTAACGGAACCGTCTGCCGGTCCGGGGCAGGTGCTCGTCCGGGTCGCGGCCGTCGGGCTCAATTTTGCCGATACGCTGATCACGCGCGGCAAATATCAATTCAAGCCGGACTTGCCATTTTCGCCGGGCGCGGAGGTTGCGGGCGTCGTCGAAAGCGTCGGCGCGGGCGTGGTCGATATCACGCTGGGCGACGCTGTCATGGCGTATGTGAACTGGGGCGGCGCGGCCGAGAAGATTGCTGTCGACGCCGAGAAGCTCATTCCCATTCCCGGCGACGTGTCGTTGACGATTGCGGCGGGGCTTTCCGTGACCTACGGCACGGCGATGCATGGGCTTGCCGATCGCGGTCGTCTGAAACCCGGTGAGACGGTCGTCGTCACAGGTGCCGCGGGGGGCGCTGGGCAAGCTGCCGTCGAAATCGCGAAGCTGATGGGCGCTCGGGTCATCGCCGTCGTGTCTTCGGAAGAGAAGGGCGCCATCGCCAAGGCGGCAGGCGCCGATGAGCTGATTTTCTTTCCCGGTTCCGATCTCAAGGCCGAGGTCCGGGCATTGACCAACGGCGAAGGCGCCGACGTCGTTTACGACTGCATCGGCGGAGAGGCGGCGGAGCCTCTGGTGCGCGCATTGAATTGGCAGGGGCGCTTTTTGGTCGTCGGATTTGCGGCAGGCGAAATTCCGAAAATTCCGATCAATCTGCTTTTGCTCAGGGGTGCGGAAATGGCGGGTGTCTTCTGGGGCGAAGCCGTGAGGCGCGATCCCGCCGGGCATCGCCGCAATATGTTGCAGGTCGTGAACTGGGTTCGCGAGGGGCGTCTCAAGCCTCGCACCCACGCGCTCTATCCGCTCGAGCGCATCCGCGAAGCCTTGGGCGTGCTGGAGCGGCGTGAAGCGACCGGTAAGGTCGTATTGACGATAGGTTCATAAGCCGTCCGCACGCCGGCCATTCCGTTCTTCTATCGCGAAGATTTTTTTCGGCCGGCGTTCGTATCGTGTGGCGACATTCGCTTACGAGGGGTGCCGCGCGCTGCATATTGAGCGCTCGCGATGCTTATTTTCCCATTCGTGAGGCGAGGCATTTTGATTCTCGCCATTCTCTGCGCCGTCAATTGCAGCGCGCCGGCGCAAACGGTTGCCCATCGTCCGGTTGTGGACCCGTTCCGCGGGCAAACAACGGTGCCCGTCGATGCATTGGAACTGGACAAGGCCGCACCCTATACGACGATGTGCGTCCGAAGCTGCGACGGCTTCTACTTTCCACTGCACCAGAACGAGCGTCCGCAGAACTTTCAGCGGGACGCGCAGGCATGTGCATCCGCATGCGGGCCGGAGGCCACGCTTTTCTATTTTCCGTCCTTTGCGGGCAATCCCGGAACGATGATCAATCTCGCTGGGCAGAGGTATGCGGATGAGCCGCACGCCTTCGAATTCAAGCGCGCGATGGTGCGGGGATGCGCTTGCAAACCGGCTCCCTGGTCGCGTGAGGCGGCGGCGCGGCATCAGAAATATTCAATTGAAGCGGCTCAGCGATCGCGTCTCGAAGCAGCGAGGGCGGGAAAAGCGCGCGGTGCGATTTCGGCCGCTACGATACGGAACTATTTTGCATCCGAAGCACGATCGCAGAAGGCCGTTCGTTAGAACCCCGTCACCAACTCGCTTCGTTGTCGTCAGCGAGAAATCCAAGCCCGCGCATCGGAAAGCGATCTTCGATCCCATAGGGGCCGCCGCCGACGCTCGGGCGCGAGGACATCAACAGTGTGCGCGTGACGAAGAACGGTTCGGACCGATAGCCACTGTACCGCGAAAGGAAGTCCGCGACGACGGCGGCATTCGAGTGCTTCAACCTCGCGAGCGTGACGTGCGGCTTGAATGCGCGCGTATCGGGCGGCAGACCGGCATTTCGCGCGGCTTTCTCGTGGGCGCGCGCCAATTCCTCGAGTTTCGGGCACGGCACGACGGCGGCGTAGATGGAACGGGGATCATCGCCGCCAAACGCGCCGAGCCCTGAAAGGCGGAGCTCAAAGCCGTCGGGTTCGATACTGGCCAGGTTGGCGACGAGTTCGCGCGCTTCAGCGTTGCCGATATCGCCCATGAACCTCAATGTGATGTGATAGCTCTCGGGCAACATCCAGCGCGCGCCGGGCAGGGGAATGCGGAGCTGGTAAAGCTCCTCGCGAACATCGTCGGGCAGCTCGATGGCGGTGAACAGGCGGGGCATCGGAGTGTCCTTGCACGCAGACGAAATCGAAGGTCTAGCGCGCCTCCGGTCCTGACAGAATCAGGATCGGCGCGCTCTTTCTTTGTTTCATCGCATTTTCTTCACGCGAACCGGTGTCCACTTCGCTCGAAAATGCTCTGGGTTACTTTCCCAACGCTTCCTTGTGCTCAACGTTTTGCACCAGCGTTTCGACGACGGGCAGAATGCGTTTGACGATCTCAGCCACTCCGGCTGCCGTCGGATGCAGTCCATCCGGCTGAGTGAACGAGCGATCGAGAGCTACGCCGTCCAGGAAAAACGGGTAGAGGGGAACGCCGTATTTCGAGGCAAGATCCGGATAGATTGCGTCGAAGTTCTTGGCATAGTCCGCACCCCAATTGTTCGGCGCCTTCATGCCGGTGAGGAGCACGGGAAGGCCTTTGGCTTTCAACGCGGCCAGCATACTGTCGAGATTGGCGCGCGGCACTTTCGGGTCGATGCCGCGGAGCGCGTCGTTGGCGCCAAGCTCCATGATGACGGCGTCCGGTTTCGGGTCGAGGGCCCAATCGAGCCGCGCCAGGCCGTCGGATGTTGTATCGCCGGAAACACCGGCATTGACGACGTTGACCTTGTGTCCCTTCGCTTCAAGCGCCATCTGAAGCTGAGCGGGGAACGATTCATTGGTTTTGAGGCCGTAGCCGGCGGTAAGACTGTCCCCGAAAGCTAGAATGGTTGTCGGTCGCGTTTGACCGGCAGCCGGGACTGTGATGCCGGGAGAGGCCATGCAGGAAAAAATCATTGTGAGGCAGAGTGCCGCTTTCGCAGTCCAACCGGAAGTGAGGGAAAATTTCAAATTCATTTTTCGGCCCCACACATCTCGCATTTCATAAGTTGACGTAGAGGCTTCATGCGATCGGTACAAGCCCGCCACGACAATGCAAGGCATCTTAGCTTGAGCGAACCCATCATCAAACTCGACAATGTGCATCTCTCTCTGACGAGCCGCGCAGGCTCAGTCCATATTCTACGCGGGGTGTCCCTTGCCATCCCGCGAGGACAGTCGGCGGCGATCGTCGGACCTTCGGGATCCGGGAAGACGTCGCTGCTCATGACAATGGCGGGCCTCGAACGCGCGACGAGCGGCGAGATTATCGTCTCGGGGCGGAACATCGGGCCTCTGTCGGAGGATGAGCTGGCGATACTGCGTGGCGCAGAGATGGGCATCGTGTTCCAATCATTCCACCTTGTCCCGACGATGACAGCGATCGAGAACGTCGCTTTGCCGATGGAACTTGCGGGCGACAGCAAGGCATTCGATACGGCGCGGGGTCTTCTGGCCGAGGTCGGGCTTTCGGCGCGCGTCGATCACTTTCCGGCCGAACTTTCGGGGGGCGAGCAGCAGCGCGTTGCCATCGCGCGGGCGCTCAGCCGTTCTCCGGAAATCATCTTCGCCGACGAGCCGACCGGAAATCTCGACGGCCGCACGGGCCGGCAGATCATTGATCTCCTGTTCGGGCTTCGCGAACGGCGCAAGGCGACGCTCGTGATCGTGACCCACGACAACAAGCTGGCGGCGATGGCCGATCGCGTCATTCGCATGGCGGACGGGTCCGTCGTTTCCGACGAGAGTACGAACTCGGCGATGCATGCGGTGTCGTCGTGACGGTGGCGGCAGTGGACAGCGCTAGTCCGCAGCGGCGCGCTGGCTTGCGCACGATCCTGCGTCTCGGCATGCGAGAGTTGCGCAACGGTTTCGACGGCTTCCGGATATTCATTGCATGCCTGGCGCTGGGCGTCATGGTGATTGCGGCGGTCGGTGCGCTTGCGGATGCGTTGCGCGCCGGGCTCGTGACGCAAGGAGAGGTGATCCTCGGCGGCGACGTGATGTTTGCGCGCGCGCACGTTCGCGCGACTGCGGCCGAGCGCGAGGTTTTCGATAATCTCGGCCGGGTGAGCGAAACCGCAACCATGCGTACGATGGCGCGCCGTGTCGACGGATCGGATCAGGCGCTGGCCGAACTCAAAGGTGTCGACGACGGCTATCCACTTGCGGGCGACGTCACGCTCAAAAGCAGCGGGTCGTTCGCGCATGCGATTGCGGGCGATGGCGCCGTTGCGGACGCGATGCTGCTCGAACGGCTCGGTCTCAAGATTGGCGACAAGATGCGGATCGGCGAGGCCGAGGTTACCGTCGGCGGCATTCTCGATTCCGAACCCGATGCGGTTGCGGACCGGATGACGTATGGGCCGCGCATTTTCGTTTCTCTTGCAACGCTCGAGAAGACAGGTCTCGTCAAGCCAGGGACGCTGATCCGGTGGCGCTATGCAATCAAGCTTCCCGAGGCGGCGGCGGCCGACAAACAAGCCCTTGCCGATCTGCGAACGAAGGTGGCGCAAAAGCTTGCCGATGGCGGCTTTTCAAGTGGTGACCGTTTCGATCCATCGCCGCAAATCACCCGCGTTCTCGAAAGGCTGCGTCAGTTCCTGATTCTGATCGGGCTCGCGTCGCTGCTCGTTGGCGGCGTTGGAATCGCGAATGCGGTTTCGACATTTGTCGACAAGCGCATGAAGGTGATCGCGACGCTGCGGAGCGTTGGCGCGTCCGGCGCACAAATCATGGGCATCTTCCTCGTTCAACTCGGGCTGATGACCGCGATCGGCATCGCCATCGGTTTGGCGCTTGGCGTTTTGGTTCCAACGCTCATCGATGCGTTCTACGGCGATCTCCTGCCTGTCCGCATCGACATTCAGGTGTCCCCGCGGAGCTTGGGGATAGCCGCTCTCTACGGCACGCTCATCGCGTTGCTGTTCGCACTTTGGCCGCTCGGGCGGGCCGAGAACGTCAAAGCGAGCGTGCTCTTTCGTGATTCCGTCAATTCGCCCGGCGGGAGGCCGCGTGCGGGGCTGATCGCGATCATCAGTGTGCTTGCCGCGCTTCTCGTTGGCGTTGCCGTCGCGACGTCCGATCCGCGTTCGATTGCGCTTTACGTGATCGCAGGTCTCGTCGTGATGCTTGCCGTCTTCGGGTGGCTCGGCGGTTATCTCTCGCGCCTCGCCGGCAAGCTGCCGCGGTCCCGGCGGCCCGAACTCAACCTTGCCTTGAGAAACATCGCGTCTCCCGATGGCCTGACGCGGTCGGTGCTCCTATCGCTCGGCACGGGGCTATCGCTGCTGGTTGCCGTGGGGCTCGCCAACGCGGCGCTGGTCGCCGATCTCCAGGAGCGGCTGCCGGCGGAAGCTCCTTCCTACTTTCTGCTCGACATTCCCCCCGCGGACTTCGACGGGCTGAAGGACCGCGTTTCGCGGCACATCCCCGGCGCGACGCTCGTCGAGGCGCCGATGCTCAGGGGCCGGATTGTCGCGCTCAAGGGCAAGCCCGTCGAGGAATTGACGTTCCCGGCGGACACGCAGTGGGTTCTGAATAGCGATCGGGGCCTCAGCTACTCGGAAACCGTTCCGGAGGGTTCGAGCGTTTCGGGCGGGACTTGGTGGGCCAAGGACTACAGCGGTCCGCCGCTCGTCTCGTTCGAGGGCGAGATTGCCAAAAAGCTCGGGATCGGCCTGGGCGACAGCATTACCGTCAACGTGCTCGGCCGCAACATCGAGGCGAAGGTTGCAAGCACTCGGGACGTCAAATGGGAAAGCATCGCGTTGAACTTCATCATGGTGTTTTCGCCGAATACGCTCAGGGCGGCTCCGCATAACCTGCTGGCAACCGTGCGTTTGCCTCCAGGAGGCGCGCCGGGCGCGGAATCCGACATGGTGCGCGATCTTGGCCGGGCCTATCCGGGGGTCAGCGCGATCCGGGTCCGCGACGCGATCGATCAGTTCAGCAAGATCTTCGCGAAGGTCATGGTCGCGGTGCAGGTGGCGGGAAGCGTCACGCTGACAGCGGGTGCGCTGGTGCTGGCCGGGGCTTTGGTGACAGCCCAGCGCCGCCGCGTTCTCGAAGCCGTCATCCTGAAGACCATCGGGGCCCGGCGGCGGCAGATCCTCGAAGTTCATGCGTGGGAATACGCGTTGCTCGCGCTGATTGCGGCGCTCGTGGCGATCCTGCTTGGGAGCGCGGTCGCCTGGGTGGCGGTCACCCGGGTCATGGAGCTCGATTATGTCTTTTCGCTCGGTTCCGTCGGGTTTAGCCTTGGAATCGCGGCGGCAATGATTGCCGCGTTCGGAGGTATCGGCACCTGGGCAATTCTGCGGGCCCCGCCAGCGCCTTATCTCCGATCAGAATAAAAGAATAAGTCTTTTGTTTACGGGGTCTTGAAAGACTTGCACCCGAATAACATATGGATACGCGGGACCGGCGTTTGCCGGACAACACGAGGAAACGACGACAATGGCTGAAGTTTTTACGCGCCCTAATAGCCCGTACGGCGGCGCACGGACATCTGGCGCGATCGACCAGGGATTGCGCTCGTTCATGCTCGGCACCTACAACTATATGGCGCTCGGCGTAGCCGGGACCGCGGTTGTAGTTATGCTTCTCATGGCAAACCCGCAGGTTATGGCGGCGATTGCTCTCGGCCCGATGAAGTGGGTCGTGTTTGCTGGCGTCCTCGGCCTTGGCTGGTTCGCACCCCGGCTTTTCTTCGGCGGCAGTGAAGTCATGGCGCAGGGCGCCTACTGGCTCTATTGCGCGCTCTGGGGCGCGCTGATCGCTCCGATGGTTTCGCTTTACGTCGGCATGGGTATGGCTGGCCTCGTCGGTCAGGCCTTCTTCATCGCCGCCGCGACCTTCGGCGTGACGAGCCTCATCGGCTACACGACGAAAAAGGACATGACCGGCTGGAGCGGTTTCCTGTCGATGGCATCGATCGGCCTGATCATCGTCATGCTGGGCAGCTACTTCTTCATCAACGACCCCGGCACCAGCAAGATGATGAGCATGGGTATCTCGGCCGTCGTCGTGCTGCTCTTCTCGGTCATCACCGCCTTCGAAACGCAGGCGATCAAGTCGATGTACATTGAGCAGGCGTCTTACGGCAATGAAGCCCAGCTGAAGCGTTCGTCGATTTTCGGCGCCTTCATGCTCTACGGCTCGTTCGTCACGCTGTTCATCCACATCCTCAATCTCTTGGGAATGGCGAATCGTTCGTAATTCCTAATTCGAGAATCGAGAAAGGCCCCGGTTTCCGGGGCCTTTTTTGTTTGGGTTCGGCGGGCGTGTGATTTAGATCCCGATGACCCCGGGGCGATCTTCGAGCACACTCAGAACGCGCTTCAGATCCTGGCCGCGCTTCATGATCAGGCCGCCCGCCGCGATGACGCTGTAAGCGCCCTGCTTGCGCGCCAGCCGCAAATCCTTCTCGATGCGGTAAAGCGCGTATTCGCTGGATTTTCGATAAACCGAGAAGACCGCCTTGTCGCGCAAAAGGTCGATGGCGTAATCGCGCCAAGCGCCGGAGGCAACCTTGCGGCCATAAAGATCCAGGATCGCGGTCAGCTCATATCGATCAAAAGTGGTGTGCCGGCTTGGCTCCGTGGCGCTGTCGGAGGCTCCAGGAATGCCCGCCTGACGCGGGCGAAAAACTATCGGGTCGGTTGTTTCGCTCAAATCGTCCGTCCATCGCTAGTCGATGAAGGATCGCGCCAACGCTCGCGGAATGCAAGAGCGTATGGTTGATTATCTTATGACTGAAAGTTCATCGAGGGGGCACGGAAAGACCGTGAGGCTGACAAAATCGCGACTCCCGCGGGGCCATAAACAGCCGTAATAAATGGCAATAAAGATAACCGTTGCCTTTGGGTCAAACTTCAAAGGACCGGCTCTGGACTCATAGCCCCCCAGCCCCCCGGGGCCATAGTTTCGAAGGGCGATCCACAGGCAACGCTTTCCCTCCTGCAGCTTGGCTCCCCGTCCAAGCTTACTCTCCGACTGTCAGAAAACTTCCGGAGAACCAGTCCGAAAGACTGGTTCCCGGCTTTTTGCATTGCAACTGTTTCATTAGCGGACGGGCTGTTTTGTGCGTATATAAAGTTACATATACGGGGGCAATTCAGAGACCGACCTCAGAATGACAGCAAAGCGCAAAGCGGCCCCGAAGCCGCGATCCAAACCCAGTTTCAACCCGCTTCTCGCAAAGTGGAATGGCGCGTTTGCGATGCCGCCGTTCGGAAAGATCGAAGCGCGCCACTTCAAGCCTGCACTCGATGCGGCCTTTCGCGAGCACAAGGCCGAGATCGAGCTGATCGCAAAAAATCCGGCGAAGCCGACATTCGCGAATACGATCGTGGCTCTGGAAAAGAGCGGCTGGCAGCTTTCGCGCGTGGCGTCCGTATTCTGGAATCTCGAGGGGTCCGATTCGACTCCGGAATTCCAGGAAATTGCGCGTGATATGGCGCCCCGATTTGCGGCGCATGAAACCCAGATCCTGCTCGACAAGCGACTCTTCAAACGCATCGATGATCTTTACGAGCGGCGAAATGCGCTGAAGCTCAACGAAGAAGATCTGCGCGTTCTCGAGCGACATCATCTCGAATTCGTTCGCGCCGGCGCCAGGCTTTCGGCGGCGGATAAATCTCGCGTCAAGGAAATCAATGCGCGGCTGGCGACCCTCGTCACGCAGTTCATGCAGAACGTGCTGAAGGACGAGCAGTCGTGGCGGCTTATTCTCGAAGGCGAAAACGATCTCGCAGGACTGCCTGAGACGCTCAAGGAAAGCGCGGAACGCGCCGCGGCCGATGCGGGGTTTCAGGGGAAGGCGATGATCACGCTCGCGCGTTCGAGCGTCGAAGGGTTTCTCACGTATTCGAGCCGGCGCGATTTGCGTGAGCAGGCCTTCAATGCGTGGACGAGGCGCGGCGCGCACGAGGGCGAGACGGACAACCGGCAGATCGTCGCCGAGGCCGTGGCGCTTCGCGGAGAATACGCACGACTTATGGGCTTTTCGTCGTTCGCGGAATTCAGCCTGCAGGACACGATGGCGAAAACGCCGGGGTCGGTCGACGAGCTTCTCCGCGCGGTCTGGGAGAAAGCGGTCGTGCGCGCGAGAGAGGAACGCGATGCGCTTGCGGCCGAGGCGCAGAATTCCGGCGACAATGCCGAGATCATGCCTTGGGACTGGCGGTATTATTCGGAGAAGGTGCGCAAGGCGAAATACGATTTCGACGAGTCGAAGCTTCAGCCCTATCTCGAGCTCGACCATATGATCAAGGCGGCGTTCGACACGGCGTCACGCTTGTTCGGATTGAAGTTCCAGGAGCGCAAGGACTTGCCGGGCTATCATCCCGAAGTTCGGGTCTGGGAGGTTCTCGACAAGAAGGGCGCGCACGTCGGCATTTTCATGGGCGATTATTTTGCGCGGCCGACGAAGCGCTCGGGCGCCTGGATGTCGGCGTTCCGTTCGCAACACAAGCTCGGGAAGGGGCAAAGCCCGATCATCGTCAACGTGCTGAACTTCACGAAGGGCGCGGCTGGCGAACCGGCGCTCTTGTCTTTCGACGATGCGCGGACGCTTTTTCACGAATTCGGTCACGGGTTGCACGGATTGCTGTCCAACGTGACCTACCCGTCGATTTCCGGGACGTCGGTCTCGCGCGACTTCGTGGAGCTGCCGTCACAGCTTTACGAGCATTGGCTCTCGACGCCCGATGTTCTCGAAAAGCATGCCCTTCATTACAAGACCGGCAAGCCGATGCCGAAGGTTTTGCGGCAGCGGCTCGCCGCGGCGCGCAATTTCAATCAGGGCTTCGCCACGGTCGAGTATACGTCGTCGGCGCTGGTCGACATGGCGCTTTATTCCGCCGAGACGGGATCGGTCGGCGACGTCGAAGGTTTCGAGCGGGTGACGCTCGATGAGATCGATATGCCGAAAGAGATCGTCATGCGGCATCGCCTGCCGCACTTCATGCACATCATGTCGGGCTATGCGGCGGGGTATTACAGCTATCTCTGGTCGGAGGTGATGGACGCCGACGCGTTCGCCGCCTTCGAGGAAACCGGCAACGTGTTTCATCCGGCCACGGCGAAGAAGCTTCACGAGTTCATCTATTCCGCCGGAAACCGGCGCGATCCGCACGCGGCGTATGTCGCATTTCGCGGCCGCCCGCCGAAGATCGATGGACTGTTGAAGAAACGCGGACTCGCCGCGTGAAGCCTCTATAGCGGCGGGCGGGTCTTCGGTTACCAGAGACCCGCCATCGTCGCGCCGATGATTGGACCGCTTCGGCCTTCCTGAACGAGCACGACGATTTTTTGCACGTCGGCCTGCATCATCGCGGCTCGCGGCAACTGCACCTTGAGCGGCGTGCCCTTCCAGATGCCGATCGGCGTCAGCTCGCGGACAACGTTGGTGTAGGTGAGCGTTTTGCCGGCGTTTTCGCCCTCCTTGATCGGCACCGATCCGGTCATTTGGACGACGCCGAGCCAGACCGTCGCTTCGCGCGGGTTGTGTCCGGGCGGATCACCCGCCACTGCGAAGTTCAAGGTATTGCGTTCCTGCCAAAAGCGGACCGGAACCTGATTGGGGCCGCCGGTTTTCGACGTGTCGTTGATGGCCTGTTCGATTGCGGGTTTCGATGCGCCATTGACGTGCGCGATACCATTGACAATTGCCTGCGGAGTATAGATCGCGCCGTCGCCCCGGTTGCGGGCGTAATTGCGCTGACGCTCGCTATTGCGGGGCGAGCCGAACGTGTCCTTCCAGCCGAGATAGTTCCAGTAGTCGACGGGCAGCGAGAGTGCGATGATCGATGGATCGTCGGCGAGAGTCTTGAGAAGGGCATCGGCCGGGGGGCACGACGCGCATCCCTGGCTGGTAAAGAGTTCAACGACTCCCTTCAGCGGTGTCTCCGGCGGAGGTTCAATGGAAACTTCCTGTGCGGATGCCGGAAGCGACAAAGCTGCGGCGCAGGCAGTCAAAACCACCAATGTGATGTCGCGGAGACGCATAGCGAGGTCAGCCTTCGAGTCTCGAGTGGCAGCGGCCACAATTCCTAATCTAGCTTGCGGACCCGGATTGAAAAAGTGAAAGGCGCGAAAGCCTTGTCACGAACGGGTGAGTATTTTGAGGTTCGCTGTCGGAAGGCTGATCGTTACCGGCGCTATTGGGGATATGCAACCACGAGCCCGAGGATATCCGGTGCGGTGGGTAACGGGCCCGGCTTCGCGAAGCTTCAGCCGGGCCGCGGGAGGTTCTAGGCCGCCAGGTTTCTCAGCACGTAGTGCAGGATGCCGCCGTTTCTGAAGTACTCGAGCTCGTCGAGGGTATCGATCCGGCAGAGAACGGGCACGGGAACCGAGGTGCCGTTGGCGCGGGTAATCGTCAGCGTTACGACTTCGCGCGGCTTCACGGTCGCCAGGCCCGGGATCGTGACGCGCTCGTCGCCTTTGAGACCGAGGGACTGCCACGAGGCACCTTCGGTAAAGACGAACGGAGCGATACCCATGCCGACGAGGTTCGAGCGGTGAATGCGCTCGAACGACTGCGCGATCACGGCGCGCACGCCGAGAAGGTTCGTGCCTTTCGCCGCCCAGTCGCGCGATGAGCCGTTGCCGTATTCGATGCCGGCAAAGACGACGAGCGGCACGCCTTCCGCTTCGTACTCCATCGCGGCGTCATAGATCGGCATTTCCTTGCCCGACGGATAATGGATCGTCAGGCCGCCTTCCTTCACGTTGCCGTTCGCATCTTTCACCATGTGGTTCTTGATGCGGATATTGGCGAACGTGCCGCGCATCATCACCTCGTGATTGCCGCGCCGCGTGCCGTACTGGTTGAAGTCGGCAGGCTGAACGCCGTGGTCGAGGAGATACTTGCCTGCTGGGCTTGCCGCCTTGATCGAGCCAGCGGGCGAGATGTGGTCGGTCGTGATCTTGTCGCCGAACAGGCCAAGGATGCGGGCGTTGACGACATCACCGATCGGCTTCGCTTCGCGCGAGATGGTCTGGAAGTAGGGCGGGTTCTGAACGTAGGTCGAAGCTCCGTTCCAGCCGTAGGTCAGGCCGCCGCTGGTCGCGATGCCCTGCCAGTTATTGTCGCCCTTGAAGACGTCGGCATAGCGCGATTTGAACATCTCGCGCGTGACGTTCTCGATGATGAACTGCTGGATTTCCTGCGTCGTCGGCCAGATCTCCTTGAGGAAGACGGGTTTGCCGTTGCTGTCCTGTCCGAGCGGTTCGGTGGTGAGATCCTTCTGCACGGAGCCTGCAAGCGCGTAGGCGACGACAAGCGGGGGCGACGCCAGGTAGTTCGCCTGGACGTCCGGGCTGACGCGTCCCTCGAAGTTGCGGTTGCCGGAAAGCACGGCGGCGGCGACGATGCCGTTGCCGTTGATCGCCTTCGAAATCTCTGGCGCGAGCGGGCCAGAGTTTCCGATGCAGGTGGTGCAGCCAAAACCGACGAGGTTGAAGCCGATTTCATCGAGATAGGGCTGGAGGCCCGATTTCTCGAGGTAGGCGGCGACGACTTGCGATCCCGGCGCCAACGACGTCTTCACCCACGGCTTGCTCTTCAGGCCTCGCTTCGCGGCATTGCGGGCGAGAAGACCTGCCGCGATGAGGACGCTCGGGTTCGATGTATTGGTGCAGCTCGTGATCGCGGCGATGACGACGTCGCCGTGGCCGATGTCGAACTTTTCGCCTTCGACCGGGACGCGCTTTCCGAGTTCGTCCGGCTTCTTGTATTCGCCGGCGAGGGCTGTTTCAAAGCCGCTCTTGATGTCGGTCAGGGCGATGCGGCCTTCGGGGCGTTTCGGACCCGCCATCGACGGGACGACGTCACCCAATTCGAGCGAGAGCGTATCGGTGAAGACCGGATCGGCGGAGCCGGCGTCGCGATAGAGGCCCTGGGCCTTGCAGTAGGCTTCGACAAGCGCGATGCGATGCGAGTCGCGTCCCGACATCGTCAGGTAGTTGATCGTTTCCTTGTCGACAGGGAAGAACCCGCACGTTGCGCCGTATTCGGGCGCCATGTTCGCGATCGTCGCGCGATCGGCGAGAGACATCGAGTCGAGGCCGGGGCCATAGAATTCGACGAACTTGTTGACGACGCCCTTCTTGCGCAACATCTGCGTGACGGTCAGCACGAGGTCGGTCGCGGTCACGCCTTCCTTGAGCTTGCCGGTCAGGCGAAAGCCGATGACTTCCGGGATGAGCATCGACTGCGGCTGGCCGAGCATCGCAGCCTCGGCTTCAATGCCGCCAACGCCCCAACCGAGCACGGCTAGACCGTTGACCATGGTCGTGTGGCTGTCGGTGCCGACGAGCGTATCGGGATAGGCGACGGTTTTGCCGTCGGCCATCTCGTTGGTCCAGACCGTCTGCGCGAGATACTCGAGATTGACCTGGTGGCAGATGCCGGTGCCGGGCGGCACGACGCGAAAATTCTGGAAGGCGCCCTGGCCCCATTTCAGGAAGTTGTAGCGCTCGCCGTTGCGGGCATATTCGAGCGCGACGTTGTCGGACAAAGCCTTCGGCGTGCCGAACTCATCGACAATGACGGAATGGTCGATGACGAGATCGACGGGAACGAGCGGGTTGATTTTCGTCGGGTCGCCGCCGAGCTTCGTCATGCCGTCGCGCATGGCTGCGAGATCGACGACGGCGGGAACGCCGGTGAAATCCTGCATCAGGACGCGCGCCGGGCGAAAGCCGATTTCCTGTTCGGTCTTGCCCTTGTTTTCGAGCCATGCGGCCATGGCGACGATGTCGGCCTTATGGACCGAGCGGCCGTCTTCGTGGCGCAGGAGGTTTTCGAGTAGCACCTTCATCGAATAGGGAAGGCGGGAGATGCCTGCGAGGCCATTCGCCTCGGCATCGGGCAGCGAATAGTAAATGTAGTCCTTGCCCTCGACGGTGAGGGTTTTACGGCATTTGAAGCTGTCGTCGGAAATGGGTGTATGGGCGCTCAAGGTCAGGCCTCCGAAAGATTAAGACGAAGGGCTGCGCCGCCGGAGTGCCGGCGGATCGAGGATGTCCCGCGGCACGAGCTTATCGGTCCGCGCGACCCCTCGCTTTTGCGCTAGCGAAGGATACAACGTGCCTTCTATATAATCGTGAAAAAAAGAAAACACCAATTACCGGACGGGCAAATTAGCGCGCAAATGCCACCGTCTTGCTTAATCCGAGGTCACGGAATCTCATCGCTGTGCAGCTGATTGCCGAAGACTTAGCCATAGACCGGGGCGCGCGCAGGGTCATCGACGGGCTGTCGTTTGCCGTCAAGGCCGGGGAGGCCCTGCTTTTGACGGGTCCGAACGGTGCCGGGAAAACGACCCTGCTGCGGACGCTTGCCGGCTATATCCGCCCGTTTCGCGGCCTCGTCCGCGTCGAGGGCGGCGACGATGAGCTGACGGTCGCAGAGCAGGCCCACGTCGTCGGGCACACCAACGCGGTCAAATTGAGCCTGTCGGTTGCCGAAAACGCCGGCTTTTGGAATTCGTATCTCGATGGCGGTGCGGATGCCGAATTGCGCGTCGACGCGGCGCTTCGGCATTTCGGGCTTGAAGATCTCAGCGAATTTCCGGCTGCCTATTTGTCGGCCGGGCAAAAGCGGCGGCTGGGCCTCGCCCGGCTTCTCGTCGCGCGGCGGCCGGTTTGGCTGCTCGACGAGCCGACCGCGTCGCTCGATACCGCATCCTCGGAACGGCTCGCTGCTGCCGTCAACGATCATACGAACAGCGGCGGACTTGCCGTCATCGCCACCCATTTGCCATTGGCGCTCGAACGCGCGCGTACACTCAACCTCGCAGCGCAAAAGGTGCCGGCTTGAAGAGCTTCTGGGCTCTCCTTCACCGGGACGTCACGCTTGCGATCCGCGAAGGCGGCGCGATCGGAACAGCGCTCGGCTTTTTCCTCGTGGTCGTCTCGCTGATGCCTCTCGGGCTCGGGCCGGATCTCAATCTGCTGTCGCGGATCGCGGCGGGGATCCTGTGGATCGCGCTGCTGCTCGCGGCTCTTCTATCGCTCAACCGGATTTTCGAGGCGGACCACGAGGATGGGACGCTCGATGTGCTCGCGACGGGCCCTTTACCGCTGGAATTGGTTACCGCCGCCAAATCCTTGGCCCACTGGGTGACGACCGGCATACCGCTCGCAATCATGGCGCCGGTGCTCGGTATTCTCTTGAACCTCGATCTCGCGGCCTATCCGATCCTGGTTGCAACGACGCTGGTCGGTACGCCCGCCGTCAGCTTTCTCGGCGCCATCGGGGCGGCGTTGACGATGAAAACACGTCGCGGCGGTCTGTTGCTGGCGCTCATCGTGCTGCCACTTTATGTGCCGACTTTGATCTTCGGCATATCGGCGGTGAGTGCGGGGGCCGGGCCAACGGGGCTCGCGGCGTCGTTTCTCATTCTGGCGGCGATCTCGCTTGTGACAATTGTGCTGGGACCGCTCGCCGCGGCTGCCGCGCTCAAGGTTCACCTTCAATAATGGTTCGGGTAGGCTCCCTCCAATTGACATCGGAACTTTGCTAGAGACCGGAGATAATTGGCAAAACGCACCCTCGGATTGACGGCACCGCGGCTCCCATAGAATGGGGCAGCAACCGGGCCGGACGGAGGGTACCAATGGCAAAAAAAAATCAAGAGACGAGGGGCCTTTGGTATTGGGGGATCGCAATCGCGTTCTTACTCGAAGTTCATCTTGGATCTGTACGTCTAGATGTTCATTTCAATGGTCCATTCATCGTGCTGTTTTCCGCGAAAACAGCCGCGAGCATTAACGAATCGCAACGGTGAATTGATTGCGCCTTTCCCCTGAAAGCCTTAGATCCCGCACATGCAGACGCTGACGCAACGCCTCGCCAACCCGACCCGCTTCATGGAGCTTTCCGCGCGCCTCTTGCCGTGGATTTCGGCGGCGGCTGCGGTCCTCTTGGCTTATGGGCTGTATCTCGCTTTCTTCGCGTCGCCCGCCGACTACCAGCAGGGCGAGACGGTGCGGATCATGTACATCCACGTTCCGTGCGCGTGGCTCGCGATGATGGTCTATGCGCTGATCGCGCTCTCGAGCTTCGGGCTTCTCGTTTTCCGGCATCCGTTGGCGGACGTGTCGGCCAAGGCTGCAGCGCCACTCGGGGCGGCCTTCACGTTCCTGGCGCTGCTGACGGGCTCGCTCTGGGGTAAGCCGATGTGGGGCACCTATTGGGTCTGGGATGCGCGGCTGACGTCGGTGCTGATCCTGTTCTTTCTCTATCTCGGATTGATTGCACTGCGTTCGGCGCTGGAAGACGAGAGTGCTGCCTCCAAGCTGACGGCGATCCTGGCGCTTGTCGGCGTCACCATTCTGCCGATCATCAAGTTCTCGGTCGACTGGTGGAATACGCTGCATCAGCCCTCAACCGATTTCACCTCGACCGTCGATCCGAGCATGCGGCTGCCGCTTCTCGTGATGGCGGTTGCGTTCACGCTGCTGTTCTTCGCCATGCACCTCAAGGCCATGCGGAATGAAATTCTGCGGCGGCGAGTCAAGGCTCTCAGAACCCAGGCCGTCGCGGGGCGCGACAGGCTAGCTGCACAAGGGGCGGAGTAATCGAGCATGGATCTCGGACCGCACGCCGCCTTCATCTGGATTTCTTATGCTGCCGTGACGGTGACCGTCACCGGGCTCATTCTTTGGCTGATCGCGGATGGCCGGAAACAGGCTGCCGATCTCGAAGCTCTCGAGCGGCAGGGCGTCAAGCGCCGTTCGTCATCTCCAGGAGTACGATAGAGTGGCCGCAGGCAAGTTCCCTTTGCTCCGCTTAATGCCGGTTGTCGTTT
Organism: Hyphomicrobium sp.; assembly: GCA_003987725.1. GTDB lineage: Bacteria > Pseudomonadota > Alphaproteobacteria > Rhizobiales > Hyphomicrobiaceae > Hyphomicrobium_B. The sequence goes on along the minus strand of RXJH01000008.1, from coordinate 86,864 downwards.
TCGCGGTCGTCGCCGGATTTTTTGCGATGGCCTTGCGGTCCGGCGATCCGTCGCGGCTGCCGTCGACGCTGGTCGGCAAGCCTGTTCCGGAAACCGTCTTTCCCCCGCTCGAAGGGCTTGAATCGGGCGGCAAACCCGAAGCCGGGTTCAGCTCCGCCGATCTCGCCAAGGGCAAAGTCTCCGTCGTCAATTATTGGGCGTCTTGGTGCCAGCCGTGCGTCGAGGAACATCCGTTTCTCGAACAGCTCAAAGAGCAGGCGGGCGTCGATCTTTACGGCGTGAACTACAAGGATCAGACGGATGCGGCGCGCCGCTACATCGGCCGGTACGGCAATCCGTATTCAGCCGTCGGAACGGATGTAAGCGGGCGGGCGGCCATCGATTGGGGCGTCTACGGCACGCCCGAGACCTTCATCGTCAACGGCAAAGGTGAAGTCGTCTATAAGCATGTCGGCCCGATCTCGGCAGAGTCTTTGAAGACGAAGCTTCTGCCGATCATCGAGAAGGCGAAAGCCGGCGCCGCGTCTTAACGGCCGCCGGCATCCAGCCAGAAGTCAGAGCGGATAGAACATGCCGCGCGAGTGGTTGAGCACCGTCAACGTTCCAGTTCTGATGTCGAAGTGGGCGCCGTGGAGCGCGAGCCGGCCGCGTTCTTCCTGATCGCGGACGAACGGGAAGGTTCGCAGGTTTTTGATGGCCTGCTTGATGCCTTCCTTTTCGAGCGCTTCCTGCCGGACAGCTTGCGGGCTGTTTTGATGCGACGCCAAGACGGACAGGCGGGCGTCGTCGAGCATCGACATCCAGCGCGATATGAACTGTGCTTCCGTCTGGATGGCCGCGCTTTGATCGAGAGCCGCCTTGATGCCTCCGCAGCCGGAGTGGCCCATGATGATCAGATTTTTGATGCGCAGGTTCATCACCGCAAATTCGACGGCCGTGCTGACGCCGTGATATTTGCCGCCTGTTTCGTAGGGCGGCACGAGGTTCGCCACGTTGCGGACGATGAACAGTTCGCCCGGCATCGCGCTGAAGATCGTCTCGGGATCGACGCGGCTATCCGAGCAGGAGATCACCATCGTCTCCGGGCTTTGCCCGTAGGTTGCCAGCTCTTCATAGTGGTCGGCGTTGAGAACGAAGTGGCGGTGCCTGAAGCGACGGTAGCGGTCGGTGAGGGACTCGGGGAAACTGCTCATTAATGCTCTCTGCTCCTGAATTCTCGATCCGACGCGCTTCTCACGAGAACGATGTAGCCGACAATCGCCGACATCAGGGAACCCGCCAGAACGCCCAGACGGACTTCCGCGCTCGAGTCGGGATCGGGAAATGCCAGCATGCCGATGAATAGACTCATCGTAAAACCGATGCCGCCCAAAATGGCTGTGCCGAAAAGCTGCACTTGGGAAGCTCCGTGGGGCATTTGTCCAAGACCCGTCGCGATGGCGGCCCTGGAGGCGCCGTATATTCCGAGAGGCTTGCCGACGAAAAGACCTAACGCGATCCCAATCGGGATTTGCGACAGGATGTCATTCGTCGAAAGGTCCGTGAGCGTCAGTCCGGCATTGGCGAAGGCGAAAATCGGTACGATGAGGAAGCTGACCCAGGGGCTCAGCGCCTCTTCGAGGCCGATTAGAGGTCCGTTGGTGCCCTTTTTCGTGCCGGATAGCGGTATGGCGAGGGCGGTTGCGACGCCAGCCAATGTGGCGTGAACACCGGATTTCAAAACACAAAGCCAGACGAAGGCGCCAATCAACAAATAGGGCCACGCGCGCATGACGCCCGATCGATTGAGGAGGATCAGGCCAGCAATACCCACCGCTGCAAGCGCGAGAGCCAGCAGCGACAGTTCGGCCGTATAGAAGAAGGCAATGATCAGAATCGCGCCGAGGTCATCGATAATGGCAAGGGCGAGCAAAAAGACCTTGAGGGCAGGCGGCAGCCGGCTGGCGAGTGCCGCCATGACGCCGACGGCAAAGGCGATGTCGGTGGCGGCAGGGATCGCCCAGCCGCGGAGCGCGATGTCGTTATCCCAGTTGATGCTGGCGTAGATCAACGCGGGAACAACCATGCCGCCCAAGGCGCCGATGATCGGGAGCATTGCCGCCCGGCGGTTCGAGAGTGCGCCGCGGATCGCTTCGCGTTTGATCTCCAACCCGACGAGGAAGAAAAAGACGGACATCAGTCCGTCGTTGATCCAGTGGATCACTTCTTTCGTCAGCGCGAAGGGAGCAACTCCGATCTGCACGTGCATTGAAAGCAGGTGCTGATACATTTCGCGAAGGGGAGAGTTGGCAATGATCAGCGCGAGCACGGCGGCGCCAAGCAGCGTCAATCCTGCTGCCGCCTCTCGGTTCACGCCTGCGGCGCTTGTCTCTGGCTTCATTCCGGCGGGACCCTTCGAGACAAATGATTTCAGGCAGGTATGCAATCCGAAGACGGTTGCAGCAAGCGCTACGAGACGCTCCGCGCGGACTTTGCGAGTGGAAGCGCCTCGATTGCGACGGGCGATATGCCGTTTTTCCAGTCTACTAGGTGCGGCAGCAGACGGTCGTGGCCGCGGCTGACTTCGAGGGCGCGCCGTACGCCTGCGATCGCGTATGCCAGGGCGTCTTCGGGCGAATGTCCGTGCATTAGTTTGGCTGTCAGGCAGCCCGCGAAGACGTCTCCAGTGCCATGGGGAACGTCGTTCCATTTGTCGACGGTGCCGATGTAGGCCTGTTTGCCGGTGACGAGCACCGTTGCCAGCCGCGACGGTCCATCGGGTATCGAGGTGCCAGCGACGAGGGGGCGTCCCAGCCTGCCTATTGCCTCGACGGCGTCCGGCGGCGACCTGACGTCAAGGCCCGAAAGCCAGGAGAGCTCGAAGCGGTTGGGCGTCAGCACGTCGGCCAGCGGAACCAGGAGATCGCGGGTTGCCACGGCCGCCTTTTCGTCAATGTAGTGGCCGTTCGGATCGTCGCCGAAAATCGGGTCGCAAACGTAGGCGATCGACGGGTTCAGCTCGCGCAGGCGCTTCACCGCGGCGGCGACGATTTCGACGTGCTCGGCGGATGGCAGATACCCTGAGAAAACAGCGTTGAATGATCCCAGCCAGCCGTTCTTATCGAGGGCGCCGATCATATCTTCGAGAAGTGCCGGATCGAGCCTCATGCCGGCGATGTGCGGGCGTATAGGGTGGTTGGAGAGCACAACCGTCGGCAGGCCCACCACCTCGATGCCGGCCTGCTCCAGCGGCGGGATGGCGGCGGCCAGGCCCACCGGATCGCGGGCGACATAGGATGAAATCATCAGGATTTGGCGCATAAGCCTGATTTAGCAGGAGTGATGAGAAACGCATAAGAGGGCGGACATAGGAGATGGCGCGCGTCACCAGTGACTTATTCGCACGTTTGGCCGGCGGCGATGTTGCAAAGATAGATGGTGCAATGCACAATCAACTGAACCAAATCTCGGAGCCTATGCGATGGTCATGAGACCGAGACGCAGCGTCCTTTATCTCCCAGGTGACAACGAGCGCGCGCTGGAAAAAGCCAGATCACTGCCGGCAGACGCCATCATCATCGATCTTGAAGATTCAGTTGCCCCGGCAAACAAAGAAAAGGCACGAAATCAGGCGACGGACGCCATCCATGAGGCGGGTTTCGGATCGCGAGAGGTTGTCCTGCGCGTCAACCCCATCGAAACGCCGTGGGGAATGGCGGATCTCCACGCGGCCATCGCTGCGGTACCGGACGCCATCCTCGTTCCGAAAGTTTCGACGCCGGGCGACATCACTGGCACGGCCAAGGTCGTGAAAGCTGCAGAAGCCGATCCGCGCATCAGGCTCTGGGCGATGATCGAAACGCCGATGGGCATCATCAACGCCCGGGAGATCGCGGCATGCGGCCCAGATCCCGACAATCGGCTCGCCTGCTTCGTGCTCGGTACGAACGACCTGTTGAAGGAAAGCCGGGCGCTCGCCAGCAGCAACCGGTTCGCGGTCGTTCCGTGGCTCGCAATGACGCTCGTCGCGGCGCGGGCTTACGGGCTCGACGTTATCGATGGCGTCTACAACGATTTTAAGGATGATCTCGGATTTCGGGCGGAATGCGAGCACGGCCGGACGCTCGGGATGGACGGCAAGACGCTCATCCATCCGTCGCAGGTGATCCCGTGCAACGAGGTCTTTTCGCCGACCGGTGATGAAATTGCGTGGGCGCGAAAGATCATCAAGTCTTTCGAAGAGCCCGAGAATGCGCGCAAGGGCGTCATCACGGTCGAAGGCCGAATGGTCGAACGGTTGCACCTCGTGATGGCGAAGCGGGTGGCGGCGATCGCAGAGGCGATCAACGCCCGCTCCAAGGTCGAAGAACCCTGGTTCTGAGCGCTGGGGGCCCCGTCCTTCTGCGGCCCTAAAGCGCGTCTGCAATCGGCGAAAAAAGTTGCGGTTCGGGGTGGATATCCCGAAAAAGACTGGCCGAAAAAGGCTGAAACAGCCGAAGCCCAGCTTTATGGGCTTCCCGAAAAATTCAAGGCGGGGACGATGGCCGGAACAAAGACCAACGCAGGCAATTTCTTCGAAGATTTCAAATTCGGCCAAGTCATCCATCACGCGACGCCGCGCACGGTCACCGATGGCGACGTCGCGCTCTATACGGCGCTTTACGGCTCACGCTTCGCCGTTCAATCGGCGGACACGTTCGCAACGGCGATTGGATATCCGAAGGCGCCCCTCGACGACATGCTGACGTTTCACGTCGTCTTCGGAAAGACGACGCCCGATATCTCGCTCAACGCCATCGCCAACCTCGGCTATGCGGACTGCCGGTTTCTGAAGCCGGTCTATCCCGGTGATACGCTGACCTCGACGTCGGAAGTGATCGGCCTCAAGGAGAATTCGAACGGCGAGACGGGCACCGTTTATGTGCGCTCGACGGGGCGCAACCAAGACGGCGAAACGGTGCTCGAGTATTGCCGCTGGGTGATGGTGCGCAAGCGCTCGAAGGGCTCGCCAGCACCGGAAGCGGTGGTTCCGAAGCTCCCCGAACGCGTCGATCCCAATGATCTCGCCGGCGCCGTGCCCCCGCTCGACGTCAGCAAATACGATTTTGCGCTTTCGGGGTCGCCGCATCGCTGGGAAGACTACGAGCCCGGCGAGAAAATCGACCACGTCGACGGCATGACGCTCGAAGAAGCCGAGCATCAGACGGCGACGCGCCTCTATCAGAACACCGCCAAGGTGCACTTCAATCAGCATACGGAATCGAAGGGCCGGTTCGGCAAGCGGATCGTCTATGGCGGCGTCGTGATTTCGCTCGTCCGGGCGCTTTCTTACAACGGTCTCGGCAACGCCTTTCACCTGGCTGCCATCAACGGTGGCCGCCATGTGGCCCCGACCTTTGCCGGGGATACGATCTACGCCTGGTCCGAGGTGCTTGAAAAAGCCGAGATCCCCGGCAGGAAGGATGTCGGCGCCCTCCGGGTGCGGCTCGTCGGGGTCAAAAATCAGGACTGCGCGTCACTACCGCTCAAAACCCCGTCGGGCGAGTATGCCGAGGGGGTTGTTCTCGATCTCGATACGTGGCTTGTGCTGCCTCGCCGGGGTTGAGCGAACCGGCTACCGTGTAGCCGGACCGGGGGGCAAGGCCGTCCGGCGGTGCGTAAGGGAGCACTCGCATGAAAATCCAAAAGACGGCGGCCGCAGCGGTAGCGATCCTTCTCTTTGCGGCAACTCACAGGGCGGAAGCCATGGGGGAGACGGCGGTTGCCGAAATCAAGCTCGCCAACGGCACCAGCGCCGGCACGATCACGCTGACGGAAATCGCCGCGGGCGTGCTTCTGAAGTTCGACCTCAAAGGACTGACGCCCGGCGCGCATGGCCTGCACCTGCATGAGACCGGCAAATGCGAAGGCGACTTCTCGTCGGCGGGCGCAATCTACAATCCCCTCGGAGCCAAGCATGGGTTCCTCAATGAGGAAGGTCCGATGGCCGGGGATTTGCCGAACGTCGTCGCAGGCGCCGACGGCTCGGCTCTGGCCGAGGTTTTGAGCCCCTATCTGCACCTCAACAAAGATACCGAAGACACGCTTTTCGATGCCGACGGGTCATCGCTCGTATTGTTCGAAAAAGCCGACGATTACCAGACCGATCCCGAGGGAGATGCCGGTTCGAGAGTTGCATGCGGCGTCTTGAATTCGAAGTAGGTCGCGGCGCCGTTGGCGTTCGCTGCCGTAGTGGGTCCGTCGAGCCCGACTTCGAAAGCCGTGCGCAGCTAGGACAGGCAACCGTCAATTCGCTGGTCACGCCCTAGCCTCTGTGGCATTTGGCGAATTGCCGCGCTCGCCCCGAGCCGCTACACGTTTGCTTCACACGCACCAGAAGGACGTCCGATGGAAGCCACATCAGGCCGCGGCGTGCGACCCGAGCGGCCGCTCTCGCCTCACCTTCAAATCTATTCTCCGCTCGTCAACATGGTGATGTCGATCATGCATCGCATCACCGGGGCGGCGCTCTATGTCGGTTCGCTGCTGGTCGCCTGGTGGCTGATCGCGGCTGCCACGGGGCCTGACTATTACAACTACGTCTCGAGCTGGTTCGCCACCTGGGCCGGGAAGGTTGTGCTTCTCGGATATACCTGGGTTCTGATGCACCACATGGTGGGCGGGATCCGCCATTTCATCTGGGACACCGGCCACGGCTACGACCTCAGGACGATCGACATTCTTTCGTGGGGAACGCTCGCCGCATCCTTCACGCTGACCGCAATCATCTGGGCGTTCGTCGCTCTTGGGGGCGCCTGATGAAAACGATGCGGACCCCGCTCAAGAAAGTTCGCTATCTCGGATCGGCGAAAGAAGGTGCGGATCACTTCTGGAAGCAACGCGTCACGGCGGTCGCCAACGTATTTCTCGGAATATTCCTGGTCTGGCTCATCGCCTCGCTGCTTGGCGCCGATTACGTGACCGTCCGTCAGAAGCTCGCGCACCCGCTGATCGCCCTCGCGCTGCTGGCGCTGATCCTGTCGGCCACGATCCACATGCGGCTCGGCATGCAAACGATCATCGAAGATTATGTGCACGCGGAGGGGCCGAAGCTTCTCGCGCTGATGCTGAACACGTTCTTCGCGATCTTCGTTGCGCTCTCGAGCGTGTTCGCCGTTTTGAAACTGAGTTTTGGAGCCTGAGCCCGATGCCGGCAGCGAATGGCAAAGCCAATGGTGCGATGGCCGCGCCTTCCCAAGCCGGTAAGGCTTACCCCGTCCAGGATCATGTCTACGACGTCGTCGTCGTTGGCGCGGGCGGCGCGGGACTTCGCGCAACGCTCGGCTGTGCCGAGGCGGGCCTCAAGACAGCGTGCGTGACGAAGGTTTTTCCGACGCGTTCGCACACCGTCGCGGCGCAGGGTGGCGTGGCTGCCGCGCTCGGCAACATGGGTCGCGACGACTGGCGCTGGCACATGTACGATACGGTCAAGGGCTCCGACTGGCTCGGCGATCAGGACGCGATCGAATATCTCTGCCGTAACGCTCCGGCCGCGGTTTACGAGCTCGAGCACTACGGCGTTCCGTTCTCGCGCACCGAAGACGGCAAAATCTATCAGCGGCCGTTCGGCGGCATGACGACGGATTACGGCGAGGGGCCGCCCGCGCAACGCACGTGCGCCGCCGCCGACCGTACCGGCCATGCGATGCTGCATACGCTCTACGGGCAGTCGCTGCGCCAGTCGGCGGAGTTCTTCATCGAGTATTTCGCGCTCGATCTGATCATGGATCGCGACGGCGCCTGCCGGGGCATCATCGCGCTCAATCTCGACGACGGCACGCTGCATCGTTTCCGCGCGAAGAAGACCATTCTGGCGACGGGCGGATATGGGCGCACGTATTTCTCGTGCACGTCGGCGCATACTTGCACCGGCGACGGCAACGCGATGGTGCTGCGCGCTGGGTTGCCGCTCCAGGACATGGAGTTCGTGCAGTTCCACCCGACGGGCATTTACGGCGCGGGCGTGCTGATCACCGAGGGCGCGCGCGGCGAAGGCGGGTACCTCACGAATTCCAAGGGCGAACGCTTCATGGAGCGTTACGCGCCGCACGCCAAGGATCTGGCGTCGCGCGATGTCGTCTCGCGCTCAATGACGATCGAGATCCGCGAGGGCCGCGGCGTTGGCCCGGAGGCCGATCACATCTATCTGCATCTCGACCACCTCGATCCGAAAATCTTGGCCGAGCGTTTGCCTGGCATCACGGAGAACGCGAAAGTTTTCGCTGGCGTCGATTTGCGGCGGCAGGCGATCCCGGTGCTGCCGACCGTCCATTACAACATGGGCGGCATCCCGACGAATTATCACGGCGAGGTTCTGACGAAAAAGAACGGCGATCCCGATCACGTGGTGCCGGGCTTGATGGCGATCGGCGAAGCGGCCTGCGTTTCGGTGCATGGCGCCAATCGTCTCGGTTCGAATTCGCTCATCGATCTCGTGGTTTTCGGCCGAGCCGCCGGGCTTCGCTGCGCGGAGACGATCGAATCGGGCGTTGCACAGCCAGATCTGCCGAAGGACGCGAACGAGCCGACGCTCGCACGTCTTGATCGCTTCCGCTACGCCAAGGGCTCGACGCCGACGGCTGCGCTCAGGCTTCGCATGCAGAAGATCATGCAGGCGAACTGCGCGGTCTTCCGCGATGGGCCGGTGCTGAAGGAAGGCGTCGAAAAGATCCACGCCGTGTGGCGCGACGCCGAGGACATTCAGGTCACCGATCGCTCGCTCGTCTGGAATTCGGATCTCGTCGAGACGCTCGAGTTCGACAACCTGATCGCGCAGGCTGCGGTCACGGTCGTCGGGGCCGAAAACCGCAAGGAAAGCCGCGGCGCGCACGCACGCGAAGATTTTCCGAAGCGCGATGACGTCAACTGGATGAAGCACACGCTCACCTGGGCCGATTATGCGGCGAAGACCGTCACGCTCGACGACAGGCCGGTGCACACTCGGACGATGACCAACGAGGTCAAGTACATCGAGCCCAAGGCCCGCGTTTATTGAACCGTTCGGGCATATTGTTTGGTCGCGCTTCTTATCGGAAAACCGGTGCCCACTTTTCCGGAAGCGCTCCGGGCGAGTAGAAATAGCGCCGTCACAGGAACTCGCCTATGGTGCGGCGCTAATCAAGGGGCGCACCAGACTTGAGCAAAAGTCCTAGAGAAGATCTCGACGAAACCGACACCCGGATGTCGCCCGATCCTTTCGCGGCGGTCCTGCCGGCGTTGGCGGCGCTCGGCGCCGTCGCCTCCATTGCCTCCATAAACTGGTCGGGGGAGGGAAAGCTCGCGACGCGGACGCGAACCAAGCGCAAAACGGGCGCCGCGCTTAAAGACCTCGAAACGTGCTGTATCGGGCTCTCCGAGATTTTCCGCCGCTTCCAGCGGCATCCCCGCGTGTTTGCGGGAGAGGGTGGCCAGGCTTCGGCCCCGCTCAAATTCGGGGTGCACGGCCAGCGCATCCGGGCCGACGCCCAACGGCTTTATCTGCAACTGATGAACGACATCGCGTCCATGCTCGTTCTGGCCGCCCAGAATGCCTTCGACGTGATGACGGCCATCGAGGACGGCGACATCGACGCGCCCGAGGAGATCTTTTTCGGCTTCGGCGAGCAGCAGGAACGGCTCAACGAAATCATTCAGTCGCGGGTGCCGCTCAGGGTTGCCGTCGATACGGGGGCCGAGATCTCCGATCAGCTGATCGCGCTCGTCCGGGAGCTCAAAAAGCACCAGAAGGCCGGTTGAGCGAAAGAACCGCACGCGGCGGCCGCGCATGTTGACACTGGAGGCTTGTTCAAGCTTCTGTCATCTGAAAGTTCATTTCTCCGCAGACGGGACCCCGAAGTCTCATGGTTCAGCTCACGCTTCCAAAAAACTCGAAGATTTCCGAGGGCAAGACCTGGAACAGGCCGGACCATGACGGCGACTGGAAGGAGTTCCGCATCTATCGCTGGAACCCGGACGACGCCCGGAACCCGCGCATCGACACCTACCATATCGATCAGAAGCAGTGCGGGCCGATGGTGCTCGACGCGCTGATCAAGATCAAGAACGAGATCGACCCGACGTTGACGTTCCGCCGTTCGTGCCGCGAAGGTATCTGCGGCTCGTGCTCGATGAACATCGATGGCACGAACACGCTCGCCTGCCTGAAGAGCATCGAGGAGGTCAAGGGCGCGGTAAAGATCTATCCTTTGCCACACATGCAGGTCGTGAAGGACCTCGTGCCCGATCTCACGAACTTCTACGCACAGCATGCCTCGATCGAGCCGTGGCTCAAGACGGATACGCCGACGCCGCCAAAAGAGTGGCGGCAGTCGCGCGACGATCGCGAGAAGCTCGATGGTCTTTACGAGTGCATTCTTTGCGCCTGCTGCTCGGCGTCGTGCCCGAGCTATTGGTGGAACTCCGACCGGTATCTCGGTCCCGCGATCCTCTTGCAGGCCTATCGCTGGGTGATCGACAGCCGCGACGAAGCGACGGGTGAACGGCTCGACAATCTGGAAGATCCGTTCCGCCTCTACCGCTGCCATACGATCATGAATTGCGCGAAGGCCTGCCCGAAAGGGCTATCGCCTGCGAAGGCCATTGCGGAGTTGAAGAAGCTGATGGTGGAACGCCGCGTCTAGGCCATTCGCGCCGTCGGTCAGATCAGCCAGTCGATAGGAGCACCGCGTGCTGGATATTCTCGATCACATCGGCTTCCCGATCACCGACTACAAGCGGTCGCTGAATTTTTACACTAAAGCGCTGGCGCCGCTCGGCATCGTTCTCCTTAAGGAAGTGAAGTTCTCAGAAGAGGACGAGGATGGCTACGCCGGGTTTGGCCGGCAGCGTCCGCAGTTCTGGATCGGCACCGGCACGCCCTTGAAGGGTCGCCTGCACGTGGCTTTCTCTGCGCAAAACCGGCAGGAAGTCCAAGCCTTCTACGATGCGGCCATCGCGGCCGGCGGCAAGGACAACGGGCCGCCCGGGCTTCGGCCGCATTATCACGCCAACTATTACGGCGGCTTTGTCATCGATCCCGACGGACACAATATCGAAGCCGTGACGCATCTGCCGGAGTGATCGTCCGCACGCGTCACAGGTTGAGCTGGTAGCTGTGCGCCAGCCAGCGATAGCTGCCGGGCGTGATCGTCTCCACATACCCAAGCGACGGGAACGGCATGTGATAGCCGATGACCGGCAAACGATCCGTCGCCGCCATATCGAAGATGCGCCGGCGCGTCACGGCGCTCTTTTCTTTGTCGGTGTCGAAGACGCAGTGCCAATCGGGATGCGCCAGCGACGCGACCTGATGATGGGCGCAATCTCCCCAGAACAATATCGATTTGCCGCCGCTCTCGATCATGTAGGCGAGATGCCCCGGCGTGTGGCCGTGGGCTTCAATAGCGCGAATGCCGCTCACGACATCGTCGCCGGGCTTGATGAACGTGTACTTACCGACGATCGGTTTTGAGTTGGCCCGATAGACGCTCGCGAACTTTTCGAGGTCGCCTGAGAATTTGCCTTCCGGGGCCCAGAAGTCGTGCTCGATCGCGCCGATCACGTAGCGCGCGTTCGGGAAAAGCGGCTTGCCGTTCTCGATGACGCCGCCGATGTGATCGGGGTGCCCATGGCTCAAAAGGACGATGTCGATATCTTCCGGCTTGAAGCCTGCCGGGCCGAGCTGAGCCGCAAGCCAACCGCCGTTTGGGCGCTGAACAAAGCCATTCGCGCCGTTTCCGGTATCGATCAGGACGATTTCCTTTCCCGTGTTGATCAGGGTCGGCGAAAAGCCCGGCTGATATTTTTGTTCAGGAAGAAGATTGTCGCGCATGAGCTTGCGGACGCTGGCTTCATCGGCGTTCGCGCCGATGAGCGGGAAGGGGCCGTCGATGAAAACTTCCGAGTCCGAGATCGTGGTGATTTCGAAATCGCCGAGCTTGAACCGGTAAAATTTCGGCTGCCAGCCGCCGAGCGGCGCGGCCGAAGCTTCCGCACGCGGTGTTGTCGCCAGTGTCAACGCGGGCATGGCAGCAAGGCCGAGGCCCGCCGCGAGAAGGTTGCGGCGGTCGAAGTTCATGGCGGCGGGCAAGTTGCCCGAGATTTCGTTTGCAGTCGTCTTCGACATTTCAGCGCCCTGTGGAGGTGTTAAAGTTTGGGCTAGGCTAGACCGTGAGAGAGGAGGCGCGCTTGTACGAACCTGCTGCGGCCCCGTCTGACAGCCTCAAGCCGCTGTGGCACGTCGGCGACGGGCGCATGCTTTTCGCCGGTTGCCTGCACCGCAACGCGCTGCATAGCCACAGCGTGCCGGTACTGCTTGCCGGGCTCTACGATGATTTTCGTTTGAAACTTCGCGACGACGCATGGTTCTCCTGCCGTGCCGCGGTCATCCGCGCCGGAGACGCGTACGAATTCGATGCTGGCGGGCAGCCGTTGGCGGTCGTCTATGTCGAGCCCACTGAGGCGCCGGCCGAAGGTCTCGCCGCACTGCTTTGTGAGACGCGCGAAGAACATGGCGCACTGATTGGACAGCAATCAGATCTCGCTCTGCTTCGTGCCCTCTACGAGGATGCTGCCAGTCTCCGCTGGGCGGATGACGCGATGGCCGACCTCATTGGATTTTCGAAAGCCAAGGTTCGGCAAACGATCGACTATCGGGTGGCGTCTGCCATCGCAACGATTGGCGAGAGCAGGACTGCGGAAAGCGATCTGGTGCGGTCGCCAACTGTTGTCAGCGCCGCACGCGCCGCAGGGCTCTCGACGTCGCGCTTTCAGCATCTCTTCAAGCAGGAGACCGGCGTTCCGTATCGCCGGTACGCCGCATGGGCCAGGATGCGGGCGGCTGTGGCGGAGATCGTGAAAGGCAACAACTTCACCAAGGCCGCTCATGCCGCCGGTTTTTACGATCAGCCGCACTTTGCGCATGAATTCCGCAGGATTTTCGGCGCGCCCGCATCGAGGAGCCTCGCCGGAGTCAGGTCCTGAGGGTTCCGGCGCTTCCCTCCGGGCCCGTTGCGTGCGATAGCGGCTCGTCCGCAGCATCGACCGTTCCAGATGACTCACCCGCTTTCTTCTCTCACCTCCGGCGCGATTTCCTCCCCGTTCACGCAGCTTCGGAAGCTTCTCGCCGGTATTCCGTCCGGTCATGCGAAGCCGATCGAGCTGACGATCGGCGAGCCGCGCGAGGCGATGCCGGATTTCATCGCGGCGAAGCTCGACGAGGCGACGGCGCTTTACGGGAAATATCCGCCGATCCGCGGCGCGGCGGACGCACGGCTCGCGATTTCCGAGTGGCTTGGAAAGCGTTATGGGCTGCCGTCAGCGGTCGATCCCGAGCGGGAAGTGCTGATGCTCAGCGGCTCGCGGGAAGGGTTGTTCTTCTCCTGCCTTCCGGCGGTCGGACGCAAAGAGATCAAAGGGCGTCCCGCGATCTTGATGTGCAATCCCTATTATTCCGCCTATGTCGCGGGCGCTTTGGCGGTCGGGGCCGAGCCCGTGTATCTCAATGCGACGAAGGCGACGGGCTTCCTTCCGGATCTCGATGAGATCGCGCGCGACAAGAGCCTGCTTGCGCGCACCGCGGCGCTCTTCATCAATTCGCCGGCCAATCCGCAGGGCGCCGTCGCGGATCGCCGATACATCCTAAAGGCGCTCGAGCTTGCCCGCGCGCACGACTTCATGCTGTTTCTCGACGAGTGCTATTCGGAGATTTACACGGAGGCGGCGCCGACGGGTGGTCTCGAGGTCGCGATCCAGACGCCGGAGCGCTTTCGCAATCTCGTCGTGTTCAATTCGTTGTCGAAGCGCTCGAACCTGCCCGGGCTTCGGTCCGGCTTTTGTGCTGGCGATGAGGCTTTCCTCGAGGCCTACGGCGAGGTGCGGAACATGTGCGCTCCGACCGTGCCGCTGCCGGTACAACATGCGTCAGCCGCCATCTGGCGTGACGAGGCTCATGTTGAGGCTTCTCGAAACGCGTATCGCGAGAAATTTATTATTGCCGACAATGTGTTAGGTGACCGCTACGGTTACAAGCGGCCCGCGGGCGGCTTCTGCCTCTGGCTTGATTTGAGCCAATTCGGCGGCGGCGCTCAGGCGGCGGTAACCTTATGGCAACGTGCAGGCGTCAAAGTCATTCCCGGCAGCTTTCTGGCTCAGACGGGAAGGGACGGCACCAACCCCGGCGCGGACTATGTTCGCGTCGCCATGGTCCAAGACTCCACGACGATCCGGGAAGCGCTCGAACGCACGATTTCCGTGCTGCGTTAAAGAGTACGTTCGCCGTTATGTCGCTTGATACGCGTGGATTGGATCCTCAGCGTCTGCTTCCGCAGTCTCTGGAGGACCGGCTGTTAGGCTGGGTAGGCCGCTTTGGCGGAGCAATTTTGCTCGGCTCGACGGCGCTCATCTGGATCAGTCTTGTGTCGTGGTCGGTGCTCGATCCGAGCCTGACCCACACGACGACCGCCGCCGCGCGCAATTTCGCGGGCCCCGTCGGCGCGATCATTTCCGATCTTCTGTTCCAGATGCTGGGCTTCGGCGCGGTTCTCGCCCTCATCGCGCCAGTCGTCTGGGGCATCGAGATGCTGAAGTCCGAACGCATCACCGATGGCCGCGTGCGGCTCGGGTTTTATCCGCTTTCCATTTTGGCGCTCGCTGGGGCGATTTCCGCGCTACCGATGCTGAGCGGCTGGCCGCTGCGTCATGGGTACGGCGGGTTGCTGGGCGATGGCGTCTATCATCTCATTCTCAAAATCTTCGCGTCGCTGAACGAAGAGCGGGCGCCACTTGCGGCGGGCTGCGTACTTATCGCGGCGGCCGTTCAGACGTCAGGGAAAGCGATCGGCTTCGAGGCCGAGGCCGTTTTCAAGTCGATTCTGCGTTCGCTGAGTTCCGGTTTGCGCTTCGCGACGAGCAAGCGCCGCTGGGAAGAAGCAGCTGCTCTCGGTCCGACACTTGCCGCCGGCGCCGACCGCGTGCGTCGCGGCTGGTTCAAGAAATCCTCTGAGGCGGCGACCGCCGAACCTGCCACAGGCTATTCCTCTCTCGAAGCGTTTTCGGGCGAGACGACACCGACGCTCGATCTCAATCCGGAGCGCAGCGCGCGCGCTCATCGGGATGTGGGCCGGGATGCAGCCGAGAATTCCAATCTGTCGCTCGACGTTGCTCCTCGTCAGGACGGCCATGGCCTGCACCACGGCGCTGCGCAGGGCGAACTGGATCTTCCTACGGCCGACGGAGCAATCGAGCACATTTCTCGCGGGCATGCTGCTGACGATCTTCTCAGCCATGATTTCGAGTTCGACGACGCCATAGATAATTCCAGCCGTCAGATCGCTGCGCGTTTCGCGCCTGCATCGGCGCTTGGGCGTGATGCTGAAAGACGCGAGTTCGAGCGGGATTCCGAGAGGCCAAAGGCTGCCATGCCACCGCCGATTCCGGCGGCCACGGCGGCGCAGGCTCCTGCTGCCGCGCAAAGCGTCACTCCGGCAGGCAAGGCCGGGGCGACCAACGGCATTCTTGCGGGTATCGCCCGCACGCGCATTCAGCCGCAATGGAAGCGTCCGTCTCTCAACATGCTGAAGCGTCCGGGGGCGCAAAAGCCGCGTCCGGAGCTGTCGCAGACCGTGATGCGCGGCAATGCGCGATTGCTCGAGGACGTGCTTGGCGACTTTGGCATCAAAGGCGAGATCAAGGATATCCGTCCGGGTCCGGTCGTGACTCTGTACGAACTCGAGCCGTCGCGCGGCACGAAATCCTCGCGCGTCATTGGGCTTGCTGAAGATATCGCGCGCTCCATGAGCGTGGCGAGCGTTCGGGCTGCCGTCGTGCCCGGCCGCAATGCCATCGGTCTCGAATTGCCGAACTCGCGGCGCGAAACCGTGCTTCTTCGCGAGATTCTCGAAGCCGATGCGTTCAAGTCGGATAGCGCGGCCCTGCCGCTCGGTCTTGGCAAATCGATCAGCGGCGATCCGGTCGTCGCCGATCTCGCACGCATGCCGCATCTCCTCGTTGCTGGCACGACAGGGTCGGGCAAGTCCGTTGGCATCAACTCGATGGTGCTGTCGCTTCTCTATCGTCATTCGCCCGACGATTGCCGCGTGCTGATGATCGATCCGAAGATGCTCGAGCTTTCGGTCTACAACGGCATTCCGCATCTTTTGACGCCCGTCATCACCGATCCGCACAAGGCCGTCGCCGCGCTCAATTGGGCCGTGCGCGAGATGGAAGAGCGCTACAAGCGCATGGCCGGGCTTTCGGTGCGCAACATCGATGTCTTCAATAACCGGGTGCGCAACGCGAAGAAGCGCGGTGAGTTGCTGTCGCGGACGGTTCAAACGGGCTTCGACAAATCCGGCCAGGCGCGGTTCGAAACGCAGAAGATGGATCTCGAGCCGTTGCCGCGCATCGTAATCATCGTCGACGAGTTCGCGGATCTGATGATCGTCGCGGGACGTGAGGTCGAAGCTTCGGTGCAGCGTCTGGCGCAGATGGCGCGGGCCGCGGGCATCCATCTCATCATGGCGACGCAGCGGCCGTCGGTCGATATCATCACGGGCACGATCAAGGCCAACTTCCCGACGCGCATCTCGTTCAAGGTGACGTCGAAAATCGATAGCCGCACCATTCTCAACGAGCAGGGCGCCGAACAACTTCTCGGCCAAGGCGACATGCTCTATTCGACGGGAGCCGGACAATTCGTGCGCGTGCACGGCGCGTTCGTCTCCGACGAGGAAGTCGTGGCGTTCGCCGAGGCGCTCCGGCAGGAAGGCTCACCGAAGTACGTCGAAGGCATCACGGACACTCCGCCGCAGTCCGAGGTTGCGGGCGGGGTCAGGGAAGCGAGCGACGACGATCTCTACGATCGCGCCGTTGCAATCGTTCTCAGGGACGGCAAGGCTTCGACGAGCTACGTCCAGCGCCGGCTTTCGATCGGCTATAACCGCGCCGCTGATTTGATCGAGCGTATGGAGCGGGAGGGGCTCATTTCGGCAGCAAATTCTGTCGGAAAGCGCGAAATTCTCGTTCCGCGCGGTGGTGGTACCGACGCTGCCGCGTGAATGCCCGACCAGGCGGTTGAGGATAATCGCTGCGTCAATTCTCCTGCGGCTTGCCTGTCACATGTCATTGGCCGTACGCAACGAATGCAATAGCGTTTCTGCCTAGTTCTGGACGCAATCTTTGCCGAAACCGTAATCTGCTTTCAGAGCCCCGCTGACGGGGCTTTCGGGGCTTTGGGGGGCCACGATGGGAAGAAGCATGAGCACAATTTTGCGCGTGGGCGCCATGGCGATGGGTTTTGCCCTCGCATCGATTGGGGCTGCCACGGCACAGGACCCGGACGGTCCAACGAATACGATTGTCAACCCGCCGGCCAATGCGGACAAGACGGCCGTGAAGGGTTGGACAGGACAGGTTTCACCGGCGAACAGCCCCGATGGCATCACGCTCGATGCGCATCAAACCGAACTCGTTCATCAGGTCAGCGCGTATTTCGAATCGCTGCAGAGTCTCAAGGGTTCGTTCGTTCAGATCGATGCTGCCAACAAGCGGATGAAGGGCAAGTTCTTCGTCAAGCGGCCGGGGCGTTTCCGCTTCGATTATGCGCTGCCCTCGAAACAAGTGATCGTTTCGGACGGTGAGAACCTCGCCATTCAGGATCTCGATCTCAACAACGAGGATCGCGTCTCTCTCGATCAGACGCCGTTCCGGCTGTTGTTGCGCAAGGATGTCGATCTCATCCGCGATGCGCACATCATCGAGGTGCAGCAGTCCGACGATCTCATCGTCCTCACGATCGAAGACAAAGACCCGAATTCTCCGGGCAAGATAAAACTCTTCCTCGCGACCAAGCCGGCGTTGGAATTGAAGGAATGGGTGACTACGGACGCCCAGGGTCAAGACACGCGAATCGAATTATCGCAGCTTGTCAAAAGCGACGATCTCGATGGAAATTTGTTTAAAATTCAACCTCTTGGCCCCAAAAAGGCGATGCCGCAGTAGGTTTTTCGAAGGAAATCAGGCTGTTGCATTCTGAACCCGATGCAATACCCAACCTGTGGATAAACCCGGTAGCCTGATCACAATTTCGTGATGTGCCCGCGCAGGCACTATTGAATTCTTTCTGCTTGCGCTTAAGTCCAAGCATGCAGGTAGCGTCACCCTGTATTCGGTAGTGCCCCCCGTCTAGCCGAAGACGCTACCTCTGGTACCGGCTTCCCTCCCGGTGCCGAGCGCGACAAGCGCATAGCGCCCAGTTCCTCCCCCCGGGACTGGGCGCACTCTTTTCCAGCCCCGTTTTAAACCCGGTTTTTCAAAACTCGCATTTCCGGGTGTGGTCTTGCCGTGGCATACCACCGGCATCAGGCCGGATGTGCCTCGACGGGGACATTAGCCCGCGTTGGAGGTGACTGTGGGGCGGTGGTGACCGCGCCGATCAGCGTATCAACAGCTTTCACGTCCTTGGCCAAGAGTTTCAGCCGCGTGACGATGCATGAGGAGAAGTGCTGCGCGAGGCTGGCATCGGCTTCCATCATCTCGTGCATTTTCTGGCGCGTGAGCCGAAGCGCCTTGACCTGGCCCTGGGCTATCACCGTCGTCGCGTGAACAATCTCGATGAACATCGCCAACTCAGCGATCATGACGCCTTCGGGGAGCGTTTCGCCGCCGGATTTTTGCGGAGCGTCGCCGTTGTCGTTGATGCGAATGCTGTTCCCCGAAACGATGACGATCGCCGCATCGCTTGCCTCATCTTCCGCGATGATGACATCGCCGGGTCTATAAATGATGCGCTCCGCGCACCGAACGATCTCGGTCAATTGCAGCGGAGTGAGACCTTTAAAGAGCGGTAAGGCCAAAAGCGGTTTGACGAGGGCGTCGATAGCCATCGTGTGAGAAACTCCATGCCGTCAGGACAACGCGGGACGCAGCGGTGGCGAAGTGTTGCCGCATGCGAACGCAATTTAATACATGAGTCCGAGCAGCCTGAAACAACCGCAACGCCAAACGGAGAAGGCGGCTGTGGACGCATCCATTCTGCGACGGATCAGCAACGGATCTGGCGCTCACAAAACGGCATGAACTGCCATTGAGCAGCGCTAAGGCGCGAGCTTGTACCCACCACTCTCGGTAATCAGCAGCTCGGCATTCGAAGGATCTTTTTCGATCTTCTGGCGCAACCGATAGATGTGCGTTTCGAGTGTGTGGGTGGTGACGCCGGCGTTATAGCCCCAGACCTCGTGCAAGAGGACATCTCGCGACACGACCTTATCGCCGGAACGATAAAGGTACTTCAGAATCGAAGTCTCTTTTTCCGTCAGTCGAATTTTGCTTCCCGTCTGGTCGATCAGAAGCTTCGATGCGGGCTTGAAGGTGTAACTGCCGATCGCGAAGACGGCATCTTCGCTTTGCTCGTGCTGGCGGAGTTGTGCGCGAATGCGCGCGAGAAGAACTGCGAATTTGAACGGTTTCAGAACGTAATCGTTGGCGCCGGCATCCAGCCCTAAGATCTGGTCGGCGTCCGACGTATTGCCGGTCAGCATTACGATCGGCGTTTTGAATCCCGATTTGCGAAGCAGCTTCACCGCCTCGCGGCCGTCCATATCGGGCAGGCCAACGTCGAAGACAACGAGATCGAAACGGCCTGTCTTCGCCGCTTCTATGCCCTTGCTCGCGGTCGCTGCTTCCGAAACCTCGAATTCATCGTGTAGGACGAGTTGATCTTTCAACGACGTGCGCAGATCTTCATCGTCGTCGACGAGGAGGACCTTTCGGGCCGTGCTCATGGACGGGGCTCCAGTTTCTTGCCTGCTTTTAGCGTGGGACACTAGCATCGCGCGCGGCGGCAACATAGGCTCTGCAAGCAAACAGGCAAGGGGAATGGGTAGTTCCTTGAATGACGGCGTGGAAGGCCCGAGGTTCGAAGCCGGCGGCGAAGCTGATCGTCAGGGCATTATCCCAGGGCGCGCGGCAGGGCCGTTTGGAATTCGGCTGCTTCAGCGCGCCATGCGCGTTGGGCCGTTCGGGCATCAAGGCATTAAAACGCGAGGGTGACGGTGCGACGCCGCGAGGCCGGTTTGCCGTGCGCTATGCATTTTATCGACCGGGAACGCGGCGGCCGCGCACGGCGCTCGCGCTTCATGCCATTCGACGTGACGACGGTTGGTGCGACAGTCCTCTCGACCGCAACTACAACCGTCCGGTGAAGCTTCCCTATCCGGCGAGCGCCGAGCGTCTCTGGCGCGCCGATGGTCTCTACGATGTCGTCGTGGTGCTCAGCTATAACGATGTGCCGCGCGTACGCAATCGCGGCAGCGCCGTCTTCATGCATATCGCGCGAGGGGATCTGAAGCCGACGGAAGGATGCGTCGCGCTCAGGGCGAAGGATCTTCGGCTGCTCTTGTCGATGCTGCCGCGCGACTGCGAAATCGTCGTTTCAATTTGAAGACATGAAAAAAGGGCCCGACGGCTCGAAACGCCGGGCCCAAGTTTGAGCACGTCTAGGTGGAGACGCGTGCTCGGGAGGAGAGATCCGCGGCCGTTTCCGGCCGCGGGAATGCGTGCCTTAGTAGTGGTATGCGCTCTCGCCATGATCGACGAGATCGAGACCCTCGCGCTCTTTCTCTTCGGACGGGCGAAGACCGATGACGATATCGACCAGCTTGAAGAGGATGGCGGAGCCGATGCCGCTCCAGAGGAGCGTCATGCCGACCATCTTCGCCTGGCTGATCACCTGAGCGGCCATGTCGTAGGTGCCAGAAGCCATCTCGCCGGGCTTCGAGAGGTAGTCGGCGATGCCGGCTCCGCCCCAATCCGGATTGACGAGAAGACCCGTGCCGATGGCGCCGACGATGCCGCCGATGCAGTGGACGCCGAAGACATCCAAGCTGTCATCGTAACCGAGCGCGCTCTTCACTGCCGAGCAGAAGAAGAAGCAGATCGGGCTGACGACGAGGCCGAGGATGATCGAGCCCATGACCCCGGAGAAGCCGCAAGCCGGTGTGATCGCAACCAGACCGGCAACGACGCCCGACGCCATGCCGAGTGCCGAGGGCTTGCCCTTGGCGATCCACTCAACGAGCGTCCAGGATAGGCCTGCAGCGCAGGTCGCGATGAACGTGTTGATGAACGGAACGCCCGCGAACTGGTTGACTTCGAGGTTCGAACCGACGTTGAAGCCGAACCAGCCAACCCACAGAAGAGCGGCGCCGATCATTGTCATCACCAGCGAGTGCGGGGGCATGGCTTCTTTGCCGTAGCCGACGCGTCTGCCGAGGATCAGACAGCCGACGAAGGCTGCGATACCGGAGTTGATGTGAACGACGGTGCCGCCGGCGAAGTCGAGTGCACCCCACTGGAAGCCGATGCCCGCATCCTTCAGTACGGCATCGAGGGCCGCCTGTGCATGCACCTTGGCGTCGCCCGATGCGGTCGCGACGGCCTTGGCAGCGTTACCGAACGCATCCGGACCGCCCCAGTACCAGACCATATGCGCGATCGGGAAGTAGATGAAGGTGACCCAGAGGGCCATGAAGACGAGCATTGCCGAGAATTTCAAGCGCTCGGCAACGGCACCCAGGATGAGGCACGGCGTGATGCACGCGAACGTCATCTGGAAGATGATGTAGGTGTACTCAGGAATGTAGACGCCATTCGAGAAGGTCGCGGCGAGCGAGTTTGAATCGACGCCCTTCAAGAAAGCTTTCGAGAAGCCACCGACGAAATCGTTGAGGGTACCGCCATTGGTGAAGGCCATGGAGTAGCCGTAGAGCACCCAAAGGATGGCGACGAGGCAGAGTGTTGCGAACACCTGCATCATCATAGACAGCATGTTCTTGGAGCGGACGAGGCCGCCGTAGAACAGTGCGAGACCCGGAACCGTCATTAGAAGAACGAGGACGGATGCGATGTACATAAAGGCCGAGTCGCCCTTATTCGGTACTGGTGGTGCGGCCGCGGCAGGAGCCGCAGGGGCAGCAGCAGTCGCTGCTTCCTGGGCCAACGCCGGGTCGATAATGAGCGCGATGGTAGCAAGGGCCCCCAAGACCCCTGCACACCGCGCCATGGTACGAAACTCCATGTTGTGTGCTCCCTGATTGACGTTCGAAAAGCGAAATCTCGGCTTAGAGCGCGTCGTCGTCCGATTCACCGGTGCGGATGCGAACCGTGTGCTCGATCGGCGAAACGAAAATCTTGCCGTCGCCGATCTGGCCGGTTTTCGCGGCGCGCTGGATCGCAGCGAGCGCCTTGTCTACCTGTGCGCCGGGTACGACGACTTCGATTTTGATCTTGGGAAGAAAGCTCACGGCGTACTCGGCGCCGCGGTAGATTTCCGTGTGGCCCTTCTGGCGGCCGTAACCTTTGACCTCGGTGACGGTCATGCCCTGCAGACCGAGGTCGGTCAGCGCTGAGCGAACCTCCTCGAGCTTGAATGGCTTGATTACCGCGGTAATGAGCTTCATAGGGCCCCCTTTTCTCTTTGAACCGGCCGTAACCGGGTGCTCGACAAAATTAGCCTTCCATCCCCACGCCGGGACGCAGACTTCGCACACGGGGGAGTCAAGACGCGTGCCAGTTGGACAGCGTTTGCTCAACGTCTTGATTAGACAACGGAAAGTTTACGGGCGGGCGGGAAGGCCGCCTGCTCAGCATACAAAGGGAGCACAAAAAATGTGCATCTTTGGCTGATTGAACGCTATTTGGGCAGGAATGCGGTCTCTCTGGGGCGCATCAGTCCTTCCTGGACTGCAGATGCCACCAACCGCCCTTCGCGATCGAAGATGGTTCCACGGCAATAGGCGCGGGCGCCCGAGGCGCTGGGGCTGTCCTGAACGTAGAGCAGCCAGTCGTCGGCGCGGAACGGCCGGTGGAACCACATGGCGTGGTCGAGGCTCGCGAGTTGCACGTCGGTGTCGAACAGGAGCTTGCCGTGGGCGACCAGGGCGGTGTCGAGCAGGGTGAAGTCAGACGCGTAGGCGAGAACGGCCTGGTGGATGTAGGCGTTGCTGGTCAGGGGGCCGTTAGATCTCAGCCAGATCGACTGCTCCGGCGGCCGCGGTTCGCGGCTCGCATAGCGGGACGGGTCGACGATGCGCACGTCGATGGGCCGGTCACGGCTCAGGTAAGCGCGCATGCTCTCGGGCAAGTCGGAATTGCCGGCGCTCAGAAGCTCCTGGCTGCTCGGCAAGGCTTCCGGCGGCGGAACGGCGGGCATCTTCGACTGATGTTCGAACCCCGTTTCCGGCTTGTGAAACGACGCGCTCATCGAGAAAATGGCGCGGCCGTGCTGGATGGCGCGAACGCGCCGGGTCGTGAAACTGCCGCCGTCCCGGATCCGTTCAACGTCGTAGACGATCTCGCGCTCGGGATCGCCGGCGAGCAGGAAGTAACCATGCAGGGAGTGAATCGGGCGATTTTCGTCGACCGTCGATGCGGCTGCAACCAGGGCCTGGCCGAGCACGAGGCCGCCGTAAACACGTTGCCAGCCTTCGCTCGCCTTTGGCCCGCGGAACAGGTTGTCTTCAAGCGGTTCGAGGGTCAGCGTCTGGATAAGCTTATCCAGGGCCGGGTGCGGCGAAGACAAAGCTGTCATGGTGGACTTTCGTAGAGAAGTTGTAGTGAGATGAACCCAGAAAGACGGCGCGTAGATACTTAGGCTGTCATGGGCGGCACGAAAAGCAAGTTGCGGTAGAGCAGACAGCAATCGGTGGTGCGTAAATTGAAGTTCGATGTGGCGATTGCGGGCGGTAGTTTCGCAGGCATGGCGGTGGCGCGGGGCCTGACGCAGGCGCTTGGCCCCGATATCCGGCTGGCCATCATCGACCGTACCAATCCCGAAATGGCGAAGGCCGCCCCGGACAGCCGGGCATTCGCCATTTGGGCCGGGACGAAGACGATCCTCGAAGGGCTTGGCGCGTGGGAGGCGATGAGCGCTGACGCCCAGGCTGTCACTTCGATCGAGATTTCGGATTCCAATATCGACGACGCCTTCCGGTCCGCGAAGGTGACGTACGACGCGCATACGAAGGATGGCGCGCCCGCCGCCTACATCGTGCCGGCGGCATCGCTTGCGGCGGCTCTCTACAAGACGATTGCGAATGATCCGGCCATTACCTGGTTGGCTCCGGCGGAAATCGATGGGTTGCTGCTCGGTGAATATGCGAGCGAACTCACGCTTCGAGATGGACGGGCGATCAGCGCTGCGCTCACCATTGCGGCCGACGGAAGAAATTCGAAGCTCAGGGACGACGCCGGCATCAAGACGATCGGCTGGCCCTATCCGCAAACCGGCATCGTGGCGCGCGTGAAATTCGAAGAGCCGCATGGCGGTGTTGCGATCCAGCATTTTCTGCCGGGCGGTCCCTTCGCTATCCTGCCGCTGCCGCACAATCGCGCGTGTATTACGTGGAGTGCCGATAAAGACGAAGCTGCGCGCGTGACGGCGCTCGATGACGAAGCTTTTCTCGCCGAGCTCGACCGGCGGATCGGTGGCCGCTTCGGCGCGATCACGCTCGACGGACCGCGTCAGTCGTGGCCGCTCGATGTGCGTATCGCGCGCCGGCTCATCGCGCCAAGGTTTGCGCTGGTCGGTGACGCCGCGCATGGCGTGCATCCGGTTGCGGGGCAGGGCGTCAATCTCGCGCTGCGCGATGCGGCAGCGTTGATCGAGGTATTGGCCGACGCGGGCCGTCTCGGGATCGATTTCGGCAATGGGACGCATCTCGAGCGTTACCAGCGCTGGCGCCGTTTCGATTCCGCGATGTCGGCATCGCTCTACGATGGAATCAATCGCGCCTTTGCGATCGACAGCGTCGTGCTTCGGGCTGGCCGTGGTGCTGCGCTGGGCGTTCTGGACAAGCTTCCGACGCTCAAGGATTACATTATCGCCGAGGCCGCGGGCATTACCGGAGATTTGCCGAAGCTCGCGCGCGGATGCCCTGTTTAGGCGCGATCGTCTTCTTCGGTATCTTCATCTTCTTCCAGCGTGCCGGCGTCATCCTCGTCGCCGGTCAATTCCGGACGCTTGATAACGATGGTGTGTGACGGAAGATCGATCTTGGGCACATATTGATCTTCGAACGGAATGAATTCCGTCGCTGAGCCGTCACTCGGCTTCAGCTCGAGCAAATCGCCCGCGCCGAAATTCTGCACAGAGACGATTTTGCCGAGCGCGCTGCCATCCTCAGACACTGCGTTAAGCCCAACGAGGTCGGCGTAATAGTACTCCGCGCCTTCAGGTTCCGGCAATCGGTCGCGGGTTACGTAGAGCTTGATCCCTCGCAATGGCTCGGCAGCATTGCGATCCTCGATTCCATTGATCCGCGCGACGATCCCTTTGGGAGTCACGCGCACGACGCGAAGTGAAAAACTTCGCTTTCCGGACTCGTCGGTCAGCGGTCCGTACGACGCAATGGCGTCCGGCGTTCCGGTATACGCGCGAACCAGAACGTCGCCACGGATGCCGTGCGCACCGGAAATTTCGCCGATGAGGATTTTCTGCGTGCTTTTGCTGTTCGGCAATGGAGGTCTACCGCGGGTTTCAGGTTGGAAGCGATGTCGTGTTTCGAATTGCGGGAAATCGCAAGCTCGATGTTTTTAATGAATTAACCGGAGTTGGGCCTGCATTATATGGCAACGGCGAAATTCAAATCAATTTGTACCAGAGGGTAGCGTCTCTTCTCTCTGTCCCTTGTGTCCGTGACTTGGCAAAGGACCGAGATACCTGATCTCTATGTTGATCGCTTTGCCGCCAACGCGAACAGTTGCGTTCTGAAAGAGTGCGAATGGATCAATCTCGCCGCTAATCGGAACTGCGAAGCTCGGTTTGACCGGCGGAGGCCGCGGCGACTTCTGATGCAGCGGAATTCTGTAAGTTCCACGCAGAGATGTGCGGCGTGGGGCGTTCTTCGGGGGTGCCTTAAGCTCACCCATATAGACCCGGCCGCGTGGATCCGCGCCGAAGAGCCGGCCCTTGCGGCATATCAAAATGAATCGATCAGATGCATGTGCCCGTTCTGCGTCGCGGGCTCTAATGACCTCAAATAGGCCATTAATCTCCATTTGGTCCTTCATCGCCTCTTCTCCCACTCACCCGGAGCGGCGTGCTCCAAAATTCGGGCCAATGAGAGCAGCAACAAAAAAACCTCCCGAGTTGCTCTCGGAAGGTTTTTTGAAGCGAAAATATCTCGTTTCGACTTAAGCCGTTTCGCCCTGTGCGGCTTCGGCTGCCTTGGCGGCCTTCTCGGCAGCTGCAGCAGCGCGCTCCTGAGCTTTCTTCTTCGGCTTCGCCTTCTCGGGATTGTTCGAAGGCGTGCGCTTGGCGAAGCCCTGGCCGTCGAGCAGACGGAGGACGCGGTCGGTCGGCTGCGCGCCGACGCCGAGCCAATGCTTCACGCGATCCTCGATCAGCTTGACGCGGTTCGGATCGTCCTTCTTCAGCATCGGATCGAAGGTGCCGATCTGCTCGATGTAGCGACCGTCGCGCGGCGCCGAGTGGTGGGCAACAACCACGTAGTAGTAGGGACGCTTCTTGGCGCCACCGCGCGACAAGCGAATTTTCACCGACATCGTTCTGTTCTCCTGTTCAAATCGAATGTGTTCTTGAGTTGGTTTGCAGCGTTATCTTTTCTTTCCGGGAATCCCGGGGAACTTAGGCATTCCGCCACCGAGGCCTGGCAGGCCTCTCGGTAGTCCGCCGCCGAGACCGGGAAGGCCACGCCCAAGACCCGGCGGGAGGCTCGGCATTCCACCGCCCCCGCCCGTCAGACCCTTGGTGACCTGTTCCTTGAGTTCTTCGGGAAGCTGTTCGAGCGCCTTGGGGTCGAGCTTTGCGAGGTCGGCCTGCATCGCCTGCAGTTCGGCATCGGAAGGTCCGCCACCCGTGCGTCCGAGGAATTTGTTCAGCATGCCGCCGTTGCGGCCCATGGTTTTCATCATGTCCGCCATCTGGCGGTGCATTTTCAGAAGCTTGTTGATCTCTTCGACCTTGGTGCCGGAGCCGGAGGCGATGCGGCGCTTGCGCTTGGCGTCGAGGAGCTTCGGATTGCGCCGTTCCTTCGGCGTCATCGATGAGATGATCGCGCGCTGATGCACGAGGCTCTTGTCGAGACCGGCTTCGTTGATCTGACCTTTGATCTTGGCGACGCCGGGCAACATGCCGAGCACGCCGCCCATGCCGCCGAGCTTCTGCATCTGCTGCAATTGATCGGAAAGGTCTTCGAGGTCGAACGACCCCTTCTTCATCTTCTCGGCGATCTTCGTCGCCTTCTCGATGTCGATCGTTTGGGCGGCTTTTTCGACGAGCGAGACGACGTCGCCCATGCCGAGAATGCGCGAGGCGATGCGGCCCGGGTGGAAGTCTTCGAGCGCGTCCCACTTTTCGCCGACGCCGATCAGCTTGATGGGCTTGCCGGTGACGGCGCGCATGGAGAGCGCGGCGCCGCCGCGGCCATCGCCGTCGGCGCGGGTCAGGACGATGCCTGTCACGCCGATATGGCCGTCGAAGGCTTTAGCGGTGTTGACGGCGTCCTGGCCGGTCAGCGAGTCGGCGACGAGAAGAACTTCGTGCGGATGGATCGCGGCTTTTACGTCGCGAACTTCATCCATCAACTCTTCGTCGACGGTGACGCGTCCGGCGGTGTCGTAGATGATGACGTCGAAGCCGCCGAGCTTGGCTGCATCTTCGGCACGGCGGGCGATCTGCAGTGGCGTCTGGCCAGCGATGATCGGAAGCGTCGCGACGCCCGTCTGCTCGCCGAGGACGCGCAGCTGTTCCTGTGCTGCCGGCCGCCGCGTGTCGAGCGAGGCCATCAGCACTTTCTTGCGATCGCGGTTCGTCAGACGGTAGGCGATCTTGGCGGTCGTCGTCGTCTTGCCCGAGCCCTGCAGGCCGACCATTAGGATGCCGACGGGCGGCGCCGCGTGGAGATCGATCGGCTGTGCGTCCGAGCCCAGCATCGCGACGAGCTCGTCGTTGACGATCTTGACGACCATCTGGCCGGGCGTGACGGAGCGTAAGACTTCGGCGCCGACGGCCTTGGCTTTGACCTTCTCGGTGAAATCCTTGACGACATCGAGCGCGACGTCGGCTTCGAGCAGGGCGCGGCGAACTTCGCGCATCGCCTCGACGACGTCGCTTTCGGTCAGCGCGCCACGTCGTGTCAGCTTATCGAGGACGCCCGAGAGGCGCTCTGTCAGCGATTGAAACATCTATTCGCTCACGGCTAGGTCGCTTCGCTCTCCGCCGACCCAAGGGCTTTGGGGGAGGCGGCGCAACGCACCGGCGGTCCTTGACCGCCCGTCTCGCTGCGCTCGTCGAAGTGATGTCCTTGCCCTGCTCCTTCAAGCTTAAACAAACACAAAAGCACCCGGGAGCGCCACGCGCTGCCGGATGTTAACCCCCCTGCCTCCCGGACGCTTTTCGCGAAAAAAGGCCATGTGCAGGGAGGCGGCTCTGAGGTCAGGGCCGTCGGAATGGCGTGGGTATGGGGGAAAGGGCCCTAGAAGTCAATGTCCGGGTATCCCTTCGGCCTCAAAACGGGCTCGGGAGGGCCGTCCGTGAAGTGGCGGAGCGGTGCGTCATCTTGGCTTGGCCTGCCGCGTCTGGCGGCAGGCGCTTCGATCCGATGTGGCGGTGAGCAACGGCTAGTCTGCGATGACTTCCGTCTTGAGGTGCTTGGCGAGCGTTCGGCCGGGACTGTACTCTCTGCTCGACCGTTCGAGCCATGCTGCAATTTCCGTTATGCGTGGAGATGAAATTTCTTCATCGTTTGCGGCGATGCGCGCAACGAAAAAGCCGTCACCGTCGCGCATGGCGAGCCACCGTGACCCATCGGTTGCCATGAAGCGGATCAAAGATGATGAACTCGCAGACGCGTCCGCGCCGACGGCGAATTTCGCTTGATCCGTGGCCCAGCGTGCCGTCGAGCACTTGCCGTCCCATCCGACGAACTCAAAAGACGCGCGCTCCTTGCCGAGCACTTTTCCTCCCGCCGAAAGCTGAAAATCGTCACCGAGCCACCGAACGCTGACCTGCGCACCGTCGCAGCCCTTGAAATTCAATTTGTTGTCCTCGAACGCTGGGGTCGTCGCAAATGCTGCAGTGGTGCCAAGGATCGTCAGAGCCCCGGCAACTGCCCAAGAAGCGATGCGCATTGTTTTTTCATCTCCCTTTTCCTTACGTTTGCGATGTTGGCGCGCAGCATTTTGCAATCAACCCCGCGGGTTTCAATTGCGCACCAAATGACGCTAACGTGATGTTTTTAGGGATTTTTTCACGCGCCAGGCGGGAAGAGCTTGCAATCAAGCCAGCGCTCGATTGGCTCGGCCGGGCTCTGAAGACGTATGCTTAAAACCGGTAGCCGTAGCGGAGGCCGATGCGGTCCATGCCTTCATTGTATTTCTGGGTGTAGGCGTTCGACATGTGCTCGAAATAGACCGAGATGTCGTTGTGTTCATCCAAGTGGTAGCCGACTTCCATAGGGATGTGGAACAGCACGCGCGAGCCGAGCCATTTCTTGTCGGGATCTGAACCCGGGCCGCCGATTTCACCGTCGTGGATGGCGGCGCCGAGGCCGAGGCCGAAGAACAGGCCTGACGGGCAGTCACCCTGCCAGCGGGCGTCGATATAGCCGTCGCTGGTATCGCCGCGCGTGTTGATCGAACCGCCAATGACCGGGCGAATGGCACCCCAGGGCAGCGCCCAGGCGGCCGCAAACTGCGCTTCAATGTTGATGTCGGCGGCGTTGTGCTCCACCTGGAAGCCGCTCCAGAGGTCGGGCACGTCATGGGCGAGAACGCCAACTTTCAGGGCGTAGAGGAGGCCGTCAGCCGCTGCGCCCTCTGCCGCTCCGGCCGCCATGAGGGTGGCGAGACCGGCTGCCAGGGCGATGCGCGCAAAAACCCTCATTCCGAAATGCCCCGTCTCGAACGACTTAAGGTTAGTACTTCTGCGGGATTTCGATATTTGCGGCAAGGCGCGGAAGGCACAAACTCGGCGGGGCTTGCGCCCTTGTCACACTGTCCAGCCGGCCTAATTGCCAACGATATTGGCGCGCGGTGTCCGTCTGATGCGCCTTCCCCAGGCGTTCGCCAGCCTGAAGACACGGCGCTCATAAGCCCGTTCGTCGGGGGTGAGGCAAATACAACCGTAGCAATAGCAGGGGCGAGCGCGGGCTAGGGCGATCTTAAAGAGAAGGGGCCTGGAATATTGCGCCATCTAAAATCTCATCGGATCTGAACGACGCACGCTGCAATTTGAGACAAAACAAGCATTTGCCTCGATTAACGAGGCAGGCTCGCGGTTTGTTCCGCCGGGAGGACAAGTTCAGCCCTCCGGCGATTCAATTATAGCAAAGCTTCGCACCCCGAAGCTACTCGCCGGAGCCATCGCGTTCCGATTGTTATTTTTGACGCTTCTCGCCATATAGGCTCGCATGAATACGGCATCGACCATTCCCTTCCTCAAAATGAACGGGCTCGGCAACGAGATTGTCGTTGTCGATTTGCGCAACAGCAGCCGGACGTTCACGCCGGAAGAGGCCGCTGCGGTGGCCGCCGACCGCATATCGCGGTTCGACCAAATGATGGTTCTGCACGCGCCTAAGACCGCTGGCACGCAATCCTATGTGCGCATTTACAATGCCGACGGATCGGAAGCGGGCGCCTGCGGCAACGGCATGCGCTGCGTTGGCTGGTTTCTGTCGCAAGGCGGAGCGGGCGAACGCTTTCTGGTCGAAACGCGCGCTGGCGTTCTCGATACCGTCGTCAAGAACCAGGCGTCGATAACGGTCGATATGGGCGAGCCCAAATTCGACTGGCAGGATATTCCGCTGTCGGAAGAGTTTCGCGATACGCGCGCCATCGAATTGCAGGTTGGGCCGATCGACGATCCGGTGCTGCACTCGCCATCGGTCGTCAATGTCGGTAATCCGCATGCGATCTTCTGGGTCGAGGATCTCGATCTTTACGATCTTGGCCGGTTTGGCCCCTTGCTCGAGAACCACCCGATTTTTCCGGAGCGCGCGAACATCTCGCTGGCGCAGGTGACGTCGGCCCAATCCATTCTGCTCAGAACCTGGGAGCGCGGGGCAGGCTTAACGCTGGCATGCGGATCGGCCGCATGTGCTGCGGCGGTTTCGGCCGCCCGGAAGAAGCTGACAGGTCGCAGCGTCCAAGTGACGTTGCCTGGCGGCGATCTCAAGATCGAGTGGGCGGCCAATAACCACATCCTGATGACGGGCCCCGTAGAATTCGAGTACGAGGGCGCGATCGATTTTTCAAAATTGGCGAAGGTGTCGGTTTAGTCCGGCATCTCAATCGGACCTCGAGCCTTGCTCTTCGCGGGCGCCTCGCAAAAGGAACGACGACAGAGCCCATGTCCGAACCCGAAGTGATAACGCTCGGCTGCCGGCTGAATGTTTACGAATCCGAGGTGATGCGGCGTCACGCACGGGAGGCGGGGCTTGATAACGCGGTCATCGTCAATACGTGTGCGGTGACCGGTGAGGCCGTGCGGCAGGCGGCGCAAACTGTCCGCAAGCTGCGGCGTTCGCGACCGGACGCACGCATCATCGTTACCGGATGCGCGGCGCAGGTTGAGCCCGAACGCTTTGCCGATATGGCGGAAGTCGATCACGTCATCGGCAACGCGGAGAAGATGAAGGCCGAGACCTTCGCCGGATTGTCGACCGCGACAAGCGAGCGGGTTCTGGTCAACGACATCATGAGCGTGCGCGAGTCGGCGCTGCATATGATCGACGGTTTCCATTCGCATACGCGGGCTTATCTGCAGATACAGAATGGATGCGATCATCGCTGCACGTTTTGCATCATTCCGTTCGGACGCGGGCCGTCACGTTCGGTGCCGGCGGGCGAGGTGGTCAACCAAGTGCGTGCGCTCGTCGAACGCGGATACTTCGAGGTCGTTTTGACGGGCGTCGACATCACGTCGTACGGCCGCGATCTGCCTGGAGCCGCCACGCTCGGCAAGCTCGTTCGCCAGGTGTTGAAGCATGTGCCGGAGGTCAAGCGCCTCAGGCTTTCGTCGATCGACCAAGTCGAAGCCGATCCCGATCTAATGATCGCGCTTGGTGAAGAGGAGCGGTTGATGCCGCATTTGCATCTGTCATTGCAGGCTGGCGACGATCTGACTTTGAAGCGGATGAAGCGGCGGCATTTGCGTGCCGATGCGATTGCCTTCTGCGAGAGAGCGCGAGCCCTCAGGCCCGACGTCGTATTCGGCGCCGATCTCATCGCGGGATTTCCAACCGAAACGGATGATATGTTCGAAAACTCACTGAACATCGTGGATGACTGCGGACTGACGTATCTGCACGTCTTTCCCTTTTCTCCGCGCCGGGGCGCGCCGGCGGCGCGCATGCCGCAAGTTCCCGGAAACATCGTCAAGGAGCGCGCCGCGAAGCTGCGCGGCAAGGGCGGCGCGGTGCTCAGCTCGTATCTCGAAAGTCAGCGAGGACAGGTGGTCGAGGTGCTGATCGAGCGAGACGGCAACGGGCGCACACCACAATATGCTGAGGTTTTCATGCAAGGCGAACGCGCGCACAGCGCCGGGACGATCGTTCGAACACACATCAATGGCGCCGATGCGCAGCGGCTTGTCGGCGAGGCGGTCTAGTGAGCGAGTCCAAGGAAAAAGGCAAAGGCATCTTCGGACGCTTTTTCAAGGGCGCGGCGGAGCCGGTTCAGGCGCCGGAAGTGAAGCCTGCTGAACATGATGTTTCCGGCACGGCGCCGGAAGCCGCGGCTGCCGACGCGGCCGCGCCGCCGGTTCAGGTCAAAGAGGTCACGGTCAAAGCCGAGCCCGTAAAGCAGAGTTGGTTTCAGCGACTGAAGTCGGGGCTCGGCAAAACGTCGTCGAAGCTGACCTCCGGCATCACGGATCTCTTTTCGAAGCGAAAGCTCGATGCCAATACCATCGACGATCTCGAAGACCTGTTGATCCAGTCGGATCTCGGTCTCGAAACGACGAGCCGCATCACGAACGCGATCGGCAAGGGACGTTTTGAAAAGGGTATTTCGGCCGACGAGGTCAGAACCATTCTGGCATCCGAGGTCGAGCGGGTGCTCACGCCTGTCGCAAAACCTCTTGTCATCGAAGCATCACATAAGCCGCACGTGATTATGATGGTCGGCGTCAACGGTACGGGCAAAACGACGACGATCGGCAAGCTAGCCAACAAGTTCAAAGCAGAAGGCAAATCGGTTGTGCTCGCCGCGGGTGATACCTTTCGTGCCGCAGCCATCGACCAGTTGAAGGTGTGGGGCGAGCGTGCGGGTGTGCCCGTTGTCGCGCGCGAAGTCGGCGGCGATTCCTCGGGGCTCGCCTACGATGCCTTGAAGCAGGCGCAAGCCACTGGCGCGGATGTGCTTTTGCTGGATACGGCCGGGCGTCTGCAAAATAAGCAGGTGCTTATGGAAGAACTCGAAAAAGTCACACGCGTTTTAAAGAAGGTGGATGCAAGCGCGCCGCACGACGTTGTTCTTGTGCTCGATGCGACGACGGGTCAGAACGCCTTGAGCCAAGTTGAGGTCTTTCGGGATCGCGCCGGAGTGACTGGTTTGATTATGACGAAGCTCGACGGGACCGCTCGCGGGGGCATTCTTGTCGCGATTGCAGCCAAGTTCGGCCTGCCTGTGCATGCCGTCGGCGTTGGAGAAGGGGCAGATGACCTGCAAGCCTTTTCCGCCGCGGATTTCGCGCAAGCCATCGCAGGTAACTGACATCTCGGGGAATGGGACGCCATATGACGCAAGACGTAAATGCCGGGAATGCTCCACTCATGAAGTCACGGAAGCGCTGGTTTCCATTCAACGCAGAGCAGTCGATCAACATTCTCAGCGAATTCGGGCCGTTGGTGACGATGTTTGTCGTCAATGCCTTCTTCGGCATCAATACGGGCACTTGGGCGCTGATCGGAACGACGTTCCTCGCCATCGCCGTGATGCTCTACATGTTTCACCGGCCGCCGATTTTTCCGCTCATCGCATCGAGCGTTACGATCGTTTTCGCCGGGCTGACGATCATCACACATGACCCGATGTGGGTTCAGATCAAAGTTACAATTTTCAACGCGTTGTTCGGCGTGTTCCTGATCTCAGGACTTTGGCTCAATCAGAATTTCTTCAAATATGTTTTCGAAAAGACGTTCCATTATACCGATGAAGGCTGGCACAAGTTCACGTGGAGCTTCGCGCTCTTCTTCTTTTTGACGGCCGCCGCGAACGAATATGTTCGCCAGACCTTTCAAGAAAACCGTATGTACGAGATCCTGGGTCATGAGATGGATGGCGTAAATGTATGGATCCTGTTCAAGGTCGCCGTTGTCTTGCCGGTATCTGGACTCTATGCGTGGGTGCTGACGAGATTCATGCAAAAATATCGCCTCCCAGATCCGTCTCACGCTGAAGGCTGAAGAGATGCCCGATCAGAACAAGGTGCCGGGCGCGAGCGAAGAGCCGCAGTTCGACCGCAAGCAGCTGATCAAGCTTGTCGTCGAGCTTGGTCCGCTCATTGTGTTTTTCATCGTCAACAGCCGCTTCGGCATCTTCGCGGGCACCGGCGCGTTCATGGTCGCGACGGTAATTGCGCTCGGGGCATCGCGGGCGCTTCTCGGGCGCATCGCAACGATGCCGCTCGTCACCGGCGTTTTCGTCTTGGTGTTTGGCGGCCTAACGCTGTGGCTGCAGGACGATCATTTCATCAAGATCAAACCAACGATCGTGAATGGGCTGTTCGCCGCCATCCTGATCGCGGGCCTCATCTCGGGACGCCTGTTCCTCAAGATCGTGTTCGGCGACGTCATGCGTCTCTCGGAGGAGGGTTGGCGCATTCTTACGCTTCGCTGGGCGCTTTTCTTCGTGTTCCTTTCGATCCTCAACGAGGTGATGTGGCGGTTCTTCTCGACCGACACCTGGGTCGCGTTCAAAGTGTTCGGCATCATGCCGATCACATTCGTGTTCGCGCTCGCGCAGATCGGGCTACTGAAGAAATATGAGCCGGCTCCAAGCGACGGGCCAAACGCCTCTTAATCGCGCACCGCTTTCCCTCGCCCAGTTTAGAATTCTGATAATTTTGAACACTGTTTGTCTTTTTGCTGGACGGAGCACACTTGCTCGTGTTTCCTTCCAGGAACTACCGACTAAACCGTGGGTTTTATCGTTTCGTCTTATCGGCAGCCCGGGACTTTCGCCCGGAACGCCGGTCTTTCCGGGGAGGAGAGTGGCGGAATGCACTGGGGCATGGAATGGCACGTGACACTGCAAACCGCCTCGAGCGGTCGCCTTTGCACCTTCTACACAGAGCCGGACAAGGTGCAGCTGAACTCTTCCAAACCGAACTGGGCGGCGACGATCTAACACCTCGTCAGTATGCCATTCTGCTGACTGTCGCTCAGAACGAGGGCGTCAGCCAGACGCAGCTCGTGGAGCTGACCGGCATCGACCGTTCCACGCTGGCGGATGTCGTTCGCCGTATGCTCAAGAAGGGCTTGCTGCAACGGCGGCGGACTCGTGACGATGCGCGCGCCTACGCGGTCAAGGTGACGGACGAGGGCGCAAAAGTTCTCAAAGCTCGCGAGCCGCTCGCGCGCAAGGTGGATGAGCGCATTCTGGCGGGCTTGCCCGCACAGAACAGAGATCGCTTTCTCCAGGATCTCGGCACGATCATTCAGGCTCTCAATCGCCTGAGCGATAAAGAGGGCGCCGGCAAATCTGCGGGCACCCTCTCACCAGCCCAGCGGCGCGGGAATTAAGCGGCCTTCGGTACTAGGTGCTGGTTGACGATCGTCTCCGCGATCTGGACGGCGTTGAGTGCAGCGCCTTTCAGAAGGTTGTCGGAGACGATCCACATCGCGAGACCGTTTTCGACGGTTGCGTCCTCGCGAATGCGCGAGACGAACGTCGCGAACTCACCTGCGGCCTCGACGGGCGTGATGTAGCCACCCGCCTCGCGCTTATCGATGACGACAACGCCAGGGGAGGCGCGCAGAATCTCGCGAGCTTCCTCAGGGCTGATCGGCTTTTCGAACTCGATGTTGACGGCTTCGGAATGGCCGACGAAGACCGGCACGCGCACGCAGGTCGCCGACAGCTTGATCTTGGGATCCAAGATCTTCTTGGTTTCGGCGAGCATCTTCCATTCCTCTTTCGTGTATCCGTCTTCCATGAAGACGTCGATGTGAGGAATGCAGTTGAATGCGATCTGCTTCGGAAACTTCTTCGGATCGACTTCCTGACCGGGCACGTACTTGCCCTTGGTCTGCTGCCAGAGCTCGTCCATGGCATCCTTGCCGGCGCCGGAGACGGACTGGTAGGTCGAAACGACAACGCGCTTGATGGTTGCCGCGTCGTGCAGCGGCTTCAGCGCGACGACGAGCTGCGCGGTCGAGCAGTTCGGATTGGCGATGATGTTCTTCTTCGCGAAGCCGCGCACGGCGTCGGCATTCACTTCCGGCACCACGAGCGGCACGTCCTGGTCGTAACGCCAGCACGACGAGTTATCGATGACGATCGCGCCCTGAGCGCCGATGCGCGGCGACCATTCCTTCGAAACGGTCGAGCCTGCCGACATCAGGCAGAAGTCGATGCCTTTGAAATCGAACGTCTCCAGGTCCTGGCATTTGATGACGCGATCGCCGAAGGAGACTTCCGTGCCCAGCGAGCGGCGCGAGGCCAATGCATGAAGCTCGCTGACGGGAAATTTCCGTTCCGCGAGCACCTTCAACATCTCGCGGCCTACGTTGCCCGTGGCGCCGACGATGGCGACCTTATAGCCCATGACGTTATGTCCTTGAAAAACCAGGTTTTGTCGACGAGTTCTGCCCGCGCGACGCATCTCTTCAGGGGCTTCACATACGCGGCTCACCCATGATTTTCAAGGATTGTCGAGGTTTGGGACGATATGGGCTCCGCCGACGCGGGTGCACGCGTTTTTAATGGAACTTCGAATAGGACGAATGACGTGCAGCGCGGACGGTTCGCCGCCGTGAAGCAAACAATTTATTCCGTTAGCCGTGGCCGCAACTCGCAATTCGAAATCGACGACAAGGGGACGCTTTGTATCCGCTGAAAACGCTGATGATGTTGACCATCGGAGCGCTCGCGCTGTGCTCTCCAGCACTCACGCCTTCGACATCGGCAATGACGGCCTGGCTGAACGATGAAGAGCTGCGGCGGTTCAGCGATGCGACGCTCGACGGGCGCTACGTGAGCGGGAAGGTTTTCACCGAGCACTACGGCGCTGACGGCCGGCTCAAGTACGTCGAGCGCGACATGACGCTCACGGGCCATTGGTCGATTACGCAAGGCACGCTCTGCACGATCTATGATTACGACGAGACGGGCGGATGCTATCGCGTCAGTCGCGTCGATACGAACTGCTATGAATTCTATTTCGTGTCGCGAACCGAACAGGCGGCGCCGGGGGATGGCAAGCCGCGCTGGACGGCGCGCGGGGCCATTCAAGGCCAGCCGAGCGCGTGCAAGGACGAACCGAGCGTTTGATTGTGTCGCCGTCATCCTCGGCCGGGCGCGTCGAAGGCCGGGGATCCAGCGTAAAAATCCGCCGGAGGCGCCTAAAAGACCTAAGGGGTCTTCGACGAGTCCAACGCTGGATCCCCGAACGCCTTCGCAGGCGCTCATGCGTTCGAGGATGACGAATATCGCTAAGCGGCGATCGCCTTCAATTCGGTTTCGATTGCCTTGCCCATTTCGCTCGTGCCGACCTTGGTCATGCCCGGCTGCATGATGTCGCCCGTGCGAAGGCCCTTGTCGAGAACGCGGGCGATCGCCTGATCGACGAGATCGGCTTCGTTTCCGAGATCGAACGAATAGCGCAGCGCCATTGCGAACGAAGCGATCGTTGCGATCGGATTGGCGAGGCCCTTGCCAGCAATATCCGGTGCCGAACCATGCACGGGCTCGTAGAGCGCCTTGCGGCGGCCCGTCTTGGGATCCGGCGCGCCGAGCGACGCAGACGGCAACATGCCGAGCGAGCCCGTCATCATCGCCGCTTCGTCCGAGAGGACATCGCCGAACAGGTTGTCGGTGACGATGACGTCGAACTGCTTCGGATTGCGGATCAGCTGCATCGCGCAGTTGTCGGCCAGGATATGCTCGAGCGTCACATCGGATGCATACGATTTGTGGACTTCGGTCGTGACTTTCTTCCAGAGCAGGCCGGTCCGCATGACGTTGTGCTTTTCGGCCGAGTGGACGAGGTTCCGGCGCTTGCGGGCGAGGTCGAATGCGACCTTGGTAATGCGTTCGATTTCGTGCGTGGAATAGACCTGCGTATCGACAGCGCGCTGCTCGCCGTTCTCGAGCGTCACGATTTCCTTCGGTTCGCCGAAATAGACGCCGCCGGTCAGCTCGCGCACGATCATGATGTCGAGGCCTTCGACCAGCTCGCGCTTCAGGCTCGAGGCATCGGCGAGTGCGGGATAGCAGATTGCCGGGCGAAGATTGGCGAAGAGCGCAAGATCCTTTCTGAGACGAAGGAGACCGGCTTCCGGACGGTGCTGATACGGAACATTTGCCCATTTCGGTCCGCCGACGGCGCCGAAAATCACAGCATCGGCTTTTTGAGCCTTGGCCATCGCTTCGTCGGTGATCGCAACGCCGTGCGCGTCGTAAGCGGCGCCGCCGACGAGATCGCGATCGACTTCAAAACGAACCGTATTGCTCTTGTTGTTGAAGAACGTGATGAGGCGCTCGACCTCTGCGATCGTTTCGACGCCGATACCGTCGCCAGGGAGCAAAAGGAGGTTGTGCGTCGTCATCCGTTAACAATCCTTGGTCAACTGAAGAGGGGAAATCTGTCGGGGGGAGTGCTACCTTTTGGTTCGGCGCGCGGCAAGCTCCCGGCTACAAAAAACGGCACTTTGGCGCAGAGGGTCCCATGCAGCTTCAACGATGGCGGTCCGCTTTTCTGGCGTTAGGGCTTTTGCTGCCGTCTCTCCTAGTGCACGAGGCCGTCGCCGATGACCGGCCGGTCCTGTCGCTTCCGCTCGTCTGTCAGCCCCACAAGACCTGCTTCATCCAGAATTACGTCGATATCGACCCTGGCCGCCCGGCTACGGACTACATGTGCGGCCGCGCGACCTACGACAAGCACAGCGGCGTCGATTTCCGCCTGCTCTCCGCGG
Source organism: Hyphomicrobium sp. (assembly GCA_003987725.1). Taxonomy (GTDB): domain Bacteria; phylum Pseudomonadota; class Alphaproteobacteria; order Rhizobiales; family Hyphomicrobiaceae; genus Hyphomicrobium_B. The sequence continues at coordinate 47,712 of RXJH01000008.1, read as the reverse complement.
CCGCCACGACGCCGCCGGTTTCCGTCCTCGCCTCGGCCGACGGCACGGTGAAGGCCGTGAGGGACGGGGTTCAGGACCTCTTCTTCAAGAAAGCCAAACCGCAGGACGTTGCCGGCCGCGAATGCGGCAACGGCGTCATCATCGATCATGGCGGCGGCTGGGAAACCCAATACTGCCACATGCATCAGGGGAGCGTGCGCGTCGCCAAGGGACAGACCGTCAAGCGCGGCGATGCTTTAGGCGAAGCCGGTTACTCGGGACTGGCGGACTTCGCGCAAGTGCACATCAGCGTTCGTCACGACGGGAAGACCATCGATCCATTTCTTCCCGATGCGACGGACGGAAAATGCGATCCCAATGCGCGCGGTCCAGGGCTTTGGGAGCCGCAGGCCGCTGCGGCGTTTCCCTACAAAAACGGCGAGATGATTGGCGCCGACTTCGCCGGTGCGCCGCCGACGGTCGAGGGTCTCGAAGTCGACCACCGCAATGTCGTGCCGCTGACGACGGCATCGCCCGCGCTCATCCTCTACGGCCGGTTCATCAATCTGATGAAGGGCGACCAGGTGCATTTCACGGCGTCTGGGCCGGGCAGCGAGATTTTAGACGAGAGCGCGGCGCCGCTCGAGCGCGATAAGGCGACGTATGTCGCGTTTGCCGGCAAGCGGCGTCTCGGCGACACTTGGCCGGTTGGCCGTTACAGCGGACGCGTCGAGCTTATTCGCGACAAAGGCGTGATCGCGACGAATATCGTCACGTTCGACCTCAACGAGGCGTCACGATAAAAAGCCCGGTAGCGGAAACGCCAGCGTGAAGCCGCCAATCGTCAGGATCGTTCCGAGGCCGCCGAGCAGGAAACTTCCGTAGAGAAGGAAGTTGCCGCCCGAAATGAGCGCGACGGAGGCAAGCACGATGGCGATCTGGAGCAGCGCCTGGCTGTAATCGAAGTAGGGATTGCGCTTCAGGGCTTCGTCGCGTGACGCTTCCAGGGCTTTGCCCTTCTGGAAGAGTTCGTCGAGGCCTTCACCGTGTTCAGGATCGGAAGTCAGCTGCTTGTCTTGGAGCTTGTAGTCGGCGAGCTTTGCCTCGATCTTTTTGCGGACGTCATCGGGCATCGTGGGCGTTGCCAACAGCATCACTTCGAATTCGTCGGCGTGGAGTCTCAGAGCCTGACGGCGGGCGTTCTTGGCCTGGAAGAATGACCAGACGTTCGAGGCGGCGATGTTCTGGTGGGTCGCGTCCTGCTGAGAGTTGCTGTCGCCGAGGCTGCAGATTGCCAGAATGACGGCGAGAATTCCGACGTAGACGCCGATAAGCTTTTCGCGGCTTCGCGTTCCCTCGGTGCCTGCGGCTCCGGCGGCCTTCTCGCCGCCGAGTTCTTCCAACGCCACCATCTAACCCCCCGGTCGACTAGCTTCCTCTAGACGATACGATCTTCAGGCGGCGCCGCGAGTGAGCGCGCCGGAAGCAGGTCCTTGCGGTCGATTGCCTTGCCGTCGGCTCCGAGCCTGTAAAGGATCGGAGCGCCAGTCGCGAGTTCACGTTCCAGAATTTCGTCCTTCGACAGATTTTCCAGGATCATCACGAGGGCGCGCAACGAGTTGCCGTGCGCGGCGATGATGACGTTCTTGCTGGCGGTGATCTGCGGCCAGATGGCCTTATCGTAATAGGGACGAACGCGGGCGAGCGTGTCCTTCAGGCTTTCGCCGTCGGGCGGAGCAATGTCGTAGGAGCGACGCCACAGCTGAACCTGCGATTCACCCCACTTCTTGCGCGCTTCGTCCTTGTTGAGGCCCGATAGCGCGCCGTAATCGCGCTCGTTCAGCGCGGCGTCGCGGATGATCGGCACATCTGTCTGGTTGAGTTCCGATAGGATGATATCGAGCGTGCGTTGCGCGCGTTTCAAAACGCTGGTGAAGGCGATATCGAACTTCACACGATGGTCGCGGATCATCCGGCCCGCGACGCGCGCTTCGATCACGCCTTTCTCCGTCAGGTCCGGATTGCGCCAGCCGGTGAAAAGATTGAGCTTGTTCCACTCGCTCTCGCCGTGGCGCACAAGCACAAGAATGTTGTCTGTCAGAGCGTCCGTCATATCCTCTTCCCGGCGTCTCCAGCAGCGTTTAGCTATGAATATTGATTAGATACCCAGCACGTCGGTCATGGCGTAGAGGCCCGGTGCGCGGCCTTTTGCCCAAAGCGCGGCTTTTACCGCGCCGCGGGCGAAAATCCCGCGGTCTCCGGCGCGGTGGGTGAGTTCGATCAGCTCGCCGTCGCCCGCAAAAATCACCGAATGCTCACCGACGACGCTGCCGCCGCGCAGGGTGGCAAAGCCGATGTCGCCCTGGCGGCGCGGGCCCGTGTGCCCATCGCGGACACGAACGGAACGATCGGCAAGCGCGATTTCGCGGCCAGCTGCTGCGGCTTCTCCAAGCATCAATGCGGTTCCCGACGGGGCGTCGACCTTCATCCGGTGATGCATCTCAACAATTTCGATATCGTAGTCGTTCCCGAGCGCGGCGGCCACTTGCCGCGTCAGCGCTTGCAGCAGGTTGAGACCGAGGCTCATGTTTCCAGCCTTGACGATCGGCGTCAACCTCGCGGCCTCGGCGATCGCCGCGTTGGTCTCGGCATCGAAGCCGGTGGTGCCGATGATATCGGCCGTTCCCGAACTCGCGGCGATGCGCGCGAATTCAACGCTCGCCTTCGGCACGGTGAAATCGACGATGGCGTCGGCGGCTGCGATAACGGCGGCGGCGTCGCTCGTGACGACGATGCCGAGAGGCTCGAGGCCCGCGAGTTCGCCGATGTCCTTTCCGAGGACGGACGAGCCCGGCGTCTCAAGCGCGCCGCTGACGCTGCAGCCCGGCTCGGCGGCGATCGCGCGGATCAGTTCGCGGCCCATTCGGCCGGCCGCGCCCATTACGGCGATCTTCATGACGTCTCCGGTAGCTTCTCTCGTCACGCCAGCGCGGCCCGCACCTCAGAACTTGCCTTTAGGCCGATGCGAAACGTCAGCGTGACTGCCATCTAGCCGGGCCGATATAGCAATGCGGTTGCGCAACCGTAAAGGGTACGGCCAGCGAAATCGCCAGTTCGCAGCACTAAACGGTCAGCAGCCGCCGTTAGAGAGCGTTAAGCGTGGGCCTTGGCGCGCTCAAGAGCCTGCACGATGAGGGACTTGGCCTCATCGACGTGGCCCCAATGATCGATCTTCACCCATTTCCCGGGTTCAAGGTCCTTGTAGTGGGCGAAGAAGTGCTCGATCTGCTCAATGGAAATCTTCGGCAGGTCGGTATAGCTCTTCACCGACTCGTAGCGCTTCGTCAGTTTGCTCGAGGGGACGGCGATGATTTTTTCGTCGCCGCCGCCGTCGTCTTCCATGACGAGCACGCCAACGGGACGGCAGTTGATGACCGCACCCGGAACGATTGCTCGCGTATTGCAGACGAGAACGTCAATCGGATCGCCGTCGCTTCCCAATGTGTGGGGAACAAAGCCGTAATTGCCGGGGTAGCGCATCGGCGTATAGAGGAAGCGATCGACGATGAGCGCTCCGGACGCCTTGTCCATCTCGTACTTGATCGGCTCGCCGCCGACCGGCACTTCGATTACGACATTGATATCATCCGGCGGCGTGTTGCCGGGTTTGATGGCGTCGAGACGCATGGATGGTCCTCAAATTATTGAATTCTGGTTTGCGGCCACACTTACTTGGACGAGCGGCCGCACCACGACCGCTTAGGTCACAGTTTATATGCGTCCTATGCGGCAAAAGGAGCGTACGGTCATCTCGCGGCGCTGCCTCACAAGATGTCATTACCACTCGAAGGCGATCCGGGTGCTCAGAGCTTTGCCAAGGCGAACGCATGACCGGCGAGTCGGACGGCCACCGCAGCGGATATAGAATGCGCGGGCCCTGTCATTGCCCTCGAGCGCCCACACAATCAACCGCTCGAGGTCGAGACCATCGAGCGTAGCGCGGCAGGCTTCGAACATATGTCCGCCGATGCCGAGACCTTGGTAAACGGGCGCCAGGTAAAGTTCGTAGATCTCTCCGGTGTTACGGTCGCTGCCGCGGGCACGGCCGCATGTTGCGTAGCCGGCGATCCGTTCGCCATGAAGGGCGATAAGCAGATTTCGTTCGGTGGAGATCGCGCGACGCCACCAGGTGGCATCACGGCGCATGATTTCGCGATCGAGATAGGGCGTCGGCAGAATGCCAGTGTACGCAAGCCGCCAGGAATCGCGGAAAACCTGGGCGATCTCGCCGGCGTCGTTCGGGCAAGCGTTGCGGACAGAAACCTCGAGGCTCTGGTTCAGCATGGACATAGTCTAGCGCCAAGCCGCATGGAACGCATCAACGCTTCGGGGAAAGACGCAAAATAAAAAAGACGCGGAACATGTGTTCCGCGCCTGTTTAGACGTAGTGCCCCACTGGACAGACCTTAGACCCGGCCGCCGTACGTCAGCTCTTAGCCGACGCTCTTGAACTGCTCGAACGACTTCGTCGTCGCTGCGCCAACCGTCTCGAGGGCCTGCTTCGTAACCTTGTTCGACAGCTCGAAAAGCTCCTTCGACTGCGAACCCGCAACGGCGAACTGCTGCTGCCAGTAGTTTGCCTGCAGGCGCGCGATTTCCGGGAAGGTGCGCGCGCGGGCCATAGCCTGAGCGGCTTCGAAGGCTGCTTCCGTGTTGGCGAGCGTGTTTGCAACGATCTTCTCGCCGATCGACTTGGCGCCTGCCTGGGTCGTCAGAAGCACTTCCTCGGCGACCTTGGCGTTGTCTTTCGCGAGCGAGGTGAACTTGTGATAGGCGTCGCGCGATTTGGCGATGGCATCTTCAGCGAATGCTGAGATGTTCTCAGGAACCTTGGCGTCTTTGCCAGCGGTGAACATCTCTTGAGCCTGCTTGGTGAAGTCTTGAACTTGGCGGGTGAAAGCGTCGGTCATGGGGTGACTCCTAATTTTTCAATAAATTGAAGCGTGCCTTGCAAAGAGGTCTGGCGCCCGACGGCGAAACCATGTCCGCTATATAAGCGATGCCATTGTGCAATGCAATAAGTTTTTGCTTCGCACTTGGAGAAATGCGATTTTGAGGCTCGAAATCGCGTCCATATGCCTCAAATATGTCTATATCCTGACCCGGGTGGGCAGTTATCCCCTATCCTGTTGTTCGCAGGTGCGAAGGAGGAACGTGTTCAATTCCGACTTGTCAAAGTTTTGAAAAAACATCGCGATAGCCGAGGGCGCTCGGATCGAACATAACGTCGCGGCGCGTGAGTGGACGGGCCAAGGCCAGTCCTTCGAGCGTGCGGCAACGGGAGAGCGCGACGTAAGTTTGGCCGTGCGCAAATGTCCCGCCGCCGAGATCAACATAGACTTTGTCGAGTGTCAGCCCCTGGGCTTTATGGATGGTTAAGGCCCAAGCGAGACGCAGGGGGAACTGCTTGAACGTTCCGGCGATCGTCTCGACGATCTTGTCAGCGGATTGATCGAAGGCATAGCGCCGGTGCTCCCAGGCGACCTGCTCGACCTCGTATTCCTTATCTCCGACTTCGACGAATATCTGTTTCTCCGTCAGCCGCGAGACGCGGGCGATGGTGCCGTTGACCCACCGCCTGTCGGGATCGTTCCTCAGCATCATCACCTTGGCGCCGGCCTTCAGTTCGAGGGCGACGTCAGCGGGCTGAACGTTCGTTGCGAAGTCACCGGTGATATTGGCGTCGAACCTTACTGGCGGCCCTTTGATCGCATCGAGATACGCGGTGTTGATGCGTTTCGCGGCGGCGTTGGTCGGCGTCAAAATTACGTAGGGCTCGCCTTCAGCCAAAGTGCGGATGGGGCTGACGCGCTTGTTGATGAAGGCCAGATCGTCATCGCTGACATTGCCGTCGCGCACGGCGTTGAGCACATGAATGAGAGAGCCGTCGGTTTGACGGAAGATCTGATCGAGCTCCAAAAGCGCCGTGCCGTTTCCTTCGCGCAGCGCCGGAATCGAAAAGAAAAAGGGGCTTCCGTGCGTGTCGATGAGGTGGGCGAGGACTTCGCGTTCCTGAATAACCGGCGGCAGCTGATGGAGATCGGCAAAGAGCAATATGCGCGCGCCGCCGAACGGCTCTCGCGGGCGGCCGCGATTGACGCGGAGGGCGCGGTCGATCGCCCACATCATGTCGGATCTCACCATCGAGGCTTCGTCGATGACGACGAAGTCGAGTGCGCGCATGACGCGGCCGTTGCGGCTGCGCCGGATGTCGGTTTCCTGAATGAGGCGAGGCGGAAAGCCGAAGAAGGAATGAATCGTCTGGCCGCCGATGTTGATCGCCGCAAGTCCCGTCGGCGCGAGGACGACCATGCGATCCTCGTAAGCGTCGCGTAGCGCTCGAAGCAACGTGGATTTGCCGGTTCCGGCGCGGCCGGTAACGAAGAGATTGCCCGCCTCTTCTTCGATGAAGGCGGCGGCGCGCTCGAAGCCCGGTGTCGGCGTTACGCCTTTGGGCCACGCGATCACGGAATTCTCCGCGCGTTGCGGTTCTCAGCCATTGTCATTGGAAATGGGGACATCCTCAGCGCGTTCCGCCAACGGCCATGCACGATGAGAATAGGCCTGATGAAGACAAATCAAAGGAGGCCCGAGAAGTCAAATGCGCGAAAAATGGATCGAAAGTTGGCAATGAAACGCGGGTGAGCTTGCACTCACCCGCAATTATTCTCCGTTGCAGAGATCAATCGGCGCTCATGTTGAGGAGCTTAAAGTCCTTGTCGAACTTCAGGTCGTAGGAGCCGCCCTTACATTTGGCATCGTCAAGTTCGAAGACGCCGGTGCCTTCCGTTTCCTTTTCCCACTTGCCGCCTTCGCATCCCATGGCGGAGGCCGCCGCGGTCGCGCGCTGCATTTCGTCGGGCGTTAATGGCGCATCGGCAAATGCGGGCAAAGACATCGCAAATACGGCGGACGCCATAACGACGAGACGTTTCATCAGATCGTTCTCCTATGCTTTCGTAATCGACCCGCTTCACGTTGGGTCGTGCACAGGCATCCGCAACCCGGGAATTTTTCCCGAGAAGGCAAATCACGCCGATATGAAAGTACGTTACGCGGCCCCGCTGGCGCGTTCGGCTTCGCTCTTGCGGCTCTGGCGCTTGCGCTCGTTCGGGTCGAGCCAGCGCTTGCGGAGGCGGATCGACTTCGGCGTCACTTCGACGAGTTCTTCGTCGGTGATGTAGCTCATCGCCTTTTCGAGCGTCAGTCGCATCGGCGGCGTCAGCAGCACGGCGTCGTCCTTGCCCGAGGCGCGGACGTTCGTCAGCTTCTTGCCCTTGACGACGTTGACTTCGAGGTCGTTCTCGCGCGAGTGCTCGCCGACGATCATGCCCTCATAGACGCGGTCCTGCGGGTTGACCATGAAGGGCCCGCGATCCTGCAAATTGAAGATCGCATAGGCGACGGCTTCGCCGGGGCTGTTGGAAATCAGCACGCCGGTGCGGCGTCCGGCGATTTCGCCGCGGTATGGCTTATAGGCGTGGAAGAGCTTGTTCATGATGCCGGTGCCGCGCGTGTCGGACAGAAGCTCCGACTGATAGCCGAGGAGGCCGCGCGTCGGTACGTGGAACACCATGCGCGTGCGCCCGCCGCCCGACGGCCGCATCTCGAGAAGATCGCCTTTACGCTCGGAGAGCTTCTGCACGACGACGCCCGTATAGTTGTCGTCGACGTCGATGATGACTTCCTCGATCGGTTCCGTGCGCTGACCGGTTTCAGCATCGGTTTCGAACACGACCTTCGGCCGCGACACCGTCAGCTCGAAGCCTTCGCGGCGCATGTTCTCGATCAGGATCGCAAGCTGAAGCTCGCCGCGGCCCGAGACGATGAAGCTGTCGTTATCTTCGCTTTCGTCGATACGAATGGCGATGTTGCGCTCGGCTTCCTTCAGGAGGCGATCGCGGATGACGCGGCTCTGAACCTTGTCGCCTTCCTGTCCGGCAAACGGCCCGTCGTTGATGCGGAACGTCATCGAGAGGGTCGGCGGATCGACCGGCTGCGCGGGAAGCGGTTCGGTGACGGACGGATCGCAGAGCGTATCGGCGACGTTCGCAAGGCTCATACCGGCGAGTGCGATGATGTCGCCAGCGCCGGCCGATTCAACCGGGGTGCGCTCGAGGCCGTGGAAGGCCAGAACCTTTTGAACGCGGAAAGACTCCAGAACCTTGCCCTCGCGATCGAGCGCCTTGAGCTGTTGGTTCGGCTTGACGGTGCCGGAGGTGACGCGGCCCGTCAGAATTCGGCCGAGGAACGGATCGGCGTCGAGCGTCGTCGCGAGCATACGGAAGGGGCCGTCATCGACGGGCGGCGGCGGCACGTGCTCGAGGATGAGGTCGAACATCGGCGCCAGATTTTCCGACGGGCCCGAAGGATCGCGTGCCATCCAGCCGTTGCGGCCGGACCCGTAGAGAACCGGGAAGTCGAGCTGCTCGTCGGTCGCGTCGAGGTTCGCGAAGAGATCGAAGACTTCGTTAAGGACGTCGAGGTGGCGTTCGTCTGGGCGGTCGATCTTGTTGATCGCGACGATCGGGCGGAGGCCACGCTTCAGGGCCTTCGAGACGACGAACTTCGTCTGCGGCAGCGGGCCTTCCGAAGCGTCGACGAGCACGATGACGCCATCGACCATGTTGAGGATACGTTCGACTTCGCCGCCGAAATCGGCGTGGCCTGGCGTATCCACGATGTTGATGTGGGTGCCTTTCCACTCGACGCTGGTGCACTTGGCAAGAATGGTGATGCCACGTTCGCGTTCGAGGTCGTTGGAATCCATCGCGCGCTCGGCGACCTTCTGGTTTTCGCGGAAGGAGCCGGATTGCTTTAGAAGCTCGTCGACGAGTGTCGTTTTGCCATGGTCGACGTGCGCGATGATCGCGATGTTGCGAAGGGCCATTTTAAACCTGAAGTTATGGAGGTGCGCCGCGGGCCGTGCCACTGCAACGCAATATTGGCTCGCACCTAGCACGGCGACACGGCGCTGGGCTAGGCGGCATGGAAAATCTAGGGTGCGGCTTATCAGTATTGAAGAGCGACATGGTGCTTTTTGGCACGGAATTTGTTCTGGGTTGGCGCATCTCCGAGCTGCGAACCGGGATTGGGCGCATAGTCAACCCGGTCGCTCAACCGTCCCGGATCGGTGGGGCTAGCGGAGCGCGGTCTCGTCCGCTTTGCCCAGATTTTCTTCCTCGGCCCGGAGCGTTGTCAGAAAACCGTCAATGTCGGGCCGCGGTGACGGCTCGCGCTTGAGGCGCCGGCGCTGATTTTCCTCGACGACCATCGCCGAGACGGCGGCGCCCGGGGTCTTCAGGCGGCGGCTTCCCGGGATCAACAACGGATGCTGCGGCTCCTCGAGGTCGAGTTCTTCGAGGAACGTTTCGCGCAATGCGTTGAAGGCTTGCAGGATGGCGTCGCGGACGAGCGCCTTTTTCTCGTTTGGCACTTCGGGGTTGAGGCGTGGATCGAGTGTCTGCAGGGCGCGGCGCATGTCGTGCAGCGGCGCGTAGGGGTAAAGGCCGATCAGGCCGTCCGTTTCGCCGGCATTGCGGTAGACGATGCGCATCGTGTCGATCGTCTCGCTGATCCGGTAGTACGCCGTCAGGTAATCGTCGGTTGCAAGATAAGGCTTCTCGCACGTCGATAAGAGGACGGATTTCGTGCGCACGATATTGCGCCATTCCTCTTCGAGGCTTTCGACGAATTTCGAGCGTTTCTGGAAGACGTTCGACAGATAGGCGACGCCGCCCGTCGCGATGAGCAGCGACATGTCGCGCATGAATTCGTAGACGTTGTTGGCGGCGGCGACGACGAAGGGCGGGAGGCCCGGCATGTCGTCGGCGAACTTCGACGCGAGCAGCAGAAGCAGAACGACCGCGAGAAGCCAGTAGAGCCGCGCCAGCGTACGGTTGACGGAGACGCGGGTCATGACAAATGAAACTCCGGCACGAGCGCTAAGCCCGAGAGATATGCCCGGAGAAGCCGGACATTTGCAAATGTCGCGTGCTAATTATTTTTTGCGTTGCCGGGGGCCTTCAGGATCGACCAGTTGATGATCGCGATCTGAGCACCGATCAAGAGCATCACGAGGCTGATGCGAAGGCCCATGAAGGCACTCCACACGCCGACAAGGACGCCGAGCAGGGCAATTACCCGGACGGCGCCCGCTTGGGGCAGTATTGCGCTGAGCACGTCCCGATAAATCCTTCCGCCGTCGAGAGGGAAGGCCGGGAGCAGATTGAAGACGAGCATCGCAAGATTGATGCCGGCCAGTGTCCAGACCGCTTGTAATTTCCACGGGCTGTCGGCGAGCCAGGGCGCGGGCGCAATCGGGCCGAAGCGTCCGGTGGGGCCGATGTCGGGCTGGCCGAGGGCGTTCCAGCATAAAAGAAAAATGAGGCCGTTGGTCAGCGGGCCTGCGAGCAGGATGATGATGTTTGCGAGCTTGGAAGGGGGCGACCGGAGCATTCGGGCGTAGCCATAGAATCCGCCGACCAGAATTTCACCGACCGGAACGGCGAAAAGCCGAGCGAACGTTGCGTGGCCGAGTTCGTGCAGGAGTACCGACAGGAAAACGGCGACGACAAGCACTGCAAAAACGAGCGGCGACTGCTCGAAGGTGCCGAACAGGAATAGCGGCACCAGCGCGAACGTTATGTCGACCTTGACCGGAATTCCGGCGACGCGGAAGATTTCCAGTCTCGGCGTGTCGGCAACGAAATTCATGTCAGCCTGCCAAACCGCCGAGTGGAAAGATTCTTCAGATTCTTATCGCCCGGCTTCTACTCGGCTTGCCGGATGGCGAACTTGATCGAGTCCTTCTTAAGGTTGCTGAACTGGACGGTAAACGGTGTGGCATCCAAATTAAAGCGAAGTGTCTTCCGGACGCCATCGCAATCGGATTTGCCGCTGTGTGCTGTTGGCTTCAAGGGCTTGCCATCCTGCACGATGTCAATCCAGCCGGGGGATTGTAGCGTGACCTGATACAAGCCAGGTGCGCTGCTCGGACTCTGGAAATCGACGATACCGCCGTAGACGTCGCCTTCCGGCTTCATCCTGCCGGTCGGCGCGACGGGGAAGACCACGGCGCTCATCGGTTCGAGCGAAAGCGTCATGGCTTTTGCGGGCGGCTCGGCAAGTTTCGCGCCGGACTTCAAGGCTTCGCTGTCCGAAGCCTTCATCCATTGCAGTTCGGTCTTGATCGGCCAGGGGAAGCTATCGCAGCCCCCGGTTTCGGCAGCAAAACCCGTCGTTGTCGCTGCCAACACCAGGGTGCAGACTGCGACAGGCAACAACGCGTATTTTCTCATAATCAACCCACCATCACCATTACGTCGGTCGCTTTGATCACGGCGGACGCCGTCATGCCTTTGACGAGACCGAGATCGTCGACCGCCTCGTTGGTGATCGACGCCGTTACAATCGTGCCGTTGCCGACATCAATTCGAACGTGGGATGTCGTCGCGCCCTTGTGGACGTCGACGATCGTTCCTTTGATGACATTTCTTGCGCTGATTTTCATGAGAGCTCCTCTTCATCAGAAACGAGCTCGCACGTTAGCGAACAACTGCCTCCCTGGCTCGGGGAAACCATCTGCCAGTGAATAATTTTCATCCAGCAGGTTCATGGCGCCAATCGCAACTGTGGTGCCTTCGCTGAGCGCATATTCGGCCTGGAAGTTAACCAGGGCATAGGCGCCGAGATCAATGTAGTTCGGCTTGCCGGTATAGCCGCTCGTCTTGCCACAGTTTCCGGTCGCGTTCACAGCGCCGGTCGTATTCACCAGCGTCGATGAGCAGCTGGTGACAAGGGCCGTGCGATCGGTCGCGAGTTCGACGCTTGGCGTCAGGGTCAGCCTGTCGGTTGCCTTCCAGGCAAGATAGATCAGAGCCTTATGCCGTGGCGTCCCTTCGATCTGGGCCGCAGCGACCGCATTGCGTTGGGCCACTGTCGTGCCGGTGGGCAGGTCAAGAGCGGCAGAACCGAAGTCGAGATGGCGTTCGAGGTACGTATAGTTGCCGCCGAGGCGGAGGCCGGGCATCACGTCCCAGTCGGCCGACAGTTCGAAGCCGTAATTGTAGCCATCGGCGTTGAAGCCGACGATCGAGGCATTGCCGTTGGCCGCGGAGAACGCGTTCTGAATGCTGTCGTCGATTTTCGAATAAAAGATCGCCGACGAGACGTGGACATTGCGGAACACGTTATCGCTGATGCCGATTTCGTAATTGGTCGCGCGCTCGGGAGCGATATCGGGATTAGCCGTCTTGGAGCCAAAGCGGGTGCTGTAGCGATCGAACAGCGTGGGAAAGCGTGTGCGGCTCGAAACGTCTGCGTGCACCTTGCCGGTGTCGCTGTAGCTGTAGATCGCAGCGGCTTGCCAGTTCCAGGCATCGATGTCGGGTTTATCGGTCAAGCCGTTGGCGTAGAGAACCTCGTTGGTGTCATAGCTGGCGCCGGTCACGATATCGAGCGAACGCGTTGCGTGGAACGTGTTCTCGAGAGCGAACGACCAAGTCTCTTCCGACTGCCGTTTCGCGGGATCAAGCGTAACCGTATAGGTCGGCACGTATTTGTAGTTGATGCTCTGCTCGTTGTGGAAGTCGCGACGGAAGTGAATCGCGCCCTTCAACGTGTTCATCGGAATGAGATCGGTGCCCATCTCGACGAAGCCACCGTAAGAGTAGTCATCATAAGGGCTGTCGGTGAACTGGTTCGTATAGGTCGCGTTCGGATAGAACGAGATCGAGTTCTGGAAGGTGTTATAGAAGGCGTTGGTCTTAATGTAGGACGCATCGCCGAGCTTCGTCTTCGACAGCCACGACAGCGATGACGTATCCCATTGCGGCCAGTCCCAATAGCGAACCGTGTTGCCGTTGAAGTATCCCTGCACGATCTGCCGATTGACGCTGAGCGGCGCACCCTTCTCGCCCTGCTGATTGGTGTAGTTGATGCTGTATTCGTCGGTCGCGTTCGGCGTCAAGCCGACCTTGGCGTTGATGCGCCAATCGCGGAAATCGGAATTATCGCGCTCACCGCTCCCCTGATAGGGAAAGCCCGCCGCAACGCCCTGGTTATAGCCGAGAGTCGAGGAATTGGCGGGCTTGAAGTCGTGCGAGAGATTGAAGTGGTCCTGGTCGACGATGTTGCCGCTGACCTGAGCGTAGTAGCCTTTCTGGCGCGTGCCGGCGTAGGCGTAGGCGTTCCAGGAATTCAGGCTGCTGAGATCGCCGTCGGTGACGAGGCCGGTGCGGCCCTCGAGTTCGATTTCCTTCGTCGGCTTGCGGCTGACAAGGTTGATGGCGCCGCCTTCGCCGCCGGGACCGTTCAGGACCGAAACGTAACCTTTCGCTACCTGGACTTCCGCAAGGTCCGGCGTCAGGAAGCGGCCGAAATCCAGCCGGTTATCGGCCGGCAGATAAACGCGCACGCCGTCGATCGACAATGGGACCTGATAGCGATTGAAGCCGCGCACAAAGATGTCTTTTTCGTTGCGGCTGCCGCCGGAGTTCGTCGACGACACGCCGGGCAACAGGTTGACGGCCTGATCGAGCGAGTTCTTGTTGAACGTCCACATCGCCTCGTTGGTGACGGTGCTGCCGCCGATCATGTCGATCTGGCCGAGCGTGAATACGCCGGTGCCGATGGCTGGGCCGCCTGATGATGTGCCGGTCGGACCTGTGCCTGCCGCAGACCCTTCACCCGCATCAGCGGTGTTTTCTTTGGCCTTCCCGGACGTGGAGGCTTTCACGACTTGCGGGGCAGACTTTGGTTGGGCGCGGCGGCCGAGCGGTTCGGTCGGCGACTGCACGACGACAGGCGGTAGAACCGAGGCTTCGTCGGCAGTTACATCGCCGCCTGGTGTCGGCGCCTGTTGAGCTTCAGCTTGATGCGGTTCGAACGCAACAACGCACACGGCCGCTACGGCGGCCAAGGTAATCCGCGACATCTTCCCCCCGATTTATACTTACACGGCGCCCCCGCACCGTTCGTCTCGTTATAGTCCGAAAGATATATAGCCATATGGCTATAACTGAGCGCAAGCGTAAATCGTCGCACCGATTTTCGCAGTGCGACGACGCTCATTGCAGCGTTGGGGTTATTCGTTGCTCGCTATCGCGATGAGGCGACGCGAGCGCATCCGCTTAGATGATGCTCTTGGCGTAGAGGTCCGTACGGCGATCGCGGAAAAATCCCCACTCGGCGCGATACGTTTCGACGAGGTCGAGATCGAAGGTGTGGACGAGGACGCCTTCGTCCGTCGCACCGAATTTCTCTACGAGCTCGCCACGGTGATCGCTGATGAAGGAGTGGCCATAGTACTTCTGCTTCACGCCGTCGTTGTCTTCCTCGCCGATGCGATTGGCTGCAACGATCGGCACGGAGTTCGAGACGGCATGGCCTTGCATCGCGCGCTGCCATTGCAGGTGCGTGTCGAGCGAGGGATCATAAGGTTCCGATCCGATTGCCGTCGGATAGAACAAGATCTCGGCGCCCTGGAGAACCATGGCGCGCGCGGTTTCCGGATACCATTGATCCCAGCAGATGCCGACGCCGATCCTGCCGTGCTTCGTGCTCCATGTTCTGAAGCCCGTGTCGCCGGGGCGGAAATAATACTTTTCCTGATAGCCGGGACCGTCGGGGATATGGCTCTTGCGATAGACGCCGAGGATTTCGCCATCGGCGTCGGCAATGGCAATGCTGTTGTAATAGCGCGGACCGTCCTTCTCGAAGAACGAGATCGGGATGACGACTTTCAGCGACTTTGCGAGGTCGCGTAGCGCTAGCACTGCCGGGTGCTCCATCACCGGATGGGCGGTTTGAAACCACTTCGGCTCCTGACGCGTGCAGAAGTAGATGCCTTCGAAGAGTTCGGAGGGCAGAATAACTTCCGCACCGCGTCCGGCTGCTTCGCGAACGAACGCCTCGGTCTTGGCGATGTTCTCTTTGATGTCGTGGCCGTAGGACGTTTGAATGCTGGCCACCGTGAGCGAGCGTCGCGCCATCTACAGGGGCTCCTGTTGTGTGATGCAATGGAATGATCCGCCGCCGGCCGTTCCGCAGCCGAGCAAGCCACGGGACGAGACGCCGACAACCGCGCGGGTCGGAAAAACGGCCTGCAATGCCTGAAGCGCATCGGCTTCGGTTGCAGTCCCATAAATCGGCACGACGACAACGTCGTTGCCAATTATGAAATTCATATGAGAAGCGGGCGAGATTTCGCCAAGAGCGTTGCGGTAGAGGCCGACGCCCGGAATGCGCACGACTTCGAGCTTGCGGCCCATCGCATCCGTCGCGTTTTCAAGGCTCGCCGCAATGGCGTTGAGCGTTTCCGCGTTCGGATCGTCAGGCCCGGCCGGCGCCTGACAGACGACACGGCCCGGCGCGATGAAGCGCGCGATGTTGTCGACATGGCCGTCGGTGTGATCGTTCTTCAGGCCTTCATCGATCCAGATGACTTTCTTCGTGCCAAAAGCTTCGCCGAGCGACTGCTCGGCGGCTTCCTTCGTCCAGCCATTGCGGTTGGGATTGAGCAGCGTCTGCTGAGTGGCGAGGATTGTACCTTCGCCGTCATGATCGACGGCGCCGCCTTCGAGCACGAAATCGAAACGGCGGATGGGTGTTTTGGCGAGCCCCGCAACGTCGTCGCCGACCGTTGCGTCGTCGGGAAGATCGTATTTGCCGCCCCAGCTGTTCGTCTTGAAGCGGAGGGCGACTGCGTCCTTGCCGGCGCGCGCGAAGATCGGGCCCGTGTCGCGCAGCCAGATGTCGCCGTATTTTGCCGGAATGACTTCAGCGGTATCGCCGAGCGCGGCGATGGCCGAGTTCCGCGCTTCTTCACCGTTGACGAGAAGGCGGACCTTATTGCCGGCGATACCGAGCGCACGAATGAGCGCCGCCACATCGCGACGGGGCGTCTCGAGGTCGCCGCGCCATTCGTCAGGATCGGCCGGCCATGCGGTCCAAATCGCCTTCTGAGGCGCCCATTCGGCGGGCGTAACCACCGGCGTTCCGTCCGCCGCGCTCTTCATTCTCAGGTCCTCGCACTTTGCGTTTCGAAACGCATTCATCATCCGAGCACGCGATGTCGGGGATCGGGACCCGGTCGTCAAGGGCGGAGATGGATCAGGGCGAAAATTGCGCAGGCCGGGCGGTCATGCAGACCATCATGACACTGGTGCGACTGCCGAAATGGGGATTGAGCCCGGCGGCGTGCGATAAAAAGAGTAAATGGGGCCGGGATGGCCGCCGGTACCGAAGCCAGATCCAAAGACGGGAATGACTGGCCGATAAAATGGGGCGCGTGCCGAGTTAAACGCCCTGACGCCATCGGGGCGAATTGGCCCCGCTGGAGCATCGTAGCCCGTTATTCTCTAAAGTCGCTTTAAATCATCAGAATGCGTCGTATCGCGTTCCTCGCGATGGGCTGCGCGACGCGGCGAGAAGACAGAGGTTTAAACGCGTTTCCCAAAGATCGTCGCGAACAGCCCGACGATTATCGCCGCCGGTATCAGGACGAGGGCGATCGCCCCGATCGTCACGGCGAGACCGAGCATCAGAAAGGCCACGACGGCGAACAGCAGGACCGCCGCTAGGAATATAACAATCTTGAGGACCCATTCCCGCCAGCCGGTGAGCACTGTCGTCTCGCCGTTTCTCGTGATGACGATCATGATCTTGTTCCTTGTTTCACACCCGCTTCGGTATGCAATGCGGTTACGGAACGCGCGCGGCCATCGCGTCGGCGATTTCCTGGGATCCTTGGATGACGATATTCGCGCCACACGCTTTCAAGTGCGTGACCTCGGCGTCGGAGTGACCTCGCGCGATGATCGGCAGCTCTGCATTCGATGCTCGTGCCTGAGCCACGATTTGTCCGGCTTCGAAGCTGTCGGGAATGGCGACGAGAAGGCATCTCGCTTGCTGCACGTTGGCAAATTTGAGAAGGGCGACGCCGTTGCCCGCGACCGCTTCGACCTTCTTTTCCTTGAGCTTGTTTACGATGTCATCGTTCTCGTCGATCACATACATCGGTAAGCCCCGTTGTTGCAGCATTCCCCCGATAGGGAATCCGACGCGACCGTAGCCAATCAATATGGCGTGGTCCTGCAACTTCGTCGTTTCGATTTTGACGGGCGGTGCGGGCACGGGCGTCGCGCTGGCCTGCTCTCGCTTTGCAAGCTTCTCTTCATAGCGGTCGAGTACGAAGAACAGGAGCGGGTTCAGCATGATCGAGCCAATGGCTCCCGCGAGAACGAGCTCCCGGCCGAGGTCGGGCAAGACGCCGAGCGTCACGCCCAAGCCAGCGAGGATGAAAGAGAACTCACCGATCTGAGCCAGGCTGACGGAAATCGTGAGTGCGGTCGTGGCCGGATATCCAAAGGCGCGAACAATCCCGTAGGCCGCCACCGATTTGCCGACGATGACGATCGTCAGTGTCGTTACGACGGCAAGTGGATCGCGGAGGAGAATAGCCGGATCGAACAACATGCCGACGGATATGAAAAACAGCACGGCAAATGCATCGCGCAGCGGCAGCGTTTCAGATGCCGCCTGCTGACTGAGCGTCGACTCGCTCAAGATCATGCCGGCAAAGAAGGCGCCGAGCGCGAACGATACGCCGAACAGCTTCGCTGCTCCGAAGGCCGTTCCGAGTGCAATCGCGAGCACGGCCAGGCGGAACAGTTCTCGCGACCCGGTGTGGGCAGCGTAATGCAAAATCCAGGGAATGACGCGGCGGCCCGCGATGAGCATCAAAGCGACGAAGGCGGCGATCTGAAGTACCGTTACCGCAAATGTCCGTAGAAGATCGAAGTTCTCAGCATTGTTCGCCGCGACGTCCGTTGTGGTGACGCCGAACAGGGGAAGCAATGCCGGCAGCAGCACCAGCGTCAGCACCATCGCGATGTCTTCGACGATGAGCCATCCGACAGCGATGCGGCCGCGTTCGGTATTGAGAAGCCGTCTCGCCTGCATCGCTCGCAACAATACGACGGTGCTCGCGACGGAGAGTGCGAGACCCATGATGATGCCGGCTCCGAGCTGCCAGCCGAGATAATGCGAAAGCCCTACACCGAGCAGCGTCGCGACGAAGATCTGCACGACGGCGCCCGGAATCGCGATTTTCCGAACAGACCAGAGATCTTTCAGCGAGAAATGGAGACCGACCCCAAACATCAACAAGATGATGCCGACCTCCGCGAGTTCGGAGGCGATGGTCTGATCGGCAACAAAGCCCGGTGTTCGCGGGCCTAATGCGACACCTGCAAGAAGATATCCGACAAGAGGCGAGGCGCGGAGACGCTGTGCTATCGCTCCAAACAGAAAGGCCAAACTCAGGCCGACGACGATCGTGGCAATAAGAGGTGTTTCGTGGGGCATGTATCCTGCTTCCGCCGGAGGGAGGCAGTACTTTCGACCACGATCGTCGTAATTTCAACCTTCGGACCATCACGATGCTTCTGGAGCGTCTTAGATGGTCACATCGAAAGAACCAAGTCTTACGGCTTGTTTCGCCGTCCAAGGGTGCGCAAGCGCAGCGCGTTGAGCTTGATGAAGCCTTCCGCGTCCTTCTGGTCGTAGGCGCCCTTGTCGTCCTCGAACGTCACGAGCGTCGGCGAATAAAGCGACTTTGCGCTTTCGCGGCCGACGACGATGACGTTGCCCTTGTAAAGCTCGAGAGTGACTTCGCCTTCGACGTTTTCCTGACTCTTGTCGATCAGCGCCTGCAACATCTCGCGCTCCGGCGAGAACCAGAAGCCATTGTAGATCAGCTCGGCGTAGCGCGGCATGATCTCGTCTTTGAGGTGAGCCGCGCCGCGATCAAGCGTCAGGCTTTCGATGGCGCGGTGAGCCGCAAGCAGGATCGTGCCGCCGGGCGTTTCATAGACGCCGCGCGATTTCATGCCGACGAAACGGTTCTCGACGAGATCGATGCGGCCGATGCCGTTGTCGCGTCCGAGATCGTTCAACGCCTTCAGCAGCGTTGCGGGTGAGAGCTTCTTGCCGTCGATCGAGACTGGGTCGCCCTTGACGAAGCCGATCTTGATCGTCGTCACCTTGTCGGGCGCGCTCATCGGCGAGATGGTGCGCTGGTAGACGACCTCGGGCGGCTTCTTCGCCGGGTCTTCGAGAACCTTGCCTTCGGATGAGGAGTGCAGAAGGTTGGCGTCGACCGAGAATGGGCTCTCGCCTTCCTTGTCCTTGGCGACGGGAATCTGGTTCCGGCGGGCGAAGTCCAGAAGGTCTTCGCGGCCCTTGAACGTCCACTCGCGCCAGGGGGCGATGATCTTGATGCCGGGCTCCAAGGCATAATAGCCGAGCTCGAACCTCACCTGGTCGTTGCCCTTGCCGGTGGCGCCATGACAGACCGCGTCGGCACCGACTTTGCGGGCGATCTCGATCTGCTTCTTCGCGATCAGCGGGCGGGCGATCGACGTGCCGAGCAAATAAATGCCTTCATAGACGGTGTTGGCGCGGAACATCGGAAAGACGAAATCGCGCACGAATTCTTCGCGCAGGTCTTCGATGAAAATGTTTTCTTCCTTGATGCCGAGCATCAGGGCTTTCTTGCGGGCGGGCTCCAGCTCTTCGCCCTGGCCGAGATCGGCGGTGAACGTCACGACTTCGGCGCCGTAGGTCTCCTGCAGCCACTTGAGGATGATCGAAGTGTCCAATCCGCCGGAATAGGCGAGAACGACCTTTTTCACGGATTTCGGCGCGGCGCTCATGGGAGATCTGGCTTTCGAATTTTGAATGGGTGGAAATCGCGCGGCACTATAGGGTCGGCGGCGCTGCCTGCAAGTCCGGTTGATGCCATATCACGACATGTCGCAATCGGGCTTAACTCTTATGACGGCAGGCATGACAGTGAGGAAGCGCAATGAAGCCGACCGTCGTTTTCTGGTACGAGTTCGCATCGACCTACTCCTATTTGAGCGCGACGCGGATCGAGGCGACAGCCGCCGAGGCCGATGTGGCCATCGATTGGAAGCCGTTTCTGCTTGGGCCGATCTTTAAATCGCAGGGCTGGGATACCTCGCCATTCAACATTTACCCGGCGAAGGGCCGTTATATGGTGCGCGACATTGAACGGACGGCGTCGGTGCGCGGACTTCCCTTCCGGATGCCGTCGTCGTTTCCGGCCAATGGATTGAAGGCTGCACGTCTCGCGATCGCGGCGCGAAGCCAGGGCGCGGACGCCGCCTTCAGCCGTGCAGTTTTCACGGCTGAGTTCGGCAAAGGCTTAGACATTTCCGATGACGCCGTGTTGACGGACTGCCTGACGACTGCCGGCCTCGACGCGGAGGACGTTCGCCGGCTCAGCACTGATCAGGCGGTGAAGTCGGAGCTGCGCGCCAATACGGAGGAGGCGCAGCGGCTCGGGATATTCGGCGCTCCAAGCTTCAGCACGCCGGACGGCGAACTGTTCTGGGGGGACGACCGGTTGGAGCAGGCTTTGGCGTGGGCGCGGAAAAGAGCGCCCCGTTGAACACGGCCGGATTTTCAAGGGCTTCGAAGGCGATCAACGCCTGATCAGCGTACACTCTTTTCCGCTATTTGTGGCCCAAAAGCCGCGTATTAACCGTTTCCGTAAGGCGTCAAACTCATGAACATAAAAAAGGCATCGCAAGGGTGTTTGCGGTGTTTTTGACCCGCATCAGCTGATACAAGCCTGGGAACTTATCTCATCGGGGGGAGAGCGGCCGTGATCAGGTCGATTCGCATCGTCGGGAATCTCGTGTGGTTAGGTTTGCTTGCCGGAGCGCTGGCGCTACCACTCGCGGCTGAAGAAATTACCGTCACGATCCCGCCGGACGATCCGCCGGCGCAAGCGGAGCCCGCGGCCCAGCCAGCGCAGCCCGCTCCTCAGCCTGCGTCTGCACCGCTTCCGTCATATACGCCCGGAGACCACCTGCAAAAATCGGCCGACAGCAGCACTGATGCGGCTGCGCCGACGCCGCCGGCTGCTCCGGTCAAGCATAAGAAGAAGGCAGCGGCTGCTGCACCTGCCGCCGACGCTTCGGCTGCTGCTCCCGCAGCTACTGAGGCTCCGGCTGCTCCGGTGGCAGCCGATGGTGCTGCAAAGCCTGCCGAAAAGCCGAAGACCGCAAAAGCTGCTTCGCCTTGCCTCAATCTCGATGAGAACGCCTGCGGCGGAAACAGTCTCTGCATCTGGGTTGCGGCCGGTACCAACGACGCGGGCAAAGCGACGAAGGCCCGTTGCCGTTCGCTCGCCATGCTGAAAAAGGAAGAAGCGAAGGGCAAAGCCAAAGCGGCGGCCAAGGGCACGACGCCGGAAGTCTTGCCTTGGGCGACGAATGGCGCGGCGGCAGCGACACCTCCTGCCGAGGGCGCCGCAGCGGCGACACCACCGGCCGCCGATGCAACCAAGCCCGCCAAGAAGACAAAGACCGCAGCCGTCAAAAAGACGCCGAAACCGAAGCCCGAAACCGTTGAAGCCACTGCGCCGCCGCCTGCGCAGGATGCAGCGCCGGCTTCCGCTGCTGGATCGGCTGCGGAGCCGGATCCGCAATAAGCGGGCGTCAGCGAACGGGCTGAGGCGCCTTCAACTGGAAGGCTGCCGGCTCGACTCTACTGGTGCGGTCATCTCAGTGGAGATAGGTCGACCACGGCGGCCGCGGCGCGAAATGACGATCCAAGGCGCGGCGGCCTTCAGCGTCTCCAAACACCAGCCGCCACTGCGTGCATGCGGCATCGGCCGCGTCCATAGCTGACGTGCTGGCACGTGCCGTCGGCGCGGCGACCGCGTAGGGGATGCCGTAGGACAGCATCATCGCCATCATCGGTCCCTGATACAGCGCCCACGGCGCATTGCCCCAGAACGACGGCACCGACGCCGGCCAAAATGCATCGCCGCCCGGAAAGACGCGAGACGCCGCAACGGATTGCTGAGCTCCCGGCCAGTAGGCGAGCGAAGCGTTCGCCATGGCAAGCCATGCCTGCATGATTTCCGTTTGAACAGGTGGGGGTGTCCGGGCCACGGGCGTCCAGTCGCCGAACCAGGCCGACCACGCCGGCGGTTCGGGAGATTTCGGCTCGACAGGCGCCATTTCGTCAAGCAAGCGCTTCTGGCAGGCCAATGCTGCCGCGAAAGATGCTTGTCCCATCTCGAACATGGCTTCCGTCGCTTTCTGCAGAAAGCGGAAATGCAGGGCGCAATCGAACAATTGACCTATCCCTAAAGCTCGTCAGAACCGTAGCAGGGATGCTGCAACGCAGCAACGATGAAGCTCTTCTGCCGCAGGTTTGGTTAATCAACAATTCGCGAGGATGGAGGTTGCCCGCGGCGGTCTTGGGGGGATTGTCGAAACTTTGACCTAGCTGTTCCGTGAGGTGTCTTCTGGCGTGCCGGACGGTTCGCGGGTCGCCGAATCTGCGGCCGGATCCTGGGTGACACTTCGCCTCGAGAACTTCAGGCGCTGCAGGAGCGGCTTGCGGGGTCGCGCCTGCTCGATCGCCACCGGCGGCCTCGTGATGACGACTTCGGCGTCGTTCTCCGCTTCGCGTGCCGGTGGCACGGCCTCGACTGGAAGCGGCTCCGCGGTCACTGCCCGTCCCCAACCGTAAGGCCGGCCCGCGAACTGGCCGGCGGCGAGCCAATAGAAGAAGCCGCCGAAAAAGCCGATCGTGAGGAATGCCTTGATGGCGTAGTTGTTCAAGATCGTCGGCTGGCCGGTAACTTCGCTCTGATATTGGGCCGTGAAGCCCAGCATCGCGATGGCAACGCCCGCAAACAGATAGAACGTCAGCGAGCGGACCGAGAAGACCTCGCTCAACAGCGCGACGATGATTACGAAAACCGATGCAAAAATTCCGAGATGGGTCGCGGCGAGTAATGCGAGATCGAACGTTTCGCTGGCGGTTTTCGGCAGGCGCTCAAAGGGCTCGTTCAGCACCTCGACCGGCGTCGTGACGAAGAGAACGGTGACAAGGCCCGCAGCCAAGCTCGCGAGCACGAAGCCGAACAACACCCGCGCAAGTGTGCTGAGAAACCTTCGCACGACGATCCCCGTCCCCCAACGTCCCATCCCGTGCGCAATGTATATAAGCGGGTGTCCACTGCTCAAGCAGGAATAACGGCAGGACAACGCGTCAGGGCGGATCAGCCGCCTTGCGAAAGGGCGTTTCGGGCACTCGCCGAGAGCTTCAGGCTTTCCGACCTAAGTTGCCCGCAGGCCGCAAGAATATCGCGGCCACGGGGCGTGCGGACGGGGCTCGCGTAGCCGGCGCGATTTACGACATCAGCAAATCGCTCGATCGTCTCCCAATCGGAACACTCGTAGCGGGTGTTCGGCCAGGGATTGAACGGAATTAAGTTGATTTTGGCTGGAATTCCGGAGAGCAGCCGGACGAGTGCCCGGGCTTCGGCGAGGCTGTCGTTGACGCCCTTCAGCATGACGTATTCGAACGTGATGCGCCGCGCGTTCGAAAGCCCCGGGTAATTGCGGCAGGCCTCCATCAGCTCGGCGATCGGATATTTGCGATTGAGCGGTACCAGCTCGTCGCGCAACGCGTCGTTCGTCGCGTGCAGCGAGATGGCGAGCATGGTGTCGGCTTCTTCGCCCCAACGCGGGATTTCCGGTACCACGCCCGAGGTCGAGAGCGTGATGCGCCGCTTGGAGAGCGACAGGCCGTCGCCGTCGGAGGCGATCTCCATCGCGCCTTTGACATTGTCGAAATTATAGAGCGGCTCGCCCATGCCCATCAGCACGACGTTCGTGATCTTGCGCTCGCTTTGGGGAAGGAGGCGGCCATCGTCCGGGCCTTTTGCGCCTGGCCAATCGCCGATGCGGTCGCGGGCCAGCATGATCTGGCCGACGATTTCCTCCGTTTCGAGATTGCGAACGAGCTTCTGCGTGCCGGTGTGGCAGAACGAGCAATTCAGCGTGCAGCCGACCTGGCTCGAGATGCAGAGCGTGCCGCGGTCGCTTTCGGGAATGTAGACCGTTTCGATTTCGGGTGCGCGGGCTTCGTGGCCGCGCTTGGGAAGCCGGAGGAGCCATTTGCGCGTGCCGTCAACGGAGATCTGCTCGGAGACAATCTCGGGACGATCCAGCGTGTACAGCTCTTCGAGCTGGCGGCGCAGATCCTTCGATACGTCCGTCATGTCTTCGAAGCGGGTGACGCCGCGTACGTAGATCCAGCTCCAGAGCTGGCCGACGCGCATGCGCAGCTGCTTTTCGGGGACGCCTGCCGCCGCGAGCGCGACTTTCAAGCGGTCACGCGTCAAGCCCGCGAGCGAGAGCTTCGCGGCGGGCTGGTCGGCGTCGATCTTGATCAAGGGCGCGGCGGTCATAGCGAAAACACAGGCTTTCGGTTCGGAAAAAGCCCTTTTACAGGCGTTCGGCCCGGGTGAACAGGTCCCGGATGCCGCGCCAGTTCACGTCGTCATCCTCGAACGGGCGAGCCGTGCGAGGACGTTCGGGGATCCAGCGCAAAGGGCGCCGTAGGCTCAATATCGTGTCTTCGACAAGCTTAACGCTGGATCCCCGGTCTTCGCTTCCGCTCGACCGAGGACAAAGAACGCTAAAGAATAAACCGGCTCAGATCGGCGTTTTTCGACAGCGAGCCCACGCGCTCGCTGACGTAAGGACCGTCGATGAGCACGGTTTGCACGCCGCGGTCGGCGGCTTCGAACGACACGTCGTCGAGCACACGTTCGAGCACCGTTTGCAGGCGGCGCGCGCCGATGTTCTCGACAGTCGAATTCACTTCGACGGCGGCGTCGGCAATGGCGTCGATGGCGTCCGGCTTGAATTCGAGCGTGACGCCTTCGGTCTGGAGCAGAGCGACCGATTGGCGGATGAGGCTCACCTGCGGCTCGGTCAAGATGCGCTTCATGTCCTCCCGCGTCAAAGCGTTGAGCTCGACGCGGATCGGCAAGCGCCCTTGCAGCTCCGGTAAGAGATCGGAGGGCTTCGAGACGTGGAACGCGCCTGAGGCGATGAACAGGATATGGTCGGTCTTCACCGGGCCGTACTTCGTCGCGACCGTCGTGCCTTCGATCAATGGGAGCAGATCGCGCTGCACGCCTTCGCGCGAGACGTCGGCGCCGCCGCGCACACCATCGCCTCTCGATGAAATCTTGTCGATCTCGTCGAGGAAGACGATGCCGTTGTTTTCGACGGCGGCAATCGCTTCACCGGTAATCTGATCGCTATCGATCAGCTTGTCGCTTTCTTCGGCAATCAGGATATCGAAGCTATCCTTGACGGTGACACGCCGGGGCTTCGTGCGCTGCCCGAGCGCCTTGCCCAGCATCTCGCCGATGTTGATCGTCGCCATCGTGCCGCCCGGCATGTCGAAGGAGGGAATGGGCGAGGACGTATCGGCGACGAGGATGTCGATCTCTTTGTCGTTCAGTTCGTTGTTGCGGAGGCGCTTGCGGAAGCTGTCGCGCGTTGCGGGTGACGCGCCGGAGCCGACGAGCGCATCGAGCACGCGCTCTTCCGCGGCTTTCTCGGCTTTTGCGCGCACGCCAAGGCGCTTCGCTTCCTTGACGAGAGCGATGCCGACCTCGACGAGATCGCGCACGATACTGTCGACGTCGCGGCCGACGTAACCGACCTCGGTGAACTTCGTCGCCTCGACCTTGAGGAACGGGGCACCGGCAAGTTTCGCCAGGCGGCGCGAGATTTCCGTTTTGCCGACGCCGGTCGGGCCGATCATCAAAATGTTCTTCGGCAGAACTTCATCGCGAAGCTCGCCGGTCAGCTGCTGACGGCGCCAGCGATTGCGCAGAGCGATGGCGACGGCGCGTTTGGCGTCGCCTTGGCCGACGATATAGCGGTCGAGTTCGGATACGATTTCGCGCGGTGAAAAATTCGTCATTGTCTCGATTCAGGAAGATAGGGAGCTAAAAACGTTTTCTGCAGGCCCGGCAGCATGCGGTTTCTGATGGGATGCCAGAACACGCCCAGAAACAGCACAAATGCGCCGACGACGCCGAGCGTCAGCACGAACGAGGACGAGCTTCCTTCGCCGCCTGTCAGAAGCGTGCCGCCGTTCAGCAAATCGTAGACCGCGACCGTGAAATAGACGAGCGAGGAAACGAGCAGTGCGCGCCGATCAATGGCGAGTGCGAAAAGGGCGAGGAAGAAAACCGTCGCCACGATGGCCGCGGAGGTTGCGCCGCCAATCGTCGTGCCTTTGATCAAAAGGATGACCGGCGAGACGATCAGCGGTGCCGCCACGAGCTGCAGCCAGAAGGCGCAATCGGAAAAGCGCGTCTGGCGCTTCGGGTCGCGGGCATCGTAGGCGAGTGCAACCGCAAGGACGGCGAGGCCGTAGCCCAACGCAACGAACGACGGGCCGATCTCCGCAATCTGGAATAGGCCCTTGCTGACGACGGCGTAGCCAAAGAAGGCGATCAAGGCGAGCGCGAAGGGCAGGCGGAAGCGAATGTAGTAGACGATCGCGGCGATGAGGGCCGGCGTTCCGAACGTGAGTGAAGGGTTTCGCCAGAACGCGAATTCGGAATCGGCGCTCCAGTTCGACGAGGCGAAATTCGTCCAGTGCAATTGAACGACGACGGCTGCCGCGGCGAAGGCTACGAACAGCACCGAGAGCACCATTCCTGGCAGCACGGCGCGCAGGCGCGCGACAAGAATTTCGCTCAAGACCCAGAACGTGGCGGCGGCAAGCGCGAGCGTGCCGAACCAGCTCATGCCAAAGGTGCTCGCCGTCGAGCTGGCGATGAGGAATGCGCCAGCGACAAGCAGCACGCCGATCGTCAAGAAGACGTCGTTGAAACCATTCAGGAAGCGGAAGCGCTCTTCGTCGGCAATGGCCGGTTCGCCGTCGGAGCCGATCGGGACGCCTTTGCCCTGGCGCATGGCCCTGAGCTTTTCGGCTTGCGCCGCGTCGATGACGCCGGCGTTGACGGCGGCTGTCAGTTCGTCAGAGGGTGAGCCGTTGGTCATGTTTTGCTCTCGAGAGCGCTAGGACGTTTTGGCGTCGAGGGATTCGACGACGATGTTCTTGTTCGTATAGACGCAGATTTCAGCGGCAATGCTCATCGCCTTCCGTGCGATGGCCTCGGCGTCGAGGGGCTGATCGATAAGGGCGCGGGCAGCGGCGAGCGCGTAATTGCCACCCGAACCGATGCCCGCAATGGCATTTTCGGGTTCCAGAACGTCGCCGGTGCCGGTCAGGACGAGGGTGGTCGACGCGTCCGCGACGATCATCATGGCTTCGAGGCGGCGGAGAAAGCGGTCGGTGCGCCAGTCCTTGGCAAGTTCGACGGCGGCGCGCGTCAGTTGGCCGGGGTACATCTCGAGCTTGGCCTCGAGGCGTTCGAAGAGGGTGAAGGCGTCGGCCGTTGCGCCCGCGAAGCCGCCGATCACATCGCCCTTGCCCAGGCGGCGAACCTTCTTGGCGTTGGCCTTGATGATCGTCTGGCCGAGGCTAACCTGACCATCGCCGGCAACTACAACCCGGCCGTCCTTGCGGACGGTGAGTATTGTGGTGGCGTGCCACGACGAATCGCCAGCATTTGGGCTCTGTTGGGTCATTTGTATCGCGTCAGTTAAGCTTTTGCAGGCAGGATGCAAGGGAAGGCGGCTACCTGCGGCCACGGGGCCGGTTGGCTACCCTTGGCCCGGCGGGCAACAAGCTGATAAACGCTCTCGCATGCGTCCGGCAAGCAGGCGGAAAAGTCCTTGTTGACCCCGGCGACTCTCCTCCGGAGAGCCGGCCGCCGGGGTAAAGTGGGAAGATATGGCGGGCGTCGGAGAGATTCACGTGAAGCAGCGGCAGGCCTCGATTACGCGCAAGACCAAGGAGACGGAGATCTCCGCGACCGTCGATCTCGACGGGACGGGCGCATACGATATTTCGACGGGTATCGGCTTTCTCGATCATATGCTGGAGCAACTCGCCCGGCATTCGCTGATCGACATAACGCTCAGGGCCAAGGGCGATTTACATATCGACTTCCACCACACGGCCGAGGACACGGGCATCGTCATCGGGCAGGCGATTGCGAAGGCGCTCGGCGATAAAGCCGGGATCGTTCGCTACGCGGACGTGCATCTGCCGATGGACGAAACGCTGACGCGCGTTGCGCTCGACGTTTCGGGGCGGCCGTTCCTGATCTGGAAGGCGGAGTTCTCGCGGCCGAAGGTCGGCGAAATGGACACCGAGCTCTTTCGCGAGTGGTTTCAAGCCTTTGCTCAGAACGCGGGCATCACGCTGCACGTCGAAAACCTTTATGGCGAGAACAATCACCATATCGCCGAGACCTGCTATAAGGGTTTGGCGCGGGCGCTCAGGGCCGCTATTGCTCTCGACCCGCGGCAGGCGGGGCGCATCCCGTCGACGAAGGGCATGCTGCAGGGCTGATTTCGCGGCTTCCGGTTTCAAAGCCGGCGTTTGAAGGATCAAGGAGTGTTGAGTTCCGTGGCGACCTATACCGTGCACGAACCCCCTGTTTCCGACTCCGATCGCGTTGACCGCGCCGTGGAGCTTGCGTTCGTGAAGGACGGTTTTTCCTGGCTGACGGCGATCTTCCCGCCGCTCGGGTTCATCGCCCATGGGCTCTGGCTGATGGCCATCGCGTATCTCGCGGGCGTTGGCCTTCTCGGTTACGTGCTGACAGCGCTGAAGGTTGATCCGAGCTGGATCAGCCTGATCGTTTTCATGATCAATCTCTATCTCGGTTTCGAGATTTCGACGCTCAGGCGCTGGATGCTCGATCAAAAGGGCTGGCAAATGCTCGGCGTCGTCAATGGACGCTCGATCGCCGAGTGCGAACGGCGCTTCTTCGAGAGTTGGCTGCCTGGCCAGCCGGTCATTCAAAGCGATACGCCGAGCGGCCCAGGCAAGACTGCGGCCGGCTCGGGCAGCCGCTTCTGGCCTTTCGGCGCGGGGGCTTGAGGCTCTAAGCCCTGATGCAGAACGTCGTCATTATCGATTACGGGTCGGGAAATCTTCATTCGGCCGCGAAAGCCTTCGAGAGCGCGGCTCGCGGCAGCTCCAATCCGTCAAAAATCATCGTCAGCCCGCGGCCCGAAGACGTGCTCGCGGCCGATCGCATCGTGCTGCCGGGCGTCGGCGCCTACGGCGACTGCAAGGCCGGTCTCGAGCGGGTTCCGGGTCTGATCGCAGCGCTTGAGGAAGCCGTTCGGCAAAAGGGCCGGCCGTTTCTCGGCATTTGCGTCGGCATGCAGCTTTTGAGCGAGCGCGGCCTCGAGTTCGTCGAGACGCCAGGGCTCGGCTGGATCAAGGGCGAGGTGCGGGCCATCGAGCCCAAGGATCCGGCTCTCAAAATCCCGCACATGGGCTGGAATACGCTCAACGTCGTGACGCCGCACGCGCTG
The DNA here is from genome assembly GCA_003987725.1 of Hyphomicrobium sp. Lineage (GTDB taxonomy): Bacteria > Pseudomonadota > Alphaproteobacteria > Rhizobiales > Hyphomicrobiaceae > Hyphomicrobium_B. The sequence continues at coordinate 18,343 of RXJH01000008.1, read as the reverse complement.
CTCGATGGAATTCGGACGGGGCCAGACGGCTGGCACGCCTACTTCGTGCATTCGTTCGCGATGGTGCCAAAAGAGCGCCGCGTCGTCGTCGCCGAGACGGACTACGGCGGCGCGATTACGGCGCTCGTGGCGGACGGCAATATCGCCGGTACGCAATTTCACCCTGAGAAGAGCCAGAAGCTCGGCCTCAAGCTGATTGCGAATTTTCTCGGCTGGAAGCCGTAACTGCGACCCTCGCTGAGAGGGCTGCGCCCGTCAGCATGTCGATGGCGGAGTTCAGCGTCGAGAGGACGCTCCGCGGCATGTGCCAGGATCCATCGGGTTCATCGTCTTCAAGGCGGCCCTGCAGCCAGTTCAGGCGGTCAGTCGCGGCGCGATCGGCGCGGCCGAGTTCATGCACGCCAAGCTCGTCGGGATGATCGAACAGAATCGCGAGGCGCCGCTTGATCTGATCGGCCCCGAGCCAGGTCCGGACATACCAGACGCCGTTGCCGGCGGGGGCGTATTCGGTCGCGATGTAGGGGAGCGAGAACGTCACCGTCCAGGTGTCCTGGTCGGCGGATGTCGGTGCGTGATGGAGCAGGAAAGTTTTCATGGGGAGCATTCCGGTGCGGGGGGCTGGGAAAGCGAAAACGCAGGAACGCAACTGGGGTACTGAATGGATTACTGGCCGTGAGACGTGCAGGGCAGTGAAATAAGGGAGCCGGGGATCACGACCTGCGAGGGAGCATAGAGTGCATGATCCCCGGGCTTCCAGCATCGGTCCTTGGACGGGACGAGCCCCGTTTGGGAACGGCGAGGGGGGAGGAGGCCCGCCCCGCCCAAAGACCGGAATTCGTTCGTTCGCTTGCCGATCAACCTGCCTTGGCGAACGGCAGCTCGGGCTCCATCGGCTCGGCGGCGGCGATTGCCGGCAGCGGGAAGGCGATGATGTTGCCATCGGGTGCGAGGTCGAGGCCCGGACGGCGCTGACGGAACCAGCGGAGCGACGTGTTGGTCATCACTGCCTCGCGCTTTGTCGCCTGGATCAGCAGACCGTCCTCTTCCGCGAGAAGCTCGCGAAGCTCGGTCTCGAGTTCGAACTCTTCGCGGTCGGACGTCACGTACCAGGTGTTGGAGAGCGGACGCGCCCACTTGTCGCCGAGGCCCATAATCACCTGCGCGAGGACGTGCTGGTTGCGGTTCGGTTGGGCGAGATCGTAAGAGATGAGGTAGGTGCGCATGGGGGCTCTCCTGGTGTTGTGGGGAGGGTCTAACACGCTACTCTGACCCGGGGAGGCGCCTGTTTTAGGGCGCCCGTGAACATAGGCAGAACATGCCACGACTCACGGGCTTTGTCCAGCGTTTGTTCCAAAAATGTTCTTGCGAAGTACTTAACGTTGTTGCGCGTGCAACACGCTGATTTTGGCAGAAAATCGGGCGGTTTTTGTCGCAGAACCGAGTTGTTCTGCGCTGGCGCAGACATGTCTTCGGCGGTTCATGTCACCAGGGTAAAGAACCGCTCATGGCCGCGCAGAGGTGATCCATGGACGACGATCTTCCTGACCTTGAGCAACTGCAGAGCGCCTACAAAGCCGCCGTCGAGCAATGGATCGCGGCGATCAGGCACGAAGAAGCGCTCGTGTCGATCAATCAGACGCTTGCCGACGTCGACAAATGGGAACAAGCGCACTTTGCTGAAGACGATATTCGCAGCAAGGTGAAAGCTGCCAAGAAGGATTACGAAGACGCGCTTCGCCGCAAGTTCTTCGACTTTTGACTTCGTTGCGGAAGACCTCAAACCTTGGAAAACAGGTTCAGCTGATCGGGATGCGGCGCGAGAGGAATTCGCCGGTGAGGGCCTGAATCAAAGCGTGGTTCGAGCCCCGGGAAGCGGCTTTGAAATTCTTCGAGCGCGCGCTTCCGGCTGCCGGGAAAGTGCGTCTCCTCCCAAATTTCGTAGAGCCGGCGCGGGTCGCAGGCATAGCGGCGCTGAAGGTCCACGGGGCGGATCCGAAGCCAGCGCGCGATCCAGATGTCGACCGCATCGTCCTCGGTCAGCGGACGGCGTGCGACGGATGGCGGGGGCTCGTTAAGGAACGCAATGGCCATGACAAAACTGCGGTTTTCCAACTCGGACGCGTGACCAGCTTGACGCCGGGCGCGATCCGCGATTGATCGCACGGGAAAAATAGAAACCCAAGATAGCAATCTTATGGCCGTGCGCGCTTATTCGGCGTCGCGGAGGCAAGCGAGACCCGTTGATCCTATTCCCTGCAATCGACCTCAAGGACGGCCAGTGCGTCCGGCTGAAGCTCGGCGAGATGGACGCCGCGACCGTGTTCAACGACGATCCGGCCGCGCAGGCGGCCAGTTTTGAGCGCCAGGGGTTCAAGTACCTGCATATCGTCGATCTCAACGGCGCGTTCGCAGGAAAGCCCGTGAACGGCGCGGCGGTCGAGGCGATTTTGAAGGCGATCCGCATTCCGGCGCAGCTCGGCGGCGGCATCCGCGATCTGGCGACGATCGAGGCCTGGCTTCAGAATGGCATCCGCCGGGTTATTCTCGGCACCGTTGCGGTTCGCGATCCGGCGCTCGTTCGCGAAGCGGCGAAGCGCTTTCCGGGGCAGGTCGCGGTCGGTATCGATGCGAAGGGCGGCAAAGTCGCCGTCGAGGGCTGGGCTGAGACCTCCGAGCTGACGGCTGCCGATCTCGCGCAGCGGTTCGAGGATGCGGGGGTCGCCGCGATCATCTATACCGACATCGAGCGTGACGGGGTCCTGAAGGGCCTCAATCTGCCGGCGACGGTGGCGCTCGCAAAGGCGACGCGTATTCCGGTGATCGCGTCCGGCGGTCTCGCTTCGATCGCCGACGTCAAAGAGCTGATCAAACCCGAATACCGCCTGCTCGAAGGGGCGATCACGGGACGTGCATTGTACGATGGCCGTCTCGATCCCAAAGAGGCGCTTGAACTTCTGGAGACGGCATGAAGATTGGTGACAAGGTCCGCGTTATCAGAACGCCCGCCGACCTGCCGAAGGACAACAAGCAGCTGGTGACGCTTTTCCGCGGCTGCGTCGGCAAGACCTTTCCGATCGTCAAATTCGACGACGGCTTGGTGGAGCTGCACGTCGGTGAGGCTTTCGGAAAGCCCGCCGAATATCACCAGATCTGGCTCGAGCCGAGCCACGTTTCGCTGGTCGAAGGCTGAGATCCTTGAACTTGATGGACCAATCTTCGCTCACCGAGGCCGAGCTGCCGCCCGAGATTGCGCGGCGGCGCACGTTCGCGATCATTTCGCATCCTGACGCCGGTAAGACGACGCTGACGGAAAAGCTTCTTCTGTTCGGGGGAGCGATCCAGATGGCGGGCGCCGTCAAGGCGCGTGGCGAACGCCGCCGCACGCGCTCCGACTGGATGCAGATCGAGCAGCAGCGCGGCATCTCGGTCACGTCGTCGGTGATGACGTTCGAGCGTAACGGCATCGTCTACAATCTGCTCGACACGCCGGGCCACTCCGACTTCAGCGAAGATACGTACCGGACGCTTTCGGCCGTCGACGCCGCCGTGATGGTGATGGACGCAGCCAAGGGCATCGAAAGCCAGACGCGCAAACTTTTCGAAGTTTGCCGGTTGCGCGACATCCCGATCATCACGTTCATCAACAAGATTGACCGCGAAGCCGAAGATCCGCTGACGCTGCTCGATCAGATCGCGTCGGACCTGGCGCTCGATCTCGTGCCGATGGGTTGGCCGGTCGGAATGGGTTCGGATTTCCGCGGCGTTCTCGATCTCGTCGGCAACAAGATCCTGCTGCCGGAGAGCGCAGAACGCGGCGCGCAGTATGGACATGCGCAGGCGCTCGACACGTTCGAGGGATTGCGCCGGATCGAAGGCGTCGACGAGCGCATCGCGGAACGGACCATCGAGGGCGTGGAGCTGGCGCAAGGTGTGCTGCCGCAGTTCGATCTCGCGGCTTTCCGCGAGGGGCATCTGTCGCCGGTCTTTTTTGGCAGTGCGCTGAAGAATTTCGGCGTCGAACAGTTGCTCGATGCCCTGGGTCAATGGGCGCCGGGGCCGTTGCCGCGGGCGGCCACGCAGCGGACGGTGGCGCCCGGCGAAGATCAGGTGACGGGCTTCGTCTTCAAAGTGCAGGCGAACATGGACCCGAACCATCGGGATCGCATGGCGTTCGTGCGGCTTTGCTCAGGGCGTTTCAAACGCGGGATGAAGCTCATTCACGTGCGCGAAAACAAAGCGATGACGGTGTCGTCGCCGACGTTCTTCTTCGGACAGGGCCGCGAGACGGCGGACGAAGCGTGGGCCGGCGACATCATCGGTGTGCCGAACCACGGAACGCTTCGCGTCGGCGACACGCTGTCGGAGAAGGAAGCCCTGAAGTTCACCGGCATTCCGAATTTCGCGCCGGAGCTTTTGCGCCGCGTCGTCATTCAGGATGCGATGAAGGCGAAGCAGCTCAACCGCGCGCTCGACGATTTGGCGGAAGAAGGCATCGTGCAGGTGTTCACGCCGATCGCCGGCGGCAGGCAGATTCTGGGCGTCGTCGGGCAGCTGCAGTTCGAAGTGCTGCAGTCGCGCGTGGCCGCCGAGTACGGGGTGCCGGTGACGCTCGAACAGCCGCCTTACGAATTGGCGCGCTGGATTTCGGCGGACGATCCCGCGAAGCTGCAGAAGTTCGTCGATGGGCACCGGGGCGAGCTTGCGACCGATCGCGACGGGGCGCTGGTGTTCCTCGCCGAAAGCCCTTGGATGCTGAAGTACAAGAGCGAGAAGTTTCCGGACGTGAAATTCGCCGCGCTCAGGGAGCGCGGCGCTTAATGGCCTAGAAGCGTCTTCCGCCGCTCACATGGAGATATTCGGTTCGCGGCGCTTCGGGTCGGCGAAGCGCGTTTCGACGGTTGAAAGCCAGTCGGTCAGGGCTTTTTCCAGGGCATCGGTCTGCGCCGTTGCCTTGCTGTGCTGAATCTCTGTCACAGTACCTTCGGTGTCGAGTGAGCCCCGGATCGCGTCGTGCTGATCGATGAAGTTCGACAGGGCGTCGGTTTGGTCGCCGATAATCCCGTGGGCCTCGAGCTGGGTCCGGGCCTGGGCAATGCGATCCTGCACCGCGTCGAGCCGGGCGCGAAGGTTCTTGGGGGCGAATTCGTCGACCATTAATGTCCGTTCCTTGAAAGCTTGCGCACAAGAGCGCGTGACAGATCAACTGCCGAGATCACTCTGAAGTTCCGTCCGGCTCGGTTAAAATTCTCGACGTCATCTTGGGCTCCGTGATACTTGCCGGGCCTGACATCAGAAAGCTGACTTTGCAAACATGCTGAAAATCCGCATCATTCCCTGCCTCGACGTCAAGGATGGACGGGTCGTCAAGGGCGTCAACTTCGTCGATCTCGTCGATGCCGGAGATCCGGTCGAGGTTGCAGCTGCCTATGACGCCGCGGGCGCCGACGAGCTTTGCTTTCTCGACATCACGGCGAGCCACGAGAACCGCGATACCATTTTCGACGTCGTTGAGCGTACAGCCAACCGGTGCTTCATGCCGTTGACGGTCGGTGGGGGCGTGCGGACTGTCGAAGATATCCGCAAGCTTCTCGAAGCGGGCGCCGACAAGGTTTCGATCAACACGGCGGCCGTTACCAATCGCGCCTTCGTCAAGGAAGCGAGCGAGAAATTCGGTGCGCAGTGCATCGTCGTCGCGATCGATGCGAAGAAGGTTTCCGCCGATGGCGAGCCGCTGCGCTGGGAGATCTTCACGCACGGCGGGCGGAAGCCGACAGGGCTTGATGCGATCGCGTACGCGCGGGAAGTCGCGGACTTGGGGGCGGGCGAAATTCTTCTCACGTCCATGGATCGTGACGGCACGAAGGCGGGCTTCGACGTAGCACTGACACGGGCCATTTCCGACGCAGTGACAATTCCCGTCATCGCGTCGGGCGGCGTTGGCACGCTGCAGCATCTGGTCGACGGGGTTCAGAACGGGCATGCCAGCGCGGTGCTCGCCGCGTCGATCTTCCACTTCGGCACGTATTCGATCCCGGAAGCGAAGGACTATATGGCGAAGGCCGGTCTCGCGATGCGGCTGGATCCGTAAGACGCGCTGAGCCATTCCCCTCCGTCATGCCGACGAAGGTCGGCACCCAGACAAGCATCAGAATTACGTCTGTTGAGACTTACCTGGATCCCGGCCTTCGCCGGGATGACGTTGTGGGGAGCGTTTTACGTTCAAGGCGCAGGCGTCTTGTCGGGGCAGAGGCAGAGGTCGTTGATGATGCAGCGCCAGCATTCGGGTTTGCGCGCTTTGCACACGTAGCGGCCGTGCAGGATCAGCCAGTGGTGCGCGTGCATCATATATTCCGCCGGGACGACGCGCAGTAGATCCTCTTCGACGGCGAGCGGCGTCGTACCGTGGGAAAGCCCGATGCGATTGGCGACACGAAAAACGTGCGTATCGACGGCCATCGTCGGCTGGTGAAACGCGATGTTCATGACGACGTTGGCGGTCTTTCGGCCGACGCCCGGCAACGATTCGAGCGCGTCGCGATCGGGTGGAACATGCCCGCCGAAATCATCGACAAGGCGTTGCGATAATCCGATGACGTTCTTCGCCTTGGCCCGATATAGCCCGATCGTCTTTATGTAATCGCGGAGCTTGTCCTCGCCGAGTTCGAGCATCTTCTCTGGTGTCTCGGCAACCTTGAACAGCGCTCGCGTCGCCTTGTTGACGCCGGCGTCGGTTGCCTGCGCCGAAAGGACGACGGCGACAAGAAGCGTAAACGGATTAATGTGCTCGAGTTCGCCCTTAGGTTCCGGGCTTGCCGCCTGAAACCGCTGGAAAACCTCGAGGATTTGCGCCTTGTCGAGCAGCTTCGGCTGTCGCTTCGGTTTCTGGGCCTTACTCTCGGCAGTGCGTGATTTTCCGGCCTTGCCTTTTGCGACGGAACTTCGGATCTTCGGCGGGACTATCTTCAAGGACGCTTTGGCCATCAGGGCTCCGGTTCGTTGACGCGCAGCGGACTGAAATTCACGCGAGTATCCCGCGACAGGGGCCCCTCGACTGGGGCGACGAGAAATGATCGGCAATCGGTCCGAAAAGCAAGTCTCGAACGCTGCGGAGAACGCGGCGCAGTTTGTGCTTCATCCGCACAGATCACTGCCGCCGAGCGGCTTCGTGATCATGATGTCGCTGATCAGCCTCGTCAGCTTCGTGATCGGAATGGTCTTCTTCCTCATGGGAGCCTGGCCGGTTTTCGGATTTTTCGGCCTCGACGTGGCGCTGATCTACTGGGCGTTCAAACTCAACTATCGTTCAGGCCGGATTTACGAAACCGTGTCGCTGTCGCCGGAGCTTCTGAAGCTGACGCGCGTGCATCCATCGGGCAAACGGGAAGAGTTCGATTTCAACCCCTATTGGACGAGGGTTCGCTGCACGATCGATCAGCCGGATGGGCGGACGTCATTGCGTCTCGCGGCGCAAGGCAAGGAAGTTCTGTTCGGACAATTCCTGACGGACGATGAGCGCCGCGATTTTGCCGATGCGTTGACGGGCGCCCTCGTCACCACGCGCGGCTCGCGGTTCTAGAATTCCCGTTACGTGAAGATCATTCTGACGCCCGCTGCCAGAAGAAGGCCGGCGAGAATGTAGCGCAATGATTTGGGTGACAGGAATTGGATGCCGAGGCCGGACCCGAGCAGTCCGCCTACGGCGACGGCCAGCATCCACCAGGGCAGGGGTTCGGGCATTGCCGGTATCACCGTCCAGATTGCGGCGAGGGCAGCGGCTGAGTTCAAGAGATTGAAGACGACGGAAACGGCGGCTGCCTGTCGCGTTCCGACCCAGCCGAAAGCCAACACGAGGGGGCTCAGAAATATGCCGCCGCCGACACCCGTCAGTCCCGAGACGTATCCGACAACCGCGCCGACCAGGAGCGACGGCCCGAATGGCGGCGTGGCGGAGGCAGTGCGATCAATCTCGGCGGCGCGTGCAGCCGAACGGAGCATCAAAGCGCTTGCCGCGATCAGCAATAGTCCAACGACTGGCTGATAGAGGCGGTGCGGCAAGTCGCTGATGCCACCGAGGACCGAGAACGGCGCGCCGAGGATCGCGAAGGGATAGAAGCTTCGCCACGTCAGCAGCCCTGCGCGTGCAAATCTCGCGCATCCGATGGCGGCGACGATGACATTCAATGCGAGGGCGGTTGGCTTGATGGCCTCGGGGCCGAAGCCTGCGAGACCCATGATTGCAATGTAACCGGTGCCGCCAGCCTGGCCAACGGATGCGTAGAGGGCGGCGACAATCGCGAAGACGATGGGAAGCAGCGCATGCTCGAAGGTGAGGGCCATGCGCTTTGGTGGCCGCTAGTCGTTCAGCATGGTCAAAGCGGCGCGGCGGTCGCCGGGCTTCAGCCGCAGGAATTGCGTGCGCGCGGCTTTGATGTCTTTTTCAGAACCCGTCTCGGATGCGGCCTTCAGGGCTTTCGTCGCGGCGTGGTCGGCGCCGACAACGAATGACAATGCACCCGCGAGACGCCCCATCATGGCCGCGTCGAACTTGAAGTCGTCATCGGCCATGATCGTTTCGCCCGCTTGTTACTGGAAGCGTCCGCCGCGCTGCAGGACCTCGATCTTGTAGCCGTCGGGGTCGTCGATGAAGAAGAACTTGCCGAAGGGCTTCCCGTCATAGTTCATGGTCTTGATGTCTTTGGGCTGATAGCCCGCCTCGGCGATCTTGGCGCGCGTTGCCTCGAGGTCGTCGACGACGAAGGCGACATGACCATAGCCGTTGCCGAGGTCGTAGGGATCGGTGCGGCCCTTGTTGACGGTCAACTCCACCTCGAAGTCGTTTTCGGGGTTCTTCATGTAGGTCAGCGAGAAGTCCGGCCACTCCTTGCGGTCGGAGATCTTGAGGCCGAAACAGGTCTCATAGAATTTCACCGAGCGCGCTTCATCGAGCACGCGGATCATCATGTGAATCGCTTTGGCCATCTCGGTTTTTTCCTCAGCTCAGAGCCAGGGGCGCGACGAAGCGGTGGAAGATTCGAAGGATGAGATCTGCTTACCCTTCTCAAGCGTCAGGCCGATGTTGTCGAGGCCGTTCAGGAGGCAATGCTTGCGGAACGGATCTATCTCGAACTTGATGACGCCGCCGTCGGGGCCACGAATCTCTTGCGCTTCGAGATCGACGGTGAGCGTCGCGTTGGCGCCGCGGCTCGCGTCGTCCATCAGCTTGTCGACTTCGCTCTGCGGCACCTTGATCGGCAGGATGCCGTTCTGGAAGCAGTTGTTATAGAAGATGTCCGCGAAGTCCGGGGCGATGACGCAACGGATGCCAAAATCCAAGAGCGCCCACGGCGCATGCTCGCGCGAGGAACCGCAGCCGAAGTTGTCGCCCGTCACGAGGATCGTCGCGGCGCGGTACTGCGGCTTGTTCAGGACGAAATCCGAGATCTCTTTGCCCGTCGCCGGATCATAGCGCATTTCGTAGAACAGCGACTTGCCGAGGCCCGTGCGCTTGATCGTTTTCAGAAACTGCTTCGGGATGATCATGTCGGTATCGACGTTGCGGATCGGCAGCGGGGCTGCGACGCCTGTCAGAACCGTGAACTTGTCCATGCTTAGGTCTCCTGATCAGGCGCGCAACGTGTCCGCAAGCGCCCGGAAATAGCCTTCGGCCGAGGCGAGACGCCGGGCGTGGCGAAAGGCGCCGAACTCCCGGATAGCGGCCTCGAGATCGAAGGGCTGCAAATGTTCCAGGCGTCGTTTAACGCCAGCCCGCTTGCGCCCGTCAAGATGATCTTCGAGCGTCGCGACAATCGTTTCGACATATCCCGAAATGCGGCCGAGCTCGCGGGTGGCGGAGAGGAGCGCCAGGCGGTCCTTTGGGCAGATTTCCAACGTCGCGAGGTTCGCTGCCGCCCGGGCGAGCGTCGCAGCCACCTCTTCGGCATAGAGCGCGACTTTCTCGCGTCGGAGGACGTCGAGCCGGGCCGCCAGGGACAGCCAACGGTTAACGGTCTTGGCAAGCTCGGAAAGGCGCTCCGTATAGTCGGCAAACCGCATTGCAGATCCTCAAGGCCGGCGGATCTGCGATTTTAGGCGCGGGCGAGAGCGCGGGGATAAGTTTTTGCTGTTTGGGCTATCGCGTCGGCGCGCTTCAGCGGATGTTCGGGTCTTCGTAGCACTTGCGCATGTATTCGCAGCGGTAGGAGCCTGAGAAATGCATGCTGTCGCCCTTCGCGGGGCTGATGAACGTGCAGATTTCTTCGAGGCCTTCGGGCTTTAGCCAGCCCTGGCGGCGGCCGCGCTGAACGGCGAAGCAATCGGCGGTTTCCTCGTCGGGCCCGCGGAACTGGTGGCCGCACTCGTGGGCGTAGATCCATTGCTTGACCGGCGTCGAGACGCGGTCGAGCAATTTGGGGTTCATGATCAGAAAGCCCGGGTAGGCGGCGCCATAATCATCGAGCTTGTTGTCGATGACGGTCGGCCGCTGGCCGCAGTATTGCTGGCGGCCGTCGAGCTTGAACTCGCCGGGCGCCACGAGGTGGCTGTCTCCGCCGACGGTCGAAATATATTGCTCCGGAGTCGGGATGCCGTCGCGAATGGGCGTGGTCGTGTCCTGTGCGTCCGCAACCGGCGTCAACGCCAGTGACGAGCCCAAGATAAGGCCCAAGACGAATCGGCTAGTGAATCGTCGAACTCTCATTCGCCCATGCTTCCAGAAATGCCCCACATGCCCGCTCGGCCTGCCCCTACAACATGGCCTGAAATTCGGCGAGGCTCAAGTTAAGCTGTCTTGTGACATAATGGAGTTAAGTTGATATGAGTAGCGGTGTGACTTCCGGCCACGTTTCAACCGGAGGTCTGCTGCTCGATGTGCTCCATGTCTTCATCGGAAAAGCCGAAATGGTGGCCGATCTCGTGTATCAGCACGTGGGCCACGAGATGACCGAGTTCCTCGTCGCTCGCGGCCCATTCGTCGAGAATGGCGCGCCGATAGAGAAAGACCATGTCCGGCTCGCGTGTTTCACCTGTCGCGCCCTGCCGGTCGAGGCTTACGCCTGAGTAAAGGCCGGTCAACTCGAACGGATCTTCGATATCGAGATCGTCGAGGACGTCATCGGGCGCCAAGTCCTCGATGCGAATGACGACGTCGCCCGCCATCGTGCGAAATTCGGATGGCAGCGTCTCCCAAGCCGCCTGAGCCATGACTTCGAAATCGGCAAGCGTCGGTGGCGTTGCATGGGTCCAATCGGTCGGCATTGCGCTCACTCCGGAAAGTTGAGTGCAGGAGATAGGTCGGGTGACGGCAAATAGAAAGGTTATTCGGCTCAATCCTTTTTGTCGGCGACGAGCAGCAGTTCCTGAAGCGTGAAATGGAGCGCGCCTTGCGCGTCGACGCGGGGCTTCAGAAACGTTCTCAGGGCCGCGTTGCCGCCGCTTAAAATGTCCTTCAGCTCGGCAACGACCTCGGGCGTGCAGCGCATGCGGGCAACCCAAGGATTGAACGCGAGTTCTTTTTCGATCTGTTCCTCAGCCACAATCGCCAATCCGGCGTTGCGTAAGAGTTCGAGCCAATATTCCGGCGGCGGCGCGAAACCGTGACTCGGATCGCGTAACTTTTCGAAAGCATTGTAGGCGGAGATCGCGTCGTCGATGTCGTCGCCGGTTGCGCCCGGCAGGCGCTCCTGATCGGGCGCCACGTTGTCGACGAGGGCGAAGCGTCCGCCTTTTTTCAGGACGCGGTGAACCTCGGTGACGAAGTTTTCGAGGCTTGGAAAGTGGTGCGCCGCGAGGCGGCAGCAGACGAGGTCGAAGCTTTCATCCGGAAACGGCAGTGCGCCGGCCGACGCGGGCGCCGTCGACATGTTGGCGAGCCCGCGCGATGCTGCGAGCTTCGCAGCTTCCTTCAACATTTCATCGGTGATGTCGCTCGCGATGATGCTTGCGACGTGAGGGGCGAAGATGGCGGCGGTGTGTCCGGCGCCCGTCGCCACATCGAGTGCAGTCCAAGTCTTTTGCGGCGCTACAAGCTCGACGATGCGCGCCAGGCTCTCGCCTTTCGCATGCACCTCGGAAGACGCGTAGTCGGCCGCTGCAGGACCGAATTTCGAGCGGATGACCGCGTTCAAATCTTCAGTCACGGTGGCACCTCTGCATCAGTGTTGAAAAAACGTTTTGTGTCCGGAGGGTAACTAAGCAATGTTAATGCAACAAAAGAACATTTGCCGCGTTGGTCATGCGGTAAACGGCTCCTATCTCTCCGCGAACTTTCTGTTCGTGTACCCCACCGCAGTCATTCCGAGAATTCCATAGATGTCGATACCGCTGTCGTTTCGTCCCCGGCAAGACACCCTGCCGCCTGATGAGGGATCTTGGCATGGCGAAACGCAGAGTTTCGAATTGCGCGTGCTCGCGAAAGAAATCGATGTCAACGAGGCGACGGCGCTTCGGCTCCGCGCCTATCAGGCGATTGGCTATGACGTCTCAAGCGACAACGGCAAATACACGGATCGATTCGATTCGCTTGCAACGACGGTGCTGCTCGGCGCCTACGATCAGGGCCGTCTCGTCGGAAGTGTCCGGCTTTGCTTCAACCATCCGTGGCAGACGATTTCGTCGTTGCCATGCGGTCCCTACTATCCCGCGCTGAAAGAGATCAAAAGCAAAGTCGACGGCGCGCTCGTCGAAGTCTCGCGTCTTTCCATCGAGCCCGGGATCAACAACACATCGTACCGGACGACGCTCTACGCTTTCCTCGTGCGCGCGGCGCTGACGGCGGCGCAGGCAGCAGAAGTTTCGATGCTGCTGATCGCGACGCGGCCCGAGTGGGTGAAGTTCTACAAATACATGCTCGGCTTCCAGCCGATCGGCGAACCGGCCTTCTATCCGCCGGGTGATTTCAAGATCACGTTGCTGGGCGGCAGCTTGAAGCTCGCTGAGACGCGGCAGAAGCTGCAGAACCGCTTCTTCAAGATCACGCCGGACGAGGTTGCCAGCATGCGCGTCGCCATTCAGCCGGCGCTGGTTGCTGCCGCCGTTTCCGACGGCAACAGCAAGGTTGCCGCGCAGGCGTAATTCGCCGAGCGCAATCGATCGCGTCGTGAAGACAGGCCGTTAGGCCTGCCAGTTTCTCACATCGACGAAGTGGCCTTCGAGCGCTGCCGCTGCCGCCATGATCGGCGAGACCAAGTGCGTGCGGCCCTTGTAGCCCTGGCGGCCTTCGAAGTTGCGGTTCGAGGTCGAGGCGCAACGCTGGCCCGGCTTCAGCTGGTCCGGGTTCATGCCGAGGCACATTGAGCAGCCCGGCTCGCGCCATTCGAAACCGGCTTCCTTGAAGATCTTGTCGAGACCCTCGGCTTCCGCCTGTTCTTTGACGAGGCCCGATCCCGGAACGATCATCGCGTAGGCGAGGCGCGACGAGATCTTTTTGCCGTCGACGACCTTGGCAACGGCGCGCAAGTCTTCGATGCGGCCGTTCGTGCAGCTTCCGATCCAGACGACGTCGAGCGGGATATCGGTGATCTTCGTGCCGGGCGTCAGGCCCATGTAGTCGAGCGCGCGCTGCATCGATGCGCGCTTGTTCTCGTCATGCACGTCGGCGGGGTTGGGAACGGCGCTGGCGACCGACGTTACGTCCTCCGGGCTCGTGCCCCAGGAGACGATTGGCGGCAGCTTCGCGGCGTCAAGGCGAACCTCGCGATCGAAGCGGGCGCCTTCATCCGTGTGCAGTGTTTCCCAGTATTTCATCGCCAGGTCCCAGGCGGCACCTTTCGGTGCCTTGGGGCGATCCTTCAAGAATGCGAAGGTCTTTTCGTCGGGCGCGATCATGCCGGCGCGGGCGCCGCCTTCGATCGACATGTTGCAGACCGTCATGCGGCCTTCCATCGACAGCGAGCGGATCGCTTCGCCGGCGTATTCGATGACGGAGCCGGTGCCGCCTGCCGTGCCGATCTCGCCGATGATCGCCAAGGTGATGTCCTTGGCGCCGACGCCGTGCGGCGCGACGCCGTCGACCGTTACCAGCATGTTCTTGGCTTTTTTCTGGATCAGCGTTTGCGTCGCCAGAACGTGTTCGACCTCGGACGTGCCGATGCCGTGGGCCAGCGCGCCGAACGCGCCGTGCGTCGAGGTGTGGCTGTCGCCGCAGACGATCGTCGTACCGGGAAGGGTGAACCCCTGCTCCGGGCCGACGACGTGGACGATGCCCTGGCGCTTGTCGAGCTCGTTGAAGTATTCGATGCCGAAGTCGCGAGCGTTCGTCGCCAGCGTCTCGACCTGGACGCGGCTTTCCGCGTCGGCAATGCCTTTCGAGCGGTCGCTGGTCGGGACGTTATGATCGACGACGGCGAGGGTTTTGTCCGGAGCCCGAACCTTGCGGCCGGCCATGCGCAGTCCTTCGAAAGCCTGCGGGCTCGTGACCTCGTGGACGAGGTGGCGGTCGATATAGAGGAGGCTCGTTCCGTCCGGCGACTGTTCAACTACGTGATCGTCGAAGATTTTATCGTACAGCGTTTTTGCCATGACTTCGTTGAGCCTTTGGAGGACGGCGGATGAGGATGAGCGTTGTTGGAGCATGATCTTATCGGAAAACCGGTATCCACTTTTCCGGATCATGCCCTAGATAGCGTCTCGTTCCCGTTTGCGCAAATCAGCGCTGGTCGGAGCCGCCATAAGCCGAAAGCGGGGGGTTTTCGACCTGCCCGAGGGTTTTTGGGGGCCTCTCGGGGTTCGTTTCAATTGTTCCGATTTTTCGAGATCTTTGAGATCAGGAAGTCGCGGAGTAGCTGCACCTTTTTCGAGGATTTCAGCTCTTCGGGGTAGGCGAAGACCATATTCAGCGACGGCTGCTCGATATCCGTCAGTACGGGTACGAGATCGGTCAGCTCGTCGGTCAGGTAGTCCGGGATCATGCCGACGCCGATGCCGGCGCGAATGGCATATTTGATCGCCACGACGCTATTGACCCGGAGGGCGGCTTCCCGCATCCCCGCGCCGTTGCGGCCGGCGGTCTCGATCCACGACATGGCGTCGAGATGCTGCGCGGACGGCCCGGTGTATCCGATGATGCGGTGCTGATCGAGGTCGGCCAGGCTTTTCGGCGCGCCGTACTTGCGAACGTATTGCGCAGATGCGAAGGCGCGAACATGACTTTCGAACAGCGGGCGGCGGATGAGGTCCGCCTGTTCCGGCTCGCGCGTCCAGATCGCGGCATCGGCGGCGCGCATGCCGATATCAACCTGATCGTCGTTGAGGATCAGCTCGACGCGGATTTCGGGATAGAGTTCGCCGAACTCGCGAAGCCGGGGCGTCAACCAGATGGTGCCGAAGCCGATCGGTGCGGTGATCCTGAGATCGCCTGAAGGTTTGGTCGTTGAATCGGAGAGAAGCGTCTCGGCCGTCTGCAGCTTGGCAAAGACTTCCGCGACTGTCCGGTTCAAAAGCTCGCCCTGTTCGGTCAGAACGAGACCGCGGGCATGGCGATGAAACAGAGTGACACGAAGATTGGCTTCCAGCGCCGAGATCTGGCGGCTGACGGCCGATTGGCTCATGTGAAGCTGCTCTCCGGCATGCGTGAAGCTGCCAGCCTCGGCGGCCGCATGGAAGATGCGAAGCTTATCCCAATCCATTTTCGGAGACCTGCATGTGCAGTTGCTGGGTCATTGCATTTAGCTATGCGCTAGACGCAATGCAATGCCAGCATGGCAGATTCGCGGCGTGCGCTGTTGCCAAGCGCGATCTTGTCGCGCCAACGCGCAAATTAAACCGCCGTTACAGTCTATTCGGCGGCGTCAGCTTGGTTTTCGACCTGCGCCAAATAGCGTTCAGCTTCGAGCGCAGCCATGCATCCCATACCGGCGGCGGTCACCGCCTGACGGAAGACCTCATCTTTGACGTCGCCGGCGGCGAAGACGCCGGGGATCGCCGTCGCGGTCGAATCGGGCGCCGTGATCAGATAGCCGGACGGCTTCATCTCGAGCTGGCCTTTGAAAAGCTCGGTTGCCGGCGCGTGGCCGATGGCAACGAAAACACCGTCGGCCTGCAGCTCGGAGGTCATGCCGGTTTTCAGGTTTTTCAGGACGACGCCGGTCACCGACTTCGGCGCGTGCGTGCCGATGATTTCTTCGACGACGCTATCCCAGATGACGTCGACTTTCGGGTTCTTGAAAAGACGTTCCTGCAGAATTTTTTCCGCGCGCAGGAAGTCACGGCGATGGATGAGCGTCACCTTGCTCGCGAAGTTCGTGAGAAAGATCGCTTCTTCGACGGCCGTGTTGCCGCCGCCGACGACGACGACTTCCTTGCCCTTGTAGAAAAAGCCATCGCAGGTGGCGCAGGCCGATACGCCATGCCCCTGGAAGTGCTCTTCGGATTTGAGGCCGAGCCAACGCGCCTGCGCGCCCGTGGCGATGATCAGCGCATCGCACGTATAGGTGTCGCCGCTGTCGCCTTCGAGGCGGATGGGACGTGAGCGAAGTTCGACTTTGTTGATGTGGTCCATCACGATGTGCGTGCCGACGTGTTCGGCCTGCGCCTGCATCTGCTCCATCAGCCAGGGACCCTGAATGGGATCCGCAAAGCCCGGATAGTTCTCGACATCGGTCGTGATCGTCAGCTGGCCGCCGGGTTGCGTGCCCTGAATGAGCGTCGGCGCGAGCATGGCGCGGGCGGCGTAAATCGCGGCCGTATAGCCGGCCGGGCCTGAACCCAGAACGATTACCTTCGCGTGATGCGGTTTTTTCGTCATGCTCTCAATCTCCGGCCCGCTCGCAGCGCGATCAGGGGTCCTAATTAGGGGGCCCGTTCCCGAATCGTCAATGTCGGCGGGACAGACGTCCCCGTTACGAGCAGATGTGCGGCACTCCGGCGCGGCGCATGCTAGATACCACTCCAAAAAAGGGAGGGAACGCGCACGTGCAAGAGGTAAAGGCCCCAGCGGCGCTCAGTCTGCCACAGCGGATAAAAGCCATTCTGATCGGATCATCCGGCAATCTCGTTGAGTGGTACGACTTCTACGTTTATGCGGCCTTTTCGCTCTATTTCGCCAAAGCGTTCTTCCCCGAGGGCAACCAGACCGCGCAGCTTTTGAACACGGCGGCGATTTTTGCCGTCGGGTTTTTGATGCGTCCGATCGGGGCGTGGTTCTTCGGCCGGATGGCGGATCGCCACGGCCGGCGCGTGGCGCTGACGACGTCTGTGCTCTTGATGTGCTGCGGATCGGCGCTCATCGCGGTGACGCCCGTCTATGCAACGATTGGTGTTGCCGCGCCGATCATCCTGCTCATTGCGCGGATGATCCAGGGCCTCAGTCTCGGCGGCGAATACGGCACCAGCGCAACGTATCTCTCGGAAATGGCGACCTCTGAGCGCCGCGGGTTCTATTCGAGCTTTCAGTACGTGACGCTGATCGGCGGGCAGTTGACGGCCATGCTGGTGCTGATCGTGCTGCAGAAGTTCGTGCTGACGACGGCAGAGCTGGAAGCCTGGGGCTGGCGCATTCCGTTCGCTATCGGCGCGTGTCTCGCCGTCATCGCCTTCGTCATGCGTCGCGATCTCGTCGAGACGGAGCAGTTCAAGCGCGCGAAGCAGCATGAGGGCTCGATCGCAGCGCTACTGCGCCATCCACGTGAAGTGGCGATCGTCGTCGGTCTGACGCTCGGCGGAACGCTGGCGTTCTATACGTACACGACGTACATGCAGAAATTCCTCGTCAACACGTCGGGCTTTTCGAAGGACACGGCGACGCTCATTTCCGCGTCGGCGTTGTTCATTTACATGCTGCTGCAGCCGGCAGTCGGTGCGCTGTCGGATGTCGTTGGACGGCGTCCCGTGCTGATTGCTTTTGGTGTGCTTGGATCGCTTTGCACCGTGCCGATCCTCACGACGCTGCAGACTGTGAGCGATCCATTGCAGGCGTTTCTTTTGGTGATGACGGGCCTCGCCATTGTCTCGTGCTACACGGCGATCAATGCCGTCGTTAAGGCGGAACTCTTTCCAACATCGGTTCGCGCGTTGGGTGTTGGCCTGCCCTACGCGATCACTGTTGCGGCGTTCGGCGGCACCGCGGAATGGGTCGCGCTTTGGCTAAAGCAAATGGGAAATGAGCACTATTTCTACTGGTACGTCACGGGCTGCATCGCCGTCTCGCTTTGCGTTTATGCGACGATGCGGGATACGCGGACCGATAGTGCAATCGACAAGCCGGGCCGCGCTTAGGTTTTCTAAATCAACCGCAGCGCCTTCAGGCTCGCGTGGCCGTTGCGGCCGACGATGATGTGGTCGTGGACGGCGACGCCGAGCGGGCGGGAGGCATCGATGATCTGCTTAGTCATATCGATGTCGGCGCGCGACG
>RXJH01000004.1:179371-468394 GCA_003987725.1 Hyphomicrobium sp. | reverse complement strand
CGCCCACAAGGTCGCCCACTTCTGCTCGATGTGCGGACCGAAGTTCTGCTCGATGAAGATCACGCAGGACGTCCGCGACTACGCCGCGACCCTGAACGACAAGGAACTCGGCATGGCCGAAATGAGCGAAAAGTTCCGCCAGATGGGTGGAGAAATCTACCTCGATGCGGAGCGAACGGCCGATTGAGCACGGGCGAGGCTGGACACTGCGTTCCCCAATTGCATTTGGCGGCGGAGCCGATAAATTCCGCCGCCATGAAAACATTCTGGTTATTCCTCACCGTCGATGCCATTGCGCTGCTGATTGCAGCCTATTTCTTTTTCGTCGGAATTGGCGACGGTACGGTTTCGTCTTTCAATATTGGCCTCTGGCTCCCATTGCTCGCTGGGATGGCTGCAATTCTCGGTGTCGGATATTGGTTTCAGACAGAGGGAAAAACCGGCATGGCCAACGGGGTGCTCGCCATTCTTGCGGTGCCCGCAATCCTGGCCGGGCTATTCGTTCTATCGATATTGATCGCTCAACCGAGATGGAATTGAGCGCAGGGCGAACGCGGGGGATAGAATGGGTTTCAAGGTCTACCAGCTCGGCGAATTGATCGGGATCGCATTGCTGCTCGGATCGACGGCGATGCAGATGTTTTATCTCGATCCTTTGAAGCGCGAGATCGAATGGCGGCTCGCGACGTTCAGCATCCAGCAATCGGCGCAGGTGCAGATCAAGGCGGTTCACGACAATCGCATCGTCCTTCTGCAGGCGGTGAACGCGCCGGCCGACAAGATCAGGGAAGCCGAAGCCGACCGCGAGAAAAGCCTCGACAGGTTCAAGACGGCCGACGCCAATATCTCCGATTACATGTTCGAGAAGGAAGGCGTTGAAGACTATCTTCAGCTTATCGTTCTCGGCCTCTTTGGACTGGGAACCCTGCTCGCAGGCTTTGGCCGTGCGATGGAAATGCGAGCGGGACGGCACGGCTAGGCAGGGCTCGTCAAAGTCCTGGACGAGCGTCGCTTTCGCCGTGCGCCGGGACACCTCATCGCAGGGTCTTTCCAAAGCCCGCAAACAGTGCCAGCTTATCTCCATCTTTCAACAACCGAGAGGAGGTGATCCGATGTCGAGTGGGATCTTGAGGCAGACGATGTCGTGGTCGCTCAGGCTTGCATCCGGAACTCTCCTGGTTCGCAGCTGAGACCTAAGCGGTAGACATTCGACGCCGCAGAGAATGATGATCTCACGGGGCCGCTCTTTCAGGAGCGGCCCTTTTTCATTTGGCAATTTCGTATGCCGCGAGCCTATCCACAGCATTATAAACCGTACGCTGATAAATCATTGAGTTGTATCCAAGACGCCACACCTGCCTGGATTCAGAGCAGGATGATTCGTTTTGGCTGGCGGTAGGTCCGGACCTCACATAGCTTTGCGGCGAGCGGGCAGCCGATCGGGGGATCGACTGGGGGAGTGGTCAAGTTCCCGCTTAAATGCCGAAATCGCTACCCGCCGATCATCAGCGTCGGCCGTAGCGAACGCCCAAGGAAAAGCCATCGCGCTGTCTTGCGCTCAGGCAAAAACACTTGGTTTGCGGCGGGCCCGGGGGGGCCTAACAGGGCGTCCAAAAAGAAATGGGTGGCACCGCCGCCCATTTCTTTTTTGTGGGATCGCCTACTGGCCGAACCAATATTCCCAAGCTTCCTTGACCCGCTGCGAAATCGATTTCGCAGGCTGCTCCGGCTTGGTCTCGATCGGCATCACTGGCGCGACAGGCGCCGCAGGCGCGCTCGCGGCCATCTTCTCGCCGTCTCCGGAAACCGTTTTGACGGGAGACGCCGTCTCCTGCGCCATGCTCACGGCTGCCGTATGCGTCGGCGCGGCCGTCGGATTGACTGCTGCGCCTGGCAGGCTGCCCGTCGCGGTGCTAGCCGGACTCATCGGCGAGGGTGGCGATGAAGGCTCCGCAACGGACTTCATCGGCGGCGGCACGGCCGACTGCTTGCCTGGAGCGGTATGGCCGGACTCGTTTGAAGGTGTCGTCGGAAATGCCGGAAGCACGGGTGCAGCGGCGCCCGATGGTGAAGCGGCAGATCCCGTGGCCGTCGCGGCATCGGGCGTTGGCGGCGGCGGCAGACCTTCGGGCTCACCACCACCAGACGCGGACTCCGTTGCCGGCGCCGCGCCGTCGATCGTCTTGACGATGCTCGAAACCGGACGCTCGGAGCCGACCTGCGGCAAGCCCTTGGCTTCCTTCTCGATGGCCTGATCGTATTCCGCAACCGTGGTCACCGGGAACTTGGCCGTCATGTGAACGATCTTGTATCCCTTCGCCTTGAGCTCGGCGAGGATCATCGGCACGGCCTTCGCCGTCGTCTTGTGAATGTCATGCATCAAGAGGATGCCCTTGCCCCTCTTGTCGAGCTTCTGCATCAGCGACTTCACGAGATGATCCGCGGTCTGCGGCTTGAAATCGAAACTGTCGATGTCCGTCGAAAACATCGCGATGTTGCGCTTGCCGAGATAGGCAACGGCCTCGGGCGTATCCGCGAGCGTCGGAAAGCGGAAGAACGGCGCAACCGGCCCGCCGACAGCGCGATGCACGGCGCTGACGCCGCGCTCGATCTCGTCCTTGCCTTCATCGAACGTCTTCAGCTTGGCGATCGCCTTGTGGCTCCACGTGTGCGTGCCGACCGTGTGGCCCGCCTTGGCGACTTCGCGAATGATTTCGGGATAACCGAGCGCCATCTTTCCGATCGAGAAGAATGTCGCCTTCACGCATTCATCACCCAGCGCCTTGAGCACGGCCTCGGTCGTATATTTCTGCGGGCCGTCGTCGAATGTCAGGATGACTTCCTTGTCCTGCAGGAAGTCGTAGGCCTTGTAGTTGTCCATGCCGAAGCCAGGTCCGCCGGTCGTATCGATTTCGACGGTGCGGGAGACGCCGAGTGTGCCGGCGCGAGGACACGTCGCTTCGTCTGCGGCCTGGGCGGCAGGAACGGCGAGCAGCGCCGTCAAACCAAATAAGAGACCCACCCGGCAAGCGAACATGTTGTCCTCCCTTATTTTATTAATCGAACCTAGCAGACTCCGACGGCGTCAGCAGCCCGCTCCCGAAAATTTGGGACGAGCACGTCGCTTTCCGGTTTCACCCGCACAGGCTCAAGTTCAGTACAAGTCTCGCATGAGTCGGTCATTGCCGCACCAGAGTTGCGACGGACGAGTTTGGCTCTTATTTTCAATGCCCTACAAACAGAAACGAAAAGAGTATCTTATGCTGCCATTTTTCCGCTCCTCGCTAACGATTGGCGTCACTCTCGGCGCGGCTGCGATGATCGCATCCGCAGCGAACGCCACGCCGGTCGCGAAGCCCGCGGGCAAAGCATCCGCCAATGTCGTGAAGGTCGACTACGATTACGATCGCGACGGGCACCGGCACTATCATCGCCGCCACGGACGCCATGTCGTGCATGCCCCGTTCACCCGCGTGGAAAGCGGCCGCAGGACGGTCGTCGATGCACCCTTCGTGCACGTCTACAAAGGCCGCCACGGCAAGCACGTGGTTGCCCCGTTCGTCGACATCTGGAGATAGGTTGCCGGGTGCGCGAATGCTTTTGAGCGGGTCGTCAGAAATGGCGGCCCGCTTACCTTTTGGGCAGGGTGGTGCCCGTTAACAATCTTCGCCGAAATCCTTTTTCGCGAAGCAGCGAAACGAGGCTGGCGGATATGACGACTTGGCCATAATGTACCCAAAGTACACTGCTTAAAGCTGTACAGCGGGACGGGCGAAAGCAGTTTCTTTTTTGGGGGTAGTCATATGTTCAACCGCGTAGCGACGCCGGATTCACGTGGGCCAGAGCCAGTCAAGACGCTCACGCCAGCGCAGCAGCAACCGATTCCGCAGATGAAGGCCCCGGCTCCGCCGCTCTTCGGCTCGCCGCTTCAGCAGTCAGGTCCGGTGATTGACGCGCCGACCTCGGTCCTCGGACAGGACATCACGATTGCCGGCCAGCAGCTCGTCATCAAGACCAAGGGCTCGCTTCTCATCGCCGGCCATATCCAGGGCGACGTCCATGGCGAGTCGGTGACCGTCGGCGAAACGGGAAGTGTTGTAGGCACCATCACGGCACGCACCATCACGGTGCAGGGTGAAGTCAGCGGCGCCCTCAAGGGCACGTCGGTCAACCTCAACGCCACCTCGCGCGTCGATGGCGATATCGTCAAGCAAACGCTCTCGATCGACGAAGGCGCTCAGTTCGATGGCAGCGTGCGCCGCGCCAAGGACGCGGGCGAAGTCACGCCCGACCTCAACTGATTTCGGAACTGGCGGCTCCGCCGCCATCGCCGCATTTTTGAGTGATGCCGGTGACCGTCGCAATTGCTGCGATTGCCATCGCATCACTCCAATAATCTTCGCAATCTAGAAGCGTCCGCGCCCCGACGGGTTCACCTCTTGGCACGACTCCTTGATGCGGATGTCCTGGCCGATGTAGCGGCAAAGTGTTTGCTTGAAAATCGGGTCCTGGCGAACGCGCGCGGGTGAGGCCTTAAAGCCATATTCATTCGCCACCTGGGCGACGTACTGGTCCTGGCAGTAGGGCGTCGCCAACGGCGAACCCTGCACCAGCTGATAACCCTTGTTGCAGCGAATTCCCCCCGCTTCCGCTGGCACCGCCAATCCAGCCGCCAGCAACGCGACGCAGACACCCGTCCTGATGTTCAATCGCATGGCCATGCCGTCTCCTTTTGGAACTGAATTGTCACACTTCGTGCGTCTTGGTGCAACAAACCTACGTCACGAAAATTAGACGCTTAGCCGAGTTGCCTGACGACCGGTGACGTGAAATGGCTGGCGCCGTCATAACTCGGCATTTGCGGCCGGCTCTCGGGAGCGAAATCGCAAATGCCGGTCCCGCCTCCGGGTGCTTGTGGCCGGTTTCTAACTGAGCCGGGCAAGCGCCAATCACAATGCCCCGCAAACCTAAAAGGTTTATCCACAATGATCACGGTTTATGACGCAGTTGGTGGCAAACTGGTCCAGCGGGACCAGATGGGTGATCTCTCGACGAGCGTTTGGATCGATCTGATCGAACCGAAGGAAGACGAAGACAAATTCATTGAACAGGCACTCGGCATAGAAGTGCCCACGCGGTCCGAGATGCGCGAGATCGAGGCGTCAAACCGCTTCTATACCGACAACGGCGCTTACTACATGAGCAGCTTCATCCTGCACAACAGCGAACTGGGCGTGCCGATGACCTCGGTCGTGACGTTCATCCTGTCCGGCAATCACCTCGTGACGGTTCGCTACGCCTCGCCGCGCGCCTTTCCGATTTACATCGCCCGCGCCGCCAAGGGCGACATCGATTGCGTGACCGGCGCCGGTGTCATGGTCGGCCTTTTGGAAATGCTGATCGAACGGGAAGCCGATCTTATCGAGCGCGTGCAGGACGAGGTCGAGCGCATGGCGCCGCTCGTATTCGGACAAAAAAATACGTCGAGCTCGCCAAGCAGCCGCCGCCTCGATGTCCTTCTGAAAACCGTCGGCAAGGAAGGCGACGTCACCGCGAGAGCGCAGGAAAGCGCGATGTCTCTGCATCGGCTCTTGCTCTTTTTCGCCAACGCCGCGCGTGAGCGCAAAGACGATCAGCGCGTCGCCGCCCGCATCGAGGCAGCCAACCACGACATCCTGTCGCTGATGGAAAGCATGCGTTTCCTCTCGGCTCGGACGAGCTTCCTGCTCGACGCGACGCTCGGCATGATTTCGAACGAGCAGAACCAGATCATCAAGCTGTTCTCGGTCATGGCGGTGATGTTGATGCCGCCGACGCTGGTCGCTTCGATCTACGGCATGAACTTCAAGAATATGCCCGAGCTTGATCTGCCCTGGGGCTATCCGCTCGCGCTCTTCATGATGTTCGCGGCCGCCGTCATCCCCTACCTCTATTTCAAAAAGAAGGGATGGCTCTGATCTCGGTCAGAACCGTCAGGCGATCCACTGCGGCTTGTCAAAAAACAAGCGCCCCTCCGCGGCTGTCGCCTCACGCCCGCGCTCGGTCCAGCTAACGCATCCGTCCGTTGCAAAGGGCGCTCACAGACCGAAATCGGGGTGCTTCGCGCTAGAGGACTGAAGGGTAAACATTTTGTGGCACAGCGTCCGCCACGATTTCCGTTCCCTTAACGGCAGTCCATTTCTGCGACCTGGCGTCACGCAACCTCAAAGTGCATTTAAAATAGCTTAGAATTTTCCGCAACTTACCAATTATGGTTAAAAGGTGGTAACAGCAATGGGTTGACCTCTTTTCCACAGGGTGCTGGTTGGGCGGGCCAGGACGGGGGGAACCCCAGTCAACACGGGCAGCAGTAGGAACTGGGTTCTGGAGTTCTGTAACGGGTCATAGGGGTAATCTGCCTTAGGGGCTACTTCTCCCAACATTAACGACGGTGCCGCTTCCGAAGCGGTTGTCCCGTGGTCGCCTGGTGGCGTGCTGCGGGCGGGGGAAACCGCTCATTCGACCCGAACCACTGCTGCTCCTTTGATGAGGAGTGCACTATGCGTTCTACAATCGCGATCGCCGCGTTAGCGCTCGCTGGGATGACGGCAGCAACCGTTCCCGCAACCGCGGCCTCGAGGTGCGCAGGCACGGGGCACGCTTGCAGCAAGTCCCACAAGGCGACGTACCACAAAGCTACCTACAAGAAGGCTTCCTACAAGGCCTCTTACAAGAAGAAAGCACACTACGCATCGAAAGCACCGCGCGGCGGCGCTTCGGGCGGCATCGCATCTTACTATTGGCAGGGCCAGCAGACCGCTTCGGGCGCACGTTTCAACCCGGAAGGTTTGACGGCCGCTCACCGGACGCTCCCGTTCGGTACGCGCGTTCGCGTCACGAACCAGTCGAACGGCCAGTCGGTCGTCGTCACGATCAATGACCGTGGTCCCTTCATCGGCGGCCGTGTCATCGACCTGTCGCGCGGCGCCGCACGGCAGATCAACATGACCGGAGCCGGCCTCGCGCGGGTCTCGCTCGAGGTTCTCGGCCGCAGCTAAGCTGGCCGAAGGTCATAGCGGGCTAACTTCGGGGAGTGTTGGGCAACCAATGCTCCCCGACGTTTTTCCGCCATCGCGAATCAGCATAGTCGTCGGATTGGGGAATATCCGGGGGGATATGCGTGCGCCTGAGCATAAGTCCGGCAAGTATTGCGCTTCTGGTTGGTTTGAGCCTTTCCGCCCCGAGCAGCCCGTCCGAAGCCCAATCGCTGCCCGATGCCCTCTCTGGACCGGCCAATAAGGCTGTCTCCCTCGGAAATTGGAAGACGGTGACGGCCCCCGCCAGCCCGGCAGGCACGTTTGATCATTGGCAGGCGAACATCATCATCGCGAAGCCGGCCTTTGCCAAATCCAAGCAGCCGGCCGCGACGCCGCTCGGCGAGCGGCCCTATGCCCTGCACGGCCCTGACCCGGCGGGAGCCGGCCACGCCCTCACGGGCATCGCCTCCTTCTATGGAAAGGGCGAACGGACCGCGACCGGGGAAGCCTTCAATCCCCAGGACCTCACGGCCGCGCACCGAACCCTGCCCTTCGGCACGCGCGTTCGCGTGACGAGGCTCGATAGCGGCGATAGCGTCGTCGTCCGGATCAACGACCGCGGCCCCTTCAAGCCGGGCCGCGTAATCGACCTTTCGACGAAGGCCGCTGAGAACCTCGGTATGACCGGCAAGGGTCTGGCCGACGTCAAGCTCGAGGTCCTCGGCCGGGAAGACGGTCCAAAGCCGGAAAATGTCGCTCAGCGCTCCGTCCGCCGGTAAGCCCGCTCTAAGCGGGATTCCAGAACACTGATCTGATCGAGGTAGGCGCCGCGGATGCATTCCGTGTCCCGGCCACAGCTGTCGCGGGCATCCAGGAACCGCCGCTGGTAATCCCTCAAGTCGTTACGCTCGTAGCGATTGCCGGAGGCGGCTTTGAGTTCCGAATAGAGAGAGCTCATCCGCTCGTCGAGGCCCGCCAGCCTGTCGCTCCTGCAGATCGTTCGTTCCGACGTCGTTTGCGCTCTCCGGCAGTCGAAATCCTGCGCGGCTGCGGGACGAACCGCGCTGGCGAAAAATGCGAGCGCCAGCAGCGACCCGGCCGATACCGCCGCCGCGAATTTCAAGGTTCCAGTGTCCGACATGTGCCCATCTCCTTAGTTCTCGCGCCTGCGAGAGCGCCGCTCCACCCCAGCGGTGGACATCCCGACAATGCGGAAAGCCGCTCGGAAACGTGAGACCGTTAGGCGTCACCCGGCGGCAACGGGAGGAAGGGGTTTATTGCCCCCGGATTCCGATTGCGTCCGAACGGAAAGAATCGGTAATTTCCGATACCGGCGGCGTCCGTTGCCGGGCTTCAAAATCATGCGGCCAATGAAAAAAGCTGTCGCCCAGCCTGCGCCCGTCACAACTCGGCCCGAGGCGCTCGAGCGCATCAAGACGGCCATGGTCGAAAAGAAGCTGACGCAGGCGGAACTCGCCGACGCTGCCGATTGCCACGAGAAGACGATCCAGAACCTGCTCGGCGGCCGCTCCGTTCGGGATCAGACGCTCTTCGACGTTTGCATGGTGCTTGGCCTCGATTTTCACGGGCTCCGCGACGCCTGGCACGGGGAATCCGTCGCCCTCGAAAGCGCCGGAGGGCCATTGGAGCTCAAAGGCAACGGCGGCGGCATCGCCCCTGTCTATATGGGCGCCTACTCGCGCGCGGCGGTCGACCATTACATCGGCAGCTATTTGACGCTGAGACGAGCGTTCTCGGTCCCAGACCAGATCATCGCCTATCGCACCGACATCAGCTGGGATCCGGAATGGCCGAGCCTTGTCTTTCAAGAGCGCGAGCGCCCGGATGCACCCTATGCGCATCGCGGCCGCCTCTATATCCCGGCGTCGTCGAGCTTCATACACCTCGTCTCGCTGACCAAAGGCGCAATGCGCATGGTGGTCGTCTCGCAGCTCGATCGCGCCGGTGAAATGCGCGGCATCATCACGACGCTGAACAAGCAGCGCGCGACGTTCATCCCGGTCGCGACACCGATCCTCTATGCCCAGCGCGAAAGCTTCGACGCCGATGCCTTCGGTGAGATATCGCCGAAGAACCCCGCCTACGGCGAATACAAGCGTCTGCTCGACGAAACCATTGCCGAGGGTTACGCACGGCTCGTGACTTGAGTGCTCACGATTTCTGATCGTAGAAATAATTGTCGAGCAGATACTTCAGACTGCGCGACCAGGATTCGTCCGTGTTGCCGCGGATGTCGACGCTTTTCAAGAACGTCAGTTTATCCGTCGCCGTATCGGCGACGTAGAGGTTCATGTTCAGGATGAGGTTCGAGACCTTCTGAACGGTGATCCAGGCGACGCGGTCAGCCTTGAGCTCGTTTCCGTAGGCCGCCTCGCAGCCGCCACATGCCCCGACGAATTGCCCACTCGCGATCTTCGCGCGGATATCGCTCGTCAGAGGCACGATGTCATAGCTGCCCGAAGCTTTAAGAGAACTCGTGAACTGCCGCTCGATGATCGCAATACGATTGCGTTCGGCATCGGTCGTCGGCTCGAGCCCTTCGTTGTCGTTCTGAAGGCGGAGGCCAAGAAACGCCAGACGCGGTACCGGTCCGGCCGCGGCAGTCTGAGCGAAAGACATCTGAAGCAGTGCCGCCACGGCAATCAACAGCAGCGGAATGAAGCGTCGCGATCCAACCATGGTTTTTTCTCCATGGAGGTAAAGCGCGGGAGAACAGAATTGGTTGCAAGCAGAGGCGATCGACGCCCTTTACTTCTGGCGCTTCCCGCCGACGCCGCGCTTCTGCGCTGGCCGCTTCGCCACCGGTGGCGCGCGGAACGTGATGCCGTCCTCGACGGCGGGAAAGAAGTGTTTGACCAGATCGATGGTTTCGAGCCTGCCGACGGCCGAACGCGCAACGCCGAACCACTTCTCGGCATAATCGCGCCCCGCGCCATGGAGGTACGTGATGATGTCCCAATCGGGCTTCACGGTCGTCTCGGGATTGAGCTCTCCCGTCACCGGGCCTCCGTCGATCAGATGAAAACGGTGACGGCAAATCGGCGCGAGACGGCCTTTCGCGAGAAGCGGTCCCGAAGTCTCGCGCACCGCCGTGATGACCTCGATGTCGCGCAGCAGTGGCGCGTTGAACGTCAGACGATTGGCGTGGTTTGAAATATCGCGCGCCGTCGTCGGTAACTTCGTGTTGACGCGTGGCGCGACCATTACCAATAGCGTGTCGCCGTACGGGCTTTCGCTCGCGAGCGTCACGAGATCCGGATTGGCCGAAAAGCCGCCGTCCCAATACGCCGAGCCTTCGATTTCGACCGCGTGATGCATAACCGGCAGACAGGCTGACGCGAGCACGGCATCGACTGTAATTTCGTTTTCGCGAAAGAGGCGCGCTCTTCCCGTTGCGACGTGCGTCGCCGCAATCAGAAGATCGACGGGCGACTTCGCGCGGATCAACTCGAAATCGACGTGCTCGGTCAGTAACCGTCGCAGCGGATCGAAGCCGAGCGGATTGAATTCATAAGGCGACAGCATCGACGCGAGATGTGTCGTCAGCTGCGACGGCCGGACGAGCCCGTTGAGAAAGGGATTGAGCCGCGTCAGATCCGGAATCGCCGCGTTATGAATGGCGTGCCAGATCTTGTACATTTTCTCGCGCGCCTTATCGCGAGAACCTTCGGCAAGCCCCGCCGCCAGAGCGACGGCGTTGACCGCGCCGGCGCTCGTCGCGCTGATCCAGCCGAACTGAAGCGTCTCATCTTCCAGCAGCCGGTCGAGCACGCCCCATGTAAAGGCGCCATGAACTCCGCCACCCTGAAGGGCAAGATTGATGTAAGCAGACTTGGGCAAACCGCATCGCTCCCCGCAGGCCAATCGGAAACCAAGGCCAGCGTGATCCCATATCATTAATGCCGGGGGCAAGCGTGTGACCGAGACGCCGCGGCAGAACGACTGGGCAATCAAAAAGGTTAGTCACTAGCGTGTAAATGTTACACATGCCCATTGAGCGATTTTTTGCTCAACGCTTGTGCGATCGAAGCCGGTGTTGTGCTCGGCGCGTAGGCGTCAACTCGCGAGACGGCCGATCGTAATGCGAGATCGAGCGCGTGCGTCAGCGTGCAGCATCACTGTCACGATATTGGCACGCTGTTGGTGCGCGTGGCATTTGGCCGCTCGGAAAGCAATCGCAAGTCGACGCGATTACAATTCCGGCGCGAGAACGGTCTCGCTGATTTTTTTGACCGGCGCATCGGGTGCATCGATTCCGCGCACGACATGACGGATGCGAAGCCCAGTCCCGTTTTTGAAGAACGTGAAGAGATTGTAGCTCGCCAAGGGTTCGTCGCCGTGTGTGACACCCGCCGACGCCGAAGCCACGCCGACGACCGGAATGGGTTTCGTGCGCGACGGCAGCCAGTCGATGCGCGATTGATGATTGTGTCCGTAGAGCACAAGCTCCGCATTGCCACGTTCGAGGAGATGCGCGAAGTGCGCCGCATCGCTCAGCGCCCGCCGCGGCGGCGCGAGATTGGGAAGCGGCGGATGGTGGATGAGGACGACGCGGACAACGCCTTCCTCGCCGAGAGCCGCAAGCTGCTCGCCGGCGATCTCGAGTTGATGGGCTCCGAGCCGGCCGCTCGCGACGAAGGGCGGCGTCTCCACCGCGGAATTCAAACCGACGAGCGCAATCGGCCCGATGCGCCGGACGAACGGGAAGGCCAGCGTCTCGTTCTCTCCTCCCATGTATTCCGCCCACCGCGCGACACCGGGATCGCCGTAGAGGCTCGAATAGATGTCATGATTTCCCGGAACGACGGTGACGTTCTCGGGCGGGCCGATGCTTTCAAGCCAGACGTGCGCCGCTTCGTACTCCTTGGGCAGTCCGAGATTGATGAGATCGCCCGTGATCGTGATATGGTCGACGCGCAGTGCAGCCGCATCGGCGAGCAACTTGTCGGCGATCTCGCCTTGGTGAACACGGCGCCGTTTGCGAATCCAGTTCACATATCCGAGCGCGCGCTTGGTATTCCAATGCCGCCATCCGGTCCCCAAAACGGGCGGCAGATGCACATCGGAAAAGTGCGCAAGCGTGAAAAATTCGGTCATGCAGGGAATTGGGCGTATCCTGAGGGAAGGGCACTCTAGCACACCGTGACAACGAGCAAATGCCTCACGACCGGCAGAAAAGGGAGAGTTAGCCCTTGAGAGAGGACCGCTTTTTCGTGGGCAGGCTCGTCGCCCGCGCCTTCCAGCAATACTGGCGGCTGACACGGGGCGTGTATCTGGACGTCGAGGCGTGCGTCATCGACGAAGCGGATCGCGTTCTGATGATGCGGAAGGAAGCGGGCGGCCCATGGAGCTTGCCCGCATCGACTGTTCGAAACGGCGAAAATCTGGAAACGGCGCTCCGGCGCCTTATGCGCGACGTGGCAGGCATCGAGGTTAATTCACGGCCCGAATTACGCGGCTTCTATACCGAAAGCCCGGACCGGCAGACGGGACTGTACGTCGTACGCAATTGGCAGCAGCTTTCGGCCCCCGCGAACCTGGAAACGAGCTTCTTCGCACCGGCCGCGTTGCCGGCCGGTGTCACAAAGCCGGCCACCGAGCGAATTAGCCGCTTGGTTGAGGGTCGCACTATTTCCGAAACGTGATAGAAGGCCCCGCCTGCCGGGCTTGCCGGCGTCCTCGAGCCTGACCGTCCGCGCATGTCCCCATCGATCGTTATCCGCAAAGCGCATCCCGAAGATATCGTCGAGATATCGAGGCTGCATGCGCGCGTCTTCGGACCCGGACGTTTTGCGAGATCCGCCTACCGGGTGCGCGAGGGCAAAGGGCATCTGTCACGGTTCTGTCTCGTTGCCTGCATCGGCAAGGAAGTCGTTGCCTCGATTCGGACGACGGAAATCACCATCGGCGGCGCGAAGGGCGCTATCCTGCTCGGACCGGTTGCGGTCGATGCCGACCATCGCACCTTCGGACTGGGCAGCAAGCTCATAACGGCCGCGCTTGAAGCCGCGCACAAGGGCGGCGCCAAGCTCGTCGTGCTGGTCGGAGACCACCCCTACTACGGACGCTTCGGCTTCAACGCCGTGCCGCCCGGCCAGATCGTCTTCCCCGGCCCCGTCAACCCATTCCGCATTCTGGCCCATGAGCTGGAACCGGGCGCGCTTGCAGGCTATCGCGGGCTGGTGGTTGCAGAGCCCCCCGGAGAATTGCCGGACGCTTGAGCGTTATGCTCATGTCAGTAACGACATTGTAACGCGAATCTGTCGACGATCGGTGCTGCCCGGCCGTGACGCATGAGTTGTATCCAAACCCGTCAAACGCCGGGCAACAGCTTGTCAGGTCCAGTGCAAGCTCTGAGACCATAATTCGCGTACGTGAATCGACTGCAGCAGAAAGCCCGCGATGATCTCAACCTACCTGCTCTACCGGACCTACGCCGCCGACCTGCCGAAAACGCTTTCGCGCATTTCCGCCCAGAGCGATGTGTCGAACGCCGCGAAGTACTACCAGGCCAATATCGGCAACGTGAAAACGGTCGACGAATTCATGAACAATTCGCGGCTTTTCACCTACGCGATGTCGGCATTTGGCCTGGGCGACATGGCCTACGCCAAAGCCTTTATGAAGAAGGTTCTGACCAGCGACCTGACCGATCCCAAGAGCTTCGTCAACAAGCTCACCGACCCGCGATTTGCCGATTTCGCGCAAGCGTTCCAATTCTCGACTGACGGCACGCTCGCCTCGCAGCCCACGGTCGCCCAGAATTCCACGGAAGAGAACGATACGATCGGACTGTATACGCAGCAGCAGGTCAATAAGGGTACCGCTGCCGCGACCGAAGCCACCTACTATCAGGCCGCGATCGGCAGCGTGACCTCCGTCGACCAGTTGATGTCAAATTCGCGCCTGCTGAATTTTGCGATTACGGCCTTTGGCCTCGGCTCTGCCAACGTCACCAACGCCACGATCAAAGCCGTTCTGACGAGCGATCTCTCTGATCCCAATAGCCTCGCCAATACACTTTCGAGCTCAAACCCCAATTTCAAGTTGCTCGCGTCCGCATTCAATTTCGCGACCGATGGCAGCGTAAATGGAACGGTGCAGTCGTCCAGCAACGTCATCGCCGCAGTTTCGCAGTACTTCAACGCGACGGGAACGAACGCCGCCCCCGCGGTCGCGACCTACAAAACGCAATATTATAAGGCCAACATTTCGAGCGTGACCTCGGTCGACGACTTGCTGTCGAACCCAATCCTCTACAATGTTGCGCTGACGTCGGTCGGCCTCAACTCCAACTCGGAATCGCAAACGCTCATACGCCAAGTCCTGACGAGCGATCTGTCGGATTCCAGCAGTGTTGCAAATCAGCAAACCAACACCGCCTATCAGAAGCTCGCAGCGGCGTTCAGCTTCAACACCGACGGATCGGTTAAGAACGGCGCGGCGCAGACGTCTAGTCAGATCAATAGTCTGATCACTAATTATCAGTCCAACTACGACGCAGCCCAAAAGACGTCCAACGCCTCAGCGACCACGGCCTACCAGGACGCGATCGCCGCAGCTACGTCCGTTCAGGACGTCCTGAACAGCACGGCGTACAACTACATTTTGGCCGCCTACGGAATAGATCCTCTCAAGACGTCGAGATACACGGTCACGAAGATCTTGCAGAGCGACTCAAGCGACCCGAACAGCTTTGCGAACCAGTCGCATAACCCCGCCTATGTCGCGATGGCGGCGGCGTTCAACTTCGATTCAAACGGCAAAGCCAAGACCGCCCAAGTTGCCCAAACGAGCGCAAACCTGACCGCGACCGTCAAACTCTATATGACCCAGGCCGGCACGACGACGGCAGCGCTGGATCAGGCCGAGACCGACAGCAATTATTACGCAACAGCCATCGGCAACATCACCAACGTCGATGATCTGCTGAAAGACCCCAAGCTCGTAAAGTTCGTGACCAGCGCCTACGGGCTGAAGGACGCGAACTTGGAAACGTCCGATCTGCGCCAGATCCTGACGAGCGATCCGCTCGATCCGAAGAGCTACATCAATAAGCCCGAAAACGCCAAATATCGCCCGCTTGCCGTAGCCTTCAATTTCGGCACCGACGGCAAGACGCTCAACGTACCGGCAGGCCAGGCGCAGGACCGCAGCCAGATGGTCACGACGATGGACAGCTACGTCGAGCAGTCGATGGAAAGCCAGGCCGGCGACCAGAGCGACGCCGTTCGCCTTGCGCTTTACTTCCAGAGAAAGGCGTCAGGCATCACGTCCGCCTATCAGATCCTCGCCGATAAGGCTCTGCTGCAGTTCACCCAGACAGCTCTCGGCCTGTCCGCAGCGATGTCGAACGCCGATATCGACACTCAGGCGAAGATGATAACCAATAAACTGACCCTGACCGATCTTCAGGATCCGGCCAAAGTGAACAAGATGATCGCGCAGTACGCGGCGCTTTATGACGCCACGAACTCGACCGCCAGCAGTTCTCCCATCCTGCAAATCCTGCAAGGAAGCTCGAACTCCCGCGGTATCATAAACATTGATCCGATAACGGTATAAGCGCGTCCGCCGGCTCCTCGCTCCAGGCCGGCGGCATCGCGTTCTGTGCCATTAAAGCAGCAGACTGTAGGATCCGGCTAAACGGTCTTTTAGTTGTTGGCGGGCAGGATTAGTCTCTTGCACCATCCTGCGACGAAGTCCGATGCGAAGGACCCGAGCGATGAAATCTCTTGCTGTCACTTGCGCAGTCTCAGCCTCTTTGCTGCTGTCGGCCGCCGCCGCAGTCGCCCAGCCTCCCCGCTCGGGTTCCGGCCCCCGCGGCCCGGACGGCGGCGTCCAATGGGCGCCTGTCGATCGCACGGGGCCGACGTTTGCGGCTGACGACTTCCTGCTGCCGGACTCAGGATGGAACGGCCACGGTGTCAGCACGGCCGGCGTTGCGGGCCCCAGTTGGACGCTGAGACAGCCCGTTTTCGGCCCGCCGCTGCCGACGCTCCCGACGCGCCGCAGGGGCTACATCATCCTGAACAACGGCAACTGATATTCCTCGCTCGGAATAAGCGTCCCTTCAAAACGCGCGGAATCTGAAGCGCGCGGGAACGCTCGTGTCGCGGCTGCTGCCGCCGCGTATGCCGCCGTACCATGCCGCGGCGAGACCGATGAGAAGACCGATGCCGGTGAGCAGTCCGGAAAGCTCTGTCGCCTTCTTCGCCTTGTCGAGCGCCGCAATTGCATCGGTATAAGCCGTATCGATCCGCGCTTGCGCGTCCGCCTGCGGGATACCAGCCCTCGCGGCGACGATCGACGAAACGAGGTTTTTATCGTTCGGCGAAAGATGTTCGTTGCCGAACGATCTCATGAAAACCGCTTCGATCGTCTTCTCCTCCTCGGGGCTCAAAAGCTGCACGTTGGTGACGGGCTTACCTTCTGGCGGCGCGGCCAACGCAGAGACAACGCCCGACAGCGGGCTCGACGATGTGCTCGAGAATTTCGCGATGGCCGACGCCCCGCCCCGGAGCGCGGCAGAGCCGGCACTCGCCGCGACCAAGGCAGCAAACAATACGCACACACCCCAAGTGACGAGCCCCTGCAGCCCGTCGCGATATTCGACTTCATCGGGCGGGACGTCGGCAGCGCGCGGACGTACGCGAGCCGCGACAAATCCCGCAATGAGAAACGACGCAATCGTCGCGATCAGCGCCCACGCCGCCGCGACCGAAGCCGCGAGCCACGTGTGGGATTGGCCGGGCCATGGAGACAAAAGCGATAGTCCGGCTGCAATGCCGATAGACATCAGAACGAAGGAAAACGCCGTTCCTGCCACCGCGCCGGCAAGTATCCCTCGCCAGCTGAGAAACGAACTCGTATCGCGCACGTCGATAACTTCGACCATCGTGGCATCTCCATCGCTCATCTAAAACCCAATAGGCCCAGAAGAAACGAAATGACCACGATCAACCCGATCAGATAAATGATCTCGTGCACTGCACGTCTCCTCATATCACGCCGCACGATCAACTGTGCGGGAGAGGAGTTTGTTCCGGAAAAGCACGCCTTCGCATTTGCAGCAACGATATTTGGAGATGCTCAGAAGCCGCCATCGGAGCGCTTGCAGTCCGGTGTGCAATTTACTCATGAAATTGTTGCCGCCGGCGCAACGAAGTCTGAACCATGCAATCAGGGCCCCGGAAAGAGCGACGTGCTTCGGCCGGACATCCAGTACGCGAACAATCCGATCCACTCCTTGGCGGCAAGATCCGTGCGCGCCAATCCGGCGGAAATGCTGTCCAATGGACGAATGGCATCCCCTCTGCCCCGCGTCCGGAAATCGACGGGATAGGGCACGACATCGAATCCGGCTTTTCGAAAAACGCCGATCGAACGCGGCATATGGTAAGCCGATGTGACAAGAAGCCATTTATCTTGCGGACTGGGATTGACGAGAGGCTTCGTGAACATCGCGTTCTCGTAGGTATTTCGCGAAAGGTTTTCGATTACGATGCGGCCCGGCTCAATACCGGCGTCGACGAAAAACTTCCGGATTTCGGATCCCATCCCCTCGCCGCCGAAAAGAGACCCGCTGCCGCCAGTGAAGATCACTTTTGCATCGGGAAGCGCACGCGCAAGGCGCAGCGTCTCCGTCAGCCGTTCCGCCGACTCGTTGAGTGCCAAGCCGCCTCGGCTGTCGGTTATCGCTCCGTCTTCGAAGCCGCCTAATAGAATGATGCCGCTGATTTTCTCCTGCGGCACGTCTGGAACGCGCGTCGCAAAGCGCTGCTCCAACGGCAGAACAAGAATATTCCCGCCGGGCAGGAAGCCGAAAAGAACGATAATTCCGAAGCCGGCGGACAACAAAATCGCGCCGGACTTCGGACGTTTGAATTGGAGACAGAGGAATCCCGCGGCAAGCGCGAGAAACGCCACGGTCGACGGCTGAATGCAGAAGAAGACGATCTTCGATGCGATGAAAAACATTGCGATCGCCCCCTGCCCGCGTCCGTCAGCCTTCGATCATCACGACCGGGCGCCTAAAACGCCCCGCCGCTCCTTCGCACTCAGATGAAGGGGTCCTTCATCAGAATGGTGTCGTCGCGCTCCGGGCTCGTCGAGAGGAGCGTGATCGGACATTCGATCAGCTCCTCGACGCGGCGAACGTACTTCACGGCCTGCGCCGGAAGATCGGCCCAACGTCGCGCGCCTTGCGTCGATTCCGACCAGCCCTCGAATTCCTCGTAGATCGGCTCGATGACGGCCTGCGCGGAGGAACTTCCCGGCAGCCGTTCGATACGCTCGCCGTTGAGCTTGTAGCCGACGCAGATACGAATGGTATCGAAGCCGTCGAGAACGTCGAGCTTGGTCAGCGCGATGCCGTCGATGCCGGAAACCTTCGCGACCTGCCGCACCAGCACGCTGTCGAACCAGCCGCAGCGCCGCTTGCGGCCTGTAACGGTGCCGAACTCACGGCCGCGCTCGCCGATCCGCTCGCCGATGGCATCCGTAAGCTCGGTCGGGAACGGGCCCGATCCGACACGCGTCGTGTACGCCTTGGCGATGCCGAGCACATAACCGACGTGACCGGGGCCGATGCCGGATCCCGTCGCCGCCTGCCCCGCGACCGTATTCGACGATGTGACGAACGGATACGTGCCATGGTCGACGTCGAGAAGCGCGCCCTGTGCGCCCTCGAACAGGATGCGCTTGCCCTGGCGACGCGCCTGATCGAGAAGCTCCCACGTCACATCCGTGTAGGGGAGAACCTTCGGCGCGATGGCGAGAAGCTCTGCCATCAGCTCGTCCTTCGCAACCTCGGGCTGACCGAGCCCGCGGCGAAGCGCGTTGTGATGCGCAAGCGCCCGGTCGATCTTCGGGCCGAGCGTCGCGGGCGACGCCAGATCCTGCACGCGGATCGCGCGACGACCGACCTTGTCTTCATACGCGGGACCAATGCCGCGGCCCGTCGTGCCGATCTTTTCCGTTCCCGCCGCAGCCTCGCGGACGACATCGAGCTCGCGATGCAAAGGAAGAATGAGCGTTGCGTTCTCGGCGATGCGCAGATTCTCGGGCGTGATGGCGACGCCCTGTTGGGTCAAGCGCGCGATCTCGTCGACCAACGCCCACGGATCGATGACGACGCCATTGCCGATGACGGAAAGCTTGTCCGGTCGCACGACACCCGAAGGCAGCAGCGACAGCTTGAACGTCGTGCCGCCGATGACAAGCGTGTGTCCGGCATTATGTCCGCCTTGAAAGCGAACAACGACGTCGGCGCGCTCCGACAGCCAATCCACAATCTTGCCTTTGCCCTCGTCCCCCCATTGGGCTCCGACCACCACCACGTTTGCCATTCAGTTCAACCTTCTCACTTCTCATGATTTGGCCCCGGCATCAGCCAGGGCCTCGCGGCAATTCCGCTAGCTTAATTCAAGTTCCGGCCAGGATCCGGACAGGACCCGGCCAGAGTCCGGCTTGTCGCCTCAGGGTCCGTAGACGATCGACTTCGCCGCCGGCCACGAAACGCGATAGCCGTATTCCAGAATTTTTTCCTCATCCGGCTCGAGCTTGGCCTGGAACGCGATGATACCGCGCTTGTCGTCGACGTTCTGCACTGTCGGCGGAACGCGGCCCGTCAGCTCGACCTTGATGTCGTCGTTCTGCGCCACAGGAACGCGATCGAGGATGGTTACGTCAATGGCGCGCTCATGCATGTTTTTGACATTGACGCGGAAGTTCCGGCTATCGACGTGCGACGTTGAAATGAGCCCGCTCTCGCCGCGCTTTTCTTCCAGCACCGCATGCTTGATCTTTACCTGGTCGTCGATGCCGAAGCCGAGATCGTGTTCGCTGCCCGGACTGAGCAGGGGCAAATCCCCGGTGCCGACGAACGTGCCGTCGCGGAATAGGAAAACCGTACCGGGCAGCAGAGGCGTGCCCTTGGCGAACTTAAGCTTCGCATAGAGGTAGGCGCTGGTATCGACCTTCGGCACGGCACGGCAGCTCAACGCCGGCTCGAGCGCCTCAGACGTGAGGAGCACGCGCTTGGCTTCGCCCGTTCCTGCAATACTCGCCCGCCCGGGAACTTCGAACGTCGCCTCGAACGGTGCGCTTTGCAGCTGCGCCACCGCTTCTCCGACGCTGACCGACTCCTGCGCGGCCGGTGCGAACTCGCCGCCGAGCGCGTCCGCGGCCGCGATATTGCGATGCTTCGCCATCAGGCGCGGCAATGCCTCAGGAGCAGGGGCAGCAGCAGCCACCGGCTTCGGAGCCTGTTCGAAATCCACGAGTTGCGTTTCGAGGTACGGCGCCGACGAACTGTCACTCGGCCGCGACGTGGAAAGCTTCAGCGAAACGGCATCCCAATTTTCTCCCGAGCGCTGCGTAATCGTCGCGCGCCGGTCCAGAGAAAGTTTCGGCGGCTCGGTCTTCGAACCCGTCTGCAGCCGCGCATCGTAGAGCGGCGCCCAATGGGCATCCGGAACCTGATAATGCACGCTGAGGTCCGCCTCGAGCGGCGTCTGCGCGACGACGTGAACGCGCACCTCGGTCTGTTCCGTCCGTGCAGGCGCCAGCGCCGCGAGCTGTTTCTCGGCGTCGGAGATTTGGCGGTTGATTTCACGGATTTTCTGCTCCGCCTCGAGCGCGAGCTTGCTCGCATCTCCCGTCGCCTGCGCGATGAGCGCCAGAACCTTCGGCCAGTCATCCGTCGGCGGTACCGCGCTTGTCGTCTGCGGAGCGGGTCGCGTCGGAAGCTGAGCAAGATTTGCGATGAGCTTCTTCTGCGTCTTCGCAGCCTGCGCCTGCGCTTCGACCGTCGTCCGCTGATCCTTGAGCGTCTGGATCGTGTCCTCGAGAACCTTACGCTGCTTGTCGGCAGCCTCGCTCTCGGCGCGCTGCAAAAGCTTCTTCGCCGTATCGACGGACCCGATGTCGAGCTTGCCCGTCGCCTTGCCCTCGACCCTAATGGAACCGGGAATTGCGCTCGCAGGCACGTCGCCGATCACGATCGTATGCTCGCCCTTGTCGATGTGCACCTTCGCTATGCGCGTCACCTCGGCGCCCGACAGGAACACCGTCACATCGTCAACAGTCGAAGTAGCCGGTACTTCGGCTGCAAGCGCGCTGAACGGCATGGCGGCCAGGAAAGCTGCCGCAAAGACAAAACGCATCTCGCTGTGACCTTTGGTTGTTTGGTTGACGACGCCCGATGAACCGCCTCGGCGATTGGCGACCCGGCCGATTATGGCCGATGCAAAGAGCGATAAAAAGGCATTGACACGGCCGCTATTAACCAGATTACGCGAAGGTATCCAGCAAAATTCACGCCCGGAGCGCCTCAGCCCTGGCCTTTGCGTACCCCCATTC
This sequence comes from Hyphomicrobium sp., assembly GCA_003987725.1. Classification (GTDB taxonomy): domain Bacteria; phylum Pseudomonadota; class Alphaproteobacteria; order Rhizobiales; family Hyphomicrobiaceae; genus Hyphomicrobium_B. The sequence continues at coordinate 446,993 of RXJH01000004.1, read as the reverse complement.
GAGCCAGGGTAGCAGCTCCGCGATATCCTGGCTTTCGACGGTCGTGCCGCACCAGACGCGCAGCCCCGCCGGCATGCCGCGGTAGGCGGCAATATCGAAGGCCGAACCCTCGGCTTCGAGCAGCCGCACGAGGGTGCGCATGACATCGAGACGCACGTCCTCCGATGCATTTACCAGCGCCGGTTCCGCGAAGCGCATCGCGACCGATGTCTGAGACCGAGTCCGGGGATCCGCCGCCAGCGGCGCCACCCACGGGGTCCGCTCGATCCAATCGTAAAGTATCGATGCCGTGGCGCGAGCCCGCGCGACCGTCGCTTCGATCCCTCCGAGACCCTCCGCCCAGCTGAGTGCATCGAGATAATCTTCGACGCACAGCATCGATGGCGTGTTGATCGTGACGCCTTCGAAAACGTCGCGAAGAATTCCGTCCTTGTTCGTCAGCCGGAAAAGCTTGGGCACCGGCCACGGCGGCCGGTACGACGCGAGCCGTTCGAGCGCGCGCGGAGACACAATGAGCATCCCATGTGCGCCTTCTCCGCCGAGCGCCTTTTGCCAGGAATAGGTGAGCACGTCGATTTTGCGGAGATCGATGGCTTCCGCGAAAAGGGCCGACGTCGCATCGCAGATCACAAGCCCTTGCCGATCATCCGGAATCCAATCGCCGTCGGGCACCTTCACGCCCGTCGTCGTACCGTTCCAGGTGAAGAGCACGTCGCGCGAGAAATCGACCTTGCCGAGATCTGGAAGGTATCCAGGTTCGGCTTCGAAGGTGCGCAGGTCGGAAAGCTTTAGCTCGGCCGTTGCATCGCGGAGCCAATTGCGGCCGAACACGTCCCACGCCAGCACGTCCGTTCCGCGTTCGCCCAGAAGGTTCCACATCGCGAGTTCGAACGCGCCGGTATCAGAGCCCGGAACGATCGCGGCTTCGTAGCCAGGCGGCAAACGAAGGATGCTCCGCGTACGCTCGACCGCGAGCTTCAATCGCTCCCGGCCGTCCGCCGAGCGATGTGACCGTCCGGTGAGAGCGCCGCTCAAAGCATCCGGGGTCCACCCCGGGCGTTTGACGCAGGGGCCGGACGAAAAGAAGGGACGGGCTGGCTTGGTTTTGGGCTTTGCGGGTTCGGACATCGGCGCCTCTTAGCACGGCGGCGACAAAAGAAAAAAGGCGGTCGCGAACGACCGCCTTTCCGGCACCAAGCAACACAAGGGTGCACGTATTCTAATCGAACTTGATCCGAAGGCCGGAGCGGAACTGCTGCAAGACGGCGTCCTTGTAGACGATCTTGTTTTCACCCGCTGCCGAAGGCGCCGAGGACGAGATCGCGCCGCCCTCCCAAAGCATCTGCCAGCCGTTGTCCCAGATGATGGATTCGGTGAGGTTCGTCGCGACACCCGCCTGCACGGCTGCCGCGAGATTGATCTGGTTCTTGCTGGTCGAACCGTTGTTGGTCGAGGAGTTTCCAGGCAGAGAGGCATTGCCCGAGCAACCCGGATAATCGCCACCCACGGAATTGGTCCCACCAACGCATGTGGCCGTTTCCGTATATGACCGCTGGAGCCTTCTCCAGGAGAAGCCCGCGCCGCCGCCGATGTACGGAGTAAACCGCGTTCCCGTGTTGAAATCGTAGATCAGGTTCACCAAGCCGGTCGTGCGCGAAAGCTTCACCGTGTCGGTGCGCGAAATCGAATAGGTGTTTGTATCGATGCTGATCGGAGTTCCAAATTTCGGCGCAGAATTCGTTGCGTAATATCCCAACTTGTGATCGTCGGTTATCTGATAATTGGGCGTGTAGTCGATTGCGACTTCCGCTCGGAGCGACGGCGTCAGATAGCGGCCGAACGTCAGCCCGAAAATCGGCGACATCGGCAGATCGCCGCTGTCTTTCGCGAAGTATCCGGGGGTTGAATCTCCGAGATAGTCAATGTTCGTGTTCTTGATCGACGCGCTTTGCGAAATGTTTCCGCCAAGCATCAATCCGACGTACCAATCGGAATCCGCGTCATACGTCGGCACGGGAACGGGAGCCGGAACCGGTATCGCAACACCGCCGCCCATATCCTTGACGCCACCCCAGTCCGCGGCCATTGCAGGCGCCCCACCGGCGGCAAACAGAAAACACGTGGCGATCCACGCCTTCGCAGATTTCATAGTCGATCCCTCAAATCCGGCACGCGTGCACATGCGCGCCACTCAAAGACTCTGCTCAACGCTACGCTTGCGCTAACCGAGCCCTAGGAGGGAACCGCGGTTTCGTTCCGGTGTCCGTGGGCTCCTCGGGAAGGAGGAGCCCACTACGCTTCACGGGGAGAGGACACGCGAACGCGAAACACGCACAACAAACCACACCTTTGGCATTCCGGAGGGAAACAGGCGCTACGCCCCTGCTCCAATTCTTCTCTGCCGAGCACCAAAGGCGCTCGGGCAACCCAACTAGTTCAAGTCGTAACGAAGACCGATGCGGATCTCGTTGGTCATCAAATTCTTGGAACTGGGGCTGACTATTTCGTCTGCCGGCACCATGAAGAAATCAGATGTCTTGGCCTCGCCGAGGTAGAGGAAGCGATAGCCGAAATCGAGGTAGAGAGCGTTGCTCGAGCTGATCGCGACTGGCTCGTCCTTCATGCCGCCGACGTACGTCGTTTGACCGCCACGGAGACGCCAGGTAACGCCAGCCATTGCAGCCGCTGCGAAGTTGTTAGTCGATTTTCCGCCGAACGTTGTGCCGTCCGAAAAGCTGCCGCTCGATGTCTCGTTGTGCGCGTAACCAATGCCGCCACCGATATAAGGATTGAAACGGCCACTCCGGTTGAAATCGTAGTAGAGGTTGGCAAGCACAACTGTGCTGCTCACGTCGAATTTCGTCGTGCCAAGGAAGTTTCCTACGCAATTGCAATAGGAGTCCGTCTCCGTCTTGGAGTCGAAAAGATGATCGACCGTGATGTCGCCGCGGAACCGGCTTCCGAAGTAGCGGCCGATACCGCCACCAACGCTCCACGCGCCAGTTTCTTTCGTACCGCGTGTAAACATTTCAGGATCGCCGAAGCTCACCGACGGGCTCATGAACCAGTTATATCCGCCATCGACGCGGGCATACCAACCAGCCGACGCAGCCGGCATGGCTTCCATCACGGGGGCATCCTTGAGGCTGGTGCCGCCGAGGTCGGCAGCCGAAGCAGCCAGAGCACTGCCAAGAACAAGAGCCGCGCTGAGCAGTACTTTGCGCGCAATGAGCATGTGTTATTCCTTCTCGTGCGGCTCAGCGCGAGGCGCCGGACCGGTACTAAAACCGGTCTCGAATATTACTGAGAAGGCTTAAGACGAGCTTAATCGGCGTCGAAATTTGACACGCCGGAGCAGAAGCCGAATTGCTAATGAAAAGTTAACATGAGATGTGTGCGGATTATTGCGCGAGCTGCGACGGCCGCCCTTAGGCAGCCGCGGCCGATCGAACGGCGTCGCAGATGTCGCCGACGATGCTCGACACGATCTTCTCGTCATCGCCTTCCGCCATCACGCGGATGACGGGTTCCGTGCCCGACGGTCTAATGACGAGGCGCCCGTTTTCTCCGAGCTTCGCCTTTGCTCCCTCGATCGCCTTGATGACGCGCGTATCTTCCAGCGGCTGGCCGTTGGCATAGCGCACGTTTCGTAAGATTTGCGGCAGCGGGTGAAAGCGGTTGCAGACTTCCGACACCGTTTTCCCGGTAGCGACGACGCATGCCAGGATCTGCAGGGCGGAGACCAATCCGTCGCCCGTCGTCGTGAAGTCGGATAGCACGATATGACCCGATTGCTCGCCGCCGACGTTGAAGCCGTGTTTGCGCATGTGCTCGGTGACGTAGCGATCGCCGACCGGCGTGCGCGCGAGCGTCAAGCCGATGGAGCGCAAATAGCGTTCAAGGCCGAGGTTGCTCATCACCGTCGCAACGATGCCACCCGCCGCGAGCTTGCCCGTCCGGTGCCAGCTTTCCGCGATCACCGCCATGAGCTGATCGCCGTCGACGATCTCGCCCTTCTCGTCCACGATGACGACACGGTCGGCGTCGCCGTCGAGCGCAATGCCGATGTCGGCGCGAAGTTCCTTGACCTTCTCGACGAGCGCGTTCGGCGAAGTCGATCCGCAATTCAGATTGATGTTGTGGCCGTTCGGTTCGACGCCGATCTTGATGACTTCGGCCCCAAGCTCCCAGAGCGCCTCCGGCGCAACTTTATAGGCCGCCCCGTTCGCGCAATCGATGACGATGCGCAACCCGGCAAGGCGCAATTGCTTCGGCATCGTGCGCTTGGCGAACTCGATATACCGTTCCTGCGCACTCTCGACCCGCGTGGCGCGGCCGATGCGGTCGGCATCGACAAGCATGGATCTGGAATCGGAATCGATCAGATCTTCGATCTGCTTTTCCATCTCGTCCGAGAGCTTGTAGCCGTCCGGATCGAAGAGCTTGATGCCGTTGTCGTTGGAAGGGTTGTGGGAAGCCGACAGCATCACCCCCAAATCGGCCCTGAGCGACCGAGTCAGCATGGCGACAGCTGGCGTCGGCATCGGGCCGAGCAGGAACACGTCCATGCCGACCGACGTGAAACCCGACATCAGGGCCGCTTCCAGCATGTAGCCGGAAAGCCGCGTATCCTTGCCGATCACGACGCGATGGCGGTGCGTACCCGACCGGAAGACGGTCCCGGCGGCCATCCCGACCTTCAGCGCAATCTCCGATGTCATCGGATGCCTGTTGGCGAGACCGCGAATGCCGTCCGTCCCGAAATAGCGGCGTACCATGCTAACCTCCCGTCGTGCGGATCAGCCCATTCGTGCAGCGCGCTCGAACCGGCAATCCCAAAATAGCAGTGAAACACGTCGTCCAATTACGACCGGCGTGTTTTCCCGTCCCCTTAGAGACCATAGATGCCCGAGCAAGCACTTGCATTCCACGCCGCTGGCTGAATTGCCGCAAATGTTACACCGAATTCCACTCGGGGTTGCACGGACTCATGTCTTCTTTCCACATTATGAGATTTTGAGACACAGGTTGGCTGGAGTCACGGAATCGGCCCATAGGTCGGCTATTGATGTAGCGCACGCTTCAGGGGCAAAGTCGTTTAGCGGGCGCAATCCGAGGGGTATCGATTATGGCAGTCTTTCTAGCGGTCGCTAACCGCAAGGGTGGCGTCGGCAAATCCACTGTCGCAGTGATGCTGGCTCACGGGCTTGCCGTTCACGGGGGCAAACGCGTCCTGTTGATCGACCTCGATTCCCAATGCAACGCCTCGCTCATCCTGATGGGCGGCCAGGGCTGGAACGAAGCCCGCAAAGCCGGCAAAACCATCGCCGATTACTTCTACGACCTGTTCGACGGCATCCCCGCCAACGCCCGCGATTACGTCGCGAAAAACGTCGGCGATGTATCGATCGCCAACGGCAAGCCCGCCCCCATTTCGCTTGTCCCCGGTTCCCTCCTCCTCGAGGACATCCAGGGCGAGCTCTACCTGAAGCAGGCAAGCCAGAGCAACGTCCCAGAGGTCGTCGCGAATCGCGTCCGCGGCCGCATGGAAAGCCTCATCCGCCGCTTCGAAGGCGATTATGACGTCGTTATTCTCGACTGCGCGCCGGGCCTCTCGTTCGCAGCCCTCGCCGCGCTCAAAACGGCCGACAAGGTCATCGTGCCCTTCCGCCCGGACTACGTTTCCCAGCTCGCCGTCGATCGCGTCGCGATGCTGATCGAAGATACGCGCAATCTCGACGATCTAGCCGCAATGCCGACCGAGGACAGACGCTATGTCTGTCTTGCGAACTACGTGCGCAACGACGACCGGGACTATATGATGATCGAGGAAATAAGCCTCGTGCATCCCGTGCTCGAAACGTTCCTGCCGCAACGCAACGGCATCGCCAACGCCTTCGACTACATCGGCCAGCTCCGATCGATCGACGTGAAGTATTCCGACGCTGCCGGTGACGTCAAAGAGCTTCATCAGGAGATCGCTCGCCTGGTTGAAACCGTGGCGGCGAAGAAGAAGAACAAAGTATCCGTTTCTTAACTGTTGCAGGCGAGAAGACGTCGATCATGAGCAAAGGCAAACAGCTCTGGCCCGGCGATGAAATGGCGATGTTCTTCCGCGCCCACATCCGGCGCGAGACAACGCTTGAGGGCGAAGCGGCCGACCGGCTCGCAGCCGCGTTGACCAAGGCCGTCAACCGCATGCTCGTTCGCGAGATGCCGGAGGACCCGCCGGTCGAGGCTCCGAAAGCCGCCGAAACCGCGACACCGGCCGAGTCGAACGAGCGGCACGACCGCGCCGAGAATTTCAATCCTTATCGCTTCTCCGCGCTCGTAACGCTGGCCAAGCACGGCAGCGAAGGCCTGATGATGCGCCTGCAGGAAATCAAATCGGCAGAAAGTCTCCGGGCGTTCGCTGAAGCCCAGCACGTACCTGTTGCAGCGTCCGTAAAGCGAACCGACGACATCCGCAAAGCCATCGTCGCCGGCGTCGAGCGCCGCCTAGCGGACCGCAAGGCCGCAGCGAGCTGACCGGACTTCAACTCCAGCAAAAAAGGACGCTACCTGGTGGCCGAAGCGGCGTCTGACGCAAATCCCGGCCTCCGCCGCTCCATCGGAACGACACAGCTCGCGCTCTATGCGCTCGGCAGCATGGTCGGGTCGGGAATTTACGGCCTCATCGGCAAGGCCGCAGGCGAAGCCGGATCCGCCGTCTGGCTGTCGTTTATCATCGCCATGTTGGCGGCGCTTCTGACGGCCCTCTCCTATGCCTCACTCGGATCGCGCTACCCGCGCGCGGGCGGCGCTGCATACGTGACCGACCGCGCATTCAAGCGTCCGCTCCTGAGCTTCACCATCGGGCTCGCCCTTGTGGCGTCCGGACTGACCTCGATCGCAACCCAATCGAAAATCTTCGCGGCAATCCTTGCCGACTTCGCCGGCATCGAGGCATTGACGCCGACCGCCCTTGCAGTGGGCTTTCTGTTGATCATGAGCGGCATCGTCTTCCGGGGCATCCGCGAAAGTATGTGGGTCAACGTCGTCTGCACGTTGTTGGAAGTCTCGGGAATTCTCCTCGTCATCGTGTCGGGCATCTCCTACTGGGGCACGGTCGACTATTTCGAAATCCCGCCACGGACCGTGGACACGGGTATCGCCCTCGTCGTGCTGCAAGCATCCGTGCTCACGTTCTTTGCGTTCATCGGCTTCGAAGACGCCATCAACGTCGCCGAGGAATGCAAGAACCCCCAGCGCACGATCCCGTGGGGCCTCGTCATTGCAACGGTTTCCGCAGCGTTCCTGTACGTGGCCGTCGCGATCACTGCGGTATCCGTGCTGCCGTGGCAGGAACTCGCCGAAGCACCGAGCCCATTGACCGCGGTCATGCAGCGTAGCGCTCCCGACATACCCGCCGGGCTCATGAGCTTCATCGCGCTCTTCTCGGTGGCGAACACCGCGCTCGTGAATTACGTGACGGCATCGCGCCTGATCTACGGAATGTCCGGACAAGGACTTCTGCCGGGCATCGTCGGACGCGTGCACGAGAAGCGGAGGACGCCGCACATCGCGATCGCAGCGATACTCGGATTATTGCTGCTGCTCGTCATCGCCGGAGAAATTGCCGATCTCGCTGCCGCGACGGTGATTTTGCTGCTCGTCGTCTTTATCGCCGTCAACGCGTCGCTCATTGTGTTGAAGCGCCGGAAGGGCGAAGCGTTGGGACAATTCGAAATACCGCTGATCCTGCCGGTCGCAGGCATCATCGTCTGCGCGGTGCTTCTCATCACCCGCCTGGCCAGCACCGACTGGCGCGCCCCGGCTGTCGCGACCATCTTGCTCTGCGGAATTCTCGCTCTCTACGGGATGCTCCGCCTGACGAACGCGAGTGCCCGCTGAACAGCACGAACTCTTACATGCCAGGCATGCCGACAAAGTGCGGAAGCTTCTTGATGCGGCCGACCCAAGCAGCCACGGCGGGATAGGGATCGAAAGGTACGCCACCCTCCCATCCGACCGCCACGTACGGCATGCAGGCGATGTCAGCGATCGTCGGCCTGTCGAGCACCAGCCAATCCCGATCGGCAAGATGTTTGTCCATAATGGAAAGAACGCGCGTTGCCTTCTCCCGCGCCTCGACCACATCGAGCTGAGCACCGAACTTGTCGTGCCGCCGCGCATCGGCTTGCCCGCGCGAAATCTCGTTTTCGGCAACCATCAGCCATTGCGTGACCAGCGCCATCGAACCGGCGTCCGTTGGCAGCCAGGCTTCGCCACCCCACTTCCGCGCGATGTAGACGAGAATGGCGTGGCTATCCCTCAAGATCAGCTCGTTGTCCTCAAAGATCGGAATCTGACCGAAGGCATTGAGGTCAATCAGTGGGCTGCGCTTATGAGCGCCGGATTTCAAATCAACCGGTACGAAATCGACAGGTACATTCAGCAGGGCGCACAGCAGGCGAACCTTGTAGCAGTTACCCGAAAGGTCGAAATCATAGAGCTTCATTACCATCGCGGCCTTCCCTCTTAATCGAGCCCCTTCTCCGTCCCCGCCGAGCACGCACGCCAAACTTCGATGGCCTGCTTCGTTTCCGCGACATCGTGCGCGCGCACGATCTGCACGCCCGCCGCGACACCCGCGAGCGCGCAGGCGAGCGACCCCGGCACGCGGTCCTTCGCGTCGTCCACATTGCAGAGCTGACCGATCATCTTCTTGCGGCTGGCGCCGAGCAGGATGGGCACGCCGAGCCCGTGATAGAGCGAAAGGCCCGCCATCACCGCGACGTTGTGATGAAGATGCTTGCCGAAACCGATGCCCGGATCGGCGACGAGCTTCGCCTTCGGGATACCGGCCGCAACGCACGCCTGGATGCGCCCCTCGAGATAATCGAAGACATCGAGCACGACGTCGTCGTACTTCGGATTATCGTTCATCGTCTTCGGATCGCCCTGCGCATGCATGATGACGATCGGTAGGCCGGTCTCGGCCGCGACCTCCAAGGCTTCCGGGTCGTACGTGAATGCCGAGACGTCGTTCAAAATGTCGGCGCCCGCGGCAGCCGCACGCCGCATCACTTCGGACTTGCGCGTATCGACCGAAATCACCGCATCGGTCTTGGCGCGCAATCCCTCGACCACCGGAATGACCCGGCGCAGCTCCTCATCGAGGTCGACCGTTTCGGCTTGCGGCCGCGTGCTCTCGCCGCCGATGTCGAGAATATCGGCGCCCTCTTCGACGAGGCGCAAACCGTGCGCGACCGCAGCCTCCGTCGTCGCGAACTGGCCGCCATCGGAGAAACTATCCGGCGTGACGTTGACGATGCCCATGATGCGCGGACGATCGAGCGACAACCCGGCGACGCGCGCACGCGGCTCGGAAAGCGCTTGCAGAATGTCCGCCGCCGACAACGCGTCCCGGCCCCAGTCGCCGCTGAAGGCGTCTCCCAGAACCACCGTACGCCGCTTCGTTTCGGGCGAAGCCCGCGTCAGCACATCGAGCGCCGCAAACGACAGCCGGCCGCCGGCAAGCGGCAACCCCTTCCATTCGGGAACGTCGGCCTCATCAACCGCCCGGGTGGCGCTCCGGTCCCAGAAGATCGCGCTAGGTTGCAGGTAGACGGATCGTTTCATCTCGATTGGATTCCACTCACGAAAAAGCGGCCGCGATGTTATCGCGGCCGCCAGGAAATTTGCGGACCATCGTCCAACGATTACTGCGGCTGCGGTTCGGGCTCGATGTCGATCCCGCCCTTCGGTTCACCACGCGGCCGCGGCGGCTGCCGGCCCGCAGTCGGAACGGCCGATCCGGCCGGCCCCTTGCTGCCGTCGTCGTCCGTCGGACGCGAGATCTTGTCGCCGCGCATGATCGCCTGACACTCGTCGCCGTTGATCGTCTCGTATTCCATCAGCGCTTGCGCCATGGCTTCGAGTTCGGCCTTGTGCTTCGTCAGCACTTCCCAGGCCGTGTTCTGGCCGGTGGTCACGATCCGCCGCGTCTCTTCATCGATGAGCCTGGCGGTCTCTTCGCTCATGTTCTTCTGTTGCGTGATCGAATGACCGAGGAACACTTCCTGCTGGTTCTCCGAGTAGAGCAGCGGCCCGAGCTTGTCGCTCATGCCCCACTCCGTCACCATCTTCTTGGCGATGCTGGTCGCCTGGCTGATGTCGCTCGAAGCACCCGTATTCAAGTGTTCGCGGCCATAGATGATCTGCTCGGCGACACGGCCGCCGAATGCCATCGCGATCTTGCCCTCGCACCACTGCTTCGAATAGCTGAGGCGATCCCGCTCCGGCAAACTCATCGTCACGCCCAGCGCCCGGCCGCGAGGAATGATCGTCACCTTGTGCAGCGGGTCGTTGCCCGGCACGACGAGATTGACGATCGCGTGGCCAGCCTCGTGATAAGCGGTCGCGAGCTTCTCTTCCTCGGTCATGGCCATGGTCTTGCGCTCGGCGCCCATCATGACCTTGTCCTTGGAATCCTCGAACTCCGCCTGCGTCACGAGCCGCTTGTTGCGACGAGCGGCAAGCAACGCCGCTTCGTTGACGAGGTTCGCGAGATCCGCGCCCGAGAACCCGGGGGTACCGCGCGCAATCACCTTCGGATCGACGTCCGGCGCCAGCGGCACCTTCTTCATGTGGACGCGCAGGATCCGCTCGCGCCCGACCACATCCGGATTGGGAACGACGATCTGGCGGTCGAAACGGCCAGGACGCAGCAACGCCGGGTCGAGCACGTCGGGACGGTTCGTCGCCGCGATGATGATGATGCCCTCGTTGGCTTCGAAGCCATCCATCTCGACGAGCAGCTGGTTGAGCGTCTGTTCGCGCTCGTCGTTGCCGCCACCGAGACCGGCGCCGCGATGACGGCCGACCGCGTCGATTTCGTCGATGAAGATGATGCACGGCGCGTTCTTCTTCGCCTGCTCGAACATATCGCGCACGCGGCTCGCGCCGACGCCGACGAACATCTCGACGAAGTCGGAGCCCGAGATCGTAAAGAACGGAACGTTGGCTTCGCCCGCAACGGCGCGCGCAATGAGCGTCTTACCGGTGCCGGGAGGACCGACGAGCAAGCAGCCGCGAGGGATTCGTCCGCCGAGGCGCTGGAATTTCTGCGGGTCGCGAAGGAATTCGACGATCTCTTCGAGATCGGCTTTCGCCTCGTCGACGCCGGCAACGTCCTCGAACGTCACGCGGCCATGCCGCTCCGTCAGAAGCTTCGCGCGAGACTTGCCGAAGCCCATCGCTCGGCCGGAACCCGACTGCATCTGACGCATGAAGAAGATCCACACGCCGATGAGCAGCAGCATCGGAAACCAGCTCAGAAGAATGCTTGTGATCGACTGCACTTCATCCTCGGCAGGCCGCGCTTTGAACTTCACACCCTTCTCGCGCAGGCGGGTCACGAGGTTCGGGTCTTCAGGGGCATAAGTCGAGAACGCCGCGTCGTTGGCACCCGCGTCCCGCTTTGTACCCGTGATCCGGTTGCCCGCGATCACGGCCTCCGAGACGTTACCCTTATCTACGGCGTCAAGAAATTCAGAATATTGAATTTCGTTCGTCCGGCGGGTCGTGCTCGGATTGCTGACCAGATTGTAGAGCGCCAGCAAGAGGACGAATAGCGCCGCCCAGATCGCAAGTTTCTGATAATTCGGGTTCATTTTCTTCCTTGATGGCGCCGTCGGCACCAAAATGGCGCGTGCTCGGTGGCACTGCTGCCCCCAAAGTGAGACCTTAACATAGGTGGCGGCTAATCTCCGCACAAGTTCGTGCGTTTACCCGGGTTCTTGGGACCACCATACGTCGTAATCCTTAAGATGTAACAGATGCCAGAGGAGCCAATTCGAACCCGGCAGGATCGAACGGCTCGGCCTCCGGAAGGGCAAAAGGCGCGAGAGAGGGCGCTGCAACGAGTTCACCCCCGGCCCAAAATGACGGTAGCGCCGCCGCGGCACGCGCGGGCGGTCGCAATTCGTCGCGGAGGCGATGTGAAATCGCCCCGTAGCCTGCGGCGCCCAACGGTTTGACTGTAATAGTTTTACGGCCTTTGGGCTCCGCCCCTTGCCCCTCGTTTTCGGCAGACCAGCACAAGGCGAAGCGGTTGTCCCAAATCCTTAACGCCCGCGGCGGCAGTTCGATCTCCGTGTGATCGAGCCGGCCGGCTTCTCGCCAGCACCGGATGAAGCGCGGGCCGATCGAGATCATCGCGCCACCGAGCGTCGCCGAGCACTTTTCTTCCCCCCGAAGCCGGGATGACAGTGCTTCGATTTCAGAAAGTTGCGGCTCGGGACTGTCTCCACCGAAGCGGGCGATCAAACGCGCCATCACCTTCTGCCGCAGGAAGGCCGGACCGGCATCAAAGGCCCGGCGATCGAGTGTCGCGAAAACCTCGTTGCCGAACGAAATGTTGAGTGACGCGATAAACTGCTCCTCGGCATAGACGAGCGCCTCGCGCGCGTCCCCAAGGCGGCGCGCCGATGTCGCCAGGGCCTCGGGCGGCAAACCGGCAGCAGCCAGTTCGACCAATGCCGAACGCACGCGCGTCCGCTCATAGCGATCGTCCGTGTTCGATGGATCTTCGACATGGACAATGCCGCGCTCGGCGACGGTCGCGATCAAACGCGCCTTCTCGAAGCCGAGGAGCGGCCGCACCAGAGCAATCCTGGATCGGCTGGAAACCGGCCGCTCGCTGCGCATGCCGGAAAGGCCATCGATACCGGCGCCGCGCGCGAGGCGCATGACAAATGTCTCCGCCTGATCGTCGAGATGATGCGCGGTCGCAATCGCGACGCTGTCGCCGCCGATGGTGCGCGCGTGCTCTTCGAGAAGCCGGTAACGCGCTGCGCGCGCCGCAGCCGCCACGCCCGTTCGCGGCTTCGCGCCCTCCCACGTCAGAATCGCGTGCGGCAGACCAAGCCGCTCCGCAGCCCGGCCAACAAGCTCAGCCTCGGAACGCGACTCCGGGCGAAGACCGTGATCGACGGTGGCGACGGAAAGCGACGGCGCCGCAAGCTTCGCACGCGCCAGCCATTCCGCCGCGAGAACCATCAGCGCCATGCTGTCCGGCCCGCCGGAGACGGCAAGGATGACGTGATCGAACCGCGCAAGCCCGCTGAAGGCAGCGTCCGCTTCGAGATCAGTAATCGGTAATGGCGATAGGCGACTCACGGCTTCATCAGCTCAGCGGAGAACGAGAGCCCGCCGCTCCTTTTACTGGCAGCCGATCCGCTGCCGTTCACTCTGCGCGCGTGCTTTCACGTTTTGCGCCGCCGTCGGAAACTTCGACGCGAGTTCCGAGAAGGACGAGCACGCCGCATCCTTCTGTCCGAGCCGGTCAAGCGACATCGCAAGCTTCAAAAGACTGTCGGGGGCCTTTCCGCTTTGCGAATAGGTCGAATAGCCCTTCAGAAAAGAGCTCGCCGCCGCCTTGTATTGACCGCGAACGAAATAAGTCTCGCCCAACCAGTATTGCGCATTTCCCGAGAGCGAGTCGTTGGGAAACTTCTTCAGGAAATCGGTGAATGCCGTTTCCGCCGATCCGTAATCGCGCTGCAGCAGGTAGCCATACGCGGTTTCATAAAGCTGCTTCGGATTCGCGTTCGGCTCGCTCGCCTCGGGCAAAGCCGCGGTCGCGACAGGCGCGGGCGATCCGGTGACGCCGCTGGCCGGCTCCGGTTGTCCATTGCTATCGAGCAATCCGCCGATCGCATCGCCGCCCGAGGAAACGGTCGTCGATCCGAAGCCACCTACCGCCGCATCCGCGTGCTCGACGGCGCCTGCATCCGGAGCCGCCTGATTGTCCGATCGGCGCGGCACGCCGCCGAGGCTCCGAACCTGATCCGAAAGCTGCTGCACTTGCGCCGAAAGCGCACGAACCTGCGTCTCCAGCCCCTCGATCCGTGCCGGATCAGCTGAGACCGCGCCGCCCGACGATGGAAATGGTGCAGCCGCCGAACCACCATTTTTGGCGAGCGACTCTAAAGTGCCGACGACGACCTGCATATCGACGAGTTGCTCCTCAAGCGCCTGAACTCTCGCTTTGAGTCCGGCATCGCCCGACGAAGCTGCTGCAGCCACCCCGCTGCTCTTCGATGGCCGTGCGTCTGTGGTCTGCGCCACTGCCGGAACGGCCGATAGGGCGAACGCCAGCGCGACGATCTGCAATCGCAAGCCACTCTGAAGTATCCCCGCAAGCTTGGCCATTCCCGGCTCTACCCCTAATGTTCTCTCTAATGTTAAGTCGCTGAAGCGCCAGTCAACTGCCGCTGGAAGAAAGTGTATCCCAGCATCGCGTGCGCCTCCACCTACGCCGGGTCGCAGGACCCATCAACGGGGCAGAGCGCAATTATTGCGAAATCGCCTCGGCCTGATCGGACCGGGCGCCGCTCACAGGAGCCACCGAAGCTTTCGCAGGATACCCCGACGTTGCAGCCCTCGGCGGCCAAGTTCCATCGTAACGCCAGTCCTTTATGTAAACTTCGGCATTCCGGTTCTGAGCTTGGCACAAAGGCCCGCCGCACACGGCAAGGCGGTCCGCGTTCCCGGCGGCTTTGACCTCGATGCGATTTTCCGCAATTCCCGCCGCGACCAGGCGATCACGGACGGCCTGAGCACGCTGCAGCGACAGAGCTGTCAATGCGGTCCGCCCACCGTCCTCGTCGGCACGCCCGATCACCTGGACGGTAAGATCGGGCCGGGCATTGAGCCAGCGCGCCTGACCTTCGACGATGCTGCGCGCCCGTCCACCGAGAATTGCGCTGTTCTCTGCGAAGAACACGCGGTCTCCGACATCGACCAGAAAAGCGCGCCGGTATTCGCCGGTGCGCTCCGCGAGCCCTGCCTTGATTTGCGCCCGTTCGTCCGGAATGGGCTCACCGCTATCAAGCGCTGCTATCGCACGCTTTGCCCGCGAGGCTTCGATTGTTCCCGGATAGTCGCTGACCACCCGGTCAAGAAGCCGCCGGCCAGACTCGTCGGCGTGATCGGAAAGCGCGTCCAGCCCGTCTTCGAGCAACTCCGCAGCCGTCTCACGATCCGCTGCCTCGTCTTGAGCAAAGACGCGCTGCGCCAATATCCCCGTGAGGGTGAGCACACAGCAGAAAACGCCAACCGCTACATTGGAAGTCCGCAATTTCAACATCGAACGGCGCCGCAACCTGGAAGATCAAGGGGCCGTTATGCGAGTCCAATTAGGCCAAACTTTGCTGAATCTTGGGTGCGCAAAAGCTCTGTGGGAGTGTGGCCCTAATGAGCCAGCACTCGAACCGCCACTTCAAGCGGCCTACCCGGCGAGAGGATTAACGCTGGCTAACCACGCCACCGCTGTTGAGCACCGTTTGCGCACGGCGATTCTGCGACCAGCAGGAAATGTCGTTGCAAACCGCAACCGGACGCTCCTTGCCGTAGGAGATCGTGCGGATACGTGCTCCGTTCACGCCATGCGAGGACAGGAAGTTGCGCACGGTCGTCGCACGCCGAGCGCCGAGCGCGATGTTGTATTCGCGCGTGCCGCGTTCGTCGGCATGGCCTTCGATGGTGATGGTGTAGTTCGGGTATTGCTGCAGCCACTGCGACTGCTTCGTCAGCGTCTGCGCGGCTTCGGGCGTGAGATCGACCGAGTCGGTCGAGAAGTAGACGAGGTCGCCGACGTTCTGCGTGAAGTCGCGCTGCGAGCCCGGCGTCGCGTTGCCGTATTTGCTGCTGAGCGAGTCGGGCTGCATGTCTTTGTTGGCGCACGCGCCGAGCGTCGCGGCGAGTATCGAAACGGCGGCAAGGCGCAGACCCAAGCTCCGCGCGAACGTGGCCATCATTTCGCAAATCCCCTTCGTATCGATCTCATCTCTCGCGTGAGTTGCACACGCTTTGTCCGTGAGAGAGATAGCTGTTTCATTCCCGCATAGAGAATCGTTCAGCCGAAAATATGGCCGAGGCCGCTGATGACCCACCAAGTCTCTCTCCGAGAAGAGCTTGGATTACATGGATCCCCCGCGATCCGTTCTCTGCGAGGCTTGTAGCATCGCGTTACAAAGCGCGCGTGCGACTAATTTGGTTTTGAGCACTTTTCTCGATCTTTTCCGCACCAAAAACGGCCGGAAGAATCGACTTTTTCGAGCCGCCTAAGATCGGCGAAGCGCACATCACGCGAGTCGGGAAAAGCATCCCCGTGAGCGCACCCTAAAAAGCTCAAGACCGAGATGGTGGCGAGCAAATCGCCAACAACTCGGTCTTGAAGATTAGGATGAAAAACGCAGTACTGAGTAACAGGCAGCGCTTAGAGCGCGACCTGCTGCTGAGCATCGAACCCGCCGATCTTCATAGACCGATGCTCAGCACCAGTTACAAAGGCTGCGACAAGAACGAATGCGCTCTTCATAGGTAGTCCCTTTGAGTCCAGAGTACCCGCGATTAGCGAGCGACCTGGTCGCTAGCGGTCGGGCCGCCGAGCTTCAAAGGCGTATGCTCAGCTTCGCGACGGCATGCGCCGAGAGCAACAGCCGCGACTACTGCTGACAAAAGGATCAGCCCCTTCACACCCTGCATGGTCATATCTCCTGATACGATTCCGGCAAAAGCCGTACTCTGGGGTACCGGGAGGGCGCGTTCCGATCAAGAACTGAGGGGGCAATTCCCAAGTTTTCCAAGGCAATAGATGCGAAAATGCAACGGGACTTAGTGGGCAAAAGTCAACACTATGACAGCTACGGTTAAGATAAGCAACGCATTGAAATCGCTCATCTTTGTTCGCTTCAGCAGAGGCATCGTTAATAATTGAACGAGGCCGTTCGTAAATAGGGTGTTAATTCAGAAGCGGTGACCAAGCGGGGTCTGAAGCGAACGCCGGAGTGTCGACCTTTCGCTCGTTATAGCCCGTGATATCGACCGAGAAGATTCGAGGTCCGCCGTTGGCGCCCTGTGACTCGCGGAAGAACATCAAAACCCGCCCGTTGGGGGCCCAGGTCGGCCCCTCGTTGTGAAATCCTTCGGTCAAAGTACGTTCCCCCGAGCCGTCCGGCTTCATGACCCCGATGATGAACGCCCCGCCCGTCTGCTTGGTGAACGCGATGTAATCACCCCGAGGCGACCAGACGGGTGTCGAGTAGCTGCCGTCGCCCATCGAGATCGGACGCTGGTTCGATCCGTCGGAATTCATGACCCAGAGCTGCTGCCTGCCGGCCCGGTCGCTCTCGAAGACGATCTGACCGCCGTCCGGCGAGTAGCTCGGACTGGTATCGATGCCGTTCGACCGCGTGATCTGCCGCGGCTGGCGGGAGCGGAGATCCATCTCGTAAATATCTGAGCCGCCGTCGGGGCGCCCGAGGCTCATGACCACCCGCTGCCCGTCGGGTGAGAATCGCGGCGCGAACGTCATATTGGGAAAGTCCCCGACGAGTTCGCGACGGCCTGTCTCCAGGTTCATGATGAAAACCTTGGGCTGGCCGCCGTCGGTATAGGACATGTACGTGATTTCCTGGTTCGTCGGAGAGAACCGGGGCGTGAGGACAAGCTCCTGGCCTTGCGTCAGCAGACGAACGTTCGCGCCGTCCTGGTCCATGATCGCAAGGCGTTTCACGCGCTTCTCTTTGGGCCCAGTCTCGTCGACGTAGACGACGCGCGTATCGAAATAGCCCTTTTCGCCGGTTAGCCGTTCATAGACGCTGTCCGCGATGAGATGGCCGATACGTCGCCAGTTCCGAGATGCCGTTGAAAAGCGCTGGCCAGCGAGCTGCTTTCCGCCCGCGACATCCCAAACTCGGAATTCGGCGCCGACCTTTCCGTCACCCGCGTTGACGACGCGCCCGACGACGAGCGCGTCGGCCTGAATGGAGCGCCAGTCTTGGAAGCGCGGCGCGGCGTTGACGTCCCGCACCTGCTCCAGGAACGACTGGTGATCGAGCGGCCGGAAAAGTCCGGACCTTTCGAGATCGGCCTCGACCACGGCCGCGATATTGCTCGCTAGCTGCTGATCGTCGCCGAGGAAAGTCGGAATGGCGATCGGGATCGGTGCGATCGTGCCTTCCGTCTGCGTGCCTTTGAGCTGCGCCATCGCGCCCGGCGCAAAACCTGGAACGAGCCAGACGCAAGCGGCGACGAGCGTCGCAACGGAAAAGAGCCTTTTGAGGCGGACTTTCAAGGTCATGGATGGTCTCTCATGCGTCACGGTGCGATTCGGAATTCCCAAGTCGTTGCTTCGCTTCGCGGTCGAATGAAGCAACTTTTGGGCGTTTACAACATTTCACGCGGATCGAAAGTCCAGTCGATGATCTTCCACCCGCCTTCGTACTTGTCCGGAGGCAATCGAAACGGCGCGCACATCCTGACAGCTCTGAGTGCGGCTTCGGCATAAACCTGTCCAGCCGTCGTCGATGGCGCGGACGTGACGCGCGGCTCACCGGCGAGCGTGCCGTCGGCATTCAGCTCCCAATGAAGCTCGACGACCGGAACCTCGCTGCCGCCACCCGTACCGGGCGGCCGCCAGCAGCCGTTGAGCTGCGACTTCAGCATCCCCTTCAAGAGATCCTGCTCGCGCGCCGAAAGGACGGTATCGGAACCGGTCTGCGTCCCCGCTTCCTTGCCGAAGTTGGTCGAAGTCGAGCTTGAGCCCGACGCCTGCTGCCCCTTCTTTTTCTTGTCCTTGTCGAGAAGAGCCTTCGGCGTTGCGTCGTCCGGCGACTTTTCGAGAAGAGACGCGATCTTGCTCGGATCGAACTGCTTCTTCGCGGCTTCGGCTTTCTTCTTGGCCTCTTCCTGTTTCTTCTTCTTGAGCTCGGCGGCCTTCTTCTTTTTCGCCTCTTCTTCCGCTTTCTTTTTTGCTTCGTCTTCGGCCTTCTTCTTGGCTTCCGCCTCGGCTTTTTTCTTGGCCTCTTCCTCGGCCTTCTTCTTCGCTTCTTCGGCTTGACGCTCCTGCTCAAGCTTTTGCTCGAGAAGCTTTTTCTCGTCTGGCGTCGGACCGGGCTGAGGCTCCGGCGGCGGCGGAGGCTCGTCGATCTTCTTGGCTATCGGATCGGGCTCGGTCTTCGCCGGCGGTGGCGGCGGAGGCGGAGGCTCGGCGGCCTGAGGCGGCTCAGGCTCGGGTGGCGGCTCGGCCTTGGCGACCTGCTCTTCCGCTGGCGGCGGTGGCGGCGGCGGGGCGTTCGCCGGCTTCGGCGTATCGTTCTTGCTGTCGTCGGGCTTCGGCTGATCGTTCGCCTTCGTCTCGAGATTCTTCGAGTCCTCGCTCCCCTGCTTCAGGCGCAGGAACTCGGACGGGGTGATGATATCCGCCGAGATCGCCGGCGTATCTGGTGAGAGCGGCGGTGCCACAGGCATGGAAAAAAGCGCCCACCCGAGGAGCGCAGCGTGAAAGAGGAGGGACAGAACAAGTCCGAAGGGCACGGTCAGCACCCACCTTCTCTGAAAGACGGCACGTATGCGCGCACGCAATGGCGGCGAACCGCAGGGCGAACGAGGATACGTATCGTTGGGAGCGAGCAGTTCGAGCGACGTGTCGGCATCGCGCTTCGCATATTTCTTGGCCGACGCGCATCCTGGTTCGTCATACGTATCGTCCTTTAGCGATTACGGGCGCTACGAGCCTCCCTTCTCTCCATTGAGAACGAACGACAGTTTCTTGAAGCCACCCTGGTTGATGCGGCTCATCACTTCCATCACCGTCCCGTAGTTCACGCCCTTGTCGCCGCGCACGAAAATTGTCTCGTCGTAGCCGTTGCCCGCGATCGCCTTGAGTTTCGTCGCCAGCTCCTCGATCGGAACCTGCGAGTCGCCGATGAAGACATCGCCGTTGGCCTTGACCGTTACCGCCACCGGATCCTTCTTCGGCGGCTCAATTTGCTGGCCCTTGGATTCCGGCAGATTGACGTCGATGCCTGTTTGCAGCAGCGGCGCCGCGACCATGAAGATGATCAGGAGCACGAGCATCACGTCGACCATCGGCGTGACGTTGATCTCGCTCATCGGCATGTGCCGGCCGCGCCGCCCGCGCCCGCCGCCCCCGCCTGCTTTGGTGCTCATCCCCATTGGATTTAAGCCCTCACGTCGATCTGGCGAGATACGATCGCTGCGAATTCATCGGAAAAAGCATAGAGACGCTGCGATATCGCAGCCGAATCGGCAGAGAACTTGTTGTAGAAAATAACGGCCGGAATGGCGGCCATGAGGCCGAGCGCCGTCGCGAACAAGGCTTCCGCGATACCCGGCGCAACCACCGCCAGCGAGGTGTTCTTCGAAACGGCAATCGACTGGAAGCTCGTCATGATGCCCCAGACCGTACCGAAGAGACCGACGAACGGCGCCGTCGAACCAACCGTCGCGAGAAACAGCAGGCGCCGGTCGAGACGTTCCATCTCGCGGCTGATCGTGACGTCCATCACCTTCTCGACGCGCAGCTGAATGCCGCCTAGCGCGCGGATGTTGCCTTCGACCGATCGTTTCCACTCGCGCATCGCCGCCACGAAGAGCGCCGCCATCGTGATCGTCCGCCCGCGCGACAGGTTCGCGTAAAGCTCGTCGAGCGACTGGCCCGACCAGAACAACTGCTCGAAGCGGTCGCTCTCGACGCGTGCGCGCCGGAACGCCAGCAGCTTTTCGAAGATGATCGCCCACGACCAGACAGACGCGATGCCAAGCCCCGTCATGATGATCTGGACGGTAAGGCTTGCATGCAGAAACAGCTCGATGAACGAGAAGCCACTCGCTCCGACCGGGGCAACGGCGCTTTGGGCGACATCCGCGGGATTCATTTCACCATCCATGTCGAAGAATTGCGATACCCGTACGGAACCGCACGGGCCTTGGAATTTCGGCAGCATTGGGACGCGCCCGGCGCGGGCCCGATGAAGTTTGCGTATGACGGCGTAATTGTCGTGCACCCCGGCAGCAAGCGCCATCGCCCACCGCGCTCATTCGCATCGAGAGCTTTTGACGCCCAATATGACCAAACGAGGGCTTTGTGTAGCCGATGGCAATGACGCATCTACGTGTTTATCCACGAAAAATGCGGCCATTGATCTCACCATGAGCCATGCAGAGCGCCGTCACGAATGTCAATTGGCGTCTGGACGCGCTTGGGGAACGCCTGAGAAATTCAGGGCGCGCGGGATCTAGGCGGAAGAATTCTTACGCCCTTCGGCGTGCGCCTCGAATGCCTTTCGCACCGTGTCGCTCAAACGGAGAGGTTTTCCCGAGATCGATACGAGCACCACGACGACCTCGGCCGAGACGAGTGGCACGCCGTCGCGGCTGATCCTCTGATCGAGCGTTACGCTGGCCGCCCCGAGTTCCTTGACGCGCGTTTCGACCTCAAGGAGATCGTCCATCCGCGCCGGACGCGCGAAATCGAACGACATGCGGCGCACGACGAAAGCAGCCGGTTCGCGGCTGTCGGTACCGTCGATCATGCGCCGGGCATCGGTGCCGAGCAGCCGGAGAAAATCGGTCCGGCCGCGTTCCGCGAACCGCACGTAAGACGCGTGGTAGACCACCCCGCCCGCATCGGTGTCTTCGAAGTAAACCCGAACCGGAAGGATGTGATGCTGGCCCTCGGCATCCTGAACGATGCGCCCGGCAAGGTCTGGCCAACGCGCCCCTGTCAAACTTGACCACCCTCGGCACCGCCGAGTTCGAGGACTACGATCTCGGGCGGCGAGCCGAACCGGATCGGCAATGATGAACAGCCAAGACCGCCGGAAACGACCAAGTGGCGGCCGTCTTCGACGATGTGGCCATAGGCGTACCGCGAGCCGAACCGCGACGGAACGATGGGCGCATATCCCAATATCCGGACTTGCCCGCCGTGCGTATGACCCGAGATCGTCAGCGACACGCGTTCTGGCACAACCGGAAAAATATCGGGCTCATGCGCCATCAGCAGGAGCGGCGCATCGTCAGTTATCTGTCGTAGCGTCCCCGGCAGATCGTCGACCCCGTCAAAGGCGACTTTTCCGCCGCGTAAGGACTCGTCGGATTCGTCGTCGCGGCGCTTGAACGCCCATTGGTCGCCGAGACCGGCGAGCCAGAAGGGTTTCCCCTCCTTCTCGAGGCGGATGGCATTATTTTCATAAACGGAAATACCGACAGACTGCAGCGCCAGGCCAGCAGGAGTGGGGCCCGCGCGTCTGTCCTGCACCTCTCGCGAGTCCCACCAGTCGTGGTTGCCGAGAACTGCATGCACGCCGAGCGGCGCTGACAGCTTCGCGAGCACTGTTGCCCACTCGCCGTTGCTCACTTTCTGCGAATACTTGCCGAGGCGGTGCCCGACGACGTAGTCGCCGAGAAGCAGGATCCCGTCGGCTCCGAGACCGTTCGTCTGCTCGACGATCTCTTCGAGCCGCTCGAGCGACATCCACGGCTCGCAAACATGAAGGTCCGCAAGCACGGCGAGCTTCAGCTTGAGACCCGACGTCCAATTCGGCGGCGTCAGATTGTAAACCGTAACTTTTTCGCGGAAAGCCTCGGCGAGCGCATATCCGCTCAGCGCCGTCGAGCCGGCACCGGCAATGCCCGTCATCTTGAGCAGATCGCGGCGGCTGATCAAACCCGTACCCTCGGTCCCGATTAATCGAATTGTGCTGTGAAATCAGAATCCACACATTCTCGCCAGAGAATGCTGTCGAAACCGTGAATTTCGCCACTCCAAAGCAGATACAGCGGCGTTAAGTCCCGTCTGCGTCGTCTTCGAAAATCGGCAGTTCGGGGGAAGCCACGCGCGCGGGCCCGCTGACACCGAGATGCCGGTATGCCTTCAGTGTTAACACCCGGCCACGCGGCGTGCGGCCGATGAACCCCTGTTGCAGCAAAAAGGGCTCGACGATTTCCTCGAGCGCATCGCGCGGCTCGGAAAGCGCCGCCGCGAGCGTTTCGATTCCGACCGGGCCGCCTTCGTAATTCCGCAGAATGCAGCCGAGATATCGGTGATCGAGCGCGTCCAGGCCCTCATGATCGACTTCGAGCATCGTCAGCGCCCGGTCGGCGACTTCGGCATTGATGATGACTGCGCCTTCGACGCTCGCGAAGTCGCGGACTCGGCGCAACAGGCGCCCGGCGATCCGCGGCGTTCCCCGCGAGCGCTTGGCGATCTCGCGCGCGCCATCCGGCGACATCTGCGCGCCGAGCACGCGCGCACCACGGCCGACGACGAGTTCAAGCTCTCCGATCGAATAGAAGTTGAGCCGCACCGGAATGCCGAAGCGGTCACGTAGCGGATTGGTCAGGAGCCCCGCGCGCGTCGTCGCGCCGACCAGCGTGAACTTCGGAAGATCGATTCTGACCGACCGCGCCGCCGGTCCCTCGCCGATCATCAAATCAAGCTGGAAATCCTCCATCGCCGGATAAAGGATTTCTTCGACCGCCGGATTGAGCCGGTGGATTTCGTCGATGAAGAGCACGTCGCGCTCTTCGAGATTCGTCAAAAGCGCCGCGAGATCGCCGGCCTTCGAGATCACCGGCCCCGACGTCGCGCGGAACCCGACGCCGAGTTCCTTCGACAAAATCTGCGCAAGCGTCGTTTTCCCGAGGCCCGGAGGACCCGCAAAGAGCACATGGTCAAGGGCATCGCCCCGCCCGCGCGCCGCCTTGATGAAAACCCTGAGGTTCGCCCGCGCCTGCTCCTGCCCGACGAATTCATCGAGCGATTGCGGACGTATGGTCGCCTCGAAGGCGTCGACGTCGTTTCGCGCGCTGCTGACAAGCCTGTCGGTCATGGTTTGTTCGTGAGGCTATTCGGCTGCGCCGTCAAGTCGAGGACGAAATCTCTGGGCTTCCCGTGGTCAGGATTTGAGAATCCCGGCCGCGATCAGCAGCGCGCGCATGCCGATCATCAGAAGCCCCGCAGCGAACGCGAGAAACGGCACTCCGCCCGGCGCGTCGAATGGAAATATGATGACCGCCGCCATGAACGCGAGAACGCCCGCCACTGCCGCTTCGAGCCAGCTGTAGGTGCCGCGTTGTAAAACGAACGGCGTTAAGCCCAGCGCTCCGATCGTCGCCGGAAAGGCGCTCCAAACGAATGCATCGATAGCAGCTTCACCCAAACCCTCGGCCCCTCGTGGCGGCAACAGCGAGTCGGTCATTGGACTGAGAAACATCAGCCCGAGATCGATGAGACCCGCAAAAAAGGCGACCGCGAGCGAGGTGATAAGCACCATCCAGATCGTGCGTTGGGTGTTGCTCAATGTGGTCTTACGCATGATGAGCCGATGTTTCTGATCGATTTTGCCGGTTTCCAGGCCGCTAGCGAGCCAATTCCTTGAGACTGCGCTTGATGAGCCCGGCCGTATCCGCCTCTTGGCCTAGGTCCTTCGAAGCAATGGCCACAGCGGCACTGGCCTGGGCTGGGTTGTAGCCGAGATTGGTCAACGCCGAGAGAGCTTCCGCAAACGCCATGGCCGCAGGTCCTTCGATCGCGGACGACGACGCAGTACCAACCGTCGGAAGGGCATGACCGCCGAGCGATAACGCCGGGGCCTTGTCCTTCAGCTCGGCGACGATGCGCAGCGCCAGCTTCTTGCCGACGCCCGGCGCCTCTTCGACCGCCGCCCAGTTGCCGAGCGCCACGGCGCTGGCAATCTCCTGCGGCGCCAACACGCCGAGAACGCTCAACGCGACTTTGGCTCCGACGCCCTGAATGGACTGTAAAGTCCGGAACCAGCTCCGCTCGAGTTCGCTCTGAAATCCGAACAGCCGGATCGCGTCCTCGCGCACGTGCGTATCGATCGTCAGGGACACACTATCGCCGGGCTTCAAATTGCGCAGCGTTCGCGATGACGCCTGCACCTCGTAGCCGACTCCGTTGACGTCGATCACGAGAAAGCTCTCGCCGACCGCGTCGACCTTGCCCTTGAGCTTGCCGATCATGACTGCGGAACCTTGGTTGCAACGGTTGCCAGCCGCTGCCGGCTGACGCGGTGATGCGCATGCGTAATGGCGATCGCGAGCGCATCGGCTTCGTCCGCACATCCGAACGTCGCCTTCGGCAGCAGAAAACCGATCATCGCCTGGATCTGCTGCTTTTCGGCGTGGCCCGCCCCGGTGACCGACTTCTTGATCAAATTGGGCGTGTATTCCGCAACCCTGAGACCGAGCCGCGCCGGAGCGAGCAGAACCGCGCCGCGCGCCTGCCCGAGCTTCAGCGTCGAACGCGGGTTCTCGTTGACGAACGTCTCTTCGACGGCAGCCTCGGACGGACTGAAACTCTGGATGACGCTCGTCACAGCGTCGAACAGCGCGGAAAGCCGGTAGGCGAGATCATCGTCCTTCGGGGGCGTGATGACGCCCGACGCGACGTAACCGAGCCGGACGCCGTCGCTTTCGACGATGCCCCATCCCGTGCGCCGCAACCCGGGGTCGATGCCGATAATGCGAATCGTTCGTCCAATCATGCTCTCCGCATAGCACGAACCGCATAGGGCGCCGAAGGCGTCATCGGCGGCGGCGGCAGCGGCGGCGGTTTCGTCGCGTCGGCAACCTTGCCGGTCAGGATCGCATCCAGCGCTTCGGCGACGCCCGGCTCCGTCCAATAGCCCGTATGCCCGCCGATCCCCATGACGTGGTTATCGATGCGAAGGCCTCTGGGCGGGTTGATGCGGCCGCCGATGTAATCGTCGACGCGATAGAGATTGATCCAGCATTTGAGGCTGGCGGCGATGCCGAGAGGCGCCCCCTTCGACGCCGAGTATTCATGGAAATACTTTTGATAGAGCGTGCCGAGCGGCGAGCCGAAGGTCAGCAGCGCCGGCGAAGCGTCGCCCAGCCGCGTGTAGTGCGGGCCGTTATCGCGCAGGAAGTCATACACGATGACCGAGCCCTGGCTGTGCGCCAGGAAAATCACGCCATCGTAGCCTTGGTTCTGAACGAAGTGCTCGAGAACGAGATTGAGCCGCCCCTGGATGCGCTCCCGCCGCAAATGCCGGAACCGCGAGCGAAATGCTGACGGGATGAAGTACGCCGCAGTTTCCTGCCGCGGCTGATAGTGATGGTCGATCAGATCGCGCGCGACGTTCACGACGTTCGCAATACGCCGCCCGAAGAAGAACGGCAGCGCCAGCGCGACGACGGCCGCGACCGGAAGAATATAGCTTCGAAGCTTTACGAAGACATGGTTGCTGTCGAGATAGGGCTGCACGAACACCAACGCAAAGACGACGATGAAAGCGACGATCAGCAGCGCAACCAGGAAAGGATTGAACAGCAGTCTCGGCATGTTCCGCGCCGTCTGCTCGAGGTCGGAAAGGCCTCGTCGTGCCCGCAAATGCCTGAGCTCGATCAAAATGCCGCCGCCGATGATGAAGAGCATTACCGTGAGAGCGGCCGCCGCGAAGATGAACTTGAAGCGGCCGATCCAGTCGAGTTCGATATTGGGAACCTGCACGAGCTTGGCGACGGCGCTGTTCCTGTCGATCTGATGCGCCTCGATCGCACGCTCTATGAACGGCTTCGCTTCCTTGAGGGTCGTTATCGTCTCGGCGCGATTGAGGATCGGATAGATCGCGCTGACGACGACCGTCGTCCAGAGCAGGAATTGCATGATCAAAATGGCGATGCTTGTCGAGACCGTCGCAAGCCGCGAGCGATCTCCCGTTTTCAAGGCGCGCAGATAAGCAACGCCGAGCAGCGCCGTGGCGAACAGCATGATCCCGCCCCAAATGCGCCAGCCCCAGATGATGACCTTGTAAAGTCCGTTGATGTAGCAGGCAGCCGCTGACGATCCGGCGACGGCACAATCCACCGCCTGCGCGCCAACTCCGCGCTCCGGACCCATTTCGAGATCAGGAACGTTTTTAAGCAGCGGCAACAGCACATCGTAAAACGTCAGACCGAACACCGCGAGCGCCGCGACCCCGAGCCAGAATACGGTGTCGTACCACGAGTAATCCTGCTGTCGCGTAATGCGGTAGAAGACATAAAGCGACGCCACGAAGATCAACGCCGTCACGATCAGCACCTGCGATCTGACATCCACCACATCGGTCGTCAGCGTCGCTGGCTCGAAAAGGAAAAGACCGCAGATCACCGACGTCACGATCGTCAGTGCCGCGCTCGGTCCGCGAATGAGCCACCCGGCAACCCATAATATCTTTCTGAGCAGCCACGAGATCGCATCCCGCGAACGGTCGAGCATCGCGTCCACAAGGTGATGGGATTCGAAGATGACCCGGAAGAGCTGAAGCAGCGTGTTGACGCGGCCTTCCTGAACCGTGGTCAGATCGGCCCAGTGCAGTTCCACCGCCTCGATCTCGATGCCGCTCGTGTGCGCGGCGCCGCGACGAATGACGGGAAAGACCGGCGGTGGCGACCCGGCCTCGGGCTCGGCTATCCGGTTGTATTCGTTGGCGGGGGAAACGCTGTAGCCCGGCCTCGTCGAGGCCAGCGTATCGAGAACGGCGTTGACGCAATATCCGGGCTCAGTCTCACCGACGCCATGGACGACGACCAATCCGACGCGAACCCGGCCCCTTGCCCCCGATGGTCCGTCCGCCGCCATTAACTCCCCCTCGTACGCAACATGTGCAGCAATCATAACTTTTTTGGCGAGGCGGGCGATAGCCCCTCCCACCATGGACA
The DNA here is from genome assembly GCA_003987725.1 of Hyphomicrobium sp. Lineage (GTDB taxonomy): Bacteria > Pseudomonadota > Alphaproteobacteria > Rhizobiales > Hyphomicrobiaceae > Hyphomicrobium_B. The sequence continues at coordinate 419,444 of RXJH01000004.1, read as the reverse complement.
GCCCTCGTCAGAACCCGAGATTTGGGCTTTAGTGTTGCCGATCAACCAGCATCTTCATAACCAACCCAACCGGCGAGGAAGTCATGGACGCCGCATTTGCACATCCCCTCTGGATTGTGGCGGGCATATTACTGATTTTTGCCGGTTTCTGGCTCTTTCGATGGTCCCGGCGTAACAGCGCGTCCGCCGAAATTGCAGCAGCAACGACCGAAGCCGCCGTTAACAAACTTTTGAAAAATCCGGCGGCGAAAGTTCCCGCCGGCGCGCCGAAGCCCGCGAAGAAGCGCGCGGCCGCGAACTTTCGCAACGCCATGGCTCAGCTCGCGGGGATCGTCGGCCTGCTGATGATCCTTGCGGGCCTCGTCTATGCCGTGTTCGGGATATTCTATTCCGGAGAATAGCGGCAGCGCAGGACCTAGGCCGCGGTCAGCTTCTTCATGACCTCATCCGAAATCTCGAAATTGGCGAAGACGTTCTGCACGTCGTCGTCATCCTCGAGAGCCGCCAGCAATTTCATGATCGACTGGGCATTGTCCTCATCGACGGGTGTCGTGAGGTTCGGCTTCCAGATCGCTTTGACACTTTCGGGTTCACCAAGCTTCTTTTCGAGTTCCCCCGCGACCGTGCCCAAGGATTCGAACGCGCAGGAAATCACATGTGCGGAGGCATCCGATTGCACGTCATCCGCACCGGCCTCGATCGCGGCATCGAGAATGGTCTCCGCGGAACCGGCGGCAGCTTTGTAGGTGATCTCGCCGATATGATTGAACATATGTCCGACGGCGCCGGTCGCACCGAGATTGCCGTTGAATTTCGTGAATACGCTTCGGACAACGCCGCCTGTCCGGTTGCGATTATCCGTGAGTGCTTCGACGATCACGGCAACACCGCCGGGCGCATAGCCCTCGTAGCGGACCTCTTCATAGTTCGCGAGATCGCCGCCTTGCGCCTTCTTGATGGCGCGCTCGATGTTATCCTTCGGCATGTTCTCGGCGCGCGCTTCCTGGATCGCGAGGCGCAGTCTCGGATTCATGGTGGGATCGGGCGTCCCCGACTTCGCGGCAACCGTGATCTCGCGCGCAAGCTTCGCAAAGAGCTTCGAACGCATCGCGTCCTGCTTGCCCTTGCGGTGCATGATGTTCTTGAATTGCGAATGGCCGGCCATGCTCGTGCTCGCTCGACTTGAAAAATTGCGCTCGACTGAAGTCCGTCTTTTGCGCAACGGCCGGGCGCCGGTCAAGACGTAGGCGGCGAGCTACCTTCAGGCGCCCGACCAGAACGATGGAACGACCGGCTCGAGGTGCGGCCCTATGCGCAAAGGCCCGGCGTTCACGGCCAAGCCTGTTTTGTCGTCGATATCGACGGCAAATCCCGAAATCGTTCCGGGACCGACGGCAGGCTCGTACCGGCCCCGCGGAATCCGGGTCAAAAACCGGTTGATCGGCTCCTCAGGGTCCATGCCGAGCACCGAGTTGTAGTCGCCGCACATGCCCGCATCCGACATATAGGCCGTGCCGCTCGAAAGTATGCGGGCATCCGCCGTTGGCGTGTGCGTGTGCGTCCCGACAACGACGCTGACGCGTCCATCGAGGAAGAGACCCATCGCCTGCTTCTCGCTCGTCGCTTCCGCGTGAAAGTCGATCAGAATCGCATCAGCTCCGTGCTTCAGTGCGCAGGCTGAAATCTCATTATCGACGGCACGAAACGGGCAGTCGAGCTCGGTCATGAAAACACGACCCATCGCATTGATCACGAGCACGTCCGCCCCGCTCTTCGCCTTGAGCAAAGTCGCGCCCCGTCCCGGCGTTCCCTTCGGATAATTCAGCGGGCGGATCAGCCGCTCGTGACGCTCGATGAAAACCAGCGCCTCTTTCTGGTCGAACGAATGATTGCCGAGCGTCACGCAATCGGCGCCCGCGTCGATCAGATCATTGAGGATCGTCTCGGTTATTCCGAAACCGCCAGCCGAATTTTCGCCGTTGATCACGACGAAATCCAGCCCATAGCGTTTGATCAATCCCGGCAACGCATCGCAAACCACCGTTCGGCCCGGGCGACCGACGATATCGCCGAGAAACAAGAGACGCATCAAGACTTCCGGATCAAGGATCGAAACAACGTTGCGGGCCCGAGGGCGTCAGTACCCAATCGAGTTTCTCGTCATAGCTTTCGGCTGGGACCACGTCGACCCTTTGTTCATCGTAGGCGACACCCACGGCGACGACGCGCTTCAACTGCCTTAATCGCCGCAGCGTCCGGTCGTAAAAGCCCCCGCCGTAGCCGAGCCTGTAACCCCTAGCGTCGAACGCCAGAAGCGGCACCAGAAGGACATCCGGATCGACCGCCGGTTTGTCGTCGAGCGGCTCCGCGATACCCCACTGCGCCGGCGCCATCGCATCGCCCGGCGACCACGACCGCATCAGAAGCGGCTTTCCGCGCCCCTGCATGACCGGAAGCGCCAGTTTGAAACCTTCGGCCTGCAGCCAGGCCATCAGCGGCGCCGGATTGATCTCGTCGCGGATCGCCGCGAAACCCGAGACGACTACATCCGGCTTGATGCCCAGAAAATCGAGGCCCTGGGCCGCAATCTTCCGGCTCGCCTCCGCTCCGTGACGCTCAAAGGCCGCTTTCCGCCGGCGAAACGCTTCGGCCCGCAACTCTTTTTTGGCGTCTGGCATAACGTCCGAAGTCAAAACCGCTCTATCCGTCGAAAAAGAAAATGCCGCGAAGGCCGTTGGGAACATGATCCCGCGTGGTCCCTACGAGCGTAGGTGGGCACCATATGTCCGAAGCCACGGCTCCGGACAGGGACAGCACCCGTGCGGATCTTATAGGCCCCCGGGTCATTTGTCCCTGACGAGCCCCGCAGCCCCCCTGACTTAGGCGAGATACCGGGAAAAATCCAGGGCCAGACGGGCTCTATCCTCGGAAACGCCGTCCCGGGCACGCACTAGCCTTTGGCTCGCCGCCTCACGGGCTCGATGTCTTCGTCCTCGTGATCGGAACCGGCGTCCTCTGCCTCGATGCTGCGAATGGCGGCCGACCGGACCTCCGGCCCGCTACCCTCAAGCAGCTCGTCCACGTCCGCCCGGGCGTCAAACAGCTCGTCGGTCACCATGAGGGCGGCCATGAGGATAAGCCGCTCGTCGCCGACGGCGCCGTGCTCCTGCAGCAGGCCATCGAGCTTGGAACTGAGATAATCGACGATATCCGTGAGACGCCGCGCATCGTGCTCTTCGCACGAGAAGCGATAGGTGCGTTGATTGAAGGTGAACGGGACTTCGGCCATTCTATCCGGCAGCTTCGCCGCTCTCCGCCTGAACGACGCGCACAGTCAACCGCTCTCGCGCAGACTATGAAGCGAATCGAGCGCCCAATCAATGCGGTTGAGGGCATCCGCCGACCGCTGCTCGAGCTCCGCGATGCGCTGATGCGCGGCCGCTAACTCGGCACGCAGGCGCGCGTTTTCCGACCGGAGTTCAACGTCTCCCATCGGTTTGCGGGCAGGTTTGACCTCTTCCCCGCGCTTGATCTTGACGGTGTTGCGTTCAGTCATGGCCTCTAATCGCCCTCTCGGGCGACACGATTGACGCACCTATCACCTTTAGCCGCCGCCTACGTTACGTGGCGAAGGTAAACGACGTCAATAAACGAGACCGTGTTTGTACCCTATTGAACGAAAAGATTTGCGCGGCCGTAACTCCAATCGCAAGGGCTATTTGATTGACAGCGGGCCACCAACTGACGTTAAAGACCCGCAATTCCTGGCGATAACGGCGATCAAGACGGTATCTCGTCAGATCAAGCATAAATCTCTTACCCCGGAGGACCCCCGAGAATGACTGTGAAGGTGGCGATCAACGGTTTCGGCCGCATCGGTCGTAACGTGCTGCGCGCAATCATCGAGAGTGGACGCACGGATATTGAAGTCGTCGCCATCAATGATCTCGGCCCCGTAGAAACGAACGCCCATCTGCTGCGTTATGACAGCGTGCATGGACGGTATCCGAAAGAAGTGAAGGTCTCCGGCGACACGATCGATGCGGGCAGCGGACCGATCAAGGTCACCGCGATCAAGAACCCGGCGGAGCTTCCGCACAAAGCCCTCGGCGTCGATATCGCGTTCGAGTGCACGGGCATCTTCACGTCGAAAGAGAAGGCGAAGGCGCACCTCGATGCCGGTGCGAAGCGCGTGCTCGTCTCCGCGCCCGCCGACAACGCCGACCTGACGGTCGTCTACGGCGTCAATGACGACAAGCTGACGAAGGATCACGTCGTCGTCTCGAACGCATCGTGCACGACGAACTGCCTCGCTCCGGTCGTGCACGTCCTGCACGACATCATCGGCGTCCAGCACGGCTTCATGACGACGATCCATTCCTACACCGGCGATCAGCCGACGCTCGACACCCTGCACAAGGATCTCTATCGCGGCCGTGCCGCTGCGTTGAACATCATCCCAACGACGACCGGCGCCGCGAAAGCGGTCGGCCTGGTCATCCCGGATCTGAATGGCAAGCTCGACGGCGCCTCGATGCGCGTGCCGACGCCGAACGTCTCGCTGGTCGATTTCAAGTTTGTCGCCAAGCGGAATACGACGGCCGAGGAAGTCAATAACGCCCTCATCGAAGCGTCGAAGTCGAACCGCCTCGCCGGCATTCTGGCGACGACCAGCGAAAAGCTCGTTTCCATGGACTTGAACCACGATGCCGCGTCATCGACGGTTGCTCTCGATCAAACCAAGGTGATCGACGGGAACTTCGTCCGCGTTGTCTCGTGGTACGACAACGAATGGGGCTTTTCGAACCGCATGGCCGACACCGCAGTCGCGATGGCCAAGCTGATTTGATGGAATTCCAGGCGGGCGCTGTGAAACGGCGCCCGTTTTCACGAGTAGGGATTGAAAACGCCTACGGAGGCAAAAATGAGCGACAAACTTGAGGATATTGCCCGCGCCCTCGTTGCGCCTGGCAAAGGCATTCTCGCTGCCGATGAAAGCACGAGCACGATCAAGAAGCGCTTCGACACGATCAAGCTCGCCTCGACCGAGGACAGCCGCCGCGATTACCGCGAGATGCTGTTCCGCGCGACGGAGGGCATGAAGAACTACGTTTCCGGCGTCATTCTTTATGACGAGACGCTGCGGCAGAAGGCCAAGGACGGCACGCCCCTCGTCGACATCATGAAAGCCGCAGGCTCCATTCCGGGCATCAAGGTCGACGTCGGCGCCAAGCCGCTCGCCGGCCCGACGTCGAAGATCGAAACGATCACCGAAGGCCTCGACGGCCTGCGTGAACGCTTCGCCGAGTACCATAAGCTCGGCGCACGCTTTGCGAAGTGGCGTGGCGTCATCACCATCGCCGACGGCCTGCCGAGCTGGAACTGCGTCAAGGCCAACGCGCACGCGCTCGCACGGTACGCAGCTCTCGCCCAGGAAGCGGGCATCGTTCCGATCGTCGAGCCTGAAGTGCTGATGGACGGCCCGCATTCGGGCCACGACATCGACGAATGCTACCGCGTGACGGCATGGACGCTGCGCACCGTGTTCCGCGAGCTCTACGACGCGCGCGTGGAACTCGAAGGCATCATCCTGAAGCCGAACATGGTCATCGCAGGCCAGAAATCGCCGAAGCAGGCGAGCGCGGCCGAAGTCGCGGAAAAGACAATCAAGTGCCTGAAGGAAACGGTGCCGTCAGCGGTTCCGGGTATTGCCTTCCTGTCGGGCGGCCAGTCCGACGAGGCGGCAACTCAGCACCTGTCGCTGATGAACGCGTCCGGCCCGTTGCCGTGGCCGCTGACGTTCTCCTACGGTCGTGCGCTGCAGGCCGCAGCGATCCAGGCCTGGGGCGGAAAGCCGGAGAACGTCGCAGCCGGTCAGCGCGCCTTCACGCATCGCGCCAAGATGAACAGCCTCGCTGCGCTCGGCAAATGGACCGAGAAGCAAGAGAAGGCAGCCTGAGCAGGGCGAGCCCATCCCAAAACGAAAAAGAGCGGATCAAACGATCCGCTCTTTTTTTGTCTGGCGTTTGCCGGAAGATCGTCGGTGACGGCTCAGTTCAGAAAGATGTTTGAAAGCGCATCCTGAATGGTGCCGCCGGTCGTTTTGCCCTGCGGCTTCTGCTGCTTCGCCGATGCGCTCTTCTTCGCGTTCTTCTTCGATGACGGCGGCGCATCCATCATGCTGTCCGATCCGGCATCGCCGATCCTGGTGTTGCCGCGCGGCTGGTTGGATGCGCTTGGAGCATCCGATTCCGTCGGATCGATCGCTTCCGGCGCCGTATAGCGAACCGGATGACCGCGGAGCGCCGACATGATCCGGTCGTCATGGCCGTAGATGTCGGAGTACGTCAGCAGGCGGCCTTCGTCATCGACGCGGGCCGTGAAGTACACCAGATAGACCGGCACTTCCTTCGACAGCGTAACGTTTGCGCCGCTATCCCAGAGCTGGCCGACCTTCTCGGGCGAATAGCCCTTATCTTCAGCGAGCAGAACTTCCGCCGTCCGGCGTGGCTCCTCGACGCGCATGCATCCATGGCTCAAAGCGCGGAAGCTCTGACCGAAGAGATCACGCTGGGGCGTGTCGTGCATGTAAACGTCGTGCCGGTTCGGGAAGCGGAATTTGACGAGACCGAGCGGATTGTCCGCACCGGGCGGCTGCGTGAAGCTGTACTGCCGGATATCGGCCGTGTTCCAGTTGACGGAATCCGGATTGACCGGCTGGCCCTTGTAATAGACCTGCAGCTTGTAGGACTCGAGCACGCGGGAGCCGCCATTGCCGCCACCGCCGAACAGCTGGTCGAAGAAGCCGAAACCGGTAGAACCGCCGGACGCGCTTCTGAGCCGTGGTAAAAGCTCCTTGGACTTGATGCCGTCGGGCATACCCCAGCTCGGATGGAAGATCACGAATTGCATTTTCGCCGAGAGCACGGGCGTTGGCCACGATGCTTGACCGACGATCATCTTCTGCTTCAGCGCCAGCTCGTTACCCTTCCAGATTTCGCTGGTGAACTCCGGGATGTTGTTCATCACGTAGAAGGGCCCGAGATCCACCGGCAGCCAGCGCCAGCGCTCCATGTTGACGATCAGCCGGTCGAGATGGCGTTTGGGATCGACCTTCTTCGGCTCACCAGCCTGGTTCAGCGCCGAACGCACGCGATTGGTTATGATGCCGTTGGCTTTGAGCCCGTTCTCGGTCTGGAAGGCGCGCACGGCGTCGGCCAGCTGGTCGTCGTAAACGCGCTCGTCCGCGGAATTGCCGGCCGGCACTTTCAGACGCTGGCGAAGCAGCGACACCTGATCGTCTTCCGCGCCGGGCTTCAACTGTTTGCCTTGCGGCAGCTTGACCAGCAGAGCCGGATCGATCGGCTCTTCTTCCTGCTTCGGACCGCGCGCCTTCAACAGCGCCTGACGCAACCGCTCGAAGCCCACATGCTTCGGATTGAGACCACGCAGATACGCATCGGGTTCGGCGACGCTCGCGAGTTCGCTCATCACCGACTTCGGATCTTTGACCGGCGGCTTCATGTCGAGAATATTGCTGAGCGCCACGGGATCGAGACGGCCGCCACGCGCAAAACGCGCATATTTCAACGCCGAAAGCGTTAGCTGAGCTTCCGCTGCACCCTGCGCTTCAGGGCTCGCCCCGCTGGCAAGTTCCGGCACGCGGAAATCGCTAGGCTCGAGACCCCAATCGTCTGCACTCCTGAGCGTCGAGATCACGGCCTTGGCTTTATGCGTGAATCCGCCGTCGTGCACCCACACCGGCTCGGTTCGAGAGTTGTAGAAGTCGCGTGCGGCCGCAACGTCGTCGCCGACGTTGTCCCGGCCGGTGAGAGATTTGTCGCTGAGTTTCGCACGCACCGCCTCGACGATGGGGCTGACAGCGGGAGCGACGGGTGCAGCAACAGCCGGCGTCGCTTCCGGCTTCGGCTGAGTTGCAGTATCGGCAGGCGCCGCGGCGGGCGCTGCCGGTGCCGGTGCCGGCTCTGTCGCCGACGGTGGCGGTGTCGAAACGCTCGGCTCTGCAGCAGGAGGCGTTTCACTGGCGGGCGGCGTTACGGCCGCTGTGGAAGCGGGAGCAGCTGGAGCTTCCGCCGCTGGCACCGGGGTTGTAGCTGCCGCATCTTTCGGCTCACCTGAAGAGGGAATGGCGCCGGTCGTTGCGGGCGTTCCGGACGGTGGAAAATACGTCGTCGTCCCGTCCTGCGAATTCTGAACCGTCGGCTCGGACATTGCGGCAGGAACGCCGCTGGCTAAACCAATCCCCAGCAAGCTGACGCCGAGAAGGCGAAGAGAAAATTTATTCATTCCCCGTTTGGCTCCGATAGGCGAGAGGCGCGGCGAATGCCAGCGTTGCCGACACTACGTGAGCCCTCAAGTTGGCGGAAAAACGCCGAAACTCAGAGATGGGCAACCATCGCCCGTCCCCCCTCGTTGGTAAACTGCGCAAGGCGCGGAATCCGGCGAAAAAACCGGTCTGTGACCAAGAAAACTCGAATCGTCTTGAGTATAGCCGCGATTGCTGCGACCCAAGGCGGGAAACCACGTTGCCACACACCTTGAATGCACCCGTTCTTGTTTCCGCCGCAATCGGCTTTGAAGAGCGGGCCTGAACCGGAGCCTTATCGCGTGTCGAGCGCCACCAGCCTTTATCTAGATTTCGAGATCGAAGCGGGATCTACCGCAGCGCACACGGCGAGCGTGCTGAGGGCCGCGTGCGACGCCGCGCCGGTCGCAAGCATTCTCATTCGACCTTCAGAAGGCTCCATTCTCGACGATGCAACTGCGCGCACGCTTATTGCTGAGGCTCAGAAAAGGAATATCGCGGTCCTCATCGCGTCGAGCCTTAACGAGGCGACGAAACTCGGCGCCGACGGCGTCCACCTGCCTTGGTCGCGTGAAATCGTCCGCGAGTTCAAAACTTTGAAGCAGGCGGTCGCGCCAGGCCTGATCATTGGCGTCGATGCCGGGCGCAGCCGTCACGACGCTATGGAAGTGGCGGAAGCGGGCGCGGATTACGTCGCCTTCGGCGTTCCGCCTCACGTCGAAGACCGGGAACGCGCCGCCGAGCGCCAGCTCGATCTCGTCTCATGGTGGAGCGAAGTGTTCGAAATTCCCTGCGTCGCCTTCGACGTCGATAATCCGGACGCCGCGCATTCCCTCGCCGCAGCAGGCGCAGACTTCGTCGCCGTGCGCCTCACGTCCGCAGATAGCGCGGAAACGGTCGCTTCTGAAATTCGTCAATTTTCCGAGGCCCTAAGAATTCCGGAGCCCGCGAAATGATCGGGCGCGCCGCTAAATTCGCAGTTTCCCTCGCGCTGTCGGCGCTCTTCGGAGTGGCCGTCGGCGCGCCGCTGATGGCCGACAACAGCTCGTGGATCACGAGGGAAACGGAAACGCCGGTTCCGAAGCTCGCCCCGTCGCCGAAGAAGCCCGCTCAATCCGCGGCACCGGCGCAGGACGGAAGGACCGACATTCGAAAATCGATTCCATCGACGGTGCCGGCGACCGGTGACGACGCTGCTTACACGGCCTTCGATCAGGGCCAGTATCTGACCGCTCTGAAGCTCGCCGAGGAAGCAGCCGCGCGTGGCGAGCCACAAGCCAACACGCTGATCGCGCGCATCTACACGGAAGGTCTCGGCGTCCAGAAGGACGACCGGAAAGCCTTTGAATACTACAAGCGCGCCTCCGACATGGGCGACATCCAAGGCACCTTCGCGCTCGGCATCTCCTACGCCGAAGGCCGCGGCGTGAAGAAGGATCGCAAAGCTGCCGCTGATTTCTTCGAAAAAGCCGCGCTGACCGGCCAGGCCGAAGCCAACTACAATCTCGGCCTGCTTTTCCTCAAAGGCGACGGCAAGCCCGAAAACCCCATTCGCGCCTTCCAGCACATCCGCTACGCCGCGGAAAAAGGCTTGGCGCAGGCCCAATACGACCTCGCCGAGCTTTACCAGACCGGAACGGGCACCAATGCGGACGCGCTAGAGGCCGCACGATGGCTCTCCCGCGCCGCCGAGCAGGGCTATCCCGAGGCCCAGTACGATTACGCCGTGCGCCTTATCCAGGGCATGGGCCTGACGAAAGACGAACCCAAAATTCCGATCCTGATGAAAGCCGCGGCCGACAAGGGGATCGTCGGCGCCCAGAACCGCATGGCCTACATTTACCTCGACGGCATCAAGGTAAAGAAGGATCCGGTCGAAGGAGCCAAGTGGCGGCTGATCGCCAAAAAGGGCGGCTTCGACGACAAGACGCTCGACGATCTGATTGCCAAAATGCCGAAAGCCGACCGCCAGAAAGCGGAGGCAGAGGCATCGGCCTGGAGCGACCGCATTCGGGTCGACACCGGCATGGCCGAAGCGCCGTAGCCTTTCAGTCGCCTTGCCACCCGGTGCAAGAGCCGTTAGAGCCCGGCACTCCCCTTCTTGCGGCCGTCCGGACCAATGAAATGAATAACGTATCCCCGACCCTCAACGTCATGATCGCGGCCGCACGCAAGGCGGGGCGCAGCCTCATTCGTGATTTCGGCGAGGTCGAGCATCTGCAGGTCTCGATCAAGGGACCGGCCAATTTCGTTTCCGCCGCCGACCACAAGGCGGAAGACATCATCTTCAAGGAACTCTCGAAGTCCCGCGGCACCTACGGTTTCCTGATGGAGGAGCGCGGCGAAATCGTCGGCGCCGACAAAACACATACGTGGATTGTCGATCCGCTCGACGGAACCACCAATTTCTTGCACTCGAACCCGATGTTCGCCGTCTCTATCGGCCTCGAACGTGAAGGCCAGCTCGTTGCCGGCGTTATTTACAATCCCGCGACGGACGAGCTTTTCACGGCCGAAAAGGGTAAAGGCGCGTACATGAACGACCGCCGCCTGCGCGTCGCGGCACGCAAGAACCTCGGCGATGCGCTCATCACGACCGGCATCCCCCACCGCGGCCGCGAAGGCCACGCGCGGTATCTGAAAGAAATGGACGTGATGATGAAAGAGGTCGCGGGCATCCGCCGGACGGGTTCGGCCGCCCTCGACCTCGCGTTCGTCGCCGCCGGCCGGTTCGACGCCTATTGGGAGCACAATCTTCAGCCGTGGGACGTTGCCGCGGGCATCGTCATCGCCCGCGAAGCGGGCGCCTTCATCACGGATTTGAACGGCGGCGATAAGATGCTGGAAACTGGCAATATTCTGGCGGCCAATGCCACTATTCACAAAGCTTTGGGGTCATATCTGATCAATAAGGCCTGAATCGTGCTGCATGGTCGCGGTCTGGCCGCGACTTCGGCATGAAGTTGCCCGTTTTCGATGGGACAGCCTTGCGGTAAAGTTCTGGCGGATAGCGGGGCTTCGGAGGGCGAGGAATAATGGCCAAGATCCGCCCGGGCGATGCTTCGGCACTCGCGCCGGTATCACGGCGGCTGACACCACCCGGTGTCTTTTTGCTGCGCATGACGATCTTTTTGACGTTGGTCGGCTTCCTGGCCGCGATACTCTTCGATCAATTGCAGCGCTCGTTTCTCAACAATCCGGGGCTCAACGGCCTGATTGTCGGAACGTTGGCGCTCGGCATCGTCTACGCCTATCGCCAGGTCTTCCGCCTTTACCCTGAAATCCGTTGGGTCAACGCCTTCCGCATCTCCGATCCCGGCCTGTCGATCAGCGCCCGCCCCGTTCTGCTCGCGCCCATGGCGACCATGCTGCGCGATCGAACCGGCACGCTGTCGCTGTCGACCGCGGCGATGCGCTCGTTCATGGATTCGATCGGCTCGCGGCTCGACGAAGCCCGGGATACCGGCCGCTACCTCGTCGGTCTGCTTGTGTTTCTCGGCCTCCTCGGCACGTTCTGGGGTCTTCTCGAGACCATCCAGTCAGTCGGCCAGGCCATCGATACCCTCGATAGCAAAGCGACCGACAACGTTCAGCTCTTCAGCGATTTGAAAGCCGGCTTGTCCGCACCGCTGAAAGGCATGGGCACCGCGTTCTCGTCATCGCTGCTTGGACTCTCCGGATCGCTGATCCTGGGCTTCCTGGAGCTTCAAGCGAGCCACGCCCATAACCGGTTCTACAACGAGCTCGAGGAATGGCTGTCGGGCATTACCGAGCTGACGCCCTCGGGCGCTGGCGCCAACACCAATGACTACGTCAACCGCCAGCTGCTGTCGGCGGTCGTCGAAATGCAGCGCTCGCTCGAAGACTTCGCCAACCGCGTCGTCGATCAGGCAACGGCGGGGCCCGCGAAAGCCACGCCCGCACAGGACGACGTGCGAGACCTTGCGCGCGGCGTCAACCAGCTCGTTACGCAGATGCGCTCGGAGCAGAAAGTCGTCCGCGAGTGGGTCGATGAGCAGGCGCAGAGCCAGGCCGAGGTCGCTCATATGCTGCGCAACCTCGCCGACGCCATGAAGCGCGGGGTCTAAGGACCATGGCACGCGGACGTTCCCGTCGCGGCGGTGAATACGGGGAGTTCTGGCCAGCCTACGTCGACGTGCTGTCGACGCTGCTTCTTGTCGTCACCCTCTTGATGTCGATCTTCATGATCGCCCAATACTTCTCCGCCCAGGAGTCGACGGGGAAAGATTCCGCGCTCCAGCGCCTGACCCGGCAGATCACCGAGTTGACCTCGATGCTCTCGCTCGAAAAGGGCAAGTCGCAGTCGGCGCAGGACGACCTTTCCGCACTACAGGCCTCCCTCTCCGCCCTCAAGTCCGAGAACGAGAAATTGACCGGCGCCGGGCTCGGCTCGGATGAACGCGCCAAGACAGCGGAAGGACGTGCGGCGGCCCTCGGCTCAGATCTCGAAAAAGAGAAGAACATTTCGGCCGAGGCTTTGTCGAAAGTCGATCTGCTCAACCAGCAGCTCGTCGCCCTCCGCCGCCAGATCGCCGCGCTGAGCGACGCCCTCGACGCGTCTCAGAAGAAGAGCACCGAGAGCGACAAGACCATCAAGGATCTCGGCGCCCGCCTCAATACTGCGCTCGCGCAGCAGGTGCAGGAACTGAAGCGCTATCGTTCGGATTTCTTCGGGCGCCTGAGCGAGCTTCTGAAGGACCGGAAAGACATCCGCATCGCGGGCGACCGCTTCGTCTTTGAATCGGAAGTTCTCTTCCCCGCGGGATCGGCGACGCTGACGCCCGAAGGCGATGCCGCGATGGACCAGATCGCGTCGGCGATCCTCGAGCTGCAAAAGGAAATCCCGCCGGACATCGATTGGGCGTTGCAGATCAACGGCCACACCGACATCCGCCCGATCTCGCGCTCTCAGTTTCCATCGAACTGGGAACTATCGACGGCACGCGCCGCCTCCGTCGTCAAATATCTGATCTCGAAAGGTGTCCCGCCCGATCGCCTCGTCGCCGCGGGCTACGGCGAGTTCGCGCCGATCGATACCGGCTTGACGGAAGAAGCCTTCCAGAAGAACCGCCGCATCGAGCTGAAGTTGACGAACAGATAGGCGATCGCGCCTTCGCGCCGAGGGCGGGCCATGCCGAAGCCCATTCAACCGCCTACGCGATGCCGAGGGTGGAGGCGAGCCAACGGATGATATCGCCGTTATTGTACGAGATATCGTACACAAAGCAGCCGAACAGCGCGACAATGATCGTCAGAGCCCTCATGGCGCCAATGATCAGCACGCAGATATTAAAGGCTGATTAAAAAACGACCGGCCTAGGCTATTCGGCTGCTTCGCGCCCAAATTGCAGCTCGGCGAGGTGCGCATAAATTCCACCGCGGCGAACCAGTTCGACATGCGTGCCGGCTTCGACGATCCGGCCTTTCTCCATGACGAGAATACGGTCGGCTTTCTGCACTGTTGCCAGCCGGTGCGCGATGACGATGGTCGTCCGGCCTTCCATCAGGTCTTCGAGCGCCTGCTGCACGGCGCCTTCGCTCTCCGCATCGAGAGCGCTTGTCGCTTCGTCGAGCAGCAGGATCGGTGCGTTTTTCAGAATGGCGCGCGCAATGGCGATCCGCTGCCGCTGGCCGCCGGAAAGCGAAGTGCCCCGTTCACCGAGCTTCGTATTGTAGCCGTCGGGGAGACGGCGAATGAACTCGTCAGCCTGAGCCGCAGTCGCCGCGCGACGAACCTCGGAGAGCGTCGCACCGGGCGTTCCGTAGCGGATGTTTTCGGCAACCGTATCTGCAAAGAGCGCGACGTCCTGCGGCACGAGGGCGATACGCCGGCGCAGCGCGTCAAGATCGGCGTCAGCAACGTCGACGCCGTCTACGCGAACGACGCCGTCGCTCGGATCGTAGAAGCGCAGAAGCAGATTAAAGATCGTCGTCTTGCCTGCTCCCGATGCGCCGACGAGCGCCAGCGTTTCGCCGGCATTGGCGCGGAACGAGACGCCGCTGATTGCCTTCTCCGCCGGATGGGTCGGATAGGCGAACGTCACGTTTTCGAATGCGATGGTGCCGGTCGACGGTTCCGGCAGCGGCGTTGGATGGTCGGGCGAACGGATGTCCGGCACGGTCGCCATCATCTCCGAAAGTCGTTCCGCGGCACCTGCCGCTTGACTGACCTCGCCCCAGACTTCCGACAACTCGGCGAGAGCTCCGGCTGCAAACAGCGCGTAAAGCACGAACTGCCCGAGACGGCCGCCGGTCATGTCGCCTTCGACGACCTCGGAAGCGCCATACCAGAGCACGCCTGTTACGCTGACGACCGTGAGGAAGATCGCAACGCCCGTCAGCGCCGCGCGCGCGAGCATCCGCCGCCGCGCCGCTGAGAACGTCCGCTCGACGGCGCGCGAGAACCGATCTGAGACCGTCTTCTCGTTCACGTAGGCTTGCATAGTCCGGTAGGCGCCGAGGTTTTCGGAGGCATAGGCAGATGCCTCGCCGAGCGTATCCTGAGCCTGCCGCGACAACCGGCGAACGACGCGGCCAAATCCGACAAGCGGCAGAACGATGATCGGGATTGCGAGAAATACGAGCGCCGACAGATTGGGGCTCGTGATGAACATCATGATGAGCGCGCCGATCAGCATGATCGAATTGCGCGCCGCCTGGCTCAATGCCGAACCCGCCACGGCCTTGATCTGCGTCGTGTCCGCCGTCAGGCGGCTCATGATCTCGCCGGAATGGTTGAGATCGAAGTAGGACGGACCGAGCTTGGCGAGCTTGGCGAAAACCTTCGTTCTGAGGTCCGCAACGACCCGTTCACCGATCCAGTTGACGAAATAGAACCGCGCGGGGCTGGCGATCGCGATGATGAGGCCGATGCCGATCATCGTCAGGAAGTAGTTGTTGATTAACGTCGAATCGTTGCTGCCGAAGCCGTTGTCGATCATCCGGCGCACGGCAAGCGGCACGGAGAGCATCGCCAGCGCCGAGACGACGAGCGCAATGATTGCACCCCAAAGGGCGCCCTTGTGCGACAGGATGAGCGGCTTGAGGGCAAGAAGCGGCTTGAGCGCCGTGCGCTTCGATTGTCGCGTGCCCTCGTCGGTGGTTTGAGCCCGTTCGGGGCCCTGATCTGCAACGTCGCTGCTCATCGGCCTTTTTTGGTCCAAAGCTCGGGGAAACAAGATGTTTCAACCCTGAAGCCGGCCCGGACCATGCCCCACGAGGCAGCCGGGCTCAAGAGACAATGGGCCGCTTTTTGGCCGCCAATCCTTACGATTTGCCCAGGTTTGGCATGTGATCCGGCCTTGTCTAGCGGGCTTATCTCGGCTAAAGATCCCGCCAATTCAGTCCCCTTTGCAACGACCGGGGCCGAGGCTCTTCAGAGCTTCGCCGTGAAAACGCATTACAAGACGGACCCAAGGCTATGAAGAAAGACGCCGACCTTCACCCGGATTACCACCAGATCACGGTGGTGATGACCGATGGAACGGAATTCACGACCTATTCGACCTATGGCAAGGCCGGCGACAAGCTGACCCTCGACATCGACCCGAACACGCATCCGGCCTGGACTGGCGGCGACGCGAAGTTGATGGACCGTGGCGGCCGTCTGTCGCGCTTCAAGAAGAAGTTCGAGGGCATGTTCTGATCGCCAAAGCGCGATCGAACGCTTCTCGCTTGATAAACAAAAAGCCCGGTCGCGAGACCGGGCTTTTTCAATGCGCGAAATCTTGAATTCAGCTGTATTTGCCTGCAAACGCGCGCTCCAGCAGGCCAACCTGCTGTGCTACCGGATTGACGGCCGCTTCCGGCGTATCGGCAGCCGAAGGCTTGGTGAGGACGCGATCGAGCTGCGAAATGCGATCGTGCAGCTGGAAGCTTTCTTCGATCAGGTTCTGCAGACCCTGCGGAAGATCGGAATAACCTTTGACGTGCGAAGGCCGGCCAAAGGCCTGGAGCTTCACGCGGCGGCGCTTCTTCTGTGCCTCTTCCGGCGTGATCTCCCCCTCGCGCAATGCGCGACGGATCAGCAGCCATGAGGCGAGGTCGAGCAGCCGAGTTGTCAGCCGCATGCTTTCGGTGGCATAGAGCACGCCTACGCCGCCAACGAGATCCTTGGCTTCCTTACGGCCTGGTCCATCAAGGTAGCTGGCCGTGCGCTCCACGAGCGCCATGCCCTCTTTGAAGATGTGGTCGAACTGTTCGGAGGACTGAAACCGCTCACCGAACGAGACCGTTGTGGCGCTGCCAATAGGCGCACCATCCACGCGATATACGTTACTCATGACCCTCAACGATACAAACGCTTACCCGTCCGCAACTGCTACCACGAACTGACATTAGAGCACCATAGTTAACAAGAACGCCCAAAACGGGGCGTGTATCCCCAACTGGCCGATGCTCCTGTGGACAATGCAAAAAAAGAGCCGCCCTCATCGAGCGGCCCGAAAGTCAACAGAGAGGCGTCAATTCAGCGGCAGAGGGGCCGCTTATATCCAGATGGCCCGGATCGACGCCCAAATTGCCGGGATTTGCTTAAAGTCGAGTTAAGCCGCGTCAGCCTTTGGACAGTGCGAAATTAGCGAATTGGCACAGTGTTCGAATTTGACCGGTCTCGAAATCGAACGGCATCGAACGCATTTCAGATAAATACTTCAGAACTTCTTCACGATTTGAAAAGCGCGCGGGCCGCTGCCTCGTGCTGACGCTTGCGTTGCAGCTCCACGTTCACGCGCACGATCTCGTCTTCGAGATCCTTCACGCGCCTTTCGAGCTCGGCGACAGACAGCGTTTCAAGATTGTCTCCGATCGCCGTGCCGGCCGGTTTCTTTCGCGGCATCAGATCATCGAGGTCCATGGCTGTTCCTCCAATTCTCTTTTCCGGCAGCTTATGTGAGATGCCGCAAACGGTCGAGAGTTGCTCGCGCGAAGAACGCAACCGGCCAAACGGACCATTGCCGTTACGCCGATCCGCTTGCTCCGAGCGACATACCGGTGCATTCCTCTCGCGTCTTCAATGAGAAAGCGAACGCGATGAATCTGCCGACGTCGATGAAAGCCATTGTGATCGCGGGATCCGGCGGCCCCGAGGTGTTGCAGCTGACCGACGTGCCGGTGCCGCAGCCGAAAGCCGGTGAAGTGCTGATTAAGGTTGCAGCTGCGGGCGTAAACCGGCCCGACGTGCTCCAGAGGCAGGGAAATTATCCGGCGCCGAAAGGCCATTCCGAGCTGCCGGGCCTTGAAGTCTCCGGCGTGATCGCAGCGCTCGGAGAGAACGCTCGTGATCTCGCCGTGGGCGATGCCGTCATGGCGCTCGTCCCCGGCGGCGGCTACGCCGAATACGTCGCGGTCTCCGAGCTTTCCTGCATCAAGAAGCCGGACGCGATTTCTTTCATCGAAGCAGCAGCCATCCCCGAGACGTTCTTCACGGTCTGGCACAACGTATTCGATCGCGGCCATCTCAAGGGCGGCGAGGAATTCCTCGTCCACGGCGGCACGGGCGGCATCGGCGTCACTGCGATCCAGCTCGCGAAGGCCTTCGGCGCGACAGTCTTCACAACCGTCGGCTCCGATGAAAAATGTGCAGCCGCGCGCGCACTCGGCGCCGACGTGGCGATCAATTACCGGACCGCAGATTTCGCGCAGGTCATCAAGAGCGAGACCGCGGGTAAAGGCGTTGACGTGATCCTCGACATGGTCGGCGGCGACTACATCGAGAAGAACATTCGTTCGCTCGGCGACGACGGCCGTCTCGTCAACATCGCCTTTCAGAAGGGTTCGACGGCAACCGTGGACTTCATTCGCGTCATGCTGAAGCGACTGACGCTCACCGGATCGACCTTGCGCATACGCTCGCCCGAAGTGAAGGGCGACATCGCCCGGAGTATCGAAGAGCATGTCATTCCGCGCATCGTGGCGGGCGAGATCAAAGTGCCGATCGACGGCACCTATCCGCTCGCGCAAGCCGCCGAAGCCCACGCACGGATGGAGAGTAGCGCTCACATCGGCAAGATCGTCCTGACGGTGGCCTGAACCACGCCCGCACGCGCGGAGCCGCTTACCAGCTGAAGCTCTTCATCACCGCAACCGGCTGCGGCTTATCCGCTGGGAAAAGTCGCCCGGCCGCTTCAGGCAGCAACTCATCCGAGCGGACATGCACGCCGCTCGCGATGAAGACGGAACGAACGCCGAAGTTCGCCGCGCCCGCGATATCGGTCCCAACGCCGTCACCGATGGCGAGAACGCGATCCTTGCTGACCTCGCGCCCGCGCAATTCGGACCCTGTGCGCAGCGCCAGATCGTAAATCGGACGAAAGGGCTTGCCGGCATAACTCACGGTCCCACCCAGCGCGACGTAGGCGGCAGCGATCGCACCGGCGCAATAGATGATGCGGCCGCCACGCTCGACCTTCAGATCGGGATTGGCGCAGATCATCGGCACGTTGCGCGCCTTGAGCGTTTGCAGCAGCGCCGAATAGCTCTCCGGCGTTTCGGTTTCGTCGTCGAAGAGCCCGGTGCAGACCGCGACCTCCGCATTGTCCGCAGACGCCCCGGGGACCGCACGCAGCCCGACGAAGATCGGCAGATCGCGCTCCGGTCCGATGTGCACGATGCGCCGACCGGCCCAGGCGTCGATCAGGCTGCGTGAAACATCGCCCGAACTCACGATGCCGTCATAGGCGGAACGCGCCACGCCGATGCTGTCGAGCTGGCGCGCGACGCTCTCGTGCGGTCGGGGAGAATTGGTGACGAGAAGCAGGGTGCCGCCCTGCTTCCGGAAAGCCTCGCAAGCCGCGACCGATGACGCGAACGGCCGGACGCCGTTGTGCATCACGCCCCATATGTCGACGAACCAGAGATCGGACGAGGCGGCGAACGGCGCGATGGAGGAAATAAGGGGAATGCCAGTCATGCGAGGCCTTACGCGAGATCAGATCCGTTAATGCGACCTCGATTTGCGGCCTATAAACGAGCCGGAGCCGGACTGTCATCCGGCTCCGTCGTCACACGTCCTTTTGGGCGGCCGCGCCCAGTTCGTAATGGAGTTCGTTAAGCGGCGGCCGAATGCTTGGCCGGTGCACCGCCACTGACGTTGACCTGGCGGGGAGCGCCGAAGAGCGTTCCCTGGCCGAGCAATACGCCGGTATCGAGCAACCGCTTCTGCGTCGCGGCGTCCGCGATCCCGTTCGCGACGATCGACAGTCCGGCGAGCGTCGCCCGCTGCAGGATCTCCTCAGCCGGCACGAAACGGTCGCGTGCGGTCATGCCGTCGAGAAGCGCTTGCGCACCGAGCCGGACGAAGCGGAAACCAGTTTGCTGAAGCGCGGCAAAGTCCGTTCCCATGTGCGTTACCTGGTCGAGCGCAAAGTGGAAACCGAACGAGTGCATATCCCGCAGCGCCTGCCATGCCGCCGGCGTGAAGCCATCGAGCGTACGCTGAGAGAACGTCAGCACGAGCTGCGCGGCAATTCGCGGCCGGGCTTCGTAGGTGTGAGCAAAGGATTCGAGGAAGGCCCTGCTCGTAACCGACGATCCGAGGAAACTCGTCAATAGCAAGCCGCCCCTATCCCGCGCATCCATCCGGCCCGCGAGCGCCGCCGCACGATTGAGACGCACAATATCGAAGCGCGAGTCGAGTTCGCCGATCAAAGCGAAGTCCTCTTCGTTCGCTTCCAGCGCCTCGCCCGTCGAAGATCGCAGGATGGTCGTCATTTCGTAATGACCGACCGAATGCTCCGCGAGTGTAACGATCGGCCCAAGCATGACATCGAGCAGTTCGTCTTCGATGGCACGCGCGACCGCAGCCACACGCGGCGGCAGTTCCGGATTGGGTGCCGCGTCTGCCGCGAACTCCAATACAGGCAGTTCGGGAAGCGCCAGCTCGGGAAGCGGCAACGCCTGTTCGTCCGGAACGCCAGCTGGCTCACCCGTCAGCCCATCCAAACCCGGCTGATCGAGCCCTGAGCCAGCGCTCGTATCTTCGTCGGCTTCGAAACCGGCGATACGCTCAGCAGTCGCCGGAATGACGAGTTCGCCGAGACCTTGCGACGGTGACGGTTCGGCCGCGACCGGCGGAACGAACGCCTGAGCCGGTAACGCCTGAGCCGGTGCGGACATCGCGGCAGCAGCGGCCGCCGGCATCATCGGCCCAGGAGCGGGCGCTGCAGCTGGCTTCGGCGCCGCCGTGTCGAGTGTCGGCACGAAATCGCCGAGCGAAGGACGCTGCCGCATGTTGTTGGCAACCGCCCGGAGCGCACCGATTGACTCCTCGAGCGCGCTCGAAGGCGTCTTCGCCCGATCGTTCGGACGCGCCGGTTTCGGCGCGCGCAAAGCTTCAGCAGCGTTTACTTCATCCGCAAGCTCTTTGATCTTCCGCTGGACCAGCTCGAGATCACCTTCGATCGTCACGGCGGGGTTGGCAGCAGGCGTCGCATCGGCGGCTGGCCAGCCAGGGGCTGGCGTCGGCCCTTTGACGGGCTGCGGCTGCGTGTCGACCCGCCTCCGGAACGACCAGCGCTCGCGGGCCGCCTCGGGAGGAGCCGGTCTGTCGGCCACCGGAGCTGCAAACGTCGGACGGCCCTTGGCATCTGACACTGGCTTCAACGGCGCTTTCGCAGGAATCTCGAGAGAAGGCTGCGCCGCAGCTTGCATCGAGGGTTGTTGCATAGCGGGTTGAGCGGATTGCATGACAGGGCGCGGCGCTGCACGCCCCTGCTTGTCGCCGCCGCGATCGGACATGGCATCGGCAGACGCTGTCGCGCGAACCGCCGCCTGTTCAGGGGCAACCGGCTTCGGCTGCGGATTACCGGCAGGCTGTGCGGGCACCGCAGCATCAGAACGCGGCACCAGATTGCCGATGTCGCGGCTCAGTTCGCGAATTCGCGCTTCGGGAGTGCTCGAAACCGGAGCGACGGCAGGCGCGGGCGCCGCAGCCGTCGCTGGACGTACCGGCACGCCCATCACTTTCGGAGCAGCGGCCTTCGCCTCGTTCGCTTTGACGCCGTTCGGCTTCACCTCGTGCCGCGATTGCGCAAGTTCCGCTTTGAGCTGAGCGATCTGCGCCGATTTCTGAACCTGCTTGTGCACGAGCATCGACAGCGCCAGCACGACGACGCCAGTCGCGGCTGAAACGGACAGCGAAAGCCCGATCTGCATGAAGCACATCATCGCAAACGCCGCCGAGACGATCACGATCGAAAGCACAATGAGCCCGTCCTTCGGCGCTGGTTCTGGCAGCGTGTCGTTGGCCTCATCGGTGGTAGGTGCGGCCGGACCCGTCGAGGGAGCGGGTCCGATAGCCTGCGACGGCGCAGCAATGTCGAGCGGAGCGACACTGGCCTGCGGCTTTGAAATGTCCTGCTTTGTCATGGTGTTCCAGGCTGCCTTCGATTCGTCTGCCTTTAACCTTCGCAGACGGATGAACGGAAGCAATGTACCGGCGGCCGCTATCACCACCTTTTCGCGCGGCACCGGCACAACCGGCCTGATCATACCCCCGCCGGGGCGCCGAGGTCACACGATTCTATCTTGCGAACATATGTCCGCACCCGTGCATAGCCGCAAAAGCGCCCTTGACCTGTCTCCCGCAAACCCGAATCGGCGCGCTGTTTAGGTCTCGTTAGGCGAATCGGCATGCTATCGTGCAACCGACGGCGCCTCTCGCGTTCGCCGGTTAAGCGTATTGTTCAAGAGGGGAAGAGCGCATGTACATGGATCGAGTAGGTGCCAGCGTCGAAAGCGAAGTCTCGAGCGAGCTTGCGCGGGCACGCATCCTGATCACGGGTCTCACGGGCGTAGCGGGCGTTGACGTCGCACGCGCCTTCGCGGACCTGAAAGGCCGCCTCGTTGTTCATACGACCGATCTTTCCCCGGAACTGGTCGAACTGGCCGCACTATTGACCCAGAGCGCCAGCGAAATTCGCCTCCACACTCTCGACATATCGAACGCCGATTGCGCCGCGAAATTCGCGCAGACGTCGGCGCAGACCTATGGCGGCCTCGACGCGGCGATCAATATGGCGTCGATCTCGACCACCGAAATTGAGGCCGTGAACGCCGACGGCGATCTCGAAGCCCTCATCGAAGCGAAGCTCGCGCCCCTCGCGCAGCTGACGCGCGTCATCGCCAATCGCATGTGCGTGGTGCTGAGCGAAGGCATGGTCTTGAACGTCCTCAAAATGCCCGAACCCCAAGATCGCCGTACGGCCGCCGTCGCCGGCTTCGCCCGCACCGCACTCGCGGCGATGATCGCCAATGAAGCGCGCGAATGGGCCGGCAAGGGCATCCGCATCAACGGCGTCGGCCCGAGGGCCTTCTATGATGGCGGCCATTCCGGCGCCTACCTCGCGAACGAGCCCGATGTCGCCACTCTGGCGCTCCATCTGGCGTCGCGCCGTGGGCGTTCCCTCTCGGGCCACGTTTTCGACGCCGGCGGACTGGACTTCTAAACCCGCAGCCGGTCTTTGCCCGCGCCAGCGGGCCGGTCGAGCCTGGGACGGGCTGCGAGTTTGCATTTGCTCATCGGGCCGCCGATGATTAGCCCTCTCTCGGGAGAGAGAGACAAATGGACATCCGCCAGCTTCAATATCTCGTCGCCCTCGCACGCGAGAAGCATTTCACGCGCGCCGCTCAGGCTTGCAACGTCACGCAACCGACGCTCTCGGGGCGCATTCGCCAGCTTGAGCTCGAGCTTGGCGTCCCCATCGTCGAACGCGGCCAGCGGTATCAGGGCCTGACGCAGGAGGGAGAGCGCGTCCTCAAGTGGGCGCAACTCATCCTTAGCAATTGGGCGTCGATGCATCAGGAGCTGGCCCACCTCGCGATCAGCGACTTCGGCCTGACCGGCCGGCTGACGCTCGGCGCCATTCCGTCGGCGTTGCCAATGATCCCCTACCTGACGCGGGACATCCAGCGTCTGCACCCGCAGATCAACTTCACGATCATGTCGATGAGTTCTGAGGAAATTCTCCGCGGGCTCGACGACTATTCGATCGACGCCGGTATCACCTATCTCGACAACGAGCCGATCAACGGCCTCGTCGCGACGCCGCTCTACTTCGAACGCTACTGTCTATTCATCCCGGAAGGCCATGCCTTTGCTGATCGGGAGACCGTGACTTGGCGCGAAGCCGCCGAGTTGCCGCTCGGACTTCTGACGTCGAACATGCAGAACCGGCGAATCATCGATCGTGCCTTTCACGATGCTGGATGCCGCCCCACGCCCGCGCTCGAAACCAACTCGGTGATCAATCTTTATTCAAATGTCAGGCTGATGCAGCTCGCGAGCGTGATGCCTCATTACTTACTGGACCTGCTCGGCAGCGAGTCGGAACTGAAGGCCATCCCCCTGGTCGAGCCCAAAGTCGCCCACAGCGTCGGGCTGGTTGCACAGAGTCGTGATCCTGTCGCACCCCTCGTGCGCGCCTTCCAGGCGGCCGCCGCAAAATTTTCAGTAAACATTATTTCCTGAAGAGAAACGGCCACTTAGATCGCCACATTTGCCTCAAACTGTGAATTCCCCCGCAGTTTTTGCGTCGCCTCATAGATGAAATCTATGATGAGATCGACCATATCGATTTGAATACATGCGACGGATGCCACACTTAAAATCATGCGGCAAAGTGGCCTTCTGCGTCACCGCGACCGCCAACAAACACTGAGGAAACGCCAAACATGGCGAAGAAGGCCGTAAAAAAATCGAACGGCTCACAGGTGGATCAAGTTCCGGCCCCGACCCCTGCTGAGGTCGCGGCGCTGGCGTCGTGTGCACGCCACGGAAACAAGCCTGATGAGCTTCTTGAAATCTTTCATGATTTGCAGCACCAGCTCGGCTACGTCCCCGACGCCACGTTGCCCGTCATCGCAAGGGCACTCAACCGCTCGCGCGCCGAAATTTACGGCGTCCTGACATTTTATCACGAATTCAAGCGCCATCCTGTCGGCAAGCACGTCGTTAAGATCTGCCGCGCCGAGGCCTGCCAGTCCATGGGGACCGACGCATTGTGTCAGCACGCCGAGCAATCGCTGCGGACGGCACTCGGTGGCACGACGGCGGATGGAATGGTGACCATCGAGCAGGTCTTCTGCCTCGGTAACTGCGCGCTGTCGCCAGCCATCATGGTCGGCGAAAAGCTTTATGGTAAAGTCGATCCTAAACGTTTCGATGAGATCATCGGCGGACTCGAGAAGGAAGCCGCGGAATGATCAAGGTCTTTATCCCACGCGATGCCGCCGCCCTTTCGGTCGGTGCAGATGAAGTTGCAGCCGCAATCACCGCGGAAGCAAAAAAGCGCAAGCTCGAGATTCAGATCGTCCGCAATGGTTCGCGCGGCATGCTCTACCTCGAGCCGCTCGTCGAAGTGGAAACACCGAAGGGCCGCGTCGCCTATGGCCCGGTTGCCGCAAGCGACGTGGCGGGCCTCTTCGATGCCGGCTTCCTCGAAGGCAAGACCCATGCTTTGGGCCACGGCCTGACGGAAGAAATCCCGTACTTCAAAAACCAGGAACGTCTGACGTTCGCGCGCTGCGGCATCACCGATCCGCTGTCGATCGAGGATTATCGCAAGCACGGCGGATTCCAGGGCCTTGCGAAGGCCCTTAAGATGAAGCCAATCGACATCGTCACGGAAGTGACGACCTCGGGCCTCCGCGGACGCGGCGGCGCTGGCTTCCCGACCGGCATCAAATGGAAGACGGTCCACGATTTGCCGGCCGGCGAAAAGTACATCGCCTGCAACGCCGACGAAGGCGATAGCGGCACCTTTGCCGACCGTATGCTGATGGAAGGCGATCCATTCTGCCTGATCGAAGGCATGACGATCGCGGCCGTCGCGGGCGGTGCGCAAAAGGGATACATCTACGTCCGTTCCGAATATCCGCACTCGGTGCATGTTCTGCGCGAAGCGATTGAGATTGCGCGTCGCGCCAACTGGCTCGGCGACAATATCCAGGGAACCAAATTTTCCTTCGATCTCTTCGTACGCATGGGTGCAGGCGCCTACATCTGCGGCGAAGAAACCTCCATGCTCGAAAGCATCGAGGGCAAGCGCGGCATCGTTCGCTACAAGCCGCCGATCCCCGCGATTGAAGGCCTGTTCGGCAAGCCGACGATCATCAACAACGTGATGAGCTTCGCGGCCGTACCGATCATCATCGACAAGGGCGGCGAGTTCTATCGCGACTACGGCGTCGGCCGTTCGCGCGGCACCTTGGCGTTCCAGATCGCCGGCAACATCAAGCAAGGCGGACTGGTCGAGAAGGCCTTCGGCGTCACGACGCGTCAGCTGATCGAAGACTGGGGCGGCGGCACCGCCACGGGCCGTCCGGCGCGCGCAGTCCAGGTGGGCGGCCCGCTCGGCGCCTACATCCCGGCATCGAAGTTCGACGTGCCGATGGATTACGAGGAATTCGCCAAGGTCGACGCGATGGTCGGCCACGGCGGTCTCGTCGTATTCGACGACACGGTCGATATGGCCAAGCAGGCGCGTTTCGCGATGGAGTTCTGCACCATCGAAAGTTGCGGCAAGTGCACGCCCTGCCGCATCGGTTCGACACGCGGCGTCGAAGTGATCGACAAGATCATCGCCGACGTCGACCGCGCGAAGAATTTGGCCCTGCTCGAAGATCTTTGCGTGACGATGGCGGACGGCTCGCTCTGTGCCATGGGCGGACTGACGCCGTTCCCGGTCATGAGTGCGGTACGCGGCTTCCCCGAGGACTTCCAAAAGCCCGCGCCGTCAAACAAGTTTCTAGCAGACGCTGCAGAGTAATTTCAGGATTAGAATCCTCAACGAGGACGCTCCATGAACCACCACGTCAAGCCGATGACCCTCATCAAAGAGACGGACTACGGCACGCCAAGCCCCGAGATTCACGAAGCCACCAAAATGGTGACGCTCGAAATCGACGGCCGCGAGATCACGGTTGCCGAAGGCACCTCGATCATGAACGCGGCGATGCAGCTCGGAATTCAAATTCCGAAGCTCTGCGCCACCGATAGCCTCGACGCCTGGGGCTCCTGCCGCCTTTGTCTTTGCGAAATCGAAGGCCGCAAGGGAACGCCCGCCTCGTGCACGACGCCCGTCGCGCCCGGCATCAAGGTCACGACGCAAAATCCCCGCCTCGCCAACATCCGCCGGGGCGTCATGGAGCTTTACATCTCCGACCACCCGCTCGACTGCTTGACCTGCGGCGCCAACGGCGACTGCGAGCTGCAGGATATGGCGGGCGCCGTCGGCCTGCGCGAAGTTCGCTACGGCTACGATGGTGAGAACCACGTATTCGCCAAGCGCGCCGATGGCCAAGCCAACGATATGTTCAAGCCGAAGGATGGCTCGAACCCCTACTTCCAGTTCGATCCTTCGAAGTGCATCGTCTGCTCGCGTTGCGTCCGCGCCTGCGAAGAAGTGCAGGGCACGTTCGCGCTGACGATCGACGGCCGCGGCTTCGCTTCGCACGTTTCTGCCGGTATGGACGAAGAGTTCCTGGCTTCGGAATGCGTCTCCTGCGGCGCCTGCGTGCAGGCCTGCCCGACAGCGACGCTGATCGAAAAATCAGTGCTCGACCTCGGCCAGCCCGAACACTCCGTGGTCACGACCTGCGCTTACTGCGGCGTCGGCTGCTCGTTCAAAGCCGAAATGCGCGGCGAAGAAGTCTCGCGCATGGTTCCCTATAAGGACGGCGGCGCGAACGAAGGCCACTCATGCGTTAAAGGCCGGTTCGCGTTCGGCTACGCGACACACAAGGATCGCGTGCTGACGCCGATGATCCGCGAGAAGATCACCGATCCGTGGCAGGTCGTGTCGTGGGACGAAGCTATCAACTACGCCGCGAAGCGCCTTAAAGAGACGCAGGCGAAGTACGGCAAGGATTCGATCGGCGGCATCACCTCCTCGCGCACGACGAACGAGGAAGTCTACGCCGTCCAGCGCATGGTCCGCGGCGCGTTCAACACGAACAATATCGATACCTGCGCTCGCGTTTGCCATTCGCCGACCGGCTACGGTTTGAAGCAGACGTTCGGCGAATCCGCTGGCACGCAGGACTTCAAGAGCGTCGATAAGTCCGACGTGATCATGGTCGTCGGCGCCAACCCGACCGACGGTCACCCCGTCTTCGGTTCGCGCATGAAGAAACGCATCCGCGAAGGCGCGAAGCTGATCGTCATCGATCCGCGCCGCACCGACATCGTTCGCTCGCCCCACGTCGAGGCTGCCTACCACTTGCAGCTCCAGCCCTCGACCAACGTCGCCATCATGAATGCGATCGGTCACGTCATCGCGACCGAAAATCTGATTGATCGCAAGTTCGTCAACCGCCGCTGCGAACCGGCCGACTTCTATCGCTGGGAAGAGTTCATCAAGCGGCCGGAGCATTCGCCGGAAGCGCTCGAATCCATCACCGGCGTTCCGGCACAGCAGGTTCGCGAAGCGGCCCGCCTTTACGCGACGGGCGGCAACGGGGCGATCTATTACGGTCTCGGCGTCACCGAGCACAGCCAAGGCTCGACGATGGTCATGGCGATGGCCAACATCGCGATGGCAACCGGCAACATCGGCCGTGAAGGCGTCGGCGTGAACCCGCTCCGCGGCCAGAACAACGTGCAGGGTTCGTGCGATATGGGTTCGTTCCCGCACGAATTCCCGGGCTACCGTCACGTTGGCAACGCCGAAGTGCGCTCCATCTTCGAGAAGGAATGGGGCACAAAGCTCGAATCCGAGCCTGGTCTGCGCATTCCCAATATGTTCGATGCGGCATCCGACGGCACCTTCATGGGCCTCTTCATCCAGGGTGAAGACATCGCCCAGTCGGATCCCAACACGCATCACGTTGAACACGCGCTGTCATCGATGGACATCGTCATCGTCCAGGACCTGTTCCTGAACGAAACGGCCGCGTTCGCTCACGTCTTCCTGCCCGGTACGTCCTTCCTCGAAAAGGACGGCACCTTCACCAACGCTGAGCGGCGCATCAATCGCGTGCGCAAGGTGATGCGCGAGAAGCAGGGGATGCCAGAGTGGGAAGTCGTGTCCCGCATCGCCACCGCCATGGGTCATCCGATGCATTACAACGATGCAGCTGAGATCATGGACGAGATCGCCCGCGTTACGCCGACGTTCGAGGGTGTCTCCTTCGACCGGATCGACGAACTTGGGTCCATTCAGTGGCCGTGCAACGAAGAGCACCCGGTCGGTACTCCCGTCATGCATACGGACGAGTTCACGCGTGGCAAGGGCCGCTTCATGCTGACGGGCTTCGTCCCGACGGCAGAACGCTCGAACCGCAACTTCCCGCTGATCCTGACGACAGGGCGCATCCTGGCGCACTACAACGTCGGCGCCCAGACCCGGCGCACGGACAACGTCGCATGGCACCCCGAGGACATCCTCGAGATCCATTCGAGCGACGCGGAACTGCGCGGCATCAAGACCGGCATGAAGGTGTCGCTCGCAAGCCGCGTCGGCGCCACAACGCTCACGGCTAAGATCTCCGACCGGATGCCGCCAGGCGTCGTCTATACGACGTTCCATCACCCGGTCACCGGCGCCAACGTCATCACCACGGACAACTCGGATTGGGCGACCAACTGCCCCGAGTACAAGGTGACGGCGGTGCAGGTGACAGTCTCCAATCACCCGTCCGAGTGGCAGGAAGAGTGGCAGGAGCGCGAACTCGAGAACAAGCGCATCGGCAAGGAAAAGAAGCTGGAGCCGGCAGAGTAAGGCACTCTGCCGTCCAAGCTGGAGGTGACGTACTATGAACGTCGTGCCGAAAAGCGTGTCTCAGCCTGAGGGTGGCGCGGAGCTTTGCTCCCGCCCTGCCGTGGGCGAGTTGCATTCGGCAACCGGCACCCAATCCGTGACGTGGCAACTCCCCGAGGAGGTGCCCGTCGCGCTGCAGATCAACTCCGAGCCCTACACGGTCATGATGTCGACCCCGGCGGATCTTCGCGATTTCGCCACCGGCTTTCTCGTCGGCGAAGGCATCGTCCCCGATCCATCCCAAATCCAGGGCATTCTTGTAATGCCGGTCGACGGCGGCATGGCGATCGACGTTGCCGTGCCCGAGACCGCGATTGAAACGTCACGTCTCGCGCGCCGCGCTATGGAGGCACGCACGGGTTGCGGCCTATGCGGCGTCGAAGATATCGAATCCGCGGTTCGGCCGTTGCAAGAGCTCGACCGGGCGTGGTCGCCGACTTCCGAAGCCATCCGGCGTGCCGAGAAGAGCCTCTTCGAGCACCAGCCGATGAACCGTTTCAACCGTTCGGTTCACGGCGCGGCTTGGGTTTCGAAAGACGGCGAGATCCAATTCGTCCGCGAGGACGTCGGCCGTCACAACGCGCTCGATAAACTGATCGGTGCCCTCTACACGAGCGGCATCGACCGGACGGACGGCTTCGTCCTGATGACCAGCCGCTGCAGCTTCGAACTCGTTCAGAAGTCGGTGACGGCAGGCATCACGGCCCTGGTGACGGTCTCCGCGCCGACCGTCCTCGCCCTCGAACTCGCCAAGAAAGCCAATCTCTTCCTGGCATCGCTCGGGCCCGGCGGCCCCGTCGTATTCAATTCCTGATCAACGCAACCTCAATCGAGCAATCTGATGAAAGCTTCCGATCTCGTCCGTATGGCCAATCAAATAACGGACTACTTCTGCATCTACCCGAAGGCTGAAGCTGTCGACGGCATCTCAAAGCACATCCAATCATCGTGGGAGCCGCGCATGCGCAATGCTCTGAAAGCCCACATCGATGCCGGCGGCGAAGGCTTGTCGCCACTGTTTCTCGAAGCGATGACGGATTACTTCAAAGGCCCGAAGTCGCCAGTGAAGGCCGCTGCGCGCTGACCCAAGAACGCGCGGCGCCTGACGTGACGATTCTGGCACATGCACACAAGCCCGCAGCCAAATCCGTCGTGTGTTCGCGCAGAGCATTTATTTTTGAGGTACGTTCCATCGGCTGGGCGTCGGCCCTCATCGCTTGAATTCTGCGAGCACGAATGGATCAAAGTGCCCCTGTCACCGCGCTGGAAGGCGAGACCGGCGAAGAGCCGAAGTATGCGCGCTTCACCCGACGAATCCAGGCAATGGCCATCGATGCCATTATATTTTTCGCAAGCATACTCGCCTGCCTAAGCCTCGTTACCGCTACAAACAATCAGTGGGTGGCCTGGGTCATTGGCACGGCTTTTTGCGTTGCACTGATTTTCTACGAGGCCGCGATGGTTGCAGCCACCGGCGGGACGATCGGACATTGGCGGAAAAATCTGCGCGTCGTCGATGATCGGACCGGCGGCAACATTGGCTTAGGCAAGGCTTTCATCCGCTTCATCGTGAAGAGCTTGCTCGGCTGGCTATCGCTTGTTGCAATGTTTCTGACGAAACGCCGTCAGGCTTTCCACGACGTGCTGACGCGTTCCACAGTGCAGATCCGCGACGCTTCGATCGCTGAGACACATCACTATGCCGCTGCCGACACAGTCTTCGAAACCCCTGGAATGCCGTCTCGTCTCAGGCGCGCGATTGTAATATTCGGGTACATGCTTTTGACGGCCGCATTGCTGCAGATCGTCATCTTGGTTTTGCTGATCACCCAAGAAATGTCCGCAGCCTGTATGAAGTCAAATGCGAGATGTAGCCCGGCCGAAACTGCTACGCTCGAAGCGCTCGGCTTGGCCCTGATTGGCGGATATCTCCTTGTGCTCATCCAAGGATGGCGCGGAAAATTGTTCGGCGCACGTGCAAAGCGCGCTCGTTAAACGTCCGAAGCGTGCACGAGCTGTTTTGCACCGCGCACGCTTCGACTCCATGGCTCCCTTACTCGGCCGCCGCCTTGCTCGCAGCGAGGACCTGATCTTTGAGGCGCCCCGTCACTTCCGACAGGTGATCGAACCCGAAGGTGAAGGACCCGACGCCCGCAGTCGCCGATCTGAGATCGATGATCAGGCTGTCCATTTCCGCTTCCGGAATGTGAGCCTGGATCAAATCCCATCCTGGCCATCCGGGACGCGCATCGAAGCCGAGGATCTGCCCGCGCCGCTGCGAGATGATGCTGTTGATCCGTGCGTTGGCCTCCGACGGCACCGCTATCGAAACCGCCATGATCGGCTCCAACAGAACCGGATTGCACTTCGGCAGACCCTCCGACATTGCGAGCCGCCCCGCCTGCCGGAATGCCATGTCGGATGAATCGACCGAATGGTACGATCCATCCGTCAGCGTCACCGCAACATCGACGACCGGAAAGCCGAGCGGGCCTTCGCTAAGGTAATCGCGCACGCCGATTTCGACCGAAGGAATGAAGTTCTTTGGAATGGCGCCACCGGTGATCTTCTCGTCGAAGACGATTCCGCCGCTTCGCGGCAGCGGCTTGATGTCGAGTTTGACGTCGCCGAATTGGCCATGCCCGCCCGACTGCTTCTTATGCCGTCCGCGGACTTCGGTCGCCGACCGGATCGTTTCCTTGTAACCGACCCGCCGCTTCTCCCGCTGCACGTCGATGCCGTACTTGCGCATCAGCCTTTCGAGCGCCACGCGAATGTGCATTTCGCCCTGCCCGTGCAGCAAGATCTGATGCATCTCGGCATTGTGCTCGAGTGTCAGCGACGGATCTTCATCGATCAGCTTGGTGACCGCCGCCGAGAGCTTCACCTCGTCTTTCCGGTCCTTGAGGCCAAGCCCGATCGCGAGCGCGTGTTGCGAAGCCTCAGGCACGGGAATTTGCTCGATTGGGGTTTTGCCGACGGCAATCGTCTCGCCCGAGTGAATGCCGTCGAGCCGGCCCAGCGCGACCGTATCACCGGCCTTCGCGCCCCCACGCTTGACCGCGTCCTCGCCACGAATGGTGAAGATGCCGGCGGCGCGCTGCTCGTGACCGTTGGCCCCCGTGACCGTCGCTCCATCGGGAATCTCGCCCGCGAAGACGCGCGTGTACGACAGCTTGCCGCCCGCTCTCGTATGAACGCTCTTGAAGACATAGGCCGCAGACTTGAGACCATCGACCTTCAACCGCTTCGCCGTATCTTCGACCGAAGGGCATTCATGACGGAGCACCTTCAGCAGCCGCAGGATGCCGTGCCCATGCTCGGCCGAGCCGATAAGAACGGGACAAATCAATCCGTCGCGCAGTTCTTTCGAGAGATCGTCGAATACGCGATCGTTGGGCGGCGGAATGTCCGCCAATAGCTGCTCCATCAGCTCATCGTCGTAATCGGCGAGCTTTTCGAGCATCTCAAATCGCGCTTCCTTCTCGCGCGCTTCAATCGCCGACGGCAGCTCGATGATCTTGCTGGACGCGTGTTCGCGATAGACGTAGGCGCGTTCGGACGCGAGATCGACGAAGCCCGTTGCGATGCCGTTTTCCCAGATCGGGATCTGGCGCAGCACCAGCGGCTTGGTGCTCGCGGGCTGCAGGCTCGGAATGACGTCGTGCACCGGGATCGTCGATGCATCGATCTTGTTCAGGAAGAGGATGTGCGGAACGCTCATATCCTCGAGTTGCTTCAGAATCACCTGCAGCGCCGAAACGCGCTTCGGATCGGCCTCGCAGACCACGACGGCCATATCGCAAGCCGGCAGCGCGAGCGCGCCTTCATGCGCGAACTCGACCGAACCTGGACAATCGATGAAGGTGAAATTTTCCCCGAGGAACGTCGCATCGGCGACGTTGAGGCCGACGCTCATCGCGTGCTCGCGCGCTTCCGGCGTACTATCGCCGAGCGTCGAATTGGCTGCGATCGAACCGGCTCGTGAAATGGCGCCCGTGCGGGCGAGTATCGCTTCGAGAAGTGTCGTCTTACCACTGGCGAAGGGCCCGATGAGCGCTACGCAGCGCGCGCCTCGGACCCCAGCCCTATTACCTTGTGTGCCATTTCCGCCCTTCGGGCCATCTGAGCTCGTCATGATTGCCTCCGATTTTGCGAGGCGCACGACCTTAAGCCGCGCCCCGCACCTCGGAAGAGAGCGGCAAGTCGATGCTCGCTCCAAAGCCAGGTCCGCACAACGAGAATCACCGCACGGTTTCGTGAAGAATGTATTGCGATGCGGTAGAATTACTCGAAAACCGCGTTTCTATACTGCATCGCCAAAGCGACTTCTCAAATTGCTCTTCCGAGGCAGTCCGGAAAGGCAAAAATAACTTGAATAACTTTAAACTTGTCGCATTGTGAACTCTTCCGGCGTTTCACGCGTTCTAAGGGCACTGGCGAGAAATTCGGAATGGGCCAGAGGGAAATTGGCTCAGGAAATGCGAGGCTGGGTTATGAGTATAGAAACATTGATGTCCGCGGCCAACGCTGCCGGATATGTCATGGCCGCCGAAGAACAACTCCCCGAAACATTCGGCGCCGAACCTCAGGTGTTTGAATTCAAATCGCAGCCGCCGACGGCGATCGCGATTTGGCGTCCGGTCGTTCCAGCCGTCGATGGCAAGCCGCTAGCGGGCCACATTTCCAACGCCTGGGACTGGTTCACCGACCGCTTCGTACACCACGGCGCAACGCCGGCCTGAGCGACGAAACAGGTAAGTGCTCAATGTGAGGAGCGCGCGACTTCGATCGCGCGCTTTTTGTTTCTCAGGCGAGATTTCCGCAGAAGCGCTGAATGCGCGTGCAGGCGTCCTTCAACGACTCGGTCGAAGCCGCATAGGATACGCGGAACGACGGCGAACCCTCGAACGCCGCGCCATGTACCACCGCAACGCCTTCTTCCTCGAGCAGGGCCGTGACGAAGTCTTCGTCGTTCTTGATGGCCGTGCCCGATTTGCTCGTCTTCCCGATCAACGCCTTGATGCTCGGATAGACGTAGAACGCGCCCTGCGGCTTCGGGCACTGCAAACCCTTTGCCTGGTTCAGCATGCTGACGACGAGATCACGCCGTTCGACGAAAACCTTATTGTTTGCGGCGATGAAGTCCTGCGGCCCGTTGAGAGCCTCGACGCCCGCCCACTGCACGATCGACGACGGGTTAGACGTCGACTGCGACTGCAGCTTACGCATGGCATTGATGAGAACTTCCGGACCCGCGGCGTATCCGAGACGCCATCCGGTCATGCAGTATGCCTTCGACAGCCCATTCATCGTGAGCGTCCGGTCATAAAGCTTCGGCTCGACCTGCGCCGGCGTCGCAAACTTCAGCCCGTCATAAAGCAGGTGCTCGTACATATCGTCCGTCAGCACCCACACGTGCGGATGCTTGAGCAGAACGTCCGTCAGCACCTTCAGCTCTTCAGCTGAATAAGCCGTCCCGGTCGGGTTGGAAGGCGAATTGAAGATGAACCACTTCGTCTTCGGCGTGATCGCCTTTTCGAGCGCGTCCGCACGGAGCTTGTAGCCGTCTTCGAGTGTCGTCTCGGCAAACACCGGCTTGCCGCCGCCGAGGATCACGATATCCGCATAGGACACCCAGCAGGGTGCCGGCATGACGACCTCGTCTCCCGGATTGAGCGTCGCGAGTAGCGCATTATAAAGCACCTGCTTGCCGCCCGTTCCGACCGATACCTGGCTCGTCTTGTAGTCGAGGCCGTTGTCGCGCTTGAACTTCGCGACGATCGCCGCCTTGAGTTCCGGAATGCCGTCGACGTCCGTGTATTTCGTCTTGCCCTCGTCGAGCGCCCGCTTGGCGGCGTCTTTGATGTTTTGCGGCGTGTCGAAATCCGGCTCGCCCGCCGACAACGAGACGATGTCCCGGCCTTGCGACTTGAGTTGTCGCGCCTTCATGGAAACGGCAATGGTGGCGGAGGGTTGGATGCGGTTCAGACTGTCGGCGATGAAGCCCATGTTCAAGCGGCCTGTTATCGAGGATTGAGAGCTAGCGTTTTCGCATCGCGGAATAAGCGGCGCGGACCGTAATTGCAATGTTTCCGTGTCGCAAGGCGGCGTTTTCTTGGGCTTCCCAGCGAGCAGTGCACGGGCGCTGATGCCACCGTGCAACAAATGCACCGCAATGATCCCGAACGGCCAATTTGATGAGCTTACGCCACAATCCGAACCCATCGCCGCCCAGAAGCGCGGGTCAAATTCCTCGTAACGTGATCTGCTTACTGAGTTGATGACGAGCGGGAGGAATTGAGACAATGCCAGTCAGCGTTCAGCCGGAAACGCGCAATCGCCGGAAGAGCGGCCAAACGCCAGCCTGTTCCAATCCATTATGGCGGCCTTTGATCGATGCCGCCGTCGCAGGACTGGCATTTGTACTCGTCAGCACGATGTTTTGTGCGCCAGTCAAAGCCGGACCCTATCCGGCGGCGTTCGCAGGCATCCACCGCGCAGCCCCATCCTTCGCCACAAAAGCTGTGGCCGATCCGGGCCCCCTGCCGATTGTCGAGATCGCGACGGCCAGTTCTCCCGCCGAGGCGGTCTACCGCCGAACCAGCACAACCGCGGCATGGGGGCTACTCGGGGTTGCATTCTCGATGCTGGCCGCGCTGAATTTAGCCATTCTTAGGCATGTGAAGCGCGTTTACTCTCCGCGATTTGCCCTTTCCCGCAAACGAGATAGGGTAATCGGCCGATGTGGCGCTGAGCGCTATTGAATTGCCTTAATCTCGATTGTACCTGTGAGTGCGGCGAGACGGAATCTGACGCCGTTCGCCGCCTGATAGGAATGCTGGAGGCCGAAGCATGACGAAGCAGGACTTGAGACCGTTTTGGCTGGGACTGACGGCGGGCGCCGCCGTTGCCGCCATCGCCGGCGCGCTTTTCTCCGCCAATAGCGAAACCGTCCTGCGTAAGAGCTTCCAGACTGCACTGAACCGGACGAACGCCGAAGCCAAGGCAGGAGTGGTTGCAGCCACCTCCGCCCCGATCTCCGGTTCGGAAGACTACTGGCTGTCCGCGATGCGTGACGGCACGATGCCCGTCAACAAAACGATCTCTGTCGGCGATCAGATTTCGATGAACCTCGGCGGCGTCCGGCGCACGCTCGAAGTGGCGACCGTTTCGGATTTTTCTCCCAAGATCACCCAGATCGATACGTCGCCGGCCCCGAGCCACTTGGTGCTCGTGACCGCACGCGACCTCGGTGATTCCGGCGCGCGCCCCATCCGCTTCGTCATGGAAATCCAGCAGGGCAGCTCACCGGTCGTCGCTGGCCGCACCGGCCGCACTCTCTGACGCGCTGAACGCCTGCCAATCTGATCGACGGATGTATCGAGCGGCCTCACCAGGCCTGCAGTTCTTTGTCCTGAAAAAATCCGCCGTTGGGTCCGTCGCTGTCGATCGTCGCCAGCCATACGGCGGTTTCCGCACCCTTCTCAGGCGAACGAGGCGCATCCTTGCCGCCCATTCCGGTCCTGACCCAGCCCGGCGAGCAGGCGTTGACCTTCACATCCGTACCCGATGCAGCGGCTTCAGCGGCGGCAATCCGGGTCAGGGCATTTAGGGCCGCCTTCGAAACGCGATAGGCCGGATAGCCCTTCCCCATATGGCTCAACTGCCCGGCGAGAGACGACATGTTGACCACGCGGCCGAACCCGCGTGTCAGCATGCCTGGCATCAGCGCGCGCATGGCGATCGAAGGTCCGAGCACGTTGGTTTCCCAAGTCCGC
The DNA here is from genome assembly GCA_003987725.1 of Hyphomicrobium sp. GTDB lineage: Bacteria > Pseudomonadota > Alphaproteobacteria > Rhizobiales > Hyphomicrobiaceae > Hyphomicrobium_B. Next base: position 382,560 of record RXJH01000004.1, on the reverse strand, counting down.
CGGAACACGTCGTCCGTCATGTCGAAGAGAGAGGAATTGAAGCCGCCCGGTCCGTCGATCAAAATGGCCGCGTTGTTGACCAGAACATCGATCGGCGCATGCGTAAGCTCGATTTCGGTGAGCGCGTCGAGAAGCCGTCCGGAGTTCGCCATGTCGAGGATGACGGGCTTGACGTCGACACCGGCCTTCTTGAAGTCGTCGACGGCCATGACCGCTTTCTCACGCGATCTGACACCGGCGAGAATGCTGAAGCCCAGGCCCGCGAGCTGCCGCGCGATCTCGAATCCGATGCCCCGGTTGGCGCCCGTCACAAGTGCGGTTTTGGAACCTTCCGTGTGCGGCATGACACTCTCCAAGCATCGGATAGCATCTTCCGGTAGCGTATCGCCCGCCATATGCCGCCGACGAAAAAACCCCGCAGGAAGGTGCGGGGTTTCTCATCAAGTCGGACTTTCGTCAAACGGAGTTATTTCTTTTCTTCGGGTTTCATGGTGCCGTGCATCATCTCGTGTTTGCACTGCTCGCGGAATTTCTTGCGCTCCTTGCCGTGCAAGCCCTTCGCATCCGCCTGCTTGGAACATTCCACGGAGGCAGCCGACTTTTCGGCAGCCGCGAATGCGGCTCCGCTGCCCATGACGAACGTGGCGGCGACTGCAGCAGCAATCAATCTGGTCGTGATCATTGAAGTCTTCTCCATTTGGGTTTCCTCCGCCAGGACGGTCCGAACCCTGTTCGGCCGGCAGCGGCCCCCGTTTCACAACCCGATAACGCGCAGCGTCCGGGTTGTTCCCCTTCCGCTATCATCCCGCGGAGAACACCAGTACATACCCTTCGGTAAGGAGAATTTTCGGGAACCAAATCGCCCCGAATTTTTTGCTATTGCTCAGACGTGACACTGTGGCGCCAAATCGGCATTTATGACGAAAGCCTTCTTTCCTATATTCCTCCCGTGGCAACACCGACAAAATCATCCGGACCGAAAACACCTCGTCCTTCCCGTGGCAAATCGGGAAAGCCGACTCAGCCTCCGATGGAGACTGAGGCCGGAACGCCGGGATTCGGAGAAGCGGGTTCCTATTTCGCACCGGCGGACCTTTCGACGAAACGCGGAGCGACGGGACTTCCGAGTCTCCCTGCGCTTCGTCAGTCCGGACCGCGCCCGCCGATGTGCGGCGAAAGCCTGACAGATAGCCTTACCGCACTCCTGACCAAGCCGCAGGAGCGCTCCGAACGGGCGAAAGAACTTCTATCCCGGCAGCCGCTCATGGCGACCCACCCGATCGTCTCGGGCGGCATGCCGACGTTCGTTCCGCATCGGCCGGACCGCCCCGAGAAAAGCGAAGGCGGCGTCAGGTTCAAGATCGTCTCGGACTACGAGCCGAAAGGCGATCAGCCGCAAGCCATCACGGAACTCGTCGAAGGCGTGGGCATGCACGAGCACAATCAGGTGCTGCTCGGCGTAACGGGGTCCGGCAAGACGTTCACGATGGCGCACGTCATCGAGAAGACCCAGCGCCCCGCGCTCATCCTCGCGCCGAACAAGACGCTCGCGGCCCAGCTCTACGGGGAGTTCAAAAGCTTCTTCCCCGAAAATGCGGTCGAATACTTCGTCTCGTATTACGATTACTACCAGCCCGAAGCCTACGTGCCGCGCACGGACACCTACATCGAGAAGGAAGCGTCGATCAACGAACAGATCGACCGTATGCGCCACGCCGCGACGCGTTCCCTTCTCGAACGCGATGACGTGATCATCGTCGCGTCGGTGTCGTGCATCTACGGTATCGGCTCGGTCGAAACCTACACTGCGATGACGTTCACCGTGCGCGTCGGCGAACAGCTCTCGCGCGACCAGCTGCTGGCTGACCTCGTCGCCCTTCACTACCGGCGCAACGATCAGAATTTCGTCCGTGGTTCCTTCCGCGCACGCGGCGACACCGTCGAAGTCTTCCCGGCCCACTTAGAAGATCGGGCTTGGCGTTTCTCGCTGTTCGGCGACGAGATCGAGTCGATCGTCGAATTCGATCCGCTTACGGGCAACAAGACGGACGAATTGGCACTCGTAAAGCTCTACGCAAATTCGCACTACGTCACGCCGAAGCCGACGCTGCAGCAGGCCATCAAGTCGATCAAGATCGAGTTGAAACAGCGCCTCGACGAACTCTATGCCTCAGGCAAGCTTCTCGAAGCCCAGCGCCTCGAGCAACGCACGACCTTCGACATGGAAATGATGGAAGCGACAGGCTCATGCGCTGGCATCGAGAACTATTCGCGCTATCTGACGGGCCGCAATCCCGGCGATCCGCCGCCGACGCTCTTCGAATATCTGCCCGATAACGCCCTCGTCTTTGCCGACGAAAGCCATGTGACCGTGCCACAGATCGGCGGCATGTTCCGCGGCGACTTCCGGCGTAAGGCAACGCTTGCCGAGTATGGCTTCCGCCTACCCTCCTGCATGGACAACCGGCCGCTGCGCTTCGAGGAATGGGACGCGATGCGTCCGCAATCCGTTTTCGTTTCCGCGACGCCAGCAAGTTGGGAACTCGAGCAGACGGGCGGCTCGTTCGCCGAGCAGGTCATCCGCCCCACCGGCCTGATCGATCCCGTCGTCGAAATGCGCCCCGCGAAATCGCAGGTCGATGATCTGCTCGACGAGGTGCGCCAGGTCTCGAAGAAGGGCTATCGGACGCTCGTCACCGTGCTGACAAAGCGCATGGCCGAAGATCTGACCGAATACATGCACGAGAACGGCGTCCGCGTCCGCTACATGCACTCCGACATCGAGACGCTGGAGCGCATCGAGATCATCCGCGATCTGCGCCTCGGCGCCTTCGACGTGCTGATCGGCATCAACCTCCTGCGCGAAGGCCTCGACATTCCCGAGTGCGCCCTCGTCGCCATTCTCGATGCCGACAAGGAAGGTTTCCTGCGCTCCGAGACGTCGCTCGTGCAGACGATCGGCCGTGCGGCCCGCAACGTCGATGGCAAGGTCATTCTCTACGCCGATCAGGTCACCGGCTCCATGGAACGCGCCATGGCCGAAACCAACCGCCGCCGCGAAAAGCAGCTCGCGTGGAACGAGGCCAACGGCATCACGCCGGAAAGCGTGAAGAAGAACATCGCCGACGTCATGCAATCGGTCTACGAGCAGGATCACGTCACCGTCGACGCCGGTCTCGCCGATGGCGAGAATGTCCAGGTGCTCGGTCACAACCTGCAAGCCGTCATCGCCGACATGGAACGGCGCATGAAGGAAGCCGCCGCCGATCTCGAATTCGAAACGGCCGCGAGATTGCGCGACGAGATCAAGCGCCTGCGCGAAACCGAACTCGCCATCGCCGATGATCCGTTGGCACGGCAGTCGGAGATCGAGGACAAGGCCGGGAGTTTCAAAGGCGCGCGCAAATACGGAGCGAGCGCCAACGTACCTCCGCCGAAATCGGAAGGCAGCCGCATTGCGACGGAATACGAGCCGGTGCAGCCGACGTACGCGCAGTCGACCTCTCGCATCAAGAAGCCGTCGCTTGACGACATGGGACCGGGCACCGACCGTCCTGTCCCGGCACGCACCCAGCATGTCGATAGCCGCGTGAAGGCCGGTGCGTTCGGCGAGAAAATCGCAGGCCCCCACAAGCCGACGCTCGATGAAATGGGCCCGCACGCCTCGCTGCCCGTGAAGTCCGGCGAAAAGCCGTCGCGCATCACGATGCCAACGCGGACCCGCGAATTCGAGGGCAGCTCAGAGAAGAAGGGCCGCCGCGGCCGCCCCAAGAAAACCGGACGCCCGGGCCAGTAGTACCAATGACAGCGCCGAACCGCAGTGCCGATGCACTATCGCTTTCAAATGATGGCGTCGAAAAAGTCGAACATGTGTTGACGGTCGCTGAACTGGAAGAATTTGCTGAGCTTGCAGAACGTCAGCGAAACGGCGCGCCGGGCTCTCGCCTCGTCGGTGATGAAACGGTGCGAAAGCTTCTTTCGTGCGGTCGCACGTTCGATCGACTTGCTACGACCAGGTTAGGAAACAATGCGCGTGCCGTACGCGCGGTCTTCTTCGACAAGAACGCTAAAACCAACTGGGCGCTCGGTTGGCATCAAGACCGGACAATCGTCGTTCGCGAAAAGATCGATATGCCTGGCTTTGGCCCTTGGACGACGAAGTCGGGCGCCATCCATGTCGAGCCACCCTTCTCATACATTGAGGGTATGATCACGCTCCGCGCCTACCTTGATCCATGCCGAAACGACAACGGCCCGTTGCGTGTCGCTCCAGGATCGCATCGGAAAGGCCGCATCCCCACTGACGCAATACCAAAAGTCATTGCACAATCCCCAGAGGTTACGTGCTTGGCCGAACCTGGTGACGTTTGGATTTGCGCAACCGCAATCGTGCATGCCTCCTATGCTTCTCACAGCCAAGGCCGCCGGAGACTATTGATGGTCGATTACGCGGCCAATGATTTGCCCTCTCCGTTGAGGTGGGCCGGGATTTAACTAAGCGGCGAAAAGCCCTCACGCATCACGATGCCGACGCGGACCCGCGAATATAGGGGCGGCTCCGAGAAGAAGGGCCGCCGCGGTCGCCCCAAGAAAACCGGACGCCCGGGCCAGTAGCAGCCGCAGATTTTCCTACATTTGTACCGCTTGCGGATCTAACATCCGCGGCAACGGGGAGCACCACCCACAATGGAGGCTCTCATGGCAACGTATGTCATTCTTGCCAACTTCACGGACAAAGGCATTCACGACGCCAAGGACACCATAAACCGTGCCGACAAGTTCAAAGCAATGGCTGCGAACGCAAGCGTCACGGTCAAACACATGTATTGGACGATCGGCCGATTCGACGCCGTCTCTATCTGCGAGGCACCAGACGATGAGTCGGCCACAGCTTTTTCGTTAAGCGTTTCTGCACGCGGGAGCATTCGAACGCAAACGCTGCGCGCCTTTTCATTGGACGAAATGACGAGGATCCTTGGGAAAATGGTGTAAGCAGCGTCGTCTGATGCGCTTCAATCTGCTCATGCCGCAGAGCGGAACTCCGGTACGCCATGTCGGTTGTTTCTCAGTTGCAAAGCAATCGAGGAACCTCCAATGCCAAAGATCTCGAAAGCGAAAATTCTCATTCTCGCGACCGACGGTTTCGAGCAGTCGGAACTTGACGTTCCGCGCGAGAAGCTGAAAGCGGTGGCGCAGCTTGTCCATGTCGCCGCGCCGAAAGATCGCAAGCAGAAAGACTCGATCATCGGCTGGGAAAATAAGGACTGGGGCAAGCCCGTTAAGGTCGATGTGGAACTCGGCGACGCATCGACCTCGCTCTACGACGCGATCGTACTGCCAGGCGGCCAGATGAATCCGGACACGCTTCGCCAGAACGCGGACGCGATGAAGCTCATCAAGGCCTTTCTCGCCGACGGCAAAGTCGTCGCCGCCATCTGCCACGCTCCGTGGCTGTTGATCGAGGCCAAAGCCGTTCGCGGACGCAAGGCCACGTCATACAATTCGATCAAGACGGACATGATCAATGCCGGTGCCAACTGGGTCGATGAGCCCGTCGTGGCCGAAGAGGGCATCGTCACGAGCCGCAATCCCGGCGATCTCGAAGCCTTTGTCGCCAAGATCATCGAAGAGATCGAGGAAGGAAAGCACGAGCGCGCAGTGCTCGCTGCGTAAATCACATAATGACTGCGGCCGCTGGGAAGGCGGCCGCAGTCATCTGCGCGCGTTTCGCGTCTAGGGCTGCCACGGCGTCTTCGCCACGCCCAGCGATTTGATCATATCGCTGACATTGACGGTGATGCCGCCCGGCATTTGCATGTCGCCCGCTTTGACGCCTGCGGGACAGGCATCCGACAGCCACTTCGCCTTTTGCGTCGTCAATGTTTTTTCAGCCGACGGCAGACCCGTGACATCTCCGGTGATTTCGATCTGATAGGCCGATAGAAAATCACCCGTGATCACCACGTGCGACGTCGTCTTCATCGAACCCATCGTGCACTTGGTATCCCACACATAAGCGTCGCCCTGACGCTTGATCTCGTGATCGGAGCACATCTCCTCCATCGCCGAGGTTCCAGCCTGCATCATGACCTTATCGGTCGCCGCATCGATGCAGGCATGCACCGTCATCGCAAATGTCGACTTCGACCCGTGCGCAATCGCAATTTCCCAGTACCCGGGCTTGCGCGACGGCAGTTCGACCGGATCGGCCACAGCGCCGGACAGCGACGCAAGGAGAAATATTAGCAGCAACGTTTGGCGGCGAATGTTCACGATAGAGCTCCCTTTGTCAGAGCCCGACAGTCGCGTTGACCCGCTGACTTTGCAACGGTCCACTGAGGGAAATTTTTGGCTTTGACCGCGATCAGCTGGCAAGGGCCCGAGGCGGCGTAGATCCGGGCGACTGGATGCTTTTCAAAATCAAGAGCAGCGTATGACGAACGGCCTCTTCAACCGTCTCGACGATATGGCCGGGCTCGGTCAGGTTGGCAGGCACCCAAACAAGTTGCTTGTCCACCGCCCGCCAGCTGCCGAAATAGTTCCGGCCCTTCATCACCGTCACGCCCGTTCCGGCCAAGCCTTCCCTGACGGAAAACCCGCTCAACGAAACCTCGGGAATGTCCGCGAGCTGCCGCAGCAGTTCGCGGTCGGGGGTGGCGCACGTCATGGCGTTATCGCAAATCGAATCAGTGACCGGCCTTATTTGTCAAAATTAGGCAACGAAGGTTGCGTAAGGGTTGACGCTATGCCCGGTTTTGAAACTTGGGCGCCTTCCCGTGCGTCTTTCCTCCACCGTTTAGGCTCCGTTCCGCGAACTGCAGGGGTATAAGCCACTTGCGACGTCTCGCGGCCCAGTCCGCAAGCTGAAAGGCTTGCGCGGTGAAACGCGGGTCTGAGGAAACAGGAGTAAACGAATGAAACGCGTCTCTGTTCTTTTCCGGCGCTCCGCGACCGCAGCCCTTTTTCTCGCAAGTGTCGCGTCGATAGCGATCCTCCTCGAGCCTCCCGGCGCCGCTGCCTCCATGGATCTCCTCGCCGCTGGAATGCAGAAGCTGGAGAACCGGCCGCCGTGTGCCCTTTGCATCAAGGTTCGTGAGAAGGCCTCCGATTATGCGCCCGTCGAACACTTTCTCGGCGGCCCGAAGCGCATCATCCTGATGCGTCATGCCGACAAGACCGGCGATGACGGCGACGAAGATCTATCTGAAGCCGGGCAGGTACGCGCGGAACATCTGGCGACCTACATTCCGCAAACCTTCGGCAAACCCGATTTCATCATCGCGACTGCCCGCTCGAAACATTCGGACCGACCGAGAGAAACGGTTCAACCGCTCGCCGATGCGCTCGGAATGAAGGTCGACGACAATATGGAAAAAGACGAAATCGAAGATCTGGCCGATATGATTTTCAACGACCCCGACTACAAGGGCAAAACGGTCGTCATCTGCTGGCATCATGGATCCTTGCCCGCAATCGCAACGTTGCTGGGCGCCCCCGCTGGCAGCTATCCGGACCCATGGCCGGACGATGCCTATAACCTCATTCTCGATTTGCAATACGATCCGAACTCGGGTAGCGCCCCGACGGTCAACCGCGTCATCGAACCGTTTTGAACGCCTGCCAAATTCCTGCGAAGACCGGCGCGAATTTCTTTTGACGTCAGCGGTGAGCCGCGGCGTTGACGGCGACTTTCGGGGTCGCGTGGCAGAAGCGCACGGAAGGGGCATGATTTGAAAAATTCTGGTGAGCCGGATCGCGGCATGAAAGCATGGCTGTGCGCGCTCGCCCGTTCGTTGGGGCTGACCGCTTCGGAAGAAATAACGGCCACACACCACCCCGAGGGCGCGCCGGGCCGCATCCTGCTGATGCGCCATGCCGAGAAAACGGGTGACCCGAACGATATCCTGCTTTCTCCGGAAGGGGTCGCACGCGCAGCGCGCCTTGTAACGTACATTCCTCAGACGTTCGGACGGCCCGATTTCATTTACGCGGCCGCCCGCTCAAAACGTTCGATCCGCTCGATCGAAACGGTGAAACCGCTCGCCGCCGCACTCAACATCGAGGTGCAGCATCACATCGAAGACAGGGACTTCAAAAGTCTCATCACCGAAATTTTTTCGAAGCCCGAGTATCGCGGGAAGATGATCGTGATCTGCTGGCACCATAAGAAGCTGCCGGAGATCGCGTCACTCCTCGGCGCCCGCGAAGGCAGCTATCCTGCCTTCTGGCCGCAAAACGTCTTCAATCTGATCCTGGATTTCCGCTACGACCCGAAGCCGGACTCGACCCCCATCGTCGGTCAGATCGTTCAGCCGTTTTAACGATATCGAGAGCGACGGCTCAGCACTTCTTGAGCGTCGCGGCGAGTTCCCGGAACACGCTCGCATCCTGCGGGAGAACCTTGACGGACTGATCGCAGCCCTGTCCAGCGACCGCCATGTGCGCTGCGAAGAACTGGCCAGAAAGCTGCACGTCAAAACCATCGGCCGTGACGGTGCCGGCGACCGTGCCGCCGATGTCGTTGATCTTGTCCGTCCAGGCGCCGGTGACCTTATCGCCTTCGACGGCAAGATCGGTCGCCGCGTGAAGCTTGAAGTTCGAACCGTCTTCGCAGCGGAGCGTCTGCCGCATGCCGCGCACGCCGTCCTGCCGCGCAACGTAAGTCACAACGCATTTGAAGTTCGACGCGGGTCCCGACATCGACGTCATCGTTGCCATGCCCACCCAGCGTCCTGCGAGGCTGGCCAGCGGATCGATAGGCGCAGCCGCCCGGTTTTCGGTTGCGACAAGACTTGAAATTGCTGCAGCAACGACATACGTGGCAACGCGGTACGACCGGCCCATGCTCGAACTCCCTCAACATATCGATTGACGATGGCGCACCCCGAGTCCCACCCCGCGGCAATGCCGCTGTCTTGCTTCTCAGCGCCACCCAACAATACCGGGAGTTTGAAATTCGATCGCGACGCTTTGGAGGCTACATTTGGGTAACTCGCAGGCTGGATATCGATCGTACGACCGTACCTCGGCGCGGACGGGTGCCCGCGAGTGTCGCTCGGCGGCAACACGTTTGAACGCGCAGCATTGTCCTTCCCATATGGCTCGCAAATCGGCTCACATCGGATGATAATGCCGCCGCTTCGGGGGCCCACAGTTTGGAAGGATGAATTCGTGGTGCGCAATCATAGACTTGCAGCGTCAATTTCGGCGTGGGCCGCCGTTGTAGCAGTTGGCCTGGCCCTGTCGTTCAATCCCGCTGCCGCGGCGTCGGACAATCCGTTTGTCGAACTCGCCGGTACGTGGAGCGGCTCGGGCACCGCCCGTTTCGATAACGGCAAGACCGAAAGCCTGCGCTGCAAAGGGTATTACACGAACAACGGCGGACCAACCAATCTTGGTCTTTCGATTCGCTGCGCCAACGCCTCAGCAAAGGTCGAGCTCAGAGCCAATCTCACCAACGCCAACGGCACGGTGAGCGGCGATTGGGAAGAGCGCACGTACAATCAGTCCGGCACGGTGAACGGACGTGCGTCATCCAACAGAATGAACCTGGCGATCAGCGGCGGCATCAGCGGCTCGATGTCCGTCTCGATTTCCGGAGGTTCGCACTCGGTAACGGTCGCGACCAGCGGACCGTCGTTCAAGGGCGTCAACATTTCGATGTCGCGTTAGCCGAAAACCGCAACATCAAAGGATGAGATTTTCCATGCGCGCAAAAATGCTGGCAGCGGTCGCAGTCTCCGCGGCAGTTCTCACGTCTATCGTCCCGCCGGCCGCCGATGCACACATCGGCCGGCTTCGCTCGAACTACAAGCAAGGCGAAGTGATCACCGCCTATAGCCGCTTCGGCAACGGCGCGATCAGGAGCGTCGTCAGGCGCGCTCCCAAATGGGGGTGGGAAGTCCGGCTTCCGGGCGGCAGCTGGACCGCTTGCAGGAGAAGCTGCGAAGAGACCCTGCGCGTGCAGACGGTCGATTTGACCGCCAGCAACGACAATTCGATCTCTGACGGCGGCTACGGCACCCTTCAGCGCGAATGCGGAATCTTCGGCTGCCTCGGCGGCTCGTACGAATTCTCATTCTAGCCGCTGGGCGCCCGGGAAATCTCAGACCAGAAACGGATTGGTCAGCCGTTCCGGACCGAACTGGCTCGGCGGGCCATGACCGCAAATAAAAGCGATGTCGTCGCCGAGCGGAAAGAGCTTCGTTTTGATCGACGATATCAACGCGTCGTGGTCGCCGTAAGCAAAGTCGGTTCGTCCGATCGATCCCCGGAAGATCACATCGCCGACGAGCGCGAATTTCTGCCGCCGGTCGAAAAAGACGACCGACCCCGGCGAATGCCCCGGGCAGTGAAAAATCTCGAACTCGTGACCCGCAACGGTGACCTTGTCGCCCTCGTCCAGCCAGCGGTCGGGCTTCACGTTGCGAACGCCTGAAATCCCGTACATCTCGCCCTGCTTCTCGAGCGCATCGAGTAGAACACCATCATTGCGATGCGGACCCTCGATCTTGACGCCGAGCCGGTCGCGAAGATCGGCCGCGCCGCCCGCGTGATCGATGTGACCGTGCGTCAGCAGAATCTTCTCGACCTTCATTCCCACTTCTTTGATCGCCTGCTCGATGCGATCGAGATCGCCACCCGGATCGACGACGGCGCCAACCTTCGTCGCGTCATCCCAAATCAGCGTGCAGTTCTGCTCGAAAGGCGTCACGCGGACGATTGCCGCCTTGAGCGGGGATGCAGTTTTGGCGGTCGATTCGCTCATGGCTCTAACTCCGTATTGCTCCGCCGGTTTTAAACAATCCACCGCTGATCGCGAAGCGGCGCGTTGGCACTAGGTCTCCCTTAGTCCGCGAATCAGATAACGATATCAATGAGCGGGACATATGCGCCCATTGATTCAGCATCGTCAAAACACGCGCGGCGCGTGTTCAGGTGCACCTGTCGGGGAATGCCATGATCGAGAAACTGACCGGCCTAGCGCTAGTCGCGGGGAGCACATTGGTTATCGCCGCCGGACCGGCTTCCGCCAACGACTGGGCAGGACCCTATATCGGCATCGGCGGCGGGTATGAAATGGCGAACACCCGCGTCGACACCCTCCTCACCGACGGGCCGACCAACCTCAATTATAAGAAAAATGGCCAGGCTGGTGCGGGAGGATTTCTCACTCTTAGCGCGGGTTACGATCACAACTTGTTCGGGCCGCTCGTCGTAGGTGTTTTCGTCGACTACGATTTCTCCGACGCTGATACCAACTTTTCCAATTTCATATTCAACGAGACTGGACACCTGAAGCTCGGAGATCAACTCTCCGTCGGCGGCCGCATCGGATACCTCGTCGCACCAACGACGCTCTTTTTCTCCACGTTTGGCTACGCCCATTCTGATCCGAGTGACGTAACCATCGATTTTGACGGCGATCGCATGCGCGCGGGAATCGGAAGCTTCAATGGCTATTTCCTGGGAAGCGGCGTCGAAACGTTGATTGGCAACGGTTTCAGCCTCAAGGCCGAGTATCGCTATACGTCGATGCGGTCAGAGGGTGCTGTTTTCAATGACACTGTGCCGTCAGCGGCGTTGATCGAGACGTTGAAGCCGCAAACCCAAACCATCAGGATGTCGCTCAGCTACCGCTTTGGCGATGGCAAGAAGGACGTTGTCGATAACTCGATCCCGCCGATCACCTCGAGCTGGACCGGACCGTACCTGGGCTTCGGCGCAGGCTACAGCGTCGCCCAGAAAGAGGAAACGTTCCCGTACCCCGGGGAAGCGAGCGCACTGAACAACCCCGTCAGCAATGACGGCGGCTTCATCTCGGCAACTGTGGGCTACGACTATCAATTCAGCAAAAAGTTCGTCGTTGGCGCGCTCGCCGACGCCGATATGTCGAACCTCAAATACAAAGATCAACTCAGCTTCTCGGGCACGCCCATTTACGGCAGCCAGGGTGGCTTTAAGAATATTCTGATGGTCGGCGGTAGGTTGGGATACCTCACCGCCCCCGATACCCTGTTGTTCGTCAGTGGCGGCTACGCGAACGCGGGATTGGAACAGACTACGGCTTCTATCGGCGGCACCGGGGGGACCATATACGACGCCAAGCGCATCTCAGGTGCATTCATTGGCGCCGGTGTCGAAACAAAAATCTGGGATTCGCTCTCGCTCAAAGCTGAATATCGCTACATCGACCTCGGGAGCGAAAACTTGCCGCTATTTGCAACACCTGGCCTATCAGCACACATCGACCCCGACATTCAGACGGGCCGTCTTTCTATAAACTGGCGTCCCTGACAGCCGCCGGTTTGGTGCCGGTCTAAATCGAAAGTTTGTTGCGAATGACAGGGGCCCCTCGTGGGCCCCTGAACGCATGCCTGGATCACACGCGGTCTCGACGTCCAAACTGCATCAGGAAAAGGAAGCCCCAAAAACACGACAAGGGCCATCATGGCCCCTGTGCGCGTGAATAAGAGTGCGAGAGAAGAAGATCGTCTCGACGCGAAATCTTAAGCGGCTTCGGAACCTTCATGTCCCGGATCGCGCAGCACGTATCCGCGACCCCACACCGTTTCGATGTAGTGCTTGCCGCCGGTTGCTGCTTGAAGCTTCTTCCTGAGTTTGCAGATAAAGACGTCGATGATCTTCAGCTCAGGTTCATCCATTCCGCCGTAGAGATGATTAAGGAACATCTCTTTCGTCAGGGTCGTGCCCTTCCGAAGCGAAAGGAGTTCGAGCATCTGATATTCCTTGCCGGTCAGATGCACGCGCTGATTATTGACGTCGACCGTCTTGGTGTCGAGGTTGACGCGAAGATCGCCGGTCTCGATGACCGACTGTGCGTGTCCCTTCGAGCGACGAACGATCGCCTGAATACGTGCGACGAGCTCATCCTTATGGAAGGGCTTCGTCATGTAGTCGTCGGCGCCGAAGCCAAGGCCGCGAACCTTGTCGTCGATGCCTGCCAGACCTGAAAGTATCAGGATCGGCGTTCCGACCTTCGCGACACGAAGCGTCTTCAGAACTTCGTAACCGCTCATGTCTGGAAGGTTGAGATCAAGGAGAATGATATCGTAGTCGTAAAGCTTACCTAGATCGACGCCTTCTTCGCCTAGGTCAGTCGTATAAACATTAAAACCTTCCGACTGCAGCATAAGCTCGATGCTTTGCGCCGTGGCACTGTCGTCTTCAATGAGTAGAACCCGCATGACCGTCCCTCTGGTGCCCTAATCCGATCCGTGTCCGCGCTATGTCTGTCCTTCGCTCAAAGAGAACGCACTACCATCGAGCTAAGCGATCGTTAGGAAGTTAGCGACGAGAGGTTAACAAACCCTAATTCGCGTTAGCTAATTCACCATCCAGTGGCTTGCCGGTGTCCCGGCGGCAACTGGAGATGGACATGGCTCCCGCGAAGCCGGTCGCGCTATTGACGGTCGCGAGGCAAAGCATCCTCGTTCGCGCCAAAGCATGGCCCGCTATTGTTTCAAAATATTAGAACTGCGCCCCTCTCGATCGCCGACAAGATCTTCCGCAAAGTCCGATTTCGAGGCGCCCACCCCGCTATCCGACTCCGATCGCTTCTGACCTGCATTCGGCTCGAATCAAGAGCTAACAGAATTCGTGAGATTGCCCTAGACGGCGCATGACTAAAATTTTGACCCCAAACGAGACGGGCCGTCAGAAATAGTTACCCGTTGCTTTACCGCAACTTAAGCGCAGTATGTCATACCTAATTATTGAGGGTCATCGGACGCTGGTGCAACGCGACGGCCCATCGAAATGACTGCGTTTCTTCATTATTACTGTAGCAGCAACGCCTCATCTTGGTTGGCACGCTTCTTGTGTAAGGCGAAGATACGGAAAGTTCGAATTTTGTTTGGGGTATCGGACGATGAAGTCACGTGACATGGCCATGCGCCTGAAGCGTCGGGAAGTGGAAGAGAAGTCTAGGAAGGTTGATGATCTAGAGCGAATTATTCGCGAATTTGATCAGATGGCCGCCGACCTCGAACGCCAGATTCAACTTGAGGAAGATCGCACGGGCATTCGCGATCGCGCGCATTTCTCCTATTCGACATTCGCAAAGGCGGCAGCGCAGCGGCGCGACAACCTCAGGCAGTCGACGGAAGGGCTGCGCGAAAAGCTGGCAGCCGCCGTTCGCGAACGGGACGACACCGTCGAGCAATTCTCTCGTGCCGCCCAGCAGGCCGCCAACCTCGACGATCCCCGCGCTGGCCGCCGTGACCGCCCTTTCGGCATCACCGCCCTCCGCTGATTGATTCGGGTCGCTGGGCTCTTGCATAGGGCCCATCCTCCCTCTCCCCCAGGTGATGCGGCCCGCCTGAAAGACGCCGCCTTTCTCCCCTCCAAATTCTGTTGGCTTCGCCGTTTGGTGCGACTGTGACCCCTTGCCCAAATCAGGCCGGGCGGGCACGAGTTGCAACTGTCATTCGTGTTCAAGCAATGAGTCTATCTGCGCCGCCGCTCGGGGAAAAATGCCTGTCCGCCGTCCATCAATGTGGGTGCCGGCGCTGCTGATCGTGGCGGCGTTGCCAGGTTGCGCGGGCAACGGACCGGAATTGCAGTCTCTGAACCTACAGCCCTCCGGGCAAAATGCGCCGACGGTCGCGGCGCTCCCCGGCGGCGAAGCATCCGCGGGCAAGGTCGTTCCGGGCGTAACGGGATCGGCAACCGAGATTTATTCGCGGCTGGCTCGAGGTGCGATGAGCTGTTGGTTCGCCACGGGCGGCCCGCTCAAGAAAGATTACATCTTTCACGCAACGGCCGACGCACCTTCGCGCGGGGGCAAGGCAGAAATCGTCATTCATGAGCGGGATCCGACGCAACCCAACCCGCGCGGACCCAAGGCCTATCTCGTCGGCATCGAACCGACAGGTGAAGCTTCCGCCACGCTCACGGTTGAAAACCGGAAGATGACGGATGCATACGCCTCGGCAATGACGAACGACATCTCGCGATGGGCGAAGGGCACAGACGGTTGCGCAGCCACCTCATCGGTCCCAGGCTGGATACCTGCGCCACCCGAGACGGCAAACGCAGATCAACCGGCGAAGAAGACCAAGTCGCAAAAAGCCAAAGTCAAGGCTGCCCAGGCCAAGCCGGCCCAGCAACCCTAGACTGCACTCTGCTGTATCGGTTTACGGACTCTTGGAAACTGACGAAATCAGCCTGACGAAGTCAGCCTGACAAAGTTAGTCCCGATAGTCCTGTAAACGCGTTGCGCGAAGGCCAGGCAGGCCATGCTTGTCGATCGAACGCTGCCACGACAGGAACTCGTCAACGGTCAACGTATAACGCTCGCAAGCTTCTTCGATACTGAGAAGACCACCGCGGACAGCGGCAACCACCTCAGCCTTGCGGCGGATGACCCATCTTTTCGTATCCCGCGGGGGAAGGTCTGCGACCGTGAGGGGCGACCCATCAGGTCCGATCACGTAGCGCCCGCGCGCTCTCATCTGCTGTTCGGTCATGATACTCAATACACACTCTTTGACCAGGGTTAGTTATAACCGCATGCGATTAAATTAGCACTAACCCATTGAGTGAAAAACATATAAATGGGCGTGCCAATTCCACATTACCTTACCGAAACAGGGCGGTGTTGAGGCGATCCGTCCCGATTTGAAGCACCGTGGAGTCTGGACCTATCCTCAGCGAAAAATGGGCCAAAACCCTGTGGCGAGGCTCCACGCCGCCTTGCAGACGGCGGATTTGACAATTATTGATGGACAAGGCCCAATACCCGCTGAGATCACAATCGCCCGAGGACGGGCAATTCTCTGAATTTCTTGGATCTTTTGAAGGATAGCGGCGTCGGGGTATTGTTGTAGGAGCTTTGTTGCGCTCCCCTGCCACGAGCCCGAGCCAGTCGATCGTATGAACCAGACCGAAACATCATCTGCCGGCAGCAGCGCAGTGCGCGCCCCAAAACAGGCGGGCGCATCGAAAAAGCGCGTTGTCGTGGCAATGTCCGGCGGCGTCGATAGCTCAGTTGCCGCGGCCATCATGAAGGCCGCCGGTCACGACGTGATCGGCGTCACGCTACAGCTTTACGACCACGGCTCCGCGACGGGCCGCAAGGGCAGCTGCTGCGCGGGCCAGGACATCCATGACGCTCGGCGCGTCGCCGAAGCGCTCGATATCCCGCACTACGTCCTCGACTACGAGACGCGCTTTGCCACGAAGGTCATCGAGTCATTCGCCGAGAGCTACGTCGCCGGCGAAACGCCGATCCCCTGCGTCACCTGCAATAACGAAATCAAGTTTCGCGACCTGCTCGACACCGCCAAGGATCTGGGCGCCGACGTCCTAGTGACCGGCCACTACGTTCAGCGGCACGACACCGAGGATGGCCCCGTCCTCTCGCGCGCCGTCGATGCCGATCGCGATCAGAGCTATTTTCTGTTCGGAATCACGAAGGAGCAGCTGTCGTCCCTCTGGTTTCCGATCGGCGGCATGCAGAAGGCTGCCGTGCGCGACCTCGCGCGTTCGTTCAATCTGCCCGTGGCCGACAAGTCGGACAGCCAGGACATCTGCTTCGTTCCGACCGGGAAGTACACCGACGTCATCGAACGCCTGAAGCCGAACGCGCTCGACGCCGGCAACATCGTCCATCTCGATGGACGCATCCTCGGCCGCCACGACGGCATCGTGCATTACACGGTCGGTCAGCGCCGCGGCATTAAAATCCCGGCCGCCGAACCCCTTTACGTCGTCCGTCTCGATGCATCGAAGAATGAAGTCGTCGTCGGTCCGCGAGCGGCGCTCAGGACCACCGGACTGATGCTTCGGAACGTCAATTGGCTCGGGGAAAAGCCCTTGCACGAGGTCGCAGCCGACGGTCTCTCCCTTTATGTTCGCATGCGCTCGTCGCAGGCGCTCCGGCCCGCCTTGCTCACAGTCGAAGAAGGCGGCGCGGTCCGGGTCGATCTGACCGACGGCGAAGAGGGTATTGCGACCGGACAAGCGTGCGTGTTTTATGCCGACGCCGGGACGGAGGGACGTGTCCTTGGCGGGGGATGGATTGCAAAAACGATCAAGGCCACAAATATCGCCGAAGAGGCGGTAAGGAACACGACGATGGCCGGCGCGGGCCGCTAGGCACATCGCAGGAATTCGGTTGCGGACGAATGGAGATCGGGCAGTGAGCGACAATAAGCCTTCGGGCTTCCACGCCTCGTCGGGAGCGCGTGCGGGAGCACAGAAAAGGCGTTCGGAAGCGAAGGTTTTGCAGCTCGATGAAGGCCAGGTCCGTGACGCTTACCGTCGGTGGGCGCCGGTTTATGATTATACCTTCGGCGCGATCTCGACGGCCGGCCGCCGCCACGCCGTCGAAATCATCAATGCCGGTGACGGGCGCGTGCTCGAAGTCGGCGTCGGCACCGGCCTCTCGCTTCCCGACTACAAAAAGCATTTGGACATCGTCGGCATCGATCTCGCGCCGGAGATGCTGGACAAAGCCCGCGAGCGCGTCAAAGCCGAGAAGCTGACGAACATCTCGGGCCTGTACGAGATGGACGCGAGCAACCTTCGCTTCCCCGATAATTCGTTCGACAAGACGGTCGCGATGTACGTGATCACGGTCGTGCCCGATCCACAGAAGGTCATGCAGGAATTGGCGCGGGTGACGAAGCCCGGTGGCGAGGTCATGCTCGTCAACCACTTCAGCCAGGACGACGGCGTCCGCGGCTGGGTCGAGCGGCAGATGGCGCCGTTCGCCGATCTCGTCGGCTGGCACTCGGTATTCGACGTGTCGCGCGTGATGGTTTGCCCCGAACTGAAGCTGATCGACCGTAAGGCGCTGCGGCCGTGGGGCATTTTCACGATGATGCGCTTCCGCAAGGAAGGGGAAGTCAGCCAGCGCCCGGTTGCCGCAGAATAACCCTCGCGGAATACGCGAAATAAGTGTCCTTCCCGGCCCGATCGAATTTTGTTGGCATGCATGTGCCTCCGGGACGGAGCGTCGTGTTGACAGAAAGCTGCGGCGCTCCCTATAGACGGTCGCTCCAATGCCAGCGTGCTGGCAGGTGTGGCGGGATAGCTCAGGTGGTTAGAGCGAAGGTCTCATAATCCTTAGGTCGGCGGTTCAAGTCCGCCTCCCGCTACCATTAACTCCCATATGCGCGCTGATTGATCGGCAGCCGATCAATCGAAATCGACTTTCCGGCTGCGCATCTTCTTGACCTTGCCGCGTACGGTCTTGGCCTTGATCCTCTCCTCGCGCGCGCCGCGGGAAGGCTTCGTTTTTATCCTGAGCTTCGGCCGCTCCAGCGATGTCTCGATGAGCTCAACCAGCCTCGATCGGGCGTCGGCTCTGTTCTGTTCCTGACTGCGAAAGCGATCCGCCTGGATGACGATGACCCCGTCGATCGTCAGACGGCGCCCCGCCAGACGTTTCAGCTTGTCGCGAGCATAATCGGGGATGGAAGTATTGGCGCGCAGGTCGAAACGCAGCTCGACCGCCGTCGAAACCTTGTTGACATTCTGCCCACCCGGCCCCGACGCCCGCACGAAGCGCTCCTCGAGTTCCGTTTCGGCAATTTCGATGGCGTCCGTCACGCGCATGGCTCGTCAGCCCCATTCCTGACCGCCCTTTTCGCGCGACGGTTCCCCTTATGCTCGCGGAGATGCATCCCCAGCCCCTTTGAGCGCCATCAGCCCTGGAGGGGCCCATTTCACACGCAATAGATACCCACAGATACCCACAGGATCTCCGACATCAACAGGATATCTCGGTTGCCAAAAGGCAATTCTACATGTTGATCAGTTGCAGATCCCTTTCGGCGATTCTTGTTTTGCTGACGACGCTGAAGGGAACCAATTGTTCGCGTCATGAGTAACGACTGCGCCGTTAGTTTGAATTGAAGTAATTGCGTTTACCGAGTCTTTAGCGTCGCCACTTAGCGTCATTGAGTTGCCGAAGAAGTCCAGACTCCCATCGGGGTTTCACTGAATTCTAGTGAATAACACGACGGAAAGGTCATGCTCGACGTCATGCGAACTGCCTCGACACCCGTGATCTCATCTATCGGTACCGCCGTCCGTGAGGCGCAGTGGGGCCGCTCCGCCCGGTTCGCCGGGCTTGCGATCGCCTCGATCACCCCCGCCGCTTTCTGGTGCATCGTCGCCGAGCTGGTTGCCTATTGGGCAGGAATTTCGCTGTCGCCGATCGCTGTAGGCGCGCTGTTCGTCACCATCGCCGCCTTCCTCTTTGCCATCTGCGCGCCGCTCATTTTACGCAACGCGCCTTCGGAAGATCGCGCTGCTCAGAGAACCGCGCGCGGCCCAAACGGCCACCCTGCCCGCCAATAGCAAATAAGAAAAAGCGCGAGCGGCTAACTCCCCGCCCAATCGCAAATCAATTGACCGCAAATGCGCTTTCTCGGACCACCGCCCACACAGGGTCCGGGCACGGTCTCGCATCGCCGGCAGGAATAGGATGACAAACATCCCCGCCAGCCTCGGCCCCGCTTAAAATTGCACGTCGTAAGAACTTGGCAGTCGCGCTGAATACCGAGCGCGCCGCCTGGGCCCTCTTGGGCCAAGGCAGCGCCCAAACCGCAAAAAGCGGTTATCAGTACAGCGAAGAGAAATAATGCTCTCGCCATCATGAATACCGGAAAAGTTTAAGCCGCAAATCGCAAGCATCAACCTCTCCGATCGTCAGTGCAAGTCGTAAACGCCGATGCTAACCGCTATTCTGCGGCAGCGCGCTTCTTCGGTTTCACCAGTTCCATATAGTCATTGAGCAGAGTTTCGGTGATCGAACCGGGCTTGTATTTGTGCTCGCCGATTTCAGAAACCGGCGTCACTTCCGCCGCCGTGCCGGTGATGAAGCACTCGCTGAAAGAACCGAGTTCTTCCGGCATGATCACGCGCTCAACGACCGTGATGCCGCGCGCCTTCGCAAGATCGATGACGGTGCGCCGCGTGATGCCGTTTAGGAAGCAATCGGCTTCGGGCGTGTGCACCACGCCATCCTTGATGAAGAAGATGTTGGCGCCCGTGCACTCGGCGACGCGGCCGCGCCAATCGAGCATCAAAGCGTCCGAATATCCGGCGCGTTCGGCGCGGTGTTTCTCGATCGTGCAGATCATATAGAGACCTGCCGCTTTGGCCCGCGACGGCGCACAAGCGGGATCGGGCCGGCGATAAACGGCATTCGTGATCCGAATGCCTTTGAGACGCTGCTCCATCGGAAAATAGGAGCCCCAATCCCACGCAGCGACCGCGAAATGGATTTTCGACAACTGCGCTGAAACGCCCATTTGCTCACTGCCCCGCCACGCCACCGGACGGACGTAGCAATCGGAGAGCTTGTTGGCGGCAACGACTTCGCGGCAAGCCTGATCGATTTCTGCCACTGAATACGGGATTTCGAAATCCAATATCCGGGCGCTCTCGACCAGACGCTCGCTGTGCTCGGTGAGCTTGAAGATCTCCCCGCCATACGCACGCTCGCCCTCGAACACCGAGCTCGCATAGTGCAGCGCATGGGTCAGCAGGTGGACCTTGGCATCCCGCCAGGGGATGAGGGCCCCGTCGAACCAGATGAGCCCATCGCGGTCGTGATAGGGGATGAGGTCAGCCATACGAGTCAAAATCCTTCCAGGGCGTTATGGTTAGCGGGTAGCGAAGGTTGGCCAGGCATCTCGGAAAGCTGGGGCTTGGCAGGCTGAAACCATGGAAACTTGTGGTTCAGTGCGCCTCGCGCAGAAGCAGTGAGACCTGCCGGACAGGTCAGCAATTTGGCTTGCAACAGAATACAATCGAGGCCAATAAGTCAACATGACTGACATAAAGTCAGAAGGCCCGTCAGAACACAATGCCGGAACCGGGCATTCGTCCGCTCTTGTAGCGGCCGACGGCCAACCGTCCGTGCTTGTCGATCTGATCGCGTACATAGAGCTGTTCTATTTCGCCTATCGCGACTTCACGTGCGACCCCGACACCATCCTGTCTCAGTATGGCTTCGGCCGCGCGCATCACCGCGTGCTCCATTTCGTGCATCGCAATCCCGGCCTGAAGGTCGCGGAATTGCTGGATATTTTGAAGATCACCAAGCAGTCTCTGGCGCGCGTTCTGAAACAGCTCGTCGATGAAGGATTCATCATCCAGAAAGCCGGAAACGAGGATCGGCGCGAGCGTCGGCTCTACCTCTCGGCCAAGGGCGCGCGGCTGAACGATAAACTGACACAAATTCAGGCCAAACGCATCGAGGGGGCGCTCGCGAACCTCGGCCCAGGCGCCGATGCAGTTGCACGGAATTTTCTTTTTGCGATGATCACAGAGAAAGACCGGCCCCAGGTAGAAACCCTCATCAAAGGTCAGCGGACCGGCCCATCGGACGCTGCACCCGATTACAACCCGTGAGAGCCCTGATGCCGCAGGATCGAACCGAACCTTTAGCGGACAACGCCCCGCACATATTGGTTGTAGACGACGATCAAAAGATCAGAGGCTTGCTCGGCCGCTTCCTATCGAGCAATGGCTTCCGCGTAACCGAGGCTGCCGATGCGGCTGCGGCGCGCGCCTTCATGCGCGGCCTGTCATTCGATCTCGTGCTTCTCGACGTCATGATGCCGGGCGAATGCGGCTTGTCCCTCGCTCGCGATCTGAAGCTGACGCGGCCAGTCCCCATCTGCATGTTGACGGCCCTTGCCGAAGCTCAGGATCGCATTTCGGGTCTCGAGGCCGGCGTCGACGACTATGTTTCGAAGCCGTTTGATCCGCGCGAGCTGCTGCTCCGGCTGCGCAACATCCTTCGCCGCGGCCAGGTGCAAACCGCCCCGCGCGACGAAATCCGGATGGGTGGCTGCATCTTCAGCATCGCCCGCGGCGAGCTGAAACGCGACGATGAAGCCATCAAGCTCACCGAACGCGAACGGGATCTCCTGAGGCTTTTCTCGCAACGCATCGGCGTTGCCGTTCCCCGCCACGAACTCTCGAGTGACGACAGCACGGGAAGCGAACGCGCGATCGACGTCCAGATCAATCGCCTGCGCCGCAAGATCGAGGCTGATCCGTCGAACCCTGTCTACCTGCAGACTGTCAGGGGCAAGGGCTATATCCTCTACACGGATTGACCGCGATGACCGGCTTCGTCCCGGCAACGCGAACGGTGGAAAATTAGCTTCAATGGCGGTTGTGCCCGAAACGACACCGGATACCGGCAGCGGCGCCTCGCGGTATCGGCGCTTCCGCGAGCACCCGTACGTCGTCGCCTTGCTCAACATCGGCGCCGAGATGCTCCCGAAGGGCCTCTACGCCCGCGCGCTGCTCATCATCATCACGCCGATCGTCGTCCTCGAAGGCGTCATAGCCTTCGCGTTCATGGAACGCCATTGGCAGGCCGTGACGCGCCGCTTGTCGGAAGCGACCGCTCGTGACATCGCCGCGCTGATCGAAGTTTATGAGGACCTGCCGAAAGCGGACGGCGCCCAGAAAATCATCGATCTCGCGCGCGAGCGCCTCAGCTTGCAAATGGAGGTTCTACCGAACGGCGATCTTCCCCCGCCCGGACCGAAGCCGTTTTTCCGTTTGCTCGACCGCGCGCTCTCGAACGAATTGCGCAAGCACGTTCAGCTGCCGTTCTGGATCAACACTGTCGGCGATCAGAACGTCGAGATCCGTGTGAAGCTCGACGATGCCATCTTGCGCTTCGTCGCCACGCGCAGCCAAACCTACGCGTCGAACTCGCATATCTTTCTTCTCTGGATGGTCGGCTCGTCCGTCATCCTGCTGACGGTCGCGATCCTGTTTCTGCGCAATCAAATCCGGCCGATCTTGCGGCTCGCCGATGCCGCCGACGCCTTCGGCAAAGGCCGCGGCATCCCCGAAGACTTCCGGCCGCGCGGCGCGCGCGAAGTCCGCCAGGCAGCCCTCGCATTCCTGCAGATGCGTGACCGCATCAAGCAGCACGTCGAGCAACGGACCACGATGCTCGCAGGTGTCAGCCATGACCTGCGAACGGTGCTGACGCGGTTCAAGCTCGAACTGGCGCTGCTCGACGACACACCCGAAACGCGTGCTCTCTCGGGCGATGTCGATGAGATGCAGCACATGCTCGAGGACTATCTGGCGTTCGCCAAAGGCGACGGCGGCGAGGAAGCCAAGCCGACGAATTTGAAGGAACTCCTGGAAGAGATCGTCGACGACGCATCGATCTATGCCTGCACCATCGATCTCAAGATCCGCAAAAGCAAAGGCGACATCGTCTTGCCGCTGAAACGGCAAGCCCTGAAGCGCGCCATCATGAACCTCGTAACCAACGCTGCCCGCTTCGGCGACCGCATCATCATCCGCGTCGCGCCAGAGCGCCAATGGGTGCGCATCGAAGTCGATGACGACGGCCCCGGCATCCCCGAGCACGAGCGCGAGAACGTCTTCCGGCCGTTCTACCGGCTCGACCACGCCCGCAATCAGGACGAAGGCAACAGCGGGCTCGGCCTCGTCATCGCCCGCGATATTGCCAAGAGCCACGGCGGCGACATCGCCCTAGGCGAAAGCTCCATGGGCGGTCTGCGGGCGATTATTTCCCTGCCGAAGTAGGGAAAAGTTCCGAAATTCTCTTTCTATTTTAATATGTTAGAGCGTGAACACACGGCATTGTGATTTGACCGTTATGTTATGAAGTTACATCTTTTGGGTGTCGGATCCGGGGGCCAAACCCGTCGACTTTGGCAAGGTGTCCTCCAAGCCTGCAGTCACCGGTACCGAAATTCCCGATCGCCGCGGGCCGCCACAGCCCGTTCGGGATGACACTGGCAGCCGCGAGCTGAGACCGAGACCGAAATCCCAGCCCCGGTCAACGTCCCAGTTCGCGGCCGCGATTTTGCGCAGCCAGCACAGCCTCGGTCATCAGTTCCTTGAGACCGCTCCCTTCCCGCATCAGCACGGCAAGCGCCGCAGCGGTGGTGCCGCCGGGCGACGTCACGTTGCGCCGGAGCGTCTCCGGATCGGTCTGCGATTGATTGAGGAGTTCGCCCGAGCCCGAAACGGTTGCGCGCGCCAGCTGCTTCGCCGTCGCCTCGTCGAGCCCCGCGGCCACACCAGCCGCCTCGAGAGCTTCCGTCAAAAGGAAAACGTAGGCCGGACCTGAGCCCGAGACAGCGGTCACCGCATCGATCAGGCTTTCGTCATCGACCCAGACGACCTCGCCGACCGCCCCGAGTAGGCTCTCGGCGGCCGCTTTCTGTGCGGCGGTCACATGCGAATTGCCGACAGCGCCGGTAATGCCGCGACCGATGGCGGCGGGCGTGTTCGGCATCGCCCGAATGACTGCGGTGCCGGGCTGCAGATGCCGTTCGAAACTCTGAAGCGTCTTTCCGGCCGCAATGGAGATGACCACAGTCTCCGGCCCCGCGGCTTTCGCCAGCCCCGGAAAAACGTCGTCCATTACCTGCGGCTTCACCGCGACGACGATGACGGCAGGCGCCTTGTCGAGCGGGGCCAGTTTGGCCGCCGCCTTGATCCCGTGCCTGTTTGCAAGGTCGAGAGCCGAACCCGAGAGATTTGGCTCCTGGATGACGATGCTCGCGGGATCGAGCCCTCGCTCGAGCCAGCCTTCCAGGAGTGCGGCGCCCATCTTTCCGGCGCCCGCAAGCACCACCGGACCATTCAATTTCAACGACATTCTTAGGGCACCTCGGCGAAGATCGCCGAACCCGTGATGGCGTCCGGCTTAAGCCTGTCCCTGCGTCTCGAACATCGTCGAAACCAGGGCCTCTTTGCTCTCCTTACCCGCCCAAACCACGAACTGGAAGGCTTGATAATAGCGCTCGCAGCCTTCGAGCGCCGCCTTCAGCATGGCCTCGCACTGCCTGACGGTCGCAACCGTGCCGTTGAGCAAAAGCGCGTGACGAAACATCACGAGGCCTTCCTGCGTCCAGAGATCGAAATGGCCGAGCCAGAGCTGCTCGTTGATCTGCGCGATCAGGCGATACATTTCCGTCAAACGGTTTGACGGAACCCGGAAATCGAACGCGCAGGCGAGATGCAAGGCTTCGAGATCATCGCGCCAATTGATCGAGATGTGATAATCAGCCCACGTCCCGGCAACGATGAGCGTCAGCTCTTCGTCGCTTGCCCGCTCGCAGGGCCAGTCGTGGCTCTGCGCCAACTGTTCTATGAGATCGATCGGATTGAGAACGCGGTCAGAACCCTGTTCCGCAACTGCCATTTGTTATCGTTCTCCAAGTCTGCCGCGCGCCGGGATGGCCTAACGAACGACGCAAAACACTCAAATCGAAAGCGCCGCTTAGTGCTGCGCCGGACAAAACCAGACGCCCATACGAGTCGCAAGCTGACCGGACCGGCGCGCAAACCTTGTCCACGATCAAAGTGGCAAAGCCCGGGCGCGCCGGGGTCTGGAAGGCAGTTCAGCGGCGTTTGCTGGTGAAAAGCCGCTTAATCTGTGGATGCTTTGAGCGCATGCTTCAAACGGTGGAGGTGCCCTGCAGCGAGAGCTGCGCGACCTGCGCCTCGAGCGCGGCAATGCGTACCGCCAGCGCTTCGTTTTCCTGACGCGCCTTTTGCGCCATCTCGCGCACTGCATCGAAGTCTTCGCGCGTTACCACATTCATTTCGCGCAGGAACTTCTCGGCCTGGCCACGGATGATCGCTTCGGTCTCTTTTTTGAAGCCGTCGGCCGCCCCGGCGGCGTCCGTCATGAGCTTGGCAAAGTCGTCGAAGAGTCTGTTCGTCGTCTGGGTCATTTGGGGTCTCGAAATTGAGGGTGTTCACAAGTTATGGCGATTGCCGCCCATGGCCGCAAGCTCAGCCCGGCCGGTGCGCCCCGATGGGCCCTGGGAATGGCATACGATGCCCGCTTGACTTTGCTCAGGGGTTCCCAAACAACGCTTCGCATTCAGGCTTTCTCAGGGCCCTGATACGGCCAATCGCCGAACCTCGCTCGGAGCGCCGATGACACCTCTCGCCCTTCTGACCTTCCCCGATATCGATCCGGTCGCGATCGAGTTCGGCCCCATTTCGGTCAAATGGTACGGCCTTGCCTACATGTCCGGGCTTCTGCTCGGCTGGCTGTATATCCGCCGGCTGATATCGACGCCGAACCTCTGGCGCGACGCCAAGCCGCCGATGACGCTGGAGCGCGTCGACGACCTTCTCCTCTACATGACCGGGGCTGTCATCGTCGGCGGCCGCCTCGGTCAGGTACTGCTCTATGACCCCGACTTTTACTTTTCAAACCCGGCCGAGATCGTAAAGGTCTGGAAAGGCGGTATGAGCTTCCACGGAGCGCTCATCGCTTCCGCATTCCTCATCGTGCTCTTCGCCCGCGTCTATAAGGTCAGCGCGCGCTCGGTGATGGACCTCTGCTGTGCCGCCGTGCCGATCGGCATTTTCTTCGGGCGCATCGCCAATTTCATCAACTCGGAGCATTGGGGCCGCGTGACCGACGCCTACGTCGGCATGGTCTTTCCGAACGGCGGAGAAAACCCGCGCCATCCGAGTCAGCTTTACGAGGCGCTGCTCGAGGGCCTCGTGATGTTCATCATCATAAGATTTGCGACCCATCGCCTGTTCGCATTGAAACGGCCCGGTCTCGTAACGGGCATCTGGCTCGTCTGGTACGCGATCGCGCGCAGCATCTGCGAGTTCTTCCGCGAGCCCGAACCCGATCACATCTTGAACATCGGTCCCTTCACCGCCGGGCAAGTCTATTGCGTGCCGATGCTTCTGCTCGGCATCTATATGATCTGGACTGCGAACCGGAAGAGCGCTGCCGGAAGGGCTGTCGTGTGACCGTGGAAACTGGATTGCGTCGCGATACGCCGCTGTCCCGGCGGATCAAGGAGAGAATCCGCCGCGATGGGCCGATGACGGTCCAGACCTACATGTCCATCTGCCTTTGGGACCCCGACTACGGCTACTACCGGACGCAACCGGTGTTCGGCGCCGCCGGCGATTTCATCACCGCAGCCGACATCAGCCAGGTCTTCGGCGAATTGATCGGCGTCTGGGCGGGCGTCGTCTGGCAGGGGGTGCTCGGCGCGCCGAACCCCGTCACGCTTGTCGAATACGGCCCAGGACGCGGTACGATGATCCGCGACGTGCTCCGCGCCGCCCGCATCGTTCCGGGCTTCGCGAAGGTCACGCGCGTCCATCTGGTGGAAAGCAGCGACGGCCTCGCCGAGATCCAAGGCACAACTCTTGCCGACTTCCGCGACGTTCTGAGCTGGGGCCGCGAGCTCGATGAGTTCAATCCGCCCGCAATCATCTTCGCCAACGAGTTCCTCGATGCCTGGCCCGTTGCCCAGTGGATCAAGACGGAATCCGGATGGCACATCCGCGGCGTCATTCTCGATCCCATGGGCGAATTACAATTCGCAGGCATCGACAAGAATTGCCCGCACGAGGCGTTCGAAGCCCTGTTGCCGAATGCGCCGCCGGGAACGGTGATCGAATCCCAGCGCCTCGACCAGCTCGTCGAACCGCTGAAAGCCCTCGCCGAGCGTGGCCCCATTGCCTTTCTGATGATCGATTATGGTCACACGACCCCCGCCGCCGGCGACACGCTGCAGGCGGTCCGCGCGCACAAGTATGAATCGCCTTTGACGTCGCCCGGCGAAGCCGACCTGACGGTTCACGTCAATTTCTATGACCTCGCCTCGACGCTGCACCGCGCCGGCTTCGTTCTAGACGGTCCGGTTACACAGGCAGAATTTCTCGGCGCCCTCGGCATTGTCGAAAGAGCGTCTCGCCTGATGTCTGCCAACCCTGCGCGCGCCGGTGAAATCGAGATGGGCGTCGCCCGGCTCCTGGCGCCGAACGGGATGGGCTCGCGCTTCAAGGTGCTCGCCGCCCGTTCGCCGGGATTGCCACCGCTTCCGGGATTCAGTGCCGCCCGCGTGACGAGCGATGCCTCCGGATCGATGCCATGAAAGCCGGCCCCTGATGACGCTCAAACCCGTCGAAGCGCGAAATCTGCACGCCGTGACCGGCATTCGTCACGGCTTCTTCACGCGCGACGGAGGTGTTTCGGCCGGCCTCTACGACAGCCTCAACTGCGGCCTCGGCTCGAATGACGATCAGAGCCGCGTCATCGAGAACCGGCGGCGCATTGGACTGCACCTCGGCGGCGACGAACTGAAGTTCGGTACGGGCGTAGTCACGCTCTACCAGGAGCACGGCACCACCGCTTTCGAAGTCACCGAAGCGCCGTCCCGCGATGCCCTCCCGCGCGCCGACGCCGTCATCTCGAGAACGCCGGGCCTCGTCATCGGCGTGTTGACGGCCGACTGCGCCCCCGTTCTACTTGCTGATGGGGAAGCCGGTGTCGTCGCCGCCGCCCACGCCGGCTGGCGGGGAGCAATCGACGGGATCATCGACAGCGCCATTCGCGAAATGGAACGCCTTGGTGCTCGCCGTGAGCGTATCTCGGCCGCGGTCGGACCCTGCATCGGCCAGGCCGCCTATGAGGTCGGCCCCGAATTCGAAGCGGCCTTCCTGTCACGTGCCCCGGAAAACGCCCGGTTCTTTAAGCTAAATGCTGCTAGCTCGCGGCCGCATTTCGATTTGCCGGGATTTGTTATGAGCCGCCTCGCGGATGCGGGCGTTAGCAATACCGAGAACCTGTCGCTGTGCACCTGCGAGAACGAATCGCTTTTCTTCAGCTACCGGCGTAAAACACATCGTGGTGAGGCAGATTACGGCCGACAAATCTCTGCCATCGTCGTGGCGTAACTGCACAATCCACAGCAATGCCAAGGCAAGACCTGCGTTTACACGACCTGACAACAGTTTCACCGGGCTGCCATCTGGACGGGCAGTTAATGGCTGATCTAGAGGGATAAGGTCAGTTCCGGTAGTTTTCAGGGGAGTTCAGGCCGCGGGGGTAGCGTTTTCCGGCCGCCGGGAAGTCGCGGTTGGATAAGGGGGGACGTCCATTGACGACCTTTTGGTTTGAATCTGCGCGCGAGCGCGGAATGCGTCTACGGGTGATCGGGGCAGTGGTCTTGGCTGCCTTCGCCACGTTGGGATTAGGCGGCTGCGAGTCGGCGTCGAACATCTTGAGCGGTGGCGGAAACACACCTCAGGCGTCGCTGACCCTTCCGCCCACAACGACAGCACCCGCTGCCGCGCAGTCGGCAAAAATTGCGATCGCGCCGGTTATCGGTTCCCCGGACAATGTGGCTCGTGACCTGCAATCGCAGCTCGCCTCGTCGATCGGCAAAAACGGCATTCAGGTTGCAACCGCAAACAACGCAACCGGCGAATATGTCGTGAGAGGCTACATCGTCGCCGCCCGCGAAAAGACGAAGGCGAAGATCTCTTACATCTGGGACATCACGGATCAGAGCGGCAAGCGCGTTCATCGCATCACCGGCGAAGAACTCATCGGCGGAGCCGGCAAGGATCCCTGGGCCGCCGTCACCCCGCCTGTCGTGCAGAGCATCGCCGACAAGACCTCGAAGCAGATCGCGACCTGGTTGTCCGCGAGCGCAAGCGTTCCGGTCGCAGCGAATACCGCGTCGACGCCCGCCGCAGCCTCGACCGTCGTCGCCTCGAATAACGCTGGCCCGGCGCCGAGCCCATCCTATCCGACGGCGCCGAACGCGGCACCGGTCGCACCAACCACGGGCAGCATCACGACCTCCGGTCCGATCACGGCGATGGTGCCGATGGTGACGGGCGCGCCGGGTGACGGCAGCACGACGCTGACGACCGCCATCCAGCGCGAGCTGACCAAGAGCGGCCTGGCCCTGTCGACGGTGCCCAACGCCCAGGCATACAAGGTCGAAGGCAAGGTCGCGATGGGCGAAAGCAAGGATGGCAAGCAGCCGATTCAGATCGACTGGAACGTCATCGACCCGTCCGGCAAGAAGCTTGGCACCGTGTCGCAGAAGAACGAAGTACCGCAGGGCTCGCTAGATGGCGCCTGGGGCAAGACGGCTGACGCGGCCGCAGCGGCGGCAGCGCAAGGAATTATCAAGCTTTTACCTGCGAAGAGCACAGATTAAGCAAACTGTGCGCGATATCAGTCTTAAGCTTCATAACGATGACAACATTGGGCTCGGACAGTTGAACAGTCCGGGCCCAATTGCTACAAGCCCGCGCATAACGAGGCTTCTGGAGCGCAAATGCCTTTTGACACCAAGGTTGACGCTCGAAGTTTAGATGGCCGGGGAAAGCTGGGCGTGAAGATCGTCGCGGGAAACAGTAACCGGCCTCTAGCCGACGCAATCTGTTCATATCTGAAGCTTCCCATGGCCAAAGGCCAGGTGAAGCGCTTCGCGGACATGGAGATCTTCGTCGAGATCCAGGAAAATGTGCGCGGCCAGGATGTTTTCGTCATCCAGTCGACGTCATTCCCCGCGAACGACAACCTCATGGAATTGCTGATCCTGCTCGACGCGCTGAAGCGCTCGTCAGCCCGCCGGATCACCGCCGTCATCCCCTACTTCGGCTACGCCCGCCAAGATCGCAAACCCGGCCCCAGAACGCCGATTTCCGCCAAGCTCGTCGCCAACCTCATCGAACGCGCCGGCGCCGACCGCGTTCTGACGCTCGATCTCCACGCCGGCCAGATCCAGGGCTTCTTCGACATCCCGACGGACAACCTTTTCGCCGCGCCTGTCATAACGCGCGATATAGAAGAGCACTTCGGCAGCACTGAAGATGTGGTCGTCGTCTCACCGGACGTCGGCGGCGTCGTTCGCGCCCGCGCGCTCGCCAAGCGCATCAACGCACCGATCGCGATTTGCGATAAGCGCCGTGAACGTCCGGGCGAAAGCGAAGTGATGAACGTCATCGGCGAAGTCGACGGCAAGCGCTGCGTCCTCATCGACGACATCATCGATTCCGGCGGAACGCTCGTGAACGCGGCGGAAGCCTTGCTGAAGAATGGCGCGACCGAGGTATCGGCTTACATCTCGCATGCCGTGCTCTCGGGTGGCGCGGTCAGCCGCATTCAGAATTCGCGCCTGAAATCGCTCGTTATCACCGACTCGATCCTTCCGACCGAAGCGGTGAAAGCCGCGAAGAATATCCGCGTAATCTCGATTGCGCCGCTGATCGGCGAAGCCATCCTGAGAACGAGCCGCGAAGAAAGCGTTTCGAGCCTCTTCTACTGACGCCTCGGCTTTGTCGGGAAGTGCAACAACCGCCCGCGCTGCACGAGCAGCGTTAGGTTCAGTCCCGTAATCGTCACGCCACCCATTCTTTTCGCAGGATGGCGTATTGCATCGTGTTCTCGAAGATGGGGACGCCGTCGTCATCCTTCGCGAAGGATATGAACTCTTTGAAAAGTCCCTCCCTCCTCATTCCCAACCTTTCGCACAAGCGCTGCGAAGCGGTGTTGTTTTCCTCTACGTAGGCGTAGAGGCGACGAGCTTGTTTCACTGAGAACAGGTATTCGAAGAGGGCCCGCACGGCCTCTGTGGCGAACCCAGCGCCTGCGAAATCCGCGTTGAAATTCCACCCGACGGCATATGTATCGGGAGGCTCGGGTATACAGAATAGGTCACCGATTAGCTTATCAGTACTTCGCAGGCACACGCCGATATGCTCATCGCTTTGGCTGCGCGCTTCCGCTTCTGCTTCCGCCGCGTCGAGATCGTCCAGCTTGAGCGAGAAGAAACAACTCGCCCTGGGTTGGCGCAGATATGCGAACAGGTCGGTTGCATCTCCCTTCCTGAAATTCCGCAGCATTAGTCGGCCGGTCTCGATAGCATCCATTCAATTTCTCTATTGGGCTGTTATCAAGGATGGCGTGCAGCCTTCCCCTTAGATCGGAACGCCGCGGGTCCGCTTCATAGTGTGTGAGCACATGAAGGATGCCGGAGATGAAGCGCCGGCGCTTTGGGGTCGGTCGCTGCGCGTCAGAGGAGAACCCGGCCGCCTCCCGCCCCGAATATTACTCGTGGCTCGCCGTGCAATCCCCGCAACGGCCGCGGATTTCCATCGTCATCGACCGAACTTTGAAGTCGTTCTTTCCGGCCCAGGCCTGCAGGCTTTTGACGGCGGCCGGATTGTCGAATTCCTTAACGGTGCCGCAGGAGTCGCAAATAGCGAATACCGCCTTGCCGTGATGGTGCGGATGATCGCATGCGACGAAAGCGTTAAGGCTTTCGAGCCGATGGGCAAGGCCATCCTCGATGAGCCGTTGGAGCGCCCGGTAAACCGTCGGCGGCGCGCTGACGCCTTTTGCGCGCACCTCCTCGATCAGCTCATAGGCGCTCATCGGCCGCCCGACACCTCGCAGCGCCTCGACAATGATCTTGTCCTGGTCGGCCGCGCTGCGGCGTTTCGTAGGCTTTTTGGCCATCACTCCAGGCATCTCCATTACCCGCCTTCACGGGGTCAACAATCGCTTGCCAGCTAAATCTGGCCCAATATGCTGATTTTCGCGGCAACTTTCCAGCGGGCCGGCCCGCTCCCGTTAGCCTTGTATGGGCGCAATCGCCCGCGTTTGGGCCGTTGCGCCTGTGCGGAACCCCGGTTATACACGCCCAATCTCATGAAGACCTTCCTGAGACGCCGCCCGGCACCCTTGGAGGCCGGTACGCGGCTATTTGGCTCTTCTGATAGGCAGGAGAGCTTCAACACTCGGAGACGATGCCATGTCTGAGCTCATCACGCTCAAGGCTACGGCGCGCCCGCGTGCCGGCAAGGGGGCCGCACGCCAAGCTCGCCGCGATGGAAGTGTGCCTGCCGTCATTTACGGCAACCACGAACCCTCGGAAACGATCAACCTCGAATACAACGAGCTCTGGAAGCAGGTCCTTCGCGGCCATTTCACCTCGACGGCAATCGAACTCGACGTCGAAGGCAAGAAGCACATCGTGCTTGCCCGCGACGTGCAGGTCGATCCCGTACGCGACACCCCCCTTCACGTCGACTTCCAGCGCGTCGGCAAGGATGGCGTCATCCGCGTTTCGATCCCGGTGCATTTCGTCAACGAAACGCAGTCGCCCGGCCTGAAGCGCGGCGGCGTGCTCAACATCGTTCGCCACGATGTCGAAGTGTACTGCCCTTACGAGAAGATCCCGCGCTTCTTCGAGGTCAGCCTCGAAGGCATGGAAATCGGCCGTTCGATCCACATCTCGGCGGTAACGCTCCCCGAGGGCGTTTCGCCCGTCATCAAGAACCGCGACTTCACGATCGCAACGATCGCAGGCGCGCTCAAGGGTGACGACGAAGCAGCGGCCGCATCGGCTGACGCTGCTGCACCGGCAGCTGACGCCAAGGGCGCGGCTCCTGCAGCCGGCGCCAAGGCGGCACCCGCTGCTGCTGCCGGCGGCAAGGCTGCTCCCGCTGCCAAGGCGGCACCAGCTGCCAAGCCCGCAGCGAAGAAGTAAAACGATCACGGACCGGCGCGGTCGTATAACCGCGCCGGTTTCCACGCTGCAAATGGCGCCTCTTCCGCCCGCTCCGCGAAGCGCAAAGCCAGGCGCAATGAAAAGAGTGAGCGATGAAGCTCTTCGTCGGACTTGGTAATCCTGGCGAGAAATATCGCGCCAATCGCCACAACATCGGTTTCATGGCGGTCGATCGCATCGCCGAACGCCATGGCTTCGGCCCCTGGCGAAAGAAGTTCCAGGGCCTCGTCACGGAAGGCTCGATCGGCAACGAACGCGTTACGCTTCTAAAGCCCGAAACCTACATGAACGAAAGCGGCCGCGCGGTCGGCGAAGCCCAGCGCTTTCTCAAAATTCCGCTCGACCACGTCTACGTTTTTCACGACGAGCTCGATCTCGCCCCCGGCAAGGTGAAGGTGAAAACCGGCGGTGGTAATGCCGGTCACAACGGCCTTCGCTCGATCACCGCGCACATCGAAAACGAGTACAAGCGCGTGCGCCTCGGCATCGGCCATCCAGGCTCGAAGGATGTCGTCATCCATCACGTACTGAACGACTTTGCAAAGACCGAACGGGAGGGTCTCAACGATTGGCTCGATGCGATCGCAGACGCGACTCCTTATCTCGCCAAAGGCGACGACGCACGCTTCCTCAGCGACGTCGCCCGCTGGAATGACGATGAGCCGCGAAGCGATGCCCCGGCACGCAAGACCGAACGCGAGCCTGAAGAACCGCGCCCACCCAAAAAGAAGGCATCAGGGCCACACCCCGCCGGTGAACGCGCCTCCAAACGCCAGTCGGCATTGGCCGAGAACTTGAAAAAATGGCTAGGCGCGCGAAAATCCGGCGACGGCGGTTCGTGATCGTTTCTTCACGCACGCGTACGCGTCAGAGCATTTTCAAGCAAAGTGGGCACCGGTTTGCGTCAAGAAAATGCGATAAACGAATAGCCGAGCGTTGCGGGGGTTAAGCGTCATGTCCGACTATTCCGAATACCAGGAAGAGAACTATTCGAACGGCTCACGCACGGATGGTCCCTTCCAGACGATCGTCGGCGCACTCATCCTCTTGTTCACGGTCGGCGTTTTTGCCGCCGTCGGCTGGGACGCCTACAACGCCGTCGACAAGGACAAAACCGGCGTCCGCCGCATCTTCGCCAAGCGATGGAACGAACGCACGCTCGTCTTCCCGATCGAAGGCACCGACCGGGCCGGACGCCGCGCCGTGTTCGACGTCGTCGTTCTCACCAAGAACTATGGCTGGGTTCGCGGCTCGACGAGCGAACTCGCAAGGGACGATCGCCGCCTGTCGCCGCAGGAAATTCAGGAAGAGGTTCTGGCACCGCAGCTCCGCGAAGGACTGGGGTCGGCACGCGGCCTGATTGCCGTCGGCCTCGCAAGTCAGGAAGGCGATGTCGCGCGCGAGGAGCAGCGGGGCGGCGAGCGCGCCGTCCGCACGGCGCAATGGGTGCAGGAAGCTCTCGGCGAACGCATTCCGATGTGGACACTGAACCTCGGACGCTACGTCGACCCCTGTGCCGACTGCGAAGATACAGACACCAGCTGGCAGCGCCCGTTCATCGTTATCGCGGTGCGTCAGGTCGATCAGGGCACGCACATTTCCGAAGCGCTAGCGGAAGCGATGTCCTACACGACCAACTTACCCGCCCCATCGCGCTATTCGGCTTTTGCGTTTGCGAAATTCACCCGGTGAGCCATAGGGCCGCAGACGCCGCCGATAAGGCTTCACATTAGGCCGCCGCTCGCTTAACCCGACGGCAGCAACTCAACCGGACATCTCCCCGCCATGGGCTTCAAATGCGGCATCGTCGGCCTGCCGAACGTCGGCAAGTCGACCCTCTTCAACGCGCTGACGCAAACCGCGCAGGCGGAGGCAGCCAACTATCCG
Organism: Hyphomicrobium sp.; assembly: GCA_003987725.1. GTDB lineage: Bacteria > Pseudomonadota > Alphaproteobacteria > Rhizobiales > Hyphomicrobiaceae > Hyphomicrobium_B. The sequence goes on along the minus strand of RXJH01000004.1, from coordinate 347,311 downwards.
TTCTGCACCATCGAACCGAACGTCGGCGAGGTCGCCGTTCCGGACGATCGCCTCGACACGCTGGCGAAGATCGCGGGCAGCAAGGAGATCATTCCGACGCGTCTGACCTTCGTCGATATCGCAGGTCTCGTGCGCGGCGCCTCGAAGGGCGAAGGCCTCGGCAACAAGTTTCTCTCGCACATCCGCGAAGTCGATGCCGTGGCCTACGTGCTGCGCTGCTTCGTCGATGAAGACGTCACTCACGTCGAGAACCGCATAGATCCGCTGGCCGACGCCGACGTCGTCGAAACCGAGCTGATGCTCGCCGATCTCGAAAGCCTCGAGAAGCGCATCTCGCAGATCGAAAAGAAGGCCAAGACGGGCGACAAGGAAGCCAAGGCACAATACGCCGTGATGGAGAAGCCGTTGCAGCTTCTCCGCGAAGGCAAGCCCGCGCGCCTCGCCAAGATGACGCCTGAAGAGATGCCTGCCTTCCGCGCGCTCCAGCTTTTGACGTCGAAGCCCGTGGTCTACGTCTGCAACGTCGAAGAAAGCGCCGCCGCGAACGGTAACGCCTATTCGAAGCAGGTCGAAGAACGCGCCAAGGCGGAAGGTGCGGCCGTCGTCGTCATCTCGGCCAAGATCGAAAGCGAATTCGCGGGTCTGGCGCCTGAAGACCGCGATGCATTCCTCGCCGAAATGGGCCTCGAGGAAGCCGGCCTCAACCGCCTCATTCGCGCCGGTTACAGCCTGCTCGATCTCGTGACGTATTTCACCGTCGGGCCGAAGGAAGCCCGCGCCTGGACGATCACGCGCGGAACGAAGGCGCCGCAGGCCGCGGGCGTCATCCACACGGACTTCGAGAAGGGCTTCATCCGCGCCGAAACCATTGCCTATCCCGACTACGTCACCGGCAACGGCGAAACGGGCGCGAAGGAAGCTGGAAAAATGCGGCTCGAAGGCAAAGAATACATCGTCCAGGACGGCGACGTCATGCACTTCCGTTTTGCGAACTAGGGGTTGATAGCCATGTCCACAGAGCTTCCCGACCGGCTCAGCAACGATCCGAAAAGCCCCTTTTTCAACGAAGATATCCTGAAGCGCGACATCGGCATCCGCTTCAACGGCGTCGAGAAAACGAACGTCGAGGAATACTGCGTGAGCGAAGGCTGGATTCGCGTCGCAGCCGGCAACGCCAAAGATCGCGCCGGCCGGCCGATGACACTGAAGCTCAAGGGCAAGGTCGAGCCGTACTTCCGCACGGCCGAATAGTCATTGCTTCAAAATCAGCTCGCACGCCGCCTTCGCGTCGCGGCACCTTTCTTCGCAGAAGCTTTGCGGGCAGCAGTAGAACGCGTCGTCGCTGACTTCCGAGCGGCTGCGGTTGGACGCGCCGCCGAACGTTTGCGGGCAGCTGCGGCACGCGTCGCCGAGGCTTTGCGAGCAGCCGTGGAACGCGCAGCCGCTGCCTTGCCACCGATCTTCCCACCTCGGCGCGAAGATGCGGTCGACACCTTCTTGCCGCGGCCGGAGCCGCTCTTCTTTCCGCCGCCGGTTTCCTTGTTAACCGTGGCCCAGGCGCGCCTTGCAGCTTCGCCCTTTCGAACGCCACGCCTCTCATAGCCTTCTTCGATGTATTCGGCCTGGCGTTTCTGTTTGCTGGTGTAGCTGGATTTGTCTCCACGCGGCATGTTCGCTCCTCCTCATGACGTTGAGCGCTGCCAGAGCAACGCTGCACACCTTCAGAGGTTGCAAGAAGTCGTCATAGGAAGCCCGCTGAATAAAAAAGGCCCCGCATCGAGCAGGTCCTTTTTCGTTGCCAGTGATGAAATCCGCCTATTCAGCAGCTTCCGCGCCTTGCGGCATCTTCTGTTGCTGCGCGGTCTCCGAAGCCTTCTGGCGCGTCATGTGCTCGAGAGCGGCACGCACGCCTGCCTCGTAATCCGGATGCACCTTCTTGAAATGCCCGAGCTGACGCTCGGTGATGAAATCCGGAATGCCCCACATCGCTTCCGCGATGTTGTTGAAGAGCCGCGCCTTCTGATCCTTGTTGAACAGATTGAACAGCGCCGTCACCTGACGATAATCGTCGTTGCCGTCACGATGGTTATAGCGCTCGGCATCGCCCGAAAGCGCCAGCGGCGGTTCCAAAGCCGACTTGTCTTCCGCCGGCCCGTTGAACGAGTTCGGCTCGTAGTAGGCATCCGTAACGCCGGTCTGCTGACCGAAGAAGTTCATCGGACCATCCTTGTGATAGTGATGGACCGGGCACTTCGGCGCGTTCACGGGCAGATGTTCGTAGTGCGTGCCGAGGCGATAGCGGTGCGCGTCGGCATACGAGAAGATGCGCGCCTGCAGCATCTTATCCGGCGAGAAGCCGATGCCCGGCACGATGTTGGACGGCGAGAACGCCGCCTGCTCGATCTCAGCGAAGTAGTTTTCCGGATTGCGGTTCAATTCCATCACGCCGATGTCGATCGGCGGATAGTCAGCGTGCGGCCAAACCTTGGTGAGGTCGAACGGATTGTACCAGTGCTTGCCGACATCGGCCTCCGGCATGATCTGGACCTGCACCTTCCACTTCGGGAAATCGCCCTTCTCGATCGCTGTGAACAGGTCTTCCTGCGTCGATTCACGGGTATGACCAACGATCTCGGTCGCTTCCTTGTTCGTCCAGTGCCTATGGCCCTGCAGGGTCTTGAAGTGGAATTTCACGTAGACGCGCTCGTTCTTCGCGTTGATCAGCGAATAGGTGTGCGAGCCGTAGCCGTTGATGTGGCGGATGTCGGTCGGCAGGCCGCGATCCGACATCAGGATGGTCACCTGATGCAGGCTTTCCGGCGACAGCGACCAGAAATCCCACATCGCCGTAGGCGAGCGCATGTTCGTCTTCGGATGCCGCTTCTGGGTATGGATGAAGTCGGGGAACTTGTAAGGATCGCGAACGAAGAACACCGGCGTGTTGTTGCCGACGAGATCCCAGTTGCCCTCGCTCGTGTAGAACTTGAGCGCGAAGCCGCGCACGTCGCGTTCGGCGTCGGCGGCGCCGAGTTCGCCGGCGACCGTCGAGCAGCGCAGCAGCATCTCGGTTTTGGCGCCCGGCTGCAGTGCCGCGGCCTTCGTGTACTTCGAAATGTCGCCCGTGATGGTGAGGGTACCGAAAGCGCCCCAGCCCTTGGCGTGAACGGTGCGCTCGGGGATGCGCTCGCGGTTTTGGTGCGCAAGCTTCTCGAGCAGCTGGTAATCCTGCATGAGCAGCGGGCCGCGCGGCCCTGCTGACAGCGAATTCTGGTTGTCCGCGATGGGTGCGCCAGCGGTTGTTGTTAATTTCCGAGTGTCGGTCATCGTAAGAAGTCCTTCCTGGAGGAAACAGAAACGGAACTAGATCAGAAAAACTTTCGCCTCAAATCTTTTTTTCAGGAAATTCTTATAAGACAAACTTATAGTGGTTCCAAACTCCAAAGTGCGCCCAAACTAATTGTCGCTCTGATCCAGCTCAGTGTTCTTGCCGTAATCCTTGAATTTTTCGACGACTTTTCTCATTTCGGCGTCGCTGAGTAAGTGCTCCGTGCCGGTGCTCAGAAGTTTGTAATACTGCTCGGCGAGGACTTCCACTTCAATGGCAAGTTCGAGCGCGTAAGTGAGCGATCTGCCAAGCGCAATTTGACCGTGATTGGCCATGAGACAGGCGTCGCGATCCTTCAGTCCCGCAGCAACATGTCGCGCGAGTTCTTCCGTTCCGAATGTCGCGTAAGGCACGCACGGAATGTCGTTCCCGCCCGCTACTGCCACCATGTAATGAAACGCCGGAATTGGTTTATGCGCGCAAGCCAGAACCGTCGCATGCGTCGAATGCGTGTGCACGACAGCACTGCGGTCCGGGCGTGCAAGATAGGCGGCCAAGTGAAAATGCCATTCGCTCGAGGGCTTCCCCTGCCCCTTCGGAACGCTGCCGTTCGCTGCGACGAAGACGATGTCTTCCGGCTCCGTCTCCTCATAGCGCTTTCCGGATGGCGTGATGAGCATCCCATCCTTGAAACGGCACGAGACGTTGCCGGATCGAGCGGCCGTCAGCCCTGAACGGCTCATCGACAGCGCCGTTGCGATGATCTCTTTCCTCAACGCTTTTTCGCTGACCCGCTTCACGACCGTCACGCTGCAGCGCTCGTCTTCTCGGGGTAAAGCGACAAAAGCCCTTCGCGCGAAGCCGGGCAGATGCCACGTTCCGTAATGAACCCGGTCACGAGCCTCGCGGGTGTCACGTCGAAAGCCGGATTGCGCGCACGCGTTCCCTCTGCCGCGATGAGCACCGACCCGACGTCGCCATTCGAAAGCTTGCCCTGCACCCGCAGAACTTCGTCCTCGCTCCGCTCTTCGATCGGTATGTCGGCGCCATTGTCCGTCCGCCAGTCGATGGTGGAATAGGGAAGCGCGACGTAGAACGGCACGCCCGTATCCTTCGCCGCCAGCGCCTTGAGATACGTCCCGATCTTGTTCGCGACGTCGCCATTGGCCGTCACCCGGTCCGTACCGACGATAACGAGATCGACATCGCCGCGCTGCATGAAATGACCGCCCGCGTTGTCGGCAATCAGACTATGCGAAACGCCGTGTTGCAGAAGCTCGAACGCGGTTAGCGCCGCGCCCTGATTGCGCGGGCGCGTTTCGTCGACCCAGACGTGAACCGGAATGCCCGCGTCATGCGCGTGATAGATCGGCGACGTCGCCGTTCCCCAGTCGACGCAGGCAAGCCACCCGGCATTGCAGTGGGTGAGGACGTTGACCGGGCGGCCGCCCCTCCGCTCCGCGATGTCCTTGATGAGGCGAAGCCCGTTGACGCCGATCCGGCGGCATGTCTCGACATCTTCTTCCGCCAGTTCGCCGGCACGGGCATAAGCAGCTTCCGCGCGCGACTTTGGCGGAAGCGGAGCGAGAGTCGCCCGAAGATCTTCGAGCGCCCAGCGCAGATTGACGGCCGTCGGCCGCTGTTCGCCGAGAAACTTGACCGCGTGTTCGAGGTTCGCGTCGGACGGATCGGCGCGCATGGCGAGGGCCATGCCATAAGCCGCGGTTACGCCGATCAGCGGCGCGCCGCGCACTTGCATCGCTTTGATGGCGTGCGCCGCTTCCTCGACCGTCTTGAGCGTCAATCGCACGAGCTTATGCGGCAGCACCGTCTGATCGATGATGCCAGCCGACCACCCGTCGGCTTCGAGCCAGATCGTGCGCGAGGGAACCCCATCAAGCTTCATAGTTCTCCTCCGCCGATGATTTCGTGAACTCTATGATTTCCGTGGCGACCGCCGCCGCCTGCGTCTGCAGTAGCATATGCGCCGCCGGGAAGACGATCATACGCGCCCGTCCCTTTTCGCCGATGACTTTCTGCATGAGCGATTTGCGCACCAGCCAGTCGGAGCGTCCGTGTAGTGCCAGGATAGGACATTCCAGCCGCATAAAGTCCGCCTCGACATCGACTTCCGCGACGGCGCGAAGCCGGGCGTTCCGCACCGGACGCGGCAGAGCCTGAACGATTTTCTCAACCTCTTCCCGAAGCTCCCCGTCGCCGTAGGGCCCCATGAGGATGGCGTTCCTGATATTTGGCGGCGTCGTGCGTGGGTCGACGCGGACAGACCTGCGAATGAGCCAGCCCGGCCATGGGTGTTTGACGAACGACGCCGCGAGCACGATGCCCTGCACCTGCGCTCCGAGTTGCGCCGCAAGGAGCACCGCGACTGGTCCGGAGAACGATTCACCCAGCACATAGACCGGCCGGCTACCGATGACGTTACGAACCAGCTCGACGTAGCCCGCATATCCAAGCGTCGGGTCCGGCGGATAACGGACAACAGTCACCGTGAAATCGCGTGCCAAGTGGGGAACAACGCGATCGAACAAATCGCCCGTCCCATCGAGACCCGGCAGCAGCACGATCTCGGGAGCGTCATTCACCATGCTCAATACGCTGCAGGACCGGCCAACGGAATATGGAGAGCGGCGTCGAGGCCGCATTGCGCGCACCGCATCGCGTACCATTCCGAGTATGGCCGCGCGGACCGGTCGATGATCTCGACACCGGATGCTCCGCATACGGGGCATGGCAGCGCCGAGTCCGGATCTGTCCGCCAGGCGGCGATCCGATCCAGCGCATCACTCAGATGTTCCTTTGGCAGGTCCAATGGGAACCCCCTAATGCCCTCCAAAGGCGACGAGTGCATGACGAACAACACCGAGGGCTTCGAGCCGCTGCATGCCGCCGAGATCAGGAAGATCCACAATGAACGTCGCGCCGACGACGGTTCCGCCCGAACGGTGAATGAGCTTCACGGCTGCCTCCGCGGTGCCGCCTGTCGCGATGAGATCATCGACGATGAGCACGCGCGAACCCGGTTCGACGGCATCCTCGTGAATCTCGATCACGTCGACACCGTACTCCAGCGTATATTCCTGTCCGATCGTCTTCCACGGCAGCTTGCCTTTCTTCCGGATCGGAATGAACCCGCATTCGAGACGATCGGCGATGGCGCCTCCGAGGATGAAGCCGCGCGCCTCGATCCCGGCAACGGCATCGACCTTGCCATCCTCGAACGGCTTCGCCATGCCCTTGATGGCCTTTTTGAGCCCTATGGGATCGGAGAGCAACGTAGTGATGTCCCGGAACATGATGCCCGGTTTGGGATAATCGGGGATCGTTCGGATGAGTTCTTCAAGACCGTCGAAGTTCTTCACGTGGCTCACTCCCGCCAAATTGACGGCGCAAAATAGCAATATCTCTTACTTCTAGGTAGTTTTAGAGCAACGCGCATGTGCTGAATGATTCGGCGCACGCTTATGACACGCTCTTAAAGGACTTCGTGATGGCAGCCCAAGGCCCCTCCGCAATGGCCAGCCCCGATTTCGACCCCCTCTCGGATGACGGAGATGAGGACCTTCCGAGAACCTTTCGCCGCGAAAAGGAGGCCCGCGCCAGAGAGGCCCGCGAACGCGCGGCCCAGGAGCGTGCGGCAGCCCCGAGCCTGCCCATGGGGGCAGCGGAGCGTAGCTCTAGCCCACGGCCGGCGATCTATGCGACGGACGAACCGGACATCGTCACCGGCAGAGATCCGGTTCCCGCTACGGTGCGCCGGTTCGACGTGCCCTTCGTCGATCTCGTCACGTTTTTTCTGAAGGCGGTCATTGCGAGCATTCCGGCGCTGTTCCTGCTCGGCGCGATCCTCTGGGTGATGGGCGCGGCTTTGGAGGCGGTCTTTCCGGCGCTGATCAAGATGAAGATCCTGATCAGCTTCCCGAATTGAGCGCCACCGCCAGAGCTTAGAACAGAACGCGGCCAGCGATCGCCTTGAGCTTCTTCAGAAGCTCCGGATCGCGCGCTTCCGGCGGCGTGATAATCGCAACCTCGAGCGAGCGATCGGACCCGATCGGACAAGCCGGATGCTCGCGCGGAAAATCACGCGCCAGCCGGGCAACCAGCCGCTGCGCCTTCTCCGTATTGTCCTTCATGACCGCCAGGATAGCCGCCACATCGACGTCGCCGTGATCGTCGTGCCAGCAATCGTAATCGGTCACCATCGCGACGCTCGCGTAGCAAATCTCGGCCTCGCGAGCGAGTTTCGCCTCCGGCATGTTGGTCATGCCAATGACGTCGCAATCCCAGGACCGGTAGAGATTGCTCTCCGCGCGCGTCGAGAACTGCGGCCCTTCCATCGCCAGATAAGTGCCGCCGCTATGAACGTCGATCTTCTCGTGCTTGGCCGCCTTCTCGAGCGCCTTGAACAGCAGCGGACTGATCGGATCGCCCATCGCGACATGCGCGACGCAGCCGTTGCCGAAGAACGATTTTTCGCGCGCGAACGTCCGGTCGATGAACTGATCGGGCAGCACGAAGTCGCCGGGTCGGTACTTCTTCTTCAGCGATCCGCAGGCGGAGACGGAAACGAGATCGGTCACGCCCGCCCGCTTCAAGACGTCGATATTTGCACGATAATCGATGCCACTCGGCGACAACTTATGGCCGCGCCCGTGCCGTGGCAGAAAGCGAATGGGTAGCCCGTCGATGTCAGCGAACAGCACTTCGTCCGAAGGCGTCCCCCAAGGGCTGTCGATTTTCTTCCATTCGGGATTGGCGAGACCCGGCAGATGATAGAAGCCGCTGCCGCCCACAATGCCTAGAACCGTAGCCGTCATGCTCACTGATCTCCCTGTCCCGTCCGGTGGGGACAATTAAAAGAAAAAAAGCCTCGCAAGCGAGGCTTTCTCAGTTTGCAAATCGTCACAAGCGTCGGGTCAGTGTTTGATGTTGGCCCAGATGCGCTTTTTCCCCAGATAGAGAAGTCCGGTGGTGACGATCAGAAATAGCAGGACTTGCCAGCCGATCCGCTTGCGCTGATCGAGCGACGGGTCGGCTGCCCATGACAGAAATGCGACAACGTCCCGAGAGTAGTGGTCGACCGTTTGCGGCGTACCATCCTGATAAGGGACGGCCCCGTCCGTCAGCGGCGGCGGCATGCCGATCTGATGACCAGCGAAGGCCTTATTATAGTATTGGCCGTCCATCATCTTGATGTCCGCAGGCGCCTCGGAATAGCCGGTCAGAAGCGCATACACATAGTTCGCGCCGCCCTCCTGATAGGCATTGAGAATGTCGCCAAGCATCAGGAACGGGTGCACGTACCAGCTCGCTTCCCGATGGCTGTCGCGAGCCCTCGCGATGAGCGAGAGATCGGGCGGAAGCGCACCATTCTGAGCCGCACGCGCTTCCTTGTCGTTATGATAAGGGCCGCGGATCGGGTCAGAGAGCAACGCCGGCCGCTCGAACATCTTGCCTTCGTCGTTCGGCCCGTCGGTGATCTGGTTCGGCCATGCTGCGGCAAGTGCCTTCATGGCGTCTTCCGGAAATTCCGGACCGCCCGGCTGCACCAGATTGCGGAACGCAATCCGCTTCAAGCCGTGACAGTTCGAGCAGACTTCCTTGTAGACCTGGAAGCCCCGCTGAAGCTGCGCCTTGTCGAACTGCCCTGAGAAACCGCCGAACGTCCACTTCTGCCGTTCGATTTCCGTATGGCCCGTTTCCTCCGCCGACACGCTGCCGATCGCAACGGTCGCGGCGAAAAGGGACATCAGGGTGAGAGAGAAACGCTTTTTCATGTTGCTCTCCTCCTCAGCGCGTTTCAGGAGCGGCGGTCGCTCCCGTCGGTAAACCCGCGCCGCGGCCTTTGCTCAATACGTCGTCAGTAATCGAGCGGGGCAACGGCTTCGGCGTTTCGATGAGGCCGACGACCGGCATCACCACGAGGAAGAACAGGAAGTAGCAGAGCGTAAAGATCTGCGCCGCCGTGACGTAGACGCCTTCCGCCGGCTTGGAGCCGAGATAGCCCAGTGCCACGCAGGTGAAGACGAAGAACCAGAAGAACCATTTGAAGATCGGCCGGTACTTCGCCGAGCGCACACGTGACGTATCGAGCCAAGGCGCGAACGCTATGATGATCACGGCCGAAAACATCGCGATGACACCGCAAAGCTTCGCGTACTGCCCGAGCGGAATGCCCAGGAACGAGTTCGTGAAGGCGCGCAGGATCGCGTAGAACGGCAGGAAGTACCATTCGGGCACGATGTGCGGCGGCGTCACCAGCGGGTTGGCTTCGACATAGTTGTCCGCATGCCCAAGGTAATCCGGTATGAAGAACGCGAACCACGCGAAGAGAATAAGGAATGCGAAAATCCCGACGGCATCCTTCGCCGTCGCATAGGGATGCATCGGCACGGCATCGGAAGGCTGTTTGATATCGAGACCGGTCGGATTGTTCTGCCCTGCGACGTGCAGCGCCCAGATGTGCAGACCGACAACGCCCGTCAGCACGAACGGCAGCAGGTAATGCAGCGCAAAGAAGCGATTGAGCGTCACGCCTGAGACCGCATAACCGCCCCACAGCCATTCGACGACGGCCGTGCCGAGCCCGTTATAGATCGTGTCGAGCGCGGAAAAGAGGTTGGTAATGACGGTCACGCCCCAGAAGCTCATCTGGCCCCATGGCAACGTGTAGCCCATGAACGCCGTCGCCATCATCAACAGCAGGATGATGACGCCGAGGATCCAAAGCACCTCGCGCGGCGCCTTGTACGAACCATAGTAGAAGCCGCGGAAGATATGGATGAAGACGGCGAAGAAGAACATCGACGCGCCGACGGCATGCAAGTTGCGCAGCATCCACCCGTAATTCACGTCGCGCCGGATGTGCTCGATGGAATTGAAGGCCTGAGCGTCGCTCGGCTGGTAGTGCATGGCGAGAACGACGCCGGTCGCGATCTGCGCGATAAGGCAGACCGTCAAGATCCCGCCGAATGTCCAGAGATAGTTCAAATTCCGCGGCGTCGGAAAATCGACGAAACTGTCGTTCATGAGCCGGGCGATGGGCAACCGCTCATCGAGCCATTTGCCCCAACGTGACGTCGGCACGTAACTAGAGGTCGAGCCTCCCATTTGTGCTCTCCCCTTAACCGATTTTTATTTTTGTGTCTGTTTCGAATGCGTAAGGAGGCACCTCGAGATTGCGCGGTGCCGGGCCCTTACGAATGCGTCCTGACGTATCGTACGTCGATCCGTGACATGGGCAGAACCAGCCGCCGTACTCGCCGCGATCGTCACCCATGGACTGTCCTTTGGGGATGCAGCCGAGATGCGTGCAGATGCCGATGAGAACAATCCAGTTCTCATGGCCCTTGATGGTGCGATTGGCATCGGTCCCAGGCTCGTCGCCCGTCAAGTTTTCGTTGCGCGCGTTGTCGTCCGGCAGCGTCTTGACGTCGACGTTCTCCGCCGCTTCGACTTCCTTCTTCGTACGATTGCGAATGAAGATGGGCTTGCCGCGCCACATCGCTGTTAGCGCTTGACCTTCCTTGACCGGAGACAGATCGATCTCGACCGACGAAAGCGCCTTCGTGCTCGCGTCGGGGTTCATCTGCTGAATGAAGGGCCAAAGAAGCGACGCGGCGCCGACAGCGGCGAACGCGTTACCAGCAACCACCAAGAAATCCCGGCGGTTCGGTTCTAGGGCGTCAGTAGTCACGGATGCCTCTCGCATTGAAAACCAGAAACGGTGTGATGGCTTTTTGAGCGTGAGAGGAAAAACCTCGCAGCCAAATGCCTATTTTTGTCTCTGGCTTGTTCGTTTCACTTCCCTGCGCATCGTTCTGACAGCCTTTGCTCCTGCTATCAACAACCACCGCGACATAAGGCGAGAGGCAATTTGGCGCATATTCCGCACTAGACATAAAACCCCCGTTACCGCACGTCCCGGCGACCATGCGACTCGCACTTTATCAGCCCGACATCGCGCAAAACACGGGCACGATTCTGCGCCTCTGTGCCTGCTTCGGCATTCCTGTGGACGTCATCGGACCGGCAGGATTCGATATGAGCGACCGCGCGCTCAAAAGGGCAGCGTTCGATTATCTGATCCACGTCAGGATTACGCGTCACACGGGTTTCGACAGCTTCATGGCCGCGCGAGCGACAGGCTCCAATTCTTCCCCGGGCCGCCTCGTTCTGCTGACAACGAAGGCCCCGACATCCCATTACGATTTCAGCTTCGCGCCGGATGATACCTTGATGCTCGGCCGCGAAAGCGCGGGCGTTCCGGACTCGGTCCACGACCGAGTCGATGCCCGCATCACGATCCCGATGCGGCCGGGATTGCGATCGCTGAATGTCGCCGTAGCTGCCGCCATCGTTCTCGGCGAAGCGCTCCGCCAGACGAACGGATATCCTCACGCCTGATCGGCTCGCTGTCGCACACCTGACACGTGACTGCTGCATTCCTCACATGCCGCCTTCACGAATCACACCCATGCCGATCGAGACGTTTCTGGAAATCGCGGGCGCCGCATCGGCCCTATTGCTGCTGGCGGGCTTGAGCGCCGGCCAGCTGAACGGCGAATGGCGCATCTGGCCCGCGCCGCCTGCGGGCTCGCTCAAGAGCTTCGGCGTTTGGACGCTTTTCCGCACATTGAACGTCGTCGTGCTGGTCCTCGGCATTGAGCGCTTTTTGACGACGCTCAGCGGCCCGGCGCTCCCGCTTCGGGTTGCCCTTGCAGCCGTCTCCGCGATCGCCGGAATAGCGTACGTCAACGCCCTGTGGTCACTCGGCCGGAAAGCAACCTATTGCCAGGCGAGCGGCTTGGCGACGGGCGGCATCTACCGCTGGACACGAAATCCTCAGTACGCCACCGCCATCGCAGCGTTCGCGACGCTGGGGCTGGCTGCTGCCGCCTGGGACGCGACCTTGCTCGCCGCGGCGCTTGTCGCTGTCTACGCGATGATGGCGATTGCCGAGGAACCTTGGCTCGAGGCGCGCTACGGCAGTGATTACCTCGCCTACAAAGCCGAGGTGCCGCGCTTCTTCAATTTTCGTCACGGCGTCGCGACGCTCGCCGCTATCGCAGCGAAGAAAGAGCCGTCGCTCGTGCGCGGGCCAGAGTCCAAACGGTAGCCGGGAATCCTCCCCGCCTATTCCGCCGCTTCACGCGCCAGGAAGCCGCCCGACTGCCGCCGCCAGAGCTGCGCATAAAGTCCGCCGCGCTTCAAAAGATCGGCGTGGGTGCCCTCCTCCACGATCCGCCCGTCTTCCATGACGACGAGACGATCCATCGCCGCGATCGTCGAAAGCCGGTGGGCAATCGCAATCACCGTCTTGCCGCGCATAAGCCTTTCGAAACTCGACTGGATTTCCGATTCAACTTCGGAATCGAGCGCACTCGTCGCCTCGTCGAGAACGAGAATGGGAGCATTCTTCAGCAAAACGCGCGCGATCGCGATACGCTGCCGCTGGCCGCCCGAAAGCTTCACGCCTCGCTCGCCCACGTGCGCATCGTAGCCGCGACGACCCTTCAGGTCCTCGAGCCCGAGAATGAACTCGTGCGCCTCGGCCTGCTTCGCCGCAGCAATCATTTCCGCTTCGCTCGCGTCGAGACGACCGTAGAGAATGTTGTCCCGGACCGACCGGTGCAGAAGCGACGTGTCCTGCGTCACCATCCCGATCTCGGCGCGAAGGCTATCCTGCGTCACGCCCGCGATGTCCTGGCCGTCGATGAGGATGCGGCCGCCTTCGAGGTCGTAGAAACGCAGCAGCACGTTGACGAGCGTCGACTTGCCGGCGCCCGAACGGCCGACAAGCCCCACTTTCTCGCCCGGACGAACTATCAACGACAACGATTCAATGACGCGCGGCGGAGCATCCGCCGAAGCCGCACGGCCCGCGCCATAATGGAAGTGAATGTGATCGAACCGGATCTCGCCCCGCGGAACCGTAAGCGGCTTCGCATCCGGAGCATCGACCAAGAGGTTCGGCCGCGAAATCGTTTCCATGCCCTCGTGGACGACGCCGATGTTTTCGAACACATCCGCGATCGTCCACATCACCCATCCCGACATCGTCACGATGCGAATGACAAGACCCGCGACCACGGCGATGGCGCCGACGGAGACGTACTGCATGGTCCAAAGCCAGATCGCCATGCCGCACGTCGCGACGAGAAGGATGCCGTTCAGTACATAGAGAACGACTTCCATTGCCGTGATGAGCCGCAGCGAAGCCTGCCACTTCTCCATCTGCTCGGTCAGCGCCTCGCGCGCGTAAGCGTCTTCCCGCTCGGCGTGAGCGAAAAGCTTCACCGTCATGATGTTGGTGTAGCTGTCCACGATACGGCCAACGAGCATCGATCGCGCCTCGGAAGATTCCGTCGAGCGTTGCTTGATCCGCGGAACGAAGTAGCGAAGCGCGACGATATAGGCGGCGAGCCAGATGATGAGCGGTATCGTCAGCCGCCAGTCGGAGGCGGCGAAAAGCAGAGCCGAGCCGACGAACTGCACGCTCGCGTACCAGAGGGCGTCGATCAGCTGCACCACGCTTTCGCGCAGCGACGTGCCGGTCTGCATGATCTTGTTGGCGACGCGGCCGGCGAAATCGTTCTGGAAGAAACCGAGGCTCTGCCGCAGCACGTAGCGGTGCGTCTGCCAGCGAATGCGCGATGTGCAGCCGGCCGAAATAATCTGATTTTTGACGAAGTCGTGCCCGACCGAAACGACCGGCCGCAGAACAAGGGCCACGAACGCCATGAAGGCCAGCATCATCGCGTGCGTCGAGACGAAATTCGCCGGATCGCTCTCCGTGCGCATCTTGTCGACGATCGTACCGACGAACCCCATCAGCGCCACTTCGATCGTCGAGCCGAGGCACCCCGCGATCAGCAGAAGCACGAAATACGGCCATAGAGGTTTGATAAAAAACCAATAGAATGCCCAGAGCGTATCCGGCGGCCGGACTATGGCCCGGTCGTCAAACGGCTTGATTTGGGTTTCCCCCCAACTCATGAGGCGGCTGAGCATGATGTTATCGCAAGCAAAAAAGCGGCGCATAATCGCAGATCGGAAGATCCGATGGGCGACGGCGACCGGATATTGAAAGTGGGTGCCCGTTAGGGCTAAGGGTCTTTTCCGTCAAAAACAAGACACGGTAGCCACTTCTAGATGAACGCATCCGATACGCCCCTGGGGCAAAAGAAAGCAGCCGCGCGCGCGTGGTTCGAAAATTTGCGCGACGACATTTGCGGTGCGTTCGAGAAGCTCGAAGCTTCGCTTCCGGAAACGGCGCCACACGGCCAAGATGCGCCTGGCACGTTCACGCGCACGCCCTGGTCGCGCACCGATCACACAGGCGCTCCCGGCGGCGGTGGCGTCATGAGCATGATGAATGGACGCGTATTCGAAAAGGTCGGTGTGCATACGTCGACCGTGTATGGTGAATTCGCTCCCGAATTCCGCAAACAAATTCCCGGAGCCGACGAAAGCCCTGAATTCTGGGCATCCGGCATTTCGTTGATCGCGCATCCGCGCAATCCCAACGTACCGGCGGTTCACATGAACACCCGGATGATCACCACGTCAAAATGGTGGTTCGGCGGCGGCGCCGACCTGACGCCCGTGCTCGACAAGCGACGGACGGACACCGACGCGGATACGCTCGCATTTCACGCGGCGATGTATGGCGCCTGCGCCGCACACCCGATTGTGGATTACAGCAAGCTCCGGACGTGGTGCGATGAATATTTCTACCTGCCGCACCGGAAAGAGAAGCGCGGCGTTGGCGGCATTTTCTACGATTACCTGACGCCGACCGAAGCCGAAGGCGGCTGGGACGCAGCCTTCGCTTTCACGCAGGACGTCGGACGGGCCTTCGCGAGCGTCTATCCCATGCTCGTCAGAGGCAATTATACATTGGCGTACTCGGACGAGCAGCGCGACGAGCAATTGGTGCGCCGCGGCCGCTACGTCGAATATAACCTTCTCTATGATCGTGGCACGATGTTCGGACTGAAAACGGGCGGCAACGTCGAAAGCATTCTTTCGTCGATGCCACCATTGGTGAAGTGGCCCTAGTGACCTGCACGCCGCAATAACGCGACGGCGGCCTTCGGGGGAAAGGCACAATGAAACGCCTCGTCTGCTCCATGGATGGCACGTGGAACGACGACGTCGAGGCGTTGCCATCGACCAACGTCGCGAAGCTCACGCGCGCCGTTCTCCCCTTTGATGATCGCGGCATCAGACAACTCGTCCGCTACGTCGCGGGCATCCCGGCATCGCAAGAAGGATCGATGTCCTTCGAAGAAGCCTCCGGTTCGGAAATCGGCGAGCGTATCAGGGCGGCCTACCAGTTCCTCAGCAACACCTACGAGCCGGGAGATGAAATCTACCTGTTCGGCTTCTCGCGCGGCGCTTACGAAGCGCGCAGCCTCGCGAGCTTCATCGCGCTCTTCGGCATAGCGCGAAAGGAAGCCAGCTTCTCCATCGAGGACGCCTGGCAGCTCTATCGGCAGGCGGAGCGCCGGCGCGATTTCAATGCCGTCGCCGAATTGAGCGATGCTTGCCACTATCCTGTCCGCATCCGCTGCATCGGCGTCTGGGATACGGTCGAGTATGCCGGAACCTCCCGGTCGCCATGGGCGTGGCTTCGCGGCAAGCGGAGCTATCACGACATCCGATGGCACGACACTGTCGATGTCACTCTGCATGCGCTCGCGATCGACGAAACGCGTCGTGCATTCCGGCCCGCGATGTTCACGCTTGACCCAGACATCGCACTGCCGCCGCATCAGCACGTCGAGCAAGCGTGGTTTGCCGGATCGCATGGCGATGTGGGCGGCGGTTGGCCCGAAACAGAACTCGCCGACGTCGCGCTTCTATGGATGGCCGCCAAAATTCGATCCACCACAGACCTTGCGCTCGATATCGAGAAACTGCAGCGCGAGACGCGCCCCGATCCGCTTGGGGTCCAGCACGCGCCGGAAACCGGATGGCGTTACGCTCTCGGCCTGCGCTTTCCGTATCTGCGCCTCATCCAGGACGACAGTCGCGTTTTCAAAAGCGGGAGAACAAGTAAGCTCCCCAACGGGCAAGCCTCTCTCAATGAAACGGTCGATGAAAGTGCTCTCACCCGTCTCGGTCAGACGATCCGCGAAAAGTGTGGCGGACGCATCGAAGAGCACGTTTACCAGCCCCCGGCCTTGCAGACCTGCATTGCGGCTGCCTCCGAAGACGAAACATGAACGCTTCCGCAATCACAATTTCTGCTATCGCAACCGCGTCAATAATGCAGAGCCCTTTTGCCTTGCGTTGAGGCCGCTTCTTTCCCAGCTTTGGAGCACCTGCAAGATCCGCACGTATCAGCGTTTCCTCCTGACAGCCGCATCGATCGGCAACCTCCCGCCGAACAATCCCTAGGAATATGCAATGGCATCACTCTTCGACCCGCTCCAAGCCGGCGCGTTCTCGCTGAAGAATCGCGTTGTGCTCGCCCCCTTGACGCGTTGCCGCGCCAGCGCCGGACGCGTGCCCAACGACCTCATGCGCGAATATTATGTGCAGCGTGCGTCCGCCGGCCTGCTGGTCACGGAAGCGACGTCCGTTACGCCGATGGGCGTAGGCTATCCCGACACGCCAGGCATCTGGTCGGATGAGCAGGTCGCGGGCTGGAAGCGCATCACCGATGCCGTCCACGCCGCCGGCGGCACAATTCTTCTGCAGCTCTGGCACGTCGGCCGTATTTCCGATCCCGTCTATCTCGACGGTGAATTGCCCGTCGCGCCGAGCGCCATCGCCGCCAAGGGCCACGTGAGTCTCGTTCGTCCGATGCGCGATTACGTCGTGCCGCGAGCGCTGGACATCAGCGAAATCCCCGGCGTCGTCGCCGCCTATCGCCGTGGCGCCGAGAACGCCAAACGCGCAGGCTTCGACGGCGTCGAAGTGCATGGCGCCAACGGCTATCTGCTCGATCAGTTCCTGCAGGATTCGACCAACCATCGAACCGATGCCTACGGCGGCCCCATCGAAAATCGCGCGCGCTTGATGCTCGAAGTCGTCGACGCCTGCATCGATGTGTGGGGCGCGGATCGGGTCGGACTACATCTCGCACCGCGCGCCGATTCACATTCGATGGGCGATAGCGACCGCCTCGCGACCTTCAGCTACGTCGCGCGCGAAGTCGGAAAGCGGAAAATAGCCTTCATCTTCACGCGCGAGCATGAAGCACCGGATTGGATCAGCCCGGAACTGAAGAAGGCATTCGGCGGCGTGCTGATTGCCAACGAAAAGTTCACGAAGGAATCGGCGGAAGCCGTCATCAAATCGGGAACGGCCGATGCAGTGTCCTTCGGTAAGCAGTTCATCGCCAATCCGGACTTGCCGAAGCGGCTTGAACTGAATGCACCGCTGAACCCGCCGGATCCTTCGTCGTTCTACGGCGGCACCGCCAAGGGATACACGGATTATCCGGCCCTCACGCCGGAAGAAGTCCGCGTCTGAGGCCGGACCACCTACACGAGGCGGCGCCGGGCTCAACGCTCGGCGCGTCCTTTTGTTGAAACGCTGTCGAATGCTGCCGCGAATTCAACCGAACCCGGCTTCGAAATGGCATACGTCATCCGCCGGTCGAGTTCGGCTTGCAGCTGCGATCCGCTGAGGCCGATGACCATTTTGTTGATGTAATACGCGCGCCTTGCGAAGAAATTCGGCGTCGGCGCCTCCGATCCCGGCGACTGCATCATCTCGAGGCCCGTCATCGGCCCCGCCAGATTCATCAGTTCAAGTTCGGCGCCGGAAAGCGAATACCGTCCCTGTTTCTGCGCCGTATCCTGCAGCGTCTTGAGCTTCATGGCTTGCAGCATCGGCCCAATGTCGGCGTCGATATTGAGCGTGTGGATACCCATGCCCTCGCGCGTCTTCGCGTAGGCCTGCTGCACGGTCCATTCGAACGGCTGATGCTTGACGTTGGCGTACATCTTCTTCAGCACCGCCAGCTTGTGTTTGAGCAGCGCCGTTCGTTCGGGCGTGTTGCCCGGATCGCGGAGCTTCCCGGAAATGCGCGAAATGAAAGCCGGACCGCTCCGCGCCAGCTCATTGATCGAGTTGGCATCGAGAAGCTGCGCATAGCCGAGCGCGCTCGAAATCGCCCGGCCGGTCTTCTTCGTCGGATGAATTCCCGATTGCATATCGTAAGTGCCGACGCCGCCCGTCTCGAGCGCGTAAACTCTGACGACCTGCTCCTTCGAAAGACCGAGCGCAGCCGCTTCCTTCGCGTAGCGAATCTTGAATTCCTTCTCCGACACACGCTCCGGAACGAAATTGTAAACGCTCTTCGCCGCGGCGAGGTAATCCGGGATCGTTGCAAGCTCTTTCGGCTGCGTCGGATCGCTCTGCCTCTGCACCGTGAGAAACCGTTCGTATTTCGCGGCGAGTTCGCCCGAAAGCGACGGCCCCTGATACGCGGGCGGAAAGCTCATCACGTAATCGCCAGCGTTGAACGGAATTTTCTGAGACCGCTTCCGCTTGCGCACGTCGCGCTTGCCGTCGACCGCCGCCCAGTACTGGTCGAGTTGCGCTTCGAAAATGCGACGCGCAGCCTTCCACTCCTGAAACTGGTCCACCTCGCCATTGGAAAGGGAAGCCAGAAAATCCGCAGTCGATTGCGCCCGCGCTTCTCTCGAAGGGACGAAAAACAGCACCGCCAGGGCCATCATGCATAGGCCCAGCACGCGCAATGGTGATGTCGTTCGTAGGTAGGCCACGCTCAGCCCCGCTTGGCTGTGATCTAGTTTTTCAACGAGACGCATTTTGAAATCACGAAAAGAAGGTACCGTGATTCATTGGAGCCCGGCCATCCGATCGCATCATCCTTCAAATTCCATTACGCTTGGAACAATGAACCCGCTTTCCGCCCCCAATATGACAGATATGAACATACCGGAACTCAATGCCGCAACGTTCGAGGCATTGGCACGATCGCGCCTACTCGCGAACCCGCCGGCTCTCGACGAGCCGCACGCGCCTGGCGACGACGATCTCAATCCCGGCAGTCCGCGGCCTCGGACAGGTCTTCGCCACGCTGCCGTTCTCGTGCCGGTCATAGCGCGATCGCCCCTGACTGTCCTCTTGACCGCGCGAACGGATCATTTGCCATCGCACGCTGGTCAGATCGCCTTTCCGGGAGGCAAGGTCGAATCCGACGACGCCGGCCCACTTGCTGCTGCACTGCGGGAAACCCGGGAAGAAATCGCGCTTGATAAATCCTTCATAGAGCCTGTCGGCTTCCTGCCGCCGTACCGCACGGGCACCGGCTACGTCATCACCCCGACGGTTGGGCTCGTGCGGACGGGCTTCGACCTGACCGCCGACCCGCAAGAAGTCGCCGCCGTCTTTGAAGTTCCTTTCGCTTTTTTGATGAACGAAGCTAATCATCAGATACACAGCCGTGTCTTCGGCGGCGTCGAGCGCCATTTCTATGCGATGCCCTACGGAGAGCGTTATATTTGGGGCGCGACAGCGGGCATCATTCGCACGCTCTACCGGAGACTGTTCACCGCATGATCCGAATTGTCATAGAAAACGTATTCTTCTTCCTGTTGCCGACGCTCGTTTACATCATGTGGGTCGCGTTCAAGGAAGACGAATGGGCAGGCTTGCCGTCAATCGTCGCGCGGGCACCGCTGTTTCGCCTGTTCTTCGCAGGTGCAGCGTTGATGCTCGGAACGCTCGTCGCATTCTCCTCCCGCTCTCACAACAATCCACGCGATGTTTACGTACCGGCCTCGATGGAGGATGGGAAACTGGCGCCCGCCCATAGCGTCCATGTTCCGGAACCGGATGAACCGCAAACGGTGAAGCCGTAATCCATGACCGATAGCGCAATCAAATGGCCACGCGTGAATGCCGCCTGGCTACACGCTCCCGCCCTCGAAAAAGTGTTCGCCGCACTCGCCAAAGGCGGCGCCACAACGCGAGTCGTCGGTGGCGCCGTACGCAACACGCTAATCGATCGCCCGGTGAACGAGGTCGATATCGCAACGACGGCACCCCCCGAGGAAACCGAGCGCCTAGCCCGTGCCGCCGGCCTCGGTGCCCATCCGACGGGCATTGATCACGGCACCATAACCGTCGTCGCGGACGGACAGCCCTATGAGGTCACGACGCTCCGTCGCGACGTCGAGACCGATGGTCGTCACGCGGTCGTCGCCTTCACCGGCGATTGGAACGAAGACGCCTCGCGCCGCGACTTCACGATCAACGCGCTCTACTGCGATCCCGACGGAACCCTCTACGATCCCGTCGGCGGCCTCGACGATTTGCGCAAACATCACGTTCGTTTCATCGGCGACGCGAAACAGCGGATACGCGAGGATTTCCTCCGCATTTTGCGCTTTTTCCGCTTCAGCGCCCAATACGGCGACGGCCACATCGATCCAACGGGTCTCGCGGCTGCGGAAGAATTGAAGGATGGCCTCATCCTTCTCTCCGCCGAACGTGTTCGAGCCGAAATGCTGAAGCTTCTCGCCGCGCCGAATGCGCCGGAAGTTCTCGCTGTCATGTACAAAGCCGGCATCTTGCAGCTCGCTATTCGCACGCTCATCGAGCCGGATCGTTTCGCGCGTCTCGCCGCAATTGAAGCCGCCCTCGGCGAAACTCCCGATCCGGTAACGCGCCTCGCTGCGCTCGCTGTCATTCATCCGGGCGACGAGACCTTTCTCGCCGAACAGCTGAAGCTCTCGAACGCAGAGGCCTCTCGCATCGCCATCGCGTTCGCGACCGAACCCGGCATCGATCCGGAAACGTCCGAAGCGGTGGGACGCGCTGCCCTTTACAAGCTCGGCCCGGAAAACTTCAAGCGCGCGGTTCTCCTTGCTTGGGCGCGCTCCGAAGCTCCGCCCAGTTCGCAAAATTGGCGCGCAAGAGCGCTGCTGCCGGATCGCTGGACCGTCCCCAAATTGCCCGTCTCAGGCAGTGACGTCATTGCACTCGGCCTCGCACCCGGACCGGCCATCGGCAACGTGCTTCAGGCATTCGAAAATTGGTGGATGGGGAATAACTTCCCTTCCGATGCCGAACTGCAGCGCAGCGTGCTCAAAGATCTGGCGGCGAAGGCACTTGCATAGCTATCCGTCAAATTTCACTTCACCTCAGCTTTTGCTCAAGCTAAGTTCCCGCCCGTCGCCGGGTCAGCCATTCTGTATTGCGTTGAGGAAACCCTTGATGGACACCATCAGTCGCGAACGTGAGCGTTCGTTGAAGTTCGTCCAAGTTGTCTTCGCCGTACTTGCCCTTCTCAGCCTCATCTCAGCACTCGCCGTTGCAACTCGCGGAGCCGATCTCGGGTTGCCTGAATCATCGACGTATCCGATCGCGCTGGCCTTTCTTCTCGTCGGCGCCGTCGACACAGCTCTGTTGTTCGCCTGGGAACGCATCTCCCAAAGAACAGAACTCTGAGATCACGAATCGTCGCTAAACGGATGCGACGTCCGCATCCTGGCGGCCCCGTTTTGGCGGCCGGTTCCGCACTGTGCGGATTAAGCCAAGGTGCAGCCGAAACACGGTGCCTGGAATAAATTTTATCCGCGGGTCTTGGTAAATCCGGGGGAGTACCTATTTCCTGGCGTGCGCATTTGAAGCTGCCGCAGGCTGTCGTCACACGCCTGTAACATGAATCCCGTCCTACGTTTTACATGAAAGCTAAGTCGCTTTTATGGGAAGCGTACTGACTGGGGGCCGACCTTGAGCGCACCGAACCCGGAACACATCGAATACCGAGCAGTCTTCATTTCCGACATCCACCTGGGGATGCGCAATTCGCAAGCGACAGCTCTTCTCGACTTCCTGAAATGCGTTGAATGCCAGGAACTCTACCTGGTCGGCGACATCGTCGATTTCTGGAAGGTACGCCGCGGTCCCCACTGGCCGCAGAGCCATAACGACGTCCTGCAGAAATTGCTGCGCAAATCCCGTAAGGGCACGCGCGTCGTCTTCATCCCCGGCAATCACGACGACGGTTTGCGCGACTATACCGGCATGAATTTCGGCGGCGTCGAACTTCGCCGCGACGCCATTCACGAAGGCGCCAACGGCAAGCGCTATCTCGTTCTGCACGGCGACGAATTCGATGTCGTCGTCCGCTATGCCCGCTGGCTGGCATTCCTCGGCGATCGCTCCTACGACGCGGCTCTCGCTCTCAACGTGCCGCTGAACTTCATGCGCCGCATGCTCGGCCTCGGTCACTGGTCGCTATCGGCGTTCCTGAAACACAAAGTGAAAAGCGCCGTCAATTACATCGGCGAGTTCGAAGAAGCTCTTGCCGGAGAAGCGCGCCGCCGCGAGACGCATGGCCTCATCTGCGGCCACATTCATCACGCCAACGAACGCATGATCGACGGCATTCACTATCTGAATTGCGGCGATTGGGTCGAAAGCTGCACCGCCATCGGCGAGCGCTTCGATGGCCAATTCGAAATCATTCGTTGGAAAGAGCACATGGCTGTCCGCGGTTCGCAGGCGCCTTCAGGCCGTTGGTTCATCGAAGCGGCATAAGCGGCATCACGTCCGGCAACGATAAGCCCGGCGAACGGAGATCTCAATTGAACGTCACCGCAAAAGTTTTTGAGCCGGCGAGCACCGATCTATTGAGCGAAGCAGTTCATCAGAACAGCGCGCTGAGCTTAGCTGGCATTCTCGAACGCACCTTCACGTTTGCGTTCCGCTCGATGGTCTACCCGCAGATCTGGGAAGATCCGCGCGCCGATATGGAGGCGCTCGAGCTCACGCCGCAAAGCCGCATGCTCACGATCGCCTCGGGCGGTTGCAACGTCATGAGCTATCTGACCGCCAACCCGGCGCGCATTTACGCGATCGATCTCAATGAAACGCACATCGCGTTGCTGAAGCTGAAAATCGCCGCCGCCCAGCACCTGCCGAACCACGCAACATTCTTCCGCTTCTTCGGCGCCGCCAACGACCGCCGCAATGTCCACCTTTATAACGATCTCATCGCCCAACATCTCGACGCGGATACGCGGAGCTATTGGGAAGGCCGCGATCTGACGGGACGCCGCCGCATCACGCGGTTCGCGCGCAATTTCTATCATTACGGGCTGCTCGGACGCTTCATCGCGACCGGACATCTCGCCGCCCGCGTCTTCGGCGCGAATCCAAAACGTATCCTCGATGCCCGCAACATCGAAGAGCAGCGCGAAATCTTCGCCCGCGAAGTCGCGCCGGCCTTCAATCATCCGGTGTTGCGCTGGATCACGTCCAACCGCGCCTCGCTCTTCGGCCTGGGAATCCCGCCGGTGCAATACGATGCACTGTCGAACGGCAACACGCGGCCGATGGCCGATGTTCTGAAGGAACGCGCCGAACGTTTGGCGACGGGCTTCGACCTCAAGGACAATTATTTCGCCTGGCAGGCGTTCGGCCGGCGCTACGCGGCGCAAGGCGAGGGCTCCTGCCCGCCCTATCTCGACAAAGCGAATTTCATGGCCGTCAAAGCCCGCGCCAGCCGGGTCGAGGTCGTCCACGACAACATGATCCGCTTTCTCTCGAACGAACCGGCAGACAGCCTCGACCGTTACGTGCTGCTCGACGCGCAGGACTGGATGGACGACGCAGCACTGAATTCGCTCTGGCGTGAGATCACGCGGACCGCCCGCACGGGCGCGCGTGTCATTTTCCGCACCGCAGGCGAAGAAAGCATTCTCCCTGGCCGCGTCTCCGACGCCATTCTCAGCCAGTGGACCTACGACATCGCGAAGTCGGCCGAGATTCACGCCAAGGACCGCTCCGCGATCTACGGCGGCTTCCATCTCTACGTCAAAACCGCGTGACCGCCGCGATGACCGATACGGCCGCAAGCGCGATGGATGGAATGTATCGCCACCAGCGCTACATCTACGACCTCACGCGCCGCTACTATCTCCTCGGCCGCGACCAGCTGATCGAAGAGATCAATCCCCCGGTCGCCGGATCGGTTCTCGAAATCGGCTGCGGCACGGCGCGCAATCTGCTTCGCGCCGCAAACCTTTATCCCGCCGTGCAATTCTATGGCCTCGACGTCTCCGAAGAGATGCTGAAGACGGCGCGCGCCGCCATCGAACGCAGCCCCGCCCGCGACGCCATTTCAGTTGCGCAAGCCGACGCCACGACGTTTTCGCCCGCGGAGCTGTTCGGCGTCAGAAAGTTCGACCGGATTTTCATCTCTTACGCGCTTTCGATGATTCCGCCCTGGGAAGCAGTGATCGACCGTGCCGTCTCGCAGCTCGCCCCGCGCGGAGAACTGCACATCGTCGACTTCGGCACCATGCAATCGATGCACGCGCTTCCGCGCAAAGCGATGCGCGCCTGGCTCACCCGTTTCAGCGTCACACCGCGGCATGATCTCGAAGCAGTCACGCGCGAAACGGCGAAGCGCCACGGCCGCTCCGCAGTCTTCAATCAAGGCCGCTACGATTATTCGGCGCTCGCCCGCATAGGCGCTAAGCACGCCTGAGCGGAAAAATATTCACCGGAAAAATATCTGCCGGCACTCAGCTGACCCTTGGCCCGATCAGCTCCTTCAGCGCCGCTTGAATGCGCCGCCAATCTTCGGCGCGTCCCTTATCTCCGCTTTGAGCGTACCGGCGCACCATCTCCGCCGCTTCCGCCAGCGCTTTGGGTCCACGGGCTCCATAAAGTTTGCGGGCATGATCATGAACTTCGACCGCATTCATGGCTGAGCCTCCTCGGCTGTCAGGTCAATCTTCGGCCTTCGACGAAACGCCGTCGTCTGCTCTCAACCCTCGAATTCAGTATCGCCCGCGAGGTTCCCACCAACATCGCGCGCGCTCGCTCGTTTCGCATCCGCGCAAAAGCCCCGGCTCTCCCTGCCGGGGCTTCCGTCGTGAGAGTGACCCCGATGTTCCCTTAAGAAGCACTTGAAGTTGTCGTGGCCGCATCAGACGGCGTCGCCGCCCCGTTCGCGACGATCGCCGCGACCAAAGGCTTGTCTTCGGCCGGGATTTCGATCGGAGCCTTTGGAGCTTCTTCAGCTTCGGCGGCCTCGGACGCAGCCGCTTCCGCTGCGGGCTCTGCCGCAGGGGCTTCGGCCGTTGCAGCTTCAGCTGCCGGAGCCTCCTCGACGGCAGCCTCCGCCGCCGGAGCCTCAGGCGCAGCCGCCGCTTCCTCGGCTACGGCTTCAGCGGCCGGAGCTTCGGTAGCAGCTTCGGCAAGTGCCTCCGCTGCAGGAGCCTCTTCAGCAGCAGCCTCGACAGGCGCCTCCGCCGCGGGAGCCTCTTCGGCAGCAGCCTCAGGCGCTGCCTCGGCTGCCTCCGTTGCCACCTCCGATTCTGCTGCCGGAGCAGCCTCAGGAGCGGCTTCTGCCGCCGGCTCAGCCGCCGCTTCCGGAGCGGCTTCCGCAGCCGCAGGCTCTTCTGCGGCTGCTGGGGCAGCCTCTGGAGCAGCCTCTACGGCCGCTTCAGCCACAACCTCTGGGGCTGCCTCCGCTGCCGGTTCCGCAGCAGCAGGCTCGCTGTGCGGTGCGGTTGCTTCGGCGACAACTTCCGAAAGCTCGCCGATGGCTCGTTCGACGGCTTTCATGGCCTTGAAGTCTGGCGACGCCTCAATGCGCGCTCGAACATCGTCGTGTAACGTCTTGAGCTTGGACAGGATATCGGCCGACATCTATTCTTCCCTTTGTCTTGGTGTTCAGAGAAAAAGCATCCCCTTCGCCTGCGCATGACTGTTCATGCGGACGCTCGTCTTCAGATTTTGCAGTAATGCGCAAGAATAAATGTACAGGAATTCTGTTCAGTGCGAACAGGTGCGACAGACTGTACACAGCTATAAATTGCACCTTGCGATGGCGGCGCTTGGTGCTGCGGTTCCACGTTCGAGCGCGACGAACAACACCCATCACGCACAGAGCACCCGCGCCCGCTCTGCGCGAGTCGCTCCGGCAATTCTCATCAACCAGCGCGACGCCGGGTCCGGCCAAAAAACGCACGCGCTACACCGCTCACGCTTCGCTCGCGGGATCGTGAGGTCAGTTTATCATCGCTTCGATTGAATGTGCGACATCCGGGCCCCAACTCGGAAGGATCCGCAATCGACGGCGACACACATCGCCGCCAGATCCAAAGGAGCCTATGATGTCGATAAGTCTGAAGTTCCCTGCCATCGCACTGGCATTTGCCGCTTTCGCTATGAGCCAGCCAGCTTCTGCCGTGCAGGAACAGGGAGACGCCGCGGCCGTGAAACATCCGGCATCGGTGATCGTGTTCGATCAGAAAATCGACGGCTCCGCCGTCAAGCTTTCTTATATTTTCGCTCCGGATAAGAGCCACGCCGTAGTCTACGGCAGCGACCAGAATGGCCGACACACCGGCAAGGCGCTTGGCTCCGTCGCTGTCGAGCCCGGCGATCACCGCGATATAAAAATTCCTCTCAAAACCGAAGCGAAGTCCGGCGACAAACTTTGGATCTCGATCTATCGGGCGCAAGACGGTGGCACGGCGTTCGATGCCGAGAAGGACGTGTCGTATTGGGCCCAGGATGAGCACTTGCCATCGACGAATGGCTTCGTCGTTCGCTGACGCGCTATTTCGCCGACACTTCAATAAGAAAAATAACGAAAGCCTCGCAGCGATGCGGGGCTTTTTTGTTCTTGGCTGGCACGAACGCGCACGACGAAAACGTCATGCCCTCGCCCGATGCCGCCTGGAGTGACCTAAAGAGAGACGGCAGGCTCCCTAAGCGCGGGCAGCAGCGCGTCGACCCTATCGGCCAGCCAGCCTGTTTTAGGCAGAGCAAACCCGTGGACCCCGTCGAACGTCGAGCGCCAAAGGTGCACGCACACGGTCTCCGGCGCAATGAGCGACTCGACGAAACCCGGCTCCAGGACGTGCTTGATGGCCGGTCCCCTGATTGGCAACGGATAAAGAACCTTGCTGGGTAGCGCGAGGCGGTCGGCTTCGCAAAGCTTTGCGAAATACGTCAACGCCGCCGGGCCATACTTCGGCGCGGGAAGACGAACGCCGATTGCCGCGGCCCCGATGCCCTTGATGAGCCGACTGCATTTCGTCGGCCAAGGCATCCAGGGCATGACGAAGCGATGCATCGGCCGCTTACGGCAAAACGCCAGATATCGCTTGAGAAGCTCGCTGTCCGGCGGCAGACGAAGCACGGAATTCCCGATCCGGTCTTCATTCTGCCAGCCGAAAACATATTCGGATTCGGGAAGCGGCTTAACGTAGATCACATCAAGATCGGTCCAGGTCCCACATCCCTGCGCAATGCCCTCAAGCCGAAAGAGATCGGAAAAGTGCGGGGCGCCCAACCGAAGAAGCTCCTCCCTGTCGGACGTACTGAAAACGGAGGCGGCATCCAGAACGCGGCATCCGAGCTTGTCGGAAAGCGTCTCCGGATCTTCATAGGTGAAAACAACGATCTCTTCGCCAATGGCCTTGGCCGAGGCAACACAGAGGCGCTCCATCCAGGTCACGCCGCCGGACCAAAACGAAAAAAGCATCAAGGAATTCCGTAAAAATCAGATTGCGGATAGTCCCTTGGATCCGTGGCGAACAAATGACAATCGGCGACCACGCATTTCCGCAGAAATATTCGCAAAAAAGCCCCGCATCGCTGCGGGGCTTTCATTATTTCTGACTGGGTTTTGCGGCCGGCTCGACGAAGGAGAGCCGCGGGCGCCGCGCAAGGACTTCTTAGAAGTCCATGCCGCCCATTCCGCCCATGCCGCCGCCCGGCGCGCCGTGCGAGTGGCCGGCGTCCTTCTTCGGCACATCGGCGATCATCGCTTCCGTCGTGATCAAGAGACCCGAAACCGAAGCGGCGTCCTGAAGCGCGCAACGCACGACTTTCGTCGGGTCGATGACGCCCTGCTTATAGAGATCGCCGTACTCATGCGACTGAGCGTTGTAGCCGTATGCATACGTCGAGTTCTCGAGGATCTTGCCGACGATGACCGAGCCATCTTCACCAGCGTTAGCTGCGATCTGACGAGCCGGAGCCTGCAGCGCCTTGCGAACGATGTTGATGCCGACCTTCTGGTCGTCGTTCTCGGGCTTCAGGGCGTCGAGCGCCTTGACGGCACGAAGCAGAGCGACGCCGCCGCCCGGAACGATGCCTTCTTCAACGGCTGCGCGGGTTGCGTGCAGCGCGTCGTCGACGCGATCCTTGCGTTCCTTGACTTCGACTTCGGTCGCACCGCCGACCTTGATGACGGCAACGCCGCCAGCAAGCTTAGCGAGACGCTCCTGCAGCTTCTCACGGTCGTAGTCGGAGGACGTTTCCTCGATCTGCGCCTTGATCTGCTTCACGCGCGCTTCGATGTCGGCCTTCTTGCCCGAACCGTCGACGATCGTGGTGTTTTCCTTGTCGATCGTCACCTTCTTGGCGCGGCCGAGCATCTGCAGCGTAACGGTCTCGAGCTTGATGCCGAGATCTTCCGAGATCACCGTGCCGCCCGTGAGAACAGCGATGTCCTCGAGCATGGCCTTGCGGCGATCGCCGAAGCCCGGAGCCTTCACGGCAGCAACCTTGAGGCCACCACGCAGCTTGTTGACGACGAGCGTTGCGAGAGCTTCACCTTCGACGTCTTCAGCGATGATGAGGAGCGGCTTGCCCGACTGGACGACGGCTTCGAGAACCGGAAGCATAGCCTGCAGACCCGAGAGCTTCTTCTCGTGAATGAGGATGTAGGGGCTCTCGAGCTCGGCGATCATCTTGTCGGCGTTGGTGATGAAGTACGGCGAGAGATAGCCGCGATCGAACTGCATGCCTTCGACGACATCGAGTTCGAAATCGAGGGTCTTGGATTCCTCGACCGTGATCACGCCTTCCGAGCCGACCTTGTCCATCGCTTCCGCGATCTTCTTGCCGACGACTTCGTCACCGTTCGCCGAGATCGTGCCGACCTGAGCGATCTGGTCCTTCGTGACCTTCTTCGAGTTCGTCTTGAGGTCTTCCACAATGGCCTGAACGGCGAGATCGACGCCGCGCTTCAGGTCCATCGGGTTGGCGCCGGCAGCAACCGACTTCGCGCCTTCGCGAACGATCGCCTGCGCGAGAACCGTTGCCGTCGTCGTGCCGTCGCCGGCGAGGTCGGCCGTCTTCGAAGCGACCTCTTTGAGCATCTGCGCGCCCATGTTCTCGAACTTGTCTTCGAGTTCGATCTCCTTAGCGACCGTCACACCATCCTTGGTGATGCGCGGTGCGCCGAACGACTTCTCGATGACGACGTTACGGCCCTTCGGACCGAGCGTGACCTTGACCGCGTTGGCAAGGATATCGACGCCGCGAAGCATACGCTCGCGCGCGTCCTGGGCGAACTTGACGTCTTTAGCTGCCATGTGGAGCAACTCCTAAGCTGTGCTGAGATTGGGGGGACGGATAATTAAGCGGCGGCTTTGGATTTCGCGGGAGCCGAGAGCACGCCGAGAATGTCGCTCTCCTTCATGATCAGGAGATCTTCGCCGTCGATCTTGACCTCGCTACCCGACCACTTGCCGAACAGAACGCGGTCGCCGACCTTGACGTCGAGGGGATTGACCTTACCCGCTTCGTCGCGAGCGCCGGGACCAACAGCAACGACTTCGCCCTGCTGCGGCTTTTCCTTGGCGGTATCGGGGATGATGATCCCGCCTGCGGTCTTCGACTCTTCCTCGATACGTTTCACGACAACACGATCGTGGAGCGGACGGAACGTCATGGGAATAACCTCATGATTTGATGAACAATTCTATGGCTGTGGGCCCGGCGAGCAATCGTCCGAAGGATGAAAAACTCACCTAGCTAAACCGTGACCGGTTCCTGTGAAGCCCGAGCACTGCGGGCTATATGCGGGCCCCTGCTAGCACTGTCAATAGGTGAGTGCTAAGACCTGCGACGAATATCAAAATCCCGTCCCGCCGGGAGCTGAATCCGATCGAGTTGCACGCGCAAAACGTCGGAAGGTGCGATCGTTATTTACCAATTCGGATAGGGCGAGAAAAAGGCTCGCAGCCAATGAAAAATCAATTTAAGGCGTATGCGGAATAGGCGGCTATATCCACTCAGGAATATCGCCGCCTATTCGCAATAATTGAGTCTCGGACCGACTAATAGTCAGATTGATTAAATCGAAAAGTCGGCGAGCTTTGCGCCCTTTCTCAGGCGCTCTACCAACCAGTTGGGCTTCCGGCCACGACCGGTCCAAGTGTCCGATTTGTTCTCCGGATTGGCGTACTTCGCAACGCCGACCGACTTGTTTTTTCCTGCCCCGCGCCCCCGCACGCCGCCAAACAATTCGGCAACCGAAAATCCATGCGTCTCGGCCATATCGGCCACTTTCTTTTTCAGTTCGGAACGTTCCCGATCCCGAGCTAAGGCGATAGCTCTTTGCACTTTGGATTCAAGTTCGACGAGATCTCTGAGCGAGAGCTTGTCGACATTGATCGCCGCCATCTTCTGAACCTTTCGCATGACTAACTGAAACCTCTATTGAATGCTGACGGCCGGTGTAACCACTTCGGTTAGCCCTCGCAGCAGAAATCTCCGCGATGTGTCACCTTGTCAACGCACACTCATCAATAGTCGTGAATTTTCGGCAAACAGTTATTGATGCGAGGACGGATCGATTTCGGTGACCTTTAGGCTGCCGACGTCTTATTTCATAATGCGTGATGCTTCATATATATAAATGAAAAGCGGCCGGTCTCATATTGACAAACGAATATCGGAGCAAACGCGCGGGTTGAAAAATAGATCCGAAACCGGCGGTTCGCAATCTCAGATATGTATTTTCTCACAACCCGAACATCACAAATCGGTATAAGCCGGGCGGCCTACCCTTAATAAGGGCGGCTCCAATAACATCGTCATTCAAGCGAGCCTTTTATTACCCGCGGACGCAAAGACGCTCACCGGGACGCTGCCGGACGGCTTCCGGCATTTCCAAGCGGACGATTTGGGTAAAACCCCTCGAATTCACGACCGTCTCAATCGGGCAATGTTTTGGGCGGAATTGCTCTGGCCAATAGGGAAATCCCGCATTTAGGGTGGCGCCCTCTCGCACTTTTCCCGCAATGCAAGAAAGTGCGGGCGTGATGACGGGCGGCCGGCACGCGGGAACCGGAGGGCGGACGGCAGGTTCAGCCCATGTCTTGTGCAAGCGCACGGCTGAAGTTACTTTCCCGCGACTTTCGATCCACCCCCAACCGCAATGAGTGGTCGTCCTATGACGCTGAAACTACCTGATCTTCCCTACGCTTATGATGCCCTCGCACCGTTTATGTCGGCGGAGACGCTCGAGTTCCACCACGACAAGCATCACCTGGCGTACGTCGACAACGGCAACAAGCTTCTTGCTGGCTCCAAGTACGAGGGCCAGTCGCTCGAAGATATCGTCAAGAATGCCTACGCCGATAAGGCCGTCGGCCTGATCAACAACGTCGGCCAGCACTACAATCACCTTCATTTCTGGCAGTGGATGAAGAAGGGTGGCGGCGGCAAGAAACTGCCGGGCAGCATCCAGAAGCTCGTCGACGGCTACGGCGGATACGACAAGGTCCGCAACGACTTCATCGAAGCCGGCAAGGGCCAGTTCGGCTCGGGCTGGGCTTGGCTCGCCATCAAGGATGGCAAGCTCGAGGTCGTTAAGACCCCGAACGGCGAGAACCCGCTGATGTACGGTTCGAAGCCCATCCTCGGCGTCGACGTCTGGGAGCACAGCTATTACATCGACTACCGCAACGCCCGCCCGAAGTACCTTGAGGCCTGGTTCGACAATCTCGTGAACTGGGAGCACGTCGAGGCCCTGGCAGGCTGATTTGGCCGGTTAAGCTCGTCTGGCTTTTCGCAACGCAGCGTTTCAATCATCGGGGCGCCGCTATGGTATAAGGCTCGAAAAGCCTGCCATGCGGCGCCCTGATGACGTCTACGCGGTTCACGCTCTCAAGCGTCGCCACCTTCAAGGATCTTCCCGAGGAGGCCATTCGCCGTCTCGAAGATCGCTTGCAGCCCGTTCTCGTCCGGCGCGGCGACCATGTCGTTCGCCAAGGCGAGTCAGCCGACGCCCTCTACATTGTCATCTCCGGCCGCTTTGCCGTCGAAGTCGACGGCCAGCCTGGAACTGTCGCCGAAATCTCCCGGGGCTCGACGATCGGCGAAATCGCGTTCTTTGCCGGCGGCGCAAGAACAGCGACCGTCACGGCCATTCGCGATGGCATCGTTGTCCGCCTGACTCGCGCCGACTTCGATACAATCTCGGAAGATTCACCCGCGATCTGGACCGCCATCACCGCGACGCTCGCCGATCGCCTCGCCGCCGAGACGCGCCGCAGCGCTGCCTTGAAGAGCACGATGGACACGAGGCACGCACGGCCAAGGCCGCGAACGATTGCCATCGTCGGAGTAGCGTCGGGGTTCGTTCCTCCCGCCTTCCTGGGGGCGCTGATCAAGGTGGCAACTGCGCGATCCGATTCATTGGTCGTCTCGAGCGCCACCATTGGCGATATCGTCCCTCGCCCATCTGCATTGTGCCTCGAATTCACCGAAGCGCTGAATTCGCTCGAGAGCCGCTACAGCACGATCGTATTTGTCGCCGACACCGAACTCACGCCATGGAGCGAGACAGCCGTTCGCCAGGCCGACGAGGTGCTGCTCGTCGCATCGCCGCTGGATGAGCCCGTGGGTTCGGCCGTGCCGCTCGGCCGCCTCGAGGCCTTCGCATTATCGATCCACCCGCCGTCGGCTCGAAGGCTCGCCATCGTCCACGCCCGCCGCGGCGTTGCGCAAGGCACCCGCCACTGGCTGACGCACCGCCAGCCTGCAATGCACCACCACGTGGCTCTAGGTGATACTGAAGACATCGCGCGCCTCTGGCGGTTTCTGAGCGGAAACGCACTCGGCTTCGTTGCCTGCGGCGGCGGCGCTTATTGCGCGGCCCACATCGGCGTTTACCGCGCCTTTCGCGAAGCTGGCATCGGCTTCGATATGGTCGGCGGAACATCCGGCGGCGCCGCGATGGCGGCAGCCTTCGCCCAGGATCTGGACCCTCAAGCCATCGACGACGGCGTGCATCGCATGTTCATCGAAGGACGCGCGATGGCGCGCTACACGCTGCCGAAATACGGCCTCCTCGATCACACGCATTTCGATGCCCATCTCGAACGCGAGTACGGAAGCATCCGCATCGAGGATCTTTGGAAACCCTACTTCGCCGTCTCGGCCGACCTTTCGAATTACGAAACCGAGGTCCACGTGCGAGGTCATCTATGGAAAGCCATTCGCGCAAGCGCCGCGATACCGGGCCTCCTGCCGCCTCTCTATACGGATGACGGACGCATGCTCGTCGATGGCTCGGTGATATCGAACGTGCCGATAGAGACGATGCACAGCCTGAAGCGCGGCCCGAATATCGTCGTCAGTTTTCAAGCCGGAGAAGGCCAGAAGTTCTCCGTCGACTACGCGAGCATTCCGAAACGCGGCGAGCTCATCAGGCACATCCTCAATCCGTTTTCGAAGCGTTCTCTTCCACCCGCGCCGTCAGCGGCAACCGTCCTGGTCCGCAGCCTGATGGCCAACCGCGGCAGCTTTGAGCGCTGCCTCGAGCCCTACGACTGGCTGCTTGTCCCGCCGGCGCCCGCCGAAATGGGCGCGCTCGATTGGCGCCGTCACCGTGAAATCATGGAAGCCGCCTACCATCACACGCGCTCGGAAATCGAATTGCGTGGCCGCGACGACTGGGCCCGGAATTCCTGAATTCCCCGAGGCCGCGTGACGTCTGGCACCTCCGATTTTTTGGTGAATCGCGTTTTTATCGTCAGACTGAGCCTTCCGCGGCATTGCCGCAGCCTTCACGGTGCCGTAAACCGTAAGCTGTATCTGGGGCTTGGGATGTCGTCGGGGGTTGTTTAGCGTGGCAGGGCCGAGGCTTCATGTCGGGCTGATGCTGGTCGCAGCGCTTGCGGTATCCGGCTGCGCGGCGACTATCACACGTAACGGCATCAGCAGCGCCAAATTGGCCGAGACGGCCGAGATCCCTGGCATGCCCGGCGTTCGCTTCTGGGCGGACGAGGTGCCCCGCAACCCCATCGCAGAAATCCGCCGCCGCACCGCACACATGCCGCCGATCGGGCAGACCGCCAAAACGCGGGATGGCCGAAAGGTTATCGAAACGCTCGCGCTCTCCGGAGGTGGATCGGACGGCGCTTTCGGCGCAGGTGTTTTGGCAGGCTGGTCGAAGCGTGGTGACCGTCCGGAATTCCAGGTCGTAACCGGCGTCAGCGCCGGCGCCATCATCGCCCCCTTCGCATTCCTCGGACCGTCGGAAGACGATTCGCTCCACACTATCTGGACCCAATACAAGCAAGACGAAGTCGTGACGCCGGAAATCTTCTCCGGCCTGTTCGGCGGACCGGCCCTTGCGAGCACGGCCCCGCTCGCAGGCCTGATCGCGCAATACATCGACAGGCGTTTCCTCGACAGGATTGCGGCGCAATACCAACGCGGCCGCGTCCTTCTCGTGCTGACGACCAATCTCGACGCCCAGCGCCCGGTCGTCTGGAACATGGGTGAAATCGCGCTCAACCGCAGCCCCGAAGCAACCGAGCTTTTCCGCAAGGTCATCCTCGCGTCCGCCGCGATCCCGGCTGCCTTTCCGCCCGTCAAGATCGAGGTCGAAGCGGGCGGGAAAGACTATGACGAACTGCACGTCGATGGCGGCACGACGCGAGAAGTTTTTGTGAGCCCCGTCGAAGCTCCGCTCAGCGCCTTCGACTCGCTTTATCCGAACCCGCCGCTACGCCGCTACTACATCATCAAGAACGGCAAGGCGACACCGGACCAGGAAGTCGTCAAACCGACGACGTTGCAGATTGCCGCCAGATCAATCTCGACATTGATCAAGAGCCAAAACCAGGGCGAGCTCTATAAGATCTATCGGATCGCACATGACGGCGGCGCCGATTTCAATTTCATGGCCGTGCCGCCCTCGTTCAGTTTGCAGACGAAACAGATCTACGATCCCAAGTATCAGTCGGCCCTTTACGAAGAAGGCTTCTCCGAAGGCCGCAAGAATATTTGGATGAAATCGCCGCCCGGCCAAGCGCCGGTACGGCCGTCGCCCGACAGGGAATTGACATCCTCCGTCGCCGCACCCGGTAGCGGCTGAACGGAAACGCGGACCGTTATCGCCATCAAAAAGCAAAGGCGCCCGGCAGCAAGCCCGGCGCCTATTGATGACGTCCGTGATCGATGTGCGATCAGAACCAGTGCGGCTGCCACCAATGCAGCAGCGCCTTCACTGTCGTTGGAGACACGATGTACGCGACGCCGATGACGATCGCGACCAGTATCAATCCAACGAATAGCGTCGTGCTCAGCGGCGTGCGATAGCTGAGGCCCGTGCCCGGAATGCCGAGCGTGACCTGCTCGCCGTTCTTGCCGACGTTGACCGTCGCGCCATGGCCGCCGAGGCTGCCGCTGACGCCCGTCTTGCTGAGATTGATGCGAACGCCGGGCAGAATGCTGATGGTCTTGCGGAAGCGGAAATAACCCATATCGTTCTCCTCAACGGCGGAAGCCGCCGCGCGATTCTCCTGCAAAAGCTAATGGTTTTGGCCGTTACATTCAACGGATAGCCGCCACCATCCCCCAGTCATCCGCAAGTCATCCCTTGCCCCGGAGGATGTTCGAGAACGATGAAAGCCTCTGCTTTAATTGTCCGACCATCGTATTTCGCGATTGCAGCCTCTCGTGCGCCGATTCGCGATCCAGTTCCTTGCCGTATTTCCGCAGGTTATCGCCATCGTTCTGAATGATCGCCTTTCGCTCGTCCGGCGTCAGAGGCCCAACTCGCGACATCGGTGGCCGGATCAGCGTCCGCTCCACCATCGAAGGTTCGCCTTTACCGTGCAGAAGCGAAACCAGCGCCTCACCAACCTTCAGCTCCTGAATGGCGCGCTCCGTGTCGATCTCTGGATTGGGACGGAACGTCTGCGCCGCCGCGCGGATCGCCTTCTGCTCCTTCGGCGTGAAGGCGCGCAGCGCGTGCTGAATGCGATTGCCGAGCTGCGCCGAAACGCGATCGGGCACATCGCCCGGGCTCTGCGTCACATAATAAACGCCGACGCCTTTCGAACGGATGAGCCGCGTGACGCGCTCGATCTGCTCGAGCACCGCCTTCGGTGCGTCGTTGAAAAGAAGATGCGCCTCGTCGAACAGGAACACGAGCTTCGGCTTGTCGAGATCGCCGACCTCGGGAAGCTTCTCGAACAGCTCCGTCAGCAGCCAGAGCAGGAACGTCGCGTAGAGACGCGGCGTGTTCATCAGTTTCTCGGCGGCGAGAACGTTCACCACGCCTCGCCCGTCCGGCTGAACCTTCAGAAAGTCCAGGATGTCGAGCGCCGGCTCGCCGAAGAATTTCGCCGCGCCCTGCTCTTCGAGGACCAGAAGGCGGCGCTGAATGACGCCAACGGTCGCCGGAGCCACATGGCCGTACTTGCTTCTGAGCGTCGAAGCCTTCTGGCCCATTTCGTCGATGACCGCCCGAAGATCCTTGAGATCCAGGATTGTCATCTTCTCGTCGCCCGCCGCGCGCTGATCTTCGGCCCAGCGGAATGCGATATTCAGCACGCCCTCTTGCGGCTCCGTCAGCTCCATCAGGCGCGAAAGCAGCAGCGGACCCATCTCCTGCACGGTCGCGCGCACAGGATGTCCGTCGACGCCGAAGATGTCCCAGAAGGCAGTCGGAAACGATGTATTGCCGTATCGCGTGAGCCCGATCTCTTCGGCGCGTTCGACCAGCTTCGGCGACGGCTTGCCCTTCTCCGCAATGCCCGAAAGATCGCCCTTGATGTCGGCCGCGAAGACGGGAACGCCCGCCGCGGAAAATCCTTCCGCCAAAACTTGTAGCGTCACCGTTTTGCCGGTGCCCGTTGCGCCCGTGATGAGGCCATGGCGGTTGGCGAGCGCAAGCTCGATGCATTCGGGCTTCAAGTCCTGGCCAGACTTGCTGACGCCGATGAGGATCAGCCCATCCTGCACATAGTCGCGAGGATCGGCGACAGGCTCGCCAGCCCGGTCTGCGCCGTGCGTTCCAGTCATTTCGCCTCCACGTATCCTCGAACTCGACTCAAATCGCGCCGCTCTGGCCGGTGATGCCATGCGCCGCGGCATGACGCAAACCGGCCCAACATGGCGTCGAAGCGCGGCAATTGGGCCGTCTGCCAAGAATATTTCACACTCGCACCAGCCACCTGAGCGGTATATCGGAAAGCGGGCGTGCCGGTAACGCCCTCTCGCCTGTGGGAGCCCAGTTGTATGACGACCTCGACGACCGAACTGCATCTCGCCGAAGACTTTCCCGCCGCCAGCACTGAACAGTGGCGCGGGCTGGTCGACAAGGCGCTGAAGGGCGCCGATTTCGAGAAGCGGCTCGTCACCCGCACGGCCGACGGCATCAAGATTAACCCGCTCTATACCCGGGGGGATGCCCTCCAGAGCACGGTGAACGCGCTTCCGGGCTCCGCCCCCTTCACCCGCGGGACGAGACCCGTCCGCGACGGCCTCGGCTGGGATATCCGCACGTTTCACATTGAAGCGGATCCCAAGGCCCTCAACGCCGAGATCCTGGAAGATCTCGTCGGCGGCGTGACGTCGATCGGTCTGCAGGTCGGCGGCAATGGCCTGCCGCTGTCGAAAGAAGCCTTCGCCATAGCTCTGAATGAAGTCCTGCTCGACGTTTGCCCCATCGTGCTCGTCGCCCAAGAAAACTTTTTCGACGCCGCCCTGGCGCTCAGTGCCGAGTGGGACGCGCGCGGCATCAAGGCGGCAGACCGGCAAGGCTCCTTCGGCGCCGATCCGCTCGGAACACTGGCGATGACCGGCCGCCTCTCCGAGCCTGTCGAGACGGCTCTGGCGCGCGCCGTCGCCCTGATGAATGCGACCGAAGCGAGCCCGCGCGTACAGGTCATGACGGCCGACGGCGTCGTCGCGCACGTTGCCGGTGCGAGCGAGGCGCAGGAACTTGCCTTCATGCTCTCCGCGCTCGTCGCCTATCTGCGCGCCGCCGAGCAAGGCGGAATTCCGCCCACCAAGGCCCTTCCAAAAATCAACGTCGCGCTCGCAGCCGACATCGACGAATTCGCAACGATCGCCAAGCTGCGCGCCGCCCGCCGCCTGATCTGGCGCGTCGCCGATGCTTCAGGTGCAGGCGACGCCGCCTCGGCCGTACAGCTGAACTGCCCGACGTCCTATCGCATCATGGCGAAGCGTGACCCGTGGACCAACATCCTGCGCACGACCATCGCCTGCGCAGGCGCGGCCCTCGGCGGCGCGGATGCCATCGTCGTCCTCCCCTTCACGTTCGCACTCGGCAAACCGGATGCCTTCGCGCGCCGCGTCGCCCGCAACATCCAGATCGTCTGCCAGGAAGAAAGCAATCTCGGCCGCGTCAACGACCCGGCAGGCGGCTCCTGGTACGTCGAAAACCTGACCGAGGACATCGCGAAGAAGGCCTGGGAAATCTTCCAGGACATCGAAGCGCGCGGCGGCCTGCTCGCAAGCCTCCAGTCGGGCTACAT
Source organism: Hyphomicrobium sp. (assembly GCA_003987725.1). Lineage (GTDB taxonomy): Bacteria > Pseudomonadota > Alphaproteobacteria > Rhizobiales > Hyphomicrobiaceae > Hyphomicrobium_B. The sequence goes on along the minus strand of RXJH01000004.1, from coordinate 308,410 downwards.
CCAGGAAACCATCGCGGCGACCGCGGAAGCACGCGCCAAGTCGATCGCGACGGTCCGCCAGGAGTTGACGGGCGTCAACGCCTTCCCGCTGCTCGGCGACGACGGCGTGCACGCCGAACCCTGGTCCGCGCCATCTCAGCCGACGGCCAAAGCCGCAATCGAAGTGGCGCCGCTGAAGCCGCATCGTCTCGGCGAAGCCTTCGAAGCGCTGCGCGATGCCGCCGACGCGCACGGCGGCTACAAAGTCTTCCTCGCCAGCATGGGTGAAATCGTCGATCACAACGTCCGCACGACCTGGACGAAGAACTACCTCGCGGCGGGCGGCATCTCAGCGCTCGTGAGCGACGGCTACAAAACCCCGGAAGATGCCGTCGAAGCCTTCCGCAAATCCGGCGCCGATGCCGCGTGCATCTGCTCATCCGATGCCGTCAACGCAACGCTCGCCGAAACGGTCGCGAAAGCATTGAAAGCCGCGGGTGCCAAATTTGTCCTGATGGCGGGACGGCCGGGCGAAAAGGAAAGCGCACTCAAGTCGGCGGGCGTAGACCAGTTCCTCTTCGCCGGAGCCGACGCCGTAGCGACCCTGAAGGGACTGCAGCAGAAACTGGCTTAGATCGAACCTTGCGGTATTAGTGCAGCATACATCCGAACCAATACGCACGAACACTCGCGGCCGCAGAGCCTTGCGGCTACGCCGATATCGCTACGTTGGCTTCTCGCGCCGCGTATGGCAGCGTCGCGCCGTATTTCTCTTGGGGGCGATATTCGTCGGCCTCGCCGCCGTTGGGTTCGCGAAACTCTCCGATAAGGCTCAGGCGCTCTACTACGCCATACTGAATCAGTGGCACTGGCTGCCGCTCGTGATGACGCCGCTGGGCTTCGTCGCGCTCGCCTATGTGACCGCGCGCTGGTTCCCGGCCGCCGCCGGTAGCGGCATCCCCCAGGTCATCGCCGCGCGCGCGAGTTCGAACCCAGCGCACCGCCAAAGCCTTCTCGGCTGGCAGACCATGATCGCGAAAATCGTCATGACGGCCCTGGCGCTTGTCGTCGGTGCCTCCGTCGGCCGCGAGGGGCCGACCGTCCAAGTCGGCGCTTCGGTGATGTTCGCGGTCGCGAGCTTTGCCGGCATCGGTCGCCACAACGGGCTTGTGCTCGCGGGCTCCGCCGCAGGCATCGCCGCAGCATTCAACGCACCAATCGCAGGAATACTTTTTGCGATCGAAGAACTGGCCAAATCCTTCGCGGGCCGCATCAACGACATCGTCATCGCATCGGTGGCGATTGCCGGAGGCGTCAGTTGGCTGATCCTCGGAAACTACGCCTATTTCGGCGAAGTTTCGGCCCAGATGATCCGTGCGGCGGATTGGTCTGCGGTTCCGATCTGCGCAGCGATCGGCGGCGTGATGGGTGGCCTCTTTTCGCGATCGCTCATCACCATCACGCGCAGGCCGCCATCCTTCATCGCGGCGCTTCGCAAAGAACCCGCCGTCTTCGCTGGCATCTGCGGCCTCATCGTCGCGATCCTGAGCATTGCGACCGCAGGTTATGCCTCCGGAAACGGTTACGGCGAAACGCGCGCGGGGCTGCTGTTGGGAGAGCAACTACCTTTCTGGTACGGCCCGTCGAAACTCATAGCGACAATGCTCTCGTCAGCGAGCGGCATACCGGGTGGACTGTTCTCCCCTTCGCTCGCGGTCGGCTCAGGCCTCGGCTCCATGCTGACGCCCGTCGTCACGTTCGTCGATCCGCGCGCACTCATGCTGCTGATGACGGTCGGCTACTTCGCGGCCGTGGTCCAAGCGCCGCTGACCGCCGTCGTCATCGTGATGGAAATGACCAGCGACCGCAACATGGTGGTGCCGCTGATGGCGACAGCTCTGCTGGCCGCTGGCATCTCACGCTTGATCAGCCGCCAGCCTCTCTATCATGCGCTGTCTCATGCCTACGCACCGAAGCCGCAGCACAAAGAGGCTTCGCCGTCGCGCGCGAGCTAACTCAGCAGCCGCAGAATTTTCCCCAGCACGTCCGTTCCCTCGTCGCGCACGTGGAGATCTGCGGCTCCATCGATTGCCCGGGAATGCCGATCTGAAAATCTTCTTTCGGTGTAGCGCCTGCCTTGGCCGCCGCAGCGTTCGGCGGGCTGCCGTTCGCCGAACCGTCGGTCGTGGCGACGCGGCGAATTTGCGATCGATCGGCGCTCTTCTTCGTCGGCTTGCCCGATGAGAACCACCACTGCATTGCAGTGTCGTCCTGATCGACCGCCATACCCAACCCCATTGCGGGCCGGAAGCGCTTTTCCGAACGTGCCCGTGCCGAAGACTTCGTCTCCGTCTCTTTCGCCGTCGCCTCTTCCTCAGGCGCCGCCGGAGTTTCCGTTGCTTTCGAGATGGCCGTCGCGACCTTCACCGGATCGGCAAAAGCTTCGCCAGGCTTTTCAGCCGGATCGGGAACCGCAGAACTCATCGCACTTTCGACGATTGCGGGCGTCGGCTGCGGACCTTGATTGAGTTGGACGTGCTGTCCGTCGGATGCCCCAGAAAATTTCGCGCTCAACATTTCTGCAGCGCGCGCGCGGTTCGCTTCACCGAATTGGTCGGTGGCGAGCACAAACTGGCTGAAGTTCAAGATCGGCACGAACTCCGGAACCGTAACGGCTTCTTGTGCGGGCAGTTGCCCGGCATCGGCGGCATCCGCGCTATTGCCCGACCCGAATGTTACCGGAGTGGAAAAAGACGACGCGGCGACGACGCCGGCGGCAACGAAAAATGCTCTGAATTTCACGACGCAATCCCCCACGCGATACATGGGACCACTCGTCGACTCCGGCCCGCCCCGGCGCCGTGGCACCCTTTTACGATATGGGAAAGGTTAGAAGCTCCCCTCCGTAACCCCCCATCTTCCCTTGAGATAATTGGTGATCAACCAAGGCAGGAGAATGGCCGTTCGCATGCTCCGATTGAGCGCAAGACAGCGGCCGCGAAAACAAAAATGCCGGCTCAGATGAAGAGCCGGCAAGGTGCTGGGGGAAAAGCGAGGAGGGCGGAGGAATTCGAAAGTGGGCCGGCGCTATTCGCGAGCTGTCGTCGCGAACACGGCCATGATGCCGAGCATCGGAAGGGAAGCGAGCACCGAAATGGTCGTGACCGCATACTCGTTGCCGCCTTCGGTCAGCGGCGAGAGAAGTGCCTGCGTATCCGGAAGAGCCGCGACCACGAAAGTCGCAACGGTGGTGATTGCTGCGGCGGCGGATGCAACGACGATGCCCGACATGACTGTGATCCTCCCGAATGGATGCTGACCGGCGGTGGCCTGATGTCGGGGAGAATGCGCCAGCCGCTCAGCTCTGGCTGTTCCGCCCGTGACACCCGTTCGAGATCTCGGTCGGTCGCCGCATGAGCCGGACTATTGCTTGCCGAGCTTTTCGACCTTCGCCGCCATGTCCGGAACGACCGTCATCCGATAGGAGGCGTTCTCGCACGTCAGGATCCAGACTTCTTCGTTGGGCCTCGACGCCTTGTTGTTTTTTTCGGCGCCTTTCGGCTTATCACAAGGAAAACCTTGCCCGCGCACCTGCGCGGCGAGATCGATTGCGGCGCCGCTGCCCGCCGCCGAGACATTCGTTGCAGCGGCAATGATGGCAAGAAATAAAGCGGTTGCGATATAGGATGATTGCGCCATGGAATCCGCTCCGAGCAATAACGCCCTATTATAAGCCAAAGCGCGGAAGCGGAATGGCGTCACCCGAAGTCGCGGTAAATAATGTCCTTAGCTGTCCTGAATGGCCATCACCTTCGGCCGGTTGAGCCACGCGACCAGCGTGTATGAAATCAGCATCAGCAGAAACCATGATCCGAGCTTGCCGAGCCCGACGAGCTCCCAGCCATGCCGCTGGTGCGGATAGGCCCAGGCCGCGGTGAATGTGCCGATGTTCTCCGCAAGCCAAATGAAAACGGCGACGAGCAGCAGCCCCAGCAGCAACGGCATATGCCGGTGCACCTTCCAGATCTTGTAATAGATCGTGCACGGCCCGATCAGAAGGATCGCTGCCGCAAACAGTATCGGCCGCGCGTCCCACACGTAGTGATGGCCAAAGAAGTTCGCGTAGATCGCCACGCTCAAAATGCCCAGCGCCCAAACCGGTGGGTGCCGCGTAAATTGGAAATCGAAGAGGCGCCAGCACCGGGCGATATACGAACCGATCGCGGCATACATAAACCCGGTGAATAGCGGAACGCCGCCGATACGCAGAAGACTGGCCTCCGGATAAAGCCACGACCCGACCGACGTCTTGAATATCTCCATCGCCGTGCCGACGATGTGAAAGATGCAAATGACCTTCACCTCGTCGGTCGTTTCGAGCTTCAACGTCACCATCAGGATTTGGATCAGCACCGCCGCGACGACCAGAAAATCATAGCGCGAGATCCCGGCATCCTTCGGATAGAAAAGATGCGTCGCGATCAGCAAAGCCAGCAATGATGCGCCGAACAGGCAAGCCCACGCCTGCTTGACGCCAAAGCGAACGAACTCATAGGCGAAGTGAGCCGCCGGACCTCGCGCCTCGGCGGCCTCCCCGAGTTCCGCTTCCCAATCGACGAAGCGCGCGAGCGGCGCCCATAGGCGCGCGGCGCTGTCCTTAGAGGTCCTGCCGGAGACCTTGCGTTGCATGTCTGACCTTGGAAAGAGACGGTAAGGCGGGTTTGGACATCATGCTGGCGTTTGTGGCATTCTCATTTCCGCCAGCGACCGTTTTGCAATGTCTTCGAATTGACTCTGCGAGTCCTCATTCCCGCCACCGATATGCGGCGCTCGGGGCAATCGGGGAACGTCACAGGATGTCGTTATGACCATGTCTCCGGCGCCACCCCCTGAACCGCAAAGCCACTCGCTCTTACGGCTGACGCTGATGGGGCTGTTGAGCGGCATCATTTCCGCCCTCATCGCGGCGACGACAATGCTGGCTCTGTCCGATTACCAATTCTACGCCAGTCCCCACACCGGCGAGGTTGCCGGGTCGGCCATTCAGAGTTACGCCGACGACCTTCCCAGCGCGCTCCTCATGGCGTTTCTCTGGTATATTCCGATTGGCACGTTCGTCTTCCCGCCCGTCGCCAAGTTCGTCGGGGCGAACACGGGCAGTAGCACGGCCCGGCTGCTGAAGTTCGTCGTGCTGGCAGCCGTCATCTGGCTGGTGGTTGGCGAGACAATCTACCTGGTGCTCTCACCCCTCGCCCCGGCGCCGCCCGGCGTTCAGCGGAACGACTTGATAACGGCAGCCCTGAGCGGGGTGCTTTTCGCCGTCATTTACGATCTTCTGCTGCGCCGGAGGGACTACCTTGTCGGCCAAAGGCCAGGGTAGGGCGGCAGCGCAACCCGATGGGGCATTTTCGACCAACCCAGCCCGCTACGGCGCCGGCTCCACGCCGGCAGCGAGGCAAGCATGACGTCGCACGGCGATTGTCTGAGCACCCGGTTTTGCCGTACCGTGTTTTGAAGCAATCCAGAAACCATCCTCTCATACCGGATCAGTGCCCTAAATGACGTCGATCCCGAATTTCGCCCAGGTCCCCCTCGACCCGCCCGCCCCCGGAAAACCGGCCGCGAAGGCGGTCGCTCCCGAGGCGCCCGTCTGGGAAACCCCCGAAGGGATCCCCGTGAAGCCGGTCTTCACCGATGAGGATACGGCTGGCCTCGGCTTTATCGACGGCCTGCCGGGCATCGCGCCCTACGTGCGGGGACCCTACCCGGCGATGTACGCGCTGCAGCCCTGGACCGTCCGCCAATATGCCGGCTTCTCGACGGCAGAAGATTCGAACGCCTTCTACCGCCGCAACATCGCCGCCGGACAGAAGGGCCTTTCCATCGCCTTCGACCTCGCGACCCACCGCGGCTACGATTCCGACCACCCGCGCGTGAAGGGCGACGTCGGCATGGCGGGCGTGGCGATCGATTCGATCTACGACATGCGCGTTCTCTTCGACGGTATTCCGCTGCAGGACATGACTGTCTCGATGACGATGAACGGCGCCGTGCTACCCATCCTCGCGCTCTTCATCGTCGCTGGTGAGGAACAGGGCGTCCCGCCACAAAAGCTCGCCGGAACCATTCAGAACGACATTCTGAAAGAGTTCATGGTGCGCAACACCTATATTTACCCGCCCGCGCCCTCGATGCGCATCGTCTCGGACATCTTCGCCTACACCAGCGCGAACATGCCGAAGTTCAATTCGATCTCGATTTCCGGCTATCACATGCAGGAAGCGGGCGCGACGGCCGATCTCGAACTTGGCTATACGATCGCCGACGGCATCGAATACGCGCGCGCCGGTGTTGCCGCCGGTCTCGATATCGACGCCTTTGCGCCGCGCCTCTCGTTCTTCTGGGCGATCGGCATGAACTACTTCATGGAGATCGCCAAGATGCGCGCCGCGCGTCTCCTTTGGGCGAAGCTCATCAAGGACGAATTCAATCCGAAGGACGCGCGCTCGCTGTCGCTGCGCACGCACTCACAGACGTCCGGATGGTCGTTGACCGCGCAGGACATCTTCAACAACGCGACGCGCACCTGCCTCGAGGCGATGGCCGCCACGCAGGGCCACACCCAGTCGCTCCACACCAACGGCCTCGACGAGGCGATCGCGCTGCCGACCGACTTTTCCGCCCGCATCGCCCGCAACACCCAGCTCCTGTTGCAGCAGGAAAGCGGCACCACCCGCACCATCGACCCGTGGGGCGGCAGCCACTACGTCGAGCGGCTGACGTATGAGCTGGCGAAAAAGGCCCTCACCCACATCGAGGAAGTCGAAGCTCAAGGCGGCATGGCGAAGGCCATCGCAGCGGGCATTCCAAAGCTCCGCATCGAAGAAGCCGCCGCCCGCACGCAGGCCCGCATCGACAGCGGCCGCCAGACAATCACCGGCGTCAACAAGTACCAGATCCAGGGCGACCGCGAGGTCAACTTCCTCAAGGTCGATAACCGCGCCGTGCGTGAAGCGCAGCTCGCGAAGCTCGACCGTCTGCGCAGCGAACGCGTCGAGGCCGATGTCGAAGATGCGCTCAACGCGTTGACGGAAGGCGCCAAGGGCAACGCCAACCTGCTCGATCTCGCAGTCCAAGCCGCGCGCAAGAAAGCGACCGTCGGTGAGATCTCCTACGCGCTGGAAAAAGTCTTCACGCGCCACAAGGCCGAAATCCGCGCCATCAGCGGCGTCTATAAAAAGGAAGCGGCGATGAACCCGAGCGTTGATCGCGTCAAGAAGCTGGTCGAGGCCTTCGACAAGAACGACGGCCGCCGGCCGCGCATTCTCATCGCCAAACTCGGCCAGGACGGTCACGACCGCGGCCAGAAGGTCATCGCGTCTGCGTTCGCCGATCTGGGCTTCGACGTCGATATCGGACCGCTGTTCGCAACGGCCGACGAAGCAGCCCGCCAGGCCGTCGAAAACGACGTGCACGTCGTCGGCGTGTCATCGCTGACCGCCGGACACTTGACGCTCGTGCCTGAACTGAAGGCTGCGCTCGACAAGGAAGGCCGCGGCGACATCATGATCGTCGTCGGCGGTGTCATTCCGCCGTCCGACTATGACGAGCTGTTCCGCTCAGGCGCGAAGGCCGTGTTCGGCCCCGGCACCAACATCCCGGAAGCCGCCGCCGACCTCGTCGAAAAGCTCAACGCTCAGCTCGGCTACGCCGAAAAGCAGGCGGCGGAGTAATCGCCTGCATTTCCCTTTCGTGAAAGGTAGGGATCATGGCCTTCGACCAACTGAAGACGGAGATTTCGTTACTGCTCACCGAGATGCAGAACGAGCCCCAGGATCGACACGAGATCTACCTCTCGCTGAGAGAGAAGCTGAACCAGATCAAAGCAACCGGCATGCCCCTGCCGGATGATCTCGTGAAGCTGGAGCACGAACTCGAGGAAGAATTCGCAAGCGAACAGAGAGACGGGGAATAGTAGGCCCGTCCCGCCCTAAAACCGCCGGCCCCAAAAAGCTCAACCCTCAGCCCAGCGATCCTGACAAGCAGGCGGCGGAACAAGTCGCTACCAACTCAACCGAGCCTGAAGTAATAAACGAATAACGCAACGGCCAATCCGCCCACGATTGTTACAAATAGATTATCGCTGTTTCTTTGCAAAAAAGATTGACCGTCCATTGTTCTGCGATGGCCATCAAGTTCGTTTGGCAACACAGCTCTCGATCTTCCATGTTTTCCCGATTTAATGGCGGTGAGACATCTCCAGATCTCATCGCTCAACTGAACTAGCGCCGGTGTCCTGCTATACCCGATCAGCACCGAACCCAGGTCATCCACTACCAACGTCAAATAAGAATGGGAGTAATATTCGGTTTCACGGTCCTCGAAAGTTATATGGAGCGGCAGGTGCAACCGTTTCCAAAATTGTCGAAGGTCGCTGATATCTTCAAATTCGCGGTATTTGTCCTCCACTTTCACAGAAATGTTCCGCGGGACCAAATTTAGAATTGCAGATATTTCGCCAAATTGTGGGTGAACCTTGACGTATTCCGAACTCCAGTTGGTCTCCGGTTTCAACTTCGCCATCGTACCCGATCTCTGAGCGAATCACTTTGGCATAGTGTAAAGTGCAGGGTACGAAGTCCCGCAATTTTCAGACCTATCCACAGTTGGTTGCAACCCTATTCACGGTCGGCTTCGTTGAGAGGCACGCCCAGAATTTCATGATTGTCGTTTATCCAGCCCGACCTCGTCGAAAGGCTCAATGCTCAGCTCGGCGACGCCGACGAGCAGAATGAAATTTCTGCACTCTCGCCGTCATCCCGGCGTAGGCCGGGATCCAGGCAAGCCTCAGCATAGAGGTCGCCAATCGTCGGCTGGATGTCGGCGCCTAGCCCGGCAGGCCGCCTCGAACCCGCCGCTTACTCCCCGTCGCCTTCTTCGCTCATAAACTTTTCGCTGGCGGTGAAGAGGCCCATTTGCGGATTTTCTGCGCAGTAGGTCGCCATCTTGGTAACGCTCTCGCCGAACTTGTCCATGTCGATGACGGTGCTCTTGGCGACGCTCGCATGATAGCCAGCGAGCCACATCAGGATCTGCCCGAGCCCGTCGGTCTCGTCTTCCTTCGTGGTATTGACGGCCTCGCACTTCAAGATCGCGAGGTCGATAGCTTTGGACGTCTGGTCCTCGGCATTCTCGCCCATGAATTTCTCGGATGCCGACATGACGCCGACGGTCGGGTTCTGGCCGCAGAACTCCGTCGTAGCGGCGAACTCCTTCGACAGGTTGTCGAAGTCGACGACCGTGCCCTGCTCGGCGGTCGCCTGATAGCCAGCCATCCAGTAGAGAACGACGGTCGCGCCATATACCGAAGTTTTGTCGGACGACCCGGCTTTTTCAGCAAGGTCGCGACAGGTCAGCGTCGACGCGTCGATCGTATCGGCCGAAGCGGAATGCAAGGATGTTACGAGCAGCAGCACAGCTATGGCTGCCCTGAGAAGGATGCGCGACATAGGGAGCTCCGAGTGTGGCGATGTGAGAGGCATGTCGCCGAAGGTCTTGCCTCGCGCCACGTACGGACCCGCGATGCGGCATGTCCCCGGGAGCGAATCAGCGATGAAGTCAAAATACAATAAAACGCATGCGCGGCGCGTATGAGAAATGCATCAGCCACGCACGATCGAGACCGGCGCGGATCGGAAAGATCATCATGCAGGGAGAAAAAGCGGATCGCGCGACCGGCACGCGAAGCGTAAGCCCCGCATGCCGCTATAGCTGGAAATCTTTCGGAATTAGCGCTTGCTCAAGTTGAAAACCGCGGTGCCGGCCTCGCCCGAAAGCCGTACGTACCCGCTACGGCCGTTGACCGTGATGCGGATCTGGCCACCGGTGTTATATTGCTGATTGAAGAAGCTTCCGACGTAGCTGTTTGCACCGACTCTGCTCAGCTCGGCTGACTGGTCGACCCTGGCTGAGGCGGTGGCGCACGAAGCCGACATAATGTAGCTCGTCGCGCCGGTCTTCGCGAAGTGCGCCCGGCACCTCGCGCCTTCCTTGGTGCCGGAAGAAAAGCTGATCGAGCCATTCCCGGCCCATGTCCCCACGAGCGCCGCAGATTCCGCCGCGCGCGCCGCGGAGAAGCCCGCAAAACTCATGCCCAAGGCTGCAGCAAGCGTTACGCCAATCGTCAATGCACGGTTCGCAATCCGAAATTTGTTCTGGATCATATTTTACTCCATTGAGACCGGCGTCTGATCTTCATAACGCTCCACGATCCAATTTGTGGCGTGTGAGGACGTAGGTATCGTCTCGAATTTCGTCAATTCGTTCCGACCTGGAAACCAGAAGTTTTGCAACGTCTGCCCGACGGCTATAAGACGCATAATAACATCCTCCGGCCGCCGCAATTCCCGAAAACTGACATACCCACCGTGACGGTCCTACGACGGCTGGCCATGTATCCGGTTGTCTTTCTATTGGCGATGGTTGCGAACGCCTTACCGGCTGATCTTGCCGTTTATGAAAAAGCGTGCTCAGCAAATTGAACATGAAGACTCTTCCCGAAACCTTCCGGCCCTTCGATGCCCGCATGCTCGCCGTCGGCGACGGGCATTGGATTTATGTCGAGGAGGTCGGAACGAAAGGCGGACGCCCCGTCGTCTTCCTGCACGGCGGCCCCGGTAGCGGCTCGCAGACTTTGCACCGCACACTGTTCGATCCGGCGCGCGATCATGTCTTTCTAATTGACCAGCGCGGCGCAGGCCGCAGCCACCCCTACCTTTGCTGCGAAGCCAACACGACGAAGCATCTGATCGCCGACCTGGAACACGTCCGCGATCATTTCGGAATCGAAAAATGGCTGCTCGTCGGCGGTTCCTGGGGTTCGACCCTCGCCCTCGCCTACGCCGAACGCCATCCGCATAGAGTTTCTGGCCTGGTTCTACGCGCGCTCTTCCTCGGCACGGATGACGAGGTTCGCTGGGCCTTCGTCGAGGGGCCCAAGGTTTTCCGCCCCGAGTTGTACGAGGCCTTCTGCAATCATCTCCCGCCCGGCGAGCGCGACGATCCGCTGGCGGCTTATGTCAAACGGCTGACCGGTCCGGATCGCGCCGACAAGGCATCGTCCGCACACGTCTGGTTTGCCTATGAGCGCGCCCTCTCCGAACTCGCGCCGAAGCACGCCGCCTTGCCGGAAAAAGTCGCGAGCGACGCCCGGTTGCCACCGACGTCCATCTTCGAGGCGCACTACATCAAGAACAGCTTCTTCCTGGAGCCGGGAGAATTGCTGGCAAACGCGCCCCGGCTCGAAGGCATTCCCGGCACCATCGTCCAAGGGCGATACGACCTTCTGTGCCCGCCGAAGAACGCCTATGCGCTCAGCTCCAGATGGCCCAGCGCCCGCCTTGAGATCATCGATCACGCCGGCCATTCGATGACCGAACCGGGCGTCATGGAAGCCATGCGCCGCGCCATCGCCGGCGATCATCGTTGACGGCACCGCTTCCAGCCGGACGCCAACGTCTTGAAAAATTTGCTCATTATGACCGCGTCAGAGACGCACGCGCGCCTTCCACTGCTTGACTTTTGATGCAAACACCACGATACACCCCCTCATTGCTCTTCGATGGCGCTCGGGTCCTCGTGCCACTTTAAGCGGTTCAATCACCGCGCTCGACCCTGCATTGAGATCAATCCTTATAGACAAGGCCGCACCCCGACAGCGCCGGTGTGGGCCATGGGACGAACCTCGGCACAGGCTGCACGGGGAGCGAAGCCCTTGGGACTTTTTCACTTTGACAACACAGACTTTCGAGGCCTTCGGTTTTGCCGAGCCTCTATCGCGTGCCCTGACACAATGCGGGTACACGACGCCGACTCCTATTCAGCAGCAGGCGCTCCAGCCGCAGCTGGACGGCCGCGACCTGCTCGGCATGGCCGAGACGGGTTCAGGCAAAACCGCAACCTTCCTCCTGCCGATCCTCAACAAGATCGCTGCCGAGGGATTGGAGCCGGGCTGGAAGCAGGTCGTTGCCCTCATTCTCGCACCGACCCGCGAGCTCGCAGTTCAGATCGACCAGGAAGTCGCGAAGCTTTCGCGTAACATGAACATCCGCCGCGCCGTCGTTCTCGGCGGCGTGAGCAAGGGTCCGCAGATCAACGCTCTGAAGCGCGGCGTGCACGTCCTCGTCGCGACCCCGGGCCGTCTGCTCGATCACGTCAACATGAGGAGCTGCGATCTTTCCGGCGTGCAGACGCTGGTCATCGACGAAGCCGATCGCATGTTCGACATGGGCTTTATCCGCGACATCAATAAGATCGTTTCGCTGATCCCGCAAAAGCGCCGGACCGCCCTCTTCTCGGCAACGATGCCCGCCGAGATCAAGAAGTTCGCCTACGATATTCTGCAGGACCCCTACCGGATCGACCTCTCCTCGAAGACCATTGTCGTCGATCGTATCGATCAGAAGATCATGATGGTCAGGACGCCGGAAAAGCAAAGCCGTCTCCACACCATCCTCGCCGATGAAGAAGCCAAGCGTGTCATCGTCTTCACGCGAACGAAGCGTGGCGCTGACCGCGTCGCCGACCGGCTGGGCATGGCGGGCATCAGCTCGGCGGCCTTCCACGGCAACAAGGCGCAGAACGCCCGCCAGCGCGCACTCAACGATTTCACGCTGGGACACATCCGCGTTCTCGTCGCAACCGACATCGCCGCCCGCGGCATCGACGTTTCGAACATTACGCACGTCGTCAACTTCGATATGCCGCTCGATCCCGAGACCTACGTGCACCGCGTCGGCCGCACGGCCCGCAAGGGCACCACGGGCATCGCGATTTCGCTGTGCGATCCGTCAGAGCGCGGCGAAATCCGCGCCATCGAGCGAATGATGAAGCAGCCGCTCGTCGTGATGGATGATGTCGGCGGCGAAGTCCTGCCGATGCCGGAACGCCGTCGTGACGACGACGCTCCGCGCCGCCAAGGCGCACCGCGCGGCGGACGTGGCGGCGAAGGCCACCGTGGCCGTCCGGGATTCCAGGGCGGAGCCGGCCGGAATCGCTCCGAACATCCGGCTGGGGATCGTTCCAACGGCCATTCAGATGACCGCCGTCGCGATCGTCCGCAACGCCGGCCCTACGATCCCGCAGCATCGATTGCGGGACCTGCAGCGGAAGGCGCCGCTAAGTTCGGCGTCGCCGACCGCGAGCACAAACCGCGTTCGGCGGAACGTCCTCGTCATGACGGCCCGCATCGCGGCCCGCGCGGCGATCGCCCGAGCGAACACCGTCAATCCGAACATCGTCAGGGAGAACACCGCCACGGCGAACACCGCCAGGGCGAACACCGCCAGGGCGAAAATCGCCAATCTGAACATCGTCAGAGCGAACATCGCGCTGGCGGCCATCGCGGCGACAACCGTGGACATGCCCGCCCGTCTCGCCACAGCGACGATGCGCGCCACACGGACGGCGTCCGCCGCGCCGACGGTGCTCGTCCGGACCGCAACCACGGGCCTGCCGGACGTCATCGTGACGAAACCGGCACCGCCAAGCGGGAAGGCGGCCACGGACCGAGAAAGCCCCATCATGGCGGCGGCGAAGGCCGTCCCTCATGGAAGGGCGGATCCGATGCGCCGAAGTTCATGAAGCGCCGCGAAGAGGGTGATCGCAGCCGCGTTCGTCCCCCGCGCTAAGCGCTTTCGAAACTCCTAGGACGTTTGAGCCCGGCCCATAAAAAAGGCCGGGCTTTTTATGCCCGGCAAGTTGGGGAATAGGGTGAAGTCGCGAGGCTGAGCTTGGCTTAGCCCTTCTTGTCGGGAGCACCGCGATCGTCGTCGTCATGGTCGTGCATCGGGCCGCCTTTGCCTTCGTGGCCGAACCAGCCGCCTTCGTGACGGCCGCCCGGGCCCCATCCGCCGGCAAACCTATGGCCGTGATGACCGCCAGGGAGGAGCTGCCGCATCAGAGGCCGCAACACATCCTTCTGTTCATCCGAGAGCGATGCATAGAACGGTGAGAACGCTCCCGAGAACGCTTTCATGCGGTCCGCCCGCTCGCCCATCCGCTGGCTGATTTTCTGGAAGCGGTCGGCAAGATCGGGACGCTTCTGCTCGCCACCCTTCTCCTCCTCGGCTTTGCGCTCCTCGCGCTTCTTCTTCCACTCTTCCATTCTCGCTTGCCGGGCTTTGAACCCTTCGCGAACTTGCGTTTCCACAGGAGCCCAGAGCTTCTCCTGATCGGGCGTAAGCTGAAGCGCCGTTTTCACCATCGCCAGCTTGCCCTCTTCGAGGCGGGCACGCGTTTCGGGCGTCATATTCCAACCGGCTTTGTCAGCCGTTTTTGCGATAGCAACGGTCGCGGGAACTGCGACGACGGCCGCAAGTGCGATCCACGTACCGCGAGATAAAGTCTTCATTGGCAGTCTCCTTCGGGCCGGGGATAGGCAGGGAATTTGCCGGCCGTCGGGGGTAACAACGAGGACGCTTACCTGATCCGTCGCCACCACGAATTACATCGGCGCAACGATCGGCGACACAAAATGAACAAATCGAGGGAATTTGGCGTGAGCTTTCGCCTCGCCCCCGCTTTTTAGAGGCGAAGCTCGAAGCCGCTAGTTCGTCCGGTTGATGATCGCCGGCGCATGCGGATTTTGCGACGGCATGAGCGGCACGTCCGCCGCCGCAGCCTTGCCCGGTTTCCGCGACGTGTCGATTTTCTGACCCGGGTTCTGCATCGGCCCCGTGAGCGACGTCTGCGGCGCGATGGGAACGCGAACCTGCTTCTCTGTCGGCTGTGCGTAAACGACTGGGTCGCGTCCGGAGAAACATCCCGCGACGCAGATCACCAGGTCTTCGTTCGGCCGCGAAGCGATCAACTGGCGAACGAGAGAATTCTCAGGACCCGCGAGCCGCCCTGAGCTGAAGCCATCCTCGGGAATGGTATTGAGATTTTTCGCCGAACCGCGCGGATCGGCGTCGGCACCGGCCGCCTCGAGCTGCGAGCCTTCCGTTTCCGCGTTTTCCGCGAGCACCCGTGTCAGCGGCAGAGCGACGACGAGACTAGCAAGGACGGCTGAGCCCAAAACCCACGAGCGACGCATGACGAACGGCTCCAAATCTGAATAGATTTCAAACAAATGTGCCGTAGCGGGGTAAACAAAGGCTTACTCCCGAGCGCGCCGGTTTCAAATACGGGCGAAAACGGCAATGGATCCCGCCTACTCGTCGAGCAGACCGTTCGACCGCTTGCAGCGGTGGACGTTCACGACAGTCACAGTCCTCCCCTGCCGATCCTGTACAGCTCGGGCACGCTGTTGACGCCGCGCGTAGCGCCGCGCCAATTCCTCGTTGGACGCGAGCCTCATTTTTTCGGCGATACTCTGGGAATAAGACGACATGGAACTGATCCTCAAGTTTGCGGGACAACAGCACCGCCCGCCCTCAGTTCCTTCCATTTTGAAATAATCGGTATCGGTACCGACTGACCGCGATTCAGTAGACGTGCGCGGAACTCTTGTGGTGCCTGTCGCTCTTGCGGTTCTTATCGCTCGGAGCGCTGCTATCGTTTTTCTCGCTCTTCTGGGCCTTTTCACCGTCGCTGCCCTTATCTCCCGTCGGCTTTTCGGCTTCCGGCACCTGGACGGCCGGCTTCGGGGCATCCGGCTTCTGAACGTCAGGCTTCTGGGGTTCAGGTTCATGCGCCCCAGGCTTTGCGCCCTCGGACTTCGGTTGAACCTCGATCGTCGCCGTCATCCCGATGACAAGACGCAAATCCTCCGGAACGTCGTCGAAATGAATCCGCACGGGAACACGTTGCGCCAGCCTCACCCACGTGAAGATCGGATTGACGGTCGCGAGCCCGCTGTTCCCTGGCGTGGCGTTTGATACGACGATACCACGCGCAACGCTGTCGACGCGTCCGTGCAAGACCTTGTTATAGCCGAGCAACCAGATCTTCGCGGGATCGCCATCACGGATCTGTTTGAGCGCTGTTTCTTCGAAATAGCCGTCGAGCCAGAACGAATCCGAATCTACGATGGACAACGCCTGCTGCCCTGCTCTCGCGTAATCGCCTTGCCGTATCAGCAGGTTCGTAATCCATCCATTGACCGGCGATCTGAGTTCGGTCCGCTCGAGATTGATATTTGCCTGTGTCAGGTTCGCATTCTGTTGGGCAAGAGTGGCTTCAGCCATCTCTGCTGCAGATGTATACGTTTGCTTCTCTTCGACCGACGTCGCGAGATCGGTGAGAGCATTCCGTCGCGCTTGTTGCGCATTTTTGTTCGCCAGATCGGCTTCGGCCTGCTTGATGCCCGCCTTGGCGAGCTCCACCGCAACTTGGAAATCGCGCGGATCGATCTTCATCAGCAAATCGCCCTTGTGGACGAATTGATTATCATTGATCGGAAGTTCAACCACTCTTCCAGATACCTCCGGCGCAACCGAGACGACGTAAGCTCGCACAGTCCCGTCGCGCGTCCACGGCTTCCCCATGTAAGCCTGCCACAAGATCCACACGGCTCCCGCCCCGATCGCCGCCATCGAAAGCGTCGCAAGGACAGGCAATATCCGGAGCCGCCTTTTTATCGATGGCGGGGCGTAAACAGTTGTCGTCTCCTGCCCCGTTGGCTTCGTCGGCGGCAACTTCCGGGTAGTGGATGCGATCTCCGGCATGATGCCTCGACCTAGTTATAAATTCTAAGGTGCCCAAAGATTAGGACCGTGGCCGTCAGGACGATGAGAAACACGGAAAATTCGAAGAGGGCCGGATGCCAAATGCGGCGCATCCAACCGAACTCTACGGCGACCACCCGCCATATCATCGTGATCGCAAAGGCCAACGCCATCAGCGGCACGAACGGCGAAATAAGAACGCCCAGAATATTGATTTCGACGAAGCTCATGACGGCTGGCTTCCGAAATAATCGCCCTGACGGTCAACGGCTTCGGCGATTGCGAGCAACATTGCCCGCTCTCGCATCCGCCCGCGCTTGCCGGGTTGATCATCGGGGATCGACGCGATCTCTTTGTCAAGCTCTGCCAAAGTATACTGAAGTCTCGGTAAATCTCCGGCGGCCAGGGCGGCGAGAATGTCTGAAATTTCGGCGCCGCTCCGGCTATCCGTTGACAAGTGCCGCAAACGAATGACCTGCACACCGACAGTCAGTGTCGCCGCCAGTCGCGATCGTTGAACTGGCTCGCACTCCGCGGGTAGCGCCACCAACCGCGAGTACATGCGCCCCTGCCACTGCCTGAACGTCCAGCGCCGTCGCCCCGCGGCCAGACGCCGAAGATCGCGAATGGAGAGATCGACCAGACGCTGAGCGCGAAAACTGGGAGACGGCTGAGGTATGAGCAGAAGCGTAGCCGCTCCCGCCACGCATCCCGCAACCAGCCCGAACGCCGTATTCAGATACACCTGTGGATCGAAAACCATTAGGTTTGTCGGCGCAACGAGCGGTACGAAATTGACGGTTGCAGGAACGAAGTAAGGCGCGAAAAACGGCAGGGTCGATAACGCCCCTATAGGAACGAGAGCCATCGATAAGATGAGACTGAATGCGAGAAACGTCTCGTGATTGATCAGCGCCGTGAACTTGAGAACACCGGCGACCACAGCCCCAAACAGCGTACCAGCCACCAACCCCAACGCGGCTTTCCCGGACCCATCCAACATGGGCGCGAACAGCATGATCGTCACTGCTGTAAACGTCACGGCAAAAAGTCCGTCCGGCCATTGCGAGATGATCCAATAGATCACCACGACACCGACACCGACGAAGACGCGCACGGCATTGACGAGAGCCGGAAGATAATCGGCAACGACGATGCTTGGAATGCGGACCACATCGCGGGCATGTGCCGGATCGGATAACAGCGCGAGCCCGTTGGCTGCCGACTCGAGACCCGACGCAACTTCCGCACTCGCGTCGGCGGTCAGTCGCAACGACACGTCGTCAGTCTTCATGGCCATGAATTTGCGGACCAGCAGCGCATCTGCATCGCGATCGCGTGCCGGGCCACGGCTCCAATCCGAAGGAAGATCATCCGCAATCGCTGCCGCGACGCGCTGTGCCTCGGCGGGAGCAAGCCCGCGCAGATGCGTCTCCACGACCCGCGCGCCGGAAACCGCTGTGTATAGGCCATCAATCGCGACGCGAAGGATGGATCTTCTCTGCAGGATTTCCGCGGATTCGCCTGCCGCCTGATCGACGACGGGGGCGAGAGCCGATATCCTCTTTACGAGAGCGCGTCTCGTCTCTGGCCCCGTTGCGCTCCACGGATCGCCAAGTAGCCCTGCGAAATGCTGAGCAATCTCCTCAATGAGCTGAGATAACAGCATTCGCAATCTCTGAGGCGAGTTGCCGAGATCTGTCAGCGCAATCACCAACGTTCCGCTGATGATCCCTATAGAGATTTCAGAGGCGCGATTGACGGCGATGAAGAAGATCTGATCGGGATCCGGAATGGAATTGTTGGCGATGATGATCAGCGTGTAGCCCGCCAGCAAAGCCGCATAGGCTGCAAAGTTCTTCAATAAGGTCGAAACGAAGGAGCAGGCCGCCGCCCAGACGAGCATTCCGAACAGGAAGCCGAAGCGGTCTTGCGGAAAGATAGCCGTGAGCACCACCGAAGCGACCGCTCCGACGACTGTCCCAACTAACCGATAGAAGCCTTTAAGAAGCGAGGACCCCACGACCGGCTGGCAGACGATCGCGGCCGACGTTCCCGCCCAGTAAGGCGTATCGAGTTCGAGATAGAATGTCGTGAAGAGCGCTAGGCACACCGCAGTCGCCAGGCGCAAGCCGAAGAGCAGCGCCGGCACCGCCATGGCTAGGAAGTTCGAAAGGCCGCCACCAGATTTTTCCTGCGCTACCGACGATGTCATCGCAAACGCTCATTGATCGCACACGAAGCGAAATGATGATCACCCGAACCGGATCGGCTGTCATCTGAGGGATCTCGCGTCGCGCAATCTCGGAATGGTAGCCTCCCAATGGTTCACATTGTACACTGCTGAAGGCGAAACCTTCCGCGCCTCGCAAAGCTCCCAAACATTTGATTGATCATTAATTCCATCTCGAAAATCGGAGGTATGTCGCGATCTCCCTGCCAAATGCTCTTCACAAATAAGTTCTCAAGCAACGTTCAAGCTGGCACTTGACCTTCCGCGCCGATGAGTTCCCACTAGGTGCTTTCAGGGTGTAACCCCGGAGACGAGCCATGAAGGTTGCAAACATCTTGGAGGTGAAGGGAACCGAAGTCATGACCGTGCGGCCCGGCGATACCATTCGCAATGTCGCTCACCGGCTCGTTGAGGAAAATGTCGGTGCTCTGGTCGTGAGCGGAGGCGCAGGCACGCTCGAGGGCATTATCTCGGAACGGGATATTTCGCGTGGGCTCGCAGTCCATGGCCCGAACGTTGGAACATTACTCGCGTCCGACCTGATGACTCGCGGCGTCGTAACGTGCGGACCTGACGACTCCATATCGGATACGGCAAGAGTGATGACCAACCGTCGGATCCGGCATCTCCCGGTGCAAGACGGCAACCGCATCGTCGGCATCATCAGCATCGGCGACATTTTGAAATACCGCCTCGACGAAGTGATGCTCGAGACGCGCGTGCTGCGAGATATCGCGATGGCAGTCCGCTGATTTGCGCGCCGCTCAGCGATAGCCGGCATGGCTCGCGTGCCACGCCGGCTATCACCTGCACGGTGCCTTTCCGACGGTCAACCCGTCGCGCCAAGGCTTCGCGCCATCGATTGGAACATCTTGCTGTCGCCGATCCGGCATTGCAGAAACGCTAGATAGGCTTCGAGCGCCGCCATAAAATTGAAGCGCGTCAGCGCCGTCCACGCGGCAGTTCTTATCAGCGCGTACCGGCGGCGACGGCTTTCGCCGAGATACCGCATCTTCGCCAGCGCCGGGATCGCCCCCACCGCTGCAAGCGTCAGCGACGTACGGCGCTTCTCTTGAATGGCGTCGATGGCATCATAGGCCGCCGCGAGTTCCTGAAGGGTCGTTCGCTGCCCGCTTGGCGAACGCATGAGTTCTTCAAAATTCGGCGCCTCGGAAAGCCCCTCGCACGGGTCGCGGCCGGAGCGTTCCCTCTCGCGCGCCGCATAGAGGGCGAGATCACGCGAGAACGATTGCCGCGCGCGAAACAGCGACGCCACCTGCGATTGATGGAGGCGATAATACAAGAATGCATCCGGCAGATTCGCGATGCGATGCCGCTCCGAAAGCCGCAGCCAGAGATCGTAGTCCTCCGCGTGCTGGAAAGCAGTCCGGTATCTCCCACAAGCCAAGACCGCGTCTTTCCGCATCATCACCGTCGGATGCGAGATCGCGCAACTTCCCTTCTTATAGAGTTGATCGCGGATAGCGCTGGCATCGAGCGGATAGTTCGAGCGATCTCCCGTCGGCACGCCTTCTGCATCGATCGTCAGCACCTGTGCGCCGACGGCAGCCACGTCCGGCGCACCTTCCAGATATTCAATCTGCGCCTTCAATCGGCCGGGAATGGAAATGTCGTCGGCATCCATGCGCGCAACGAGCGACATCTCAGCTGCACCGAGCGCTCGATTGAGCGCTGTGCATAGCCCGAGCGGCGGCTGATGGATGATCTCCGTCTTTCCGTTCCACTTCAGATTGGAGAGAAAAGCGGCCGTCCCATCCGACGAGCCGTCGTTGACGATGATCAGCTTGTTTATGAATTCCGCATCGGCTGCCAAACTGGCGATCGCCGGCGCAATATATCTCTCACCATCCCGCACCGGGATGATAACATCCGCCTTTGGAAGCATCATCGCATCCCCCGCCCATTCATTGCCCGATGAATTCGCGAACGCGAACTGACAACGCGTTGACTGACTCACAACCAACAATGGGAGTGCGAGGGCACGGCTTGGGGCAGACGACAGTTACGTCGCCGCGATCAAATAAATTTCGCCCGGCCGAAATACCCGGATCACAATCCTGTACGCATACCGATGAAAAAATTACTTTTTAAAAGTCTTTGCCAAACTTCGCATGAGGCTGAGAGCCAAACGTTGCTTCCGGCTCGGCGCACGTCCGCTACGTTGGAACTCAGCTAAAGATCGTTGGATTTTCGCGACGCGTCTCGATCCATTGCCCGCGAAGCTGCCCTCAGCCGGCAGATCACGGAAGAAAACTTCGCCGAGATAAAGATAGTCGCCGATGAATTCCCAAATATGCTCCGTCGAGCGCGTCGCTGTTGCGAGATATTCGCTCAGAATTTTTACGTTGGCCCGCGCCGTACCGACAGACATCTCTTGCGACCATTTCACGGACATGGCCGCGGGATGACGCCTGTACCGCCACAAGACTTCCGGAATGACGCGCGTTTCATAACCCGACTTAAAATACCGGAGCCAGAATTCCCAATCTTCCGCTTCGCCCCGCGTCAGGCCGCTGTTGTACCTCAGCTCCTGGAAGGACTCCGTATACCCCATGTGATTGTTCTTCAGATCATTCCAAACGAAGTGCGAAAAATGCTGAAAAACCGTCGGGGCTCTGACGCCGGTCTCGCTGCCGAACATCTCGTACCAGCCCTGAACCGATCTGACGTTTTCAGAGAAGTTGCTCTGCAGATATTTCCGGCTGACAGCAATGAAGTCGCGAAGAAGCAGGTCATCAGCATCGACGAACGCGAACAGCGGTGTATCGCAGGCCTCGAGCAGCCGGTTTCGCGTTTCGGCGAGACCGCGCCAATCGAGATTGATCACCGAGACGTTCCTATAGGTCGCCGCTTCCCTCAAAATCTCGAGCGACGACGGCTTCGAGCTTCCATCATTGCCGACGATGATTTTCGCCGGCATCTCCGATTGATTGAGGGCGGACTCGATGGTTTCGAGAAGGAACCGGTCTGGATTGTAGGCCGGAATGAGAACGCTGACGGCCCAATCGCTTTCGATCCGCGCAGGCGCGACATACGTCGAGGCGGCCTTCGGAATCAGCTGCTCATAAGCTTCCACATATCGTGAAGGCGCCGTGCGTTCGGCGACGTGATTGATGATCTCCTGGCGGTCGTCTTCCATATGCCGGAAGAACTGATCGATCGGATACGCCGAAATATCGCGCGAACCGGCATCGACGCAATATCTTTGCCGAAGTCCCGCAGGTATGAACTCACTCTGCGCGCTGCCTGCAAGCATCACGGGCGCAACGCCGCAAAGGATGGACTCGGCCGCCGCATAGCAGAACGTTTCCCGCGGCGACATATTGATGAGAACATCGGCCTCCCCGACGCGCTCGAGCGAAATCTCGCGAGGCTTCCCGGCGACGAAAGAGACCTGGTCGCAAAAGGGATAGAACGCCTGCAATATTTTCTGCTTGAATTCGTCCATCGCCATATCCATGGGCTGGACCGGGCCCAGGAATTCGACGTGGAATTGCGGATGGTAGTAGAGGAACCGCTTTGCGAGATCCGTGAATTGCGAAAGTCCCTTCGATACGATGACGGTCCCGTACCACAAGATCTTCGACGGATTCCACGTCGCCGAAATTTGCTTGGACGCAAGATTGAGCGGCTCGGGAACGATCTCCACGTGCTCCGTCCCGATATCTTGCGCGATGGCCAGATTTCTTGCCGCCGCTTCGGAAGGGCAAATCACTCTGTCGGCCAAGCGAAAGCATTGATACTCGAGGTTGACGGCCTGAAATGTCGATCTTGGAATAAATGTCTTTTGATGCCGCGAAATATTGTAGGTCGTACCGTGATTGAAGACCGTGATCAGGCAATTCCTCAGAGACGGTTCAACATTCCGGCGTTGAAGCAAACAGTAGAGGGGCGCGCACCAGTCAGTCCCTTCGATGACGTCGAACCCATGCTGCCGATGCAGAGCGAGAACAGCATCGGCCACCATCGACGATATGAACAGTCTCCGATCCACCATTTTGTGGTCGTCGATTTCAATCGGCATGACATGCAGAAAATGCTTGAACTGAGTGGACGTGTAAAAGCGATTTCCCCTATCACACCATGTGAGCACATGACACTCGTGTCCGGCATCATGAAGAGCGCTTGTCGCTTCGGATAGATATGTGGCGATGCCTGCCGTCTCGCCGAAAGACGGCACTTCCGGACTTACAAATAAAATTTTCACCGATGCGTCTCCGTCGGAGATAATATCAATGATAAAAATAAGTGGGGACGCACACAAAATCGCTGCCGGCCGGGCGAAGCACATCCTGG
This sequence comes from Hyphomicrobium sp., assembly GCA_003987725.1. Lineage (GTDB taxonomy): Bacteria > Pseudomonadota > Alphaproteobacteria > Rhizobiales > Hyphomicrobiaceae > Hyphomicrobium_B. Next base: position 285,214 of record RXJH01000004.1, on the reverse strand, counting down.
GAAAAATATCGGATGACGCTGCAATACGCGCGGAGCTGAAATGAAAAATACGCAAACGAGGAATGCAATCGTCGTAACCGAAAGATCCGTCCACGTCTATGTTCGGCAGGTCACAGAAAAGCTATTCAACAAGCGTTTCGAAAAATGAGTCGGTAATCTGGATTTTCGGCAACGAAAATCTACAAGCGCTCGGTGATGTTCGCATCGAATTGACAACCACAGCAGCGTCCGCGCGAATGGATCGCGCCGAGCAGAACAGCGCGAACACATCTTTCGCGTCGATTTATTCAGCCCACTGACGGAAGCGCTGCATAGCAGGCAGCCTCAATTTTTGCGGGTCAGTCGACGGAGCGGCGACGAGCCGGTGCGTCGATCACTCGGGTGATCACCACCTCCCGCTCGGCGGCGGTCTCAGCTCCGATCACGGCGTCTCTCCTTGTGTTGCAACTGTGTCAACGGATGGGTTCGGGAGCCCATATCGGATATTGAAACGCGGCCGCACTACCGTCCGCGCGCAACTCGACAATCAGGGGCATGACATGCTGATCCGTAACGAAACTGCGGGTGACATCCCGGCGATTAGCCGACTTGTCACTGAAGCCTTCCTGACGCTTACGAAATCGGCGAGCGAACGGCGGACATTCTTTCTCTTTTGCGTCGTTGAAGCCGGCGATGCCGTCGAAATCGAATCCCTGGAACGCGGCGCGAAAGTTTTCGCGTTTTGCTAGGATCGTGCGCCAGCTCAGGCCCGACTGGAATCCTTCTAGGCACAGCTTCTCGAACAGACGGCGATCGTCATCGACCGGAAAGCACCATTCGGTATCGTGATAGGCGAGAGATTCAGGTGCCGCTGCACACCAGCGACGCGATGGTGGCCGTCCGGGCCGGGTATTGTGACGCTCATAGTTCAGGCTTTCAGGAAGGCGAGCCGTACATCAGTGCGGCCCGGTACAATGGCGAGGACTTCAGCGCTGACCACGCCCTTGGCAACGAAGGGGTCGTCCTGCACGCGCGCTTCGATCTCCTCCGGCGAGGCGTTATGCGCGAGGATCACGCCGCCCGCATTCGGCTGAAGGCTTCCGACCAGCAGGAATACGCCGTCGTCGAACCCCCGTTTGATCCAGGCATTGTGCCCGTCCATGAACTGCGGGGCGTTGGTCTTGTCGGCAAAGCGAAGGGTGATGACGAACATGCTTGCTCCATCAGGCGGATTGTTAGGAATGGGGTAAAGACGAAGACGAGCATTGAGCGTGAAGCCACGCCTCCATGTCCGACACCTCGCGGCGAATGAAATTCTCGTCGCAGAAGGCCGTCGCGAGCGCCGCGACGCCCTGGCTGCGCATCAGGATGTGGAGCGCCAGCGCCTCGGCGTCAGCTTCGCGCCCGAGCGCCGCAAACTGCTGGGCAAGCCAGTCGCGGAACAGGGAAAACAGACCGGCGGCATCATCCTTGGCGGCATGATCGAGCTTGGCCAGCTCATTGCACAGCGTACTGACCGGACAGCCATACGCCATGATCTTGGTCCGGTTGGCGATGAGGATGTGGATGAAGCTCAGGATGCGTTCCGCGGGCGAAGCGGCCTCCTGTTTCCACACCTCGAGCATAGCGCGCGTGTTCGACATGCGCTGCGCGATCACCGCACCGAGAATCTCGTCCTTGGTCTTGAAGTGATAATAGAAATTGCCGCGTGACAGCCCGACATCCTGTGCGATGTCGGCAAATGATGTCGCCTCGAAGCCGTGCTCGTAGAACAGCTGGTCGGCAACATCCACGATCTGCCGGCGCGTTTCGCTCGCTCCCATATTGGGCCTCCACGGTCACAGCGCGGGGGCAGAAAGCCATGGATCACGCTATAGGACATCTGACCTAACAGGGATTAGGACAGTCGCCCTACGAAAGCAATGCCGAACGGATAAAACCTCGCGCCTCAGTCCGGGCAGTGAGGCAGAAAGACGTACTATGAAGGGCAATCGGCGGCTAATGGCGGAGGGGGTGGGATTCGAACCCACGAGACCCTTGCGAGCCTACACGCGTTCCAGGCGAGCGCCTTCAACCACTCGGCCACCCCTCCATCGCAATCGCGAAGCAGCGCACTTAACCCATCCACGCCGGAAGCGCAACGCCGCTCCGCAAGTCTCGGCACTTGACCGTTGTCCGCACCGGTAACAAAAAGGTGCGACGCAAAGCACCCGGCCATCGAGCCCGGTAAAACGAGCAAGTGCGAATATGACCTCGTCGGTGCTACTGAAAATCTTCGCCGGACTGGCCGTATTGAGCGCAACGGCCTACGGTTGCCTATGGTATGCGGCCGGTGAACGGAATAACGGCTGGTTGCTGCACTTGGCCCTGGCCGCCTTTCTCATCGCGGTCTTCATGAGCATCGTGAACCCCGAAACCCGTCCGCGATTGATGCTGCGGTTTCTCGCCGCGCTCTTCGCCCTATGCACCCTCATCGCCTTCGCAGCCGATATTTCACGGATCCCCGTCGATGGCACGTCCCCGGGCGCCATTTCTTTGATGCAGCACCTGCAAAGCTGGGCTCCGGCCTTCCTGGCAGCCCTCCAGCGGTCGGTCACGAACTCGATGGAGCCGGTCCTCTGGGACCCGGTCCTGACGTCGGTATTGTCGCTGCCGGGAACGCTGATCTTTCTGCTGCTCACGATCGCCTGCGGCTACCTCGGACGGCCGCGCCGCCGGATCCGTATTTTCGCAAACGACTACTGAAATCAGCGCCACCTTCCGGCGCAAAGGCAGCCCGCCAGGACTGAAACGAAATGGGATAGGCCATCGTATACTGGGCATCATCCCAATAATAAGAAGGAGCCAATCCATGTTTGCCAGGAAGCAGGTCGCCATGCCGGCCGCGGAACAGGCGCCGAAAGGCCGCCCGAACCCAATTCTCGGCGCCGATGCCGAACACTACATCTTTTCGCGGCCCTTGCAGCCGCCCTACCCCGCCGGTCTCGAGGTCGCGATTTTCGGACTCGGCTGCTTCTGGGGCGCCGAGAGGCTGTTCTGGCAGCTGGGTGACGGCATCTGGATCACGGCCGTCGGCTACGCAGGCGGCTACACACCGAACCCGACATACGAGGAGGTCTGCACCGGCCGCACCGGACACACCGAAATCGTCGTCGTCGTTTTCGACCCGAAGACGATCTCCTACGACAAGCTTCTGAAGACCTTTTGGGAAGCCCACGATCCGACCCAGGGATTTCGCCAGGGCAACGACATCGGCACGCAGTACCGCTCCGCGATCTATACGACGACGCCCGAGCAGCTCGCTGCCGCCGAGGCATCGCGAAAGGCCTACGAAGAAGCCATCGGCCGCCAGGGCTATGGACAGATTACGACAGAGGTAAAGCCCGCCGGTCCGATCTATCTGGCCGAGGGGTATCATCAGCAGTACTTGGCGAAGGTACCGCACGGCTACTGCGGCTTGGCTGGCACGGGCGTCACGTGCCCGAAGCCCGCTTCAGCCTCCGATACGGCCAAGGGCTAAGGCCGTCGCACAATAGATGATGGAAGGCCGCCAGTCAGGCGGCCTTTTTATTTGGGATCGGCAGGCTTCGGATCCGGCGTTGCGGCTTTCTGCAAGTGCGGACGAAGAGCTGGGCTATTGGCCAAATGCGCGGGCAGCGTCCTCGCCGTGCTCGCACTGACACCCGCGCCGGGGACAGCCGCAGCGCTGGCGAGCGCCGAATGAACGGCCGCAGCCTTCGCCAGCGTCTTCTTGACTTGTATTGGTGTCAGCAGCGCTTCACGCGGCACCGGCACCGGATCGGGACCGGACGCAAGAACCGCTTGGCATTCCTTCGGCAACTCCGCGAGCATCATCGGCGGCTTCGGCGGCTTCGTACCGTCGGCGGGCGCCGGCACCGGCTCGAGCGGCACCTTGGACGGAATAACTTTCGCGAGCCACTGATCGACTTCCTTCCCGCACCCGTCATCGCCCGTCGGCGGCGGCTGCGGAGCGCACCCGGCGAAACCCTCCGGACATTTGATGCGCATGTGGAAGTGATAATAGTGCCCGAACCAGGGCCTCACTTTTCCAAGCCATTTGCGGTCGGTCGCATCCGCGGCCTTGCACAGCGCCTTCTTGATGGCCGGATGCACGAAAATCCGCTCGACTTCCGGATACGACGCTGCCCGCTTGATGAGCGCAACCTGCTTTTCCGAAAACACCGCCGGATCGACGGCAAGCCCGGTCTTGTCGAGCATCGAAGTTGCCTGCAGCTCTTCGCGTTCCTTCGTGGTGAGGCGGCGATCTGGCATCGGCGTCAGCCAGATATCGGCATCGAGCCCGATCTGGTGGCTCGCGTGTCCTGTTATCATCGGACCGCCGCGCGGCTGCGCGATGTCCCCGACGAGCAGGCCGGGCCAGCCATCGAGCTTCTGCGCATCCTTGGCAAACTGCTGCACGAGTTCAATCAGCTTCGGATGCCCCCAATTGCGATTGCGCGACAATCGCATCTCCTGCCAGGCCGGACCATCGATCGGCAGCGGCACGGCGCCCGAGAGACAACCCCGCGAATACGATCCAATCGCCCGCGCTTCGAGCGGCGCCGGAGCCTTTGCCGCGCCAAAAAGCGTTTTGGCCCCGATGAACTTTGGCCAGACCGGCTTTTTCGACGCGTCTGCGGGTTGGGTTCCCGGAATAGGCTCGACCTTGATGGCAACCGGGCGTGCGGTTGAAGAGTCCGCTGCAGGCTTCGCACCGGCCTGATGGCCCGTCGTCACCGATCCCGTTGTCGTGGCGGTGTCCGCAGGTGTCGGGCTTTGAGCTTGCGGCGCACTTCCCGGCTCCTCGCCTTGTGGCCCGCTCTCATCCGAACTCGAATTCGTCAACAGCCCGTTCCTGGGCACGAAATCCGGCAGCGTGTGGTGCTTGCCGGCGTCGGGATGTGCGGGATCTGGCGACACGGGAACGCCGCTCGAAACGTCGACCGGTTGCGGGTCGGCGCGAAGCGGTTCGATGAATTCCGGCACTGACAGCGGCACGCCCGGCGATTGGAGCAACGAAGCGCCAACCATGGCCATCGCACAGAAGACCGCGAGCACCAGTAACCTTGCGGCCCTCATGCTTTGTCCCCGTTTTTTGACTCGCGTCATCTTAGACCATTCTCAGGCGAAATTCTGACCCGGCATCGATTACAGTTGCAGTGTTGCCTAGCGCCACATTACCGGTCAAAGGCCATAACGGCCGACCGGCCAATCCAACTCGTTAACACCATCGCGAACCCATTTATGAAACGCGTCCAGAAGGTTAGCCGATCCGCTTCAACGGAGACGGCGACGGGAGCCAAACCTGTCTTTCGCATCGACAACGGCATATCCGGTGCCAAAGCTCGGCTGATTTTAGCGCATGGAGCGGGGGCGGGGATTACTTCTTCGTATATGGAAGCCATTGCCGCACTCCTCAGTGAACGGGACATTGCGCTGATCCTCTTCGAATTCGCCTACATGGCGAGCCGGCGCGACGGCGGGGCGAAGCGGCCGCCGCCGAAAGCCGAGAAGCTGATTCCCGAATTCCGGGACGTGGTGACTGCCGTCGCCCGCGAAAATCCCCGCCAAAAGCTCTTTATCGGCGGCAAGTCGATGGGCGGACGCGTCGCGAGCATGCTTGCCGATGAACTCTACGAGCAAAACATGATCGCCGGACTTGTCTGCCTCGGCTATCCGTTCCATGCGCCCGGAACTCCCGACAAACTGCGCACCGAACACCTGACGAAGCTTCGCTGTCCCGCCCTGATCGTCCAGGGCGAGCGCGATCCGTTCGGGAGCCGTGGCGAAATCGAAAAAATCCGCCTTTCCAAGCAAATCGCCTTCGCCTGGATGAGCGACGGCGATCATGATTTCGGTCCGCGCGGAAATTCCGGCTTCACGCGCAAGGGTAATCTTGCAGCAGCCGCCGACGCCGTTGCGGCATTTATCGCGAAGCATTCGGGCCCGCGTTGACGCTGACCTTCGAGCCACCTACGGTGCGCGCCTTCGCCTCAAGTCAAGCCTTTGTAATACCAACCTCACCGACCACAGCAGCACCCGATGACCGCACTCGTCTTCACGCCCGCGCAGGCCGCCGCCAGCACCGACTCCAAGGCCTGGCCGTTCGAAGAAGCACGCCGGCTCATAAAGCGGCTGGAGCGTCTGCCTGATGGCGCGACCAAGACGGTCCTTTTCGAAACCGGCTATGGCCCGTCGGGTCTTCCGCACATCGGCACGTTCGGCGAGGTCGCACGCACGACGATGGTGCGCCACGCCTTCGAGGTTCTGACCGAAGGCAAGCGCAAGACGCGCCTCCTTTGCTTTTCCGACGACATGGACGGCATGCGCAAAATTCCGGAGAACGTTCCGGATCGCAAGGCCCTCGAGCCCTACCTGCAGATGCCGCTGACGTCGGTGCCCAATCCGTTCGGCGGCAATTACGCGAGCTTCGGCGACCACAACAATGCGATGTTGCGGCGCTTCCTCGATACCTTCGGCTTCGAATACGAATTCGCCAGCGCCACCGAATACTACAAGGCCGGCCGCTTCGATGAGGTCTTGCTGCGCGCCGTCGAACGCTACGACGACATCATGAAGGTCATGCTGCCGACGCTCGGCGCAGAGCGTCAGGCGACGTACAGTCCGTTCCTCCCGATCTCTCCGAAGTCCGGCCGCGTCCTCTACGTGCCCATGAAGAAGGTGGACCCGAAGTCCGGCACGATCACGTTCGCCGATGAAGACGGCGAGGACATCACGCTTCCGGTGACAGGCGGCCAGGTCAAGCTGCAGTGGAAGCCGGATTTCGGCATGCGTTGGGTTGCCCTCGGCGTCGACTTCGAGATGTTCGGCAAGGACCATCAGACGAACGCGCCGATCTACGACAAGATCTGCGAGATCCTGGGCGGCGTCGCGCCGGAACACTACGTCTACGAGCTGTTCCTCGACGATAAGGGCGAGAAGATTTCGAAGTCTCGCGGCAACGGCCTGACGATCGACGAATGGCTGACGTACGCCTCGCCCGAAAGCCTCTCGCTCTTCATGTACCAGAAGCCGAGAAGCGCGAAGCGGCTCTACTTCGACGTCATTCCCCGCGCCGTCGATGAATACCTGCAGTTCCTGTCAGGCTACCCGAAGCAGGAAGCCAAGCAGCAACTCGATAATCCGGTCTGGCATATCCACTCGGGCTCGCCGCCGAAGCCGCAAATTCCGGTCACGTTCGGATTGTTGCTCAATCTCGTTTCGGTGTCCCACGCGCACACGAAGGATGTGCTGTGGGGCTTCCTCAACCGCTACACCCACGGAGCGACGCCGGAAGACAATCCGATCATCGATCAGCTCGCCGGCTACGCGATCCGCTACTACGAAGATTTCGTGAAGCCGTCGAAGAAGTTCCGGACGCCCGACGAAGTCGAGATCGCAGCACTCGAAAGCCTCGACAAGGCCCTCGCAGCACTCCCGCCCGAGAGCGACGGCGACACCATCCAGAACGCAGTGCTCGACGTCGGCCGCGCCATTCCGCGCTACCAGGACCCGACGAAAGTCAGCCCGACGGGCGGGCCTGGCGTCAAGCTCGATTGGTTCCAGGCGATCTACGAAATCCTCCTCGGGCAAGAGCGCGGGCCCCGCCTCGGCACGTTCATCGCGCTTTATGGAATTCCCGAAACGCGCGCCTTGATCGGCAAGGCCCTCGCGGGCGCCCTCGCTAACGCCTAGGTCGCCTAGCGCGCGATTGCGGTCGAAACCGCTGCGCGGATCAGACGACGGGGCTCGCAGCCTCGGATTCCTCAGGCGCCTTCACGGTCCGGCTACCGGACTTCTGGCCCAGAATATCGGTGCGCCAAATCCGGTCGATCAACCCGACGAGGCGCTCCTCGCGCGCTTCGATCTGGCCTTGCCGCCATTCCCGCTCGTCGATGACGTCACGCGTAATCGCGAGCATCGGCGCCTGGCTCGAACCCTTCGAATAGATCTGCTTCTTGTCGTCCCATGACGCGTTGCGCGCCCGGTCATTCTCCTGCTGCGTGATGAGCACGAGATTGCCGAGGCTCTCGACGAACTGCCCCCGCTCCTCCGTGCTCGGGAACAACTGCCGCCACGGGCTCGAAGCCGCGGGCCGCTGCGGCAGCACATGCTCGATCGTATAAAGATCCGGATCGACGGCATCCATCGTACCCGACAGTTCATCGCCGAGGCGAAGCAGAAGCAGCTTGCACACCTTCGGATTTCGTTTGTGAAAATCCTTGAGATGAAATGCGATGCCGCGCATCTCGTCTCTCGTCAATTGCAGAACCGGGTGCGTTCTATCGATCGGCTCGCCCGTGCGAATGACCTTGATCAGGTCGGCAAAGCGGCGCACGCGCTTACCCGATCCAGCGCACAAAAACCGCGTCAGCATCGCCAGCCGTTCGATCTCGCTGAGCAGGAAGTGCGCGCGGGCAGGATCGCGCTTCCAGTCCTTCAGCGCAAAAATCGCCGCCGGCGCCCAATCAGCCTCTGGCAAACGATTGAGATACGTGAGCAACCGCTGCATCTCCAGCGGCAACACGCTTTTGCCGCCGCAGCGAATGAGCGCATACGACTTCGCGAGCGGGAGGAAGACCTCCTTGAAAAACGCTTCCGAACCGCCGGCATCGCGAATGACCTGGCGCACACCCGAGACGATCTGCAAGCGACCATGGCCGTAGATCGTCCTGAGATGCGCGAAGAAGGGCTCGAACCCCTCGCCGAGCTCCGCGCTCATTTCATCCCACATCCTTACGGCCCATTTGGCATCGCCCGAGGACATGCGCGCGAGGATGTCCGACTTCAGGATATCGTTACGCTGCAGCTTCCGGCCGCGCTCGTTCAGCACGACGAACATCTGATGCGAGCGATCGATATCGTTGCCGACGATGACGACGACGAAGCAGCGGTCCGCGATGAAGTCGGCGAGCTTCGCGCGAGCGGAGTTCGTGAGTTCCTCGAGTACGGTCTTGAAGCGATCGCGGACCTCGAGAAGCGTCGCTTCCGGCAGCGTCGGCGACGCGACATTGGCTGGCAGCACCGAGCTTCCCGGTAGCAGAACGTTGTCTTCGAAAACCGCGCGCTCGCGCGTCGAAAGATGCAACCGGAAGCGTTCCGTCCGGAAAAAGCGCGTGCCCAGCTGCGCGATGAGCATGCTCTGAACGCGCTTTGAGACAACCTTTTTCGGATCGGTTTCGAGGTCGCGCAACACCGCCAGCAGTATCATCAGTGTGACGAGGCGCTGCTGTCCGTCGATCACGCCGAATTCACGCGCCGTCATCTTCGGCGACAGCTTCACCGTCTCGGCTCCAGGCGCATCCATCAGCACGACGGCGCCGAGGAAGTAAGCGGGCTCCGCCGCGTCGTCCGATGAAATGCCGGCGGCTTCAAGAAGATCGTCGAGAAGCTGCTCCGCCTGCTCGCGCCCCCAAGAATAGGGCCGTTGGAAAAGTGGAATATTCAGCAGGTAAGGACCGGACAATAATTCTGAAATGCTTAGCGATGCAGTAGGATACACGAATGCCACAACCCTCTTGACTGCCATTCCTGGGTCTAAGTATCTCGCCTCTGGCTAAACCACGCGTCCTGTAAAACAGTTGCGCCCTAGCCAGCCCGTAATAGCGATGACAATGCACCCCGCCCGAAGTTACATAAGTAGCGAATGATATCTTTTTCGCGCCTCATCAATGTTCAAAACCAAATGAAAAAAATCGTCTACAAAATTGTCACGGCGGCCGATTGGTCTGATGCCATCGCAAAAGGTCAGTATGATGGTTCGGCTGACGATAAGCGAGACGGATTCATCCATCTCTCTGAACAACATCAGGTGCGCGGAACATTAGAAAAACATTTCAAAGGGAAGCGCGATCTCGTTCTTATCGCGTTCGAGGTATCGAAGCTAGGCTCAGATTTAAAATGGGAACAATCCCGTGGAGGTGAACTTTTTCCTCACCTCTACGCGCCCTTGAGTGTTTCTGTGGCTTTATGGAAGCGGCCGTTACCAAACAATAGCGACGGTGTTCATTTTCTCGACGAGGAATTTTTCACGTGTTGAAGGGTTTCTACCGGCTGTCACGTCCTGCGCTTTTCGCACTTTCTCCCGAGGAAGCACACGAACTCACCGTGCGGGCACTCGAATTGGGGATATATCCGCGATCATTCGGAACCGGCGATCGCCTACTCTCCCAAACGGTATTCGGTCTTGAGTTCCCAAATCCCGTCGGCATTGCGGCGGGCTATGACAAGGACGCGCGCGTGCCCGATGCCGTTCTCGGCATGGGCTGCGGCTTCGCCGAGATCGGCACCATCACGCCGCAACCGCAAAGTGGCAATCCGAAGCCGCGCGTCTTCCGGCTGGTCGAAGACAACGCGCTCATCAACCGGCTCGGCTTCAACAATGGCGGTCACGCTGCCGCCCTGACGCGTCTCGAAGCGCGGAAAAATCGCGGCGGCATCGTCGGCGTCAATATCGGAGCCAACAAGGACAGCGTCGACCGTGGCGAAGACTACGTGCTCGGCCTGCTGCGGTTCAATTCGGTTGCAAGCTACTTCACCGTCAACATCTCCTCTCCGAACACGCCGGGACTTCGCGACCTGCAAGCGCCTGCCGCGCTCGGAGTTCTCCTCGCTCGTATCATGGCGGCACGAACGCGCCTGATCGACGATGGCGCCCAGAAGCGTCCGATTGTCGTCAAGATCTCCCCCGACATCGCCGCTGACGACATTGCACCGATCGTCGAAAAACTCGTCGCCTATGAGGTCGACGCCATAGCGGTATCGAACACGACCTTGTCGCGTGAAGGTCTGAAGTCATCCGAGGCGCGCGAAGCCGGCGGCCTTTCCGGCCGTCCCGCCTTCCAGCGCTCGACGGCCATGCTCGCCCGCATTTTCAAGCTGACGGAAGGGAGAATTCCGCTCATCGGCATCGGCGGCATCGATAGCGGTCCGCGCGCGCTCGAAAAAATCGAAGCGGGCGCCACATTATTGCAGCTTTACACCGGTCTTGTTTACGAGGGCCCCGCGCTGATCGACGAGATCAAATCGCACCTCGCGAAGACCCTGCACGACGGCGGACAGACGAGCCTCGCCGCGATCCGGGGCCGCCGCGCCGATGACTGGGCGAAACAGCCGCTGTAGCGGCGACTTTTTTTCGAGGTCTTCTGGACCGCAGCCAGTATAACGTCCAAGTTGCCCATAAAAGCAATTAGTTAGACCTGAACCAATTTTTGGACGTGCCGCGCAAACCGACCAAGAACCCGGAAATGACGACGCGGCCGTCCGCAAAGGCTGGCGCACGCAAAGCGCCGCGCAATGCGGCTCTCGTCGCGACGACAGCCGCGAAGAAAGTGCGACGCGCGCGCTCCACGCCCGAGAGCGAGACGCTCCCCCCGGAGATCGCAGCCTGGTTCGCGCGGCGCGGATGGAAGCCGCGGCCTCACCAGCTCGCACTTCTCGATGCTGCCCGTGAACGGCGCTCGACGCTGCTGATCGCCCCGACCGGCGCCGGCAAAACGCTCGCGGGCTTTTTGCCGAGCTTGATCTCGATCCATAACGGCCGGAAGAAAAAGACCGGCGCGGGGCTTTTCACGCTTTACGTCTCTCCGCTGAAGGCACTCGCTGCCGACGTCGAACGAAACTTGACCCATCCCATCGAGGAAATGGGTCTCAAAGTTCGCACCGAAACGCGCACCGGCGACACGTCACTCGCGCGGCGGCAACGTCAGCGCGTGAAGCCGCCACACATCATGCTGACGACGCCGGAGCAGGTCGCGCTTCTCTTAAGTCACCCCGATGCGCCCTACCTTTTCGCTGATCTCGATACGATCATCCTCGATGAGCTCCACGCCCTCGCCGCATCGAAACGCGGTGATCTTCTCGCGCTCGATCTCGCCCGCCTCCGCAAGCTGGCGCCCAACGTTATGACGATCGGATTGTCGGCGACGGTCGCGCGCCCCAGCGAGCTTCGCGGCTATCTCGTCCCGCAAACCGACCCGGAAGCCGAAACGCGGCTCGCCGATATCGTCACCGTCAAAGGCGGCGCCAAACCGGTGATCGAAATCCTCGAAGCCGAAAACGAAATTCCGTGGACCGGCCACACCGCCCGCTATGCGATGCGCGAAGTTCTGGAAGCGATCGGGAAGCACAAGCTGTCGCTCGTTTTCGTCAACACGCGCATGCAGGCCGAATTCGCCTTCCAGGAACTCTGGCGGCTCAACGAGAATAATCTGCCGATCGCCCTGCATCACGGATCTCTCGAAGCGGCGCAGCGGAAGAAGGTCGAAGCTGCGATGGCCGCGGGGAAGCTGCGCGCCGTCGTCGCCACCTCCACGCTCGATCTCGGTATCGACTGGGGCGATGTCGATCTCGTCATCCATCTCGGCGCCCCGAAAGGCGCAAGCCGCTTGCTGCAGCGCATAGGCCGCTCCAATCACCGGCTCGATGAGCCGTCTCAGGCCATCCTTGTGCCGGGAAATCGCTTCGAGGTCCTCGAATGCCGCGCAGCTCAACAGGCCGCCGAAGCCGGCGATCAGGACGCCACGCTCTCGCGCGCCGGCGCGCTCGACGTGCTGGCACAGCACATTCTCGGAATGGCGTGTCAGGCACCGTTCGATCCAGACACGCTGTTCGACGAAGTCCGCTCGGCGCTTCCCTACGCAGGCCTGACGCGCACGCAATTCGATCGCACCGTCGACTTCGTCTCAACCGGCGGCTACGCGCTGAAATCCTATGAGCGTTTCGCAAAATTGCGACCGGCCGAAAACGGCAAGCTACGCGTCGCCAATCCGCGCATCGTCCAGCAATACCGGCTGAACATCGGCACCATCGTGGACGCCCCGCATCTCAAGGTGCGCCTCGTCTCGTCGCGCGGCGGCAAGAAAAATATCGCTCGCATGGGCGGCCGCGTCCTCGGCGAGGTCGAGGAATATTTCGCCGAGCAGCTGACGCCGGGCGATACCTTCGTCTTCGCGGGCCAGGTCCTTCGCTTCGAGGGCATCCGCGACACGGAAGTCTTCGTCTCGCGCGCAGCGGCGGAAGATCCGATGGTGCCGAGCTACGACGGCGGCAAATTTCCGCTGTCCACGCACTTGGCGGGACGCGTTCGCGCCATGCTCGCCGATCCGAGCGTCTGGTCGGCGCTCCCCAATCCCGTCGCCAATTGGCTCGAGCTACAGACCGAGCGCTCCGTCGTCCCGGCACCCGATGAAGTCCTCATCGAAACGTTCCCGCGCGGCAACCGGCACTTCCTCGTCGCCTATCCGTTCGAAGGCCGCCTCGCTCACCAGACACTCGGCATGCTTCTGACGCGCCGCCTCGATCGGATCGGAGCCAATCCCGTCGGCTTCGTCGCCAACGATTATGCATTGGCCGTCTGGACGCGCGGAGACATCTCCACGCTCATCTCGGAGGGCAAGCTTTCGCTCGCCAAGCTCTTCGACGAGGACATGTTGGGCGATGATCTCGACGCCTGGCTCGCCGAAAGCGCCCTGATGAAACGCACGTTCCGCTTGGCCGCCGTCATCGCCGGATTGATCGAGCGCCGCCATCCCGGCAAAGTCAAATCCGGCCGCCAGGTGACGATTTCGACCGATCTCATCTACGACGTGCTGCGCCGCCACGATCCGGGCCATCTTCTGCTCGAAGCCGCATGGGCCGACGCTGCCACGGGCCTGCTCGATATCAAGCGGCTCGGAACGTTTCTGGCTCGCATTAAAGAGCGAATCAGACATCAAACTCTCGATCACGTATCTCCGCTCGCCGTCCCGGTGCTGCTGGAGATCGGAGTTGAGCTGGTATACGGCCAAGACCGTGACGCAATTTTGCGCGATGCCGCAGACGAACTGATCCGCGAAGCAACGGGGGACATGCGGACATGAACATGCTGAAGCCGGAACGCATAGGGCTCGACGATTTCGCCGACCAGCCCGTGCACGTGTGCGGCAAGGCCTTCGTCGCCCACAAATCCGGCGCGCTTTTCTGGCCCGCCGAGCAGGCGCTGATCGTTTCCGACCTTCATCTCGAAAAAGGCTCGTCATACGCCGCTTACGGACAAATGCTGCCGCCCTACGACACGCGCGAGACGCTGCAAAAGCTCGCGGCCTTGATCGACAGATACGACCCCGAAACGGTCATCTGCCTCGGCGACAGCCTGCATGACCAGGGCGGCGCCGCCCGCATGGACTTGGGCGACGTCGAAAGCCTCCGCTTACTGCAGGAAGATCGCGACTGGATCTGGATCACCGGCAATCACGATCCGAAAATCGATCGCATGCTGGCCGGCTATGTGATGCCCGAGATCGTCGTCGGCGGCATCGCGTTGCGCCACGAACCGCGGCCCGGCGCGCACACCCACGAGATTGCCGGACACTTCCATCCGGCCGCGCGCCTCGTGTTCCACGGAACGTCTCTGCGCCGTCCGTGCTTCGTCGGCAATCGCCTTCGCCTCGTAATGCCCGCCTTTGGCGCGTTCACGGGAGGCTTGAACATTCTCAACGCCGTGTTCGAGCCACTGTTCGGCGACGACGGACTGGACGTTTGGATGCTCGGCCACGAAGGGCTTTATCCTGTCGCGCCACGTCTCCTTCGCGATGACTGAACTCAAGCAGGCTTTCTGAACGCGAAAGCGGCCGCCAAACCTGCCGCGGCAGCCAGCACGACCGTCGTCAGGCCATAAGCCAGCGGCTGCGAGATCGCGAAATTATGGATGAAGCGCTCGATGCCTTCGCGCCTGAGACTGACGCGGCTCTCGTACTGCCCGAGAAGCTTGCCTTCCTTCAAAAGATAAACCCTGGCCGTAAGCGGTCCGACCGGCACGTTCGGTGGTAACGCAATCGTCGACCGGAACAGGCTCCGCCCGATGAACGTCACGCCAAAATCCCGCTTCACATAAACCCGCTGCTGTTCCTTCAGCCGGATGAGCGCCTGACGGAAAGTTTCGATAGCGTCAGTATCGGCCTCGCCAGCGCCCGACGGCTCCATGCGGATGTGATCGAAGCCGATCTGATGCGTATCGAGAAAGGCTTTATCTGCAATCTCGTCGATCGGACGCGTCGAGGCGATGGCGTAGTAGCTCGGAACCACGGCGAACTGCATCGACGTTGTATTGATCCAGATGCCCGCCACGCGCGATTTTTCCCGCACCACCGCCGGAGCCGGCTGGCCTTCGACGACAACGATGATGTCGTAGGTTCCAGCTTCGGGGCTGGGCTGTACGCTGTTCTCGACAGTACCGAAAACGAGGATCTCGGTTCCCGTGAAGCTCGACGTGATCGCAACCTGACGCGTCGATGCGTCGGCTTCGACGTTCTCTTTCGGGCGCCCGGGTGCCTCGGCAAGCGCGTTGCTCGTCATCGCGAACATCAAAACGATCACAGCGGAAAGGAACCGGCGCATCACGATGCTCCCGGCGTGGATGCGAGCGAAAAGAGATCGCCCGGCTTGATCGCCAAATCGACGGCCATGCGCGCGGCGACGAGCAGGATCAGCGCGCCCAGCAGTACGCGCAAATGCTCGCCGCGAATTTTTTCCCCGGCCATCGTTCCGAATTGCGCGCCAAAGACGCCGCCAAGGATAAGGATCGTCGCGAGAACGATATCGACCGATTTGTTCTCGACCGCATGCAGCACAGTCGCCGTTGCGGAAACGAACACGATTTGAAAAAGCGACGTGCCGATGACGAGTACGGTCGGCACGCGCAACAGATAGATCATCGCCGGGATCATGACGAAGCCGCCGCCGATGCCCATGATTGCCGAGATAAAGCCGACGAACATGCCGATGACCACGGGCGGCACCGCGCTGATGTAAAGTTTCGAGCGCGGAAACCGCATCTTGAACGGCAAGTGCTCCATCCAGCCGTGCTGACCGGGCTTCCGGACTGAAGCGCTCCCCGCCGTGCGTGTTTTTCGTGAGGAGTTGATGCCTTCGATCAGGATGATCGTGCCCACCACGCCGAGGAAGATCACATACGTGAGCGAAACGGTAAGCTCGAACAGCCCTCGCGCCGTCAGCATCTTCACGAAAGCGACGCCGACGTAGCTTCCCGCAATGCCACCCGCCAGCATGACGGACGCCAGCTTGATATCGACGTTGCCGCGCCGGTATTGCGTCATCGCCCCGGAAACCGACGACGCGGCGACGTGAGACGTGCTCGTCGCCACGGCGACCCCGGGGGGAATTCCAAGGAACGTCAACAGCGGTGCGAGCAGGAATCCGCCGCCAACGCCAAACAGGCCGGAAAGGAAACCCACCGTCGCGCCGAGTGCCAGAAAGGCGATGACGGAAACCGACATCTCGGCAATCGGCAGATACAGGGTCATCCGGCGGTCCTGAGCGGCAATAGGCGCAAAGCGGGAGGCGTCTTGGAAAGGCGAAAGGCTTCGCTAAGGGACACCAATCGGCGCAATGCGGCAAGCACTGCCCCGTCGCGATCCTCACATCCTGTCACAAAATGGCGCCTATCCGGGTGGCCGAAGGCCGGTATCCTCCGGCACCCGTATCGTGCCTCGGAAAGAACCCTTTAGCCGTTGACGCCATTTTTGGGATTGTTTTTCCACATTTCACCGGCCGTCCGCGCGTCGTTCACCGTGCGCGTCGCGAGCATGGGCTTCCAGGCCGCGATCATCTTGTTGGCAACCGTCACCTCGTCGGCAGTCAATTTGCCGCGAAGGATGTCCCGCCGCCGGACGGCATCGGCGTCGCCGCCGCGTGCCGCGATGGACAGCCACATGAAGGCACGGCTCATGTCCCGCTTCACACCGAGACCGTTTTCATACAGCACCGCGAGATTGAACTGGCTATCGGAGAGACCGCGTTGCGCGGCAGCCTCGAACCACTGCGCCGCCGTCATATAGTCAGGAGATTGATCGCTCTGATTGGCGCTGAGAACGGCGAGGTTATGCATCGCCTTGATGTTGCCCTGCGCCGCCGCGCGCTGATACCAATTCGCCGCCTGCGCCCGGTCCGGCTTCAGCCCGAGCCCGCGCTCATAGAGCGTACCGAGCCGGTACTGAGATTGCGCGAAGCCCTGATCCGCCGAACGCTGATACCACTTCGCTGCGGCCTCGAAGCTTTGCGCGGTGCCTTTGCCTTCAGCGAGACGCGCGCCCACTTCGAACTCCGCCGAGGGATCACCGTTCGCCGCCGCAAGGCGTAGCGACAAAGGACCGACTGTCGCGGGCGGCATGTCGAGAGGCGCCGGCTTCGACGCGCCTGTCGAAACCGAACCCGTCGTCAAATCGGATTTCGCGCCTTCGGTTTCCGCTTCACTCGGCACCATCGACGCCGGAACGGCCGCGCCTTCGCTGGACCGTGCCGCCGCATTGCCGAGCTCGCCGGACATCGTGGCCATCGCCTGACGCCGCTTCGCCTGCTCAAGCTCCGTAGCCGTCACCGGCTGATCGAGATCCACAGCCACACCCAGCATCGGCAAGGTCGTGGTGCGCTGAGGCGCTTCCTCTGCCGCGGTTTTCTTAGCGTCGCCATGCTCCGGAGCGAGATCACCGCGCGGCCCGCTGCCATCACGCGACGGATCGATCGCTTTGTCCGAATTTTGCGCCGGAGCCGAATCGTCTGGCGTTGACTTGGCGGCATCCGACGAACCGCTTGCACCCGATCCAGCGCCATTCGCTTGCGGCGACGGCAGGGACTGGGTCTCTTGTCCAATGGACGACGGTCCGACATGCGGTCTGCCAAACCCGAACGTGTACCAGAGGCTTCCGAGCGCAACGAGCGCCACGGCGGCGATCACCATGAGCCGCGGCGACGGCCCCGATGGTCCGGACGTCTTCTTCGTGGGCGCCGCAGTCGGACGGATAGGGCGGCTTCCGGGAGGCGGCATAGCCATTGCACCTTCGGCGGCCGACGAGGAGATCGAAACGGACGGCGCCGCGGCGACGTCATCTTGCTCCGAAAGACGCTTCTTGGCGCGCCGGACCTCGGCAACGAAATCCTGCCGGCTCTTCTCGCTTTGGCGAGACGTTTTCTCAGACGATCCGGCAGGCACGCGCGGGTGTGCGGACACGGAAACCGGCGCGATCGAAGGCCTTGCAGGTGCGAGTTCGACAAAGGCGGGATCGAACGATCGGCTGGTCACTTCTCCGATCGATCCCGAAGCGCCTGCCGCGTCACGGCCGAACATACCGGCGTGATAGGCGCCGCTCTCTGCAGCCGCAGGCGTTACCGCCGCCTGCTGACCGAATTCGATCGAATCCACACGATCCAGAAGACGGATCATGGCTTGCTGCATCGTGTCGAGCAGTGCCGCGGTGTGCTCTTCTCCTTCGCGGTTCTGCGACATCATCCGCTCGATCAGCGGACGCAGCTCGTCCGCCGCCGAATGCCGATCTTCGGCGTGAATATCCGCCAAACGCTGCGCTGTCTGCTCCGCAGCGGCGCGGGCGATGGCATCGTAATCGAGAGCGCGCGTAACGGGCGGAGCACCGATGATTCCGTCGACCGGCACGCCCTGCACTTCGGCGAGCGTGTGCGAGATGGTCGCGAGTTGCGTCTCGATGATATTCAACCGTTCGAGTTGGTCTTGCGTCTGCACGAGATGATTGACCACCTCGGCAACATGCGCCTCGATCAGATGCACGGCCGCCAGATCGTCATGCGTGGCAACGCCCTCGAACAGCTTCGCGAACTGCCGCTCGAATTGATCGAGGCGCTCGCTGATCTGTGAAATGCCGTTGTCGGGCCGCATCGCCGCCAGCGATTGCTCGATACCGAGCGCGATTTCGGCGAACTTTTTGTCGAGCCACGCCTCATCGATGCCGGAACCGGCGTCCGAATGCACCGCCGACCGCACAGCCGTGCCGGCCGCGGAGTGCGCCTTCGGCGCAAAGTTTGTTTCATCGGACTCGTATAGCCCGCGCAGGGCATCGGCTGCCGCGCGATCCCAGGGATCGGAGGCATCATCCTCAGTGGCGCCGATCACGTCGAACGTATCGACGTCCGGTGTGCGCTTGGAATACTCGTCGCGCGCATCGTTATGCGCGGAGCGAAGCGCCACCGGCATTGTCGACTTGTAGGGGTCGTTGGAGGAGGCCACACGCCCCGTGGAAGCAAAGCCTTTCGCATCTGCCGGATCCGACAACCGGTGCGCCAGCTCGGCCATCGCCGTCTCGATCCGTCCGAACGCCGGTGCGAACTCTTCTGGCACGCGAGGGCGCAGCGCATCCGCTTCGCGCCCCATGCCGTCGATCCGTTCCTGCATTTCGGCGAGCGCGGCCGTATGGCGACGGTCCGCGTCCGCGAGCTGAGCCGCAATCACATCGAGCATGGCTCTGAGTTCGGAGCGGTTCTCGCCCCCGCTGCCTGCACCCTCGCTTTCCGGATAGTCAGCGCTCAGTTCCGAATTCGACATTTTCCCCTCGAGGCAACGCAATGCTGACGGTCCGGGAGAACGCAATGTCAGCGGGATGGGACAATCGCAGGCGTCCTACCGCGCGGGGCAAATGCGAACATAAGGACGCGGCACAAGTCATGGCTCGCTGAAACAATCGGAGTATCCCAGTAAACGCGGGGTTAAGGTCCGTGCTAAAATGATAAAATTTTTATATTACAATGTCTTATTGTGCCTCTCATCCCGCGCGTTCAAAGCCGTGAGTAGGATAAATCTGGCCTCTCGCGACGAATGATTCGGCAACGGCGAGCACAACGCCCTCCTTGTGATGCACCTGCACCGAAACCATTTCGGTCGTTAGCGCCAATGCGGAGGAATTGAGACATGACCCTGAGGACGAAGCGAGCTGCGGGTCTCGGATTACTGATCTTGCCGGCGCTCGCAACCCTTGCGGCAGCGCAGCCTGCACCGGATGGGAATGCGAGGCCGGACTGGGACCCGAACGCGAGGGGACGCTATTCGATGTTGCCGATCGATGGCGGCGTCATGCGCCTCGATAGAGACACCGGCAGCGTCGCGATATGCGCGCGCGTCGGCAACGAACTGGCTTGCAGGGCCATCGAAGATAGAACGAACGTCCCGCAGGCTGATGAACTCGCGGCGCTGAGAGCCGAAAACAGGCAATTGAAGCAGCGCATCCGGGAGATGACAGCGGCCATAGAGTCTGGCGAGCTGAAGCCGTTGACGCCCGACGGCCCCGGCCCGCGCGGTCTGATGCCGGGCGAACCGAATGCAGGACCTCCCGGCGAGAACCTTCAATTGCCGACGGACGAGCAGGTGGATCAGGCCCTCGATTACCTCTCGCGCGTCTATAAGAAGATCCGCGACCACGTCCGGGACCTCGACAAGGATTCCCCTCCTCCGAGACAACCGCCGCTCTTGCGGTCACCGCCTACTGAGCAGCCGCCTGCAGCACAATCACCCGCGCCCGCCACGCCGCCCCCGAAACTCAGCCCCTAAGCCTTGGGTCGAAGCGATCAAAGGCGGCGATGTTCGACAATGCTTAAACCGAGCGTCCCGGCAGGAACGTCCGCGTTGCGCGAACGAGTTCGTGGATAATGCCGGGCTCTGTCATCGCGTGCCCCGCATCGGCGACGATGCGCAGATCCGAAGCCGGCCACGCCTTGTTGAGAGCCACGGCATTTTTCACGGGCGTCACCACATCGTAGCGCCCGTGCACGATGACGCCCGGAATGTCCCGCAACCGCTCGGCCTCGAGCAGCAACTCGCCGTCGCGACGGAAGAAGCCGGCGTTGATGAAATAGTGGCTCTCGATGCGTGCAAACGCCAGCGCATAGTGGTCCGCGCCGAAACGCGCGACGCGTTCGGGCTCGGGAATGAGCGACAGCGTCGTGCCCTCCCAGATGCTCCAGGCGCGGGCCGCAGCGAAGCGCACGCTAAGATCCGGAGACGTCAGACGGCGGTGATAGGCTGCAATCATATCGCTGCGCTCGTCCTGCGGAATGAGCCGCTGAAATTCCACGAACGCTTCGGGATAAATCCAGCTGCATCCTTCCTGATAGAACCAGCGGAGTTCCGCCTGCGTCAGCAGGAAGATTCCGCGCAGGATCATCGCGGCGACGCGTTCAGGATGCGTCTCCGCATAAGCAAGCGCGAGCGTCGACCCCCAGGATCCGCCGAACAGCTGAAATCGCTCGATGCCGAGTTCGACGCGGATGCGTTCGATATCGGCGACGAGATCCGGCGTCGTGTTGTTGTCGAGCGACGCGTTCGGCGTCGAGCGGCCGCAACCGCGCTGATCGAAAAGCACGATGCGATATCGTGCGGGATCGTGGAAGCGCCGCATGGTCGGATTGCTGCCGCCGCCCGGACCGCCGTGCAGGATAATGACGGGCTGACCTTCGGGATTGCCGCATTCTTCGACGTGCAGCGTATGACCTCCGCCAACCGAAAGCCGATGCTCGCGATAAGGCGATAGAGGCGGATAGAGATCCAATCGATCACGAACTGTCATGAAGGCTCTTCAGCTTGCCGGAGTGCGCGTGCCATCCTAGACGATGGCATCCGGCGGTGGGCACAATTATGTGCGAGCATGCTTCCTGAGCTGCAACCGCTGCATCTCGCGATCGTAAATAATTTCTCCGCCCGGAACCCGCATATCGCGCACGATCGAGAGCGCGTGCCGGTTGGCTTCGGGCCGCATCACGCTCGTCATCAGCGCGAGGCCGAAAGAAACGGGAAGGCCGAGGATGCCGGCAATGGGGCTCGGCGTCGAGAGCGTGCCCATCTCGCTCATGAGAATGGCCAAGGCTGCCGCGACGAACCCGGACAGGACGCCCGCGATGGCGCCGCCGACGGTGAGCCTCTTCCACCAGATCGATAGCAGCATCACCGGAAACAGGCTCGCGCCCGTGATCGAGAGCGCCCAGAGCACGAGACGCAACGGATCGGTCGGAGCGGCAATCGAAAGCGCCGCGCCGCACATGGCGACGACGCCGATGAAACCACGCACCACCCACACGCGATTCGAAGGCGACGGCGGTTCCCACGACATGCCTTGCACGACATCCTCGCCAAGCACGGTCGCCAGCGAAACGGTGGTGGCGCTCGCCGTGACGAGTGCCGCTGCAAGCGCTCCGGCGAGCAGAAGGTAGAAGAACGCCGAAGGGAGGCCGACCGCGACCGGAAGCGAGAAGAGCACGCCATCCCGGTCGAACTTCAACCCGTCGAAGCCGAGCTTCGTGGCACTTTGATCGAAGGCGACGAAATGGTCGGCGGCCGCTTGAAACAGCCACTGCGGCAACGGACCGAGCCGCTCCTCCCTCACGACATCGAGTGTGAAATCGCGCATGAAAACGGCGACCGACGAGATCGTCAGCAGCGCCAGCCCCGAGAACACCGTCGCCCACCCGAGAGATTTCCGCGCTTCATAGACGCCGGGCGACGCGGCCACCCGTGGCAACAACCAGGGAGCCGTGCTGATGCCGGTCGCAATCGCAAACGTCCCGATGATAAAGGCCAGAGGACCGATCGCTCCGAAAGGCTGGGTGTAGGGCTTTGTCAGCGCCGAGAAGCCTTCGGGCGGCAGCTGAAAGGCCAATGGCCAGACCCGCACCAGCTGCAAGCCCTCGTTCACTTCATTGCGCACCAGCCCGCGCACCATCGGCCCGTTTGCAAGCTGCGGGATCGGCAGGCTCGTGACAATGACGCTCACCGTCGTCGCCACGGCAAGCAGCGCGAGGAAAAGTGCAATCGATTGCGCCACGCCCGCCCACGTGAACGAGCGCTTTCCGCCGCCGCCGGTCGAGATCGCGATGGTGAGCGCGAGCAGGCAGATGAGGCCATTGGCGCTGCCGCCGGTCAGCCGCTGGGCGACGTTGCCGCCCATGCGAAGTTCGGCCGAGAGGACCAGAAGCATCGGAACAGCCGCGACGGCGGCGGTCACAATCCTGAGCGCCCGGCTCTCGAACCGCCGTCCGAGATAGCTCGGAACCGTAAAGGCGCCGAACTTCCGATAGAAGGGCGCAAGCGCAATTGCCATGAAGACGAAGCCGGTGAGCGTGCCGATCAGCAGCACGAGAGCATCGAAGCCGGCGAAGAAAAACGCTCCGGTTCCGGCGACGATCAACGTCCCTCCGAGCGCCGAAGCCGCGAGCAGCAGCCCCGTATAGGCGGCGGGCACTCTGCGCCCAGCCGCAAAGAAGCAGAGCGTCTCGTTCGTCGCGACCGAAAGCCCGATCGCACCGTAGATGAGAATGGGCCCGGCGAAGATCGCCAATCTCAGCAGATGTTCATCGAGGCTCAGCTGCTCGAAAATCAAGACGAGCAGAAAGAGCGCCGTATAGAGCGCCGCGAAGATGCTGAAATACGTGCCGAGGCGAGGATTGATCATCCTCGCACGGGGAGCGCCGAACGCCATAGTCCGCCTCACATGTCTTCATGGGCGCCATGCCAATGATCGATGGCATTTTGGCGATTGACGTAGCTCGCAACAGTGATGAGCGCGACCACGAAGAACCCGTGGGCGGCGAGAAAGTACCCCAGCGGGAAGCCGAGAAACCTGCTGGCATTCAGCTGTTCGGCATAAAGTGGCAAAATGATAACGAGGGCGATGAACGGGATGATGCTCGCCAGGACCTGCCACTTGGTGTGGCGCCAGTAGGGTTTGCGTTCCTTGCGTTCGATCATCCGGCTTGATCCCCCTCGCCGCCCGTGGACTCCCCAAAAACCAGTCCTGAGCGCGGCGCACTATGCCCGGCCGTGGCGGCCGTTGTCCAACGGTCCAATAGCCAAAACGGCGTGGCGCCACGTTGTCCTAAGAGGTGCCATCCTTTAAGTTCTGCACGAGTCGTTGCAACACTGCACCACTTCCGGCAGCGGCCACTTCAAATGTTCGCCTCGTCATGACGACAACTCGAATCCTGAATTAGCGTCGCGTGAGATCGGCCCGAAATATCATCTGAGAAGGACATCGCAATGGGCATAGTCAACGAGTTCAAAGAATTTGCGATGCGAGGCAACGTTATCGACCTCGCCGTCGGCGTCATCATCGGTGCCGCCTTTGCGCCGATCGTTGCAACGCTCGTCGACAACATCATCATGCCACCGATCGGCTATCTTCTGGCCGGCGTCGACTTCTCGAGCCTCGCCGTCCATATCCCGACCCCAACCGAGCCGGTTCTGATCAAGTACGGCATATTCCTGAACGCAGTTATCAAATTCCTCATCACGGCGTTCGCAATCTTCCTCCTCATCAAGCTGATCTCCTTCGTCCAGAAGCCGAAAGCTGCTGCGCCTCCGGGCCCGACCCAGACCGAGATCTACCTCAAGGAAATTCGCGACCTTCTCGAAAAGCGGACGACCACGCCCTAGCCCTCACGCATGCGCGTTCAGCGAGCGCCAGGGAATGCGCGCTCGCTGTTCCCTCGCCCGTGGCGCGGACTCACTACTGCTTGACGTTGTATTGCACCTGTTCGCCGACCCAGCCGCTCACGCTCAAGCTGATCGGTGAGCCCTTGCGCTGATCGACCGCCGACCGCGTCGCTTCCAGATCGTTGATCCGCTGCTCCACATCGGTGGAAGACTTGGCGCTACCGATGCCCGCGGCCTTATCGATATCCTGATTGATCTTCGCGGCAAGCGCCGGGTCATGCGCCGGGGTCGCGGACCCGAAATCATCGGCGCGAACCGCTGCACCGAAGAAGCAAGACGCAACAGCGGCAGCGACGCAGAGTTTTGCTGTAATGATCTTCATCGGCTCACCCCCATCGATGTAACCTTCTACCACGCTTCTGAAACGCGGATTCTAAAAATTTCCGCCGTGGCCGCTTCGCAAACGCCGAACGGCGTTTAGGCTCAACGGTAGCCTTTCCGCCCCGCAGCATGGCCGTTCCACGCCCCTCGTCACACCATCGAGGCAAGCCGCGCCACCACCTCGTCCGATAATTCGAGTTCGGCGGCCGCCAAGTTCTCCCGCAAATGCGCCTCCGACCCGGTGCCGGGGATCAACAGAATATGTGGCCCGCGACGCAGCAGCCACGCGAGCGCAACCTGCATCGGCGTCGCGCCTAGCTCGGTTGCGATTTCCGAGAGCTTCGACGACTGGATCGGCGTGAAGCCGCCGAGCGGGAAGAACGGCACATAGGCGATACCGAGGTCTTCCAATTCGTCCAACAGAGCGTCATCTTCACGATGGACCAGGTTGTAGAGATTCTGCACGCAGACGATGTCCGCGAAAGTACGCGCCTGCTTGACCTGTCCGGAGGTCACGTTGCTGAGGCCGATCTGGCGGATTAATCCTTGCTGCTGGAGCTCGGCCAGCGCTTCCATCTCTTCCTCGAGCGGCCCCTCGATTGGCCGATCAAAGCCGCCGAGCCGAAGATTGACGACCTCGAGCCTGTCGAGCTTGAGGTTCCGAAGGTTGTCATGAACCGCCTCCTTGATGTCGGTCGGCCGGAGCGCCGGAATCCATGAGCCGTCATCTCCTCGCACGGCACCGATTTTGGTCACGATCACAAGGTCATCCGGATAGGGATGCAGCGCCTCGCAAATGATCTGGTTCGTTATGTGCGGCCCGTAATAGTCGCTGGTGTCGATATGATTGACGCCCTGCGCGACGGCTTCCTTGAGCACGGCGAGCGCGGCGTTTCGATCCTTCGGCGGTCCGAAGACGCCCGGTCCCGCGAGTTGCATAGCGCCGTAACCCATGCGGTTCACGGTCCGATCGCCCAGCGAGTAGGTACCCGCGGCAGTGATATCAGTCATCGCAAGGTCTCCGAGATAAAACAGCCGCAAAGCGGTTCGCGGGCTTCGTCTGAAAATACGGGCGGCATCGAAAAACGAAATCGCCAGACGGACCGTTCCGTCTTCGAACCGCTTGCTGGATCATCGAGAAAGTGTCAAAACCCCGGCTTCGGGCCGCGGGCGTAGTTCAATGGTAGAACGGCAGCTTCCCAAGCTGCATACGAGGGTTCGATTCCCTTCGCCCGCTCCAAATCAAATAATAAAATCAACGCAATAGAATTTGCTCATTTCAATTGTTCCCCGAAATGAGGGAACATGGGTTTGCTCTCATTCTTGCAAATTTTTATCGGGGCGCCCTGACTTTGAATGCGATAAATAATGATCCGGCAATCGGGCTTTGATCGCGTTCTACGCAAAGGCGAGGCCACCACTGCTTCCTGTTACTATTGAGGTTTTCTAACCGGCAGAGTCGACAACAATGAATACGTCCGGGAGGAATGGCGGCCACGCCGAACTTGTCCGCGAAATCGCAGAGTCGGCGTCGTCCGCCGCGCAATCCGCCTTGGCGGCGTCCTGGCGGCGTTCGCTCCTTTACCATCGGCTCGATCCGGAAGCGCAGGATCTGCCGGACCGTGAGACCGACATTACCGTTCGAAGGGCGCGCGAGCGTCTTGGAACACTGGCGGCTATGGCCGCTCCCGTTATTGAGCGTGTCCTCAATGCTGTTGGTCGCGCGGGCTGCTGCGTGCTCCTTACGGATGCCAATGGGTTGATTGTCGATCGGCGCGGCATGGCCTGCGACGACAAGATATTTGCGGAACGAGGTCTTTGGACCGGCGCGGTCTGGAGCGAGGCAAAGGAAGGGACCAACGGAATCGGGACCTGTCTTGCAGAACAGCGCCCAGTGGCCATTCTACGCGATCAACACTTCCGCACGCGCAACACCGCAATGAGCTGCGTCGGTTCCCCCATCTTCGATGAGCATGCAGAACTCGCGGGCGTGCTTGACGTCTCTTCTTGCCGCGATGAGATGATGTCCGATTTTGCTCCGCTCATCGCCACGGTCATTGCCGACGCCGCACGCGAAATCGAATCCCAGGCCTTCCGCGCCGCATTTCCTGACTGCCGGATTATCATGGCGCCCGCCCATGGCTATCGCGGCGCAGCGTTGCTCGCGGTCGATCATTACGACCTGGTCCTTGGCGCAACGCGGCTCGCACGACAAAGCTTAGATCTGCCTGATGGCTTTCTGCCGCTACCCGTCTCCGACGTCCTCGCTCACGGCCGGCAGGCCTCCGATCTTCGGGCGGCAGAGTGCGCCGAATTGCAGCGCGCGCTCGCTCGAGCGTCGGGAAACGTCTCGGCGGCCGCCCGCGAATTGGGCATCGGTCGGGCGACCTTCTATCGAAGGATGCGCCGAGCCGGACTGTCGAACGAATTTGATCTCTCGCCTGGCCGCGGTTAGGCGGCATTACGCAAGCCGTTAGGGTGTCTCAGAATTGAGACAGGTTCCCCGCGCTACGTGCTGAGCCATAGTGACGCTTGGCGATTGTGCCCGCAGATTGGCGGCCACCATAGCATCGAAATCAACTGCATTCCAAAAAGCAAAAAATAGCGGCGGACTTTGCGCATCTGCAAATCCGCGCTTTATCTCCAGGGAGCGAGTCTATGATTCAACAGACACTCGAAGAGCTTTCGAAAAAAATCCGCATTCGCCCGCGCTATGAGAACTTCATCGGCGGGAACTGGGTGGCCCCGGTGAAAGGCCAGTACTTCACCAATTTGACGCCGATTTCGGGCAAGCCATTATGCGAAATTGCCCGCTCCACCGCCGAAGACATCGAGCTTGCGCTCGATACCGCGCACGTCGTGCGTGAGAAATGGGGCAACACTTCGCCGGCTGAGCGCGCGTCTCTCCTGAATAAAATCGCAGATCGGATGGAGAACAATCTCAATCTCCTCGCTATGGTGGAGACGCTGGACAACGGTAAGCCAATCCGTGAGACGACGGCAGCCGACGTTCCGCTCGCGATCGACCACTTCCGCTACTTCGCTGGCTGCCTGCGCGCGCAGGAAGGCTCCATCGCAGAGATTGATCACGACACGGTCGCCTATCACTTTCATGAACCGCTCGGTGTCGTCGGCCAGATCATCCCATGGAACTTCCCGTTGCTCATGGCATGCTGGAAACTCGCGCCCGCGCTCGCAGCGGGAAATTGCGTCGTTCTGAAGCCTGCCGAACAAACGCCGATGTCGATCATGGTTTTGATGGACCTTATCGGTGACATCCTGCCGCCGGGTGTCCTCAACGTCGTCAATGGTTTCGGTATCGAGGCAGGCAAGCCTCTCGCGCAGAACAAGCGCGTCGCCAAGATTGCATTCACGGGCGAGACGACGACGGGCCGTCTCATCATGCAGTATGCCTCCGAGAACATCATCCCCTGCACCCTTGAGCTGGGTGGCAAATCCCCGAACATCTTCTTCGAAGACGTGATGGATGCGGACGACGAATACTTCGACAAGTGCCTCGAAGGCTTCACGATGTTCGCGCTGAACCAGGGAGAGGTGTGTACCTGCCCGTCACGCGCGCTCGTTCATGAGAAGATTTACGATCGCTTTATCGAACGGGCGATCGCGCGCACCAAGAGGGTGAAGCAGGGCCATCCGCTCGATCCGTCCACGATGATCGGAGCCCAGGCGTCCAACGATCAATTGGAGAAGATCCTTTCGTACATCAATATTGGGAAGGATGAGGGCGCGAAAGTGCTCGCTGGCGGCAACCGCGCGAGCCTCGATGGAGAGCTTGCCAGCGGCTACTATGTCGAGCCGACCATCCTCGAAGGTCACAACAAGATGCGGGTCTTTCAGGAGGAAATCTTCGGACCCGTCGTCTCGGTCACGACATTCAAGGACGACGAGGAAGCGCTCGCCATCGCCAATGACACGCTCTACGGACTTGGCTCGGGCGTATGGACGCGGAACGGAACGCGAGCCTACCGTTTCGGACGCGCTATCCAGGCAGGACGCGTTTGGACCAACTGCTACCACCTTTATCCCGCCCACGCTGCTTTCGGCGGCTACAAGCAATCGGGCATTGGGCGAGAGACCCACAAGATGATGCTCGACCATTACCAGCAAACAAAGAATTTGCTGGTGAGCTACAGCCCGAAAGCGCTCGGATTCTTCTAAGCCGAATTGCCGAGCCACGCGCCAGGTTGACGGCGCGTGGCTCTTCAAGGCTCACGCGGAAGGATTCCACTAAAATTGAAAGACCAGCCGAGCGGGATCGCGATCAGGCCCCGGCTCGATGAGCGTCCAAATCGATAATGTTATCGCCCGGCGGATTGATGGGTGAGAAGTTCGACACCTTATTGCTGTCGCAGACATACAACCACTTCGCATCGAAGAGTTCGCCGTCACGAATATAGCCAAGAATGGCTCCGTGCTTGGGACGCCAAAAAAGCGTCGGCGGCAAATCCGTACCCAGCTTCACCCAATCGGGCTCGACGTACTCTCCGACAGGCTTCCAATGGATCATCATGTCCTCAGCTTCTTCAACAGTGAACCCAAGCGGCTCTGATTCCCCCGTAGAGTCCACCTTTAGATAGGCTTATAGGTCGCCTTTGCCAGGCTGTCCTGGCTACCCTATGGCCCGCAAAAGTTGCACCGCGCAATCTGCCGCATAAATCCTGAAGCCGACTCGAGCCTATTCCAATGTGTTCCGGTTGTTTGCCGTTCCAAAGATGACCGGAATGACAACAACCGAGGCAATAATAGCCACGATTGGCGGTGTACTTTGCAGGCCCTGGTGATAATTCGGGGACTTGGAACGAGCTTACACATTGTGGACACATAGCGTGATCAAAGCGTTTGCCGCAAACGTCACCACGCGTTGCACTTCTGAACCAGAGGATAGCCTCCCATGAGATTGCATTTGAAGCATACGTTGATCGCTGCCGCCTTTGCGGTAATCCCGTTCTCGGCGCACGCGGCTGACGCGGACAATGGAGTCGAGCTCGCATTTCTGCCGAGCGCGCGAGACGTCACGTTGCTCAACGAAGGCGGCAAATTCGTCACCGTCGATATGAAGAAACTCGCTAAGGGCGATAAGTGCCATCTGGAAAAGGACGCAGTCATTATGAAGGTCGGCCCGGGCGCCGAACCGGCAACGACGCGCGTACGCTACGGCGCACCGAATCTCAGCCATGGCGGATGCCCGTTCATGACCGAGTTTGAAATTCCGGATGCCGACTACACGGCTGCTCGCGCCGCATTCACGGCGAAGACGGATGAAGCCTCGAAGAAGATCGACGATCTCAAGAAACAGCTCGGCGACAAGTGGAACGAGCTGACGAAGACGCAGCCGAAGCAATAGAATGCCGAAAGCGAAAGGCCTCCGCTATTTGGCCTTTCGCTTTTTCCTCGGCGACTCGTTCCTGAGGAGCGAGATCAGATAGATGCCGAGCGCCATCGGCACGCCGATCGCCAAGACCATCTTTAAATCTTCAAGCATCGCACGCTCTCCCTGGACGATCCCCGGATCAACCGAGTAGCACACGCGCGAGTCGGCCTCCCAAGTACGTCGCGTTGCAAGAATGATCCCGTCGCGCTTTTAGCTCACCTGATGCCCAAAATCATCAGCCGAAAGATCATGCCAGTGAGCAGCGGCAAAAAAGGAAAGGCCGGGAAGACGATATCCTCCCGGCCTCGAAATTCCGTCTTATCGTCGTTCAACAACCATATTGCGCCATGCAACCGCTAAAGTAGGGGCCGCCGATTTGCCATTGATTGGCACACATCTCCTGCACAGCACCGCAACTGTTGGGACCATAGGTGGGCCAACCACCCGGACCGCCCGGGCGGTCCGGCCAGCCGAAATGCTGCGTGCGTTGAATCATCGATTGGACGGGTGGCACCTTCGTAAAACTGGGCTCCGCAACGGCGGAAGTCGTAACCACGCCGACGCCACACGCAATCAACCCGAACACTATTTTCTTCATTGTGCGTCTCCTTGCTTGAAAGCACGAAGATTGCTTGGAAGCATCACGACTCTAACGTCGTTTCGACAACAGAACGAATTTCCAAACTTTGCGCTGAACATAGGGTTCACGAGCGAACTCCTTTGAGCCGCGCTTCATGACGCACTGCACGCTTCAGCGAAGTTGCACTTCGATTGCGAACAGCGTCATCAAGTCCTTCGGTGAGGCACAGTTACGTCACAAACATTCAGCTCCGGCGCGTTTGCATAAGCGCAGGGCAATCGACGACGTCTACACGCAAAAAAGCCGGGAGGCTGACCCCTCCCGGCCGTGAAGAACGAAGCCTAATTCAAGTCAGCAGCCGTGACGCCACATGCAGCGGCGGAACCCAGGACCGCCCCAACCCCAGCGTTCCGCGCAGAGATGGCGCGCGCCATAGCAGCCGCGATATCCATAGCCGTAACCATAGCCATATCCCCAGCCCGGTCCACGCCACCGAGGACCCCAGCCGCGATGCCAGCGATGATAGTAGTAGGCTTTCTGAACCATCGATTGGGATGCAGATTGAGATGCAGGAGCGGCCGGGAACATCGGCTCTGCCGATGCCACAGTCGTGAACAGAATGCTGCTGAGTGCAATAAACCCGAGAGCAATTTTCCTCATTGGATGTCTCCATTGCTTTAGAAGCAAGAGCCATCTTTAACGAGAAAATTCGTGCAATTTGTGCGCTTACGAGAATGTATTTAAATGCAGGGAAAGCTGAACATGCGTTCACGGATCAGCCGCAATCAGCAGCCGTTTCCAGCGTTGCAAAAAGTTGCACCGCGCCGGGAAATTTTGCCCGGCCAAGGATTCGCCAACTAGGGATTTGGTTGCGTCGCCGGATGTTGAGCGGCAGCCGCAGGACCGCTAGTTGTCTGAGGCGCGACTCTCGGATTCATTTGCCCATAATAATAGGCGCTCGCGCACATCGCGAACGCGATGAGCAGCACGACCACCAGCACGTTGAGCGTATTGTCGGTTCGCCTGACGGCTTCATCGAAGCTGCGTCCTTCACTCCAGAACGCCATGTTCGTCTCTCCTCGGTTAAGGCGTGTTCGGCTTCGGAGCGTCGGAAGCGACAAGCGCCGCAGGCGATGTCGAAACAATCCCTGCATCGTCGGTCAGGATACGCCCGTACATCAGAACCGAAACGAGCACGATGCCGAGAACGAACGCAACGCATACGCCAACCAAAGTGACGCGCCGCGCTTCCTGCCGCGCAAGAGCTTCATCCGCATCATCGATGAAATCGTGGTGTTGATCCAACGCCATGGCGTGATCCTCCAAGCGACTCTTCTAGGAGAACGGCGCCCGATGAACGTGGTTCCGGGGAATTTGCGTATTGATCCGCACAAAGAAAAAGAGAGCGGCGATGTAAGCCGCTCTCTTCTTTGAGCTTATCGCTCATTTGACAGAACCATTTGGGGACGGCGCGGTTCTGCCGGCGGCCGATCAAACCTCTGGGGTAGAGGTTGCCATGTAGATCCATGGGCAACAACTACTCAGCACGAATGCTGCTGTCGGCATCCTGTAAGCAATCTGATTTGGGTGCTGATGGTCAAGCCCGACGTAAGGGAGGCGCCAACCGGACAAAAGATTGGGCCGCGTCGGACACACCCCAAGTGCCTATTGCAGCCACCATGACGCGGGAAGGGAACCGCCGGTCATCGACGGCGTTGCCGCTTCCGGAGCGCGGCACCTGAGCCCCGCTCTGTTAGTGTGCCGGCCCGGTGCGGACGGGCCGGCATTCCTTTGGCTTGGAATTGACATGCAGACCACGTGCTACACTTCGGATGAACTGAAAAAACTCGCGCGCATCATAAGCGAGATTCTCGCAGAAACGCGGAGCCGCTTTCCGGAGCTTTCGACCGATGATGTCGTGCAGCGTGTCTGCGCCATCGCCGATCAAGGCGAGCGCGACATAGCAAAATTCCGCCAGGCCCTGGTGATGGACGCGGCTTAAGCGGGCCAAAGCTTGCTTAAGTCGGCAATCGAGCAATTCTCACGCCCTTTGCAGCATGCCTTCGACGTTTTGCAGATACCATGCATAGGTTTCTGCGAGACCCTCCTTCAGACGCTTGCGTGGCCTCCAGCCGCTCGCTGAAAGACGCGAAACGTCGAGAAGCTTGCGCGGAGTCCCGTCAGGCTTCGAAGGATCTGTGACGATCTTCCCTTCAAATCCGACCACTCGACAGATCAGTTTCATGAGTTCCAGGATCGTGATGTCTTCGCCTGAGCCGATATTGACGTGCTGTGCGCCGGAATATGTCGTCAGCAAATGCACAATCGCGTCCGCAGCATCGTCGACATACAGAAACTCGCGACGAGGCGTGCCGCTGCCCCATATCGAAACCGTCGCAGCGCCGCTGAGTTTGGCTTCGTGCGCCTTGCGCAGAAGCGCCGGAATGACGTGCGAAGTATCGAGATGAAAACTGTCGCCCGGACCGTAAAGATTGGTCAGCATCACGGAAATGAAACCGGCCCCGTATTGCGAACGGTACGCTTCGCACAGCTTCAGCCCGGCTATTTTCGCGACGGCATAGCAATCGTTGGTGGGCTCGAGAGGGCCGCTGAGCAAAGCGTCCTCACGGATCGGTTGCGGAGCGAACTTCGGATAGATGCAAGAAGACCCGAGAAATACGAGCTTCTCCACGCCCGCGCGAAACGCGGAATGGATGACATTCGTTTCGATCGCGAGATTTTCGTAAAGAAATTCTGCCGGGTAAGTGCTGTTCGCCTGAATGCCGCCGACCTTGGCGGCGGCGATGATAACGGCGTCGGGCCGCGCCTCGAACATGAAACTGCGAACGGCCGCCTGATCGAGAAGGTCAAGGCGCTCGCGACCAACAGTCAGCAGATCGCAACGCTCGCGTTGCAGCCGGCGCAACAGGGCACCACCCACCATTCCGCGATGACCGGCAACGAACACGCGTTTTCCCGAGAGATCGTAAATCATCTTCGTATCGCGATCTCTTAGGCCGACCGGTCCAGGCGCCAATACTCTCTATCGACGAGACGCAAATCGGCATCGACCATCTCTGCGACCAGTTCGGCGAATGTCGTCTTGTGCCGCCAACCGAGTTTGGCGAAGGCCTTCGAGGAATCGCCGAGCAAGAGATCGACCTCCGTCGGACGAAAGTATTCCGGATCGACGCGCACGAGTACTCTCCCGCTCTTCGCGTCACGCCCGACTTCGTCGGGACCTGCGCCCTCCCAGCGGAGAAGCCGGCCTGCTCGTTGAAAGGCGAGTTCGACGAACTCGCGCACGGAATGCGTTTCGCCCGTCGCGAGAACATAATCGCCCGGCTCATCCTGCTGCAGCATGCGCCACATGCCGTCGACGTAATCGCGGGCGTGACCCCAATCGCGCTTCGCATCGAGATTGCCGAGATAAAGCGTGCGCTGCACGCCCTTCTCGATTGCCGCCACACCGCGCGTAATCTTGCGCGTGACGAAGGTTTCGCCCCGGACCGGACTTTCATGATTGAAAAGAATGCCGTTCGAGGCGTGCAGCCCGTAGGCCTCGCGGTAATTGACCGTAATCCAGTAGGCATAGAGCTTGGCAACGCCGTATGGCGATCGCGGATAGAACTGTGTCGTCTCCGATTGGGGCGTCTCGTGGACACTGCCGTAAAGTTCCGACGTCGAGGCCTGATAGAAGCGGGTCGAACCCGCACGTCCTAGAATGCGGATCGCCTCGAGCAACCGCAACGTCCCCAGCGCATCGGCATTGCCTGTGTATTCCGGCGTTTCGAAGCTGACGCCGACATGACTTTGCGCGGCGAGATTGTAGACTTCATCAGGCCGAATTTCCTGAACGAGACGGATGACGTTCGTCGTATCCGTCAAATCCCCGTAGTGGAGGTGAAAGCGCGTTACCCGCTCCCGCGGATCGGAATAGAGATCGTCGATGCGCTCCGTATTGAAGGACGAGGACCGCCGCTTTATCCCGTGAACCTCATAACCCTGCTGCAGGAGGAGACGTGCGAGGTACGATCCGTCTTGTCCGGCCACGCCGGTGATAAGTGCCGTCCGTCTTCGCGCTGTCATATGCCCCTCGCCCACCCCACGACCTAAGATAGTACTTAAGTCCTATATGCTCGCATTGGATGCAATAGAAAAAATGGCTCCATCCTAGATTGTGGGCCGCTTTCTGGTGGACAACGAAGCTTTAGGGGAGGCGGGGCTGCGTACCGGCGCTGACCGCTGCGGTGCCGCACATCGATAGCGAAGGGATCAACCCCGCTGGCTGAGCGGTACATCCCGACCGTGCGGGGGAACCCTCGCACTGCTCCCACGTTGCCGGGTGAACGTCCGGATAGGGAGCCAGACATGACCGTTGGGAGTCTCGCAGTCAGTAATAATGAGCCCGCCGAGCTATTCGATGCGCGAACCCGCATTGCGCGTCTCGAAGCTAAAGTGCAGCAGGCTGATTATCTTCTCGCCGAAGCCTTGAATTCGGCCGTTGACTACGAGGATATGATCCGAAAACTGCAGATGGCCCAACAAACGTTGAAAGAAGCCATAAGCCAGGGAAGCGGCCTTCTGCGCGCCTAGACCGGCCCCGCATGCACGATGCGATACTGGTATGGCAGGTCCGCGCAGTAATGAAGGCCAGCCTGCTCCGCCGCTTCAAACGACTCGAAGGCGCCCTGCATCACTTCGTTGCCGCCACCGAAGCACCCCTCGTCGTCGCCACGACAGGATTCACACCAGACGACCACGCGAAATTTTTCCATCATGCACCCCCGTGAAACGCTTCGCACGAGCAAATTGATCTTCATGCCGTGCAGACCCGTTTTCTGACTCGCGGTCTGAATTTTGGATGAATGCATCCGTGAACTTCATGTGCGGCCGATCACGGATTGCGAATGGAGAAACGGATTGGGACCCTCGGGTGCGGAACCCCCATTCGATCGGACGCGTTGAAAGCCGCGCTTGCGAAGGTCTTTCACGCCGCCTGGGCACGCCTGACCCATCCTTTTTTTTGCAAGCGGTGTGAACAAGTGCCGCATCCTCCGTGTCAATTCAGCCGCACGGGCTTGAATGTAGATGAACGGACGTTTATCTCGCCGGACTCGCTTCCAGGAACGCAGCCACCTTTGAGTTCAAGAATGCCGAAGCAGGCAGGAAAAATCCGGTTCGATGAGATCGAGACAGCCGCATCGGACGGCTACTATGTCTTCCTCACACTCTTATGCGCTGTCGCCGCAACAACGTGCGCGATCCTCGTGAGTGTCGGTATCGAAATGCTCGGCTGAGACATCGATCCAGCTGAGCATTTGTTGCGAAAGAATGTCATCCCAAGATTGTGAACCGGCGATGCTGGCGGGATTGCGCCCTCGCCTGAATGAGGTACTTTTATAGTGCCACGAGCGTTACTAGCTCGCGGTCATTTTCAAAGGTAGCGCGCTGGTTCAAAGAATGGCTCGTGTATCGAGAAAAAATAAGTTTCTGGCAGCGATCGCCGGCCGCGTGGTTGTCGGGCTGATCAACACCGTCAAAAAAACCTCTCGGCCAATCTACCAGCCTGCCACGTTCCTTGACGATCTTCGTTCCCAGGTCCCCTTCATCTTTGCGATGTGGCACGGTCAGTTCATGATGCTGGCCGACGTCAACACCCGCGAATACAAAGTCGCCGCGATGGTTTCACGCCACGGCGACGGCGAGATCGTCGCCCATTTTCTCCGTCCCTTCGGCATCTCGGCAATTCGTGGTGCAGGAGCAGGTCACCGCAAACGGAATCGCGGCGGTGCGTATGCCCTCCGCGCGGCGGTGCGTGCCCTCGAGGAAGGGACGATCGTTGCCATGACGGCGGACGTCCCACCCTCCCGACCGCGTCACGCCGGCGAAGGCATCGTCATGCTGGCACGCCTCTCCGGACGCCCGATTATCCCGATCGCCGCCGCGACCTCCAGGTTTTTCGTACTGAATTCCTGGAGCAAGATGACGATCAATCTGCCGTTCTCCGATCTTGCACTCGTCGCCGGAGATCCGATTTTCGTCGCTCCGGACGCCGATGCAGACGAACTCGAAAACAAGCGGCGCGAGGTCGAGAATGCGCTGAATGCTGTGACAAGCCGGGCCTACGAAATCGCGCAAGCAAAAGAGCCGAAGCTCGACACTTCGACGTCGCAAGAGACGAGGACCGGAAACACCTGAGAAGTCGTCAGGTCACTCAGCGGCGACGGTTAGATGCACTTCCTGCTCGCGGCTGCGCAGCTTTTCCTCTTCCGCGCTCATATAGTCGCGGACGCGCGGCACGGCGTCGACAGTCTTCGCGAGCTGCATCTGGAACACCATGAGTCCGCCGTAGCGAAACCCGGCTTCCGCTGCTGCCAGATAGAATTCCCACATTCGGCAGAAACGCTCGTCGAGCACGGCGGCCGCTTCCTCGCGATGCGCCAGAAACCGGCTGCGCCACGCTGAAAGCGTATCCGCATAATGAAGCCGAAGGATCTCGACATCCGTAACGATGAGTCCCGCCCTCTCGATCGCGGGAAGCACCTCAGCGAGCGACGGTACGTAGCTCCCCGGAAAGATGTATTTTGCGAACCAGGGGTTCATCGCACATCGCCCGTCCATGCGGCCGATGGAATGGAGCAAGGCGACGCCGTCGTCCTTGAGACTTCGCCGAACGACTTCGAAGTACGTATCGTAGTCCTTGAGGCCGACATGCTCGAACATGCCGACGGAAACGATCCGGTCGAAGTGATCGCTGAGCGCACGATAGTCTTCGAGACGGAATTCGACATGCGAGCTGAGGCCGCGCTCGCTGGCCCGGCGCTGCGCCACCTTGAGCTGCTC
Source organism: Hyphomicrobium sp. (assembly GCA_003987725.1). Taxonomy (GTDB): domain Bacteria; phylum Pseudomonadota; class Alphaproteobacteria; order Rhizobiales; family Hyphomicrobiaceae; genus Hyphomicrobium_B. The sequence goes on along the minus strand of RXJH01000004.1, from coordinate 247,795 downwards.
GGGCGATAGCGTCAGCCCGGTGACGTTGGCGCCGGCAATATCGGCAAGATAAAGCGCGAGGCCACCCCAGCCGCTGCCGATGTCCAGTACTGTGTCTTCGGGTTTGATGAGCAGCTTCGCCGCGATATGCCGTTTCTTGGCGAGCTGGGCCGCATCCAGGCTCTGCCCTGGAACCTCGAAGTAAGCACACGAATATTGACGGTCGGAATCGAGAAACAACGCGTAGATGCGATCGTCGATATCGTAATGGTGATGAACATTGGCCCGCGCCCGCCGCCGCGAGTTCCGCAAGTTCCACCGTCCGATCGTATTGCGCAAAACGCTGCGCACATGCCCGAACTGCGGTGGCGTGAGACTGTGTAGATTCCGGCCCAAGAGTTCGAGCAGATCGTAAATCGACCCGCCGGAAACCTTCAACCGCCCGTCTGTAAAGAGTTCGCCGAGCGCCATTTGGGGATTGAAGAAAAGCTCTAGTCCGGCCCTGGAGTCCATCAACTTGACGATCAGCGGCAACCCGCTTCCGTCGCCTGCCGAGAGCCGCTCGCCCCCGGGAAGCTCAAGCGCTAAAGAACCCGTTTGAACACATCGATTGAGAAGGGATTGTAATGCGCGTTTCATCGGTGATGCACAGCTGAAGCCGAACAACCAAGCAAAACAAGCGGGAACGCTGTTTGGTTCCGAACCAACCACGATCCGCCAATAGGAACCTAAAAGACCATCTCTGGTTTTTCACGCGTATTGGGGCAACGCAGTAAAGTCAGTCTAAAGGATTGTCATTTGCGACAGAGCCAAAATCAATCGAAACATGAGGTCAAACATCGTCCGCACGGCGTTCACAAGAAATCGCAGAACCGGTCTAAGCACCTGTGGTCCGCTGAAGTTACCGAAAAGAGCGACGCGCTCGATCTCGAAAGCCACGTATTTGCAAGGAAGCCAGCCGAGATCGCGCAATCGCTGAAGCGCTCCGCGGAACGAAGCCACAGGCGCAAGACGACGCCGTTCCAATCGGCGATGTCCATGCTCAATTTCTACATTAATCGCGCGGGCAAGAACCTGAGCGCGAAACGGCGGCAGACCCTCGACCGCGCCAAAGACGAGCTGCGAAAAGCTTTCGGCAAGACGAAGTAGCTTACGGACGCTGCTTTTCCAGACCATGGCTTGGGCTGACCCCGTGCACGGTCTTCTCCCAATAAAAAGGTCGAAGCACGAGGTCGATGATCGCGCGATACGCCGCGAATGAAATCGCGAGCCAATAGACCGGCAGAAACAAAATGGAGATGAGCCGTCGCGGCGTCCCCGTCCCGGCCGACGTGACCGCGATGAGCGACGCCGCCGCAATATACCCCGTCGCGAAATTAACGCCGCACAGCCAAAGCAGGAAATCGCTGTCCGGCAGCACGCGCATCCCGAGTGCGCCATATATCGCCGCGAAGACATAGAACCAGGGATGACAAAGCATCGAGACGAGCATCGCGCAGATCGTCACCTGAAAACCGGCAAACCGCCACGGACCAAGATCGCGCCACAGGCGCGTGGGCCGGCGCATGTGCACGAGATACGTCTGCATCCAACCCTTGATCCACCGCGTGCGCTGACCCAGCCACGCCTGCCAGGTCGTCGGCGCTTCTTCCATCGTCTCGGAATCGATGATGGACACTTCATATCCGAGACGAGCTAGGCGAATTCCAAGATCAGCGTCTTCCGTGACGTTGAACGGATCCCAGCCGCCGCATTTCAGAAGAACGTCCCGCCTGAAATGATTTGATGTGCCGCCGAGCGGAATTGCCCAGCGCAAGTAGTCGAGCGCCGGAAGCAAGCCTCGAAAGAGCGCCGCATACTCGAGTGCGAACTGACGGCTGAAGAAGGAATCGTTCGCATTCGCAACGGCGAGCCGCGCCTGCACGCACGCGAGCCGCGGCCCTCCATCGATGAACGCGTGCGCAGCCCGGCGAAGCTGACCCGGTTCCGGCTGATCCTCCGCATCGAAGACGGCGACGAGCGCGCCGCGCGCATCCTGCAGAGCGTAGTTCAGCGCCCGCGGCTTGGTCTTTGGCTGCCCGGGCGGAACCGTTACCGTTCGCATGTTCGGATGAAGCTTCGCGCTGCCGATCGCGCGCCGCGTCGCATGATCGTCCGCCTCGGTGATGAACAGAATCTCCAAGAGCTCCTGCGGATAGTCGAGACGCCCCAGGGCATCGACCAGGCCGGGCACGACCGCGACTTCCCGATAAAGCGGAATGAGCACCGAAAACGTCGGCAGCCATTTGTCGTAGCGGCGGTCGAAGGCAGGAGATTTCGATCGTCCCCGGCGGCTCCTCAGAGCACGCCAAAACGCTGCCAGACGAAGCCCCGAAATCATGAAGAATGGGATCGTGATGGTCAGCGACCAGAGGACGAGGCCGAAGTCCTCGAGCAGGATCAGCCCTGCCGTCAGTGCCGAAAGCGCAGACAGCAGAACGGCGCGCTGCCACGCGAGAAGCGGAGAAGCCGCGGAAAAGTCCGGGGCGCGGCGCCTCAAATCGTTGACCGCGCGGTCAAGTTGCCCAATATCGCGATGGAACTGCGAACGGGGGGACGCAGGTCCCCGGAGATGACCGCGCGACGTGCGGACAGCACGCACAGCCGGCGTCTTTGACCGAGCCCCGAACATTCAAGCCCCTGGTTGCCCCCGCGGCGACCGCCATCGCCGAGCCAGTCACGAACTATATGCTCAAGATGTGCAGATTTGAAAGACGTTCAAAGTGAAGGCCGCCGGAAAAGACTGGCGCCAACGGGAGCATGAGGAAGGTATGAAGGCTCGAAAGCGCGTTCGAGACATTTTTCTCGCCGCCACGGCCTTCATGGCTTTGGCCATCGGCTATTCCGTCGAAGCGATGTCCGGCGACGCGGCGCCCGTGCGAGTTGCGGCAGCGTCCACCCCACCACCCGCCGACGCTGCACCCACCCGCCGGGTCGTCATCCGCTTCCTGACCGACAGCGACTTCCCGCCTTTCAATTTCTACGACGAGGACGGCGTGCTTGTCGGCTTCAACATCGATCTCGCGCGCGCCATTTGCTTAGAGCTCGGCACGTCCTGCGATATCAAAGCCCGCCCCTGGGAAGAACTTTTCACCGACCTGAAGAAGGGCGAGGCCGACGCCGTCATCGCCGCGCACAAGGTCACCGTATCCGCATTGAAGGACGTCGACTTCACCGACCGCTATTTCCACACTCCGGGCCGGTTCGCCGGGCGCAAGGACGAGCCGCAAGTCGAAATGTCTCCAAGCGGCCTCGACGGAAAGCGCATCGCCGTCGCGCGCGGCACCGCACACGAGGCTTTCCTCAAAGCCTTCTTCCGCGACAGCCCGCTGGCAATTTACGAGAACGCCGATTTGGCGCGTGAGGCGCTTGCTGCCGGGAAGGCCGATTTCATATTCGACGACGGCATATCCCTCGCCTTTTGGCTCAATGGAACCTTGTCGCGGCAGTGCTGCGAAATGCGCGGTGGCCCCTATCTGGAACCGAAGTTCTTCGGCGATGGTATCGCAATCGCCGTACCAAAATCCGACCCTGGAATTAGGCTCTTGCTGAACAAAGCTCTGGACCGGGTCAGGGCATCGGGGCGGTTCGAAGAACTCGTTCAACGCTACTTTCCCGTCAGAATTTATTGAGATTAATACGCCTCGAAGCTGGGCGTCGCGCAAAAGCAGGCCTAACGCTTGTTGCACGTGTCCAGCGGACGGTCTCAAGGCAGCATTGTCGAGCGAATGATCCACGCCATTGCCCGGACAGTTCTTCTTGCCTTCCTTTCGGTGACGCTGTTGCCGGCATGTGAAGGAAGCAGTGACGCGAATGCGGCCTATGCGCGCAAATACCAGCCAAGATATTCAGCCCGCGCCCGCTATAAGGCGGCCCGCATCTATCGCCGGAATCGCATACTGGCACTACGCGCGAACGCCGCCGCGGCTGCCAAAGCGCAGGCGGCGACGCAAGGAACGCCGCAACGCCCCGTGAAGCTCCTGACCAGGGACCAGATCCTGGCATCCGACCCCGCCCGCCTCGAGCGCCTCGGCAATCGGCTCGTCGTCGGCTTCGCAAGCTTTTCCGAGGTGAAGCCGCTCGTCGAGAAAAAGGCGATCGCCGGCATCTTCATCACCGATCGCAACGTGCGTGGCCGGAAAGCCGCCGACGTCGCCAAAGACATTCAAGACCTGCAAGACATCCGAAGAGCGCAGGGCCTGCCACGTCTCATCGTCGCGGCGGATCAGGAAGGTGGGTACGTCTCGCGCCTCTCCCCGCCGCTCAAATGGCAGCCGACGCTTGGGATGATCATCGCCAAGCTCAAGACCGACAGCGAACGCGAAAAAGCCGTGCGCGATTACGCAGAGGCACAAGCCCGCGAACTCGATCGCCTCGGCATCACCATGAACTTCGGACCCGTTGTCGATCTGCGGCTCGGCACGCCGTCCCGCGATGACGGCGAAACGCGCATCTATTGGCGCGCCATCGACAGCGATCCCTACCTCGTCGCCAAGGTCGCCGGTTGGTATTGCGACACGCTGACGAAATTCAACATCATTTGCACGCTGAAGCATTTCCCGGGCCTCGGCCGGGTCGCGCGCGACACCCACGTCGCTTCGGGCGAACTCACCGCAAAACAAAGTCAGCTCGAGCTCAGCGACTGGCTGCCGTTTCGCCGCGTCATGACGGAGCCCGGAATTGCGACCATGGTCGGCCACGTCCGCGTCGATGCGATCGATAAGGCAACGCCCGCGTCATTCTCCGAGGCAGTCATCAACGGGGTCATCAGACCTCGCTTCGAAAACGACGGACTTTTGATCACGGACGATTTCAGCATGGGCGCGGTGACCGGCTCGAAGGACGGGCTGGGCGGCGCCGCCGTAAAGGCGCTGAACGCCGGCATCGACCTGATCCTGCTCTGCGCGCTCGATGCGCACTACGACGTTCTGATGTCGGCATTGATCGAGGCGGACGTCAAAGGCGAGATGGTGCTCGCCCGCGAGAACGAGTCCAGCGAAAGACTGAAGCGATACGTCTTCGTCGACGACCGCGAGCTGCCGCCTTCGGCCCCGCTTCAGGCGGAGCGGACCGCGCCGTCCGTCTCCCCCTGAGCTGAACCGCCCGCCGCTCTGGGCCTATAGCGGTGGCGACGGCTTACCCGCCGGATCGCCGACCGGATTTGCAAGACTACGTCGGTCCGCGGCGAGCGAATGACGAACGATCCACCACTTCCCGTCTCTGAGCGCATACTCCGCCGTGTAGGTCCCCCCGAGAACCGCGCGCGTTCCCTTCCGCTCGCCGGTGATGCGATAGACCACAGGACCGCTGACCACTGCGGTCCCGCAATCGGAGGTCAGCGATGACGGCCTGATCGAAACCGTCGGCCGTTTGGCCAGCAGATCTTTGAAATAGGCGTGGATCGCTTCTTTCCCTTGGTGGGCTGCGCCGTCCTTCGTCGCAGTCAGCGATGCACCGTCCGCATAGAGCGCCGAAACACGATCTGGATCGCCACTCGCGAATTCGGTCCTCCACCTGTTCAGGAGTTGCACGATCTCGACGTCCGACAGCTTGATGCACGCCGCGTCCGCCCGCACCGGGCCGACGCCGAGCGCCGCCGCCGCAAGAGCCGCGACCGACCCCAAAACAAACGATTCGAGCGTACGCCCGAAGAATCCCGGTTCGTTCATGCGAATTGTTCTCCCCCTATTCCCGTTTTCACGATTCCCATCCAAAAAGCGAACAACAACAAGTGGGAGGCCGCCCCGTTCCCCCCGCATCGCCCCCCGCGCAGACCCGATTGCCAATCCTCGTTGTGTTTGCTACAAGACCGCCAGAAAAGAAGCGCGGGCCCCGGCGGCAAACCCACCGGCGTCGGTGTTTTTGTGCATCCCGACAATCCGGATTCATTAGAGGATACAACTGCTTGCAGGTTCTCGTTCGCGACAACAACGTTGACCAGGCTCTCAAGGCGCTTAAGAAAAAATTGCAGCGCGAGGGCGTTTTCCGCGAGATGAAACTTCGCGGCCATTTTGAAAAGCCTTCAGAAAAAAGAGCACGCGAAAAGGCCGAGGCGATCCGCCGGGCCCGCAAGCTCGCACGTAAGAAATTGCAGCGTGAAGGCCTCCTGCCGAGCAAGCCCGCCGTAGCGCGTGGCGGTCCCGGTGGTAAGGGCGGTCCTGGTGCCGGTCGTGGCGGTGCAGGCGGTGGCGGCGGCTTCGGCGGCGGCGGTTTCCGCAGCGGCGGTGGCCAGGGCGGCGCTGGCGGCGGCAGCGGCTTCTAAGCTCCAGCCGATTCCGGCTATGCAAATATTCAAGGCTCGCGATCTTCGCGGGCCTTTTCGTTTTGCGGATGCTTCAGTCCGCTCTCTGCGGCCGTCCCGCCCGGAGCCTGCTGATCCAGCCGTCGATGATGTCGAACGACGGCCCGTCGTGAATGACGTGGCCGCCGTCGGCTATGGTTCTCATCTCTTTCGGCTCGTTGGCCGCTGCGAACAAACGCTTCCCCATCTGCACCGGCACAACGTCGTCGGCTTCGCCATGCAGAATGAAAAGGGGCGCGTGAACCTCGCTGATGACGCCGATCGAGTCGTAACGGTCCTTCAGCAGCCAACCAACGGGCAACCACGGGTAATACATCGACGCGAGTTCGAGGATCGATGTGTACGGGCTGTCTAGGATGACGCCCGCCACCTTCTTTTCGCGCGCGACCTGAATTGCAACGCCGCTGCCGAGCGATTCGCCATAGAGGATGATGTCGTCCGGACTGACGCCCTCCCTGACCAGGGTGTCATAGGCGAGCTTTGCATCCGCGATGTTGGCAACTTCCGACGGCGAGCCCGTCGAGCCGCTATAGCCGCGATAGGCCATCATGAACATGCCGCGGCCGCGGTCGAGATACCGGCGGATCGTTTCGCGCCTGAGTTCCAGCGCCCCGCCATTCCCGTGGAAATAGAGAATAGTCGGCTGCCCGGGCCTCGCCTTGCCATACCAGGCGACGATCCGTTCGCCGTCTGGCGTCGATAGGATCCGCTCGGAGACATCCGGAAGATTCGCAGCCGCCGGCGACGTCCGCGCCGGATCGGGAAAATAGATGAATTGGCGCTGTGCGATGTACATGATCCCCGCCGCTGCAGCGTAAACGGCCGCAGCAATCGCAACGACGACTTTGACTATTAGAAACATACCGGACTTGTTCTAGCGGCCCCGCCGCACAAGGTACCCGATCCTGTTGCCTTCCCGCTCCCGAATATTTTCGAGAGCCGCCATAACGTCGAGACCATGCAGCGGCACTCCGGTGTCGGCAACCGCTTCCTGGTTGAGTTTCAACAGCTCCTGGTAGATTGGCTCTGCGGTTTTGTGCAGCATCGCGACCACCGCCACGGTCTTTCTCGGCATGTTCACGGGAACGCGCGGGAACACGGAAGACAGAACCTCCTTGGCGTTCTCCGAGAGGTGCGAAGCAAAGCGTCCAAGGGTCGACACCAGCTTGATGGCAGTCGTCTCCTCGAACCGGTAGTTGTAGCGGTCCATCCACTCGAACAGCTTGTCCATCGTGAAGTCCTGGAGCCGGATACCCGCAGTCTCCCGGTAGTCTTGCCATTCCGCAACCAGGTCGAAACTGGATTCCATGTCGATGTCGGCTGGCGCGAAGGTCAGGTCCGTCGCGACGCCGACGCGGTCGAGAAAATCTTTGTTCTTGCGCGCGATCTTGGTCGGGTAAGTCGGCAGCTTGAACATGCCGAAGCTGCCCTGCTCGTATGCGAGCCTGACGAGCTTCGAGCAGAACAGATTGCGCGTGTCGTCGGTACGCATCGAGAAATCGTAAAGGATGCGCTTGCCGCCTTTCGCATGCGACGCCGCGACGTAATCGAAGATATATTTTGCCGCCCGCGCGGCGAGGTCCGCATCGCGATTGCGATAAAGCACGGCCCGGACGATGTTGTGATCCAGCGCCTTGGCGAGCGGCGAGATGATCGCGCCGTCTTCGATCAGGCTTTCGACCATCCAGTGGTCGCCGGCCGGATCGATATAGACGATGCCGATATGGCTGAACTGGCTGTCGACATCGCCAATACGCGCAATGGCGGCGCTGTTGTGGGCGGTGCCGCGAACGAGGATCACGTCGCCCGACCGGAAATTCTGCGCCGCGCCGCTTTGATAGAACGGATAATTCACGAGCGTATTGTTGTCGGAACCCGTGAAACCGCGCAGCAGATAGCCGCCCTCGCCCACGCGCGGATGGCCCGTGGTGATCTCGCCGAGCATATCGGACACGTAGCGGAGCACGCGAAAGACGTCGCGAAATCCTTGCGTCACGTCGGGCGTCATCAGGCCGAGCATCTCGTAATGCGCGAGATGATTGCGGAGCCCTACCCGAAGGTCGAAGAGCCGGTAGATCAGCCCCTGAGCGTTCTTGGCAATTTCCACGACATCGTAATCGTCGAAGCGCGCTTTCGCGGCGCGCTCGTAGATATACTGAAGGTTGCGCGCCAAAAGGACCGAGCTGGTCACCGGAGTGGCAGCCAAAATCTCGATGTGTTCGATGTCTTTTTCGAACGACGCCGACGCAACGGGAGCCAACACGCCAAACCCCTCAAAACCAGAACTCGCCGAACCTATAGCAGACCAATCCCGGCGCTGACCGGAAACTGGGTCGATCGGCAAGCGATTGTTGCCGATTGGCCGCTATGTCCAGGCCGGGATCTACTCGGCGAGAGCTTTAACGATCTCTTCCGTCATTTTCTTGGCGTCCCCCAGAACCATGACGGTGTTGTCGCGGTAGAAGACCGGGTTGTCGATACCGGCATAGCCGGAGGCCAGCGACCGCTTGTTGAAGAACACCGTTCCCGCCTTCCAGACCTGAAGCACGGGCATCCCGTAAATCGGCGACGACTTGTCGTCCTCGGCGGCGGGGTTGACGACGTCGTTCGCGCCGATCACGTAGACGGCGTCGGCCTGCGCGAACTCGCTATTGATGTCCTCGAGCTCGAAAACTTCGTCGTAGGGAACGTTGGCTTCCGCGAGCAGCACGTTCATGTGGCCCGGCATACGCCCCGCAACCGGATGAATGGCGTATTTCACCTCGACCCCGGCCTTCTTCAGCGCATCGCCCATCTCGCGAAGGGCGTGCTGCGCCTGCGCGACCGCCATGCCGTATCCCGGCACGATGATGACCTTCGCGGCGTTCTTCATGACGTAGGCGGCGTCCTCGGCCGACCCGAGCTTCACCGGCTTCTGCTCGCCGCCGCCCGCACCGGCAACAGCCGTTTCACCGCCGAACCCGCCCGCGATGACGGACAGGAACTGCCGGTTCATCGCCTTGCACATGATGTAGGAAAGGATGGCGCCCGACGATCCGACGAGCGCGCCCGTGATGATCAGCGCGACATTACCGAGCGTGAAGCCGATGCCCGCGGCCGCCCAACCCGAATACGAGTTCAGCATCGATACGACGACCGGCATGTCCGCGCCGCCGATCGGAATGATGATCAGCACGCCGAGCAGCAGCGCCGCGAGAACAATCAGCCAGAAGAGCCATGCCGAACCGGCCGACATGATGAAGGTGTAGATCAGGAAAATCAGAAACAGCGCGAGGGCAGCGTTGATGATGTGCCGCATCGGCAGCAGGATCGGCTTGCCGGACATCCGCCCCGAGAGCTTCGAAAAGGCGATGACCGAGCCCGTGAACGTGATGGCGCCGATAGCGACGCCGAGCGACATCTCGAGCAGGCTGCCGCCCTTGATGCCGGCAGCCGGGTCTAGGGGATCGACCAGAATGTTGAACGCCGACGGCGCGTAAAGCGCGCTCGCCGCCACGAACACCGCCGCCAGGCCGACGAGCGAGTGAAATGCCGCCACGAGTTCGGGCATCATCGTCATCGGGATTTCGCGCGCGGTCTTGGCGCCGATGAAGCCGCCGATGCCAATCCCGAGAACGATCAGGATCCACGACGTCGCCGTCGGCTCGGCGAGACCGAGCGTCGTCAGGATGGCGATCGTCATGCCGATCATGCCGTAGAGATTGCCCTGCCGCGACGTTGCCGGGCTCGACAATCCTCTGAGCGCCAGAATGAACAGGACCCCGGCGGCGAGGTAGAGCAGTGCGGCGACATTTGCGGACATTGGATCGTTTCCCCGGTCCCGTTATCTGATGTCTTCGGCGGTTCTCATTGGCCAGTCGAGCGTCGGCGTCAGCCGTCCTTCTTCGCTGGCGCGTCCTTTTTCTTGTACATCGCGAGCATGCGGTTGGTGACGAGGAAGCCGCCGAAAATATTGACCGATGCCATCGTCAAGGCGAGGAAGCCGAACACTTTGGCGAGGTTACTATCCGAGGACGTCAACGAAACGCCGACTGCCAGCAGCGCGCCGACCACGATGACGGACGAGATCGCGTTGGTCACGCTCATCAAAGGCGTGTGCAAGGCCGGCGTCACCGACCAGACGACGTAGTAGCCGACGAAAACCGCGATCACGAAAACCATGAACTCGTAGACCGACGGACTGATCAGCGCGCCTTCTGCGGCGAAGGCCGACGACGCGGTGAAAAAGAACACCGAAAGCGCTGCAAAAAGCGGTTTGATCATGCGCATCGTAAGGTCCCTCATGCCGTCTTCGTCGCGAAGTTCGGATGCACGAGCTGACCGTCCTTGGCGACCAAAGTCCCCTTGATCAGCTCGTCGTCCCAATTGACTGCAAGCGCCTTTTCCTTCTTGTCGATCATCGTCTCGATGAAGGCCAGAAGATTGCGCGCGTACAAGCTCGACGCATTGACTGCGATCGTGCCTGCGAGATTGAGCGGTCCGAAAATCTTGACGCCGTTCGCCGTTTCGACGGTCTTGCCGGCTTCCGTCAGCTCCGTGTTGCCGCCGCGTTCGGCCGCGAGATCGACGATGACGGAACCGGGCTTCATGCTCTCGATCATCGCGCGTGAGATGAGCTTCGGCGCCGGACGGCCCGGAATGAGCGCCGTCGTGATGACGAGGTCCTGGTTCTTGATATGGTTCGCGACCAGCTCGGCCTGCTTCGCTTGATATTCCGCGCTCATCGGCTTCGCGTAGCCGGCGGCCGTCTGCGCCTGCTTGAATTCGTCGTCTTCGACCGCGATGAACTTCGCGCCGAGCGACTGAACCTGCTCTTTCGTGGCCGGACGCACGTCGGTCGCCGTCACCTGCGCGCCAAGCCGCCGTGCCGTCGCGATGGCCTGCAATCCGGCAACGCCGACACCCATGATGAAAGCCTTGGCGGACGGAACGGTGCCGGCCGGCGTCATCATCAACGGCAGCGCCTGCCCGAACATCGAAGCGCCGTCGACCACCGCCTTATAACCGGCGAGGTTGGCCTGGCTCGACAGCACGTCCATGGATTGGGCGCGCGTCGTTCGCGGCATCAGCTCCATCGAGAAAATCGTGCCGCCGCTACCCGCGAGGGCCTCAAGGCCCGCACGCTCACCGAACGGATCGATCATCGCGGCGACGATAGCGCCAGGCTTCAGGGCCCGGATGTCCTCCGCGGAAGGCCGACGAACGGAAAGAAGAATGTCGGCGCCGGAGAGCACCTCCGCCCGGCTGGCGATCTCGGCGCCCGCGGCCCGGTAGGCGTCGTCGGAAAAGCGCGATCTGAGACCCGCTCCCTGCTCTATGCGCACGCGCGCGCCGAGGGCTGAGAACTTCTTGACCGTGTCGGGCGAAACCGCAACGCGCGGCTCGTCGGCCAGTTCGCTGGTAACAGCTATCGTAACCATGTCTCGGTCCAATTGAGCGGGAGGGCTGCGCGGCTGAATACGAAAAAGGGCAGTCCTTAATCGGCCTGCCCTGTTTTGAGTTTCTCCGCCGAGTCCGGCGATTCAGACATCAGACGAGGAAGAATTTCATGCCGGCAAGCAGGACGACGACGAAAACGATGCCGTACTTCGACAGACGCAGAAACGTCTCGTACGTTTCGACATGCTGCGGATAGTCCATCGACGGACTGCCTTTGGATGTATCGATGCTCAAGGTTCACTCCCCTAGGCCGGTTTGAAATCGTTTCTTTCTTGCTTGGTATCTCAGATTGTGGCGAGCTTCAAGGTGTCGCAGCACCTCGGCCTGGATCGGTGGATTGGGCAGCCGCAGGGCCCAGCGCGACGAAAAATCCCGAACAACGTGGCCGGCGGCTAGACGGCCACTTGCGTTCCAACCTCGACGACTCGATCGGTCGGAATCTGGAAGTAGGTCGTCGCGTCCTCGGCGCTGCCCGCAAGCGCGATGAACAGGCGCTCTTGCCAGCGCGGCATTTCGGATTTCGATGTCATCCGCAACGACCGCCGTGACAAGAAGAACGACGTCGAGCCGATATCGATGTTGCAATCCTTCCGGCGCGCGTGCTCGAGGATCTTCGGAACGCTCGGCGTCTCCATGAAGCCGTACCGCGCGATGATGCGAATGAAGTGGTCGGAAATCCGCTCGATCGTCAGCCGCTCGTGCCGCGCAACGCGCGGCGTCTCCTCCGTCCGGATCGAGAGCAGAATGTTCCTCTCATGCATGATCCGGTTGTGCTTCAAATTGTGCATCATAGACGTCGGCGCGGCATAGGGATCGCCGGTCAGGAACACGGCCGTACCCGAGACTCGATGCGGGGGTTTCGCCTCGAGTTTGCGCACGAGCCAGTCGAGATCGGCCTCGTTGCGCTTCGTGACCTTTGCCAGCACGCGTGTTCCGCGCACCCAGGTGAACATGATGATCGCCAGCATGCAGGCGATGGCGAGCGGCACCCAGCCGCCTTCGAACAGCTTCAAGATGTTAGCGGAGAAGAACGCCTGCTCGATCAGCAGCAGCGGAATGACGATGAGCGCCACGCGCCAGAGCGGCCAGTTCCAGCACTTCCAGATGACGAAGAACGCCATCAGCGTATCGATGACCATCGCAGCCGTGACCGACACGCCGTAGGCCGCCGCCAGATTGGACGAGGTGCGGAAGGCGAAGATCGCGACGAGGACGGCGATGAACAGGATCCAGTTGACCCTTGGCATGTAGATCTGCCCGGCCATGCTTTCCGACGTATGCCGGATCTCGAACCGCGGAACGAGACCGAGCTGGATGGCCTGCCGGGTCAGTGAAAATGCGCCCGTAATCACGGCTTGGCTGGCGATCACCGTTGCGAACGTCGAAAGGATCAGCATCGGGACCAGCATGAAATCGGGATAGAGCCGGTAGAACGGATTTTCAATCGCGTTCGCATCGTTCATGACGAGCGCGCCCTGCCCGAAATAATTCAAAACCAGCGCCGGCATGACGAAGTAGACCCACGACACGCTGATCGGACGGCGGCCGAAATGCCCAAGATCGGCGTAGAGCGCCTCCGCGCCGGTACACGCCAGGAATACGAGGCCCATTACCGTCAGGCCCAAAAAGCCGTGGTGATAGACGAACGCGATTCCGTAACCCGGATTCAACGCCAGCAGAACATGCAGGTTGTCCGCGATGTGCGCGAGGCCGCCGAGCCCAAGTACGACGAACCAGACGATCATCACCGGCCCAAAAAAACGCGCGACCCGATCGGTGCCGCGCGATTGCATCCAGAACAGAAAACCGAGAACGACGATCGCCGCCGGAATGACAGCTTTCTCGAATTGCGGCGCGATAAGTTTGAGGCCCTCGACGGCCGAGAGCACCGAGATCGCTGGCGTGATGACGGCATCGCCGTAAAAGAAACAAGCGCCCGCAATTCCGAGTGCGCCGAGCAGCGGCGCGCTCCGCCGGGCAACGGTCTGGCCCAGCGCCATGAGCGCGAACATGCCGCCTTCGCCCTTGTTGTCGGCGCGCAGCAGCAGCAGCACGTACTTGATGGTGACGACCAGCGTCATGGCCCAGAAAATGAGCGACAGCACGCCAAGCGCCGCCTCAGCCGTTGTCAACCCGCGATGGGCGGCGGCGGTGATGGCTTCCTTGAAGGCATAAAGCGGGCTCGTTCCGATGTCGCCAAAGACGACACCTACCGAGCCGACAGCTAATGCCCAGAAGTTCTTGCTGTGATGCCCCTCTCCGGCGCCGTATTCAGCGGCGGCCGGAAGCGAAGCGGGCGCTTGTGCCATTCAGGCACCTCGACCTTATTCAAAAGGCTGCAGAGCAGCAAAGTGGCGGGCTTCTACTCCCACGTCATCCCGTTGGAAAGCGGCAAATTAGCCGCCGGGCGCCGTTAAACGCCCGACACAGGCTTGACAATGCATTGCGCGCGGATTCGTTGCACCATCGAGCTTGGTATATCTAACACCAATCCTCAGATGGGATCTCAGTCGATTTTTTCCAGCTCGTCGATCATGCCTTCGATGACCTTGAGCCCCTTGTTCCAGAACTCTGGATCGCGGGCATCGAGACCGAACGGAGCGAGAAGCTCGGAATGGTGTTTGGAACCTCCGGCCTTCAGGAGACTGAAGTATTTCTGAACGAACTCAGGATGTGCTTCGGAATAAAGTCCGTAAAGCGAGTTCACCAGACAATCGCCGAAAGCATAGGCATAGACATAGAACGGCGAATGGATGAAGTGCGGAATGTAAGTCCAGAAGACCTCATAGCCGGGCTTCAGATCTATCGACGGACCGAGACTCTCCGACTGAACGTCCAGCCACATCTTGTTGATCTGATCTGACGTGAGTTCGCCCTCGCGGCGCGCCTCGTGCACCTTCCGCTCGAACGTATAGAAGGCGATCTGGCGAACGACCGTGTTGAGCATATCTTCGACCTTGCCCGCGAGCATGGCCTTTTTCTCACGCGGATCTTTAGTCTCGGAAATGATCGAATTGAACGTCAGCATCTCGCCGAAGACCGATGCGGTTTCCGCAAGCGTCAACGGCGTTGGGGCAAGTAGCGGACCCTGGTCACGCGCCAGCCACTGATGGACGCCGTGGCCCAGCTCGTGCGCAAGCGTCATCACGTCCCGCGGCTTGCCCAGATAATTCATCATCACATAGGGATGCACCGACGGCACCGTCGATGCGGAAAACGCCCCGGGCGCCTTGCCGGGCCGCACGGCGGCATCGATCCAGTTCTTGTCGAAGAACTGCTTGGCGATCGTCGCCATCTCGGGCGCGAACCCGTTGTAGGCGCGCAGCACGATCTGCTCGGCTTCGCCCCAGGAAATCACCCGCTCGGGCTTGTCTGGCAGCGGCGCGTTACGGTCCCACGACGCGAGCTTCTTCTTGCCGAGCCACTTCGCCTTCATCTTGTAGTAGCGGTGTGAAAGCAGCGGGTAGGCCGCCCGGACGCTCGAGACCAGCGCATCGACCACCGGACCTTCCACCCGGTTTGCGAGATTGCGGCTGTCGGAGACGTCCTTGAAGTTGTGCCAGCGGTCGGAGATTTCCTTGTCCTTCGCGAGCGTATTCGTGATCCTCGTGAACAGCGGCAGGTTGGCCTTGAAGACCTTGGACAACGCTTCGGAAGCGGCCTTGCGCTTTTTCTCATCCGGGTCGGACAGGAAGTTCAGCGTCGGCTCCAGCGACAGCGACTCCTTTTGGCCCTTCACGTCGAACTTGAGCGCCGACATCGTCTCGTCGAACAGCCGGTTCCAGGCTGCGCGGCCCGTCTGCGACTTCTCGGTGAAAAGAGTCTCGATCTTCTCGTCGAGCTGGTGCGGCTTCTCCTTCCGGAGATCCTCGAACCACGGCTTATAACGCTTGATGCTGTCGTGCTTCAGCGCCTCATCGATGACGGCGTCATCGATCTGATTGAGTTCGAGTTCAAAGAAGATGAGATCGGTGTAGATCTTCGTCAGCGCTTCCGAGATATCGGCGTTGAATTTCGCCCGCACCGGGTCCGTTTGATTCAACACATAGTAGAGCCCCGAATAGGACCCGAGCTTCCCCGCGAGATCGGCAAGCTTCTCGTAGTCTTTGATGGGCTCGATGAGTTTACCGCCGTCCTTCGCGAGTTCCGCGAGACGGCCCTGATATGTCGCCTTGATGCGCGTCGCCTCGGCCGCCGCTTCCTTGAGATCGCGCTGGATTTCAGGCGCGTCCGGACCGGAATAAAGATCGTTCAGATCCCATTCGGGCATCGTTCCGAGCGGCTGATCGACGGATGACTGCGAGAGTGCGGCTTCGGAGGCAAAATTGATGTCCGAAAAAGACTTGGCGCGCATGGGTGTCCTTTACAAACGTACGAACGAAGATTTCGCGGTGGCTTACCACAGGCGGCCCGAAGATTGAAATTCGCGCCCCGCGATGAGCCTGGGTGCGAAACGAGAGTGGCACCGTGATGGCTATGCAACGGCGGAGCATGCGTTGCGAAAGAAACTTTCACGTCACTTCAGCCGCTTATCGGTGAGCGAAGAATATTGTGCCAATCCGAAACCTTACATTTACCCTTCTCGGGCAATCTCCCAACCGTTGCGTAAGTTCTAGGTCACCGCGTGTTTGAAGCTGGAGCAAATCCAGCATCGCCCGCCGCAAGCTGACCGGTGTGTTCGTAAGAGTAAAGTTGCGTGCCAATGTACAAGCGTATTCTCATCGTCGACGACGATCCTGCCCAGCGTCGCATTCTTGAAGAAACGATCAAGCGGTTCGGCTTCGAGACCAGAACCTGCGGGTCTGGCGAGCAAGCGATCCAAATCCTGGAAGGCCAGGAGCACTCTCAAATCGGCCTCGTGTTGCTCGATCTTGTCATGCCCGGCATGGACGGTATGGCGGTCCTCGACCGCGTCGGCCGCGTCCCCGGAATGCCTCCCATCATCGTCCAGACGGCCCACGGCTCGATCGAGACGGCAATCAACGCCATGCGCCGCGGCGCCGTCGATTTCGTCGTCAAACCGGCATCGCCCGAACGGCTCGACGTATCGATCAAGAGCGCGCTCAAGATCGAAGCGCTCGCCGACGAGATCAACCGCATCAAGAAGACGGTCGATGGCACGCTGACGTTCGGCGACCTCGTGCTTCGCGGCGAAGCCATGAAGCGTGTCATCACGCTCGGCAAGCGCGCGGCGGCGTCCAACATTCCCGTCCTGATCGAAGGCGAAAGCGGCGTCGGCAAGGAGCTGATCGCGCGCGCCATCCAGGGTGAAAGCGATCGCGCCGGCAAGCCGTTCATCACCGTGAACTGTGGCGCCATCCCTGAAAACCTCATTGAAAGCATCCTTTTCGGCCACGAAAAGGGTTCTTTCACCGGCGCTACCGACAAACGCATCGGCAAATTCCAGGAAGCCGACGGCGGCACGCTCTTCCTCGACGAGGTCGGCGAGCTTCCGCTCGACGCGCAGGTCAAACTGCTCCGCGCCTTGCAGGAAGGCGAGATCGATCCGGTCGGCGCCAAGCGTCCGGTGAAAGTCAACTTCCGCCTGATTTCCGCGACCAACCGCGACATGATCCAGCAGGTGAAGGACGGCAAGTTCCGCGAGGATCTCTACTATCGCCTCAACGTCTTCCCGATCTTCGTGCCGCCGCTGCGCGAACGCATCGAAGACATTCCCGAGCTCGCCCGGCACTTCATCGCCCGCTTCGCGGCCGAAGAGGGCAAGCGGGTTGCAACGATCTCCGACCGCGCGATGAGGATGCTTCAGGCCTACTCGTGGCCCGGCAACGTCCGCCAGCTCGAGAACGCGGTTTTCCGCGCTGTCGTCCTTGCCGATGGACCCGAGCTCTCGGTCGCCGAATTCCCGCAGATCGCAGCCCACGTCGAAGGCTTCGAGACGGAGATTCCGGCTGCGCCCTCGACCGTACAAAAAGCTCCGGCCTACACGGGACCTGCCCTTCTCGGCGCCGAGAACACGGTCCCTCATACGGTCGAAATGAAGGCACCGGCATCGGGCGGCAGCTCGCTCGGCATTCAGGCCGTGGCCGAGGACGGCGAAATCCGTTCCCTCGAAGCGATCGAGGCCGACATGATCCGCTTGGCCCTCGGCCGTTATCGCGGACACATGACGGAAGTCGCCAAGCGTCTCAACATCGGCCGGTCGACGCTCTACCGGAAGATGCAGGAATACGGGTTAGAGCCCCGCACCAACTAGCCCAAGCGGTAGAACTGGACGCGCGCACGCAGAGGTTTGCGTACGCCCGGTTTGGCGTGGCCATTTTTCAGGCGCCCCCGCCTTCCTGCTGCCGCGAATGGCAATTCTTTTAAGTGAGAGGACGGAGCCCCTTCGCCCTCGAACGCAAGAGCCCCGGCTGCATCCGGGGCTTTTGCATTTTGGGGTCTAGGCTTGAGATCGGGTGCCGCGGCCAATCGGCATCAATCAAATTGCAACTTTCCGCGCAGTATTTTGTTAGCTATTCGCAATTGCCAGACGGGCGACGATTCCACGCCAGCCAACTATTCGAGCACGAAACAGCAACAGTTTCGCCACAGCGCTGTGCAATACGGCCATGCCGCGCGAACTGACTGGCAAGGCGCGGTGCTGGCGCGTATCTAAGGCCGGTAACGAGAGGTGAAAATTTCTATGCGTGTCGCGAGACTTCTGGCGGTTAGCGTATTGCTGGCCACCGGCTCGGTATCCGCAGCTTTGGCTGTCGAACCCGGCAATGACCAAACTGACGGAGCCGATCGCGCTTCGACGACTGGCCCGGCCCCTGACGTAGGCATTTCGGATCCGCAGACTGCGATGCAGGCGCAAACCCCGCCGCCGTCGGATGCGCCCAAGGCCGCAGCACCTTCCGAAGATCCACCCGCCGAGCCGCGACCGGCTGCGACCGCACCCGCAGGCGACCCCTCGCACACAGCAGACGCGCCCGCGGCGGCTCCGCCCCCCACCCCTGCCCCGCCGACCGAAACGGCGACGCACCAGATCGTTCCGAACGGCGACCTTCTCTATCTGCCCGTCGCCAAGTATCTCCAGGACAATGCCAAGAAGGCGTTGGCCGGCACCGACCAGGCAGACCGCGAGGTCCTGATCCAGTTCTACACCGCTCGCATGGGCTCGACGATCTGGGTGGACAAGCACGGCTACAACGAGGCGGCGAAGAATCTTATCGCCACACTCAAAGATGCCGATAGCTGGGGCCTCCGCGCTGCGGACTTCAAAATCCCCGAGCTGAAAGTCGCACCCGATGGCGAAATAAGCCTCGACGACCTGACCGTCGCCGAGACGCGCCTGTCCTTGTCCGCCATGGAATACGCCCGCGACGCACGCGGCGATCGCATCTCCGACCCGTCATCCCAGCTCGGCACCTATCTCGACCGGAAGCCGGTGCTCCTCGACCGCAGAAGCGTCATCGACTCGCTGGCGACCGTGCCCGACAAGGGCGCCTATCTGACCGAGCTTCACCCGAAGCATCCGCAATTCGTGCGCCTGCGTGAAAAGCTGCTGGCACTACGCGCCAACGCCAAGGAAACCGAGGCCCTGAAGCTTGGCGAGGGCCCGAAGCTGATGCCGGGCACCAGCCATCCGCAGATCGCGATCCTTCACAAACGGCTGAAGGTTGCCGCTCCGACGTCCAAAGAGGACGGTACGCCGGCTGACGATACCTACTACGATAAGGCGCTCGCCGACGCTGTCATTGCCTATAAGGACAGCAAGGGGATTCGCCCGGTCAACGCCGCGATCACCGCCAGCCTCCGAAACTCGCTGAATTCGTCAAACGACGTGAGCGAAGCAAAGATCCTCGCCAACATGGAAGAGTGGCGGTGGATGCCGGACGACCTCGGCAATTACTACATCATGGTCAATATTCCCGAGTTCAAATTCCGCGTCGTCTCCAATGGCGAGGTCGTTCACGAGGAACGCATCGTCTCGGGCCGCCCCGATACGCAGTCGCCGATCTTCTCGGAGATGATGCGAACGGTCGTGATCCAGCCGCGCTGGAACGTACCGGATTCCATCAAGATCAAGGAATTGTTGCCGAGCCTTCGAGCTGGAGGCGATCCGCTGCGCCGCCAGGGCCTCGTCATGGAGCGCAACGGCCGCAAGATGGATCCGTACGGTGTCGATTGGAACCGCACCGACATTCGCAACTTCAACATCTATCAGCCGCCCGGCGGCAGTAACGCCCTCGGCGTCGTCAAATTCCTGTTCCCGAATAAGCACGCCGTCTATCTGCACGACACGCCGAGCAAGAGCCTTTTCAATGAAAGCACGCGTGCCTTCAGCCACGGCTGCATGCGCGTGCGCAATCCCGTAAAACTTGCGGAGCTGCTCCTCAACAAAGACAAGGGCTGGGATCAGTCGGTCGTTCAGGATCTCATTGCCAAGGGCCCCGAGGAAAACGAAATCAACCTCGATCAGCCGATCCCTGTCCACGTCACGTACTTCACCGCATGGGTAGCCGACGACGGCGAAGTCCAGACGTTCGGCGACGTCTATGGCCACGAGAAGCGCATCAATCTCGCGCTGCAGGGCCGTTGGAACCAGATCTCGAAAGCCGACGAGAAGAAAGTCTCGCCGGAAGATATTCCGCCGGGTGACGGATGGGGCGGTGACGGCTTCGGCGGGCTGTTCGGCAGCTACGACGAGCGCGATAGCCGCGGCAAGAAGAAGTACGATCCGGGCCTCGGCAACTTCTTCAAACAGGTCTTGGGCGGCTTTTAATTCCGCCAACTGATCTTCTGCAGCCGGCCGAACCCCCTTCGGCCGGCTGTTTCTTTATTACCCGCACGAGCACCCCGGCCTTTTTATCGCCCTTTCCCGCCGTTTAATGTCCTGACAGGAAAGTTACCGCCTCTTAACGGTTGGGGATTAACCGTTAATGGCCGAGCAGTTTCGGCCCCAGTCGGGCTCGGGGATTTTGTAGGGACGGGGGAATTTCGTGGCCGTTCGCCGATCAGGCCTAGTTTTGGGCGCGCTGACGCTTTGTGTTTCCGTGTTCCTGCACGCCGATAATATGACGGCGGCCGGTCAACCCGAAGAACGCACGATCTCGTTCTATCACATCCACACGCAAGAGCGTCTGACCGTCACTTACAAGCGGAATGGCCAGTACATCCCCGAAGCGCTGAAGCAAATCAACTATATCATGCGCGATTGGCGCAAGAACGAAGTCAAGGAAATCGCCCCCGCAACCATCGATATCGCGTGGGAAATGCATGAGGAGCTCGGCTCCAAGGAGCCGATCAACATCATCTGCGGCTATCGCTCCGCAGCCACAAACGAGATGCTGCGCGAGACTCGCGGCGGTCAGGCGAAGCAGAGCCAGCACATTACCGGCAAGGCGATCGACATCACCTTCCCGGACATTCCGCTGAAAAAGATGCGCTATTCCGCGTTGATCCGTGAGCGTGGCGGTGTTGGCTACTATCCGACATCCGGCGTCCCGTTCGTTCACATCGATACGGCAAACGTCCGCATGTGGCCGCGCATGCCGCGCCAGGAACTCGCGCTGCTGTTTCCGAATGGGCGCTCCAAATACGTGCCCGACGACGGTCGTCCGATCACCCCCGCCGACGTGACGACCGCCCAGAGCAAGTTCCGCGAACTCGCGACGCAGGTCGCCGAATTCTTCCACGATCGCCGTACGCCCGGAACCTCGCGGACTATGGTCGCCTCATTGGAAGTCAGCCCGCCGAAGAAGAGCGTCAACGTCGTCGCGTCTCTTGGGAAAGCCGCCCAACCGGCAAGCGCGTCGGCCGACGGCTCATTGCGGCGAAACGTCAACCTGACGACCGAGCCCGATCCGGCACTGACGGCACCGCGCCCTTTTGCGCCGGCAGCAGTCGCGTCGCTTGAACCCGACGCTGCGCCAGCGCCCAAGCTCGTTTCGGCACCGAAGCTCGTTGATCGCTCCTCGCACTTCACACTCCCCTCGAAAGCGGATCGCGGCAAGCTCGACGCTTTGGTGACGGCCGCAGCCTCGATGCCCGTGCCCGAACTGGTGCAGGGACCGCGCCCGGCCGTCCGTCCGCAGAAAGCCTTGGCGGCGGTAGCGCTAGCTGAGACCCGGCAGCCGCCGGATGCCGCTCCCACAGCGCGCGTTGCGAGCCTCGATCCCGCCGCCGGAACCGACATGCATCCGGCAAGCCTCGGCAACGGTTGGGCCCAGGCGCCTCAGTTCGACGAAGATCATCCCGACGAACTTGACTATCGGCCGTTTCCACTTGCGCCGCTCCTGAGCGACAAACCGGCCTCGCGCGACCAGCCACTCGCCGAAATGCAGGCTCCCGACGTCGCGGCGACTCTCGAGGTTCTCGACGATGTCGGCGGTATCGTGCCGATGAAGTTCAGAACCGGCCGGCAATTGGCAGAGTCAGTCTCGTCCGACCAGTTCAGCGGCAAGGCCGTCCACGCCGAAGCGCTGATGGAAATAGAGCGGAGCCGGATGCCGGCAGGGATCGAGAACCGGGCCGTGCAAACCAGCGCACGCTGACACTGAGCAATTCCAGCAAAAGTGTGCAACGGTTTTGCGTCCGGAATTGCGTTAAAACAAACGCTAGACTGATACCGCCAAGGCACCACGTTTCAACGAGGCCTGCCCCGCTTCATCGACAAGTTTGGCGAGCGCCAGAAAATCATCGCGGCGCGGGCTCGACCGCCGCCATGCGAGCCCGATGGACCGCGACGGTTCCGGATCGACAAAGCGGATGATCTTGATCTCGCGGCTCCGGCCTTCGACGCCAAGGCAGATTTCCGGAAGCAGCGTGATCCCAAATCCGGCTGAAACCATCTCGACAATGGTCGATAGGCTCGACGCTCCGAAAGTATTCACGTCGTCGACCTGCTGCAGGCTGCAGTACGTCAGCGCCTGATCGCGCAGGCAGTGTCCCTCTTCGAGCAGCAAAAGGCGATCGTGCTCGACCATCTCCTTCGTGGCTCGAACCCGTCCCGAAAGCTTTCTCGACTTCGGCAGAGCCAGCAAGAATCTGTCTTCGAAAACGGGCAGCGTCTCGAGGTCGGGGTTCTTGATCGGCAGCGCCAAAAGCAGAACATCGAGCTTTCCCTCGACGAGTTCGTCCGTCAGAGGCTGCGTCTGCGTTTCGCGCACATGCAGCTCGAGGTCCGGATAATTCGCTTTGAGCAACGGCAAGAGCGGCGGCAGCAGATAGGGCGCAACCGACGGAATGACGCCCAGACGAAGCGTGCCGGAAAGCACGCCGCCCGCGTGTTGCGCATAATCGACGAGATTGCGCACGTCGTTGAGCAAACGCTGGGCGCGGATCGCGATCTCCTCGCCCTTCGGCGTCAGCTTGATACCGTTGCGCGTGCGCTCGACGAGGGCGATGCCGAGCGACGCCTCGAGGTCCTGGATCTGCATCGACAACGCCGGCTGGGTCACCGCGCAGGCATCGGCCGCGCGCCCAAAATGCTGCTCGCGGGCGAGAGCATCGAAATACCGGAGCTGCTTCAGTGTAACGTGCGCCATCAGCGAGTCTAATGTGTCGGACAAGAAATCGCGATTTGTCCTTATCACATTGAAACGCTAGCGTGAATGAACCGACGCGCGGAGACGTAATCACATTTCCGCGCGCAGATAGACGGCAACCGAAAGGATGCCATCACCAGCACCGTCCGCTCCCAGCGCCGAATGGGGACGGGCGGTGTTGTCTTTCGTTGTAGATGGCGCCGAATTGGCTGGCACGTCCACAACAATGGTGCCGCGAGCCTACTCGGCGGCGATCATCGCATCGACGACCGACGTGTCCGGCGGCGTGTCCAGCATGCCGAGCGCGTGCATGTAGACTTCCAGGATGCTCTCTTCTTCCTGCCGCTCCTCGTTCGACTTCTTGCGAAGCCGCACGATCTGGCGCAACGCCTTGACGTCGAAGCCGACAGCCTTCGCCTCCGTGTACTTGTCGCGAATATCGCTCGCGAGCTGCTTCTTTTCCTCTTCCAAGCGTTCGATTTGCTCGACGAACTGGCGCAGCTGGTTCTGCGCCGAGGCTTGAAGCGTGCTCATGAAGGCTCCTACTGATCTCAAGTGCCGGTTGACGCTACCGGCCGATCATCGCCGCAGCAAGGCGAGGAGCGTGGCAATCCAAAGGGATAAATCGAGCTCAGGTCTTGACGTTGTATATGTCGCGGCGCGACTCAACGCGAGCGGCGAGCATTGGCGGCTGGTGCACGGAACCGGCTAGTGGTCGCGTGGCCGGTTCTGCTCGAAGGCCGCCTGCTTATCGGCGGGCGCATCGGTCTGATATTTCGCCTTCCACTCTTTGAACGGCATGCCGTAGACGATCTCGCGAGCCTCGTCCTTGGAAAGCGCGAGCCCCTTCGCCTCCGCCGCATCCGACATCCACGTCGATAGGCAATTCCGGCAGAATCCGGCCAGATTCATCATATCGATGTTCTGGACGTCCGTCCGCGACCGCAAATGCTCGACCAGGCGCCGGAAAACGGCGGCCTCGAGCTCGATCGTCGTCTGCGGATCGAATGTCTTCATTTTAGGCTCCTCGTGTCTTCGGGGCGGCGTCAAAGGCCCATACGACATAATCACCCTGCGAGCCGTCCGAAAGCCCCGCCGGACCCCCCTAGGCGAATACCGGCGGCTGGCTGCGGCCTCTGATGCCTTGACGGGCGTGAGGCGTTTGCGCAAACCAACACCAACAATCACAAATCAGCCAGGAATGGCCAGGGAGATACGATGACAGATGGGTCGTACGGCGGCGTTCGCGAGACTTTGAGCACGCTGTTCGAAGCCGCGCATCGGACAGCCCATCCATCGGTCTGCCTGCCGCCCCACCTTCCGCCCGTCCCCAAGGGCGGCCGGATCATCGTTATCGGCGCCGGTAAGGGCTCCGCCGCGATGGCCGTCGCCGCCGAGGCGCACTACATCGCCATGGGCGAAGAGAGCAAGATTTCGGGGCTCATTTCCACGCGGCATGGCTTCGGCCTGCCGACCGGGATCATCAAGATCCTCGAAGCCGGTCATCCCGTTCCCGATGCCAACTCCATCGTCGGCGCCGAACGCGCGATCGCACTCGCCAAGAGTGCAGGCCCCGACGACCTCGTGCTCTGCCTGCTGTCGGGCGGCGCCTCCGCCATCTGGGCAGCCCCCGTCGAAGGCGTCAGCTTCGAAGCCAAGCAGGCGCTGACGAAGCAGCTTCTGAAATCCGGCGCGCCGATCTCCGAGATGAATTGCGTCCGCAAGCATCTCTCGGAAGTCAAAGGCGGCAAGCTCGCAGCCGCCGTCTATCCGGCCCGTCTCCTGACGCTCGCGATTTCCGACGTGCCGGGCGACAATCCCGACGAGATCGGCTCCGGCCCGACGGTCGCCGACCGTTCGACGCTCGCAGACGCGCGCGCCGTCCTCGAGAAATGGAAAATCACCCCCGCGCCTGAAATTGCGAAAGCTCTCGCGGATCCGCGCAATGAGACGCTGAAGGCCGGCGATCCGAAGCTCGCCAACTCGGCCTACAAGATCGTCGCAGCGCCGAGAGCATCGATCGAAGCAGCGGCCGCCGTCGCCCGCGAGCACGGCTATCGCGTCGTTTCGCTAGGCGACGACCTCGAAGGCGAAGCGCGCGACGTCGCTCGCGTTCATGCCGAGATGGCGCTCGAAGCCAAGCGCAAGGGCGAGAAAATCGCCATCATGTCGGGCGGCGAATTGACGGTCACGGTTCGTGGCGACGGCTCGGGCGGCCCAAACCAGGAATATGCCCTCGGTCTCGCGCTGGCCCTTAACGGAACGCCTGGAATTGCAGGCCTCGCCGGTGATACCGACGGCATCGACGGCGGCGGCGGCAACGCGGGCGATCCGGCGGGCGCAATGGTATTCCCCGATACGCTAAAGCGTGCCGAAGCATCCAATCTCAATGCCGCCAAGTTCCTGGAGAACAACGACTCCACCGCATTCTTCCGTTCGCTTGGCGACCTCATTCTTTGTGGCCCCACCCAAACCAACGTCAACGATTTCCGGGTCATTCTCGTTGATCCGTAAGGGCCCCGGCGACATTGGCGAGGGAATGGGGTGACGACCGAATGCTCCTCTTCGAGACCGGAGGCTCTGACTTGCAACTCCGCTTCAGCATGCCCGCCCTCCGGCGGAACTTTGCTCTCACGCTGTGCTTTGTTCTCTACGCGACCGCGGCGCACGCCGACCTGAAGTTATGCAATGCCACGTCGAGCCGGGTCGGCGTCGCGATCGGATATCAGGACACGTCCGGCTGGGCGACCGAAGGCTGGTGGAACATAGCCTCGCAGACCTGCGAAACCCTTCTCAAAGGTGGACTTCCGAGCCGCTTCGTCTACGTCCACGCCGTTGACTATGACCGCGGTGGCGAGTGGGGCGGCAAAAACGATATGTGTACGACTGAAAAATCCTTCGCCATCAGGGGGGTTCAGGATTGTGCAAAACGCGGATATAAGCGCACGGGTTTTTTTGAAGTTGATACCGGCGAGGCTAAAGAGTGGACCATCCGCCTCACTGATCCCGGGCAAGGAAAAGCAGACAAATGAGACGTAACAGGCGGGTTAAAATTGTAGCGACGCTCGGTCCCGCGTCTGCTGCACCGGAAGCAATCGAGCGGTTGTTCATCGCAGGCGTTGACGTCTTCCGCATCAACATGAGCCATTCGACGCACGATGGCTCGAAGACGCTTTACAACGCCGTCCGCGCCTGCGCGGCGCGCCACCGCCATTCGATCGGCATCCTCGCCGATCTTCAGGGCCCGAAATTCCGCATCGGCAATTTCGCCACCGGCCGCGTCAACGTGGCGACGAAATCGATCTTCAAGTTCGATCGCGACGAGACGCTCGGCACCGAAGAACGCGTCCACCTGCCCCACAGCCAGATCTTCGACGCCATCGAGCCGGGCCACATCCTGGTCCTCGACGACGGCAAGCTGCGGATGCGCGTCATCGATAAATCGCCCGTGCAGATCAAGGCCGAAGTGCTGACCGGCGGCATGCTGGCGAGCCGCAAGGGCATCTCCATGCCCGACACGCTTCTGCCCATCAGTCCGCTCACTGAAAAAGATAAGCTCGATCTCGCGCACGCGCTGAAGCTCGGCGTCGATTGGGTAGCGCTGTCGTTCGTCCAGCGCGCCGAAGACGTTCACGAGGTCAGGAAGCTGATCGGCACGCGCGCCGCCATCATGTCGAAGATCGAGAAGCCGTCGGCCGTTGCCGAGCTCGAGGACGTCATCGCGGCGTCCGACGGCATCATGGTCGCGCGCGGCGATCTCGGCGTCGAAATGCCTGTCGAGAAAGTTCCCGGCATCCAGAAGCGCATCACGCGTTTGTCGCGCGCAGCGGGCAAGCCCGTCGTCATCGCGACGCAGATGCTCGAAAGCATGATCTCTTCACCCATGCCGACGCGCGCCGAAGTCTCCGACGTCGCCACCGCCGTGTTTGACGGTGCCGACGCCATCATGCTGTCGGCGGAAAGCGCGGTCGGGCAATATCCCGTCGAAGCCATCCAGATGATGGACAAGATCGCGATCCAGGTTGAGCACGATCCTGTCTACGAGCCGATGCTTTATGCGACGCAGACGGAGCCTCAGCCGACGGGTGCCGACGCCATTGCTGCGGCTGCGTCCGCCATCGCCGACACGGTGCGGCTTGGCGCCATCGTCTGCTACACGGCAACCGGCTCGACGGTGCTCCGCGTAACCCGCGAACGCCCGGGAATTCCCGTGATTGGCCTTACCCCGATCGAATCGACGGCCCGCCGCCTCGCCATGGTCTGGGGCGTCCATACGATCCTGACCGGCGACCCGGAAAACCTCTCGCACATGGTCCGCAAAGCCTGCCGGATCGCCTTCGAGGAAGGCATGGTCAAAGCCCGCGAAGGCATCCTAATCACCGCCGGCATTCCGCTCGGCAGCCCCGGCGCGACGAACATGATCCGCATCGCCTTCGTCGACGAATCCGGCGCCCCGATCGCGGAAGAGGTCTGACGGCGCACCCCCGGGGGTCACCTCGGTCGCAATCGACGTGGACGTGTTCACGACAATCCTTCGTGTTATGTCCCCCACTGGCTTGTAGCGATTGAAGTCGGGGGGACACCCAATGCGATCTAGGTTTGTGCGCTTCCAGCTCCGCGATCTGCTGCTTATTGTGGTGCCGGTGCTGATAGCCATCGCCGCAGCGACCTGGTTTACCTTTCGGTTCGCCCATCCGGCACCCCCCGAGACACTCGTGCTCGCCGCAGCAACCAAGGGCAGCCCCTACTATCGTTATGCCGAACGGTACCGGGCCATCTTTGAACGCAACGGCGTCAAGCTCGACATCCGCGAGTCTGTCGGATCTCTCGCCAACCTCAAATCGCTAGCGGACCCCACCTCCGGCGTGGACGCCGCCTTCGTCCAGGGCGGCCTTGTCTCAAGCAACGACACGCAAGGGTTGTCGTCCCTCGGGCGCATCGCGTACGAGCCGCTTTGGGTTTTCTATAGCGGCGGCAAGCCGCTCGAACGGCTCACAGAGCTGAAAGGCAAGCGCGTACTGGTCGGTCCTGTCGGCAGCGGGACAAGCACCCTAGCCATGCGGCTCCTGGCGGCCAACGGCATTACCGCTGAAACGGCGACGCTGATCAATCGCGAACTGCCGGATTATGTCGACCTGCTCGCCAAAGGGGAGGCGGACGCCGGACTTCTCGTGCTCGCCCCTGAAGCGAAGACGATCCAGCGGTTGCTGAGAACTCCCGACGTCCACTTGATGAGTTTTACCAACGCCGATGCCTACGCCCAGCGCTTCCCATTCCTTTCGCGCCTCGTATTGCGGGAGGGCGTTGTCGACTTCGCGGCCAACGTCCCGCCGAGCGACAGCACGCTCATCGCAACGACCGTAGCAGTTGTGGTGCGGGAGAGCCTGCACCCCGCGCTCGTCAACCTCCTCGCCCAGGCCCTGCAGGAGGCGCACGGACAGTCGACGGTCAACGCGGCCGGCGAGGTACAATTGTTTCAGACTGCCGGAGAATTCCCGACCAACAGCGATCCCGAATTCGCATTTTCCGACGAGGCGCGCCGGGTCTACCGCTCGGGAGCACCTCTTCTGCAGCGCTACGTGCCGTTTTGGGTAGCGACGACCGTTGATCGCTTGATGATCTCTCTTGTGGTCTTGGTGCCAATTCTCATTCCGCTGCTGCGCTTCGCGCCGCAGATCTATGATTGGCGCATTCGCCGCCGCATCATTCATTGGTATGGAGAACTCAAGCGTTTGGAGGCCGCAGCCAAAAGCGCGACAACCTCCGAGGAGCGGACGGCAAAATTGCGAGAACTTGAGACGATCGAAGCGGCTGTCGACAACCTGCCGATTCCGCTCGGCTTTGCCGACCGGCTGTATCAGCTGCGCCAACACATTGAACTGGCGCGTCGCCGCCTGACGTTCGCCTCACGGTTTTGACGCTTTAAATTGCAGGAGTTATCGAGCGAACCGGGCGCGGGATCTCAGATCCCCTGCCCCTCGATTTCCTTCTTGAGTTTGTCGCGCGCGGTCTCGGCGCCCTCGATGTTCGGGTGCACCTTGAGCAGCTGATTATAGACTTCGAGCGCGGCCTTCTTTTCGCCCATCAGCACGAGAATCTTCGCCATCCCGTCCAGCGCCCGGAAGTGGTTGGGCTCGATCGCGAGCGCCCGCCTGAGGTCGCCGAGCGCCGCCGGATAATTATTCAATCGATATTCGACGTAGGCTCGGTGGCTCCACGCTTCGGCATATTCCGGAGCCAGCTCCACAGCGGCATCCAAAAACGGAAGCGCCTTCTCATTCTCGTTTCTGGATGAGAAAATCTCGCCGCGATCGATCAGGAGATTGACGGTATCGCCCCCTTCGAGGCGCCACAGCCGTTCGATGGCCGCGCCGATTTCACCGCCCTGGCGATGGTCACCCTCGGCCGCGAGGAAGGCGTAAAGATTGTCGAGCGTCTTCGCCGTTTCTTCCGGTGTCTTCGGCCACGGCAAGCCCATCATGCCGGGCTCGCCCTTCTGGCTCGCAGCTGCGTCGGGCGAAGGCGCGACCGGGGGCGACTTCTTCTTTACAGCCGGTGGCAGCTCCTGCCTGGGCCGGGCGGGCGACGGTGTATCAGGGAAAGGCTGGGTTTTCAGAAGCTCATCGTCGGCTGCGGCCTGAGCCGCACCAGCTGAGAGTGCCAGAAGGATGAGAAGAAGCCGCGCGCAAAAAGACATGCCCCGACGTTAATCGAGGCATGCGTCTTGGTCAAAAAGACTCTCGTGAATTCCCCGTAACGTCGCGCACGGGCGGCGCGACGGCCTCAACCCTGGCGGGCTTTGAAGCGGCGGTGAGTCTTGTTGATGACGTAGACCCGGCCCTTACGGCGGACGACGCGATTATCGCGGTGCCGTGAGCGCAGGGACTTCAAGGAGTTTCTAACTTTCATAACGACACCGGTTAAAGATGGCGGGCACTGGGAGAGACCGAACGGAACCTCCGCCCCCTGCCATGTCAATAAAGAGATGGAAGCCGGGCTTGTACCTGCCAAATCCCAGGAAAACAAGGGCACGCTCGCGAAAAGTCGTGTTGAGGCAGCTGGAGGACTTGGCCGGAACACCGGGAGGGCCAAAACATGCCTTTTTGACGCGGGGTGGCCCCCCATTTACGGACGCCACGCCGAGCGCACCTCACGACCGTGGTCTAGCCCTTCGTTAACGGCTTGGCGGGACCCATTCTTCATACGCATGGCCGCTGGCGACACGTCCGCGCGCTCCATCAGCGCGCGCGACAGAACTTGTGCGAAGCGGTCCCAGGTATTCTGACGCGAGAACGCGATGGCAGCCGCCGAGAGCCTCGCCCGCTCGGCGTCGTCAGCAGCCAGTTCCTCGATTGCATGCGCAAGTTCGAAGGGCGCATTCATCGCGACGAGCTTCAGGCAATTGCCGTCATTTTGGACTTCGACGAACGGCGGCGTCGCCGAAGCAACGATCGGCTTCCCACGCGCCAGCGCGTCTGCGAGCGATGCGGATCCGGCAGGATATTTCTCGATATAAGGCGCGAGGACGATGTCGACATCCGAAAAAGCCCGATCCAGATCTTCGACAAAGCCAAGGATCTTCACCCGCGAACTCAAATCCGAAGGTGCATCATTGGTCGTCGGGCGTTGTGCGCTCTTTTCATCCCAAACGCCGGTCTCTAGCATTCGCTGAATGTTATTGAGGGTCGGATCGTCGGGGGAAAAAGGATGCTTCCCGCCCATGATCACGAGCTTGAAACGCGGCGGCAGATGCTGCAGGGCCTCCAGCGCCGTTCGATACCCTTTGTAGTGAGCGATGAACCCGAAAATGCCCAACGTGATTTCGTCGTCCTTCAATTTTCGAAGCGGCGCGTGCTCGACTCTCGGTATCGGAAGATGCACCTTGAGGAGCTTGTCTCCGTCGATCCCGTAATCGCGGAAAGACTTCCAACTGGTCTCACCGTGCACGACGATGCGGATCATCGGATTTGAATTGATTGCCCGCAACATTCCACGGCGAACCGTTTCGCGAGTCGAAAAATAGCGCGCTAACTTCTTGAACGCCTTCGTCCGCGCCGGAAAATTCGTGTGAAAGATCACGACACACGGTTTTGCCAGGACGCGAAGACGTTCAAGCAACCCCATAAAATTTTCAGCAGATCGCTTCACGCCTGGTCCGAAGAAGCCGTGCTCGTGTTGAATGACCACCCCGTCATACGACTTCAAACGGCGAACGAATTCGTCGAAGCACTCGGACCGCGCTGCGCGCATGTCGTCGTCAATGGCGAAGATATCATACCGGTGGCCGGCTTCGAGCATCGCAGCGCGCAGCGACCTGTTAGCATCGCCAACGCCACACGGCGTACCGGCCGTGGAAAGACTGAGTATGTTCAAAACACGATCCAATCTTCAGATCTGACAAAAGCAACAGAACAACAGCGACAGAATGAGAAACGGAAGAGGCCCTTCCCTGTTAGCCGAGGCAAGCAGAGGGACGCGCTGACGGCACCTCCCCGCAGGCGCCGTTCAGCGCGGGCTTGCGCCCGCCGCGCTACGTCCCTCCAACGCGGTTCGAATTGCTACGCTGCGAGCGCTCGGCCGGTCAGACGTTCGAGAACGCGCAACGGCGACCGTTCCGTCTGACGTTGTGCCGCAACAGGAAGCTCGAACGTTTGCTCCAAGACGAATTGGCCGCTGATCGCAGCGTGCAGAACCTGGTCCGTAAAGACCACCCACGTGCTACCGGCTGCGAAGGCAACCTCTTGCCGCGGCGCCTCACGCTGATAGGTCTCGTCGCCCTTCGTCCGGTCATGCAAGTGCAGCATGATATGATCGTAAGGCGTCCTCACCCCCTTGGTGATGCCAAGGATGGATTCGAGTTGCGCGAGCCCAGGCAACGGCCGCGATACGGTCGGCAAAAAGCGGCTGGCATAGGCCTCGAAGGGCTCTCCGATCTGCCACACCCGTGGTTTCCCCGCAGGGTGGATGTTGGTGAACACACGCAGAATGCGCGCACCTCGGTTCGGCCGGGACGGAAAGGCATCGACATGAAGCCGAGTATCATCCTTGCGAAAGGACGAGGCTTTCCGTCCCTCGACTTCGTGCGGCCTGAAGCTCGTGCGCGCCAACTTGAGCGTTGAGGCGTAGGACGGCAGAAGACCTTGCAGGAGCTGGCGCGCGTCCGACGCATAGCGGCGCATCATGCCAGCCAGCTTCTCACCATCGGCGCCCTCGATCTTCGCGCCGCGCAACCGGCCCTCGGTAGGATCGAAGCTGATGTTTTTTGCCTCCTGATCGGACCACGTCGAAGAGAGGAAAACCTTCTCTTCAGCCTCGAGTGGGAACGCCAGGGTTTTGAAATAGAGCACGTGCCCGCGCTCGAGGCCGTCCACTGCCCGCTCACGATCTTCGGATGTGAATGAGCTATTCCACGCGGTCGCGTCAAAGGTGTCGAGTGAGGAAAAGACTTTGCGCGAGGATTCAAATGAAGACATGAGTACCCCCAATATCGAGGACGTGCCGTTTTGAAAAAATTCGAACTTCGTCGTGCGAGGCAAAAAATAACGCGCCGGAATTTGGGCTCTGCGAGCGTTTAAAAAATTCGCAGTCGTGGAGTATTTAAAATCGACGTTTCATTAAAAACCAGGGCGCCAGCAAATCGTCAGGACCCCGCTCCACAACAACACGGCGGTGATGGATCCACACAACTGGCTAATTGGCTAATCGTGGGCTCGGCACCCGCTTATCCACAGCTATGTCGCCCAAACGGCGGCCCGCGCACCAACGACTGCCCTGCAAAGCCGATCCCTATCGCAAAAAACTGAGGGCCGCCGGGCCCTTACGGTTCCGTTGTTATGCTCCGAGCAACATCAAGCGTTTTCCTTTTGGCGTGCCCCTCGCGCCACGCACTCCCAGAAAACTCGCAAGCAATGTCCGTTATAAAGGATCTCTCGCAAATTCCGGCGGTAGTCTTCGTCATAGGCCAAATGGCTTAGTTGCATTTTGTTGTAATCACAAAACCGCAAAGATCACGATGGCGAAATCGCTCCTTGTCCATATCCACGTCCCGAAGTGCGCTGGCACGACCGTTGAGAGACATTTGATCGATCAATTGGGGGACAAACGGGTTTGGATTGCTCCCAAACGAACCCGAAAATTTCCATTGGACCTTTTCACTCACAAATACCGCCGGGAACTTCCCGAACGGCATGACGAGATCAAAGCCATCTCCGGGCATTTCATCGGCAAATCGGCGGAGTATCTGTTTCCGGACCGTCGCATCGTCCGTTCGATAATCCTCCGCGAACCCGAAAGCATGATGCTTTCTTACTATAATTACCGGATGATGCGGTACCTGACCGAAGGTCAGCACACCTATTCCTTTTCATTGTTTTTGCGCGCCACGCGCGTCAATCCACTCGCTCATTTCCTGCTTGAACGATGGCTGGAAATGCCGTGGGTTCAATTGGTCCGGTTA
This sequence comes from Hyphomicrobium sp., assembly GCA_003987725.1. Taxonomy (GTDB): domain Bacteria; phylum Pseudomonadota; class Alphaproteobacteria; order Rhizobiales; family Hyphomicrobiaceae; genus Hyphomicrobium_B. The sequence goes on along the minus strand of RXJH01000004.1, from coordinate 214,089 downwards.
TCCGACGAACGAAAGGCTGAAATTCTCGACGAAGTTCTGGCCTCCATCGATTATATCGCCGACATCCGCGAGGCGGATTCACTCATAGAAAGCATATCGGCCGAAATCGGCATTTCACCCGAAGCGCCGCGGCGAAATTCCGCTGAAGAAAAGCAGGCGATCACGGGTTGGAAAATTGTCCGAGCCGCCGACCTCTCCGCAACAGATCGCGCATTACTGAAATCCCGCACCGCACTGGACCAATACCTATGGAGCCGATGGGTGCGGAAAGAAATGAAACCTTTCGATAGCCGCGCTCAAAGCAGCTTTGTGCTGAGCGAATTCGTGCGGCCAAAGTACCAGGTCGAGCGACGGATCGCGCGCCGGTTCGGAGTTAACGCTTGAAGGCACCGGGTGAATTGGAAAGCGCAGCAAAATGAACGTCGCGGGTGGGATGTTATTGAATGACTGAGGAACCCGCGCCTGCGCTCTTGAGGCAGATAGAGAGCATTGCGCTTGCCGCGGGCCGGCTCATCTTGGAGGTTCAGCGAGGCGGCGCGGCTGTTCAAAACAAGGGCGACGGCAGTCCGGTCACCGACGCCGATCTTTTTGCTGAAGAACTGATCACGCGAGAACTGCAGCGGATCGATTCCTCCCTTCCGATCGTCGGCGAGGAAGCCGCCTCCGCCGGCAATTTCAGCGGCGCCTCCGCGAGAACGTTTTTCCTTGTCGATCCACTGGACGGCACGAAGGAGTTCGTCCGGGGCAGTGCGGATTTCACCGTGAATATTTGCTTGGTCGAAAACGGACGCCCGCAATTGGGCGTTGTTGTTGCGCCGGCGCGACGCGAACTCTTCAGCGGCGATGGCAGCATTTCCTACAAATGCCATCTCTCCAATGATCTGAGCATTCGCGAACGGTCCCGCATCGCCACGGCCGTGCCGGCGAGCGCCCTGTCCGCCGTGGCGAGCGCATCGCACGAGAATGCCGCAACCAAGGACTTCCTGGATAAGCTTTCGATCGGCAAGAAATTGTCGGTCGGATCGTCGCTGAAGTTCTGCCTCGTGGCGACGGGAGAGGCAGACATCTATCCCCGCTTCGGAACGACCATGCAGTGGGATACGGCGGCGGGCGACGCCGTTTTGCGGGGCGCCGGAGGCTGCACTTTGACGTGCGATGGCCGGGAGCTCGAATACGGAGCAAAGCGTCCGGAGAAGAAGGCTCTGCAAAATCCGCACTTCGTTTCGTTCGGCGGCAGCGTCGAAGCATTGCGCGAACTGCTGCGCGTTTCGGCGCTGGAAGTCAGCGTGTGAGCAAGGTTCGGAACCGTTGGGACACGACGAGACAGGAATACAAGTTTCGGGTTTGCCATAGGCGTTGGCTGAACCGCACCGGGGGGAAGGCATGAAGCCGTTACCGGAAGTCCATTCGTTCGGAATGCCGAAGCTCGCTGCGCGCCCATCTCTGGAGCTGCAGTGGAAAAATTCGGCAATTACGAAAGTTGAGCGGTCTGAATTGAAAGCGCAGAATGCCTGCTGCATTTGGTTCACCGGTCTTTCCGGTGCCGGAAAGACCACCCTCGCCAACCTCCTTGACGAAACGCTTTATATGTCGGGACGCCACACTTTCGTTCTCGACGGCGATCGCTGCCGGGACGGCATTTGCAATGACCTTGATTTTTCTCACGCCGGTCGCATGGAGAATGTCCGGCGAATATCTGAAGTCGCAAAGCTCATGGTCGATGCGGGCTTGATCGTGATCGTCTCGCTGATCTCGCCGCTCATCGCGCAGAGACAACAAGCTCGTAAGCTGTTCCCGCCCGGCGAGTTCATTGAGGTCTATCTCAATACTCCGCTGGCGACCTGCGAGCAGCGAGACGCGAAGGGCCTGTACAAGAAGGCGCGCCAGGGCCTCATTCCGGACTTCACGGGAATATCGTCGGCCTACGAGCCACCGGAGAGTGCCGAGATCGTGCTGGATGGGCGGGCACCGCTGAGCGATCTCCTGGATGAGATGCTGCAGGCTCTGCGGCCAACTCTGACAAGCGAAATATCAACCTGCGATCAGGCTGACGAGCCATGCGGGCAAGCGTGACGAATATTTGCTTAAGTGAGACGGTCGGGCCGAGTAGCTGACGGCACTTTGCTTAGAAAAAATGCATGTAAAGTTGAAATTACGAAGCTCGAAAGCCGGAGCCTCGTCAAAATCGAACTCAAAAGCCCCTGATTAGTTTTTCCTAAACGAAACCACGATGATCCTTCGCCCTGGTTGACGCTAAGTTTCTCACGAGAAGCCGCCTAGACTATCTTCAGATTTGCGCGCATATCCCTACACCGTAAGCACGCTGATCAACTTGTTCCAGATCAGCGCCAATCAACAGTGGCGCTTATGTAATGAGGGGGATTCCGTATCGGGGGGACAACCGATAAGGGAGTTGCCCCATGTCTCTAGATTTGGTCTCCAACATTACTCAGATACTCAGCTCGAGTCTGGTATCGCGCATTGCTTCGAGCCTCGGCCTCGATAAGGCCCTCACAGAAAAAGCGCTACAGGCAGGTGTCCCCGGTCTATTGGCTGCGTTCACGTCACTCGTATCCAGACCAAACGGCGCTCAGGCGCTCAATGGCGCAATCGCGCGACAACAGCCGACATTGCTCTCGAGCTTGGGCAGCATGCTCGGCGGCTCGGCGCAGTCGAACATTATTGAAACAGGCACCAACACACTGACATCCCTTCTCGGCAGCGGAACCACATCCGCACTCACCAACGCGGTTGGTCAGTACGCGGGGATTGGAAACGCCGGATCGAAGAGCCTTATGGGCCTGCTCGGACCTGTCGTAATGGGCGTGTTGGGACAGCAGCAACGCGCGAGTGGGCTCGATGCGACGGGTTTGGCGAGCCTTCTGAATTCGCAAAAAGACAATATCGCGAGCGCGCTTCCGGCTGGTTTCTCAAACTATCTCAGCGACACGGGTATTCTGGATGCCCTCGGTAGTTCAGCCGGTGTGCGCGGCCCGTCTGCAACGACTGGCTATTCCGGGTCATCAAGGCCAAGCTACAGCACAATGCCCCCGCCAGTGCCGAGACCCACGCAATCATGGGGCTGGATAATTCCGGCACTCGCGGCGTTGCTGATCGGTGGCCTCGCGTGGAACTGGTTCACGCGCCCACACCCGACAGAAACCGCGGCCAATCCTCCTCCAGCGAAGGTTGAAACACCATCCACAGCGCCGGCGAGCACCGGAACCAGCACCGGCGCCTCAGGTCTCGGCCCGATGCCCGCGTCCTTCGAGGCGCTTGAAAATCTGCATGGCATCAAGGTCGGTGACGTCGACGTCGGCGCACAACTCGCCAGCGCCGAGACCAGCATGCGCTCGGCGATTGCAAGCGTTCAGGACGTGAGTACTGCGCAAGCCGCCATGACGCCGTTGACAAATTCCGCGAACGATTTTGTCAGGCTGAGCAAACTCCTCGATCAACTTCCCGCTCAGTCCCGCAAAACGGTCGTGAACACGATCATTGCCACGAGACCGGCCCTTGATCAGCTCTTCGACAAGGCGCTTGCAATTCCTGGGGTGAGCCCAATCATAAAGCCGACAATCGATAAAGTTCACTCTCAGTTCGATGCGCTGACGACAGCCTGAACGACACTACAAAATGCCCGATTAAGTGAAAGGCCCTTGCGCTCTTGTGGAAACGCACGGGCCTTTCTTATGTCGCTTCGCGAGCGCCGAAGTCTTGGGACCTTGATCCTAAAACTTGAACTTCATGCCTCCATAGGCGGCAAACGGCATCGCAGGTACGATCGTGCGAGCGTCGGTAAAATCGATCGTACCCAGCGAAGCCTCTGAGCCCTCTTCGGTGTCGAAGTAATTTCCGAAAGTTCCGTAGTGGTGGTCGAAGAGGTTATTGATCAATCCATAAATCTGGATGTGATTGGTGATGTCGTATGACGTGTGCAGGTTCACCTGGGCGTAACCGGCAAGCGGTTTGTTCAGGTTCGACTCGTCACCGAAGAAAACCTGATCGCTTGCCGCAACGAGATCGGAGCCAAACTTCCATTTTGGCGTCAGCCAATAATCAAACCCTGCCTTGAAGCGGTGCCGGGGGACGCCGGGGAGCCTGTCGCCCGGACGCACGTTGATGCAGCTCTGGGTCGGATCCCCTGAGCAGGGTACCACGTCGTCTGACGGATTGTTCGGCGACGCAAGTTCCAGCGACGATTGGAATGTCGGATCGATGAACGCATAGTTCGCATAGAGGAAAAGACGCTGCGTCTGGTAGCTGATCGAAGCTTCAATGCCCTGACGCAGCGTGTCGCCCGCATTTTGGAAGTAGCCACGCCCGGACGTCGGGGAAGCAACGCTGATGATGTCGTCCTGATTGAGCGTTCTGAAGAGTCCGAAGCTCCAATCGATCTTGGCATTCTTCATCGCGTTTGAAGTTTCGCCGCGGAATCCAACTTCACCCGTGCGCGACACCACCTGCTTCAGCGGAGGATCGCCGGTGAGGAAGCTCTCGATGAGGCACGGATTAGTGGGGTCGGCGCAAGCAAGCTCCGCCGGCGTCGGTGCTCGGTTAGCCTCGGAGTAGCTCGTGTAGAAGGTCAGCCCTTTTGCCAGCTGATAGGTGAGACCGCCCATCGGATTGAAGCGCTGATACGTATGCGACCCGTTCAGGTCCGATTCGTCGTCGAGCTTGTCTTCCAACGACACTCTTGCGTAGTTGTAGCGTCCGCCGACAGTCAAGCTAAGCCGGTCAGTGACATCGAAGGTATCGGTGAAATAGAGACCGTAATAATCGTTGGTCGTCGTCAGGCTGCGTGGCGAAATATCATCCGGCCCAGTGAGATCGAGACCGAGCGGCGAGATTGTGAAATTCGGTCCGAATGTGCCAAGGCTGCTCCTTGCCCCATAGGCGACGTGACCGTGATCGATGCTGCCGCCAATCAGGAACTGGTTGTTGTGGTCGAAAAGCTTTGCTTTCTCGACGGCTTGCAGAGACCCGCCGAAACTATCGGCATTTTGAGATGTCCGGTCTAACGATCCGAACGGAGCGCCGCCGCCGACGGACGCCGATACCGGACCGCTTGCGGTAGTCACCGGCTCGCCATCAAGACAAAGATTGCCGTCACCGCAATCTGCTACATCCAGAATATTGCCGTCGGTATGGGCTTGCTGGAAATGGCGGTAATACGTAACGCCGGAGAACGTGAGCGTATTCGTTGCCTTCACGGACCCATTGATCGAGACCATCTCCATGTCATTCTGAGTGGTCTGCGGATTGGTGTAGACGCGGTTCCAACCCTCATCGAGCAACTGAACGGGCGAGGCCGATACAGCGCCGACGAAGTTATCCGCGCCCGTGAAATTGAGGTGGAATTCGGCATCGCGATTCTTGAATCCAAGGTCGGCGTACATGCGGTGAATTTCGGCGGGTGAAAATTGGCGCCAGCCGTTGTCATTGATGTCTTCGGCCGCGATGAACATGGCCCAGTTGCCGCTTTGCGCACCGGCAGCTCCCGAACCTTGGATGCGTCCGAACGAACCGCCGCGAACGTCAAATTCCGCGCCCTGGAAATTGAAGCCGTCTCGCATGTCGACGCTGATCGCACCGCCGATGGCGTTCAACCCGAACACCGGATTGCTTCCCATCACCGTCATGCTGGAAACCGCGTTCGACGGCAGGAAGTCCCAATTGACGATGTCGCCGAACGCCTCGTTGATGCGAACGCCGTTTTGATAGACGGCTAACCCCTGTGGCACACCGTTGACCGGCGAGGATGAAAACCCGCGATACTGCACATCGGTTTGAAACCCGTTGCCCTGCAGATCGCTGACGATCACACCAGGCACGCGTGATTGCAAAACGTTCTGGGCGGTCATGTCACCAGTGCGTTGAATATCCGCCGCCGTGGTGCTCGCGACTCCGTTTGGAACTTTTCCGAGCGGAATCTCACTTCCCGCGACGGGCGACATCTTTATCTCAGATGGCTCGGCCGCTTCGACAGCCGCTGGGCTTGGCGGAGGCGCCGCCGAAACCGGTGCCGGCGCCTTCTTTGGTTTGGCAGCCTGCTTCACTGGCTTGGGCTTCGGCTGTTCCTGAATAACCTGCACCTCCGGCAACGGCGCGCTGCTCGACGGTGCTTGTACGGAGGGCGTCTGGCTGCTTGGAGGATTGGCCGTCGTTGAGTTTGGAGGCGTCGCCGGCTGAGCCGTCGATGTCCCACCGGCGTCTTGAGCCAGAACTCCGGACGCTCCAAACATGACGCATGCAAGCGCCACTACTGGCGCCATGGTGACCATGCGCGTCGACATCAACAACCCCCTGCTCCCGGACACGTATTGCGCGGATCGCCGCCTCGGCAGCGCTCAAGCAATCGCGACTCTTATTCCCAGAACCAGGAAAAGTTCTTGAGTATATTAGGTCAATATTCCCGACGCCCGTAGAACTCGTTCCTATTGAAAGTGTTGTAGAATTGATACTTTCGGGGCATGTGCCTGGGAAATTTAGGCCGACAAATCAGGAAATTATTCCCGAGGCTATCAGGTATGGCGCAGATCGGTTGATACACGCGAGTAAGCTGCTGGCGGGCGCCAAGCCAGATCCTCGCCAACAAGTCCACCTAAGAGCAGGCCGGTCTGTCGCGTGGCTCTCAGCAATATTGCGGATCTTGCGCCACGTCTCGCTGGCCCAACGGTGACACGACACCGGCGCGCGGGCAAATCGAGGAAAGGCAAGCGTATTCCGGAAAAAACCAACGAAACCAATGGTTCCGATGGTGGGCACTACAGGGATCGAACCTGTGACCCCTACCATGTCAAGGTAGTGCTCTACCGCTGAGCTAAGTGCCCGGAAGAAGCGAGCTTCTAGAGGGTTAGCGATGCTCCGGTCAAGCCCTGGAGCGCGGCAAATCGGCCGGATGTGAAATTTAAATTCTCAGACCGCCAGAAGACGGTCGACCTCGCGCACCAGATCCTTGAGGTGGAACGGCTTGGAGAGGACGCGGGCGTCCTTCGGCGGCTGGTTTTCGCTGTTGAGAACGACGGCCGCAAATCCGGTGATGAACATGATCTTGAGATCAGGGTCGATCTCGCTCGCACGGCGGGCGAGTTCGATGCCGTCCATCTTCGGCATGACGATGTCTGTGAGGAGGAGCGTGAACGGCTCGGTCTTGAGACGGTCGTAAGCATCCTCGCCGTTCTCGAAGGCGACGACGTCGTAGTTCGCTTTTTCGAGCGCCTTGACGAGGAAACCGCGCATGGACTCGTCATCCTCGGCGAGCAGGATGCGGCGGATCGGCAGGCTGGAGGGCTTGGCTGTCATGACTACTCTGATGTGCGGAATGTCCCAGACGAGAAGTACCCGATATCTCGTCTAATGCAAATTTGGCCCGACTTTGGTAAACGGAGCATGAAACTGTGGAAATGCCGATAGCACCGCGGCAGTTGCGCATCACTCGATTTGACGGTGCGTCGAAGTTCTGAAGTCACCGCTTAACAAGGTACACGCAAACGACGCACTCCTTAGTCTTCCATGGACTTACACCTGCTGCATTGGCAATGTATTCCGCTATGAGCCACGAAATTGCGGCCGGGATCTGAACGAGACACTGCTAATCATGCACGACGATAGATCCCACGACGTACCAAGAGCATTTTTCCCGTCTTTCGACGTCCTGGCGCCACGTGTTCAATCAGCGCCGTTCGTATTCTCGTCGCCGCATTCGGGAAGGCTTTATCCGCCTGAATTCCTGGCTATCTCGCGGCTCGATCCGAAGACCCTGCGCCGCTCGGAAGATTGCTTCGTTGACCGCCTTTTCCGCCCCGTGGCGAGCCTCGGAGCACCGATCATCAGCGCCCGTTTTCCTCGCGCCTATCTCGATCTGAACCGTGAGCCCTATGAGCTCGATCCCGAACTCGTCGATGAGCCCTTGCCGGCTCACGCGAACACTCAATCGATTCGCGTCGCCGGCGGCTTGGGCACGGTCGCCCGCATCGTCGCCGACGGCGAAGAAATTTATCCGGACCGTTTGAGTCTCGACAGCGTGCTCGCACGCATCGAGCAGCTGTACTTCCCGTTCCATGCCGAGTTGTCGAGACTGATCGCGGCGACGCGCGAGACGTTCGGTTACGCCGTTCTCATCGACTGCCACTCCATGCCGTCAACAGCGATGGCTCCGGGAAGCGCGCAGCGGCCCGACATCGTCATAGGAGATCGCTTCGGCGCCGCCGCCGATCCGCGCCTGACGCTTCTGGTGCGAGATGAATTTCAGCGCCGCGGCTTCAAAGTGCAATTGAACCGGCCATACGCAGGCGGCTACATCACCGAGCATCACGGCCGGCCGGACCGCGCCACGCACGCGATCCAAATCGAGATCAACCGCGGGCTCTACATAAACGAGCTGACGTTCCAGGAAACCACAGGCTACCCGCGCCTTGCCGACGCATTGATCGAGATCATTGCGTGCCTGTTCCGAGAGGTGCCTGGTCTTCTCGACTATCGCGCCGCCGCCGAGTGAGCGGGCACAGCTAGGTTAAGGAAATACCTTAAGAAAAAGGGCCGTCCGAATTTTTCACGAACGGCCCAAGTCTAGGGAGGAAACGCCCAAGGAGGGCTGCGAAGCGCGAGCCGAGCTCACATATCGCACTGCAAAAAATATAGGTGCAGCGCATTATCGGCAATTGCGATTTATGCAGAGCTGTATGGCTTGAAACGCGGACCTCGCCCGACAGGCCATTTCGCCTTTTTCGGCATTCAACTGATGCGGGAGGGACTGTTTCCAATAAAGAAGGCCGTCCGAAAGCCGAACGGCCCAAGTCTAGGGAGGAAACGCCCAAATTGGGCAGCGATTGCGGTGAAGCGTGTCAACGCAACCACCTCCGAACGATGAGCTGCTTCGGTCATCGCCGCAATCTCTACGAGTATAATCTTAGCACATCGGATCGGGCATGTATCCACCCCGCCACAACTTACGTTACCAATGTGTATCTAGTTCAACATTGCGGTAGTTCGAAGTAGGGTCTGATAGTAAATGGCCAGACAGCAAACACTTGAAATCACAGGGTGAGCGCGTGCCGGGACCGTCACCCGCAGCGGAATTTCAGGCCATCGTCCGCGTGGCCCACGAGCTGGCCGATATTTCAGGCCCCGTTATCCTCAAGCATTTTCGCAAGGCAATGCCTGTGGAAAACAAGGCCAGCGGGGGCGCCTTCGATCCTGTCACCAAGGCCGACCGCGGCGCGGAAAAAGCGATATCCGAGGCGCTCGCCACAAGATTCCCTGATCACGGCCTCGTTGGAGAAGAGTTCGGGACGAAGGCTGGAACGAGCCCCTACCAATGGATCATCGATCCGATCGACGGCACGCGGTCCTTCATCATCGGATCGCCGATGTGGGGCACGCTTATCGGAGTTCTGAAAGACGAGAAGCCCGTCTTCGGGCTCATGGATCAGCCGTTCACAGGTGAACGTTTCTGGTCCACCGACAAAGCCGCCTACCACAGCATCCGCGGCGGACGGCCTGTGCGGCTCAAGACACGCGAGTGTCCCCGCATTGAAGACGCCGTCTTGACCACGACGCATCCCGAAATGTTCGCCGAGCCCGAACAACTAACAGCTCTCGAAACCCTCAGGAAAAAGGCCCGGCTTACGCGGTACGGCGGCGATTGCTATGGCTACTGCCTGCTCGCGTCGGGTCTCGTCGACATCATTATCGAGCCCGGCCTGAAGCCATACGATATCGTCGCTCTCATTCCCATCATCGAACGGGCTGGCGGCGTCGTCACGACGTGGACAGGTGGCAGCCCCTCGAACGGCGGAAACATCATCGCGACGGGCGATGCGCGCTTGCACGAAGAAGCGCTGGCGATGATCAATAAGCTCTAAACCCGTTCGTGCGGCGACGTCTCGATACCCATGTAGGCGTCGAAAGCCGCCCAGAACCGCTGGCGAATGGCGTCTGTTTCCTGAAGAATTTCGTGCCGCGATCCGGGAATGAGAATGTGGCCGCCGGACTTGAGATCGACTGCGAAATCCTCGATCGCCTGCGGTGAAACGACGTGATCTGCGCCGGCCGCGAACAACATCATCGGCACCGAAACGTATTTCGGATAATCGGGACGCGAAAGCATGGCACAGCTTCTGAGTGCCGCCCTCAGCCACCCCACCGTCGGCGCCCCGAGCCCCAGATCGGGAGCAGCTTCAATGATCGACTTGATGCGCGACCATCGAACGAAGTCCGCTGTCAGCCGGTTGCCTTCAAAATCCGTGAGATCGGTGGGCTCGTTGCCGCCTCCCCGGACATAGGTGGTCGCAAATCCGCACATTGAGGCGATGTTGGAATAGGCCTTCGCCAGAGGCTTGCTGGCGCCCACCATCCGCTCGTGAATTTCGATCATCGGCGACAGCAGGATCATGCGCGCGAACGGGCTCGCTTCATCCTGTGCTCCACGCAAAAGAATGTTGCCGCCGAGCGAATGACCAAGCCCGATGAGCGGCTCGGGCAGCGCAGGCCTGACGATTTCATCGATGAAAATCGCAAGATCGCGGTCGTATTCGGTGAAGGCGACGACATGGCCCTTCCGCCGGTTCGAAAGCATCCGCTCGGATCCCCCTTGCCCGCGGAGATCGAAAATCGCGACGCCGAAGCCGCGGCGGCGCAAGTCGGCGATGACCTCGAAATACTTTTCGATGAACTCGCCGCGGCCCTGCACGATGCACACCGTGCCTCGCGACGGCCCGCGCGTCGCTTCCCAAAGCGCGCATCGAAGCTTCAGTCCGTCGTAGCCGTCGAAAGCTGTCACTTGCGCGCCGCTGGGGACGGGATTGATCGAGAGCGAAACGAGTTTCATCTACCTCTCTTTGAGCCTGAGCAGCCGGACCGGCGTTTGCAGCCGGTGACGCGATCAACGCCTAGCACACGATATTGGCGGCAAACCCTCTTGAAGCCGTTTTTCCGCTTCCTACCTGTTTCATGCGGTTGCCGCAAAGCGGGACCGCATCACGGAAAGGGCCAGTCCAAAGGGCTGGTTCACATGTCGCTTCTTAGGAGGATATGTCATGCGACACGCAGAATTCGCTCCCTTTTATCGTTCCGCAATCGGCTTCGATCGTCTGTTCAAGCTTTTGGATCAGTCCACAGGTTTCGACAGCGAATCCACCTACCCGCCATATAACATCGAACGTACCGGCGAGAACGCGTACCGGATCACGTTGGCGGTTGCCGGCTTCTCTGAGGGCGAGCTGAAGATCGAGGTCAAGGAGCAGACGCTTTCGATCGCCGGTGAAAAAGCCGCCGAGACGGGCGAAAAGACTTACCTGCATCGTGGCATCGCGGCCCGCGCGTTCGAGCGCCGGTTCCAACTTGCCGACCATGTCGATGTAACCGGCGCAGCGTTCGAGAATGGACTTCTCCACGTCGAGCTTGTCCGCAACGTCCCGGAGAGCAAGAAGCCCCGCTCGATCGCCATCGGTACGTCCGGCGCCGTCCAGCAGATCGAGGCCAAGGCCGCCTAAAGGCCTTTCCGGCAACGATTAACGAGACATTGAAAACGGCAGCTGCGCCCCCGCGCGGCTGCCGTTTGCCGTAGGTCGTCTTCTGAAGAAATATTGTTGCCGAGTGACGTCCCGAACCTTGCCGGAAACGATTGCGTTGCATGCCTCGTCTTACCGCTTGTGCCGCAGTGTCAAATCTGTAGTATTTGCTAGATTAGGTCAATAATGCTGTCCTTTGTGCGCTGCTGGAGCGTGCACGGAGAACGGTGCGGACGTTACGCGATCAGCCGAGGCATTGCTTTGCGGCGCGACGTGGCGTGGGAGACATATAGGTGTTTGAAAGCAGGATGTGCGGTTTGCAGAGCCGTGAAATCGGCAGCGGGCTTCATACCATACGCCTCAGCGCGTTTGCCCGAACTGACCGAAAGCGCCCGCGCTACGCGTGACCGGTGCTCTCCGGCGGCGTGGCGCTGCACAAAACATTGAATGAGCCGCGCCTCAAACAGGCGTCCTATCACTCCGAAGTTCTGGAATTCAGGCCACAGGCCATACGAGGCAACAGATGAGCGAAGGTTACCAGTATCCGCTGGATGACGAGATCGGCGATGGCACCCGGCCGGCAGCGGAAGGCCTTTTTGATCCCGCCCTTGAACGCGACGCATGCGGCGTCGGTTTCATTGCAAACCTCAAGGGATTGAAGTCGCACGCCATCGTCGAAGGCGCGCTCAAAATTCTCGAGAACCTCGAGCACCGCGGCGCTGTCGGCGCCGATCCTCTCTCCGGCGACGGCGCCGGCATACTCATTCAAATTCCGCATGAATTTCTGGCGGCCGAGACGAAATCCGCCGGCTTCGAATTGCCGGCGCCCGGCCATTATGCCGTCGGCCAAGTCTTCATGCCCCGCGACGAGCGCCTTCGTGCGCACTGCGAGCGCGTCTGGGCGCGCTGCCTCAAGGAAGAAGGTCTGGAACTGATCGGCTGGCGTACGGTGCCCGTCGACAATACCTGTCTCTCGGAGATGGTACGCGATGTCGAGCCGGTGCAGCGGCAGGTTTTCGTCCGCCGTCCCGCGTCGATGGACGACCAGGAACAGTTCGAGCGCCACCTCTATATCGTCCGCAAGGTCGTCTCGAATGCCATTCACGATGCCTACAAGGGCCGTGACATCGGGCATTACACCGTGTCGCTCTCGACGCGCACGCTCGTCTACAAGGGCATGTTCCTGTCGTACCAGGTGAAGGCCTACTACAAGGATCTTTCCGATCCGCGCCTCGTTTCGGCGCTCGCCCTCGTTCACCAGCGCTTCTCGACCAACACCTTCCCGTCCTGGAAGCTCGCGCATCCCTACCGGATGGTCGCGCATAACGGCGAAATCAACACGCTACGCGGCAACGTCAACTGGATGGCCGCGCGCCAGGCGTCCGTATCCTCGCCGCTTTTCGGCGACCGCATCTCGAAGCTGTGGCCGATCTCCTATGAAGGCCAGTCCGATACGGCGTGCTTCGACAACGCGCTCGAATTCCTCGTGATGGGCGGCTACAGCCTCTCGCACGCTGCGATGATGCTGATCCCGGAGGCGTGGGCCGGCAATCCGACGATGGATACCAAGCGCCGCGCCTTCTACGAATATCATGCCTGCTTGATGGAGCCGTGGGACGGCCCCGCGGCGATGGCGTTCACCGACGGCCGCCAGATCGGCGCCACGCTCGATCGCAACGGTCTGCGCCCCGCCCGCTATCTCGTCACCAAGGACGACACCGTCATCATGTCGTCGGAGTCGGGCGTGCTGCCTGTCGCCGAGGAAAACATCGTCAAGAAGTGGCGCCTGCAGCCTGGCAAAATGCTGCTGATCGACCTCGAGAAGGGCTGCATCATCTCCGACGAGGAGCTGAAGGCAGAAATCGCAGCAAGCCACCCCTACGAAACGTGGCTGAAGCGCACGCAGATCAAGGTTTCCGATCTCCCGCTCCCGTCGAAGGGCGCCACCGCGGCGAAGTCGAACGTCGCGCTGCTCGATCTGCAGCAGTCGTTCGGCTACACGCAGGAAAGCATCAAGTTCCTGCTTACGCCAATGGCCGAGAAGGGCGAGGAAGCCACCGGCTCGATGGGAACTGACACACCGATCTCGGCGCTGTCGTCGAAGTCGAAGCTGCTCCACACCTACTTCAAGCAGAACTTCGCGCAGGTCACGAACCCGCCGATCGACTCGATCCGTGAAGAGCTGGTGATGAGCCTCGTCTCGTTCATCGGTCCGCGTCCGAACATCCTCGATCTTCAGGGCACCTCGAAGCAGAAGCGCCTCGAGGTCGACCAGCCGATCCTGACGAACGAAGACCTCGAACGCGTCCGCGGCATCGGCGCCGTGAAGGACAACGATTTCGAATCGATCACGATCGACATCACCTATCCGGCCGAAAAGGGCGAAGGCGGCATGGGCCCCGCGCTCGACGGCATCTGCGCCGAGGCGGAAGAGTACGTTCGCGCCAAAGAGTTCAACATCATCATTCTGTCCGACCGCCGCGCCGGACCGGACCGCATCGCGCTGCCCTCGTTGCTCGCAACGTCGGCCGTGCATCATCATCTGATCAAGCAGGGGCTCCGGACCTCGGTCGGTCTCGTCGTCGAGACGGGCGAAGCGCACGAGATCAATCAGTTCTGCACTCTTGCAGGCTACGGCGCCGAAGCCATCAACCCCTATCTGGCATTCGAAACGCTCTACACGATGCTTCCGGAGCTTCCCGAGGGGACGACCCCGGAAATGGTCAAGAAGCGCTTCATCAAGGCCATCGGCAAAGCCATGCTGAAGGTCATGGCGAAGATGGGCATCTCGACTTACCAGTCCTATTGCGGCGCCCAGATCTTCGACGCCGTCGGCCTGCGCTCGAGCTTCGTCGATCGTTACTTCACTGGCACCCACACTCAGGTCGAAGGCGTCGGCCTGCGCGAGATCGCGCGCGAGACGGTCGAACGCCACAAGGCGGCTTTCGGCGACGTGCCGGTGCTGGCCAATGCGCTCGAAGTCGGCGGCGAGTACGCTTATCGCGTCCGTGGCGAAGCGCACATGTGGCGCCCCGGAACCGTGGCCGATCTTCAGCATGCCGTTCGCGCGACCGACAATAAGGAAGCGATGAGCGGACGCGTCCCGCAGAAGTTCCGGGACTTTTCGAAGTCGATCAACGATCAGTCCGAGCAGCTGATGACGCTGCGCGGCATGTTCCGCATCCGATCGGCCGAATCCTTCGGCCGCAAGGCCGTGCCTATCGAGGAAGTGGAATCCGCAGCCAGCATCGTGAAGCGGTTCTCGACCGGCGCGATGAGCTACGGCTCGATCAGCCGCGAAGCCCACACCACGCTCGCCATCGCGATGAACCGCATCGGTGGCCGTTCGAACACCGGCGAAGGCGGCGAAGAATCCGATCGCTTCAAGCCGATGCCCAATGGCGACTCGATGCGCTCGGCCATCAAGCAGGTCGCCTCAGGCCGCTTCGGCGTGACGACGGAATATCTCGTCAACTCCGACATGATGCAGATCAAGATGGCCCAGGGCGCCAAGCCCGGCGAAGGCGGCCAGCTACCCGGACACAAGGTCGATGCGACGATCGCCAAGGTTCGTCACTCGACACCGGGCGTCACCCTCGTCTCGCCGCCGCCGCATCATGACATCTATTCGATCGAAGATCTGGCGCAGCTCATCTACGACCTGAAGAACGTCAACCCGAAGGCTGACGTCTCGGTGAAGCTCGTCTCGGAAGTCGGCGTCGGAACCGTTGCGGCAGGCGTCGCCAAGGCGCGCGCCGACCACGTGACGATCTCCGGCTTCGAGGGCGGCACCGGCGCATCCCCGCTGACGTCGATCAAGCACGCGGGTAGCCCTTGGGAAATCGGCCTCGCTGAAACCCATCAGACCCTCGTCGCCAATCGCCTGCGCGGCCGCATCGCCGTTCAGGTCGACGGCGGCGTCAGGACCGGCCGCGACGTCGTGATCGGAGCGCTACTCGGCGCCGACGAATTCGGCTTCGCCACCGCGCCGTTGATCGCGGCGGGCTGCATCATGATGCGCAAGTGCCATCTGAACACCTGCCCCGTCGGCGTCGCGACGCAAGACCCGGTTCTGCGCGCGAAGTTCTCCGGCAAGCCCGAGCACGTGATCAACTACTTCTTCTTCGTCGCCGAAGAAGTCCGCGAGATCATGGCTCAACTCGGCTTCCGCACCTTCAACGAGATGATCGGCCAAAGCGATCAGCTCGATAAGGATCGTGCCATCGAGCACTGGAAGGCACGCGGGCTCGACTTCACGAAGCTCTTCCACAAGGCCCATGCACCGAAGGGCGTCGCCATCTTCAACAGCGAGCGTCAGGACCATGGCCTCGAAAAGGTCCTCGACGTCCAGCTCATCGAACTCGCGAAGCCCGCTCTTGAATTGAAGCGGCCGGTGAAAGCCGACCTCGAAATCAAGAACGTGAACCGCTCGACCGGCGCAATGCTTTCAGGCGAAGTCGCCAAGCGCTTCGGTCACGCAGGGTTGCCGGAAGACACCATCTGGTTCTCGCTGAAAGGTACGGCCGGACAGGCGTTCGGCGCCTGGGTCGCGCACGGCGTCACGCTCGACCTCATCGGCGAAGGCAACGACTACGTCGGCAAGGGATTGTCGGGCGGCAAGCTGATCGTCCGCCCTGATCCGAAGTCCTCGATCACGCCCGAGGAAAGCATCATCGTCGGCAACACCGTGCTGTACGGCGCGATCACTGGCGAATGCTATTTCCGCGGCGTGGCCGGCGAACGTTTCGCCGTCCGCAACTCGGGCGCCTACGCCGTCGTCGAAGGCACCGGCGATCACGGCTGCGAATACATGACGGGAGGCGTCGTTGTCGTCCTCGGACAGACCGGCCGCAACTTCGCTGCCGGCATGTCGGGCGGCATCGCCTACGTGCTCGACGACAAGGGCGACTTCGAAGGCCGTCTCAACAAGGAGATGGTGCAGCTCGAAGCGCTGACCGCCGACTCGGGCTCGCTGCAGAAGCTTGCCCAGCAGGGCGGCGACGTGGCGATCGCGGTCAGGAACGTGATGGTCGATATGCGCGAGCAGGACGTCGAACGTCTGCACACGCTCATCTCGCGTCATGCGCACTACACCAACTCGCGCCGCGCTCAGGAAATCCTGAAGAACTTCGCGGACTACCTGCCGAAGTTCAAAAAGGTGATGCCGGTCGAATACCGTCGCGCGCTGACTGAGCTGGCGAAGGCCCGCGAAACCAATCGCGAGGCTGAGCTTGAGGCCGCAACCAAGCAATAGCTATCGCTCAGCCAATCACGAATTAGAAAGACGAAAAAAGAAATGGGCAAGCCGACTGGTTTTCTGGAAATCGACCGCGCCGACCGCAAATATCACCCGGTCGAAGAGCGTCTGAAGCACTATAAGGAATTCGTCGTTCCGCTGGCCGAGCCTGAAGTCAAGAAGCAGGCGTCGCGCTGCATGGATTGCGGCATCCCGTATTGTCACTCGGGCTGCCCGGTCAACAACCAGATCCCCGATTGGAACGACCTCGTCTATCGCGGCGACTGGAAGGAAGCGTCCGACAACCTTCATTCGACGAACAACTTCCCCGAGGTGACGGGCCGCATCTGCCCGGCGCCTTGCGAAGCGTCGTGCACGCTGAACATCGACGACAAGCCGGTGACGATCAAAACGATCGAAAACACCATCGCCGATCGCGCCTGGGAAGAAGGCTGGGTGCTGCCGCTTCCGCCCGACAAGAAGACCGGCAAGAAAGTCGCCGTCATCGGCTCGGGTCCTGCAGGCCTCGCAGCCGCGCAGCAGCTCGCGCGCGCTGGTCACGACGTCCACGTCTACGAGAAAAACGCGCGCCCCGGCGGCTTGCTCGTGTACGGCATTCCCGATTTCAAAATGGAAAAGGCCGTCATCGCGCGTCGCGTCAAGCAGATGGAAGCGGAAGGCGTGACCTTCCATTGCGGCATCCACGTCGGCCAGGATCTCTCGGCGAAGTATCTTGAATCGAAGCATGACGCGGTGCTGATCGCCATCGGCTCCGAGCAGCCGTTCGACTTCTTCGCCAAGTCCACGGGACGCGATCTCGACGGCCTCCATTACGCCATGGATTTCCTGCCTCAGCAGAACCGGCGCAACGCCGGCGAGCCGCAGAAGCCGAAGACCAAGGAAATCTCCGCCAAGGACAAGCACGTCATCGTCATCGGCGGCGGCGACACGGGTTCCGACTGCATCGGCACGTCCTTCCGCCAAGGTGCGCTGAGCGTGACGCAGCTCGAAATCATGCCGATGCCGCCAGAGAAGGAAAACAAGGCGCTTTCCTGGCCGCATTGGCCGCTGAAGCTGCGCGTCTCCTCCTCGCAAGCCGAGGGCGCGAAGACCGAGTATTCGATTTCGACCACCGGCTTCTCCGGCGAAGGCGGCAAGGTGAAGAAGCTTCACTACACACGCGTGAACGCCAACCTTCAGCCGATCAAAGGCACCGAAGGCGCGCTCGACGCCGATCTCGTTCTTTTCGCGATGGGCTTTTCGGGTCCAGTGGAGACGGACATCGTCAAGGAGTTTGCGCTGCCCGTCGTTCCGCGCGGCCGCTTCAAAGGCCTCGACGCGACGGACAAGGATTACAAGCTTTCGACCTCGCCTAAGCTCTTCTGCGCGGGTGACATCCGGCGCGGTCAGTCGCTCGTCGTCTGGGCGATCCGCGAAGGCCGGCAAGCGGCGCACGCTATCGACAAGTTCCTCATGGGATCGACCGTCCTGCCCCGCTAATGGCAGCAACAGTCTTGAATCGCAAAGGCGAGCCGCTTCACCGCAGCTCGCCTTTTTGCTGTGTCGAACTATCCGCGCGGAGGCTGATCGACACTGGTCGGTTTTGCTTGGCTCGTCGAGTCGGGCTTCGGCGGCCACGTCACGTCGTCGGCGCGGCCAGGCTTCGGCTGCAGGCGCTCACCCTTAACCAGAAGCCGGAAATACGGCGCCTGCGTCGGCGAGAGGCGGCCGCGGTCTTTGTTACCTGACGGCGAAATCGAACTCATGAGCGTCAGACCGCCGGCAATTTGATCGACAAGCAGGTCGCCCCGCTGGCCCGAACCTTCACGCCGCGCCATCAGCGTCACCACCGATGCCGGAATCGCGGGCCGGACAATTTCGATCGTCTGCGATTCTTCGCGGCCATTGCTCCCGACGATCTTGAGCGTGATCTTGCCGTTGTCGGCCTTCTGATCGCCCGTACCGTCGCCAGCTGCCGAAGGCGGCGAGCCATCGTGCGATGAACCCTTGACCACCGGCGTCCGATTTGCGGCCTCCACGGGCTGCGCGACAGGCGACGACGGCGCCGGAGTCTTCACCGCATTGTCCGGATTGATCTTTGCCTGCTCAGGTTCCGCGCCGAGCAACGGGATGTTGCGGTTGGCCTTGGCCTGGATGAGATCGGGCCGCAATTCCTTCTCGACGAAATGCGCGAGCTTCCGGTTGCCGGCATCCGTAAAGTTGACGCCGTCGCGAAGCCGCAACAGCCGGATCGCGCCTTCGAGATCGGGCCCATATGACGAATATGCGCCGTTTTCGTCAGTGAACCCCTGATAGGCGTCGATGTATTTATAGCCGTTGAGATAGGCGCGCTCGCGGATGACGTCATTCATCTTCTGAGCGAGTTCGTTGGCGTCCGAACGAGCGAGGTTCGGCAAGCCGACCCAGTAGACGCCGGCGTTCTTGCTCTTGAACACCCGCATCAGCCGGTCTACGCGGCGGGTATACTCGGCAATCCAGGCCTCGCTTCCGGAGGGCAAGCGCTTGCCGTCGGCGCCACGAAAGGACATGCGGTCGTCTTCGCCGACCATGACGATGCCGATGTTGAGCGGCTGCGCTGCGATCGCCTTTTCGAGGTTAGCTACCTTCGCATCGAAGTCCGCGAGACCGATGCCCGAGAACGGCGTCACCTGCTTCTGGATGTTCATCCGAACGTCGGTGCCAAACGCGACGAGCAGGCCAGCCAGCAGGCCTTCCGCAAACCCGTCGCCGTAGACAGTCACCTGATAGACGTCGTTATCTGGAAACGACGAGAGGAACGTCCCGCCCTGGTCGTCGTCCCCCGCGCGCACGGACGAAGCAGGCACGGCCACGAGCGCGGCGAGGATTACCGCGAGCCAGAGGCGAAGATGCCTGAAGAAGGCGCTCATCCGGTCATGTGCCTTTCACGAACCGCAGGATCGCGGAGGGTGTATGATTCCAGGGACCCACCATACAGCCTCGCTGCCTGAGCTCCAACGGCGAGCCGCATCACCAGAAGCCGGGTCGGATTATCGCTTCGCCTGCGAGTTGGCGTGGGCGAGCACGCCATCCGACGGCCAGCAATCGATCTTCAGCCCATTGGCCTTTTGATAAAGCCCGATCTGCTTTCGCGTATTGGAGCCGATTTTCCCATCCGTCTTGTCCATCGGATAGCCCAAAACCTTGAGCTTGGCTTGCAGATCGTGAACGGTTTGTGTCCTCGGCTGCGCAAAGGATTTCCACGACGTCACGAAATCCCCCTCGCCGCGGATACGGTCGCCGAGATTGCCGACGAACAGCGCATAAAGGTCAGACGTGTTGTAGAGCCGGATGACACGGAAATTCTGTGCCGCGAGGAATGCCGGACCGTAAGCGCCTGCCGGCATCATCAGGTAGGCAT
The DNA here is from genome assembly GCA_003987725.1 of Hyphomicrobium sp. Classification (GTDB taxonomy): domain Bacteria; phylum Pseudomonadota; class Alphaproteobacteria; order Rhizobiales; family Hyphomicrobiaceae; genus Hyphomicrobium_B. Next base: position 193,940 of record RXJH01000004.1, on the reverse strand, counting down.
CATCGCCAAGCTGCGCTTGCGTGAATGGCGCTCCACTCGCCTTTCGGAAGCCGAGCTTCAGCCAGTCGCCGATCGGCCGGGCGTCGGGCGGTCCTTCGAGCGAGCAATCGGCCTTGGCTGGCGCAACGACCTCGTAACCCCAGCGCGCGCCGCGAACCCAACCCTTGCCCTCGAGCTGCCGCGCCGTGAACGCGAGCGCATCCGCGACCGAGCGCCAGATATCGATCTTGCCGTCGCCATCACCGTCGACCGCGTATTTGAGATATTCCGTCGGCATGGCCTGCGTCAGTCCGAGCGCTCCAGCCCAGGACGATTTCATGTCGGAACGCGGCACGCCCTGTTGCAGCATCTGCAGCGCCGCGATCAGCTCCTCACGAAATTTGTCTTTGCGCTTTCCAGTATAGGCAAGCGTCGAAAGCATCCGGATCGCATCGTTCGGTGGATGATAAGACCCGTAAGCCGTTTCGCGGCCCCAAATGGCGACGAGCGTATACCGATCGACACCCGTCATCTTCTCGATACGCTCAAGATCGGTTTTATGCTCGGCGAGAAACTTCCTGCCCTGGACGGCAAGCGATTCGAGATAGGGCTTCGAAAGATAATCGGCGGCCGTCTTCGTAAATTCCGCCTGTCCGCTGTTATCGACCTTGGGCCGTCCGGGAATATCGAGATCGGGAATGCTGTAATCGGGTTCGACGCCTGCGAACGCGGCATCGAATGTTTTGCGGCTGACGCCAGCAGCCTTCGCATCGGGCCACAGGCTCTCGATGAAGGCGCGGAATTCCTCGGAAGGCTTCGCTTGGACGACGGGCGCGGCAAACACCATTCCGGCCGCCAGGACGACGGCTGACAAGATCTCGAAAATGCGTCGTCTCAACAGCATCGATCGCTGCCTTCCTTGCGTAACTGGCCGCCCTGCGGATGCGTGCGATTGCCTGATTTTCAGGGCATTTTTGGGGCTCAGACCGGAACGGTGCCCGCCTTCAAGGCATCGACCCGCCGTTCCCAGTTAAGCGCCTGCGCGACGATCTGTTCCAAATCGTCGTGCTGTGGCCGCCACCCGAGTTTTTCCCGGATCTTTGTGGACGCGGCGACGATCGCCGCCGGATCGCCCGCACGCGGCGGCGACAGCAGAACCTTGAAATCGACACCGGAAACCCGCTTCACCGCGGCAATGACCTCGATGACGGAATAGCCCTTCGAGTAGCCGCAATTGAAGATGTCGGACGCCCCGCCCCGCCGCAAATGATCGAGCGCCACCGAGTGCGCCTTCGCGAGATCGCTGACGTGGATATAGTCGCGCACGCACGTGCCGTCGGGCGTCGGATAATCGGTTCCGAAGATCTCCATTTGCGGACGCTTGCCGAGAGCCGTCTCGCACGCGACCTTGATCAAATGTGTCGCCCGGGGGGTCGATTGTCCGGACCGGCCCTTTGGATCGGCGCCAGCGACGTTGAAATAGCGAAGTGCGACAAAACGAAAATCATGCGCGCGCGCAGCGTCCGACAGCATGATCTCGGTCATCAGTTTCGACGAGCCGTAGGGCGACATCGGGGCCGGCGGTGCGCTTTCCGGCACCGGATTTTCTTCCGGGTTACCGTAGACCGCTGCAGTCGACGAAAATATGAAATTCTTCACCCCGGTCTCGACGGCGGCGGCGATGAGGCCACGTGATTTGACCGTATTGTTCAAATAATAGCCCAGCGGATCGGCGACCGAATCCGGAACCACGATCGACCCGGCGAAATGAATGACCGCATCTACACCGTGACTGAGCATCGTTTTCTTGACGAGATCGCCATCCGCAATATCGCCCACCACGAGCGTCGCACGGTGATCGACGGCCCAGCGAAACCCCGTAGACAGATTATCGATGACGACGACGTCCTCGCCCCTGTCCACCAGTTCGAGCACCATGTGGCTGCCGATGTAACCGGCCCCGCCGGTGACCAGTACGCTCATAGTTGCAATCGACTCCCGAGTTGGATACCCACAGACCTAAAGGAGACGGCGCCCCAGCGCAAATAAGCCACCGCGCGCCCCGCGAGATTCCTTCTCAAAAATCGGGGAATAGCCATAAATCGTTACCAAATGAGTTTGGACCGCATCTCTGGCGTCCTCGGAGCATATGAATGAGCGTTGCAAAAAGACCTATCCGTAAAGCTGTCTTCCCGGTAGCGGGTCTCGGAACCCGATTTCTTCCCGCTACCAAGGCAGTGCCTAAAGAAATGTTGACGGTCGTCGACCGCCCCGTCCTCCAGCACGTGGTCGACGAGGCGCGAGCCGCTGGCATTGAGCATTTCATTTTCGTCACTGGACGGAATAAGGGCGTCATCGAGGATCACTTCGACAAGCAGTTCGAGCTTGAATCGACTCTTTCCTCCCGCGGCAAAACCAAGGAACTCGAAGCCCTCGCGCGCGATCTTCCGCAGGCAGGACAAACGAGCTTCACGCGCCAGCAGTCGCCTCTCGGTCTCGGTCACGCGGTGTGGTGTGCACGGGAATTGGTCGGTGATGAGCCGTTCGCGCTGCTCTTGCCGGACATGCTCCATCACAGTCGCACGCCATGCTTGGGCGATATGATCGAAGCCTATGCGAATACGGGCGGCAACCTGATAGCCGTCGCACCTGTTCCCGACGATCAAACGCATCAGTACGGCATCGTCGGCGTGAAGGATGTCAACGCCAAGGTCTCCCCGATCACCGGCATGGTCGAGAAACCGAAGCCCGGCACGGCGCCGTCCAACCTTCACATCAGTGGGCGCTACATTCTGCAGCCCGAGATTTTCGGCCTGCTCGAAAAGCAGGAGCGCGGCGCCGGCGGCGAAATCCAGATCACCGACTCCATGATCGGATTGATGCAAGTCGCCGGACAGCCGTTCCACGCCGTTCGTTTCGATGGCGACATCTACGACTGCGGCTCGAAGCTCGGATTTCTGACGGCGAACGTCGCGCTGGCACTCGAACGTCCCGATCTAGCCAGCGACTTCAAGCGCGAGCTGAACCGGCTGCTCACATCACACGCATAGCGTCTGCTATTGGCTTATTGGCGTAACCGGACGCCGAAGTGGACCTCGTCGCCCTCATAGTCGTTCGGTACGCCGATGCCGTTGAAATTCACGTGCTGATATCTCCCGAACAGCACGGTGTTGCGGTTGGCATAATATTCGATGCCCGCCGTCTCGCTCCATTGCCGATCGTTAATAACGCCGTCTTGCGAGTTCTGGTTCGAATAGATGATGCCTGCGGAAGCGACGAGATAGCTTCTGAGCTGATGCCGAACCTCCAATCCGGCCGAACGGTAGAACGCCCCCCCGACATTCGCCGTCGTCGTTTCTGAAACGTCCGAACTCGCGTTGAACAGCACGGTCGTCAGCGCGCTTACCCGCCAAGCTGCGTTGGCATCGATCGTCAAACCGTCGACAGAATGAAGGCGGGAATCCTCCGGCGTCTGAATGCCGTATCCGAGGCTGATGTCGCCGCGAAGAATCTCACCGGTATTCCCGAACGACACGCCGAACCGGTAGCGCTGACCGTTTGACGTCCGATTGATCGAGTCGCTCTGAGCGGCAATGGCATAATCGCGATGATTGTACGCGAATTCGACGTAGGGCGAGAACGACGGCTTGAACTCCCAGGAAGTTCTGAGCGTCTCCTCGTAGACCGTATAATCGCGATCCCTGTTGGACGTGACGACGCCAGCGTCTTCCGTGCTGCCGTACGTATAATCCTGGATACTTCCGCGAAGTTGAAACGACAGCCGATTGAAGCGCTGATTGTAGGAGAGTTCCGTCCGGTCCGTATCGATCACCGAGCGCGTGCCGACCGAACTCGCGTCGAGCGCCGAGCGGTCTTCCAGATATTGCTGCCGTGAAACCAGTGCCTGAAGATTCGCCCGCTTCGTGATGTCGAGCCGGCCGCGCGCCTCGATCGTATAGTCGCGATCGTCCTCCGTCGGAAAGTCGTCGTAGAAGCTCAGCGCGCCGACGGCTCTGAGCTCGAGCGCATGCGTTCCCCAATTCGATACGAGCCTTGCCCCGGGCTTCACGTCCATCGCCCAGTCCGAAGGCGAACCGGGCGCGTGAAAGACGTTCGAGTAGTAGGACGCGCCGAACTCGACCTCGGGAAAGAGCACGAAACTGCCGACCTTGATGCCTACGGGATCATAGGGTTCCTGCCGGAAGAGCCGCCGCGTCGTCCGGTTGTCGGTATAGGGATCGAGATCTTCGATCTGAAACAGCAACGGATCATAGCCCGCAGGGGGATTTTTGATGAGAGCGGCTTCCTCCCCGTCTGCCCGCGCTCCACCGACCGTTGGATCTCCATCCAGCGATTGCGACGGCATACCTGTCGCATCGATACTGCCATCCACGAGGCCCGAGGGATCGGCGGACAAACCCGCATCGCCATCCTCCGCCTGCTGCTGGGAATCGGGATCGCCTGGCTGATCGGACTTCGATGCCTGATCGGCAGCGCCATCATCGTCTTGCATGTCGGATTGAAGCGACGTCTGCTGCGACGAGCCGGTGCCGGAAATTTCGCTGATTGTCGTCTGCCCGCCCGCCGGCGCATTCTGGGCCAGGGCAGCCTTCTCCGGCACGCCCGAAAGCGTTATTGCCACAATTCCACTTATCAACCAGGCGGACAGCCGGTCGACCATTTCAGCGTCCCCATGAACGACTTTTCACGCGAAACGCCACAAGTCAGAAGAGGACCGTAGAAACGGTTGGTTAATGTCGCTTTAAGGCGAACCAGGGGTTGCTTCTGCGCCCCTCAAAAGCGAAAGTGTTAATGTCGTTTGACCGAGTCACTTGGACCGGCCGAACGCCGGGCGAATGGGGGAAATCAAGCGGATGCAAAAGATCATTCCATTCCAGCTGCCCGAGGGCGAGCGCCGGGGAACTGCTGGCGAATCCGATGAGACAACGCCGATTTCTTCAGCGCTTCGCACGCTCAATCTAGGCGCCGAAGGCTTGGCGCAGCTTGCGAATGAGGTCGCCGGCCCCATGGCTACGGCATTCGATGAAGCTGTTCGCCGCCTGAAGGCCGTCAGCGGCCGCGTCATCGTGACCGGCATCGGCAAGAGCGGCCACGTCGCCCAGAAAATTGCCGCGACCTTCGCTTCGACCGGAACCCCGGCTTTCTTCGTTCACCCGGGCGAAGCCTCTCACGGCGACCTCGGAATGATCACGCGATCGGATCTCATCCTCGCGCTGTCGTGGTCCGGCGAAACTGTTGAGCTCAAGCCGATCATTACGTATTCGCGCCGGTTCGCGGTGCCGTTGATCGCGATCACCTCGCAGGCGAACTCCGCCCTCGGCGAGCAGGCCGATATCCTTCTGCTTCTGCCGCGCGTGAAAGAAGCGTGCCCGCATGGCCTCGCGCCGACGACGTCGACGACCATTCAGCTGGCGATCGGCGATAGCCTCGCGATCGCGCTGCTGGACGCGCGCGGCTTCACAGCCCACGACTTCAAGATCTTCCATCCCGGCGGATCGCTCGGCGCCAACCTCAAGTACGTCGCCGACGTCATGCATCCATCCGAACGGCTGCCGCTAATCGCGAGCGGCGCACCGATGTCCGAAGCTCTTGTCGCGATGACCGAGAAAAGCTTCGGCTGCGTCGGTGTGACGGACGCCAAAGGGCGCCTTATCGGCGTGATCACCGACGGCGACTTGCGGCGGCACATGGGCGCGAAGTTGCTTGAAGTGACGGTCGACGAGGTGATGACCGCGAAGCCCAAGACGATCGCGCCGACTTTACTCGCGTCAGCCGCCCTGGAGCTCATCAACTCGTCGCGCATCACGGCGCTGTTTGTGGTCGAGAAGCAGAAGCCCATCGGCATCGTGCACGTTCACGATCTGCTGCGCGTAGGCGTCGCCTAGTTAAAGACTCCGCGCAAGCGCGACCCCGGTTAGAGCCAGCCTTGCAGCTCGCGGCGTACCACAGCCTCGATCACGTCCACGCCCTCGGAACTGTCGTTGAGCGCTTTCAGATAGGCGAATTTCTCGCCGCCGTTCGATTCGAAAATATGCCGGTTCTCAACGTCGAGTTCTTCGAGCGTTTCGAGGCAATCGGCTGAAAAGCCCGGCGCGACCAGAGCCAGTTTCTTGATGCCCGATTTGGCCAGCGCTTCGACGGTCTTATCCGTATAGGGTTGCAGCCAGGGATCGTTGCCGAAACGCGACTGGAAGGTCGTCAGCCAGCGGTCTTCCGCAATCCCGAGCCTCTCGCGCAGCAGCCGCGAAGTCTTCTGGCACTGGCAATGATAGGGGTCGCCCGCCTTGAAATACTTCTCCGGCATGCCGTGGAACGTCGCGATGATTTTCTCGGGCTCGAAATCGAGATCGGCCAAACTCCTGCGCATCGATTGGGCGAGCGCTTCGATGTAAGCCGGATGGTCGTGATAGCTCGGCGCCGTGCGAACCGCCGGTTGCCAGCGCATCTTCATGAGCGCACGGAACGCTTGATCGCATGCCGTCGCAGTGGTTGCGGCTGCGTATTGCGGATAGAGCGGGACGAGCAGAATACGATCGCATCCCTGCTCTTTGAGCGCGCGGATACGGCTCTCCGTTGTTGGATTGGCGTAGCGCATCGCCCAATCGACGACGATCCGCGGATCGCCCTGAAACCGGCCGGTCAATTGCTCGGCCTGGCTCCGTGTGATCGTCTTCAGCGGCCCTTCGTCTCGCTCGTTATTCCAGATCGTCGCGTAATCGCGCCCTTTCCGGCTCGGACGCACCGTCAGGATGATGAGGTTGAGGATCGGCCACCACTTCCACTTCGGCTCCTCGATGACGCGCTCGTCCGACAGAAACTCCTGGAGATAGCGGCGCATCGGCCAATAGCCGGTTCCGTCAGGCGTCCCGAGGTTGAGAAGAAGCACGCCAATCCGGCCGAGCGCGACCGGATCATGCCCAGGCGGCAGCGCGACGGATTCGGTCTCGAACCGATTGGGTTTTGGAACTTCGTTCATCCGCGCTCCGAATAGCAGGAAATCAGCGCGACCCTAGCGGATCAGGCGCGCCGTTGCGATGGGGCAGAGGCGACGGTTTTTGCTGCCAGCCTGGGCTTCAACGCACCAAGGGACGCATTCGCCTCCACGGAGCGGTCATCGACCGCAGTCAGCGTCGCGTGATCCGTTTGGCCGTTCGGACGTGCGGTTGATGGCACGTCGACCAGCGGATCCAATGCCCGGCCATAGTCCCAATAGGCCCCCGCACGCTTGATGAAGTCCCGCGTCTTTTCGCAAAAGAGCCGCTTCACGCGGAATTCGGCCTGCGTCCGCAAAATCTGCTGCTGCTGCCGGCAAATGGCAATGGCCGCGTCCTTCTGCTCGTCCGTCAGATCGGCCGTCGAAACCGCGGCGACCAGCACCGCGAGATCGTGATCGTCGCCGAGAAGCTGCGACAGCTCCCGCGCCGCATTCACGCGGACTGCGAATTCATCGGGCCACGCACGGCCGAGCAGGGCCATCTGCCGCCAGTGCCACTGCACCGCCTTGCGCAGCTCATGGAAGTTTTCATCGGTCGGCTCGTCGTAGGCGTAGCGCATTCCTTTCCGCGCCCGCCGATAGCTCGTTTCGAGGCCCCCCGCGAGCGCCGCGAAACCGTGCTTCTTGAAATCGAGGTGAGCGATTTTCTTCGCTTCCTGCGTGAGGCGATCCCGCGCACGGGCGGCTGTATCGGGTTCGAGGCGATCCGGCTCGTTTTCGGCGCGAGCCACGAGTATCGCCTTGAACGGCGCGAGCGCAGATTCACCATTCGGAAATTCGTTTGCGAGCTTTCCGATCGTTTCGAGCATAACGGTCTGATCGCGCCGAGCCGACAAAAGCTTCGCGATATCGCCCAGCGCCTTCGTGCGCCGTCGCGCCTTCTTTGCGCCCAGGCTGTCCGCCGCCAGACGTATGTGCGCCCGCAGCCGCTTGATGGATTTCCGGCATTCGTGAACGGACTTGGGATTGGCTTCTGGACCGGCCAATTCGGCGAGCGAGCTTTCCAGCTGCTCGCGCGCAATGCGACGAAACCCCTTTTCGATGGGCTCGTTGATTTTGAATCGATAGGGCATACGCGGAAACGGCTTCACGTGAGGAATGGTGCCTAATCCTAGATCCGAACCACATAAAACTGTCACAAACAACGGCCGAGCACCACCGTTGTGGTTAACGCATAGCTGCCGCAGCTATTGGGCCTGTGAAAGCCGCAACCATTGCTCAACGCGCGCCTCTGGGTCGGCGGCCGTAAAGAAATCGGTAATAACCGCCAAACTGTCAGCCCCTGCCTCGAACACGCCCGCTGCGCGTTCCGGTGTCAGCCCGCCGATTGCGACCAACGGCAAGCCGCCGAGCTTGCTCCGCCATTTCCTAATTTTCTCAAGGCCTTGCGGGGCCCATGGCATGGCTTTGAGCTTGGTCTCGTAGATCGGACCGAGTGCCACGTAATCGGGCTCGGCCGCCAGTGCCGTTCCGAGCTCCGCTTCATCGTGGGTCGATACGCCGAGCTTGATGCCCGCGAGCTTTATCGCCTCGAGATCGGCGGTTCTGAGATCGTCCTGTCCGAGATGGATGTAATCGGTGCCGGTATCGAGAGCCGTTTCCCAATAGTCATTAAGAACGAGCTGACAATTATTCTCGCGGCAGATCGTGAGCGCCCGCTTCGTCTCCGCGGCGACCTCGGCAGGCGAGGCGTCCTTGATCCGCAGCTGCACGAGCTTCACGCCAAGCGGAACGATGCGTTCCAGCCAACCGGCGTCGGGTACGACAGGATAGAAACGCGCGAGCTTGGGCTGTTCGGATGTCAAGGCACACTCAATCGAGATCGAAAAACGGCGTACCGGCGACGGGTGTCGAAGGCACCGCCATGTCGCGAGCCGGTATCAGCCCCGCTTCGAACCCGAGGCGGCCTGATTGGATCGCCGACGCAAACGCCGCCGCCATTTTCACGGGGTCGGCCGCTTTTGCAACCGCCGTATTGAGCAGAACGGCATCATAGCCCAGCTCCATCGCCAGCGCCGCATGCGATGGTGCGCCGATGCCCGCATCGATGACGAGAGTCACATCGGGAAAATAGGCACGCAGGCTCGTCAGCGCCTGGACGTTGGCGAGGCCCCGGCCGCTGCCGATCGGCGCGCCCCAAGGCATGATGACCTGGCAACCCGCGCGCTGCAGCCGTTCCGCGACTGAGAGATCCTCCGTTGTGTAGGGCAGAACCTTGAAGCCGTCGCGGCTGAGCGTACCGGCCGCTTCGACCAATCCAAACACATCGGGCTGTAGAGTATCGTCGTTGGCGATGACTTCGAGCTTGACCCAATCCGTTCCGAAAAGCTCGCGCGCCATCTGAGCCGTCGTGATGGCTTCGCTCGCCGTCCGGCATCCAGCCGTATTCGGAAGTACGCGGACGCCGAGATCCTTGATGATTTCGAGAAAGCGCTCGCCGGCCTTGCCGCCTGCTGCCTCGCGGCGCAACGACACGGTTACGATCTCCGCGCCCGACGCCTTGACGGCGTTCGTCAAAACGGCCGGAGACGGATAGCCCGCGGTTCCCAGCAAAAGCCGCGATGAAATCGTCTCTCCATAAACGGAGAGCGCGCGCCCCGGATGCAACGCCTGATCGCGAATGTTCATGTTAAGCGCAACTAACCCTTTTAGCCGCCCTGCCGAGCAGAAACGATCTCGACGCGGTCACCTCGGCTCAGCGTCGTCGTAGCACGCCGCGCGGCCGGTACGAACTGCCCGTTGAGCGCGGTCGCGACCTTCGCCTCGGACAAGCCGCACTCGTGAACGAGTTCGGCGAGCGTACCCGCACCGCTGGCGGTCTTCTGCCCGTTTACAAACAGCTCGTTGGTCGTTTCGTGTTGTAGCATCGCTCAAATGACCTGCGGGCCGGAAATGGGCATTTTTATCGTCGTTTACCAGAGCGTTCGCCGGATTTTTAACGCATATAATCGAGACCGGTCAAAGGGACCCGCCAATCCGCCGCAATTAGCATCTGAATCTCCGGCATCGAAATTGAGGACCAGCCGATGTTTTCCCGCTTGATGTCGTCACGCCGCTTCGCGCCGCTCTTTTGGAGCCAACTGCTGGCGGCACTGAACGACAACCTGCTGAAGAACGCGCTTGCAATGCTGGTCGTCTATAAGCTGGCGATGGAAAACGGCCCGGCGCTCGGGACGCTGGCTGGCGCGGCGCTCGTGCTGCCATTCTTTGTCTTCTCCGCAATCGCCGGACAGCTCGCCGATAAGTTCGATAAGGCGAAGGTTGCCGCGCGCGTCCGCCTATTTGAAATTCCGATCGCCGTAATCGCTGCCGCCGGATTTCTGTTGCCGTCGGTAGCCCTGCTGTTCGCCGCGCTCGTGCTCTTCGGCACGCTGAGCGCGTTCTTCGGTCCGGTGAAATACGGGCTGCTCCCGACCCATCTCGAAACCAAGGAACTTCCGTCGGGCAATGCGCTGATCGAAGGCGCGACCTTCATCGCCATCCTGATCGGAACCATCGGCGGCAATCTCGCGTCCGGCGGCGAGACGGAAATCATCATCGTCGCCAGCGCGATCATCGGCATTTCGGTGCTCGGCTGGCTTTTCGCGCGCTTCATTCCGCCCGCGCCTTCGTCGGTGCCGGATCTCGTCATCGACAGAAACGTCTTTACGTCGACCGCCACGCTGCTGAAGGATCTGCGCGCCGACAGGCGCATATGGCAAGGCGCGCTCATCACGTCATGGTTCTGGCTGGTTGGAGCCGGGGTCCTGGCTCTGCTGCAGAATCTCATTCCACAGGTGCTCAACGGCGCGCCCTCGGTCTACACGCTCGCGCTCTTCACCTTCGCGGTCGCGGTTGCCCTCGGATCGATTGCCGCCGCGCGAGCGAGCACCAATCGCCCCAATCTCGCGCTCGTTCCCATCGGCGCATTGTTGATGGGCATCTTCCTGCTCGATCTCGCTTGGCTCGCGTCGGCGATGAAACCCGCACCTGCGCCCCTCAGCGCCGCAGAGGTCCTGGCTTCGATCGAAGGCCTCCATATGTTGATCGACCTCGCCGGTATCGCCGTCGCCGGCGGCCTCTTCATCGTGCCCTCGTTTGCAGCGGTACAGGCCTGGTCACCCGTCGAGCGCCGCTCGCGCGTTATCGCAGGCTGCAACGTTCTCTCCGCCGCGTTCATGACGCTGATCGGCATCGCGATTGCGGGTCTCCAGTTCGAGAAAATTTCTGTCTCGCTCCTCTACGCCGGTCTCGGAGTGGCAAACCTGATCGTCGTCGTCCTCGTCCTTCGAGCCTGGGGCGCCGAGGGCGTGAAGGACGTCGTCGTCTTCCTGTTCAAGACGTTCTTCGGACTTGAAGTCCGGGGCCTCGAAAATCTCCCCAAAGCGGGCGAGCGCGCGATTATCGCCCCCAACCACGTCAGCCTGCTCGATGCGGGATTGCTGAACGGATTGCTTCCCTCCCACAGCGCTTATGCGGTCGATACCGACATCGCCAAGACGTGGTGGGCGAGGCCGTTCCTGAAACTCGCGCAGTTCTACACAATCGACCCGACGCGCCCGCTCGGCATGCGCCATCTGATTCAGGCCGTCAAAGACGGAGCTTCGCTCGTGATTTTTCCCGAGGGACGCCTGACCGTGACCGGCGGACTGATGAAAGTCTACGACGGCACGGCGATGATCGCGGACAAGGCGGACGCGCCGGTCATTCCCGTTCGCATAGATGGCCTCGAGCGCTCGCATTTCGGCTATCTCAGCAGCTCTCAGACCAAGAAGGCCTGGTTTCCGAAAACGACGGTGACCATTCTCCCGCCCGTTTGGCTGAAGGTCGATCCCGCCCTGCGCGGCAAGGCGCGGCGGCAGGCGGCTGGCGCCGCATTGCAAGACATCATGACCGACTCCGCGGTGCTGACGACGCCGATCGATCAGACGCTGTTCGAAGCGCTCGTCGTCGCTCGCAAAACGCGCGACACCGGCAAGCCCGCAATCGAAGATCCGCTCGGCAGCAAGCTGTCCTACAAGAAGCTGATCGTCGGCGCTCAGGTTCTCGGCGCGAAGCTCGCACCGATGTTGCCCCCGCCCGCATCGGCTGTCGGCGTGCTGCTGCCGAACTCCGCAGGCGTCGCCGTCACGTTCTTCGCTCTGCAAACGATTGGCCGCGTACCGGCGATGCTGAACTTCTCAGCGGGACCGGCCAACGTCGTTTCTGCCTGCAAGGCGGCGAACGTCTCGGTCGTGCTGACCTCCCGCGCCTTCGTCGAGAAGGGCCATCTCGAAGCGCTCATTCAAGCCCTCGAACCCGTTGCCCGCGTGATCTATCTGGAAGACGTCCGCCCGACGATTACGTTTCTCGACAAACTCAAAGGCATCGCGCAAGGCGGTAGACCGCAAGTCAAAGCCGACTTCAATGCCCCCGCCGCGATACTCTTCACGTCAGGTTCGGAAGGCACGCCCAAAGGCGTCGTGCTTTCTCACCGGAACATACTCGCCAATTGCGCCCAGAGCCTTACGCGCGTCGCCTGCAATGGCACGGACAAGGTCTTCAACGCCCTTCCCGTCTTCCATTCGTTCGGCCTGACCGCTGGCCTGCTGATGCCGCTCGTCGCCGGCGTGCCCGTCTATCTCTATCCGACGCCACTCCATTACCGCATCATTCCGGAGCTCGTTTATCAGTCGAACGCCACGATCATGTTCGGCACCGATACGTTCCTCTCAGGCTATGCACGCGCCGCCCATCCATATGACTTTGCGCGCGTCCGCCTTGTGCTCGCAGGCGCCGAGGCCGTGAAGGACCGGACGCGTCAACTCTACATGGACCGCTTCGGCGTTCGCATTCTCGAAGGCTACGGCGTGACGGAAACAGCACCCGTTCTCGCCATCAACACGCCGCTTGCCAACAAGGCGGGGAGCGTCGGCCGCCTCTCGCCGCTGATGGAAGCTCGCCTCGATCCTGTCCCCGGCATCGAAACCGGCGGCCGTCTCTTCGTGCGCGGACCGAACGTGATGCTCGGCTACTATCGCGCCGAAAATCCCGGTGTCCTCGAACCCCCGGCGAACGGCTGGCACGACACCGGCGACATCGTCGAGATCGACCCGCAAGGCTTCATCATGATCAAGGGCCGCGCCAAACGCTTCGCCAAGATCGGCGGCGAGATGATCTCGCTGTCGGCCGTCGAGGCATTGGCCGCCGAGCTTTGGCCGCACCAGGTGACGGTCGTCGTCGCACTGCCCGACCCACGGAAAGGCGAGCGCCTCGCGCTGTTGACGACCGATCCGAACTGCACGCGGGACGCCTTCGCCCAATTCGTGCGGAGGAAGGGCGTGAGCGAGCTGACGACACCGGCGGACATTCTCGTCGTCAGCAAGATTCCGCTGCTTGGCTCCGGGAAGCCCGACTACGTCGCAGCGCTCGAACTTGCGAAGCAGGCATTGGCCGCGAAATCGGCACCGTCAGGGGGCGTCGAACAACGGCCCCTCACGCCGGCCGTCTGACAGATATTCTGCAACCGCCCGCGCAAGGACCGGCGCGAGAAGGAATCCGTGCCGGTACGCGCCGTTGACCCGAATGACGCGTCCAGTGTCTTCGACGATGATCCGCGGCACGTTGTCGGGAAACGCCGGCCGGACTCCCGCGCCCATCTCCAGTACCGATGCTTCCCCGAACGCCGGATGCAGCGCGTAGGCCGATCCCAGGAGATCAAGCGCCGAGCGCAGCGACATCGGACCATCGTCTTCCCGTTCGATCACCGTTGCGCCAACGACGAACCGCCCATCCCCTTGCGGCACGACATAAATCGGTTGACGCGGATGCAGGAGACGAACCGGCCGCGACAAGCTCACGTCCTTTGTTTGAATGAGCACGCGTTCGCCCCGCACGCCCCTGAGCAACGGCAGATCTTCGCGCGCGCCAATTCCCCGGCAATCGATCGCCACATCGTGAGATGCGCCGTCCCAGCGCGTTTCGAACGCAATGTCCGCGCCGAGCGCCTGGAGTTCATCCAACATCCAAGCCATCGCCTTGTGCGCATCGACGTGCGCTTCGCTTTCGAAATAAAGGCCACGCTCGAAACGCCCTGCAAGCGACGGCTCGAGATCCGAAATACGCGGCCCTGCCACAGCAGCGTGCCCCTCGGTCATCTTCGCAAAGCGGGCGAGATCCCCCGCGTCCCGCGCATGCGCCACAACGAGCGATCCGTTGCTCATGATGCCGGGATAGCTCTCCCGCCAAATCCGGAGCCCCTCACGTCCCAAATCGCGAACGATCGGCGGCGCACCTTCGGCCTCGCATTCAGGCGCAATCATTGCCCCCGCCCATCGGCTGGATGACCGCGCGAACGGATCGCGGCCTTCGTCGATCAAGCGCACACGATGCCCAGCACGAGCCAGCGTATAGGCCTGCCAAAGCCCGAAAATGCCGGCGCCAGCGACGAGAATGGATGATTTGCTCAAGGTCGAAACTCTTTGCGTGTTTCGCATCCTCTAGCATCAATCGCCGAGAGCGACACCCTCGCGTCTGGGATCCGCTCCGCCGTTGAGAAGTCCATTGCGCCGAATGATCATGTTCACGCCGGACGTCATCGTCGCGCCCGAGACCGCC
>RXJH01000004.1:0-179321 GCA_003987725.1 Hyphomicrobium sp. | reverse complement strand
CCAATCCAGCACCGCGACCAGCGACTTCACCACATAGAGAATGATCTGCGAGCCCCCCGGTGAGCCGGTAACGATCTCCGGCGTCCCGTCCCGGCCGAGAACGATCGTCGGCGCCATCGAGCTTCGCGGCCGCTTGCCGCCCTCGATCGCGTTGGCGGCGGTCATGCCGGCCGCATCGACCGGAACGAACGAAAAATCGGTGAGCTCGTTGTTGAGGAGAAATCCTTTCGCCCAAAGGTGCGAGCCAAAAGCGCTTTCGATCGTTGCGGTCATCGACAGTGCGTTGCCTTCGTCGTCGATGATCGATACCTGCGTCGTGCCCGGCACCTCGTAAGTTGCATCCTTGCCGAACGACTTCTTGGCGAGCCCCGGCGGTAACCCCGGCTCGGCCTTCCCCATCGCCTTTTTCGGATCGATCAACTTCCGCCGCTCGGCAAGATACGTATCGTCGAGCAAACCCGATGGAACGGCAACGCGGTCCGGATCGGCGATGTACCGATTGCGATCGGCGAACGCGAGCTTCTCCGCTTCCGCGATAATATGCAGAGCCGGTGCCGTCATCGCTGCCTTGGCGCCCTGAATTTCGGGAAACGGCTCGATCAGCTTCAGCGTCTGACCGACGGTCAGTGCGCCCGAAGACGGCGGACCCACCCCGCAGATCTGCCGCTCACGATAGGTGAAACAGACCGGCTCGCGTTCCTTCGCCGTATAGGCCACGAGATCGGCGGTGCTCAGATCACCCGGAATGGTCGGCGCTTCCTTGACCGCCTGAACCATCGCATCGGCAATTTCGCCCTTATAAAATGCGTCAGGCCCTTGCGCTGCGATCGTTCGCAGCGTTGCCGCGTATTCAGGATTTTTTAAGAGCGATCCGGCGGCCCTCGGTGTAACGCCGCCCTCAAAGAAATAGGCGCGCGGGCCGGGCGCGAATTTTTCCGGCTTCTCCGACTTCAGAAGCTCGCTGAGCCGCGGCGATACGGGAAACCCATCTTCGGCGAGTTTGATCGCGGGCTCGAAGAGTTTCGCCCACGGAAGTTTCCCGTACTTCTCGTGCGCTTGATAAAGGACGCGAAGCAGCCCCGGCACGCCGACACTCAGGCCCGAGTTCACAGCCTCTTCGAACGGCATCGGCTTGCCATCGCGCAGGAACCGGTCGGGCTTCGCCGTGGCTGGCGCCGTCTCGCGGCCGTCGAACGTCGTGACGGTGCGCGTTTTGGCGTCCCAATACGCGATGAACGCGCCGCCACCGAGCCCGGAAGATTGCGGCTCGACGAGCCCGAGAACGAGTTCGGTCGCAATGGCCGCGTCAACAGCCGATCCGCCTTGCCGCAACATTTGCCGGCCCGCTTCCACCGCCGGCGGCTCCGCGGCAACGACCATATGCTGCTTGGCGACGACGGGCGCCTTCTCGCTTCTTCCCGACGCAGCCTCGGGCGCCGGACGAAGATCCTCCGCCAGCGCTGTTCCCGCGGCAAGCGACCACAAAATCACAAACAGAATTCTAAAGCTCATCCAATCCCCGTAGGCAAACCGAGCGAATAACACTTTCGCCGGACCACAAAAAGCAAGATTAAGGTCAGGTCATCGGTGGCGAAACACATGGGTGCACAAGATGCCTATTTCCATAAGAAAAAAAGTCCTGATCACGTTGGGTGCACCGGCGCTCTTCGGCCTCGGCGCCGCGACCGCCCTGGCCCTTGCACCCTCGATAAGTGTCGTTCCTCTCCTTGAAACGACAAAGACGGTCGTCGGCGAGCCCATCGTCTACCCGACTGCGGCGCCGGCAAAGATCACCGCGACCCTCGTCAATCTTTCGCCGGGCGCGTCAACTGGCTGGCACAAGCACGGCATTCCCCTGGTCGGGATGATCATGGAAGGAGAGATGACCGTCGACTACGGAGCCAAGGGCAAACGCACCTTCAAATCGGGCGAAGCGTTCGCCGAGGCGATCAACGAAACGCACCAGGGAACAAACACGGGGACCGACATGGTCCGGCTCTTCGTCGTCTATATGGGTGCCGAAGGCCTACCGACCTCGGTGCCGGAAAAAGCGCCGGAATAATCGTCCAGCCGATCAATAGCTCTGCTGAACGAAGCTCTCCGGCGTGCCGTCCTCGGGATTGACGAAAATAATATCCTTGGGATCGCGCCGGGGCGTATCGACGGACAAAAACACAACCGGCTCTTCGAGTATGTCCGGCAGCGCATGCACGGTTCCCTTCTCGAAGAACAGCAATTGCCCGGGACCGAACTCTCCGATCGTCGAGGCATCGTTCATCCAGAACGTGCCGCGGCCGGAGAACACGTAAAGATATTCATCGCACGTCGCGTGATAGTGCGGCGGAGTCGGTTTGTAGACCCTGAACACGCGCGCGCTCGCCGCATCGCGGTTCGTGAGATAGCGATCCACCAGAAGCGTCGCCGCCGAATCCGGAAACGACGCGGCAACCTCGCCGATATCGAATCTGCCGAAACTCGGCTGCTTGGTCTTTTCTTCCATGAACTCAATCCTCGCTCGAATTATCACCAATTCGTAAGGTTTGCGGCCGAGTGGCAATTCCGGCACGCCTAGCTCTTCCTTATGCATACCATAGCAACATCGGCTGTTTTTCGCTTGGACGCTCGACTAGGTTCCGCCGCGGAAGATCTGATTTTTCGGAGGGGAAAATGCGCTCATTGAAACTCGGTGTTGCTGCAGCTGCAGCGATGCTTGCACTGTCTGCAGCAGCTCAAGCAGGTGACTGCGTGCGGGTCGGCGCCATCGGCGACGGTCTCACCCACGACCTCGCGGTTATCATGTCGACGCACGGCTTGGCCAACATCATCGAAGCCAAGGGTCGCAAACCGAAGGGCGCCGTCCACACGTCCTGCAAGCCGGGCACGTTCGGCACGCAGTGCCAGTCGTCGCAGATCGCTTGCAAGTAACAGACGTTCCGATTTCGAAGGCTAACGGCATCCCCGTGCGGGTCTTCCCGCATGGGGATGTTTTCGTTTAGTGGAAGTCCCGCGATTTCGGAATGATGCGAACATTGCGCGGATGACGCGGTTTCGGCTCGCGTGAGAACCGCGGATGGATCCGCCGGTCCTCCTTTCGGGCCGGATGCGCGGAGCCGGGCTCGGGGTGAAGCACCTCATCCGCGTTCGCATGCGGCACGTCCATGTCCGCCGCCCATTCCGAAAGACGCAGCAGCCAATCGCTTCTGTCGATCAGTTTCGTCGAAACCACGTGAATGATATTTGCGTGCTCTTCGACTTGGTTTTGAATGCGGCCCTCGATCAGGATGAGCCGCGACGTCATCACGACTTTGCGAAAGCGTTCGAGCATATTCGGCCAGATGATGGCGTTCGTAACCCCGGTCTCGTCTTCGATCGTCATGAACACCACATTGCCCGCACCCGGCCTTTGCCGGACGAGCACAACGCCCGCCACCCGGACGAAAGCGCCGTTTTTCACGTCTCGCAAATCCTTGCAGGAGAGCACGCGCTCGCGGCGAAAATCCTCGCGCAGAAACGACATCGGATGCTCTTTGAGCGATAGGCGCAGCGTCTGGTAGTCATTGACGACATGTTCCGAGAGAGCCATCGCGGGCAATTGAACGTCGGCTTCCTTTCCCGTGTCCTGCGTCTCGCTCCAGGAAAAGAGCGGCAGCGGCGGCGCATTGGCGAGTGCCTTGACTTCCCAGAGCGCCTGCCGGCGATCGAGCCCCAGCGAACGAAACGCATCCGCCGCTGCAAGCTTCTCGAGCGTGCTGACGCTTCCGCGCTTGGCCACATCCTGGATGCTTTGAAATCTCCTGTTCGTCCCGTGCTTCTGCCTCTCGGGTACAGGCGGAATGAGCGTCGGAAGCTTTCTGCGCGAAGCCGGCTTCGTCTCCGGAGCGGTGTCCGGAACCTCATGAATATCAGCCTCGCTGAGGCCGTCGATGAGGCGCAATCCGAGCCGCAAAGCCGGACCTCGCCCGTCGAGCGATGGCTCCAATGTGGAATGCCACTCGGAGAAATTGACGTCGGCCTCCCGGACCTCGACACCATGCTCGCGCGCATCCCGCACGATCTGCGCGGGCGCGTAAAATCCCATGGGCTGAGAATTCAAAAGCGCGCACGCGAACGCCGCCGGATAATGACATTTGATCCAGGACGACACATAGACGAGCAGCGCGAAGCTCGCCGCGTGGCTCTCTGGAAAGCCGTATTCGCCGAAGCCTTTGATCTGCGAAAAGCAGCGCTCCGCGAATTCCCGCTCATAGCCTCGCCCGACCATCCGCGAGACCATCTTCTCTTCAAGAAGACCGATCTTGCCGACACGGCGAAACGTCGCCATCGCGCGCCTGAGTTCATTGACTTCCTTGTCGTCGAACTGGGCGGCAACCATCGCGATGCGCATCGCCTGCTCTTGAAAGAGCGGCACACCCAATGTTTTGCCGAGAATGTTCCTGAGTTCGTCTTCGTCGCCGCCCTTGGGATAAGGATAGGCAACGGTCTCAAGTCCACTGCGGCGCCTGAGATAAGGGTGCACCATATCGCCTTGGATCGGCCCAGGACGCACGATCGCAACTTCGATGACGAGATCATAAAACTTTCGCGGCTTCAGCCTAGGCAGCATGTTCATCTGCGCCCGGCTTTCGACCTGGAACACGCCGATGGAATCCGCGCGGCACAGCATGTCGTAAGTATCCGTGTCCCCGCGCGGCAACGTCGCGAGTGTGAGCGGCCGGTCATGATGTTGCGCGATCAGATCGAAGGCCTTGCGCACGCACGTCAGCATCCCGAGCGCCAGAACGTCGACCTTCATCAGCCCCAGCGCTGCGATATCGTCCTTGTCCCATTCGATGAAAGTGCGGTCCGCCATCGCCGCGTTGCCGACCGGCACGACCTCGACCAGCGGACCGCGCGTCAGCACGAAACCGCCGACATGCTGCGATAGATGCCGAGGAAATCCCATCAATTCCTGGGCAAGCTTCATCGCCGCCGCGAGCGTCCTATCGGTAGGATCGAGCCCCGCGCCGCGAACATGCTGCTCCGGCGGCACGCCACCCGCATGCGTTCCCCACACCATGCCGGCAAGAGCCGCGATCGAATCTTCCGAGAGACCGAAGACCTTGCCGACGTCGCGCACGGCCGATCGCGAGCGATACGAAATGACCGTTGCAGTGAGCCCCGCGCGGTGGCGGCCATAGCGCTTGTAGATCCATTGAATGACCTCTTCGCGCCGCTCGTGTTCGAAATCGACGTCGATGTCGGGCGGCTCGAGTCGCGCCGACGAAATGAAGCGCTCGAAAAGCAGATCGACCTCGACCGGATTCACCGCAGTGATGCCGAGGCAATAGCAAACGACCGAGTTCGCAGCCGATCCGCGCCCCTGGCAGAGAATCTCCCTCGATCTCGCAAAGGCGACGATGTCGTGCACGGTCAGAAAATAGGGCGCGAACTTCAATTCGCCGATCAGCTTGAGTTCTTTCTCGATCGCGTCCCGCACCTTTTCCGGAATGCCCTCGGCAAAATGACTTGCGGCGCCCCTCCACGTTAGCGCGACGAGGTGCTCCTGCGGGGTTTTGCCCGGAGGCACAGGCTCGTCCGGATATTCGTATTTGAGATCGGAAAGCGAAAAGCGGCAGGCCTCGACGATATCGAGCGTCCGCGCGAGCGCCGCTTCATGGCCTCTGAAGAGATACGCCATTTCTTCCGGGCTTTTGATGTAGCGCTCGGCGTTGGCCTCGAGCCTGAGGCCCGCTTCGCGAAGCGTCGTCTTCTCGCGAATGCAGGTGACGACATCCTGCAGCGGACGGCAGTCGGGATGATGATAAAGCACGTCGTTGGTCGCAACGATCGGCGTGCCGCACCGGTCGCCAAGCGCTGCAAGCGCCGCGATGCGTGACCGGTCGTCCCCGCGATACGTATGCGACGCCGCAAGATAAAGCGGCGCATTGCCGACTGCCGCTATGATCCGCCCGAGCGATATCTCAAGCACCTCCCTCTCCCCATGCCTCTGCGCTTGGCATGGGGAGAGGGCTGGGGTGAGGGGCGCTTGCTGGTTCGGTGCATGAGGCTGCCCCTCACCCTGATCCTCTCCCCGTGAAGAACGGGGAGAGGGAGCAAGATTCCCCTCCCCCTTGCGGGGAGGGGTTAGGGGTGGGGGAGCCGAACTGTCCAAACGCTCACGCACGGATTCAAATGGAATGATCTTTCCGGTTTGAATTTCGGGCACCGGCCTGCGCGCAGCACTGAGCGTCACCTCCCGCCAATCCCAATCCTCCGGCGGCAGCGCGATAAAGATCTGGCCTTCCGCATGCGCGGCGACGTCGGCGAGATGGAGAACGCACTTGCCTTTGTCCGCCTTGAGTTGCCCATGCGAAAGCAAGCGGCAGAGCCGCCCATAGGCCGCGCGATCCGTCGGATAAACGAGCAAGCTCGGCGCGTCTTCGAGATCGAGGCGCACGCCGATCACGAGACGAATCCCAGGCTTGTCATCTTCCGCCTTCGCCGCCACGTACGCCCGCACGACGCCCGCGAGCGAATTGCGATCAGTCACCGCAATCGCCGAAAGACCGAGCGCCTTCGCCTGTTCGACGAGATCGTCGGCATGAGACGCACCTCGCAGAAACGAGAAGTTCGTCGTCACCTGAAGCTCAGCGTAGCGAAGGGTCATGGGCGCCTCACGCAAAGAGCCCATGCAAAAACCAGGAAGGCCGCTCAGCTGCCTCTTCGCCTTCGTAAAGGCCATGCCGGAAGACCCAGTACATCGCGCCTTGCTGGTCCTCGATCCGGTAGTAATCGCGCGTGCGCGGCCGCTTCTGATCTGCATCGAGATAGAGCGTCCGCCACCATTCGGATGCGATCCGCTCAGGTCCCTGCGCACGCGCCACACGACGTTCGACGCGCCGCCAGATGAAGCTCGCGGGCGGCCCATCCGGCACACCGGCCGTGACTTCGATCGGCTCCGGCCGCGAAAGCATGAAGGCCGGGCGAAGCAATCGCTTCGGATAGGGCCAAGGCGGTGCGTAGGTCGCGACGCGCGAGGCGGAGGTTTCAGCCGCCAAAACATCGAGCGCCGAAAGCCGAATTTCCGCGCGTTCCGGGATGTGGCTTCCCTGCGGACGCAAAACCGTGATCGCATCACGCCCGAACCGATTGGCGAGACGATCGACAAGCTCCGACGGATCGCGAAAGGCTGCCCCCTGCGGTGACGCAAAACCTTTCTGGCTTGCTTCGCACCTTCCCGCACGCACCGCATCGAGACGGAGAATGTCGATCCCGAAGCCGGCATCGATGTTCGAAAATTTCTCGCTGAGCAGCACCATCATGTGGCGAGCATCATGGCAAGGCGTGCTCATGGCAGCCGTTATGGTCCCGCTCGTGCCGTCGGCGCGATAGAACGCTAGCCGAAGAACCCGCGCGCCGAGATCCTTGGCTGCGAGCGCCAGAGCAAGTTCACCCGCAAGCTCGTTCGTGAAGGCTTCCAGAGCTTCCGAAGAAATCAGCGGCTCCGCGAAAGCTCGCGCGACCGAAAGAACCGGCGGCGACTGCATCGGTCGGCGCGGCTCTTCCAGCATCCCGAGGGCTTGATCGAGCCGCACGAGAACGGCGGCGGCGGCATCGGAGGAACGAAACCGGCGCGCCAAGCTATCGCGCGGAATATCGTAGAGCTGCCCGATGTGACGAAGGCCCAATCGCTTCAGCAGCAGAATGCGCGGAGCATCGAGCCGAAGCGCCTCGACGGGAAGAAACCGGATCGCCGCACGCGTTTCACCGGGCGGCGCCATCGCCCACGCCGCATCGGGCGGACAGCCGAAACGGGCGAGCGCATGCGCGGCGCCAAGCGTATCGGCCAGCCCCGCCTGCACGGCGACACCGAACGACAAAAGATGCTGCGTCATGTCATCGAGCAAATTCTCTTCGCCTCCGAAGAGATGAGCGACGCCCGTAATATCGATCCACAAGCCATCGCTGCCGTCGACGTGCCGGTTCGGACCGTAGCGGCCGGCCCAGCGCGCAAGCTTCAAAAGCGCAATGCGGTCCTTCTCGGGCTCGGCGGGACGCGACAAGAGACCCGGATGCGCCGCCCTGGCGTCGGTAAGCGACGTGCCCGTTTCGATCCCGAGACGTGCGGCGGCGTCATTGACGGCCACGATGACCAGACCGTGCGCACCGCTCTCAATAAGAGCGAACGGCTGCCCCGACGGGAGGCCTGCCGGCTCCGCGCGTTTGAGCCGGAAGATCGGCCACGACGGAAGCCAAATCGAAACGACGCGTTTCATCGTTCCACTCCAGAAACATAGGGGGGCGCGCGACGCTTTCGGGACGCGCCCGGCAGCGCTCTAGCGCGATCGAAAAGCGCGGAGCTCCGGGCGCCCGCGGCTCGAAAGATTGGGCTGCACTTGCAATCCGCTTCACGCGCCATCGTGTGGCCGTTGCTCCGGCGGGCTCGGAGGCAGGATGTGTGACGAGAAGACAAGGCGTCGCCGTTTCCCCGGCCGCAAGGCTCAAGCGGCGCGCCGGCGTCAACTCCGCCTCTTCGACAACGCCGATGACGACGGCGAGGCTTTGAGCCCGCAGGCTCTCTTCGATCGCATTCAGCGCGTCGCCCGCACGCGCCGTCTCGACGATCAGGAGGCGCGACGGATCGAGGCCGAGGCTCGCCAAACCCGCGGCCGACGGAGATCCGAATTCGCCCGCAAGCTGCCGCGGCCAGCACCAGAGCACCCAGGGCTTCACCAGCGGCGCGGACGCATTCGCGCCTGGCGCCCCCGCGAAGGTATCGATCCGGCGGACAGCAAGACGCGCCGCAAAACCGATCCCCGCCATCCAATCCGCCGCCGAAGCGCCGCGACTGACAGAAGACTGCCCCTTGATTTCATGGAGGGCATTCGTCTCAAGCCCTCTCGGCAGGAGGTCGTCGCACGCTAGGCAGCCAAGCTCCCAAGAGACCCCGCGCCGTCCCGTCCGGGGCAAGGAGGCACTTTCCGGGGCAACCGCACCGCGGCGCGGCGCATGCCGCTCGATATGCAGAATGCGCGAACGCAAATTTTCGACAACCGCATCTTTCCCGGCGGGCAAAATCGGAACAGGAGCGGAAACTCCGGGGGCCAATAGGAACCTCATGGTAAAGAAGTCCGTTTAGGGAACGCCTTCAGCGAAAACCCAATAATGTTCTTTGTTTGTTCTAATACCAAGCCTGCAATTCGTCAAGACTGCACAGACAAAGAACGAACTCAGATTTTACAGTCATCAAACCGCAACACATGTTTCGAAAATTCGTAAAACCCTAGGAAAGTCAGTGGGGCAGAATGCAATCCCAATGGAACTGTGACTTCCCTGCTCTGCCCCCGAAAACGAGACTGAATTATACCGGCCTTTCACCATTAGAGGCACAGGATGACCCCCTCATCCTGCGTTTAGGGTATATTGTTGTTCACCAAATCCCGGAGCATCCCCCCGATGAGCCTGCCGCGTTTCATGAGCGGATTAACCATCGCCACCATCGTCATGGCAGGCGGGTTGATGTCCGCAGCATCGGCGAAAGCCGAAGACCTCGTAGATTTCCTCTGGGGCGGCAGCCCCGAGTACGGCGGCGGCCGCAGCATCGTAACCTTCGATCCGCAGTATAAGCCGGGCCAGATCATCGTCTCGTTCTCGGACCGCCGGCTCTACTGGATCACGAAGACCGGTGAGGCAATGACCTATCCCGTCGCTATCCCGACCGGCGAAGCCCGCTGGCAGGGCGTGACGTCCGTAACGAACAAGCGCGTCAACCCGCCGTGGACGCCGACTCCGGAAATGGTCAGCAAGAACCCGCGCCTGCCGCGTTGGGTCCCGGGCGGCCATCCGATGAACCCGCTTGGCATCCGTGCCATGTATCTCGGCACCAGCGCTTACCGCATCCACGGCACCGACGCTCCCTGGACCATCGGCCAGGCCGTTTCGCACGGTTGCATCCGCATGACCAACGAGGACGTTCTGGATCTCTATCCTCGCGTACCGGTTGGAACGCGGGTCACGGTCACCTGGCAGCAGTTCTCGACGAAGACGGTCTCTTCCGGCGACAAGTATCCGCGCTACGGTGATGCCGATTCCAATCCACGGGCCGCCTCCGCGACGCCGGCTTCAGCAAGCTCGGCATCTCGGTCATCGTCGTCGGCGTCCGCGTCATCGGGTTCGTCGAACTATGAATATGGCGCATACGCGCGCAAAACATCGAGTGCGAGCAGCCAGTCAAATGACAACAGTTTCTTCTTCTGGGATGAGACGCCGAAGAAGACAGCGTCTGTATCGCAGTCCGCTACGGATTCGCAGGATCAAGAATCCCGTGACGCCACCAAGGATGACAACGATCAGGCCCTAGCGCCGAAGCCGTTCGAGAAGAAGCAAGCATCGGAGCAGTCGCTTCAGCAGAAGGACGCCGAGAAGGCGCCGAAGCGCAAGTCCACCGAAGCAAAATCTGAAGCAAAGTCCGAGATGGAACAGTCCGCTTCGGATGAGACCGTTTCGAAAAAGAAAGCGGCGGAGACGCCAAGCGTGAAGAAGAAGGCAACGGTTGCTTCTGCTTCCACCCACGAGCCGCTCGACCCGATCATGAGCCCCGCGATGTCGGTTCCGGATCCAGTCAAGCCGTCGGAAGTGTCGGGCTCCCCCAAGGAGTCGGATACGGACGCGCTTCCCGTTCATAAGGCCGTCGTTCAGGTTCAGTAACAGAACGGCCGATCTGATTATCGTGAGTTCGAGGGCGGCCCGTGTGCCGCCCTTTTCTTTTGGAAAGCCGCATCAAAGCCCGCACAGGCCCGCATGAAGAGGTGTCTGTTACATTCGCGCCGCAGCAGTTAGTATAGCCGCAAGACTTGTCTCCCGCCCGGTGATGCCATTGGTAACTTTGCTCGACATAACCGGCACGACGCCACGCCCGCGCCACCCTGAAAAAGTCGCGCACGCCGAAACACCGTCGTTGCCGAAACCGCCTTGGTTGCGGGTCCGCGCTCCGGGCTCGCAAGGCTACGACCACACGCGAGCCATCGTTCGCGAACACAAGCTGCACACGGTCTGCGAGGAAGCGGCCTGCCCCAATATCGGCGATTGCTGGCAAAAGCGGCACGCCACGATGATGATCATGGGCGACGTATGCACACGCGCCTGCGCTTTCTGCAACGTTGCAACCGGCCTTCCATCAGCCCTCGACCCTGACGAGCCGCGACGCGTCGCGGAAGCCGTCGCGCATCTGGCGCTGGAGCACGTCGTCGTAACCTCGGTCGATCGCGACGACCTCGCCGACGGCGGAGCCCGCCACTTCGCCGAAACCATCCGCGCCATTCGGGTTGCTTCTCCCGGCACGACGATCGAGGTCCTGACACCGGACTTCCTACGCAAAGACGGCGCCCTCGAAGCCGTGATTGCCGCAAGGCCCGACGTCTTCAACCACAACCTCGAAACGGTGCCGGCTCTCTATCTGCGCATTCGCCCGGGCGCGCGCTACTTCCATTCGCTGCGGCTCCTGCAGCGCGCCAAGGAGCTCGACGCTCAGACCTTTACGAAATCCGGAATTATGGTGGGCCTCGGCGAAACACGCGAAGAAGTCCTGCAAGTCATGGACGATCTCCGCTCCGCCGGCGTCGACTTCCTGACGATCGGCCAATATCTCCAACCGACGAGAAAGCACGCCGCCATCGATCGCTACGTTTCGCCGGAAGAATTCGAAGGTCTGGCGCAAGCGGCACGCGCTAAGGGATTTCTGCTCGTCGCGGCGTCACCTTTAACACGGTCGTCGTATCATGCAGGCGATGATTTCCGCCGCCTTCGGGCCGCCCACCGCGAACGCGCATCGTCTTAATCGGTCACCTCGGCAAGCAGGACGGTCATGCCAAAATTCGCGGCCAATCTATCGCTGCTGTTCAACGAGATGCCGTTTCTCGATCGCTTCGAAGCCGCCGCCGCAGCAGGCTTCGAAGGCGCCGAATTTCTTTTTCCCTACGAGTTCGACGCCGGCGATATCGCCGCCCGACTGAAGGCAAACGGACTGCGCCAGGTGCTCTTCAACTTGCCCCCCGGCAATTGGGAAGCGGGCGACCGCGGCATCGCGATTTATCCGAACCTCGTTGGCGAATTTCGCGATAGCGTCGAGCGCGCGGTAAAATATGCGAAAGTTCTGGGCTGCACGCAGCTCCATTGCCTCGCCGGCATCGCGCCAACCGGCGCCGACCACAGGGCGATGCGAAAAACCTATGTCGAGAACTTACGCTTTGCCGCCAAGGTTCTGGCCGGCGAAGGCATGACGCTGCTGATCGAACCGATCAACACCCGCGACATTCCCGGCTACTTTCTCGATTCAACGGCCAAGGCCGCCGACATCATCGAAACGGTCGAAGCGGAAAACCTGCGTCTTCAATACGACGTCTATCACATGCAGATCATGGAAGGCGATCTGACGCCGACCATCGACAAGTACCGGAACCACATCGCCCATATCCAAATCGCGGACACGCCCGGCCGCCATCAGCCGGGCACCGGCGAGATCAACTATCCCTTCATATTCCGGCATCTCGACAGCATCGGCTACAAAGGATGGATAGGCTGCGAATACAGGCCGCTCGCCTCCACCTACGACAGCCTCGCCTGGTTCAGAGCCCTGAAATCGAAGTCACACACGGCTTAGCCATCGGCCCTCGTCGAGGTTCAATCCGTCGGCTCGGCAATGCCTTCCTTGACGACCTTCTCCGTCAACTCCGGCGAGCAGAGCGCGAGAAACCGGTAGGCAAAACCGCGCAAGAAGCGGCCGCGGCGCAGCGCGATGCGTGACGTCGATTTCGGAAAGAGGTGCGACGTGTCGAGCAGCGTCAAACCCGTGTCGCGGTTCGCGTCATACGCCATGGAGCCGACGATGCCGATTCCAAGCCCGACTTCGACGTAAGTTTTGATGACGTCTGCGTCGAGCGCAACCATCACGATATCGAGCGCCAGATTGGCCCTCGCGAAAGTCGCATCGATCGCGGGCCGCCCCGTGAACCCCTCGTGATAAGTGATGATCGGCCATTCCGCGATTTTTTCCAAACTCACGGGCGTCTCGCTTTCGAGAGGATGCCCCTTCGGCACAACGACGCCGTGATGCCAAGAGTAGAACGGGAACGTCACGTGCTCTGGAGTATCGTCCAGCGCTTCCGTGGCAATGCCGATGTCCGCCGTACCGTCGTTCAGCATCGCGGCGATATCTTTCGGCGTTCCCTGATGCAAGACAAGGTGCACGTTCGGGAATTCCCTGCGGAAAGCCGCGATCGGCCCCGGCAACGCATAGCGCGCCTGCGTATGCGTCGTCGCAATGACGAGCTCGCCGCGATCACGTCCGGCAAACTGATCGGCAAGCCGTTTGATGTTGGCGGTGTCGAGCAGAATGCGGTCGACGATCAGCGCCAGTTCCTTGCCGGGCTCGGTAAGACCGAGAAGCCGCTTACCTCGGCGGACAAACAGTTCGACACCCAGTTCGTCCTCAAGGTCTTTGATATGCTTGGAAACACCGGACTGCGACGTGTAGAGCGCATTGGCAACTTCGGTCAGATTGAAATTGCGGCGTAGCGTTTCGCGGATAATGCGAAGTTGTTGGAAATTCACGAAGCTGCCTTTGTTGTGTTCTGAACTGGAAAGACGCTCAAGCGGCGTCCCCTGAGTTTCACATGCTGACCGGTCGACAATCCGAGCGATTGAACTTCCGTACCGGGAATCTCAACCTCGAAGAAGTCTTTTCGTCCTTCGCGCGCGTCGCCATTGGCAACAAGTTCTACCCGGGCGACGGAGCCGCTGCCAAGAATTCGATTGATGCTCGCGGATACCCCATCGTCAGACTGCGGATTAGCGACGATTTCAGTATCGTGCGGGCGGCTGAAGGCGATGACTTCCTGGCCGTCCTTGAAGTTTCCGGTCTCGAAGCGCAAGCGCTCATCGCCGACGCGCACGAAGCCGCCATCGACACGACCGCGGAACTCGTTAACGGCCCCGATGAATCCGTATGCGAAAGCTGTCGCGGGTTGCTCATAGATCTCTTTCGGCGAACCAATCTGCTCGACGTTGCCCTTGTTGACGAGAACGATCCGGTCGGAAACCTCAAGCGCCTCCTCCTGGTCGTGCGTCACGAAGATCGACGAGATATGCAGTTCGTCGTGCAGCGTCCGCAGCCAGCGCCGAAGCTCCTTGCGGACCTTCGCGTCGAGTGCGCCGAAAGGCTCGTCGAGAAGGAGAACGCGCGGCTCGACGGCAAGCGCCCTGGCAAGCGCGATGCGCTGTCTTTGCCCGCCGGAAAGTTGCGACGGAAATCGGTTCGCCACCCAGCCAAGCTGCACCAGGTCAAGCAGACGCGTCACCTTGGCGCGAATTTCCTTTTCGCTCGGCCGCTCGCGGCGAGGGCGCACGCGCAAGCCGAACGCAATGTTTTCGAACACCGTCATATGCCGGAAAAGCGCGTAATGCTGAAACACGAAGCCAACCCGGCGCTGACGGACATCCTTGTCGGTCGCATCGATGCCGTCGAGCACGATGCGGCCCGAGTCGGGATGCTCGAGGCCGGCTATGACGCGCAACAGCGTCGTCTTTCCGCAGCCCGACGGGCCAAGAAGCGCGACGAGCTCACCATCCGGAAAATTGAGAGAGACGTTATTCAGCGCCGTGAAGCTGCCGAACGTCTTGTTGACACCAATGACCTCGATGCTCATGAACCTATTCCTCGGCTATCGCATTATGGTGGTGAGCGCGCCACTCGACGTAAGTTTTCAAGACCAGCGTTACCAGTGCGAGTAACGCCAGTAGCGACGCCACGGCAAAAGCGGCTGCGAACTGATATTCGTTGTAGAGAATCTCGACCTGCAGCGGCATCGTGTTGGTCTCGCCACGGATATGGCCAGAGACGACCGACACCGCACCGAACTCGCCCATCGCGCGCGCGTTGCACAGGATGATGCCGTACAGCAGCGCCCATTTGATATTCGGAATGGTCACGCGCCAGAACGTCTGGAAGCCGGAAGCGCCAAGCGAAATTGCCGCCTCCTCTTCGTCGCGGCCTTGCGCCTGCATCAACGGGATGAGTTCGCGGGCAATGAACGGGAACGTGACGAACGTTGTCGCCAGGATGATGCCCGGCACGGCAAAGATGATTTTTATATCGTGCTCGCGTAGCCACGGGCCGAACCAGCCCTGCAGACCGAACACCAGAACATAGATCAGGCCCGCAACCACCGGCGATACCGAGAACGGCAGATCGATGAGCGTGATCAGAAAATTCTTGCCGCGGAACTGGAACTTCGCGATCGCCCAGGCAGCCGCCAACCCGAAAATGAGATTGAACGGAACCGACAGTGCCGCGGCCAGAAGCGTCAGGCGAATGGCCGACAGCGCATCGGGCTCAACGAGCGCTGAAAAGTAGACGCCCGCTCCTTTGCGGAACGCCTCGACGAAGACCGCAATCAAGGGCAGCAGAAGGAACAGCGCGAAATAGGTAAGGCCCACACCGATAATCAGATACCTCACCCACGACGAATCTCGCGTGGCAGGATTCGCTTGGAACTTGCTGGCCGTATCGGGCCGCGCGTCGAATGTTGCAGCAACGCCAACCATCAGATCGCCCTCCCCGTCCGCCGCGCAGTCCAGGCTTGCAGACCGTTGATCACGAGCAGCAGCAGGAACGAGATGACCAGCATGACCGAGGCAACCGCCGTCGCGCCCTTGTAATCAAACTGTTCGAGCTTCGTGATGATGATCAGCGGCGTGATTTCCGAAACCATCGGAATATTGCCCGCGATGAAGATCACCGAGCCGTATTCTCCGACGGCACGCGCAAACGCCAGCGCGAAGCCGGTGAGCAAGGCCGGAAAGAGTGTCGGAAACACTACGCGCTGGAACGCTTGCCAACGCGTCGCTCCGAGGCTAGCCGCGGCTTCCTCATATTCCGTCTCGAGATCCTCAAGAACGGGTTGCACCGTTCTGACGACGAATGGCAAGCCGATGAAAGTAAGCGCGACAAGCACGCCCGGAGGACCGAATGCGATCTTGATGCCGAGCGGTTCGAGCAGGCTGCCGACCCATCCGTTCTTAGCGTAGATCGCAGTCAGTGCGATGCCCGCGACGGCCGTCGGCAATGCAAAGGGAAGATCGATCAGCGCATCGACGATCTTCCGGCCCGGAAACGGATAGCGCGTCAGACCCCAAGCGAGCAGCAATCCGAAAACGGCATTGATCAGAGCGGCCAGAAACGACGCGCCGAACGTCAGCTTGTAGGAAGCGATGACACGCGGAGAAGCGACCGCGTCCAGGAACTCATGCCAGCTCATCGTCGTCGTTTTGATGAAGACGGCAGAGAGCGGAATGAGAACGATCAGCGACAGGTACACCAGCGTGAATCCGAGCGACAGCCCGAAGCCCGGCAGGACCCTCTTATTCACCCCAGACATTTCCCCTCCGTCAAATCAGCACTGCGATCACGATCACGAACCCTGCGGCGGCGAAAACGCCGGCCCAGGAGAGCGCCGTGCTGAGGATTACTTGGTTGGCGGTCATCCGCTCGCCTCTCTGCTAAAGCAAACAACCAGGACACTATTTGAGAGCCCGCCCCCGGCTAACAAATAAGAGATGCTAAGCATATTCGATTATCGGCATTACCCAGGAAGGGGCCGCCTTAACCCTGCCGCACGCGCGCATTCGAGCCGTCGAGACCGGTGACGACCAGAAATGCTTTTGCGTCCGCATCACCAGAATTATAAAATTGATGCGGCGTATCCGCATTGAAGAGGATTGCATCGCCCTCGATCAGCCGCGCCGGAGAATCCTCACCAACGAGGATCTCGAGACTGCCCGAGATGACGACGAGATTTTTCTTCGCGCCCGCCGTCTGCGCCGCAAAACCTTCGCGGTGATGGCCGCTTACGGTGACTTCATAAATTTCGATGCTTTGCGGATCGCCCCACGGAAACAGCGCGCGACTGACGAACCCGCCTTCACTCGACGATACGACCGTCGCCCGATCGCGCGGAACGATAACGGTTCCCCCCACCCCCGGACTGGAAATGAGGCTCGGAACCGATACCTTCAACGCTTCGGCTATGCGGCCTAAAAGATTGATAGTCGGTGCGCTTTTGCCCGTCTCGATCTGTCCCAGCATCGCGCGGCTGACGCCCGACAAGGCCCCCAGCTGTTCCAGCGACAGGCCATTCTTCCGTCTGAGCTGTCTGAGATTTTCGCCGACGATAATCGAAAGCTTCGTCGGGCCGTTGTCCGCACCCTGAAAATTCTCGAAATCTTCTTTTCTGGCCATCACCATTTGCGACTTCCGCCATCATATTTGCATCTGCAAATACGGATAGCTGAGCGGCGATACCGGCAGAACAAAGAAGAAATGCTGAGCTTATGAGCGGAATTTGCGGACACGAGCATTGCTCAGCCGCAAGGTAAAAAAAAAGCGAGAAGGACAGCCCCTTGGCTCTCCTTCCCGCAGGCACTCTGACGGGAACGTCAGATACGCGTCACTCCCGAAACGAAGAGTGTGAATCTTAGAAGTTGATCTTCATGCCGCCGATGACTTGCTGCATCGCCGACAAATCGTGAGTTTGCGGCGGCGCCAGAACTCCGGGCGTCGTCACGTCGCCGTCAGCATGCTGATAGACGAGGTAGAGCGTCGCCTCGGCGGCCTCGATGTTCTGCGCTGCACCGACCGCCCAGAAATCGATGTTGGAGTCGAGCGTTTTGCCTGGGTTCGTACCTGCGTCGTCCTTGCGATACATACCGAAGATATTGGTCTTACCCAGCGGGATCCACTTCTTCTCGATGCCACCCTGAACGAACCAGGTCGTGCTGTCCTTTTCGACGATGCTTGCATCAATTCCAGGATTGTTTGAACCGTCGTGCTGCTTGCCATAACCGCCATAAACGAACAGGCCGGTCGGTGCGTGCTGCAGGAACGCCGAAACGCCCCACCACTCGCAGTTGAGTGCGTTATCAGGCGACGTGCTCGAGCCGTGGCACGGAGTGGAGAAGCCATCCGTGGACTGGCCATATCCAGCCCGCGCGTTGTAGTTGAAGTCGCCGGCTTCGCCCTTGTAGATCACAGCGGCGTCCCAGATGTCGTCCTCGCCCCAGGCCGTCGCGACACTGAAGCCCGCGAACGTCGGCGACTCGTAACGCACGACGTTACGGCGGCCATCGTCGCCGGGCGTTGAGTTGTTGAAGCCGCGAAGCGCGTCGCCCCACTTCAGGCCATTACCGCTACCGATCTTGTTCCCGGCCTTATCGCGGAGATAGAAGGTCTGAAGATAGTCAGGCGGACCTTCGGCGTCGTAAAAATTACGCGTCATGCTCGCGTCGGCATCGTCGAGCAAATGGTATGTGGCCGTGCTGTCCTGACCGACGGAGAGCTTGCCGAAAGTCTTGCTCTTCACGAACCAGCTGCTCTTGCGAACAACAAGGGAATTCGCGCCGGTTGCCCCGTCCGGGCTGAACTGATCGAACTTGCTGCCGTTGCCGCCCCACACGCCGATTTCAAGCAAGTAACCCGCCGACCAATCAGCATTGATCTTGGCTTCGCCGACGAAGCGGAAACGTGATTGCTCGACCGGGTTCGTCCCGACGTAAGTATTCCGTTCGGTGCCGTCGTCCCACCACAACACGTTCTCGTTCACCCAGCCCGAAATCGTCAGACTGACTTTACGGTTGCCTTTGCGAGCTGTCGTCGCTTCGAGCTCCGCAACACGCTCTTCGAGATCAGCGCAGCAGTTGCCCCCAAGATCCGCCGCAGCCGCAGGCATCGCCCATGCACCGGCCATAAGAGCGGCCACGCATAGCCCCCACGGGCTCCGTGTTCCCTGTACCAACTTCATGTGATTTCAGACCCCCGTCTGTTTAGTTAGAAATATTTCTGTTTAGTTCATTGATTTACATCGATATTTTTATGATCCGCTCCAGGTGTCAACCTACTGTTCCTTCGACTGAGCATTTCCGCAATAGCAGAGTGACTATCTTGTACCACGGGCCGGTACAACGGGCGCGCCGACGGTCCAACCAGCTGCCCGGAGCAGCGCCGCCGCGCCAACGATGTCGCGATGATCGAGAGGCTGCGAACCGCGAAGTGCCTGCCGTCGTCGCGCCAGCCAATGCCGCTGCAACGGCCGTGCCTGGGAAAGATCCAAAGCCGCGAGCCGCTCCGCTGCAGAACGGAACTCTCCCGCGCGGCGCAATCTTTCAAGCAATGCAAGGCCTTCGGGCCACGGTCCAAAGCCGGCGTCAGCATTGATGTGTCCCGCTTCGCCGAGATCGACGAAATCGGCCCGCCAGAAATTGGCCCAGTGGCGCGCCTTGTCGAAGGCCATCCAGGGATCGTTGCGGCTTGCGACGACCACGACCGGGAATCCCAAGGGCTTCACCGGCAGAAATTCAGCGACACCGAAGACATCGGGATCTGCCGGCGCAACCAGAAGCGCGCCAGTGATCCGCTCGGCGTGATCGCTTGCGGCCTGGACGGCAGCCAACGCGCCGAAGGAGTGGGCTGCAATGAAAATTGGTCCGGTTGCCTGCGCAATTTCGCGACGAATGCGCGCCGACCATTCCGGCAGGTGCGGATCGTTCCAATCACGCTGTGTGACTCGAATGCTGCCGCTGACCCGGCGCTCGAGCCACGTCTGCCAGTGCGTCGGGCCACTCGAACGAAGCCCCGGAACGATGAGAGTTGTCGACATTGAATTCATCCTTGATGCTGAGCCTTGCGACGACGCAGGCTATGGTCTGCTCAGGCCTGAAGGGTGGGAGATAAATGCCCACCCGATGATGGTGCTCCGGATCCCGGTCCGGCTAACAGCGGAACGGCCCGCTACACCTTTCGCGACCTTGTTCTGACTTCAGCATTGTTTCGAATTCCGTGACGAAGTGATCGATAAACTTGCTCCGTGCGCCGCCCTACTCATCGGAAATGGTCTGGAGGAGGAGCTCCCGGCCGAGAGAGGGGCGACGCACGAATTCAGTTTCTAGCGAGTGGTTCAGCTCTTGTTCCCTGGCGCGTAGATCTGATCGAACACGCCACCGTCCTTGAAGTGCTCCGCCTGAGCCTTCGTCCAGCCGCCGAACACATCATCGATGGTGAATGTCTTCACCTGTCCGAACTGGCCAGCGTACTTTTGAGCGACCTTCTCGTCGCGCGGACGATAGAAGTTCTTGGCCGCGATCTCCTGGCCTTCTTCGCTATACAGGTGCTTCAGATATTCCTCGGCAACTGCCCGCGTGCCACGCTTGTCGACGACCTTGTCGACGACCGCAACGTTCGGCTCGGCGAGAATGGAAATCGACGGCGTAACGATCTCGAACTTGTCGGGGCCGAGCTCTTTGAGCGAGAGATAGGCTTCATTTTCCCATGCAATCAGCACGTCGCCGATGCCACGCTCGACGAACGTCGTCGTCGAACCACGGGCGCCAGAATCGAGAACCTTGGTGTTCTTGTAGATCTTGGCGACGAAATCCTTCGCCGTCGCGTCGCTACCGCCGGGCTGCTTTAGCGCATAACCCCAGGCTGCGAGATAGTTCCAGCGTGCGCCGCCCGACGTCTTCGGGTTCGGCGTCACGACCTCGACGCCGTCCTTCGTGAGATCCGGCCAGTCCTTGATTCCCTTCGGGTTGCCCTTGCGAACGAGGAAAACAATCGTCGACGTGTAAGGCGCAGAGTTATCCGGAAGCCGCTTGATCCAGTCCGCCTTGATGAGATCGCCATTCTTGTGAAGTGCATCGACGTCGGCCGCGAGTGCCAGCGTCACGACGTCGGCATCAATACCGTCGATCACCGAGCGTGCCTGCTTGCCCGAGCCGCCGTGCGACTGCTTGATCGTTACGTCATCGCCCGTCTTCGCCTTCCAGTACTTGGTGAAGGCCGCGTTGTATGCCTGATAGAGTTCGCGTGTCGGATCGTAGGAAACATTGAGCAGCGTAATCTCTGCAGCCGACGCATAGCCGGAAAGCCCGGCAAGACCGAGGCCCAGAGCAGCTCCAATAGCCGATCTGCGCGTCAGGGGAAGGAACGACATGGGAACCTCTCAGGTTGGAATTGACCTGAGCGCAAACCTATCGACCGGCCTTGCCTCCACGAACGAAGAAGAAATGCTGAGCTTATTAGACGTTTTAACGGTCGAAATCCCCAATCTGCGGGACCCTAATCTGTTAAAATGGAAATCCAAGCCGGCTCGATAACGCGAAATTTTTCCCTCGCCGCCTCACGAAATGCGAGGACGCACACCGTCGGCGAGTGTTGAGAACGCCTCCTCGTCGCAGCTATTCCTTCCGCGGCTCCACGCTATCGGCGGTGATCGTGTACCCGGCATCCGCGAGGCCCGTAAAAGCCTCGCTCGTGTTGATCTTGCCGGTCACCGTGACCGGATCGAAGGGCCCGCCGATGTCGAAGCCCTTTTCCGCCTTCACATAGATGATCTGATTGGCGGGCGGCGGCGGCACGTGGATGCACGCACCGACGAACGGAACGAGAAGAAATTCCTTCACCGTCGTCGCATCGAAGTCGAGCGGCACGACATAGCCTCCGATAGCGACGTCTTTCCCGTCAAGTTCCTGCACGATTGCGGGAGGGCGATCGCTTCCTGGCTGTCGCCGCTTCACGGACATGAAGTTGCCCTCGGGCAGTGGCGGCGGAGGCGGACCCGCATCCGACGTCGACGGCGCCACCGAACCGCCGAAAAATGTCTTCGACTGCATCGAAGACTGCGTGGGCACGTTCTTCGGAATGAGATCGGCCCACTTGAGTTGCTGAGGTGCACCTGCAGCGACGTTTGAAGGCGCACTCGCCGAAACGGCGAGAGCGAGTAAGACGAACAGACCCAGAAAACGTTTCGATGCCATAGCCGCATCCTTTCGAAAAATGAAACTGCTTAAACTCTGACCATCATGCCGTCCGCCAGAGACAGCCGGTACGCACGGATCGCCGGTAACAATCCCGCAACGAACCCGGCAGCGACGATCAGACCGAGCTTCAACCATTCGTCTGCACGCGGCGGATCGATCGCAAGGCTCAGCCCATACGTATGATCGATATAGGGGCGCAGCAAAGCGAGCCCCGCATAGAGGCCAAGCGTACCCGCAACAACGCCCGCAAGCGTCAACAGTCCGCCTTCTGCTGCGAGCAACCCAAGCACCGTTGCCGGAGTTGCGCCGACCGAGCGCAAAATCGCCATCTCGCGCCGTCGCTCATTAAGCGTCGTCAGGATCATAGTCACCATCCCGAGCAGCGCCGTCGCGACGACCATCGCCGAAACGACGGAGAGAGCCGTCTCGGCCGTACCGATGAGCCCCCAGAGTTCCTGGAGGGCAACACCCGGCATGATCGCCGAAAGCGGCTCCTCCGGGTAATCGTTGATCCGCCGTTGCACTTTGAACGTCGCAAGCTTCGAGTTGAGGCCGACCATTGCCGCCGTTATCGCGCGCGGCGTGAGATCCATCTTGCGCACCTGATCCGCCGAAATGCTTTCGCCCGGAACGGGCGCGCCGTTCTGCCAATCGATGTGGATGGCTTCGATCGCTTCGAGACTGACGTGCACGGTCCGGTCTATCGGCGTGCCCGTCTTTGCGAGAATGCCGGAAACGCGGAACGGCTTGTCGCCATGCTCGACAAACGAGATCGACCCGACGCCGTGGGCGACGACGATCTTATCGCCGACCTTGTAACCAAGCGCGTCCGCAACGTCCGACCCGATGACAGCATCGAAGAGATCCGTGAACGGACCGCCAGATGCAAACGTCATACTCTGGCCGTGGCGAAACTTATAATGTGTGAAGTAATCGGCATTCGTGCCGAGCACGCGAAAGCCGTGATGGCTATCGCCGAGCGACAACGGCACGATCCAGGAAACCTCAGGCATCTTCGCGATGTCCTGATAGCTCTTCCACGTCACGTTGTTGGTCGCGTTACCGATGCGAAAAACGGAGTAGAGCAGCAGGTTAAGGCTGCCGCTGCGCGCGCCAACGATCAGATCCGTGCCCGAAATCGTATCGGCAAAACTCTGCCGCGCGCCGGTACGAACTTTCTCGACGCCGAGCAGCAGCATGACACTGACGGCAATGGCCAGCACCGTGAGGCACGCCGTCACCCAGCGGTTGAGCAGCGATTGAAACGCGAGTCGAAAGATCATCATTTCGTTGCACCTCGCGACGAGACGGCAATATCGTCAAGACGCACCACGCGGTCGAAATGCGGTGCCAATCCTTCATCGTGGCTGACCATGATTACGCTAGTGCCGGCCTTCTCGCTTTGCGCAAACAGGAGCTTCAGGAACACTTCTTCCGTATTCCGGTCGAGTGCCGACGTCGGCTCGTCCGCGACCAGAATTTGCGGCGCACCGATCAGAGCACGAGCAGCAGCAACGCGCTGCTGTTGCCCGACGCTGAGGCTCGCTGCCTTGACAGTGTCAATGACCGTCTCGTTGAGACCAAGCGACACGAGCATGTCTCGCGCCACCTCGTCGATCGGCCCTTCCCTAAGCGCATTCTCGCGCCGCGTGCGCGAAAACCGGAGCGGTAGCAGTACATTGTCGATGAGCGAGGCGTATGGCAGCAGATTGAACATCTGAAAGATGATGCCGAAGTGATCGACGCGAAACCGGTCGCGCCGGGCTCCGCTGAGCTTCGCCATCTCCGTGCCGGTCACATCGATCCGCCCTTTGCTCGGCGCGACGATACCGGCAAGCAGGCTGAGGAATGTACTCTTGCCGCTTCCCGACGGACCCAGCAGCAAAAGCTTCTCCTCGCGCCCGAGCGAGAACTTCTCGATCGCAAGGGAGAACGGCGAGACCCCAGGCCAGGAGTAACGCACGTTCTCGAACGAAACCGCGTCAAGAGGGCTTTCGCCCTCTATCCGCGTATGGCTCGGAGCCACGATGGTTTCGTTCATGGCTACATTACGCCTGTCAGATCGACCGTCGGCTTGTCTCGCGTCATCTGTGCCTGCGTTTGTCCCTTGGGTGACGTGATGTTGACGTTGAGAAGCTGCGCACCCGCAAAGTTGGTGAAATAGACAGTCTCAAGTCCCGTTACATTTTCCGGCGCCTCGCAACTGATCGTGTAGGTGGCATGGAATTCGGAGTGCTGCGGTGCGCCCGGCTTGTCGTCATCATCATCGTCCTTTTCGCCCGGCTTGTGCGTTTCCTTGCGATTTTCGACGTTAGCCGCTTCCGCCTTGCATTTCGCCGCCGCCGGCAGTTTGAAGACGGTCAGGACATCGGCGAGTTTCGCCTTGGCCTTTTCGACGGCCGCTTTCTGGTCGTCGGTCGAGGCGACATGCTCGAAGCCGACGATATCCATTCCCGGCGACACGAGTTCCATCTCGATCTTCTTGCCGTCGATGGCAATATCGAGCGTGCCTTGCCCGTGCACGTGCGGACCGAGTTGCCTGTGTGCCGCTTCTTCGGCAAGGGCGGGAACCGTAACGAAAATCGCCAGTGAGGCCAGACCCGAAAGTACTTTCGACATCGTTTTCTCCAATAGGAAAATGTGCTGCCACGCGACATCGCGCAGCGTTAGCTCGGCGGCGTCGAAGCGCGATCATGGAGCGCGCACGACTGAGCCGATCACGAAAGGCGGATTTCTTGCTGAACGAAGACGCGCAAGCGCTCTTCGCGACTCAGACGGCTTGCACTGGCGGCGGACCACGCGCGCGAAGTTCGTAGCAGCGAACTATGCAGCTCTGAGAGCTGAGAGGCGCCTGAAGCTGAACAAAGGCAATTTCAGACGGTACAGGAAAATCGAAAAGCGATGGAACCAGCGATGTCGCGGCCACTGCAACGGACCAGCACAGCGCACAGTCGTGATGGTCATCATTGGCAGGCGCGCAAGGCTTCGAATGCGTTTGAACGCAATGGCCCGCATAAGAGACCATAGACCGCGCGTTAACTTCGCGGCTGGGATGATGATGGAAGGCGACAACGCAAAATTGCACGCTGAAAGCAAACAGCGTGAGCCAAACGAGCCTAATGCGGAGTCTCGAAGCGGTCATGACCTCCGGCCGTCTTTTGAGCAATCAGGATTTCACTGCTCTTGTGTCATCATCGTGGCAAATCCCGCTTGCCGCAAGGTATCCCCGAGAAAGAGGCACCGGCAAATGGTCCGAGCCGCATAAAATTGGAACCTTCCGGGCTCTCATGCATTTTATTTGACGCGAGATTCTCTGCATTCCTTCGGGGACGATAAGACTTAATTGTGAATACTCAGAAACCAGGGACGGCAGGCCAGCCACGGCAAGCCAAATCCCTAGGCCGTATCAATATTCCCGCACCTTCGACCAGGATTGCGGCCTACCTGCTTTGCCTGGGGATTCTCATCCCGTCCCTGGGTTTCGCTGCGTATCTGATGCGCGCGGCACATTCTCGCGAGCTTTCTATTCTCCAAGAAGAGGCCCATACGCGCGCGACCCTCGCCGCATCTTTTTTCGACGATCAAATAGCAGCCCTGCTCCGCACGTTGAAGGCTCTTCCCCCGGTTTCAACCGCATCGGCCGGGAATACCTCCGAAAACATTGACGATCGCATTCGCTCGGAACTCGGCCGGAAGGGCATCGTAATCTTTACGAGAGGTGAAAATCTCAACCTGCTGTCGCCCGTAGGCGGGCTCGATGCGAGCCTGATTATTGGCCTAGACGGCACGGCGCGTTCCGCAGCGGAAACGGCGCTATCGACGATGGCGCCGCAAATCACATCCTATGACGACGCACCTGACAAAGGGATTAACCTTTGGGTCGCGGCGCAATCGAATGAATCTCGGCCAGTGTTACTGCAAGCGCGGATCCCTTCCACATACGTCGCCTCGGCGCTCAAGAATTTTGCGTCCGGCGGCCCATGGTCGATCTCACTGGTCGGACCGCGCGGCCATACAATTGCGAAAGCCCGCCCAAAGCTGGCATTTGCGGCAAACTCGATTGAATCGAATCAGGAACAGCTCGTGGAAGCGGTCGCCGATACCGCGCAACTTGGCTGGAAAGTTGCTGCTCAAATTCCAGAAAGAGCGGCTGCACGGCATATGGAAGGAAACTGGATAACCTTTGTAGCGCTTTCCTCATTGTTGGCGGTCGCATCATTTGCGAGCGCGACGTGGCTGACGCGGAACACTTCAGGAGATCGCAATGCTGGCACTCCGGCACCATCATCAAGTCCAACGAAACAGGCGGCAAACCGCACAGCAGGCATGACATTGCCGTTCAACAGCCAGAGCGCGGAGCCCCAATCGCGCGAATTGGGGGAACAGCGGCTTCGTCAAGCTCTAAGCGCAGGGGACGTAGGAGTTTGGGAGTGGAACCTCGAAACCGGCAACATCCATTGGGATTCGGAAATTTCCGAAATTTTTAGTGATCTCCATCACGCGCATAACCATCCCGCACGCAAACTTCTCCGCCGCGTTGAACGCCACGACCGCCGTCGTTTGCTGAAGGCCATCGGCGCTGCGATCGCCGGCCAAAAACCTCTGGCAGTCGAAGTTCGCATTCGGGGCCGCAACAGAGATACCCGTTGGATTGCTGTGCGCGGCGCACCGACCGAGACCGTGGGAAGAAAAGTCACGGCACTCGCCGGCGTCGCCTATGACGTGACTGACCAGAAGCTCAGCCTCACGCGCACAGACGCTCTTCTCCGCGAGGTTTCCCATCGCTCGAAAAACCTGCTCGCCCTGATCCTCGCTATGGCAAGGCTTACGGCCCGCGACGCCGTCGATGTCAAATCGCACCTCAAGGATTTCACGCTTCGCGTAGCGGGCTTGTCTGCATCACAAGACTTGATCGTCGCGTCTGATTGGCAAAGCGTGGATTTCGCGACGTTGGCCGCGGCAGAAATCGGCGCGGTTGCACGAACCGACGCCGACCGCGTCGCCATCATGGGGCCGCCCGTGATGCTGACACCGGAAGCAGCGCAAACGCTAGGAATGGTTTTGACGGAACTTGCACTTAACGCCGTCGAGCACGGCGCGCTGTCGGCGGCGACCGGCGAAGTGAAGCTCGAATGGACATTGCCTGACCCCACGACGATTTTGATCTCGTGGCGCGAAACGGGAGGTCCACCGTTCCTGACCGACGGCCCCAAAGGCTATGGCATGTCGGTGGTGGAACGCTTTTCGACTCAAGGCCTGAAGCTTTCTGCTCGCGCTGATGGCAACGCCGAAGAGTTCACCTGGACCTTGACCGGCCCTCTCGCAAACGTCGGTCACGCCCAGAAAGCCGCCATCAAAACCTGAGCTTTTCACCACGGAACTTCCAGCGCCCGCGGAACCACGCCAGCATCCGTACGTTGTCGCCGAGTGGGACAATGGCACGCGGGGGCGTGATGAAGATTCTGATCACCGAAGACGAACCGATTGTCGCTGACGAGCTGGAAGCGATCGTCACAGACTTGGGCCATCAAGTCGTCGGCATTGCCGGATCGTCACGTCGGGCACTTACACTCGCACAGATGACGAGTTGCGATCTGGCACTCGTCGACGTTCATCTGAGCGATGGCATAACCGGACCGGCCGTCGCGCGGCACCTCTGTGAAGACGCCCATGCCACAGTGATTTTCACGACATCGAATCCACAGCAAATACCGCAAGACTTCTCGTCTGCCTGCGGCATCATCATCAAACCCTATTCCGAACGCTCGGTGAAATCGGCGATTACATTCGTCGTTGACTGCATGCAAATGGGAAGTTCGCAGCGCCCTAAACCCCGGGCCTTGGAGCTCTCGCCCGCCTATGCTGCGCGCTGGAAAGTCGGCTCATTCGGCAAGCCTTAGTCGTGCTTCCCCTGCCGGCCTTTCCATCACGCGGGCGTCCTCTTCAGTCCTTTTTCCGTAGTTGAAACTTCATCGCTCGGCACCGTGAGTGCTAACTCCGGCAATTTGATCGAGACCCGCGTGCCCGGTCTCGCATGCCCCTGCCTCACGGGTTCATAGGTGATGGCTCCCGAAAACTGCCGCGTCAGGAGAGCCGCGATTTTCGTTCCCAGTCCCTCGCCCCCATTGCTCGCGTTGGCCTGCAGCATTTTGTCGGCATCACTCGGGATGCCCCCATAAAGACTGGCACCGATCCCGTAGCCGTCATCCTCGATAATCAGTTCCGCTCCGGTTTCGCCCGTTTGCCTCAACCGGACATTGACCTCGCCCGCGCCGTCCTCGCCGAAAGCATGCTTGAATGAATTGACGACGAATTCTTGCGCCAGCACGCAGAGCGACGTCGCGA
This sequence comes from Hyphomicrobium sp., assembly GCA_003987725.1. Taxonomy (GTDB): domain Bacteria; phylum Pseudomonadota; class Alphaproteobacteria; order Rhizobiales; family Hyphomicrobiaceae; genus Hyphomicrobium_B. Next base: position 151,133 of record RXJH01000004.1, on the reverse strand, counting down.
CTTGCGCGGGCGCCAGAAGCGGCGGCACCTCGATCGTCAAATGAATCCGGCTTTCTCCGGCCGTTTCCGCCACATCGTCCAGAACCGCTTGCATGAGCGTGTCGATGCGCACGAGCTCGAGATCGTTGACTACATTGATCCGCCGCTGCGCGCTCGCGATTGCATGAATGCGATCCCGAGCACCCGTTAGCGTTTTCAAGGATCGCGGATCAGACGTGTGACGGATATGCAGATTGATAAAGCCGACGACGAGCGAAAGCGTATTGCCGATGCGGTGCGTAACATCCCTGAGCAGCGCTTCTGCGCGCTCCCGTTCCGCTTCCGCCCGATCGCGCTCGATAGCGAGCTCTTCAGTGCGCGCCTTGACTCGCGCTTCCAGCGACCGGTTTGTTGACGTCAGCGTCAGGGCTGTAATCTCCAGCGCTTCCACGCGTTGTCGCTCGCGGATCAAGGCAACCATCGCCAACGCAGCGCAGGCCAGCAAGATCGCGAGCATCGCGATCAGGAGCCAGAAACTCTGGTTGTGAAATTGAGCGACACGCTCTTCGAAGAGAAGTTGTTGCTGCCGGCTGGCGGCGGCGATCTCATCGCGCAACCTGTTCGACAGCGCGATGTCGAGACTGTTCTCTGAGAGCTGACCAGGTGGATTTGGATCCTTCGCCGCGGCTGAAATGCTCTTGTCGATCGCCGACAGGTGTTCCTGCTGCGCCTTGTGAACCTCCTCGATCGCAGCCAGCAGCTGATGGTTGTTGCGTCCGATCCGGGTGAAATCGGTGTGAATGCCGTCCACGGACTTCTTCGCGGCTTCATAGGACGCGAGATAGGCTGGATCTCGTGTAAGCAGATATCCGCGTTGCGCGATCTCAAGATCCTGTGCGGCACTCAGCCACTTCGTCAGACCTTGCTGATAGAGCAGCGTCTGAGCAACGCGATCTGCAGCCGTCACCGTCCATTGCCAAGCAACGATTGCTGCGAGCCCGGATAGAACTGCGATTGAAACCCAGACCAACAACGTTCTCGTCGCATTCGACGTCAGGAACGCTGCAAATCTCCGCGATATGTTTTGGCGGCCCATAACCCAGCTAAGAATGATCGACGGAAAGTGTATGCAATGCCACGACATAACCGTCGTGCCAACCGCCTGCTAAAAGCAATTTTTTTCTATTGATAGCACGACTGAACTGCTCAGACCTTTCCAACTCGTAATGCATTTGGCCAAGCTATCGGCCAACGAACATAGCGAGTCTACGCCCACGCATATCGGCGCATTTTGAATCGAAATCAATCCATCCGCGTGTCCTGAAGGCGGGCAAAAAATACCCCAGGAAACTTTGGAACCCGCTAACGCTCGCTACGTTGTCCCACTGTGACCGTACCCAAATACTCCCTCCCCACTCCCCCGTGGCCCAGGGTACGGCGTCACTTAAAAGAGTTCGCGACCGCTTCCCCCCGAGCGGCGCGGACTCTAATTTTTTTGTGCGGCATTCGAGGCTGATCCCGCCCTACCTTCGCCGTAATTCGGAACCGCGCGGTTTCGGCGCACGTTCTCCCAAGGTGCATTTTTGGAAATGGATCGGAGCCTATGGGAAACCTGCTTTACTACGCAATCGTCTTCTTGATCGTAGCGATTGTGGCCGCGGCTTTAGGATTTGGCGGAGTCGCCGGCACCGCGATGGAAGGAGCCCGGCTCATCTTCTGGGTCGCAATCGTACTCTTCATCGTCTCCATCGTCGCGAGTTTCATCCGCCGGGCCTGACTCCGATTGCGTGACCGGAATTGTGTAATCGCCACGCAGGCTAGCGAAGCCTTTAAGAACGGCCGGACCACAGCCCGGCCGTTTTCATTCGAGTATGCACGATTGATCGCTTTCAAATCGAACCGATCAAAGTGGAACAAAAAATTCGCGGTGCGATTGACCAAACGCAACGTCACCAGGAGAAGACCGACAATGAACAAACAGACCTTGAGCCGTGCCGCCATCATCGCCGGACTTGCGATAGCGCCCGCATTGCTCACCTCATCGGCAGAGGCTCTTTCGTTCGTCAAAACGCAAGCGATTGGCGAGCAGAGCACGTCAAGCCTCATCGGTTTGCGCGTGGAGAACGCTGCTGGCGATAAGCTCGGCGACATCAATTATCTCGTTCTCGACAATGCTGGAAAAGTCAGCACTGCCGTGATCGGCGTCGGCGGCTTTCTAGGCGTCGGTGAGAAGAACGTTGGCGTCCCATTCAACGAGATTAAATTCTCAGAAAAAAACGGCAACACGGTCGCGGTCCTCGACGCCAGCAAGGACAACCTTTCCTCGGCACCCAACTACGTTTGGACGGAAGGCTCGGCGACGAAGAAGTCGGAACTCGATAGTGCGAAGCAGGCGTCCGAGACGCCCGCTCCAAATTCCACGCCATCGCAACCGCAATAAAACTGTTACTCCAACGAGAAAGGCGCGGCCAACAGGAGCCGCGCCTCTTTCATCAGGGAGCTGAAACGTGTCAGGCCGCGCGTTGACCGGATTTTTTCGATCTGAGACCGAAGAACAACGACTGGCTGATCATTGCCTTCACGACCGCAGGCTCGAAAGGCTTCGTGATGAGAAACACGGGCTCCGGCTTTGTCCCCGTCAGCAAGCGCTCCGGGAATGCGGTGATGAAAATAACCGGAACGCTGATCGTCTCGAGGATTTCGTTCACCGCCTCGAGTCCCGAGCTTCCGTCAGCGAGATGAATATCGGCGAGAACGAGCGACGGCGCTTTTTTCGCAACCTCTGCCACGGCTTCCTGATGCGTCCGGGCGACGCCCTGCACGCGATGCCCGATATCGACGACAAGCGCTTCCAGGTCCATCGCGATCAGCGGTTCGTCCTCGATAATGAGAACATCCGCCGAAAGTTGTTCGGCAATTTCTGCGCCCGCCATCTGCAGAAGCTCGGTCACGTGCGCCGGAGTGACATCAAGAACCTGTGCTGCCTCCGCCGTGGAGAAGCCTTCGACCGAGACGAGAAGGAATGCCTGTCTCGGAAGTGGGGTGATCGACTCCAACCGCCGCTCCGGAAGCGGCTTATCAAGTTGTCGAACCTCGTCAGGAATGCGATTTACGGCCAGCGAATTCCAAACCTTGGTGAAAGTGCGATAGAGCGCGACTCGCGGAGCAATCGATTTGTCGAACGCCTCGGAATCGGCAATCAACGCCTCCAGGACGGCCGCGACGTAATTGTCACCGGACTGTTGGCTTCCCGTCAGCGATCGTGCGTAGCGGCGCAGATACGGCAAATGGGGAGCAATGGATTCGGCTATCGACATTTGACACCTCGTAATCTCGTTTTATGGCGAGACGATACTGTACCGAAACACAGGATCATCCCGGATAGGGTATTACGTCCGTGCACCCCATGAACTTATCCGTCTCGGCTCTTCGCGCAACCGGGGCTAACCTCGCCCCACAGCTCGCGTAATTCCGGCGAATTCGCCATTGGGATTGATGCTCTCGCCGGCTTCGAGACCGAGGGCCTTGTTCAAGGCCACACGGGCGCGATTGACTCGGCTTTTGACCGTACCGACTGCAGCGTTGGTGATCTCGGCTGCCTCTTCGTAAGAGAAGCCTTCCGCACCGACGAGCAGCAGAACTTCCTTCTGATCATCGCTCAAGACGCCGAACGCTTTCTTGAAGTCGACGAGATCCATATGAACATGTTGCTCGGGCAGAACCGACATGCGCTCCGCCATCGCCCCGTCCGCATCCTCGACCTCACGACGGCGCTTCCGAAGTTCGGAAAAGTAGGTATTGCGCAGGATCGTGAAGAGCCAGGCCTTCAGGTTCGAGCCTTTTTCGAAACCATCCAGATTGGACCAGGCCTTGACGAGCGTATCCTGCACCAGATCGTCGGCACGCGTCGGGTCGCCGCAAAGCGAATTCGCAAATGCGCGCAAATTGGGAACGGCCGCGATCAGGAGAGCTTGCAGGTCGTCGTCACTTTTCGTCACGACCATCCTCCTTACTCTGCTCCTCGCGTTGTTTCAGTTTTTGCAGGAGCACAACGAACCGATCGGGGACTGGCTCGTTGATAAGTTCGATGTAGGCCTCTCTCAAACGCTGGCCAATCTGCCCCTGAAGCTCGGCCGGTAACGGTGCCTGCATAGTCGCTGAATCCCCTCTCTTGGGATCACTGCCTGTGCCCATCTTGCAAAGACCCTATTTGACGGATTCCGTAGTACTCGTGTGTGCACACCGGGTTCCGGACGAACCTTCCCAGACCTAAATGCGCAGGGTTCTAAAAAGTTCCAGAACTTCCGGTTAACTTGTAGAGCGGGCAAACGATCGCCCAGGTTCAACCGTAGCCTGAAAATCCGGCCGAGGCGCCGGTTATTTATCGATAAAATGAAAAAACGACCCCGTGACGTGCCCTCGACGGCTGCCGCCCCCCGAAAGGGCCTCGCCGTCCGAATTCCGCAATCGGAAAAGGGGCTCATCAGGCGCGGCCAGCACGCTCGCATAATGAAACTCGTGCCCCATCAAAAGCTCCCCGGCGCCGCCCAACGGACAGTCCGCGACCAGCTCCGCCAGCCGGTACCCGAGGTTCATTTTCCGGTTTGCGAATGATGTTTCGAGCCCCAGAAGTCCCAACATCTGGTGGCGCTGACCCTCGGCATCGACGAGGCCGGCACCAAGCGCCATGTACCCGCCGCACTCGCCGTGAACCGGCCGCGACTGCGCAAATGTGGTGAGGGCCGACCTGAAACGACCGGCATTCGCCAATGCACCCGCGTGAAGCTCCGGATACCCACCAGGCAACCAGACAAGATCGGATTCGCGATCGGGCGCTTCGTCCGCAAGCGGTGAGAACGGAATGATTTCGGCACCGGCCGCGCGCCAGCCTTCCAGCAGATGCGGATAGACGAACGAGAAGGCGGCATCCCTCGCGAGAGCGATACGCTGCGCAGGCGGCTTGATCTTCGGACGCGCTCCTTGCGCCACCGATCCCGGCACCGCGAGCTGGAGAAGCCTGCCGACGTCCACGTGCGTCTCTATGAAATCTGCCAACGCCTCGAGCCGGGCGTTGATCTCCGCCGTCTCCTCGGCCTGCACCAACCCCAAATGCCGCTCCGGCAGGACGACGTTGTTTTCCCGCGGCAAGGCCCCGACGACCGGAAGCCCGGCGGCCTCCAGCGCCTCCGACGCAAAACGGACATGGCGCGGACTGCCCACCCGATTGAGGATGACACCGGCGATCGTCACGCCGTCTCGAAACCCTTGAAAACCACGAGCGGCGGCCGCGGCCGTTTGCGATTGGCCGGAAACATCGAGCACGAGAATGACGGGCCAGCCCGTTTTCGCCGCGATATCGGCGCTGGCGCCGTTGCCCCAGGCCCCCGCTTTGGAAACGCCGTCGAAGAGACCCATCAACGCTTCGCAAACGACGACATTCGCCCCATTCGACGAACGCGACAAAATATCGGCCGCACGATCGAAGCTCATCGCCCAGCTGTCGATGTTGTAGGACGGGCGAGCCGCCGCCACGGCGTGGAATGCCGGATCGATGTAGTCCGGTCCGCATTTGAACGGCTGCACCGCAAGACCGCGCCGGACGAGCGCGCGCAGCAGGCCGAGCGTGACGGTCGTCTTCCCCGAACCCGAGCGCGGCGCCGCGATCATCAATCCTGGCGGCAACGTCAATGCTTCGGGCATGGTCAGCCGCCTATTCTTCTAGCCACCGCGAAAACGGCGGCGATAATCGACGCTATAAAGCGCGCTCTCGCGGAAGTCGTCACGCCCGAGCGCCTCGCCGACCAAAATCAGCGCCGTGCGTTCCGGTCCCGCCTCGGCGGTTTGCGCAGCGATAGTCTGCAGAGTGCCGCGAATGATCTGCTCCTCCGGCCATGTGGCGCGATAGACGACAACCGCCGGACACTCCGGTCCGTAGAATGGCAAAAGACGCCTGACGACGTCCGCGATCGCATGGATCGAAAGATGCACGGCGAGCGTCGCACGCGTCTCGGCAAACGTCTCGAGCTGTTCGCGCTCGGGCATCGCCGAAGCCCGGCCCGATGTCCGCGTCAGCACCACGGACTGAGCGACCTCGGGAAGCGTCAGCTCGCGCGCCAGCGCCGCTGACGCAGCAGCAAACGCCGGTACGCCCGGCGTCACTGTATAAGGAATATCGAGCTGATCGAGACGGCGAAGCTGCTCGCCGACCGCACTCCAGATCGACAGATCGCCGGAATGAAGCCGCGCCACATCCTTGCCGTCGCGCGTCGCTTGCGCGATGCGTTCGACGATCTCGTCGAGCGTCATCGGGGCCGTATCGACAATTTCAGCGCCCGGCGGACAATGCGTCAGCAGAGCCTGCGGAACGAGAGAGCCGGCATAAAGACAGACCGGGCAGCGCGCGATCAGATCGCGCCCGCGCACCGTGATGAGATCTGCGGCGCCAGGGCCGGCACCGATAAAATGGACCGTCATTTCCGCCGTTCCCCGCGAGCCGCCGATTGCGCTGCCGCGACCGTGATGTTGCCAACGACGCGCCTCGGCATGATGAGATGCGAACGCGGTCCCGCGCTGACCAATGCCGCAGCCTCGGCAATCGATGTCACGCCGAAAAGCGACAACGATCGCTCCGAACGCGTCACGCAGTCCGCGCTTCTTTCGCGCAGCGCAATCAGCATCCACGGACGAAAGGAAACGCCAGCCTTCAATGCTGCCGCTTGAACGTGGGCAGCAAACGCTGCCGTGGCGAGCGTCGCAACCTCATCGCAGCCGCCCGCCTCGCGCCACACCGTTGCGAGCGCCGCGGAAAAATCATCCGGTTGAGCAAGGCTGTTCGCTCCCATGCCGATTGCAATCATGCGTCACCATCGGGCTTTGCGGCAACCCACTGCAGAACCGGCATTGCCGGACGCCATGCCGTGAGTTTCCCGACTGGCTCCGCACGTTCGACGCTCATGCGCGTCAGCATTCCGCCACGGCTCCGATGCGCTGCGAGCAACGCTTGCTCGGATTCAAGCGTTACCGCGTTGACGACGATACGTCCGCCCGGCTTCAACGCAGCCCAGCAGGCGCCGATGACGCTCCCGTCAGCCGTGCCGCAGCCGATGAAAATCGCATCCGGCCGAGGCAGGCCGCTCAGCGCATCGGGCGCAGCACCGTGACGAACGTCGAGATGCGGTACGCCAAGGGTGACGGAATTCCGCACTGCCCTGGCGGCGCGTTCGGCGTCGCGCTCGATGCCGATCGCACTATTCGCCGGATGCGCCAGCAGCCATTCGATGCCGATCGATCCGCTCCCCGCGCCGACGTCCCAAAGCAACTGTCCGGCGCCCGGCTGCAGCGACGACAACGTCACTGCGCGGATCTCGCGCTTGGTCAGTTGTCCGTCGTTCTCGAAGTAATGATCGGGCAACCCGGCGGTGAACGGAATGGGCCTCGCACCGGAACCGGCAACGACATCGACCGCGATGATGTTCAACGGGTCGAACGGGCCTAAATCGAAGTCCTTTGCGGGCACGCTTCTGATGCGCTCGCGCGGACCGCCAAGCGCTTCCATCACCGTGACCGCGCTCTCCGCGAATCCTGTTTCGCTCAAAAGCCTCGCGACTTCACCGGGCGTTTCGCCGTTGAGCGCGAGCGCCAGTATCCGCCTACCATGATGCAGGTGACGACGGATCAAGGGCGTCAGTCCCTTCATGTTCAGCCCAAGCGTCGTCACATCCTGAAGTGGCCACCCGAGCCGCGAAGCGGCAAGCGAAAAGCTCGAAGGCGCGGGCAGAACCTGCATGTCCTCGACGGGTATCGACCGCGCCAGCGTCGCGCCCGCCCCGAACCAGAACGGATCGCCCGACACGAGCACGGCCACGGGCGTTCCCCGCCGCGCCAGTATCGTCGTCGCCGTCGCCTCGAGCGGCTTCTCCCACGCCATCTTCTCGCCCGGCGTATCCCCCACGAGATCGAGATGACGAGGCCCGCCGACCACAAGCTCGGCCGCGTCGATCAAGTGAGAGGCCGCCGGAGACAGCCCCTTTCGGCCGTCTTCACCGATGCCAATGATGGACAACCAGCGCCCGCTCATGGCATTGGGCTCCAGGCATGATCACGAATTCCGACAGTCCGTTGCGTGTACTGCTCCTCGGCGGAACTAGCGAGGCGGCGTCTCTCGCGCATCGCTTGGCGAACGACAGATCCGTCGCGGCGACCCTGTCGCTCGCTGGCCGTACGGCCAATCCGGCCGCGAGCCCGTTGCCCGTTCGCGTCGGCGGATTCGGCGGCGCTGATGGTCTCTCCGCATACCTGACGCGTGAGGATATCGATCTCCTCATCGACGCAACGCATCCGTTCGCGGCGAACATAAGCCGGAACGCAATTGCCGCGGCCGCCGCGGCGCGCATTCCTCTGCTCGCCGTCGAGCGGCCACCATGGACGCCGGTCAATGGCGACGACTGGACCGAATACGACAGCATCGAAGCCGCCATCGCCGGCCTGCCCTCGACACCACAAAACGTCTTCTCCGGTCTCGGACGGCAGGCAATTCCCGCGCTCAGTGGAGCGCCGCAGCATCGTTACGTAATCCGCGTCGTCGATGCGAGCGAGCCGCCCGCAAACCTTTCGCACGCGACGATCATCGCGGCGCGCGGCCCGTTTCGCGTCGAAGATGACATCGCGCTTTTCACCCGCCACGGCATCCGCCACGTGCTCGCCAAGAACGCAGGCGGCAACGCCACATACTCCAAGATCGAAGCCGCGCGCCAACTCGGCATCAAAGTGCATATGGTCCGCCGTCCCGCGATCGGCTCGCGACCGACCGTAACGTCGGTGGAGGAAGCGCTGGCCTGGATCGAAACCCATCGTCATCGTCGCTCCGCACGCGGCGTATAAACCCACGCGCGCCCATCGGGGGACTTCACCTGACGTGTCGCCTGTGAACCGATGATGACAAGCGTTCGCATATCGCACGGCATATCCGGCGCACGTGCGAGTGTCGCCACATCGATCTCTTCGTCCGGCCGTCCGACAGCTCGCGCGAAAGCGACAATCGTTTCAGCTGGCAGCACCGCACTCAGTATTTCGAATGCCTTCCGGATCTGCTGCGGACGCGCCTTCGAAGCCGGGTTGTAGAGCGCGATAACGAAGTCCGCCTCGGCCGCGAGCCGCAATCGCTTCTCGATCGTCGCCCACGACTTCAAATTATCCGAAAGCGAAATGGCGCAAAAGTCATGCCCCAAGGGTGCACCGATGCGCGCCGCCGCCGCAAGCATGGCCGTCACGCCCGGCTCGACGCGAATGTCGACGCCCTCGGCAGACGCCGGATTGCTCTCGACCGCCTCATACACCGCCGCTGCCATCGCGAAGACACCCGGATCGCCACCGGAAACGATAACAACCCGGCTTCCGCCCGCTGCGAGCGCCAGCGCCCGCTCGGCTCGCGCCAGTTCTTCGCGATTATCGGACGCTTCGAGAACCTGTCCCGGCCGCGCCGTGATCCGGTTCACGTAAGGCGTATAGCCGAGGATGATATCCGCAGCCGCGACGGCCTCGGTTGCCGCCGGCGTAACCCAGCCTTCCGGGCCCGGCCCAAGACCGGCGATGACGAGCTCACCCTTCATGCGATGCGCCGCCCACGGCCGCCCGGCAGCAGCACGATCGAGAAATAGGGAACTGCGCAATCGCCGAGGTCGGCCAGCGGCACGATCCGTTCGCCCGGCATCGTTCCCCGCTCGACATAAATGGCATCTTGAAAGCGCCCCGCGTCTCTCAGCGCTTCCTTGATCTTCTGCAGGTTGTGTCCAACTTTCATGATGACGGCGGCATCCGCGCTCTCGAGATGCTTCGCCAGAACGACGCGATCCAGCGTGCCTGGCAACACCGTCAATATGTCATCGCCGTAGGTGATCGGCGCCCGCGCCGCTGTCCAGCATCCGGACATGCCCGTGATGCCCGGTATTACCGTGACGGGATGCGCCGCCTTGATACGATCGTACATGTGCAGAAACGATCCATAGAAGAACGGATCGCCTTCGCAGAGAAGCGCCACGTCGCGCCCCGCGCCGAGATGCCCCGCGATTGCCTCCGCACACTCCGCATAAAACTCGCGGATTGCCGAGACATAACCGTCTTCACGAAAATCGATCTCGGTCGTCACCGGATAATCGAACGCCGTCTCGATGACGGCTCCGGAAATGTACGCGCTCGCAATCGTACGCGCGTGACCCGGTCTGCCGCTCTTGCGAAAATGCGCGACGACGGGCGCTGCGCCAAGCACGCGCACCGCCTTCAGCGTCATGAGCTCCGGATCTCCCGGCCCAAGACCGACACCGAACAACGTCCCGGACTTCACCTCGTTCATTCGGCCTCACTCGCAAGCGCATTGACGGCTGCTGCGGCCATCGCGCTGCCACCCTTGCGGCCGCGCACGATCGCGAAAGGAACGCGTCCGTCGGCGGCCAGCGCCTCTTTCGATTCAATTGCACCGACGAAGCCAACCGGCATGCCGATAACAGCCGCCGGCTTCGATGCTCCCGCGTCCATCAACTCGAGAAGACGGAAAAGAGCCGTTGGCGCATTGCCGACGACGACGACGGAACCCGCAAGATGCGGCTTCCATAGCTCCATCGCAGCCGCCGTCCGCGTATTGCCGATTTCCGCGGCGATTTCCGGCACGCGTGGATCGCGAAGCGTACAGCTGACCGGATTTTTCGCAGCGAGCCGCGCCCGCGTAATCCCGTCAGCGACCATCATCGAGTCGCAGAGGATCGGCGCACCCGCAGCCAAGGCCGACATGGCGCTCCGCGCAAATGTCAGCGACATGATGATGTCGCGCGCGATCTCGACCATGCCGCAGGCATGGATGATCCGCACGGCCACACGCTCTTCCTCCGGCGAAAACCGCGCGAGATCCGCCTCGGCGCGGATGATTGCAAAGGAGCGCGCGTAAATCGCCGCGCCGTCGCGGATGTAGTCTTGAACCGTCATGATGCGGAGTCCAGAATGAAGCGCGAAACGGTGTTGCCGATATCATCCGCGTCGACATTTGCCAACGCGATCGGATCGCCCGCGACGCCGTTGCGGATGAGATCGTAGCGCCCCGCCCGCGCAATAAGCGTGAAATCGGCCGCAGACTGCCGGGCGCAGCCTTTTTCGCAACCGGAAACGTGAACCGAATAACCGCTCAACGAACCGTTCAAGACGTCAACCAAATGCCGCGCATCGGCGCGCGTGTCGGTGGTGGCGTTTCGGCATCCTGACGAACCGGGGCACACGTCCATCTGCAGCCGGGCATCCTCGGGCACAACGATCAAGCCGGTGCTCGCAGCCGCTTGGAGAACCAGCTCGGCTTTCGCACGCTCCGCGACCGGAAATACGAGAATGCGCTGCGGACTTGTAAATACGTCCTTGAGTTTCGCCGCCTCCGCGGATTGGCAGAGCCGCCCCAGCTGATCGGCTGTAATTCGTCCGAACGGAAGACCGATGCCAACTCCGAACACGAGATCCCCGCGCGAAAGCAATCCGGCAGATACCGAAGCGACGGTCACGTCCACCGATCGAGAAGTTACCTGCAATCCGGCCAATTCGAAAATGCGCGCGGCACCAAAGCGCGCAACGACGGCTTTCATTCTCCGAAGTTCATGATCTTTCGCGGCAAGATCCAAGAACGCCATCGCCAGCCGCCGCACGGAGTCAATCACGTCGCCTGCCGTTACCTCGCACCGGAGATCGGTCGCGCCATCGAGGCAAATATCAAAGCCGTCACCCGCCGCCGCAATCATGATATCGGCGGCCCGCCCCCCGACCATCGGCTCGGAGCTTCCCGAAAAGCTGAAACCGAATTTTCCTGGAAGCGCCCAAAGCCGTGCATCGTCAGCGAGCGCGTCTTCAATCCGTGCAGCGACATCGCACACATTTGGACGCTCTGGATCGATGCCGCTCAGCGGATCGACGACGACATTGCGCACGGCCTCGACGGCCGCCGAACGATCTATCAAGTCTGCCGCGCGAAGCGCAGTGATCGCATCATCGTAGCTATCGTCCGACACGCCACGCAGTTGCAGATTGCCGCGATTGGTGAGATCGATTTCGCCCGAACCGAAACGCGCGGCCGCATCGGCAATTGCAGCTAGCGCGGAAATCGAGAACGCCCCCGCACGCGGTTTTATGCGCACGATCAGCCCGTCGCCCGAGCGCATCGGCCGAAGCGCGCCCGGACACCATCCCTTGATCAAGTGAGCCGGCACAGTCATTCGGCGGCCTCGCGCGGCTTGCCTGTTCCTGTATCCAAATCGTTGCGGCGCGGCTGCCAAAGCCCCCGCGAAATCGCCTCTGCGAAACGCCGGCCCATCGCTTCCATCGCGGCCGGATTCTCCCGTTCGATGAATGCCGCGACTGCGGGATCGCCGAGATACGCATTGTAGAGCCGCTCGAAGCCACCGGTGTCGACCGCCGATGCCGTCGCCGCAAACGCGAACGCCGCATCGACGCTTTGCGCCATCTCCGCGGCTCCGCGATAACCGTGCCGCATCTGCCCTTCGATCCAGCGCGAATTGGCGGCGCGCCCGTGGATGACCCGCGCGCATTCTTCTTGCAGCGTCCGGACACGCGGCGTTTCCGGCGCAGCCGTATCGCCATGATAAAGCGCGACGCCGCTGTTGCCGACGGCAGCAGCAGCGGCGGCAAACCCGCCTTCGTGAGCCGCGAAATCGCCGCCGGTCAGCAGATCGATCTCGCTGTGGTCTTGCACGTGAACGAACGCATCCGCGGATTTCACACGATCTTTAAAAACTTCGCCCGCCTCGTGACCGGCAACATCATTGCGATAACTGTGCGCTGAACTTTCGAGGTAAGCCCCGCCGAGGTCCTCGCGCTTCGACCAGTCGCCGCGATCGATGTGCTGCATCACGCCCGAACCGTAGCTGCCATCGGCCGGTCCGAAAATGCGATCGATCCTCCCGTTTCCGTCATGCGCCGCACGCAGCGGATTGTCGGCCTCGTTCTCCGATAAACCAGCAACGAGAGAAACGGCACTGTCGAAAAGCGCAAGCTGCGCGCCGAACATATCCCGGAAAAGCCCGGAAATGCGCAACGTCACGTCGACGCGCGGCCGCCCGAGTTCGGCCAACGCTTCCGTCTCGATACCCGTGACGCGGTAGGACCGATGATCCCACACCGGCCGGACGCCGAGCAGAGCCAGCGCCGTCGCAAGCTCTTCCCCGCCCGTGCGCAGCGTCGCGCTGCCCCAAAGGTCGAGAACGATCGCGCGCGGCCAATCGCCGTGATCGCCAACGTAACGATCGAGGATGGCCTTGGCGGCACGCCTTCCGTTCGTCCAGGCGGTCGGCGTCGGAACGCTGCGCGGATCGACGCTATAGAGATTGCGGCCCGTGGGCAGAACATCGGATCGGCCGCGGCTTGGCGCGCCCGCCGGTCCCGGCTCGATAAACTTTCCATCGAGCGCACGAACGATGGCATCGAGCTCGGTATCGTCGATCACATGCAGGCCGTCACGGATCGCCAGCTCTTTCACGTCGCAGAGAAATGCATCGATGCGCATCAGTGCGTCGCTTGGCGACATGCCGGCTTCGAGACCGCAGCGTTCCGCGATTCCCGCACGAAAAGCGGCGTCGACGATCTGTCCCGACAAAGCCTTTCGCCGCCGCGGATCCAGTCCATCCGCAGACGAGAATTCATCGACGAGCTGTTCGAGATCGCTCAATGGGCCAGAAAGCCCTGCTTCGACCATCGGCGGCGGACGATGGCCGAGCGTCACGGCAGCCAGCCTGCGCTTGGCCTGCGCGGCCTCACCCGGATCGTTGACGATGAACGGATAGATCATCGGCACCGGCCCGAGCAACGCGCGAGGCGCACACGCTTCGCTTCCGGCAATCGCCTTGCCCGGCAGCCATTCGAGCGTGCCGTGCGCGCCGAGATGGATCAGCGCATCGATTTTTCCGACATGCCTGAGCCACAGATAAAACGCGACATAGCTATGCCGCGGCGGCGTCGATGGATCGTGATATTGCGCTTTCCGGTCCTGAACCTGCCCGCGCTCCGGCTGCAATCCGATCAGGAAATTGCCGAACTCCGCAGCACGGAACGAAAACGCGCCGTCCGCGGCAAAGCTGTCGGCTTCGGGTTCTCCCCATGCCGCCGAGACACTCTCGCGAAAAGCTTCGGATAGCTGATCGAACGCAGCACGATAATCTTGAATGGACCACCGTATGCTCCGCGCGCCGGCGTCGAGACACGAAACAAGATCTTTCCCATCCTCTGGCGCGCTGGAAATCGCATAGCCTTCGTCGCGCAATCGCTCGGCGAGCTTGCACGCGCTCGCAAGCCCGTCGAGACCGACAGCATGCGCGATCTGATCCGGCCGCCCGGGATAGGTCGATAAAAGCAACGCGACACGACGCGTATTTCGTGGCGACGCACGCAATCGCCCCCAGCCAGCGGCAAGATCCGCAACGTGTTCGACACCCGTCTCATAAGACGCATGCCGGAAAAGCGACATCCCGAGATCGCTGCCGAGATCGTCTTCTTCCTTGAACGACACCACGCCCGCAAATAACCGGCCGTCGAGTTCCGGTAGAACGACATGCATCGCGAGATCGGATGCGCCGAGCCCGCGCTGCGAAGTCTCCCACGCCGCCCGCGACGAATTTGCGAGCGCGACTTGCAGAACCGGACAATCGCACTGGTCGAGTGGAGATCCGTCGGCACCATCACGCGCGGCAAACGCCGTTGCGTTGATGATGACGCTCGGCCGTAACAGGTCAAGCTCGGTTCCGAGCCACGCCCCCGCGTCAGGCGCCTTCAGACTCGGAACATAGAGAGCCGTCGTCGCAAGGCCGCGATGATCGAGAGCATCGACGAGCGCGTCGATGGGTTGAACGTCGCCCGCAAGCAAATGCGAGCGATAGAAAACGACAGCCGCCGTTCCGATGTCGCCGGGTGTCGCCGTTCTCTCCCGATAGATTCCGAAACCCGGAATGACGGATGGCTCTGGGATGGACCCGTCATGCCGCTCGGCCCGCGCCAGCACCCCCTGGAGCGCTGCTCGCGTATTCTCGACGCCGCCTTGATCGAGAAGCGCGCCGAGACGTGTCAGCTCTTGCGCCTCGACCGTGGAAAGCGCGGCAAGCCGAATGTCGGGGCGGCCGTCGCCCGGCACGATGGCCAAAGCAATTCCGAGCTCGCGGCAGCGCCTGCCGATCTGCTCGCCACCATAGCGCCAGTAATCGAGGCCGCCGAGCAGTCGAACGAGCACCGCTTTCGTCTCGGCAAGCGTCGTATCGGCGAAGAGATCGACCGACATCGGATGCCTGAGCGCATTGAGATTGGCGACGCGAAGGCTGGGGCGCTCATCGGCGGCAACCGAACGGAACGCCGCCGCCGCCATCGCCAGGTCGGAATCGGAAAATGAAAGGAACACGATATCGGCGGGCGCAAGTCCGAGATCCTGAGGCACGGCGGCCTCATCGAGATCCCGGCTCTCGCGAACGACGATATGCATTAGGCCGCGCCTGTCAGAGTCCTGGTGATGCCTTCGCGGTCGAGCCCCTTCTGACCGATGACGACGAGCTTGCCGAGTCGCGGCTCATCGTCTCGCCAGGCGCGCTCGTACCGCGTATCGACGCGTTCGCCGACGCCCTGCAGTAAGAGCCGCATTGGCTTACCGTCGATTGCTGCAAAGCCTTTGATACGTAGCACGTCATGGGCATTGGCGATGGCCTTGGCGCGCGACGCGAGATCGGCAGGCGACGCGAGCGACGGCACTTCGACAATGAATGTCTCGAAATCGTCGTGATCGTGATCCGGCTCGTTGTCGTGATGCGATGGGCGGGCAGCGAGATCATTCTCGGCAGCCGCCGACAACCCCAGCAGCACACTCGCGGGAACACGACCCTCGCGGGTCGCGACGATCTTGATGGCGCGCGGAACGCCGTTCCGAATTTCTTCCGTGATTTGATCCGCCTCTTCGGCCGACATGAGATCAGTCTTGTTCAACACGACGAGATCGGCGCAAAGAAGCTGATCCTCGTAGACTTCCTCGAGCGGATTTTCGTGATCGACGGACGGATCGGCCGCGCGTTGCGCCGCGACCTTCACGGGATCGTCGGCAAACCGTCCGGCCTTCACCGCCGGCCCGTCGACGACGGTGACGACGCCATCGACCGTCACGCGATTGCGGATGTCCGGCCATTCGAAGGCTTTGACCAGCGGCTTCGGGAGCGCGAGCCCCGACGTTTCGACGATGATGTGCTCGGGCGGCGGATTACGCGATAGCAGCGCCTCGAGCGTCGGCACGAAATCATCCGCAACCGTGCAGCAAAGGCACCCGTTCGTCAGCTCGACGATGTTTTCCTCGGGGCAATTCGCGATGCCGCACGAACGAAGAATAGCGCCGTCGACGCCGACGTCACCGAATTCGTTGACGATCAACGCTAAGCGTCGGCCTTCAGCGTTCTCGATGGCGTGCCGCACGAGCGTCGTCTTACCGGCACCGAGAAAACCAGTGACAATGGTGACAGGAACTTTGCGCGCGCTCATTGGAAGAACTCCGAGGTTCCGTGGAAATCGGGCGCACGTTGGATTGGCGCGCAATGAAGTGCGCGAAGGATGCTGAAGTGCATGTTAACCTTTCTCGCCCCACCGGCGACGGTTGGAAAAACGATCTGAGACGGCAGGTCTCCTGGCTCACGGGTCTCGGCGGCTGGCGACCTTCCCGGGTATCGCCCAGTGGTCATATCGCCAGCGCTCACCGCTAACAGTTGCGGGGGCAGCTGCGGAGTTGATACCGCATTCCCTTTGAACCCTCTTGCGAGGGACCGTCCTCACCATCGATAAGTGAGCGACTATGCTTCGTCAATCGCCGAAAACGCCCCGAAAGTAGCCCATGCCGACGCCGCCCCTGCCACAGCTGACATTGGTTCTCGGGGGCGCCCGCTCGGGCAAAAGCCTGTACGCCGAACGCCTTGTGACAAGCCTGCCCGGACCTTGGGCCTACATTGCCACGGCTGAGGCTTTCGACGGCGAGATGAATGAGCGGATCAGGCTGCATAAAAGCCGCCGAAGCACCGGCTGGGTTCAGCACGAAACGCCGCTCGATATCGCCGGCACTTTGGAAAACCGGACGTCTGAGCTGCCGTCCCTCGTCGATTGCTTGACCTTGTGGGTTTCAAATTTGATGCACGCGGAACGTCCCGTCCCGGATGCGACCGAGGAATTGATCGCAGCACTTTCCAAGCGCATAGCGCCCTGCGTCATCGTTTCAAACGAAGTTGGCCTCGGAATCGTGCCGGAGAACGCGCTGGCGCGTGCCTTCCGCGACGAGGCCGGACGGCTCAATCAGAAAATCGCGGCCGTCGCGGACAAAGTCGTCTTTGTCGCCGCGGGCCTGCCCCTGACTCTGAAAGGCTGAAGCAACGTGACCAGCGAACCGACAGACAGCGAGGCCGAACGCCACAGGGCCAAGATGGCGAAGCGCAAGGCCGTGCAAGACGCCGAGGTCGCCTCCAAGGCGATCGAAAAGGGTGTCCTCCTCGTTCACACAGGACCCGGCAAAGGCAAGTCGACCGCCGCCTTTGGACTGGTTTTGCGCGCGCTCGGACATGGCTGGCGCGTCGGCGTCGTGCAGTTCATCAAGGGCGCATGGACGACTGGAGAACGCGATGCGCTGCGCATGTTCGGCGATCAGGTCTCGTGGCACACGATGGGCGAAGGCTTCACCTGGGAAACTCAGGACAAGGCGCGCGACATTGCGGCAGCCGAACGCGCATGGACAAAGGCGAAAGAGTTGATGGCCGATCCGTCCATCCGCCTTCTCATCCTCGACGAAATCAACATCGCTCTACGCTACGATTACCTTCCACTCGACGATGTCATCAAAACGCTACGTTCCCGCCGACCTGATCTCCACGTCGTCGCGACGGGCCGCAACGCCAAGCCGGAACTGATCGCGCTCGCCGACGGCGTGACCGAGATGGCCGCCGTGAAGCATCACTTCGCGGCTGGCATCAAAGCGCAGGAAGGCATCGAGTTCTAATGCCAGCCCGCTCCCTGATGTTTTCAGGTACCGGCTCGGATGTCGGCAAATCTCTGATGGTCGCGGGCCTCTGTCGCCTCCTCGCGAACCGCGGCATCCGCGTCATGCCGTTCAAGCCGCAGAACATGTCGAACAACGCCGCAGTGACGGCTGACGGCGGCGAGATCGGCCGCGCGCAGGCGCTTCAGGCACGCGCAGCCCGCGTCGCGCCATCGGTTCACATGAACCCGGTTCTTCTGAAACCCGAAAGCGAGACAGGCGCCCAGATCGTCGTCCAAGGCCGCATGATCGGCTCCGCCAAGGCCCGCGAGTTTCAAACCAAAAAACGCGAGCTTCTCCCCGCCGTGCTCGACAGCTTCAGCCACCTGAAGGCCGAAGCCGACTTTGTCCTCGTCGAAGGCGCAGGCAGCGCCTCGGAAATCAATCTCCGCAAGAACGACATTGCGAACCTGGGCTTCGCGCGCGCGGCAGGCGTGCCGGTCGTTCTGATCGGCGACATCGATCGCGGCGGCGTAATTGCCAGTCTGGTCGGAACCGAGCGAGTCCTTGAACGGGACGATGCAGCGATGATCCGCGGCTTCATCGTCAACAAGATGCGCGGCGATCCTGCTCTTTTCGCCGACGGCATGACGGCGATCGCGAAAATGACGGGATGGGCATCCCTCGGCCTCGTCCCGTTCTACAACGACGCGCGGAAGCTTCCCGCCGAGGATGCGCTTGCCCTTCACGATCTCGCGAAAACATCAAGGCCGGACACGAATGTGCAGCTTCGCATCGCGGTTCCCGTTCTGCCGCGCATTTCGAATTTCGACGACCTCGATCCGCTGCGCAGCGAGCCGGGCGTCGCCGTCGCCATGATTGAAGCCGGTCGCCCCATTCCGGCCGATGCTGACCTCATTCTCCTGCCCGGCTCGAAGGCAACGATCGACGATCTTGCCGCGCTGCGCGCCGAAGGCTGGGATATCGACATCAAGGCCCACGTTCGCCGCGGCGGCCGCGTTCTCGGTCTTTGCGGCGGCTATCAAATGCTGGGCAAACGCATTTCCGATCCAAGCGGCATCGAAGGCTCGCCAAGAACCGTCGAAGGCCTGGGCCTGCTCGATGTCGAGACGGAATTCGGCACGGAGAAAACACTCGCTGCGGTCGGGGGAACGCTCAACGTGAACGCCGCGTCCTTTCAAGGTTACGAAATGCACGTCGGCAACACCTCCGGACCCGACACGGCGCGAGCGATGCTGACATTTGCCGACGGCCGAAGCGATGGCGCGACGTCACCGAACGGCCGCGTCGCGGGATGCTACGTCCACGGCATTTTCTCGTCCGACGCCGCGCGCGCGGCAATCCTCTCCACCTTCGGCGTCGAAGCCTCCGGGAACAGCTACGAAGCGGAAATCGACGACATCCTCGACGGCTTCGCCGAGCACCTCGCGCGCCACATTGCCATCGACGACCTTCTCAGCCTCGCAAAATGACGGCGAAGAACAAGAGCGTCGCGATCATGAGGCCCCATGCGAACACCGCCAGCCGAAGCGCCGCCTCGATATCCTCCGCGGCCAAGTCCCGGCGCCCGTTGCCCATGTACGCATCTTCGACGCGCACATTGCCGTAAACTTTTGGCCCGTTGAGCTTGAACCCCAGCGCTCCTGCCATCGCGCTTTCCGCCCAACCGGCATTGGGTGATCGATGTTTCGAAGCATCGCGGGACATCGCCTCGAGCGCGCCAGCCGGCGACGCACCCCGCGCGAAGAGAGCCGCTGCCGCAAACATCAATCCCGTGAGCCGTGACGCCGGCAGATTGACGAGATCGTCGAGACGTGCCGCCGCCCACCCGAACGCCTCATGCCGCTTCGTCCGATGGCCGATCATGCTATCGGCCGTATTGATCGCCTTATAAACGGCAAGGCCCGGCAGCCCGAAAAAGGCGAACCAGAACACTGGCGCAACGACGCCATCCGACGCATTCTCCGCAAGGCTTTCGATCGCGGCTCGGGCGACTCCATGTTCGTCCAACGTCAGCGGATTACGCCCGACAATGCGGCCGACTGCGACTCGCGCGCCTGCGAGCCCGTCTTCGTCAAGCGCGCGCGCAACAGCGGCGACGTGGTCATAAAGGCTCCGGCTCGCAATCAACGTCGAAGCGAGTATCGCAATGAAAATCCCGCCATTCGGGATCTGCGCGGCCAACCGCTCGAGCATCCACGCAATGGCGCCAACCGTGACGAGGACAAATGCCAAAGACAAAATGCCCGCGACGCGCCGCTTGTCGTCACTCTCGCTCTCCCGGTTGAAGCGGCGATCGAGTGCTGCAATGAGCGATCCGATCCAAGACACCGGATGGCCAATGCGCTGATAAATCCAAGCCGGATATCCAAATGCAGCTTCGAACGCGAGCGCCGCGACGAGCACCAGCAGTGTGGCGGCCTCACTCACGGAAATTGCACGAAATGGAGGGGAGCAAGAGGAGCACTGCAGCCGGTATCAGGACTGTTCCGGCAAGACGCCGTGCGCCGCCGCGATATCTTCCGCCTGCTTTGCCGCATCTCGCGCTGTTGCATAACGCAAAGCCTCCCCGAGCATGACAAGCACCGGCCCCTCCGGATGCGCCGCATCGAGCGCCGCGGCGATAGCCCCGATGGTCGAGACGAAAACCCGCTCGTCCGGCCGCGTCGCATTCGCAACTGCGATCGCCGGCGTTTTCGGATCGAGTCCATGCACGAGCGCAATCTCGGCCAGTTCCGCGAGCGTCCGCTTCGGCATGTAGATGACGGTCGTCGCGGCGCTGTCGGCAACGGCGCTCCAGTCGATGTCCTTAGGCAACGTCCCGTGCCGGTCATGCGCCGTAATGAACTGCAGACGGCGTGCATGATCGCGGTTGGTCAGCGATACCTTGAGATTTGCCGCCGCACCCTGCGCCGAGGTCACGCCCGGCACGACGCTGATCGCGATGCCCGCCTCCTCGCACGCTGCGATCTCCTCCCCGGCGCGCCCGAAGATCAAAGGATCGCCCGACTTGAGACGCACGACGTTGAGCCCCTCGCGCGCCAACGACACCATTTGCGCATTGATGTCGGGTTGCTTGCACGACTTGCGATATCCGCGCTTGCCGACATCGATCAGGCGCGCGCCGGGACGGACGAGATCGAGGATCGGTTTGGCGACGAGATCGTCGAAGAGCACCGCATCCGCGGCTTGCAACGCATAAAGCGCCTTGAGCGTCAAAAGCTCCGGATCGCCCGGCCCCGCTCCAACGAGCGTGACTGAGCCCCGACGTGTTGCCTCGGCAGGCCGCGTGCCCTTTGCTTCGTTCAGAAGCGGCGCAGCGCCCGCCGTAAAATAGCGTGTCTCGAAATCCGTGCGCGGCTGCCATCCATGTCTCTCGAGCTCGGGATCGAGATGTTCTTCTTCGGGCCAGCCGAGCAAGAGATACCCGACGAGCCTCCAATCGGGCGGCGCACCAAGCATCTTCGCGACCTCCGCAGGATCGACGATCGACACCCAACCGAGGCCGAGACCCGCTTCCCGGGCGGCAAGCCAAAGCACCGTCACCATGCACGCGCAGGAATAATCGAGCGTCTCCGGCATCGTGTGCCGTCCGAGCCCGTGGCCCTGCAGCACGCCGTGGTCGCAAAAAATCGCGAGATGCACGGGCGCAGCGTCCAATCCTGCGAGCTTCAGTCGAAAGTAGAGATCCGCCTGCTCGCCGTTATAGCCGCCGCCGGCGCGGGTCCGGGCCGCTTCGAAGCTTTCTTCGACCCCGGTCCGCAATTCTGGCGATTGCACGTTGACGATGCGCCACGGCTGACTGTTGCCGACCGACGGAGCCAGGTCCGCAAGCCGCAAAAGCCGCTCCACCAGGGCATCGGGAACGGCATCCCGCTTGAACCGCCGCACATCCCGCCGCCAGCGGACGAGCTGCTCCAGCGTCGCGCGCCGATCCGCGTTCGGATTGTCATCGTCGGGGTTGCGAACAGTCATTTGCGAAAACTGGATCGGTCAGAATGCCGGAACGGCGGAAACACTAGCGTCTATATCATCATTCGGTGCTTGGCGAGCAAGCGCCAGTTCTGCCGCGGCTGAGGTATCAAGACGTTAAGAAACCGCGCCTTTCGGGCCATCCGGCCGCCTTACCGCGCCTTCAGTCCGTGCTGGCCTGTGGTTCGCGGCAACCATCACAGAGGGCGGCTACGCTCTCGTCGCCCAGCCTGACCGGAAATCCGCACTCCGAGCAGAGCGTGTGATGCCCCTGCCGAACGCCGTGCTCCAGCGCAACCCGTTCGTCGAAAACGAAGCACTCTCCCCGCCACAGGCTTTCTTCCGGCGGAACCGTTTCGAGATAGCGCAGAATGCCGCCGTTGAGCTGATACACGTTCGGAAAGCCCTCGCGAAGCATGAAGGCGCTCGCCTTTTCGCAGCGGATGCCACCCGTGCAGAACATGGCGATCTTGCGCTTCGGATCACCCGCAAGCGTCCGCTTCACGTAATTGGGAAACTCGTTGAAGGCACGGGTTTCGGGATTATGCGCGCCAGCGAACGTCCCAACCTGAAATTCGTAATCGTTGCGCGTATCGATGACGAGAACATCCGGATCGGCAATCAGCGCATTCCACGCGTCGGGTTCGACAAACGTGCCCGTCGCCACCGATGGCTTCGCATCGGGAACGCCGAACGTGACGATCTCTTTCTTAATCTTCACCTTGAGGCGCTGAAACGGATGCTCGGCCGCTTCCGAATATTTGACCTCGAGACCGGAAAACCGCGCTTCCGATACGATCGCCGCGATCAGGGCATCGATGTCTTCGCTCGCGCCCGATACGGTCGAGTTGATACCCTCGTCCGCGATCAGAATCGTGCCCAGGATTCCGCGCGCCGCACAAAGCTCGCGCAGGCTCGCCTGGAGCTCCGCCGGATCGTCTATCGAAACGAATTTGTAGAAAGCAGCGACTTTCACCGTCACGCGCGTGTGACTTTCATAAATTGACCAGGAACGGACAAATCGTCGGCTGTCCGCCGCGATTAAGCGTCCATGCCCGCTTCAATACGTTCTGGCCCCCGGAAGGGCAAGACGCGGCAACTTGGCTTAACGCGGAGGGTTACCGGCGGGTGCCCCCACCTTCAGAAGCCAGCGACGACGCGCCGAACGTACTCGGCATAGGGGCTCTTCCCCAAGCGGCCGAGCCAGGGGCCGAGAGCGGCGGGGGAGATGAACCCCATCCGCACCGCGATTTCCTCAGGGCATGAAATTTTAAGTCCCTGACGCCGCTCGATCGTCGCGATGTAATCGCTCGCGTCTCTGAGGCTGTCGAACGTGCCGGTATCGAGCCAAGCGAAACCGCGCCCCATTTTCTCGACGTGGAGAGATTGAAGGTTGAGGTACATTTCATTCAGTGTCGTGATCTCAAGCTCGCCTCGCGCCGACGGCTTGACTTGCGACGCCAATTCCACGACCCGCTCGTCGTAAAAATAAAGTCCCGTGACGGCCCAATTCGAGCTTGGCTTTTGCGGCTTCTCATCGATTGCTTTCGCTCGGCCGCTCTGATCGAAAGTCACGACACCGTAGCGCTCGGGGTCCGCGACTTCGTAAGCGAAAACCGTTGCGCCGTGCTCGCGGCTGGCCGCATTGCGCAGAAGCTCGCCGAAGCCATGGCCGTAAAAGATATTGTCGCCGAGCACGAGCGCGCATCGATCTCCGCCGATGAAATCGCGGCCGATAATGAACGCCTGTGCGAGACCTTCGGGTTCCGGCTGCACCGCATAACTCAGGCGCAGGCCGAACTGCTCGCCGGTGCCGAGAAGGTTTTCGAACAGAGGTTGGTCATGCGGTGTCGTGATGATCAGGATGTCTCGAATTCCCGCCAGCATCAGCGTCGACAGCGGATAATAGATCATCGGCTTGTCGTAGACGGGAAGCAGTTGCTTCGAGATGGTGAGCGTCAGCGGGTAAAGCCGCGTTCCGCTTCCGCCTGCAAGAATGATCCCCTTGAGCGTGCTCATGCGAATTTTCCGTCAGTCTGTTGCGATCGGGCGTCCGCTTCTCGAACGGGAGAACCGGCGAGCTGGTCGAGGCAATCGGAGAGTGCCTCCGCCCAAGGCCGAAGCTCTAAACCAGTGACGGCGCGAAGCTTCTCCGTCGAGAGCACGGAATAGGCGGGCCGCTCAGCCTTCGTCGGATATTCCCGCGTGCTGATCGGCAGCACCGTGACCTCGCGTCCGCCCCGCCGCGCCGCACCTTCGAGAATGGCCTTGGCGAATCCGAACCATGTCGTTTCACCCTGGTTCACGGCATGGAAGGTACCGAAAATCCGAGGATCCGGCGCGGGCGCGCTCGCAAGCGGCAGAAGCTTGCGGACGAGTTCCGCCAGATCCGGCGCATACGTCGGATTTCCCCGCTGGTCGTCAACAACTTTGATTTCGCGGCGCTCACTGCCCAAACGCAGCATTGTCTTCGCGAAGTTGTTTCCGAACGGGCTGAAAACCCAGGCCGTGCGAAGAATGATATGCTTCGGGTTGGCCGCGGCGACGCGCTCCTCGCCCTCCTGCTTGCTTCGCCCGTATACGCCAATCGGCGACACGGCATCCGTCTCGACGTAAGGCGTACGCTTGCACCCGTCGAACACGTAGTCCGTCGAGAAATGAATGATGACAGCACCGATCTCGGCGGCAGCCTTCGCTGCCGCTTCCGCGCCCGTCGCGTTGACCGCGTAAGCGACATCGGGTTCGTCCTCCGCCTTATCGACGGCCGTATAGGCGGCGGCGTTCACGACAACCTTGGGACGGGCCGCGAGAATGGCGCGCCTTACGGATTGCGGATCACAAAGATCGATCTCCGGCCGCCCGAAGGCCAGAGCGCGATTGCCGTCGCCTCCCAACAATCCGAGAAGAGAGCTGCTGACCTGACCGCTTTTACCGATGATGAGCGTGCTGCATGCGTCGCTGGTCACACGACCTGCTCCGCCAATGCGCCATCTTCCGGTGCCCGAGTTTGCAGCAACCCAAGCCGCGTGCCCGAATAAACTTTCTCGCGCAGCGGCCGCCACCACCACTCATTGGCCAAATACCACTCGACGGTCGCCGCGATGCCGGTATCGAAAGTGTTCTGTGCCCGCCAGCCAAGTTCCGTCTCGACCTTGCCGGGATCGATCGCATAGCGGCGGTCGTGACCAGGGCGATCGGGAACGAATGTAATGAGCTTTCGGCGCGGCTCGCCGGTCGGCCTAAGAGCATCGAGAACATCGCAAATGCGCTCGACCACCGAGATGTTCTCCATCGGCGCCCGCCCACCAATGTTGTATGTCTCGCCGACGCGGCCCCGTTCGAGAACCATCGTCAAAGCCTTCACGTGGTCCTCGACGTAGAGCCAATCCCGAACATTCCGTCCGTCCCCGTAAACGGGCAGCGGCCGCCTCTCCAGTGCGTTCAGAAGAATGAGCGGGATGAGCTTCTCGGGAAAATGATAGGGACCGTAATTGTTCGAACAATTCGTTATCAGCGCCGGCAGTCCGTAGGTTTCACGCCACGCGCTCACGAGATGGTCCGACGAAGCCTTGCTCGCCGAATAGGGTGACCTCGGATCGTAGGCCGTGCTTTCGACGAAGAAGCCCCCCTCGTCGAGGCTGCCGTAAACTTCATCTGTCGAAACGTGCAGAAACCTGAAGCTCTTGCGGCGCTCAGCCGGCAAGCCTTCCCAGTAATAGCGGCTCGCCTCGAGAAGAACGTGAGTTCCAAGAATGTTCGTTTTGATGAATTCAGCCGAAGACGTGATGGATCGGTCCACGTGGCTCTCGGCGGCGAGGTGCATCACCGCATCAGGCTGGAATTCCGCGAATGTGCGAGCCATCGCGTCGGCGTCGCAAATATCCGCCAGGACAAACCGGTAATTCGTCCTGTCGGATACCGAGGCAAGCGACTGCACGTTGGCGGCATACGTGAGCTTGTCGACATTGAGCACGTCCCAGCCGCGATCCAGCACGAGATGGCGCACGAGTGCCGAGCCGATAAAACCGGCGCCTCCCGTGACGACGACTCTCATCTTCCCGCCCCCCGCGTTCAAATGACGATCAGACCAGCCCCGCGATGTCTTTCAGCAGCGGAAGCTTCGCATCCTTTTCCGATAGGATCGCATCCCTCTCGCTGACCGGCCACGCAATCCCAAGCTCGGGATCAGACCACAAGACGCCAGCTTCGGCGCCCGGCGCATAGTGACTCGACACTTTGTAAACGAGCTCAGTGTCGGGTTCCAGCGTGCAGAATCCGTGCGCAAAACCGTCGGGTATATATATTTGGATACCGTTTTCTGCCGATAGTTCCGCTGAAACATACCGTTTGTAGGTAGGCGAGGTTGGCCGGAGGTCGACGGCGACGTCGAATATGCGGCCACGGCTCACGCGTACGAGCTTGACCTGCGAATAGGGCGGAACCTGAAAGTGCAAACCTCGAACCGTTCCAACCTTCGACGAGAGCGAAAAGTTATCCTGGACGAACACGTCCCTGATCCCGGCGTCGGCGAGCGCCTTCGCGTTGTAAAGCTCGGTGAAAAACCCTCGATCGTCGTGGAAGCGCTTTGGCGTGATGAGAAAAACGCCCGGTAGTTCGAGTTCAATAATTTGCACTACAAAAATTCCAAGTAATCGCTGCGCCCATTCCGATGAGCCGAGAAAGAGTTTCGTTCGCATGGCAGACGCTACGGAGACAACCCCCGACCGACCGAAGCCACCCGCAACGTTCGTCGACGTGTTGTCATCGCGCAACGGGCTGATGCAGGCCATACATAGATGGGCTTCGGCAAAATCAGGTGCGCGCCGCCGAACGAATCACAGGCGACTTTCCGTCGCGGAAGATGATCTCCACAGCATTAAATCGAACATTGGATAACGCACTTGACTTCGTGTGCTCACGTCGCAAATTTCTGGTCTTCTGCCGAAGCTAGCCAAAAGGTATCGGCGAAGGTGATGCATCGATGTTTCGGGCGGCCAACCAAAGGGCGCGCGCGGCGACTACCGGTTCAGTAGCTACGGGAAAATCAATTTTATAAATGTCCGTTAGCTATCTGATCAGCTCATATAACAAGGCCGAATATCTCGCCGCGGTCCTGGAGAGCGTCGCCGCCGAGCTCGCTGCGACTGGTGGCGAAGTATTCATTATCGACGATGGGTCGAAAGATTCCTCGTGGTCCATCATCCAAAAATTCTCCAAAAGCGATCGACGCATCAGCTGCCGCCGCCAGGAAAATCGCGGCATTTTCAACGTCACCAATCAGCTCATCGATTTTGCAACCAAGAAGTGGCTGCGCATCATCGACTGCGATGATCCTCCTATCAGCGGATCGACCGCGTTGATGGTGAAACTGGCTGAAGAAAATGATGCCGATTACATTTTCGGCACAACCTTGATGTATGGCCCCGCGCCGCTCACTGCCGAGCAGAGCCAAGTCCGTCAGCAGCATCCGTCTGCCGTGACGATAGTGTCCGATCCGCTTCGATATGCCATCAGAGACTATAACCACATTCCAACCGCTGCGTTGATGCGGCGCCTCAGCGTTCCGTCAGCACTTCGTCTCAACGAAGATCTGATCTCGTGTCAGGATCTCGCCCTCGCGCTCCCCGTTTTCGAACAGGCGCGCGTCGCACGTATCGACGCCGCGGTCTGTCATCAACTCGTTCATAGCCACAAGAGATTGTCTGCCAACGAAGCCCTCACCTACTTTCAGACAATCCAGATTATCAAGGAGTTCGGCGCTTCTAAGTTTGATGAGAATTACCGCTACATGGCCGCAAGAAAGATCGTTTCGCGAGCTCTGAAATGGATGCGGCGAGAAAAACTCATCACCAAGGCTCCGCAGCTGTATGCACGGCTTCTGTATCTTTACACGACGTTGCTCGTATCCAATCCCACGCAGTGGGAGTACTATCTTGACAGTGCAGCCGAAACGTATGCTGGCTACATCCCGGCAGACCGGCGTGTATATTGATGCGCTGAAACGTTGACCTCATTTTCGGACAAACACTCCGCTCAATAGAACGCAGGACTTCGGCTTGAGATCGATATCATGCGCATATTGATGTTTCTGCCGCGGCACATGCGTTTCGGCCCAAGCAACGCATCGTCGATCGACCTCTGCGTTCGCGATCTCGTCGCGGCGAGCCGCTATCGCGACACGACGACGGTTGTCTGCTGCGAGAATGAAACGCTTTTTTCCGAAGTCGACGTGATGACCTATTCGCGTGCGGTCGACGACTCCCGGCGGCGCAAGGTCGCCTTTGCCGTGGATCAAGTCTCGCGCACGTCGCCCGATTTGATCGTGGTGCAACAACATCTGCCGACCGCTGCGGCGCTGGCATCGCGCACCCGGGTGCCGGTGGTTCTCCATAAGCACAACATGATCAAGGCTATTCCAGGCCGCAATTTGTGGAGTTCGATCCGGCGGCGGTTCAAGCTGAACCAGTATCGGTCGCTTGCCGGCATGATCTTCGTGAGCGACGTCTGCCGGAAAATGTTCGCGGAGGATTGGCCTGAGGTGCGCCTGCCATCCGCCATCGTCTATAACGGGCTGGATTTTTCGCAGTGGCGACCAGCGGCGACGAAGCTCGACGAAATCATATGTGTCGGCCGGGCGGCTCCCGAAAAGGGCATCAAAGAAGCCGCGGAGGCAATCGCAAGCGTCCTGAAAGAACAGCCCGGTTGGCGCGGACGATTCATTCTGAGCGAGCCCGGCCGCTTTCCGGCCTACCTGGAGGAAGTGCTGTCCGCCGTCCGGCCCTTGGGAGACCGGATCAGCGTGGAGTTCAGCCTGCCCTTCGCCGCAGTGAAGGAACGCTACCAGGATGCGGCCATCGCGATCATTCCGTCCAAATGGCAAGAACCCTTCGGCCGCACGGCGCTGGAAGCGCACGCAGCAGGATGTGCGGTCATCAGCTCAGGCACCGGAGGATTATCCGAGATTGCTCCCGAGCACACGCTGATGCTCCCTCCGGAGTTCACCTTCGCCCATATTGCCGAACACCTGCGCACGCTCATCCTTGATCGTGACCTGCGTATTCGTTTGGCGCACAGCGGGCACGAGCACTGCGCCAAAAAATTTGCGCTTTCCGAAGTTGCTCGCGAAGCCGATGATTTCTACGATTTCGCCGTTGACCACCGCGCGAGCGGCATCGCCCCTCCGCACCCGATGAAATCCCAAAGCTCGGCGAGCGCCAGCAGCCGCGTCTGAGTCTCGTCGTCCGCATCACACTGTGCTGCGGCGATGCCTGCCGCGCTGATCGGCCCTACCACACGATCAGCCGCCCGGACTAATTCTCTCGACCACGGCTTTCGTCAGCGCAATGACCTCGGGAAGCGCGCTTCCGTATTTCTCACGCGCCGAACGAAACACGCCAAGCCCCGGATGCGTGGCCGCATTCTGCAAAGCACTCGTATACGGAACGGGCCGGGCTATCGCGTTGAGATGATGCAGCCCCTGCTTGATGTGTTGCAGCATCTCGCGCTGCACCGTGTTCGTCGACTGATACTGCGTGATCAGCGGATGAACCTTCACCTGCGACGCGAGATCGAGATCGTCGGCAAGAATGAATTTCAAGAAATCCGTGAGCGTCGAGTACGCATTCGTCTCCAAGCTCGTCGGCGCCACGATGTGCTCGGCGAGCCTCATGGCGGAAAGACCGAGCACGCCCGGACCGGCCGGACAATCGATCAGGATGGCGTCGTAATTCGCGGCGATTTTCGCAAGCTCGGCTCGAAGCGCATCGGACAGCAGAACATCGAGGCGGTCCTTGCGTTTCTTTCGCCGGGCCTCATGCTCGAAATCCGCCATCTCTTTGAGGAGCTCGTGGTTCGACGGTAAAATGTCGATGAAGCCCTCTTGCCGATCGCGAAGCTCGATCAGATCACCGGCCGCCACCCGGTGCGACGCAAGCCGCATGCTCCGTCCACGGGCGAAGGCTTGCAGCATGGCCGCCAAGCCGATCTGACGCTGGCGCAATTGCTGTTCGGCGTCGATGCCCAGAAGCGCCTTCGTAACCCCGGCTTGCGGATCGGCGTCAACAACCAGCACCCGCGCTCCGTAGGAAAGCGCCAGGCCATCCGCGAGCATCATGGTGGTCAGCGACTTGCCCACGCCACCCTTCGGGTTGGCGATCGCGATCATAACGCTCATCGACGCGCATCCGCGGCGGCCAGCGTTTTTGCCTCGCTATGAAAATCATCTCCTAGCAGCCGCACCGGCCAGCCAGGGTAACCGCATACACGATATGCAAAAACAGGCTCGTAAAGATAACATTCGAGCATGCGAACACGGTCCCACCCAGACCCGCGGACACTACGTGGGAGCTCGCTCAAATGCTAGCGTCCAAATTCCGCGGGACCACCCGAAGCCTTATTTTTTATTTTCACTGACAGGACGCCGCGACGGGCCGTCATCGAAGCGCCACGGGCTGTTTTTGCGTGCGCGTTCCGCCGCAGCGGCCTTGTCGAGCTTTGGCCGCCCCTTCGCCTGCGTCGCCTTTGCTTCCTCGTCAACGGCCTGCGGCGGGCGCTTCCCCATCCAGTCTAGAATACCCATCGATCTTTCCCCTCGGAGAATCGCAAATTGAGAGCGGAGATTTGCGAACTGATTGCGCTCATCCTGTGGCTGCCTCCCCCGGGCCCCTTAGAAGCTCGCCCGCAATTTTTGTCCGAAGCGCGCGGTGTCCTGCGGTTCACCAATTTTGCAGCAAAATAAAATTTCGCCGCGCTCCTCTCTTGGCTGGACTATCGATGACGTCGCGCCCACTATGACGGTGTGCGCTTCCTGGCCGGCGGTCCGAGAAAGACGCACCACGATCTGGGTCATGAAAATTTAATCTCGCTCCGAAGAGACTGGCTTCTGAGTTGGTGCGAAACCGTCTGGCCCGTGGCGCAGTAGTATAGACGACGAAGAAATGGTCGGTCGCTTTCCAGATGGCCGATCTCAAGTGACAAGGCTCTCACATTGTGAACCGCGTAATTCGAGTAGCGACGGCCATTTTCATTCTTGCATCGGGAAACGCGCGCGCGGACGCCGTCGCAGACTGTAACGACGGAACCGATCTGGCCACGCAGATTCGGGGATGCACCCAGGTCATTCAGCATACGATACTGACCGACGCGCTCTCGACCGCTTACATGAATAGAGCCATCGCCTATGCGCAGCGCCGCGAGAATGCGAAAGCCCTCGCAGACTTCACCGCATCCATACGCGCCGACTCGAACAACAACTTTGCGTATTACAATCGCGGCAACGTCTACCTCGACATGCGGAAACCGCGACAGGCGATAGCTGACTACACTAAAGCGCTCGAACTCGCGCCGGATATGTCACCCGCGCTCCTCAACCGGGCGCTGGCCAAAGAAATGATTGGCGAACGCGATGCGAGCATCGCCGACTTCCGCGCCGCATTGACGCTCGAGCCGACGCTCGCTGCCGCGTCTGATGGCTTGAAGCGAATGGGAGCCTCGCCCTGATCGACGATCGGGATGCCTCGGTCGCGAAATTTATAATGAGAAATCAGTGCGGGTTTTGGGCAATGGTGCCCAGGGCCGGAATTGAACCAGCGACACTGCGATTTTCAGTCGCATGCTCTACCAACTGAGCTACCTGGGCCTGCCTCCGCGGCGCTGAGCCCCGAGCGAAGTAGACGCGTCTTATAGGGGCGTGATCCGCAGGATGCAAGCGCCTCAAGAGAACAGAATTTCAGTCTTCTTCATCTTCGCCATTTGGTCGCTGGGACGGGCCTTTCGCCTGCGGATCGTCGCCCTCGTCTTCCTCCCGGCCGCCAATCGCATAACTGCCGCTGAACCACTTCGCGAGGTCGATGTCGGCGCAGCGTTTCGAGCAGAACGGGCGATAGGCCTCGACGGCCTCCTTTCCGCAGATAGGACAACGCAAAGGCTTGCTGGCGGAACGGGACGCAGACATGGGCGCGCTCAATCGCGATCGACCTCGGCGTATTTCAGCCAATTGTACTGGATCGGAAACTTTTCCGAATTGAGGAGGCTGACGACCTCGGTCAGCGGCAGGCCGACCACATTCGTGTAGGAGCCGATGAGGCGTTGCACAAAACATCCGGCCAGGCCCTGAATGGCATAGCCTCCGGCCTTCCCGCGCCATTCCCGCGACGCGATATAGGATTCAAGCTCGGACCTATTGATGTAGCGGAAGCGCACCCGCGTATCGACGATCTTCGTACGCACCCGGTCGTCCGGGGTGATCAGGCAGATGCAGGTCTGGACCTTATGCGTGCGGCCCGACAGAAGTTGTAGAGACGCCATCGCTTCCTCGATGTGCGTCGGCTTCATCAACACCTTCCGCCCCATCGCAACGACCGTATCGGCCGCGAGAACGTAAGCCCCCGCGAGATCCCGGTCGTTCGCGATCTGGTTCCGCGCAACCTCCGCCTTGGCCCGGGCGAGCCTAGAAACGAGCGCACGCGGCATCTCTCCCCGTTTCGGCGTCTCGTCGATGGAAGCCGGCCGCAAGGCGTCGGGCGTCACGCCGACTTGCGCGAGAAGCGTGACGCGCCGCGGGCTGGCACTCGCCAGTACGAGTTGCGGCCGCTCGGTCTCGGTCTTGGCCTGCGCCGCTTCCCGCGCCAGCGTGCGCCGCAGCGTTTCACGGCCGGGAGCCTCGGAGCGCGCGAAGGACGGGAGAAAATTGCTCATAATTGCCATTATCATCATCGTGACTAGGAGACCACTAACGTCCGGCGAACCAGACGCCGGCGGACAATGACTGAAGGCCTGCCGCCTTAGCAAGAGTGCCCGCGTTGCGGCCGGAACCGAAACAGGGCATGAATATCGCATTCTTTAGCAAAATTGATCGGTGGCAATGGCTCTGAAACCGGACCCTGCGGACCTTCTTGCTCGAACGCCCCTTTTCGGCACCCTCGATGAACCGAGCCGCAAGGCCGTCGCCCTCGAGTTACGGGAAGCCGCCTTTGAGCCGGGCCAGATCATTTTTTCACGCGGCCAGGCGGGTTCCGAGCTGCATATCGTAACAAAGGGCCGTGTCCGGCTGTCGGTGCTAACCTCCGACGGGCGAGAACTGTCCTTCGCCCATGTCGAAGCGCCATCGATATTCGGAGAACTGGCGGTCTTTGACGGCAGGCCCCGGTCGGCCGACGCAACGGCCGTCAACAAGGTCGAGACGCTGATGCTCTCGAAGGCGGCCTTTGTCCGATTGCTCGGATCGCGTGCAGCAGTCGGCGAAGCAGCGGTGCGCTTTCTCGCCGGCCGATTGCGCGACGCCGACGAACAGCTCGAAGCCATCGCCTTGCATCCCATCGAGGCGAGATTGGCGCGCTTTTTCCTCGCCGCCGTGCGCCAGAAGGATCCCAGCGGCAAGGCCGAGAAGATTTCTCTTCCCCTGCCGATTTCGCAGAGCGAGCTTGCACTCCTCGTCGGTGCGAGCCGGCCCAAGGTCAACGCGGCTCTGGGAATGCTCGAATCGGAAGGCGCCATTGAGCGCCGCGGCCAGCAGGTCGTGTGCGATATCGCGGCGTTGAGCGGCATTGGCCGTCTCGACGAAAAGGAATAGCCGCCTTTGCAGGCATTCGCCGGGCGACACAAATGACGATCATCGATCGGCAAAAACGTCAGGCGCAACCGTCGGTTCTCCCGGCCCCGGTCGCCGGCGCATTGCGTATGATCCGCTCATTCATCCGTCGCCTCGCCAGCTTCGGCATCGAAGGCTATCCGCCGGAAATCCAGCGGCGCCTGAAGATCGTCAACGTCTTCTCATCCCTCGTCGTGGTGACGACCCTCATCTACGCCATTCAGCTTTGGGCGTCGGGCAACAAGGAGATGATGCCCGTCGTCTACATCAACCTCGGGCTCGCGTTTCTCGTCTCGCTCGTTCCCTTCATGCATCGGATCAACGAGCTTGCGGGCGGCCTCCTCCTCGTTTTTGCGGAATTCGTCGCGCTGATCGGCTTCACCTCCTTCTTCGGCCGGCTCGGTGGCGCGCCATTGCAATACGTCGTCGCAGCCGCGGCACCCTTCGTCATTTTCGAAGCGCGCCGCTTCAGGCTCGTCCTCGCCATCGTCTTCACCGCGCTGATCCTGCACCTGATCGCGTGGTTTCAGTTTCCGACGGAAGCCGCTCAGCTGAGCGCCGATGAACAGATCCTAAGCTCGCTTTACGTCCAAGGCGCAGTCACCACGTTCGGCCTGATCGCAGCCTGCGTGTATTACGCCTTCAGTCTCTTCGAGCACGCCAAGGCCGAAACGGAATCTGTCCTGCGCAACGTGCTGCCTGATAGCGTGGTCGAACGTCTGAAAGCAGCGCCGGGCGAAACCATCGCCGATGGCTTTTCGGAAGCCTCGGTCCTGTTCGCGGACATCACTGGGTTCGTCAGCATGGCGCGCGGACTTGGGCCCGAAAAAACGGTCGCGCTCTTGAACAGGCTCGTCAGCGCTTTCGACGAGCTTGCCGAACGCCACGGCGTCGAGAAAATCAAAACCATCGGCGACGCCTACATGGTGGCATCGGGCGTACCGGTCCCACGCAAGGATCACGCGCACGCTTTGGCTGCGATGGCGCTCGATCTCGTCGCCACCGTCAAAG
Organism: Hyphomicrobium sp.; assembly: GCA_003987725.1. Lineage (GTDB taxonomy): Bacteria > Pseudomonadota > Alphaproteobacteria > Rhizobiales > Hyphomicrobiaceae > Hyphomicrobium_B. Next base: position 116,547 of record RXJH01000004.1, on the reverse strand, counting down.
CGGTGAGCAACGCCGAAAACGTTTCTCTGAATGTCCGCGTCGGCATGGCGAGCGGCCCGATGATGGCCGGCATCATTGGCAAAAACAAATTCAGCTACGACGTCTGGGGTGACCCGGTGAATCTCGCGAGCCGCCTCGAGCAATCGAGCGCACCCGGGCGCATTGCGATCTGCCCATCGTGTTACGCAGCCCTTAGCGATGCGTTCGCCATCGAACCGCGCGGACTGATCGAAATAAAGGGCGTGGGATCGCAGCAGTCCTGGTTCTTGATCGGCCCGAAGGCCGCCGGCTGAGCCGTCAGCCCTTCCAGTGCAGCGAGCACACGAGCGTAAAGAGACGGCGCGCCGTATCGTCGTCGACGATGATCTTCGGCAGCAGCTTTTCTTTGAGCAGCACGCTGCCCTCGTCGTGCAGCCCGCGCCGGCTGACATCGATCGCCTGAATGCGAGCGGGAGGCGCCGTGCGCACGGCCTCGTAGTAGGACTCGCAGATCATGAAATAATCTTTGACGATACGCTTCAGCGGCGTGAGCGCAATCGTGTGCTCGACGGCGTCTCCACCGTTCGAAGGACTGATCGCAAACAACAACCGGTCCTCCGCGAGGGAGAGATTGAGTTTATATGGGCCGTCGTCGGCACCCTCGACGCGGAACGCATTGCCGTCGAGAATATCGAAGATCGCGACTTCGCGCTCATGCTCGATATTGGAATTGGCACGCCCGAGCGATTTCACATCGAGCGTGATGTCGATAAGGCGATCCCGGCTTTTCTCTTGAGCGGCGACCGTTTGATCCATCAAGATCAGCCTGCCTTTTTGAGCCGGATTTCGACGGATCGGCGGTGACCTTCCAAGCCTTCGGCGCGCGCAAGCGTCATTGCGGCAGGCCCGATCTTTTCGAGCGCCGCATGATCAAGCTTCAGGAGAGATGTGCGCTTCATGAAGTCGAGAACTCCAAGACCCGATGAGAACCGCGCGCTGCGCGCCGTCGGCAGAACATGATTGGAACCGGAAACATAGTCCCCAATGACCTCGGGCGTCATGCCGCCGATGAAAATCGCCCCGGCGTTGCGAATGCGCATCGCAAGATCTTCCGCATCCGCCGTCGCAATTTCCAAATGCTCGGCAGCAACGCGATCGGCCAATGCAACGGCCTCTCCGAGCGAACCTAGAATGATTGTCGCGCCAAAGGTGTTCCAGCTTTCGCCCGCGATATTTCCGCGCGGCAGAGTCTCGAGTTGCCGGCGAACCGCCTTCTCGACGGCCTCGGCGAATGCCACGTCGTCCGTCATTAAAATCGATTGCGCCGCCGTATCGTGCTCCGCCTGAGCAAGAAGATCGGACGCAATCCACTCCGGATCGTTGTGCTTGTCGGCGATGACCAGAACTTCGGACGGACCCGCAATGGAATCGATACCGACCTGACCGAACACTTGCCGCTTCGCCGCCGCGACGTACGCATTGCCCGGACCGACGATCTTGACGACCGGCCGTATCGTTTCCGTGCCATAGGCGAGCGCTGCAACCGCTTGCGCGCCGCCGATGCGATAGATCTCGGACACACCCGCAATTTTTGCAGCCGCCAAAACGAGCGGATTGAGTTCGCCGCTCGGGCACGGCACGACCATGACGATGCGAGGCACACCCGCAACCTGCGCCGGCACGGCATTCATCAGCACCGAACTCGGATAGGACGCGAGACCGCCAGGAACGTAGAGCCCAACGGATTCGACAGCCGTCCAGCGATGACCGAGTTCGACGCCCGCGGCATCCGTATAGCGATCGTCGGACGGCAACTGGCGCTTGTGATGGTCAGCAATGCGGTCGCGCGCGAAGGTCAGCGCATCGAGCGTCTCTTTCGAGCACGCTGCATAGGCTTCTTCGATTTCTGCTGCCGTTACCGCCAAGCCCACCTTGCGAAGATCGACCCTGTCGAACTTGAGGGAAAGATCCACGAGAGCCGCGTCCCCGCGCGCCCGGACCTCGTCGATGATGGCACGCACCGCGTTGTCGACGTCCGCCGAGACTTCGCGCTTCAACCCGAGCAGCTCCGCGAAGCCGGCCTCGAAATTCTTGTCGTTGCTATCGAGCCGCACAGGCATCGGCATCATTCCTTAAGGCAAGCGGTCGAGCGAAATCAGCTTGCGTCTTCGGGGTGCTGTGGCGAGTGCTTGGTCGCCCACGCCGCCCCAAGGTCCTTCAGTTCGATCTCGATACACTCGACGCCCAGCCGAATGGCCGCGCCGCCGGAAAATGTCAACGTGACATTGCCTTCGGGCGATCCTGTGCCGGCAGTTGGCTCATAGGTTACCGCGAGCAGCGCCAACGACGCCCGCTGATCCTTAAGATCAAATCCGTGAACTTGGACGCTGTTGACGCGCTCGAAACGAACCCCGCAGCGGCGCCGCTCGAAGTCTCCCGTTTGCGCAGCGTGTGGGGTCTCCGCCAATTTCTGCCAATCGAACCGGTTGGCTATTCCAACGAAACGTTTTTCCCTGGGGAGATATTTCATATCTCCGACGCGCAAAACTGCGTCTTGCAGTTGAGCCGAGATGACGCCGAGATCTTCCGTATCGAAGGCAATGAGCTTGAGGTCCGGCATCAGTGTCGAATGTCTCCGCTGGGCAGCCTGAGAGGCTTTTACCGCAGAGTGTTACAAATACATCCCGAAAGCTGCAACTTAGAGTCGGCGCATCAGCCGCTGCCGATGCGCTCGATCTCCGCCCCGCAGGCGCCGAGCTTCCGCTCGAGCTGCTCGAAACCTCTGTCGAGATGGTAAACCCGGTTTATTGTCGTCTCGCCCTCTCCGGCAAGACCGGCAATAACCAGCGAAACCGACGCCCTGAGATCGGTCGCCATAACCGGCGCCCCCTTCAACGTCTTTACGCCCTTGATCGTCGCCGTATCGCCATGAAGCTGGATGTCGGCGCCGAGACGAGCCAACTCTTGCACATGCATGAAGCGGTTTTCGAAAATCGTCTCGCGAATGACGCTGGTACCCGACGCGCGCGTCAGAAGCGCCATGAGTTGTGCCTGCAGGTCTGTCGGAAAACCGGGGAAAGGCTCGGTCTCGACCGATACCGGAGCAATGCCGCCGCCGTTCCTGAGAACCCTGACACCCGTTTCCGTCTCTTGGATCGAGGTTCCGGTGTTCGCGAGAATTTCGAGCGCCGTCTTGAGATCGCGAAGGCGCGCACCCTCGAGCGTCACGTCACCGCCCGTCGCGGCAACCGCCATCGCGAAGGTTCCCGTCTCGATACGATCCGGCAGCACCGTGTGCACGGTACCTTCGAGGCGGTCGCGCCCCTGAATCCGGAGCGTCGACGTGCCGATCCCTTCAACCGTCGCGCCCATCTTGCTGAGGCAGAGCGCGACATCGCCGATTTCGGGCTCGCGCGCCGCGTTCTCGATAACGGTCTCGCCCTTTGCCAGCGCCGCGGCCAGCAAAACATTGTGCGTGGCCCCGACCGAAACTTTCGGAAACACGATACGTGCCCCGTGCAGTCCCTTCGGCGCCCGCGCGATGACATAGCCGGCATCGATGTCGATTTCCGCGCCGAGCGCCTTCAATCCCATCAGATGCAGATCGACGGGTCGCGTACCGATCGCGCAACCGCCCGGCAATGACACCTTCGCTTCGTGCATGCGCGCAACGAGCGGTCCGAGCACCCAGAAGCTCGCCCGCATCCTCGAAACCATCTCGTAGGGCGCCGTCGTATCGACGATATCGCGCGCCGTAAGATGAATGGTATCGCCGAGATGGCTGGTGGGGCCTGGCCGCTTCCCGTCAACCGCGAGGTCGACGCCGTGATTGCGCAGAATGCGCACCAAAAGATTGACGTCCGCCAGATTGGGGACGTTCTTGAGCGTCAGGCGGTCTTCGGTCAGAAGGCTCGCGATCAGCAGCGGCAATGCCGCGTTCTTGGCCCCTGAAATCGGAATTGTACCGCGTAGCGGTTTGCCGCCGACGATTTTGATCCGATCCATGTAAGCCTATTGTCTCCGGATGATGAAAACGGGAGCGAATCTCGTTCCCGCTTTAAGCAGAGGGTGATTAAAGGCTGCCCGCCGTCATCGGCAAGCGGCTTTTACGACAGGGGAGACTAGGGCTCGTTCTTGTCCGGAGGAGGATCGCCGCCCTCCCCGCCCTGACGCCGGGCCGCGGCCTTGCGCCGCTTCAAGTTTGCTCTGAGCTCTTCCGCGAGCCGATCCTGACGCGTGAGCTTCCCGCCGCCTTTCCCCGTACCCGCGTTTCCTGGGCGCTTTGGCTGGAAATTGCCCGTCATGACCTGTATTTCGCCCTTCAGAATGGGTCGACGGCTCCAATTTTTGAATGCCACCGCCGACTATTGGGAGCTTGGCTTTCCGTCTTGCTCGCCGTCAAGCCTTGTGGCAGTGTCCGCCCGCCCGAAGCAGGAGCGTACTCACGCGACGCCCCTGCAATGTCCGATTCTTCGAGGCATCCGCCTTCAGCTGCCGTAGCTCAGTGGTAGAGCACTCCCTTGGTAAGGGAGAGGTCGAGAGTTCAATCCCCTCCGGCAGCACCAGGCCCTTTCCGCAAGGCACAAACCAGGGTTCGGCCTTTATCAAGCCGGCGCTCAGCGGTTTAGGATCCAGAGGACAAGGCTCAGGATTACGCTCACGAGCACACACGTCCCCAGGGGCAAGTAAAAGTGGAAGTTGCCCCGCTCGATGACGATGTCACCAGGCAACCGCCCAAACCCGACCTTCTCGATCAACGGCCAAAGCAGCCCGAGGACGACGAGCAGTATCCCGACAATGATCAGAACCCGAGACATCTAGAGTTCACCACTCTCAAACGGATATTGAACTTAGAACGGTAGGAGTGAGTTCATCCCGCAAATTCCCTCCGGGTCCGGCGGCCAGGGACGCGCGACATGTATTCCAACCAAATGAACTACCTGCCTCTGACCCTGCCCTTTTTCATTTTCCTCGTTGGGGTCTTTGTCGCCCTCATTATTTTACTTCAATTGCAACTGCTCCGCTTTGCGTATGTACGGCTCGGTATCAGCTCTCGCGCGGCGTTGCTGCTGCTGCTCGTCTCACTCGTCGGCAGCTATATCAACATCCCGGTCGCGCATCTGCCGGAAGAGCAGGTCGTGACCCCCCAGGAGATCGATTTCTTCGGGATGCGCTATGTCGTGCCAGAAGTCGCCGATTGGCCAGGAACCATCATAGCAGTGAACGTCGGAGGCGCCCTCGTGCCCTGCCTCCTATCACTATATCTGCTGATCAAGAACAACCTTTGGATTCGGGCGAGCATCGCGACTGCTCTCGTCGCAGCCGTCTGCTACATGATCGCGACGCCAGTGGAAGGCTTCGGAATTTCCATTCCCGCATTTGTTCCGCCGATCATCACGACGATCATCGCACTGATGATTGCCGATCGGAACGTCGCGGCCGTCGCCTATATCAGCGGCAGCCTGGGCACGCTCATCGGCGCCGACCTTCTCAATCTCACCAATCTGCAAGCGATGGGAGCGCCTGTCGTGTCAATTGGAGGTGCCGGAACGTTCGACGGCATTTTTCTGACAGGCATCCTGTCGGTGATCTTCGCGAGCTTCGTTGTCGGCAGATAGCGCCCCCTCTACCGACCGAGACGAGCTCACTTCGTCGCCTTTTAGAATGAATGCTTATCGCAAGTTGAATAGAGACCATGACCTTGGCTTCCGAGAAGGGTCAAAGACTATTCCTCACAGGCGCCACCGGCTTCATTGGCGCCTATGTCCTCCGCGCGGCAATTGCCGCCGGCCACGACGTCGATGCGTTGACCCGATCGAAAAGCAACGCCGGCGTGCTCGCCTCGGAGCGCGTGAAAGTGATCACCGGCGACCTGTCCGCCAAAGACGCGAGATGGCGGGAAACCATGCGTAAGGCCGACGCCGTCATCCATCTCGCACAGCCGCAGACATTCGGCCGCCGCGTCACAAAGGAGCGCGCGAGACAGTATTGCCTCCGCCGGCTCGAGATGGATCGCGCGCTGTTCGAAGCCATCGACCCCGCGAAGACCCGACGGATCGTCTACGTCGCCGGCACCAGCTATTATGGGGACTGCGGGCCGGAGATCTGCAACGAGACTGCGGTCCCTCATCCGAGGGGATGGGGACCCTATCTCGCTCCGGCTATCGAATCCTTGCCGGAATACGTCGCACGCGGACTGCCTATCGTGGCCGCCTTTCCGGGCTGGGTGTATGGCCCCGGCTCCTGGTTCGCGCAGTACGTGCTCGAACCGCTCCGAGAAGGCAGACCTGTCTACGGCCTCAGAGGTCCCGCCCGCTATACCTCTCCGATACACGTCGAGGACTGTGCCCGCGCCATTCTTCATTTGACTGACAGCGGAGAAATAGGAAGCCGCTATTTCATCGTCGATGACGCCCCCGTTCCGGGCGAGCGATTGGCCGAGATTGCGGCGAAGGCATTGGGCGTCACGGGGCGCGGCCGCAAGTTGCCATTCGTTCTGCTGCAGCTTTTGTCCGGCCATGTCATCGCCGACAGCGTGGCCTATGAAAACCGGCTTTCAAACCATCGGCTGAAAGCTACTGGCTTTTCGTTCGCTTTTCCGTCCTGCGAACAGGGCGTCCCAAATGCCGTTCAGCAATGGCTGATCAACCAATTGGATCGCGATCGATAGGAATGGCGGCAGTCCGATTGTAGAGTGGCGCCGAATTCATTCGTGAGCGGCTAATATATGCTCTCAGATCTTATCGGCCTGCCGCAGATAATCGCGCTGCTCGTTCTCCTGCAAAGAGGCGCCGAGGAGCTTTACTCGGCGCGCAACACACGGGCGCTGATCGCGGCAGGCGCCAAAGAAGCTGGCCGATCGTATTACCCCGTCGTCGCGACGACGCATCTCGCCTGGATCGCAAGCATCTTTTTCCTGATACCTGCGAGCGCGAGCGCATCCTATCTTCTGGCGGCGATCTATATCGCCCTCCAGGGCGTCCGCTACTGGGTCATCAGCACGCTCGGACGTTTTTGGACGCACCGCATCTTCACGCTCGAAGGCGCGCCGGTCACGCTGCGCGGCCCCTATCGATATCTTCGCCATCCGAATTACGCGGTTACGATTGCCGAGACGTTTCTGCTGCCGGCCGTCTTCGGTGCTTTGGCCGTCGGCGTGATCATGGGCGCGGTCTGGACCGCAGTTCTGGCGTACAAGATCGAACTCGAGGACGAAGCTCTTTCGGTTCGGCGCGCGCATTCCGAGCAAGCCGTTGCGACACAGCGAACCGAGATCTGATGATGTGCCCATCGGCGGCGCGACGGCGGACGCCATAGCCGTCGGCGGCGGCTTGGCAGGTTCCGCATTTGCCCTCGAGCTCGCACGCCATGGCGTAAGCACGATGGTATTCGAGCGCATGCGCGGCCCGCATCACAAGGTTTGTGGTGAATTCCTAAGCGACCGCGCACAAGCACTGCTGCATTATCTTGGCGTCGACGTCGCGGCTCTCGGCGGCAGTCCCGTCGAAACGCTATGCCTTTCAAGTGGCGCGACACGTGCCAGCGCGCGACTTCCCTTCGAGGCCGTCGGCATTTCGCGGCTCCTGCTTGATGAAACGCTCCTGCAAGCAGCGGAACGCGCCGGCGCAAAGATCTATCGCGCGACATCGGTCGAACGGCTTGAAGCTCGTGTGCAGCGCGTACGTGTTCAGACGGCAGGTGCGTCTTTCGAATGCCGTGCCGCGGCCCTCGCGAGCGGCAAGCACAACATACGCGGCCTTCCGAGGCCCGACGCGCCGATGGTCGGCTTCAAGATGCATCTCCACACAGCCAAAGCAGCGCGCGCCTCGCTGATGCGTATGGTGCATCTGATCGCATTTACTGGCGGCTACCTCGGGCTATGCCTAATCGAGAACGGAACGCTCTCGATTGCATGGATCGTCAGTGCGGCCGTTCTCACATCCATCGGAACGAGTTGGGCCGCGCAATCGGCGTATTTCGCGCGCCAATCCCCTTTCTTCGAAGAACTCACAACCGGCGCGACGCCCGCCTGGGAAAAGCCGCTCGCCGTCGCGGGACTGCCTTACGGTTTCATGCGGTCGGCAACGATCGCGGAGACGATCTACCCGGTCGGCGACCAATTGGCGGTAATCCCCTCGTTCTCGGGCGACGGCACGGCCCTCGCTTTGGCATCGGGAATTGCCGCCGCTCAAGCCGTTCTCAACGGCGAAAGCGCTTCTAGCTTTCAACGCCGCATGCTCGCAAACTACAAGCCGCAGTTTCGCCGTGCATTGATTCTCGACCGGGTCATCGCAGACGCACGGCTCCGCCGTGCCGGAATTGTGGGAGCCCGCCTGTTTCCGAGCATAGTGACGATGCTCGTCTCCGCAACGCGCCTCAGCGGTCTCGACCGCCTGATAACGTCGGCGGACGCGCGAACCTAAAGATCAAGCGCGACCAAATAAGCCGAGAAGCCAGGACCGAACGCCGCCAAAAGGTGCCGCCCCTTGTCACCAGCCGCCATCGCCCTCTGCAAGATGAAGAGCGCCGTCGCCGAAGACATGTTGCCGAAGTCGCGCAACACGCCCCACGAATGCGCCAGCAGCGTCCTGTCGATGCCGAGCACTTCTTCCGCCGTCTCCAGCACCTTGCGTCCCCCCGGATGAAGGAGAAATCCTTTGAAGTCGCCGAGCGTCATCCCGCTTCTGCCGATGAAGTCTTTCACCACGGGACCGAGATTGTTGCGCATCAACGTGGGAAGCTCGGGGCTGAGCACGACGCCAAAGCCGTCGCCTTTGACATCCCATCCCATGATATGCCGCGTGTTTCGCCACGTGTGCTCGCCGAACGCGCGCACGACCGGCCTATTGCAATTGCCGCCTTCACTCGCACCGTTGGCAGCCGTCCGCAGCACGACTCCCGCCGCGCCATCCCCGAACAAAGCCGCAGCAACGAACATTGCCATGCTTGGATCGTTCGGACGCGCGCAAAGGCTGCAGAGATCGACGGTGATGAAGAGCACATTCCGGCCGGGCCGCCCCTGCGCAAAACGCGCTGCGCGCGCGAGCCCCGCGACGCCGCCGCCGCACCCAAGACCGAAAATCGGCAGCCGCTCGACGTTCGGCGAAAACGGTAGGCGGTTCATAAGAAGCGCGTCGAGACTGGGAATAGCGAGCCCCGTGATCGTATTGGTGACGAAGGCATCGATATCGCCGAGCGCCAGTCCCGCACGGGCCGTTGCTTCCAGCGCAACCTGCTCGAGCAGATCCAACGCATGCTTTTGGAAGACATCCGTGCGCTCTTCCCACGTATGCGTTTGCCGGTACCAGCTCATCGGCTGGCAGGTATAGCGATGCTCGATACCCGTATTCGAAAAAAGCCCATGCATGCTCGCGAACTGCGGATAGATCAGTGCCGCGTTGGCAAGCGCATCGCTCTGGCTGACCTTGAGGGGCGGATTGGCGGACGCAATGGAAAGGATTTCAACCGGCAGTCCAAGGTCCGGTTTGCGCACGTGCTTTGCGAAGTCAACCGGCAACACTGTCATGAATCGTTCCCGTTGCGATGTGCCTGAACGCCACCTTCGCCTGAATGACAGTTAGGGCAATTTGGGATTCACCGGCAAATCGGCTTTATCAGCATGCTTACGAAATGCTTCTATTGTTCAGTTTGAGGATTGCCAGAATTCGCAACATCGCAATCCTCAAAATTTGAGGTAGTCGGCCCTTTAGAGTACCTCATGAATTTCTTGAAAAACCGAATCGATCGGCTGTGAACGAAGTGTTATTTATCCGCCATTTTGCAGCTCAAGAGCAATTGCAGGAATATTCTAGCAAGCGGCGAGGTCATACGGAAGGCGGAGACGCCTTGATGGTCTTCGCACCGAATGCCACGAGGGAGACCGCGAATGGGTCATCCGCAAATCATGACGACCCTTATGAAAGGAGGCGCGATGCTCAAGCGAGCTTTTCTCATGGCCGGATTGGCACTCTTCGGCAACGCGGCGCAAGCGCAGCCGATGGCTTCGACATCGCGGACAACGACCTATAACAACGTCATGGTCGATGGCCTGAAAATCTTCTATCGCGAAGCTGGACCGCGCAACGCTCCGACCGTGCTGCTTCTGCATGGCTTTCCAACGTCATCACGGATGTTCGACACACTGATCCCGCTGCTGGCCGGGCGCTATCATCTCGTTGCGCCGGATTATCCGGGCTTCGGCCATAGCGATGCTCCATCAGCGGAAACCTTCTCTTATACCTTCGACCATCTGGCAGCCGTGATCGGCGATTTCACAGAGAAGCTCGGACTCGAGAGCTACGTATTGTTTATGCAGGATTACGGAGGCCCCATCGGATTTCGCCTCGCGCTTGCCCATCCCGAACGCGTTCGAGGTTTGATCATTCAAAACGCGGTCGCTCACATCGAGGGGCTCGGCCCAGCGTGGGAAGCCCGCAAACCCTATTGGAAGGATCGCGCGCCGAACGAGGCAACCTTCATGGCGGGCTTCACATCGCTCGAAGCATGCAGGCAACGCCACGTAGGAACGAGCCCGAACCCCGAACGATATAATCCCGATACCTGGACCGACGAGTTCATTTCGCTGTCGCGGCCCGGCCAGTATAAAATTCAGGCGGACCTCTTCTACGACTACCGCAATAACGTCGCGTCATACCCGAAGTGGCAGGCTTGGCTACGCGAACATCAGCCGCCCATGCTCGTGGTGTGGGGCAAATATGACCCTTCGTTCGCAGTTGCTGGCGCAGGCGCCTATGCGCGCGACGTCCCTAACGCCGAGATCCACATGCTTGACGCCGGCCACTTCGCGCTCGACGAGTCTGTCGACGAGATCGCGGATCTGGCGCGCGCGTTCCTGGCCAAGCTGAACTGAGTGATCAGCACTCATGCGGATTATTTTGCCGACTTGGCATGCACGCGCCACTCCTATCGTCGCTGCACGCTGACCGTTGTGCGCACCGTGCCGCGCCACGGGCCCGAAAAAACGGCTGGACTTGCACTTGACTATTATTAGCAATCGGATCATCTGGCTGGGTGGTCGCCGTTATTTCTGGCGCCGCGATTTCGAAGGAACCCAAACCCTTGTCTGGCGACAGTAGTCGAATGCTTCGGCCGTTGCGGCCCGTGGCCTGACCTTGGGTCGGCTCGCCACGATCCGTTGCAACGGCGGATCGAAAGGTGAGCCATGGAAAACATCCGCACCGCCTCGGGTGAAAACGTCGACCCGATTGTCCTGGTCGAGCTGCTCGAAGAGCACGACGCCGATATCGTCGCCCAGCTCAACGAGGTGGACCTCGAGACGGCAGGCTCAATACTCGCCGAATTGCCCCTCGATCGCGTTGTTGAAATCTTCGACCGTCCCGAGCTGACGCGCGCCGGCGACCTGATCCTCGAACTCCCCGACGAATTCGCAGCCCAAGTCCTGAAGGGCATGTCGGCGGACCGTGCGGCCGACACGCTGCGCCAGCTTGACCCGCCCGACCGCACCAAGCTCCTGAGCCTGATCGATTTCGAGACCGCCGCCTCTCTGAAACTGCTGCTTGCCTACCCCGAGGGCACGGCCGGTAGCATGATGACGACGGAGTTCGTCAGCGTTCCTTCGACCTTCACCGTGGCCGAAACGCTGAAACTTATCCGCGAGGTCGAGCACACGCGCGAGACGGTCTATGCGATCTACGTGCTCGATCCGCAATCGCGGGCGCTGGTACAGACGGTGACGCTGCGCCAGTTGATCATGGGGCAGCCGGATCAGCCGATCCTCGAAGTTGCGCCTGACCGCGAACCCCTATGGGTCGGACCCGACACCGACCGCGAGGAAGTGGCGCGCCTCATCTCGATCCACGACCTTCTCGCCGTGCCCGTCCTTAACGCCCGGCATCGGGTGCTCGGCATCGTGACCGTTGACGACGTCATCGACACGATCCTCGCGGAAAGCACCGAAGACGTCCAGAAGTTCGGCGGCGTCGAAGGCATCGCCGAGCCCTATCTGCAAATCGGCTTCCTCGAGATGATCCGCAAACGCGCCGGCTGGCTGTGTGCGCTCTTTCTCGGCGAAATGCTGACGGCAAGCGCCATGCAGCACTACTCGGACGAGCTGGAAAAAGCGGTTGTGCTCACTCTATTCATTCCGCTCATCATGAGTTCCGGCGGCAATTCCGGTTCGCAGGCGACCTCGCTGCTCATTCGCGCTCTGGCGCTCGGCCAGCTGCGGCTGCGCGACTGGTGGCGCGTGGCCGTGAGAGAGATCCCGACAGGCGTGACGCTCGGAGCCATCCTCGGCGTCATCGGCATGGCCCGTATTACGCTTTGGCAGAAGCTCGGCATCTTCGATTATGGCGAGCACTGGCAATTGGTGGCGTTGACGGTCGGATTGGGGCTCGTCGGCATCGTGACCTTCGGCTCGCTGGCAGGCTCGATGCTGCCGTTCGTGCTGAAACGTCTGAACTTCGACCCGGCCAGCGCCTCGGCCCCATTCGTTGCGACTCTGGTCGACGTGACCGGCCTGATGATCTATTTCAGCGTGGCGCTTCTCGTTCTACGCGGCACGCTGCTTTGATTGAAAAAATGCCGATGGAGGACCCGGATGCCGATCTCCGGCGTTCTCCCGGCATGCCCAAATTAACTGCGACAAGTCTCCAATATCGACAAACGTCACCCCCGCCCCCATCTAGCGGCGGCAAGGTGACGTTTGCGGTGGTGAATCCGATAGGTCTATAAGAACAGTCATCGGCGCCTGTTGCCGTATCCGCTCCATCCAATAACAACCAGTGTCCTCAAATGAATTCAGAAAAGAAGCCGACGCGCGCCGATGTCGAAGCGGCCGTCAAGACGATCATCCGCTGGACGGGTGATGACCCCACACGCGACGGCCTGCAGGAAACACCGTCCCGTGTCGCGAAGGCGCTTGAGGAATATTTCCGCGGCTACGACCAGGACCCGGAAGCCATTCTCCAGAAGACCTTCGAAGAGATCGAAGGCTACGACGAGATCATCGTCCTCCGCGGCATCCGCTTTGAAAGCCACTGCGAGCATCACATGGCGCCGATCATCGGCCGCGCCTGGGTCGGCTATATTCCCGACGGTCGCGTCGTCGGCATCTCGAAGCTTGCCCGCGTCGTCGATGCTTACGCCAAGCGTCTTCAGATCCAGGAGAAGATGACCGCGCAGATCGCCAACACGATCCAGGACGTGCTGAAGCCGCAAGGCGTCGCCGTCGTGATCAAGGCCGAGCATCACTGCATGACGACGCGCGGCGTCCACAAGCCTGGAACCGACATGGTGACGAGCCGCATGCTCGGTGCCTTCCGTGACAATCCGCTCACGCGTCAGGAATTTCTGGCGATTGTGACCGAGGACTCGAAGACGTCGTAACGGCGTCTTCCGGATAATCGACGCCAACGAGATAAAGACCGGATGCGGGCGATACAGGCCCGCATGCCTCACGATCGCACGCAGCAAGCGCCGCCGCGAGATCCTCGCGTGACCACTTTCCTTCGCCGACGAGCTTCAGGCTCCCGACCATCGACCTGACCTGATGGTGCAGGAACGATCGCGCCGAAACCTCGCACACGATCTCGTCTCCGAAACGCCTGATCTCGAAAACGTCGAGTGTTTTCACCGGCGACTGCGCCTGGCATTGCGCCGCGCGGAACGTCGTAAAATCATGCTTCCCGACGAGCGCCTTCGCCGCGTCGCCCATCGCCTCGGCATCGAGATCGCGCATCGTCCACCAGACGCGGTTCTTATCGAGGATCGGCGGCGCGCGACGTGTCAGCAGGCGGTACCGGTAATGACGCTTCACCGCGCTGAAGCGCGCGTCGAACGTGGCGTCAACGACTTCCGACGCGACGATGCCGATCGGATGCGGACGCAGATGAAAATTCATCGCATCGCGAACGCGCGTTGCCGCCCACTCTTTCGTCAAATCGAAATGCGCAACTTGCCCCAGCGCATGCACCCCCGCATCGGTCCGCCCAGCGCCACGCACTCCGGCCGTTTCACCGGTGAATTTCCGGATCGCCTCTTCGAGCAGGCCTTGGATCGATAGACCTTCGGCCTGCCGCTGCCAGCCGACGAAAGGCGTGCCGTCGTATTCAATGGTAATGCGGTAGCGGGGCATCTGGCTCAGGTTGAAAAGCGGTTTCCGCCATCCCTAGCCTTTGCCGGGCCGCGGCTCAACGGCCCATCGACACGTCAAGTGTCGCGTCAAGTCGAGGCGCTAAGGCGCGGGCTGAATTGCGTGCGGCGGGTCGTTCGGCGGCCGACGGTGCCGGAGATGCGTTTCATCGCGAGGTCCGCCGATATGGTAGAAACCCGGCCGCCACTGATAAGCCAGACCCGATGCCGGTGCGTGATAGAGCCCATCGCCCGCATAAGCATCGCCGCCATAGCCGCTGGCGCTGGCGGATGAGTTCCACCCGTAGATGTTCGTATCGCTGATGCTGAGCGACAACGGCACCCGGTCGGGATTGATGATCACGTAGCGATCCGGCGGCAAAGGCCGATAAACGCGAACGCCATGCTCGAGCGTGACAACGGCACCGTAGTAGGGGCGCGTCTCGATCCTGGTCGTGAAGCGATCCGCATTCGCGGACGCCGCGAGCAGAGAGATGGCCGAACCGCCGATGGACAGAAGAAGCGCAAACTTTCGAAGCACGGCTGGTTCTCCGGACCGATGAATCGCTCCGACATTAACCGCACCTCGCGAAAGTCTCAGTGCCTTTCACGTCTATGATTAACAGCCAAGACGCGTTCCGGCGGGAAGTCGCGTGCCGCGAAGGAAGTCTGCCGCAGCCATCGGTTGCTTTCCTGCCCGCTGCAATCTCTCGACGCGAATTGCCCCCGCGCCGCAGGCGATCGTCAACTGATCGTCGATGAGCGTGCCAGGGACCGTCCGAGGCTCCGCATGGCCGTCGGTTTCCGACGCCGCCAGAACCCTGATCCGCTCGGGCTTGTTGCCGATCGAAATCTCGAACCACGCGCCCGGATAGGGCGAAAGCCCGCGGATGTGATTGATGACCTCGTGCGCGGGTCGCGAGAAATCGATGCGCGTCTCGCCCTTGCCGATCTTCGCGGCATAGGTCGCGCCGTCGCCGGACTGCGGCACGCAGACGATCTTTCCCGCTTCGATCTCGGCGAGCGCTTCAACCATGAGCTTGGCGCCGAGCTGAGACAGCTCATCGTGCAGCTCTCCGGCCGTCATCTCAGGAGGAATGGGAACATCGTGGCCGAGACAGACTGGCCCCGTATCCAGCCCCTGCTCCATGCGCATGATGTTGACGGCCGTCACCGTATCGCCCGCCATGATCGCACGCTGGATGGGAGCGGCCCCGCGCCAACGCGGCAGCTTCGAGGCGTGGACATTGAAACAACCGAGCCGCGTCGCATCGAGCACGGCTTGCGGCAGCAAAAGCCCGTAGGCGACGACCACGGCCGCATCGGCCCTCAGCGCCGCGAACGCGTCTCGATCGGCGGCGCTTTTGAAGTTCACCGGCGTCCGGACATCCAGCCCAAGGTCTTCCGCACGGCGTTGAACCGGCGATTTGACTTCCGCCATGCCCCGCCCCGCCGGCCTTGGCGGCTGGCTGTAGACGGCAACAACGCGATACCCGGCCGCCGCGATCCCGTCGAGCACCGGCACGGAGAAATCCGGCGTACCCATGAAGATGATATTGAGCGGCATGTCGCCCGTCTGTGTTGGCGCGCACGACAGCCCCTCGATCGGGAGGGCGCGCGCGGAATTCAGTCCCCGCCCGTCCGGACCTGCTTCTTGAACTTGCGGATGATGATGTCGCGCTTGAGGCGCGAAAGGAAATCGATGATCAGCTGCCCGTCGAGATGATCGATCTCGTGCTGAATTGCAGTTGCGAGCAGACCGTCCGCCTCCAGCTCCTGCTCTTTCCCGTTTCGATCGACGTAACGCACAGTCACCGTCGACGGCCGTTCGATCTCGACGCGCACGTCCGGAATGGAAAGGCAGCCCTCTTCGTGCACGCGCGTCGTCGAGCCGACGCCGATCAGCTCCGGGTTCGCCATGGCGATCGGCCTCGGAGGCTCGCCGTCCTCCGCCGCGTCGATGACGACGACCCGTTTCAGAATGCCAACCTGGACGGCGGCTAGTCCGACGCCGGGCGCGGCGTACATGGTCTCGAGCATGTCGTCCATGAGTTTGACGACGGCATCATCCACGCGCTCGACCGGATCGGAGATCTTGCGCAGGACGGGATCAGGGATGGTGATGATCGGAAGAACGGTCATAGCGGTGACATATGAAAGCCTTGCGCTACGGTCAATGGCGTGCGGCTCTATACCGTTCAGGTTTTGGACGGTCGGCACTAGGTCCAGACTGCGCCGATGCCACCAGCGCATCCAAGGTGGCCTCCGGCGGAGCCCATCCGATTCGCCGCAACAGCACGGGATCCACGATAAGATCACCCGTCAACCGGTCGGCGAAATGCGGCTTCCCGGCCATCCGGAGCAAGGCCGCGAGGGAGGCCTCTGGAACCGGAAGCAGCAGCTCCGGCCGTCCTAAACCGCGGCGCAGCGCCCGAATGACATCCGCTATTGTTAACGGATCCGGGTCGGCCACATCAAAGATCGTGTTTTCGGCGGTCTGGGTCTGCAGCACGTATTGAATGGCGCTGAGCAGGTTGCCAATGCTGAGCAGCGACCGGCGCGCCTTAAGCGCCCCAAAAGGCAACGGCACGGGCAACGCGGCGAGGCGCATCAAGGCGCCCATGTTGCCTCGGACGCCGCCGCCGTAGACGAGCACGGGGCGAAGCACCGTCCAATGCGTCGACGATCCCTCGAGCGTCTGCGCCAGGATCGACTCGGCCGCGAGCTTCGACCGGCCATAGGCATCCGTCGGCGCAGCGACAGTCGCCTCGGTGACGATGCCCGGATAGGTGACGCCGACTTGCGCACGGATCGAGGACATGAGCACGAAGCGCTTCACGCGTGCCGCCCGCGCCGCCCGGGCGAGCTGACGAGTTGCACCGACATTGATCGCCGTGTACGCCGCCTCAGGCAAATTCGCGCGCGCATGAGACAGACCGGCGGCATGCACGACCGCATCGACGCCGCGCACCAGAAACTCAGCCGCGAACGATCGCGACATGTCGCCGACAGCCACACCCTCGACGCGCGGACTGTCGAACACGATTGGCTGACGCGAAGCCGCCCGGACGGTGTATCCCCGATCCGCAAGCGTCCTGACGACATGCTGGCCAATGAAGCCCGACGCGCCGGTCACGAGAATGCGCTGCGCAATGGCCAAGCCGTTTCCCTCGAATATGCCGGTCAGCAAACCAACCGGCGCAAAAAGGACGTCCCCGGACGATCTAGAACTGCGTCGCCGAAAAGTGCAACGCCCAGTGAACCTAAAGCGCCAGCATTTTCCCGACTCGCGCGATCAACCGATATCCCGCCATTATGGCAATAAGACCGAACGCGACGCCGCCGATCATATTCCCCGCGAGCGCACCCTCGGCTCCGTCGAGATGCCCGCCGATCACCACGAACGGCACGGTTCCGAGCGTCGCGCGGCCCCAGTTCAGTAGCGTCGAGTAGTGAGCCCGCCCGAGCGTGTTGAACACGGCGCTCGTGATGAATACCGTGCCGAGAAATACGAAAAGCGGCGACAGCCAGCGGCAGAAGAATACGATCAGCTTACGCGTCTCGGGCCCAGCCCGGAAAAGATCCGCGAGCGGATGCGCCACGGCCGCGAGAATGAGCCATGCGAGCCCCGTAAAGGCCGCCATCGTCAAAAGCGACAGCGTAAAGACGTCCCGCATCCGCGACGGCGACCGCGCCCCGAAATTCTGCCCGAGGATCGGTCCGACCGTACCCGAAAGCGCGTAGATGGCGCCAAATGCGACTGGCGTAATGCGCCCGATGATGGCCCACGCCGCAACCGCCGCATCTCCGTACCTCGACATCGCCAGCGTGATGTAACCGTTGCCGACGGCCGGCGCGATGTTCGTCAGCACGGCCGGACCCGCAATGCGGCAGTAGGGCGGCATATCGCTCTTGAGCGTCGCAAGCTTCGGCCGGCCCATCAAGTCGTGCACGGCGACGACACCATAGAGGCCGACGCACATGATCGCGATGCGAGCCAGCAGCGACGAGAGCACCGCGCCCTCAAGCCCCATGCCGAAATGCACGATGAAAATAAGATCGAGGACCGTGTTGACGATGGCGCCGGACAGCGTGACGAACATTGCACGCCGCGCGTCACCAACCGAACGCAGAACGGCCGCCGACGTCATGCCGAGCGACAGGAGAGGCAGCGTTGGCACGAGCACGAGAAGATAGAACCGCGCGAGTTCGAAGGTCCTGCCGCTCGCCCCCAGAAGCTCGAGCAACGGCCCAATCGCGAGCCAGATCGCCACGCTCGCAATGGCCGAGAATAGAAACGAAAGCACATGCGCATTCGCGGACAACCGGCGGGCGCGAACGCGTCGCCTCGCCCCAAGCGCCGGCGCAACCAGCGACGTCGCCGCGATCGACAAACCGATCCCAATCGACGTCGAAAAGAAGAGAACCGAACTCGCATAACCGAGCGCCGCGACGATCGCCTCGTCACCGAGGCGCGACAGAAAATAAATGTTTGCGAGATCGCCGATGAAAATCGCCATCAGCCCGACGGCACCCGCCGCCGTCATCGACAGGATGTGCCCGAGCAGCGACCCGGTGACGAACCGCGGACCTTCGTTTCGCCGGCGAGCGGTCTCGACTTCTGCCATCGCTCTTGGGCCCCTGCGGCGCGCCACGGCGGCGGCCTTCAATTTTTTTATAATTTCCGCCGCGCTTTGAATGCGGCCGCGAGCGTGCCGTCGTCGAGATAGTCGAGTTCGCCGCCGATCGGAACGCCTTGCGCCAGCCGCGATACCGTAACATCGGCTGAGGCGAGTTGATCCGAGATAAAATGCGCCGTCGACTGCCCCTCGACGGTGGCGTTGAGCGCCAGCAAGATTTCCTTCACGTCCGGCGAACGCGCCCGGCTGACGAGACTCGCGATATTGAGCTTGTCCGGCCCGACTCCATCGAGCGGCGACAGGTGTCCGCCGAGCACATGATATTGCGCCGATACGACACCCGCACGCTCGAGCGCCCAGAGATCGCCGACCTCTTCGACGACCACGATCAAACTCTGATCGCGGCGCTGATCGGCGCAGATGCTGCATGGGGAAACCGTATCGAGATTGCCGCACACGGGGCATTCGGCGATCTTCGCGATGGCCTGCTGCAACGCTTCCGACAACGGAACGAGCAGCTCATTACGCCGCTTCAGCAACGACAGCACGGCTTTGCGCGACGAACGCGGACCGAGCCCCGGCAATCGCGCCAAGAGCTGCACCAGACGCTCGATTTCGGGACCTGCCGTTTTGCGTGACATTCAATGCGATGCCGGAGAAGGCGATGCTTGGAAGAAACCGCGCGGGTTTCACATCGTTCGGATTTTTTTTAAAAAAGCTTCATCCCCGGCGGCAACGGAATCCCGCCGGTGATCTCGGACATTTTGGTCTGCATGACGCTATCGACCTTGGCGCGCGCGTCGGCCGCCGCTGCCACGATGAGATCTTCGAGAATCTCGACCTCGTCCGGCTTCATCAGGCTCGGATCGATGCGCACGCGCTTGACTTCGCCTCTGCCGTCGACGGTCAGATGTACGAGCCCGCCACCCGACTGGCCTTCGATTTCGGACTTGGCGAGATCGTCCTGCATCTCTTTGAGGCGAGCCTGCATCTGGCCCACCTGCTTCATCATTCCCATCAGGTCTTTCATAGTCTTCCTCGCGGCGACATGCCGAAATCTACAAAATCTGGCGAGCTTTAGACCGCTTCGCTCTCGCTGTCCGTATCTGTCTCACGCCCAGCGATTCGCCGCACCTCGGCAATCTTCGCATCGGGAAATGCTTCGAGCACGGCGCGCACCGCCGGATGAGCTTTGAGTGACTCGAGCTCGGCCGCTTCGCGCTGCCGTCGAACGACACCGATTGGCAGAGCACTGCCAGGTTCCTTCGACACAAGAACGACCCAGCGCCGGTTCGTCCAGGCGTTGAGTTTCTCGCGCAGGTCGTTGGGAAGTTCCTGAGGTGCCTCGGGCAAAAGAAAAAGATCGATCGATCCGGCAGCCGCATCGAATTTGACGAGGCTGACATGATCCTCGAGATGGATCGTGAGCTTCACATCGCGCTTTGCGCTCGCAAGCGCGACGACTTCGGAGAACGACCGCGGATTGGCGACGAGAAGCGGATTGGCACTTTCTCCATCGTCGTCGTCGCCGCCGATAGGCTCGCCGTCGTCGAATTCGAATGCGTCCCCAGCCTCGTCGTCGAAGCTTTCAGCGACCGGAGCGCTGGCGCGCGAATTGAGAGGGCCACGCTGATCGGCAGTCCCGCCATCGCCTTGAGGCAAAGCCGGACGCCGCGCCGGTACTGCACCGCCACCCAGCGCCCGGATCAATTCATCCGGCGTCGGAAGATCCGACGTATAGGCGAGGCGGATCAACAGCATCTCGGCCGCGACACGCGGATTAGGCGCTCGCGCCGTCTCCTCGAAACCTTTGATCAGCATTTGCCAGGCACGCGACAGGTACGGCATCGATAGCCGCCCAGCGAGATCCTTCAAACGCGCTTTTTCTTCCGCCGTCAGACCTTCGCCTGCAGGTTCTTCGCCAACCGCTTTGACGCGCGCGATTGCATGCACCGCCTCGGCAAGATCGGACACGATCTCGGCCGCTTCCGCGCCGTCACGATGCAGCGACGTGAGCCCAGCAAGCGCGCCCGCGACATCGCCACGGAAGAGACATTCGGCGAGATCGAAAATGCGCGCACGATCGGCGAGCCCGAGCATGTCGCGCACCTTGGAAGCGGTGACATGCCCCTCGCCCATCGCAATCGCTTGATCGAGAATGGAGAGACCGTCGCGAACCGAACCCTCGGCCGCGCGCGCAATGAGCTGCAGCGCATCGCCATCGGCACTCGCGCCTTCCGCGCCGACGATTTTCTGAAAGTGCTCGGCGAGAACCGGCTGCTCGACGCGACGAAGATCGAAACGCTGGCAACGTGACAGCACCGTCACTGGAACTTTTCGGATTTCGGTCGTCGCGAAAATGAAGCGGACATGCGCGGGAGGTTCTTCGAGCGTCTTCAGAAGCGCGTTGAACGCGCCCTTCGACAGCATGTGAACCTCGTCGATGAGGAAGACTTTGGTGCGCGCGACGAGCGGCGTGTACTGCGAGCTCTCGATGATCTCGCGGATGTTATCGACGCCGGTATTGGATGCGGCGTCCATTTCGAGCACGTCCGGATGACGGCCCTCCATGATGTCTTTGCAGTGAACGCCGAGACCCGGCATGTCGATCGTCGGTTTGTCGTAGCCCGGCGCCTCGTAGTTGAGCGCGCGTGCCAGAATGCGCGCCGTCGTCGTTTTGCCGACGCCGCGCACGCCGGTCAGCATGTAGCCTTGCGCGATACGGCCCGACGCAAAGGCGTTCCGGAGCGTCGTCACCATGGCCGACTGGCCGATCAGATCGTCAAACGTTGCAGGCCGATACTTACGCGCAAGGACGACATAAGGCTTCGCGGGCTCCGCCCCGCCAGAAGCCTCAACGCCGTCCGACGCATCTGATTTTTTCTTTGCCATGATCCCTGGATCGAACCTTTCGCCCGGAAGGGGCGAGGGAGCAAGGCGACCCGCGATGAGTCGCGCCCTCGCGGAGGGCCATCGGCCCGTGAGCGCAAATATAAAGGCTGGCGAACGACCCGACTTCTGATCGTTAGGGCTGCTTCCTTCCGGACCTGACCCGGTTGGCGACGAATTCGTCCGTCGCCAGCCCGTACCTATAATGGGCCGGACGGCCGAAAAGTACAACCCCGCGGAAGATCAAGGATTTAGCTCATCCTCGAAAATCTGGGACACCCTGATATCTTCCGTGGAGGGGCCGCCAAAGCGGCCCAACGGCGAGGATGTCAGCCGGGACGCTTGATCGGCACGAGTCCGCTTGCGGCAAGTTCTCGCGCTTCTTGCCGGAATGGGCTCGCCGGGTAGGTGCCGAAAATCTTCGTCTGCGTCGAGAAAAAGGACAGCTCTTCGAGCGCCAGTTGCACCGGCCGGTCGACGGGATGACCTTCGATGTCGGCGATAAACATCGTGGCGTTGAAAGTGCCCTCTTCCTGGTAGCTCTCGAGCTTCGTCATATTGACGCCGTTCGTCGCGAAGCCGCCGAGCGCCTTGTAAAGTGCCGCCGGCACGTTGCGCACGCGGAAGAGGAAGGTGGTCATGACGGGGCCGTTGCCCGGCTCCGCATCGTCGGGCTCCTTCGCGAAGATGACGAAGCGCGTCGTGTTGTGCTCCTGATCCTCGACGTCGCTCTTCAGGATCTTCAAACCGTAGATCTCGGCGGCCAGCCGCGACGCGATCGCCGCGGTTGTGAGATCATCGCTTTCCGCCACGAGCCGCGCCGAACCCGCGGTGTCCGCCTCGGGAACCGGCTTCAGGCCAAGTTGCCGCAGCGTGTTCCGGCATTGGCCGAGCGCCTGCGTATGGCTCATGACCCGCTTGATCGTGGCCATGCTGGCATCGGGCTTCGCCATCAACTGATGACGAACGCGAAGAAAATGTTCGCCGACAATGTAAAGACCGGAATCCGGCATGAGGTGGTGGATGTCGGCGACACGGCCCGCAACCGAATTCTCGACCGGGATCATCGCATACTGCGCCTCTCCGCTGCTGACCGCCGCGAGCGCATCCTCGAACGTCGGATACGCGATGCTCTCGAAGCCCGGATAGGCCTCGCGCGCCGCGAGATGCGAATTTGCCCCCGGCTCGCCCTGATACGAGATTTTTGCGGCTCCGGTGCCGGAACCTGGTTGTTTTGTCATTGCCGTTCGATTGTCCGGGAGGAAGGAATACTATGGCGCGATGAGGCGGCGGGCGCGCTCAAGGTCGGCGGGAGTATCGACACCGAGGGGAACTGTGTCAACGATCGCGACGTCGATGCGCATTTGTGCCTCAAGTGCCCGTAATTGCTCAAGTTTTTCCCGCCTCTCGAGCGTACCCGGCGGCAACGACACGAAGCGCTCGAGACTGTCGCGGCGGTAGGCGTAGATGCCGATGTGATGAAAGAGCGGCCCTTCGCCATGGGGCGCTGTCGCCCGCGTGAAATAAAGGGCCCGCAGCCGGTTCTCGCCGATCGGCGTTCCGACGACCTTCACGACATTCGGATTGCCGCGCTCTTCTTCGTCCGAAATGACGGCGGCAAGCGTCGCGATGTCCGTTTCGCCCGCCGCGAGCGGCGCGATGCAGTCCGTGACAAGAGCCGGATCGAGCGTCGGCAGATCGCCTTGCAGATTGACGATAATGCCGGCCTTCCGGCCCGGATCGATCGCCGTTAGCGCCTCGTGAATGCGATCGGAACCCGACGCATGATCGGCGCGCGTCATCACCGCTTCGCCGCCGGCCGCCTTCACCGCTTGCAAAATCTCCGCGCTGTCGGTCGCGACGACGACGCGCCCGGCCTTGGCTTCGGTCGCACGCTGCCAAACGTGGACGATCATCGGCTTGCCGTGGATGTCCGCGAGCGGCTTTCCGGGAAGCCGCGTCGCCTGCATCCGGGCCGGTATGAGGATGAGAGTTTCTTGGGGCACCACGATCGCGTTCTTTTGCTCGGTGACAAATTGCCTCGATATCGCTATCGACATCGGAAAAAGCATCAACGCGCTTGCGAGGCGGGCCAGCTTATATACGGCAAATCGATCTCGTCACCCTGAATTGCGCGTCCTGGGGAAGACCAAGAGGGAGCCAAGGAATGCAAGGAATGGATAGTTTTGAATTCACGAAGATTGCGGGCGCCGTGCTGTCGGCCCTGCTTTTGATTTTCGGAACGAAGACCATCATCGAAATGAATGTCGGCCACACGCCGGAAAAGCCGGGCTTCGTGCTGCCGGCCGCGGCCCCTGCCGAAGGCGCCAAATCCGCCGAAGGCGCTGCGGCAAACGCGCCCGCCGCCGCAGGGGGTGGCGAGGAAGTTGTCGCACTGCTGGCGAAGGCAAACGCGGAAAACGGCAAGGCCATCTTCAAGAAGTGCCAAGCCTGCCACGTATCGGAAAAAGGTAAAGCGCCGACCGTCGGTCCGAACCTCTGGGACGTCGTCAATCGTCCCAAAGCGAGCTATCCCGGGTTCAATTATTCCGACGCGATGAAGAAAAAGGGTGGCGACTGGTCCTTCGCCGAACTCGCACATTTCCTGCACGGCCCCAAGACCTTCATTCCAGGCACCAAAATGGTCTTCAACGGGCTGCCGTCTGCATCTGATGAAGCGGATGTAATCGCCTATTTGGCAACCCTTGCAGATACCCCCGTTCCACTGCCAAAATGACGGCGTTTTAACTCGCTAAGGGTGGAAAACTTTGCGACCCTGCCGGGACACTTGGCAGGGTCGTTTCACGTCCGGCCGGCCGGCTTTATCCCCGGTCACAGACCCCATGTTAAGCTGCCACCGTAGTTGCGACTTGGAAGGACGAAACCGAATATGCAGATGCGCCTGACGCCGTTGATTGCTGCCGCGCTGGCGTTCTTGAGTTTCTCTCCGATCCCGAACCCGGCAAAAGCGGACGACGCCCAGTGCCATCACGCGATGTCGCTTGTCGGCGAACCGAAATACGGACCGGACTTCAAGAATTTCGATTGGGTCAATCCCAATGCGCCGAAAGGCGGAACCGTGCGCCAATGGTCGCTCGGCACATTCGACACGCTGAACCCACTCTCCGACAAAGGGGTCAAGGCCGCGGGCCTCGGGCTGATCTATGACAGCCTCTTCACGCCGAGCCTCGACGAGCCCTCGACACAGTACGGACTCATCGCCGAGTGCGCGTCTCACCCGGATGACTTCTCGTCCGTGACGTTCAAGCTGCGCCCCGAAGCGAAATTCCAGGACGGCCAGCCGATCACCCCTGAAGACGTGATCTTCTCGTTCGACGAGGCCAAGAAGGTCAATCCATTTTACGCGTTCTACTACAAGAACGTCGAGAAAGCGGAAAAGACCGGCGACCACGAGGTGAAATTCACGTTCGACAAGGCAGGCAATCGCGAGTTGCCGATGATCGTCGGCGAGCTCAACATCGTGCCGAAGCACTATTGGGAAGGCAAAGACTCGAGCGGCAACCAACGCGACATCGGCAAGACCACAGTCGAGCCCCCTCTCGGCAACGGCCCGTACAAAATCAAGTCAGTCGATACGAGCCGCAAGATCGTCTACGAGCGCGTGCCCGACTATTGGGCGAAAGACTTGCCCGTTATGCGCGGCCAACAGAATTTCGACACGCTGGAATTCACCTACTATCGAGACAAAACACCCGCGTTCGAAGATTTCAAAATCGGGAAGCTGGACTATTGGGCGGAGAACAAGGCCTCTGATTGGGCCACGAAATACAACTTCGAATCTTTAAAGAAGGGCCTCGTCAAGAAAGAGGACATCCCAGTGGAACGGCTTGCTCCCATGCAGGCCTTCGCATTCAATACGAGGCGCGAGCAGTTTCAGGATGTCCGAGTACGGCAAGCCTTCAACCTCTTGTTCAATTTTGAAGAGGCAAACAAGAGAACCTTCTTCGGTAGCTACAAACGCGTCGGCAGCTATTTTGACAATTCCGAATTGGCATCAAAGGGTCTGCCTCAGGGGCGCGAACTCGAGATCCTGAATGAAGTCAAGTCGGACGTTCCCCCGGAAGTATTCACGACCGAGTGGAAGAACCCGGTCAATACCGAGGAAGGCGATTACCGCAAACATCAGCAGGAAGCGCTGAAGCTTCTCGAAGCCGCCGGCTGGAAAATTAAGAGCGAGAGCGTCGACGATCCGTCGTGCGGCACTTGGTGCAAGATCAAAAAGACGATCGGCCTCTCATCGGGCTCTACGGCGCGCGTGCTTCGCAACGCCAAGGGCGAGCAAATGAAAGTCGAAATTCTGCTCGCAGGCGACACCTTCGAACCGATCATGTTGCCATACGCGAAAGACCTTCAATCGATGGGCATCAACGCCACCGTTCGCGAAGTGGACGACGCCCAGTATAAGCAGCGTGAGGACAGTCGCGATTTCGATATGATCGTCGATAACTTCTCTCAATCGAATTCACCTGGCAACGAGCAGCGCGATTTCTGGAGTTCGGCATCGGCCGACAGACCCGGCAGCCGCAATACGATAGGCATCAAGAACCCTGCGATCGACAAGATCGTCGACAAGATCATCTTCGCCAAGGACCGCGCCGAGCTTGTGGCCGCGACGCACGCGCTCGATCGAGTATTGCTGTGGAATTATTACGTCGTGCCCAACTGGTATTACCCGTTCGATCGTGTCGCCTACTGGGACAAGTTCAGCCGGCCAGAGAAGTTGCCGTCGCAAACGTCAGGCTTCTCGCAGGTCTGGTGGTACGATGCTGACAAGGCGAAAGCCCTCGACGCGGCAAAAGGAAAATGACCGTGCTCGGCTCTCGGTCCATATCAAAGACGACGACCACCAAAGTGACGCTTGCCGCCGCGTTGGCGCTGCTGTTCTCCGCCGCACACGGAGCAATCGCGTCGGCGGAGCCACGCCACGGCCTCTCCGTCTTCGGGGAATTGAAGTATCCCGCGGACTTTAAGCACTTCGACTACGTCAACGCCGACGCGCCGAAAGGCGGCCGCATGGTGACGATGGGAACCGGCGGCGCCAACACGTTCGACACGTTGAATCAATTCATCCTGAAGGGCGACGCCGCGCAGGGACTCGATCTCCTGTTCGATGCCTTGATGGTGCGTGCGCAGGACGAGCCAGACGCCGTCTACGGTCTCATCGCCAAATCGGCCGATGTCGCGCCGGACGGCATGTCGGTAACGTTCAAGCTGCGCCCCGAGGCGAAATTCTCCGACGGCTCGCAGCTGACCGCCGAGGACGTGGCCTTCACCTTCGGCCTCCTGAAGGAAAAAGGTCATCCGGCAATTGCGATGACCTTACACGATGTCGTGTCAGCGGAAGCGCTCGATCCCGAAACGGTGCGCTACACGTTCAAAGGCACATTGGTGCGTGATCTGCCGATCATCGTCGCGCAACTGCCGGTGCTCTCGAAAGCCTATTACACGACGCAGCTGTTCGAAGAGACGTCGCTGAAGCCGCCGCTCGGATCGGGCCCCTACAAGATCAAGAACTTCAATCCCGGCACCGACATCACCTATACGCGGCGCGAGGATTATTGGGCGAAGGATCTGCCCGTAAACAAGGGCCGCTATAACCTCGACGAGATCCGCTATGACTATTATCGCGATAGGAACGTCGAGCTCGAAGCCGTGAAATCCGGCAACATCGACCTCCGCGAGGAATTCTCCAGCGTCTCCTGGGCAACTGGCTACAACATCCCCGCCGTCGCCGAAGGCCGCCTGCTGAAGGTGTCGCTGCCGGACGATCGCCCGTCGGGAGCGCAGGGCTACTTCCTCAACACCCGCCGCGATAAGTTCAAGGATCCGCGCGTCCGCCAAGCGCTCGATCTCGTGTTCGATTTCGAATGGTCGAACAAGAAGCTGTTCTACGGGCTCTACACGCGCACGACGAGCTACTTCGACAACACCGACATGAAGGCGACCGGGAAGCCGAGCCCTGAAGAGCTGGCGCTGCTCGAACCCTACAAGGATAAGCTGTCGCCTGAAGTCTTCGGCGAGCCCTATCTGCCGCCCGTGACGGACGGGAGCGGTAACAACCGCGACAATTTGAAAAAGGCCCGCGACCTTCTGATCGCCGCCGGCTGGAAACCGGGCCCCGATAGCTACCTGCATAACGACAAAGGCGAGCGGCTAACCATCGAATTCCTCGACTACGAGGCGATGTTCGAGCGCATAACCGTTCCCTACACTGAAAATCTACGCAAGATCGGCGTCGAAGCCACGTGGCGTCTCGTTGATCCGTCTCAATACGAGCGGCGCGTGAAGGCCTTCGATTTCGATGCAACGACCCAGCGCTACTCGTTGCGCCTGACGCCCGGTATCGAAATGCGCAGCTATTGGGGCTCGGAAGCGGCCAAAACGGACGGCTCATTCAACCTCGCCGGCATTTCCGATCCCGTTATCGATGCGCTTATCGACAAGGTTGTCGCAGCGAAATCACGCGCCGAACTGGTCACAGCGACGCGCGCCATTGATCGTGTGCTCCGTGCAGGTCATTATTGGGTACCCCACTGGTATAAGGCGTCGTACGCGGTTGCGTATTGGAATAAGTATTCGCGCCCCGCTGTTCAGCCCAAGTATGATGCGGGCATTCTGGACACGTGGTGGTATGATCCGGCAAAGGCCGCGGCGCTAAGCTCCGGCAAGCCGGCGGCACAATCTCAGGAACAACCGGCAACGCCCTGATGGCTGTTTATCTTTTAAAGCGATTGCTGCTGGTGATCCCGACGCTCTTCGGGATCATGCTGTTCTCGTTCATCATCATTCAGTTCGCCCCGGGCGGACCCGTCGAGCGCATGATCGCCGAGTTGACGGGGCAATCGTCGTCGATCGTCAGCCGCATGGGCGGCGGTGGCGGCGACACGCTTGGCGGCGGCGCCATGAGCAACCAACTCGGTGTCGGCGGTGGCGACTCCATCACATCGAAGTATCGCGGCGCCCAAGGCCTCGACCCGGCTTTCATCAAGAGTCTCGAGAAGCAGTTCGGCTTCGATAAGCCCGCCTACGAACGCTTCTACATCATGATGAAGAACTTCCTGACGTTCGATTTCGGCAAGAGCTATTTCCGCGACGTCTCGGT
This sequence comes from Hyphomicrobium sp., assembly GCA_003987725.1. Classification (GTDB taxonomy): domain Bacteria; phylum Pseudomonadota; class Alphaproteobacteria; order Rhizobiales; family Hyphomicrobiaceae; genus Hyphomicrobium_B. The sequence goes on along the minus strand of RXJH01000004.1, from coordinate 87,804 downwards.
CTTGGACCTCATCAAGGAGAAGCTGCCGGTCTCGATCTCGCTCGGCATATGGATGACGCTGCTGACGTATCTGATCTCGATCCCGCTCGGCATTCGCAAGGCCGTGAAGGACGGCGAGCAGTTCGATACCTGGTCGAGCGCCGTGCTCGTCATCGGCTACGCGATCCCGGGCTTTCTATTTGCCGTTCTGCTGCTCATTCTTTTCGCGGGCTCGTCGTTCTTCCAGTGGTTCCCGTCGCGGGGCTTGTTCTCCGACCACTGGGATCAGCTGTCGTGGTTCGGAAAAATCACCGACTATCTCTGGCACCTCGTGCTGCCGATGATCGCGATGGCCGTCGGCTCCTTCACCGCGATGACGTTCCTGACGAAGAACTCGTTCCTCGACGAGATCCGCAAACAATATGTCGTCGCGGCGCGCGCCAAGGGCCTGACCGAGAACCAGGTTCTGTACGGACACGTCTTCCGGAACGCCATGCTGCTCGTCATCTCGGGCTTCCCGTCAGCCTTCATCAGCGCGTTCTTCTCAGGCGCCTTGCTGATCGAGACGATATTCTCGCTTGATGGGCTCGGGCTCCTTTCGTTCGAAAGCATCGAGAAGCGCGACTATCCCGTCGTCTTCGCATCGCTTTATATCTTCTCGCTCGTCGGCCTCTTCGTCGGCATCCTGTCGGACTTCGTGTACACCCTTGTCGATCCGCGCATCGACTTCGAGACGCGCGAGGTATGACGATGGACCAGCGAACCGAACGCGCGTCAGACGCCACCGTTGCTCCGGCCGCGAAGCCCACAACATCGCTCTTGGCAAGGTTGCGTCGGCGCTTCCACCTCTCACCGGTCAATCGCCGCCGCTGGGAACGCTTCAAAGCCCACAAGATCGGCTACCGCTCGTTCATCATTTTCACGGCCCTGTTCGTCGGCTCGCTGTTCGCTGAGTTCATCGCCAACGACCGTCCGCTGATCGCCAGCTACAAGGGCGAAATCCTGTTCCCGGTTCTCGTCGATTATCCGGAAGAGAAGTTCGGCGGCTTCCTCGCCGTGACCGACTACCGGACACCCGACATCGCCAACGAGATCAACGCCAACGGCTGGATGCTCTGGCCGCCGATCCGCTATTCCTATTCGACGATCAACAAGGATTATCCGGGCCGCATCGGCGACAACGGCGTCTGCCTCGGCTATCCCGCGCCGCCACCGTGGGCGACAAAGCTCAAGCTCTGCGATGCCCCCGCCGATCAGGTGCCGCGCTACGAAGAATTTGGAAACACCAATTGGCTCGGCCTCGATGACCAAGGCCGCGATGTGCTTGCGCGTGTGATCTACGGCTTCCGCATATCGGTGCTGTTCGGCCTTATCCTGACTGTCGTCTCCTCAGCCGTCGGCATTCTCGCGGGCGCCGTGCAGGGCTATTTTGGCGGCCGCGTCGACCTCATCTTCCAGCGCCTCCTCGAAATCTGGAATTCGATCCCCGAGCTGTTCGTGTTGCTGATCATTTCGTCCCTCTTCATTCCGGGATTCTGGACGCTGCTCGGCATCCTGATGATCTTCAGCTGGACCTCTCTCGTCGGCCTCGTCCGCGCCGAGTTTCTGCGTGGCCGGAACCTGGAATACGTTCGCGCCGCGCGCGCGCTCGGGCTTTCCGACTGGCAGATCATGTTCAAGCACCTGCTGCCGAACGCCGCCGTGGCGACGCTGACCTTCCTCCCTTTCAAGCTTTCGGGCGGGATCGCGGCGCTGACCGCGCTCGACTTCCTGGGGCTCGGCATGCCGCCCGGCTCGCCGTCGCTCGGCGAGCTGCTTCTCCAGGGTAAGAAGCACCTCGAAGCGCCTTGGCTCGGCATCTCGGGCTTCATTGCCGTCTCCATCATCCTGTCGCTCGCGATCTTCATGGGCGAAGCCGTGCGCGACGCGCTCGATCCGCGCAAGACATTCAGAGGCAAGAGTTGATGACAGCCGGAGCGCCCCTCGTCGACGTTCGCAATCTCTCCGTCGCCTTCGGAGATGGCGCTGAAGCCGTGCGCGTCGTCAAAGGCGTGTCGTTCACGATCGGCAAGGGCGAGACGGTGGCGCTCGTCGGAGAATCCGGCTCCGGAAAAACCGTGTCCGCGATGTCGATCCTGCGCCTCCTCCCGAACTCCGCCTCACATCCGACCGGCGAGATCCTGTTTGAAGGCAAAGACATCCTGAAGGCGAACCCGGCAGAGCTCCGCGCCATTCGCGGGCGTCGCATCTCGATCATCTTTCAGGAACCGATGACGACGCTGAACCCGCTTCACACCATCGAGAAGCAGGTCGGCGAAATCATCAAGCTGCACCAATCGCTGTCGAGCGAGAAAACTCGCGAGCGTGTCATCGAGCTGCTGACGAAGGTCGGCATCCGCGATCCGGAAAAACGGCTCGGCGCCTATCCGCACCAGCTCTCGGGCGGCCAGCGCCAGCGCGTGATGATCGCCATCGCGCTCGCCAACAAACCCGATCTGCTGATCGCCGACGAGCCGACGACCGCGCTCGACGTGACGATCCAGGCGCAAATTCTCGAGCTTCTGAAGTCGCTGCAAAAAGAGATGGGCATGGCGATGCTGCTCATCACGCACGACCTCGGCATCGTGCGCCGCATGGCCGAGCGCGTCTACGTGATGCGCCACGGCGAGATCGTCGAGACGGGCCCGGCGGAAGAGGTCTTCACACACCCGCAACACCCCTATACACGCCATCTGCTCGAAGCCGAGCCCAAAGGCGCGCCCCCGACGACCGACATGACGCGCCCCGTCGTCGTCGAGACCGATAACCTCAAGGTCTGGTTCCCGATCAAGCACGGCTTGCTGCAGCGGACGGTCGACCACGTCAAAGCCGTCGACGGCCTGTCGATGAAGCTCAGAGCCGGTGAAACGCTTGGCGTCGTCGGCGAATCCGGTTCCGGCAAGACGACCCTCGGCCTCGCGATCCTGCGCCTGCTCTCGTCCGATGGACCGATCGCCTACGTCGGCAAGCGCATCGACGGCCTGACCAACAAGCAGATGCGGCCGCTGCGCAAGGAAATGCAGATCGTCTTTCAGGACCCCTATGGCTCGCTGTCGCCGCGCCTGACCGTCGGCCAGATCATCGAAGAAGGCCTCGTCATCCAGAACCCGGAACTCGACGATGCACAGCGTCGCGAACGGGTCAGCGCCGCGTTGACCGAAGTCGGCCTCGATCCGGCTTCGCAAGATCGTTATCCGCACGAATTCTCGGGCGGCCAGCGCCAGCGCATCGCCATCGCCCGCGCCATGGTTCTGCAGCCCAAGTTCGTCATGCTCGACGAGCCGACGAGCGCGCTCGACATGAGCGTGCAGGCCCAGATCGTCGATCTGCTTCGCAACCTGCAGAAGACGCACGACCTCGCATACCTTTTCATCAGCCACGACCTGAAGGTCGTGCGCGCGCTTTGCAACTACGTCATCGTGATGAAGAACGGCAAAGTCGTCGAGGAAGGTCCTTCGCGCGACATCTTTGAAAAGCCGAAGGACGAGTATACGAAGGCCCTTCTCGCCGCCGCCTTCGACATCAAAGTCGCCTACAAGGGAGCGGTCGCGAGCTAAAAAGGAGGCCGACGATGTCAACGCCCAAGCTCGTTCACTATCACGCACCCCAAACGCGATCCTTCGCTATCCGCTGGCTTCTCGAAGAGCTCGGCTCGCCGCCCCACGAGCTCAAAGTGCTCAACATGAAGAAGGGCGAGCATAAGACGCCGGAATATCTCGCTATCAACCCGATGGGAAAAGTCCCCGCCATCACACACGGCGGAATTCCGGTCACGGAAGTTGGCGCCATTGCGATTTATCTCGCAGATCTCTTCCCGGAAGCGAAGCTCGCGCCGCCCATCGGCGATACCGCGCGAGGAACCTATCTCCGATGGATCGTTTTCAATCACGGTGCCATCGAACCCGCGATTACGGACCATTGGCGCAAGATCGAGCCGTCGATGGCATCGTCGCTGAGCTACGGAACCTACGACGACACGGTCAACGCGCTACTCGGGGCGGTCGGCAAGGGTCCCTTCATTCTTGGTGATCGATTCTCTGCCGCAGACGTCGTAATCGGCTCAGCCGTCCGCTGGATGACGCTGTTCAAGCTGCTGCCCGAAAAGCCCGAATTCTCGAGCTATATCGAGCGTCTGACGAGCCGCCCGGCGTTCAAAAGCGCTCTGGCGAAGGACGAAGAACTCGTCAAGGCGCTCGCATCCTGAACAGGATCGCCTCGCGCAGCCGGTTTCGGAGACTGATGGATAAGCTATCCTGCAGCCTCCGAATCGCTGATCGCGGGATTCCTCGATGCTTTCCGATGACGTATTCCGAGACCGCCTCGAAGCGACGCTTGTCGATATCGAGAGATGGGCAGCCACGATCCGCGACTGTGCCGACGTCGGCATCGCAGCCTCCGATCGCTATTGGCGGATCGCCGTCGTTCCGAACGAGGATCTCGCCTGTGCCTTCGAGCTGATGATCAGGTCCGATCAGAAATTCGGTCTGAAGCTCGCAGCGGAAACCTACGATGATCGCCCGATTGAACGCTTTGACATCTTTCCCGCGCTCGTGCGGGCGATCGAGGCCGGGCGCGTCGACAAGATCGAAATGTACAACACCATGACGGATGCGCTCGTCGGTATCGCGACGCGTGTCGAGCTCGCCCCTGGCTGGGACTGGATCGGCGACCGCCGGGTCGCCCGAGCGACCGCGGCCGAAGAGTGGCGCACGCGGCGCTTCCTGCCGTATCGCCGCTGACGGTCCCGATGACTAGTAAGCCGGTGCGTGCCCAGAGAGACGCTTGATCGCGGAAATATGGCTGCCCGTTTTGGCAATTCTCCGCGCCGCCTCCGACAACGGCTCGACCGCAACCAGCATGTGATAGGCGTTGGCATGAACCATCATTACACCGTCGAGCATGATGCCGACATGCCCTTTCCAGAAGATGAGATCGCCGCGCGCCAAACCCTCGAGATCCTCTGAGACGAGCACGTTGCCGCCAAGCTCGGCCTGCTGCATGTCGCTGTCGCGCGGCGCCGGAATGCCCCCCGCGTGAAGCGCCGTCTGCACGAGGCCCGAGCAATCGATCCCAACGCGCGTGCGGCCTCCCCAAAGGTAAGGCGTGCCGATGAAGCGCTCGGCGATTTCCGCATAGTCGCGCGCGAAGCGGTCTCTCGGAGCCGCATGCCGCGCGTAGATGAATCCGCCGCCCTCGAGTTCGAGAAACCGCTCGTCGCCACTGCGTGCGGCGATCGGAGCATTCATCGGCAGATGCATGATCGGCGCCGACTTGATGTCCGGCGCGCCGTAAAGAAATGTGCCGAGCGTCTGGACGCGATGCGTGGGATTTGTCACCCCGCGCGCAATCGTGTCGGAGCGCAGATACCCGACGTATCCGTCGCGCGCGAGCTGAACCCAGGCCCAGCCATTGTTTTCCTCGAAAACCGTAAGGCTTTCGCCGAACAGAGCTTCGGTCTCGAAGCCGCGAGCGGGATCCGGCTGTTTGCGGAGCGGCACCGTCGCGCGAACGATGAAGGCTGCCTCGCCCGCAACGTAACGCTCCGCGCGGACCACACCTTCGAGCGACTTCGCCGCGAGGTCCGGACGGAAAGCGTTGCGGCGCGGATCGAGCGCGCCAGCGGGGCGTTGCGAAACTCCGGTATTCACGAGGTCAACTCTCGCCTCAGTTGTTCCATCACCGCGCGGGCCGTGTGCGGCTCCCCGCCTTTCGGACCGAGGGGCCGTGGCGCCGGTCGCCAGCCATATAAGTCGAAGTGGGCGAAACGGCGAGCCTTGCTCACGAAGCGCTTCAAGAATAACGCCGCGGTGATGGCGCCTGCAAACGGCGATTCCCAGACGTTGTTAATATCGGCGACGTCACTGTCGAGGTGGCGGCGGTAACCTTCCCAAAGCGGCAAATGCCAGAGCGGGTCGCCTATCGAGGCCGCGAGCGGAGGCAGGCTCCGCGCGAGATCATCGTCGTTCGTAAAGAAGGCGGGCAAATCGGGACCGAGCGCCGTGCGCGCCGCGCCGGTCAGTGTTGCAAATACGAAGATGCTGTCAGGCTCGTCGGCGTCTGCGAGCGCCAGCGCGTCCGCGAGCACGAGGCGGCCTTCGGCATCCGTGTTGCCGATCTCGACACTGAGACCGAGACGGCTTGCGATCACATCGCCCGGCCGGAAAGCATCGCCGCCAACCGAATTTTCCGCCGTCGGGATCAGCACGCGCAGGCGGCATTTGAGCCCCTGCCCCATGATCATGTGCGCGAGCGCCAGCGCCGTCGCCGCGCCGCCCATGTCCTTCTTCATCAGCAGCATGGCGCTCGCAGGCTTGATGTCGAGACCTCCGGTATCGAAGGTGATGCCCTTGCCGACCAGTGTGATCTTCGGCGCGCCCGCCGGTCCCCAGCTCATGTCGATGAGACGCGGCTGACGCGGGCTGGCTCGCCCGACGGCATGGATCAATGGAAAGTTCGCCGTCAGCAAATCGTCCCCCGTCGTCACCGAAATTTCGGCGCCGTGACGTTCTGCGAGCACGCGCGCGATAGCTTCGATGTCGGCAGGCGCCAAGTCGGAAGCTGGCGTGTTGATGAGATCCCGCCCGAGCCAAACCGCTTCGGCCGTGTTGATGATGCGATCCGCGCCCGATCCCGCGAGCCGAAGCTTGGCGCGATCGCCGTTCTTGTCTTTGTTCTTGTACCGCGAGAACGAGTAGGCGCCGAGAGACCAGGCCAAAGCCGCAAGCTCATCATGGGCCAGTTCCGAGGCGAACCGGTAGGTGCCTGCAGGCAACGCCGGACTGAGAAGCCCGGCCAACAGTTCAGAGGGACCGCTCGGCTCGCCCTGTTGGCCGTTGCCGATTCCGAAGGCGACGGAAGCAATCTTTCCATCCGCGGCGGGAATAAGAACCGTGCGTTTCGCGTTGCCGGTAAACTTCTGCGCCTTGAGCCAGGCGCGCTGAACATCGTCAAGCGAGCCGATCGCGTCGACGCCGTCGGCAGGGACGAAATGAATGGGAATGTCGTCCGCGGCTTGAGCGCCAAGTGCAAATGTTTCCGCCGCTGCCCAGGCTGCCGTCTCGACCATCCGTCTCACTCTCCGCTGCACGTTGTAATTATTGGCTGAAATCGCGCGCCGGCTGCAACTGTCGCGGCGGCCGAAGCACAGTTTTCCAGAGATGCATCTGCTTATACGGGTCTCCGGCAAAACTTAAGCGTTTGTTGACGCCTGCCTCAGAAACTGACGGCCTCGCAGATTCGCGCGTAACCCAGCGAATCATTCCCCGACGGAGACTTTCATGACGCGTGTTGAGCGCCACCTCTCGCTTCGAGTGCTGCGGCCCGCCCGCCTGGGCACCATCGCGGCACTTTCCGCGAGTTTGCTCCTCGGAGCGTGCTCCGCGTCGACCGATCTCCTGCCGAGCATCGCCATGAAACCGGACAGCGCGACCAAGACAGCCGACGCCACGCCTTCGTCGCCGCAAAACGAGTTGCAGAAGGCAACCAACTACTGGGGCTACGAATACACGAAAAAGCCGACCGAGATTCGCCCGGCTCTCAACTATGCCAAAAACCTGAAGGCGCTCGGCGAAAAGCAGAAAGCCCTCGCCGTCCTGCAACAAGTCAGCCTCCTCCACGGCAGCGACCAGGAAGTCGCCGGCGAGTACGGCCGCCTGGCGCTGGAATTGGATCAGGTCGGCGTCGCCAATCAGATGCTGACGATGGCCGACGACCCGACGAAGCCCGATTGGCGCATCGTCTCGGCGCGCGGCACGGTCATGGCAAAGCAGGGCAAGTATACCGAGGCAATCCCCTTCTATGAGCGCGCGCTGACGCTCTCGCCCAACAACCCGACCGTCACGAACAACCTCGCGATGGCTTACGCGATGAACGGCGACGCCAAGAAGGCGGAGGACCTGCTCCGCCAGGCCGTGTCGGCGCCGGGCGCGACACCGAAGGTCCGCGAAAACCTCGCCCTCGTCTTGGGCCTTCAGGGACGCTACGACGAATCGAAATCCGTCGCCACGAGCGTGCTCAACACCGATTCGGCATCCGCCAACGCGGCTTATCTGAAGCAGATGGTGAAGCTCGAGCCGACAACCGCGATGCCTGATGCGCAAAGCTTCGCCGTCAATACGTCGGTCAGCCCGTCCCCGCCGGCGGAGAAGGCATACCAGAGCGCCACGGCAACCGGTGCGCCGTTGCCCGTCACACAAGGCGTCTGGCAGACGAGCACCGACGAAGCGCTGCCGATCGCGCGATAAGAAAGCGCTCCGCTCACTTTCCGGAATTCGAGAACAGCCCGGCGAATTGAAAATCGCCGGGCTGTTTTGCGTCGCGCGAACCGCTTCGCTCAAAAAGAAATAGCCCCGATCACCGGATTGGCGATCGGGGCTAACGCGACACAAACTGGTTTTTTGCGAGCGCTAAGCGATCCCTACTTCCCCATCTGCATGTAGGAGATGCCAGCCGGCCCGAGAATGACGATGAAAAGCACCGGCAGGAAGAACACGATCATCGGAACCGTTAGCTTCGGCGGCAAGGCGGCAGCCTTCCGTTCGGCTTCCGACTGACGGATCTCGCGGTTCTCCTTCGCCATCGTCCGAAGCGCCTGTCCGACCGGCGTGCCGTAGCGCTCGGCTTGGACGAGCGCCGTCATCACCGCCTTGACGCCGGGAAGTCCCGTGCGCTTCGCGAGATTTTCATAAGCCTGGCGGCGTTCCTGCAAGTAGGAAAGCTCGGCCGTCGTCAGCATCATTTCTTCGGCAAGCTCGACCGACTGGCCGACGATTTCTTTGCCAACCTTCGCGAACCCCGCCTCGACCGACATGCCCGATTGCACGCAGATCAACAGCATGTCGAGCGCATCCGGCCACGCCTGCTTGATCGCCATCTGCCGCTTCTGAACGCGGTTGGAGATGAACATATTCGGCACGTAAAAACCGAGAAATCCCACCGCGAAGGCAATCAGGACATTGACCCCGGCGGAGTAGCCGGTGTCGTAGAGAACGAAGAGATAGAAGAGCGCGAAAAAGAAAAGCACCACCGGCGCAGCAACGCGGAAGAACATGAACGACACGATGTTCGCTTGTCCGCGCAGGCCGGCGCGCTTCAGGTTTTCGCGAAGTTCCTCGTTGTCGAAACGCTCGCGCAGCTTCAGCTGATCGACGACCTGCTGCATGAAGCCCTTTGGCGTCGCCCTGAGGCGTCCGGCTTGTGGGCGGTCCCTCGTCGACATTTCGGCAAGACGTGCCGAACGCAATTTGCTGCGCTCGATGGCCATCTCTTTCATGCGCCGGTTCATCTGGTCACGCTGCAGCATCGGCAGTGCCACCGTCAGAACGGTTGCGAAAACGCAGAACGCCGCCAGCATCGTAGCGATGAATTGCGGGTCCATTACCGTGTCGACGAATGACGTCATCGAAGTACTGCCACCATGTCCATTTGCGCGAAAAGCAATCTAGAACTTGAAATTGATCATCTTCCTCATGATGAGGACGCCCATCCCCATCCACACCGCACCGAGGACAACCATGAAGTGTCCGATCGTCGTCGTGAAAAGCGGCATCATGTAACCAGGCGAAGAAAGATAGACCATCGACATGACGCCCGGCGGCAACGAGGCAAGGACCATCGCCGATGCCTTCGCTTCGGCGGAAAGCGCCTTCACCTTGAGCGCCAGCATTTGCCGGTCCCTAAGCACATTCGAAAGGTTCGAGAGCGCTTCGGACAGGTTCCCGCCCGATTGCTGCTGGATGCTGATGACGATCGTCAAAAAGCGCATCTCAGGCAGCGGCATGCGCTCGCACATACGTTCAAGGCCATCCCCGACGGAAAGCCCCAATCTTTGCTGATCGACGACTTCGCGGAATTCGCTCGCGAGCGGCTCCGGACTTTCGCGCGAAATGACCTGAATGCATTCGTTCAACGGCAAGCCCGACTTGATGCCGCGAACCACGACGTCGAGCGCATTCGCCATTTGCCCGACGAATTTCTGTTGGCGCCGATTGATCATTTTGTTCAGGATCCAGCGCGGCAACCCGAGGCCGCCGACGAACGCGACGACGAAGGTGCCCGCCATCGAAAGGCCGATGATGAAGACCGAGATCGACGCCAATAAAGCGCCGAGCAGAGCGCTCGCGACATAGAATTCGCGCGGCTTCATTTTCGTGCCCGCCCGTACGAGCTTCAGGCTGAGCGAAACCTTCTTGCTGGCGTTCTCCCGATTTTCAAGTTCCTTCAGGGTGTCCGCAACCGATTTCCGGCGGCTGCTCTGCACGTCACCGGCGGCATTCGCGAGGCGCGCGCCGCGCACGCCGGAAACGCTCTCCAATCGCTTCGCCTGCCGGTCGTCCGCAAAATATGGGTAGGCGAGTGCGAATACCCCGCCCGCGAACGCCAGCGCCGCTAGCAGGGGAACCAATAGGGAATGAAGATCGACATCAATCATTGCGATCTCCCAGCGGACTGCCGTGCTTGTCTGCAATTTCGGAAGCGACGAGCGCCGTCATCAGCCGCTCGGCCTCTCCGTAATATTCCGCGCGCTCCATGAAACGCGGCCGCGTGATGCCCGTGGACCGGTGCCTGCCGATCAGCTTGCCGTGCGCATCCTCGCCGGTAATTTCGTAGACGACCAGATTCTGGAGCGTGATCGTCTCTTCTTCCATCCCGAGCACTTCGGTGATGTGCGTGATCTTGCGCGATCCGTCTCGAAGTCGCGACGCCTGGACGATCACGTCGACCGAGCCGCAAATCATCTCGCGAATGGTTTTGATCGGCAGTGCGTAGCCGCCCTGCATGATCATCGATTCAAGACGGCTCAAGGCCTCGCGCGGACTGTTGGCATGCAAGGTGCCCATCGAGCCGTCGTGGCCTGTGTTCATCGCCTGCAGCAGGTCGAAGGCCTCAGGTCCGCGGACCTCGCCGACGATGATCCGCTCAGGCCGCATTCGCAGGCAGTTCTTGATGAGATCGCGCATTTTGATCTCGCCCTCGCCCTCGAGGTTGGGCGGGCGCGTTTCAAGTCGTACGACGTGCGGCTGCTGCAGCTGGAGTTCGGCCGAGTCTTCGCACGTGATGATGCGCTCGTCGTCGTCGATCGAACCCGTGAGACAGTTGAGCAGCGTCGTCTTGCCGGAGCCCGTGCCGCCGGAAATCAGGACGTTGCAGCGAACGCGGCCGATGATCTCGAGGACCGTCTTCGCATCCGGCGTGATCGAGCCGAACTTCACCAGCTGCTCGAGCCGCAGACGATCCTTCTTGAACTTTCGGATCGTGAGCGCCGGGCCGTCGATCGCGAGCGGTGGCGCGATGACGTTGACGCGCGATCCATCCGGAAGTCGCGCGTCGCAAATCGGGCTCGATTCATCGACACGCCGGCCGACCTGGCTGACGATGCGCTGACAGATATTCATCAGCTGCTGATTGTCGGCGAAGCGGACATTGGTCTTTTGCACCTTGCCCGCGACCTCGATAAAGGTCGTGCCGGCGCCGTTCACCATGATGTCGGCAATGTCGTCGCGCGCGAGAAGCGGCTCGAGCGGACCATAGCCCAGAACGTCGTTGCAGATGTCTTCGAGCAGCTCTTCCTGCTCGGCAATCGACATCACGACGTTTTTGATTTGAATGATTTCGCTGACGATGTCGCGGATCTCTTCGCGCGCCGCAATGCCATCGAGCTTCGACAGCTGCGTGAGATCGATCGTATCGATCAGCGCGTTGAAGACCGTCGTTTTGACGTCGTAGTACTCTTCCGAGTGTCGCCGCTGCGATTCGGCGACCGGCTCCGCCGACCGCTGCACGGGAGGGCTCGCAGGCATGGTCGTCCGCCCCGGCGCCGCTGCACGCGTTTCGATAGTCGCAACAGCCCCCTGCGGTTCAGGTGACTGCGGCGCGACGCGCCTCTCTGACGATGAATCGTTCGAGCGCCTACCGAACATGCGATCTAGATCCTCAACGCTTGAGCTTCAACTTCTCCAGGATCGGCGCGATGGCCGACAGCGGCGAACTCTGCTTTTCTGCTTTAGTGTCTTTACGGCGCGTTAGCCTGAACGCCAGTTCGTTAAACTTCTCGATGGCTTTGGCTTTCGAGTTGAACTCGCCGAGCATCTGGCCGTTATTGGCGGCCTGACTGAAGGTTTCGGAGTCATAATCGATGACCGAGATCACCTTTAGCCCCAGAGCCTGCTCGAATTCCTTAACGCTGATTTCCTGCCGCTTCGGCACGTTTGCCATGTTCAGAACGAGATGCGGCTTCTCGTCGTTTTTTCGCGCCGTCTTCAGAAGATCGACGATGTTCTTGGCATTCCTGAGGTTCGCGAGATCCGGCACGGCCGTAATGACGACCTCGTCGGCCTGCAGCAGAACGCGCTTCGACCACGCCGACCATCCGTGCGGAAGATCGACGGCAACGAACGGCACATTCTGGCGCGCCACGTCGATGACGATCGAGCAGGCTTCCGGCGAAATTTCGTAATCGCGATCAAGAACCACAGGCGCCGCGAAAATCGAGAGATGCTCCGAGCATTTGGTAAGCAGGCGGTCGAGCAGCTGATCGTCGAGACGTTCAGGCGTCGCCAGCGCTTCAGCAATTCCCTGCACCGGGTCCTGATTGAAATCGAGCCCCGTGGTTCCGAATGCCAGATCGAGATCGGCAATCGTAACGTCGGATTTCAAAACCTCCGACATCGTCCACGCGACGTTGTGACAAATGGTCGACGATCCGACGCCGCCCTTCGCACCGATGAACGCGAACACATGGCCGACGGGGTCGGTCTCGGGATTGTTGTAGAGATTTGAGATGCTCTCCATCAACGCCATCGGATCGACAGGCGCGACGAGATACTCCGCGACGCCGCGCTTTAGAAGTTCGCGATAGAGCACGACATCGTTGTGGCGTCCGACGACGATGACCTTGGTCCCCGGATCGCAGCTTTCCGCGAGACGGTCGAGATCGGCGAGCAGCTGGCCTGCTTTGAGCGCGCTGTCGAGAATGATCAGATTTGGCGTCGGGCTATCGACGTAATGCGCAACGGCGGCACCAATGCCGCCCATATGAACGCTGACGTGTGTCTTCGACAACCGGCGATCGCTGGCGGCATGCTCAAGCGCTTCCGCGACATGAGCGTCGTCGCAAAACGCCTGGATCGAAATGCGCGGAATGGGCCGGGCGCGATCGGCCGGATGAAGATCCTGCGGCGCGGCATCCTCGAGAAACGGCTCGTCGCTTGGAATGGCTGAAGCGTTCTTGGACATGTCGTCTCCGAAAGATCAGTTGCTGAGGCCGGGCTTCGCGACTGTAGCGGCTTCGTCCTTCGCGGCGAGCGGTGCGCCCTTCACGTATTTTGCGTACATATCGTCACGACGGTTCGAATCGCGGCTTGTCATCGTACGCGGACCGAGAAGATCGGCCGGGTTTGCCACCATGGCGGCGAGATTACGTTGCCCCGCGCAGCCCATGTTCGGGTAGGGCGTGTTCTGATAAGTCCGCGCGAGATTTTCCGACCAGTCCTTGCCGCAGTCGGGCGCTTCGGCGACATAGCGCATGTATGACAACCGCAGCGGCGCATCCCGGCCGTCCGCGTGATAGGCCTCGACCGCGATCGATGTTTCCGAATAGCCGCCCTCGATCATCAGGTGACGCGCTTCGTCGGCCGCTTGCATCGCGGCGCTTTCGTTGGGCGATCCGCCGGGAGCCGAAATGACGATGCGGCTGTTACCGGCATCCGAGGCCTTGCTTTTGCTGGCGAACTCAAGGACGCGCGCCCGCTGCATCGGCGTCAAACCGTCGGCACTCGTCGCGACTCTGAGGTTGAGCGTTGCAGGCTGTTGAGACACGAGGATCGGATGGCGCTGCTCGGGGTCGACGAGCTGCCAACCCGCAACCTGAGGACCGGGCGCATCGTGCCGGCAACCGGCGACGATTACCGGAAGCAACGCGGCGATGAGAACCTTCGCTATTCCCGAGCGCACATTTTGCGGAAGGCGGTCGGTCGTGCACTTGCTCGGCATGATGCGTCTACGCCCCAGCTATTCGACGATGAAACCGTAGTCACCCTTGAGACCGCCGGAGGGCATGACTTCGCCCTTGCCGTAGATCCGGTTGAGATGACCGAGAAAGTCCGCCTTGAGATCGGTCGCAGGCGCCAAACCATCCGTCGGCGCCGCAAGCTGCTGACGCGACGTCGGCTGCACGAGATACGGCGTCACGATGACGACGAGCTCCGTCTCCTGGTTCTGGAAATCGCGGCTGCGGAAGAGAGTGCCGAGAATCGGAATGTCCTTCGCACCCGGCAAGCCGTCGATGTTTTGTTGCGTCTTGGTATTGATGAGACCCGCAAGCGCCAGTGATCCGCCCGACGGCAACTCGACGACGGTTTTCGCCTGCCGCGTATCGAGCACCGGATTATTGCCGATGAACCGGGAGATATCGCTGACGCTGGTATCGATCTTCAGGCTGATGCGGCCTTCCGACAGAACGACAGGCGTAAAGGCGAGCTGCACGCCGAATTTCTTGAACGCGACGGAACTCGCACCCGTTTGCGTGTCAATGCCGGTGACGTAAGGCACTTCGCCGCCCGCGAGGAATTCCGCGGACTCGCCGGAGATGGCGGTGAGGTTCGGCTCGGCGAGCGTGCGGATCAACCCGTCGCGTTCCAGCGCCCGAATGGCCGACTGGATCCGGTTGGATCCCGATCCCCAACCCGAAAGCAGGCCGCTGTTGCCGATGGCGCCGTTACCGGGACCGGAGTTGAACGGGCAGATCGGCGCGCCGACGGCGCAGGCCGCGCCGGCAGCCGCAGGAACTCCGAACGTCGGAAGTGACCCGAGGCCCGCGGCAGTCGTTATCGGAAAAGAATTCTCCGTCAGAAGCGTCGTCGAGAAGCTTCCCGATTGCAGCACGCCGCCGAGGTTGACGCCCAACTGCTTCAGAAGCGTACGCTGCACTTCGGCAACAGTCACCTTGAGCATCACCTGCTCTTCGGCCTCGACCGTCAGCATGTTGATGACGGGCTGCTTTTCATCATTGGACTTGGTTTCGGCAGTCGAAACGCCCTCTTTGACGTTGATAGACGTGCTCACGAGCTGCTGCGAGATGAACTGCCCGGCGATGTTGCCGGCACGGGTCGAGTCGATCGGGCTCTTG
Source organism: Hyphomicrobium sp. (assembly GCA_003987725.1). Classification (GTDB taxonomy): domain Bacteria; phylum Pseudomonadota; class Alphaproteobacteria; order Rhizobiales; family Hyphomicrobiaceae; genus Hyphomicrobium_B. The sequence continues at coordinate 72,662 of RXJH01000004.1, read as the reverse complement.
ACGCTGCCAGTCAGAATGACCGTCTGATTGAGCATCTCGACCTTGATCGAAGCGCCGGTAATGATCCGGTTGAGAAGCGCTTGCAGCCCCGCCGTCTCTCTTTCGATGTAAAGCTCCATGCTCGCGAATTGCGCGCCCGACGTATCGAAGAAGAAGGCGTTCGCTTCGCCGCTCCCTTTGGCGAGCAGAAAGACGCGGTTGGAGCTCAGCACCACCGCATCGACGACGGCAGGGTTCGAAACCATCACGTCGCGGACATCGCGCGGAAACTCGATGAGGACCGATTTTCCCATGCCGATCTTGAGGCTTTTCCTGATCGGTCCACCGGTATCTTGGATCCGGATGAAGGACTGATGCTGGCCCGCGCCGGAGACGTCGCGATAGGACTCGTCCAAGTCTTGTGGCTGCGCCGAAGCCCCCGGAAGGGCGAGCGTCGCGCCGACAAGCATCACAATGGCGCGCAACTGTGCGCGCCACAAAAATCCGAAATTACTGCGCATGAGGCCCTATACCCTATGACGACCACTGACTAACAATTTACTCAGTTCACGCCATACACACGCGACTTGGCTCCGTAGCGAACAATGCGCACGGAATTGTTTTTAGGCTTATCGAGATTGAGACTCCCGGCCCGTGCCGGATCGGTGCTCAAATCGGCGACGCTGCGAAGCGACAAAGTGATTTCGCCCATCGCGTTCGCGAGCGCCATCATCTCGGCTTGCCGCGGCGTCAGCTCCAGCGTCGCCGTCGTTGCCGACCCGTCTGCTGCCTTCTTGCCTTCCTTCGTCTCGATCTGCTGCCCAATGGCCATCACACGCACATTGCGAAACAGCGTATCGGCGACGCTCTCTTCCTGATTGCTGCGGTTGCGCACCTGACGGATCAGGATGACGTCGACATGATCGTTCGGAAGGATCAGGCTGCCTGCCGCCGTCTCGGCTTTGATCTTCGTCGAAATGGCGCGCATGCCCTGCGGCAGGATCGCCGCAAGAACGCCGCCCTGTCCCGCCTTGATCAGTTTCTGCGTCGTGATCGGCTCACCCGCGAGCATCGGCGAACGCGCCACCGAGCCCGAGAGATTGTGCATCATCGCGACGCCGCCACCCTGCTTCGTGACGTAGCTCGCCGAAACGGCTTCGGATGGCCAAGCTATCCAGCGAAAGCTTCCCTCGTTGACGATCTGCCCAACCGGGATATCGGATGCGGCGACCAGAACCTCGGTGCTGTTGACTGTTTTTTCGACTGTGACGGGAGCCGGCGGCGGCCGCACGAAAGAACTCGCCACGTAATAGGCGAGTACAGCGGCACCCAAAGCCACCGAAAATCCAATGAGCTGAGCCCGTTTCATCCGCCCCGCAGTCCCTCGAGATCAGAAATCGATCTGCTCAGGACGATGACGCCCAATTGTCAATTTGAGGTTAATCTCTGTCTCGAAGCGAGGCTAAGACCGAGAAACGTTGTATTGACAGTTATGGATGCGTTAACGCTCGCCCTCTGCCGGCTCACCCAACAGCGCGGAAACTATGCGAGGAGCGAAAGGAAGATGTCCGTCATCGGGAAGACCGCGAGCGCGCCGGCTGCGATTGCGATGCCGTAGGGAATAGGCCCGCTATGCACGTGTAGGCGCTGTGCCCATCCCGGAAGGGCAAACGATTGGGCCGGAAACCAGTTGCGATAGCCGAGAATTGCGAGCGACAGGACGCCGCCGAAAACCGCAACAAACACGAGGTATTCGATAATATCGTTGGCGCCGATCCAAATGCTTCCGGCGGCAATCAGCTTGGCATCGCCGCCGCCGAGAAAATTGAGCGAAAAGAGAACGAAGGTCACGCCGAGGATCGCGAACCCGATCGCGAGGTTCGTTCCGAATGTCTCGAGCGGCATACGCGTAAGAACCGCCACGGCAACAAAGCCGCCGACCAGAGCCAGCGAGATCTTATTCGGAATTTTCATCGTGAAGAGATCGTTGGCAGCGGCGAAGGCCATCGCAACGGGAAACGTCATGAGAAAAAGCGAGGCGAGCGATGCCATATGCAGAAGCCCAGATGAATGCCAAGCCACGAGAATGCAGCAATTGAGTAAAAGCGAACCTAACGGCGAAAGAACCCTGGCTGTTTGGGTCTGCTAGCCGCCCGGAGCGAGATGCGAGGCGGCGGAGCTGAAAGTGCCCTGCAAGGTTGTCGAAACCTGGCTCAAAGCGGCCACAATGGTGATACTCACGATTCCGGCTATCAACGCATATTCGATGGACGTTGCACCGTCTTCGTCACGCAGAAAGCTTCGCAGAAGATCCTGGTACATGGCGTAAAATCCTTACTGCTGTCTGATTGGGCGCATTCGCCGTCCGGGGAACTGCTCTGAACAAGTCTAACGCAGAGATATTAATCTCCGGTGGCCGCAGGATTCGCGGAACAATTCGATCGCAACGATCCAACCGCGGAGGGAAGGCGCTGATAAACAAATGCGCCCGGAGTCGTCCCCCGAGCGCACTATTTGCAATTCGTAGCGCAACCAAACTATCAGCCGCCGCTGCCGCTGCCGCTGCTGCCGGTACCGGTGAGCGAGGTCGAGACGCTCGTGAAGGTCGAATTCAGCGAGTCCTTGACGGCGCCGAGCGCGCCGATGATGCCCACAGAGATGATAGCAGCGATCAGGCCATATTCGATGGCCGTAGCGCCCGACTCGTCGTTCATGAAACGCGAAAACATGTTCATTTGTACTCTCCCAAACTGGTCGCAAGTAGTGTCCGATCCTGGTCCATCGGGGGTATCCGTCCTCTCCGCTGAACTTTAGCGACAATAATCTTCAAAAATTAAAGTCAGGTAAAACCGCAGAGGTTGAGCGGATAACCCGACTAAAGCCAAAATGAACGCGGGTTATTTCGCAGATATTCAAAGTATATACGAAGAAAAAACTAGATATATCTCATTACCAAATCACAAACAGTTGCATGAATACGCAAAAACTCAGAGTATTTATAAGTTAATACTGTTTAATTATTTGATTTTTAGCAAGGATCAGCGGCGCAGATAGAGTGTAAATTCCGCCCTCTTCTGCCCTAAGGTCTCAGTCGCAACGGCGCGTGACCTTGGATGATCACAGGCTGCATTCACGGGCGCACATTCAACTCAAGTAACTTTTTCAATTCTGACGAATGACGCGCCGCAACCTGTACGATCGCTCCGACGCGCCGCCGCGCGCCTTTGAAACGGCCGTTACCAGTTCATTCACCAATTCGTGCGGTAATTATCTCATCGTCGAGACAACGGATGCCGCATGCAAGCAAGATTCAAAACTGGCTTTATTCGTCGCGCCGGGTACGCCACCCTCATTGGATTGCTTGCGACACCGGTCACCGCCGGCGATCTGATCGTGCGCTACGATCAATCGCAATTGCTGCGGCTTCCAAGGCCAGCGTCCGAAATCATCGTCGGCAATCCCTCGATCGCGGACGTTACGCTTCAAGACGGCAACCTGCTCGTCGTGACCGGCAAGACCTTCGGGATCACGAACATCATCGCGCTCGACACCGACCACAACGTCATCCAGGACCAGCGGGTGATGGTGGAGCGCGACGACCGCAGGGTTGTCAATGTGCATAAGGGAAGCCAGCGCTTCACATTCGCCTGCACGCCGAACTGCGAACCGACGCTGACGATCGGCGACGAGAAGGATTTCTTCGAGAACGTCAAATCCGCCAACGCGAGCAAGACGAAATTCTCGGAAGGCGCATCGGATCAGGGCACCAACGCAAACAATCAGCAATAATGGGAAGGCCGGGTCAGCTCGGACGTATTTCTTTCGCTTAACGCTTTGTGAACCGCGCCGAAGGAAAGACCTTTCGATAAATACGCTTTTAATGTTCCAGGACTACCTCTCAGCATAACGAGTGATGAGGGGCGCGATGCGTCTGCGTATGCCTATCTCCGGTTTAAAGAAGGCCTGTCGCAGGTTGCCTCTGCAGGTCAGCAGCGTTCGTCGCCTTCAGCGTGACGAAAACGGCGCGACCGCGGTCGAGTTTGCGATCGTCGTGACTCCCTTCTTGATGTTCATCTTCGCGCTCATTGGCTGCTCATTTTATTTCTTCACGATGAACTCGATCGAAATGGGAATGGACCAAGCCACCCGGCTCGTTCGCACCGGCCAGGCCGTTACCCAGAAGATGACCGTCGATCAATTCAGAAAAGCCATCTGCTCGTCAGCAGGTGGCTGGATTGACTGCAACAAGATGAAAGTCTTCGCGCAGGCCGCCGATACATGGAGCGATACTCTGCAGCCTACGCAATGCTTGGATAACACCAAGAACCAAAACCAGATCATGAAGCCCACGGATCTGATCGCGATTTATACTGGCACGGCAAGCCAGGTCGTCATCGTCACGACCTGTTACCAATGGGATTTTACGGCCAAGCTGCCATTCATCAGGCTTGGAAATTCTCCAGACGGCTCGACCGTGCTGCAAACCGCAACTGCATTTCGCAGCGAGCCATATCCGGGCAATTGAACCCATGCATCAGATCGGCCATCTCCGATTGATATCCCAATTTCGCCGTTTCTTACGCGATGGCAACGGCGTCGCCGCAGTCGAATTCGCCTTCCTAGCCCCACTGCTGATGCTGATGACATTCGGCACTTTCGAAATTACCCGCGCACTGATGATCCATCAGCGCTTTCAGCGGGCGACGGCGATGATCGGCGATCTCGTAGCCCGCGAGCAGCAACTCGGAGCGAGCAGTTCCGACGCCCTGACTCAGCTCAACTCGATCATGAAGGCGGCGCAGCAAGCGATGGCGCCGTACAGCTACACGCCATTGCAGATGGGGGTCTATCAATTCAGGGCGAACAGCACCGACGCGACCAAGTCGCGGATCGAATGGTCTTACGCGTACAACAACATGATCATTCAACCCTGCTCTCTGACTTACACGTCGAACAAGCTGGTGCCCTCGGGCCTGCTCTCGAAAGGCGATGCCGCGATCATCATCGATGCCAGGTACCAGTATTCACCTCTACTGACGAACCTCCTGCCGAACGTCATCAAGCAGATGAGTTGGACAGACACGATCACGTTTGCACCGAGATTCGGCTCGGTTTTCTACGGCCAAGCCACGCAAAATTCAGTTTGCCCGTCCTAATCGGCCACCCGCGATAATGTTTCCCGGCCAGTGTGTGAGCTGAGCACCAATACCTGATTAAATTTACATACTTTTTTAATTAATCCGACTACGGAGGAAATAAATCCTCGGACGGTGGGGCAGTTAGTATTTCATTGTCAGCACAAGCCTCAGAGAAGCAAGTATTAGGAATTATTTTTTCGCTATAAGCAAAGAAATGAGCAATCCGTTCTAGTGAAGGCCGGACCCTCTCTTGTCTTGTCGCAACCATCCGGTACAGTTTGCTCGTTAGCATTAAAAATGCTTAGGGACTGTCACCTTATGGGACGAAGATCCGTACATTCACCGGAGGAATTGCGGCAGCTCATTCTTGATGCTTCGCAGACGATCGTCGAGCGCAATGGCATCACGGGATTATCCGCTCGAGAAATCGCCCGCATGATCGGTTATTCACCGGGCACGCTCTACAATATATTCGAGAACCTGGACGATGTTCTGCTGACGTTCCAAGTGCAGCTGATGGGCCGTACTCTCGAGCATATGAAGCGCGTGCCGCTCGGACCGGATAACGACAAAAATATCGAAGCATTGGCGTACGGATACGTCGATTTCGCACTCGTCAATCGCCGGATGTGGAACCTGTTTTTGGCCCACAGCTTGCCGCCTGGAACGAGCGTGCCGGTATTACTGCACGATTATACGAATAGTCTTATTGATATTGTCAGAGGCGCCCTTGAACCAATTGCGCCCAATGCGTCGCGTGAATCTCTGGATGTAATGGCCCGTGCTTTATGGGCCGGCTTGAATGGTATTACGGCGATAGCCGCGACCGAAAAGGGCGTTTATCTGACACCCTCCACGGCACAAGCCTTCGCCAAGGAATTGACGACTCTCTTTCTTAAGGGCTTGCGCTCCGAGGCGGCGCATCGGTAACCGGAGCGGCCTCAGGCACCGCTTCCGCAGCGGGCTTGGGCGCCACATCCTCCGGCGCGGTCTTTGCTGCCTCCGGCTGTGCGCTATTCGCCTGCGGCGCGCCCGCATGATCGCCGATCGAACTTGTCGTTATGTCTTTAGCGGCATCCGGCTTCCGGCTGGCGAAGTGCGGCCCCTCGACGATCCCGAACCATTTGTCAGTCGGAAGAAGCCGCTGGTTGAGACCAGTCCACATGCTCCGCGAACTGAGGCCGTCGACGAAGGTCGTCGTCTGGGGCGCAAGCATGATCGCGGCGGCGGTCGCTCCCGCCATTGCAAACGACGCACCGATGTGCCGGCGATCGAAAAGTTTCAGCGCTGTGCCGAATGACGATTTGATGCGCGTATCCATCACGTCGACGGAATAGATCTCGTCGAGCGTCAGGTGCGTGATGTAACCGACGAACATAAAAGCGGCCGCAAGCCAGGAAACGCCCTCCGGCCTGTCGAGCAGATGCCGGAACACGATCGCTGTCGCGACGGACGAGAAGACCGCGGCGAGGATCGAATGCCAGATACCTCTGTGCACCGAAATCCGATGGAAAATCGCGTGCAGTCCGTATCGCACGAGCAGCAGCGTCCCAAGCCACAGCACCCAGAGCTCGGCTATCGAGAATTTGGTCGCCGCGTTGAATAGAACCGCGAATGAAAAGAAGATCGCGAGCCCGGCAAACATCGCGCGGCTCGGCCGCGAGTCCTTGAGATCGATATCGGGCAGCACGGAACCGAGCACACCCGCCAAAGTTACCGCGACGAGATTCTGCGGGGCCACGACATCCGCGGCGAGGGTGAGGGTTGCAAGCGCACCCGTTACGACGGTACCAATCGCGATGTGAGTGGTGAAATTCGCCATGATTGCCCCAAACCGCTTTTGCCCGCTCGGAAGCCGAGACTTGAGGACTGGCTGGCGGTCCTCTCTTGGGCTAATGGAGCATCAGATTCGCCCCCTCGCGGCGAGGGCTTGACGCGGCGCGGATGTGGATAAGCCCGGCGGGCTGCGCGACTGCGATGGCGGCAGAGACCTCTGCTCCCATGTGGAGCAGGGATTCGAAATTTGAGACCAATGTGCACCCATCGAGGGAATACCGCTCCTGATGTTCACTGCCACTGAAAAAAAGGACGACAGAATCGCCCGCATCGCCGCGATCAATATCGGCGTCGCGCTGATGGTCGTGACATTGAAATATATTGCCTATGCTGTTTCCGGATCGGTGGCCCTGTTCTCCGATGCTCTCGAAAGCATCGTCAACGTGATGACGGCGGTCGCGGCCTACAGCGCCATTCGCCTGAGCGCCAAGCCTGCTGACGCCGATCATCCCTTCGGCCACTACAAGGCCGAATTCCTTGCAGCCATGTTCGAAGGCGCGATGATCGCCGTCGCCGCAGTGCTTATTTTGATCAAGGCCTACTCCGGCCTGGTCAACGGCGTCGAATTCGAGCATCCGGGCCTCGGCCTCGCAATCAACGTGCTGTCGACGGTGATCAACGCCGGCTGGGCATGGACGATGATCAAACGGGGAAGGAGTTGGCGCTCTCCGGCGCTCGTGGCGGATGGGCAGCATCTGTTTACGGACGTCATCACGTCGGTCGGTGTCGTCATCGCCTTGATCGTAGCTATTCTGACGGGCTGGACCATCCTCGACCCATTGATTGCCGGCGTCGTCGCGACCCACATCCTCTTCATGGGCTACAACATCGCGACGGAGTCCATGTCGCGATTGATGGATCAGGCGGCGAGTCCGGACATCGAGGGCCGCATCAGGGGCGTCATCGAGGCCAACGGCCACGGCGCGCTCGAAGCACACGATATTCGCACCCGCCAGGCTGGGCGCGCTCTGTTCATCGAATTTCACCTCGTCGTGCCGGGCACGATGACCGTCGACGATGCGCACGTCATTTGCGACCGGCTTGAGGATGCGATCGAACGAAGCATCGAAGGCTCGGAGGTCGTGATCCACGTCGAACCGGAATACAAGGCGAAGCCCGAAGAATCGGGCGCCGTGCCGCTTTAAGCGCGCACGGCCCAGAGATCGTATTCGTCGGCTTCGATGACCTTGCCGCGGATCACGTCGCCCGCCTTGAGTTCGTCGTCACCGTTGAGGAACACGTTGCCGTCGATATCGGGCGCATCCCACTTCGAGCGCCCGATGGCGCCGTCTTCGTCGACCTCATCGATGATGATGTCGATCGTCGTTCCGACGCGGCCACGCAGCATCTCGCTGCTGACGTCTTTCTGCGCGGCCATGAACCGATGCCAGCGCTCTTCCTTCACCTCTTCCGGAACCGCGCCCTCGATCGCGTTGGCTCGCGCGCCATCGACGGCTTCATATTTGAAGCAGCCGGCGCGGTTGATCTTGGCTTCCTTCAGCCAGCCGAGCAGGAACTCGAAATCTTCTTCCGTCTCACCCGGAAACCCGACGATGAATGTCGAACGAATGGCGAGGTCCGGACAGACGCCACGCCAGCGGCGGATGCGCTCTGCCGTCTTCTCCTGCGACGCCGGACGGCGCATCGCCTTCAAGACGGACGGAGAGGCGTGCTGAAAAGGAATGTCGAGATAGGGAAGGATCTTGCCCTCGGCCATCAACGGAATGACCTCGTCGACATGCGGATAGGGGTAAACGTAGTGCATCCGCACCCACGCGCCGAGATCGCCCAGCGCCCGTGACAAATCGAGGAACCGCGCCTTGAGCGATCCGCCCTTCCACGGACTTTCCGCGTACTTCAGATCAAGGCCGTATGCGCTCGTATCCTGGCTGATGACGAGCAGCTCTTTGACGCCCGCGCTGACGAGCCGTTCGGCCTCGGTCAAGACGTGGTTCGCGGGACGGCTGGCGAGATCGCCCCGGAGCGAGGGAATGATGCAGAACGTGCACCGGTTGTTGCAGCCTTCGGAAATCTTCAGATAGGCGTAATGGCGTGGCGTGAGCCTCAGCCCTTCGGGCGGCACGAGATCGAGAAACGGATCGTGCAACGGCGGCACCGCATCGTGCACGGCTTCGACGACCTGTTCGTATTGATGCGGACCCGTTACGGCGAGAACGCCCGGATGGGCCTCGCGAATCCGGTCCTCTTCAACGCCGAAGCAGCCGGTGACGATCACCCGCCCGTTGCCGTTCATCGCCTCGCCGATGGCGTCGAGGCTTTCCTTCTTGGCGGAATCGAGAAAGCCGCACGTGTTGACGACGACGACGTCGGCGCCGGAATAGTCGCGCGCGATCGAATAACCTTCAGATCGCAGCTTGGTAATGATGCGCTCGCTATCGACGAGCGCCTTCGGGCATCCGAGCGAGACGAACCCGACTTTGGGCGTGTGAGGTTGCGGCACGCTTGGGCCATGCGCCAGCCGCCGCACCTTTGCACTTGCCTTCGCCTTGATCTTTCCAGAGGGTCTCGCCATGTTCCGGCTTCTAGCCTTGGGGCCGGACGAGCGCAATCGCGACACGATGGCCATTATCCAAGGATAACCCCGTGACCGACCTCCAAGCCGATCAAGTTGCTTCCAAAACAGGCGCGCCGCCCACCGACGCCAGGGTCGCGGCTAGAGCTTGGCTCGAAGCCGGGCGGCCAGTTGCCATAGCGACCGTGATCGAAACTTGGGGCTCGGCGGCCGTCCGCGCAGGCGGTCAAATGGCAATCGCCGGCATGGATGAATTCCAGGGCTCCGTTTCGGGAGGTCCTGTCGAAGCGGATGTGATTGCCGCAGCCCTCGACGTCATCAAAACCGGCGAGCCGCAGACGCTGAGTTACGGCATCGACGATGAAACCGCGCAACGTGCCGGCCTTGCCTGCGGTGGCAAGATACGTATTTACGTCTCGCGCTTCGATCCTAAAACCGGCCTCGAATTCATAAGGCGATTGGACGAAGCCGCAGCCAATCGCACGCCCGTGGTCGTCACGACGCGCCTCTCGGACGGCGCCAGCGAAATCCACGACGGAGCGACGACGGCCGACCCCGCGATAGCGGAAGCCGTTCGGCGCACCCGCAGCGCCGTCGATAAAAGCGGCGAGATGTTTGTGCATGCGCTGACCCCGCCCCCGCGCATCATCATCGTCGGCGCAACCCACATCGCCCAGCATCTGGCAACGATGGCGACAGCGGCGGGATATGACGTAAAAATTCTTGATCCGAGAACGTCATTCGCCAACCCGGCGCGTTTCGATGCATCCCAGATCGTCACCGGATCTCCGAAAGAGGCCTTCGAGAAAACGCCCGCCGATCCATTCACGGCCGTCGTGACGCTGAGCCACGTCGATCAAATCGACGACGAAGCCCTAACCATCGCGCTCAATTCGCCGTGCCGTTACATCGGCTCTCTTGGCTCAAAGCGAACGCATGCGAAGCGCGTGGAACGGCTGAAGACCGCGGGCTTCACCGATGCCGCCATTGCCCGCATCAACGCCCCTGTCGGCCTCGACATCAAGGCCGAGACACCCGGCGAAATCGCAACATCGATCCTCGCGCAGATCATCTCGGCATTCCGGAAAGCACCGGAGTAAAACGCGTCGCGATCATCCTCGCCGCTGGTCAGCCGACGCGACGCAAGTGATTGTCGAACGCGATGTCACGTAGCTCATGCTCCGAAATCGTCGAAGCCTGTGCCGTTTCATAACGCACCACGCCGAAGCCCGATGAGGCCGCAAAGTCCGCGTCGCCATGGGACGCAAGTCCGCACACGTCTTTCAAATTGCTCTGCCCGACGACTTTCGCCGTCGCGGTGTCGACGTAGAGCACATGACCCGCTTTCGGGGCGCTGGCCGCAATTGTGCGCCCATCGGCACTCACCGCCATAGCACCGATGTACCCCTTGAGATCGCCGCCACCTTTGGCCTGCGGCTCGATGAGTTTCAGCGCCCGGTCCGGACCCGCGCTGCCGACGAGCTGCGGCGTCTCGCTCGGGCTGCCTTCCCATTGCGCTCCAAACCACACGAGGCCTGTGGCGTCTTGCGTAACATGCCGGATCGAAAGCGATTTGAGATCGCCCGTCATGTCATGCTTGGCGATGAGCTTGCCGGTGACGGCGTCGACGAATGCCAGCGACGGTTCCATCGCATCGACGTTGAGATTTTCGCGCCCCGCATCCGGAACGGTATCGAGGCCGCCATTGCCTACGGCGATCGTCCGGCCGTCTGCCAGCAGCATGATCTCGTGCGGGCCGGTGCCGTAGCTCGAATGTTCGCCGATCTTTTTGAAGCCGGAAGCGACGTCGTAGATCCCGATCACGCCCTGCCCGCTGTCGATGTCGGCTTCAGACGCGTAGAGCAACCGCCCGTCCTGCGAGAAACTGCCATGACCGAAGTAGTGTCGCCCTTCGCCGGGCGTAAAGACGTGCGGCGGGCGCGCCGTGTCGAGGTCGAAGGCGACGCCGAACGTGCCCGGCCGCCGCGCGAACACGGCAAAGTTGTTCGACGGCCGGTGAATGGCGATGTCGTGGCCACGGCCCGAGAGGGCAACTTCTCTGATGATCGATCCGTCGGCGCGAAGAAGAAGCACGCTGTACGTGCCTTCGGCGCGACGCGCAGCGCTGACGTATGCGATGTCGTCAGTGCCCTCTGCCAGTGCGCCACGCATCGGCGCCGTTCCGACGAACGCCAGCGTGCCGAGCAGCAACGATCTCCGGTCAATCGCCATCGAGTTCATTGAACCCCACAGTCAGCTTGGCTGCCACGGACAGCCGGTTGGACACCATGTTGCGAAGCCCGTTCGTGCGGTCGAAAACTTCTCGCGGCGTCGGCGCATCGTCACGCTCCGCATGTGCCGCGTGACCGCCCGCGCCGTCGCTCGCTTCGAGTGCGCGCCACGTTCCCGCAACCCAATCCTTCATCCAGCGCTTGTCGGGCGTGAGATAATCTTCAAGCTGCAGCACCGTGTAGAGTTGGTGCAGCGACGCGATGCTGGCCGCATAGTACGGCTTCTGCAGCCCCGATTTATCGTAGGGCGGCTTGAGACGGATCTTGGGATCGATCTGCGGCTTGATCTGCAGATCGGCCGTCAGCGACAGTCCGACGATCAACGCTTTGACGACCTCGACGGCGGCTTCGCTCGGGTTCTTGTAGGTATCGTTCTCAGGACCGGCATGCAGCATCTTCTCTGCCCAGCCGCCCGGCTTTTCCCACTCGGTGACGATCTCGTTCGACAGGCGGACGATATTCGCGGCAATCGCCTCCGCGAAGAGGCAGCGGTAATGCGCGGGCTCGCCCGGTCCGAGAGGCACATCCGCATCGCGGATCAGAATTTCGAGCGCCGTCAGCCCCTGCACCGCAGCACTCTGCTTGCCGATCGCCCCGGGTTGCGCGATCGACTCGTCCTGTTTCGTCAGAATGAGCCGCATCTGCCGCGCCAGATAGCCTCGCGGGTCGGGCCAGAACGAGAGCTGCTCGCGGCGGCCCTTTTCGAGCATCGGCCCGAAACGAAGAAAATCGACGCCGGCGTACGCAATAACGGCCTTGTCGAATTGCTCTGAAAGCTCGCGGTTGGCTTCCGCAGAACCCGTTTTGCAGACGTTTGCGACCGCAGCCGGCAAAGGCTCCGCTGCCGCCTTCAGTGTTTCGAAATGCGGAAGGATGTGCTTCTCGATCGCCGCCTTCACCATCGCCTCATGACTGATGGGTTCGCTAGCAGTGGCGACGGTAACGTGCACAATCAATGCGAGGATCGAAAACCCGGTGAGCGTCGCTTTTCTTATCATCATAACCCGTTCACGTATTCGACGAGCCGCTTCTTGTCGTCCTGCGAGAGCGCCTCGAAAAGATTGCGGCTATGCTCAGCCTCGCCGCAGTGCTTCCCGATCGCTTCTTCCACAGTCGCGGCCGACCCGTCATGGAGGAAACGTCGTTGCTCGGAAGGTAAACGGTGACCGATGAGGGGGGCAGTCCGCCATTCCGATGACTTGACGCCGGGCTCGCCGACACCGTCATCGAGCAACGGACCCATATCGTGAAGAAGCAGATCGGTGAAGGCCGGAATTTGCCGCCCATCGCGCGTCGCTAACGTCGGCACGTGGCAACTGGCGCATCCGATGGCGCCAAAGACGGCGGCACCGGGGGAATCCGCCGCATCCGATCCCGCGCGGAGCGTTTTGAGATAGCTGTCGACATATCCGAGCATTGCCGAGGAAATCTCGCGCCCGTCGAATTCCGGGCTTTCACCGTTCGGCAGAGCGAGGCATGCCGTCTCGAGCTTCGTGCAGTCGCCGTAAGGGAACGGCATTTTCGGACTGGATAATCCGATATCGATTGCGAATGCGTGCGCGACCTGATCGTCCAGCGTCACATGCGCCGCCTTCCAGCCATAGCGCCCGATCCCCTGCGCGGTGACGTTCGCACGTCCCTTGACGCCGTCTGCTTTGCGCTCGCCCGCAACGGCACGCTTCAGAATTTCTTCGTCCGGAACGTCATCGAACGCCGCCCGCCCGAAGAGCGGCGGCGCAAGCCGAACACCCGCGTTGACGCCGTCAGCGAGCGCCGGACCTGTCAGGTTGTATTTAAGATCAGGAAGAAAGCGCGCGTGCCCTTCAGGCATCAAAGTGGGCACCGCATCGGTCTGCAGTTGCAGGCCGTAAAAAGGATCGGTCGTTCCGTCACCCTTACCGAAGCGCACGACCGCGCCCACGATATCGGCCTGCCCATCGTCACGGGTCACGACGTGCGCGCCCTCTCCGCGCGAATGGCAGCCGGTGCAGGAGCGCGACGAAAAGAACGGTCCGAGCCCGTCAGTGGCCTTCGTTGAAGCGGGCGCGGGGATCCATTGACGGTCGAAGAGCGCCTTCCCGACGGCCGCATCAAGTTGATCCGCTCGGAGCATATCTTCGGGCGTTATGGTGAGGAACAGCAGTGCAATCGAGACGCGAAGCCAGCCGTTCACACGACCTCGATGTAGCCCATCATACCGGCTTCTTGATGTTCGAGAATATGACAATGGAACATCCACTTTCCGGGTTCGCCCGCAACGAGGCCAACCTCGATACGCTCGTTGGGGAGCAGCAGCACCGTATCGCAGCGAACGCGCGGATGGTGACGCAAGCTCGAACTCAATACTTCGAAAGTGTGCCCGTGAATATGGATCGGATGCGACCGCGGCGTCGTGTTCTTCAACTCGAAGATGTAGCTGTTGCCGGATTTCAAAACCGCGAAGGGCGGTCCGAGATCCTTATGATCGTGTCCGGGCCAGGCCTGCTTGTTGATGGCCCAGAACGTCCGTTTCGAGAGGCAGAGCGGGCCGATCTGGATGTCTGAAACGGTGCCGGCGGCGGCAATCGAAGCGCCGGTGGGCGTCGCGGAGAATTCAAATGGCATTCGCTGCGCCGACGTTTCGTCGAGCTTGGCGAACGGCATCACCTTCAGCGGCGTCGGCTCGAACGGCCCCGTGCGCTTCGGCGGACCTTCCGATTTGAATTCCGCGAGAACGTACGGCTCTTTCGAAAAATAATCGAAGAGCTTCACCGATTCTCCCGGCGCCGCCGTGCGCAGTAGGACATCGAGGCGCATGCCCGTACCCATCCGCCAGGATTCGAACGGCATCGGCGGAATTCCGTTGCCATCGACCGCGATGATCGCCGCGCCGGCATTCTCGAAGCCGATTTCGGAAATGCGCATCGGATCGAGATTATAGAAGCGAATACGAATGTCGGCCGACGACGGAACGGTGATGACGGGCGATCTCTCGCCGTTGACGGAACGAACGGTTCCGGGCGTACCACCCTTGGCAGCGCCCTCGTCCGTCGTAAACGGCAGGAATGCACCATCGGGACCGATGCGCCAGTCTTTCATCAAGAGCACGACTTCATCGTCAGGCGGCGAAATCTCGTCGCCCTCGACGATCAGCACGCCAATCAAACCGCGCCCGAAATGCTCCGTCGAATTGCAGTGCGTATGGAAGAAAAACGAGCCCGTATCCGGCGGCACGAAAGAATAACGGCCTTCAGATCCGACCGCGATCGGCTGCTGCGTCATATAGGGGACGCCGTCTTGATCGTTCGGAATGCGGAGGCCGTGCCAGTGGATCGACGCGACCTCGCCTGCCATTGGCAAATTGTTTTTGAAGACCGTATCGAACCGCTCGCCGAGCTTCATCCGCACGATCGGAAACGTCGTGCCGGACTCGAACGTCCACAAGGGCAGCGTCTTACCATCGAAGCACGGCAGCGCCGTCGGCCGCTCGGCGAGATCAAACGTGACCGCCTTGACGCCCTCTGCAATCGGCCGCGCGATGACCTCCTGCGGATCGGCGGCACGCGCTTTAACCCTGCGTCCAACGGCGAGAAAACCCGCCGCTGCGCTTCCTGAAAATGCCGCCGCGCCGGCGATGAGGTCTCTGCGCGTCACCATGCGAAAACCTCATCGAAGGCAGCGGTTTTGGTGCCTGGATAATCCAACTACTTCGCCTTGGCGACCTTGTCCGGATCATCGAGGCTGTCCGAACCCTCGATCTTCACCTTGAGGTTCAACGCCGCGACGACGCCTTCAAGGGCTCGCGCCTGAGCTACGAGAGCATCGACGCCATCGAGGATGAGCTTGTTGCCCTCGTCGTTGCCCGCAGCCAGCATCTGGTCATAGAGCATCTCGCCGGAATCAGCCTTGGCCTTGATCGCGTGCATCTTCTCGAGCGTCGTCGCCATGGCTTCGTCGACGCGCTTTGCGGCCTCGGGGGCCTTCGCGCGCGCGAGATCGGCAATGCTCGGTCCGCTCGTCGCAGTCGGGCCGTCGTATTTGCCGTTCCACAGCGCGATCATGCCGACTTCGTCGTAGTAATGGCTGTTTTGCGTATTGTTCGAGAAGCAGTCGTGCGCCTCTTCCGGATCGTGCAGCAGCACGCCGAGCTTCATGCGCTCACCTGCGAGTTCGCCGTAAGAGAGAGAGCCGAGGCCGGTCAAGATCGTCGAGAGCTGCGCGCTTTCGTCCTGTGCGCCGAGAGCCTTCCGCGCCGCGCCGTCCGGCTTCCAGTTGCCGACCATTTCGGTGAGGTCATCGACGAGCAAGTCCGAAGCCGCCTTCAGATAGTCCCGGCGGCGGTCGCAGTTTTCATGCGTGCAGTTCTTGAGATCGAAATCGCTGGCCGGACGCTCGCCCGCTTTGACGCCAGGCTTGTGCAAATTCTGGCCCCACAGCAGGAACTCGATCGCGTGATACCCCGTGCCGACGTTCGCTTCGACATTCAGCGCGCTGTTGAGCTTGCCGATGACTTCCTTATTGATTTTCGACGCGTCGAGAATTTTGGGGCCCAGGCGGATTTGCTTGTTGGCGATGATATTCGCCGTATAGAGAGGATTTTCTTCCTTGGTATCGCCGTAGCTCGCCTTGTCGACATAATCGATCAGGCCTTCATCGAGCGGCCACGAGTTGACGTTGCCTTCCCAGTCGTCGACGATCTTGTTGCCGAAACGGAAGCCTTCTGTCTGCATGTAGGGAACGCGCGAAGCCTTCCACGCCGTCCGCGCGGCCTCGAGCGTTTCGGCGCTCGGAGCGGCCAGCAAGGCGTCGACCGATTTGTCGAGATCCTTGGCCTTGGCCAGCGCATCGGAGTACATCGCTTCCGCCAGGTCCCCGTAATTCTTCACAACGTCTTTGGTCGCAGGCGCCGCCAGAACGGGCGCTCCCGATCCAAGGACGCCCACCAGCGCCAATTGAGTTGCGCAGGCTAATACATACGCCTTTTTCGACATCCTAGTCTCCGTAACGAGCTATGTTCAGGCGGCACGAAATGCGTGCAGGGGATCGCCGGATCCAATTATTTACCGCGATGGTATAGAATGCGGGGCTGGCCGTCTGTCAAGTGAACTCCTAGCCGTCCGCCCCTTGCCACGCCGATAAGATCTGTGAAACAAGCAAGTCTCAGGATTTTTGAGCCGCGGCCGCGCGGCACCGGGTAAATACAGATGCGCTTGACGAAGCAGACGGGCCACGCCATCCGCATTCTGATCGATTGCGCGCTCGCCGGAGATCAACTCGTAAAGGTTGCCGACATCTCCGACCGGCTAGGCGTGACCAAGCAGAACGTATTTAAAATTGTGCACATCCTCTCGCATGCAGGCTTCCTCTCGGCGGTAAGGGGACCGAACGGCGGCGTGCGCCTGGCTGCCCCTGCGACCTCCATCAAGATCGGTGATGTCGTTCGCGCGATAGAAGTGACGCGAGTACAAGTCGAGGGCGGAACCGCTCCGACTTCGAACGATGCGGACCCCGGCAATATCAACGCCATGTTCGACGACGCCCTGGCGGCATTCATCACTGTGCTCGATCAGCATACGCTTGCCGAACTCGCGGTGCGCTCGCCGATAGGCCTGAGCGAGACCGAAGAGCCCCGCGAAGACAATCACAACAGCAAAGTCCGGCGCAAAAAGCCGGCGGCACGTAGTTCGCGGCGAAGTTGACCCTTGCTGGCTGGCTTATCCCACTCTTCGCAGATAGTTCAACGGGATATGACCCGTGAGAATTTCCGTTTGCGTTTCGCGGCGCTAGCCGCATGTGGGCTTCTTGCACTCATTCCTACATGGATATGGGTTGGCGATCCGCTGCGCAGCATACTTTTCGTTGTCTGTGGTTTGGTATCAGGAGTGTCCGCCCTGTTGGCGTGGCGGCACCCCGCACTCGATCAAAAAGCGAATGAAATGGCTGGTTTGATCTCCAATTCCGACAAGATGCTCACGTGGATGGATCTTGCCGCGGCGATGCCCAATCCCGCCATTATCCTCGATCCGGCATCCGTCATTCTGAATTACAACGAAGCCGCGTTGAGCCTCTTCGATCGCTTGCGGCAAGGTGCGCCGCTCGAGCACGTCAATCGCGACCCCGAACTCATCGCGGCCGTTTCATCGGCCTTCGAAAAGGGCGCGAAGCAAACCGCACGCCTCGTCCCGCGCGGCGGCATGGGCCAACGTCTCATCGCGACGGTCACGCCGCTCGGCGGCGACAAGCAACATCAACCCTTGGCCGCATTGATCACGATCCACGATGAATCTGAACAGCATCGCCTGCTCGAGATGCGCGCGGATTTCATCGCCAACGCCAGCCACGAACTGCGCACGCCGCTTGCGTCCGTGCGAGGCTTTATCGAAACGCTGCAGGGCCCGGCGCGAAATGACGAAGCCGCGCGCGAACGATTTCTCGCGATCATGGCCGATCAAGCTGAACGCATGACGCGGTTGATCGACGATCTGCTTTTGCTCAGCCGCGTCGAAGAAAAGGCCAACCTCAAACCGACAGGCCGCGTCGATCTGAACGATTTGATCGAGGATGTAATCCGGTCTCTGACGCCGTTCGCCGAGGAGCGGAGAATTACGATCGATGTCGAATCCGCGAGCGGCGAACTCGTGGCGATGGGCGATCGCGATGAACTGTTTCAGGTCTTCCACAACCTCGTCGAAAACGCCGTCAAATACGGCCGGGACGGCGGTACGGTGAAAATCTCGTTGAAAAAGAAATCTAGCGTTCGAGCAGAAACCGTCGGCGCCCGCGCCTTCATAGCGATTTCCGACGACGGACCCGGTATCGCGCCTGAGCATTTGCCGCGCCTTACCGAGCGCTTTTACCGTGTCAGCACCGAACATTCCCGCCGCGTTGGCGGCACCGGCCTTGGCCTCGCGATCGTCAAGCACGTCCTCAACCGCCACGAGGGCGAACTTTCGGTACAGTCCGTGGTTGGCAAGGGAACGACTTTCGATGTCGCTTTACCGGCATATAAGTAAAATTATTACAAAACAAACTGTTGCACTGTCACAAATCTATTGTGTCACATCGCTAGAAGTGGGCTCGCGATTGAACGACAGTTTTTTGAAGGCACGCCGCTAACGCGGCTTTCACTTTCAGAATGTCCGAGTTCGTCGCGCCGCGCGCCTTGGGGAAGGCCGCGAACGCTCCGGCGCTAATGATCATGACGAGCATCATTGCCGGAATTGTTTGACGAAACCCGACACTGCCGTTGCGAGAAGCGTGAGTGCCGAGACAAAAAGTCTTCGATAACAAAGCGTTAACGTTTCACATGGCCGTGACTTAACTGAACTAGAGAGTGCGGACCGGTGCCAATGGCCGGCATGGAGTGGCGAGGCCTCAAGCCCCCCGTTCAACAAGGAGACCACAGTGAAACAGTCTATTATGGCGTTGTTTGCGGCACTTGCGGCGACTGCCGCCGTGTCCGCTCCCGTCAAGGCGGCGGATATTTCCGGCGCGGGCGCTACGTTCCCCTATCCGATCTACGCAAAGTGGGCTGACACCTACAAGAAAGAGACCAACGTCGGTCTCAACTATCAGTCGATCGGTTCGGGTGGCGGCATCAAGCAGATCGAAGCCAACACCGTGACCTTCGGCGCGACCGACAAGCCGCTCGGCGGCGAAGAACTCGAGAAGAACGGCCTCGTACAGTTCCCGACCGTCATGGGCGGCATCGTCCCGGTCGTTAACCTCGACGGCATCAAGCCGGGCGAACTCGTATTCGACGGCCCGACGCTCGCAAAGATCTACCTCGGCGAAATCACCCACTGGAACGACGCGGCAATCCAGAAGCTGAACCCCGATGTGAAGCTTCCTTCCGACGCGATCGCAGCCGTTTTCCGTTCGGACGGTTCGGGCACGACGTTCGTCTGGACGAACTATCTCTCGAAGGTCAGCGCTGACTTCAAAACGAAGATCGGCTCGAACACGTCGGTCCAGTTCCCCGTCGGCCTCGGCGCCAAGGGTAACGAAGGCGTCGCCAACAACGTGATGCAGACGAAGGGCGCAATCGGCTACGTCGAATACGCCTACGCCAAGCAGAACAAGCTTTCCTACACCAAGCTGATCAACAAGGACGGCAAGACGGTTTCTCCCGTCATCCATTCCTTCCAGGCCGCTGCTGCCGGTGCAGACTGGGCGTCAGCTCCTGGAATGGGCGTGATCCTCACGGACCAGGCCGGTGCCGAATCTTGGCCGATCACCAACCCGACCTTCATCCTGATCCACAAGAAGCCGACGGACATCGCAGCCGTTAAAGAAGCCCTGAAGTTCTTCAACTGGGCCTATGCAAACGGCGGCAAGGAAGCCGAAGCGCTTGATTACGTGCCGCTGCCGGAAAGCGTCGTCGCTCAGGTCAAGAAGAGCTGGGCTGACGTTGTCGGCGAAGACAACAAGCCGGTCTTCTCGAACTAATCACTGGATTACGGGAAGCGCCCCAGGCGGGCGCTTCCCGATTTGCTTATAAAGCGGCAGCATTTTTTTAGTCTGGAGCGATATCTTGGCCTTCCTTGCAGACGCTAACTCTCAGGCGACGGCTGCGGCGGCAGCCCGGCGCAAAGTTCTCGAAGGTCTTCGCATCACAGACCAATTATTCCGCGGACTGACAATGTCGTCCGCGTATTTCGTCCTCATTCTTCTCGGAGCGATCTTCGCCTCTCTCGTTATCGGCGGATACCTCGCCTTCGCGACGTTTGGCTTCAGCTTCCTCACGACCGAGGTCTGGAACCCCGTCACCGAGCAGTTTGGCGCGCTTGCACCGATCTACGGAACGATCGTCACCTCTTTCATCGCAATGCTCGTCGCCGTGCCCATCAGCATCGGCATCGCCGTGTTCCTAACCGAACTCTGCCCGATGGCGCTTCGTCGCCCGATCGGCATCGCGATCGAGCTCCTGGCCGGCGTGCCGAGCATCATCTACGGCATCTGGGGCTTGTTCTTCTTTGCACCCGTCATCCAGCGCTACGTCCAGCCTGAGCTGATCGAGGCGTTCAAGAATGTGCCCGTCCTCAATCAGCTGTTCGCAGGCCCGCCCTACGGCATCGGCATTCTGACGTCGGCCCTGATCCTGGCGATGATGGTGCTCCCGTTCATCACCGCCGTCTGCCGCGACGTCTTTGAAACGGTTCCACCGGTCTTGAAAGAAGCCGCCTACGGCATGGGTTGGACGACTCGCGAAGTCGTGCGCAACGTCGTCATCCCTTACACCCGCGTCGGCATCATCGGCGGCGTCATGCTCGGCCTCGGCCGCGCGCTCGGCGAGACGATGGCGGTCACCTTCGTCATCGGTAACGCCCATCGAATTTCCGGGTCCATCCTGGCGCCCGGAACGACCATCTCGGCGACCATCGCCAATGAATTCACCGAAGCTGTTGGCGACGTCTACACATCGTCGTTAATCGCACTCGGCCTCATCCTCTTCTTCATCACGTTTATCGTCTTGGCACTCGCCCGCCTCATGTTGATGCGCATCGAGAAAAAGGCGGGAGCATAATCATGGCCTTGGACATCGCGAAATACCGCCGGCGCCGTCTCAGAAGCACCATCACGGTTGGACTGTGCTGGGCGGCCTCGGCCCTCGGCTTGACCATTCTCGCCGTCATTCTGGCGACACTGGTCTACAAGGGCATTGCCGGCCTCGGACCGAAAGTCTTCACCGAAATGACCCCGCCGCCCGGCAGCGACGGCGGCCTGCTCAACGCTATCGCCGGCAGTCTCGTGATGACGATCGCTGGCGTTTTCGTCGGCACGCCCATCGGCATTCTTGCTGGCACGTACCTCGCGGAATACGGCCGCTACAGCAAAGTCTCGTCGGTGATCCGCTTCATCAACGACATTCTCTTGAGTGCGCCGTCGATCGTCACCGGCCTCTTCGTCTACGAGCTGCTCGTCCGTCCGATGGGCCACTTCTCGGCCTTCGCCGGCGCCGCGGCCCTCGCCGTTCTCGTCATCCCGACGGTCGTCCGCACCACCGAAAACATGCTGCTGCTGGTGCCGAACCAGCTTCGTGAAGCATCGTCGGCGTTGGGCCTTCCGCAGTCGCTCGTCATCCGCAAGGTTGCCTACAAGGCGGCCCGCGCCGGTATGATCACGGGCGTGCTGCTGGCCGTCGCCCGCGTCAGCGGAGAAACGGCGCCACTGCTCTTCACCGCGTTGAACAACCAGTTCTGGAGCACCAATCTCAACGCTCCGATGGCAAGTTTGCCGGTGGTAATCTTCCAGTACGCTCTCAGCCCCTACGAGGACTGGCAGCGTCTCGCTTGGACAGGCGCATTACTCATCACCGCAGCCGTGCTGACACTTAGCATCGCTGCACGTTGGTTAAGCTCTTCGAGGACGCAGCAATGAACTTGATGTCAAAAGATGTTGATACGGGGCTTACCGAAAAGATCACGGTCAGCAACCTGAAATTCTTCTACGGCTCGACCCTGGCCCTGAAGAACATCTCGTTGCCGCTCTATGAGCGGCAGGTCACGGCATTCATCGGACCGTCCGGTTGCGGCAAGTCCACGCTGCTTCGCGTCCTGAACCGCATGTACGACCTCTACCCGAACCAGCGGGCCGAAGGCCAAGTGATGTTCGATGGCGAGAACGTTCTCGACATGAAGGATCTGAACCTCCTTCGCTCGCGCATCGGCATGGTGTTCCAGAAGCCGACGCCGTTCCCGATGACGATTTACGAAAACATCGCGTTCGGCATCCGCCTTTACGAGCGCCTCCCGAAATCGGAAGTCGACGGCCGCGTCGAATCCGCACTCGAGAAGGCAGCCCTCTGGAAGGAAGTTAAGGACAAGCTTCACAGCAGCGGCCTGAGCCTTTCCGGCGGACAGCAGCAGCGCCTGTGCATCGCACGCACCGTCGCCATCCGTCCTGAGGTCATCCTCTTCGACGAACCCTGCTCGGCTCTCGACCCGATCTCGACCGCGAAGGTCGAAGAGTTGATCGACGAACTGAAGAACGAGTTCACGATCGCGATCGTCACTCACAACATGCAGCAGGCCGCCCGCGTTTCTCAGCGTACGGCGTTTATGTACCTCGGCGAGCTTGTTGAATTCGGGGTCACCCAGAAGCTTTTCACCAACCCATCGGACAAGCGGACCCAGGACTACATCACCGGCCGCTTCGGTTAATGCGTGGCGTTGAGCCCAAATCAGATTTCAGGAATTGAGACCATGAACGAACATACCGTGAAATCGTATGAAGACGAGTTGAGACTTCTCGATCGCCGCATCGCGCAGATGGGCGGCTACGCCGAAAAGCTTCTCGTGCAGGCCATGGATGCGCTCGAGCGCCGCGATCCGAAACTTGCCGAAAAGGCCGTTTCGGACGACGTGATGGTCGATCAGCTCGAGCGTGAGCTGCAGGAGCAGGTCATCGTGATGATCGCGCGCCGCCAGCCGCTGGCGAACGATCTCCGTCACATCATGACCGTCATCAAGATCGCGGCCGATCTCGAACGCATCGGCGACCTGGCAAAGAACATCGCCAAGCGCGCTCTCGCGATTGCCAACGAACCCTATCCGAAGCCGCTGATGACCGGCATGCGCCACATGACGGAAATGGTGCAGACTCAGCTCCGCGACGTCCTCGATGCGCTGACCGCGCTCGATGCCGAGAAGGCGATGCAGGTCTGGCGCGACGATCAGCAGGTCGACGCGATGTACAATTCC
Source organism: Hyphomicrobium sp. (assembly GCA_003987725.1). Lineage (GTDB taxonomy): Bacteria > Pseudomonadota > Alphaproteobacteria > Rhizobiales > Hyphomicrobiaceae > Hyphomicrobium_B. The sequence continues at coordinate 49,204 of RXJH01000004.1, read as the reverse complement.
CTGTTCCGCGAGCTTCTGACCTACATGATGGAAGATCCGCGCAACATCGGTATCTGCACGCACTTCCTCTTCGGCGCCAAGAACATCGAGCGCATCGGCGATCACACGACCAACATCGCCGAGAACGTCTACTACCTCGTTCACGGCGTACCCATCGCCGACGATCGGCCGAAGGGCGACAAGACGTCCTCGACGCTCATCACGCCGCGTCAATGACGAAGACTTTGTGAAGGAACACTGACGAAAAGCCATGCCAGCCAAGATCATCGTCGTCGAAGACGAAGCTCCACTCGCAGAACTTCTGAAGTACAATCTTCAGTCCGAAGGCTATGACGTCGTTCAAGCCGCGGATGGAGAGGAAGCGGAGCTTCTTCTTTCGGAGCAAAGTTTCGATCTTGCGATTCTTGACTGGATGATCCCAAAGATCTCCGGGATCGAGTTGTGCCGCCGTCTTCGCAATCGCACCGAGACGCAAAGCCTTCCCATCATTCTGTTGACCGCCCGCGGTGAAGAAACAGACCGCGTGCGGGGGCTGACGACCGGCGCCGACGATTACGTGACGAAGCCCTTCTCGGTTCAGGAGTTGATGGCGAGGATCAAGGCGCTGCTTCGGCGCGCGGCGCCCGAGCGGATGAGCGATATCCTCGTCTCTGGCGAGATCACCATGGATCGCGGCGCCCACAAGGTGACACGCGGCCCACGCGAGGTGCGTCTCGGCCCGACCGAATACCGGATGTTGGAAGTCTTCATGGAAAGCCCGCGCCGCGTTCTGTCGCGCAGCCAGCTGCTCGATCGCGTCTGGGGTCAATCCTCCGAGGTCGACGAGCGGACGGTGGACGTTCACATCGGCCGCCTCAGAAAATCGCTGATCCGCGGCAACGAAAGCGATCCGATCCGCACGGTCCGTGGCGCCGGATACGTCTTCGACGGCCGCGAGGCCGAAGCGCCGGCCCAGTAATGGCCCGCACCGGCATCGACCCGGTTTAGCCCTGTCCGTTTAGACAGTCCGAAATACTGTGGGCGACGCCGCGCATCAGATCGAAATAGAGGCCCGGCCCAGGGGTAAGCGTTTGCCCCTCGGCATCGATCGTTCCCGATCGCGCCTTCGTTCCTTCGGTCACGGCGTCCACGAGCTTCGGCTGAAAGTTCGGCTCGACGAAAACACAAATGGCCCCGAGCGACGATAGCTTTTGACGAACCTCCGTCAGCCGCTTGCCGCTCGGCGGCACGTCAGGACTGACTGTGATCGAACCCGCAGCCTTCTGCCCGAAGTGATCCTCGAAATACTGTGTCGCGTCGTGGAAGACGATGAACGGCTTTCCCCTTGAGTCCTTGAGTTCTGCCGTCAGCTGGCTATCGAGCGCGTCGAGGTCAGCGATAAGTGCGGCTGTGTTGGCTTTGAATTTGTCGGCATACTGGGGATAACGAGCCTCGAGCGTTTTCGCGGCGTCGGTGGCAATGGCCTTGGCATTCTGCGGATCGAGCCAGATGTGCCCGTCCTTGCCATCTTCATCGTGATCGTCGTGATCACCCGCTGCGCCACTCGCTTCTTCATGCTCGTGCCCGTGTTCATGCTTCTCGAAAGTGCCTCCCTGACGCTGATCGAGAAGCTTCACGCCGTCAGCACCCGCGAGCGTCAACACCGTCACGTTCGACGGCAGCGACGCTACGATTTTCCGAGTGAAGGGCTCGAGCTGATCGGACACGCGAACGAAAACATCGGCATCGTGGATGGCGCGCGCCGTCGAAGGCTTCAGCGTGAACGTATGCGGTGAGGCCGACCCCTCGACCACGAGCTGCGGCACACCGACGCCCTCCATGATCCGGCTGACGAGGGAATGAATGGGCTTGATCGTGACGACGACCTTTGGCTCCTCCGCTGCAGCCGCCGCGGAGATTTTCGCCACCACGAGAAAAGCCCCAAAATATCCCGCGAGTCTGCCGATCATGCTCAATTCCCCCAAAATTTGAAGCGTATAATATAACAACCAATAAGGAATCTACGCAAGGGGATGCTTAAATCTCTTAGGCCATTTAGCCGATCGAGCGTCGCAATCTCGCCGGTTCGATGTGCGTCCGTTAGGGTCGACCGGCGATTCGACCGGCGTCAGAACAAAGGGTTGAGCGAAGCGTGCTCGAAATTATGAAGTCCTATCGCCTTGCGGCTTTCATTTTCGTTGCCGTACTGGCCACGATTGTTCCTGTCTCTGCGCACCCGCACATGTGGGTGACGTACGTCTTGACCGTCGATTACGACAAAGGCTCCGTAACCGGCGTCGATCACGTATGGGCCTTCGACGATTCCTACACTGCGATGGCGCTGGAAGGGCTCGATACGAACAACGATGGCAAGTACGACCAGAGCGAATTGGCCGAGCTTTTGAAGGTCAATATGGATGGCCTGAAGGAATTCAACTATTTCACCGTTGCGAAGCTCGGTGAAACTCAACTCGAATTCTCAGCCCCGACGAATGCGCGCCTGGACTATACGAATGGCGTCTTGCGCCTCTACTTCCACCTGCCGCTCGCCAAGCCTCTGCCACCCGGCGCGGAGGGTCTGACGTTCGCCGTCTTCGATCCGTCCTACTTCATCGACTTCCAACCCGAAAAGACCGACGCAGTGAAACTTGCATCCGCCCCCGAAGGCTGCGCGGCGACACTCATCGATCCCGATGCCGAAAAGCAGGACGAGCAAGCCAAGAAGCTCGGCGACGCGATGGCGCAGCAATTCGGCGCCGGAGCCATCGGTTTCGGCTCGTACAAGACCGTCGCGATTTCCTGCAAGAAGTCCTGAGCGGCGTTTCGCCCAAGGGCTTCCCGTTTCGCTTTGTGACGATCGTTAACTAGCTCTTCATTTTCGGAGATCGGCTCGCTCGCATTTGACTTAAAAGCGATGAGTTGCTTGTGCGCGCGAGATCCATCATGCCGACGATCTTCCGAGTGATACTTTCCGCCGTGCTCATGCTGTCCCCGGCTGTCGCCTCGCGCGCGGGCCTCGACACGGAAGCGACTGGAAACCCCGACAGAACGTTCGAACTCATCGTCGTCGAAGCGGATGGCTGCATCTATTGCGAGATATTCCGGCGCGACGTCCTCCCCGCCTACCAGACCTCCGAGCAGGGAAAAAAGATGCCGATCCGGTTCGTCGACGTTAACGACGTTGAGACGGGTCGCCTCGATTTCAACACCTCGGTCGACATCGTCCCGACATTCGTCGTCGTCAAATCGCAGCACGAAGTCGGCCGCATATCAGGCTATGTCGGCCCGGAGAACTTCTTCCATACGATCAATTATCTGCTTGGTTCAGCTCCCTAAAAGCGGCGGCAATCGCCCCTTTCCTGGGCTGGGATCCGCCTTTTGCGCGAATGGCAGCTTACGCACTCAATTTCTCCCCGGCGACACCGGAAACCCTTGTAAACTGGGCGTCCCTCCTGTACCGACGCGGTTTCCGTTTTCGGGGCTTTGGACGCGACTATGAGCCGGATCAGGCCGCACGTCGGCATCATCATGGGAAGCCAGTCTGACTGGCCGACGATGCAGCTCACTGCTGACATTCTGACGGAACTCGGCATCGCGTTCGAGACCAAGATCGTCTCCGCGCACCGCACGCCTGATCGGCTTTATAACTACGCCAAGGGCGCCAAGGCCGCGGGTCTCAAGGTTATTATCGCAGGCGCAGGTGGTGCAGCCCATCTTCCCGGAATGACCGCGTCGATGACAACGCTGCCCGTCCTCGGCGTGCCGATCGAATCGAAAGCCCTCAAGGGCCAGGACAGTCTTTATTCGATCGTCCAGATGCCCGCCGGCGTGCCGGTCGGTACGCTCGCCATCGGCGAAGCGGGCGCGAAGAATGCCGGCCTGCTGGCGGCAGAGATATTGGCGCTCTCCGACACCGCGCTCGCAGAGCGGCTCGAAGCCTGGCGCCAGCAGCACTCGGCCGACGTCGCCGAAACGCCCGTGAAGGGCTGATGACGAAGACGATGACCGCCCTCCCTCCCGGTTCGACGATCGGCATTCTCGGTGGCGGCCAGCTTGGCCGCATGCTGGCGATGGCCGCAGCGCGTCTCGGTCTCAAATCTCACATCTATGCGCCCGAAGGGGACAGTCCCGCATTCGACGTCGCCACCAAGTACACGGTCGCGGCGTATGAGGACGAAGCACGGCTCACAGCCTTCGCCGATGGGGTGGATGTCGCCACCTACGAGTTCGAGAACATTCCGGTCAAAACCGTCGAATTCCTATCTGCGCGCGTCCCCGTTCGCCCCGGCGCGAAAGCCTTGGCCTGCGCCCAGGACCGCATGAATGAGAAAGCGCTCGCGCGCGGTCTCGGTGCCATGACGGCCGAGTTCGCCGCGATCGACAGCTTCGCCGATCTGACGAAAATTCTCGACGGCGGATTCAAAATCCCCGCCGTTCTGAAGACGCGCCGCTTCGGCTACGACGGCAAGGGCCAAGCCAAAATACTGAAGCGCGAAGACGCCGAGGCTGCGTGGGCCGATATGGCCAATCAGCCCTCGATCCTCGAAAGCTTCGTCAACTTCCGCGCCGAAGTCTCGGTCGTTGCCGCACGCGCACTCGACGGAACGTTTCTGGCGTTCGACGTGACCGAGAACGAACATCGCAATCACATCCTCCATCGCTCCGTTGCGCCGGCCGCCCTCGCGCCAGCAACGGCCGCGGAGGCCATCGACATTGCGAACCGTATCGCCGAAAAGCTCGAATACGTCGGCGTTTTTGCGATCGAATTCTTCATCGTGACGGATAGCGGCCGCGATTGCCTGTACGTCAACGAAATGGCGCCCCGCGTCCACAACTCCGGACACTGGACGATGGACGGCGCGCTGACCTCGCAGTTCGAGCAGCACATTCGCGCTGTCGCCGGATGGCCGCTCGGAGCGACGGCGCTGAAGGCGCCCGCCGCCGAAATGATCAACTTGATTGGCGATGACATTCTCGCCTGGGAAAAGATCGCGGCTGAACCCGGTGCGTTCTTCCATCACTACGGAAAGCGCGAAGCACGGGCCGGCCGCAAGATGGGCCACGTCAATCGCCTGCTCGCGAAAAAGCCCAGCGCCTGAAGCGCAGCGCGCACGCACTCGAACGAATGCAAAATGAACTCGACGTCTGTGCACTTCGCGCACGTTAAATCCGCCATAGGAATCTCTATATCTCGATTTCACCGCTACCCGGCTTTGGGACGGTGATTGAGAGAAAGCGGAAATAACAATGACGAAACCTCTGTCGCGGCGTCAGGCATTGAAGACCGCGCTGGCGGCGCCCGTGGCGTCCACGATGGTAACCGAGCCCGCACGCGCAGCGAACGATACACCAGCCGCCGCTGCGCAGCCTCCGGGCCAGTGCACACTGTTGCCCCAGGCCGTCGAGGGTCCCTACTACTTCGACCCGAAACTCATGCGCTCCGACATTACCGAAGGCCGCCCCGGTGCGCCGCTCCGGCTTTCGCTGCGCATTATCGAAGCGGGCTCCTGCAAGCCGATATCGGGCGCGCGCGTGGATGTTTGGCATGCCGATGCAAACGGTATTTATTCCGGATATACCGGCCAAGGCGCATCGCGGGAGATTTCGACGAAAGGCCAGACCTATCTGCGCGGTACGCAAACCACCGACGCCGACGGACGCGTGGCATTCACCTCCGTCTATCCTGGATGGTATCCGGGTCGCACGCCGCACATCCACGTCAAGGTCTTCCTGAACGAGACGAGCCTTGTAATCGGACAGATCTATTTTCCAGACGACTACAGCGCCCGCATCTACGCGACGCACCAACCCTACAACGATCGCCCCACGCCCGACACGACGAACGCTACCGACTGGATCTACGGGGATGGCCAGCGCGAGGGCGGCGGCACGGTCCTAGCGATGAGCAAAGACGGCGACATCATCGTCGCGGCGCTCCTGATCGGCGTCGACAAGAGTGGCGAGACCGCAGCCAAGGCCAGTCGTGGATTTCTGCGGCGTCTGCTCAGGCTATGATAGTGCGATACGGAAAACGGAAAACCGGCGCCCTTAACGCATAACTATCGAAAATCCGTCGCAACCTCGCAAAAAGTACCGCGGTTTTAACTGCAAATAAAAGTTAGCAGCCAATTTAGCTCGACTTTGCGTGCCGCCCGGAACTGATGGCGGAGCTCTGCCGTTTGCGAGGTAGCATCCATTCGACGGTGCGCACAGCGCTGCTTTGCGGCACCACAAAGAAGAAAAAGGAGTTCCAATGAAACGAGGTCTATTTTTCGTGTCAGCGCTGATCGCAGCGCTCGCGATGCCTCTGGCAGCCGATGCGCGCCCGCATGGCGGTCATAAGGGCGGCGGCCATCACATGAGCGCCGGTCATCACCGCGGCGGCGGCCATATCGGAAATCGCGGACCTCGCCCCGGAAAGCACTTCAGCGGCCCGAGCAGGCACTACAAGGGCCATATCCGCCACGGCGGCCGCCATTACGGCCACCGCCACCACCGCCGCTACTGGCACGGCCGCTGGTACGCCTACGGTGTAGGCTCCTGCTGGCGCTGGTCGCCCCGGTACGCGGAATTCGTCTGGGTCTGCTACTAAAACCATTCCATCGAAAGTGCAGTTGTCCACTCGGTCCTGCCGAGGGACGCCGAGGTTGTAAAGCTTCAGTGTTCCGAGGAAGAGCCGAGTGGACCTATGCCGGAACAGGGCGTTAGCCCGGCCGCGACGGCGGCGAGAGGCGCTCTCCTGCATCGGATTTAAGCCTAACTTTACCGCGAGCTCTTAGTCTGGTGGGATGCAGACCTCCCAGATATCGACCTCCTTTAGGAAGTTTGGTCGCGGCTCGGCGCTGGCTGTTCTTGTCGCCGTTGCTACCGCCATCGTGCTGCTCGTTGCATTTTCCTTCGGTGGGGAGGCACCAATCGGTGCGACTTCCACCGAGCTAGGTGATGCGGCCCTTTATGCACGCATTGTCGATCGGTTGCGGCATGGAGAGAACTACTACTCGGCTGCCCACATCGAGCTGCTTACCGGGCACTATTATCCGACTCTCTCGGTGTTCAACTGGCGCACGCCGCTGTTGATGTCGTTGGTTGCGCTGGCGCCGTCGACGCTTTGGGCGCAAATCGTACTGGCCACGATCACGCTCATCGCCGGAGCGATGGGGGTTTACCTCGTCAACCGGGAGGGAAATCTGGATGTGGCGGGGCCATTGGCATGTCTGCTGATTGTCTCGCTGTGCACGTCGCTGGTGCCCGGCGCAGTATTGTTTGGCGAAGTGGTCGGCGGTGTGCTGATCCTGGCTTCCTGCTGCTGCTACGGGTTGCGGCTATGGCTTCCAGGCATGTTGCTAGCGCTGCTGGCGTTGTTCGTGCGTGAACTGGCGGCACCCTATGTTGTGATCTGTCTGGGCCTAGCGCTGCTGCAGGGCCGGCGTGGTGAGCTTGCCTTGGGCATTGCGGGTCTTGCCGCCTACGCCGTCTACTTTCTGTTTCATATGCATGCGGTCGCGGCGCAACTTGGGCCCGACGACATGGCAGACCCAAGCGGCGGCTGGATCGCCTTTGGCGGGTTGCACTTTCTTGCTGGGACAGCGGCATCCAACGGCGCGTTTGTGCTGGCACCGGTATGGATCAGCGCCGCCTTGCTGCCGGTGGCATTCCTGGGGCTCTGCGCCTTTCCTAGCGGCGCCCGTATGGCGATGACGGTTGCCGCCTATGCGATGCTGTTCTGCATCGCCGGTAAACCGTTCAATGTCTATTGGGGCGCCTTGTATACTCCGTTGCTCAGCTTCGGCCTCGTGTGGGCGCCGTTTGCGCTGCGCGACTTGCTGACGGTGGCTAGAGACACCTCAGAATCCCAGTTCGCGAACGCCGGATAAAAACGCCGCTCCTCGCAGGCAGGCCCATGGCGTAGGCTCAACCGCTTTTCCCTGTCACGAAGGTAGGATAAGCAAACCGAACGACATCGGCGGCTCCGTTCTGCGGAGCCTTTTTTGCGGCCAGAACAAAAGGATGATCATCATGCCGATTGATGGCATGATGAGAGCCTAACCAAGGTGGAGAATCATGGACATCAGATCGATCATCATCGGAGTGCTCGCCGGAACGGTGATCGTACTCGGCTATCTCCTCTGGGACGCGCAGCAGACAAAGGTCAAAGTCGACCTGCCGGGCATTAAGATTGAAGGGCGCTGAGCGAAGCGAACCTCATTGGGTGCCACTCTCCAAACCCACGACCGTCATCCTCGAACGGACGCGCGCAGCAAGACCGTTCGGGGATCCAGCGTCAAAAATGCCGAAGGCTCAATACATCGCGTCTGCGACGAGTCTAATGATGGGTCCCCGGCATTCGCTCGCGTTGCTCACTCGCCGAGGATGACGAGATTATCCCAACCCCCGCGCCTCTTCCCGCACCCGCACATCCGCGATGATGCGATCGAGCAGCAGGCACGTGCGCTTGAATAAGTCCGAGCCCTTGCGGTAGTCGGCGCCCGCGTAGAAATCGCAGCGGCCCGCCTTGAAAAGCTCGACGCATTTCGCTTCGCTTTCGCCCGGATCATGCACGGCAATGGCGTGGCCGCCGTTCTTCTTCAATAGCGCCATCGACGGGACGTCCGTGTCGCCGTCGCCGAAATAGATGAAGTTCGAAAACGGAATCGGCCGCTCATCCTCGGGCATGTGCGCGTTGATGCTCAGGCCCAGATCCTCGATGCCCTTGTTGATGCGGAACAGAAACTGCGTCTTGCCGGTATCGGAAATGACGCGCTTCGGAAACGGCAGATCGTACGCGTCGAACCAGTACTCGCTCGCGAATACGTTGGCGAAGTGCGGGAAGATCTTCGTCCCCTCGATGATCTCGGTAAGCCCCGACGACACAAGGTAATGCTTCACCGTGATGCCCGCTTCCGCGCCGCGCTTTTTCACGTAGGCGTGCATCTGATCGAACCACGCCTCGACACCGGGATACAGCTCGACCTTCTTCCCCTGCGCGACGAGATCGGCGCGATCGATGCGGACGCCTTTCTCCTTCGCCTTCTTGTAGAGAAGATGCATGTAGGTGATCAGCGCATCGGCGCGCTCGGCCTTCGACACGCGCGTGCATTCGGCCCAGAACTCCTTCGGCTCGATGCCGAGCTTCGGCAGAAACGCGTATTCCTGCATGGGGCGCGGCGACAGCGTGCCGTCAAAATCATAGACGAGCGCGATGGTCTTCTTGTCCGGAGACGCCGTCTTGCTCACAGCGCCCTGAGACCGTGGGCGCGCATGGGCGGACGTTCCATCGCCCGCCCGAACCTTCGTTCCCCGTCCGCCTGCCCGCTCGACCATGAGCTTTCTCCGACCTCGACTTGTAGGGCGGAGAAAAGCGTGATTCGGGTGGCGCAAGAAAGTCAGGCGTCAGCGGTCTGCCCGTTCCGCATAAATTTCTTCGCGCACCTGCGCGTAGCTCAGCAGCGAAAAGAGCACGGTGCCGCCGAAAACGTTGCCCGCGAGCGTCGGAAGAAAGAAGCCGAACAGAGCCTTCTCGAAGCTGATGAGGCCAGTAAGTACCCCGTAGATCGCTTCGACACTCCCGGCGACGATATGAGTAAATCCAAAAAATGCGATCAGGTATGTGAGCAGCAGAATGACGAGAAATTCGACGCCTTCCGTCGACGCGATGATCCAAACGAGGGCCGCGATCAGCCAGCCCGCGCCGATGCCCTTGGCGAACATCTCTACCGGCGCGTTGCTCATCACGCTCGTTACGATATTTCCGAGCGAAGGCCCGAGATCGGCCGAAATGATCGGCAGCCGAACGATCGCGAACGCGAAAATAAAACAACCCACAAGGTTCGCAGCGAGAACGATCCCCCAGAGCCGCAGCATCTTGATCAACCAATGGAATTTCTTCCGCGCCATCACCGGCAATACGGCCGTCAAGACGTTTTCGGTGAAAAGTTGCTGATGGCCGAGGATGACGATCAGAAAGCCGACAGCGTAACCGAGCTTGGCGACGATCGGTGTCCACTCTGACGCTGGAAGATGTGCCGCGAGGCCCGCCTCGGTCAGGAATGAAAAACCGATCGAGATACCGGCGGCGATACCGGACCACCAAAGCGCGGAGCTGGGCCGGCGCAATTCCTCCTCGCCTCGCACGCGAATGATCTCGTAGATGACAGCCGGCCGCGGTTTGACCGACTCTCGAACCTGCGCGCGTTCCTTGCGGCTGAGCCCGGACCCCGGCGGAGGATCCTGCGTATCCTCCGGCTTACCGTCGGTTTCGGTTCGCTTTTCAGCCATCAGTGCTTGCAGTCAGGCCCGTGAACGTGGCCCGGCTCGCCATGCGCGGCATGATCGTGATCATGGTGATGATGACCGTGATCGTGCCCATGATCGTGGCTGTGGTCATGTCCGCAACCGCAACCATCGCCGTGGTCGTGATGATGCGCCTCGGGATCGACCAGCGCTGCCGCCAGCTTGCGCTCCAGCGCAATCGACATTTCGCGCGGGCTGTCCTTGTCCTCGATGAGCAACGCCATCACTTCCGCGCCGAGCCGGAAATCATCGACCGCGCCGAGATAGTGCCGCCGCAACCGCCCCTGACGATCGAATATCAGCAGCGCCGGCGTTCCCTGCAGCTCGTAAGCCTTCATCGTCTCCGGAAGGCCCTCGGCACTCGGCTTGTCGAGCGCAACAGGAATGGTGATGCCGTTCTCAGCGAGGTAAGCCTCAACCTTCTCCGGCGTCTGCTCGTCAAACTTCTCGAAAGCCATGTGCAGACCGAGCACCGCGACTTCGTCCTCGGTGAAGCTTCCGCGCAGACGCATGGCCTGCGGCAGGCCGAACTTCTGGGATCCCGGACAAGCGAGCTGCCAGATCGCGATGACGACGACCTTCCCCTTCTCGGCCTTCAGCGTGCGTTTCTTGTCGGAGTTGAGCCAGCGCTGCGCGATGATCTCGGGTGGGCGTTCGGGGTTGAACATCTCAAAGGAATCCTTGCGCTGTTTTCCGTCATATAGCATTGCCGACCGGCAATCGTCAGGGGGCTCTCCCCCTCAATCGCAATCGCCTGATTTCTCAGGGCCGGTCTGCGGAGTATTCTCAGGGCACACAAACGCGGCAGGAACCGCGCAGGGCTGCGCCGGATTTGGCGAATAGATCCGGAAGTGCAATGGGCAGCCGCGCATCACGTTATAGGCCGTAACGCACCCTGTCGGCGGCGGCAGCGGGGGTTGCGATTTCGACTGTAGCGTCCAATTCGTTCGCTTCCTCCAACGATCCTCGATGATCGACAGCGTTGGAATTTTCTCCTCAACGGCTTGTGCGAGCGCTTCCGGCATCTGCTGCTCAAAAGGAATGCCGAGCACGAACCGGCCGGACGGCTCGCGGAACCCGATGAGAGCCGCGTTCTGTGCCGGGCACTTTGCAATTGCCTTTGCGATCTCCCGTGCGGGCCAGATCCTGTCGATGCTCGGCAGAACAATGCCAAGCAGCGTAACGGCGAAGAGGGCGAGCGCGGCGACGCCGATCGCAGCCCAGCGGCGAAGCTGGCCTTCCCAGCCGAGGCGTCCGCTCCAGATGAAGAGCACCGCAATGATCGCGATGAGTACCGCGGGAATGAGGCCCGGAACCTCGCCGGTAAAAAGATAGACGCCCGCAAAGACCACGAGCGGCAGCGCCGCGAAGTATGTCGGCCAGATCGTGAAGAAGCTCCACGGCGGACGCTTGCCCAGCCCGCTCTCGTTCGTCACGACGATCGCAACGCCAAGGGCGAGTGCCGGAAACATCGTCTGCACCATGTAGGTGCCAGGCTTCGACGACAGCAATTCGAGATAAGCGATGTAGCCGAGCACCCACGCGAGCAGAAATCGCGAAAGCGCTTGCTCGCGGCTGTCCCAGAAACGTTTGAACGCCGTGCCGATGAGTACGGTCCCCGGCAGAAAGCCAAGGACGACCGCAAGCACGAATGTGCCGGGGAAAGCGCGAAGCTTCATGTCTTGCGCGCCGCCAAGAGCGCCGAGGAACGCCCGCCAGTCCATGCCCGCAAATGGCGTACCGTCCTGATGTGAACGGATGATCAACCACCATGCACCGATGGCGAGCGCAATGGGCAGGCCCATGAAAGGACGCAAACGCTTCAGCCATGTGAGATCGCGGTCCATCACATAGAGCGCAATCAGCGTCGCAACGATGAGGATCGGCACGAGCAGCGCATTGATCAGAATGCCGAACCCGAGCGCGATCCAAAATAGCAGCGCCAGCGAAAGAGGTTCATCGGGCTTCGTATAGATCCGCGCCAGCGCCACCATCGCGACGGTCGCCGGTAACAGCGACAATCCTTCCGCTATCGCAAGCTGCGAAACGAGCACCGTCAACGGCGAAACGGCGAACAGCGCCGCTGCGATAAGCGCAGTCTCCGCGCCGACGAGCCCGCGTCCGAGCCAGAACAGCGCCAGCACGGCCAGCGTCACCGCCAGCAATGATGGAATGCGATAGACGGTGATGTCGCGCGCGAACGCCTCGCCCGCCAGCCATCGCGCCGCGCCCTGCGCCCAGAACGTGCCAATCGGGCGATATTGGTGAACGACGCTTCCGTAGCGTGGGTCCGTCCAATCGCCGCGCTCGACCATGCCGCGCGTCGTCTCGGCGTAGATGATTTCGGTGCGATCGACCGCAGGGAGCCGCACCACACCCGGTAAATAAACAGCAAGGCACAACGCCAAAAGCGCGAGCGACGGCGCCCACGGCCGCGCCGCGAGGCTTGCCCACCAGTTCCACATTGCGCGTTGGCGCTCCACCACAATATGCCCTTCGAAACTTGACATGCCCTCGGAACTCGGCTGTTTGCGCATCGAACGCAAAAAACGCAAGGGCTCAACTACCGCATGCCAGGAAAATCGGCTGATCGAGCGGCTCGCCGTGCGCGGCTAATCGAGATCATCAAACAGCGGTCTTTTCAGGAAGGGCCCGAGTTCAAGCTCGCGTCGGGAAAAACGTCGACCTTTTACTTCAATATGAAGCCAACCATGCTGGACAGCGAAGGCGCCTATCTGATCGCCTCGCTTATCCTTGACCGGCTGGAAAATGTCGAAGCAGATCTGATCGGCGGCCTAGAAATGGGCGCGGTGCCGATCGCCTCGAGCGTCGCAGCCGTGTCCTATACGGAAGGCCGAAAGTTGTCCGCCTTCTTCGTCCGCAAACAAGCAAAAGAACACGGCACGCAGGCGCTCGTCGAAGGACTGGCGAAAGGCGACAGCATGGCCGGTAAAAAGGTCGTTGTCGTCGAAGACGTCACAACGACCGGCGGCTCAGCCCTGAAGGCCGCCGAAGCCCTTCGCGCCGCAGGCGCCGAAATCGTCAGCGTCATCACAATCGTCGATCGCCTCGACGGCGCCGCCGAAACTTTCGCCGCTGCGGGCCTGAAATTCGAACCGCTCCTGACGCTTTCCGATTTCCGAAGCTGACGAGCTGGGCCGCGGTCACCACCACGCGTCATCGCGTCATGCCTCTAACCACCGTCATCCCGGCGAAGGCCGGGATCCAGACAAAGCGTAGCGCATGCGCATGTGCGGTCCGCGCAGAAACCTGCCTAGCCCAAATGCGTCTTCAAGAATTTGCTTGTCCGTCCCCAGGCGAGTTCGGCGCAGTGGCGATCATGGACTGAGCGCTGCTCGTTCATGAACGCGTGGCTGGCATCGTAACGGAAGATCTCAGCCGGCTTCCCCGCAGTCTTCAGACCTTTTTCGAAAGCATCGACCATCGCCGGCGTGATGAAGTCGTCGCTGTTGGCGAAGTGTCCCTGCAAAGGCACCTTCACATCCGCAGGCTTCGCGACCGTTTCGGGAGGCAAGCCGTAAAAGGGAACGACGGCCGAGAATTCCGGCGCGCGCGATGCGGCGAGCACGGCAACGGCGCCGCCCATGCAAAAGCCCGAGACGGCAACTTTGGGGCTCGAACGCAAAAGAAACTGCGCCGCGCCGCGCACGTGTTGATCCGCCGCTTCGAGAAAATTCAGCGAGTTCATTTCGCGGCCGGCCGCGTCCGCGTCGTGATAGGGAATGACGACGCCGTTGAAGAGATCGGGCGCCAGCGCATCGTAACCGAGGAGCGCAAAGCGATCGCAAAGCCCCTTGATCTGGTCCTGCAGACCCCACCATTCCTGAATGACGACGACACCCGGAGCGTTGGCTTTGCCGGCAAGCGACAGATAGCCTTCAGCAGTCTTCCCGTCCGGACGGGCGAATGGAATGCGGGTACCCATATGGTGAAGCCTCGTAAGTTCAAGCCGGTCGATTGCGCGGCTTCTGTTTATGCGCCACGCCGAAAGTGGGCAATGGCCACGACGCGCGCGACATGCGCGACGGGTCTTCTTGACTGTTTTGTTTCAAGTCGAACCTCGACGGATCGGAGCCGCTACTCCGCCGCGACGACCGAACCTCCGAGCGGACTGGCCTTCAGCACATCCGCATCGACGTAGGGAGCGAACTTCGCGAAATTGTCGTGAAACATCTGCGCGAGCTTCGCAGTCATCGCATCGTAAGCTTTCGGATCGGCCCACGTTTCGCGCGGTGTCAGAAGTTTCGCATCGATCCCGGCAACGGCGACGGGCACGGCAAAGCCGAATACAGGATCAGTCCGCATCGGCTGATCCTTGAGCTCTCCCGAAAGCGCCGCATCGAGAAGCGCCCGCGTGACCTTGATCGGAATGCGTGTCCCCTGCCCGAACTTGCCGCCGGTCCAGCCGGTATTGACGAGCCAGCAATCGACGCCGTGCTCAGCGATCAGCGTGCGCAGCAGATTGCCGTAAACCCGCGGATGCCGCGGCATGAACGGAGCCCCGAAGCAGGTCGAGAAGGTCGGCTGAGGCTCAGGCCCCATGCCTTTCTCCGTTCCAGCGACTTTGGCCGTGAAACCCGAGAGGAAGTGGTACATCGCCTGGCTCGGCGTGAGTTTCGCGATTGGCGGCAGAACGCCGAATGCGTCAGCCGTCAGCATCACGATGTTTTTGGGATGCCCGGCGGTGCCGGTTGAACTTGCGTTGGCGATCGCATCCAGTGGATAGGCCGAGCGGGAGTTTTCAGCGAGACGGTTGTCGTCGAAGTTCGGAACGCGCGTCACAGGATCGATGACGACATTCTCGAGCACCGTTCCGAAGCGGTTCGAAGCGTCCCAGATCTGCGGTTCAGCCGACTTCGAAAGGCGGATCGTCTTCGCGTAGCAGCCACCCTCGAAATTGAAGATGCCGCGGTCCGACCAACCGTGCTCGTCGTCGCCGAGTAGCTCGCGCGTCGGATCGGCCGAAAGCGTCGTCTTGCCGGTGCCCGAGAGACCGAAGAACACGGCCGAGCTTCCATCCTTGCCGACATTTGCCGAGCAGTGCATGGGCATGACGTTCTTGCCGGGCAGAATATAATTCAGGAACGAGAACACGCTTTTCTTGATCTCGCCGGCGTAGCTGGTGCCGCCGATGAGAACGATGCGCTTTGAGAAGTTGCACGCGATGACCGTCTCAGAGCGGGTGCCGTGATAGAGCGGCGCCGCACGAAAGCTCGGTAGATCGACAACGGTGAATTCAGGAACGAACGACGCGAGCTCGCTTCGCTCGGGCCGCCGCAGCAGATTGCGAATGAACAGCGATTGCCACGCGTGCTCCGTAATGATGCGCGCGTTGAGACGGTGCTCTTTCTCGGCGCCGGCAAAGAGATCCTGAACGAAAATTTCCTTGTGTCGCGCGAAGCCGATGAAGTCGGCGAGCAGCCGGTCGAATTGCTCCTCCGTCATCGAATGCGCGTTGTCCCACCAGATCGCGCCCTCGGTTTCGGCATCGCGAACGATGTATTTGTCCTGCACGGAGCGGCCGGTGTGCTGCCCGGTCTCGACGACGAACGAACCGCTGGCAGCGAGCTTGCCCTCACCTCGGCGAACCGCGTACTCGACGAGGTCTGCCTCAAGCAAGTTGTGACGCACCCTCTGCGAAGATAACGTCGGAAACAGCTCAGCCATCGTTCTCCTGCCCCATGAAAATGGACGTCGAGGTCGCGCCGCGCCGAAATTTCCTGCGCTCGCAAAAAACAACGCCCGATCAAGCGATTTTGTGCCGCACAAAAGAGACTCAGTTGGGCCCAAATGCCGCTGGTCCCGAAGCCCTAGCACGAACTATGGCGATTTGGAGTCCCGCACGCCAATGACGCACGAAAAAATCGGTAACATTATGTTACCGTTCGAATATTCCCGGACTCGTCTTTGTGCGGAGGATGCGAGCGGAAATCTCGGCGAACAAGCGGAATTTTGCAGTTGTGACCGCAGAATTCGTCCAGTTCGCTTGCCGTCGAAGTCATGGTCGCCTATTCAGGGGCCATTCAGCCTCCAGCGTCCATTGGACGGGACGCCACAATTGGTACACCATACCGCCATAAGCGCCTGAAGAGGCGCGGTGCACATCCCGCTGCGGCCGAGGGGCATAAGAGGAACAGATGAAGGAAAAGAGCACAATAGCTCTCGTTGACGACGAGCGGAACATTCTGACGTCGTTGCGCATGGCCCTGGAGGCCGAGGGCTATAAGGTCCGCACCTACGGGGATGGCGTCTCCGCTCTTGAAGCGCTGACCGAAGAGCCCGCCGATCTCGGCATCTTCGATATCAAGATGCCCCGCATGGACGGCATGGAGCTCCTCCGCCGCGTGCGCCAGCAATCGGCGATGCCGGTTATCTTTCTGACGTCGAAGGACGAAGAAATCGACGAACTGTTCGGCCTCAAGATGGGCGCCGACGACTATATCGCAAAACCATTTTCGCAGCGGCTCATTGTCGAACGCGTCAAGGCCGTTCTGCGTCGCGTTGCGCCGAAAGACGGCGTCACGACCGAAGACGAAGCCAAGCGCGTCCTCGAGCGGGGCAAGCTGAAGCTCGATCCGGAACGTCATACCTGCCACTGGGACAACAAGGGCGTCACGCTGACGGTGACCGAATTCCTGATCTTGCAGGCATTGGCGACGAGACCGGGCGTCGTCAAGACACGCGACGCCCTGATGGACGCTGCCTACGACGACCAAGTCTATGTGGATGACCGCACGATCGACAGTCACATCAAGCGGCTGCGCAAGAAGTTCAAGCAGGTCGATGACGATTTTGACGTGATCGAAACACTTTATGGCGTCGGCTATCGCTTCAAGGAATAAGCGGCCGATCAGCCACCGGGGACGGGATGGCGCTCGACAGCAATGACATTGCGGCGACCGCAACGCTGAGTGGCGGGGCGGACGCCTCCGCGCCCGCAGTTGGCGACAGGAAACCGAAAGTCGATTTCCGGGGTGCCGCCGCACGAGCGAGCGCCGCGACCGGCCAATGGCTGGCGCAAAGCCTCCTCGGCCGTATCATCGGCAAGAACCTCCGGCGCCGCATTCTTCTCGCCAACGTCTTGGGATTGGCCGGCCTGCTGTTCGCGATGCTCTATCTGAGCCTGCATCACGGCTGGCTGCTCGACGCCAAGGTGGATGTCGTAAAGACGGTCTCGCGCATCACGGCGGAAGCCATCGCCTATCGGGCAGTCAACGAACGCGCTATTTTCGATCCCAACCGCATCCCCGAAAAAACCCTCGCACGAGCCCAGCGCGACGACGCATTCGCCGCGCTAGAATTGCCGATCGATCCGCACCAGGCGGCGATCATTCTGAAGAAGTTGGTCGGACCTGCAAATCTCAAGGCGCGCATTTATTCGGCGAAAGGCACGTTGATCCTCAACGGCGAGACGCTTTTTTCCAATGACGACCCCTCTGCCGATCCACCCGTCGAAGCAGCTGATGAGCCCGCTCCGCGCCTCAAGAACTTCTGGACCCGGCTGCATTACTGGGTGATCAACAAGGAGCTGAAGGTCTATCGCGAACTCGGAACGGCCAATGGCTTCCTCTATCCGGAAGTTCAGCGAGCAGCGCAGAACGGCGTCGAGACCCCGATTTTGCTGCTCAACCGGCACGGCCAGCAAATCGTCTCGATGGCGGAGCCCATCAAGCGCGGCAACAAAATCCTGGGCGTCCTGCTCCTCTCGACAAATCCGGGCGACATTGACGATGTCCTCTGGGACGAGCGTTGGCTGATCTTGCAGATCGCGGCGATGGCGCTGCTGGTTGCGATCGGCAGCTCTCTTGTGCTGGAGCGCACGGTTGCAGGTCCGATGCGGAGGCTTTCCGAAGCGGCCAATCGCGTGTCGCAAAATATTTCAGCACGCGAACAGCTGCCGGATCTGACCGGGCGCCGCGACGAGGTCGGGCAAACGGGCCGCGCCTTTGTTGCGATGACGAACGCACTTTATCGGCGCATCGAAGCGAGTGAGAAGTTCGCGGCCGACGTCGCGCACGAATTGAAAAATCCGCTCGCCGCCGCGCGCTCGACGGCCGAAGCCCTCGCCTATGCACGCTCCGATGCCGACCGGACCGAACTCGTGCAGGAGATCCAGTCCGAATTGAAGCGGCTCAATCGGCTGATCAACGACATCTCGAGCGCCTCGCGCCTCGATGCCGAGCTCGCGCGACAGGAAATGCAGCCGGTCGATATCCGCACCGTTCTCGAAAGCGTCAACAGTCTCTTCTCGGAAATGCTGGCGGACGATACGCGCAACATCCGTCTGATCGTCGAGCCCGGCACGGCCGCAGCCTACATGGTACGCGGCAACGACGGTCGCCTCGGCCAGATCTTCACGAATTTGATCGATAACGCCTTGTCGTTCTCGCCCGAAGGCGGAACCGTCACCGTTCGCGCCAAACCGGACGGCAGAAAAGTCGAAATATCCGTCGAGGATGAAGGGCCGGGCATTCCTCCGAACAAGCTCGCGCAGATCTTCGATCGGTTTTACAGCGACCGTCCGCAGACCGACGCCAAACGCGGAAAGAACTCAGGCCTCGGTCTCTCGATTTCGCGCGAGATCGTCGTCAGCCACAACGGCGAGATCTTTGCGGAAAATCGCGCTGCGAATACCGGGCAGGTACCGAAAGGCGCGCGCTTTACGGTCCGCCTGCCGCTGTCGCTCATAGGTCCTGGCCTTGCCTGGAGAATTTGAGCGCGTCCACGCGACCGCCATCGCAGTCGGCGGCCGCGCGGCTCTGATCCGTGGGCCCTCCGGTTCGGGCAAGTCCGATCTGGCATTCCGATGCCTCGGCCTTGGTCTCTCGGCGCTTGTTCAGGACAGGGTTATGTTGGTTTCCGACGACCAGGTCCTGCTGAGGCGCGAGGGCACTTCCCTGCACGCCAGCGCCCCGGCTCAGCTGCGCGGCAAGCTTGAAGTTCGCGGCGTTGGCATCCTTGAGGTTGACGCCGTGACCGAAGCGAACGTCGTTCTCATTGTCGATCTTGTCCGCGAAGGCGTCATCGACAGGTTTCCCGACCCCTGGCCCCGCGCCCGTATTCTGGGTCTGGAGTTACCGCAGACCCGGCTATCGCCCTTCGAGGGGTCAAGTCCACTGAAACTTGTAGCAGCCATTCAGACGGCCCCTCAGCCACGTCTCTAACCAAAGCCCTGAATGAGGTCCAGAAACTGCTTGCGCCGGCTCCAAACACTTGCCAATTTCCGCGCGACACGGCGGCAAAACATGAATTCGCCGCACGCTAATGAAATGGCCCGTCGCTCATGATCGGACTTGTCATCGTCACGCATGGCGGGCTTGCGCTAGAGTTTCGCAACGCGCTTGAACACGTCGTCGGCAAGCAGCAGGCGCTTGAAACGATAGCAATCGGCCCGGACGACGACATGGAAGCGCGTCGCGTGGAAATCTTGAATGCGGTCCAGCGCGTCGACGGCGGCAAAGGCGTGATCATTCTGACCGATATGTTCGGCGGCACGCCCTCCAACCTTGCCATCTCGGTGATGGACGAAACGAAGGCCGAAGTCATCGCGGGCATCAGTCTTCCCATTCTGGTGAAGCTTGCCAGCATCCGCAGCGAGACGCCGCTCGAGCAAGCTGTCATCATGGCGCGGGACGCCGGCAAGAAATATATCAAGGTTGCAAGCCAAGAACTGTCCGGCGGCTGAGAAGGAACTATGCCCGAACTGGTCAACAGTCTGAAACCCGAAGCCGTCGTCATCATCCGTAACGTCAAGGGCCTACATGCACGGGCGTCGGCGAAGTTCGTCAAATGCGCCGAAAGCTTTGCAGCTACCGTCACCGTCACCCATCACGGCAATTCCGTGGGCGGCACTTCGATCATGGGGTTGATGATGCTCGCTGCCGGTCCGGGCTCCGAACTCCATATCGTCGCCGAAGGACCGCAAGGACCTGAAGCGCTTCAGGCGCTCGTCCGCTTGGTCGAAGCGGGCTTCGACGAGGAATGCGTCGGCGACGCTTGATCGACGGCTCAGCCGAAAGAAAAAGCTCCGCCGAATTCGCCCTTTGGAAACACATCCAAAGCCCTCACTGCGACAGATAAAGCGTCGAGATCTTCAGCGCGATATCGCGGAACGCAGCCTTCAGTGCGTCGCCGGTCGTCGAGTTGTAGAAGTGGTTGACGTCGGTCGCGCAAGCCGAAAGCGTGTTGATCGCTGTCTGGTTGTCGAGCTGGAACCCGACCGTGTAGACCTCGATACCCTTGGCCTTCATCGCCGTACATTGCGAAATCGCCTGCGCGCTTGAGCACACACCGTTCGCCGCGTTCGGACATTTCGTGAGCGAGCTCGAACCATCAGGAATGCCTTGGGTCGTGTACTGCGTATTGTATTCGCCGTCCGTCATCAGAACCGCGATCTTCTTCAACTTATCGGTACCGTAAGCAGCTGGCATGCTTGAGGACGCCCAGAGAGACCCCCAGCTTGGTGACAACATGTACCAGGCCCACGCCGTGCCGATGTGACCGGCGGTGCTACCCGCCGTCGCGAGCCCGTTGATCTTCGCAAGCAGAGCGGTCGTGTCACTCGTCAGCGGGAGCATTTCAGCGCTCGACGCTACGTCACAGACACCCTTCTTGTTTGAGCCGGAGCCAGTCGTATTTGAGGTATAATGGGTCATCAAATACTGACCCGAGGCCGGAGCCGCATCGGTATACTTCTGCGTGCCCGTACGCTCGACGACGCAATCGGAGGGATAGTAGTTGGTTCCGCTGATCTTCACCGCGCTGGAGGAGACTGTGCCCCGCACCTTCGTCAGCACCGAACTCGGAGGGCGTACATCGTACGCGAACGGAACGATTGCGATCTTCGACGTGTACTTGCTCTGATCCTTCCAAACGACGATGTTCACGAGGTCGCTTGCCGCGGCTTTCATATCCGTCAGCTTCTGACCTGCCATCGACCCCGTGATGTCGAGCATCATGCTGACTTCGAGGTTGAGTTCGGCATTGCCGCCCACGGCAAGCACCGCCTTCGCGTAGTCGGTTCCGTTGGCATGCAGGAGCGGCATCGTTTTGATGCCGGCGACACTCATGAACGGCGTCGAGATAGAAGCATTGCCCTTAGAGACGACGGCCGTCCCGTTGTCGGTGACGGCAAAGTCGACCGTATCGGAATTGGAGACCACCGAGATACGGGTTTGGATGGCCTGCTTGTAGTAGGCCTGGGCGACCTTGATGGCGGCAGTTTGGTCGCCGCCGTTGGTTTGTAGCGCACGTGCCCCGGCCAGCACGGCCGCGTCTGCCGCTTCCAGCGTTTGGTTGCGCGCGTTGATGAGCCGACCATAATCGACCGCCAGGCCGACCATCATGAGAATGACGAGCGTCATCAGACCGAACAGGATGGCGACGTCGCCACGCGAATCGGCGGCAAACCGGGAAAGCACGCTTACGCGTTCCCGCGATTTGCCCACCAGGGCCCTTCCGGCCATCTGGCAACTACCCAGCGCACGCCGTACGGAATATGACGCGAACTTCATCGACCGCCTCCAGTGAATACTTTGGATGAACACTGAAGGGTTGATCATTTAAGACGAATTAATACGATATGCCGAATTCATATCGAGATTAACCGCTGTTTTATTTGGAATAGTCAGTTTTAATCAAAATGTAGTTATGAAATTTACTTTGCGTTTACTTAGAAGTCCGCGCCTGCACCGCACGGTGTCGTGCGAGCTCACGTCCGTTCAAGGACATAAAGACTTGTTTATATGTTATTGCGTGACCGCCGTGAGTTCGCTATAGCAACGCCCGACGACAGTTTGCGCGGCCGGAAACTTGAAACGGCTGAGGCGTGCCCTCCCAGGTAGCACCAAGGCGGCACACCGCGCTTCCGCATGCAGGGCGCATCCACGAGGAACAAAGCCATATGAGCACGAAATTCACGGACTACATCGTCAAGGACCTCAGCCTCGCCGACTGGGGGCGCAAGGAAATCTCCATCGCCGAGACCGAGATGCCCGGCCTGATGGCAACGCGCGAGGAATATGGCGCCTCGAAGCCGCTGAAGGGCGCGCGCATCGCTGGCTCGCTGCATATGACGATCCAGACGGCAGTGCTGATCGAGACTCTCGCAGCTCTCGGCGCCGACATCCGTTGGGTCTCGTGCAACATCTACTCGACCCAAGACCACGCCGCCGCCGCCATCGCCGCTGCCGGCATCCCCGTATTCGCGTGGAAGGGTGAAACGCTGACCGACTACTGGGACTACACGCGCAAGCTTTTCGAGTGGGGTGACGGCGGCGTTCCGAACCTGATCCTCGATGACGGCGGCGACGCGACCATGTTCGTGCATCTTGGTCTCCGCGCCGAGAACGGCGACACGGCGTTCCTCGACGGCGCCACCTCGGAAGAAGAGCAGGTCTTCTTCGCGCTGATCAAGAAGACGCTGGCCGAGAAGCCCAAGGGCTGGTTCGCGACCATCGCGAAGTCCATCAAGGGCGTGTCGGAGGAAACGACGACCGGCGTGCACCGCCTCTACGAAATGCAGAAGGCCGGAAAGCTTCTTTTCCCTGCGATCAACGTCAACGACTCGGTCACCAAGTCGAAGTTCGACAATCTCTACGGCTGCCGCGAAAGCCTCGTCGACGGCATCCGCCGCGGCACGGACGTGATGATGGCTGGCAAGGTCGCGATGGTCGCGGGCTTCGGCGACGTCGGCAAGGGCTCGGCTGCTTCGCTGAGGAACGCAGGCTGCCGCGTCCTGGTGTCGGAAGTCGATCCGATCTGCGCCCTTCAGGCCGCGATGGAAGGCTACGAGGTCGTGACGATGGACGACGCCGCTCCGCGCGCCGACATCTTCGTGACGGCGACGGGCAACAAGGACATCATCACGGTCGATCACATGCGGGCCATGAAGGACCGGGCGATCGTCTGCAACATCGGCCACTTCGACAACGAGATCCAGATCGCTGGCCTCAGGAACTACAAGTGGACCAACATCAAGCCGCAGGTCGACGAGATCGAGTTCTCGAGCGGCAGGCGCATCATCCTCCTCTCGGAGGGCCGCCTCGTGAACCTCGGCAACGCCATGGGGCACCCCTCGTTCGTCATGTCGGCGTCGTTCACGAACCAGACGCTGGCGCAGATCGAGCTGTTCACCAACCAAGGCAAGTATAAGAAAGAGGTCTATACGTTGCCGAAGCACCTCGACGAAAAGGTCGCGATGCTTCACCTCGCCAAGATCGGCGCCAAGCTTACCAAGCTCAGCCCCGAACAGGCAGCCTACATCGGTGTGAAGACGGAAGGCCCCTTCAAGGCGGACCATTACCGCTACTGACGGCCAAGCTTCGCTTGCAACCAACCAAATTGCGCGGCGCCAGGGGAACACTCTGGCGCCGTTTCATTTTGTGGCACCCGCTGCGGTAGCGGCGGCGGCTCCCGCACCGCATACTCGGGTTGATTCGTGCCGCGAGGCCCGGAATCGTGTTGGCGTGTCCGCACATGGTGTGCAGCGCCGCTTCCATGGAATACAACGGAATTCAATGCGCACTACGCCTGCCCAGAACCGACGGTTGACGACCCGGCTCCAGCTGGCGCTTCTGCTCCTGGCGGCAATGGCCTGTGTTGCCGCCATGCTCGCAGTTTTCGTCGGCGGACACCGGATCGAGACGTCGCAACTCAGCGAACGGCAGATGGCTGTCGTCGGCATCGTGGCGGCTGCCGTATTCGTGGCTGGGCTGATCATCTGGCATGTGGCCAGTAACGCCCGCAAAGAAGCGAGCAAGGCGAAGGCCGAAAGCCAGCATCTTCGCCGCAATCTCGCAGCGGCCGACGCCATCATCCGCGCCGAGCCTCAGGTTCTCGTTTTCTGGGAGCAGGGCCAGGCCGTCCGCATCGCTTCGCACACCCTGACCGGCATTCCCGGCCTCCCCGACCAGCAGCCCGAAATCCTGCGCTTCGGTCAGTGGCTGCAGTCGGCCTCCGCCGACACGCTGAAGACCTCGCTCGACATGCTCTTCGCGAACGGCCGCGCCTTCAGCATCATCGTCAAGACGAGCGCCGGCGCCGCACTTGAAGCGGAGGGCCGCGCCGCCGGCGGACGCGCGGTGCTACGGTTCAAGGACGTCTCCACCTACAAGGCCGAAATCGCAAGGATCGACGAACGCCACGCGACGCTCGCGCGCGATATTCGCTCGAGCCGCGCCCTTCTCGACACGCTGCCGATGCCCGTTTGGCTGCGCGATCAGTCAAACCGCCTCGTCTGGGTCAACAAGGCCTACGTCAAGGCCGTCGACGCCGAGAGCGAGCTCGAGGTCCTGCAACGCCAGGTCGAATTGTTGGAAATGCGCCAGCGCAAACACGTGCTGAAAGCCATTGCCAGCGGCGAAAGCTATAATTCCCGCGTCCACCTGATCGCGGGCGGCGAACGCAAGCCCCACGACATTGTCGTCATACCGGTCGATGGCATGCTCGCAGGCGCAGCTATCGACGTCACCGATATTGAAACCGCGCAGGGCGAGCTTGATCGCCAGGTTGCCGCCTACGACCGCACGCTCGATCGCGTGGAAACGGCTGTGGCCCTGTTCAACCGCGACCAGAAGCTGATTTTCTACAACGCCGCATTCGCGAAACTCTGGTCGCTTGACCCCGAATGGCTTGCAACACGGCCCACCGACGGCGCCATCCTCGACCGGCTGCGTGAGATCGGCCTACTCCCGCCCGTCGTCAGCCATCGCGATTGGAAAGCCCAGGTTCTTGCTTGCTATAGATCCGGCACGCCTCTGGAAGACATTTGGAACCTGACGGACGGGCGCATCATCAACGTCATCGCCGAGCAGCGTCCCGACGGCGGCGTCACCTATCTCTTCGCCGACGAAACCGACCGCTTGGCACTCGAAGCCCGCTACAATGCCCTGATCGACGTGCAGCGCGAAACGCTGGATTGTCTCAAGGAAGGCGTCGCGGTGTTCGGCACGGACGGCCGCCTCAAGCTCTTCAACCGGGCTTTCTGCGGTATCTGGCAGATCCCGGCAGGCCGGCTCAAGGAACTCCCGCACGTCGGCGAAATCATCGCCGCGGTTCAAAACCTTTATCCCGATGCAGCCACCTGGCTGCGCATCGGCCGCGCCGTCACGGCATTTCAGGATGAGCGCGAAACATTCGCGGGGCAGATGATCCGTGCGGACAATGTCGTCGTCGACTACGCATTAATGCCGTTGCCGGACGGCGCGACGCTGCTGACGTTCGCCGATGTGACTGACGCCAAGCGCGCCGAACGCGCCCTTGTGGAGCGCAATGAAGCCCTCGTCGCTGCCGACCGCCTGAAGACGAACTTTATCGGCCACATTTCCCACGAGTTGCGAACGCCGCTTCAGAGCATCAACGGCTTCTCCGAATTGCTTGCCAACCCCATGTTCGGCCCGCTGAACGACAAACAGAGAGAATATCTCGCCGACATCAGATCCTCGTCGAACACGCTGCTCGCGATAATCGACGACATCCTCGATCTGACGACGATCGAAGCTGGCGGCCTCGAACTGAAGCTTTCGCCGGTCGGCGTCCGCGCCATCATCGACGCCGCCATTCTCGGCATTCGCGAACGCGCGGTCCGCTCGCGCCTGACGATCGACATCGCGATCGCCGATGACGTGACCGAAATCATGGTCGATGAAGCCCGCATGCGACAGGTGCTCTACAATCTCCTGTCCAACGCCGTCGGCTTCTCGAAGGTCAACGGCACCGTGTACCTCGCCTGCTGGCGCCAGGGCGGAAACATCTTCTTCCGGGTCGAAGATGCCGGCATCGGCATCCCGAAAGATCAGATCGGCAGGGTTTTCCAGCGCTTTGAAAGCCGGAGCCGCGGCTCCGAACACCGCGGCGCGGGTCTTGGCCTTTCAATTGCCAAAAGCCTCGTTGAGCTTCACGGCGGCACGATCGAGATTACCTCCGAGGAAGGCAGGGGAACCCGCGTGGTCGTTCGCATCCCCGAACGACCTGTTACCCGAACCTCCGATGGCGGCAAACACAGGCTGGCGGGCGGCGAGCGCGCAGCATAAAACCGAGCGCGATGATAAACCCGGCATTCTCATTCACCGACCTCACGGAAAGCGACGTGTCGCGCGTGGCGCAGGAGATCGCATTCCTCCTGCAGCCCGGCGATACCTTGGCCTTGGAAGGCGACCTTGGCGCCGGAAAGTCCACGTTCGCGCGGGCTCTCATCCGCGCTATCTCGGGCAACCCGGAACTCGAAATCCCAAGTCCGACCTTTACCTTGGTGCAAGCCTACGAAACCCCGCGTTTCGACATTGCCCACTTCGACCTCTACCGCCTCGCCGACGCGAGCGAGATCGACGAGCTCGGCCTCGATGCCGCCCTGACGCGAGGTATCGCCGTCATCGAATGGCCGTCGCGAGGCGATGACCGCATTCCGCGCGACCGCTTCACCATCCGCTTCGATGAGACCACCGCACCGGACCGAAGAAACGTCAGCCTCGAGACCGCAGCCGATTTGCGCGCACGCCTCGAACGCTTCACTGCGATCCGCGATTTTCTCGCAGGCGCCGGCTGGGGTGACGCATCGACGGCGTTCAGCTACCTGCAGGGAGACGCGTCTCCGCGCCGCTATGCCCGCCTTCAAAAGGCCGACGGTTCGCGTGCCATCCTCATGGATTCTCCGCAACGCCCCGACGGTCCGCCGATACGCGACGGCAAATCCTATAGCGCCATCGCCCACCTCGCCGAAAGCGTCAAAGCCTTCGTTGCCATCGACGGCGCGTTGGACGCGGCCGGGCTTTCAGTCCCGCGCATCATCGCCGAAGACCTCGCGCAGGGTCTGCTGATCATCGAGGACTTCGGCGATAAGGTCTTCGGCGCCGAACTCGCACGCGGCCGCGATCAAGCCCCTCTCTGGAAACGCGGCGTTGATACGTTGATCGCCGTGCAGAGCACCGAGCCCCCGTCACGGAACCGACTCTCAGATGGCACGGAATTCATACTTCCCGAAGCCGACGAAGGCGTTCTGGAAATCGAGACCCAGCTGCTGCTCGATTGGTATTGGCCCGCGCTGCACGGCAAGGCGCCCCCGCAATCGGCACGCGATGCATTCACGTCCCTCTGGAAGACCACGTTCAAACGCGTATTGAGCCAGCCAAAAACGTGGCTGCTCCGCGATTTCCATTCGCCAAATCTGATCGCGCTCGATGACCGTCCGAGGCCGCGCGATGTCGGCATCATCGACTTTCAGGATGCCATGATTGGGCCGGCCGCGTATGACCTCGTCTCGCTCCTGCAGGACGCGCGGGTCAACGTGCCGGAAGACCTCGAAAATCAGCTGCTCGATCATTACGTCGCGGCCACCGCCGCCCGCGATCCAGCATTCGACCGGCCCGAATTCTGCTTCAGCTACGCCGCACTAGGGGCACAACGAAATACCAAGATCCTCGGCATCTTCGCGCGACTCGCAATGCGCGACGGAAAAAGGCAATACCTCCCCCATATGCCAAGGATCTGGGGGTATCTCGAGCGGGATCTACGGCACGAGGGACTCACCGCCCTCAAGGCATGGTATGACGAGAACCTGCCTCGGAGCCTGCGCGCAGAAGCCCTGAAGATCTAACCCGATTTCGGAGACGCTCCAAATGACGTCCGCCAAGCGCCCTTCGAGCGCTTTCGTACTGGCAGCCGGCAAGGGCGAGCGCATGCGTCCGCTGACGAAAACGCTCCCGAAGCCCCTGGTCCCGCTTGGCGGCAGGCCCCTGATCGACCACGTGCTCGATCGCTTGGCTGCAGCAGGCATCAAACGCGCCGTCGTCAACGTCCATTACCTCGCCGATAAAATCGAAAAACATCTGGCGCACCGCTCCACCCCGAAAATCATTATTTCCGACGAGCGCGATAAGCTGCTCGACACCGGCGGCGGCGCGCTCCGTGCACTGCCGAAGCTTGGCGACGGTCCTTTCATCATTCACAATTCCGATTCCGTCTGGATCGAAGGATTGGGCTCGAACCTCGATCGCCTGCTCAATGCGTTCGATGCGAACCAGATGGACAGCCTGATGCTCGTCGCGCCTCTCGCCGCAAGCATCGGGTACGAAGGCCTCGGTGATTTTCAGATGGACGCGACGGGGCATTTGACGCGCCAGACCGGCCCGCGCCTCGCGCCATTCGTATTCGCCGGCGTGTCGATCGCCCATCCGCGTCTCTTTGAAAACGCGCCGCAGGGGGCTTTCTCGCTGAACAAGCTCTGGGATCGCGCCATCGACAAGGGCCGCCTCTATGGCCTCCGCCTCGAAGGCATCTGGATGCATGTCGGAACGCCTGATGCGCTCGCTGAAGCCGAAGCCGCACTCACGCAGCCGCTGACGACGAGTTCCGATTGATGCCCGAAAATTGATACCAGGGAACTGATGCCAGCCAACGTCTTCACGTTACCGCTCGGAGTGCCGTTCCTCAAAGCGCTCGCCAAGGCGATCCTGAACGGCGACCTCCCGACGGCGGGCCGGCAACCGCCCAATATTCTGTCGCTCCCAAAAATCACGCTTCTGCTGCCGACGCGCCGTGCCGCACGCGTCGCGCGTGAAGCCTTCCTCTCGGTCGCGGAGACGCGGGCGCTGATCATGCCACGCATCCAGCCAATCTCCGAAGGCGAAGGCGATCTCTCCCTCATTACCAGCATCGCGGAACTGGGACCGTCCGGCGCCGATGCGCTCGAGCAGCCGCCCGCAATCGCTTCGCTCGACCGGACGCTGATCCTGATGCAGCTCGTCGGCCGCTGGCGTCAGTCCATGGCTGAGAACGCCGCGAAATCCGGAAACACCAATCTCGGGTCGACGCCCGCGCAAGCGGCACAGCTCGCCGGCGAACTCGGAAAGCTGATGGATGACATCGAGCGCGAGAACGTCTCGCTTTCCGGCATTCAGAACCTCGTTCCCGAAACATATTCCGAGCATTGGAAAAAGACGGTCGACTTCCTGAAGATCGTTACCGAGATGTGGCCGAACTATCTGGCGGCCAGCGGCCTGACGTCTCCCGAAGCCCGTCGCAACGCACTGATCCTCGCCGAGGCCGATCGCATCTCGCGGCTCGCTCCCGATGAGATTGTCATCGTGGCAGGCGTGACCGGCTCCATTCCCTCGACCGTGACATTGATGCGAGCCGTCGCCGCCCACCCTTCGGGCGCCATCGTCCTCCCCGCACTCGACCGTTCGCTGGATGACGAGAGCTGGAACCAAGTGCCCCATCACCCCGAGCATCCCCAGTTCGGATTGCGGAAGCTGCTCGACGGCCTGAACATTTCACGCGACGACGTCGCGAAGTTGCCGAGCGCCGATGTCGAAGCGGCGCGCACCGAGCGCGCAGCCTTTTTTAGCGAGGCGATGCGGCCGTCCGCAACGACCGCGCGTTGGCACGAATTTACGGCGAAGGCCGATCGCGAGAAATTGGCCGAAGCACTTTCCGGCGTCTCGCTGATCGAAGCGCCATCGGCGCAAGACGAGGCCGAGACCGTCGCCCTGATCCTTCGCGAGGCCGTCGAAACGCCGGGCCGCACCGCAGCGCTCGTCTCGCCGGACCGGCTGCTTGCGCGCCGCGTCGCCATCCGTCTCGCGGCCTGGGGCATCCAGGTCGATGACAGCGCCGGACGGCCATTCGCGAAAACGGTTCCCGGCGCGTTCCTCGCCCTCGTCATCAACGCCGTGGTGAGCGAATTCGCGCCGGCCGAGATGATGGCATTGCTGCGCCATCCTCTGTGCCGTGTTGGCCTGAAGACCTTCGACATCCGGCGTTACGCGCGGGCGCTCGAAATCACCGCATTTCGCACCGCCTACCTCGGTCGCGGCATCGAGGGAATAATTGCAGCTCTCGATACGGCCGACCGCGACGACGGCGGCGATAGAAAGTTCACCCACGTCGCCGCCAGACGCCTATGGGCCGAAGACCGCGACGGCGCGCGCACGCTCGTCTTGAAGATCGCTGAAGCGATGAAGCCGCTTACCGAGCTCTATGCCAATCAGAGCCCACACACGCTTGCCGATTTCGCCCGCGCCCACGCCGCGAGCGCTGAAGCCCTCGCGACGTTGCCCGATGACGACGCATCCGTATCGAACGAACAGAACCCGCTGTGGCAACGCGAAGCGGGCGACGTCGCTAGCCGCTTTTTCACCGGGCTTCTCAACCCCGAAACGCCGGATGTTGAAATCCGCGCCTCCGACTATGCCGATCTCTACGCGACATTGCTCGCCAAGGAAAACGTCCGCGAGCGCAGGGCAGTACATCCGCGCATTTCCATTTGGGGTCCCTTCGAAGCGCGTTTGCAGCAGCCCGATGTGCTGATCGTCGGCTCGCTGAACGAAGGCACGTGGCCGGAAGCCGCCGAGCCCGGCGCTTGGCTCAATCGTCCCATGCGGGCAGAGCTTGGACTGCCATCGCCAGAAGAAGAAACCGGCCGCGCCGCGCACGACTTCGTCTCTCTCCTCGGCGCCGAGACCGTCTATCTGACGAGAGCCGAGAAAGTCGGCGGCGTGCCGACAGTGCCCTCACGTTGGTTGATGCGCACGATCGCACTGCTCAAAGGCATGAACCTTTTGAGCGCCCTCGATGCCGAGAAGCCGTGGCTTGCATGGGCGCGCGCGAGAGACCGGATCGATCTGGCGAACAGAACCCGCGTCGTGCCGCCCGAGCCAAGACCGCCCGTCGATATCCGCCCACGAAAAATGAGCGTCACCGAGATCGAGCGTTGGACCAGCAATCCCTATGCGATCTTCGCGCGCCACGTCCTGAAGCTCGATCCGCTTCCGGAACTGGGCGCTGCGCCGGATGCGAGCCTCCGCGGCGGGCTCGTCCACGACGTCATGAAGCAGTTCGCGAAAGAGTTTCCGGACACGCTTCCCCCGGACCCGCGCGCTGAGCTTGAGCGCATCGCCAAGGCCGTGCTCGAAGTTTTCACCGGCCATCCGCGCGTCGCCGCATTCTGGCTGCCGCGCCTGCAGCGCTTTCTCGCCTGGTTCGCGGCGACGGAGGAGACGCGGCGCGACGGCGTGAAAGCGATTATCGCCGAAACCTCCGGAAAGCTCGTTCTCGATTCGAATGGAATGCCCTTCACGCTGACCGCCCGCGCCGATCGCATCGACGATAAGGGCGGCGCTATCGTCATTACCGATTACAAGACGGGAGCTGCCCCAAGCGACGCAGCCGTGAAGGCGGGACGCTCACCACAGTTGCCCCTCGAAGCCGCGATCGCCCTCGGCGAAGCAGGGTTCCCGAACCTCGCCGGACGCACAGTCGAAGCCTTGCGCTACATCCGCGCTTCCGGCGGCGAACCGCCCGGCGAAGAGCGCACCGTCAAATGCGACGACGTCACCCAGCTTGCAGCTGAAGCGCGCAAAGGACTTGAACTGTTGATCGCCGCATTCGATCGCGTCGAAACTCCGTATCGGGCGATCCGCCGCCCCGGTTATCGCTACGACTTCGATTCCTACGCGCATCTTGCGCGAGTTGCTGAATGGTCCGCACACGTCGATGAAGAGGCGGCGTCATGAACCTCGAAGTCAAAAGAATTTCGCCCGAAGACCTTCTGAGATCGACGAAAGAGGCGCAGGACGCCGCTTCCGATCCGCAAAATTCCGCGTGGGTCAACGCCAATGCTGGCACCGGCAAGACGCACGTCCTGACGCAGCGCGTGTTGCGCCTGCTGCTCGCTGGAACGCGGCCCGAGCGCATACTCTGCCTCACGTTTACAAAGGCAGCAGCGGCCGAGATGTCGAAACGCGTCTTCGACCGGCTCGCCGGATGGGTGACGGCTGGCGACGAAGCGCTGCGGAAAGATCTTGCGGAAATTGTCGGCTCGCCAGCTGACGCCGGCCTCGTTCAACGCGCGCGAACGCTCTTCGCACTCGCCATCGAGACGCCAGGCGGCCTCAAGGTGCAGACGATCCACGCCTTCTCGGAACGTCTCTTGCAACGCTTTCCGCTCGAAGCAGGCGTGCCGCCGGATTTCAAGATCCTCGACGACCAAGCTGCGAATGAACTGAAAGCCAACGCGATCGAAGCGACGTTGACGGAAGCGACGAGCGCGCCGAATTCACCGCTCGGAAATGCCCTCGACTTCGTCATCCGCTACGCCGCCGATTCCCACTTCGATCAGCTGATTTCCAAAGCGGTCGAAGAGCGCAAATGGCTGGAAGCATCCGCGCATATCGAGCCCGGCAGGATCGAAGACGAGCTTGCTGCGATGGACGCCGAGCTGCGCAAGCGGCTGAGCGTACGCGCCGCCATCGCCGCAGACGACCTGCATTCCGAATGCGCGAACGTCCTCTCAAGGGATGAAATCAAGGAACTCTGCGAGTTGCTGGCAAGCGGCTCGACGACCGACAACAATCACGTCGCGACGCTGTCCG
This sequence comes from Hyphomicrobium sp., assembly GCA_003987725.1. Lineage (GTDB taxonomy): Bacteria > Pseudomonadota > Alphaproteobacteria > Rhizobiales > Hyphomicrobiaceae > Hyphomicrobium_B. The sequence goes on along the minus strand of RXJH01000004.1, from coordinate 16,547 downwards.
CCACGATACAGAACAGCAATGCCCGGCACGTCACCGAACTCTTGGCAAAGTACTTTCTCGTCGAAAATGGCGAGAAGATACGCGCGAGCCTCATGACGAAAGGCCTGAGCAAATCGCGGCCGGGTCTGCACGCGCGTTGCCAGGAGGCGCAGCAGAATTTCTTCATGCTCTCGCAAGAAGCCAGAGCCTTGACGCTGATCGACGCGTCGCTCGCCCTCTATCAGATCGCCGGGGCCGTGCTCCGGCGCTATGCCGCCGCTCGTAATTCCGCTGGCGCACTCGACTTCGACGACCTCATTTTGAAAACGCGCGCCCTCCTGACCAGCGATCATGGCCAAGCGCAATGGGTGCTTTTCAAGCTCGACGGCGGCCTCGATCATATCCTGGTCGACGAAGCCCAGGACACGAGCCCCGAGCAGTGGGAAATCATTTCCGCGCTGGCACAGGAGTTTTTCGGCGACATGGGTGCGGGCGCGGCAACGCGAACGGTCTTCGCGGTCGGCGACGAAAAGCAGTCGATCTATTCGTTCCAGGGCGCAGCGCCCAAAATGTTCGCCGAGATGGGGCAACGCTTTGCGGCGCTTGCAACCGGCGCCGAGCGTCTGTGGAAGCGGGTACCGCTGACGCTCTCGTTCCGCACCGTCGCACCCGTTCTGACCGCGGTCGATCGCGTGTTTCTCGATCCCACGCGAACGCCGGGACTGACCGCCGGCAACGGCACCATCTCACACGCAGCCCACCGCATCGGGCATGCGGGCCTCGTCGAAATCTGGCCGACCGAGATTCCGGACGAGACAACCGTCGCCGATCCCTGGAACCCCCTTTCGGATTCAAGCGAGCAGTCGCCCGCCAACCGGCTCGCCGACCGCATCGCCGATACGATCAAGGCATGGATCGCGCCCGGCAGCAGCGAACGACTGCCGTCCGAAGATCGTCCAATCCGCGCCGGGGATATCTTGGTTCTTGTACGCAAACGGAATCCGTTCGCCGTGCCCATGGTCGCCGCACTGAAACGGCGCGGCATAGCGGTGGCCGGCTCGGATCGCGTGCGGCTTACGGAGCAGATCGCGGTTCAGGATCTGATCGTGCTCGGCGATTTCCTGACATTGCCGGAAGACGATCTGGCGCTGGCAACGGTTCTGAAGGGCCCGCTCTTCAATCTCAACGATGATGATCTTCTAACGATCGCGCACGGCCGCAAACGCACGCTGTGGACCGCGCTGCTCGATCATGCCGAGACTGACCTCGCATTCAAAACCGCCGCCGAAACGCTGAAGCGATGGCGCGACAAAGCCGATTTCGCGCCGCCATTCGAATTCTACTCGGGGATTCTCGATCGCGATGGCGGACGCGAAAAAATGCTGAACCGGCTCGGGCCTGAATCCGCCGACGTCATCGACGAGTTCCTCGACCTTGCGCTCTCCTACGATGAAGGCGATCCGCCGTCACTGACGCAGTTTCTGGCCCAGCTTCGCGCCGCCGACCCCGAGGTCAAACGCGACATGGAACACGGCCGCGACGAAGTCCGCGTGATGACCGTGCACGGCGCGAAGGGGCTCGAAGCGCCGATCGTCTTTTTGCCCGACACCTGCACCACGTCCTCCGGCGAAGACGCCTCCTCACGTCTTGTGAAACTTGGTGGTGGCACGGCCGCGGAAGGGACGGCAGAACCCATCGTCTGGAGCGTCAAAGGAACGTCGCGCGTTCCCGCCGTCGAAGCCGCGCGCCGGGAGCGCGAGGCGGCCGACAAGGAAGAACGCAATCGCCTCCTCTACGTCGCGATGACGCGCGCACGCGACAGGCTTTACATCGCCGGCTTCGAAACCAAGCGCGGCCGCACCGCGGGCTGCTGGTACGAAGTCGCGACGGAAGCGTTGATACCGTCTATGGACGAAATCGATCTCGGCGACGGCAGAAAAGTCTGGCGTATGGAAGCGCCGCAAATCGCGGAGCCGAAAAAGTCTGCAAACGTCGCATCCGCCGACTTGACCGCTTTCACGCGCCCGGAGTTCGCGACGCGACGCGCCCCTGCAGAGCCGAAGCTTTCGGTTCCGCTCGCTCCGTCGCGGCTTGAACCTTATGCGCCCGACTCTGAGGGCGAGCCGCCGGCCCCAGCCAAACGCGACGCGGCTGCGACGAACGATAATCCCTCGCCGCTGAGCGTTGGCGGCGCTAATCGATTCTTGCGCGGAACGATCACGCACGCGCTTCTCCAGCATCTGCCGGCGATTGCCCATGAAAAGCGCGAGATGATCGCAACCGCATTCGTCAGCAAACGCGGCGCGGCGCTGCCGGCAAGAGTGCGCGCGAGCATTGTGAGAGAAACTCTCAATATTCTCGCCGACGCAACGTTCGCTCCGATCTTCGGACCCGACAGCGTCGCCGAGGCTCCGATCGCGGCCGTCATCCCGCGACCGCACGGCAAAGGCCCGGCTCTCGACCTGTCCGGCCAAATCGATCGTCTGGCGCTGACCGAAAGCGAAGTGCTGATCATCGATTACAAGACCAACCGGCCGCCGCCTGTCGAGGTGCGTCAAGTTGCAGACGCCTACCTTTACCAGCTTGCGGCATATCGGCTGGCCCTCGGAGAAATCTACCCCGGCCGGACTGTGCGGGCCGCGCTGCTCTGGACCGATGGCCCCCGACTCATGGACATACCAAACGACGTCCTCGATCACTACACGGCGCGCCTTTGGGACCTGGAACTGGGGAGTCTTGACGCTTCCTGACCTAATCCCTACTTCATGGATCGGTTTTTCTTTTGCGCGCCGACGGCGGCAAATCGGGACCCGGCCGGTAAATCGGGCCCGGAAATGGAGCATAATCAAATGTCTAACGCAGTGACAGACGCAAGCTTCGAAGAGGAAGTTCTGAAGTCCAGCGAGCCGGTCCTCGTCGACTTCCATGCGACGTGGTGCGGGCCCTGCAAGGCCATGGCTCCGGCGCTTGACCAGGTCGCTAAGGAAATGACCGGCAAGGTCAAAGTCGTGAAAGTCGACGTCGATGCGAACCCGCAGGTCACTGGTCATTACGGCATTCGCGCCATGCCGACGCTGCTGATCTTCAAGGGCGGTAAGGTTGCGGCCCAGCACACCGGCGCGATCGTGCAGAAGAAAAAGCTCGAAGACTGGATCAACTCCAGCGTCGCCGCCGCCGTTTGATACGGCGTTCAGTCCGGAATTGAAAAACCCCGCGTCGAGCGGGGTTTTTTGTTTTTTTGGCTTCCAGAGATCTGGCGATCAGTCGGCAATCTTCTCCGCCGACGGTACGACGACCGCGAACATGTCGTTGAGCGCCACAAGGCTGGCTTCGTGAAGCTCCTTTGCTGAAACGACGCCGCCGCAGGGATTGGGAAGCGAGCGCGTCGCCGTTGCGTTTCCGACGACCGTCGCGCGATAGCCGTGATTGAACGCAGCACGTGCCGTCGAATTCACGCAAACGTGCGTCATGAACCCGGCGATCGTCAGATCCTCGACTCCAAGGCCCTTGAGAAGGTCATCGAGGTTCGTCTTTTCGAATGAGCTCGGATAGTTCTTCACGACGACGGGCTCGCCGGCTTTAGGAGCGACGACGTCGGCGATGGCGCCGATCCGATCGTTCACATCGTATGGCGACCCGGCGCCGGCATCGTGCTGGATGTGAATGACCGGGCGGCCGGCATCGCGATAGCGCTTCAACAGGCCCTGACATTCGACAAGCGCCGGCTCGACACCATCGAGCTGCATGATGCCCTCACGATAGGTATTCTGGCAGTCGATAAGGATCAACGCCGAGTTAGCGATGCGCGACGGCGTATAGCCAAGCCCCGCGATGTCGCGCAGCGTTCTTGAAACGGTCATCAGTTATTCTCCGGAATGAAGTGATTGCTCTATCCTAACATGGGCGGGTGTTCGACGCCGCTCGGCGGCGGGCCCAGCGCATCGAGTTCGTCGTTTTCGGCGTCCGAGTAGACGCGCGACCGCGTCAGAAAACGAACGCCCTCGGGACTTTCGACCGAAAAACCCGATCCCCGCCCCGGCACCACATCGATGATCAGGTGCGTGTGCTGCCAGTATTCGAATTGGGACTTGCCCATGTAGAACGGCTGGCCGCCGATCTCGCCGATGTACACGTCCTGCGCGCCGACCTTGAACTCGCCTCGCGGATAGCACATTGGCGCGCTGCCGTCGCAGCAACCGCCGGATTGATGAAAGAGCAGCGGCCCGTGAATGCCTTCGAGCTTCTTGATAAGCGACAGGGTATCGGGCGTCGCCGTCACACGATTGACCATTTGGCCCTCCGATTGAGAAAAAGGGCATGCACCGGGTTTGGCGCATGCCCTTCGATCTGCGGCTTAACTAGGCATCAGAAGAAGCCCAGCGCCTTCGGGCTGTAGCTGACGAGCATGTTCTTCGTCTGCTGATAATGGTCGAGCATCATCTTGTGCGTCTCGCGGCCGATGCCCGACTGCTTGTAGCCACCGAACGCGGCGTGCGCCGGATAGGCGTGGTAGCAGTTGGTCCAGACACGGCCGGCCTTGATGGCGCGGCCCATCCGATAGGCCCGCGTTCCGTTACGCGTCCACACGCCCGAACCGAGGCCGTAGAGCGTGTCGTTGGCGATTGCGAGCGCTTCCGCGTCATCTTCGAAGGTCGTGACGGAAACGACCGGCCCGAAGATTTCCTCCTGGAAGACGCGCATCTTGTTGTGGCCTTCGAGCACGGTCGGCTCGACGTAGTAGCCGCTTGCAAGCTCGCCGCCGAGGTTGGCGCGACGGCCACCCGTCAGCACGCGCGCACCTTCGCCCTTGCCGATTTCGATATAGCTCAGGATCTTTTCGAGCTGATCGTTCGAAGCCTGGGCGCCGATCATCGTCGAGGCATCCATCGGATGGCCCTGCTTGATCTTCACGACGCGCTCCAAAGCCCGCTCCATGAACTTCTCATAGATCGAGCGCTGAATGAGTGCGCGGCTCGGGCATGTGCAAACTTCGCCCTGGTTCAACGCAAACATCGTGAACCCTTCAAGGCACTTGTCGAAGTACTCGTCGTCGGCATCCATGACGTCGGCAAAGAAGATGTTCGGCGACTTGCCGCCAAGTTCCAGCGTGCACGGAATGATGTTTTCCGAAGCATACTGCATGATGAGGCGGCCCGTCGTCGTCTCGCCGGTGAACGCGATCTTGGCGATGCGCTTGTTCTGAGCGAGCGGCTTGCCGGCCTCGATGCCGAAGCCGTTGACGACGTTCAACACGCCTTCGGGAATGAGATCGGCGATCAGATCCGCGAGGACCATGATCGACATCGGCGTCTGTTCGGCGGGCTTCAGGACGACGCAGTTACCGGCAGCAAGTGCTGGCGCGAGCTTCCAGACGGCCATCAACAGCGGGAAGTTCCACGGAATGATCTGGCCGACGACGCCGAGCGGCTCGTGGAAATGGTAGGCGACCGTATCGTGGTCGATTTCAGCGATCGAACCTTCCTGCGCACGAAGACAGCCAGAGAAATAACGGAAGTGATCGATTGCCAGCGGCAGGTCGGCGTGCGTCGTCTCGCGGATCGGCTTGCCGTTGTCGATCGTCTCGACGAGAGCGAGAATGTCGAGGTTCTCTTCCATCCGGTCGGCAATTTTCGACAACACCCGGGCGCGCGTCGCGGGAGACGCATTACCCCAGGAGTCCTTGGCCTTGTGCGCAGCGTCGAGCGCAAGTTCGATGTCCTCGGCCGTCGAACGCGCAATTTCGCAGACCTGCTGTCCGGTGATCGGCGTGACGTTGGGGAAGTACTGGCCGCGGACCGGAGCAACCCACTTGCCGCCGATGAAATTGTCGTAGCGCGACTTGATGATTTGCCGCCCTTTCAACTTGTCCATTGCTACGTGCTGCATCGTGCATCTCCTCCGGATTGACGCCTATATTTGGCTGTCTTGTTTGCTTGCGTTTGGAGCTCTTCTATCGACCTGTTACGCCTCGCGTTGGGCGGCTTCGACATTTTAGTTGGAAAGGCTGCTATGCAGCGCGACCGCTCAGGGTTTATCGCGTCAACTTAGCGGGTTTTTGTGACCTTTCGCACTGTAAATATCGATTGCGGCGAAAGCACTTTGGTTTAGCGACGGACGCCTCTCCTTGACCGAGATTATTCGAGGTTTTTCTGCAATGAAAGCACGTGCCCGGCGAGATAGAGCGAACCGCAGATGAGAACGCGCTTCGGCCCCTGCGAAAGCCCGGCAATTGTTTCGAGCGCGTTAATCACATTTTTGCGATCCAGCGCCTGCATGCCGGCGCCGCGCGCGACCTCGGCCAGATTTTCTTCGTTGTGCGGCGCCTCGTGGGCGCCGGGGATCGGCACCGTATAGATGGCCCGCACAAGCCCTCGAAATGGCGCAAGAAAACCCAGCGCATCCTTCTGCCCCATCATCCCGACGATCAGATAGACGGGCTTCGGCGACCTCTCGTCCAGCATCGCTAGCGTATCAGCGAGCATATCACCCGCCGCCGGATTATGCCCGCCGTCGAGCCAAAGCTCGGCCCCCTCTCCGAGGATTTCGGGCAGCGGCCCGGACGTCAGGTGCTGCATGCGGGCTGGCCATTCGACGTTACGAAGCCCCGCCTCGAGAGCGCGCTCATCGAGACCGAGCGATGGAATTCTTTCGGCGAGCGTCAGCGCCGCAGCGACGGCCGTTCCCGCGTTGACGATCTGATGCCGTCCGATGAGGGCAGGCAGCGGCAAATCGAGCAGACGGTCGTTCTGTTGGACGATGAGACGCCCCGTCTGTTCATACGCGTCGTAATCGCGGCCCCAGACGGTGAGCGGCGCACCGACCAAGCGCGCACGCGATTCAAGAACTGTCAGAACATCGTCGGATTGTTGTGAGATGACGCCCGGAGCGCCGCGCTTGAGGATGCCGGCCTTTTCGAAGGCGATTTTGGCGATCGTCGGCCCGAGCTTCTCGGCATGATCCATCGAAATCGGCATGATGACGGTGAGCGCCGGATCGGCAATGACGTTCGTTGCATCGAGCCGCCCGCCAAGCCCAACCTCGAGCAGCAGCACATCCGCGGGCCGCTCGGAGAATGCGAGCAACGCCGCCGCGGTCGTGATCTCGAATTGCGTGATGTCGTCGCCGTCGTTCACGGCATGCACACGTGTCAGGACATCGACGAGCGTGTCTTCGTCGATCGCATGCGCCTTCCCATCATCTCCGGCGAGCGCGATGCGTTCGTGAAACCGGACGAGATGCGGCGAGGTATAAACGTGCGCTCGCTTCCCGGCGGCTTCCGTGAAGGCCCTGAGATATGCCGTCACCGAACCCTTGCCGTTGGTACCGGCAATGTGCACGACAGGAGGAAGCTTTTTTTCGGGATGCCCGAGCTTCGCGAGCAGACGTTCCACGCGGCCGAGCGACAGGTCGATCAGCTTGGGATGCAGGAGCATCATGTCGGCCAATAAGGAGTCGCTTGTAGGCCGTGTCGTCGACGAGGTCATGGCGCCCCGCAATACCTTCGAGAATTGCCAAGCGCCTTAAGGCGCATCCTTGGGATTTGCGGACGAAGCCAATCCGGCGTCGTCGCGGCGCGGCTTCTCGCCCTTGCCCGGCTCGAACCTTTGACTGTTCGGAACAGCCTCGGGCTCCACGACGCCGCTTTCCCGCGCGGCCGTCTCAATGACCTTGCCGTCGACGGACGCGCCGTTGACGTAAGGCTTGCCGTTCAATTTGCGCGCGTCTCTCGGCTTCGTCGCGTGCACGCCGCTCATCAAAAGTTTGGAAACGCGCGCCAGCGTTTCGCGCATCTGGTGGCGATGCACGACCATGTCGATCATGCCGTGCGAAAGCAGGTATTCGGCGCGCTGGAAGCCATCGGGCAATTGCTCGCGGATCGTCTGCTGAATGACGCGCGGACCGGCGAAGCAGATGAGCGCGCCGGGCTCTGCAATATGAATATCGCCGAGCATCGCATAGGAAGCCGTGACGCCGCCGGTCGTCGGGTCGGTCAGAACGACGATGTAAGGTAGCCGCGCGTTTCTCAAGCGCTGCACTGCAATCGTCGTGCGCGGCATCTGCATGAGGGAGAGGATACCCTCCTGCATGCGCGCGCCACCCGAAGCGGCGAAAAGAATAAACGGTGTCCGGAGTTCGAGCGCGCGCTGCATACCCGCGATGATCGCTTCGCCTGCCGCCATGCCGAGCGAACCCGCCATGAAACGGAAGTCCTGCGCCGCGGCGACAATCGGCACGCCTTCGAGTTCTCCCTCACCGACAAGGATCGCATCTTCGAGCTTCGTCGAAGTCTTCGCGTCTTTGAGACGATCGGTATACTTACGGCCGTCGCGAAACTTCAACGGATCCTGCTGCACCGCCGGCACCGGGACGGTGCGATATTCTCCGCCATCGAACAGATGCTGCAGGCGCTGCTGCGAACCCATGCGCATGTGATAGTTCGAGCCGGGCACAACGAACTGGTTCGCCTCGAGGTCTTTGTAGAAGACCATCTGGCCCGTCTCCGGGCATTTCACCCAGAGGTTATCCGGCACATCGCGCTTCGCCGTCGATAAAAGCCCACTGATCTTGGGGCGGACGACGTTGTTAATCCAGTTCACGTGCTCTTGGCTCCTTGTAAGCCGCTCCAAGCGCCTACCGCATCAACGTGCGGGCACATCGGCAAGCTCCTAGCAGTCCGCCATTTTTAGCGCGTCATGAGGGACGAGCGCTAGGACAATGCCCAAAATGGGAGTGCAGAAGGCGGTATCCAATAAAGCTTATCCGAGGAGAGCGCTAGTCGGCCGATAATGCCCCACGCAATTCGCGGACGAGTTCCGTTACACCCTTGATCGTCCGATCCGTCGCCTCACCCTTCGGTCCAAGGGATTTTTCTATAATAGAAACAATGGCTGAGCCGACGACGACGCCATCAGCCCCCTCGGATATGGACCGGGCCTGCGCGCCAGTGCGCACGCCGAAGCCCACCACAACCGGAAGCGGTGTTTCCGCTTTGATCGCCTTCACTTGGCTGTGAACATCGTTAACAACAGGTGCGGCCGCCCCGGTGATGCCCGTGATCGAGACATAGTAAACGAAGCCGGACGTATTTTTCAAAACGGCGGGCAAACGCGCTTTGTCAGTCGTCGGCGTCGCGAGGCGGATGAAATTGAGCCCTGCCGCGAGTGCGGGCAGGCACAGCTCGTCGTCCGCTTCGGGGGGCACGTCGACCACGATGAGGCCATCGACCCCCGCGGCCTTCGCATCCTTGATGAAACGCTCGTTGCCGTAGACGTAGATCGGATTGTAGTAGCCCATCAGCACGATCGGCGTCGTCGTGTCGCTCGCGCGGAAATCGCGGACGAGCTGCAGCGTCTTGGTCATCGTCTGACCGGCCTTGAGCGCCCGCTGCGACGAAGCTTGGATCGCCGGACCGTCCGCCATCGGGTCAGAGAACGGCATGCCGAGTTCGATGATATCGGCGCCGGCTTTGACGAGCTCGGCAAGAACCTGCGCACTCGTCTCGGGATCGGGATCACCCGCCGTGATGAATGTAACAAGCGCCGGACGTTTTTCTTTTTTCAATGCCGCGAAGCGGGCATCGATGCGGGTGACGTGCTTCGTCATCTTAGATCTTCATGCCCAAATGTTTAGCCACCGTGGCGAGATCCTTATCGCCTCGGCCGGAAATATTGACGACGAGAAGGTTGTCCTTCGCCAATGTCGGCGCAAGCTTCTTCACGAGTGCTAGTGCGTGGCTCGACTCGAGCGCCGGAATGATGCCTTCAAGCCGCGTGCAGAACTGAAGTGCGTCGAGCGCTTCTTTGTCCGTCGCCGGAACGTAAGTCACACGCCCAATCGTCTTCAGCCACGAATGTTCCGGCCCGACGCCCGGATAATCGAGACCAGCTGAGATCGAATGGCCTTCGAGGATTTGGCCATCGCTATCCTGCAGCAGATAAGTGCGATTGCCATGCAGAACGCCCGGTGAGCCTCCCGTCATCGACGAGGCGTGGCCGTTCTCGACATCGATCCCGTGGCCGCCGGCCTCGACGCCGTAGATCGCGACACCAGGGTCGTCGAGGAAGGGATGGAAAATGCCGATGGCATTTGAACCGCCGCCGATGCAGGCGACGATGGTATCCGGCAACCGGCCTTCGGCTTCCATCATCTGCTTGCGCGTCTCGTGGCCGATGATCGCCTGGAAATCGCGAACCATCGCCGGATAGGGATGCGGACCCGCGGCCGTACCGATGAGGTAATAGGTGTCGCGCACGTTGGTGACCCAATCGCGCAGCGCTTCGTTCATCGCGTCTTTCAGCGTGCCCGCGCCGGAGGTCACCGGATTGAGCTTCGCGCCGAGCAACGTCATGCGCGCAACGTTGGGCGCCTGACGTTCGACATCGGTCGCGCCCATGTAGACCTCGCACTCCATGCCGTACTTCGCGCAAACCGTCGCGACGGCGACGCCGTGCTGCCCTGCCCCGGTCTCCGCGATGATCCGCTTCTTGCCCATCCGGCGCGCGAGCAGGATCTGGCCGAGACAGTTGTTGATCTTGTGCGAGCCCGTGTGATTGAGCTCCTCGCGCTTGAAGTAGATCTTCGCGCCGCCGAGTTCCGCCGTCATGCGCTCCGCGTGATAGAGAGGGCTCGGCCGCCCGGCGTAATGCAGATTGAGGAAATCAAGCTCGCGCTGGAATTCCGGATCGGCTTTCGCAGCCTCATAGGCGCGCTCGAGTTCCAGGATCAGCGGCATCAGCGTCTCGGCAACGAAGCGGCCGCCGAAGATGCCGAAAAAGCCCCGATCGTCGGGACCCGTCGCGTAGCTGTTGAGAGCGGCTTCCGCTGCTTTCTTAGATTTCGTTGCCATTGAAAGCCTCGCTTCTCCCGGTTTTTGCCGTGAGATGAAATTATCCCGTCTGCTTAGCTGCCTTTACGGCGAGAAGAAAGCGACGGATCTGTTCAGGGTCCTTGATGCCGGGCGCGCTTTCGACGCCCGATGACACGTCGACGGCGCGCGGATGCGTTAACGCGATCGCATCCGCGACGTTATCCGGATCGAGACCGCCCGAAAGCATGAACGGCAGCGCTTCGGCGACACCATCGAGCGCATGCCAGTCGAACGTCCGGCCGTTCCCGCCGGGCAGTGCCGCACCGGGCGGCGCCTTCGCATCGAAAAGGATGAGGTCGGCAATGCCCGCATACGCGCGCGCCCGCGCTGCATCGTTCGCCGTAGCAACAGCGATGGCCTTGATCACGTCGCGGCCGAATTGCTGCTTGATCGCGGCGACACGATCCGGCGTTTCCTTGCCATGCAGCTGAAGGATGTCCGGGGCGACTTCATCGACGATTTCTCTGAGCGTGACATCGTCGGCGTCGACTGTCAGCGCTACGATCTTGGCCTTGCCGCGTGCGCGCTCGGCGAGCCCCTTGGCTTTCGCGACGTCGAGATGGCGCGGGCTCTTCGCGTAGAAGACAAGCCCGATGTACTCGGCCCCGCCAGCGACGGCGGCATCCAATGCTTCAGGCGTCGTGATCCCGCAAATTTTGGTTCTTGTGACCATCGAAGTTCATGCGTTACGCCGCGGACGTTCCCGCAAGGCGGCGCTTTTGCCAGCGCTTTAGAGCGATAAACGTCCAAACGCCTTCGACCAGACCGAACGGCCACGCGCCCTGCAGAAATCCATAGACTGAACCCATCGCGCAAGCGACGGAAAATCCGAGGATGCACCAGGGGCTGCTGTCCTCGAAGGCGTAGAACAACAGCATCAAACTGACGGCGACGAGCCCGAACAGCGTCAACGCATCGAATGACATCGCAATTCCTGGCTCACATCAACGGCTGGAAATCGCGAGCTGCTGGTCCGCGGTCTCCGCGGCGGCTTCGCGTTCGCGCGCGAGCCGGTCTGCCTCCGCCTGCCAGCGTGCTGCACGCCGGCCTTGCGAACGGGCTGTCTGCCGCCATCGGCTTTGTCCCATCCACGTCGCGACGCCGCCGAGGATGACGCCAAGGACGAGAGCCGCCATGAGATAGATGTAGAACGGCAGCTCGACGGAAAGCGCCGGTGTTTCGGGCCGGAACGGATCGAGGATCAGATCCACCGGCTGCCGGTTTGAAACCGCAATCGCAACGAGAATGATGCCGAGCGGAAAACCGATAAGCAGCGCAAGAATACGCCTGAACATGATCTACCTCACTTGCGGCGCCTGCAAACCTGCTTGCAACCGGCTCGTCAGTGTTTCGCGCCGTTGAGCTTATTCAACCTGTCGCGAAGTTCTTTGCCGGTCTTGAAAAACGGCACGAACTTTTCAGCGACGGCGACCGTGGTCCCGGTTCGGGGATTTCTTCCCTGCCGCGACGCGCGATGCTTCACCGTGAATGCGCCGAAACCGCGAAGTTCGACACGGTCACCTCGTGACAAAGCATCGACAATTTCGTCAAAAATGACATTGACGATGCGTTCGACGTCACGATGGTAAAGATGCGGATTGGCAGTGGCAATCCGTTGCACCAGCTCCGATTTGATCACGTTTCGCTCCCAGCTTCGGCGACCATTTCTTCTTATTTTTCAGAAGGGTGCCAAACTGAGAGAAGACCGTCAAGTCCGAGCGTAGAAATCATCCGATCACGAAGCAAAAAATTTGCTGCATCCCCGGCCGCTGATCCGAAGAGCCAGCCGACGATTCCCGCCGACATGCCGGCAAAGCCGTAAGTGCCGGTGTTACCGGGCTTCCAATCGGTGACTTTCGCCGTCTGGGGGACGTTTTTCTTCTCCTTGAGCCAATTGACGGCATCATCCTCGCCGCCAAGTTGATCAACCAACTTGGCTTCAAGAGCCTCGCGGCCCGAGAAAATTCGGCCTTCCAGAAGGCCCGGGATATCGGCGGCTTTGACGCCACGGCGGGTCTCGACTAGGCCGACGAACCATTTGAAACCGTCGGCAACCATGCCCTCGGCGACCTTCTTACTCGCGTCGTCGAGCGGCTCGAACGGCGAGGGAGAGGCCTTCAGCGGACCGCTCTTAATCTCGTTCATTTTGACGCCGATCTTGTCGAGCAGCTGTACGACCTCGGGCCACTGCACGATGACGCCGACAGAGCCCGTAATCGAGTTTCCACGGGCGACGATGTGGTCGGTGGCAAGCCCCGCTATGTAGGCCGCCGAGGCCGCCACGGTACCGAATTGGGCCACCACGGGCTTCTTTTGGGCAAGCGTCCGGATGCCTTCGTAAAGCGCCTCGCCCCCCGTCGTCGTGCCGCCGGGACTGTTAATGAACAGGAGAACGCCGGAGACGCTGTTGTCGTCGGCAATGTCCTTCAGCATTTTAAGCTGATCCCGGTCTTCGGTGATCGTTCCCTCGATGGTGACGCGGGCAATCTGCTTTTCGCCGGCAAGCGTCGCAAGCTTGTCGCCACTGAGGAACACCGCGCCGAGTGCGATGAGGAGGGCGGCGAGCCCGGCGGCCCGCCAAAGCGATACCGACCGGCGAAGCCGCCGGCGATCGAGAACCGTTTCCGTTTCAAGCATGGGGGTGCGCCCTTTCCGTCGGCACGCTGCGGTAGGGCGGGAGGCCCGTCGGCGCGGCTCGTTCTGGCGGGGAACGTAGGCAAGGTTGCGTCCGCGAGCAACGGGGAAGCCCGCGACGTCTCGCCCAAAAGTTAAGGCGCGCGGCAGGGTTTGCCGCGCGCCCCTCGATTTCCAGCCTTCCGAAGCCGATTACTCGGCGTCTTCAGCGCCTTCGCGCTTCTTGATGGCAGCCTTGAAGATGTCGCCGAGCGACGCGCCCGAGTCGGTCGAGCCGTACTGCGCGACGGCCTGCTTCTCTTCCGCAAGCTCGAGCGCCTTGATCGAAACGGCGATACGGCGTGCTGCCTTGTCGACCGAAACGACGGCCGCATCGACCTTGTCGCCGACATTGAAGCGCTCGGGACGCTGCTCCGAGCGGTCACGCGAAAGATCGGCGCGCTTGATGAACGACGTCAGCTCGCTGTCTGCGATCTTGACCTCGATACCAGCGTCGCTGACCGACGTGACAGTACCGGTAACGGCGTCGCCCTTCTTGTACTTCGCCATCGCATCCGCCGGATCGCCCGCCAGCTGCTTGACGCCGAGCGAAATGCGCTCCTTCGAACCGTCGACATCGAGAACGATGGCTTTGACGTTGTCGCCCTTCTTGTAGTCCTTGATGACTTCGTCGCCGGCCTTCTGCCAGTCGAGGTCCGAGAGATGGACCATGCCGTCGATGCCGTTGTCGAGACCGATGAAGAGACCGAACTCGGTGATGTTGCGGATCGGACCTTCGACGATCGAGCCCTTCGGGTGCTGCGTCAGGAACGCATCCCACGGGTTCTCCTGCGTCTGCTTCAGGCCGAGCGAGATACGGCGCTTCTGCGGATCGACTTCGAGAACCTGAACTTCCACCTGCTGGCTCGTCGAAACGATCTTGCCGGGGTGCGTGTTCTTCTTCGTCCAGCTCATTTCCGAGACGTGGATCAGGCCTTCGACGCCCGGCTCCAGCTCAACGAACGCGCCGTAATCAGCGATGTTCGTCACGGTGCCCTTGACGCGAGCGCCGACCGGATACTTGGCTTCGATCGCCGACCACGGATCGGACTGAAGCTGCTTCATACCGAGCGAAATACGCTGCGTTTCCGGGTTGATGCGGATGATCTGCACCTTCACCGTATCGCCGACGTTGAGGATTTCGGACGGATGGTTGACGCGGCGCCATGCCATGTCGGTGACGTGCAGAAGACCGTCGATGCCACCGAGATCGATGAACGCGCCGTAGTCGGTGATGTTCTTGACGAGACCGTCGATGATCTGGCCTTCGGCGAGACGAGCGACGATTTCCGTCCTCTGCTCGGCGCGGCTCTCTTCGAGAACAGAGCGGCGCGAAACAACGATGTTGCCGCGGCGGCGATCCATTTTCAAGATCTGGAAGGGCTGCTGCTGGTGCATCAGAGGCCCGATATCGCGAACCGGGCGAATGTCGACCTGGCTGCCCGGAAGGAACGCCACGGCGCCGTCGAGATCGACAGTGAAACCGCCCTTGACCTTGTTGAAGATGACGCCCGTAACCTTCTCGCCCTTTTCGTAGAGGCGCTCGAGGCGGGTCCAGCTTTCTTCGCGGCGAGCCTTGTCGCGCGAGAGCACCGCTTCACCGAGCGCATTCTCGACGCGCTCCAGGTAGACTTCGACGGTATCGCCGACTTTGAGGTCGCCCGGCTTGCCGCCGACGCCGAACTCCTTCATCGCGACGCGGCCTTCCATTTTGAGGCCGACGTCGATAATCGCCATGTCTTTTTCGATGCCGACGATCTTGCCCTTTACGACGGAACCTTCGAACAGGTCGTCCTTGGCAAGGCTCTCGGCGAGCAGCGCGGCAAAATCTTCGCGCGAGGGGTTAAAATCCTTATTGGCTACTTCAGCGGACATTCGTTCTCCTTGATAACGGCGTGTTGCCGGGCGCGATGGCCCGGCGCGTTTGGGTTGATGTTGGAAGCGCCAATAAACAGACCCGCGCGAACGCGATGCCTGGTTTCAGGGCGCTGATGTCTGGATGTGATGTCGCCGTGATGGGCCGCAGCCCTGCCGGTCAGAATTCGGGGCCCCTATGGGGCGCCCAACCGGCTGATCTTCCTCTTGACCATCCGACAGCGACGTCGAATGGCGCTGATATAGCCAACCGCCCCCCCGAAAGCAAGGCCCGCCAAGCCCCCGGCTTGTATCCACGCTATAAGGCCAGCGCCCCTTAAACCGGGCCCCGCGGCGGTCTGGCGGGCATCAGGTCGGTGCAGATGCCTTCCGCGACCTCGGCGGCCATGCCGACGGACTCGGACAGGGTCGGATGCGGATGGATGGTCTTGCCGATGTCGACGGCATCCGCCCCCATTTCGATGGCGAGGCAGATCTCGGAAATGAGATTTCCGGCCTCGGTGCCGACAATGGCCCCGCCGATGATCCGCTCGGTGCCCTCGTCGAAGAGCAGCTTGGTGAAGCCCTCGTCCCGGCCGTTGGCGATGGCGCGGCCCGACGCCGCCCAGGGGAACACCGCTTTCTTATATCTGATGCCGCGCGCCTTAGCCTCCGTCTCGGTCAAACCGGCCCAGGCGATCTCGGGATCGGTATAAGCGACGGACGGGATCTGGCGCACATCGAAGACGCTTTTCTTTCCCGCCGCATTCTCCGCCGCGACGTGACCCTGGTGGACGGCTTTGTGCGCCAGCATCGGCTCATCGGCGATATCGCCGATGGCGAAGATGTGCGCGACGTTCGTCCGCATCTGCTTATCGACCGGGACGAAGCCCCGCTCCGACACCACGACCCCGGCGTTCTCAGCGCCGATGGCCTTGCCATTGGGCTTCCGCCCGACGGCGACGAGCACCAGGCCGTAGCGCTGCGGCTCGGGCGGTGCGGAGGCACCTTCAAATCTTACATAAATGCCGTCCGGCTTTGCTTGCGCCCCGACGACCTTGGTCTTCAGCATCACCCGATCGAAGCGGCGCGCATTGACCTTCTGCCAGACGTTGACGAGATCGCGGTCGGCACCAAGCATCAGGCCGTCGAGCAACTCGACGACATCGAGCCG
>RXJH01000010.1 GCA_003987725.1 Hyphomicrobium sp. | reverse complement strand
TACCGCCCCCGGGTCCGATCGGCTTATTACGACCGCGTTTATCGCCATAGCTGGCAGAGCCAGCACCCCGAATATAAGATGCAATCCTTACGAAAAAAAGCGTTTCGATGCCTATGCTCGTGTCCTGACGTGGAAATCTGTTGCCGGCAAGCGACGATTGGACAGAGCGATTGGTGAACGAGACACCCGATTTTGGCGCTGGGCGCGTGATTTGATCGTGACGCGCCGGCAGGCGGAAGAGCTTCAGCCCAAGAAATTATAGAGTGAGCGTATCGTCGCAAGATAAGGTCCCGCTCATTGGTCCCGGCCCTGGGTTGCCGTCAGGGGCGAGCCTAAAATCGAGTGCAAGGTCACGTGCAAAGTCGAACTCAGATTTGGAAATGGGTGGCGACCGGCGCCTGCTCGGCCGTCGCGATCTTCGTATTGGCGACAGTTTCGGGCTCGGGGGCCGCAGCCCTGTTCGATATCTGGAGCCAGCCCCACGCCTACACACCGGACGAGCCCGAGGCCCTGCTGACGGCACGCGTCGCCGTATCGCTCTTGGCGTTTCAGGCGGTGACCGTCGCCTCTGTATTTCTGGCTAATGCTCGCCGCAGGCGCGTTGCGGGCGCGCCATTTTTGAATTTCGAAATGCCGCCTGGCGGCATCAAGACGCTCGCGCTCTCTATCGTTGTGCTGCTGGCGTTCGCGACGCTCTTCGCCTCCTTCGTTTTCGTTTTCAATCCGGACGCACTGCAGCACGACCTCCAGCCCTTCACCGAGATGATGAAATCGCGCACGTGGTGGCTCATTCTCCTCGCGGCCGGGATCGGAGCGCCACTGGCCGAGGAATGCCTGTTCCGAGGTTTGCTCTTCGGAGCCCTCAGGCCGTCGCCGTTGGGATTTACCGGTGCAGCGGTCATTACTGCGGCAACGTGGGCGCTGCTACATGCCAATTATTCGCCCTACGGCATGGCTGCCATAATGCTGATCGGACTTTATCAGGCTTGGCTTCGCGAGCGCACCGGGTCGCTATTAACTCCTATCGTCTGCCATGGCGTCTACAACTCGCTGATCATTCTCGCAATGGCGTTTTCGGGCGGCGGCTCGCTCGGCTGACGCCGCCGGAATCGATCCGCGGACCAGAATCGATTAGTGCTCAACGGATGCAACAATACCTCGACCTGCTGCGCCGCGTCCGAACCGAAGGCGCGAAGAAAACCGACCGCACCGGGACCGGCACGCTATCGGTCTTCGGTCATCAAATGCGCTTCGACCTTTCCGAAGGCTTCCCGCTGGTCACGACGAAGAAGCTGCACCTGAAGTCCATCATCGTCGAGCTTCTCTGGTTTTTGTCCGGCGCGACGAACACCCAGTATCTGAAAGAACATGGCGTCAGCATCTGGGACGAATGGGCGGACGCGGAAGGTAACCTCGGTCCCGTCTACGGCAAGCAGTGGCGGAGCTGGGAAACCCCGGATGGCGCGACGATCGACCAGATCACGAACGTCGTCTCCGATCTGAAGCGCAATCCGGATTCGCGCCGCATCATCGTGACCGCCTGGAATCCCGGCGACCTTTCGAAGATGGCGCTCGCGCCCTGCCACTGTCTCTTCCAGTTCTACGTCACCGACGGCAAGCTGTCCTGCCAGCTCTATCAGCGCTCGGCCGACGTGTTCCTTGGCGTGCCGTTCAACATCGCGAGCTACGCGCTGCTGACGATGATGATGGCGCAGGTAACGGGGCTGAAGCCGGGAGACTTCGTGCACACATTCGGCGACGCGCACCTCTATCTCAATCACCTCGAGCAGGCTGACTTACAGTTATCGCGCGCGCCGCGCGCCCTGCCGGAGATGAAAATAAACCCCGAAGTGAAGTCGATCTTCGATTTCAAATTCGAAGACTTCGAACTGACAGGCTACGACCCCTGGCCCCACATCAAGGCGCCTGTTGCGGTTTAGAAATGCTGGACGTAACGAGCGGCGCACGCGTGGAAGCAATCTGCGATCCGCACGATTTGGTCATCGAAGCTTTTCTCACGGCTTCAGTTTCACCTTTAAGTCTCGCGATTTCTGGAGCGATGTTATCGCCAGAAAGGCTGGAAACAGGAAGACCAATCAAAATAACGCCGACAGTATCGGCGGTGCGGGCGTTTTCCTGTTGAACCGAAGCGCTGGCCAAAGCAGTCGAGAGCCGGGCGCTCTCTTCGCCGAGCTGAGCACAGCTCCAGTTTTGATATCCGACCTCACTGACATAAGCAGGCGAAATGCTGTCAGGTGACTTTGCGCACGCACACGCGAAGGGTGCCAGTATTGCGATTGCTATGAGATTGTTTTTCATGAGGTCCGATCAGGCATTAAACATGGAATGAGAATAAAGCGGAGCGCGATTCGCGTTTCCTGCGCAATCGATTCGGAATCCGAATCATGTGGGGGATCGTCAGTGAGCGTTGATCATTTTTTTCAAGGTGAGGAACCGCGGTGGGCATGCGCGTTTCACGTATCGTCGCCGTTTCCGCCTTCCGTCATCCTCGGCCGAGCGCGGCGCAGACGCGTCAAAGGCCGGGGATCCAGCGTAAGACTCGCCGAAGGCGCAACAGGGTGTCTCCGACGACTCTTCCGCTGGATCCCCGAACGTCCTCGCGACGCTCGTCCGTTCGAGGATGACGACCCGGGTGAGTTTGAGGGCGTAATCACCGTCGTCTTCAGCCGAGCGCGGTGTACGGTTTGCTTCCTGCCGCCACCATTGCTATGCGAGCCGGATGAACGACATAACTGTTTCCCTCATCGTCGCCGTCTCCGAGAACGGTGTCATCGGCCGCGACGGCGGCTTGCCATGGCGGCTCTCGTCAGACCTGAAGACCTTTCGCCGTCTGACGATGGACAAGCCCATCATCATGGGCCGCAAAACTTTCCAGTCGATCGGCAAGCCGCTCGATGGCCGCGACAACATCGTGGTCACGCGGGACCCGTCATTCGAGGTCCCCGGCGTTTCCGCATGCGATACCGTGCGCGACGCGCTGACGCTCGCCCGCGTTCTCGCGATGACCCGCGGCGCCGAGGAAATCATGGTTATCGGGGGTGCCGGTGTCTATGACGTCGCGCTTCCCGTTGCAGATCGCATCTATCTGACGCGTGTGCACGCGGTCGTTGAAGGCGACCGTCACTTCCCGCCGCTCGATTCCTCGGAATGGATCGAGGCGAGCCGGGAAGAGTTGCCGAAGGGCCCGCGCGACGATCACGCCTCGACGCTTCACGTTTACGACCGCCGGATCGCAAAAGCATGAGGCTTTAGGCCCCGAAGCACTTGAAGCGGCGCCACAAAGCCCCAAATTGCCGATTAGCCAATTTAAGCGGAATTTGCGATCAATCGGGCACTGCCCTATAAGCTCTCGCAAAATCTGTTTTTACGGCGTGGCTCAAGCCTTTGCAGGCATGACTAACGTCCGGCGACAGCCAAACGTTGCCGGCATCTTCAAAGCGGGGGTCACGATTTCACTTTTCAGCTCAAATGCAAATGAGGCCCTGAGTTATGCCCTGGACTAATCAAGGCGGTGGCGGCAACCCCGGTGGGAACGGCGGCCGCAAGGGCGGCGGCGGTCCGTGGGGCCAAGGGCCATGGGGTCCATCCGGTGGCGGCGGTGGCGGCGGCAAGGAGCCCCCTGATCTCGACGAGATTCTGCGGCGCGGCCAGGATCGCGTGCGCAAGGTGATGCGCGGCGGTGGCGGCAACGGCAATGGCGGCGGCAGCTTCGGCGGCGGCGTACCGAAACCCTTCATCTTTTTCATCGCGATGCTGCTTCTGGCAGGCGTCGCGTTCTACGGGTTCTTCTTCCGCGTCAATCCGGACGAGCAGGGCATCGTCCTCCGCTTCGGCAAGTTCGACCGTTGGGAACCCTCGGGCCTGCATTTCCGCTGGCCCTATCCGATCGAGGAAGTTCGCCTGCCGAAGGTCACGCAACAGCGTACGATCGAGGTCGGCGCCGGTCGCAGCGTCATCGGCGGTCAGAACAGCGGCTTGATGCTGACGGGTGACGGCAGCGTCGTCGACGTTCGCTTCGTCGTCTTCTGGCGCATCAGCCCGGAATCGGATGCCACGACGGGCGAGACGGGCGTCGAGCAATACCTCTTCAACATTGCCCAGCCGGAGGTGACGGTTCGCGAAGTCGCCGAAAGCGCGATGCGTGAGGTCGTCGGCCAGTCGAACCTTCAGCCGCTCCTGACGGGCGGCCGTCAAAAGACGCAGGAAGATGTCCGCAGTCTGATGCAGAAGACGCTCGATTACTACCGAGCCGGCATCAAGATCGATCAGATCCAGCTCAAGGAAGTCGACCCGCCGGCGGAAGTCATCGGTTCGTTCCGTGAAGTTGCGGCGGCCGGTCAGGAGAAGGAAACCCTGATAAAGCAGGCTCAAACCTATCAGGATCAGGTGACGCCACGTGCCCATGGCGACGCCGACCGCATCATCGCGGCGGCCGAAGGCTACCGCGATCAGACGGTCGCCGAGGCGACGGGTCAGGCGGCCCGCTTCCTCAAAGTCTACGACGAATACAAGAAGGCGCCCGACGTGACACGCGAACGGCTCTATCTCGAAATGCAGGAACGCGTTCTGTCAGGAGCCGACAAGATCATTCTCGATCAGAGGAACACCGGCCAGGGCGTTGTGCCGTTCCTGCCGCTGGAGCAGCTCCAGAGACAGCGCGACCAGCAACAGACCGACGGAGCGAAATAATATGCGCGCGTTCTTCGCATTTATCCTGACCGTTCTCGGTCTCGCCGCGCTGGGGCTCTACGCCTCCGCATTCATCGTCCACCAGAACGAGCAGGCGCTCGTGCTCCGCTTCGGTAATCCGCAGCAGGCGATCACGACGCCGGGCCTCAAGTGGAAGGTGCCGTTCATCGACACCGTCGAAAAGTTCGATAAGCGCATACTAGATCTCGATACGACCGAGCAGGAAGTGACGGCGGCGGATCAGCAGCGCCTCATCGTCGACGCTTACGCCCGCTATCGCATCATCGACCAGCTGAAGTTCTATCAGAACGTCCGCACCGAGGACCGCGTCCGCGAGGTTGTCGGCCCGCTGATCGAATCCGAAATTCGCCGTGTTCTTGGCTCTGCAACTCTGCAGGAAGTCGTCAAGGACAAGCGCGAAAGCCTGATGAAGCAGATCGCGGCGCAGGTGAACAAGGAAGGCCGCGAGTACGGCCTCGAAGTCGTCGACGTGCGCATCAAGCGTGCGGACCTTCCGAAGGAAAACCTTGTTAAGGTCTATGACCGGATGCGGGCCGACCGCGTCCGCGAAGCGACCGAGCTGCGCGCCCAGGGCGAAGCGGAAAGCAACCGCATCCGCGCCAACGCCGACAAGGACGTGACGATCATCAAGGCGACGGCGACGCAGAAGTCCGACGAAATCCGCGGCGACGGCGAAGCCGAGCGCAGCAGGATCTTCGCGGACGCCTTCGGCAAGGACCCTGAATTCTTCAAGTTCTACCGCTCGATGCAGGCCTACACGTCGGCCATCAAGCCCGATGACACCCGCATGCTGCTATCTCCGGACAGCCAGTTCTTCCGGTATTTTCAGGACCCTAACGGCAAGGCGCCAGCCTCGCCGGCGCCGTCCGCCGAGCGATGAACGATCTTCTCGCCGGATTAGGCATCGCCCTCGTACTGGAGGGTCTGCTTTGGGCCGCCGCGCCTCACCAGGCGCGGCGGGCTGTTGAAGAAATTGCAAGTTTAAATACCACCCGGATCCAGGTCTGCGCCGTCGCCGCCGTGGCGCTCGGCGTTTTTGTCGTTTGGCTGGCCCGGGGATAAGCCGCACAGCCAGCTTATCCCCGCCGCACGCCGGTGTGCTAACGTCGCCATGTTGACGCTCGGATGTTGCGCCAATAACGCCTGTCCGGCTGAACCCGGTCCCCTGGAACGGGGCCGAATTGGCATGCGACACGATCAGATCCTGGAGCCCTCGCGATGATCAAGAAACCTTCCGCACTTTCTGTCGGTATTGGCTTCGTCGCGTTGCTGATCGTCGGAGCTGCACAACCGGCGCTCGCCACCGAATTCCCCAACGGGCCGCAGTCCGTTGCGCCGCTCGCCAAGCGCCTCTCCGATGCCGTCGTCAACATCGCGACATCGCAAACCGTGAAAGGCCCGGCTGGCGTCCCCTTGCCGAAAGTGCCGAAGGGAGCGCCCTTCGAAGATTTCTTCGACGATTTCTTCAATAAGCGTGGCGGCGTGCCCCACGGCGACCGGAAGATCTCCTCGCTCGGCTCCGGCTTCGTGATCGACGGCAAGGAAGGCCTGATCGTCACCAACAACCACGTCATCGAAGGCGCCGAGGAGATCGACATCAATTTTCACGACGGCTCCAAGCTCGTCGTCGACAAGATCCTCGGCCGCGATACCAAGGCAGACCTCGCGCTGTTGAAGGTCTCGCCGAAGAAGCCGCTCGCCGACGTGAAATTCGGTTCTTCCGCTGACATCGAAGTCGGCGATTGGGTGTTGGCCATCGGCAACCCGTTTGGCCTCGGCGGCTCCGTTTCGGTCGGTATCATCTCGGCGAAGAGCCGCGATATCAATTCCGGCCCCTATGACGATTATCTGCAGACCGATGCCGCAATCAACAAAGGCAACTCCGGCGGCCCGCTGTTCAACATGAACGGCGAGGTGATCGGCGTGAACACTGCGATCATCTCTCCGACCGGCGGCTCGATCGGCATCGGCTTCGCCGTTCCCTCCGATACCGTCGCGAAAGTCATCGATCAGCTGAAGCAGTATGGCGAAGTGCGGCGCGGCTGGCTCGGCGTCAAAATCCAGACCGTCACCGGCGACATCGCCGAGACGCTGGGATTGCCTGAAAACACGGGCGCACTCGTCGCCGCCGTAACGCCTGACAGTCCCGCATCGAAAGCCGGGCTCGTCGCCGGCGACGTCATCTTGAAGTTCGACGGCAAGGACGTGACGAGCATGCGCGGCCTGCCGAAGATGGTCGCGCAGGCCGCTGTCGGCCAAGCGGTCGATGTCGAGCTTCTTCGCAAAGGTCAGAAGCAGAACACGCAAGTGACCGTCGGGCGCCTCGAGGACGACGATGACAACGCGAGCGACCTGAAGAGCGACAACGGCAAGGACGACGATCCGAAGGGTTCGGCTATCATCGGCCTCCAGCTTTCGCCCCTGAGCGACGATCTGCGCAAGAAATACAGCCTCGACGACAAGATCAAAGGCGTGGTGGTCGAAGCGGTCGATCCGCAGAGCCCCGCCGCCAGCAAGGGCTTGAAAGTTGGCGACGTGATCGTCGAAGCAGCCCAGGACAGCGTTTCCGAGCCCGACGACGTCGCGAAGAGCATCGAGAAGGTCAAGAAGGCCGGTCGCAAGGCCGTGCTGCTCCGCGTCGAGAACGGCAAAGGCGACCTCCGCTTCGTCGCAGTGCCCGTGTCATGATCCGCGTGCTATCGCAGTCAGAAATTCTCTTCAGGAGGTAATTCGTGTCCAACGGTCACGGCATTCTCGATACGATCTTCGACCAGCTATCGCCCGTGCATTCCGATGGACACAAGTTCGTTGCCATCGGCGCGGCGGTGACGCTGCTGTTCTTCTTCCTCTATCCGCCGCTCGGCTGGCTCTCTGCCGGCATCACCGCCTGGATCATCTACTTCTTCCGCGACCCGCAGCGCGTCACGCCGTTACGGCCGGGTCTGGTCGTCTCCGCTGCTGACGGCAAGATCTCCGGCATCGAGAAGGTCGTGCCCCCCGTCGAGCTCGGCATGGGACCGGAGCCGCGGACCCGGATTTCGACGTTCCTCTCCGTGTTCGACGTTCACATCAATCGGGCCCCGGTAGCCGGTCGTGTCGTGAAATCCGTCTACGTCCCCGGCACTTTCGTGAACGCTGCCCTCGACAAGGCCAGCGAAGACAACGAACGCCGCCTGATCGTCATCGAGACCCCTGCCGATGGCGACGTCGGCGTGGTGCAGATCGCGGGGCTTGTCGCCCGGCGCATCGTGACCTTTGTCGAGGTTGGCGACGCGGTTGGCGTGGGCCAGCGGTTCGGGCTGATCCGCTTCGGGTCGCGCGTGGACGTTTATCTGCCACCCGGCAAAACGGCACTTGTGAGTGTCGGGCAACGTGCGATTGCAGGCGAGACGGTTTTGGCGGATCTTCAGTCCGTCGAACCGGAACGCGAGTCGCGCCGCGCCTGATCTCAAGCGCGCCGTTGCAACTCAGGCGAAGGCCATAAGGAGCCTGCCATGGATACGGATGAGCCATTCATCGAGACCGAAACGCGCCGCCGCAGACGCCGGTCTCTGTTTCGTCACCGGCGCGTTCCGGTCCGGATGCTCGTGCCGAATTTCTTCACGCTCCTCGGCCTTTGCGCCGGCCTGACATCGATCCGCATGGGGATCGAAGGCCGCTACGATCTGGCGCTCGCGGCGATCGTCTTTGCCGCCTGTCTCGATGGTATCGACGGCCGCATTGCGCGCCTCTTGAAAGCATCGTCACGCTTCGGCGCCGAACTCGATAGCCTCGCCGACTTCGTGAACTTTGGCGTCGCGCCCGCTTTCCTGATTTTCAATTGGGGATTGGGCGACTTGAAGAGCGCCGGCTGGATCTGCGTGATGATCTTCGCGCTGGCTTCTGCGCTGCGCCTCGCGCGCTTCAATGCGGCGCTCGATGACGATAAGCCGAAGTGGCAATCGAACTACTTCATGGGCATGCCGACACCTGCGGCGGCAATCGCGGTTCTGCTGCCGCTCTATCTCGACCAGCTTGGCCTCACCGACATCAAGGCGCAGTGGGGGCTGAAGATCGTGCTCGTCTACACGGTGTTCATCGCCTTCATGATGGTATCCTCGATCCCGACCTACTCCGGCAAGCTCGTCGGTGAGCGCGTCGGCCGCGAGTGGGTGTTGCCGATCTTCGTCGTCGCCATCGGCATCGTCGCCTTCCTGTTCACGTACCCTTACGAAACGCTGACGGCGCTGACGCTCCTGTATCTCGGCTTCATTCCGGCGAGCTGGCGGAACTTCCGTGAGCGCTGTGAGGGAGAGAGTGCCGCCGCTGCAGCAGCTGCGGCCGAGGCGCCTTCCGCCGCGAGCGACGCGGTGGCCGGACAGCAAAACGGCGGCGAGCAAAACGCAGGACAACAGAATTCAGGGCGAATTTTCACCCTCCGCCCGACCGACCCTACGAAGTAATGCGCTGGCGGCCGGCTCGCGGAACGCGAGTCGCCCGCGCCAGATAATCACTTCGTCTCTTCGGGCTGGCGATTGTAGATGTCGTCGGTCCGCATGATGTCGTCTTCGCCGAGATACGAGCCGATCTGCACTTCGATGATTTCGACGGGAACCTTGCCCGGGTTCTGCAGGCGGTGCCACTGCGTCGCGAAAATGTAGACGCTTTCGTTCTCGCGAACGAGTTGCTCCTTCTCGCCGATCGAAACCTGCGCCGTTCCCTGCACGACGATCCAGTGCTCCGAGCGATGATGATGCATTTGCATGGAAAGCTTGCCGCCGGGCTTCACATGGAGAAGCTTTACCTGGAAGCGCGGGCCGATGTTGAGCGTCTCGAAATAGCCCCACGGCCGGTAGTTCCGGAGATTCTGCTCCTGCTCCTTGCGGTTCGATTGCTTCAGCCGCTGCACGATTTTCGAAACGTCCTGCGCGCGGCCCTTGTCGGCGACCAGCAGTGCGTCGGGCGTGTTGACGATGACGAGATCGTTGACGCCGATCGTCGATACCAACGCGCGATCGGAATGCACGTAGCACCCCGACGTGTCCTCGAGCACGGCTTCGCCCTTGATGAAGTTGCCCTTGTCGTCGCGAGGCGCGATTTCCCACAGCGACGACCACGAGCCGACGTCGTTCCAGCCGACGTTCATCGGCAGGATCGCCGCCGCCCGCGTCTTCTCCATCACCGCATAGTCGATCGAGATGTTGGGAGCCGCCGCGAAGCCGTTGCGATCGAGACGGAGGAAGCCGAGGTCTTCGGTCGCCCCGGCGAGAGCCGCGCGCGCCGCCTCGAGAATTTTCGGCTCCAGACGCTCGATTTCGGAAAGATACGTCTTGGCGTTGAGCGCGAAAATCCCGCTGTTCCAGAAATACGACCCATCTGCGAGATAGCTCTCGGCCGTCGCGCGGTTGGGCTTTTCAGCAAAGCTCTCGACGTTGAACGCCTGACCGTCGAAACCCGGCAGCGCAGCGCCGCGCTTGATGTAGCCGTAACCCGTATGCGCCTCGGTCGGCTTGATGCCGAAGAGGACGAGCTTGCCTGTCGCAGCGACGTCCGCCGCGCGGCGAATGTTATCGGCAAACGCCGCCCCGTCTTCGATGACGTGGTCGGACGGCATGACCGCAAGGATGGCATTCGGATCGTTCTGAAGCGCGATCAGGGCCGCCACTGCGATGGCAGGCGCGGTGTTGCGCGCGATAGGTTCGAGCACGATCGCACGCGGCTCTAGGCCCGCGCGTTCCAGTTCCTCGCGCACGAGAAAGCGATGATCGTTATTGCAAAGGAGGATCGGCGGCTCGAAGCCCGCCTGCGGCGGCAGCCTGCCGAGTGCCGTTCCGAGAAACGACGCGCTTTGGCCGTTGAAGAAGCGAATGAACTGTTTCGGGTACATCGCCCGCGAAAGCGGCCATAGCCGCGTGCCCGATCCGCCTGACAAAATCACTGGGTGAATATTGCTCATAAGGAATGATACCCCCCAAATCTAAAAGGATGATGTCCGGCCGCGCTCGTGAACGGAAGATAATAGGGAGAAGCCGTTCGGCTCCAAACGCCATTCTGACGCAACGTGTACGGCCGAAATCCCAATCCGCATGGAAATCTTCTGCAAATCTTACTTTGATCAGCCGAGGGGACGGGTCAGCCGTTCGCGCAGCGACCGAAGTGACTCGGCCGACGTTGACGGTTTGCTGCCCTGCTGCGAGCCTGGAACGTTGCCCGAAGGCAAGGGCGGCGGAGCCTCACGTCGCGGCAACGGCGCGCTGGACCGCGGCGGCGAGACGGACGATGTGCCGGTGTGTGGTAACGGTTGTTCACGAACATCGGACTCGGCCGGGTGCGACTGTGCGTGTCCGTGCGCGTGGGCATGGAGGCCAAGAGCATCGGCCATCATCGCAAGATGATGCGGCCCGTCGCCGGTTGCCGGAATTCCCGAAGAACGCCAGCGCTCGACGATTTGATCGAGGAAGCCTTCGTCGCCGAGAGACGTCTGCCAACGCTCCGAGAAATTCGCCGATGACGATTTCGGCAGCGCGCGTTTCGGCAATTCGTCGAATTTGATGCGAACCGGCAAAGCCATGCCGTCGCCGAACGCGATGGCTTCGCGCTGGCCGAGCGACGGCAGGAATTCGAGGAGCCCGGCGCCCGTATCGGCAACCGCCGACTGGACAATCTCCTGGTCGCGATCGTTCGACATGCGCAGCGCAAAGACCGTATTGCACTGGGAAAGAATGGTCGGATCGATTTCGGCCGGGCGCTGCGTGACGATGCACAGCGAAGCGCCGTATTTGCGGCCTTCCTTCGCGATTTTGGCGATGGCGCGCTTGCATGGCTCGAAGCCAAGCGTCGAATTCACCGGAACGTAGCGATGCGCTTCTTCGCAAACCAGCGTCACAGGCACTTGGCCCTCGCTCCAGAGCGCGAAGTCGAACGTCATGCGGCACAGCACCGAGACGACGACGTTGACGACTTCCGACGGTATGCCGGTCAGCTCGAGGATCGTGATCGGCTTGCTGTTGACCGGAACCCGGAAAATGCGTCCGAGAACTTGCGTCATGCCGTCGTAAACGGTCAGCGAGCCGAACATGAAAGCGTAACGGCCGTCCTGCGAGATCGTCTCGATCCGGTGCTTCAAAATACGGTAGGGCGCCAGATCTTTTCTGTTCTCGAGCTTGCCGAGCCGTTCGTCGATCAGCAGCAGCAGATCGGAAATGCGATAGGGAACCGGCGTATCGACCGTAAAACGGCTGGCATCGCCAAAGCCGCGGCGAAGCTTTGCCGGTTCAGACGAGCGGCTGCTGTTGTAGCGTGCCTTCGCGATCGGGATCACTTCCTGCAGGATCTCGATCTCGGCCTTCCGGTCGCCGTCGCCGACGAGAACTTCCTGGATCTCCTCGAACGTCAGCAGCCAATACGGCAGCTGCATGTTCCGCGGTGAGATCACCTCGGCCCACTCGCTGAATGCCGTGGCATACTCGTTGTGCGGATCGAGCAGAACGATGTGAGCGTTCGGATTTTTTTCGACGATCGATCGAAGGATCAGCGCCGTCGTGCAGGATTTACCGGTGCCGGTCGTACCGAGGATCGCGAAGTGCTTGCCGAGCAGTTCGTCGACCCGCACCATTGCCGGGATCGAGCTGTCCTGCCGGATGGAGCCGACGCGGACCATGGCTTCGCTATCGCCGCAGAATGTCGCCTCGAGCTCCGTCCGCAATGCAAGCCGAACGCGGTCGCCGAGTCCGGGGTAGCCGGTGACGCCGCGGTTGAATTTCGGCGGCTTGCCTTCGCCCACGTTGGTCAATTCGCCGACCATCCCGAGTTCAGCGATCCAGACTTCGCTGTCGCCTTCGCGCTGCGAGGGAACCGGAACGCTCAGCGCCGAAACGATGGCGAGGACGGTCGTGCGCGTCGTCTCAATGGCGAGCAGCGTGCCCATTTCGGGCCGCCCGTCGGGCGAGCGCGCGCGCAGCTCGCCCGCGCCATCAAGCAGAACGATCGCCTTCGATCCGGTGACCGAAACGATGCGCCCGATGGAGGCATTGGAGCCGCCGTTCAGTTGGTTCTGGTTGTGATTGCCTGACATTCCCATCCGGATCTCGGGCTCATTCACTGCCGTTGGAATTAATGTAGTTCGTATCGACCGCGCTTACGCTGTTCCGGCCGGGAAGGTTGATGACGACCTCGGTGCCCGTGCCCTTGCTCGAACGGAGTTCGACCGAACCCCCATGAAGCTCGACGAGCGCTTTGGCGATCGGCAATCCGAGGCCCGCGCCCTCGCGCCAGCGCGAACGGCCGCCGTCCACCTGTCCGAAGGGCGTCATCGCGATTTTGATTTCTTCGTCCGTCATTCCGACGCCGCTGTCGCGAATGGCGATGATGACGCCGCCGTTGTTGGTCCGCCGTGCACTGACGTCCACGGTGCCGTCGGCCGGTGTGAACTTCAGCGCGTTGGAAATGATGTTCGTGAAGATCTGGCGCAGCTTTTCGGCGTCGCCTCGGATGGGCTGCAGATCAGGCGCTATTGCGAAACGCAAATCGACGTGCGCCTCGGTGGCCATCAGCCGGAACGCGCTGATGCTGCCGGCGAGAATCTCGCCGACATTAACCTCGCGCGCATCGAGCGTATATTTTCCGCTCTGAATTTTAGAGATGTCGAGAATATCGTTGATGACGGAGAGCAGCTGCCCCGCCGCATCCTGGATGAGCGTCGCGTACTCGACGATCTCCTTATCGGGCAGGCGCCGCAGGTGATGCTGCGTGAGGAGCTTCGAAAAACCGATGACGGTGTTCAGCGGCGTCCTGAGTTCATGGCTCATGTTGGCGATGAACTCGGATTTCACTTTGCCGGCGAGTTCCGCCTCGATACGCGCCGATTGCTCGGCAGTGGCGGCACGGTAACGCAATACGGCATCGCTCAAAAGCGACGCATACTCGTTCATCAATGAGTTGGATTTGGCGTTTCCAACTGATCCAAAAATCATAACGCGAAACCCAACGCACAGCCTGCTGGGGATTCAATCTAGGGGCGAGTAGCTAACTCAAGGTTAATCTAAGACCCGCGAAAACTGCGTTGCAGCGCAGCAGATGGCGTGCATTTTAGGAAAATTGCTTGGTTTTTCCGGCGGCTACAATTGCCGGTTGCACCATCTCTCAGTACGCGGCGTCGGAAGCGCGCACCCGCGCACGTCATCGCCGGGCTCGCTTCATCGGCGCCACAGGCCCTAATCAAGCCCTGCAAAAATTCAACGCATTATGAATTTGAACGGCTGGGTAAACGCCAGAGGCTTGATGCTGACTTCCGGGGGGATCGGCGGAAATGGCGCCGCCCGGTCGAGAGCCGCGGTCGCCGCGTCGTCCAGAAGCTTCGAACCCGAGCTTGAGGCAACTTCCTTCGACAGCAGCTTGCCATCGACGTCGACCGTGAATCTCATCACCACGGTACCGGCGACGGCCGACCGCGGATTGATCTTCGCCTTCTGTACGTGGTCGTTGATCTGACCGAGATAGCGGCCGAATGCCTTGGCGTCGCCGCCCGACTTCGCTTCGCCCGAACTCTGTTCAGTGACGATAGCAACCTGCTCCGGCTGCGACTTGGTCTCGACGACCTGCGGCTCCGGCGGCGGAGTGTCCGGGGGCGGCGGCTCTTCGGTCTTCACTGCTTCGGATTGGACTTCGCTGGCGTCCGACGTGATGACGTCGCGGAGTTCGTCCGGTTTGACCTCCTCGGGGGGCTTGGCGTGCTGCTCCTGGATCGGAACGATCTCGCTCGTTTCGATGGTCTCCATCGCGTCGCCGAGCTTTGATATGCCCTCGGTCGCAATGCCCTGTTGCACCAGCACGACGTCCATGCCCTTGCCGAGATCGAGAGCCTCGATACTGGAATTCTGCAGTTCCGGAAGCATGGCGTAGCCGATCGTCCCGTGGATGAGCACGGACAGCAGAACAGCAATCGCTCGCAATGCG
This sequence comes from Hyphomicrobium sp., assembly GCA_003987725.1. Taxonomy (GTDB): domain Bacteria; phylum Pseudomonadota; class Alphaproteobacteria; order Rhizobiales; family Hyphomicrobiaceae; genus Hyphomicrobium_B. The sequence goes on along the minus strand of RXJH01000010.1, from coordinate 278,556 downwards.
TTCATCCCGGCGGCCTTCGGCATCAGTTCTTCGCGGTCGCTCCCGATGGCGACGGTTGCGACAACAGCGAGACACGGGCGTAGCCCGACTCGCCAACCCGTCCCAACAGCTCCATCACGTCGCCGTAAGCAATCTTCCTGTCGGCGCGGACGTAGACGATGCCGTCACCCTCGCTCGACTTGATTTGCATGAGACGGGAAACGAGCGACTCGCGCGTCACTTCCTCGTCGCGGATGTAAAGTTTGCCGTCCGGCGCCAGCGAAACGACCATCGGCTTCTTCTGCGCCCCGAGCTTCGAGGCAGACGTCTTCGGCAGGTCGAGGGGGACGCCCTGCACCATCAACGGCGCCGCGACCATGAAGATGATCAGCAGCACGAGCATCACGTCGACGAACGGCGTGACGTTGATTTCGGCGAGGGGTTTGTAGGTATCGCCGTCTTCGCCCGACGAACCGCCAACGGACATTCCCATCAGTTCACACCCTCAACGCCACGACGGGAAAGCGTGCGCGCCAACGCGACGATAACAGGCGTAACGCGTTCCGACGCGCGCCCGAGCGCGACCGTGATCTGGTTGTAGAAAATGACGGCCGGGATGGCGGCGGCAAGACCGATGGCCGTTGCGAACAAGGCTTCCGCAATGCCGGGCGCGACGACGGCCAAGCTCGTGTCTTTCTGCTGAGCAATGGCCGTGAACGAATTCATGATGCCCCAGACGGTTCCGAACAATCCGATGAACGGCGCGGCCGATCCGAGCGTCGCGAGAAACGGCAACCCTTGTTCGATGCTCTTCAGCTTGCGCTTGACGGCAGCGCGCATGGCGACTTCGAGACGGTCGCGAACTTCGCCTGACGAAGCATTGCCCGAGTTTTCTGCCCACTCCGTACGGGCGGCATCACCCACGGCGCCGACGAGGCTGCTCGCGCGGCCCGCAGGGAGACTGGCCGAAGCGCTGCTTTTCTCGAGAACACGGATCTCGCGATTGACCAGCCACACGCGAATGAACTTTTCGAACGCCAAGGCCCAGCACACGACAGAGGCGAGCAACAGCCCAATGATGATGCACTTCACGACGATATCGGCATGTTGGAAGAGGCCGAGGATCGACAAGTCTCTTCCGGTAATTTCTTCAGTCATCAGGCGGTCACCGCGTTACTTTGAAAGTTGCACGTTCGTGAGAGTCGACGTCTTGAGGTTATCGAGGCAGCCGGAAACCGCACCGCCTTCAGCTTTGCATTCCATTACGTCGTTGATGAGGAGCGAGCCGATTTTATCGCACTGGATTCCGTCGATCTCGAAGAGCTTCACGGATTTCTTCTTGGGCTTGAGCGGTGCCAGATCGATGGAAAAGCGCTTGCCGATGACACCGTCTGTCTGAAACAGAACGAGATCGATCTTGAACGACTGATAGGTCGTTTCGCCCGGATTATTGACAACCATATAGGCTCGGCAGCCCTTGTCCGAAGCCTCGAGCTTGTTCAATTCTACGTGGGTCCCGGACGTCGGGGCCGCTGGCGTTTGCGCAGGATCAGCAACAACCTGTGTCGCGAAAGCACCGATCGGCAAGGCGAGCGCATAGGCCAGCCAGGAACGTTTGGAAGTTCTGATCACGCGATGACCTTTTCTTATCGAAAGGATGTCGGATTTCCGAAACGCGTGTAGCGATTTTGCCCGTCGGTTGCCAGTGTGAAATTCGTAAGATTGGAAGGTTGAGTTCGGCCCGTGGGAATTTGATTTAGAACAGTTTTCAGGTGCCGCCAAACGACAATCCGGGTACGGGATTTTTGCAATCGCACTGCATCGGGAATTTTTCCCGAGAGAACGGGAAAAACTTCCCAAAATCGGAATTCTGTCACCCGCTGCGGAAGGTCGTTTTTGCGCGCTCTGATCGCCCGCCGATCCAATTCGGATGGTTGTGGTGCTGATGCAATCGTCAGGCGGCGCGCTCGATTGTCGATATGCGGGCAGCTCGGCGGATCTCGTCGAAAATAGCGGCGAAGCTCATGATGCCGGTGGCTTGATCCTCGGCGACATCCGTCAGCACCGCGCCGACGACCTTCTTCTGATTGGCCTCGAGCAACGTCAGCGCCTTTCGTGCGAGCGATTGCGGTGTCCGGTGCCAGGCGGTCAGAAACACGATGTCGTCGGCAAGTTCCGCGAGCACGCGCGCATCCGAAATCGGCAGCAACGGCGGCGCCGAGAGCACGATGATCGGGAAGCGCGATTTGAGGCCGGCGATGGCGCTCGAAAATTCTGCAGAGCGGATGGCTGTCGGCACCGCGAGCGGAACGGGCGCAGGTCCGGAAGCAGGCAAGAAATGTAGCCCCGTGAGGCAATCGCGCAGGATCGCATCTTCGATTGGTGCCCGTGCCGCGATCTGATTGAGAAGGCCGCCGGAAATCTGCGGCGTCAGCTCGCGCGTCAGGCCCTTGCCGCGAAAATCGCAATCGACGAGGAGCGTCTGCAGGGCGGACACTGCGAAATAGTGCGCGATGTTCGACGCGAAAATTTCCGAGCCTTCGTCAGGGAGTGCCGACGCGACCAAAATCACGCGCCCAGTTTCATGCTCATTCTCTTCGCTTTTCCGCTGCCCGAGTTCGTTGCAGACCTTCCGGACCGCGTCGGCGTAAATGCCCTGGGGCTCGGCGACGATCATCCGCGCGCCGCGAGCGCCGGCCAATGGATCACTCGGCGGCGCCATAGCCGGAATGGAGATCATGTGCGGGCAGGCGAGCGTCTTCTCGACCTTCCGCGTGCGCAGCAGTGCTTCGCGTTCGAGCCAAAGCGCGAGCATGATGGTGAGCAGCAGCGCCGATCCGCCGGTAATCGCGACGATGCGTATGCGCTTCGGCCCCGCAGCGCGGGCCGGTGGACTCGCCATGTTGACAATCCGCGGACCCGCGAAGGTCACGGCCGAGCCGTACTTCTCGATAAGCGATGAAAACATCCGTTCCGAAGCGGTGAGTTCACCCGGCTTGCTCACGGCCACGGCGGCTTTCGCAATAGGCGACGGCCTCTGCGCGAGAAATTGGTTCGCGATGGCATTGGCGATCCGCGCGGACTTTGCGCCATCGCTTGACGTGAATTGCACGTAGACGAGAAACGTGCTGCGCACACGGCTGATGCTGAGCTGATTCAAAATCGCCGAGCGCAGTTCTTCCCCGGGCGCTGGGCTGTGAAAGAGCGCCATGAGGCGCGAAAGCATCGATCGCTTGTTGAATTCGGGGTCGTCCGCAAGGTGTAGCTCGGCGATGACGGCATCGAGGATCGATGCCGACCGCAGGAAGTCCATCTGCGTCTCGATCTCCTTCCGCTCGGCTTCCGAAGCGAGCGTATCGGATAGAGCCGCGTCGTCTTCTTCGACGGCCGGGGTCGGAGCCTTCCGCAGCGGATCCGTCTGGATCATGGTCGAGGCGACATATCGATCGGGAATGACGGCGACGATGGCAGCAGCGATGAGGGCGGCGGCGAGAGGCACGCAGGCGACCGCCCTGGCGCGCTTGACGACGGCCGAACGGGCACCCGAAAGCCCGAACCGGGTTCCTCGCCTTGCCGTAGGTGCCGCTTGCTGGTTCATCGTCCCGTAAAGCCGGTGAAATCCGGTCGCCGAATAGGTTCGTCCGCGAGCCGCGAAAGCCGACTCACTCGGCTATTGTCAGGATCAATTATGAACAGGGCGTTTTTGGTTAACGTCTTCCGCGCGATGCATGCATCAGCAACAACCGGCGCTAGCGAAGCGAGAGTTTGGCGCCGCCCTCGTGCACGTCATAGGCGCAGCGGGCGCTGCCGGCGGTCAGGATGAGGTGCGGATCGCGAAAGCGCTGGGTCCAGAGCGGGTTTTGCGTATCCCAGATCGCAACGTTGACATCGGGATTGCCGATGACGGCCTCGATGGACGAGCCGGGTCCCCACGCAGCTGTCGAGGCGGCCGACGCATCGTCGCGCGCTCCGGCCGGGCGCTTCGGAGCGTTCCGCCGGCAGACCTCGATGGCGCGCTCGCGATAGGCTTCGACCACGGCTTCGCCCATGGCGGTGCGATAGGCGTGGTCCTGATACCAGATCTTGGCAGCGGCAAGCAGAACCAAACCAAGCAGGATCTTACGCATGACGAGGGTCTCGAGCGAGAAGGCGGGCCGACGGTTGGCAGAGCGCCATTCTGGCCCCCTCTTGGTGAAAAAAGCGTTTCGCTTCGGCCGGTTGCGGTGCAGTGCAGCGGCGCTCCGGGCTTGTCAGGATCGCCCCGGTCGGGCAAAAGCGGTGCCTGCGATCAACGTCCGATCTCCCGGAGAACACTCAACCAATGTCGAAAAAGAAGATCCTGATCACCTGGCCTCTGCCTGAAGCCGCCATGGCCCGCGCCCGAGAGACTTATGATGTTATCGCGCACGGCGACAACCCGAAGATCACCGTCGACGAGATGCTCGAGACGGCGAAGTCGGTGGACGCAATTCTGTTGACCCTCAACGAGAAGTGCCCGGCGCCGGTGATCGAGAAGATCCCCGAGAACATCAAGTGCATCTCGACGTTCTCGATCGGCTTCGATCACATCGATCTCGAAGCTTGCAAGAAGCGCGGCATCAAGGTCGGCAACGCCCCGCACGGCGTCACCGTCGCGACCGCGGAAATCGCGATGCTTCTTCTGCTTGGCGCCGCCCGCCGCGCCGGAGAAGGCGAAAAGATGATCCGCACGCGCTCATGGCCCGGCTGGCAGCCGCTGCAACTCGTTGGTCAGCGCCTCGATAACAAGAAGCTCGGTATCTACGGCTTCGGTAAGATCGGTCAGGCCCTCGCGCAGCGTGCGCGCGGCTTCGACATGGAAATCCATTACTACGACATCTATCGCGCGAAGCCCGAGGTCGAGGCGAAGTACAACGCCACCTATCACGACAGCCTCGACAGTCTCCTGAAGGTCTCGCAGTTCTTCTCGATCAACGCGCCTTCGACGCCGGAGACGCGCTACTTCTTCAACAAGGACGTGATCGAGAAGCTGCCGCAAGGCGCCATCGTCGTGAACACGGCGCGCGGCGACCTCGTCAAGGACGAGGACATGATCGCGGCGCTGAAGTCGGGCCGATTGGCTTACGCCGGTCTCGACGTCTTCGCAGGCGAGCCGAAGATCAACGAAGGCTACTACGACCTGCCGAACACGTTCCTGTTCCCGCATCTGGGTTCAGCCGCCATCGAGGCGCGCAACCAGATGGGCTTCGAAGCGCTCGACAACATCGATGCCTTCTTCGCCGGCAAGGACATGCCGTTCAAGCTGGCCTAAAATCGTTTCATCGCAACATTCAGAAATGGCCGGGCTCGCCCCGGCCATTTTTGTTTTCCATTTTCATTCTGGCGGACGCTTCGAGCAATCGCCTATTCGGGTTGGCGAAACCATCGCGACAGGGCCTGAGCAGCGTCGACAAGGTCGGGCGCCGTATCGCTCGCCCACGCGACGAAGCCATCGGGGCGGACCAGCAGAGCACTCAAGCCCAGCGGGTCCCTGGCATCACTCGCGATATAGATGATCCGGCCACGCCATCGACTTGCGAGTGCCCGAAGCGGTGCGCGAACGTCAAAGTCCAGAAGCAGGCCCCTGCCATCCTCAAAGTGTTCGCCGAGCTTCGTCCCGTCAACCAACTCGAGATTGGGCGCGCTGCGCCCCACCAGCGGATGGCCGCCGCCAAGATCGTAGCGGAGGGAGATGCCCCACACCCGTTCGGCGAAGTATGTCGCGCCATCCCGTGTGCTGATAAGATCGCGAATGATGCCTTCAAGCGCGCGCGTGGCCGGGCTGGGTCGCATGAGCGCGACTTGCGCTCGCGACCAGTCGAGGATTTGAGCTCCGACCGGATGCCGTTCGTCGAAGTAGCTGTCGAGCAGACCGTCAGGTGCCGCGCCACGAATGACGGCAGCGAGCTTCCATCCAAGATTCATTGCGTCACCCAGTCCGAGGTTCAGACCTTGGCCGCCCAACGGCGAATGGATGTGCGCGGCATCGCCCGCAAGCAAAACCCGGCCTTTGTGGTAAGCCGTCGCCTGACACGCGCGATCCGTCCATGTGGTGGCAAGCTCAAGCGCCGTTACGCTGACGTCGGTGCCGGAGACTCTTCGCAGCACCGCCTCCACATGATCGCGCGTGATCTTCTGGGTTCGGTGGAAAGCGCCGCCGTCGAAATCGACCATCGCGACGATGCCGGGCTTTTGATAGGTATACATGCCGGTCGAAGTATAGTGGCGCCCCGGCTTGAGCTTGTCCGGGTCGGCCATCTCAATCTGAACGGAATAGCCCGTGAACTCGGGATCGGTGCCGGCGAACGTGAAGCCTCCAGCCTTACGTACCGTGCTGCGTCCGCCGTCACACCCAACGAGCCACCGCCCGCGAAAAAGCTCACCCCTGGCCCGAACGGTTACGCCTTCCTCCGTCTGGTCAAAACCTTCAACGCCGACGCCGCGCCTGATCTCGGCCCCCATCGCAATTGCACGCGCGGCCAAAACGGATTCGAGCTGCTCCATATCGACCGCCATACTGGCGGTGGCCGGACTTGGTGGGCGATATGGCCATTTCGAGGTATCGATGTTGTCGAGGAAAAACTGGATGCCCGCGAAATGGCCCCCCGGCCGACGCTGCTGCCCCATCCAGTGCGCACCAGCCAGGGCTCTGTCATCTTTTGCAGGTTGCAGCGCCGCGATGTCGTCTAGCAAACCACGCCGGTAGAAGGCTTCGTTCGTTGGCACGGAAAGACCGCGCAACCCGAACGGTAGGCGCTTCAACGGCGAGTGCGACTCTTCGGCTTGCTCGAGCACCAGCACTGAAATGTCTGCGAGGCGCAATTCACAAGCGAGAAACAAGCCGACAGGGCCTGCGCCTGCAATTATTACATCATGGATGTCACGGTGAAGGTGGTGCATGAACGGCTCCATTGTCGATGTTCGACCGGAGCGTTCCTCGGGTTCGAGAACCACACGGACGAACAACGGGACGCCGAGAAAGCGTCCGATGTTCGTCGTGGGGGTCTCCTGCACGGGGCCAAAGACCAGAGCTTTCGTCACCGAAAGGACTTGGGCTTACCAAACCAAGTCTGCCTTTTCCGACTCAGTCAGGCTAACAGTGCGGCGATCAGCCTGCAATGAGCACGGCCGCTGCTGAAACCGTCAGCTGCGCTTTTCCATCATCCACGCCGCGGCGCGGAGCAGGCGGGCATCATCGCCACGTGCACCAACGAGCTGCACGCCGACGGGAAGCCCGCCAATGTCCAGCAGCGGCAGCGAGATGCACGGCATCTCGAGATAGGTCCAAAGCCCGTTGAACATCGGACTGCCGGTGCTGCCGAGGCCGATGGGAGCGACGCCCTGGCTAGCAGGCGTCAGAATGGCGTCGCACGTCGCGAGGATCGGACGAAGCGCGTCGTAGAGTGCCGTCTGTTTCTTCCGCGCGGCCGCGTAGTTCGCCTCGGAAAACGTCCGCCCCTCCGCGATGATCTCCTTGAGTTTCGCCGACACGCGATCCGGATTGGCGTCGGCAATCGGACCGTAGTTTCGCGCGATATCGGAAAACTGCACGATCTGCTGGAGGCGCAGGATCTCGTCGAACTCCGGCGGCAATGGCACCTCAGCAATTCCGAATCGCGAAGCGAACTGTTCGAACGTCGCGCGCATGCCGTCATCGCCTTGCGGCCACGCCGGCGTTTTCACGAACGCGAACCGCGGCGCGTGCAACTCCGAGGATTTGAGCGCGGCCAGAAGCGAAGGCTTCGCTTCGTCCGTCATGTCGGAATCGTTCGCATCGTAGTCGCTGATGCAGTCGAACAAGAGCGCGATGTCCTCGACCGATCGCGCATAGCCGCCAATCGTATCGAGCGGCGGCGATTGCGCCAGAACGCCGGTGCGCGACGTATATCCGAACGTCGGTTTGAACCCGATGACCCCGCAATAGGAGGCCGGCCTGATGACCGATCCCGCCGTCTGCGTGCCGAGCGCGAGTGCAACCTGATCGTCCGCAACGGCCGCAGCCGAGCCTGACGAGGAACCGCCGGGCGTGCGCTCGAGATCGTGCGGATTGCGCGTTTTGCCTGGGCCGAAGAACGCGAGCTCCGTCGTCACTGTTTTGCCGGGAATGATGGCGCCAGCTGCCTTGAGCGCCGTCACGACGAACGCGTCTTGCGACGGCTGCCGCCCGGCAAAAACCTCCGAGCCGAGTTCGGTCGGAAAGTCTTTCGTATCGACGACGTCTTTGACGCCGACAGGAATGCCCGCGAGTGGAGGCATCGCTTCGCCGCGCGCCCGCTTGGCGTCGCTCTCGCGCGCAGCCGCGAGCGCACGCTCGGCATCGAAATGCGTCCAGGCTCCGACCTCCGCGTCGCGCGCGCCGATCCGGGCAATGTAGGCACCGACAAGATCCGCCGACGTAACGTCGCCCGCAGTCAACGCCTCGCGCGCTTCGGAAGCGGTGAGCCGCACGAGGTTATCTCGACTGACAAGTGCCTTGCTCAACGGTTTGTCCCTTTGTTTCGATCGGTTGTCGGCCGCACCGCCGCGGCAAGCCAGCGCGCGTGTCAATATCGCGGCATTTACAGGAAGGAAGCATTTTTTCTGCTCAAGGACCCAGCCGAGACAAAAAGCGCCGCGGATCGGCCGAAATGGCGCTTTCAGACAATTGTATCCGGCGCGGTTCGGTACTAGGACACCCCCGGAGACGAATAAAAAGATCCTTGAGGACTATAAATAATGACGAGAGAAAATCGCCGCCCCGGCCGCCACTTCTTGCAGATCCCAGGGCCGACGCCCGTGCCGGAGCGCATTTTGGCGGCCATGTCGCGTCAGATTCTCGATCATCGTGGCCTTGAGTTCGGTCAGCTCGGCAGGCGCGTCCTCTCAGGGATCAAGGGGCTGTTCAAGACGCAGGGCCACGTCATCATTTATCCGTCGTCCGGTTCGGGCGCCTGGGAAGCCGGTCTCAGCAACACGCTGTCTCCCGGTGACAAGGTCCTGATGTGCGAGACGGGCCAGTTCGCCGTTCTCTGGGAAGCCATGGCGCGCCGTCTCGGCCTCGAGACGGAAGTCATCCCGACCGATTGGCGTATCGGCGCCGACGCCAATCTCATCGAGAAAAGGCTGAAGGCCGACACGTCGCATACGATCAAGGCGGTCTGCGTTGTTCACAACGAAACGTCGACGGGCTGCCTCACGCGACTCGACGACGTGCGTAAGGCATTGGATGCCGCAAAGCATCCGGCGCTGCTCATGGTCGACGCGATTTCGTCGCTCGCCGCCGCCGATATCCGCCACGACGAGTGGGGCATCGATGTCACCGTTTCTGGTTCCCAGAAGGGCATGATGCTGCCGCCGGGCCTATCGTTCACGGCCATCAGCGCCAAGGCGATCGAAGCGTCGAAGACGGCTCAGCTCAAGAAGTCTTACTTCGCGTGGGATGATATGCTGTCGCTGAATGCGACGGGCTATTTCCCCTACACCCCGGCGACCGGCCTGCTCTATGGCCTCGCCGAGTCGATCGACATGATCAACGAAGAAGGTCTCGAGAACGTCTTCGCGCGTCACCGCCGCTTGGCGGAGGCGACACGCCGCGCCGTTGAGGCATGGGGTCTCGAAATCCAGTGCCGCGATCCGAAGTACTATTCGCCCGCGGTGACGACGGTCGTCGTACCCGAAGGCCACAACGCGGACGCCTATCGCAAACTCGTGCTCGACAACTTCAACATGTCGCTCGGAACCGGCCTGAACAAGATCGCTGGCAAGGCTTTCCGCATCGCCCACCTCGGCGACACCAACGAGCTGACCGTCCTCGGCGCGTTGACCGGCGTCGAGATGGGACTCGAACTCGCAGGCATTCCGCATAAGAAGGGCGGCGTCGCCGCCGCGATGAGCTACATCGCCGAAACGGCTGCGTCGGTGAAGGCCGTCGCCGCTTAACGCGATACGTTCTCAAACGAGATCGGACGGTGCCGCTGCATTGGCAGTGGCACCACCCCCGGAAAGCTTCAGCACAGTCTCGAGACTATCGGCCTCCGCTGCGGGCTTGTCCCAGCGGATGCGATGAATGCGCGGAAACCGCATCGCGACGCCGGACTTGTGCCGCGTCGATTCCTGCACCGCATCGAACGCCACTTCGAAAACGAGTTCCGGCTCGACGGCTCGCACCGGCCCGAACGTCTCGGTCGTATGGCCTCTGATCCACTTGTCGATCAGCAACAGCTCTTCGTCGGTAAATCCGGAATATGCCTTGCCGACGGGCACGAGCTGGCGGTCGCCGTTTTCATCCGTGCGCCAGACGCCGAAGGTGTAATCCGAATAGTACGATGATCGCTTGCCCGACCCGCGCTGGGCGTACATCAGCACGCAATCGAGCGTCAGCGCCGCGCGCTTCCATTTGAACCACTCGCCCTTGACGCGCCCCGCCTGATACGGGCTCGCGCGCCGCTTCAGCATCAGCCCTTCGATGCCTTCGGCGCGCGCCGACGACCAAAGCGCGCCGAGTTCGTCGAACGATTTGAAGTCGACGAGTGGAGAAACGTCGGTCAGTCGCGGATGATGCTTCGCATGCCAGGCCTCTAACCGCTGGCGGCGCGCGCCGAATGAAAGCGCCCGAAGATCTTCCTGGCCGTCGAAGAGAAGATCGTAGAGACGCACGAAGGGCGGATAGGCGGTCATCATCTTCGCCGTCACGGACTTTCGATTGAGACGCTGCTGCAAGTCGTTGAAGGGCGCGATTGCGCCGTCGCGCATGATAAGCAACTCGCCGTCGACGACGCAGTCGTGGCCCTGGAACGCCGAGCGGATTTCCGGAAACGCGCCGGAGATGTCGTCGCCCTGGCGCGAGAACATCCGCACGTCGCCGCCACGCGCCGCGACTTGCACGCGGATGCCGTCCCATTTCCATTCGGCCGCGAAGTCTTCCGGCGACAGGCGCGGCCAGTCTTCCTCTTCGATCGGATGCGCCAGCATGACGGGACGGAAAACCGGTTTCGCGCCAGGGTCCGGACGCTCCGCCTTCCCATCGAGCCATTGGAAGAGTTCGAGATAGGGGGGCGCGAGCGCGTGCCAGATCTCTTCGATCTCGGAAACGTCGCGGCCGTAGCTCTCGGCGAGAGCCGTTCGCGCCAGACGTGCCGAAACGCCGACGCGCGGTGCGCCGCCGAGCAGCTTCAGCAGCGCCCATCGGCCAGACGCGTCGAGCTGATCGAGAAGGTGTCCGAGACGCTCGGTCCGTTCCGCCGTCGTGCCGCTCGCCATGGCGTCGATGACAGCGCCGAGCGACAGCGCAGGGGTTTCGCCGGAATTGTGCCCGATCTCACCCTCACCCCTAACCCCTCCCCGCAAGGGAGAGGGGAACACGTCACTTCTCCCCTGTGCGTCGATGGCAAGTGAGGATGACGACCCACTTCTCCCCTCCCCTTGACGGGGAGGGGTCGGGGGTGTGGTGAACTCAAGAACGAGCTGTTTCGGCTTTTCGCCATTGCGGTCGCTTCTCTCACGCTGGCTTTCCGACGGCATCTCTGACCACGGAACAACAGCGCGATCGTCCGGCCAGAGCAACGCAACCGTCTCCGCCGTATCGCCGACGTAGTCGCGCGACAGCCGATAGAGCGTCGGATCAATGAAGCGGCTGACGAGATCGGTGAGCATGCGTCTCAGCGGCAGCCGGATCGGCATGCCGTCGGTCAAAGCCGCAAGCGCCCAGCCGCGATCGGGATCCGGCGCCGTGCGGAAGTAATGGCCGAGCAGCGCGATCTTGCGGTTGCGGCTCTGCGTATAGACGAGGCAATCGAGAAGACTGGCGAACGCGCGCATCGCTATTCCGCCTCCTCGCCGTAACCAACGAGTGCGAGCGCACGAGCCTTGCGGCCGAGCGTGCCGAGATAATGTACGAGCGCATCCTCACGGCCGTGCGTTACCCAGATTTCTTCTGCTTCCGTTTCGATGACCGTTTGAATGAGCTCGGGCCAATCGACATGATCCGAGACGACGAGCGGCAGCTCGACGCCGAGCTGACGGGCACGGCCGCGCACGCGCATCCACCCGCTCGCGAAGGCATTGACCGGATCGCCGAAGCGGCGCGACCAGCGGTCGCCGAGCGCCGACGGCGGGCACATGACGATACCGCCGCGCATCGACTTTGGGTCCGCGTCCGCGACCGGCTGAAGCGCCCCAAGATCGATGCCGAGCTTCTGATAGAGTTCCGTCAGCGCGACGACCGCACCATGCAGATAGATCGGCTTGTCGTAGCCCGCATCGCGAACGACGCGGATCATCCGCTGGCACTTGCCGAGATTGTAAGCGCCGATGAGATGCGTCCGGTCCGGCTCAGCCTTGAGGGAGGACAAGAGCTTCGCGGCTTCGTGCTCAGCCCTCTCGTGACGAAAAACCGGGAGCGCGAATGTCGCTTCCGTTACGAACACATCGCACGTCACGAGTTCAAAGGGCGCGCAGGTCGGGTCGCTCGCGCGCTTGTAGTCACCGGAAATGACGGCGCGCCGCCCGGCCCATTCGATGACGACCTGCGCCGAGCCGAGGATATGTCCGGCTGGCACCAGGCGTACCGAGACGCCGTTGATGCTGATGGTTTCGCCAAGGGCTAAGGGTTGGAATGCGCCCGCGCAATCCTCGCCGTAGCGCACCTTCATGATCTCGATCGTTTCAGCCGTCGCCAGCACCGCGCGATGGCCGGCGCGCGCATGGTCGCTGTGCCCATGCGTAATGACGGCGCGATCCACGGCACGGCCGGGATCGATATAGAAATCGCCGGGCTCGCAATAGATGCCGGAACCGACCGGGTAAAGCCACGTATCGACGGCCGGGGCTGACGAAATTGGTGTCGGGGTCATGAACCATTAAACGCGCTGAACTGCAAAGCAGCCAAGCGCGAAACGTCGTTCACGCGATAATGTCGGGAAGCAGCTTGTCCTCGATCTGCGTGATCCGGTCCTTCAGGACAAGCTTCTTCTTTTTCAGCCGCTTGATGAGAAGTTGGTCGGCCGAGGGGTTACCTTCAAGAGCGGCGATTTCGCAGTCGAGCTGACGGTGCTCGCCCCGCAAAGTCACTAGCTCTTCTCTGAGCTCGCGTTCGTCGCGCCGCTCCATTTCGATTCCCTGCCCGCTGCCCGGTCGATCGCAGCCTTTTGGGTGATTGCCCGCGAGATGGCAACAGGGCAAAAGCGCGATCCGGGACGATCTTTGTAATCCTATGAATTTATTTTACGAATCACTAAAGGCAAAATCCGGCCTCGTAACAAAAATCAAACATCGCGGCTTTGCCGCAGGACACGTTGGACAACCCGGAAAACGTGTGGCACGATTTCAACGTCTGCAGCTCTATAGGAGGCAACTGATGACGATTACGGCTCATCTGGCTGAACTCGCGGAGAAGCATCGGGCTCTCGAACAAAAAATCAATCAAGCTGCTGCGAGTCCCGGATCTGACGACATCGAAATACGTAGATTGAAGCAAGAAAAACTGAAGCTCAAGGACGAGATGGAGCGGTTGAGACGGGAAACGCGCCACTAGGCTCGCGCGAAAAGATTTTCCCTTCCAAGCCCCGGCACCGGAGCACGTATCATCGGCTCCGTGCGGGGCTTTTATATTTTTTAGTCGATTTTCAAACCGCGCGTCATCCGGACCGAGGGCCGGAGCCTACGCTTTCCCCGTCATCCTCGAACGGCGAGCCTGCGAGACGTTCGAGGATCCAGCGTAAAGCTGCCGAAGGCCCAATTCTATTTTTGGTGTCTCCGACGAGTCTTGTGCTGGATCCCCGACCATCGACGCAGCTCCGCTGCGCTCGGCCGAGGATGACGAGCTGGGGGCCCGGTACGGGAGAGGATGCCCGAAGGGCAGGTGAGGGACTTTACGACTTGACCTCCTTTCTCATCGCATGTATTTAACCGAACAGTTATTTAACGAGATGGCTAAATACATGCCAACCGCCGACCGGCTGAGTGAAACGTTCGCAGCGCTTGCTGACCCGACAAGGCGCGCAATCCTGGCGCGGCTGGCGCTGGGTGAAACGTCCGTCACCGATCTCGCCGAACCGTTCGAGATGAGCCTCCCAGCCGTTTCCAAGCACCTCAAGGTTCTGGAGCGCGCGGGGCTGATCGCGCGCGGACGCGAGGCGCAGTGGCGCCCCTGCCGCCTCGAGCCAGGGCCGCTGAAGGAAGTCGACGACTGGGTCGAGCACTACCGTAAGTTCTGGGAGCAGAGCTTCGATCGCCTCGACGAGTACCTACGTGTGTTGCAGGCGAAGGAGAAAAAGGGTGGCCGCAAAAAATCGAAATGACGGGAGCGAAGCCGAAAGAGAAATCGTCACCACGCGCGTCTTCGATGCTCCGCGCGAACTCGTGTTTGAAGCCTTCAAGGACCCCGTTCACATCAGCAATTGGTGGGGACCGAACGGCTTCACCACGACGACATATGAGATGGACGTTCGCCCCGGCGGCCAATGGCTGTTCACGATGCACGGACCCGATGGCACGGACTACCCGAACCGCGTCCGATATACTGAAGTGAAGCCCCCGGAACTTCTCGCCTACGACCACGACGCTGGCGAGACGAGGCCCGACTTCGAGCCGTTCAAAGTCTGGATCACGTTCGAAACGGAAAACCGCAAGACGCGCGTCACACTGCGCCTCCTCGCCGCGACGCGTGAACGTCGCGACGAGATGGCGAAGTTCGGTGCGGTCGAGGGCGCCCATCAGACGCTCGCCCGCCTCGATCTCCATTTGTCCCGAAAGGAAGGAAACGCCGTGAGTAAAAGTACCCAAAATCAGAAGACGCAGCCGTTCGTTATTTCGCGCATTTTCGATGCCCCGCGTGACCTCGTGTTCAAGGTGTTCACCGATCCGGAACACATGAAACATTGGTGGGGCCCAAAAGGCTTCAAGGTCATCGCCTCCGAGATGGATCTGCGTCCGGGCGGCACCTTTCATTATGGGATGCAGGCACCCGATGGCTCGACGATGTGGGGGCGCTTCGTCTACCGCGAAATCTCCGCTCCCGAACGCGTCGTCCTGATCAATTCATTCTCGGATGCGGAGGGCGGCATCACGCGCCACCCGATGAGCCCCGGTTGGCCGCTCGAATTGCTATCGGTCTTTACGCTCGAAGAGCTCGACGACGGCCGCACGAAGCTGACCCTAAACTGGTCGCCATACAACGCGAGCGACGACGAGGTCGAAACCTTCGACAAGGGCCGCCCAAGCATGACCCAGGGCTGGAGCGGCACGCTCGAACAGCTGGAAGCTTACCTGGCGCGCATCCAGAAGAACCAATCGCTCAAGTAAATATCGCTACACCCGATATCACCGGCGGCGTCTTGCGGTGGACACGCCGCCGGTTGGAACGGCTGCTTCGATCTATCGGCGGAATATCGAACTGCGAAGGGAGAGTGGAAGGCATGAACAAAGTTGTGGAAGGTCAGAAAGTGGAACCGTTCGTCATTTCGCGCATCTTCGATGCGCCGCGGGATCTCATGTACAAAGCCTTCACCGAGCCTGAGCACATAAAGCACTGGTGGGGACCGAAAGGCTTCAAGGTCATCGGCACCAAGATGGATCTGCGTCCGGGCGGCATTTTTCACTACGGCCTGCAAGCGCCCGACGGCTCGACAATGTGGGGACGGTTCGTCTATCGCGAAATCTCCGCGCCTGAACGCATCGTCTTCATCAATTCATTTTCGGATGCGGAGGGCGGCATCACGCGCCACCCGATGAGCCCGACGTGGCCGCTGGAGATGCTGTCGGTCTTCACGCTGGAAGAGCTCGATGACGGCCGCACGAAGATGACCGTCTCGTGGACTCCGTTCAACCCGAGCGACGAAGAGGCCGATACCTTCGATAAGGGCCGCCCAGGCATGACGCAGGGCTTCAGCGGCACCTTCGAGCAGCTGGAAGCTTACCTGGCCAGCATTCAGAAGCGCTGATCGCACATGTAACAGCACTGAACGTCATCCTCGGCCTCACGCCGAGGATGACGGCTTTTCTTTGCTATTATTGCTGGGGCGCTTCTCGCCGTGAGAACGATACCGCGTACGCCTGCGAGCGCATCGGGAAGATCTTATCGTTTTCCGGCCCTTCGACGCCATCGACGACGTTCGTCGGATCGAAGATCGCCTCATCGCACGTCTTCGCATCCTCGAAATCGGTGATGGAGATCGTGCCGAGATTGACGGACTTGCGTTTGTCTTCCGGCCAGAGCGCGGTCGGATCGTCGAGTGGATCGCCGGGCTCGCCGAGGATTGCCGTCAACGTGAACTGCACGGGACCCTTGGCCAGACGGTCCTTCAGTTCAGGCCTGTAGAAGTCGGCGTCCTTCTTCTTCGCTTCGTCGTCCGAGATACCGACCTCGCCGCCGACCGGCAGCGCCTTGTACTTGAAGATCTGCTTCTTGCCGTCCGCGTTCGTGAACGTGAAGGCGTGGACGCCCCAATAATTGACTGATCCATAGCTCGCGGGCACCGGCCGCGCATTGAGCCACTCGGCCTGCCGCGTCGAGTTCGGATTGTCCTTGAAGTAAGCGCCAATCATTTCCTTGTCTTTCGTGGCGACGGTCGTCAGGAGCTTCAAGAATTGATCCGGGTCTTTCGCGACGAACATGGGCGCCGAGATCAGCAGCAGGTCCGTGTTGTTGCCTTTGCCGAGGTCGAAATGCATCGCGATGCCGCGCACGTTATCCTTCTGCGCATTCGGCGCATCGGGATCGCCGCCGCCCATCGAGAAGCGGCCAATGACGCCAACGGGCGTCTTCGAATTGAAGTGCGGGGCCTTGGTAAGGCTTGGCGCGTCGGCCGACGGCACGAAGTTCCCTTTGACGCAGATACCGTGCGTGTGCGCGGCGCGCACGCCGGGGTGCTTGCCGAAAACGGCATTGAGCGCATTCACGAGACTTTCAGCGTCGGCCTCCTCGGCACACGCACGAGCCATCGGAACACAGATAACCGCCGCGGCGGCCAGGGCGGCAATGAGCCGGTTGGAAACCATCGAGACACACTCCATTGCAGGGGGGTTGTCGTAGGCAAGGACGTTGGTCGAAAGACGCTACCCTCATAACGTGCGCGATCGATTGTGCACAGAGGGTTACGCTGAGAGCAGGGCAGCCTTGCGCAGTTTTAGTCCCGCTCAGTGAAATAAAATGAAGAAAAATTATATGTATGGCCGGACGTTGGAGGACGCCCGGCTCAGTATGATCATTTCTGTGTCACCGATCCGTTACGCAGCGTCCCGCCGCCACTCGGGGAAGGGATCGGCCAGCCGCCGCCAGGCCGATGTGTCGATCGGCCCGCTCTCCGCGATGGGAAGCAGGCATGCGTCGAGGTCCGCGGTGATCTTCTCCTTGTTCATGTCGCGCGTGCCGATGAAGACGATTTCTTGCCTGCGATCGCCCCAAATCTTGTGCCAGCCCTTGTCGATGCGCGCGACGAGGCTTTCATCGCTCGGCCAGTTCTCTTTCGGCACCGCCGCCCACCAGTAGCCAATCGCCTCGTGGCGGACGAGGGCCCCGGCCTGACTGAGTTCGCCAACCCATTGCGGACGGGAGGCCAGCCAGAAAAATCCTTTCGCCCGCACGACGCCTTGCCATGACGTGTTGAAGAATGCGTGTAGCTTCGCCGGTTCGAATGGCCGTCGCGCGCGGTAGACGAAACTCGCGATGCCGTATTCGTCCGTTTCCGGCGTGTGCTGGTCGAAGCTGTTGAGCTCTCGGAGCCACGTCGGGTGACGGTGGGCCTGTTCGAAGTTGAAGAGGCCGGTATCGAGAATGTCGCGCATATCGACGCGCGCGTGGCTCGTTTCGATGATGCGGGCATCGGCGTTGAGGGAGCGAATGATCGTTCGCGCCGACGCGATGTCCTCCGGCTTCGCAATATCGATCTTGTTGAGGACGATGACGTCGGCAAATTCAATCTGCTCGACCAGCAGCTGCACGAGCGGGCGTTCGTCGCCCTCGCCAGCGATTTCGCCGCGATCCTTCAGAAAATCCCGCGAGGAATAATCCTTAAGGAGATGCGCGGCATCGACCACCGTCACCATGGTATCCAGGCGCGCAACGTCCGATAGGCTGCGCCCGGTTTCATCGCGAAACTCGAATGTCGTCGCAACGGGAAGCGGCTCCGCGATGCCGGTCGATTCGATGAGCAGATAGTCGAACCGGCGCTCGCCTGCGAGCCGGTGCACTTCCTTCAAGAGGTCGTCGCGCAGCGTGCAGCAGATGCAACCGTTCGACATCTCGACGAGCGTCTCGTCCGTCCGCGAGAGATTGGCCCCGCCCATTGCGACGACATCGGCGTCG
This sequence comes from Hyphomicrobium sp., assembly GCA_003987725.1. Lineage (GTDB taxonomy): Bacteria > Pseudomonadota > Alphaproteobacteria > Rhizobiales > Hyphomicrobiaceae > Hyphomicrobium_B. The sequence goes on along the minus strand of RXJH01000010.1, from coordinate 260,279 downwards.
ACGTTGACCTCGCTCATGTCGTTGACGATCACCGCGACCTTGAGACCGTCGCGGTTGTTCAAGACGTGATTGAGAAGTGTCGTCTTCCCCGCGCCGAGAAATCCGGAAAGGACGGTGACGGGCAGGCGCCGGTCGGGCGTCGCAGCCGTCGTTTTCAAGTGAGCGAGGATGTCGGAGTCCATGGGCAATCTCCCGGGGTTGAAGATGGGTCTTATATTCGGATGTTATAACATCCGTCAACTCGACGCCGTTCTTCGGCTGCGGCGGCCAGGATTGCGGGAATGCGGGTTGGCCTCGCATGAAAAAAGCCGCCAGCACCGGGCCGGCGGCTTTGCAGTGTTTTGTGGGCGGTTCGCTACGCGACGACGATGATGTCGACGACCTCGAGCGTGTCCGGATCGACGATCGCAACGTGATCTTCGTCGATCATGAAGTATTCGTATCCACGATAACTCGGCACGATCGAGATGATCTCGACGGGTACGGCATAGATATGAACCGAGCGCGGGATCCTGACGCCGACGTTCACGGCGACGCCAACGTTATGAGCAGGCGTTACACGATGACCGGCGAAGGCTGCCCTGACGCGCGTTTTCTGTTCGGGGCTGACGCTGGTAATCGAGCCCTTCGGTCCACCCTTGCCTTCTGTGCCTTCGCTCGCGCCGGTAGAAGATCTGTCGTTCCTCGACCTCTCGGAAGCGCCCATCCGGTCGTTGCGGTCGTTGCGATCATTCCTGTCGGCCCGGTCGGAAGACTTGTGCTTGGCGTTTTGGTCTTCGTCTTTCGCTTGCCGATCCCCGCCTTGCCGTTCGCGATCACCGGCCTGTCTTTCGTTCTTCAGCTGACGATCGTTATCGCTCGCTTGATGTTTCGAGTGATCGCGCGCGCCCTCATCGGAGGCCGAGTTTTCACGTGCAGCTGCGGGCCTGCCATCCCGCGAGCCGCGCTCGTCGTTCATTGATCCGCCGGAGTTTCTGGATGGGCCGGCGCCCTTTTCCATCGAGTCGCCGCGCATCGATGAACCGCCGCCTGAACGCTCCATCGACGCGGCGCCGCCGGCGCCAGCACCAGCCGAGGATGGTCCCGCGCCGCCGTTTGGATCTGCGAATGCGCAGGTCGATCCCGCAACAAGTGCAAGGGCAGCAATAGAATATTTCAGCATTATGGGGTCTCTCCTGTGTTGACCTGTTTTGGTTGATCGCGACTGCCCCCACGATCAGGTGGTCAACGTATTCACGCGCACGCTGTTCCGGATCAGAGATCGTTATGCCAGAGGCTTCGGCAACAGACGGAGAAACAAGAGTCTATGAGGCCGTTGCGGTGCGAAATACTGCGCCGCACAAGAACTAACATTGAAAAACTGGGATCAAATATTGAGCCGTCATTCGAACTCGTCTTGTAACGAGCGCGTTCTCATCATACGATTCTGGATAACCGAATTATTCAAATGGCGACTGCAATGACCGACACTGCAACAGCCACCCGCCCAGCAGAAACGTCCACGCCGACCCGCGACCTCACGAAAGCCGAGGTCGACCGTTTCCTATTCGGCAAACACATCACAAGCTGTCCCGTGTGCGGACGGTTTCGTTCGAACTGCGACGTTGACATTCACATGCTGACCTGCGAGCGCAAATCTTCGTCGAGCAACGCGCCGGTCAATGTCCTGATGATCGTCTGCCAGAACTGCGGCGCGATCCAATTCCATGACCGCTCCGTCATCGCCAAATGGCTGGACTGCCAGCATAAGGTCTGGGTGAAATAGCGAAGTCGCCCTTGTCGTTTCGACGCGACGCTGGCCGTGCGTGGTCTCGCGCCCATTGGCAGCACCATTGTTATCCTCAGCCAAGTTGTCGTCGAAATTTCGCGCCAGACTACGGCAACTAAAAATTGCATCGCAGAACAAGTTCTATCCACAGATGTGTGACGTCTTCGGGTTCAAATCCCAGAGGGGTCGCGGCATAGTGAAATTCAGGTCCGCCCGTTGGTCGGGTCGGTTTATGCGGACGGGGGAATTTCCACATGACAGTGCGTGCCATGCGCGTCGCGAGCGCGCGTGTCTGATCGCAAGTTTGATCAAGGTCTCCTCTATCGCCGCGACCTGGACGGCCTGAGGGGCATCGCAGTTACAGTCGTCATTGCCTATCACCTGGGCTTCCCCATCGCGCCTGGCGGTTTTGTCGGCGTCGACGTCTTCTTCGTACTGTCCGGCTTTCTCATCACCAGCCTGATCGCCGCGGAATTGGAAGCGGGCGCCTTCAGCGTCGTGAGCTTCTACGACCGGCGCATTCGCAGAATCGTGCCTGCGCTCGTCTTCGTCTGCGCCTGCACGGCCGTTCTGGCGTACTTGTTTCTTCTGCCCGGGGAATTGAAGCACTTCGCGTCGAGCCTGCTTGCGACGGCGCTCTCCGTCAGCAATTTCTGGTGCCTTCTCCATTCCGGCTATTTCGACCATGCGGCCGAAACGCAGCCACTCTTCCATACCTGGAGCCTTGGTGTCGAAGAGCAGTTCTATATTGTCTTTCCACTGCTTCTGATGGCCGCCTGCAAGTGGCGGAGAGATCGGGTCGGGTTCATTATCTGGTTCTTGCTGGTGGGCTCATTGCTCTTGAGCGTGGTTCGTCTCGGCGAGCATCCCCAAAGCACGTTTTTCCTGCTTCCAACGCGCGCCTGGGAACTGTTGACGGGAAGCATCGTCGCGCTGGGCCTCGTCCCGAAGCCAGCATCCCGCCGCGAGTCCGATGCGGCCAGTGCGCTGGGCCTGCTCGCCATCGCGATTGCCGTTTTTAGCTTCACATCGAAAACACCGTTTCCCGGATTGGCCGCGCTCCTCCCGTGCGTCGGCGCGGCACTCGTCATTTGGGCGGGGCAGGGCGAGACCGCGCCAGCGCGCCTGCTGCTGACCGGCCGGCCGCTCGTCTTTCTCGGGCTGATTTCCTACAGCCTCTATCTATGGCATTGGCCGCTGATCGTGTTCGCGAACCTGTTGAACGTCGAGATGCTGACCGGACTTCAGAAAATCGCCGTTGCGGCAACCTCGGTAGCACTTGCGGCGCTCACATGGCGTTTCATCGAACAGCCGTTCCGGCGGCGTGGCGCGGACGGTTTCACGCGACTGGCCATTTTTTGGAGCGGCGGCCTGGGGCTTGGAACGCTGGCTGCCGTTTCGCTCGTACTCATTTCGTTGCACGGCATTCCCGGTCGCTTTTCGCAGCAGGTTCTCGATCTCGCCGATGCCGAAAACGACACGAGCCCATGGCGCACCAAATGCCATGCGGTAGAGTTGGCGAAAGGCAAATTCGACGACACCTGTGTTTTGGGCGACGCCGTTCCGCCGAAGACCATCATCTATGCCGATAGCCATGGCGTCGAATTCAGCTTCGTGCTCGGGTCGCTCGCGAAATCGAGAAACGAAAGCGTTCGCCAGATCACCGCTTCCGGATGTCCGCCCGTTGCAGACTTGCTGCCCAACGGCGAAGCGTGCGCTCGCTATAATACGGAGATGATCGCCAAGCTCGTCACGATCTCCCCGTCGACGATCATCGTCGCCGCGAATTCCATCACATGGTCGATGGAGGTGCCGGAGCGATATTGGCAGGGGCTGCGCAATTCGCTGGCGGCGTTGAGCGGCGCCGGACACCGTGTAATCGTACTCGGTCCCATCCCGCGTCTTCCCAATCACATGTCGGCGCCGGCAACGGTCGCTCGATGGACCGGCCGCGGTCATGACCCTGCGGACTTCAAATTTTCGCAGGGCGATCGTTTCCGCGACGTGGACGCGAACTTGCGAAGCATCGCCTCGGACGTGAACGCGACCTATGTGCCGGTCGCCCCTGCGCTGTGCAGGGACGAGCAATGCAGCGCGTACATCGAGGACGCCGTGCTCTATTTCGACGATAATCACCTGTCGGTGCACGGTGCCGGCATCGTTGCGAAGAAACTTCTGGCGCCGCTGCTGTGGCCGGAAGCCGACGCTCCGATCATGGCCGGCACCCATTCGCTGCCGTAGGTGACGAGCGCGCGCCCGTCACGCCTCCTTGGCCAGCTCGCGCAGCTTGAACTTCTGGATCTTGCCGGTCGATGTTTTCGGCACTTCCGCGAATACGATGTGCCGGGGCACCTTGTAGCGCGCGAGGCCGGCACGGCACCACTCGATGATCTCGTCTTCCGTCGCCGAGGTTCCAGGGCGCAGCTCGACGAAGGCGCACGGCGTCTCGCCCCATTTTTCGTCGGGCTTCGCGACGACGGCGCAGAACGCGACGGACGGATGCTTGTAAAGCACCTCCTCGACCTCGATCGACGAAATGTTTTCGCCGCCCGAGATGATGATGTCCTTCGAACGGTCCTTGAGCTGAATGTAGCCGTCGGGATGCAGGACGCCGAGGTCGCCCGAATGAAACCATCCGCCTGCGAACGCTTCATCCGTGGCTTTGGGGTTCTTGAGATAGCCCTTCATCACGATGTTGCCGCGGAACATGACCTCGCCGAGCGTCTCGCCGTCGGCCGGAACTTCCTTCATCGTCTCGGCGTCCATCACCGTGAGGCCTTCGAGCGCGACATAGCGAATGCCCTGGCGGATCCGCTTGGCGCCGCGTTCGAGCGGCGGCAGGTCGTCCCACGATGAGTCCCACTCGTTGATCGTCGCCGGGCCGTAAGTTTCGGTCAGCCCGTAAAGGTGCGTCAGCTCAAAACCGGCATCCGTCATCGCGTTGACGACGGACGCGGGAGGCGGTGCCGCGGCGTGGTTGAACGCGACGACATGGTCGATTTTCTGCTTCTCCGCATCCGGCGCATTGAGAAGGGTCGACATGACGATCGGCGCACCGGAGAGGTGCGTGACCTTGTGCGTGACGATGGACTCGTAGATCGCGGCGGCACGGACCCACCGGAGGCACACATGCGTGCCTTGAACCATCGTCACCGTCCACGGGAAGCACCAGCCGTTGCAATGGAACATCGGCAGTGTCCAGAGGTACACGGGAAAGCGTGTCATGCCGGTGGAGATGGAGTTCGCATAGCACATCAGCGCTGCGCCGCGGTGATGGTAGACGACGCCCTTCGGATTGCCCGTCGTGCCCGACGTGTAGTTGAGCGAGATGGCCTCCCACTCGTCCTTCGGCCACCGCCATTCGAAATTCGGATCGCCCTTGGTGACGAATGCTTCGTAATCGTCAGCCGACAGCGGCTCACCGGTCTGCGGAAATTCGGGGTCGTCATAGTCGATGATGATCGGCTTCACCGTCGCGAGCGCGAGGGCAGCCTTCATGACGGACGAGAATTCGCGGTCGGTAATCAAAAGCTTCGTACCGGCATGATCGAGCTGGAACGCGATGATCGCCGGGTCGAGCCGCGTGTTGATCGAATGAAGAACGGCGCCCGTCATCGGCACGGCGTAGTGGGCTTCCAGCATCGGCGGCGTATTGGCGAGCATGACCGATACCGTGTCGCCGACACCGATGCCGCGATTGCTGAGTGCTGACGCGAGCTGCCGGCTGCGCGCGTAGAATTGTGCGTAGGATAGCCGTGCCTTGCCATGAATGACGGCCGTGTGGTTCGGCGCGGCGACAGCGGAGCGGGAGAGAAACGATAGGGGCGTCAGCGGCTGAAAGTTTGCCGCGTTCTTATCGAGATGCTGCTCAAATGGGTTCGACACGTTCCTTGCCCCGGTTTCTGTTTTTGACTCCAAGCTCTAGCGAGCGGAATACGGCGACGCTAGCGAAAGCGGAAACGGCCGACAATGCCGGATTTATGACCGCCGAGCCTTCGGCCGGTCAAGTTTCGAGCGGGCGTCGCCGTTGGTGCAGACGGCCGGAATATCTGGACGGAACCCGGCTTGGCGACAGATAGGTCGGCAGACGGGCGCCTTCGATCGACATCATGTCTCAAAAGTTTAAATTGATGTATTTAACATCATAATTTAGAGATTTTGGATGACTTTTCGCGGGAAGGACAGGGCTTGATTACTGCCGCGCAAATGCGCGCTGCGCGTGCGCTCCTCGGTATCGACCAGCAGACGCTGGCGGATCGTGCTGGTGTTTCGTTGCCGACGATTCAGCGCATGGAGGCAAGCGAAGGCAATGTTCGCGGCGTCGTCGATACGCTGACGAAGGTTGTTGCCGCCTTCGACGCGGCCGGCATTGAGCTCATCGGCGAGAATACGCCGAGCGTGGGTCAAGGACGCGGCGTGCGTTTCAAGGAACGTCTTCCGCTCAGGACATCGGCACCGGCCTTGGCGCAAGGGCGCAGGAAGAAGGGCCTGTTCGCGCGCTCGTAGCACCTTCACCACCGCGACGACGACCGCCGACGATTTGACCGACGATCTCGCCGCTCCATACAGGGGACGGAGAATGGATATCTCGGCAACACGCGAAGCGACTCGGCGCGGTCCGAGTCTGGCTGAGCTGTTCACGCCAAAGCTCGTGACCGTTCTGCGAGAGGGCTATCGCTTAAGCGATTTGCGCGCCGATACGATCTCCGGCCTGACGGTCGCGATCGTGGCGCTTCCGTTGTCGATGGCCATTGCCATCGGCTCCGGTCTATCGCCGGAAAAGGGTCTCTTCACCGCGATCGTTGGCGGCTTCCTGATATCGGCACTCGGAGGCAGCCGATACCAGATCGGCGGCCCGGCGGGAGCCTTTATCGTTCTGGTTGCGACGATCGTCGAGCAACGAGGCTACGACGGCTTGGTTCTCGCGACGGTGATGGCCGGCTTGATCATGATCGCCGCAGGGTCGCTGCGGCTCGGGACCTACATCAAATACATCCCGTTCCCGGTGACGGTCGGATTCACTGCCGGTATCGCCGTCATAATCTTTGCAAGCCAGATCAAAGACCTGCTTGGCCTCGACATGGCGCATGAGCCGGCGCAGCTTTTCCCAAAGCTCACCGCGATCGCCTCGAACCTCGGAACGCTTAAACCGGCAACGGTCACGATCTCTCTGCTATCGATAGCGATTATCGTCGGGCTGCGCCGCATCAGGCCGAACTGGCCGGGAATGCTCATCGCAGTCGGCGTCACGGCGACCATCGCCTGGGCTTTAGGTCTCGACGTGGCGACGATAGGCTCGCGCTTCGGCGAGGTGCCGCGAATGCTGCCCGCGCCGCATGTGCCGGCCTTTGATCTAGCCAAGTTGCAGGCCGCTTTGCCCGACGCGATATCGATCGCTTTGCTTGGCTCCATCGAGAGCCTGCTTTCGGCCGTCGTCGCCGACGGCATGAGCGGACGCAGGCATCGTTCGAATTGTGAGCTGGTGGCTCAAGGCGTCGCCAACGTCGCCGCTGTCACATTCGGCGGCATGTGCGTGACGGGCACGATCGCCCGCACGGCAACCAACGTCCGTGCCGGCGCGCATGGGCCTGTCTCAGGCATCCTGCATGCGCTTTTCATCCTGCTCTTCATGCTGGTTGCGGCGCCGCTCGCCGCGTACATCCCGCTTGCGAGCCTCGGCGGTGTTCTCGCCGTGGTCGCCTGGAACATGGCAGAGAAGGAAGAATTTGCAGCGCTTCTCAGAACGTCCTGGGGAGATGCGGCCGTTCTGCTGGCAACATTCCTGCTGACGATCTTCGTCGACCTGACAACGGCCATCTCAGTCGGCGTTACGCTCGGGGCATTTCTCTTTCTGCATCGGATGGCAGAAGCGGTTGAAGTCGAGACCGGCCGTACGCTCGTCGCCGCCGACGTGGCGGACACGCCGGAATCGGAACAGCCTTCAAGTCAGCCGGCAGGAGCCGGCAGTGACGTCATGGTCTACCGGATTTCGGGCGCATTCTTCTTCGGCGCGACAGCATCGGTCAATGCCGTGCTCGACCGGATCGGTGCCCATCCGAAGGCGTTCATTCTCGACTTTGCGGACGTGCCGATTGTCGATAGCACCGCCGCCCGCACCCTCGAGGCTTTTGCGAAAAAGCTCGAACGGGGCGGCACGAAACTGTACTTCACCTCCGCGAGCAGGAGCGTTCGCCGAACGCTCCTTGCCGCGGGTTTGAGAAAGCCACTCGTGCAATACGCGGCTCAAATCGAGGACGCCGTCGCGATGAGTCGCGGAGAACGACCGGACCGTCGCAACGTCGTGAACTACTCGTCCTCTTGATCCTCGGTCTTGGTGGGCGAGGTCAAACCCTTGAGCTTCGCGAGAACGCGGGCCTGTTCCTGCTCCGGCGTCTCTTCCGCAGCCTCTTCCGGACCCTTCGGCGTCAGGATCTCCGCCCGTGCCGGTGCGGCGCCGGTGGTCTCCGACGTCGGCAGCAGCGTGCCCGCCTTTTCCTCGTCGCCCGCATCCTTGGTCCGGTCGGTACGGCGAGCGGCCTTCTTCACTTCCGCGTCGAGGTCGATCTGCGAGCAGAGGCCGAGCGTGACCGGGTCCTGCGGCGTCAGCTGAGCCGAATTCCAGTGCGTCCGGTCACGGATCTGGGCGATCGTCGGCTTGGTCGTGCCGACGAGGCGCATGATCTGGCTATCCTTGAGCTCCGGGTGGTTACGAAGAAGCCAGAGGACCGCGTTCGGCCGGTCGTGACGGCGCGAGACCGGCGTGTAGCGCGGACCCTTGCGTGTCTGCGGCAGGGGCGGCAGCTGCACCTTGCTCTCCGCGAGATGCAGCTTGTACTTCCCGTCCTTCTCGGCGCGCGCGATCTCCTCGCGCGTCAGCTGGCCGTTGGTGACAGGGTCCATGCCCTTGATGCCCTGTGCGACCTCGCCATCGGCGATACCCTTGACCTCGAGCGGATGAAGCCCGCAGAATTCGGCAATCTGATCGAATGAGAGCGCCGTGTTTTCCACCAGCCAAACGGCGGTGGCTTTCGGCATAAGGGGGCGGCGGTCGCTCATGGGTGTCCTCTTTCGGTCTTTCGCGGTGGGGGTCGCGAAAGCCACTTAAAACGGTAAATTAAGGGAATTACCCTTTATAACGCCTCACGAGGCCCTGACGCAAGGCTCAAAGCCATCGCGCCTGCAACAAGGCCGCAGCCAGAAGCGGGCCGCCGCGGTTGCAGCAGGCGTTTGCGGCGGGTTACTGTTACCCAAAAAAGGGCCCGTTCGTCGATTGGCCCACATAACGTGCAGGGATGCCTGAATGCTCGCAACCGCCGGCCGGACAAAATATTTCGAGGATTTAGAGGTCGGGCAGGAAGCCTCGATGTCGAGGATTGTCGGAGAGGCGGACATCGTCGCCTATGCCGCTCTCTCGGGTGACTACAACCCCGTTCACCTCGATTCCGAGTACGCCGCCAAGACGATATTCAAGGAGCGCATCGCCCACGGCATCCTGTCCGCCGGCTACATCTCGGCCATTTTCGGGATGAAGCTTCCCGGCCCCGGCGCCATTTACGTGTCTCAGTCGCTGTTCTTTAAAGGCCCGGTGAAGATCGACGATCGCGTCGAAACTCTCGTGAGACTCGTCGAGCTGATCCCGGATAAGAAACGGGCGCGGTTCGAGTGCATCTGCACGGTTGCCGGCAAGCCCGTCCTGACGGGCGAAGCGGTACTGATGGTGCCGGCACGGCCGCGATAAGCGCAGATACCAATCCGCAGTCATCGAGAGGACCGGGGCGAGGCCGCATCTAGCATGCACGTCATCCATGGTCACAAGCACGTTCTGCCGGAGTTTCGTGGCTCCGCCATCGCCATCGGAAATTTTGATGGCGTGCATCGCGGCCATCGCGCCCTGATCTCTGAAGCCAAGAGGCACGCGCGCGACGCGAAAGCGCCCTCGGCCGTGATGATCTTCGAGCCGCATCCGCGCGAATTCTTCCAGCCGGACGAAACGCACTTTCGTTTGACGCCGCTGAAGCGGAAGATCGTGCTGCTCGAAACGCTGGGGATCGACGTCGCCTTCGTCGAGCCCTTCAACGCCGAACTCGCGGCGCTCACCGCCGAGCAGTTCATCGAGCGCGTGCTCGTTGCCGGGCTTGGCGTCGTCCACGTGGTCATCGGCTACGATTTCTATTTCGGCCATAAGCGCGGCGGCAATCCGGAGCTGATGGTTCGCGCAGGGGAAGAACTCGGTTTCGGAGTGACCGTCATGCCGCCGATTGCTGAAGCAGGCGAACCGTTCTCATCCTCTGGAGTGAGGCTCTATCTCGCCCAGGGCGACGTCAAAGGCGCGGCCCACGTGCTCGGCGAAAATTGGCGGGTCGCAGGCAGGGTCGTCGGCGGCGCCAAGCGCGGCACCGGCATGGGTTATCCGACCGCCAACCTGCCGATGCCGAAAGGCACGACGCTCGGCCACGGGATTTACGCGGTCCGGGCATATTTCGACGGCATCCCGCACGACGCGGCGGCCTATCTCGGCACCAGGCCGACCTTCGACGATGGCATGCCCGTCCTCGAAGTCTACCTGTTCGATTTCAGCGGCGACCTCTACGGCCGCGAGATGGAGGTCGAATTCATCGACTTCATACGCGGTGACCGCAAATTCCACTCGGTCGACGAACTTGTCGCCCAAATGGACGAAGACATCGCCAAGGTGCAGGCGGTGCTGGCGAAAGCTTGAATTCATCATCCTCGGGCGAGGGCGCCAACCGGCTCATCGAAGCCCGGGAATCCAGCACAAGACTCGTCGAAGACACAATATTGGGCCTGCGGCACAATTTACGCTGGATCCCCGAACGGCCTCGCAGGCTCGCCCGTTCAAGGATGACGGTATTGGGCAGCCTTTGCTAACGCCCGGTGCAGTTGCTAGAACCCGCGCAGATTTCCATTGGATTTGAAAGTTTAACCGATGTCGAAAGACTCAAAGGCTGCCGGAAAAGCTGGCGCTGCAACTGAAGCTTCGCCGGCCGAGGGCGGCCGCGACTGGGGCAAGACGCTCTACCTGCCGCAGACGGACTTTCCGATGCGCGCCGGATTGCCGGAACTCGAGCCGAAGCTTCTGAAGCGCTGGGACGAAATCGGCCTCTATGAAAAGCTGCGCACGCAGTCGAAAGGCCGTGTGAAGTTCACGCTGCACGATGGCCCGCCCTACGCCAACGGCAACATCCACATCGGCCACGCGCTCAACAAGATCCTGAAGGATCTCGTCGTCAAATCGCAGCAGATGCTCGGCCATGATTCCAACTACGTGCCGGGCTGGGATTGCCACGGCCTGCCGATCGAATGGAAGATCGAGGAGCAGTATCGCGCCAAGGGCAAGGAGAAGCCGAACTTCTCCGATCCCACCGCCATCAATGCCTTCCGCGACGAGTGCCGCAAGTTCGCCGCCCATTGGCTGAACATCCAGCGCGACGAGTTCAAACGCCTGGGCGTCGTCGGCGATTGGGAGCGCCCCTATTCGACGATGGACTATCGCGCTGAATCAATCATCGCCCGCGAGCTGATGAAGTTCGCGGCGACCGGCCAGCTCTATCGCGGCTCGAAGCCAGTCATGTGGAGCGTCGTCGAGAAGACCGCCCTGGCCGAAGCCGAGGTCGAATACCAGGACTATCAGTCCGACATGATCTGGGTGAAGTTTCCGGTGAAGCCGCGGCCCGTCAGCGAAGAGCCCGCGGAAAAGGACATCCCACCGGAGATCCATCCCGAGCAGACGCCCGAAGACCTCGACGGTGCATCCGTCGTCATCTGGACTACGACGCCGTGGACGATCCCCGGCAACCGCGCAATCAGCTTCTCGTCGCGCATCCAGTACGGCCTCTACGAAGTGACCGCAGCGCCGGAAAACAATTGGGCGAAGAAGGGCGATCGCTACATCCTGGCCGACAAGCTCGCCGCCGATGTGATGAAAGCGGCGAAGGTCGAAGCCTATGAAAAGCGCGAGGGTGTCAGCGCTTTCGAACTCAATCATCTCGTCTGCGAGCATCCGCTGCGCGATCTGGGCTACACGTTCGACGTCCCACTCCTCGATGGCGATCACGTGACCGACGACACGGGTACGGGCTTCGTCCATACCGCGCCCGGCCACGGCGCCGACGACTACATCATCTGGATCAAGAACCAGAAAGCACTGCGCGATCGCGATATCGACACGACCGTGCCGTTCACCGTCGACGCCGACGGCGTAATGACGAAAGCCGCGCCGGGCTTCGAAGGCAAGCGCGTGCTGAAGGACAACGGCGACAAGGGCGATGCCAACGACGCCGTGATCAAGGCGCTGGCCGAAGCCGGTAACATCATCGCGCGCGGGCGCCTGAAGCATCAGTATCCGCACTCGTGGCGTTCGAAGAAGCCGGTCATATTCCGCAACACGCCGCAGTGGTTCATCGCGATGGATAAGCCGCTTTCCGCGCTCGATGACCAGCGCTCCGAAGGCGATTCTGCCGACGCGATCAGAAGAAATCACAACGCACCGAGCCTTCGCCAGATCGCGCTCGATGAAATCAAGCGCGTCGCATGGGTGCCGGAAGCGGGCGAGAACCGCATCACCGGCATGATCGAGAACCGGCCCGATTGGGTCGTGTCGCGGCAGCGCGCCTGGGGCGTGCCGATCACCGTCTTCCGCAATACGGAGACCGATCAGGTCATCCCCGGACCGGGCTTTGAAAAGTCGGAAGAACTATCTGCCCGCATCGAAAAGGCCTTCGCCGAAAAGGGCGCCGACGTCTGGTTCGAGGAGGGCGCCAAGGAGCGCTTCCTCAAAGGCTTCGTTCCCGCGAAAGATCTCAAAAAGTGGGAGCAGGTCAAGGACGTGCTCGACGTCTGGTTTGATTCAGGTGCGACGCATGCCTTCACGCTGGAAGACCCGACGGCCTTCCCCGGCTTCAAAGGCCTGAAGCGCAAACGCGACGGCGGTCAGGACCGGGTCATGTACCTCGAAGGTTCCGACCAGCATCGCGGCTGGTTCCACTCGTCGCTTCTCGAAAGCTGCGGCACGCGCGGAGAAGCGCCATACGACATCGTGCTGACACACGGCTTCGTCCTCGATGAGAAGGGGCAGAAGATGGCGAAGTCGGTCGGCAACGTCGTCGCGCCGCAGGACGTGATGTCGAAGTCCGGTGCCGACATACTGCGGCTCTGGGTGGCGGCTTCCGATTATTCCGATGATCTCCGCATCGGCGGCGAAATCCTGAAGACGTTCTCCGAAACCTACCGCAAGCTGAGGAACACGCTGCGCTGGATGCTTGGCGCGCTCGCGCATTTCAAGCCCGAGGATGCCGTAAGCCTGAAGGACATGAAGCCGTTCGAACTCGAACGGCTGATGCTGCATCGTCTCGCCGAGCTCGATCACGACATCCGCAAGGCCTACGAACATTACGACTATCGCAAGATCGTCGGCCTGCTGTCGCAGTTCATGAACACCGAGCTGTCGGCGTTCTATTTCGACATTCGGAAAGACGCGCTCTATTGCGAAGCGCCGTCGAGCATGAAGCGAAAGGCTGCGCTGACCGTTATCGACAAACTCTGCGACACGCTGATCCGGTGGCTGGCGCCGATTCTTTCGTTCACGGCGGAAGAAGCATGGCTTCTCTACCGCCCCGATGAAGCAGAAAGCGTGCATCTGCTGCCGTTCCCGAAAATCCCGCGCGAATGGCGCGACGACAATCTCGCCGCCAAGTGGGATCGGGTGAAGGAAGTCAGAAGCGTCGTCACCGGCGCTCTCGAAATCGCCCGCGCGGAAAAGAAAATCGGCTCGTCACTCGAAGCGGCGCCCGATGTCTACGTCACCGATCCCGATCTGATGTCGGGGCTCGACGGTGTCGATATGGCGGAAGTTTCGATCACGTCTGACATTTCGATTTCGACCCAGCAGCCGCCGGAAGGCGCGTTCACGCTCCCGAACGAGCCCGGTGTCGGCGTCGTCGTCAAACGCGCGGAAGGCAGGAAGTGCGCGCGCTCGTGGCGCATCACCAAAGACGTCGGCTCCGATCCCGATTATCCTGAGCTGTCGGCGCGTGATGCGGCAGCCATGCGCGAGATCGATTCCGGAGGGACGGCATGAGCGAGGTGGCGGAGTCGAGAAGCGTCGTCTGGAGCAGATGGGCGCTGCTGGCGCTCGTTGTCCTCGTCGCGACGGTGGCCGTCGATCAGGCGCACAAGTTCTGGATGCTGGAGATCTACGGCATCGAGGCGAAGGGCCGCGTCGAGATCACGCCGTTTCTCGATCTGGTGTTCGTGAAGAACATCGGCGTCAGCTATTCGCTGTTCAATCAGGAAAGCGCCGAGGGCCAATACATGCTGGTCGCGTTCGCGGTTCTGGCGAGCGCCTGCCTCTGGTTCTGGTTGAATTGGAGCAAGGGGAGCCGGCTGATGGCGGTTAGCCTTGGCCTGATCATCGGCGGCGCAATTGGCAACGCCATCGACCGCCTGCGAATCGGCGGCGTCGCTGATTTCATCTCGCTGCACGCCTTCGGTTTCCACTGGTATGTCTTTAATGTCGCCGACGTAGCTATCGTTGCTGGCGTCATTGGCCTGTTGTATGAGTCATTCAGGGGCGAGTCGCATTAGCGCCGCAAAGTCGGCTTATCCGGGCTCGGGGGCGTGTCGGTCGAAGACACGGGCAAATAAGCATGTCATTGAATTCGGTGCACAAAATCGGTCTTGCCATCGCGCTTTCGCTGTTCATGGCGGGCTGCGGCGGTTTTGATGGCGTTCAGCTCAATGGCAAGGTTTTCGACGCCATGGGCTTGAATGGCGATGGCGCCCCGAAAGGTGATCCCAAGATGGCTGTGCGTCAGCCTCTTGTTGTGCCGCCGGGCCTCGAGGCCCTCCCGCCACCGGGTAGCGGCAAGGCCGAACAGCCGACGCTCGCCGAAATCCAAGACCCCGACAAGAAGTTGAAGGTGTCGCAGGCCGAGCTGCAAAGACAGCAGGATGCATACTGCAAGACAAACTATGAAGAACCGAAGGCTCGCGGCGATGACTCCGCCGATTCCGCCGCCGGACCGCTAGGCCCGTGCAAGCCGTCGATCTTCAACGCGGTCAAGAATTGGACGACCGGATCGACCGATAACGGCGACGACGATTCGCAGAGCCAGTAAGTTCTGTTTGTCCGCCCCATAATCAATTCTTTTCCGCCGCATGATGATGCCGATTGGTAGGCATGTTTGCGACCCGAGATGAACGCCTTGTCATTTGACTTTCATTCATCGAATGCCGCTCATTGGCGAAACTTTTTGCACTGACGAACATCCCACGCGGATCAAACTAATCCCCGGTACCGGATTTCGGTTTAGGATGAAAAACGTCAGGCAGCGCTTTAACGCTTACGGTTCTAAGGATCGCCATAATGCGTCTTGCGACGTCCTCCCGATTTAGCCTCTTAACCCTATTGGCAATGCTCATGCTCGCAGTGAACCCACAAGCCCACGCCGCCGACGGCACGACCCGCGCTACCGAGTTCAAACTCGCGAACGGCATGGACGTGGTCGTAATCCCCGACCACCGCTCGCCCGTCGTCACGCACATGGTGTGGTACAGGGTCGGCGCCGCGGACGAAGTGCGCGGAACCTCCGGCATCGCCCACTTCCTCGAGCATCTGATGTTCAAGTCGACGGACAAGATTCCGGTCGGCGAATTCTCGAAGATCGTCGGACGCCTCGGCGGCCAGGACAATGCCTTCACCGGCAACGACGCGACCGCCTACTTCCAGCGCGTCTCGAAAGACCGTCTTGGCAAGATGATGGAGATGGAAGCCGACCGCATGGTCCATCTTCGCCTCGATGAAAAGGAAGTGCTCACCGAGCGCGACGTTATTCTCGAGGAACGCCGCTCGCGCATCGAGAACAATCCGTCGTCGATCCTCGATGAGCAGATGAACGCGGCGCTCTATCAGAACCATCCCTACGGCAAGCCGGTCATCGGCTGGTACCACGAGATGGCGAAGCTCTCGCGCCAGAACGCGCTCGATTTCTACAAGCACTATTACGCGCCGAACAACGCCATTCTCGTCGTCTCGGGCGACGTAACGGCCGACGAAGTTCGCAAGCTCGCGGATGAGACCTACGGCAAGATCCCCGCGAACCCGACCGTGCCGGCCACGCGCCAGCGGCCGACCGATCCGCCGCAGCTCGTGCCACGGCGCTTGACGCTCAAAGATCCGCGCGCCGGCAACTACTCATTCCAGCGCTATTATCAGACGCCGAGCTATGTCACGGCTAAGCCCGGTGAAGCGGAAGCGCTCGACATCCTGATGAAGATCGCAGGCTCGGGCTCGACCAGCCGCATCTACAAGAAGCTTGTCGTTGAATCGAAACTCGCGTCGAGCGCAGGCGGTGACTATTCCGGTTACGGCCTCGATGGCGGAACGATCTCGCTCTACGCGGTTGCCGCCGACGGCGTGCCGCTGGAGAAGGTCGAGGCCGCGGCCGACGACGTTCTGGCCAACATCGTCAAGAACGGCGTCACCGACACCGAGCTGACCCGCGCCAAGAACAGCTACCTCGCCGACTACGTCTACGACAGCGACAACCAGGCGACGCTGGCGCGCCGCTACGGCTGGAACCTTGCGGTCGGCCGCACCGTCGCCGACGTCGAGGCCTGGCCCGCGAACATCTCGAAGGTGACGGCAGACGACGTCAAGAAAGTCGCCGCCAAGTATCTCGATCTCAAGGACTCGGTTACCGGCTATCTCATTCCTGATCAGTCCGGCGTCGCGCAGGCCGAAGATCTTCCCGCCCCATCACCGTCCGGCGAATTGAGGTGAAATTGATGATAGGTTTTTATCGAACGGCTGCTGTGCTTGCTCGCAAAGCAGTCCGTCTCAACATCGCCTTGGCCCTTCCGGTGCTGGCTGTGTTGTTCACCGCATCCGTCAGTCACCAAGCAGCCGCAATGAACATTCAGAAAATCAAATCACCCGGCGGAATTGAAGCTTGGCTCGTCGAAGAGCACAGCGTTCCGCTCATCTCGTTGCGCTACGCCTTCGACGGCGGCAACACACAGGACCCGCCGGGCAAGGAGGGGCTCTCCAACTTCCTCACTGCGATGATGGATGAGGGCGCTGGCGACATCAAATCCCAGGAATACCAGGAGCGCATGGAAGATATCGCCATGCGCATGAGCTACGACGACAGCAAGGATTCGCTTTACGGATCGTTCGAAACGCTGTCGGCAAACCGCGACAAGGCCGTCGATCTCCTCAAGCTTTCCGTGCAGAAGCCGCGCTTCGACACCGACGCCGTCGAACGTATTCGCCAGCAGCTCATCGCCAACCTGATCTACGCCGACAAAGACCCCGAGAAGGTCGCGATGCGCGAATGGTACGCGCAGGCTTTCCCGGGACATCCCTATGCGCGCCCGTCGAACGGCACGGTGGAAACGGTCTCGAAGATTACGCGCGAAGATCTACTCGATTATCACAAGCGCACGTTCGCGCGTGACAACCTGAAGGTCGTCGCCGTCGGCGATATCACGCCGGAGCAGCTCGGCAAGCTCATCGACGATGTGTTCGGCGCTTTGCCCGAGAAGGCCAATCTCATCCCCGTCGCGCAGACGGAACCGGCGAAGGGCGGCAGCCAGAAGATCGTCGAGATGGGTGTGCCGCAATCGGTCGCCGTGTTCGGGCTCGGCGCGATGCCGCGCAAGGATCCCGATTTCATCACGGCATTCGTCGTCAACCACATCCTGGGTGGCGGCGGCTTCTCGGCGAAGCTGATGGAAGAGGTGCGCGAGAAGCGCGGCCTTGCCTATTCCGTCTACACCTACATTCAGCCCTATCAGCAGACCTCGATCCTCGTCGGCAGCGTCGCGACGAAGAACGCGGCGATGGGCGAGAGCCTCGACATCATCCGCAACGAGCTGAAGAAGATGGCCGAGAACGGTCCGTCGAAAGAGGATCTCGATGCCGCCAAGGCCTATCTCACTGGCTCTTACGCGTTGCGCTTCGACACGAACTCGAAGATCGCCTCTCAGCTCTTGGGGCTGATGCAGGAAGGCTTCGGACCGGATTATGTCGAGAACCGCAACAAGCTGATCAATGCCGTCACGGTCGAGGATGCGAAGCGCGTCGCCGCCCGGCTTCTGAAGCCGGACGATCTGGTCGTCACGATCGTTGGCAAGCCGGCCGGTTTGAAGTCGGCCTCGCCCGCGGCCCTGCAGCCGGCGCTCGCGGTTCCCGATCGCGGCTAAAATTCGTATTTCGCAACAAACGTCATCCCCGCCTGCGCGGGGATGACTGTCTGGGGTGGATCCTCGCCGCGCAACGGCCGCATCGCCATGATGCGCTCTTGGCCGCACATCTGAAATCGGCTAGGCCGGAACAGATTTGAACAAGGAGCGTTGGGCGGCGATGCAAGACGGGCACCGGCACGAAGAAAGTGCGTTTCGGCAGAGCATTGACGGATGTCTCGAAGGCGCGATTGGCGAACATGGCCTCGCGCCGTCCAAGCATTCCGCATGGGTCGACCGCATCGCCCCCCACGTCGAAGCGCTGAAAGACGATTATCGGACAGGCAAGCTCCCGCTTCTGCGGATCGCCGAGGAAGAGCGCGATATTGCCGATGCCGAAGCCGCGTACGCGAAGCTCTCCGAAGGCGCGAAGACGATCGTGTTTTTCGGCACCGGCGGCTCGAGCCTCGGCGGCGAACTGTTCGCCCAATTCGCAGGGTGGAATATCGCAGGCGTGGCCCTGCCGGGTCAGCGCAACCGCCCGCGCACCAGATTTTACGCCAACCTCGACGGCGCCACGCTCGAGAGCGTTCTCAAGTCCCTCGACCTCGCAACGACGCGCTTCATCGTGACGTCGAAGTCGGGCGGCACGGCGGAGACATTGGCGCAGGCCATCGCGGCGCTGACGGCGGTCAAGGCCGCCGGTCTCGAAGCCCAAATCCCGAAACTCTTCCTCGGCATCACCGAGCCGGATAAGCCCGGTAAGGCGAATGGCCTGAGATCCCTGTTCTCGAAATTCAACATTCCGCTGCTGGAGCATCACACCGGCATCGGCGGCCGCTTCTCGTGCCTGACCAACGTCGGCCTGATGCCCGCCATCGCCCGCGGCCTCGATCCGCGCGCCATCCGGTCCGGCGCCAAAGGCGTGGTCGACGCGCTCCTCGCATCGGGCAAACCGCAGGATTTCGCACCCGCCATCGGTGCCGCGACCGCCGTCGCGCTCTCGAAAGAAAAGGGCATCAAGACGCTCGTCATGATGCCGTACAACGACCGGCTCGGACGCCTCGCCGCATGGTTCGTGCAACTCTGGGCGGAAAGCCTGGGCAAGGGCGGCGAGGGAACGACGCCGCTTGGCGCGCTTGGGCCCCTCGATCAGCACAGCCAGCTCCAGCTCTTCATGGACGGCCCGCGCGAGCATTATCTGACCATCGTTCGCGTCGCGAGTGAGGGCGTCGGCCCGCGGATTGATCGCGACCTGGCGGTCATCGCTGGCGCCGATATGCTCGGCGGCCACACCGTCGGCGATATCGTCTCCGCCCAGTCGCACGCTATGCCGGAAGCTCTGGCCCAGGTCGGCCGCCCGGTGCGAACAATCGACATTGCAAAACTCGACGAAAAAACCATCGGTGCGATCGTGATGCACTTTATGATCGAAACGATTCTCGCAGGCCGTCTGCTGGGCGTCGATCCGTTCGATCAGCCGGGGGTCGAGCTTGCGAAAGTCTTGACGAAGGAGCGCCTCGCGAAAGGCGCCTAAAGCAATTCCGGCAAAAGTGTGCAGCGGTTTTGCGCGCGGAATTGCGCTGAAATAAAAGGTTAGGGCGCTTTTCGATTGAGGGGACGTTCAGGGTGGCCATCCGGCAGCTTTCGCCAGAAACGGTCAACCGCATCGCGGCGGGCGAGGTCGTCGAGCGCCCGGCGAGCGTCGTCAAGGAACTCGTCGAGAACGCGATCGACGCCGGCGCAACGCAAGTCGAGATCGTCATCGCCGCTGGCGGGCTGTCGCTCATCCGTGTGACGGACGACGGCTCCGGCATGACGCCGGATGATTTGCTTCTCGCCGTCGAACGTCACGCCACGTCGAAGCTCGACGAGGAGGATCTCTTCGATATTCGCTGCCTCGGCTTTCGCGGTGAAGCTCTGCCGTCCATCGGCTCGATCGCGCGTCTCGAAATCCGCTCGCGCCCTGCAGATGCGAACCAGGGCGCGGCCATCGTCGTCACGCGAGGCGCGAAAGCGCCGGTCGGCCCGGCTGCCGTCAATCGCGGCACGGTCGTCGAAGTGCGCGATCTCTTTTCCGCGACGCCTGCGCGTCTGAAGTTTCTGAAATCCGAGCGCGCCGAGGCAATGGCTGTGACGGACATCGTCCGCCGTCTCGCGATGGCGCATCCGGATATCGGCTTCACGCTACAGACGGGTGAAAAGAAGCCCGCGATCTTCGCGCGCGGCGACCGCTCGTCCGCTGCCTGGCTCGAACGCATCGGCACCATCATGGGGCGCGAATTCATGGACGACGCGCTCGAGGTCTCAGGCGCCGGAAGCGGCGCGACCGCGCCGATGCGCGTCTTTGGGTTCGCCGGACTGCCGACACTTCACCGGCAGGACAGCACGCAGCAGTTCCTTTTCGTCAACGGCCGTCCGGTGAGGGACAAGCTCCTGATCGGCGCCGTCCGCGCGGCTTACGGCGACCTCATTCCGCGTGGCCGCTCGCCGTTGCTCTCGTTGTTTCTCGATGTCGCGCCGTCCGATGTCGATGTGAACGTCCACCCCGCCAAGGCCGAGGTTCGTTTTCGCGATGCCGGACGCGTGCGCGCACTGATGGTCCGGGCGCTGTCGGAAGCGCTGGCGACGGCCGGACATCGGGCATCCGCGCAAGGCGGCGTGCTGACGGTTGAAAGCTTCGCGACTGGCGTTTTGCCGAACGCGGGGATGCCACCGCCACCGTCGTATTCATCCGGCGGCGCCAGTTATCAATGGCAGCCGCCGAGCGCCCCGTCGGGCTTCTCCGAGCGAGCGCAGACACCTTTTGCCGTCCTTGATGCCCCAAGCGCCGACGCGCGGACATTGGCCGAGCCGGTTGCGGCAGGCGAAACGGTCGACAAGCCGCTCGGCGCCGTACGCGCGCAGGTCCACGAGAATTATATCGTGGCGCAGACGCGCGACGGCCTCGTCATCGTCGATCAGCACGCCGCGCATGAACGCCTCGTCTACGAGAAGCTCAAGGCATCGCTCGCGAGCGGGGGCGTGGCGCGGCAAGGGCTGCTAATCCCGGCGATTATCGAACTCGACGATGACGACGCCGACAGTCTCGTCGCCCGCAGTGACGAGCTGGCGGAGCTTGGCCTTGTGATCGAAAGCTTCGGCGGCGGAGCAGTCGCGGTTCGCGAGGTTCCGGCGCTGCTCGGCGAAACCGACGTCGAAGGCCTCGTCAAGGATCTCGCAGCGGAGCTTCGGAGCGACGGCACCGCGCGCGCCTTGAAGGACCGGCTCGACAGCGTCGCGTCGCGGATGGCCTGCCACGGCAGCGTCCGCTCAGGACGGAGGCTAACGGTCGAGGAAATGAACGCGCTGCTTCGCCAGATGGAGGCGACGCCCTATTCCGGCCAATGCAACCATGGCCGCCCGACCTACGTCGCGCTGAAGCTATCCGACATCGAGCGTCTGTTCGGACGTAGGTGACGCAGGTAATGCCACCGGCGAAGTGGGTGCGGTGACGAGAAACGCGTGCGGCCAGCTCGGGTGAGACAGCCGCACGCGCGAAAAAGTTACGAGGCGTCGCCTTCCGCCTTGTCGGCGCTGGCCGCGTTGAGCTGGCCGTAGAGAGCGACACCGATGGTGTTCAAAAGCTCGAGCTGCGTTTCGAGGAAATCGATGTGGCTCTCCTCGTCCTTCAGGAGGTCATCGAACAGCATCTTCGTCACGTAATCACCGTGGTTGAAGCAGATCTCACGCGAGGCTTTGTAATAGTCGCGTGCGATATGCTCGCCCTTGAGATCGCATTCGAGAACTTCCTTGATGTTCTCGCCGATCATGAGCGGCGCGACATACTGCAGGTTCGGATGCCCTTCGAGGAAAATGATGCGATCAATCAGACGATCCGCATGGTGCATTTCTTCGATGGACTCTTCCCGCTCCTTCTTGGCGAGCTTTTTGAAGCCCCAGTTGTCCAGCAGCCTGTAGTGTAACCAATATTGG
Source organism: Hyphomicrobium sp. (assembly GCA_003987725.1). Classification (GTDB taxonomy): domain Bacteria; phylum Pseudomonadota; class Alphaproteobacteria; order Rhizobiales; family Hyphomicrobiaceae; genus Hyphomicrobium_B. The sequence goes on along the minus strand of RXJH01000010.1, from coordinate 238,333 downwards.
TTGACGGCACCCAGTTCGAGCTTCAGTGCCTCGTTCAAACGGGTGATGATTTCGTCGTTACCCTTCATGCGCCGCTCCAAAAATCTGCTTTGATGCTTCCGGCCTCGAAGTCCAGAAACATTCTAAAGTAGACAACTAGCGGATATGATCGGGCTTAACCAGAGCCTTCCGCCAACTTGACGGAGGCAATTCGTAAACTTTTCCGCAGGTTCTAAGCGATTGCGCGCTGCGGGCGCCGGGCGCGCCGGGCAATTTCGGCATTGATGCGCTGTTGACGCTGCTGCCGCCGCTCCTCGATGCGGACGAGCTTGGCGCGCGCTTCGGCGAGAACGAAGGGACAAACGCGGGTCGTCTCGGCCAATCGGTCCATGGCGGCATAAATCGCTGCGACCGTTACGGGCGCACATGTGCAGCAATTCATCTTTTTATTGAGGTGCCGGAACACGACGCCCGGCGTGGGCAGGATCCCAGGTCCCGTGCTCATGATTTCGGAGACGGCGACATCGATATCGCGGTCAGATATTACGGCGCACGAGCAGACGATCACTTTCGGCTCCAATCAAACGGGGTTCAAGGCCCCGGCATCGGATACCCGGTAGGGTAACACGTGATAGTTGGTCAAAAAAGTATACTTTCGTCAAGCACCCTTTTTGCCACTTGGAGATAGTACGCCCGCGAAGAATAATCAAAAGATTCTAAGCGACTGCGGGGATTGAAGTTAGATTTTGCCTGCGGCCCGGCGTCTCGCCTACGCGCGAGGTGCTGATTTGCAGGGGTTTTTCGACAGCAATCAGCGATTTACCATCGCCAATGCGGGGCCCGATGAGCTCTCCGAAGGTTCAAGCGGCCAAGGACGGCGAGGCGACGGGCATCGCCACAATCGCAATCCTGTTCTTCATTTTTGGCTTCGTGGCGTGGCTCAACGGCCCGCTGATCAGCTTCGTCAAGCTCGCGTTTAATCTCGACGATGTGAATGCCTTCCTCGTCCCGATGGCGTTCTACCTCTCCTACTTTTTTCTAGCCCTGCCGGCGTCCGCCGTTCTTCGCCGCACGGGCATGAAGCAAGGTATGGCGATCGGTCTCTTCGTGATGGCGATCGGCTCCGTTGTGTTCGGCGAATTCACAACGATGCGCCAATATTCCGGTACGCTCACTGGGCTCTTCATCATGGGAGCCGGGCTGGCGCTGCTGCAGACGGCGTCGAACCCATACGTCTGCATTCTGGGCCCGCATGAGAGCGCCGCGCGCCGCGTCGCCCTCATGGGTATCTGTCACAAGTTCGCGGGCGTTATCGCACCCATCTTTTTCGCGTCGCTGGTGCTCGGGGATCTCGACGCGTTTGATGCCGACGTGGCGCGCGCGCCGACGCACGAAGCCCGAGAAGTTTTGCTCAATGCCTTCGCCGCGCGTGTCCACGGACCGTACATGCTGATGGCGGCGTTGCTCGCAATGCTTGGCTTGTGGATCGCCCGCTCGAGGCTGCCTGATCTCAAGGCCGCTCCCGCCGATGCGGATGATCGGGCGAGTGTTTCTGGCGCATCGAGCATTTTCGATTTTCCCCATCTCTGGCTGGGCGTGCTGTGCCTCTTCCTCTACGTCGGCGTCGAAGTGCTGGCCGGAGATACCATTGGTCTCTACGGAACGGGTTTCGGCCTCTCGCTCGAGGCGACGCGGTTCTTCACGTCGTACACGCTCTTTGCGATGCTGGTGGGCTACGTCGCAGGCCTCCTCGTCGTGCCGCGCGTCGTCTCGCAACAAACCTATCTCGCGCTATCGGCGGCATTGGGCGTCGTGCTGACGATCGGCGCCTATCTGACGACCGGCTACGCCTCGGTCGCATTCATCGCGGCTCTCGGATTCGCCAACGCGATGATGTGGCCCGCGATCTTCCCGCTCGCGATCCGCGGTCTCGGCGCGCACACAGAGACGGGTTCCGCGCTGCTGATCATGGCGATCTCCGGCGGCGCGCTGATGCCTTACGCGTTCGGCCTGCTGAAGGAACACGTCGATTTCCAACTCGCCTACCTGCTGCTCGCGATCCCGAGCTATCTCTACATTTTTTATTTTGGCGCCCGCGGGTGGCGCGCCAAATAATTTTACCCGGGTATATTGACGACCTGTTTTATCCGGGTAATATTGCCGCCAGCTGATGCTGGAGCAAAAGAAAATGGACCAAAAGTTCACCGCCTTCGACGGCCGCCGCCGCTTTGCCTCGGGTTCGCGCGCCGAGGTGATCGAAGCCATCCGCACGCGCTCGGCCAAGCAGCCAGACATGTCGCTGCTGATCTTCGATGACAGCACCGGCAGTCAGATCGATTTCGATTTGCGGGAAACGGCCGACGTCCCGGCCGCGCGTCTTCAGAAGTCTCCGTCGTCTCCCGCGGGTGCAGAAGAGGCACGCGGCCCCGGACGGCCGAAACTCGGCGTCGTGCCCCGCGAAGTGACGCTGTTGCCGCGTCATTGGGAATGGCTGGCGGCGCAGCCGGGTGGCGCGTCGGTGACGCTGCGCAAACTCGTCGACGATGCACGCCGCAGGAATGCGGATGCGGACATGATGCGCACGGCCAGGGAGCGGGCCTATCGCTTCATGTCGGCGATGGCGGGCAACCTCGCGGGCTTTGAAGAAGCGACGCGCGCACTCTTCGCTGGCGATCGCGCACGCTTCGAAAATCTCACCGCGAAATGGGCGAGCGATGTCCGCGAATACACGTACAGCCTCGCCGATGGTGCTTTTACGCCTGAAGCGGAAAATGCAGTTGGGTAAGAACGCGCGGCGGCTATTCAGCTCGCCGCGCCGAACCGCAAGATCGTGATTTCGGTATCGCCGTAGGTGCGGGCGTCGAGCACGGTGAAGCCGTCAGGAAACGTCAGCGTTGCGCCCGCGCGTTCTTCGAGCACAGAGATCGCGCCGGGCTTCAGCCAGTTGCCCTGCGCAAGTGCGTCGAGCGCCTTTTCGCCCAAACCCTTGCCATAGGGCGGATCGAGAAACGCCAGATCGTACGGGTCCATATTGCCAGCCGGACCGAGATCCGTTGCATCGCGACGGAAGATGCGCGTTTCGCCCGTGAGACCCAGATTTTCGACGTTTGTGCGAATGAGCGCGCGCGCGTCCGGCGCTTCCTCGACGAAGAGACAGTAGGCGGCGCCGCGCGACACCGCTTCGATGCCGAGCGCCCCCGTCCCGGCGAAGAGATCGATCACGCGCGCGCCGTCGAGCGAGAAATCCGCGATGCCGTGCGCTAGGATATTGAAAAGGCTTTCCCGCACGCGGTCGGAAGTAGGCCGTATCTTCATATCGTCCGGCGCTTGCAGTGCGCGGCCGCGAAACCGTCCAGCAACCACCCGCATCAGTCGTCCGCCTCGCTCGCCGCTTTCCCGCGCGCGTGCCGCGCCTTGCGTTCGGCCTGACTTTCCGAAAATCCAAGCGCTTCGGAAGCTCGAGGTCCGAGCTGTGCAACGAGAATTTTCCGCCGCACCGCTTCGACTGCGCCGGGCGCGAGATCGAGAAGCTGGAACGGCCCGAATGAAACGCGGATGAGGCGGTTGACCGTCAGCCCGAGGTGCGAGAGCACCTTTCTCACTTCTCGGTTTTTGCCCTCGCGGATGGCGATCGAAAGCCACGTGTTGGCACCCTGCACGCTGTCGATCGTCGCCTCGATCGGCCCGTATGAGACGCCCTCGACCGTGATGCCCTCCTTGAGTTTCACCAGATCGTCGGGCGACACGCGGCCCTTCGCGCGCACGCGGTAGCGCCGCACCCAGCCGTTCGCGGGCAGTTCCAGATGGCGGGCAAGCGCGCCGTCGTTGGTCAGCAGCAACAGGCCTTCGGTATTGAAATCGAGACGTCCAACCGAGATGACGCGCGGCATCTCCGGGGGCATCTTGTCGAAAACCGTCGGCCGGCCCTCGGGATCGGAATGCGTGGTGACGATGCCTTTCGGCTTATGATAACGCCAGAGTTGCGGCGGCTCGGCGGTTGGCAGCGGCTTGCCATCGACGAATACCTTGTCGGCCGGACCGACTTCCACGGCCGGCGTTCTGAGCAGCTTGCCGTTGACGCTGACGCGGCCATCGGCGATCCAGCGTTCGGCCTCGCGGCGCGAGCAGAGCCCGGCACGCGCCATGGCTTTGGCGATGCGCATCGGACCGTCCCGCTTTTCAGGCGCGGTAGCGGGCCCGCGAGCGGCGGGTTCGGCGACTTTGGATTTTTGTGGTCTGGTTGGTGGTCTGGCCATCGGTAACACTGGGCTTTCGGGAGCGAAGCGAGCTTATGACATCGAAGGACGCCGTAAGCCATATGTCCCTTGCGCTCGAAGAGGCGAAAGCCACGGCCAATCGTGGCGAGGTGCCGGTCGGGGCCGTTATCGTTTCTCCCGACGGCAGGGTTCTGGCAGTGGCCGGGAACCGGACGCGCGAACTCTCTGATCCGACGGCCCACGCGGAGATTCTCGCGATCCGGGCAGCTTGCGCGGAGATCGAGGACGAGCGTCTCGTCGGATGCAGCCTATATGTCACGCTTGAGCCCTGCCCGATGTGCGCGGCGGCGATCTCATTCGCGCGCATCAAGCGCCTTTACTACGCCGCGAGCGATCCGAAGGGCGGCGGCGTCGAGCAAGGCGCTCGCGTCTTCAGCCAGCCGACCTGCCATCATGTCCCCGAAGTCTACCCCGGCATCGGCGAAGACGACGCCAGCACGCTACTGAAAAACTTCTTCGAACTGCGCCGCGATTGACCCGCCCTTTCGTCATCCTCGAACGGAGGAGCCTGCGAGGCCGTTCGGGGATCCAGCATAAAGAGCGCCGAAGGCCCAATATTGTGTCTTCGACGAGTCTCACGCTGGATCCCCGGGCTTCGATGCGCCGTCGGCGCACTCGCCCGAGGATGACGAAGTGGACTATTCCTACTCCCGCGTCTTACGCGGACGTGTAAGCAGTCGGCGCTTCGGACGTTTGGGCGCCGCGATCAGCTTTTGAATCGGCTCGGCATCCTCGAGCACAGGCAGCGTCTCGACCGAGAGCACGCGCTGAAGCTGCTGCTTCAGCCGTTCCTTCGCGGGCTGCGCGGCCGCGAGAATGTCGTCGCACTTCAGGAAATCGAGGACTTGAAAATTGCTCGTTCCGGCCCGGATGAAAATGTCCGGTTGTTTGGCCCTGAGCTTTTCCTTGACGATGGTGTGCTCGAACAGAAAGGCGCTCGAAAAGAGTGCTGCGAACGCTGTCGGCGCGACGCGCTTCGCATCCGCGACGGGCGAGCCGGAGACGTCGATGGCAACGACGATGTCCGTTTCGGGAAGCAGCAGGTCGAACGGCAACGGGTTCGTCAAGCCGCCGTCGATCAACGCCCGGCCCTCAAGAACGACGGGTTGAAAGAGGACAGGCAGCGCCATGCTCGCCGCAATGGCCGTTCTGAGCGGACCTTCGGTAAAAACCTTCGGTTCCTGATCGTAGAAATCGGACGCGACGACCTTCAGCGGAATTTTGCAGTCGGCGAAGGTCTCCTTCACCTCTTTCGGTAGAATGAGGTCGAGAACGGTGAACGGGTCGAGAATGGCGTTCCGCGCGCCAAAAACGCTGAGCAGCCGTTGAAAAGGCTGCGCCGTCTTTGTGAAGAGATCACGGATCAGACCGAAGCGTTGCGATAGGATGAATCGCGTGTGGTCGCGCAAATCGCGGCCCGACATACCGGATGCATAAGCTGCGCCGTAAACCGCGCCGATCGACGTTCCCGCAATCACATCGGGCTTGATGCCGAGTTCATCGAACGCCTCGATCATGGCGATATGCGCGAGCCCGCGTGCGCCGCCGCCGCCGAGTGCGAGTCCGATCGTCGGCTTTCGTGCTGGCTGGCTGCCATTTGGCGACGATGCTTGGGGCTTCAGAACGGTCATGCGATGCTGTTATCCCGTTTTCCGCCGTTGCCGCGACCTGCCTTAAGTCTCGGTTCGCTGCAACGCCCGCCAGCCGATGTCCTTGCGGTAGAAGCCACCCGGCCAGTCGATTTTCGCAACCGCCGCGTAGGCGGCATCGCGCGCCTCGGCAATTGTCTTGCCGCGGCCGGTGACGTTTAGCACTCGGCCGCCGTCTGCAATAAGGCTCTCGCCGTCGCGACGGGTGCCAGCGTGAAAGATTTCGACGTTCGGAACCGCGCGCGCCTGATCCAGCCCCTTGATCTCCGTGCCTTTTTGCGGCGTTCCAGGATAGCCGTTGGCGGCCATCACCACCGTCAGGGCAACGTCGTCGCTCCACCTGAGATCGAAATTCGAAAGCACGCCGTCGGTTGTCGCGAGCAGCGCCGCGAGCAGATCCGATTTGAGCCGCATCATCAGAACCTGCGTTTCAGGATCGCCGAAGCGCACGTTGTATTCGATGAGCTTTGGCCCGGTCGCGGTGATCATGAGCCCCGCGAAAAGGACGCCCTTGAACGGCATGCCCCGCGCCGCCATTTCCTTCACCGTCGGCTCGATGATCTCGCGCATCACGCGGTCGTGCATGTCCGGCGTGACGATCGGAGCGGGAGAATAGGCCCCCATTCCGCCGGTGTTCGGGCCGGTGTCCCCGTGGCCGACGCGCTTGTGATCCTGAGCCGTTGCGAGCGCCAGCGCGGTCTTCCCGTCGCAGAGAGCAAAGAAGCTGGCTTCCTCGCCGTGCAGAAATTCTTCGATGACGAGTTCGGCTCCAGCCGAGCCGAAGCTTCCCGAGAAACAAGCGTCAACCGCCGCTTCGGCTTCTCCGCGCGTCTGGGCTATGACGACGCCTTTGCCGGCGGCCAAGCCGTCCGCCTTGACGACGATCGGCAGGCTCTGGCTGGCGAGAAACGTCTTCGCCGATTGCGCGTCCGCGAAACGCCCATATGCCGCCGTCGGGATGCCCGCAGCGCGACAAAGATCTTTGGTGAAACCCTTGGAGCCTTCAAGCTGTGCAGCAAGCTTCGACGGGCCGAAATAGCGAATACCGGCCGCACCGAGGGCATCGCCCAGGCCCGCGACCAGTGGCGCCTCGGGCCCGATCACGACGAGTTCGATCCGCTCATCGCGGCAGAACTGGATGATGCGCGCTTGGTCGCCCGGATCGAGAGGGATACATTGCGCCACTTCGGCGATCCCGGCGTTGCCGGGGGCGCAGAAGAGTTTTGTCAGAAGAGGACTCGCGCTCAGGGCCCACGCAAGCGCATGCTCGCGACCGCCCGAGCCGAGGAGAAGGACGTTCATCAGGTCGCCTGTTGCAATCCGGGCCTCGGTGTAGCATCGGGTGTAGCATCGAACGTGAAACAAGCAAGACCGCGAAACAGAACAGTAAGCTATTGAATTCCATTCCCAACACGAACGAAGGCCGCCCGGGCGCCAACGCCCCGGAATTTTCGGTGTCCGAACTTTCCGGCGCGATCAAGCGCGCCCTCGAGGACGGCTTCGGCTATGTGCGCCTTAAGGGCGAAATTTCAGGGTACCGCGGACCCCACGCGTCCGGTCACTGCTACTTTGCCCTGAAGGACGACAAGGCGAAGATTGAGGCCGTGATCTGGAAGGGCTCCTTCGGCCGGCTTCGCTTCAAGCCCGAAGAGGGCATGGAAGTCATCGCCCAAGGCAAGATCACGACGTTTCCGGGCTCCTCGAAATACCAGATCGTCATTGAGGCCTTGGAACCTGCGGGCGCTGGCGCGCTGATGGCGCTGCTCGAAGAGCGCAAGCGCAAATTTGCCGCCGAAGGCCTCTTCGACGAGGCCCGCAAGAAGCAGCGTCCCTTCCTGCCGAAGGTCGTAGGCATCGTCACGTCGCCGACAGGCGCCGTCATTCGCGACATGCTTCACGGGTTCAACGAGCGCTATCCGGCCCGCGTTCTGATTTGGCCGGTGCGCGTGCAGGGTGAAGGCAGCGCGGCTGAGGTCGCCGCCGCGATCCGCGGTTTCAACGCGCTCGCAGCAGGCGGCAGAATTCCGCGACCCGACGTGCTGATCGTCGCGCGGGGTGGCGGCAGCCTCGAAGATCTCTGGAGCTTCAACGAGGAGATCGTCGTCAGAGCCGCAGCCGAGAGTCTCATCCCGCTCATTTCCGCTGTCGGCCACGAAACCGACTGGACGCTCATCGATCTCGTTGCGGACGCCCGCGCGCCGACGCCGACGAAAGCCGCCGAATGGGCCGTGCCAAAGTATTCCGAGCTGATCGACACGCTCGAGAAGCTCATGCTGCGCAAGCGCACTGCGGTTCGCCGCTCGCTCGACGGCGCCAAGACGCACCTCAAGGCATCGGCCAGGGGCCTCCCGAAACTGCAGGATCTGGTGGCGCTTCCCCGGCAGCGGTTCGACGAGACCGATCGCCGGCTGTCGCGCGCGCTGCTGGCGAATACGCGTGCCCATGCAACGCGATTTGCCCGCGTCAGCGGCAGGCTCTCGTCCGCTCCGATCCTTCAGAAGCACGCGCGCTGCGGCGAGCGGCTGGAGGCGCTGGAGAAGCGCGCCGGCCGCGCCTTGCTTAACCGCGTGGCGGTCAGCCGCAGAGTGCTTGATGGTAAAGCCGCATTGCTCAAGTCGCTGGGGTACCACAGCATCCTGTCGCGCGGCTTTGCGCTCGTTAGAGACGAGTCCGGCCAGACGATCCGTCAGGCAGCCGCTGTTGTCACCGGGACGATGTTGAACGTCGAATTTTCCGACGGCAGCATTGCGGCAAAAGCCGAAGGGCCGGTACAATCCGATGATCCTAAATCCACCAAAGGTCCGGTTAAAACGTCGCGCCAAAAGCCCGGCGGGCGCGGCGGACAAGGCTCACTTTTTTGATACGCTTGGGATAAATTGGAAATTGGCGCGCGGCCGGAAATGCGGCATTCATATCATCGGATGTCGGATGAAGTCCGGTAGCGAAAGAACTGTACGGCTTGAAAGCTGATGAATCGGATTGAGAAATTTTTTGGTCTCCGCAACGAAGCCAAAATTCGCTTCTTGGACGGCGAATTCGAGGTGTTGTCTCCGGGTGACTTCGTGCGCTGCGCAGTGACCGGCCAGCCGATCGCGCTTCCCGATCTTCGCTACTGGAGCGTCGACGCGCAGGAAGCTTATGCGTCGGCCGAAATTTCAGTTAAGCGTTACCTGGAACTGAGCGCCAAGGAAAACGCGAACGCTTCCGCGCGCTAGCGAACGATCGCGCCGCGGACCAGACGGCGCAAAATCTCAAGATCTCCATCTTCGATCGCAGTACGGATGACGATTGTCTCTGCCCGCTCTCGGAGCGTTGCGCGAACACCCGTCGTCCCGGCCAGCCGCGCGAGATCTTTCTCCGTCGTCACCAGAGATGCCCCCGCACGCTCCGCAGTTTCCAACAGATCGCGGGCTTCCGCTTCGCTGAACATGTGGTGATCGGCGAACGCTTTTCGTGCGACGATGTCTGCGCCAAGCGAACCGAGCGTAGAGAAAAATCGCTCGGGATTTGCGATGCCCGCAAAGGCAATCACCTTCCGGTTCCGAAAGCGCGCGACGTCTCCGTCCGCACGCGTTTCGGCGGTGATGACCGGCGCTGTCGATATCGCCTTCAGAGTTTGCAGGAGGGCCGGGTCCGCCGGACCTTGGCCCGTCAGCACGATCAGGTGCGCGAGCTTCCCCTGAATGTCGAGCGGCGCGCGCAAGGGGCCGGCCGGAATGACAAGGCCGTTACCGAAACCGCGCCGCTGATCGACGAGCGCGATGACCAGATCTTTCGCGAGCGCGGGATTCTGCAAGCCGTCGTCCATGATGATGACGGCTTGTTTCGAGGCCATCGCCTCGATCGCCTCCGCGCCCTTGCGGCGATCGCGCGAAACGACAGCCGGAGCGGAGCGCGCAAGCAGCAGCGGTTCGTCTCCGACGTCGCGAGCCGTCTGGCGCGCTGGGATGACGCGAACCGGACCTTCGAGCTTCCCGCCATAGCCACGCGAGAGAAACCATGGCTCGCGGCCCTCTTCCGCGACAAGCTTCGCCAGAAACAACGCCAGCGGCGTTTTCCCGGAGCCGCCCGCCGTGAAGTTACCGGCACAAATGACCGGCAGCGATGAATGATAGGGATTTGCGTTTGCGATCCGCCGGCTCGCGATTCCGCCGACGAGTGCGCCGACCGGGGAAAGAAGCGACGTCTGCCACCCGCCGTCCGGCCCATACCACCAGCTGGGTTCCGAGGCTGGCACGCGTCACGCTCGCTGTTTTTCAAGTAATGGCTGAATGGCGCCGAGCGTCTTCGCAAGCGCGCCGCCCATCGATTGCAGCGCCAGATCCGCTCCGTGACGCATGCGTTTGGCGGCAGCCTGATCTGCGAGCAGCAGAGTGACCTGCCGAGCGATATCGTCGGACGACCGGACCTCGACAGCACCGCCCTCGCGGAAAAGGGCGGTGTAGGCGTCGCGGAAATTGTGCGTGAACGGACCAGTGAGAACGCACGAGCCGAGACGAACCGCCTCAATCGGATTTTGGCCGCCATGCTCGACGAGCGAACCGCCAACCAGCGCAACCGGCGAGATCGAGTAGAAGGTTCCAAGCTCGCCGATGGTGTCGGCGACGTAGATCTCGGTATTGCTGTCGGGCGTGTAGGACCGCGTCCGCAATTGCGTCCTGAGGCCTAGGCCACCGAGCGACGCGGCAAGCCCGCCGCCGCGCTCTGGATGACGCGGCACGATGATCGTCAGCAGTCCTTCGATCTCGCGGCGCATCAGCGAGTGCGCGGCCGCGATCATCGTGTCTTCGCCGGGATGCGTGCTCGCGGCGAGAAAGAGAGGCCGCTGCCCGACGGCGTTTCGTAGCGCCGCCAAGGCGTCGATGTTGACGGGAGGCGGCGGAGAATCGATTTTAAGATTGCCGGCTGTAATGACGTTCGGCGCCCCGAGACGCTTCATGGCGCGCGTTATTTGCGGGTTCTGCGACAGCACGGCGGCGAAGCGCGAGAAGAGCGGCCGGCCGACGCCCGCATATTTGCGCCAGCGGTTGATGCTGCGCGGCGACATCCGCGCGTTGACGAGCACGAGCGGAATCCCGCGCTCTGCGGTGCCGAGAACGAGATTCGGCCAGATGTCGGATTCCGTGAAGATCGAGATCGACGGCTTCCAGTGATCGAGAAAGCGGTTGACGTAGTGCGGCACATCGAGCGGCACGTATTGGTGCAGCGCCCGTGCCGGCAAGCGGCGGCCCGCAATTTCCGCCGACGTTTTCGTGCCCGTCGTCAGCAGAACGTGAATGTGCGGATTGGCATCGAGCAGGCTGTCGATGAGCGGCAGGATCGCATTCGTCTCGCCAACGCTGGCGGCATGGATCCACACCACCTGTCCCTCGGGACGCGGCTGACCGGCAAAGCCGAGCCGTTCTCCGCGACGGCTGGGATCCTCCTTGCCCTGCTGTCCGCGCATGTTGAGAAGCAGCGGCACCGCCGGGCGAAGCGCCGCCGTTCCGGCGCGATATGTTTTGAGAATGAAACCCGGCGCAGGCGCCGAATTCGCGGCGAGCACATCGAGCGGCGTTGCGCGCTTGATGTCGGCGCCAGCGAGCTCGTAAGCGCGAAGCGTCGCGGAATTGAGTGCGGTCTCGAGCTCGACGCGCTTTTGTTCCATCATCGCGGAGTCCGCCGTGCTCGGAACTTCGATCGGATCGCCCGCGACGGCGGCAAGTGTCGAGTACGGAAGGTTGATCGTCAGCCTGCTCCATGTATCGAAGGAAGCGAAACGCTTCGTCGCGAGCGCAACCGGAACGATGGGCCGGCCCGACATGCGGGCGATCGTGATGATGCCGGCGCCGGCGACGCGTGCGGGCCCCGGGGGAACGTCAGCCGTCATCACCAGGGAATGGCCTTCGGCGAGTACCTGCAGCGACGACCTGAGTGCCGCGGCGCCGCCACGGTCGCGCTTGCGCCAGCCGGCACCGGCGCCGCGAATGAGGTCAACGTCGATGGCCTTTAATGTTTCGCTGATGAGCTCGGCATCGCCGTGCCGCGCGACCATGGCGGAGATTTTGACGTTCTCCGGACGAAGCGTCGCGATCATCATGAACTGGCCATGCCAGCATGCGACGATGCAGGGGTGCGTATCGCTGAGCCGCTCCATGAGATCCGGCGGCTCGTGAATGGTCTTCGATGAGCTGGCAACGTGCCGGATAAGGCGCGCAAGTGTTTGGCCGCCAAGTCGCAGAAGCGTCTTCTTAGTCTCTGCCATGCGGCAATGGCTGCCTTATCGTTGGTATGCGAGAATGTGACAGACGAAGCTTGTGTGCGCTCAAGCCCCTTGCAGGTCGTTGCTATAGCTAATAATTAGCAAGTTCAATCACGATGGACCGCGGCTTCTTGTGAACAACGAGGGCGACTGAAGGCTGGCGCTATCGACAAGGCTGCCCGCGAATCGGGAGCATCGAGACAACTCCTGATGGCAACAAGCCCCTTTAAAGAAGCGAAGCGTGGATTACGCCGCACCAGCGGTGCATTTTTGCACAGTGCAGTGCACGCACCCCCCACTTGGCTCGGAACGCGATTCGCATCAGCACTTTGCTATGTCGAGATGCTGTTGATCGATTACGGCATCGTGCGGATGGTTTACAACAATCGCCATCGTGTCGGACCGGACACGTGGCGATCGGCGCAGCCAGCCCCCCATCACATCGCCTGGGCCGGAAGGCGCGGCGTACGGACGGTCATTAATCTGCGCGGCGAGCAGTCCTACGGCACGCGTTGGCTCGAGCAGCAGGCATGCGCTCGCCAGGGCATTAAGCTTGTCGATCTGACGCTGAAGTCGCGCGCCGCGCCGACCCGCGCCGAGTTTGCGGCGATGAAAGATGTTTTGGGGAAAGTCGAGTACCCGATCCTCGTCCACTGCAAATCGGGCGCCGACCGCGCCGGCTTGATGAGCGTGATGATCAGCCATCTTCACGATGGGCTGCCCATTCGAAAGGCTCTAAACCAGCTGTCCTTGCGCTACGGGCACGTTCGCAGCGCCGATACCGGCGTGCTCGATGCCGTCTTCCACCGCTACCTCGCCGACGAGGCGCGTACCGGCATCGCGTTTTGGGATTGGGTCGAAACGGTTTACGATCCCCGCGAGATGAACAGCACGTTCAAAGCCCGCGGTTGGGCAAACCGGCTCGTCAACAACATCCTCCACCGCGAATAGCCGAATCTTATCGTCAGTCGGCGATCATCGCCTGCGGCCCATGTGCCGAGCGGCTGAGGCGCGCATAGGAACCGTTGCGGGCCAGAAGCTCGGAATGTGTCCCGCGCTCCACGATGCGGCCGTCATCCATCACGCAGATCATATCTGCATTCTGGATCGTCGAAAGCCGGTGCGCGATGACGAGTGTGGTGCGCGTGCGCGTGAATTTCCCGAGCGCTTCCTGAACTAGCTGTTCGCTCTCGTTGTCGAGCGCGCTGGTCGCCTCGTCGAGAAGCAGGATCGGAGCATCCTTGAGGATCGCCCTCGCCAGAGCGACACGCTGCCGTTGGCCGCCGGAAAGCCTGCTGCCGCGATCACCGATCATCGTCTTATAGCCGTCGGGCAACGCCATGATGAAGTCATGCGCCGCAGCCGCTTTCGCAGCCTCAGCGATTTCCTCCGGGCTCGCACCAAGGCGGCCGAGCGCAATGTTCGCCTCGATCGTATCGTCGAACAGTGTGATGTCCTGACTGACGATGGCGATGTGATCGCGCAGCGACGCGAGCGAAACGTCGCGCACGTCCTGGCCGTCGATGAGGATCTGGCCTTCGGTGACGTCGAAGAGCCGGGGAACGAGATTGATGATCGTCGATTTGCCCGCGCCCGAGCGGCCGACGAGCGCGACGGTCGATCCGCCCGGCACGTCGAGTGCGATGTCCTGTACCGCGCGTTCGTCCGACGCTGCATCGTAGCCGAAGCCGACGCCGCGGAATGCGATCTGACCGTCCGAAACATTGAGACGTTTCGCGTTCGGCTTGTCCGCGATCTTCGGCATTTCGTCGATCAGCCCATAGAAACTTTCAGCCGCCGCCAAGCCCTCCTGGAGCCGGCCGGCAAGATTGCCGAGCTGACGGATGGGCTGCGCGGCCATCAGCAACGCCGTGACGAACCCCATGAAATCGCCGACGGTCGAGATGCCGTTCGAGATGCGGAGATAGGCGAACGCAACGACGCCCGCGATGGCGAGGCCGCCGAGCGCCTCGAGGATCGGATCCATACGCGCGCGCGTTTTGACCGACTTCATCTTCAGCGAGTAGATCTGCTCGAAGCTCGCATCCAAACGGTCCGCCGCGTAGCCCTCGAGCTGGAACGACTTGATCAGCCGCGCGCCTCCGAGCTTTTCCGACAGCAGCGACGTCATATCGCCGAGGCCGCTCTGCGTCTGCTTGGCAACGCGGCGAAGCCGCTGGCTGATGGCAGCGACCGGCAGCGCCGCAAGCGGATAGACGCTCAGTACGACGAGCGTCATCGCCCAGTCGAGATAGAGCATCGCGATAACGAGCGCGATCACCGAGAACGTGTCGCGAAAGATCGAGTTCAACGACGACATCATGGCGTTCTGAATGAACCCGATGTCGTTCGTCAGCCGCGACATCAGCCGTCCCGGCGTCTCCCGCGACAGCCGCGCGAAATCGGCGCCGATGAGATGCCGGAAGGCGAGCTTCTGCATGTCGGACGTGATGCGCAGGATGAAACGGTTGGTCGCGATGGACTGCAGATACAGAAGGCTCGCGCGAGCGAGCGTGATGCCGACGATCGCCGTAAGCACGAACGGCAATGCGTTGCGCTCATTGTTCATCAGCATGTCGAACGATTTTTTGATGACGCCTGGATAGCCGCCGGTCACCGCGGCAAGGCACGTCGTCAAAAAGAGCGTCCACGCGAGCTGCCAGCGCCGCGGCCAAACCCAGTCGCCGACGAAACGCCGAAAAAGTTCGCGCGACTGAGCGTCGAGACGAAGGCGGGGCCGCTGCTTCTTCTCAGGTTTGAGCAGATTTGCCGTCACGTCGCGGACGTTGCCGGCTGGATGGGCTTCGCGCCGTTCGGCTCGAGCAGCCGATGCAGATGCACGATGAAATACCGCATCATGGCGTTGTCGACCGAGCGTTGTGCCGCGTTCTTCCACGCCGCATATGCCGACTGGTAGTCCGGAAAGATGCCGACGATATCGAGCCCCTCGAGATCGCGAAATTCGTGGCCTTCAAGCGATTCGAGTTCGCCCCCGAAAACGAGATGCAGGAGTTGCGGTTTTGAATTCGATGAAGAAGGGGTCTGGGACATGGACGACTGTTCGTCTCCTGAACAAATGCTCCGGCGATTCCCAAAAACCGCCTGGTCTGACGGCCGTCAACGGCGCAAAGCGTCCTTAGGCAATCAGGAATGTGATTACATTGAGCGTAAGCTTTTGTTTACGCTATTTCTTAAGCCGATCGGAAGAGAATTCTGACAAGATTGCCTGCAAAGCCAAGTTAAGTGGCTCGAAACGTCAACAGTGAGACCGAACAGCGCGGCGCGGGGCCTCTCGGGCCGCGTTCCTGTATGCGGCTGAGTGATCTTCAGCTGAGACCGGCGAACCACGAAAGCGCCATATCCGCGACGAGTCCGGCAAACACCGCGAGACCGACATCGCGGTTCGACTTGAAGCGCCAGAGGCAGTTCGTCGGATTGTGGATATCGAGCGTCGCGACCTGCCACGACATCTGTAGAAACACCAGCACGACGGCCAGGAAGTAGACGAGGTGTGCGCCCGCCAGCGCGCCCGCCGCGAGCCACAGAATTCCGGCTAATCCGTACATCGCGCCGACGAACGAAACCGTGTCTTCGCCGAAGCGCAGCGCCGTTGAGCCGAGACCCAGCAGCGCGTCGTCCTCCTTGTCCTGATGCGCGTAGATCGTGTCGTAACCGACGGTCCAGAACACGCAGCCCGTGTAGAGTGCGAGCGCGGGAAGTCCGATCGATCCCTTGATCGCCGCCCAGCCAGAAAGTGCTCCCCAATTGAAGGCGAGCCCCAGCACCAGCTGCGGGTAGGAGGTGACGCGTTTCGCGAACGGATAGGCAGCGACGATCAAAAGCGAGGCGATCGTCAACCAGATCGTGAAGCTGTTGAAGCAGAGCAGCACGACGAGCCCGGCGAGCGCCGTCAGAGCGACAAAAGCGAGCGCGGCATCCGGCGACACTTGGCCGGAGGGCAGTGGACGATTGACCGTCCGCTCGACCCGGCCGTCGATGTCGCGATCGATGAAGTCGTTATAGGCGCAACCGGAAGCGCGCATTGCAATGGCGCCGATTGCGAAAAGCAGGAGGTACCAGAAATTCGGCAGGTGATCGCCGGAATTGACCTGCGCGAGTGTTTGCGACCACCAGCAGGGAAAGAGCAGCAGCCACGTGCCGATAGGCCGGTCCAGCCGGCCAAGCCGAAGATAGGGCAGCCACGAAGCCGGGGCCCATCGGTCCACCCAGTTCGATGGCGGTGCATCCGCAACACGCAAGTTGGGTTTGGGCGAAATCTCGGCACCCATCGTCAATTGATGTTTCTCCGGCAACTTTGAAAAGAGACCTATCCGGCTCATCGCGGCGACGCAATACGGGGCAGCGGCACGATGACAGACCTTTGCCTGCGAGCGAGGCTTCGATAAGACCGCACCATGGCTATCCGCGATCTGACCTCAGAGCGTCTTTTTGTCGAGGACGACCTTGCCGCCGCCAGGCTCTTGGAGCTTGCGCCGCCGCAAGCGCACTATCTGACCGCCGTCCTGCGCCTTCGGCCAGGGGCGCAGCTCTTGGTCTTCAACGGCCGTGACGGCGAATGGGTTGCGACCCTCGCGGAGACGAAAAAACGGGGTGCGACACTCACCGTCGAGCACCAGACCCGGCCTCAGGAGGTCAGCCCCGACATCGACTATCTGTTTGCGCCGCTGAAGCGGTCGCGGCTCGATTACATGGTCCAGAAGGCAACGGAAATGGGCGCCGCGCGCCTCCGGCCTGTGATTACCGAAAGAACGGTCGCCGAAAGAGTTAATAGCGACCGCATGCGCGCCAACGTTATCGAGGCGGCGGAGCAGTGCGGCATCCTGCAAGTGCCCGTCGTCGAACCGCCAGCCAAGCTCGATGATGTTCTCGACGATTGGGACGAAGCACGGCGCCTCATCTACTGCGACGAGCATGAGCAACTTTCCGACCCGATCGAGACCTTGGCGAAGGTCGCCCCCGGGCCGCTGGCTGTGCTGATAGGACCGGAAGGCGGTTTCTCGCCTCGCGAACGCAACCGGCTCGTCGGCAAACCCTACGTGGTGCCGCTGTCGCTCGGCCCGCGAATCATGCGCGCCGATACCGCAGCCGTCGCCGCGCTCGCCCTTGTGGGTGCTGTCCTGGGCGATTGGCGCCGCCGCTAGCCGCGCTTTCGGGGACGCTTGCCGTTCCCGCCGGTCACCGCCATAAGGCTCAGGCTGCGGAGCCTGCTCCGCACCGGATCAGCAAGGCTAGGTCGCTCGGGAATGTCGACGCGAGAACAAGGCGCTGCAAGCAAGACGATCGAGAGCCACGAGGATCTCGTGCGCTGGATCGCGGCTGGCGAGAAGCCGAAAGCCGATTGGCGTATCGGCACCGAGCACGAGAAATTCGTATTTCGCACAGTGACGCTGGACCCCGTGCCCTACGGCGGCAACGATGGCATCCGCGCTCTTATGGAAGAGCTGATCCGCCGCTACGGCTGGCTCCCGATTAAAGAGGGCGAGAACATCATCGCTCTGAAGCGTCCGGACGGAGAAAAGGGCGGCACGATCAGCCTCGAGCCCGGCGGCCAGTTCGAGCTCTCCGGTGCGCCGCTCGAAACGCTTCATGAAACCGCGGCGGAAACCGACGAGCATCTGCGCGAGGTGCTCGACGTCGGCGAAGATCTGGCGATCGGATTTTTGGGTGTCGGCTTTTCGCCGAAATGGCGTCTCGACCAGATCCCGCATATGCCGAAAAAGCGCTATCAGGTGATGACGCGCTACATGCCGACCGTCGGCAGCCGCGGTCTCGACATGATGTACCGGACGGCGACGGTTCAGGTGAACCTCGACTTTTCCTCCGAAGCCGACATGGTGAAAAAGCTGCGCGTGTCGCTGGCGCTGCAGCCGATTGCGACCGCGCTTTTCGCTTCGTCTCCGTTCACCGAAGGCCGCCCCAACGGCTTCCAGTCGATGCGCAGTCAAGTCTGGCTCGACACCGATAAGCGCCGCACGGGCATGCTGCCGTTCGTGTTCGAAGACGGCATGGGTTACGAGCGTTATGTCGATTACGCGCTCGATGTCCCGATGTACTTCGTCTATCGCGACGGCAATTACATCGATGTCGCCGGCTCGTCGTTTCGCGATTTTCTCGCCGGCCGTCTGCCGGGACTTCCTGGCCAGCTTCCGACCGTCGATGATTGGTCGGATCACCTCACCACGCTTTTTCCGGAAGTCCGCCTCAAGCGCTTTCTTGAAATGCGCGGCGCCGACGGCGGGCGCTGGGGAACGATCACGGCGCTCTCGGCCTTCTGGGCAGGCATTCTTTACGATGAAGACGCGCTGGACCAGGCCTGGACGCTCATTCGCGATTGGACCGAAGAAGAGCGCGAAAGGCTGCGGGCGGACGTTCCGAAAATGGCGCTCGCAGCTCCATTTCGAAGCACGACCGTCGGAAACATTGCCCGCCAAGCGCTGCGCATTTCGCGGACCGGTCTCAAAAACCGCGCCCGCATCAACGCGAAAAACCAGGACGAGACGATATACCTTACTCCGCTCGACAAGATTGCAGGCAGCGGCCAGACCGTATCGGACGAGCTGCTTCGTCGCTATTCCGGGGAGTGGCAGGGCAACATTGATCGGATTTTCGAAGAATTCGCCTTCTGATGGTGCCCCCGTCCGACGGAAACGCCTGCGTCCGCCGGTTCAGGCGATGTTCATGGTCCTGGCACTAGCTTCCACAGCTTGCCTAGGCTCAGCCGCCCAGCACGGCCCGGGGATGAGGAGGCGGTAGGTGTTTCAGGCTGCGGTAAAGTCGACAAAATCGGTCGGGAGAGCCTTGCTGGCTGTCCTGATGGTGTCGACTTTTGCTGTCGGAATCGCCAACGCCGACCCGTGCGCCGAGGCCTGCCGGTCGCAGCACAACGCCTGCCGGATGGCGGCGAAGCTTCTGTTTTCATCGCATTGCGATGCTCAGTTGCAGTCCTGCATCACCCAATGCTTCTCAGGCGCCCGCATGCGGGAGGGACGTGACGTCCGCACGCCGCGCGAGGGCCGTCCGCCCGATATGCGCGACCGCGAACCTCGGGGCATGGGCGGCGACGTGCGCGGACAGGGCGAACCACGCGATATGCGAGGCCCGCCGCGAGAATTTCACGATCCTCGTGACCAGGGCGGCCAACGATGGCTCGGAGCGGGCGATCGCCGCTGATAAGTCGCGTTTTCTCCCCATAGGGACGCTGAGCGTATATTGCCGCTAAGAGGCGCACGTGCGAGGATAATTAACGTCCGCGGCCACGCGTCCAGGTTGCCGCGGGCCTGAATTCGGGGCGCCTCGTTTCGAGTTGTCGCTCCGAGAGCGAACAGCCGGCATGACTATTGGCTTGGAGACTGAAGACGATGCCGCATATCGAGCTGCCTGAGCCCGATGTTGGCGTCCTGCGGCGGCTGCCAATTCTGATCGAAGGTTTGAAAAGCCGGGTCGGCAAGGATCTTCTGATCGTCGACGAGGATGGGCGACGCGCCTACGAGACGGATGCGTTCACGGCTTACCGCCGTGTGCCGATGCTCGTCGTGCTGCCGCGCACGACCGAAGAAGTTTCGAAGATCTTGAAGTACTGTCACGAGAACGACGTCAAGGTCGTTCCCCGCGGCGCCGGGACTTCTCTGTGCGGTGGTTCGCTGCCGACGGAGGATTCCATCGTCCTCTGCATTTCGAAGATGAACCGCGTGCTCGAGATCGATTACGCCAACCGCTTGGCGCGTCTCGAAGCGGGGATAACAAATCTCCAGATCACCGCGAACGTCGCCGGGGAAGGCTTTTTCTACGCACCCGATCCCTCGTCGCAGTTGGCCTGCACGCTGGCGGGCAATCTCGCGATGAATTCCGGCGGCGCGCACTGCCTCAAATACGGCGTGACGACACACAACGTTCTCGGCGTGAAAATGGTGTTGATCGATGGCACCGTCGTCGAGATCGGCGGCTCCGCGCTCGAACGTAACGGCTATGATCTCTTGAGCCTTGTGATCGGCTCGGAGGGGCAGCTCGGCGTGATCACCGAAGCCACCGTCAAGCTCGTTCCGGCGCCCGAAGGCGCGCGGCCAATGATGATCGGGTTCCGTTCGCCGGAAGCCGCGGGCAACTGCGTCTCGGCAATCATTGCCGCCGGCATCATTCCGGTCGCGATCGAATACATGGACCACGCGGCGATCGAAGTCTGCGAAGCCTTCGCCGGAGCCGGCTATCCGCTCGACGTCGAAGCCTTGCTGATTGTCGAGGTCGAAGGCTCGGAGTCGGAAATCGGCATCCTGCTCGGCCGCATCGCCGAAATCGCCGCGCGCTTCGACCCGAAGACCGTCCAGATCAGTGCCGATGCCGACCAAAGCGCGCGCATCTGGGCGGGCCGCAAGGCGGCCTTCGGAGCGATCGGACGCATTTCCGATTATCTCTGCATGGACGGCACGATCCCGCTCGCGCAGCTGCCGCACGCGTTGACGCGGATCAGCCAAATCTGCGCCGAGTACGGTCTGAAGGTCGCGAACATTTTCCATGCTGGAGACGGCAATCTGCATCCGCTGATCCTTTACGACGCCAACGACCCCGAGCAGGCGGCAAACGCGGAAATCGCTGGCGAAACGATCCTGAAGCTTTGTGTCGAGCTTGGGGGCTGTCTCACCGGCGAGCACGGCGTCGGCATCGAAAAGCGCGAGTTGATGACGACCCAGTTCTCGCCCACCGATCTCGCGGTGCAGATGCGGATAAAGACGGTATTCGATCCGACGTGGCGGCTGAACCAGGCGAAGGTCTTCCCGCTCGCCATTACGGACGTCATGCGTGCCGGTGACGCCGCCAGCACGCCGGAGGCTGCCTGATCGTGAGTGAACTTTTTCGTCCCGCCGCCGAGTGGGAATTGCAGTCCATGATCGCAAGGCTCGCGCGCGAGAAGCGCGGCATCGAGGTCGTAGGCCACGGCGCGCTCCGCAACACCGGCCGCGTCGCAAGTTCGGATGTCGTGCTGACGACGTCGGGCCTCAAAGGCGTGACGCTTTATGAGCCGACTGAACTCGTGATGTCCGCGCGATCAGGCACGCCCGTCTTTGAAATCGAACAGATCCTCGCCGCGCGCGGACAAATGCTCGCTTTCGAGCCCGTGGATCTCGGCCCGGCAACCGGCGCACCCGGCGGCGCGCTGTCCATCGGCGGCGTCTTCGCAACGAACTTCTCCGGTTCTCGACGCATAGCCGTTGGAAGCGCCCGCGATAACCTGCTCGGCGTCCGCGCCGTCAACGGCCGCGGCGAGCTTTTCAAGTCCGGCGGCCGCGTGATGAAGAATGTCGCCGGCATCGATGTCGCGCGCGGATTGACCGGCAGCTGGGGAACGCTCGCCGTGATGACCGAAGTGACGTTCAAAGTCGCGCCGCTTCCGCAAACCATGCAGACGCTGGCTTTCGTTGGGCTGCCCGACGATCTGGCGATCGAGGCGCTGGGCATTGCGATGGCGACACCGCTCGAAATTTCCGGCGCCGTCCATCTGCCGAAGAATTGCGCCGAACGGCTGAAGGTGCCGAAGCTCAAGGGCGTCGGCCAGTCGCTGACGCTTCTGCGCCTCGAAACGTTTTCGACGTCCATCGACGAGCGCAAGGAAAAGCTGAAGACCGCCCTCAAGGTCTACGGCAATCCGATCGAACTCGATCCGGAAGAGACGTTCGGCTTGTGGAGCGAATTCCGCACGCTGTCCGTCATGCCGTTCTCGACCGACACAAGCCTTTGGCGGATTTCGACGCTACCGACGAAAGCTCCTGAAATCGTCGCGGCGATACAGAAGTTCATGCCTTCGGTCGCTTTCTATGATTGGTCGGGCGCGCTCATCTGGCTGGAAGTCCCGGCCGCCGCCGATGCCGGGGCTGCCGACGTTCGCCGCGCCGTCGCGGTGCGCGGCGGTCACGCGACATTGATCCGTGCAGAACCCGAAATACGCTCGACGGTGGATGTTTTTGAACCCCTGAAGCCCGAGATCGAAAGATTGACTCGCGGTATCAAATCCGCGTTCGATCCCAGCGGATTGCTCAATCGCGGGCGGATGTACGCCAATTTCTAGACACGTCCTTTCGACAACAAGGCGCAATGCAAACCAATTTTTCGAAATCGCAGCTGGAAGATCCGGAAGTCAGGGAAGCTGAACGCATCCTTCGGCGCTGCGTACACTGCGGATTCTGCACCGCGACCTGCCCGACCTACGTTGCGCTCGGCGATGAGCGAGACAGTCCGCGCGGCCGCATCTACGCGATCAAGGACATGCTGGAGAAAGGGCTCGACGCGAAGCCCGAGGTTTCGGTTCACATCGACCGGTGCCTTTCCTGCTTCTCGTGCATGACGACCTGCCCCTCGGGCGTCGACTACATGCATCTCGTCGAGATTGCTCGGAAGCACATCGAGAAAACCGGCCGCCGCAGCCTGAAGGACCGGCTGATCCGCCGTGCGCTGATGGAGATTGTGCCCTATCCGAAACGCTTCCGGTGGGCGATGAAAGCCGCGCCTTTGGGCCGGCGCATGTCCCGGACATTTCGCGCACTGAACCTTCCCGAACTCGCCGCGATGGTGGACCTCGCGCCGGCCGGCGCACCGCGTTCGGGCCGTTTCCGCGGCCCGGGAAGGGCGTCGCCAACGGGTGTCAGAACCGGCCGCGTCATCATGCTTGCAGGTTGCGCCCAGCAAGTGTTGAGGCCGGAAATCAACGACGCGACGATCAGGCTTTTCGCACGCGGCGGCATCGATGTGATCGTGTCCGCAGGAGCCGCCTGCTGCGGCGCCTTGAGCCAGCACATCGGACACGAGGAGCAGGCGATCAAAGCCGCCAAGATCAACGTCGATGCCTGGAGCAAGGAAATCGCCAAGGGCGGCGTCGACGCCATCATCATCAACACGTCGGGCTGCGGCACCACGGTCAAGGATTACGGCCACCTGCTGAAACACGAGACCGAATACGCCAAGCGCGCCAAGGACATCGCCGCGATGGCCAAGGACGTCAGCGAATTTCTCGATGCCTACGATATCGGCGCGCCTAAGCGCTGGTCGAGCCTGAAGGTCGCCTATCATTCCGCCTGCTCGCTGCAACACGGACAGCGCGTGACGGCCCAGCCGAAGTCGCTGCTGAAGAAAGCGGGCTACACCGTTTTGGATGTGCCCGAAGGGCATCTCTGCTGCGGCTCGGCCGGCGTGTACAACATTCTCCAGCCCGAAATTTCAGGCGCGCTGCGGGATCGTAAGGTGGCGAACATCAAATCCTTGCGGCCGGACATCGTTGCCGCCGGCAACATCGGCTGCATGACGCAGCTCGGACCGGCACTCGATGTGCCGGTAGTGCATACGGTCGAATTGCTTGACTGGGCGCACGGGGGCCCTATTCCGCCGGGCATCGAACATCTCGCCCGATACTCGACCGACGTACCGCAACCCAAACGCAGCGTTGAGGACTACATAGGCGCATGACAGTCAAAGCCGGCGCAAAGCAATCCCAAACACTGCTCGCCGACGAGCTTCGCGCTCGTCTTCGCGGCAAGGCGAAGCCGGTCGGCTCGCTCGGGCGCCTCGAGGATCTCGCTGTTCAGATCGGCCTGATCGCGGGCACGACACATCCTGATCTCGGCGTCGCGAAAATCCTCGTGTTCGCGGGCGACCACGGCCTCACCGCCGAAGGGGTAACCGCCTATCCATCGGTCGTGACGCGCGAGATCGCCAAATTCGTCCTGGCAGGCACGGCGGGCGTCAACGTACTGGCGCGCGCCGCTGGCGTCGGCGTCGAACTCGTCGACACGGGAATGCTCGAACCATTGCCGTCGCACGATCGTCTTCTCGACCGGCGGATCGCAAACGGAACACGGAACGCGCGTCGCGAACCGGCAATGTCCGCCGAGGAATGCGAGGCTGCTCTCGAAGCCGGTCGCGCCTTGGATGCGCACTTGGGCGCCGAAAATGCCGGAATCGTCGGCTTTGGCGAAATCGGCATCGGCAACACCTCCTCGGCCGCTTTGATCGCCCACTCCTTGACCGGCCTCGATTTGAAATCGCTCGTCGGGCCGGGGGCAGGCGCACCGGCACTCGGTCTCGATCACAAATACCAAGTGTTGAGCGAAACCGTGGCCCGCGCCGCGATCGAACCGTCCACGTCGGCGGAGCGCACGTTCGAAGTCCTTCGCCAGTTCGGCGGCTTTGAAATCGTCATGATGGCCGGCGCGATGACAGCCGCCGCTGCCTCAGGACGCGTGATCGTCGTCGATGGCTTCATCTCGACCGCCGGTGCGATTGCCGCCGAAGCCCTGAACCCCGGAACGATCGACAACTGCATATTCGCGCATTGCTCGGCCGAGCCGGGCCATGCCGCTCTTCTGAAGCATCTGAGCGTCAGGCCGCTGCTCGAACTCGAGATGCGGCTCGGCGAAGGCACGGGCTCCGCGCTTGCCATTCCGATCATCAGGGCCGCCGAACTGCTGCTGCGCGAGATGGCCGATCTGCCGGGCGAACACCCGGTATGACCTCACTCGAAGGGATGCGATTTTTCATCGCTCTGCAATTCCTGACGCGGCTGCCCGTAAAGCACATCGATCCGTTGCCGAGAGATTGGCTCGTGCGGGCGGCGAAATATTTGCCGGTGGTCGGCGGCCTGATCGGCGTCGCCACAGGCGGCGTCATCCTGCTGGCATCACACGTCTTTCCATCGCCCCTACCGGTCATTCTCGGCCTCGCATTTGCGATCCTGTTGACGGGCGGTCTGCACGAGGACGGACTGGCGGACACCGCCGACGCCTTTGGCGGCGGACACACCCGCGAGCGCTGTCTTGAAATCATGAAGGACAGCAGCATCGGGACGTTCGGAACGCTCGCCCTCGTCATAACGTTTGCGCTCAAGGCGGGGGCGCTTGCCCACGTCGATCCGTTCACAGCTGCCAAAATCGTCATTGCCGGATTTGCAGGCGCGCGCTTGGCGGCCGTTCTCGCGCTGGCGACCCTTTCCTATGCCGGAGGCGAAACCGCCAAGGTCAGCCGAACGACATCCGATATGACCGCAAATGAAATCTGGGTGGCGCTCGCAGGCGGTCTGATAATCGGATTTATCTGTCTCAGTCCGCTGGTTTTCTTGCTCTCGACCCTGCTCGCAGGAGTGGCCGCCGCCGTTGTCGCATTGATTGCGCACCAGAAAATCGGCGGCTACACGGGCGACGTCCTGGGGGCGATCGAGCAGGTCTATGAAACGGCCTTCATAATATTCACCGTGACTGTAATCGCCGGTCCCGGCTAATATCCTCCAAAAGAAGTTCGACGCCTCAGAGTGTATTGCGTATGGCGACGATAGAAACGGGGGGTGGCGCATTCTTGCGCGCCGGGGGTGGTTGGTCGCGAGTGTTCGACTCGCGCAGCGGTCGTTTCATTGCCGAAATTTTCGATGGTGCCGACGACGCGCTCGCCGCATTTGAAGCGGTCGAACCGGACCTCATTTCGAACGGTTTCCAGACACTCGACTGGTTGACGGTCCTCTACGAGGAATTGGCGCCATCGCGGAAAGCCATGCCGCGTCTCGTTGTCGTGACGGAACGGGATAGCGGCGACGTCGCGCTCGTTCTTCCGCTGGTCGTAACAAGAGAGCGCACGCTGAGTGTCGCGAGCTTCGCAGACCTCGGCGTGTCGGATTATGGCGGGCCCATTCTAGGCCCCGCGCAATTGACCGATAAAAGCGCAATCCGCCGCCTGTGGCGCGAGGTGCGCCGCGCGATGAGCGATATCGATCTCATCCGCTTCGAGCGGATGCCCGCGGACGTCGGCGGCCGTCCCAATCCGCTTCTGACGCGCCATGGCATCTCGCCGGCAAGAAATTCGGGCAGCGCCCTGACTGTGCCCTTCACGGTGGAAACATACCTCGCGGGCATCGACAATAAATGCCGCAAGGAAATCGAACGCTGCCATCGGCGATGGCAGGAAGAAAAAGCGTCGCGCTTCTTCCGCGCCACCACGGCTGAAGAAATCGCGCACGTCTATCTCGCGTTCGAAGAACAGCAGGCGCGCCGCCACGCCGCGCTGCATACGAAAAACATCCTCGACGAGCCGGGCTATCGCTCCTTCTATGAACGCTTGGCGATCGACGGCTCCAACGCCGGTCTGAGCGCGCTCTTCGCGCTCGAAGTGAACGGCGAGATCATCGCCACCCTTTTCGGCATCGTCCACGGCGGCGCCTTCACTCGCCTCTTTATCTCGACTGCGGGAGACGAGTGGGGCCATCTCTCGCCGGGCAGGCTCGCCCTTATCGAAGCCATGAAATACCTCACCGCCTCGGGCATCCACCGCTTCGATATGGGTATCCGCGATCACCCCCTGGCCCGCGGCTTCGGGGCGATGCCGGTGCCGCTTTTCGATCTGGTGGTGCCGACGCACGGGATTGCGGTCCCAAGGGCCCTGTTTCATGCCCTGAGCGGACGCCTCCGCGCCAAATGGACGTCTTGGGCGTCGAACCCGACTAACTAGCTGGCCTGCGTGGATTTTAAGGATTCCGGGGCGACTTTCCTCGTGCCGGTCCATCCGATATAAGGCGGGCTCACGCGCCGGACGCCCGTAAGGTGTCACGGCAACTTTTTCATTTGCGGTCTGGTCCCCAACATTCTCATGTCCAAAGTGAATACAAGCACGCGCCCTGAGGCGCGCCTCGCAAAAGGCTTCCGCGATATCGAGGCGGCGGAGCTTCGGGGCCTGAACGACATGACGGGTAAGATCCGCGAAGTCTACGAGCGCTATGGCTTCGAGGCGCTCGAGACCCCCGCGATCGAGTACACCGACGCGCTCGGCAAATTCCTCCCCGACCAGGACCGCCCCAACGCCGGCGTCTTCTCGTTCCAGGACGAGGATGAGCAGTGGATGAGCCTGCGCTATGATTTGACCGCGCCGCTCGCCCGCTACGTCGCGCAGAATTTCCAAGGTTTGCCGAAACCATTCCGCCGTTACGCGTTTGGCAATGTCTATCGGAACGAGAAGCCGGGTCCGGGCCGCTTCCGCCAGTTCATGCAGTTCGACGCCGATACGGTTGGAGCGGAAGGCATCGCCGCCGACGCCGAGCTGTGCATGCTCGCGGCCGATACGCTGGAAGCGCTCGGCGTGAAGCGCGGCGACTACGTGATCAAGGTCAGCAGTCGCAAGCTTCTCGATGGCCTGCTGAACGCTGCGGGCCTCGAAGGTGATGACAATGCCGCTCGCCGTCTCACCGTGCTCCGCGCGGTCGATAAACTCGATCGGCTCGGGCTCGAGGGCGTTGCCGCCCTGTTGGGCAAAGGCCGCAAGGATGAAAGCGGCGACTTCACGAAAGGCGCCGAGCTTTCTCCCGCCCAGACGATGGAAGTCATCGGGTTTCTCGAACGGCCGATAGCTGAAAACGCAGCCAATCCGGTATTCAAGGAGGGCGTCGATGGCCTCCTGCAGCTTCAAAACATCTGCAAGGCCGCAGGATACGAGGAAAATCGCATTCGCCTGGATCAGACCGTCGTCCGTGGCCTCGAATACTATACCGGCCCCGTCTTCGAAGCCGAGCTGACCTTCGAGGTCAAAGACGATGAGGGCAAGCCCGTGCGCTTCGGCTCGGTCGGCGGTGGCGGCCGTTACGACGATCTCGTTGCCCGCTTCACGGGCGAGAAGGTACCGGCAACCGGCTTCTCGATCGGCGTCTCGCGCCTGCAGGCGGCGCTGTCGCTGATTGGCGACAAGAAGGCCAAAGCCCTCGGCCCCGTCGTCGTGCTCGTGATGGACAAGGCCGAAATCGCGACCTACCAGAAAATGACGCAAGCGCTGCGCAACGCCGGCATCCGCGCCGAGATGTACTTGGGCTCGTCCGGCATGAAGGCGCAGATGAAATATGCGGACAAGCGCAACAGCCCGTGTGTCATCATCCAAGGCTCCGACGAGCGCGCGAAGGGCGAGGTGACGATCAAGGACCTGATCGAAGGCGCGAAAGCCGCAGCCGCGATCAAGGACAACAAGGAATGGAAGGAAGCGCGCCCGGCGCAGTTCTCTGTTTCCGAGGCGAACCTGATCCAGGAAGTCCACAAGCTCATCAAGCTTCACCAGGAATAGAACATGCCCGCGGAGACGGCGCAAAATCTCGAAGCGCTGGCATCGCAAGCGCAGACGTTGATGTCGGTCTTCACGAAAGCCGGCTACGACGCCGTTGCGCCGTCGATCATTCAGCCGGCCGACGTCTTTCTCGACGTCATCGGCGAGAGCTTGCGCGCACGCACGTATGTCTTCACCGATCAGGACGGCGCCGAGCTGTGCCTCCGGCCGGATATCACCGTCCCCACGTGCCGCCTCCATTTGGAGCGCTACGCCGATTTTCCCGCGACGCCCGCGCGCTATTGCTATAGCGGCCCTGCTTTCCGCTATCAGCCGCAAGGCGCCACTGCGTCCCACCCGCGCGAATTCCGCCAGGCGGGCATCGAGCGGTTCGGCGATCCCTCGCGCGAAGCCGCGGAAGCCGAGACCGTCGCCGTGGTCGTCAAGGCGATCGAAAAAGTCGGCCTCAAGGAATGGACGGTGAGGCTCGGCGACCTCGGACTTTTTTCGAGCGTTCTCGATGCGGCTGGCGTCTCGCCGAATTGGAAAAAGCGGCTGGACGATGCGTTCCTGAAGCCACTGTCGTTTCGCGAAGCCCTGAAGGGATTCGCCTCGGGGGCGCGCGTCGCGTCTCCAGGCATCCCCGAGGAGCTGCTGGCGTCACTCCAGCGCGATGATTGGGAAAAGAGCGAAGCAGCCGTTGCCGTCTATCTCGAGGAAAATGCCATCGAGCTTCTTGGCACCCGCACGCTGTCCGATATCACCGAGCATCTGATCGTCATTGCCGAAGACCGTCAGGAAAAACCGCTCGACGCCCGTGCCATCGAGTTGATCGCGCGTTATGCCGAAGTTTCGGGCCCCGCGACGACGGCCGGCGATAGGATCGCCTCGCTTCTCAAGGGCGCGGCGAACGGTGCCGGTGTCGCCTTGGAGACCTATGACCGGCGTCTCGCGCTTCTTGCCAACGCTGGCGTCGATCTCGAACGCGTGACGTTCTCGGCCGAATTCGGCCGCACGCTCGCGTATTACACGGGGCTGGTGTTTGAAGTGAAATCGGCGGGTCTTGATGCGAAAAGCCCGATCGCCAACGGCGGCCGATACGATGGACTGATGCGCGCAGCCGGAGCGAACACCGAGGTTCCGGCAGTCGGCGCAGCCATTCATTCCGAGCGTCTTCTCGCAGCCACGCTCAAGGGGGCGCAATGAGCAAGCTAACGCTCGCGATCCCCTCGAAGGGCCGATTGATGGAGCAGACGACCGACATGTTCGCGCGCGCCGGATTGGTCGTGCGCAAGGTCGGACACGTTCGCGGCTATCGCGGCGAGATTGATGGCCTTCCCGGGGTCGATGTCGCATACGTGTCGTCCGGGGAGATCGCAGCCGCCTTGAAGGCCGGCAGTGTCCATCTCGGCATCACGGGCGAGGATCTCATCCGCGAAAGCATTTCCGACGCCGCGACTCGCATTCGGTTCCTGCAGAAACTCGGCTTCGGCTTCGCCGATGTGATCGTGGCAGTGCCGACATGCTGGGTCGACGTGGCGACGGTCCAGGACCTCGAGGAAATCGCGCTTCCGTTTCGACACCTGCACGGACGCTGGCCGCGCGTTGCGACGAAATACGGGAATCTGACGCGGCGCTTTTTTGCAAGCAAAGGCTTCGGCGACTACCGCATCATCGAGAGCGCGGGGGCAACCGAAGGCGCACCCGCTGCGGGCACAGCGGAGCTGATCGTCGACATCACGACGACCGGCGAAACGCTGCGCGCCAACGGTCTTAAAATTCTCGACGACGGCGTGATTTTGAAATCGCAGGCAAACCTTTGCGCCTCGAACGCCGCGGCCTGGACACCCGAACTCGAAAAGATCTGCGATGAGCTGACGTCCAAGCTCGCGGCCTCAGTTCCGGCCAAAGCAGCGGCACGATAGCACCCCCCTATCCACGTCATCCTCGAACGGACGAGCGCCGCGAGGCCGTTCGGGCATTCACGATACTGCGTCTTCGACGAGTCTAACGCTGGATCCCCGGCCATCGACGCAGCTCCGCTGCGCTCGGCCGAGGATGACGAAGAAACTCAAACCGTCATCCCCGCGCAGGCGGGGATCCGCCCAAACCAGCGTTTATCGCAAATTCCAGGCTTGGACAGGTCCCGGCCTTCGCCGGGATGACGTTCTTTGCGGTACGGTCCTCGCAGCCTCAAACGCTGTCGGCGAGATGGCATTTCAAGATGCCGTAATCGTATTGGCCGCCGAGCGCGGAAAAGGCCGGACCGAGCTTGCCCGTCTCGCGCGTCTGGCATCGCTCGAACGCTTCTTCGATCTCGTCGATCTCGGCGGCGTCGAGCTTCAATGCGTCCGCCGCCGTGATCAGCCCGGCTTCGATCGCCTCGGCGAGATGACCATAGACCGTCGATATTTCGATCTTTCGTTCAGCGGCGATCGCCTCCGCATCGAGACCGCGCAGGTGCGCCGCGAGCGTGGCGTTCACGGTCGCCGATAAGCGGTTGTTGAGTGCCGGATGCTTCTTGAATTGCGCGATGACGTCGAGGAACGCCACGCCGTAACGCGCGATTTTGCTGGCGCCAAGCCCAAGGATGTCGTGCAGCGCGCTCTCCGTCGCCGGCTGCTTCTCGGCAAGTTCGATGAGCGTCTTGTCCTGCGCGACGACATAGGGCGGAAGCTTGGCCGATGCCGCGAGCTTCTGGCGAAGCGCCCGTAGCGCGTCGAACAGCGGCTGATTTTCGCGCGCCACCCGCGCTGCCGCCGCCGACGCGGCACGTTTGGAGCCCTTCGCGACCTGCCGCGTCACGCGGAGGAGAAAGCGCTCCTCGCCACGCAACAGCGGCCGCGCCCGCTCCGTGAGCACGAGCGAGCCCATGCCCTCATCATCGATCGTCAGATAGCCTTGTGCGGTGAGCTGCCGGAAGAGCCCCTTCCACGTCGTCTGCGGAACGTCCTTGCCGATGCCGTAAACGGTCAGCCGGTCGTGACCGTTACGGATGATCCGCTCGTCCGCGGCGCCGATCAGAACGTCGGTGAGATAGGTGACGCCGAAACGCTGTTCGGTGCGATAGACGGCCGACAGC
The DNA here is from genome assembly GCA_003987725.1 of Hyphomicrobium sp. Taxonomy (GTDB): domain Bacteria; phylum Pseudomonadota; class Alphaproteobacteria; order Rhizobiales; family Hyphomicrobiaceae; genus Hyphomicrobium_B. The sequence continues at coordinate 207,040 of RXJH01000010.1, read as the reverse complement.
GCCTTCTGCGCGAGAACGGTGCCGTCTTCAGTGTGGGGCGGGTTGAGGCAATTATCGCAGTTTCCGCAAGGCTCGGGCCGCGTTTCACCGAAATAGGCGAGCAGCGCCTGCCGCCGGCATCCGGGCATTTCGGCGAGCCCGATGAGCGCATCGAGCTTCTGGCGCTGGACCTTCTTGAAGGCTTCCGCGCCTTCCGATTGCGAAATCCATTGCCGAAGCTGCACGATATCCTGAAAGCCATAAGCCATCCAAGCATCGGCTGGCTCGCCGTCACGGCCCGCACGGCCGGTTTCCTGATAGTAGGACTCGATGGATTTCGGCAGGTTCAAGTGCGCGACGAAGCGGACGTCCGGTTTGTCGATGCCCATGCCGAAGGCAATCGTCGCGACGATGATGAGACCGTCTTCGGTCAGGAACTTCGACTGCGCTCCGGCGCGGATGTGGGCTTCGAGACCGGCGTGGTAGGCAAGCGCCTTGCGGCCCTTGGACGACAGCCACGCCGCCGTTTCCTCGACCGACTTCCGCGAGAGGCAATAGACGATCCCAGCGTCGCTCGGATGCTCGGTTTCGATGAATTGCCAGAGCCGTTCTTTGGCGCTCGCGCTTCCAAGTTCGGCAATCGTGTAGCGAATGTTCGGCCGGTCGAAGCTCGCGACGAAGCACGCGGCATCTTCGAGCGACAGCTCCGAGATGATGTCCTGGCGCGTGCGCTCATCCGCCGTGGCGGTCAGCGCGACCCGCGGCACGTTCGGGAAGCGTTTGGCGAGAACCTTGAGCTGGCGATACTCGGGGCGGAAGTCGTGGCCCCACTGCGAGACGCAGTGCGCCTCGTCGATGGCAAAGATCGCGATATCGCTGCGCTCGAAAAGGTTGAGCGTGCGCTCCTGCACGAGGCGTTCCGGCGCAACGTAAAGAAGATCGAGCGCGCCGGCAGCGAATTCACGCTCGATCTTGTCTTGGGTCGCGCGATCCTGCGTCGAATTGAGAAAGGCCGCCTTGACGCCGAGGTCGAGAAGCGCGTCCACCTGATCCTGCATCAGGGCGATGAGCGGAGAGACCACGATGCCCGTGCCGGGCCGGATCAGAGCCGGTATCTGATAGCAGAGGGACTTGCCGCCGCCCGTCGGCATCAGCGCCAGGCAATCGCCGCCCGCCAGCAGGGTGCCGATGATGTCGCTCTGCAGCGGCCGGAAGCCCTTGTACCCGAAAACCTCCTCAAGCGTCGCGCGCGCTGCCGCCATGTCGTTATCTGCAACCGGCGAAAAGGGGAGGGAAAGCGGCACGGCAGTGGCCGGCATCGGAAAAACCTATGCTCAGAACGTCTCTGCCGGAACGCTAATCTGATTCGACCCGGGCAATTGCGGTTTCCGCCCCTGCAACCCGAAAAACCCGTTGATTTCGTGAGAGCTTTTGAGTCGGCCGAATGTTGCGACTTTTTAACCCGACGTTCAGAATGAGTTCATCTTTGTCGGTCTAGTGTGTCTCTCAAGCTGGTGATGTCACTTCCCCCCGTGCACACCAGATGCTGCTGAGCCCGGCCAAGCCCTGAGACATCCCCCCGTCTTCCCCGCTTGGCCGGGCCAGCCCTAACGACCCCCCCAAAAAAATGTTCGGCGCGGAATGATCGGCTAGACCGAACGCGCGGCTTTCGCCGTCGCCCAAGCCGTCAGACGGCGACGGGTATCGTTTCCAGCGCAATTCTGATGATTTCGAGCGCGGCCGCCGTCACGTCTTCAACCCCGAGGGGAGGCTCCGCGAGATCGGAAGGAATATGCACGAATCCGACTCGGCAGCCGCCGCGCGCTTCCGCGATCGCCAGTGAGTGATAGAGGACGGCATTACAGAGATAGCCGCCCGCGTCCTCTGAAATGGACGAGGGGTAACCTTTCGCCGCCAGCGCGGCAGCAATTCTCGGGACTGCGATAGAAGACAGCCGGGTGGCCGGTCCGTCCGCCGATAGTCTCGGGTCGCAAGGCGATGCCCCGGCGACATCCAAGCTATCCCGGCAGAAATTGCGCGCTTCGGCTTCGAGCCGAATGCACTTGCTTCCGGAGGCCACACCGAAATGCAAGGCCAGCGCGGGCCGGTGCCGCTCGTGAAGCCTGGCGACGAGGCGAGGCGCACGCTCCCATTCGGTCGGCAGGATCGCGGCAGCGACACGCACGTTCGGGAAGGCGACGCGCGCCTTCCGGGCAGCGCGGCGCACGAGATCTGCCGATGCGTTGACTGGCACGCCCGGAAAAGGTCCAAAGCCGGTCAGCAGTACGGTGGTGCGTCGCTCGGGGCCAGTCAGCATGGCCTCAATATAGGCCGTCCGAGCGGGGGCGGCACCCGTCGCCGCTCGCTTAGACCTTCTGATCGAAGACCAGGCGGCCCTCTTCGGCCTTGTGGAAAAATTGGCTGTTCACAAGCCAGCCCTTCAGGGGGCGAAGGGGCGGGATGCACGTCAGCAGGATGATGGGCAGGCTGGTGAACAAATGCAGCCAGAACGGCGGGCCGTAAATGACCTCGAACCAGCAGGCAAAAGCGGCACTCGGAACGCAAGCGAAGCAAATCACGAAGAAAGCCGGACCGTCGGCCGGATCGGCAAAGGAAAGGCTCAAGCCGCAGGCGGGACATTCTTTCTTGAGTGTGAGAAAGCCGTCGAAAATCTTGCCCTTGCCGCATCGTGGGCAAAGCCCTCTTATCCCCGTCTTGAGAGGAGACAGCTTTGGCCAGTGATGTTCGCTGCACATTGGGCTATCCTTTCTAACAACTCGATGTATGGGCTCGAGGTCATTGTATGGCAAATGTAGTGATTGGAAAAGCAATGTATGCGTCCTGCGCCACAATGGCAGTTTTCGTGTTATTTTATTGAGTTTTCAGAGGCTTATAAGCGCGTAGCAGGCGGCGCGGTGGAATTTTGATCGCTCGAGTGTTTGGAAAATACCCATACATGTTAGAGAATGTATGGATTAAAAAGGAGAAGTCCTAAGCTATGTCTTCCTGGGAGCCTTGGCTGGCAGAAGGTGAGCAGCTCAAATACCGTGGCATCGTCGAAGCCATCGAGGCCGACTTGCGGGCAGGCCGGATCCAGCCCGGCGACCGCCTGCCGCCCCAGCGAATGATTGCGGAACTCCTCGGCGTCGATCTGACGACGGTGACCCGGGCGTTCAACGAAGCAAGGCGGCGAGGCCTCGTCGAGGCCAATGCCGGACGTGGCACCTTCGTTCGCCGGCGCACGGACGATGGCCGCTTCCTCGGAGCCCCGGCGACACCGGCCGTCGATCTCAGCATGAACACTCCGCCGCAACCGGCGGCCGTCAACTTGAAGCGCCTCATCCCCGAAACCATCGCCACGCTCCTCGCTGAGGAGAACGGCATGCTGAACCTTCATTATCAGGAGAGCACGGGAAGCGAGTCCGATCGTGCCGCCGCCGCGGTATGGCTCGAGCGGCGCATCGCCGATGTGAAGCCGGCATCAATCGTTCTGGCCAACGGTGCTCAGAGCGCGCTCTTTGCGATCTGCGAATGCCTTGCAGCGCCGGGCGATGCCATCGCCGCCGGTTTCGTCACCTATCCCGGCCTGAAGGCGGTCGCACAGCAGCGCGGCCTGAAGCTTCGGCCGCTGTCGATGGATGCGCAGGGCATCATCCCGGAAGCGTTCGAAGCGTGCTGCGTGATGGACGCGCCGAAACTTCTCTATGTCATACCCGCGATCGATAATCCGACGACGGCGACGCTATCCGAAGACCGCCGGCATGAAATCGTGGCGATCGCGCGCAAGTACGATGTCGCGATTATCGAAGACGATCCCTATTCGGTTCTGCAAAGCGATCCGCTGCTCTCCATTGCCGCTATGGCTCCGGAGATCACCTGGCACATCGCAACGTTGTCGAAATGCGCAACGCCCGCCTTGCGGATCGCCTACGTCGTCGCGCCGGACGCGGCGCGGGCGGCACGGCTGGCGGCCGTGATCAGGGCGGTCAATCTCATGGTGCCTCCCATCAATGCGGCGTTGGCTTCGCGCTGGATCGCGACCGGCATTCTCGATGACATCACGATCGCTATCCGTGATGAGAATATCGCGCGCCAGAAGATCGCGAAGGCGGCGCTGGGCGACGCTCAGATCGCGGCGGATAAGTGTGGTTCCCACCTCTGGATACGCCTGCCGCCGCAGTGGCGCGCGGCGGATTTTGTGCAGCACGCAGGCCGTTCGGGCATTTCGGTAGTGCCGGCATCCGTGTTCGCTATTGGCGCAGCCGAGCCCGAAGCACTGAGGCTGTCGCTCGGGGTCGCGCCTGACCGGGACGCGCTTCTTGGCGCGTTAAAGCAGCTGGCCTATCTGCTTTCGCAACCTTCTGGTGCCGCGAAGGCAATCGTTTAGCGGCGGCGGAAAGGGAACGCTCACACATATGGAAAAGCCGGTCGTCAGAGCTGCCGTCGTACAGGCGGCGCCTGTTCTTTTTGATACTCCCGCCACGTTTGCGAAGCTCGAAAATCTGGTGCGCGAAGCCGCCGGGCAGGGAGCCGACATCGCGGTCTTTCCGGAGGCGTTCGTCGGAGGTTACCCCAAAGGTCTTGATTTCGGCGCGCGCCTTGGAATGCGAAGCGCCGAAGGCCGCGATGCATACCGCAGGTATTTTGAAAGCGCGATCGAGATACCGGGGCCAGAGTGCGCTCTGATCGGCGAGATGGCGCGGTCTTCTCGCATGCATCTCGTGATCGGAATCATCGAGAGAAGCGGTGGAACGCTTTATTGCACGGCGCTCATGTTCGGACCGGATGGCCGTCTTCTCGGGAAGCATCGAAAGTTGATGCCGACCGCATTGGAGCGGATCGTCTGGGGTCAGGGCGATGGTTCAACATTGACGGTCGTGGATAGCGGGATCGGCCGGATCGGAAGCGTCATCTGCTGGGAGAACTACATGCCGCTTCTGCGCACGGCGATGTATGCGCAGGGCGTAGAGATATATTGTGCACCAACAGTCGACGATCGCGAAACCTGGCTGCCGACGATGCGCATGATCGCCCTCGAAGGCCGTTGCTTCGTGCTCTCGGCGGGTCAATACCTTTCGCGGACGGATTGTCCGCAATCCTTCAGCGAATTGCTCGACGGCGAGCCGCCGGCCGTTTTGATCCGCGGCGGCTCCTGTATCGTCGATCCGCTTGGCAACGTTCTGTTGGCGCCGGACTTCGATGGGCCGTCAGTTCGTGTTGCCGAACTCGATCGGCGAATGCTCGCGCGTGGCAAATACGATCTCGACGTCGTCGGACATTATGCGCGGCCCGACGTGTTCGCCTTGAGCGTCAATACCGCGGCGCAAGTCCCGGTAAAATTCGAGCCCGTTCCACCGGTTTGAAATCAAGTCGCATCGACGGAGTTGCCGCGATGCTAAGTCGATTTCCGTTATTATAGTCATTCAGCTATGCCGACCTTCGCTTTCTGACAAGGTGTCACGAAACGCCAGTTGCAAACGGACGGAAGCTAGATATCTTCCCGGCTATATCGCAATCGGCAAAAGGAACTGTCCGCAATGCAGGCAGCGTTCAATTTTTCGCGTCTATCGCTCAAGATAGCTCTGGCTGGCATGATGCTGGTCTCGGCACTTTTCGTCGAGGCTCAAGCCCAGAAAACAGACACGACCACGCTCACGATTTTTGCGGCCGCGAGCCTCAAGAATGCGCTGGATAGTGCGTCGGCTGCCTACGAGAAGAGCACGGGCAATAAGGCTGTCATCTCCTACGCCGCGTCGTCGGCACTCGCGAAACAGATCGAGCAGGCCGCACCGGCCGATATCTTCGTTTCCGCTGACCTAGATTGGATGGATTACGTTCAGAAGGCGAAGCTCATCAAGGATGACTCGCGCTTCAATCTGCTGGGCAATCGCCTCGTTTTGATCGCGCCGAAGGACAGCACCGTTTCGCTCAAGGTCGGTCCGGATTTTCCGCTCGCGAAGGCGCTCGGCGATGGCCATCTCGCGATGGCGAACGTGAAGTCGGTTCCGGCTGGAAAGTATGGCGAGGCTGCCCTAGAGAAGCTCGGCGTGTGGAAAGACGTTGAGTCGAAGGTCGCACAAGCCGACAACGTCCGTGCTGCGCTCGCGCTTGTCGCGCAGGGCGAAGCACCGCTCGGAATTGTCTACGAAACCGATGCCACGGCCGAGCCCAAAGTTAAGATTGTCGACATCTTCCCCGAAGACTCCCACCCGCCGATCATCTATCCAATCGCGATTATCGGCGCGACCAAGAATGGTGACGCCGCCAAGGCTTTCATCGACTATTTGAAATCGCCTGACGCCCAGTTGTTCTTTACGAAGCAAGGATTCACGATCCTCAAATAGCAAACGGTTCGAGCGACGGACCGGCGAGCGGAAAGGCACATCAGTGTTTGGATTTTCACCTGACGAGTGGAAGGCGATTGAGTTGAGTATGCGGGTCGCCACCGTTGGGACGCTGGTTGGCCTGCCGGTCGCGCTTCTCGCCGCCTATGCGCTGGCGCGCTGGCGCTTTCCGGGCAAGATCATCGTCGATGGCATCCTGCACCTGCCGCTCGTTCTTCCACCCGTCGTAACCGGATATTTCCTGCTGCTGACATTCGGGCGGCAGGGCTTTCTCGGAAAGGAAATCTACGATCTCTTCGGCATAACGTTTTCCTTCCGATGGACGGGCGCCGCGCTCGCTTGCGGCGTCATGGGCTTTCCGTTGATGCTGCGAGCGATCCGGCTCTCGTTCGAAGCCATAGACCGCAGGCTCGAGAAGGCCGCAGGTACGCTCGGTGCCAACCCGTACTGGACGTTCTTTCTGGTGACGTTGCCGCTAGCGCTTCCCGGTATCCTCGTCGGCGTCATCCTGTGTTTTGCCAAGGCGCTCGGCGAGTTCGGCGCGACGATCACGTTCGTTTCCAATATTCCGGGGGAAACTCAGACCATTCCTTCGGCGATCTATACCTACACGCAAGTTCCGGGCGGCGAATCTCAGGCGCTTCGGCTATCGTTGATATCGATCGCCATCGCAATGGTGGCGCTCATCCTGTCCGAAGTGTTGAACCGCCGCATCCAAAAGCGTATCGCCGTATTCGAATGAAAGGCTTGAAACCACTTCTGAGCGTCCGGACTTTGCAGAAGCGACCGGACTTCACGCTTGACGTTGCCTTCGAAAGCGATAGCGCGCTCACGGCTTTGTTTGGTCCGTCAGGATCGGGGAAGTCGACCATCCTCAACATGATTGCAGGCATACTGCGCCCCGATAGCGGCCGTATCGTCGTCGCCGGGAACGTGCTGACCGACACGGACGCGCGGATCTTCATCCCCCCGCATAAGCGCCGCGTCGGCTTCGTCTTTCAGGACGCGCAACTCTTCCCGCATCTGACCGTGCAGCAGAACATCAAGTTCGGGCAATGGTTCAATCGAAGTGAAAAACATACCCTGCCGCTCGATGCGATCGTCGACGTCCTCGGCATCGGAGCGCTGCTGAAGCGGCGCCCCGCCACGCTCTCAGGCGGCGAAAGGCATCGCGTTGCCTTGGCGCGGGCGCTCATGTCCTCGCCGCGCATCCTGCTGATGGACGAGCCGCTCGCCGCTCTCGATGACGCGCGCCGCAGCGAGATTATGGGTTTGATCGAGCGAATCCGCGACGAGTTTGCCGTCCCGATCGTTTACGTCACCCATCGCGTCGATGAAGTGCGCCGGCTTGCGTCGCGCGTCATACGGATCAATGCCGGGCACGTCGTCGCCGTTGGTGACGCCGCCGACGTGTTGGGCCCATAGTCCGCGCTCATGCGCGCGCCGATTGCGGCGGCTTCTTCGCGGGCCTCGGACTGCTCTTCTCGTTTTGCGCAAGGTGCTTTTCGATCGACGCCAGCGGCTTGGCGAAGGTGCTGAGTGCCTTCGCCTCCATGTCGCGATACTGACGGACGAGATCGGCACCGAACGGCGTCAGCTTTGCAGCTCCGCCGCCGCGCCCTCCGTGCTGTCGTTCAATCAGCGGATCGACGAACAGTGCGCTGAACTCATCCATCAAATACCAGGCGCGCTTGTACGACATGCCCATGGCCTTTGCAGCCTGCGCAATGGAACCGTGCTGACCGATCAACTCGAGAAGTTGAATGCGCCCGTGTCCGATGTAGCGATCGCCATCAAAGTCGATGCGGATCTTTATGACAGTCATTTGCTTCCGCTCCGCCTTTCAAAAGCTCATCCCGGCGGCCTCTCCTGCAGGACCCCGACACCCGGAAGTCCGGCACGTCCGCCGCTATACTTGGTAAAATCCTAAACCAAAACCAATCGTGACCGCCAACCAATATGCTGAGTCCCTTCGCAAATTGCGGCCGAAAATATGGCGCTCGAGGTCGGCGCTGCCGAAACTCTATACAATCGACTCCTCAAGCGAACAGATCGATGAGGCGTCCCTGGCGCGAGGTCAACTCCTGAACTAACATCAATGAGGTATACGCGGTGATGGGGCGCGAGGGGTGAAACTCAAAGCTCCATCTTGGCGTGGCAATCGGAGGAGTGAGCACACATGATGCCCAGCCGGAAGACACTCGTTATATCCGGAGCGTTTCTTTTGCTTGGCGGTTTTGCCGTTTCTGGCGATCCGCTCAAATCCGTCGGCGAAGGAGAAGGTCAGCTCGATATCGTCGCTTGGCCCGGTTACGTCGAGAGGGGCGAGTCGGACAAAAATTACGACTGGGTGACAGGCTTCGAAAAGGAAACGGGCTGCAAGGTCACCGTCAAGACGGCGGCGACCTCGGACGAAATGGTCACGCTGATGAATCAGGGCGGCTTCGACCTGGTTACGGCGTCGGGTGATGCGTCCCTGCGCTTGGTCGCGGGCAAGAAAGTCCAGCCGATCAACATCGACTTGGTGCCGAGCTGGAAGACGCTCGATCCGCGGCTGCAGAACGCGCCTTGGCACACCGTCGATGGCGTTCATTACGGCGTTCCCTATCAGTGGGGCCCGAATGTGCTTGCCTACAACACCAATGTTTTCAAGGAAGCGCCGAAGAGCTGGGCAGTCGTGTTCGAGGAACAGAACCTCCCTGACGGCAAGAGCAACAAAGGCCGTGTGCAGGCGTATGATGGCCCGATCTACATCGCCGACGCCGCTCTCTATCTGAGCAAGAAGAAGCCAGAGCTCGGCATCAAGAATCCTTACGAGCTGAACAAGGAGCAGTACGATGCGGCCGTCGCGCTGCTTCAGTCGCAGCGCGCTCTGATCGGCCGCTACTGGCATGATGCAACCGTGCAGGTCGATGACTTCAAGAACGAAGGCGTCGTGGCTTCGTCGTCATGGCCCTATCAGGTGAACCTGCTGCAGGCTGACAAAAAGCCGATCGCCTCGACGATCCCGGAAGAGGGTGCGACGGGCTGGGCCGATACGACCATGATGCACGTCGATGCCAAGCATCCGAACTGCGCGTACAAATGGCTCGAGCATTCCTTGAACCCGAAGCTTCAAGGCGATCTGGCCTCGTGGTTCGGTTCGGTGCCGACAGTCCCTGCGGCGTGTAAGGGCAATGAGCTGTTAACGGACGCGGGCTGCGCCACGAACGGCTATGAAAACTTCGACAAGATCTGGTTCTGGCGCACGCCGACGGCGAAGTGCGAGAAGGAAAGCTCTTGCGTGCCCTACTCGCAATGGGCGAAAGATTATATCGCCATCCTCGGCAAGTAATCGACATTCCCTGCGGTCGGCCAACTTTTGGCTGGCCGCAGGCATCCGATGAGTTTCATGTCTCCAGCAGTTCGCTTTCAAAACGTATCGCGTCGCTTCGGCTCCGTGCGCGCCGTCGACGGCGTGTCTCTCGACATTGAGCCGGGCGAATTCTTCGCCCTTCTCGGCCCATCCGGCTCCGGCAAGACCACATGTCTTCGTCTCATTGCCGGCTTCGAGCAGCCCGATGAGGGCCACATCGAGATTTTCGGCGAACGCGCCGACGGCGTGCCGCCCTATAGACGCAACGTCAACACCGTGTTTCAGGACTATGCGCTCTTCCCGCACATGACGGTCGGCGAGAATGTCGCGTACGGCCTGATGATCAAGGGCGTCGGCAGGGCAGAGCGGGAAGCGAAGGCGAAGGACGCCCTCGCGATGGTCAAACTCGCGGGCTACGAGGTCCGCCGCACGGCGCAACTTTCGGGCGGCCAGCGCCAGCGCGTGGCGCTTGCCCGAGCCTTGGTCAACGGACCGAAAGTCCTCCTGCTGGACGAGCCGCTTGGCGCCCTCGACCTGAAGCTGCGCGAGCAGATGCAGGAGGAGTTGAAGACGCTGCAGACGAGCCTTGGCATCACCTTTGTCTTCGTGACACACGATCAGGGCGAAGCGCTGTCGATGGCCAACCGCGTCGCGATATTCAACGAAGGAAAAATCGTTCAGGTCGGCACACCTTCCAGCGTTTACGAACGCCCGGCCTCGCGCTTCGTCGCCGATTTCGTCGGCTCGTCGAACGTGCTGCCGCCGGAGTTCGCGGCCGCCCACGGTGGACACGCTATGTGGACGAGCCTGCGGCCTGAAAAAATTCAGATCTCATCGAAGAGCAACCTGGTCCCCGCTGCGTGCGCGCACGCAACCGGAACGGTCACGGCAATCAGCTATCAGGGCGCGGTGACGCGCATCACGGTCGCGACCGGAAAGCAGGCGCTGATAGCGGCGACGCCTGCGGGAACGGACGTGCGCAAGGGTGACAGCGTCACTCTCATCTGGCCGAAATCGGCGATGGTGGCGATGGGAGAGGACGCGTGACCGCTGCCGTTGCAGAAAGACAGAGGGGGATCGGCAGCGCGATCTCGGACGTCTTCTTCGTGCGCCCGCAACTCTTGACGTTTCTCTTGCTGACGCCGCCGCTGCTCTGGATCGGCGTCGTCTATATCGGCTCGCTCTTCGCACTGCTGCTGCAAAGCTTCTACTCGCTCGACGACTTCTCAGGCCTGGTCGTCCATGAATTCACGCTGTCGACGTACAAGCAGCTGTTCGAAGCATCGAACGCCCAGATCATTCTGCGCACCGTCACCATGGCGGCGCTCGTCACCGTCACAAGCGCGATCATAGCGTTTCCGATCGCCTACTACGCCGCACGATACGCGCGCGGTTGGAGCAAGGCGCTGTTCTATCTCGCGGTAATGATGCCGCTCTGGTCGAGCTATCTGGTCAAGGTCTATGCCTGGAAGCTGATCCTCGCCAAGGAGGGGATCATCACCTGGTTCGCAAACGTGCTGCATCTGAGGTGGCTGCTCGACGGCATCTTGGCTTTGCCCGTCGTCGGCGGCCCGTCGCTGTCGTTCAGCTATCTCGGCACCTTTCTCGTCTTCGTCTACATCTGGCTGCCGTACATGATCCTGCCGACGCAGGCGGCGCTCGAGCGCGTTCCCGTGAACTTCATCGAGGCATCGAGCGATCTCGGCGCCGATCCTCGCCAGACGTTCCGGACCGTGATTTTCCCGCTCGCGCTTCCCGGCATCGTTGCCGGATCGATCTTCACGTTTTCCTTGACGCTCGGCGACTACATCATCCCGCAGATCGTCGGCAATTCCCGCCTGATGATCGGGCAGGCCGTCTACACGCTGCAGGGTACCGCCGGCAACATCCCGCTCGCGGCGGCCTTCACCGTCGTGCCGATGCTGATCATGGCGGTCTATCTCTGGATGGCGAAGCGCATGGGGGCTTTCGATGTCCTCTAATGCCAACCGCACGACACCGCTTGGGCTTCGGATTGCCGCGATTGCCGGGCTGCTGTTCCTCCATCTGCCGCTGGCGCTGATTTTCCTTTACGCCTTCACGACGGAAGAAAAGAGCTTCGAGTTTCCGCCGCCTGGTCTCACCACAAAATGGTTCGAAACCGCGTGGACGTCACGGCCGGATATCTGGCCGCCGCTTTATCTTTCTCTGCAAGTCGCGGCCATCGCGACGGTGCTCGCTCTGATATTCGGAACGCTGGCGGCCGCCGCCCTTTCGCGAACGCGCTTTTTCGGCCGCGAGACGATCTCGCTGCTGTTCGTTCTGCCGATTGCGCTGCCCGGCATCATCACCGGCATCGCGCTCCGCTCAGCCTTCGACATCATGAGCATACCGTTCTCGGTCTGGACGATTATCCTTGGCCACGCGACGTTCTGCATTGTCGTCGTCTATAACAATGCGGTCGCACGCTTTCGCAGGCTGAACGGCAATCTCGTCGAGGCGTCGATGGACCTTGGCGCCAATGCCTTTCAGACCTTCCGGCACGTCATCCTTCCGCAAATCGGCACGGCGCTGCTCGCGGGTGGGATGCTGGCGTTCGCACTCTCGTTCGACGAGGTCATCGTCACGACGTTCACGGCCGGACAACAGACGACGCTGCCGATCTGGATGCTGGGCGAACTCATTCGGCCGCGGCAGAGGCCGGTGACGAACGTCGTTGCCGTCTTCGTATTCGTCGTAACGCTCTTGCCGATACTCGCAGCCTACTACCTGACGCGAGAAGGCGAACACACGGGTGGTTCTTCGAAATAACGGACTTGAGACTGGAGGATAAGATGCTCGACACCAATATGCTGATCGGCTCCGACTTCGTCGCCGGAACGGACGCGCCGGAACCCATCGTCAATCCGAAGACGGAAGAGGTCATCACCAATCTGCCGGATGCTTCTGCTGCGCAGGTCGATGCGGCGGTGACGGCAGCCGCGAAGGCCTTCAAAACCTGGTCGCAGACGACGCCGGTCGAACGCTCGACCCTGCTCTTGAAGCTCGCCGACGCGATCGAACGCGACGCCGAAAGCTTCGCGACGCTCGAAGCGCTGAACACCGGCAAGCCGCGCATCCGTGTCTTGCAGGACGAGATGCCGGCGATCGCCGATTGCTTCCGCTTCTTCGCGGCGGCCGTTCGCAACATGCACGGACCCGTCGCTGGTGAATATCTGGCCGGTCATACGTCGATGATCCGCCGCGATCCCGTGGGCGTCGTCGGATCCATCGCACCCTGGAACTATCCGCTGATGATGGCGGCCTGGAAGCTCGGCCCGGCGCTCGCCGGCGGCAACACGATCGTTCTGAAGCCTTCCGAGCAGACGCCGCTGACGCTGCTGAAGCTCGGCAAGATCATCGCCGACATTTTCCCCGAAGGCGTCGTCAACATCGTCGTCGGCAAGGGGTCAACGACCGGCTCCGCGCTGATCAATCATCCGAAAGTCTCGATGGTGTCGCTCACGGGTAGCATCGGCACCGGCCAGAAGGTGCTGCAGGCAGCGGCATCCAACATCAAGCGCACGCATCTCGAACTCGGCGGCAAGGCGCCGGTCATCGTATTCGACGATGCCGATATCTCGGCCGTCGTCGAGGGCGTGAAGATTTTCGGCTACTACAACGCCGGTCAGGATTGCACCGCGGCGTGCCGCATCTATGCGGGCAAGAAGGTCTACGACAATCTCGTTGCCGATCTATCGAGCGCGGTAAACGGTCTGAAGTACAATCTGGCGAACGATGACGAGAACGACATCGGCCCGCTGATCTCGTCCGCTCAGAAGGCGCGCGTGCAGGGCTTCGTCGAACGGGCCAGCCAGCAGAGCCACATCACGGCGGCCGCAGGCGGCAAGCCCGCAGCCGGCAAAGGCTTCTTCTTCGAGCCGACGGTCCTCGCAGGCGCCACGCAGAACGACGAGATCGTGCGCAAGGAAGTGTTCGGTCCCGTCGTCTCGATCACGCCGTTCGACGACGCCGACGAAGCCATCGCCTGGGCCAACGACAGCGATTATGGGCTGGCGTCTTCGGTTTGGACGCAGGACATCGCGAAGGGCATGAAGGTTGCGTCTCAGCTGCAATACGGCTGCACCTGGGTCAACACCCATTTCATGCTGATCAGCGAGATGCCGCACGGCGGCCTGAAAATGTCGGGCTACGGCAAGGATCTCTCGATGTACGCGCTCGAAGACTACACCGTGCCGCGTCACGTGATGGTGAAGCTGTAGTTTCGCTTCCGTAGGGCAGCACCGGATGCCCGTCCGGCCTGTCAACTGGCGTGGCGGCGAGGTCAAGTTCGCTTTCCCGCCGCCCCGTAGTGTTTTCAAAAATGACAAGGAAGCGGTTGAAAGGCCGCTTCTCAATGAAGCGCTTGGGATTGAAGGCCAGGAAGAATGACGGGCACGGATGAGCTGACACACGAAGAACTGCTTCAGCGGTTGCAGGTTTTGGCTGAGCGCGCTGCGAAGCGCTACGGCCTTTCCAATGACTGCACCCTCAAGCTGATCAACGTCTCCGAGAATGCCACCTACCGTGTCGAAAACGGCTCAGGACAAAAGTGGGCGCTGCGCGTCCACCGCGAAAACTATCATTCGCGCACGGGCATCGCCTCGGAACTCGCCTGGCTTTCGGCTCTTCGCGAAAACGCGGGCGTCACGACACCGACGGCGGTGCGCGGCAACGACGGCGAATTCATCCAGACGGTTGCGGTCGAAGGGCTGGCCAATCCACGAAACGTCGTGCTGTTCCAATGGGAGGATGGCGCCGAGCCGGCACAAACTGACGTCGCCGGTTTCGAGCTGCTTGGCGAGACCGCGGCCCGCATGCACGCGCATGTCCGCAAGTGGCAGCGGCCGCCCTGGTTCGAGCGTTTCTCCTGGGACTTCGAGACCAGCCTCGGCAGTCGTCCCCATTGGGGCGACTGGAAGAACGGGATGGGCATGACGCCGGAAGCGTTGGCGGCAATCACCGAAACCGTTGCGCTGATCAAGCAGCGGCTCGAGAATTTCGGCCAATCGCCCGATCGCTTCAATCTCGTCCATGGCGATATGCGCCTCGCCAACCTGCTGATGGATGGGCCGACCGTTAAGGTCATCGATTTCGATGACTGCGGCTTCTCCTGGCTTCTTTACGATTGCGCGACCACCGTTTCGTTTTTCGAGCACACGCCCGAAGTACCGGAACTTCTGAAAGCCTGGGTGCGCGGCTATCGCCGGATCGGCGCGCTGAGTGAGGCGGAAGAAAACGAGATCGCAACGTTTGTCATGCTCCGCAGGCTTCTGCTCGTCGCCTGGATCGGCTCGCATTCGGAAACAGAACTCGCCAAATCCATGGGCGTCGAATACACGGCGAGTTCGATTCCGCTCTGCGAACAGTATCTTTCTCGCTATGGCAAAGCCGTAAAGAGCGCGGCTGCTGCACCACAAAAAAAGGGCATCCTGGGCCGTATTTTCGGCTGAATGCTGCACCGCGAATAAGCAATCGGCGAGCATCAATGCCGAATAATTCATCGCGCTTGATGGTTGACCCGCGAGCCGCTTCTGCTAGCCTTTTTCTCCGTGATATTCGCACCTGCGCACCAGGAAACGATGGGACTGGGGATTATCGACTTTGCAGCGAGTGGCGCCGCGACCTCCATCGCGAAGGCAGCGGATCCGTCTGTTCTCGCTTCAGCCGCGACCGGTATCGTGAAGTTCATTGAGCGGCAGCGCGGCGACGTCGATCGCATTTTCGGCAGCGCCGGTATTTCACCGGAGATGGCCGGCTCGCCGACTCTCCAGTTGAGTCTCAGCTCCTACTGTCGCCTGTTCGAGGAAAGCGCCAGGCTCACGCGTAACGATAACTTCGGCCTCTGGTTCGGCAATGCGTTTGATCCGCGAGACCTCGGCCTTTGGGGGTACGCGTCTCTTTCGGCTCCCTCGCTCGGCGTTGCCCTTGAAACCCTCGTCGAACTCTTTCCGCTGCACCAGCAATCGTCATCGATGGCGCTCAATACGTCATCCGACGGCTTGGTAAGATTGGAATATCGTGTCGACGCACCGCAGATCGTCGAACGCCGTCAGGACGCGGAACTGTCGCTCGGCATGTTCCTCAATCTCATTCGCGAAGCGATGGGCCAGAGCTGGGCGCCGGAGGAAGTTCACTTCGAACATCCAAAACCTGAAGGCTGGCGTGAGCACGAACGCGCCTTCGCGGCACCGGCCTTTTTCTCGCAACCGACGAACGCTATCGTCTTCCGCCCGCAGATCCTGAAGCAGGTCATGCCGGCCGCCGATCCGCGCCTCATGTCCGCAATGAAGTTGTGCCTTGAACGGCTTTCAGAGCGTCGCGACGTGCGTTTCAGTATCACCGATCGCGTTCGCAGCGCCGTGCGCGCCAGATTGCCGGAAGGCTTCCCGCAAATCGAATGCGTCGCCGCCGAGCTGCGCCTCCCGCTCTCGACCATTCAACGCGAGCTTCATTACGACGGGCTGAGTTACAGCAGCCTCGTCGAAAACACGCGGCGCGACCTGGCACTGTCCTATGTGCGCCAGCGCCAACTCTCCTTCTCGGAAATTGCCTTCCTGGTCGGCTATTCCGAGCTCTCGGCGTTCAGTCGTGCCGTCCGCCGGTGGACGGGCCTCTCTCCGCGCGCCCTGCGCGCGGAGGTTCTACGCAATCAAATCTGATCGATTGGTCTAGGGCCTTTGCCTAATGCGCTAGGCCTGCGCGATCGCATCCATGCTCTCGGGCAGGATCTGACCGCCGTCGACGATGATCGTCTGCCCGGTGATGTAGGCCGCTTCTTTGGAGGCGAAGAAGAGGGCCGCGTAGCCGATGTCTTCGACCTTTCCAAGCTTCTGCAGTGGAATGGAAGCCGCCGCAGACTTCTCATACTCAGGTCCAAGCGCGGCGAGACCTTCCGTTGCGATATTCCCCGGCAGCACCGCGTTGACGGTAATGCCGTATTTCGCGAACTCCATGCAGGCCGTGCGCATGAAGCCGAGCTGTCCGGCCTTCGTCGCACCGTAGTGAGCCCAACCCGGGAAAGCAGTGATCGGGCCGGTAATCGACGAGGTGATGACGATGCGTCCCTGATCGGACTTCTTCAGATACGGCAGGCAGGCCTTGACCGAGAGGAACGTTCCCTTGAGGTTCGTATCGGAAACGAAATCCCAATCTTCCGGTGACAGTTCCTCGATCTTGGTCTGTGGGAAAATGCCCGCATTGGCGCAGAGGATATCAATACCGCCGTAAGCTCTGGCGGTCGCATCGGCGAGCACCTGCAAGTCGCCCATGCTCGTGATGTCGGCGGCCAACCCCATCGCCGTGCCGCCGGCGGCGCGAAGCTCTTCCGCGGTCGCCTCGGCTTCATTGAGGTGACGCGAGACGACGACGACCTTGGCGCCGCTCTTCGCGAAGACGCGAGCGATGCCCTTGCCGATGCCCTTGCTGCCACCCGTGACGATGACCGATCGGCCTGCGATAGACGTGAGCATGAACAAAATCTCCTAAGCGACGTGTTGTTGGTCTTGTTGAAGTCTCAGCTATTGCGGATTTTCTCTAAAGAGCGGCTTTGCGGTTGCGCGTGAGGAGCAGCATCGCCAGGTAGCCGCCGAAGAGGACGATTGCAGCGGCTGCTGTCGAGATCGTTCCGAGCACGGGGACACCCGGCGTGTAGCCGGCCACCATCTTTGCGTAGAGATACTTGGGCAGCGTGTTGTCCGCGCCGGTCGTGAAGAGCGACAGCGGGAAGTTGCCCCACGACAGCAGGAAGGCGAACAGGCTTCCCGAGAAAATGCCTGGCATGAGAACGGGCAGCGTCACCTCGCGGAACGTCTGCCATCGCGATGCGCCAAGATCCGTAGCTGCTTCTTCGAGGGACGGATCGAACGAATAGACTTGAATCGCCATGACAAGTGTCACCACTGGCGCAATCCAGACGAGGTGCGCAAGCACCGCCGTCTTCCACGACAATGTGAAGCCCAAGGCGTTGAACCAGAGAAGCAGCGCGAGGCCGAGAACGGATTGCGGAAAGAAGATCGGTAGCAGAATAAACTTCTGATAGAGCTTCCGGCCGCGCCAATCGTAACGGGCAAAGGCGAGCGCGCCGAAGAACCCGAGCACGACCGCAATCAGTGTCACGACCACTGCGATCGATAGCGACGTGTAGGCCAACGACCTGACTTCGAGCGAGTTGAAAGTCTTGGACCACCAGTCGAAGCCGAAAGCCGTGATCGGAAATTGGAAGTAGCGGCTGGCCGTCATCGACGCGATCAGGATCGTCGCGCTCGGAAGAAACACGAACATCAGAACCGCGGCGGTCCACACGCCGATGAGAATGTGACGAACGCTGTAGTTGCTGTCGGACATCGCGTTACCGCTTTCCAAGAATTTGATCGAGATCGAAACGCTTCAGCACCGTCAGCACCAGCACGCTGACGACCAGCATCAGCAACACCGCCAGGGCCGCGCCCAGAGGCCAGTTCTGGGCATACGTGAAGGCAATCTCGATGTCGTGTGTGATGGGAATGATGCGTTGGCCGCCGAGCACCTTAGCTTCCGCAATCGCGCCGACCGCGAGCACGAAGGTCAAGAGCGAGCCGATCATCAAGCCCGGTGTGGAGAGCGGCAGCTCGACTTCGCGGAAAACCTGCCACCGCGAAGCGCCGAGATCGCGCGCAGCTTCCCGCATCTGGTTCGGAACCATCGCAATCCCGAGCGTCATGGGAAACAGCATGAACGGCAGATAGACGTAGACCATGCCGAAGAGGACGGCCGCCGGAGTGAAGAGGAAGTCGCCCATCTCCACGCCGAACAGGGCTTTCAATGTGCCTGGCAGCACGCCCCCCTTGATGAAGAACAAGACCCATCCATAGAGACGAATGTTCTCCGAAACGATGAGAGGGATCGTGAAGAGCAGCGTCAAGGCCGTCGACCAGCGGCCGAATACGCGCACGAGACCGTAAGCGACGGGGTAGCAGATGAGCGCGAGCAGAACGACGGTCAACGATGCGAGGCCGAGCGACCACAGCAACGAGACATAGGTGTTGTCGCTGAAAATCCTCTCGTAATTTTCGAGAGAAGGCTCATGCCAAAGCCCGAAGGTCCGCGGCGGCATGAAGCTGAAGCCGACGACAGCGAGCAGCGGCGCGACGAAGCCAAGCAGCAGCAACACCATGATCGGTATTGCAGCCCGGCGCCCTGGCTGGGCGAGAAACGAACTATCTCCGCTCATTCGTCGGCCACCAGAATAGCGTTTTCCGGATCCCATCCGATCAGCACTTCGTCGTCCAACTTGCCCTTGAAGGGCTGTTGGCGCAGCTTCTCGACGAGGAATACTTTTTCGCCGACGCGCACCTGATACTGAATGCGCGAACCGAGCGCGTATTCGTTATAGAGTATTCCCCTGAGGCTATTCTGCGCATCGGCCGGAGTGTCGAGGAAACGCAGGAACTCCGGACGAACGACAAGGCATTGCGCTTTGGCTTCGACGGAATTTGCAAGAACCTTGAAGCTAGCGCCGAGCGACTGCGAACGCACGGAGCCCGCGCCGTTCGCCTCGACGGGAATGACGTTGACGTCACCCATGAACTCGGAGACGAAGCGCGAACGCGGCGTCGAATAGATTTCGTTGGGCGAGCCGACTTGAATGAGTTTGCCGCGGCGCATGACTCCGATCCGATCGCTCATCACCATCGCTTCTTCGAGGCTGTGCGTGATGTAGACGAACGTCTTGCCGGTTTCGCGGTGAATGTCCTTGAGTTCCTTTTCAAGCGTCTTGCGAAGCTTGTAGTCGATCGCGGATAACGGCTCGTCGAAGAACAGGATCTGCGGGTCGAAGGCGAGCGCCCGGGCAAGCGCCACACGCTGGCGTTCGCCGCCCGAGCATAGCGTGACGTTCTTGGAATAGTAGTCGGCAGGAAGATGCAGCTGCTGCATCAGTTCGCGCGCGCGTTTCTCGCGAACGGCCGGATCGACGTTTCGGATCTTCAGCGCAAACTCGATGTTTTGCCCGACCGTCCGGTGAGGGAAGAGAGCGAGCGATTGGAACACCATGCACGTCGGCCTCTCGTTGGCCGGGGTGTCGTTGATGCGCTTGTCGTGGAGCAGAATGTCGCCCGATGTCGGCTTCTCCATTCCCGCGAGCATGCGGATCAAGGTGGTCTTGCCGCTCCCGGAGGGGCCGACGATCGTGAAGAATTCACCTTCGCCGATGGAGAGATTGACGTCATCGACGGCGGCGAGGGTGCCGAACGCTTTGCGGACGTTCTTCAATTGCAGGATGGGCTTTGACATTGCGGTCAACGGTGGAGTTCCAACTTTATCGGAAGCTGATGAGAAATGTTTTGGGCCTTCCGCTTATCGACGGCGGAAGGCCCATGCGTTGTGTACTACGCCATTCTTTTAGCAACGGCGCAGCGCATTAGCCTCAGCTCTTTTTCGCTGCATTCCAGATGTCGAGCAGCTTGTCGTAATCCGGAACGATATCGTATTCGACGGAGCGCGCCATCTCCTCGTCAAGGCTGTCCCACTGGATGGCGTCGAGCTGCTCCTTCGAGAAGAGCTTGAAGCACTCCGGATTGCCCATTTGGGCGACCGGGTTGAAAGTGCCCTCGGCGAACGCCACCGTATGTGCGACGACCGGGTCCTGCACATATTCGAGGAATGTCTCGGCGAGCGGTGAACCTTGCGGGTTATTGACGACCGACGTGATTTCGATCCACGCGATGCCGCCCTTACCGCCTGCAAAGGGACCCTTATTCGGCGTGATGGCACGAAGGTTCAGGTGGCCGTCGGCACGTGCCGGCGAGACCGAGTACGATCCGCCTGTGAGGTGGCAATCGATTTCGCCGGAAATCAGTGCCTGGTTCATCGTTGCGATATCGCCGACAACCTTCTTGTTCTTGAGGACGCGCTTTGCGGTTTCCTCGAACTTGGCCACTTCCTCGGGCGAATGCGGCTTGTACGGATCGAAGCCGGCGATCGCGCAGATGCCGAAGACGTTCCAGTCGTCGGATTCGAGAATGCCGAAGCGGCCCGCCAGTTTCGGATCGTTGAAGAGATCCCAACCCTGATCCTCGGCCGTTTTCCGGCTGATCTTGTCGGTATTGACCACGAATGAGTAGGGCCCGAAGCGCTGAGCCATGCCGAGCAGTTCTTTGCCGGAGTCATCCATTGCCCATTTGTAGGGCGGCTTGAACTGCGGCAACATCTTTTCGAAGTAGGGTTCGAACTTCGCGCGGTCCAGCGGCTTGATCAACTTTTCGGGCATCATAACTTTGCGTGCCCAGGGATTGTTGACGTTGATAAGATCCCACACGTTGATCTCGCCAGCGCGCAGACGGTTGATCATCGTCGGATCGTTGGTCAGGCTTTCAGCCTTGACGTTCGCGCTTTTGGATGAGCGGAACGGGTCCAGCACCTGAGCCGAGTTGTAACCTTCCCAACAAAGGATATTGAGTTCCTTGTCACGGGCCGCGTGTGCGGGACGTGCGAATGGACCCATCTGACTGGCGGCGAGCGTCGCCGCGACAGACGCTGACGTCTTCATGAAGTTGCGGCGCGTGAGGTGGCTGTCAAACATGTCTGTCACTCCTGGTGGGCGAAAGATGATGTTGTTGCCCAAAAATTGGGCCCGAACGAAAGCGATCGAAGGGGGCTCGCCAACGGGCGAGCACGAGTCGGAAGGAGCGCTTCAACAGTCGATCACGTCATATTCAAATCCCCCTATGACAAAATCACTGTAGGCGTGCACCTGCCAAGTTGATTTGACTTTCGCCTACGGAAACTTGACCCTCCAGACCGAGTCAAGCCGTTTACGTTAGCCCCATCAGAGCCTTGAGTTCCGCGCTCGACATCACGTGACCGTAGATCATGTTCATGATCTCGAGTTCTTTGTGGTGAAGCTCGTCGGAACCGGCCGCGCAGCAATCCTCCACCACGACCACAGCGAAGCTCTCGTCGGCAAGGCTGCGGACGGTCGAGGAGACGCATTGGTCGGTGAAAATACCGCAGCACACGACAGTTTTGATGCCGAGGTTCGTTAGGATCAGCCGCAGGTTGGTTCCGGTCAGTGCACTGTCCGTCGTCTTCGTAACCACGATCTCCTCGCCAACGGGGAGAAGCTCCGGGACAATCTGCGACGGCGTCTCGTCTTTGGGCAGCAGCAGGTTATTCCAGCCCGGCATCTTTTGCGATAGCGACCGGTCGCGGCCATCCTTGGTCTGGCAGGCAATGCGGGCGAACAGGCATTCGACGCCGTTTTTGCGGAATGTCTGCAGCAGATCCTTCGTCCGCGGCAAAACGATATTGTGCATGCGGTCGTGAAACGGTGTCCACGCGTCGAACCGGCGTTGCTCTTCCGCCGGGAGCGAGGCCCGGTCCGGCCGGGCAAGGTAGGTATTTTGGACGTCGATAACGAGGAGGGCCGTGGTTTGCTTGGAAAGATCCGGATCGTCTGGCTCCGGAGCGCCGTCGTAATAGATGGATCGATAGGCCGTCTTCCAGCTCATGCCCGTCCTTTCAGAAACGTTTTTTGTAGAGAGAGCGGCGCTCGTAGACGTCCGCGGCCTCTTCGATGAAGGCCGCGACGCCCTCGGCGCCGTAGGTTTCGCGAAGGTCTTTGGCGACTGCGATCAGCTCGTCCTTGGAGTTCGCGCGCCCCGGACGCAACAGCTCATAGACCCGCATGATCACGTCCTGAGGCACATCCACGAGTTCAGCGCCGCGCTCGAAATTGGCGGCGAGTGTCGGCCGTCCTGCCGCCGTTGCAATCTCCGCCTGCTGACGAAGCGCCCGGCCCGTGATCCGAAGATCCTGGAGGGTCACGCGGTCGGAGAGGACGCCCTCGAGCGTGATGTCGTCAAGCGTTTTGCCGGCCTTCGTCTCGACAACGTCGGGCCGGTTTTCGGCCAGCGGATAGTCGGCAACCGTCAGAGGCTTCCCGGTCATGCGGCGGCTCCGATGAATGTCACGTCGATCTCTTCGGGCTCCGCGCCTTCGGATGTCATTTCGGTCTCGATCGCGTAGATGAGCGAAACTTTGGCATGATAGCGAGAGCCCATCGCTTCGCCCCGCGTCGGCACGATGACGGGTTCCGGCATTTCGCCGAGCGCGTAAGCGGCCGCGTTGAGCCCCATGCGCTTGTAATGTTCGAGCTTGGTGATCGGCGAGTTCGAAAACAGCTCGAGATTGTTGTGCGGCAGCCGGTCTTTCTGGTGGATGACAGCAGTCCCCTTCGCCTGGATCCCGATCCCGATACCGGAGCCCGCGAGCCGCGCCGCGCTGAGCCCTAGGAAGGACGTATCGGCCGTATGGCGCATGCGAACGACACGGGCCGTGCACCCGCCTTCCGTGATGCCCGCAATCAGCACGCGCAGAATGGCTGAGAGCGGATGCCCCGCAACCGTTTGGAAGAGCTTCAACCCGAAGGCTGGGCTGATGCCGATCACCACCTCCCGCGCGTTGCGTGTCGCGGCAGCGGGGCCGACTGGCCTGTAGGCGATCCGCGTGACTTCCGCCGGCCGGTAGGTTGCCTCGACCCTCAACACCTCTTGCCGAGTCAGTACATCCCGGATGGCGACGATTTCCTCGCGCCGTTCTTCGCTGAGACGGTAGCCTGTGCCCGGACCCTGATAATCGTTCGGATTGTTGACCGCGCTGACGATGCGCCCATCCCGAACCACGGCGGATGTTTGTAGGTAATCGCCGGAAACGCGCAGCCGCACGAGCTTCAAAAGATTTTCCGCCTCGTCGGCAAATCCCCGCGCCGCGAGCGCCTTGATGACGTCGATCACCGTAATCGACCGCGCATGGATGGCTTCGCTGATCATGGCGACGTCCCGGCCCGAGAACGTCCGGGTTTCATCGGAGCCGGATGCCGCGATGACACTCAGCTTCATGTCGCTGGTCGGCTTCGCCAGCCCAAGCTCTTCGAGAACGGCGCTGATGGCATCGACGGCGCGCGCCCGAAGTTCCATGACGCGCGTCTCACCAACAGGCGTGAGCCCGCCGTCGGCTTCGAAGTCGCGCTGGAGAACCAGATAGTCTTCGAGTTCCTCGCCGTTGAGCAGCGAGGCGTTGAACGAATTGTCATACTTCAGGATCGAACCGAAACCGGAACAGATGAGGTCGGACCCCGCGATGAGGTACGGCAGAATTTTCGCGCCGACGCGGATCTCCGATTCCGTCGCGCGTGCATCGTTTCCGGATGCACATTCGAGATCGAGCCAGACGGCGATCAGGTTCTCCGCCATGAGTTCCCGCATGCCGCCGGGAACCGTGCACGTCACCGGAGCCCCGTCGATGCCGCCGTTCTGCGTGCCCTGGGCGCCCATGGCGCGTTGCAGGCAAAGGCATCGCGCTTCGAGATAGAGCAGCGATTTGCGATCGTGAAATCCCATCAGCAACTCTGAGCCCGCACCGGATGTGCACCGCATCTTGATGCCGCGCGAGGCGTATGCTGCTGCAAGAAACGCCTTGGACCAGGGCGTGTCGTCGCCGTCGACGAAACTCTTTTCCGTGCCATAGACAGACACGGTCTCGGCGTAGGAGGTGAACCCCGCCATGCCGATCTTGAGTTCTTCCGCTTCTTCGCTGGAGCATTGAAAGAGCGTGCCCCAACGCCCGACAGCGGCCCCAACCGCACAGGCAACGGCATTTGACCAGGAGTTGCGGGCGACCCGCATCGTCGTCTCGATTTCGTCGAAGCCGAACGCCACGGCGGTCGCGGCATCGGCCGCCATCTGCAATGGATCATCCTTGGCGTTCGTTACGTGCGCCTGGTTGCCCGGCGTCTGGCGCGCCCGCATCTTGCTGTAGGCAAATGCGATCTCGAGGGACGATAGATGACTGACGACCTCGGCCAATTTCGCCGGCGTCATGCCGTGAGCGAGACGCACGAGCGCCGTCCGCGGCACATTCATATCGACGAGCATGCGCGCCACTTCGAGCGACGGCATCGCCATGGCTTCCGGCGCGATTTCAGGATCGAGATGATACCGCGCGATGAAAAAGTCGATCATGTCGAAATCGCGCGACGCGATCCCGTCCATCGAGGCAACGACGCCTGCGCCGATGGAAAACCCTGGTTTCGGATCGAACGGACTTTTAAATGCCGAAAAACCGCTTGCCGCATCCTCGGCTGCAAACTTGTCAAGCCGGAGCGGGCGCTCGTCCCAATCGGAAAACCGCTTCCAGCGATTTGGCCGTGCGTGCGATTCATCCGTCATGGGTTGCGCTCTCGACGATGGGTGGTGCGATTGCAGGCGGACGTAACGATAGCCTGAGCACAGTCAGGGCGTTTGACCAGAGCCGCCTCGAAGTTGACGGGTCTTCAGGCTCAAGTCCACGTTCGGCATCGCCGCTTGAGCGCAAACTGAACAGACCCGGCCACGAAGGGTCAAGCCGGGGCCCTCGGCCTATCCTATACTAAACGAAACCGATGCGAAAAGTCGTACCATTGCCAGGGAGCTTGCCCTAGGGGGCATCATGGAATCTACGCGAAAAATTCTCGATCTCAACGCCTTCGACATGAACGCGGCCGACACGCTTGCGCCCGCGGTGACGAGCCTCGTCAAGCGCCGGAAAAAGACCTTCGGCCCGACCTCGATGCTGTTTTATGAGCGCCCGCTGAATCTCGTCAAAGGCGAGGGGGTCTGGCTCTATGACGCCGACGGCACACGCTATCTGGATGCCTACAACAATGTGCCGTCCGTGGGGCACTGCCATCCGCGCGTCGTCGAAGCCATTTCGCGCCAACTCGGCACGCTCAACACGCACACGCGGTACCTCTACGACAATATCTACACATATGCCGAACGCCTTCTCGGCACGATGCCGAAGGCTGTCTCGAACATCGTATTCACCTGTACGGGCAGCGAAAGCGGCGATCTTGCTCTGCGCATCGCCCGTGCGGTCACGGGAGGCACCGGCTTCATCGTCACCGATAATGCCTATCATGGCAACACAACGACCATGACGGAGATCTCGCCATCATCCGCCAGCGCCGAACCGAGACCGCCATACGTATTCGTCGTGCCGGCCCCGGACACCTATCGCTATGGCAGCGAGGCCATCGGACACCGCTTTGCCGAGGATGTCCGCGCGGCGATCGCGGCAATGAAGGCCGCCGGCATTCGCCTCGCCGGGTTCAACGCTGACAGCATCTTTTCGAGCGATGGCGTTTTCCCGGGCGAGCCGGGATTCCTGGCTGAAGCAGTCAAGGCGGTTCGCGACGCCGGCGGCGTTTACATTGCCGACGAGGTACAGCCCGGATTCGGCCGCACAGGCGAAAAAATGTGGGGGTTCGAACGCCACGGTCTCGTTCCCGATATGATCGTCATGGGCAAGCCGATGGGCAATGGCTACCCGATGGGCGGCGTCGCGGTGAAACCAGCAATGCTGAAGGCATTCGGCTCGAAGTCGGGCTACTTCAACACATTCGGCGGCAATCCGGTCGCGGCCGCTGCCGGACTGGCCGTCCTGGATGTCCTGAAGGATGAAGGGCTGCAGCAGAATAGCCTCGAAACCGGCGCCTATCTGCGCTCGGAACTCCGCAGCGCCGGAGCCGAAGGTGACCGCATCGGCGACGTCCGCGGCGCTGGACTTTATATCGGCGTCGAGGTCGTCAAGGACAAAGCCTCAAAGGAGCCCGATCGCAAGCTTGCCGAGAAAATCGTCAATGGTATGCGCGCGCGCAACGTCCTTATCGGGACGGCCGGGGGCCATGGTAACGTCTTGAAAATCCGGCCGCCGCTTTGCTTTAATCGCGAGCATGTCGACATCTTCGTCGAGGCGTTCAAAGGCGCGCTGGCCGCAGCGACCTGAAGCGGCCGCGCGCACATTCAACCGGAACCGCGATGCAATCGAGGCCTCTCGTCAGGCCTTGAGGCGGTAACCCGTTCTGAAGATCCACCAGGCGACTGCCATGCAGACCGCAAGAAACACGGTGGTCATCAAAAGGCTCACGCCGACATTCACGTCGGAGATCTCAAAGAAGCTCCAGCGAAAACCGCTGATCAAATAGACGACAGGATTGAAGAGCGTCACCGTTTGCCAAAAAGGCGGCAGCATCTTCACCGAGTAGAAAGTACCGCCGAGAAACGTCAGCGGCGTGATGACGAGCAGCGGGATGATCTGCAGCTTTTCGAACCCATCGGCCCAAATCCCGATGATGAAACCGAGCATGCTGAAAGTCAGCGCTGTAAGCACCAGAAACAGCAGCATCCAGAACGGATGCGCGATCCGAAGATCCACGAAGAGGCTGGCCGTGACCAGGACGAGCAGCCCAAGGATGACCGATTTCGTCGCCGCCGCTCCGACATATCCGAGAACGATCTCGAAGGCCGAGATCGGAGCGGAAAGGTGCTCGTAAATGGTGCCCGTGAAGCGCGGGAAGTAGATGCCGAACGAGGCATTGAGCGTGCTCTGCGTCAGGAGCAGCATCATCACGAGACCGGGAACGATGAAGGCTCCGTAGTCGACCCCATCGACCTGCGAGATGCGCGAACCGATCGCCGAGCCGAAGACGATAAAATAAAGACACGTCGACAGCACCGGTGAGACGATGCTCTGCATCAAGGTGCGCCCCCAGCGGGACATCTCGAAACCGTATATGGCCCGGACGGCTTCAATATTCATCGCTTTTCCCTCACGAGATCGACGAAAATGTCTTCGAGCGAGCTTTGCATGGTGGAGAGATCTTTGAACTGCACCCCGGCGGTGCGCATGTCGTTCAGAAGCGCGGTGATGCCCGTTCGTTCGGCCCGCGTGTCGTAGGTATAGGTCAATTCATTGCCATCGGCGCCGACATGCAGATTGTAGGCGGCAAGTGCTGCGGGAATTTCCGTCAAAGGCGATGAAAGTTGAAGCACGAGCTGCTTCTTGCCGAGCTTCCGCATCAGCTCGTTCTTTTCTTCGACGAGGATGATTTCACCCTTGGCGATGACGCCGACGCGGTCGGCCATCTCTTCCGCCTCTTCGATATAGTGTGTCGTTAGAATGATCGTCACGCCTTCCGCGCGGAGATCTCTGACGACACCCCACATCTCCCGGCGAAGCTCGACATCGACGCCCGCAGTCGGCTCGTCGAGGAACAGAATGCGCGGCTCGTGCGAGAGCGCCTTTGCGATCAGAAGCCGCCGCTTCATGCCGCCCGAAAGCGTCATGATGCGGCTGTCTTTCTTGTCCCAGAGGGAAAGTGCACGAAGCACCTTCTCGACGTAGGCGTAATTCCGCGGCTTGCCGAACAAGCCGCGGCTGAAGTTGACCGTCGCCCACGGCGTTTCGAACATATCCGTCGAAAGTTCCTGCGGCACGAGACCGATCATCGCGCGCACGGTGCGATAATCGGCGGCGATGTCCATGCCTTCGACGCTGATTGAGCCCGCCGTGGGATTGACGATCCCGCAGATGGCACTGATTAGCGTCGTCTTGCCTGCGCCGTTAGGGCCGAGAAGAGCAAAAATCTCGCCTCGGTTGACTTCGAGATTGATGTCTTTGAGAGCCGAAAATCCCGAAGCATACGTTTTGGAAAGATGTTCGACACGGATGACTGCTGGCATCAATTGGCCCTGTGCGATGGCGTGCCTCGACCCGGCACGCATCGCAGCGTCTGCTATTGTTGTCAACGGGCTCCGCCAGCTACCACAAGTCTTTCACCTGTGACCCAGCCAGCCTCGTCGGACGCCAGGAAAACCGCAGCCTTGGCGACGTCATCTGGCTGACCCACGCGTCCGAGCGGCGTTTGCTGAACCGCCTGCTTCTCGAAGTCGGTGCCGAGGATTCCCATCTCTTGAACGCCTTCGGTCTCTATGAGGCCGGGAGCAAGCGTGTTCACGCGAATTTTTTTCGGCCCAAGCTCGGCTGCCAAGACACGCGTCACCGCATCGACAGCTCCCTTTGTCGCTGAATAGACGGCGGAGCCGGGAAACGCCGCCAAGCTGACGACGGAACCGACATTGATGATGCTGCCGCCTTCGGGACCGAAATGTTTCGCTGCTTCCTGTGCGGCGAGGATGGTTCCGAGAACGTTGATATTGAACTGCCGGTGGAACTCTTCCTCCGTCACGGCTTCGAGAGGCTGAAACAAATAAACGCCGGCGTTGTTGACGAGGATGTCGACCGAGCCGAACGCCTTCTTCGTCTCTGCAAAAATAGTCTTGATGTCATCGGCTTTCGCGACGCTGCCTTTGATGGATATCGCTTTGCCGCCTTTGCTCTTGATATCGCCGACCACCTTTTCTGCCCCTTCCTTGCTCGAGGCATAGTTCACGGCGACGGCCGCGCCGGCCTCAGCGAAGGCCCTGGCGATTTCGGCACCGATGCCTTTGGAGGCGCCGGTTACGACTGCAACTTTACCTTTTAGATCGGTCATTGCTCTTCTCCATCAGTGAGACTTCAGGGGGAACTGCTACGTTTCGTATCGTGTTATTCCGCCGGTGCCGGTACCGGCTGGCCATGCGAGCCCCCGGCCGTTGGCGCAATAATCTCGCCCGTATGCTTCAAAGGTTTGTTGCCGGTGAGCTTTCGCAAGATCACGTAGAAGACCGGCGTCAGGAAAATGCCGAAAATCGTGACGCCGATCATTCCTGAGAAAACCGCAATACCCATCGCGCGCCGCATTTCGGAACCGGCTCCAATCGAGGTCACGAGCGGAACGACACCCATGATGAACGCCATCGACGTCATCAGAATGGGCCGCAGCCGCAACCGGCTCGCTTCAATTGCCGCCTGCACGGGATTTCGCCCGGCGAGTTCGAGCTCCCGCGCAAACTCGACGATCAGAATGGCGTTCTTCGCCGACAGTCCAACGAGAACGATCAGGCCGATTTGCGTGAAGACGTTGTTGTCGCCGTGCGAGAGATAGACGCCCGTGATCGCCGCGAGCAGTCCCATCGGTACGATCATGATAATCGACAGCGGCAGAACCAGACTCTCGTACTGTGCTGCGAGCACAAGGAAGACGAGGAAGATCGACAGCGGGAATACCCAAACCCCGGAATTGCCCGCAAGGATCTCCTGATACGTCAGCTCCGTCCATTCGAAGCCGATGCCTTTCGGCAAGACTTCGGCTGCGATGCGTTCAACGGCGGCCTTCGCTTGACCTGACGAGTAGCCCGGTGCCGCGCCGCCGTTCACGTCGGCCGTGAGAAAGCCGTTGTAGCGCATGGCGCGCTCCGGCCCTGCAACTTGCTTCACGTTAAGCAGCGCCGAAAGCTGGATCATCGCACCCGTGTTCGAACGGACCTTCAACCGCCCGATATCCTCAGGGCGCGCGCGATACTTCGCATCGGCCTGGACGCGAACCGAATACGTGCGGCCGAATTTGTTGAAGTCGTTGACGTAGAGCGACCCGAGATAGATTTGCATCGTCTCGAACACGTCGGTCACGGCGACGCCGAGCTGACGCGCCTTTGTCCGGTCGATTGCGGCGTAAAGCTGCGGCACGTTCACCTGATATGACGTGAAAATGCCGGCGAGTTCGGGCGCTTTGTAGAGCGCGCCGGTGAAGGCCTGCATCGCGTCGCTCAACGCGTCATAGCCGAGCCCGGCACGGTCTTCGACTTGCAACTTGAAGCCGCCGATGGTTCCGAGACCCTGAACGGGCGGCGGCGGAAACATCACGATGAACGCGTCTTTGATGCCCGCGAATTGCTGATTGAGCTTCATCGCGATTGCCGGACCGCTGAGTTCCGGCGAGCGCCGCTCGTCAAACGACTTCAAACCGGCGAAAACAATTCCGGAATTGGAGCTGTTGGTGAAGCCGTTGATCGACAAGCCCGGAAACTGCACCGCGTCCCGGACGCCGGGAGTTTTGAGCATGATGTCGCCCATTTGCCGAATGACGTCTTCAGTGCGGTCGAGCGTGGCGCCGTCCGGAAGCTGTGCGAAGCCGACAAGGTATTGCTTGTCCTGCCCGGGCACGAAGCCGCCGGGAACTGCCTTGAACATTGCGCCGGCTGCGCCGATCAGAACCAGATAGACGAGAAACGCCGCTGCCTTGTGCGACAGGATCCGCTTGACGCCGCCGCTATAGGCATTCGAACCGCTGATGAAGGCCCGGTTGAAGCCCCGGAAGAACCAGCCGAACGAGAAATCCATGGCGCGCGTCAGCCAATCCTTCGGCGCGTCGTGACCTTTCAGCAGAAGTGCGGCGAGTGCGGGCGACAGCGTCAGCGAGTTGATGGCCGAGATCACCGTCGAAATCGCGATCGTCAGCGCGA
Organism: Hyphomicrobium sp.; assembly: GCA_003987725.1. Taxonomy (GTDB): domain Bacteria; phylum Pseudomonadota; class Alphaproteobacteria; order Rhizobiales; family Hyphomicrobiaceae; genus Hyphomicrobium_B. The sequence continues at coordinate 176,144 of RXJH01000010.1, read as the reverse complement.
ACTGCTTGTAGAATTGACCCGTCAAGCCGGTGATGAGGGCAAGCGGTACGAACACCGCGACCAGCACCAGCGCGATCGCGATGATGGGCCCGGAAACCTCGCGCATGGCCTGAATGGTCGCCTCGCGCGGAGTCAAACCGTTCTCGATGTTTCGCTCGACGTTCTCGACGACGACGATCGCGTCGTCGACGACGATGCCGATCGCGAGCACAAGTCCAAAGAGTGTCAGCGCGTTTATCGAGAAGCCAAAAACATGCATCACCGCGAACGTGCCGATGATCGACACCGGAACCGCGATCAGCGGAATGATCGATGCGCGCCAGGTTTGCAGGAACAGAATGACGACGAGGACGACGAGCGCCACGGCTTCGAGCAGCGTGTGAATAACGGCCTCGATAGAAGCGCGCACGAACTGCGTCGGATCGTAAACGATGCTGTAATCGACGCCTTCCGGCATGTATTGCTTGAGCTCAGCCATCGTCGCGCGGACGTTGTCGGAGATCTCGATCGCGTTCGATCCGGGAGCCTGGAAGATCGGAATCGCGACGGCCTGCTTGTTGTTCAGCAGCGAACGCAACGAATAGTCGGCAGCGCCAAGTTCGATGCGCGCGACATCGCGCAAGCGCGTCACCTGATTGTTCGCGCCGGCCTTGACGACGATGTCGCCGAATTCGTCTTCGCTCGCGAGGCGCCCCTGCGCGTTGACGGATAGCTGGAAATCGAGATTCGGAAGCGAAGGCGATGATCCGACGACGCCGACGGCGGCCTGCACGTTCTCGGCCCGAACCGCATTGACGATGTCGTTTGCCGAAAGTCCGAGTTCGGCGGCCTTGGCGGGGTCTACCCAGACCCGCATCGAATAGTCGCCAGATCCGAAGATTTGGACGTCGCCGACGCCGTTGATGCGGGCCAGCCTGTCCTTGACGTTGATCACGGCATAATTGCGCAGGTACGTCATGTCATAGCGGTCGTTCGGCGACAGCAAGTGCACGACCATCGTGAGGTCAGGTGAGCTCTTGACGGTCGTGATGCCGAGCGCGCGCACGTCGGCCGGAAGACGCGGCTCTGCCTGCGAGACGCGGTTCTGAACGAGCTGCTGCGCCTTGTCGGGATCGGTGCCGAGCCGGAACGTGACGGTCAGCGTCATCAATCCGTCGGTCGTCGCTTGGCTGCTCATATAGAGCATGCCTTCGACGCCGTTGATCTGCTCTTCGATGGGTGTGGCGACCGTCTCGGCGATGACTTTCGGGTTGGCGCCGGGGTAGTTGGCGCGAACAACGACCTGGGGCGGCACGACCTCCGGATATTCCGAAATCGGCATCGCCGGCAAAGCCAAGAGGCCACCCAGGAAAATCAGCGTGGAAAGCACGCCTGCGAAGATCGGGCGATCGATGAAGAACTTCGAGATATTCATGGCTGACGCGCCTTGCTGGCTTTGCGTGAGAGTTTATTGCTGCGCAGTCGCAGAGGATTTATCGGCAGCCGCATGTTCTTCCGCCAACGGACGGCCATTCATGGCGACAGGTTCCGGCGCGACTTCGTCACCTGGCTTCACGCGTTGCAAGCCTGCGACGACGATCCGATCACCCGCGCTGAGGCCGCTCGTGATGATGCGAAGGTCGTCGGCCATCGTCCCGAGCTTAACTTCGCGATAGGCAGTCTTGTTGTCCTTGCCAACGACGATGACGTACTTCTTGTCCTGGTCGGTTCCGATGGCGCGCTCGGTGATCGCAATGATCGGAGCCGTACGGGGCTTGGCCATCCGCACACGGACGAACTGACCGGCGATGAGGCGTCCGTCGGTGTTGTCGAGTGTCGCTCTGAGCCGCACCGTGCCGCTCGCAACGTCGACCTTATTGTCGATCAGCTGGAGAGTGCCGCGCCGCCATTGGTCCGCTGTCACGGGGGTCGAAATGGCGACCGGTATCTGCTCGACGCGCGCCGTGGCGTTAGCCTCGGGCGTAAGCGTTGCAAGCGCCTGCGCAACGACGTTCTCGTCGGCGTTGAAGCTCGCGTAGATCGGGTTCACCGATACGATCGTCGTCAGAACGGGAGCGTTCGGACCAGACTCGACGAGGTTGCCGACGGTGATTTCGCGGCGTCCGGCGCGGCCCGATACTGGAGCGCGAACTTCGGTCCAGGCGAGATTGAGTTTGGCTGTTTGCAACGCCGCCTGCGCGCTTTTGAGGTTCGCCACCGCCGCATCGTAAGCGTTCGCGCGCGTATCGAGTTCTCGCTCGGAAAGGGCATTTCCGATGATCTTGCGCGCCCGTTCAACGTCAGCCTTCGTGAAAACGACCTGAGCTTCGGCAGCACCGACGAGGCCGTTCAAACGCTCGACCTCCGCCGCATAGGGCGCGGGATCGATCGTCACCAGGGAATCGCCGGCTTTGACCAGCGCGCCCTCGCGGAAATGAATGTTCAGGATCTGACCGGCGACGCGAGGACGAAGCTCGACGCGCTCGACCGCTTCGAGCCGCCCCGAGAATTCATCCCACGTATCGATCTCGCGTGCTTCGACTGTCGCGACGGAGACCGGCACTGCGGAAGGTTGCTGGGCAAGCGCCGCGTGAGCTTGCGCTGCCACAAGAAGGGATGCGAGGGCGACCGGGCCGGTCAGTCTCGTCAGGGATTTGGAGGAAACGCGAAGTCTCATGATCAATCCTTCGAATGTACGCGTCTGGCGGTCGCCGGACGGCCAGCAGCGGGCCGGCGGAGCAAGTGGAAAGTGTTGGAAGAACGAACGGTCCCGGTGGCGCTCGTCGTTAGGAGAAGTTATCGACGTTGAGCCCAGGCGGCCACCGATCGCGCAATGCGTCGGACCGGCCGGTTTTTTCGACGGAATCCCCTTCGTCTCGCGATTGATATCCGCAGGCCGATACGACGAACGGAACGTGCGCTTCGTCGTAGATTTGATTGGAGGTACGTCCTGAAACCCAACCCGCAAATCCCCGGAGGATTGCAGTTGCGCTACTGAAAGATCTTTTCATCGTGCGCAGTTTCCCTATATATATGTACCGAGCGGTACCGATATAGGGTGGCTGCTGGGCCTGTCAACCGTTATTGTATCGATAAGTATGAAAATCTACAGGTGTAAGACAGAGAAAACAATGACCGGCAAAGAAGCGGTGCAAAAAGGCCGCCCCAGGGAGTTCGACAAGGAGCAGGTGCTCGATAAGGCCCTCCATGTCTTTTGGAAGCGCGGCTACGAAGGAACGTCGCTTTCAGACCTGACGGAAGCCATGGGCATCAACCGTCCGAGCCTTTATGCGGCATTCGGTAACAAGGAAGAGCTCTTCAAGCTGGCTCTCGACCGTTATCTTGAGAAAGGCCCGGGTTCGGTCCATCGCGCCTCGCTCCAAAAGCCGACGGCGACGGCCGTGGTCGAGAGTCTTCTGACGTCGTCCGCGACCTATTTGACCGACCCTTCAAATCCCCCCGGTTGCCTCGCAGTGCAGGGCGCGCTGTCCTGCGGTGAGGCCTCGGAATCGATCAAGCAGGCGCTTTGCGAGCGCCGGTCGCTCGGCGAGCAGCAGCTTCGTCAGCGCTTCGAATGCGCGAAGGCCGAAGGCGACCTCGGACCGGATTCGGATCCCGCCGGGCTTGCCCGCTATGTCATGACCGTGATGCAGGGCATGTCCGTGCAAGCGGCAGGCGGAGCATCCCGCGCGGACCTCCTGGCGGTTGTGGACATGGCTTTGAAAGCGTGGTCCTCGTCTAAGAGCTAATTCACGCGATGGGCTTGTCGCCGAGTGCGAGGTCCTGTAGCCCGCGTCGCAAGCGGTCGCAGGAACGCTCGAGTGATCAGGTGAAATTTTCATTTGCGGAGTTCTTCAATGGCCCAGGGGCACGTCATTGGCATTGGCTCGAGAACGATCCGCGGCTTGACCGTCCTACAACTTGCTTTCATCTCCCTGACGCTATTGTCGCCGGCCGGCGGCGCTCGGGCGGCAGAGGAGAAATCCTGCAACGCGAACGCCGGCATAACTCTGCCGAAGGGCTTCTGCGCCACAATCTTCGCCGATCACGTCGGAGCTCCCCGCCACATGGCCGTTGCGTCCGATGGCACCGTCTACGTCAACAATCGTAGCCGTAAGCCATCTCCCGGCGGCTCGTTGCTCGCCTTGAAAGACAGCAAAGGCGACGGCCACGCCGATATCATCGAACGGTTCGGCCCCGCAGACACCGGTGGCACCGGCATCGCGATCTATAAAAACGGCCTCTTCGTGGACATCGGCGACAAGATCATTCGCTACGAGCTGGCGCCCGGCGACATTGCGCCGAAGGGTCTGCCCGAAACGGTCGTATCCGGTATCCCGCTCAATGGCGATCATAAATCCCGGCCGTTCTCGATCGATCCGAAAGGCAATCTCTTCCTCGATCTGGGCTCGGCGACGAACTCCTGCCAGAAAGACAACCGGGCTGAGGAATCGCCAGGCATCGATCCCTGTATCGAACTCGAAACGAACGCAGGAATTTGGCGCTTCGACGCCAACAAAACCGGGCAGCTGTTTTCGCCTGCCGAGCGGTACGCGACTGGCCTCCGCAACGCCGAAGGCATCGACTTCGACGACGATGGCCGGATCTTTGCCACCCAACACGGCCGCGACCAGCTCCGTGAAAACTGGCCGAAACTCTATTCGTCGAAACAGGGTTCCGATCAGCCCGCTGAAGTACTAGTCGAGCTTAAAGAAGGCGGCGACTATGGCTGGCCGTATTGCTATTACGACGGCATCCAGCAGAAAAACGTTCTCGCGCCCGAGTATGGTGGCGACGGCGGCAAGGCGGTCGGACGTTGCGCCGAAAAACTTCCGCCGGTCGCGGCTTTTCCCGGGCATTGGGCGCCGAACGATCTCAAGATCTACAAGGCGAAGGCATTTCCGGTGGCATACCGCGGCGGAGCCTTCATCGCTTTCCACGGGTCCTGGAACCGGTCAGATGGGCCGCAACAGGGCTATAACGTCGTGTTCCAGCCGCTGACCGGCGGCAAAGCCTCCGGTCCATACACCGTCTTTGCCGAAGGCTTTCGAGGCGGGAACGCAACAGGGACCGAGCATCGTCCGACAGGGCTTGCAGTCGGACCCGACGGCGCGCTTTACGTCAGCGACGACGCAGCTGGCCGAATTTGGCGGATCATCTACACAGACTAATCTGCAATCGAGCGCGAGGGGGCAAGCGACCGTTGGCGGCAAAAGACATCGCGTTTCTGACCGGCGCCTCGGGATTTGTAGGCTCTGCCGTCGCGCGTCGGCTCATTGATGAAGGTTTTTCCGTCCGCGCGTTGGTTCGGCGAACCAGCAACCGTGCGAACCTCCAAGACATCGGCCTTGAAGTCGTTGAGGGCGATATTCGCGACGCAAGCCTGTTGGCCAGCGCAGTGCAGGGTGCGCGTTACGTCTTTCACGTCGCCGCCGACTACCGCCTGTGGGCGCCGGACCCGGAAGAGATCGTCGCCACGAATACGGCGGGCACACGCGCGGTCATGGAGGCAGCTCTCAAGGCCGGTGTCGAACGCGTCGTTTACACGTCGAGCGTCGCGACGCTGAGGCTGACGGGCAACGGTTCGCCTTCGAATGAGACCATGCCTCTCGATGCCGCGAATGCGATCGGCGCGTACAAGAGAAGCAAGGTTCTCGCCGAACGTCTGGTCGAGCGCATGGTTGCGGACGAAGGGCTGCAGGCAGTCATCGTCAACCCATCGACACCGATCGGACCGCGTGATGTTCGCCCGACGCCGACCGGACGCATCGTCGTCGAGGCTGCGTCGGGAAGAATGCCGGCGTATGTTGAGACCGGATTAAATCTCGTGCATGTCGATGACGTTGCGGATGGCCACCTTGCGGCCTTGAAACACGGGCGAATTGGTGAACGTTATATTCTGGGGGGACAGGACATGACGCTCGGAGAAATGCTCGCCGAAATCGCTCGCCTCGCCGGTCGAAGGCCGCCGGCGATCAAACTTCCGCGTCAGATGATCTATCCGATTGCTTATGGCGCCGAAGCGGTGGCTCGTTTCACGGGCCGCGAGCCGTTCGCCACCGTCGATGGTTTGCGCATGGCCAAATACAAAATGTTTTTTTCATCCGCCAAAGCCGAGCGCGAACTCTCCTACCGCGCGCGTCCCGCCACGGATGCCTTGGCCGAGGCCTATCGCTGGTTTCGCGACGCGGGGTACCTCAAGTGACCGCCGTCGATTGGATCGCGGCGCTCAGTCTCGCGGCCTGGGCCTATCTTTTACTCTTCAACGGCGGGTTCTGGCTGACGAGCGAACGCGAGGAAACCGAGCGCGAGAAATCGTCGGCGCCTGCTGCATGGCCGCGGGTAACGGCTGTCATTCCCGCGCGCAATGAAGCCGATATGCTGCCCTTTTCGCTCACGTCGCTGGCCGCCCAGGATTATCCCGGCGAATTCTCGATCGTTCTCGTCGACGATCAAAGCACCGACGGCACCGCTGAAGTTGCGCGTTCGATTGCGGCGAATTCAACGCGGGAAATAACCATCATCAACGGCGCGCCGCTGCCGTCTGCCTGGACGGGGAAGGTGTGGGCGATGCATCAGGGCATCGCTGCTGCGTCCTTACTAAAATCGAAACCGGATTACCTGCTGCTGACGGATGCCGATATCAGCTACGCGTCCGGGATGCTTCAGTCGCTCGTGATGAGCACGCACACGAACGGCCGCGCCATGACGTCCGTCATGGCCAAGCTAAAATGCCAAAGCTTCGCTGAGCGGGCATTGGTTCCTGCCTTCATCTTTTTCTTTCAGATGCTTTACCCATTTCGCTGGGTAAACCGTCATCGCGCTGCAACTGCTGCAGCTGCGGGCGGTTGCATGTTGGTTGATCGCGGCGCACTCGAACGTGCCGGAGGCATTGCCGCTATTCGCGGTGCGCTCATTGACGACTGTGCTCTCGGAAAACTGTTGAAAAAGCAGGGACCGATTTGGCTTGGACTTTCGAATAACGTGATGAGCCTTCGCGATTATCCCACATTTGACGATATTCGCCGAATGGTTGCGCGGTCAGCCTATGCCCAACTGCATTATTCGCCTTTATTGCTGCTTGGAACAGTCGCGGGCATGGCCGCTATTTACTTGGTGCCGCTCGCTTTTGTCTTTTTCGCCGGTTTCCCGGCAAACGTGCTCGCGGGAGCTGCGTACCTGTTAATGATAATTGTGTTCCAACCGACGTTGCGCTTTTACAACCGTTCGCCACTTTGGGGCGTCGCACTACCAGTTATCGCGATGACCTATGTGGGTTTCACGCTAGATTCGGCGTATCAGCATAAGCGCGGTCGCGGAGGTCTCTGGAAGGGCCGTGTACAGGCCGAAGTAGGAAGGCAATGACGGTCGACGGCAAGTACAAATCCGGCAAGTCGGAGCGTGACGAGAATTTTCCTGTCGCGTCGCGTGTTGTCGCCGCACGTCACCGCGCGCCGATCCTCGCATACTATCGCTTTGCGCGGGCCGCCGACGACGCCGCCGATCACCCAACGCTTGATGCCCAATCGAAGCTCGCAATTCTCAATGCGCTCGAAGAAACGCTTCTCGGCCGATCCGATGCCGCGACCGATGCGCTCGCGCTTCGCGAACAGCTGCGCTTGCGAAATTTGAGCGCGCAGCACGCCCTCGATCTTCTCAAAGCGTTTCGTCAGGATGTTACGAAGAACCGGTACGAGACGTGGGACGAGCTTCTCGATTATTGCCGCTACTCGGCGATGCCGGTCGGTCGGTTCGTGCTCGACGTCCACGGCGAGCCAGTGTCGACGTGGCAGCATTCGGACGCATTGTGCACGGCCTTGCAGATCATCAACCACCTTCAAGATTGCGCCAAGGATTATCGAAATATCGATCGGGTCTACATTCCGCTCGACGAGCTTTCGTTGCATGGAACGAGCACCGCGGCTTTGGCGGCGCCCGAAGCCTCGCCGGAATTGCGCGCCTGTTTGCGCGCCCTGGCAACGCGGACCGAAGGCCTCATTCCCGATGCGGCCCTTCTGCCGCCGAGCGTCGCGGACACGCGGCTCGCCGTCGAAACATCTGTCATCGTCGGCTTGGCACGCAAGCTCATCGGGTTGCTGAAGACCCGGGACCCGCTTTCCGAGACTGTGCACTTGTCAAAACCACACGCAGCGGCGATTGCTGCGCGCACGGCGGCCGCCACTCTTGTGGGTCGGGCTTTCACACGCGCTGCGTTTACGAAGTCGTCAAGGATGATGCCGCATGAGCGCTGAAATCGACACCCTCGTTGCTGAAGAAACGCCCGCAGCGGCAAGCAGCTCGTTTTATGCGGCAATGCGGGTCCTGCCGCGGCCGCAGCGCGAGGCGATGTATCACGTCTATGCATTTTGCAGGGCCGTTGACGATGTCGCCGACAACGGTGGCGCGAGAGAGCTTCGCCTTGCCGATCTTGTTCAGTATCGCGAAGACATCGAAGAACTCTATGCAACGGGTCGCCGGACGCAGAGAACGCGCGACCTTGCCGGCCCGATCGCGCAATACGGCCTGCTGAAGGATGATTTCATCGCCGTGATCGACGGCATGGAAATGGACATCGTCCGCGATCTTCGCGCGCCCGAATGGAAGGTTCTCGACCTCTATTGCGATCGCGCAGCCTCGGCGGTCGGAAGATTGTCCGTGCGGATTTTCGGCATGGAGGAAGGCCCGGGAATTGAGCTTTCTCACAACCTCGGCCGCGCCCTCCAGCTGACGAACATTCTGCGCGACATCGATGAAGACGCAGCGATGGGCCGTCTTTATCTTCCCAAGGAGGCTTTGCGCGAATGCGGCCTCGCCGACCTCTCGATTGCTGAAATTCTCGCTGATCCGCGATTGGATCGCGTCTGCCGCGGCATCGCGGAAAAGGCGCGGAAGTACTACGACGTGTCGGAAGCCATCATGGCGCGCAGCTCACGCCGTTCGGTGAGATCGCCGCGGATGATGGCAACCGTCTATCGGGGCATCCTCGAGAAGCTGATCGCACGGGGATGGCAAGCGCCGCGCGTTGATGTGCGGCGCTCCAAGCGCACCGTCCTCTGGGCGGTCCTGCGTGACGGCATTTTTTAAATGAGCAACGGCACTGTTCACATCGTCGGGGCCGGTCTCGCCGGTCTTTCGGCGGCGGTTGCGCTCGTCAATCGCGGACGCAAGGTCGTGATTCACGAGCTGGCGCGCCATGCCGGCGGCCGCTGCCGCTCATACTTCGAGCCTGCGCTCGGAATGACGATCGACAACGGCAACCATTTGCTGCTCTCGGGCAATGACAGCGCGCTGCGTTACCTGAAAGCGATCGGCGGCAGAGGCCTGCTCGATGATCCGAAACACGCGGAGTTCGCTTTTTGCGATTTTGCGTCGGGCGCGCGATGGACGCTAAGACCGAACGACGGGCCGCTGCCGTGGTGGATCTTCTCGAACAGCCGTCGTGTGCCGGGCACGCGCGCGATGGATTACGTTCGCCTCGGAAATCTTCTTCAGGCAAAAAGCGGCGACACCGTCACTCAGAGGATCGACTCCGGCTCAACGGTTTTCGCACGCCTCATGCAGCCGGTACTGCTCGCGGCATTGAACTGCGAGCCGTCGGAAGGCTCCGCAAAACTGGCTGGCGCTATCGTTCGCGAAACGCTTGGACGCGGCGGCAGAGCCTGTCGCCCATTATTTGCGGCGAACGGATTGGGCCCCGCGCTCGTCGATCCAGCACTGTCGTATCTCGGCAAGCGCGGAGCGGGATTGCGGTTCGACCATCCCTTGCGGGCGATCGAATTTTCTGACGGCCGTGTCAGCGCGCTCCAATTCGGAGACGGCACCGTCGAGCTCAAAGGCAACGACGAGGTTATTTTAGCGGTCCCCGCGTGGGTCGCCCGAACTCTGGTTCCGGGCATTGCTGTGCCCACCGAATACCGCGCGATCTGCAATGTTCACTTCGCCATCGCGCCACCTGCCGACCTTCCGAAGATCATGGGCGTCGTCAACGCGACGACGGAATGGTTGTTCGCTTTCGAAAATCGTTTGTCGGTCACCATCAGTTCTGCGGATCGCTTCAACGAGGCCGAGAGAGAACCACTCGCACGCCAGGTTTGGACCGAGGTCGCGAAGATCGCGCGTCTCGATGCAGAGCTTCCCAGTTGGCAAATCGTGAAAGAGCGCCGCGCCACTTTCGCCGCAACGCCCGGACAGAATGCCCTGCGTCCGAAAGCGCGCACGCGCTGGAAAAACCTGATTTTAGCAGGCGATTGGACGGATACCGGACTTCCGGCAACGATCGAAGGCGCGATAAGGTCAGGCGAGGGGGCCGCGAAACTGGCGATGTCGGCGCAGTTCTGATAGGACGCTCGAACTTCTGGGAGAGCATCTATGAATTTCGACTCTGCAACGCAGTCCGCGCGGCTGGCGTCCGGCAACCCGATGCGCGAGATCGGCGCGCCCGATATCGAAAACGCGATATCCAACGCCAAGAATGCGCTCTTGTCGCTGCAGCGGGAAGACGGTCATTTCGTGTTCGAACTCGAGGCGGACGCGACGATCCCGGCCGAATATGTTCTGATGCGTCATTACCTGGCTGAGCCGGTCGACGCTGCACTCGAAGCCAAGATCGCCAACTATCTCCGCCGCATTCAATCCGACGATGGCGGCTGGCCGCTATTTCATGACGGCGAGTCGAATATCAGCGCGAGCGTGAAAGCATATTTTGCGCTGAAGATGATCGGCGTGGGCACCGAAGAGCCCTACATGAAGAAGGCGCGCGGCTGGATTTTGTCGCAAGGCGGCGCGTCCCACAGCAATGTCTTCACGCGCAACCTGCTGGCACTCTTTGGCCAGGTGCCTTGGACTGGCGTTCCCGTGATGCCCGTCGAGATCATGGTGTTGCCGCGATGGTTTCCGTTCCATCTCGACAAGATTTCCTATTGGGCGCGCACAGTGGTGGTGCCGCTCACCGTCCTCAATGCGTTGAAGCCGAGAGCGCGAAATCCGAAAGGTGTCGGCATTGCCGAGCTTTTCACGATCCCGCCTGAGGACGTCAAAGTCTGGCCGAAGGGCCCGCATCAGAAATCGCCCTGGTCGGAAATTTTTGGCGCGATCGATCGCGTGCTCCGTGTCTCCGAGCCGTTCTTTCCGAAGTCGATACGCAAGCGCTCGATCGACAAGGCTGTTGCGTTCGTTGACGAACGCCTGAACGGCGAAGACGGCTTGGGCGCGATTTTCCCTGCAATGGTCAACGCCCTGCTGGTTTACGATGCGCTCGGCTATTCGCATGATCATCCGAATTACCGGACGGCGCGGGGATCGATCGAGAAGCTGCTGATCGTGAAGGATGACGAAGCCTACTGTCAGCCGTGCTTGTCGCCGGTTTGGGATACGGCGCTCTCGACACATGCGTTGATGGAAGTGGGCGGCACGGAAGCTGAAGCGAGCGCCGAGCGTGCGCTCGAATGGCTAAAGCCGCTGCAGGTGCTCGACACTGTCGGCGACTGGGCAGAGAGCAGGCCCGGCATTCGCCCCGGCGGCTGGGCGTTCCAGTACGCCAATCCCCATTATCCCGATACCGACGATACCGCCGTCGTCGTGATGTCGATGGACCGCTCCTTGGGGCGCGCTCCGCAAGCAGACAATTCCTATCGCGAAGCGATCGAACGCGGCCGCGAATGGATCGTCGGGATGCAGAGCAAGAACGGCGGCTGGGGCGCTTTCGACGCAGACAACACCTACGAATACCTCAATCAGATTCCATTTTCCGACCACGGAGCGCTGCTCGATCCGCCGACAGCCGACGTCTCTGCGCGCTGCGTCTCAATGTTGGCACAACTCGGCGAGCGCCGTGGGCAGAGCTATGTGCTCGACAATGCGATCAGCTATCTCGAGCGGACGCAGGAGAAGGACGGCAGCTGGTACGGCCGCTGGGGCATGAACTATGTTTACGGCACATGGTCGGTGCTGTGCGCCCTGAACGCCGCCGGGGTCGACCCGGCGTCCAGCGTCGTCCGCAAGGCCGCCAATTGGCTGCTGACCATCCAGAATCCCGATGGTGGCTGGGGCGAGGCTGGCGATAGCTACAAGATGGACTACAAGGCGTACGAACCGGCGCCGAGTACCGCGTCGCAAACGGCATGGGCACTCATGGGGCTGATGGCGGCCGGTGAAGTGGATCATCCAGCCGTTCAGAAAGGCATCGCGTATTTGGCCTCGTCACAGGGCTCTGATGGCTTCTGGAACGAAAAGCATTTCACGGCGACGGGTTTTCCACGCGTTTTTTATCTCCGTTATCATGGATACTCGAAATTCTTCCCGATGTGGGCTTTGGCCCGCTATCGGAACCTCAAGGCCTCAAATTCGAGGTCCGTGACAGTTGGGATGTGAAGGGATAGTCTGGGGACGGGGTTAGTCTAAGGGGACGACGTGAGGGGATGAGGGGGGGCGTGCTCGCCGCAACAGGGCTGAGAGCGGAAGCTCGGGTCGCGCAACGATCCGGGCGCGTGAAGGCGCTTGCTTGCGGCGGCAATGAGAAACGCCTCATCTCCCTGATCGAGGAAACCATCCGGGGCGGAGGCATTCGCGGCCTCATCAGCTTCGGAATTGCCGGTGGACTGAGGCCGGGTCTGCCATCGGGAACGATCGTCGTCGGCACGTCAGTCGTCGCAAACGGCACGACCTATGCTGCGGATGAACGCTGGAGCGACAGCCTGTTCGAGTCGTTACCGCGAGCAGAGTCCGGAGCAATCGCCGCATCGAATTCGGTCGTCGCGCGCCCGGTCGAAAAGCAAAATCTCTATATGACGACCGGCGCTTTTGCGGCCGACATGGAAAGTCATGTCGTTGCGCACTTGGCAGAGCAGTATGGCTTGCCGTTCGCCGTGCTGCGGGTGATTGCCGATCCCGCGAGTCAAAAGCTTCCGCCGGCCGCCATAAATGGCCTGAAACCGGATGGAACGCCGGACATCGCCGGCGTCCTCAAGTCATTGCTGTATCACCCTGGCCAGCTCCCGGATCTTTTGCGGGCCGCAGCGGCGACCCGCCGGGCAATGCGGGGATTATTCCGCTGCCACCGGTTTTTGGGCCCGGGCCTCGGCTTCGCTGATCTCCGCTAGCTTGTTCTCGACGTGACGTGAGAACACGAACTCGGCCGGACGCTGCTTGTCGAGCGCAATCTCGGGCGCCATCGGACCGTCCGTCTTCACGCCTCTAAGCGCAACGGCCGCAATCTTCCAGGGCTTCTTCACCGCGTCCATGACGGCCGTCGCTTCAAAGCCCGAGTGTACCATGCAGTCGGCGCACTTCTCGTAATTGCCGGTGCCGTACTTATCCCAGTCGGTGCTTTCCATCAGCTCCTTGAAGGTCTTCGTATAGCCTTCGCCGAGCAGATAGCAGGGCTTCTGCCAGCCGAACACGGTGCGCGTCGGGTTGCCCCATGGCGTGCACTGATAGGTCTGGTTGCCTGCGAGGAAATCGAGAAACAGAGCCGACTGGAAGAACGGCCACGCGCGCCCACCCTTTCCGAGCTTGAAGATATCGCGGAAGAGCTGCTTGGTTTTTGTGCGATTGAGGAAGTGCTGCTGATCGGGCGCACGCTCGTAGGCGTAGCCGGGCGAAATGGTTACGCCGCCGATGTCGAGCTTCTTCATCTCATCGAGGAACTTCGCGACCTGCTCGGCCTTTGCGTCGCTGAACAGCGTCGTATTGATATTGACGCGAAAACCCTTCGCCTTCGCGACTTTGATCGCCTCGATCGCGCGATCGTACACGCCCTTCTGGCAAACCGACCTGTCGTGCATCTCCTTGTCGCCGTCGAGATGGATCGACCAGTTGAAATTCTTGTGCGGCTTGTAGAGATGGATTTTCTTCTCGAGCAGCAGCGCGTTCGTGCAGACGGTGACGAACTTGCCCTTCTTGAGCGCACCCTCGACGATCTCCGGCAGCTCCTTGTGGAGCAGCGGTTCACCGCCCGCGAGCACGACGACGGGCGCCCCGCATTCATCCATCGAATGCAGTGCGTCGGCGACCGAGATGCGCTGATTGAGGATCTTATCGGGATAGTCGATCTTACCGCAGCCCGCGCATGCGAGGTTACAGCGGAAGAGCGGTTCCAGCATCAACACCAACGGATAACGTTTGCGGCCCCTGAGGTGCTGTCCGATGACGTAGGCACCTACCGACAATGCTTGGTTTAATGGAATTCCCACCCGACAGGGCTCCTTCTAGCGGCGCTCGAACCAACACTATCGTTGATCATGATGCTTCGAGCAATTCAGGCGGCAGGCGAAACGTAATTTTCTCCTCGACGCCATCGAGCATTTCAATCTCGATAGGCGCGATCTGTGAGATGGCAGTGAGGACGTCTTCGACAAGAACATCAGGCGCCGAAGCACCTGCTGTTACGCCAACTACATTCTTTCCGGCAAGCCATGCCGGATCGACCGCACTACCGTCTGCGACGAGATAGCTCGGTATCCCGCATTCGGCGCCGATCTCGCGTAGTCTGTTTGAGTTGGAGCTGTTGCTGGCGCCTACGACGATAAGCGCCTCGACGAACCGGCAAAGTTCCCGCACGGCCGTTTGTCTGTTTTGCGTAGCATAACAGATGTCGCGCGTTTCGGGTCCGATCACGTCGGTAAACCGCCTTTTGACAGCCTCGATGGTCGACCGCGTATCGTCCACGCTCAAGGTCGTCTGAGTGATGTAGGCAACCGGCGTATCGTCGGGCAAATCGAGGTTTTCGACGTCCTCGCTGTTTTCGACAAGGTGAACGGGCCCCGGAATGCGCCCGAGTGTGCCCTCGATCTCGACGTGACCCGCATGCCCGATCAGAATGATGGTCCGCCCGAGCGAGGAATAGCGCTGGCCCTGCTTGTGAACTTTCGAAACGAGGGGACAAGTCGCGTCGACGATTCTGAGGGGGCGCGATTTCGCCTCGTCCTCGATGTCACGCGATACGCCATGGGCGCTGAATATCGTGACGGCACCATCGGGAATTTCCGCGAGATCTTCGACGAAACGGGCACCTTTGACCTTGAGGTCCTCGACGACATGCCGGTTGTGAACGATCTCATGACGCACATAGACAGGCCCATCGCGCCGCGCGAGCGAACGCTCGACGATGTCGATCGCCCGGACGACGCCCGCGCAAAAACCCCGGGGCTGCGCCAAGATGACTTTCATGCAGAAACCCCGTCCTGCCGACGCGCAATTGCCTTGCGCTGTGGAAGACCTAATACCTAAACGCGTCCCGATTCATGACGTTCAACGCGTCCCGCCCCACTCGTCCCCGACTTTTACGCGCTATCGTGAATGATCGGCAGCCGGGGTAACGTCGCGGCATTCATGCTGTTGACGTGACGTGTCTCAAAAGCAACACACTAGTCGAGCCCATTCATCTGCTCGACAGGTTTGGCATCGTAGGTGAGCTGCTAAAAGATGCGACCCATAAAAAGGTTATCACAAGTCCGGTCCAGAATGATCCCTCACGAACTCGATATCCAACACCGTTCCAGACAGCCATTGGCGACCGCATGATCGAGCGCGTCGTCGCCGGTATCGTCGCCATCGCTGTGCGGCAGCGCTGGCTGACCATTGTGCTTGGGTTGGCGCTCACGGCAGGCGCCATCTTTTACGTCGTCAACCATTTCGCTATCACGACGGATACGAGCCAGCTCATTGCGTCGGATCTCGATTGGCGGCAGCGCGAACGCCAGTTCGACCTCGCTTTCCCGCAGCACACCGACACGATCGATGTCGTCATCGACGGCAAAACGCCCGAGCTGACCGAGGCCGCAGCCGCCAGTCTCGCAGCCGCCCTAAGCGAGTCGAAGCCTGATCCCCTCCAGATCGTAAGGCGGCGGGATGGTGGTCCGTTCTTTGAAAAGAACGGCCTCCTCTATCTTTCGCTGCCGGAACTCAAGGAAACGACAGAGGGGCTTATCAAGGCGCAGCCGGTTCTCGGCACGCTCGCCGCCGACCCGACTCTGAACGGACTCGCGAAGGCGCTCTCGTTCGTTCCGCTCGGTATCAAGGATGACCGTGCGAAGTGGTCGGATTTCCAAAAGCCGCTCGGCGTGCTGGCCGATGCCATCGACGATCTAATGGCGGGCAAGGGGACGAATTTCTCTTGGGGCGAACTGCTGACGGGCGGCCGTCCGGCGCCATCCGAACTTCGCCGCTTCCTCGAGGTGAAGCCTGTTCTCGACTATTCCGACCTGCAGCCCGGCGCCGATGCGACGGCCTTGATCCGCAAAACCGCCGAACGGCTCGGGCTGACCCCTGAGAACGGCGTGCGCGTAAGGCTCACGGGATCTGTCCCGATGGCGGATGAGGAGTTCGGAACCGTTGCCGAAGGCGCGGCCGTCAACACGGCCGTTACCATCGCGGCCGTCCTCTTCATTTTGTGGCTGGCACTGAAATCGGGCCGCATCATCTTCGCGGTTCTCGTCAGCCTTTTCGCCGGACTCGCGATGACGGGCGCGCTGGGACTTTACCTCGCGGGCGCCCTGAACCTCATATCGGTTGCTTTCGCTGTGCTGTTCGTCGGCATCGGCGTCGATTTCGGCATCCAGTTCTCGGTCCGATATCGCCACGAGCGCTTCAGCAAGCACGGCCTCCGCGATGCGTTGATCGCTGCCGGCAGCAACGCCGGCAAGCCGCTCGCGCTCGCCGCGGCCGCGACGACTGCGGGCTTCTACGCCTTCCTGCCAACCGATTACCGCGGCGTGTCCGAGCTTGGCCTCATTGCCGGTAGCGGCATGATTATCGCATTCCTGACGAGCATCACGTTGTTGCCCGCGATGCTTTCGCTGTTCAATCCTCCGGGCGAGGCACATGACGTCGGCTACCGCGCGCTTGCGCCCGTCGACCGCTTCATGGCTCGTCATCGGCACGTCATTCTGGTGCTGACGGTGCTCGGTGTCCTTGCCGGATTGCCACTGCTCTCGAAGCTCGAGTTCGATTTCAATCCGATCAACCTTCGCAGCAGCAAGGTCGAGTCCGTCTCGACCTTCAACGATCTCATGCGCGATCCCGCGACCGCGCCGAACACCATCGAGATCCTTGCGCCGAACTTGGCCGCCGCCGAAGAGCTTGCAGCCAAGCTCGATAAGTTGCCGGAATCCGCTCACACGGTGACGCTCGCAAGCTTCGTGCCCGACCAGCAAACGGAAAAGCTGACGGTCATGAGGGACGCGGCAGACCTGCTCGGCCCGACGATCGAGCCTGACGAAATGGCGGCGGATCCGACGGATGCGGATACGCAGACCAGGCTGAAGGAGACGGCGACGGAATTTGAAAATGTCGCCAAGCTTCCCGGCGCGCCCCCGCTTGCCACCCACATGGCAGCGACGCTGCGCAAGCTCGCGGACGCGCCGCCGGATACGCGCGCAAAGGTCGAGAAGTCGCTGCTCGACGGTCTGAAATTGCGTCTGGCGCAAATTCGCGCGGCTCTGAAGGCCGAGCCGATCACCCTCGATAATCTGCCGCCTGAGATCATTGCCGACTGGATCACCGCCGATCACCGGGCACGCGTCGAAGTCGCACCGAAGGGAGATGGCAACGACAACGCCAATCTCCGTCGTTTCGCCTCCGCCGTCCTTGCCGTCGCGCCGGAAGCGACCGGCGTCCCGATCCTCATCCAGGAATCGGCGAAGACCGTAGTCCGATCGTTTATCCAGGCGGGCCTATTGGCGCTGGTCTCGATAACGATCATCCTGTTCGTTGCGCTGCGCCGCGTGTCTGACGTGCTTTTGACGCTCGTGCCGTTGCTGCTAGCAGGCGTCGTGACGCTCGAGCTTTGCGTGCTGATCGGCCTGCCGCTGAATTTCGCGAACATCATCGCTCTGCCGGTTCTTCTTGGCGTCGGCGTCGCGTTCAAGATTTACTACGTGCTGGCTTGGCGTGACGGCGAAACGAGCTTGCTGGCCTCGCCGCTGACCCGCGCCGTCATGTTCAGCGCCATGACGACGGCTGTCGCATTCGGGAGCCTGTTTTTCTCAAGTCACCCGGGGACGTCGAGTATGGGCGAGCTGCTGGCACTCTCGCTCGTGACGACACTGGCAGCGGCAGTTCTCTTCCAGCCGATCCTGATGGGACCGCCGCGGAACGCCAAGAAAGAAGAAGCCGTCTCGAAAAACTGACGGCGCCGGTGAGCAACACCGGCGCCGCATCTATACGATTACGCGATCTGCGTCGGGGTCGCGCTAGGCAGCGCTGCGGCGCTCGCGCAGGAACTGGAAGAATTCGACGCCCTCTCTGAGGCGGCGCTTCATCATGTCGGGCTGCGTTATCATCTCGCCGACGATCGAAGCAATCTTCGGCACCCGGAAGTAGAACTTGCGATAGAAGTCCTCGACCGACGAGAAGATCTCGGTGTGGGACAGGCCTGGATAGTGCAGCGGCGCGATCTGGATGCCGTTGGCGTTGATGAGTTCGGCATTTTCTACGTCGAGCCAGCCGTTCTCGGACGCCTGCTTGTAGAGGAACGTGCCCGGATACGGCGCGGCGAGCGAGACCTGGATCGTGTGCGGGTTGATTCGCGTCGCAAACTTGATGGTCTCCTCGATCGTCTCCTTCGACTCTCCCGGAAGGCCCAGGATGAAGGTGCCGTGGATCTTGATGCCGAGTTCGTGGCAGTCCTTCGTGAACCGCTCCGCCACTTCGACCCGCATGCCCTTCTTGATGTTATGCAGGATCTGCTGGTTGCCGCTCTCGTAGCCGACGAGCAGCAGGCGCAGGCCGTTGTCCTTGAGCACCTTCAGAGTGTCGCGCGGTACGTTCGCCTTGGCATTGCACGACCACGTGACGCCGAGCTTGCCGAGTTCCTTGGCGATCGCCTCTGCGCGCGGCAGGTCGTCGGTGAAGGTATCGTCGTCGAACATCAGCTCTTTCATCTGCGGGAACGCCTTGAGGATGTATTTCACTTCCTCGATGACGTGCCCAACGGAGCGGGTTCGATAGCGATGGCCGCCAACGGTCTGCGGCCACAGGCAGAACGTGCAGCGGCTCTTGCAGCCGCGCCCCGTGTAGAACGAGATGTACGGGTGCTTCAGATATCCGATGAAGTAATTCTCCATCACGAGGTCGCGCTTGTAGACCGGCGTAACGAAGGGCAGCGTGTCCATGTCGTGCATCACAGCGCGGTCCTCGTTGTGCACGATGACGCCCTGCGCGTTGCGGTAAGACAGACCCTTGATGTCGCTCCAGGCCATGCCGTCGGCGACGTCTTTGATCGTGAAGTCGAACTCGTTGCGGGCCACGAAGTCGACAATCGGCGCGTCCACCAGGCTTTCGTTGGCCTGCACCGCGACCTTGGCGCCGATCAGTCCGACCTTGAGGTTCGGGTTGGTCGCCTTCATCGCCTCGATGACTTTGACGTCTGAATCAAATGACGGCGTCGAAGTGTGCAGCACCGCGAGGTCATAATCGCGCACTTCGGCGAGAACATCCTGCAGGCTGGTGCGGTGCGGCGGCGCGTCGATGAGCTTGGAATTCTCGACCAGAGCGGCCGGCTGCGCCAGCCAGGTTGGGTACCAGAACGACTGTATTTCGCGCCGTGCCTGATATCGAGATCCTGCTCCCCCATCGAAGCCGTCGAACGAAGGAGCCTGCAAAAATAGCGTGCGCATCATGGCGCCTTTCATATAGGCCTAACGGTCCCATCGGCGCCGACGCTATAGCGGCGGCCCCTCCAACTGACAGCTCCGGGCACATAACTCGCGATAAAAATCGCGAAGCTTAAGAGATCGCGCAAAGGAGTGAGTAGAATCGAACTCTTTCCCCCACCGGGCAGCCGCTCAACTTGTAACGGAACGAAAAGCCGACATGCAAGCGCCAGAAGCAGGATCATCCACGCTATGGCGTCAAAGCCACCCAACGGCAACGCAGCGAGCGCAAATGGCAGCGGGTGTGTAATCACGGAACCGGCATAACCAATGGGATCGACGAGACGAATTGTCCGCGCCCACCGGAGTTCATGTCCGAGCAATTCGGCGAAACTAGCTTCGGAAAAAGTATGCCCGACGGTGAAGGGCGCGATTGCGACTTTCAGCCCCTTTCGCCGGACTGCATCGCCCATGGCGTAGTCGTCTGCCAGCGTATCGGCGAAGGCCTCGAATCCACCGATCTCGGCGAGCGTGCTGCGACGAATTGCGATTGTCGATCCGAAGCACGGCTTCGCAAGGCCGAGCTGAACGCCGACCAAAACGCTCGGCAGAAAATGTTGATCGACGGCCGCAGCGGCAAGGCGAGACCAGAAGCCACCAATCGCACGCCCCCGATATAGGCACGTCACAAGCCCAACCCCGGGTTGCTGCAATGTGGCAACGACATCCCGAACATAGTGAGGCTCGACTCTCATATCGCTGTCGCTGAGAATCAGAACATCGTGCCGCGCGCGCGGATAAATATTGAGGACATTGGCAATTTTCGGATTGCCGCCGGCACTTCGGGAAGAAGTGACGAGTTGGATCTCCGCGGATGGAAATCTCTCTTCAAGGTTGCGCACGATGGCAATGGCTGGATCGGCAGCGTCCTGTACGCCGCAAATCATCTGGACATCGCCGCGGTAGTCCTGTCGAACGAACGATCCGAGATTATCGCCAAGGCCTGCCTCGGCCCCGTAAAGCGGCTTGATCAGAGCGACATTTTCTGCTGGCCCTAAAATCGACTTGGGGAGGCGCGCAAATCGTGCCACCAAGAAAGCGGCCAACATGGCGTAAATGCTGCCGATAATGGCAATGAGGGTGCATACAAGCCACAGACAGGACGTCATTCAGACGTTACTTTCTGGTTTGAGGTGGGGGAAAGCCTACTGGCGTTGTACTAAAGCTAGCGTTTTGCACGTAGCTGCGATAGATCTGTGTTTGCTCGGCCGCACGGCTAGGCATGGGGGAATATCGGGACGTGAAAGTCACTACGATCGCGAACTGGGTCGGCTGCATTTTAGCCGGTGTGGGTCTGTCAGCCTGCGCCAGCACGTCTGCGCCTTCAATCGCGCCGCAGCACTTGGCATCGACCGCTAGCGATGACGAGCCAAAAACCATCGCGGACCCCAACGAGAAATTCAATCGCTCGGTTTTCGAGAGCAACCAGGACTTCAATCATAACGTCCTGTATCCGGCCGCTAAGGCCTATAACGAGAATGTGCCGGAAAGCGTCCGCGACCGCGTCGACGCATTCACGACCAATCTTGCCGAGCCGATGGTATTTGCAAACAATGTTTTGCAGCTTCGGCCGGGAGCGGCGGCAACGACACTCGGCCGCTTCGCGCTCAATTCGACGATCGGGCTCGGCGGTCTGTTCGACGTCGCCGCGACACAAGGCATGGCGCATCAGTCCGGCGACTTCGGCCAGACGATGTATGTTTGGGGCTACCGTGACAGCGCCTACCTCGTGCTGCCGATCATCGGCCCGACAAACGTCAGAGACGCAATCGGCACCGGTGTCGAATTTGCTGCGCAAATACCGGCGGGCGCATTGATTCCAACGAAAGCAGCAACGCTCGCAAGCCGCGTCAATCTCGCGGGCAGCGTGACGAGCCCACTGACGAACCTGAGCAAAGCCGAAGATATGCAGACGCTCGAGGACAGCTCGATCGACTTCTATTCGATGCTGCGCAGCGTAACGGATCAGAAGCGTCAGGCAGAGCTGCAGGAAGCTTTGAACACGAGCGTGTTGACGAGCGAGCCGGTCCCGCCGGATCCCAACGCGATCGAGCCGGTCATGGAGCTCGTTTCGTCGCCGACGATGCTGCAGAAGCGTCGAATGACCGATGTGCCGAAACTGTCGAGCGCCTCAGATCACGGCGGCACGATCGTCGTCGTCGGTCCGCCGACGCCGGTTGAAGCGCACTGATCAGTTCGGAATTCAGCCAGTCAAAACGACAGCAGGCGCGGCGTCTTGATGACGGCCGCGCCGCATAAGCATTATCTGCCGATGTATTTCAAAATGTTTCGACCCGCGCGCCAAAGCGGCGGGTAAGGGCAGGAAAATCGCGGCCGGCTCGTCGTCAACGAGACCGGCCGCGAATAAGTGCAATCAGCTTCCGGAAAGCAGCTTATCGCCCTGCTTCTTCAATGATGCGATGAGTGCGTCCGCTCCGCCGGTTTTCAGGATCGATGTGAACTCGGCGCGGCGGCTGGCAAGTTCGCTGATCGTGCCGTCGAGATAGACATCGACGATCTTCCACTGCGATCCAGTCTTGCGCATCAAGTAGTTGATCGCGACCGGCTTGCCGTTGCTCTGAACAATCCGGGTTTTCACCATTTTATCCGACGGCGGCCGATCCGTGATCTCGGCGATCTCGAACGTCTCGCCGGAGAAGCCGTCGAAGCGCTTCGCGTAGGTCGCAATCATCATGCGGGCGAACGCGTCGGTCACGGCTGCCTTCTGCTCGGGCTGAAACGTATCCCAGCTTTGTCCAACCGCCACGCGCGACATCGATTGAATGTCGTAGGTGCTCGACAGAACCGGTGCGAGCGCGTTGAAGCGGCCTTGCACGCCGAGTGCCTGTGCCTGCTTCATCGTATCGAGAAGTTTGGCGTTCAGGCCGTTGATCGTCTTCTCGGGCGCGTCGAATGCTTGCGCAGAGGCAAGCTGAGGTGAGGTGAGAAGCGTCGTCATCACAACGGCAATCGACGCTCCAAAAATGCGTAATGTCTTAGCCGGGACCATGGCCCATTCCCCGTTTGTTTTCAAATTTTGAGTACCGACGGTGAGTTAAAGTTCTCAGCGGCGGAGCATGTCCTAGGTGGACACGGTGGCGGCATTTAGCCAATTTGCCCACAGTTGTCTGCCATTTGTGAGGCTTGGCAGCAACACTTCCCCGCAGAGTCCAATTCGCGGTGCATGTTCCATTTTTTGCGCCGTATCATAGGTCCATATTTGGAAACATTAAAAGGACTCGGGCAAGCGGATTTTGGGGGAGTTCAGTCAATGGACGCAGTGATGCCTCGGGTATCTAAAACACCGCTTTTGGACGCGGTCGATACGCCTGCCGATTTGCGGCAGTTGTCCGAAAGCGAGCTTCCTCAGCTTGCCGCGGAACTTCGCGCCGAGCTTATCGATGCCGTATCGCAAACGGGCGGCCATCTTGGCGCTGGCCTCGGCGTCGTCGAGCTGACGGTGGCTCTGCACTACCTTTTCGACACCCCCCGCGATCGCTTGATCTGGGACGTCAGCCATCAGTCTTATCCCCATAAGATTCTGACTGGCCGTCGCAGCAGAATGAGAACGTTGCGCCAGCCCGGCGGGCTTTCCGGCTTCACGAAGCGCACAGAAAGCGAATACGACCCGTTTGGCGCTGCTCATTCGTCGACGTCGATTTCCGCCGGCCTCGGCATGGCGGTGGCGCGCGAATTGACGGGCGGCGCGAACAACGTCGTCTGCGTCATCGGTGACGGCTCTATGAGCGCCGGCATGGCCTACGAAGCAATGAACAACGCCGGCGCGCGAAGCGAACGGCTCATCGTCGTTCTGAACGACAACGATATGTCGATCGCGCCGCCGACGGGCGCGCTGTCGTCCTATCTTGCCCGGCTGACGTCGAGCGACTCATACCTCTACGTTCGCGACATCGCCAAACAGCTGGCGAAGAGTTTGCCGAAGAGCTGGGAACGGCGCGCGGCGCGGGTCGAGGAGTATACGCGGAGCCTTTGGCAGGGCGGCGCCTGGTTCGAGGAACTCGGCTTCTACTACGTCGGGCCGATCGATGGTCACGATCTGGGTCAGCTGCTGCCGGTTCTGAAGAATGTTCGAGACGCCGGCGAGGGACCGATCCTCGTTCACGTCGTAACGAAGAAGGGCAAAGGCTACGCGCCTGCCGAAGCATCGGCCGACAAATATCACGGCGTCGCGAAATTCAACGTCGTGACGGGTGTGCAGGCGAAGCCGGTCGCATCGGCGCCGTCCTATACGCGCGTATTCGCCGACAGCCTGATCGCCGAAGCTAAGAAGGACGAAAAGATCGTTGCGATCACCGCGGCAATGCCGGACGGCACGGGGCTCGACATCTTCGGCCGCGAGTTTCCGGATCGAACATTCGACGTCGGCATCGCTGAGCAGCACGCGGTGACTTTCGCCGCTGGCCTTGCGACCGAAGGCATGAAGCCGTTTGCTGCGATCTATTCGACGTTCTTGCAGCGCGGGTACGATCAGGTGGTGCATGACGTCGCGCTGCAGAGTTTGCCCGTGCGATTTGCAATCGACCGCGCTGGATTCGTCGGAGCCGATGGCGCGACGCACGCCGGCACGTTCGACCTCGCTTACCTCGGATGCCTGCCGAATTTCGTCATCATGGCTGCGGCTGACGAGGCCGAGCTGAAGCACATGGTCGCGACGGCAGCGGCGATCGACGACCGTCCGAGTGCCTTCCGGTATCCGCGCGGCGAAGGCACTGGCGTTGCCATGCCTGAAGTTGGTATCCCGCTCGAAATCGGCAAAGGACGCGTTTTGCGCGAGGGTTCGACGATTGCGCTGCTCTCATTCGGCACACGCTTGCAAGAAACCTTGAAGGCGGCCGATCAGCTGGCGGCGCTTGGACTTTCGGCGACAGTCGCCGACGCGCGCTTCATGAAGCCTCTCGACACCGATCTGATCCGGCAGCTCGCCGAAAACCACGATGTCCTGGTCACGATCGAAGAGGGCTCGGTGGGCGGCTTCGGCAGTCATGTGCTGCACTATCTCGCCGAGAACGGATTGCTGGAGCGGGGGCTCAAGGTCCGCTGCAAGGTCATGCCGGATGTCTTCGTCGATCAGGACAAGCCTGAAGTCATGTATCAGCGCGCGGGGCTCTCGGCCCAGGGGATCGTCGAGACGGTTTGCGAGGCGCTCCAGCTGAACAAGCCTGCAGTCGCCCGCGGTCGCGCCTAAACGCCTCGGGCGCGTGCTCTCAAGCGATCCGCTGGAGCCGCGCCCGAACTTCTTCAGCGTTTGCTGCGATCATCTTTTTTGTCTGACGGGGAGTCTTTGTCCGGCGGTCCCTCGATGACCTTCCGGCAATCCGGGCTCAATTTCTTGATATTCTTGTTGAGGCACGCGACGATGCGGTCCTCGCTCGGAATCTCCCAGAAACAGAGGCTGAGCACGTCTGGCGTGCAAGCCGACTGCTCCTCGGCCGTTCCACTGTGAGCTGAGGAAGCGCCGGTTTGCGCGAACGTGATCAGCGCAGTCGCGACGCAAGCGACGAAGATTTTTTCGACCGGAATTTTGCCCCGCACGTTCGGTCCTCGCAAGAACTGACTTTCCTAAAATATCGAGGCGCTCAACGTGCCTCGCGGGATTTTTTGTTGGCTGTATCGCCCGTCATGACGGCGCGGCAGGCCGGGCTAAGCTTGGCGAGATGCCGGTTTAAACAGGCAACGATGCGGTCTTCGTTCGGAATCTGGGCTGAACACAAGCGGAAGACATCAGGCGTGCACGCCTCTTGCTCTTGCTGGGTGCCGCTGTGGGCGAAGCTCTTGGCTGGAATTCCACAGATGAGAGCGGCGCTGGCTAGCGCCAACGATGCTTTTAGTACCCCCGAATTCTTCACTTTTCCAATCTCTCACTGATGAAAGGGAAGTGGCTTCGGCATATGCCTAGAACCCGTGTTGAGACTAAGGCAACGTGCCCAGAGAACGGTGCCCGCTGAGCATTTTACCAAGTTTCCGGGTTCATAGGTGCGCTTACGGAGCCGTTCCGGGCGAGGGAGCGCTGGGCGTAGGCGCGGCTGCGGGCGGTTCCTCGGGTGTCGAAGGTGCAGCGGCGGCCGGAGGCTCCGTGCTCGATGTTGAGCTGGGGGCCGACGATGGCGGAGCTGCACTTTCCTCCGATGCCGCCGAACGAACCTCGCAAAGCGTCGACGAGTCGAGCGAGGTCTTGTTCATGAAAGCCCAGTTCGCGAAAGCGACGTAGCATACCGCCACGGCTTCCCTGTTCTGAAGGGTGACGATGACGTTGTCGGTCTTCACCTTTTCAGTCACGCGCTTCGCGACATCGAGAGGTATGAGCGTTACGGATTTGACTTCGAAGCCTTTGGCGACGAGTGCAGTAAACGAAGATTGCATCCGCTCGTCCGCCGAAGCCGCGACGGGGAGCAATCCCATGATGGCGGCAAATGCGATTCCGGGGCCAATGCTGCGCATAAGATCCTCACTGCTCAGAGGGACATCCGTTATTTCGTAAAAACGTCACTACTACGGCGCAGTGAACCCCTCAATAAGACAACGCTCGAGCCGCGTTCTGACTTGGGGACAAGCGCGCCGTTCAGCTACAACTTTGGGAGCGCTAGTTGGTGGCTTTCTGAGGATAAAAAATCGCGATGGGAGCCGCATAGTCCGGGAGAGCTAGGCTTGATGCGATCTCTTCGCCGCCCTTGAGGAAATCAGGCAGGAAATGCGTGTGGGCGCCAGCCGGAGATTGGTCTCCTGGCATGGGTATCTTGGTGAAGACCTCAATCCGCGCCGCCGCGCTTTCGACGACCCGGTTCGGACTGGCGGCAATGACTTGCATGCCGATTGCCATCATTACTTCGGACCAGTGACGGCCATCCTGGGCTGACAATGAGGATGCGAGAGCGGCGTCGCCCGTGCGGACGCAGAACCGCGAGTATTTGCGGCCGATGCCATAATCAAAAAGCTGTTCCGCCTGATGGCGGGCATCGATCGCTTGCGAGTCCATACCAAGCGATTGCAAAACCGGCGATGAAGGGATCGCGGCGCGCGCCTTCGGCAGGCCGAGAACGATCGGGCCGCCTTCGCTGAAGGAAAACGCCCGAACCTTGTCGCTGACGGTGAGACGAAATGATGCGTCCGGCGCACGCGCGATGACCCCATCCGATCCCGCTTCGACATCAATTGTGCGTTCGGAGGTGCACGGAAATTCCGCGACCGCCCCCGGCGCGCCGGTCACCCATGTGCCGCGCCGCGCCGCTATGGTGTCGTTCGTCCACGCGATGAGTTCCTCACGCGTCCAGGGAAGAAGACGCACGCGAACGGAAAGATTGGCAAGCCGGCTCGGCAGCTCGGACCAAACAGCATCGCGCTGGCTTTCGCTCATGGCGATCCAGTCGCCGATCTCGCGCCCGGTGCGGCCACATCCAAGGCAATAGCCTGTGGCGTCGTCGAGCTTGCAGATGCCAATGCAAGGCGAATGGCGCATCGGTACGAAACGTCTTTCAAATGAAGGATGCGAGGAGATGATATTCAAATGGAGGCGGCACCCTTGGCACGCCCCCATTTTTCATTCTGAACTTCGACGGCGTTAGCGCGCCAGTCTTTCGCGATCGGCGGCGATGAGCCAGCCGAACAGCAACCCGATCGCCGCCCAGAGGATGAACTGAGTACCCAACGAGGCAATGCGGAAGTTCCAAAGCAGGTCGGCTGGGAACTTCTCAGGCACCTCGTTGATCACCGGCAGAGCGTAGGCAGCGACAACGACCAGGACGAGATAGACCACTGTGCCAAGAATTGACGCGTTCCAGCCACCGAACTTCTGGATAGCTTGCCGTCCAAAGCTGATGGCAATCGCCAGCGCAAAGAGCGAGAAGACCATCATCCCGAAATAAAGCTGCGTTCGGTAGCCGATCGTCTCGCCTTGTCCGACCGCAGGTGGGTTCGCCGGGTATTTGAGGTAAGGCACGAAGTACAACGCCAAGAAGCCGACAGTTGCGATCACGAGCGCCGTGCTGCGCGGCGGGAGTTGAAGAAGGCGGCCGCTGACGAACGCGTATGCCAGTGCGAAAAGACCGCCAAGCGCCGTTCCGTAAAGGGCGACACCGGTCAGAAGTCCGACGCTTGCCTGCACTTCACGGCTGACCAGTTCCGGTTCTTCAGCCTCGCCAGGGACTGGCGTATGCGACGCTTCCTCGAACGCAATGGCGCGGTCGACCTGCGGTTCGCCGATCACCTTCGCAAATCCGAAAGCCAATAAACTAGCGATGAGCCCGGCAATCATGCCGCGCACGAGAAGACTTGCCATGTCTGGATCTCCCTGACGTCAATGGCAGGGGAAGCCGAGAAGATGGCGGCCGTCATGCACGAATTCGTGCACATACATGCCATTGAAGATCGACATAGCGCCTTCTTCGACGCCGACGAAGTACATGGCGAGGACGAACAGCAACCCGGCGAAGACAGCCCAGGGCAAAATCTCTTTGAGAGGAATGGGCGCGCCTAGCGAGCTGCCCGAAACGACTGCAGATTGTGACATAGGCTAGTGCCTCCTTGGGATTACGCGTCCCGTTTCAAGCTCTGGCGCTGACCATAGGAGGGTCTGACTTTCGATGGACGGTATGAGCGTCCCCCGATTACAGTGGCGCGACCGTTCCGGATTTACACCGGGTTCCTGCCTATGACGATGCGCTCGCCACCATAAGCCCGGCCGGAAAATTGTCAACGTAAGCAGCCCTCCGCATGCAGTCGCGCCTCACATTCATCGCCAGCGCTTCGACCCCTGCCGTCCGGGCCGCGGCCTTTCCCCTGGACGAAGGCATTGATGACTTCGGGAAAAGGGATGCCGCGGCTCTCGCCAAGGAATTGCGCCGCCCAGGGATAGTCCTGACAAGCCCCGCCGCGAGGGCAACTGAAACGGCGGCTGCCCTCGGGTTCGAGCAGGTGATCGACGAAGGGCTGCGGGATCTCGATCTCGGCCGCTGGGCGGGACACACCCTGAACGACATCGCGGCGTCCGAACCGGAGGCTCTCCAAAACTGGCTTTCGGATCCGGCAGCCGTTCCGCACGGAGGAGAGAGTGTCGAGGGCCTCATCGCGCGAATGGCAATTTGGCTAAACGACGTATTGCGCCGCCAGCAAAATATTATCGCAATTACGCATCCGGCGGTCATGCGCGCAGCGATTGTCGCGTCCATCAACGCGGGTCCGGCATCGTTTTGGCACTTGGATATAGCGCCGTTGAGCGTTCTTGAGCTGGGTTCCAATGGCAAGCGTTGGACGCTTCGTGCGCTCAAACAGTGAGCCGCCGTGGCGATCGAGAAGCGGCAGCTAGATCGCAAATAGACAGCAGGCAAACCATCCGCAGACAAACTTTGTCCCGGAAAGGGCGGTCCGATAACCGTCTCAATACCCTAGAGTATCATACCCGATTGCCGGGAAAAACTCACGCGTACACTGGGCGTTGAGTGCACCGATAGGAATGCTCGGCACGATTTCACTCCAACTTTATGTCGGCGCGCGAGCTGAGCCCCCCAGTTAAGCGAGGACAATATGGTCGGTATGAAAAGCAGCCACGCTCACGCGGCGGCGCTGATGCCGTTGTTCGCATGTGCTTCATTAATTCCAGCATCAGCTCAGGAAATCGAACACCACAAGAAAGAAGCTGCGAAAGTCGAGGCGCCCGCGCCGACCGTTACTCAAGAAATGCTGACGAACGCTGCGAGCGACGCCAAGCAGTTCCTGCACACGAACGCCAACTACGATCAGACCCGCTTCTATCCGGGCAAGCAGATCAACACGTCGAACGTCGCGAAGCTTCATCCTGCGTGGATCTTCCAGATGGATGTGAGAGAGTCGCTCGAGACGACGCCGATCATCGTTGGCGACGTCATGTACGTCACGACGTCGTTCGATCATGTCTATGCGCTTAACGCCAAGACGGGTGAACAGTACTGGCACTACAAGCACAAGATGGGGCCGATCACGACCTACTGCTGCGGCCCCAACAATCGCGGCGTCGCGGTGCTCGGTGACAAAGTTTATTTCGGAACGCTCGACGCCAAGCTCGTCGCTCTCAACGCGAAAACAGGTAGCGTCGTTTGGGAGACGGAGATCGCGGATCCAGAATTAGGCTATAGCGAAACGATGGCGCCCACGGCCGTCAACGGCAAGATTTTGATCGGCACGAACGGCGGCGAATACGGCATCCGCGGTTTCTTCCGCGCCTATGATGCTGAGACCGGTAAGCTGGTCTGGAATTTCGATACGATCCCGGAAAATACGGTCGGTGTTTGGGCCACAAAAGATGCAACCGGCAAGGATTTGCATCGCGACATCGAGGCCGAAAAGGCGCAACTCGCAAAGACGGGAGACCCATACAAAACGCTGGGAGGCGGCGTCTGGCAAAACCCCGCAGTCGATCTCAAGTTGAATCGAATCTACTTTGTGGTTGGCAACCCATCACCCGACCTCGACGGTGCTCCGCGGCCAGGCGACAACCTCTATACCGACTCGCTCGTCGCTCTCGATCTCGATACCGGCAAATATGTTTGCCATTTCCAGTTCATCCCGCACGACGTGTGGGATCTCGATTCCGTTAGTCCGCCCATCCTTGTCGACGTCAAAGATAAGGACGGAAAGACCGTTCCGGGCGTGCTTCACGCTGGAAAAACGGGACACGTCTACGTCAACAGACGTGACGATTGCAGCATGATCCGCTTCTCGGAGCCGATGGTGGCGCAGGAAAACATGTGGACCCTTCCGACGCCGGAAGGCGCACGCATGCTCCCCGGAGCAAACGGCGGCGTGGAATGGTCGCCAATGGCGGTCAATCAGAAGCTCAATCTTGCATACGCCGCGAACCTTCATCAGCCGATGACCTATCAGGTGCAGTCGAGCCCCTATCCCGATGGTAAGCTCTGGCTTGGCGGCGCCTTCAAAGTGATCCCAGGTGAAGAGCAATTCGGCAACGTCTCGGCGGTGAATTACAATACCGGTAAGATCAAGTGGCAGGTGACGACCCCACAGCCGATGATGGGAGGCGTACTCGCAACGGCTGGCGACCTCGTATTCACGGGCGAAGCAAACGGATGGTTCCGCGCCTACAACGCCGACAGCGGTAAGATACTGTGGTCGTTCCAGGCTGGCGCCGGCGTCAACGCTCCGCCGGCAGCCTATGCGCTAGGCGGCAAGGAATACATCGTCGTCGGTGCAGGTGGAAACACGCAGATCGATTTCAAGCGCGGCAACAATATCATCGCTTTCACGCTTGACTGATCGATCCACGAACGCCGGAAGGGGCCAATCGCTCCTTCCAAACCTTGTCGAATGAGATTGTGACCAGTTCGCTCATCCGGAGCTCGGCCCATGACGGATTTAAAGTGTTCGTTGCCGATCGCAATTGCGGCCCTGGCCGCGGCATTTCCATTGACCACGGACATTGCATCGGCCGCCAGCGTTGAAGAAAACGCGAAAATCTGCGCCACCTGCCACGGCGAAAGCGGCGTTCCGCAAGAGAAGACGACGCCCATCATTTGGGGTCAGAATGAAGGCTACCTTTATCTTCAGCTGCGCGACTTCAAGAGCGGCGCGCGGAAGAACGATCTGATGTCCGCTGTGGTTTCGAGCCTAGAGAAAGCTGACTTCAAGGCATTGGCGGCTCACTTCGCGGGCCTGAAGTGGCCTAACCTCGCACAACCTTCACCATCGAAGGACGACACGAAAAAGGCGCTGACGGTTATCGGGTCCATCGGCTGCACCTCATGCCATCTCGAGCAGTTTCAAGGTGACGGGACGACGGCGCGGCTTGCCGGCCAGCAGCCCGAATACCTTTTGAACACCATGACCGCCTTTCGCGACGGTTCACGCGCCAACAACCCCGGCATGTCGGATCTCATGAAAGCAGTGCAGCCGCCCGACCTCAAACCCATCGCCGACTATCTTGCGAGCCTTCAAGTCATCGGCGGCAACAGCAATCAATAGCGCTAGTTGACCGTGAGTTTCTTGCACAGCGCGTCGTTGGCTGCGAGATCGGCTGCCGTCTTGCCGGCCTTATCGCGCAAAGTTTTGTTCGCGCCACTGGCCAGCAAGACATCGACGGCCTTCTCATGGCCGAGTGAAGCCGCAATCATCAAGGCCGTGCGCCCGCGATTATCCTGATCGTCGATGTGCGCGCCGTGATCGATCAAAAGCGCGAGCACGTCCGCTACATCGTTCGATCCTGCCGCATCTTCGTGCCCTGCGGCCCACATGAGTGCGGTCAAGTCGTTTCCGTAGCGCGCGTTGACGTCGATCGCATGATCAATCAGCAAACGCACGACTTTCGGGAAGCCACGGGCGACGGCATAAAGTATGGGCGCCTTGCCCGTCGCGTCGGTTTTTCGCGGATCTGCACCTTTGTCGAGAAGCAGACGAACGATTTGCTCGTTACCCGAAAACGATGCGGCGGCGATCGGCGTGAGGCCGGTTCGGCCAGGAATGTTTACGTCGGCGCCGTGCGCGATGAGAGCTTGCACTGCGGACGGATTGTCTTCCTCGGAGGCTGCAAAGAGCGCCGTTCCTCCATCAAGGTCGCGGGCGTTGATATCCGCGTCGCGTCCAAGGAAAAGTTCGACGATTTCCGTTTGCCCCGACTTTGCCGCGTGCGTCAGGGGCATTGCGCCAAGGCGGTCACGTGAGGCGAGCGAAGCGCCATCGTCGAGCAGCCGGCGTGCAAGCTCGATGCAACCTTTGTCGGCTGCCGCGGAAAGCGCAGCGTTGATCTCCAGCGGTCCGGCTGATTGCTTTATTTGAGTGTAATGTTGCTCCTGTTCCTGACAGACGCGCACGTTCGCAAGCGCGTCGCTGGCGGAGCCTATGCAGCAGAAAGAAGCAACGAAGACGGCAGTTACCGAAGTGCGGAGACTGTTGGGCACGAGAGAGGCTCCATTGCTGGAGCCAAATATCTAGCGCCCGAATCCTTTCGATTTCCACTCTTCGTATTGCATCCGCGCGAGCTTATAGGCGTCGGGGATCGATAGGGCCCAGACGAATAGGCCTAATGCAAACCGCCCGATTATCGACCGGTCCGGCGGGGCGATTTGCCAGGTGATGAGCGCCAGCAGCAGCGTGAACATCGCGAACATAAAACCGCGCTGCGGTTGGCCGATTGCAACGTGGCCCATGCCGGGAAGCACAATAGCAAGAGCGAGAACCAGATAGGGGTTCATCGGCTTGCGCTCGACGTGCAGTGCATTCATGCGGCAGACACCAGCTTGACGTTGAGAAGGAGATCTTCGATTTCTAGCACCGCCGCGATGACGTCCTCAAGCCCTTCAGGGTCGAGCCGGGCGCCTTCAAAGACGATTTGCCGGAGTATGAGATGGTCCCCGCGCTTGCCTTGCGCAAGCTGGCGCATGATGCGGATGCCGCGCGGAGTGACAGCGATCTCCTTGAAATGTGGGTCGCGAAGAAGGCTCGCTACGTAAGGCGCGATCCGGTCGAGGATGTGGCGGGCGCCAGGGCCATCGCCCTTGATAAAGCACACCTTCGGGAAAATTTCAGGTGCCGCCAGACGTTCGTTGAAGTGGTCGGTCAGCGAAAAATAATCAGCTCCGGATTGTCGGACGAGGATTGCAACGCTCCCGTCGACCGGCAGTTTGCGTTTCAACGTGACGGCGAGCCAAAGCTGCGGCAGGCGGCGAAACGTCAGCGTGTCGGGAATGAGAGCGACGCGGAACGAGCGTCCGCGGAATTTTCCGTCCATCTTCGGAAAGCCGCAAGCGTCGATTTCGACCTTCGGCGTGTCGAGAACCTTCAGCGAAGGATCCAGCATGGAATGACGGGTGGCTGCAGCCACTCGCGCCTCGCGACGCCCGAACAAGATGAGAATTGAAACTGCCGCGGCCAACAGCAAAGCGGCGAGCGTGAGAGGCATGAATGGTTCTCTCTCAAGAAGGAAGTGGCGCATCGCGAGGATGCGCCACTTCGGGACCTCAGTAACCTACCGGTCGCGGCCAGTTCATCGTGAACTGGTCGCCGCGGCGAACGTACTTGTAGCGGTGGAAATGGAACCAGAGCGAGGCAACGATGAAGAACACCATCATTGCGGCGAGCTGGGTGCCATATCCGAGGAACACTGCGAAGTACGTTGTGGTGCAGATGGCTAGGAGCACGAGCGCCGGTATTGGATGGAACGGATGCACGTATCCGCGCTCAATCGTATCGAGCGGCCACTTCTTCCGGAAGAAAATGACCTGGATCGACATGTACGTGTATTCGAGCAGACCTGACAGGATCGAGAAGGTGATCACCTGATCAAGCGGCGCGAAGTAGGCGAAGATCAGCGCGACGGGCACGAGGAACACGATCGACCGGAATGGCGTTCTGTTCTTCGGATGCACCGCGCCGAACCACGCCGGCAGATAACGGTCGCGGCCCATCGAGAACCATGCTCGCGAAGCATCGTTGATGCAGCCGTTGGCGGAAGCCAGGGTCGAGAACATCGTTCCGATGAAGAGCAGGACCATCAACGGCGTCGAGTTCGTCAGCCGTGCGGCGTCGAACAGCGGCGTCGTCGCTTGACCGAGGTATTCCCACGGCATCAGGCCCGAGCAGAGATACCACGTCATCGTTGCCGCGATGAGCAGCGTCATGATGCCGGTCATCGTTCCGAGCGGCAGCGATCGTGCTGGTGACCGGACTTCTTCGGCCGCCTGACATGTTCCTTCGATACCCAGATAGTACCAGAGACCGAAGTGCAGTGACGCCAGGACGCCGATCCAGCCATAGGGTAGCCCGTTCAGGATTTCCTTATGGTTGAGCATCTCGGTCGACCACGGCTTCACGCCCATAAACAGGACGACGACAGCGATGAACGCGATGGCGGTCAGGATCAGGTTCACCGTCAAAGTCGCGTAGACACCACGGTAGTTGAGCCAGGCCAGGAACACGATGGTCAAGACGATGAAGGGCTTGTCGTGTGCTTCGGCAAATCCGGCCATTTGTCCCACTGTTTGGACGAGATAGCCGAGGGTAATGGCATTCGCGGCTTCAAGCATCGTGTATGCGAACACGAGGTAGAGGCCGACGTTGAACGCCATCAACGGTCCGATGATGTGTTTCGACTGCGCATATTGACCACCGGCGGCAGCGACGGTGGACGTCACTTCCGAGTCGATCATAGCAACGCAAGTGTAAAGAAGGCCGGCAGCCCAGCAGGCGATGAGAGCGGCGATTGCGCCACCCTTGCCGACTGCGAAGTTCCAACCCATGTATTCGCCGACGAGCACGATGCCGACGCCAAGTGCCCACACATGCGCGGGGCCCAGCACGCGGAGAAGAGAAATCTTCTCTCCGTGAATAGCAGTTGTTTGAGTCACTTGTGTCCCCCTTGATGTGGTGGGTCGATGACGAGCGCATCGTCGATGTCGCCTTCCCGGGAGGAAGTCAGAAGGTCTTCACTGTATGCGCGATTGGTTCTGATCGTATCGATGAGGATGTAGAGACCGAGCACGATCGACAGGCCCCAGGCCGCGTATTCTAAGAGTTGCCAATTGTCCATCTAGGAGCCTCACTTTTTGCCGAAACGTTCTTCGATGACTTCGATGTATTCTTTCTTCGAGAGCGCAAACAGCAGAATGAAATAGCCGACTACGATGACCGCAGTGATCGCGAGTTCGGTGGGACTGAAGCTGTAATCAAATCTCGACGTGATGAGCGGAGCAGCGGTGTCCGGATGAAATCCGAGCTTTTCCCATTGTGCAGCTTGCGCTGCATTCTGGCCGAGTCCGGCCCACGTAGACGCGTCGGCAACAGGCATATCGACTTTGCCGCCGCCGGCGAGCTTCAGGTAGAGAGGTGTGAAGAGAGCGGCGAGCACAAGCACGAGCAGGAACAGACTGTCGAAAAGCTGGCCGAGAGCAGATTGTTTGGGTGGTTCGTAGTGAGGCTTTTCCACGGTTGCACCTATCAGCTGTAAGATTTTTTCTTCGCTAGATCGATGTAGTGCAGATCTAGCCCGTAGATTTCTTCACGCGCCTCGCTGAGGTGCGCGACCATCGCAATGATGGCGGCCGTATTGAACAGAAGAACGAGTCCGCCAAAGACTGCGAGCGTCCACACAACCTGCTGGTCGCCCAGGTAGTCCTTCACTTCATAGAAGACGAAGGCGTAGAGCGCCCACAAAACGGCAACCGCAACCAGTGACCACGCACGGTCACCGGAGAACATGCCGGCGATGCGAGGATCGGTATTCAACTTTTGCATTTTCCCTCCTTTTGGGTCGGGGCGCCCGCTGACGATCGGATTTGTCGATTGAAGCATTGACAGGATCAATGCCATGGTCGGTCCGAGGTCCGCTCAGCCCCTGAGAGTTGTTTCGTCCTGCGACATTAGGTGACGCAGGGAGGCGGGCGTTCGTCAACATTTTTTCGTACGACGAAACATGAATTCGATGATGCGGCGCAAGAGATCATGCTGCTGCGCAGCATTGCGCGCTAATTAAATCAATGACTTAGAGAGAGTGCGCTGCAAATCAGCGCCGTAAGTTTAATCAAATGGAGTCTGCACGAGCACATGCTTCGCATTCGAGCTTTTCAAATGCAAAGCGATCGAGCCTTGATCCCTATCGGAAAACGCGCGCAGCGAGGGCAGATACAACAAGATGCGGTTTGATGTTGCCGACCGACGTGGAGGTCCTGCCTGAGAAAATGAACCTCAAAAGATGCGCTTTCGAGCCCGCGGAATTTTCGAATTCAACACCAAAGCCATGCTCGGTTTTTCGCCGAATATAGGCCTCAATCGACACGTCCGCGAACCGCACGCGCACCGCGCTTCCGAGCGGCAAAGGCGGGCTGCCCAAGAGATGCATGCCGCTCACGGATACGTCGGACGCATAAAATTCGAAGGATTGCTCACCGGCGCCGAGCTTCACGGGCACGCGAACATCGAAGCGCTCGCCGTTGCGTCGTTGCTGCTGCTCGCTGCAGACATAGCAGCAAAGCGTGAGCACAACGATATTGTACCAACTCCAGAACAGCGCGATGGCGCTCGATTCCGCCAACGGCCGCGTTGGATCGATAAGAAAGGCGGTGACAATTCCGGCTGCCGTCATCGCGAGCAGAGTGCCGAATATTCGGAGCAGCGGCCATTGAATGAATTGCTTGCTGCGGTCACCGCCTTTGGCCGTCACTTTGAACTTCTGACCGTTCGGCCGAAAAAGTCCGGCAACGACGGATTTCAAGACTTCGGTCGAGCACAGCATTTGATAGAGGTCTTGCATCAGTGGCAGCACGCGTCCTTGCGTCAGCCACAGGAAAATCGCGATTTGCGCCGCAAGAAAGGGCGCCAGATACCAGATGGCGTCGATGACGTTGGCGTGGACGGCCTCTATGCCGAAAAGCAGATAAAGCGCCGGCACGATGACGCCGAGCACGCGAAAAAGATGTGTCGCCGACCAGTGCAGAAACGTCTCACACAGCATGACGCGATCGACGAAGGGAAGGCCATTGCCGATTTTTAAGGGACCGCTCCGGCCACGGCAGATTTGTACGAAGCCAAGGCACCATCGCGCGCGTTGAGTGGTGTACTCTGCGAGTCCTTCCGGTGCGAGACCGAGCGAAAGCACCTCGTTCAGATAGACCGTGCCAAAGCCCTTCTCACGCAGCCGCAGCGAAACAAGGTAATCCTCGGTTACCGAATCCGTCGGGAAGCCGCCGATGCTCTGCAAGGCATCGAATCTGATGATCGAGGACGTGCCGCAACAGAATGCTGCGCCCCAAGCATCCTTCGACGCCATGACGATGTCGAAGAAGAAGCGCTGCTCGTCGGGCCACACGCGCGTCAGCGCCAGATTGCTCTGAATGGGATCGGGATTGAAAAAATGCTGTGGCGTCTGCACGACGCCCACTTTGGGGTCGAGCGCAAGCGATAATCCTCGCATCAAGAATTCCGGAAGCGGCACGAAATCCGCGTCGAGGATCGAGATGAAATCCGGCTTTTCATCGAGCGCGGCGAGCTTCTTCAGCGCAGCGTTGATGTTTCCAGCCTTGGCGTGCGCGTTGTTGCTTCGCGTCAGATAGCCAACCCCGTGCCGCTCGCAGAGAGATTGAAGCCAAGGCCGTCGTCCGTCGTCACAAATCCAGACCCGGAAGTTCGGATAATTGATGGCGAGCGTTCCGATGATCGTGCGCTCGAGAATGCTCTCGTCTTCGTTATACGTGCATATGAGCACGTCGACTTTCGGCAGTCTCGGTTGAGCGAGGAGCTTCGGAAGGTTGCGGTTGACCTCGGCTGTGCGATTACGGGTTCGCGTCAGAAATAGCTGCGATGCCGTGGCGCCGAGCATCGTGATGGCTTCCACAGCTGTGAAAAGAAAGCCTACGATGAAATCGACGGGATCGCTCGCCGAAGGAATGGTGCTGAACATCCGCCATGTCATGTAGCGCCAGCCGAGGCCAAGGCAGATGACGATGGCACACGTTCGCACGACAGTATTGTTGCGATTGACCCATGGCAGGATCGCAGCCGCAAGCAGGCCAATGATGAAGGCCGGCAGCAAGGCGTCGAAATAGCTCATTCCGGAAGCGGACGTCATCCCGGCGCTCGCTCAATACGTGCGCGGAAAATCGGCGGCGCTGGCAGTGTCGAACTGGACGAGCCCGGAACGTCCGATGCGGCAATCGGTGTGCTTCAGGAGATCCGGAAATCGAAGCGTAACGTGATAGGGCTCGCGGCTGAGCGCATTTTGCTGGATGGCGCTGTTGGATGCGACGGCAGAAAGGCCGTTCAAGCTGACGACGGTGCCCTTCAACTCTGCGCCACCGTCTCGAGGTCTGAACGTGGCCGTCTGTCCGACAGCCAATCGTTGATAAGCAGTTTCGCTGACGCTCGCCGTGACGATGGCGCTTCCGCAATCGAGAAGCTTCACCAGATCCTGACCTGCGTTGACGTGCTCGCCCGGCGCCGTCAGCATTTCCCATATCCGCCCGTTCACGGTCGAGCGGATCTCGGCTTTCGACAGTTCGTCGTGACGTTCCTGTTCTTTGGCGATGTCGACTTCGATGCTTTCAAGTTCCGCCCTGCTACCGACAAGGCGCGCCTGCACGTCTGAAAGCTCGAGCGAGACCTCCATCTTGCGCTGGGCTGATTGGGGCGTGTCGTTATAGCTGTCGCCAACGTATGATCCGCTCTTCGCGGCATTGAGCTCGACGAGCATGCCTTTGCGGCGCTCGGCCTGACCCTTGACAGCCTGCTCCGCAACATGCGCATCGCCCGCGGCCTTATCCAGATACGCTTGGCTCACCGCGTCCGTTTTGCGCAACGTCATCGCTCTCTTCATCGCATCGGCAGCGACGGAATATTGCGCCTCCGCCGACGCCGAGTCGGTGTCGGCCTGCCGCAATCTCTGCTCGAGTTGTTCGATGCGCCCAATACGGAAACGCTCTTGCTGCACCGACAGCTCTTCGAGGCTTGAGATGAGGAGCTGCTTTTTTCCTTCGAGCGCGCCGATATTCGTTCGCAGTTGGTTTCGCTCTCTCCTCAAGTTCGCGAGATGGGAGGAATCCGCTCGCGGGTTGCGAACGACGAGAATGTTCTGATCGAGATTGAACATGCTGCCGACATCGGTATCGACATCCGGCATGCTGACCTCGCCCTCGATGGGCGCCCGGAGTGTTATCACCCGCGCATTAACGACGGCTTCGGCGCTTGTCGTTGCAAGGAGCCGCTGAACCGGAAGCCAGCCGAGCGCCACCGCTAACGCCACCGCCAGTAGGGACTTGATGATTGTCGCCGGCC
Organism: Hyphomicrobium sp.; assembly: GCA_003987725.1. Taxonomy (GTDB): domain Bacteria; phylum Pseudomonadota; class Alphaproteobacteria; order Rhizobiales; family Hyphomicrobiaceae; genus Hyphomicrobium_B. The sequence continues at coordinate 136,755 of RXJH01000010.1, read as the reverse complement.
GGATGTCGGAAGGCAGGGTGATCGGCTTCGTATCTTTGTCCGAACTTTGAGCAGGTTCAGGAGCCGGGACGATACGGGGTTCTGGAGTTTCACTGGGGGCAGCGCCGCGCAAGTCTTTGACGACCGCGTCGAGGTAGGCGAGTTGCACGTCGGTCGTGAACTCGCTTTCGCGCGCCGCTTCTAACGCTGCAGCGTCGGGGAATTCGGTCGACGCCGAGGCGCGCAGCCTCGGAGACCTTGTAGTCATGCTGGAGGACGAATTGGATGACATGGACCCGCGCGCTCGATTGAAATGTTCCGCACGAGGACCAGGGTACCTGCAATAGATGACGTAATACTGAGGATTTGATTTAATATGTTCTTACGACTGATCGGATGAGAGACGATTGAATCGCTCACTTCCTCGTGCCGGGCTGGTCACACCATTTTCAAAGACGGCTGGGCAAATTTGCCGCGCAGCAAGGCCCGTTGGTTAGACTTCATTAACGGAGGGCGACCGCCTGCGGAGAGCCCGTTTCCCTTCTGATCGAAGCCTTCTCATCATTTGTTGACTATTGGGGTACACTTTAATAGTGTGCCGCAACCCGATCTGTCGGGTCTTCTTGGCGTGCGCTTCCGGGGGAGCTTCGCAGAGAAGGAGGCAAGCCCGCCATTGAGCGCAACAGCGCCCAGCCAGCCAGCCCGTAACAATCTGGAATCACGGGGGAGTGAGGCAATGGCTGTGCATGGGTTTGATATTTCGAGTTCAGGACCAATACGCTTCGGCGCCGGGGGGCAGACCCAACCGGGGGGAACGTTCGGTAAGGCCGCACTTGCGCTGACGGTTTCGGCCGCGGCGCTCGTGCTGGCCGTACCGGCATTTGCGCAAGAGACTCAGCTTCCGGGCATCAACGTACAGGGCGCACAGGCAAAGAAGAGCAGCGCACCGAAAGCCAAGCCCAAGCCGAAGCCCGCTCAGGCCGCTCAATCGGAGCCGGTTGCGCCTCCGCCGGAGAGCGGGGGCGGAAATCAAGCGGCGGCGGTTGATGCACCTTACAACACGCCGGCGAGTGTCAGCGTCGCTGGGCAAGGCGAGATCCAGACTTTCGGCCAGACCAACGTTCAGGACGTTTTCCGCTCCATGCCGGGCGTTTCGACCGGCAACGATCCGAACAACCCCGGCGTCGCCGTCAACATCCGCGGCTTTGAGGGCCAAGGCCGCGTAAACATGATGATCGACGGCGTGCGGCAGAATTTCAGGATCACCGGGCACACCGCAGGGGGATTCGCCTATGTCGATCCGCTGCTGCTGGCGAGCATCGAAGTCCAGCGTGGCGCGGTTTCCGGAGTCGGCGGTTCGGGCGCCCTCGCGGGTTCCGCAAATATGCGCACGCTCGACGTGGATGACGTTTTGAAGCCGGGGAAGGATTACGGTGCGCTCACCAGTTTGACCTGGGGAAGCAACGGCCTCGGATTTTCAGAAATGGGCGCTGGCGCTATTCGCAGTGGCGCAATCAGCATCGTCGGAGCGATCAGCAAGCACAATCAGGACGACTACGACAACGGTCGCGGACAGCGAGTCCCGTACACCGATGAAGATCTGATCTCGGGCTTGGCAAAAGCTCACATCCAGATTGATTCCGCGCAGCAGGTTTCGTTCGGCACTGTTCTCTACAACAACGATTTCACGGCCAATTCCTACAATCAAAACATCGATTCGAAGATCTATACGGCGAGCTACACGTATAATCCTGCTTCAAACGATCTCATCAATTTTCGCGCTGGCTTCTCCGGCAGCGATCTGAATATGCGTTATTTCGATGGGATCAGTAGCTCGGCAAAGTCCGCCGGACGCACGATCGAGGATCTTGGCCTGGGCTTCGATGTCTCAAATACATCCCTCTTCAATTTGGGCGGAATCGCCGTCAAGTCGACATACGGATACGAGTATTTTCATGATGCTGTCGACGCCGCAAATCGCATCGACCCATCCCAGGGCGGCGGCGTCAATCCGTCAGGAAAATCCACAACTCGCGGTGCATTCTCGGAGACGACGTTCTCGAAGAACATCTTCGATCTCATCGTCGGCCTGCGTTACGATGATTACAACCTCAACGGCAGCGGTGTCGTTGACCCGCATCTGCCTCCGTATTTTCCACCCGGCTTTCCTATTACGCTGCCGCCAGGAGTTGGGCTCGGCCCGTTCCACGTAGATAATTCCTACGGAGATTTCAGCAAGAAGTTCACGTTGGCGGCCAAACCTGTCGAATGGTTCCAACCATACGTGACGTGGTCGAACACGTTCCGTTCTCCGTCAATTTCAGAAACCTTGCTCGACGGTAGCCATCCGGGCAGTGCATTCGAACCGAACTTTTTGCCCAATCCGTTTCTGCAGCCGGAAAAGCAAAGGGGCTGGGAATTCGGTTTCAATTCCAAAGTCAACGGACTCTTCCAGTCGGGAGACTCGTTCCGTTTGAAGGGCGACTACTACACGATGGACGTCGATAACTACATTTCGGCTGCATGCGACGCGTTCGGGCTTGTCTGCACCTACATCAACAATCTTGGAACATCGAGAGTCGAAGGCGTCGAGTTGGAAGGCACCTATGACGCTGGCTACTTCTTCGCGGGCCTTAGCTACAGCCACAACAACACGACCTTGCCGTCGCAGATGGACGGCCTTGGTTTACACAGCTATCTGCCAGGCGATATCGCGACGATCACCGCGGGATTGCGGTTCTTCAATGAGAGACTGACGGTCGGTGGCCGCACGAACATCACCGGCAAGAGTCAGAAGGGGGAAATCAACGTCGGTCCTAACCAACCGCTCTTTTACGACGGTTACACGACCTACGATCTCTTCTCGAACTACAAGGTCACTGACGACATCAACGTTGGGCTGACCATCACCAATCTTACAGATGTTGCTTACACGCCTGCACTCAGTGCCTTGGGGACGGGTAGCAGTCCGGTCGAAACGGGGCGTGGCCGCACGTTCCTGCTGACGACCCGGGCACAATTCTAAACGCCCCGCGAAAGCGGGACGCGTCGAGAAAGTTCTGCATCGGCGGGAGAATTCTTCCGCCGATGCATTTCGAAGAAGCGGGTACCAGGGAGACCAGCGAAATTGACGTTCCTTGAACGGCAGGGTCACCGGTCGCGCGAAATGCGCCCGTTAGAGTCCCGATCTCACGCCTTCGAACCGCGGCGGCCGCAAGGCAACGTCGTCCCTTTTGCAATTGATAAAGCCGGCAACGACGACCGGAGAGCACCCAGTCGAGGGCTCGCCGGAGCGGCAACAGCCGCGCCACAAGCCAATCCCGCGAAAGCGGACTCCCGAAAGCTGCTCCTCGCCACGATCGCCATTTCCGCAGCCATTCACGCGGCTGCGATCGCGTCGATCATGTCGGGCGACGCCGGCGAGCAATTCGGGATGCTCGACAGCAAAATCGATACCTTCAGCCTTTCGACGACGCAATCGATCGTCCTTGAATCAATCTCCGCCCAGGAAGCGGAAATGGCGTCCGCAGCCGCCGCGGCTTCCCAGGCGGGAAGCATAGAATCCGCGGAATCCGCCCCGCAGGAAATGGCGGAGGTGAAGGAGACGCCTCTCACCGATCAACCGCCGCCAAAGCCGATCAAAGTCGCAGATGTGACGCCGTCCGCTATCGCGCCGACGGAAGATCCCTTGCCCGTCATAAGGGGTGGCGGAGAGCCCGACGCGGCAAGCGAGATCAAAGCCGAGGAGTTCTCTGAAAAGCCCGTCGAAGAAATGCCGGATGCCGTCGAGACGAAAGATGACGCTCCGGCAAAGGCGAAGCAGGAGCAGAAGGTCGAAAAAGAACGCAAGATCCAGCAGGAGCAATCGCATCATCAAACTGCAGGTGGGGCCGTATCGCGTTCGAGCTCTTCGAATGCGGCTGTCGATGGCCGGGCTTCTGCAAGCCGTGGAAATGCGTTGAGCTATGCGGCTGGCGTCCGGTCGCGCGTCGAGCGCAACAAGCCGTCGAGCAATGGCCTTCGCGGTACGGTCAGCGTTTCGTTCGGAATTACGATTACGGGTGAATTAAGCTATGTGAGGCTGTCCGAGTCCTCCGGCAGCACCAAGCTCGATCAAGCTGCAATGGATGCTGTTCGACAGGCCGCCCCGTTCGGCGAACCACCCTCCGGGTTGACGCCCACTCAGCTGAGCTACGTGATCCCGTTTTACTTCCGTTGAGGCCCTCGCGGACTCGTCCGACTGGCCAACAAGCTCCAAAGGCGGAAGACCGCACATTGCACAAATGCGGTCCGCGCTGAAAACCAATATGAAACCAGAATAGCACGAGAGCACCCGAGTCCACTCGAGTGCTCCCGGTAATGATCGTTGAAGCCGGGCCGTCAGACGAGGGCTTCTTCCTTCTCTGGCATAGCCGCTTCTTCCTTCACCGGCATAGCCAGTGGGCGTTCGATCTGCGTGTCGCAAACGCGCGCCACGACGCCTGGCCCCAGAGCCTGAAGCGTTATCACTCGGCCGTTCCTAAAGCGGATAGCGTCACGGTGAAATGGCCCGTCCACCTGCGTGAACGTAGCGCTTTCCCGGTCCGATACATCCGCATGTTCTTGAATGAACGACGAAATGCCGGAAAGCTGAAGCTCCATATCGCACGCCATGCAAATAGCGACCGACTGATCACCGCGGGCTACAAAACCAACGGTTCCGCTCGGAAACTTATTGCTGATGTACTCCTCGCCCCGTCGCGCCGGCCTGCTCTGAAACATTTCTAGAGAATAGTCGCACATGTCTGACCTCATCAGTTTGGTGCCACTAATCTGGAGAACCCGGAAGCCGACTGCGAAGTTCCTGCGACGCACCCTCAATGTTGAACGAAAACAGTCACGGCAAGACAGACCATCGCTTGAACCAATTCTCCGCCTGTATCCAGGCATCTTTGGCCGCTTCCGCATGGTAGCTGGGACGGTAATCGGCATGGAAACCATGCGGCGCGCCCGGATAAATTTTGAATTCCGCTGTTTTTCCCGCAGCTGCTAAGGCGGCCTTCATCATATCGACCTGGGCCGGCGGGATGCCTTGATCGTCGCCGCCGTAAAGACCGAGCACGGGAGCCTTCATGTCGGCCGCAAGCTCGATGGGGCTTTTCGGCCAGACCTTCCTTTGTGCTTCCGGATCGACGAGCGAGCCATAGAACGCAACGCCCGCTTTGACATCGGGATTGGCGGCGCAATAGACCCACACGGTCCGGCCGCCACGGCAAAAGCCTAAAATGCCGAGCTTCGCTGAATCGCCGCCCTGGCTCTTGCCCCAGCGGACGGTCGCATCGAGGTCCGCGATCAGCTCAGAATCGGCTTTTGAGTTGACGAGCGGTATCAGTTCCTTGATGTCGCTGATCTTCGTGAGGTCGCCAAGCTTGAAATAATAATCCGGAGCAATCGCAAAAGCGCCGAGCTTTGCAAGACGCCGCGTCACGTCCTTGATGTAGGCGTGAAGACCGAAGACCTCCATACAGACTAGAATGATTGGCGGATTGCGTACGCCCGTCGGCTTTGCGTAATAGGCCGGCATGGCACCTTCGGAAGTTTCAATCGTCGCGGTGCCGGTATCGAGACCTTCGGCGCTCGTCGTAATCGGGTTCGCGCGAACGGGTCCGGCTGCGAGTGTGTAGCCCGCGGCAGCCGCTGCTGATGCCGTCATGAAGCGACGCCTGGAGAGATACGCACGCCGGATAAGTCCTAGAAGGTCGGATGCGACGTGTTGATGAGCAGTCATATCCAGATCCCTTTCGACGCCACCTAATCTACATTGATCTCCGCCGTTCGGCTTCTCACAATATGTTGGATGGCGGCATGGCGGAATGACGGCCGACGCACTCAGTGGTCTTGCGATGATTTCCCGCCCGCAACGCTTTTTCGGTCATCCGGTGAGGGGTTGATAACCACTGTCGAGGTCCGGCCGGCAACGAGACGCAGCCCGTCCGGAACATCATCCAACGCGATGCGCACAGGAATGCGTTGAGCAAGGCGCACCCAGCTGAAGGTTGGATTGACGTCCGCAAGCAAGTTGCTGCCATTGCTTCTGTCGCGATCTTCGATGCCGCCTGCAATGCTCTCGACGTGACCGATGATCGGCCGGTCTTCGCCCATCATGCGAACAGTCGCTTTGTCGCCGACGTGGATCAGCGGCAGCTTCGTTTCCTCGAAATATCCGTCGACATGAAACGAATCCTGATCGATGAGCGCCGCGACGCCCTTTCCTGCCGTCACATAGTTTCCGGGCTTCAAATCGAAGTTCGTAATCGGACCATTGACCGAAGCGAGAACTTCCGACCGTGCGAGATTGAGTTTCGCCACGTCCCGATCCGCCTCCGCCTGATGTAAATCCGCTTGGGCTTTCGCTTCGGTCGCCGTCACCTGCTCGACCTTCTGTTGGCTGACCGCAACGCTGCTCATCGTGCGATAGCGCACCAGATCCTTCTGGGCGGCGTCCAAGTTTGCCTTCTGCCCCTCGACGTTGGCTTCGGCCTGTCGCAGAGCCAGCAGAAACCGGTCGCGATCGATGCGGAAAAGAACATCACCTCTGTGAACGACCTGATTGTCCCGCACGAGAACTTCGGTAACAAGACCGGAGACGTCAGGCGCAATCGCGATGATATCTGCGCGCACGCGGCCGTCGCGCGTCCACGGCTCGATCTCGTAATGGACCCACAGCCGCCACGCGGCAAAAACCGCAAACGCGATCACAACGATAGTCACGGCAAAACGGCCGATCTTGGATATCAGGGAATCCATCGTCAAACCTTCGAAAAAAATATAACGCTCGCGCCAAGCAAGCAGACGTAAATGCAAAGATTGAACAACGACGGGTGCCACACGAAACGATAGACGCCGAGGTATCGCAGTCCGCGCGCGGTCAGGCTCGTCGCAACGTAGGCAATGATCGCGCACACGAGAATGGACGGCACGAAGACGCCGAAGATATTGAGTTCCGCGTTCATTCGGCGGCCTCGAGTAGTTGCGGTGCGTGTGGGAGAGCCGGCGGCGCTGGTTGCCCGGGGAAGAGGCTCCGCCTCAATCCGATGAGCCCGAGCAAGGCCTTAGGGGCAGAAGCGTCGCGCTGGTCCCGAACGGCGTCGATAGCGCGATCGATCCCGTCAAGAAGTGCGGTCGGCACCTGTGCAGAAGAGCCACCGGTATAATGCCGCTTCAACATTATGAGAACAGCATCAACGCGGCGTCTCGAATACGCGGTGAGCCCGAGACGCGCGCGCCGAAGGTCGATGATATTGAATCCCTGCCGCAGTTCTCCGATCGCATCGGGAATCCTGTGGCCGGCAGCTTTGGCGCGTGGAGCAAGGAGTATGAGCCGGTCAAGCATGACGCCTGTCAACCGCGCGTCCTGGGACGCATCCTCGGCATTTGCTATTTCGGAGAGTGTTGCTCTGTTCGCATTGGCAAGCCGGAGGATGCTCCATTCCGCGCCGACTGTGCGCAGCAGGGAAGCCATGACTGCGGCAAGCCCCACGCCGCAGATCGTCGCGATGCTTGCATTCATGAACCCGGCGGTATCCACACTGAAGTGTGCCTGGATGCCGACGGTGGCGATGCCATTGACGCCTAAAGACAGGCCGATCAGAAATGTCTCTGGCTTCGACATGAGCAGACCGATCGTCAGGAGCGGCGGCGCGAGCACCAACACCAGCGTTTCGAAGTTGTGGACGTGCGGAAGAACGCCGAAGACGTAAAGTCCGGCCATGGCGGAAGCGACCACGGCCCATTTGGCGAAAGCGACGATTGAGGGCACCGGATTGTCCTGAGCTGCGAACAGGCTTCCGGCGACGGCAGCCATCATCGCGGCCGTGCCGCCTTCCGGCCAGGCAAGTAAGATCCAGAACGTGCAGCAGACGGCAATTGTCGCAAAGCTGACCATGGCGGACACGAGGGCCTGACCGCGATCGTTGTGGCGCTCGGGAGTGGCAACGCCGCTAATCTTATAGTTAAAGCCTGTCGAGCGAGGCGCAGCATTTCCGGCCATAGCGGCCATCACCTGGAGGCAATCGCTGCGGATTGCAGTGAGATCGCGTAGCCGCATAAGCAGCGTGAGTTCCAGGAGATCGCGCCACGTCCGTTGAACACCGGGCGGTTCGATCCGTTCGTCGATATCATTGCGCAAGCGATCGAGTTCGTGTGAATCGTTCGACCACTCCGGCGTGAGCCAGCGGTCCAAGCGTTCCACGATAGCCTGCACCGGGCCTGACAGACCACCAACGGAAGCAAGCTCGCGGAGCCCGTCCGAAATTGACGACAAAACCGGAAGCAGCATGAGCATTCGCGGCTGGATTTCACGAATGAGACGCGGCAGCTCCGGATGGCCTCCCGCATCGTAGACGAGGTGGCTCGCGAGATTTTCGATCTCGCCCGTATCGGCCGCGAGACGAAGACGGTGCCCATCGGCCTCGGAACCCGCCTTGGCTCCAAGCGAATCGCGCGCACACGCATCGGCATTCTTTAGCCACGCCGTGAGCCTCTGCGTCACCGCCGTAACGACGGGTCGCGGAAATACGACGCTCGAGACGACGGCGGCACACACAATGCCGAGAATGATCTCCTCCGTTCGCGCCAGCGCGACGTCGAAAATCGCGTCCGGTACGTTGACGGTCGGAAAGCCGATCAGCGCCGCGGTATAGCCCGCCAGCATAAACACGTAGCTCCTCGGGCTCCGATCGAGCAGGGATATATAGAGACAGAGTGCTGCCCAGCTTGCCATGGCGAGGACGAGCAGCACCGGCGCATTGGCCAGATTGGGCACCATGACGACGGCAGCGACCGCGCCGATCAGCGTTCCCATCACGCGGAAGATGGCCTTCGATCGCGTCGCACCCGACAACGGATTGGATGCGATATAGACAGTCGCCACCGCCCAGTATGGGTTGGGAAGAGATATCCAAAGACTGACAAACAGCGCGAGCGAAGCTGCCGCGAACGTCTTAGCGGAGAATAGCCACTGTTGTGTCGTGGGCAGGCCCATCGCACGTCCCGAAATCGGGGAGCAGGTCTCTTACCCGCGATTGAAACTTGATTATTGCCCCGTCTAGGCATAAATGAACTGACAGTCACTTTTGTCAATGCGGTGCACTGACCTTGAGCGTGCGCAAAATGCATGGGTCATCATCGCAAACGGAAGACCTCACTTGCAAAAGCCCGACAAGGCTGAACATGAGGGTATATGCAAAAGAACACTCAGGATCTCCGGCAGGCGAGCCGCCGTCCCGTAGCGGTTCGGCGGCGTGGCGCAAGCCCCGAGAAAACGGCTCAGACGCGGCAAACGATCGTCGATGCTGCACTAGCGGAATTTCTTGAAAAAGGTTTCGCTGAGGCAACGATTGAAAACGTTTCGAGGCGTGCGGGCGTTGCTAAGGGGCTGATCTACCGTTACTTCGAAGCCAAGGAAGCTCTCTTCTCCGCAGTGGTACAGCAGGAGATCGTCCGCGCGCATATCGATGTGGACGAGTCGAAAAGAGGTCCGGGCGAGAGCGTGGAAGCTTTCCTGCGTCGTACGCTCCTTGCATCCATTCGCAACATCGATAAGAAAAGCCGTGCGGACATCGCGCGCGTCGTCATCGCTGAAGGCGCGCGTTTTCCGGCGCTGGTCGAAATCTATCGCCGGGACGTGATCGATCCGCTCACCGAAAAAATCAAACGCCTCGCGATTTCGGCGAGAAAGTCAGGAGAGCCGGTGAACGACCGGCTCGTCAAAAACCCGCATTTACTTTTGGCGCCGATTTGGGCCGGCATCGTGATCAACAAGTTTTTGGATAAGGCAAACCCCGTCGATATCGGCGAGATGTTTGAAGTGCAACTCGACATGATCTTTTCCGGCGAACGCAAATAGCCGTTGCGCCTTGCTTCGCGGCCTATCCAAAATCGAACGCCGCTCCGTGTCATCTTTAATCAGTCGCTAACGCCCAGGGCAGATCAAACGCACCGGTGCGCCATACCTGGCACGAGACACCAAAAATGCATTCGGCTTTTGGTTGGCAACGCGACCGCATTGCCGATAAGAAAAGCGTAACTGCGGCAACGTTCGGTTAGGGGCAATTCGCTTGGAACTAGGCATCGATAGCTTTGCCGCGATAATGTCGGACGCTTCCGCCGCTCAGCCGTCGCCCGCAGACCGGATAGCAAATCTCATCGAGGAAATAGAAACAGCCGATAGGTGCGGCCTCGACGTTTTCGGTATTGGCGAGCACCATCGGCCCGAGTTCCTCGACTCCGCACCCGCAGTCATCCTCGCAGCCGCAGCGGCGCGAACCAAATCGATCCGGCTGACGAGCGCAGTCACAGTCTTGAGCGCGGCTGATCCCGTGCGCGTCTTTCAGGAGTTCGCAACGCTCGACCTGATTTCGAAGGGTCGCGCCGAGATCGTTGTCGGTCGCGGTTCGTTCGGTGAGGCCTATCCATTATTCGGATTGCGATTCGAGGACTACGACGCGCTGTTCGCCGAAAAACTGGGGTTGCTGCTGGAGATTCGCGCGAAAGAGGAAGTCCACTGGTCGGGCAAATTTCGACCCGGGCTTTCCGGACAAGGCATCTATCCGCGGCCGTACCAAGAGGAGCTTCCCATTTGGCTGGGCGTTGGCGGAACGCGGCAATCGTTCGCGCGCGCTGGTCTCCTGGGATTGCCTTTGATGGTCGCGATCATCGGCGGCGAATTCCGGCGCTTTCGCCCGCTCGTCGATCTCTATCGCGAAGCCTGGCGCCGTGCCGGACACCCGCCGGAACACCAACGAGTGGGCGTGCACGCACTCGGCTTCGTCGCGGAGACCTCAGCCGAGGCCAGGGATACCTTTTTCCCGGGATGGTCTCACATGTTCACCGAGATCGGACGTGAACGGGGATGGCCTCCTGTTACGCGTGCCCAGTTCGATGCCCAGTGCGGCCCGGGCGGCGCGTTTCTGATCGGCGATCCGGATACGGTAGCTCGGAAATTGCGTGAAGCGAGCGACGATCTCGGCGGTGTTTCGCGGTTCACGTTTCAGATGAGTTCCGCAGCAACAGAACATCAGGCGATGTTGAAATCGATAGAGCTCCTTGGAACGGCGGTCGCGCCGCTCGTGCGCGAAAGCATCAAGGCTCGTCCCTGAAGATATCCTGCAGCGAATTCGGAATCCAAGATTGACTCTTCGGCGCCGGAGTCTTTGCAGGAAGGGGCGGCGCCTCCTGCTGCGGCGGACCACCTAGAAAAAAGAGAAGCGGCGGAAAAGCCGGCTCCTGTTGTTCGACGACGACCGTTTCGACAACCGTCGGCGGCATGCGATTGACCCGGGGGGCGCGGCGCGAATAAGCAAGAACGCGTTTGCCCCTTTCGGCTGGACGCTTCGCCTGCGCGAGAGGCGCGGTCACCGGCATATCGCTTTGAGCAGCTAGGCTTTCTATCCCTTCCGGAAAGCTCGCCGCACTGACCTCTGTTTTGAACGACTCGTGTGGGTCCGTCGGCAAATCGGCGATCGCGTAATCCTGGCTGTTGAATGGCAAGTTCCAACGCCGTTCGTCCATCACGAGCACTGGCAATTGGCTGAGAGCCGCTTGCGGCGCCTCCGTTGAAGAGGCCGGCTTTGCCGGATCATCGGCTGGCGGAGTTGATACCGCGATCTTCAACTCCGCAATGTCGTCGACGTTTTCCAAACGGAAGGAGGCAGGTTGCGACGCGAGTTGTAATCGCAGGCCATCGCCAAAACTCAGGCGATCTACCGAACGCAAGGGCGGTGGCGCAGTTTTTGGCTGTTCCGTTCGCGGTAGGCCAACGGGGGAGAATAGGATCACAAGCGGGAGGAAGAGCAGAACCAGTCCCACCCGCGCGATAATCTCAGTTTCCTTCGGCGTGGGACGGCGAATTGAAATGCTCGAGATACTTTGACTGATGCGATCTATCCACGCTTGCAACCTTTCAGCGATGGACTCCGCAAGCTCAGCCGCACCGGAAATGAAACGCGCGCGAGTGCCTTCTTCCTCGGGCGGGAAGGAGGAAAAACAAATAGGAAGGTCGTCGCCCTGTACGGGCGCGATTTCGCCCGGCTGCGATGAGCGCGTGAACCGCTGACTGCGAAGACGCCGAACAGCACCGGTGCCATCGTCGTTGTGAGCATCGGCCGCCACGTTGCGAGTCCTTGATTACAGAAAATGCTCTATTCGGCCGTAAATTAGCGAAAAATTTAAAGTGCTTCGGAAAGCAATACCCTTCGCCGTGGAGCGCTGCAGGGGAATTGCTCAAAAGGGTTGACGGATTATTTATAATTGTCAGTGGACGGCGTATAATTAAATTGGGCGCCTGAATTTCCGCCATATTTGTTGGCGAAATGAACGACGTTTGCTAATGCGCGATGCGTTTCGTCCAAAGAGATGCGTATCCGCACCGTGGATGACCAAATGTCCACAGATGCAGGATAATCCGGTCAAATAAGTTGACGGTGAAGGCCGTTTTCTGCGAAAAGCGAATATGCGCGAACGAGGAACGGATTCGCGCCGGGCAATTTAACCAAGCCCATAACCTAAGATCGGGTGAACAGGTTTCACCCGTCGTTCGGTAGATTTCCTTCAAGAAAATAACGGTGCAGCGGCTTCGCCTATTCACGGGCGATATGGCCGTCTCATGCCGTCAGAGAACAAATCCCCTCCAATAGAAGAGTGGAGGAATCATCCGATTTCTCGATCTGAGCAAACGCATCTGCGCGTCCTCGAAGCCTCGCACAGCGAACGGAATTACTGGTCCGATCTTTGGCATTACCGCGAGCTGTTCGCCATCCTTGCTTGGCGAGACGTCGCCGTTCGCTACAAGCAGACGATCATCGGCATCGCATGGGCCGTCGTCCGGCCGCTGCTGACTATGGTCATTTTCACGATCGTGTTCGGGAAGCTCGCGAAGCTTCCCAGCAATGGAGATGCGCCGTATCCTATCTTGGTGTTCGCCGGCATGCTGCCGTGGTTTCTCTTCTCGAGCATCCTCAGCGAGGCATCGAGCAGTCTCATCAATAACGCGAGCTTGATCGGCAAGGTCTATTTTCCGCGCTTGATCGTACCAGCTTCAGCTGGGGTCGTCGCTCTCGTCGATTTCACGATCAACCTCGCAATTCTCTTCGGCTTGATGGCCTGGTATGGATATCAGCCGAGCTGGCACATTGTGTTCCTTCCGATTTTCATTGCATTCGCGGTTGTCGCGAGCCTCGGGCCGGCGCTCTATATCACCGCGCTCAATGTCAAATATCGCGACGTCCGGTATGCCATTCCCTTCGTAATCCAGTTTGGGCTTTATGTTTCGCCCGTCGGGTTTTCGAGCGAGATCATCCCTTCGGAATTTCGGTTCTGGTACAGTTTGAATCCGGTCGTCGGCGTCATCGATGGATTTCGCTGGAGCCTCCTCGGCGATGGAAGCCATCTTTATATGCCGGGCTTTCTCGCAAGCATCGGAATCGCAGTCTTCACGATGTGGTACGGCCTCAGATATTTCCGCGGCGCCGAGCGCGCTTTCGCGGATCTCGTGTAATGCGCTGCGAGCCCGAAAAGTGACTGATATTGTCATTCGTGCCGACCGGCTCGGCAAGCGCTACGTCATCGGACACCGGACAGAACGCGAGCGCTACACCGCCCTGCGCGATGTGCTGACGCGTTCGACGACGCGATTGTTGCGCACAGCCTTGGACGTCGCGCGTGGCCGGCAACTGATCGACGGCGACGAAAGGGAAGAGTTCTGGGCGCTGAGCGAGGTCTCGTTCGAATTGAAGCGTGGCGATGTCGTAGGCGTCGTAGGCCGCAACGGCGCCGGCAAATCGACTCTTCTGAAAGTTCTGTCGCGCATCACCGAGCCAACACGTGGACGTGTTGAAATCAGGGGTCGTCTTGCGAGCTTGCTCGAAGTGGGCACCGGCTTTCATCCCGAGCTTTCGGGACGGGAAAACATCTACCTCAACGGCGCAATTCTCGGCATGCGGCGCGCTGAAATCGACCGGAAATTCGACGAAATCGTAGCCTTCGCCGAGGTCGAGAAATTCCTCGACACGCCAGTCAAGCGCTACTCGAGCGGAATGTATGTCCGCTTGGCCTTCGCGGTCGCCGCGCACTTGGAACCGGAAATTCTCGTCGTCGATGAAGTCCTAGCCGTCGGCGATGCCGAATTTCAGAAAAAATGCCTCGGAAAAATGAAGGATGTGGCCGGGCAGGGGCGCACCGTCATTTTCGTGAGCCACAATCTGGCGGCTGTCAAAGCCCTCTGCAACCGAGGCCTTCTTCTTGCGGGCGGCCGCGTTGTGCGTGATGACTCGGTTGACGCAGTGGTCAGGCAATACGTCAATACGAGTGATGCCGCCTATTCGATTTCCTTCGCCGCGAACTCGGCACGGCCCGCGATATCTGCGATCGACGTCGACAGCGAAGCACTCGCCGAACGCCACCTCATCGTCGATATCCACTTTGCCTCGCCGAAGCCTCTGCATACGGCCGTCGGTGGCATTGTCCTGCGTGCGGACACAGGCGAAGCCGTCTGGGGATCGAATAGCCGGTTCCATCCGAGCCGGAATCCGGTCAAGGGCGTTGCGTACGGCGTTCTGCGATGCGAAGCCCGTCGATTGCCGATCCGCCCCGGCCGATATTCGCTATCTGCGTGGCTAGGCGATTGGCATGAAGATTACGACGCCAGGATCGATGTGCTGAACTTCACCGTCGGTGCGGATGACGCGCACAGCTTGCTTCCGCCGGCGTCGGCCGTGGGCCATCTCGATTGGCCAGCGGAATGGGGCGCAGCCTTCGAGACCAGAGAAGCGTCCATCGCATGAGCGACGCGACCAGCAGTTTTCGCAACGGAAGCGCAGAAGACTTCCGATGCTTCAGAGGCCAACGCCGGTTGGAAACACACATGAGCGAAATTCCCTACCATTTTCACCGCAACGTTCACTCGCTTGCGGGTGCGAGGCACACGCTAGCCTACCTTCTAGCGGGCGGCACATATGCGAGTCTTCTCGACGTCGGCGCTGGTCTCGGAAACTGGCTCAGGGCCGCTCGCGAGATGGGAATAAACGATGTGCTTGGCGTCGACGGCGCCGCCGCCGATTCGGCCGACCTTCATGTTGAAGCCACCCGCATCAAAACGTTCGATCTGCGCCAGCCCTTATCTCTCGGACGACGCTTCGATGTCGTGCTCTGTCTCGAGGTTGCCGAACACCTTCATGAGGAATCGGCGGCCATCATCGTGGAGACGCTATGCGCGCATGGCGATTGCATATTCTTTTCGGCCGCGGCGCCCGGTCAACACGGCGAGCATCATGTAAATTGCCAATGGCCGACATACTGGCAAGCCCTGTTCAACGCGCGCGGGTACACGTGCCACGACGATATGCGGTCGATAATCTGGAACGACAGTATGATCGAACCTTGGTACCGGCAGAACATTTTCTCGGCCCGTCGTGACCCGGAAAGGGCGGGAAAGGAGCCTCGTATCCAGCACCTCATTCATCCCGAGATGACGCCTCATATGGATTTCCCGGACTCGCCCATCGCGCGGCGGCATTCCGACCTCTCTCAAGGAAAATATCATCCGGCCCATTACCTGCGTCTTCTCAATCGCTCTGTAGGTCAACGATATGGCGTGCGCCTGCCGGTTCGCTGATATGGACGGAATCTCAGTCATCATCTGCGCGCACGATAGTGCTGAGCGCATCCGGCCGACGATCGAAGCGCTCGCCTGCTGCCGGGCGAATTTCCCCGTCGAAATCATTGTCGTCGATAACAATTCAAGCGACGAAACCGCCGGGCGCGCCAGAGAAGCATGGAACGCATGCGGCAATGATCGCTTTGGGTTCTTAATCGTCGAAGAACCGCAAGCGGGCCTCGCCTATGCGCGCCGTGCTGGAGTGCGGGCCGCATCGTTCGGCATCGTCCTCTTTTGCGACGACGATAACTGGCTTGCCGAAGATTATTTGATGCACGCTATGCGGATCATGCGCGACCCCAGCGTGGGCGCCGCTGGCGGCTGCTCGACTCCGGCGCATCCCGAACTCTTGCCACCCTGGTTTTACACATTCTCGTGGGGCTTCGCGGTCGGTGTCCCTCTATCGCGCATTGCGCAACTACCGGACGACCCTGAAGCGGCAACGACGGTCGATGCACTTTGGGGTGCGGGCCTCGTGACCCGGCGAGACGTCGTCAAATATTTATACGCATTACCGGGCTTTCCCGCGCTCAGTGGTCGAAAGGGGGCAGAACTTCTCTCAGGCGAAGATCTCGAGTTATCAGCCTGTCTATTGGGCGCTGGATACAAATTGCTTTTTTGCGAAAGCCTGCGGTTCAAGCACGATATCGCGCCGAAGCGCCTGACGACGGCTTATGCGAAACGCCTCTTCGCGAATTTCGAACGAGGCTTTGTGGTTCACGGACACTATACGAAAGTGATCGAGGCTTTCGAAAATCCGTCTCGGGCCGCGATCATTGGCTGCGCCCGCATAGTCAAGCACATTCTTCTCGGCCGGCTGAACCGCGAGTCTCTGCTTTCGTTGCTCGCAGCGTTGCGCCTGCCGCATTTGCTGACAAGCGATCAGCGGCGAATATACGGAACAGTGCAGAGCCTTCGTTCGAGGATGTCCCACTCTAGGCAAGTCTCCACGCAGGCGTTGCAAGACGTCGGATCGGAAAGTCCCGCCTAGCGCTCCATGAAGCTGCCCGACGTGGAACGGCTTCTGCGAGGGGAACGTCCGGTCTGCCTCCACTTGGCCGGCGCCTCGAGCATTACAGGCGGCGGCGGCTCCAATACATTCGTGCGCGCCTTGGCAAGGCGCCAGACCGGTCTCGGTTGGCGGCCGGTCGTCATCCTCAATGACAATCAGGAACGCGTTGATCGCACCATAGCGGCTTCGGCACATGGCGATTTCGAGATACGCGTGTTGCCACCGGTTCTCGGGACGAACAGACAGGCCTATTACGCGCGCCGTTCGGATGCGGCTCCCGGCGTTCGCGAACTCTTCGAGGAGCTGAAGCCGGCCGTCGCGCATTTTCATACCCTTGGTCTGAACGCGGGACTGCTGCACCTTGAAGCCGCGAAGACTGCTGGCGCACGGACAATCGTCACCTATCACACGGGTGGAATTTCATGTCCGCAAACCGGACTTCTCGAAAATGGTCTTTCGCCATGCGACGGCCGTCTCGAAGTCACCCGTTGCACCCGCTGCCGGCTTGCCAACCGCAACATGCCGGTGGGATTGGCGGAGCTTCTCGCGCGCATTGACTTGCCGGGTATCAGCCAATGCAACGAGGGCATTTTCGGACGCATCTTTTCATCGCGTTCGATGACGGGCACCTTCATCAGAGCCTTTCATGCGGCGATCGAACTGATCGACGTATTTCACATCCAATCGCGCTGGATCGCCGATGTCCTTCAGGGTAACGGCGTGCCTGCGGAGAAGATCGCGTTCGTCGAGATGGGTGTTTCGCAAGATCCCGTAGCCTTCGATGCCTGCTCGCTCGAGGAATTCAACGCGCGCCGGCCGCTACGGCTGGTGTTTGCGGGCCGCTGTAGCGACGTCAAGGGCATTGAGACGATCCTCGGCGCTCTGAAGAGAATTGACCGGCGCGCTCCGCTGACGATTTCGCTGCTGGGCTCTGGCTGGAATTCCAATTACGGAGCGCAGCTCCTGCGGTCGTTCGCTGGCGACAAGCGGCTGCTCCCGCCACGGGTCGTTGATACCGGAGCAATGCTCCACGAACTCGTTGCCTACGATGCGTGCTTGGTGCCGTCGGTATGGCTCGAGACGGGACCCCTCGCAGTGTACGAGGCCATGGCCGCTGGACTTCCGGTCATCGGCAGCCGGCTTGGCGGGATTGCAGAACGCGTTCGGGATAATGTCGACGGGTTGCTGTTCTCGCCGGGCGACGCGAAGGCCTTGGCGGTCCTGATCGAACGCCTGCTCGCCGCTCCCCACGAACTTCAGAGGCTCCGGCGCAATATCCGCCCGCAGCGCACATTTGATCATATGGCGCGCGAGCTTGACGCGATTTATCTGAACGAGTCCACGCACACCGTGACGGAAGGAACGTCACGAGCAACTGCGGGTTTTCACGCCGTGTCTGGAATTCAATCGGAGGCCGAGCGATGTCGCGTGTCGTCGGGATCGACCATTTAGCGGTGCGCGTGAGCGATTTTCCGAAATCGAAGGCCTTCTACGGAGGTCTTTTCGATTTTCTGGGATTCGAGGTGTTGGACGAGTACGAGGACTCGATCGGATGGACCAACGGCAAGACCCGGTATTGGATTAGTCAGGCAGATGCGGACGGGCGGAAGCACAAGCACCGCACCGGCGATGTCGGTCTCCACCATTACGCATTCCAGCTTCGCAACCGAAAGGACGTCGACGATCTGGAGGGTTATTTGAAAAAGCACGGCATCGAGATCGTGGACCCCGCCGGCGAATATTATGACGATTACTATGCAGTTTTTTTTCTGGATCCCGACGGCATTAAGCTCGAGGGTATGAAATACGGCGAAAAGCACGAAAAAGCCGAAGCGAAACATCAGAGTAAGGGCCACGCAAAGGCGTGACGCTATTTCCATTCGCTATGGCAGCTGGTCAGGGAACTATCTCGGATGGTATGGTGTTTGATAGTTTGGTCCCGGTGATCTGCGCGGCTGCGCGGGCTAAAGATCCAGAGAGTGCGTTTGGAACATCCTGCGGCCGACACGGCGCCCCCAAGCGAAAACGTCGCCTCTCCCTCGCAGTCTGGAGACG
This sequence comes from Hyphomicrobium sp., assembly GCA_003987725.1. Lineage (GTDB taxonomy): Bacteria > Pseudomonadota > Alphaproteobacteria > Rhizobiales > Hyphomicrobiaceae > Hyphomicrobium_B. The sequence goes on along the minus strand of RXJH01000010.1, from coordinate 118,018 downwards.
AGGCGCTTTCAAACAGCCGTGACGCGCTTGCCGCCCGCCTATTCGAGACGCGGCGGCATTCTCTCGTTTTGGCAGACCCGCTCTCTGCCGAAGATATGGTCGTGCAAGCCTCCGATGATGCCAGTCCTACCAAGTGGCACCTCGCGCACGTAACCTGGTTCTTCGAAAACTTCGTTCTCAAGCCGCATCTTGCCGGCTATCGGGTTTTCGACGAGGCATTCAATTATTGCTTCAACTCCTATTACGAAAGCCTGGGGCCCCGGCATCCACGCCCCAAGCGAGGTCTGTTGACGCGGCCTGCGTCCGAGCGCGTTTTTGCCTACCGGACCTACGTCGATGATGCTCTCCAGCGGCTCCTGTCGAGCGACGAGAGTAAAAGCGACGAAATTGAACGGCTGATTGAAATCGGGATTAATCACGAGCAACAGCATCAAGAGCTGTTGCTGACGGATATCCTCGCGCTCTTTGCGGCAAATCCTTTGCGCCCCGCCTATCATGCAAAGCCGTTCGCCATCGATCTCGCCGAGCCTGAGCCGCTGACATGGACGGAATATCCGGGCGGCATTGTTGGAATAGGCCATCCGGGCAATGGCTATTGTTGGGACAATGAGCAGCCGGCGCATGATGCTCTCGTCCAGCCGTTCAAGCTCGCGAATAGGCTCGCCACGAACGCCGAATGGCTCGCCTTCATGGAAGATGGTGGCTACAGCACGCCGGCGCTCTGGCTTGCGGACGGCTGGTCGACGGTCAATCGCGAGGGCTGGGAATCTCCGCTGTATTGGGAGAAGTCGGACAGCGGCTGGTCGCAGATGTCCCTTCAAGGTCTGCTGCCTGTCGCCCCGGCCGAACCGGTGGCGCATATCTCCTATTATGAAGCCGATGCATTCGCGCGATGGGCCGGCAAGCGCTTACCAACTGAATTCGAGTGGGAGGCGTCAGCGCTCTCTCATAGTGGCGAAGCGGCGAAATCGTCGGGCGTGCTGCGGCCGCAACGAAGCGAAACGTCGACGCTTAAAGGCCCGAAACAGCTCTTCGGTCAGGTCTGGCAGTGGACCGCGAGCGCATATCTTTCCTATCCGGGTTATCAGCCGCCCGCGGGCGCAATCGGTGAATACAACGGGAAGTTCATGGTCGGGCAACATGTGCTGCGCGGCTCCTCGTGTGTCACGCCGCCCGGACATTCTCGCGCGACCTACCGGAATTTCTTTTATCCCCACCAGCGCTGGCAGTTCCTCGGCTTGCGCCTCGCGGCGGAGGCCGAGTAATGCGTCACGATCCAACGCTCGGAAGATTACCGGCAAGCGTAGCGGCAGTGGCCGGAGATTTTTCGCTGAGCGTCATTGAGGGATTGTCGCGCGCACAGAAAGCACTGCCATGCCGCTTTTTCTATGACGCGCGCGGCAGCTGCTTGTTTGAGGAAATCACGCAGCTTCCGGAGTATTACCCGACACGAACCGAGATCGGAATCCTCAATGCAAGCGCTGCGGAGATTGCGAACGGCTTTTCAAGCGGCGATGTTCTCGTGGAATTCGGATCCGGCTCGAGCCGGAAGACCGAGATCCTGCTCGACCGAATCGCCGATCGCATTGTGTACGTTCCAATAGACGTTTCCGAGGCGGCGTTGGCTGAGGCGGTTTTGCGTCTGGAAGAGATCTACCCCGCACTCGAGATCAGGCCGCTGGTCGCGGACTTTTCAACTCTGACGAAGCTTCCGCATGAATTTTCAGGATCGCGCCGAACCGGCTTTTTTCCGGGTTCGACAATCGGCAACCTTGCGCCGAATGATGCTGCCGCTCTGCTTGCGAAGTTCAGAAAAGTCCTGGGAGAGCGCGGTCGGTTGATCATCGGCGTCGATCTGAAGAAAGACCCGCGCGTTCTCGTTCGAGCTTATAATGATGCCGCAGGCGTCACGGCCGCCTTCAATTTGAACCTTCTGGTTCGAATCAATCGGGAACTCGAAGGCACGTTCGATCTGACCACCTTTCATCATAAGGCAATCTACAATCCCCGGTCCGGCCGTATCGAAATGCATCTCGTCAGCGATCGCGCGCAGGATGTCATGGTATGCGGAAGGCACTTTCATTTCGTTGATGGTGAAAGCATCCACACCGAAAACTCGTACAAGTACACAATACCGGAGTTCCGCGCGCTTGCCGAAAGGGCTGGCTGGAAATCCAGCCGCGTGCTAACCGACGCCAGCGAGCAATTCAGCGTTCACGAGCTGATCTAAAGCCGATACAAGGCGTGCGGAGAAATCGTCTTCGCACGTCTTTTTTATCGTGGCGGTCGCTCGAACGGTGCGGCGAACGCTTATCCACAGCAGCCTTTGGCCAAAGCCGGAACTAGCGCCTGCGCGATGCTGTTTTTCTCACGAATGGGAGAGGACAGACGAGATGAACGCAAACCTATTGCCGCTAGAAATAATCCTCGCACTGCAGACGATTACCGCAGCAATTATTTGCTGGATTCTGGTCTTTGGACAGAAGGACGAATGATATCCGGCGTCTTCGCGTCGGTCTCGCGCGCCTGTTCGAGGTCATACAATCGGTTGAGACGTTCGAGGATCGGCCGCGAGGTCATCCAATCCATCTCTTCTTGCAGGATCTCCTTCAGGCGCTCCGTTACCCGATCGGAGAAGATCTCAACCCAGTGCCGCTGCGGCCCGCGGGAAGTGACTGGCTCCGCTGGTTCGCCTTCAATGTGCCGGTTACTCAACTTACTCAAACTCACTGCGATGTTCCAAAAGGCTGCATGTTCTCGACGGGCCAGACAAAATAGCCGTTCGCGGCCATGCCGCGGAGAATGGGTTCAGGGTCCATTCCGAACGGCGTGACTTCTTGCACGCCGAGCTGGAATTCCCGAGCGAAGTGCCATTGGCAAACTCGGGGGTGCGGCAGATTCCTGCCCTTGCGGTCGAACGTAACGGCGCTCAGCGTGTGGGCAGAATTAACGAATAAGAACGCCTTTCGAGCGTCATCCAGGACATTATCGTTCATGACAGTGTAATCGTTACCTGAAGCGCCGGTTCCCGAGCCGGGATCAGCGCGAAATGGACGCTCGGGTGCAGGCCGCGTTCGGGAACGGCTGCAAGCTCAAGATGAGCAGTCGGCGTATCTTGCTGCATGACGTGTATTTAATATTATCCGCATAATATTATTCCTAGCGGAACGTCGTGATGGCTAGTCATCGGGTGAGCCACTTGGTAATAAGGCCGCCCGTTGAATGATCGCCTAAGAGCGAAATGCCCCCCGATCAGCAAAGACTTCTTCGTACGACGTATACGTTTGGCGTCGCGGCTCTCGCGGCGCTCGTGCTTTTAATGATCACTTCGTTCTGGCTCGTCCAGAGAACCCAATCCACCACCGAAAGCGTGTTGAAAGCCCGCGCCCAGCGGACGTCGCTCGTACGGCTTCTGTCGACCGTGCAGGACGCGGAAACGGGCCAAAGAGGCTATTTATTGACAGGCGAGCCGCGCTATCTCCAACCTTACGAGACTGCCGTTGTAGAAATAGGGAAGCGGCTCGCTGAGGTTCGTGCGGCGTTCGCAGGCAGTCCGCAGGACAACTCAGAAATTGAGAATATCGAAAACGAGATCGCTCAGAAACTTTCGGAGTTGGCGGAAACTATCCAGGCGTTCAAGGCGGCAAAGGGGTCCGAAGCCCTCGATATCGTCAAGACGGACCGCGGCAAGGATCTGATGGACCAGATCCGCGCTTCAATGGGAGTAGTCTTTGAAGAGGTCGATAAGAATCTGAGTGAAGGCGTCGAAGAGCAGCGCGTTGATGCCGCAGCTGCCCGTCAGTTCTCGCTTATGGCGGGCGCCTTTATACTGCTGACCGCTCTGGGTGCCATCGCAACGATCGTCAAGTACACACGACAGCTGGTTGCAGCGCGCAATGAACTTGGGGAACTTAACGCCGGCCTTGAAAGTCGCGTGAAGGAGCGAACAATAGAGCTGCAACGGGCAAACGAAGAGATCCAGCGGTTCGCCTACATCGTCAGTCACGACCTGCGGGCACCCCTCGTTAACGTAATGGGCTACACGAGCGAGTTGGAGGCAAGTCTCGAAACGCTGCAGGCGCTGACCGACGATCCCGGGTTCAACGCGCTCGCGAATGCTGAAGCAACGAAGGCCGCCATTTCGAGCGATCTGCCGGAGTCCATCGGCTTCATCCGCACCTCCACCCAGAAAATGGATGGCCTCATAAAAGCTATATTGAAGCTATCCCGTGAAGGGCAAAGGGTTCTTTCGCCGGAACGCATCGACCTCGGTAACTTTTTCGATTCCATTGCCGGTCTCGTCCAGCACCGGGTTTCCTCTGCCGGCGGAGAAATTCGCATCATGAAGCCGCTGGCCATTATTGAGGGCGACAGGCTTGCTCTTGAGCAAATCTTCGGAAACCTCGTAGATAATGCGATCAAGTACCGAGCAAAGGACCGCCCGCCCGTGGTGACGGTCCGCCAACTATCGAGCCGCTGGGGGATGATCGACATTGTCGTCGAAGATAATGGACGTGGAATATCCGCCGAGGACAAGGAAAGGGTTTTCGATCTTTTCCGCCGGGCCGGACCGCAGGATCAGCAGGGGGAGGGCATCGGTCTGGCACATGTCCGAACTCTCGTCAGAAGACTCGGCGGTGAAATAACGATGACATCGGAATTGGGCCGTGGCACCACATTTCGTGTGACCCTGCCAACCAAGTTGATTATCCGAGGGGACTGATCGCGTGAGTGGAACTGCAGTACGGATCGTGATGATCGAAGATGATGCCGGACATGCTCGGCTCATCGAGCGGAATATCCGCCGCGCCGGGGTCAACAACGAAATTCTCCCCTTCGCCACCGGGACGGATGCTTTGGCCTATCTCTTCGGAGCCGACGGTAGCGGCGAGGTCAGCGCCAAGCGGCATCTCTTGGTATTGTTGGATCTCAATCTGCCGGACATGACAGGCGTCAGCATCCTTGAGAAGATCAAGGCGAACGAGCATACCCGCCGGATTCCCGTGGTCGTTCTGACCACCACTGACGACGAGCGCGAAATCAAGCGCTGCTATGACCTGGGAGCGAACGTCTACATCACAAAGCCCGTTGACTACGAAAACTTCTCCAACGCCATTCGCCAGCTCGGGATGTTCTTCTCGGTGATACAGGTTCCGGAAACCCAGTGACGATGTCACGTTCCAAGGTTCTGTACATTGACGATGATGCCGGCATCTCACGGCTCATTCAAAAGACTCTCGAGGCGCGTGGCTTCGAAGTCGTCACCGCGCCGACGGGTACGGAAGGCTTAGAGCTTCTGACGAGCACGCGCTTCGACATTGTCGCGCTGGATCACCACATGCCCGGGCACACGGGCCTCGAAATACTGAGAAGCATTCGCGCGCTCTCCAACGCTCCGCCGGTGGTTTACGTAACGGGATCGGAAGACAGCCACATCGCTGTCACTGCCCTGAAGTCCGGCGCAGTGGACTACGTCTGGAAGGACGTGCAGGGCCATTTCCGCGAGCTGCTTGCGAAAGCAATCTTAACGGCGCTGGATCAGGAAAAGCTTCGCCGCGAGAAAGAAGCGGCGGATAATGAGGTTCGCCTGGCGCGCGACCGGGCGGAGCTGTTGCTGAAGGAAGTGAACCATCGCGTCGCCAATTCGCTTGCAATCGTCGCTGGCCTCGTCGGACTCCAGCGCAATTCAATCCGAGATCCTTCGGCGCGCGATCTTCTCGCCCGCGTGCAGGGGAGGATCATCGCCATAGCAAGCGTCCATCGCCGGCTATATACGTCCCCCGATGTACGCAGTGTCGATGTCTGCGATTACCTGGTTGGGCTGGTCGAAGATCTGAAAGCCGCGATGACGGACGAGGGGCGAAGCCATCCCATCCGGCTCGATTGCGTGAAAGTGCTTCTTCCGACAGACAAAGCCGTTTCGCTCGGGATCATTACGACCGAGCTCGTTACGAACGCCTATAAATATGCGTATCCCGAAGGTCGGGAAGGCGAGATCCGTATTATACTTACGGCGGAAGGCGGGCGAGGCTTGCTCGCGGTCGAAGACGATGGGGTCGGCCTGGAGGCGCAAGCATCGACAGGCGGGACGGGCCTCGGCTCGAAGGTTATCGCCTCGATGGCGCTGAACCTCGGTGGCGAACTGAAGTTTGCGAAGGTCGCGCGAGGAACACGCGCCACGCTCTCGTTCCCGCTATGAAATGATGGACGCCAACACGCGCTGCACGTCTTCGAATACGTAGGGCTTGCTGATCATCGGACGTTGGCCGAAGCGGGCCGGCAAGGACCCCCGGCCTCGCCCCGTGGCGAATGCGAATGGAATTCCCGCGCTCTCCAGGGCTTCTGCAACCGGTGCGCTTTCTTCCTGTCCGAGCGAGCAATCGAGAATGGCACACGCTGGCCGTTCGGCTTCCAGCAGCAAGAGTGCCTGCGCGACTGTCGCCGCGGGCCCAATTGACTGATAGCCCATCTCTTCGATGTACATCGCGAGCAGCTCTGCGATCAGAGCCTCGTCTTCGACGATCAGAATGCGTGCCAACGGTTCAGCTCTCGCTTTGCTCGACCCGGGGTCATTTCTCTTTGTCCGTCTTCACCGCGCGGAGCCTCTTGGCATCCTGCAGATCGACCAGATTTTGATTGATTAAGCTTTCGCTGCGTGCGTGCAATAATTTTTGCATGGCGCGATCGAGCTCGGCGATCTGATACGGTTTTTGCAGCGTGGCGAAGTATTTTTGCGCCTCTTCAACCCGCTTGTTGGAGCCGCTTGCGAGCAGCACGGGAAGCGTCGGCCACGTACGGCGGATGTAGTTTGCGAACTCCAATCCATCCATTTCACCCGGCATCATGATGTCGCTGAAGACGAGATCGAATGCTTCCTGTTCGAGAATGCGCAACGCCATATCCGTATTACTCGCCAGCCTGATGGTATAGCCGAGCTGCATGACGAGTGCGGCCGTGACCTCGGTCACGTCCGGGTTGTCCTCGATGATCAGGATCCGTGCATGCTTGCGTTCGGCGGGTTGATCGTTTGCGTCCGTTGCCCTCTCGTCCTGTGGAAGGGCCCGCGGCAGAACCATGGTGATGCGCGTCCCGTTGCCAATTTCGCTGTCGATCAAAACCGTACCGCCGGATTGATGAGCGAAGCCATAAACCTGTGAAAGACCAAGCCCCGTCCCCTTGCCGGTAGCCTTGGTCGTAAAGAACGGATCGAAGACCCTATCGATGATGTCCTTGGGAATTCCGGCACCCGTATCGGAAACGCTGAGCGCCACGAATTCTCCTTCCAGTCCTTCTTCACCCTCGCCACGACAGAGCGTGACGTTGTCGGCCGTTATGGTGATGGTGCCGCCAGTTTGCAGTGCGTCTCGCGCATTCAGAATGAGGTTCATGAGCGCGAGCTCGAGTTCGTTCGCGTCGGACATGATCATCCACGTGCCCGGCAGCACGGCGTTGATGAGATGCGTATTGCTCGGCAGCGATGTTGCAAGCATGGATTGCAGACCCGGCAGGCGCTCCTCAAGAGAGATCGGTTGCGGCTCCAGTCTCTGCATGCGGGAAAACCCGAGGAGCTGCCGCGTCAATGACGCGCCGCGCTGAACGGTTGTCTCGATGCTTTCAATGGCCTTGCTTCCACGTGGGCCTGTTACCTGGGACTTGAGAATGCGCGCTTGGCCGCCGACGATGGTCAGCAGATTGTTGAAGTCGTGCGCGATGCCGCCGGTCAGTTGACCCAAGGCCTCCATTTTTTGTGCGTGCGCAAGCTGCTGTTGCGCGCGCTGAAGCGCAATCTGCGCCTCGCGCCGCTCGCTGATGTCACGCGTGATCTTGGCAAAGCCGACGAGATGTCCGCCTTCGTCACGGATCGCATCGAGAACCACGTTCGCCCAGAACCGCGTGCCGTCTTTGCGAATGCGCCAGCCCTCGCCTTCGAAGCGGCCGTCGTTGCCCGCCGTGAAGAGTGCTCGCGCTGGTATCCCCGCGAGGCGGTCTTCTTCGCTGTAAAATCGTGAGAAGTGGCTTCCGATGATCTCTTCGGCCCGATAGCCCTTGATCTTTTCGGCGCCCGCATTCCAGCTGACGACGATCCCATTCGGATCAAGCATGAAAAGGGCGTAATCGATGACGGCGGAGACGAGCATGCGAAACTGCCGCTCGCTTTCGCGCAACGCTTCTTGTGCGCTTCGCCGTTCCGTGATGTCGCGTGTAACCTTGGCAAATCCGATGAGATCGCCGGTTTCGTTGCGAATGGGTTCGATGACGACCGACGCCCAGAAGCGGCCTCCATCCTTGCGCAGGCGCCAGCCTTCGGTTTCGAACTTGCCTTCACGACGCGCCGTTTCGAGCGCTATCGCCGGAAGACCGCGCGAGCGGTCTTCCTTTGTGTAGAACCTGCTGAAGTGGCTGCCGACCACCTCATCTGCGCTGAAACCTTTGATACGCGCTGCGCCAGCATTCCAATTGGTGATCACACCACTTGGATCGAGCATGTAGATGGCATAGTCGACGACGCTATCGACGAGCAGACGGAAGCGCCGCTCGCTCTCGACGAGCGCTTGGTGCCCTTCGTGCTGATCCGTGATGTCGCGTGTGACCTTGCCGAACCCGAGAAGCGTACCCTGGTCATCCCGGATCGCCTCGATGACGGAGAAAGCCCAGATCCGCCTTCCATCTTTGCGAACGAGCAAACCCTCGGCCTCGTATCGTCCGGCGTCGCGCGCGATCGAAAGCATCTTCTGAGGGAGACCCTGCTGCTGATCATCCTCGGAAAAGAAGCGCGAAAAGTGCTGCCCGATGACTTCGTGCGCTTCATAGCCTTGGATCCGCAGCGCACCGGCATTCCAGGTGGCGACAAAGCCATCCGGATCGATCATGTAAATGGCATAATCACTAATCGTCTGAACCAGCAGTTCGAACTGTCGGCCACGATCTAACTGACGGACTTTCGCATTATCTGAGGATGACATGGACGATTACTCAATTCTGCAAGCAATCGGGGCATCGCCAGGGCTTGCGCAGGCGGTAATGCATACCATAGTCTCTGCAGAGCCGGAATGCAGCATCGGATTTGCTGCGTACCATGACGCGGCCGTCGAATTCCGGATCGCTATATCGTCTTAAGAGGCACCCACAACGGGAACCGAATCAGGCTGACGCCATTTACGTGTCCGCAGGCAAAAAAGGAGACGTCCAATCGAACCGGCGCCTGCAGGAAAGGGCGAAGTCCTGGCTCCGCGCTCCATACTCGTTGTGGAGGATGAGGTTCTCATTCGGCTGCACCTCGCGGAAGAGCTGCGCGACGCCGGATATACGGTGATCGAGGCAGCGGATGGCCACGAAGCAATGACGTTGCTGACGAGCGTCGACAGCATCGGCCTCGTATTAACGGACATTCGAATGCCCGGCAGTATCGATGGCATCGATCTCGCGCGTTGGGTGCGCGGAAAATTCCCCGAAATCAAAATTGTTCTCGTCTCTGCCGAATATTATTCCGAAACATTCGCCGAATTCGATGGTGGATTCACAAAGCCCATCCGGATTGGCGACCTTTTGCGGCGCGTGCGACAGTTGCTGCCTCAGGCGGAACAGGGGAGTTCGCCAAGTCGTTAAGGCTTGGTGACTGGATCTGATACAAAAAATCCAAGCCCAGCGACGGTACTCATCGTCGAAGATTCCGTGCTCGTCCGGCTGGCGATCGCTGCCTACCTTCGTGATTGCGGTTACCGCGTCATCGAAGCTGCAAGCAGCGATGAGGGACTGATAGTGCTGCAGCAAAGTGCGACGATGATCGACATCCTGTTCAGTGATGCGGACGTCGCGGGCGCGCTCGACGCATTTTCGCTTTGTCAGTGGTCGCGAAAAAATCGGCCAAAGACCAAGATCGTCATGGCTGCATCTCCGAAGGGCGCTGCAGTAGCCGCTGGCAAGCTGTGCGAAGAAGGTCCCTATTTGGCCAAACCCTATGAGCCTCAAGCAGTCGAAGATTATATCCGCCGGCTCCTCGCGGTTCAAAACATCGAAGAGTCGAGCTAGGGCGCACAATCGGTCTTCCGAAGCCGGTTTATTGTAGCGCCGCCTCGCCCGTGTTCATTGTGCCGATGATGGCAAATGTATTGACCGAACGCGGGATTCATTAAGCCATACCATCTTCAGATATCGCCACGCGGCGCCGCGTAGATATCGTTACCATCTTCATAGTCATCCACTTTCTATCGACGCTGAAGCACACATCAAGCCGGAAGGGTCAGGGCGCCGGGCATTTGATCCGATGCATGAGCTGTACGTTTCAGCGCGGAGGACGAATTATGAAAAATGTGAAAAACACGTACCGCTTTCAGTTGGAAAAGGAGGAGCCTAGTCACGTCAAACCCGGCGGATCGACCCGCGAAGCTTCCGCAAAACAATTTCCGATTAGTCAGGGCATCGCCGGCGTCTCGATGCGTCTCGCGCCGGGAGGCATGCGTGAATTGCACTGGCACGCCAACGCGGGAGAGTGGGGATACGTCGTCACCGGCAGCGTCCGCACCACCTGCCTGCATCCCGATGGCTCTTCGTACATCGATACCTTCAGCCCGGGGGACGTCTGGTTTTTTCCAAGAGGTTTCGGTCACTCGATACAGTGCCTCGGCCCCGGAGAAAGCCATTTCATTCTCATCTTCGACAACGGCTACTTTTCCGAGGATCACACGTTCAGCATATCCGATTGGCTTTCCCGCACACCGGTGGATGTTGCCGCGCAAAGCCTTGGAGTGAGTCCGGAGTTCATCGCCAAGATGCCGAAGGGTGAGGTCTATTTCGCGGGACCCGGACCGATCCCGAACGATCTCTCGCCATACTCCGCCCCGCGTCACGATCCGGCCCTGCTGACCACCCATCGCTATCCGCTCATGGCTCAACAGCCGAGGCGGACGCCCGGCGGCGGCACGCAGCGTACCGTCGGCGTCGATGAGTTTCCAATCTGTACAACAATGGCAGGATCGGTCCTCGAAATCGAACCGGGAAGCATGCGCGAGCTCCACTGGCATCCCTCCGCCGACGAATGGCAGTATTATCTTGAGGGATCGGCAGAGATGGCGGTTTTTCTTGCCGAGGGCGACGTTGTGATGAACGAATATCAAAAAGGCGATGTGGGTTACGTCCCGATGGGAACGGGCCATTACATCAAGAATACCGGACGTGACCTGCTGAAAGTGCTCGTCGGATTCAACAACGGTCACTACCAGGCCAATGATCTCTCCGCATGGATCAGCACAAATCCGGTCGACGTCCTTGCGACAAACCTCAACATACCTTTTGCGGATGCCGAGCGGCTGCCAAGGCAGGAGCACTTTTTCATTCGAGGACGATAGCGGCACTCATTCGCGGTGGGGCTAACCCCTGATCGCGAGGTGAGCTCCGTTAGGCAGTGCAAGTGGAACTTCACATCTAACATGCGTCAGAAACCCAAATGAACTTCCTGATGGACTACGTAAAGGCGATCGATGTCATAGCGGTCATCGCCTGCGTCGCACTTGCTATTGCTGCATTTGTGCGCCGGGAGAACATCTGGCTCGGCATCCTTGCGGTCGTCGTCATAATTTGGGCGGCGACGAGACTGCCCGGCCTGGTTTGAACGCGCTTCGCCGGAAATTGGCGACAATACGCGAGTAGTATTGGGCTGCCCGACGCAGCCGGAAGCGCCATTCTCGCATGGTCTTTGCTGAAGCGCCGAGTGCACTCCTTAGGACCGCACGGCCGACTTGACCATCAGCAAAAAAATCCGTCAGGGTTCATTTGAAATGAGGCGAACGGAACGGCCTCGCAGGGGATAGCATTTGGACTCGATCAACACCCGCATTGCCAAGGAACTTAGCGTTCAGCTCGCTCAAGTCACCGCAGCCGTAGACCTGCTCAAAGACGGTGCGACCGTCCCCTTCATCGCGCGCTACCGCAAAGAGAAAACCGGCGGACTCGACGATACGCAGCTCCGCAAGCTCGAAGAGCGTCTAGGGTACTTGACCGAACTCGAAGACCGGCGCGCAGCGGTGCTGAAGAGCATCAACGAGCAAGGCAAGCTGACGCCGGAATTGCAACGCGCAATTTCTGGCGCGGATACCAAGGTCGAGCTTGAGGATCTCTACGCGCCCTTCAAGCCGAAGCGGCGAACGAAAGCCCAGATCGCGCGTGAGGCCGGCCTCGAGCCGCTGGCCGATGCGCTTATCGGCAACCCATCGCTTGATCCGCCGAAAGAGGCAGAAAAATATGTCTCTACCGATAAGGGCGTGAGCGACGCCAAGGCGGCTCTCGAAGGCGCGCGGTCCATCCTGATCGAGCGGATCGGCGAAGATGCGAAACTCGTCGGGGATTTGCGCCAATGGCTGTGGGCGACGGGCCTCCTCATTTCGAAAGTGCTGAAGGGCAAAGATGCCGAAGGCGCAAAGTTTTCCGATTATTTCGATTTTTCTCAGGCAATCCGCCAGATCCCGTCGCATCGTGCCTTGGCGCTTTTGCGCGGTCGGAACGAGGGCTTTCTCGACCTTGATCTCGATGTCGAACTGGAGCCGAACCAGCGCCACCCGGCCGAGGCGAAGATCATGGTCGCCTTCAACATTGCCGAGCGCGGCCGCGCCGCGGACAAATGGCTGATCGATACCGTCAAGCTTGCGTGGAAGACGAAGCTCCACACATCTCTTGCCGCCGATTTGCTGACGCGGGTGAAGGAGGAGTCCGACACCGCAGCCATCGGTGTCTTCAAGTCTAACCTCAAGGATCTGCTTCTCGCGGCGCCTGCGGGTTCGCGCGTAACGATGGGGCTCGATCCCGGGATACGTACCGGGGTGAAGGTTGCCGTTGTCGATCAGACCGGCAAGGTTCTCGATACGACCACCGTCTATCCGCACGAACCGCGTAACGATTGGAATGGCGCGCTCGCGGCATTGGCCGCGCTATGCATGAAGCATAAGGTCGACATTATTGCCATTGGCAACGGCACGGCCAGTCGCGAAACCGATAAGCTCGCAGCCGATCTGATGAAGAAAATGCCCGATCTGAAGCTGACGAAGGTGATCGTCTCCGAGGCGGGTGCATCGGTCTATTCCGCGTCCGAGATCGGCGCGCGGGAGTTTCCGAATCTGGACGTGTCCTTGCGTGGCGCGGTGTCGATCGCGCGGCGTCTGCAGGATCCGCTTGCAGAGCTCGTGAAGATTGAACCGAAAGCCATCGGCGTCGGCCAATACCAGCACGACGTCAATCAAACCGAGCTTGCGCGTTCGCTCGATGCCGTCGTCGAGGACTGCGTCAACTCCGTCGGCGTCGATGTAAACATGGCCTCGGCGCCGCTGCTTGCCCGCGTTGCTGGACTGAATGCCACGATAGCGGCCAATATCGTTTTGCACCGGAATGAGAACGGCGCGTTCAAGAAGCGCACGGAAATTAAGAAGGTCGCCCGCCTGGGTCCGAAGGCCTACGAGCAGGCTGCTGGCTTCCTGCGGATCGCGAATGGGCCGAACCCGCTCGATGCATCGGCTGTCCATCCTGAAGCTTACGATGTCGTCGAACGCATTGCGAAGGAGATGAAGCGGCCCGTTAAGGCAATGATTGGCGACAGCGCATTCCTGAAATCCCTCAATCCAAGGCAATTCGCCGATGAACGCTTCGGCACGCCAACTGTGATCGACATTCTGGCCGAGCTTGAAAAGCCGGGCCGCGATCCGCGTCCCGAGTTCAAGACGGCCGAATTCAAAGAGGGCGTCGAGAAGATCGCGGATTTGCGCCCCGGCATGATGCTCGAAGGTGTCGTGACGAACGTGACGGCATTCGGCGCCTTCGTCGATGTCGGTGTGCATCAAGATGGATTGGTGCACGTATCCGAGCTTGCAGATAAATTCGTGAAGGATCCGCGCGAGATCGTGAAGGCGGGAGACGTGGTGAAGGTCCGCGTGAAGGACGTTGACGTCGAACGCAAGCGCATCGCGCTCACAATGAAATCCGGAACGGTCGAAAGCCACACGCCTGCGCGCGAAAGGGGAGGCGATATGCGGCGTTCAAACGTTCAGGCATCGAGCCCTAAGAGCCAGGAGGGGGAGTCGGCTCTTGCAGCCGCGCTCCGCCGCGCGCGCGAAGCCGGGAAGAATTGAGGGCCGAAGAAAGACCACTCTGCTCACACCAAATCAAAAAATGCCTTCGCTGTGTTCCGCGACGTAAGCTGCAAGACCTAGCGTGTGATCGCGCGCCAACTTTTCGGCGAGTTCCGTCTCGCGCCTCTCCAGAGCTTCGATGATTCCGAGATGATCTACGATCGACCGTGCCGCGCGATGGTCCCGGCCAATCGTAATCTGCCTGATCCCGCGCACGTGCAATACTAGGTTCTCCGTCATCTCGGCGAGAAGGGGAGAGCCAGTCAGTTCAATGATCGTTTGGTGAAAGCGAATATTCGCTGTCGAATATTCACTCAGATAATCCTCGGGCTTGTGGCTTGCGTCGAACTCTTTGAAAAGTAGCCGAAGCCTTCCGATTTCCTCGTCGCTTGCGCGCTGAGTGATGAGGCGTGCTGCCATGCTCTCGAGTGCGGCCCAGACTTGAATCATCTCGATGACTTCGTGCTTGGTCTTTTTGACGACCATAATCCCGCGACGTGGTACCGATTTAACGAAGCCTTGCTGCTCGAGCATGAGTATGGCTTCACGCACCGGCGTTCGGCTCACGCCGAGTTTTTCAGACAAATGACGTTCGTCGATCCAGGCTTGCTCTGGCGAGCTGTAAATATCCATCTCGATGATCGCGCTCTTGAGGGCCTTATAGGCTTTCGCCTTGAAGGTTTCTTCTTGCGCGAAAGGCTTGAGGGCAAGATCTGGCGTTGAGGTTTGAGATATAGGCCGGCCTGCGCGAGCCTTGGCTTTCTCAGCCACAATTGTAGTCTCCCAGAACGGACGTGAATTTTCTTGCGCCATACTTTAGGCCAAGTTCGTGCCATTCCCCAATTACTTCGCTGTGATCTTCAAGCGCCTACCACAGGCCCAAAACGGCATTCCGGGAGGTTGCTGCATCGCGAGAACTAGGCCGGGTGACGGCCGGCCAGGGTCTACTCCCGAAAGCCCGTATCCTGCTGCTTACCCCTTGGAGGCCACGGGGGTTCCCGGCGACAGACTCAATCTGGCCCCGGCGCTGACAATTGAAGACGGCGGCATTGTCTTCGGTCGGACTGGGCTTCGGATCTGATGTCCATTACATCGGGTGGAGCTTCGGCGATGACGAGGACTCGTCGCGAAATTCGATCCAAGCTTCGCCGGGGCGAAGTTGCAAGTCAACGTCAACAACGTGTTCGATATTCAGAATGACGTCGTCCAACTATTGCTATCTTGATCAAGGTCGCATGGTTATCGGAAGCCTGCGGTATCGTTGGTAGCACCAGAAGTGATTGGCCGCGGGCAGGACTCGCGCCTCGTCCACGAGTAGCTCGCCAGCATCGGAGCCTTTAGGCGGTACCCCTTTCGATCATTGACTCTAAGTGGGCGCTCAATAACCTGTGGCTCATACGGATCGGGTGCGAAGCGCAGCCATTGGTCTGATTTTTTTCGCTGATTTTTATAGTCCCAAAGTGCGGCGCACTTTATTGCCGCCCAATCCGCTTCAAGGGAGCGTCTCATGACGGCACCTTTTCCCGCCTCCCATCTGCGATTGAAACGCGCCTACGAACCGCCCGCGCCTTCTGACGGCGTTCGGATACTCGTCGATCGGCTTTGGCCTCGCGGGGTCAGTAAGGAAAAGGCTTCGCTCGACGAGTGGGAAAAAGACATTGCGCCGAGCACCGAGCTCCGCAAATGGTTCGGCCACGATCCGGCACGCTGGGCGGAATTTCAGCGCCGCTATCGAGCCGAGCTTCAACAGCACGCCGATATCCTGAAGCACATTCGCGCGCTGGCCAAGACGCATACCGTCACCCTCGTTTACAGCGCGCACGACGAGGAGCACAACGATGCGGTTGTCCTGAAAGATGTCCTGCTCGAAGGACGGCATACCTAAGTTCGGAGTGCAGTTGCCTCCGAGATTGACAGAATCTAGCTTAGCACACGGGTTTGAAAGGAATCCCAACACGTGGCTGAGACAACGATCGTTCCAGTTGAGGCCCCGCCCTCTAATGCCGACGCACTCGACGGTTTGGTGAAGTTGATCCGTGCGTGCAGGATCTGCCATGACCATCCCCGCTATGGGAAGCCGCTCGCCCATGAGCCGCGACCCATCCTCCAAATTTCGAAGACAGCGCGCATCTGCATCGTTGGCCAGGCGCCCGGAACGCGCGTCCATAAATCCGGCCGGCCGTTTGATGATCGATCAGGAGCGAGGTTGAGGCAGTGGCTGGGGATTGATGAGACGACGTTCTACGATTCCTCCAAGATCGCGATCATCGGGATGGGTTTTTGCTTTCCAGGATTGAGGCCCGACGGCAGCGACTTGCCGCCTCGCCGCGAGTGCGCCGAAACTTGGCGAGCGCCATTGTTCGCTCATTTGCCGAATGTGAAGCTGCTCTTGCTTATTGGCGGCTACGCTCAACGATGGCATCTCGGCCAACGAGCAGCGCGGCAGGGTGTCACTCGTACGGTGGAACGCTGGCGCGATGTCTACGCGGAAGATCCATCAGTGCGCCGAATTCCGCTACCGCATCCCTCGTGGCACAACAACAAATGGCTTCAACGCAATACGTGGTTCGACACGGATCTGCTCCCGGTGCTACGCGCAAATGTGCGCCGGCTGCTTTGATGAATCCGACATGTGATCGCGAAACGCTCAGACATTTGCGCGCTGATCGCATTAAATGCGCATCAAAGCTGTAACCGTATCCTTATGCATGGCCGCAATTCTGTTGCCCTGAAATGTTTTGCAAACCGAGCAAGAAGGAGGCGACAGATGAAAGTCCTGATGGTGATAACCTCGCATGACGCTCTCGGTAATACTGGTCGCAAGACCGGCTTTTGGCTCGAAGAGCTTGCTGCTCCCTATTACGTGTTCAAGGACTCCGGAGCTGAGATCACCCTCGCGTCCCCGAAGGGCGGCCGGCCACCGCTTGACCCCAAGAGCAACGAACCTGAATTCCGAACCGAGTTGACGCGCCGGTTCGAGAAGGACGCGGCGGCCGAGGCGCAGCTCGACAAAACCCTTCGTCTCGACAGCGTCAGGCAGGAAGACTTCGACACCGTTTTCTATCCGGGCGGCCATGGCCCAATGTGGGATCTTGCCGAAGATAAGAACTCCATCAAGCTGATAGAATCTTTCCTTGCCGCGGGCAAACCATTCGCTGTCGTCTGTCATTCAACTGGAGCTCTGCGTCATGTCAAAATGCCCGACGGCAAAGTTCTCGTAGAGGGAAAGGAAGTTACGGGTTTCACCGACGGCGAAGAGGAAAACGTCGGCCTCACGAAAATCGTGCCCTTCTTGGTCGAAGATGAAATGTTGAAGCTGGGTGCCGTCTTTTCGAAGAAGGCCAACTGGGAGCCTCATGTCGTGACCGATGGCTTGCTCACGACGGGACAGAATCCGCATTCCT
This sequence comes from Hyphomicrobium sp., assembly GCA_003987725.1. Classification (GTDB taxonomy): domain Bacteria; phylum Pseudomonadota; class Alphaproteobacteria; order Rhizobiales; family Hyphomicrobiaceae; genus Hyphomicrobium_B. Next base: position 100,503 of record RXJH01000010.1, on the reverse strand, counting down.
CGGGCCCAGCGGCCAAGGTTCTGCTCGACAAACTAGCGGGGCGCAGCAAGTCATCCGCACACGCGACATGATGATATGTTCAGTGAACGAAGGAACGCGGCGCGGAGTGTCGAGTCTCCTCGCCACTCCGCATTTTGGAATTGATACGCTCGCGGCCAACGCGAACGATCTTCACTCCTGAGTTCAGATCACACCAAGCGCGGCGCTTCCTTCAAGCGTCGCTGCTTGCCAAGCTCAAATATCTCCGCTCCGGCCGAGCAGAAACTCGGTGACCTCGTCGGAGAACTGCCTGCGCTTCCCAGCGACGAGGACGTTCTGAGGATCAGCTGGATCCCGCAATGCCGGCGGCATTCCGCTGGCGACGAGAACTTCAGCGCAAGCAACCCAGTCGCCGTTATCAACCGGCTGATTGAGAGAAGCCCAACTCAGCGTACCGCACACATTATCCCCGAAGCCATGCTCTTCGGTCCACGACGCACCCCGCTCAAGCAGGAAGCGTGCGAGTGCACCGTCGCCGCGAAACACGGCATGGTTCAAGGCGCTGGCGTTCCAGTCACCGCCGCGAATGCCAATCGGCCAGCCGAGTTCGACCATCGCGCGAACCGCCTCGGCGCAACCGGCGGCAGCCAGCTCTGGCAAGAGCCTTAATTGAATTTCGCTCAAGCCCTGGGGCAAGTCCGGCCGAAGCGCCTTGATCTGGCGCGCAGCCACTAAGTCGCCTCGCGCGCACGCCGCAACGAACCGGTCCTCTTCCTTGGGATCCTCACCCGCACCGACGCTCCGCAAGACGTCGGCAACATCGGGCAGGCCATAGCGAAGAGCTTGCGTGTAAGCGCTGACACCGTCCCGCGTTTTCGCCATTGGGTCGACACCGGCCGCCAGCAAGGCCTCTATGTGCGCAGGCGATCGTCGCCGCCTGATAGCCCAAAATAGCAGTTGCGCGTCGCTCAGTTCCTTTGCGCCTGACGCATGCGCTAGCAGCAGCCGGAAGGTATCGAGATCATCGAGATCAAGACAGCGATAGAGGGCGTTTGTGCCTGTGACGACCGCGCCCGCCTCGAGCAGAAGCCGTGTGCATGCGGGCGCTTCCAATGAGTGATAGAGAGATTCATTGTCGTTGGGATCGGCCCCCGCAGTGAGCAAACGACGGGTCAATTCCGGATCGTGGTTTTGTCCCGCCGCGCCGTAGAGCGCCGACAGCCTATACTCCTCGGACGGAGCGTTGAGGGACGCTGGTGACCAACGGCTGCCAACCGACTGATTAGGATCAGCACCGGCTTCGAGCAGCAGATCGACCGTCTCGTAAAGCCGCACCTTGAAGTCCGCAATGCGCAGCAGGCTCGAATGGGTCGCCGCGACGAGAGGCGGAAGATTCAGCGGTCCGCCGGATTGGTTGATCCACGATGGAGACGCTTGGATCTGGCTGCGGACGACGGCGACATCTCCGGAAGCGCAGGCAATCCAGGGATTTTGCGCGGCGAGGTGCGGATGATCCGACAGCAATCGAGCTGCAGCCGTTGGGCGTGCGCCGTTCATGCTGCCCGTAATGTCGCCTGCATAGACGAGATTGAAGAACGCTCGCGCCAGAGTGAGCGGATCTGCTGCCTTGAGCCGGATCGCTTCCACGAAGCCCTTGAGATCGGCCCAGGTGTCAAATCCGTGCTCGCGCGCCAAGCACGACTGAGCATCATGTAATCGTAAGCGTAGTTGAATGATCGCCGCGTGGTCGAGACCGGCGGCTGCGGGCAAGGATGCGCGGAAACGATCGATGGCTTCGGGAGCGCCGCGCCGATAATCGGCCAGCAGTTCCTTCGCTTGCTTCTTCAATTGATCGAGATCGGGCCGGCTTGGCAGCGGCTTCATGAATAACCTCCGTGCGTGAAGCGCCGGTGACCCGCAATACGGCTGCACAAAGGTTGGAAGAATGACAGCTTATCGCTGCAAGTGGGCTCTGCCCTTTCCGCGGGTCCGGATGCGGCTTGCACCGCGTCGTCGAAGCTATGGGTGCAAGACGGCTCCGTCAATGATTATTGCGGCGCCTGGGCGCGGTGACTGTTGTGCGCGAGATCTGTCGATCAAACGCAATCGCGCAATTTGATCTCACGCGATCAGCTGCGCGGGGTGGCGAATCTCTTGCCACCCCGCGTTATCCTCTTCACTCCTGAGTTCAGATCACACCGAGCGCGCGCACGGCTTCGGCGACGCGCGTGAAGCCGGCGATGTTTGCGCCAAGGACGTAGTTTCCAGGAGCGCCATACTCCTCGGCCGTTTTTGCGCACCTGTCGTGAATGCCGTGCATGATCTCTCTGAGACGTGCTTCGGTCGTCTCGAAGCTCCATGAATCACGCGACGCGTTCTGCTGCATTTCAAGCGCGCTGGTGGCAACACCGCCCGCGTTCGCAGCCTTGCCCGGCCCAAACAGCACATTGGCGTCAAGGAACGCCCGCACCGCTTCGGGCGTACAAGGCATGTTGGCGCCTTCACCGACAGCGATGATGCCGTTCTTCACCAACGTCCTGGCATCCTGACCGGTGAGTTCGTTCTGAGTAGCGGAGGGCATGGCGATGTCGGCCGGCACATCCCAGACGCGGCCGTTGGGAATGTAGACCGCGCCAGAGCCGCGGAGTTTCGCATAGTCCGCGACGCGGCCGCGCCGCCGTTCCTTGACTTCCTTCAACGTCTCGAGATCGATGCCCTTCTCTTCGACGACATAGCCGTTCGAGTCGGAGCAAGCGATCACACGGCCGCCGAGCGAAGCGACCTTCTGCATCGTGTAGACCGCGACGTTGCCTGAACCCGAAACGATGACCCGCTTGCCGTCGAAACTTTGATTGCGTGTGCGCAGCATGCAATCGACGAAATAGACGGCGCCATACCCCGTTGCTTCCGTGCGGACGCGCGAGCCGCCCCAGACGAGACCCTTGCCGGTAAGGACGCCGGACTCGTAGCGGTTGGTCATGCGCTTGTACTGTCCGAACATGTAACCGAGCTCGCGCTGGCCAACGCCAATATCTCCGGCCGGAACGTCCGTGTACTCGCCGATATGGCGCGCGAGCTCCGTCATGAAGGATTGGCAGAAACGCATGATCTCGTTGTCGGAGCGGCCTTTGGGGTCGAAGTCAGACCCGCCTTTGCCGCCGCCGATGGGCATACCGGTCAAGGCGTTCTTGAATGTCTGCTCGAAGCCGAGAAACTTTATTGTGCCGAGCATGACGCTCGGATGGAAGCGCAGACCGCCCTTATACGGGCCAAGCGCTGAATTGAATTGCACGCGAAATCCGCGATTGATCTGGACACGATTTTTGTCATCGACCCATGGTACGCGGAAGATGATCTGGCGCTCTGGCTCGCAGAGGCGTTCGATCAGCGCGCCCTCGGCATATTCGGGATGCTTGGCGACGACGGCACCGAGGCTGTCGAGCACTTCGCGCACTGCTTGATGAAATTCGCTCTCCTCCGGATTGCGCCGCAGAACGTCTGCATAGATTGGTTCGAGCTTTTCATCGAGCATGAGGAATCCCTTGCGATAACGCGCGGCCTGTCGATCGCGGAGCGCGACGCGCTTTCTTGGTTGTTTTCTGATTGGGAGACACGGTACGGTTGTTCGATGCCGCATCTTTAGGCAGGCGGGGTTCGAGTGCCACAGCAGGCTCAGCAACACAAGCCCTTCGATCTAACTTCGAATGCCCGAGATCGCCGCACTCTCAGCAATGGCCGGTAAGGTCAATACCTGGAGTGAATGGGGGCGGACGTTGGAGCGTCTTGGTGGAAGTGCGCTTCGAAGCGCTTTCGATCTGATCAGAAGTAGATAGGTCTGGCAGGGTTCAGAGGTAGAAGGGCTGTGCGCGCGGGGGTGACTTCCTCGCGACCGCTTGAGCGATTTAGAGCCATCAGCTCCGGTTCAAGAAAAATGGAACGCGGCGTCTGAGAAGCTGATCTGAGGCAACCGGATACACTCGGCGAAATAATCCTGCGTGTGTTGCCACTCAGGTTTGTTGAGGCGCTTCGGCATCAGGTGCATGTCGCGCGTGAGGTAGCCAGGATTGAAGTTTTCTTCATCGATCCATGGCAGCAGCGGCTCGCCTTGATCTTCCTTTCGGAGTTCGACCGTCACCATCTCTTTGCCGATAGTCCGCATATGCTTCAGAAGACGGGTCACGAAGTCCGCAATCAATTCCACTCTGAGCGTCCAGCTCGAGCGGAAATATCCGAAAACCCATACGAGGTTGGGTACGCCCGTGAACATCATGCCGTGATACGTGACGGTGTCAGCCAGATTTAGCGGTGCACCGTCTTTCGAGAATGCTATGCCGCCCAAGACACTGAGTCTGAAGCCTGTTGCGGTGACAATGATGTCGGCTTCGAGCGTTCGGCCCGATTTCAAACGCACACCCTGCGGCGTGAAAGTCTCGATGGTATCGGTGACAATCGACGCTTTTCCGTCGCGGAATGGTTCGAAGAAGTCGCCCTCCGGTATGAAGGCAACGCGCTGCTGCCACGGTCGATAAGCGGGTGTGAAATGTTCCGCCACATCGACCGATGGCCCCAGGTTGGCTGCGACGGCAGATATCATTTCCTTTGCGACGGCATCGGGTTCGTTCTGGGCGCGCAGAAGTCTCCCCTCCTGCTCCTTCAGCAGCTTTTTTCGAATAATCGCGTGAATCCAATTCTCGTCGATTTCCAGCGCGCGTAGCTGATCCGCTAGCGCATCTGCGTTTGTTCCTGGATTGAAATAGGTGGGCGACCGCTGCAGCATGGTCACGTGAGCCGCCTTCTCTGCAAGGGCCGGCACAAGCGTTGCAGCGGTTGCTCCAGATCCGATCAGCAGAATATTTTTGTCGGCGTAATCGAGGTCGGAGGGCCACGTCTGCGGGTGAACGATTTGGCCCTCAAAACTCTCCATCCCCGGCCATTCCGGCGTATAGCCCTGGTCGTGCTGATAGTAGCCCTGACACATCCAAAGGAAATTGGTCGAAAATCGCAGATCCTGGCCGAGCTGCTCGTTTCGGACAACGAGGTCCCAACGTTTGCGCTTGCTGTCCCAATTCGCCGAGACAACGCGATGGCGATATCGAATGTGCCGCTCGAGGTCATCCTCTTGAATGACGGCATTTAGGTACGTGAGAATTCGCTCGCCGGTGGCAATCGGAGATTCCACCCATGGCTTGAAGCTGAATCCGAAAGTATAGAGATCACTGTCCGACCTGACACCAGGATAGCGGTGCGTATGCCATGTTCCGCCGTACGCCTCCTGCGTTTCGAGAAGGACGTACGACAAATCGGGGCAATTTTTCTTGAGAAAGTGAGCGCTGCCGACGCCGGAAATGCCGGCACCAACGATGATGACGTCGAAGTATCGAACGTCATCCGTCTGCCCCTTTTGGGTCACCGCTTCCATTTGCATGTCGATCGCTTTCTTGTGGACTGGCGCGCTCAGACGGTTTCCATGTACCGGCGGCGCTCGAGGTCGGTCACGGTCCGCTCGAATACGCCGAGCTCGAAATCAGCGATGCGGAGAGCGTTGTCGACGACCTCAGGTGAAAGTACCTCTCGGATCGCTTTATCCTTTGCAGCGCATGAGACGGCCGCCGAGAGAGTAGTCGGAACCTTGTCCACGTTGTCGTCATACGCGTTGCCGCTTGCGGGCTGCGGAGGGACGAGGCCGAGGCGAATGCCCCGCAATCCCGAGCCGAGCGCGATCGACAGACCATAGTAGGGGTTCACATCCGCGCCGGCCATGCGCACTTCGAGCCTCGTGCTACGCGGCGTTGCGTTTATCGCGCGAAAGCCGGTCGTGCGATTGTCGATGGCCCAATTTCTTGTCGTTCCGGCAAACGTCATCGATTGCAGACGCTTATAGGAATTTACGTTGGGGGCGTAAAAGATCATCGATGGCGAAAACACGTCGATGTTGCCCGCCACAAAGTTCTTGAACGTATCGCTGAGGCGCAGCGGCTTGTCGGCGTCGTAGAATGCCGGCTCTTTTGTAATCGTCTTCTGCAGGCTGATGTGGATGTGACCCGAACATCCCGACAAATCTTCGCGAAACTTCGCCATGAACGTCGCCATCGCACCTGCTTGGGACGCGAGCTGCTTCGTTGCGAGCTTAAGCAGTATGGAAGTGTCGGCCATCTTTACAGGATCGGAGTGATGAAGGTTCACCTCGAACTGGCCTTGGCCCCACTCGGGCAAGCACCCTTCGATCTCGTTCGGAAAGCAGTCTCGGAGCTTTCCGATGATGGGTTCCCAGTAGTGACCCTCGAGAATTGAATAGCAGTGAATATCCCGGGAACCGGGCTCGATATCTGACCACCGGCCTTTACGCACTTCGGCCGTTGACACCGGCAGTAAGTAGAATTCGAGCTCGAGGCTGGCGCTAGAATCGAAACCCATGGATTTGGCTTCGGCCACCTTGCGCTTCAGCATTGAGCGCGGACAGAGCGGGTGGGGAGAACCTTCAGGTGTTGCCCAGTCCATGAAGACAATAGCAGTATTCGATTCCCATGGCGCGACGCGGAAGGTCGATAGATCAATCACGCCCTTTACGTCCGGAATACCAGTGTCAAACAGCCCCGGCAAAACTTCGTCCATTGTGGTCGTTCCCAAAAGAAACGACGCGAAGTGCAGGCCATCCTCGATGGCATGATAGAAATAGGGAACCGTCAACCGTTTGCCGCGCAGAACGCCCGCTGAATCGGTCGCCGCGATGATGACGGTTTTGATCTTTTCTCGCGTTATGATCTCACGGACTTCTTCGACTGTCATTTCAGGCCTCACTTTCGTTCGCGTGCCCACGCGATGCATACATTCCGGCGACGATTAAGATGATCGAGAGGAAGACAATGAGAGTGGCGACGGCATTTACTTCCGGCGTCACCTCGCGACGCAGGAGCGACCACAACGTCATAGGCAGAGTGTTTTCTCGACCCGTGAGCAGGAAGGTGACGGCGATCTCGTCGAACGAGATCGAAAACGCAATCAACATCGCACCAAACAGCGCCGAGCGGATGCCCGGGAAAGTTACGTTCTTGAAGATCTCCCAATCGTTGGCACCGAGATTTGCAGCGGCTTCCGCTTGGCTCTTGCCAAGCTGCTGAAGTCTGGCGAATACCTCGGTGATCGTGACACACATTAGGGCCGTGCCCTGGCCGAGCATGATCGTGTACAACGAGAGCCGTAGGTGGATGGTGAGATAAAACCCAAGAAGGGCGATACCCGTGATGATGCCGGGGAGGACGAGGGGCAACATCACGATGCGTCGAAAAAGGCCCTTTCCCGGGAACTCGTATCGATCGAGCGCGATTGCCGCCGGGACGCCGAAGAGAACGCTGATAACAACGACCCCAAGTCCGACAAAAACGCTGTTCCAGATGGACATCAGCATTTGTTCGTCGCTGAAAAGTGCTTCGTACCAACGGAGCGTGAATCCATTGAACGGCAACCCGGTATATTGGCTGTCGTTGAACGAAAAGACCATCATCACCAAGATCGGCGCGTAAAGGAACGCGAGCACGGACATGGCCATTCCGGTCACAAGAGTTCGGTTGCCGAAAGCGCGCATGAGATCTCTCAAAACCGGGTTTGCGTTTTTTCTTCCAACCATCCCGACGCCGAGATGAGCAGAAGACCGAGCGTGATAATCACCAGGCCGATTGCGGCAGCCATCGGCCAGTCGAATGCCACGCCAAGGAGATTGATGACGACGTTTGAGATCATCACCGAATCCGGTCCTCCGACGAGAACCGGAGCGACGAAATCTCCGAACGCGAGCGAGAAGGTGATGATCGCTCCCGCCACCACACCAGGAACGCTGATCGGCAAGATGATGCGCCTGAAGATCATCCAGCCATCTGCGCCGAGATTGCGCGCGGCCTCGATCAAAGATGTCGGCACCCTCTCAAGCTGCGCATAGATCGATAGAACTGCAAATGGCGTGAAGATGTACGTCAGCGTCATGTCCACGCTGAATTCGTTGTACAGAAACAAACGCACGGGTTCATGCACTAGGCCGAGATTTTGCATCCCGACATTGAGTATGCCGCCCGATCCAAGGATCGTTTTCCAAGCGTACGCCTTGACGAGATAACTGGCCCACCACGGAACGATCACGAGTAGATAGATGAGGAACTTCAGCCGCTGCGTTCGAACGTGGAAAGCCAGATAGAAGGCCAGTGGATAGGCGACGATCGACGAAAAGACGGCCGTCATCAAACCAATCCGAGCCGATTTTAGGATGACGCTGAGGTACGGATCCACTGTGAAAACGCGGACGAAATTGTCGAGTGACAATCCGGGAATGAACCGCATGTCGTCCACATGACCAAGGCTCGTGTAGAGCAGCGTGGCGTATGGGATCAGCATGAAGACCGTGAACCAGGCCAACGGCGGCACCAGCCAAAGAAGGAGCCTCCGTCGTTCAATCGCCCGGGCGCTGCGGATGCTGGTTCCCTTGAGCTCGACTGGCCGTTCAATCGTCGTCATCGCCGTCATCTCAATGCACCACCACGTGCGCTTTGGCCGGGTTCACCTTTAGCGCTACGGCCGAGCCGTGCGCGACCGGCGGCAGATCGGTGCGAGCGTGGACGTGAACGACGCCCGAGTTTCCGTTCAAGGCGACGACATACTCAACATATTCGCCACGATAGAGGCTATCGACCACCCTTCCGCCGATTGTATCGGTGGCGGCATCCGCAAATGCGAGATCTTCCGCACGCAGCATGAGGCCCACGGCGCTTCCCGGTGCCGCGTCGGCTTTGCCACGCAGACCGACGCGATCGCCATTTCGAAGACGGACCGACAGCGAGTCCGCCTGTTTACTGTCAACGGTCGCGTCCACAATGTGCGCGTGCCCGATGAAGGATGCGACATAGCGATTGGCCGGGCGATCATAGATCTCCCGAGGAGTACCAAATTGCATGACCTTGCCTTGCGACATCACCGCGATCGCATCGCTCATCGCCATCGCTTCGTCCTGGTCGTGCGTGACATAGATGAATGTTTTGCCGAGTTCCCGATGTAGGCGAATGAGCTCGAGCTGCATGATCTTGCGCAGGTTGGCATCGAGCGATCCGAGCGGCTCGTCAAACAGCACAACTTTCGGATCGGTGACGAGCGCGCGTGCCAGCGAAACCCGCTGCTTCTGGCCTCCGGAGAGCTGATGAGGCTTCTTGTGCGCATGGTCTTTGAGATGCACGAGATCAAGGAATTCAGCGACCCGCTGCTGAATCTGCGGTTCCGTATACTTTCCCTTCTTGCTCTTTACACGTAGGCCGAACGCAACGTTGTCCTCAATCGTCATGTTCGGAAACAACGCAAAATCCTGAAACACCATCCGCATATCGCGGTCGGTGACAGGTTGATCCGTGATGTCCTGGCCGTCTCGGAAAATCTGACCTGACGTCGGCATCTCGAGACCGGCAATCATTCGCAAAGTCGTCGTCTTCCCGCACCCGGAGGGTCCGAGAAGAGTGACGAATTTTCCGGCGCCGATCGTCATGTCGACGCCATCAACTGCCCAAGAGGCGTGCCCGTGGCCCTCAAAGAGTTTGCGAAGATTGCGAAGTTCAATTCCAGTAGTCATCGCACCCCATGGTCCTATCGTTGGCAAACTAGTAGACGGGCACGCCTCTCGCAGCGCGAACCTTCAGCCGACAGCGTGAATTACTTTGACGCTGCCTTCACCTGGTTCCAAATTTCGAGATACTTGGCCCGGCGTTTCACCGGCTGCCACCAATCGACGTTGGTAAGCGTTGCGGGGTCGGTCATACCGAGTTCGGTATAGGCCGCTCTCGTTTTCTCATCGAGCTCGTCGACCATTTTGACGTTGGGATAGCCGAAGCCCGTGACCTTGTGCGCTAATGCTTGCGCTTTCGCGGAAGACACATAATCGAGGAACGGATAGACGCAGGGATTGCTTTCAGCCCCCTTGACGATCATCCAGCTATCGCTCCAGCCCCCTCGGCCCTCTTTCGGCATAAGGTCAGCGACCTTTTTGCCGTCGGCCCGCAGTTGAACGATCGTGGACTCCCACGAGTTTCCGCCGACCGCTTCGCCGCTGGCCATCAAGGTGCCCATCTCACCGGTCGTGAACCAGTATTTGCGAATGTTCGGTTTCATTGCGATGAGCTTGGCCTTGACTTGCTCGAGCTGCTCGTCGCTCAAATCGTACGTGTTCTTGAATCCGAGATACCGCGAAGCCGTGTAAACGGTCTCGATATCGTCCCAAACAGAAAGCTTGCCTGCGTACTTCGCGTCCCAGAGGAAGCCGAGGGTATCTGTCTTGGGATCGACGACGGCAGGATCCGCGATGACACGAATAACGCCCCAGCCGTAAGGAACTCCCCAAAGCTTGCCGTCCTTCACGTCCCACGCCGGGCGCTCAAACTGCGGGAGAAAGTTCGCCATGTTGGGAACTTTACTTTCGTCGATCGGAGACACGGCATCGGCGCTCACAAGCCTCATGGTCGTGTCATTCGAAGGAGAGATGAGATCGGCGGTTCCGCTGCCGCTCATGATCTTCGACACGATCTCATCGTTCGTACCGACATAGACCGCGTTCACCTTACAGCCGGACTCCGCTTCGAAGGGCTCGACAAAGCTCTTGTCCGCATAGCCTTCCCAACAGAGAACCGTTAGCTGTCCCCCGGCCATCACGGTGCTGGAGAATGCAAAGCTTCCAACAACCGCGGCCGTAACCAGACGGTGTAATCTACGCGTCACGCAGTCCATTACTCTCCTCCTTCGTCAGCAGTTGAATTGGAATTTCGCCAATCCGACTCACCGTGTTGACACGGAACTTGTCCATGATGGCGTCGTAGGCTTCGGAGATATGACGCGCGATTTCTGTATCCAAAGCGCGCGCATCGCGCCGTCGAACGGCTTCGATAATCGGCGCATGAGAACGAGCTGTTGCGGCTTGCGCCTTGACGTCGTTGGTATTGGTCATGAACCAAAGCCGGTACGTGACGCCGGAAAGGTTATAGAGGGCCTGGGTCAAAAAGGGATTGCCGCACTCCTGATAGACCCGGACATGAAATGCAAAATCGAGATGAAGAAGGCCTTCCACATCGCCTTCCCGCGTAAGCGCTGGCACGGTATCGAAGGTGTGGGACAGATCGCTGATCTGCTTGTTGGTGGCAGATTCCAGCCAAAGCCGCCACGCGAGCCGTTCCAAATGAAGCCTCAACGTGTAGAGGTTGTTGACTTCCGAAACTTCGACAGGCGCGACCTCAATCACTTGGTTGCGCGGGAAGAGAACGAGCCTTTCGCCCGCGAGGCGAAGCAACGCTTCGCGTAGCGGTGTACGGCCGTAGCCAATTTTCTTAGTCAGAAGGCGGTCGTTGATCACCGAGCCGGGCTGAAGCTCGCAGCGGAGGATCATCGCACGAACCGCGTGATACGCCTTCGTCGCTTGCGTTTCCCGCTCGCCTTCCGCCTGAGGCAGTCGAAATGGCTCTCTCTTCTTCGGCACAAGCAGCCCCGATGACACCAACGAACTCGCGCAGTAAGGCCGCTCGAAAATATATTGTCAATATTTTTTGTCCGCTAAACTGGCTTAATTTTTGGCGTTGCGATGCAACAAAAATATGCCGTTTTGCGCCAAAAACTCGAGAATTGACGAACTGAATATACTGCTAATATACCTGAGATCGAAAGATGATCAGCACGCCCTGCTGGCATCGTCGATCACGCCGGGGCCAATGAAATGACCGTCACATCGTCGAGGACAATGAGTCCTCAAATGCTCCGGAACATCGCTTGGCCACGTCAGTCTGTTGGAGATTGATGGTGGTCGTATCAAGCGAAGCGGATGGCATTCCTGCTGCAAATCTTGATGGCTGGAACCGGAAGAGCTGGAAGCTTCTGCGATCCGGGTTCCAAATTTCTCTTCCTTTGATTTCTCGTTTTTTTCGCTTCACATCACTCGCGCGTCAGATGCCGGGGATTGATCCGCGGGCCGGAATCCATGCTTGGATCGTGAAACGTTTCAGCACGGCAAGTGGAGATACAGTGGAGGACAGGAGGAAACCGGCCTTCCTGTCGCTATCTTTGCTCGAAGCGCGAGCCTCATCGCGTGTCTCCGTCTCGAATCTTGAGATCGAAGGACCGGTGACCACGGTACCGGCGCGTCTCTACCGGCCGAAGGGCACAACTTCTGCAAACGTGCCCTTGTTGATCTACCTCCACTTTGGCGGTTGCGTTCTTGGCGATCTCGATACCTGCCATACGGCGTGCAGCCTAATATCGGAACAGAGCGGGTGCCTCGTGCTGTCTGTCGCATATCGACTGGCTCCCGAACACCAATTTCCCGCAGCTTTAGAAGACACGTTGGCAGCGTTCCGCTGGGTTCGCACAAACGCGCACAGCATCGGCGCGGATCCGACCTGCGTCGCGATTGGAGGTGATTCTGCAGGCGGATATCTCGCGCTCGCGGCGTCGCTATGCCTTCGCGATCAGCAGCAGGATATGCCCCGCCTGCAACTGCTCATTTACCCGGTGGTCGATATGGATCGGCGTGCGATGCCGATCACTCCGTACGATCGGAACTACCCGTTGTCCCGTGCAGACATGATCTGGTTTGCTGAGCAATATATGCGCGCGCCCGTCGATGCGTATGATCCAAGATGCTCGGTCGGGCGCGCAAAAAGCCTTTCCGGCTTACCTCCCACGATCATGGTCCATGCGGGCAATGACGTGCTCCTTCCAGAGGGCCAAGCGCTTGGCGAACGTCTTGCGCGCGAAGGCAATTCAGTGACGACGCTTAATTATCCTTCATTGCCGCACGCCTTCACCGCCATGTCCGGAGGCGTACCGCGCGCACGCGAAGCGCTCGTCGAAATCGCAAACACCTTATCTGCACACATCAAAGCATCCGCACAAGGAAGGATAGAGAGATGAAGATCGCGAACGCGAATTGGAGCTATCCCACTAAGGTTTGGTTTGGCCCAGGTCGAATCTCGGAGTTGGCGACAGCTTGCAAAGAGATCGGAATGTCGCGTCCCTTGTTTGTCACCGATCCGGGACTCACCAATTTGCCGATGGTCCAATCGACACTGGCGTTGCTGCGAGACGCTGGCATTCAGGCCTCCGTCTTCGACGCGCTTCAGGGGAATCCCACGTCGGTTAACCTGATGGACGGTGTGGTCGCCTATCGGGATGGCAAACATGATGGCGTCATTGCATTCGGCGGCGGAAGCGCCCTCGACGTTGGCAAAACGGTTGCCCTCATGATCGGTCAATCGAGACCCGTATGGGACTTCGAAGACATCGGCGACAATTGGCGTCGTGCCTCGGCAGAGGCCATTGCGCCCATCATCGCGATCCCGACGACGGCGGGAACCGGTTCGGAAGTCGGGCGTGCCACCGTGATCACCGATGCGGATAATCATGTAAAAAAGATCATTTTCCATCCTGCAATGATGCCGCGCATCGCGATCCTGGATCCCGAACTGACCGTTGGCCTGCCGCCGTCCTTGACCGCCGGCACGGGAATGGACGCTCTCTCTCACGCCATCGAGGCATTCTGCGCGCCGAGCTACCATCCGATGGCCGATGCAATCGCGATGGAAGCCGCACGCTTGGTCAAAGATTATTTGCCCCGCGCCGTTCGCGCAGGAGACGATATCGAAGCCCGTGGGCAGATGCTGTCGGCTGCAGCAATGGCGGCAACGGCTTTTCAGAAAGGCCTCGGCGCAGTTCACTCGGTAAGCCACCCCATTGGCGCGATCTATGGAGTCCATCACGGACTGACGAACGGAGTCGTCATGCCCTATGTCCTTGCATTCAACGCTCCGAACATCGGTGAAAAAATGCAACGGCTGGCCGCTTATCTGGGGTTGATAGATGGCAAGTCATCCGGAGCGGCCGCTGTTCGGGCTATCAACGACTGGATCCTCGAATTGAGATCGGAGATAGGTATCCCCGCAACGATCGCTGATATTGGAGTCGAGAAGGAGAAATTTGCAGATATCGCGCGGCTCGCGGTTGTTGACCCGACCGCAGGCACAAATCCAGTCCCGCTGACTGAAGAAAACGTCCGAGAGCTTTTGGGTGAGATGCACTCAGGAATAATTCGAAAGATTGCCTGAGTGCCCGTGCTTCGTTTCGCAACCGAACAAGATCAGAGATATCATGAAGTTCAGACGCGAGTTTTATATCAATGGAGCCTGGGTTCCTCCTCAGGGCGCAAGGGACTGGCAGGTCCTCAATCCTTCGACGGAAGAGCCATGCACCACCATCTCGCTTGGCGATCAGGCCGACACCGACGCGGCGGTACGTGCCGCCAAAGCGGCCCTTCCGAAATGGGCCGCAACCGCGCCGTCGACGCGCGCCGCCATCATAAAAAAGATTATCGATCAATACGGGAAGCGCCGCGAGGAGTATGCCGAAGCCATCTCCTTGGAAATGGGCGCGCCGATCGATTTTTCCTTGGCGGAGCAGGCGGCCTGTTTGCCCTGGCATACAAAGAATTTCTTGAACGCCTTCGAAAGCATCGAATGGATACGCCCGCTCGGTGCGCAGGCGCCAAATACCGCTGTCGTCTTGGAGCCTATAGGTGTCGTCGGCCTTATAACGCCATGGAACTGGCCCGTGAACCAGATCGTGCTAAAGGCGATTCCGGCAATGCTTGCAGGCTGCACGTGTGTGCTCAAGCCCTCCGAAGAGGCGCCTTTGAATGCAATGATGTTTGCGGAGTTTTGTCACGACGCGGGCGTGCCGCCGGGCGTGTTCAATCTCGTGAATGGTGACGGCGCCGGTGTTGGCGCCCAGCTGTCCCAGCATCCCGACGTGGAGATGATTTCATTCACCGGTTCCACGCGCGCGGGAAAAGCCATATCGCGCGCCGCCGCTGAAACTCTTAAGCGGGTCGCGCTCGAACTTGGCGGCAAAGGCGCGAATCTGATCTTCGCCGACGCCGATCCCCGAGCAATCAAATGGAGCATCAATCGCATGATGGAGAATTCGGGCCAGTCCTGCAATGCTCCTTCGAGAATGCTCGTCGAACGCGCCATCTATGATCGAACGGTGAAGGAAGTTACTGCGCTCACGGAAGCCATTAAAGTCGGACCAGCTTTGGAGGCTGGCTCTCACATCGGACCGCTTGTCAACATGCGACAGTGGGAGCAAGTCCAGAACTACATCAAAAAGGGGATCGACGAAGGAGCTCGCCTGCTTTGCGGAGGGCTTGGCCGTCCCGAAGAGTTCAATCGGGGGTATTTCGTCAAGCCGACTGTATTTGCCGATGTTCGGCAAGGCATGACCATCGAGCGCGAAGAGATCTTCGGCCCGGTGATGGCTATGATACCGTTCGACGGTGAGGATGAAGCAATCCGCATTGCAAACGATACGCCGTATGGCCTCACAAATTACGTTCACACAAACGATGCGCCGCGTGCCAATCGACTGGGTCTCGCTCTCAAGTCGGGAATGATCGAGATGAACAGAAAGTCGCGCGGTGCCGGAGCGTTCTTTGGCGGTGTGAAGCAATCGGGTCGCGCTCGTGAGGGCGGGATATGGGGCATCGAGGAGTACCTCGAATCCAAGGTCATTTCCGGCTTCCGATTTGAGTGAGTTGTGGGGCTAGCAACGCCGGCATTGGATGACTGACGTTCGCTTCGCGTCGGGTGCGAAGAGAACTCTCCACAAACGAAAACTCGGCGCGAAACAACATCGCGCCGAGCAAGGAGTAAAACGTCGCCCCGTATCGAATTCTTGGGCCGGCTGTTAGCGGCGGTCGTCGAAGTCGCCGAGCCGATTAAAGCAATCCTGCAGCTGCTGGGAGCGGAACAGCTGGTCGCGAGCTAGATCGGAACGCGGCGCCCAGCGGCACCAGCGGAAGTGAGGCGCCATATCCGTGGCCCACTGAGGCCCGCGGAAGCCGCACCGATATCGAATGTTTGCATCCGACTGGACCGACGCGATTCGGGCATAGAGCTCGCAGCTTGCACGTTTGCCTTCGACGTCTCCGCGTCGATCATTCGGGCCAAATCGAAAAGTGAAGCCGCGGTCGTCGAAACGCATCGTCTGAGCTTCGGCACCGCCAGCAATTCCTGCAATCGTAGCCGCACAGACTACCAAAGTCATAATTCGCATTTGCTATCCTTAGTTCGAGTTTGCAGGAGCTGCGTTATCGATGGATTGTGGCCGAGATGTTGCAATATCCCCCCGAGGAGAAGATATATGCGAAACGGGATGTTGCCTTCCCTGCAGAAGCGGCCATTACCGCACTAACGGCGAACACAAGATCGCCCTAGATGGCGACCTGGCGACCGATCTCGATGAGGCGGTCACGCGGGAAATTGAACGCATCCGAGAGATGCATGGCATTGCGATGCAAGTACGCGAAGACGGCCACGAGCCATTTCGGCAGGCCGCCTCCGTCCTCTCGTGAAACAACGGTTTCGACCGCCACATAATATGTCACATCCGCAAGATCCACGCCGCAGCCGCGCTTCTTGAGATCGTCGAGCAGTTGCACCACGTCTGGTCGCTCGAGAAATCCATAACGTGCGTTCACGCGCCAGAAGTTCGGCCCCTCGAGGGTGAGTGTGGCGCGGTTTGCATCATCAACCCAAGGCGTGAGTTGAGTTTCGATCGTAAGGGCGACGACCCGCTCCTGCAACGCATGAGAATGGTCGACGTACCAAGAGATGACCGGCGGAGTTTCCGTCTTCACGCGCGTTAGGAACACCGCTGACCCTCGAACGCGGGACACGCCCGCTGCGGGCAGGCCCGCAAGAAATGTCGCCAGAGGAATTTCTCGCCCCCGCAGGCGATCGCGTATGGCCGTCTGCCCGAGGTGCCAGATGTACATAACGGCATAAACAGACGCCGCAAGAATGAGCGGAACGTATCCGCCATCGGCAATCTTGACGAGATTGGCGGCGAAAAACATGGTGTCGACAGTCAAAAAGACGCCGGCCACAATTGCAGCTTTGATCAGGCTCCACTGCAGAACTTCGCGCATGGCGATGAAGAGGAGGACACTCGTCATCAGCATGGTCGCAGAGACAGCAATGCCATACGCCGACGCCAGGTTGTCCGATTTTCGAAATGCGAGCACGAGACCGATCGTCACCAGCATGAGCAGCCAGTTGACGACACCGACATAGATCTGGCCGTAACCTTCTTCAGACGTTTGCGTGACGAACATGCGCGGCATCCAGCCGAGCCGTATTGCTTGCCGTGTCATCGAGAACGCACCGGAAATGATTGATTGGCTGGCGATGATTGTTGCGAGCGTCGCCAAAATGACGAGAGGAAGAAGGAGCGAATCTGGACAGAGACGAAAAAAGATGTTGTCGGCGCTCGCGCCGTTCTCAAGAACATAGGCGCACTGTCCAGCATAGGAAAAGAAGAGGCTCGGAAAAACGATCCCAAGCCACGCGAGACGAATTGGGAACGCACCGAAATGGCCCATGTCAGCGTAAAGTGCCTCAGCGCCGGTAACGCATAGGAATACACCGCCAAGCACCAAAAAGCCGGTGGCGCCGCTCATCGCCAGGAAATGGATCGCATACATTGGGTTGATGGCGGCGATAACGGAAGGATGGCGGAGCATCGATATAAGGCCGAGCACTCCGATCACGACGAACCAACAAAGCATGATTGGACCAAAGGCACGGCCAATACGCGCCGTTCCTAGTGGCTGGATAAGAAATAATGCGACAAGTATGCCGATCGTGAGCGGCAGGATATAAGGCACCACGGCCGGCGCCGCGCGCTCCAGACCTTCAACAGCCGATAACACAGAAATAGCGGGAGTGATGGCGCCGTCGCCATAGATGAGTGCCGCGCCGAAAAGGCCTGCCGCAATGATCATTGGCCGTCTATGACGTTTGATGCCGATCAGCGACATCAGCGCCAAGATCCCGCCTTCGCCTTCGTTATTGATTTGCATCGCAACCATCACGTACTTGATGGTCGTAATGATTGTGAGCGTCCAGATGATGAGCGACAGCGAGCCGAGAACGACGTCCGGATCGGCTTTGCCGCCGGCAAGCGCGACAACGGTTTTCAGGGTGTATAAAGGGCTCGTTCCAATATCCCCGAAAACGACGCCAAGGGAGGCTAGACCAAGAGCGGCCATACCGGATTGTCTCACCGGTGCCTGATTGATCGCTTCCAAGCTGCTTTTTCCGCGCGTCGTCGCCATTTGACCTCAAGCCCACATTGCTCATCTGTCGAATAGTGCAAAAAGCGACAAAGCAGGAGTAGTTCTAACGTTCGATGTCGGCATTTGGATCGGAGGTCAGCGACCGGCCCTGGAGGATCGTTACGAAGTTAGATCCTTATGCGTCACTGGGTTTGCTCTCATTCTTGAAAATTTTTATCGGCGTGCCCTGACCGCGTCGCTTTATTCTTCCGAAATCGTGCGGTCGACTTGCCAACTCGCCGCCGTCACGTGCGGCTCGAGGCTTAGCCGCCCGACGATTTGTTCAAGAGACGCGTCATTGCGTTTCTCCGCAACGGCCTGCGCTGTGACGGTCACCTTCAAAGTCTCTGGAATGTCCTCACTGTTGATGCGCCGGAGGCCGAGCCCGGCTTGGGAAAGCGCATGCAGGAGGAGTGAGCGCATGTGTGCCTCCTCCGCCCCTTTGCACGTGACCTCGACCGTGTAATGCGTTTCGACGTCGGTTGACATCAACGCTCGCGTGTTGAGACGCTGAACCAGCGGTCGCAGTATGAGGTTTGTTGTGACGACGAGGAAAGCCGCCGCCACGCTTGGAATCCAGAAACCGCCGCCGGCAAATGTGCCGACCATGGCGGAGCACCAGAGGGTCGCCGCAGTATTCAGTCCATGGACGTTGATGCCCTCACGCAGGATGACACCTGCGCCGAGGAAGCCGATGCCGGAAACCACCTGAGCGGCGACCCGCGTCGGATCTCCCTGCCCAACCATCGCGGAGAAGACGACAAAGCCGGCAGAACCCAGTGCTACGAGCGCGTTCGTTCTGAGACCAGCCATCTTCTGGTGCCATTGGCGCTCGAAGCCAATGGCCGAGCCGAGGAGGAGAGCAAGACCGAGCCGAAGGAATGGCTCGAGATGGCCAACCGCGTTGGGGTCCATGACGGTCAACCCTGAACGGAGATCGTCAGTTGTTTCCCGCAACAACGATCTTGCGGATATGCCGCGAGGGAGGATGCAGAAATTACAAACATCAGCGTACCTTTGCTCCAGAGTCTTGACGTGAACCGTTGGAGAGTTAGCCACAACACCCAAAGCGGCTTTGGTCAATCGACAAGATAGAACGGTGGAGTTCTAGGTTGCCGGTCGGGTGTTCATCAGTGTTTGGGTTTAGATGCCGATTGGCACCGCTTCGTTCTTAGTCTGGAGCTCTTAAATCCGGCACAGCGTCGGTCCGATGAACTTCGGCCTGCCGTCGGAGGTATCGATCGCCATCACCGCGGAGGCTCAGGATCGCGCTCGCGTGGTCCGTCGGGCCGCTCATAGTCGGCACCGATGGTCGGGCCGCATCCGCTCGCACGCGGCAATGTCAGTTGTGTGACGATGCCATCGATCGCATCGCGATGCTCCGCAATGAAGTCGCGTGTCCGCGCCTCGAGACGTGCAAGGGCGTCAGGCGACGAATCGTCGAGCTCGATCGGCGGCGTGCCGAGATCGACCTGCACGCGATAGTAATCGCCATGCCCTTCAAGCTTTTTCTCGACGATGCCGTCGATGGCGGGATCGGAGAATGCGATGTCGAGGAGAGGGTCCATCCAGCCGAGCATGCCCCAGCCCCACGCCTCGTTGAATGTGTATTTCCGCGCCGAACGTCCGGTCCCGATCGATACGAGCAGCATAGGCTTATCGGACCGTATGACTTGGCCATAGGCCAGGGCATCCAGCGCCGGGTTATTCGCAAAAAGCGCACCGTCTGCCAGCGACAGATACGCTATCGTCTTGTTGGGTGTGCGATAGGCGATACGCGCCGGAGGGAAGAACGTCGGCGCCGCGGTTGCACCACGGACGATGTCGCGCATGTAGAAGCGACCCTGGCCGCCCCAGCTCACGAACCACACCCGGTTGTTGGCCTCGATGTCGTAGGCGGGCACGGCGACGTTGGTCAGTGCCTCCTGCAGGCGCACGTCTTCGAAGTAGGAGCGGAAGAGGACTTCCACGTCGCTCGGGTCGAATTTCGGCCGGAAGATGCGCCTCAGAGACCGGAACGCGCCAAGAGAGGATGGAAATATCCGCCCCGCCTTATCGCGGTAGAGCTTGACGAGATCGTCAGCACTGAGCGCGGGCTTATGCGCGTCCGCATTGCTCGGGCGCGTCAGACCAAGCGCAAGGATCGAACCCGTCGAGGTGCCGACGACCAGGTCGAAGGATCTGGAGATAGGCTTCCCCGTCCGCCGTTCGATCTCGGCCAGAATGAGTGCAGGCACGAGGCCCCTGACGCCACCGCCGTCAAGGGAGAGTATGCGCGTGCAATCACCGTAGGTTCGCGGACCGATACCGGGAACGTAAGTGACGCTCGATGCCCCTACGGTTGCGATGTCTCCTTCGATCGGGTTGATTGCGAGGGGAGGAGGCTCCCCGGTCGCGTGCAGCCAAAAGGCAAAACCGCCGCTCCCGCAGGCGATTAGAAGAATGAGGAATATAGCGACAATCCCAAGTGCCGTGCGCCGGACCCCGGTCCCCTTGCTCGCCATGGTCAACCCCGTAACGCTTCTCCCGCCAGGCACATTATAAGCAATTTTGTACCCTCGGTCGTAGGCCGCGTTCTATCGGATCAGTCCGGAAGACGGCAACGCCGTCGAACAGTCTATGGACGAACGAGTGCGAACACTGGCAAGTTCGAAACATTTTCCTCTACCCGCCGCCAGTGGCTTCAATTCTGCCCGAATTTCGAGGCTTATGCACACGCCTTGCCGAATGCAGATGTCCCGGTTTTCCAAGCCTGGCTGGCGCGCGCCGCATTGCGGAGTGCGTGTTCCGTGTTCGACAAGTCCGGGTATTAGCTCAGCGGTAGAGCGCCCGCTTAGGCGGGAGGACGGGGGTTCAATTCCTTCATACTCACACAGCGACTAGCTCAGGGGTAGAGCACAGGACTGTTAATCCTGCTGTCGCGGGTTCGATTCCCGCTTCGCAATCCGAATGCCAATCGGAAACTGCTTGATGGGAGCCGGCCATGACTTCCGCTCTTCACATCCGGGCAACCGGATTCAAGGGCAAGCGGCGAGACGCTCTGCGCTTCTGGCAGATACCGTCGGCCCGCACCGCTCTGCCGCCGGATTCCGGCGCGAGGTCATCCGTAAGGATGCTCGCGGCCGCAACCCGAACGAAAGAGTGAAGCGAGACGACTGAAGCCGGAGCCCGCGCTCTTGCTGTGAAGACACGGCCGGTAACCTTTTCCGATCATTGCGAACGAAACGATCGCTAAACAAAGCAAAAGAATAGAAGGTCAAGAAAGGCCCAGGAGTATTTTCAGTGCAGCGCGCAAGACTATTTTCCGAATTTACGGTCAAGGACGATGAGCGAGCGTTTTTGTCCCGCGACGGCCGCTTCGAGCGACTGCTCGAGCCGGGCCGGCATAAGGCTTTCGATTGGAACCACCGGCTCTCCGCTGAAGTGGTGAAGGTCGTGCGCGCGGAAATTCCGGCAGAAAAAGCGCTGCTGCTCCGGAAGACCCATCCGGAGCTTGCGGAAGAGCATTTCGCCATCATCCAGCCCGCGTCTTCGGAGGTCGCCATCGTCTCGTTCGACGGCGAGCCGAAACACCTCGTACTTCCCAACACCACGCGGGCGTTCTGGAAGACAGTGACGCGTGTCGATGTTGAAACGATCAACACGAGCAGTGACATCAGGGTGTCGAAGAGACACCAGGACAAGCTCGATCTTGCTCGCACGTCGGTCATCACGTCGGCGGTCGTCGAGGCGTACGAGACAGGCCTGCTCATGGTCGACGGCAAGCTCGAGGAGCGGCTGGCTCCTGGGCGTCATGCGTTCTGGACGGTTGGCCGCACGGTCAAAATCGTCAAGGCCGATCTGCGTCCGCAGCCGCTCGAAGTCACGGCGCAGGAAATCCTGACCAAGGATCGGATCGGCATTCGCGTGACGTTGACGGCCTTCGTCAAGGTCGTCGACGCGGAGAAGTCGGTGCTGTCGACGAGTGATGTGAACGGCACGCTCTACCGGATGATTCAGTTCGCCATACGCGAAGCCGTTGCAGCGCGCACGCTCGACGAAATCCTGGCGGCGCGCGACACGATCGACAACGAAGTGCGAACGTTCGTATCCGAGCGGGCCAGACAACTCGGTGCCGAGGTCGGCGAAATCGGCGTCAAGGATGTGATCCTGCCGGGCGATGTGCGTGAACTCTTGAACAAGGTCGTGGAGGCCGAACGTGTGGCGAAGGCCAACTTGATCCGTCGTCAGGAGGAAACGGCGTCCACCCGTTCATTGCTCAACACGTCGAAATTGATGGAGAACAACCCGCTGCTTCTCCGCCTCAAGGAACTTGAAGCACTCGAAAAGCTCGTCGAGAAGGTCGGTCGCATCGACCTCCACACTGGCACCGGTGCCCAAGGCTTCGATGCACTTCTAACGAACCTGGTTCGGATCAAGGGCTCCCAAGAGAGCGAATGAGTAGGCGCCGAAGCGGAATAGCACGAGGTCCCGGTGTTGGCCTGGAGCCAAATGCGGAAATGACAGTCATGTGACAATAAAGAAAAGGACGTGGCCTAAGAAGGCCACGTCCACACATGTCGCTGCTCTAGTGCTCCCACCACCACCAGTCCGGATGCGCTCTGCGCCAATCTGCGTGGCGTTCCTTGGCTTCTCCGAGCATCATCCCGAATTGAACGCACGCTCTGCGGTCGCCCTTATTGCAGAGATCGTGCAGTCCTAAGAGCTGCACTTCCCGGGCGTGCCAATCTTCGGCGCGCGCGGCTGCACTCAGCATCGCAGCGCCGAGCACGGAGAGTGCGGCGATGGCTTTTGCCTTCGACCGAACGGACATCATCGATACCTCCATTGAATTGCCTACGGGGCGGCGACGTCATTGATGTCAAATCCGGCGGAAACGCGATCCGTATTCGCGTTTACTTGCCGATAAGCCGAATGGCATAGGCCGAAACCAATCGCTCGATCCATGACCCGGAAGCGGACGAGAACGCGGAGCTAAAAAGTCAGTACAAGTTGTGGGTGGCGCCGCGCACGCTCAACCGGAAGGGCAATTGCAGACTGAAAAAACATCTGCGTGTTTTACAAAATGTAAGGTGCGGTGGGCCCGCAAATCTGACAGTTCAGGCGCGCCGCAACCCACCACGACGGAACTGATATGACGCTGAAGTGGCCTGACTTCCCATCCATCAAGCGGCGCGAGGTTCCCAACTACTGGGACTTCTTGGCCTTCACCGTCATAATCGCGATCTTCATCGCGATCGCGCAAGGTGCGCGAGGCATGGTTGCACCATTGTCTCCGGTCGAAGCCACTCCAATTTCGCTCGACTACTGGAATCTTCCCTACTACGCGCTGCGAACGACGCTGCGCATGTTCGCGGCGCTCGCGGCCTCTTTCGTTTTTACATTCACCTACGCCACCTTGGCGGCGAAGAGCCGCCGCGCAGAGATGGTCTTGATCCCATTTCTCGACGTGCTGCAATCCGTGCCGGTGCTTGGATTTCTGTCATTCACCGTGACGTTCTTCATGGGACTCTTTCCGGGAAGCATGATGGGCGCCGAAGCCGCGGCAATTTTCGCGATCTTCACAAGCCAAGCCTGGAACATGGCCTTCTCGTTTTATCAGTCACTGCGGACGGTGCCGCGAGATCTCGAGGAGGTTACGCGAGGTTTTCACCTCACGGGATGGCAGCGTTTCTGGTTTCTCGAGGTTCCGTTTGCGGTACCAGGATTGCTTTGGAACACCATGATGTCGATGTCCGGCGGCTGGTTCTTCGTCGTCGCATCCGAAGCGATATCGGTCGGCAATACCACAATCAAACTACCCGGGATCGGATCATACTTGGCGCTGGCGATAGAACAGCGCAACATTTATGCCGTCGTCGCAGCCGTGGTCGCGATGTTTGTCGTCATTCTCATTTATGATCAGCTGCTTTTTCGCCCCATCATCGCTTGGGCGGGGAGATTTCGCGTCGAACTATCGGCCGGCCAATCGGCAGAGGAATCATGGGCGCTCAGAATCTTTCAGCGCACGCGCTGGCTTCGCAGCATTTCCGATTGGATCGGACAGAAATTCATGTGGGCCGCGTATTGGCGGCTTCCCGCTCCATTTTCGAAGACTCTTCCCAATAAAGGCGACAAGCACCTGTCGCGACTTTTGGATGTCGCCTGGTACGCCGTCATCACAATTGTAGCCCTCTACTCGATTTGGCAGACATATTCCTTTATTGCGACGGAGCTCTCGTGGGGCGATGCCGTTGAGGCTATCTCTGTCACGTTTGTGACGATGGTGCGGGTCGTCGTTCTGCTCGCACTCGCTACCCTGTTCTGGGTTCCTGTCAGCGTTTGGATCGGACTTCGTCCGCGCGTTGCCGAGCGACTACAGCCCCTCGCGCAGTTCCTGGCCGCGTTCCCCGTCAATGTCATTTTTCCAATTGTTGTTGTCGGCATTCTTTATTTTCACCTAAATCCGGATATCTGGCTGAGCCCGCTCATCATTCTCGGTACGCAGTGGTATATTGTTTTCAACGTGATTGCGGGCGCATCGGCCTTTCCGAACGATCTCAAAGAAGCAGCCGCGAGCTTTGGCGCCAAAGGCTGGCAATGGTGGCGGGACGTAATCCTTCCGGGTGTCTTTCCATATTATGTGACGGGCGCTCTTACGGCGTCCGGCGGTTCCTGGAACGCCAGCATCGTTGCAGAATATGTTCGTTGGGGCGACGATAAGGTCGTTGCACACGGCATCGGATCTTACATCGCGCAAGCGACGGAAGCCGGCGACTATCCAAAAATTGTGCTCGGAATTGCGGTGATGTCGATATTCGTCATCGGATTCAATCGTCTTCTCTGGCGTCCGCTATTCGGTTACGCCGAACGCCGTCTGCGCCTGAACTGAGGAATTGCGATGTCAACGTTATCTGCAACACCGCTTCTTGAAATCCGCCACGTCGAGCAGCGTTATCGCGGTACCTCAGGTGACGAAGGTATCGTCATCCTCGATGACGCGAACTTATCCTTATACGAAGGCGAGATCGTCGGGCTGCTCGGCCGGTCGGGCTGTGGCAAGTCTTCTCTGTTGCGGATCGTTTCCGGGCTTGCGCGTCCAAGTGCCGGCGACGTGATCTACCAGGGCCAACCAGTAACGGGACCTGTGAACGGCATCGCCATGGTCTTTCAGAGCTTCGCTCTCTTTCCCTGGCTCTCGGTGCTCGAAAATGTCGAATTCGGTCTTCGTGCTATGGCCGTTCCGGAAGAGGAAGCGCACCGGCGGGCTTTGTCCGCCATCGATCTCATCGGACTCGATGGATTTGAATCGGCCTACCCGAAAGAACTTTCGGGTGGCATGCGTCAGCGCGTCGGTTTCGCGCGCGCCCTCGTGGTCAATCCAAGCATCTTGTTGATGGACGAACCGTTCTCTGCCCTCGACGTTCTCACTGCTGAGACACTTCGCACCGACCTCTTGGACCTCTGGTGCGAAGGCCGGATGCCGATCAAGTCCATCCTGATGGTGACACACAACATCGAAGAAGCCGTGTTGATGTGCGACCGTATCCTCATCCTCTCATCAAATCCGGGCCGGGTCGCATCAGAGATCACGGTTACACTCAAGCACCCTCGCCATCGGCTTGATCCCGAATTCCGCCAACTCGTCGACACGATTTACGCGCGCATGACGCAACGGCCCGTTACCCAGCCGGGCCGAGAGGGTCATTTTCCTGGCATGGGTTTCGGCATGATCCTGCCTCAGGTTTCGACCAACACGCTCGCCGGTCTGATCGAGGCGGTTGGAGCGCCTCCCTATAATGGGAAAGCGGACATGCCGGAAATTGCACGTGAGCTCCAGATGGAGATCGATGAACTTTTTCCGGCGGCGGAAACTTTGCAACTGCTACGCTTTGCCGAGGTGGAAGCAGGCGATCTTCATCTGACACCCGCCGGCAGGAAGTTCGCGGACGCAGACGTCGATGTTCGCAAGAAGCTTTTCGGCGACCACCTTCTGGCCTACGTGCCATTGGCGGCCAGAATTCGCCGCGTTCTTGACGAGAGAAGTACCCATCAGGCGCCAGCCGATCGCTTCGCGCAGGAACTCGAAGACTATATGAGTGACAGAGCCGCTGAGAGCACGCTGAGGTCTGTTACCACCTGGAGCCGTTACGGCGAGCTATTTGACTACGACGAGGCCGCCCGGGTCTTCAGTCTTGAGAACCCGCAGTAGCCGCCTGCCTTCGTCGATGTACTGACCCGCCTGATGTGCTCGCGATGAGGATCATAAAATCGTCATTGCCTTGTCCCCATAGTACAGCAAGGGCGGGTGGGGGCCGGTTCTCAAAATTCTGACTTCTTTCATGACGGGGGATAGCTCCGGGCATTGAGATGCAACGTCGAGCCCGTGGGGAGAGGTGCGGCTTGTTTCCTTTCCAACACGTAGGCTCAGTCGTCTTCCCGCTATGGGGCTGAGAAAAACGGTGACCGGAGATCAACAAAACTTTCCTAGTTTGAAGGACGCTTTAGTCGTCCGAATGGCACCGCCAGCTTCGCAGCGGGATAAACCCCAGAACGCGATCGCGCCTCCAAATCTACCAACGGACGCCGCTTCGATCACACTGCCAACGATCATCGAAAGGGCACGTCTCGAGGCGCAGAGACCGCGTGAATCCAACACGCATCCTCCAGCGTCTCCGGCGCGTTGGCGGGCGAATTTGATTGCATCATTCGTAGCGATTTTTCTTGCGGGATTTCTTTCCGCCTTCGCTCTGTATTGGACTGGCCTGATCCCCGGGACGACGAAGACACCGCTTATCGCGCAACAAAGAAATCCCGTTTGGCCGGACCTCCTTGCTCCGGGACCAATATCGCCGAGCGGACAGAGCTCATCTGGAGTGACTCCCGATCAAGCCTTCCAAATGGCCGATGCCAAGCTGCATGGTCTTGAGGCGCCGCCTGATCATGAGGAAGCCCGCTATTGGCTCAGAATCGGAATTACCGGGGCGCTCTCAGGAGATCGTCTCCGATGGGCTCTGACCCAGCTCGGAACACTCTACGCCAAACCGACAGCATCTCAGTCTGAATATGAGGTTGCACGTTCGGTATGGGAACTTGCCGCCGCTCAAAAAGACCCAGTCGCGCTCTGCTTCCTTGCGCGCCTTGATGCGGATTTGCCCAGCACGCAGCCGAATAAGGAGATTGCGTTGAAATTCCTCGAGCAGGCCAAGGCCACGGGTGGGTGTGGCGGGACCGAACAAACGATTGAACCTCTGAGCCGGTGAACCATGTCCCGTGCGTTGGAAGGAGTTATGCTGGCTATCGCCGTCGTTTTCGCGGCATGTGTCTACGCGAGACCTTCGTTCGCCGGTGATGGCGCCGACGCAACCTCATCACGGCAATTGTTCATAGATCAGCGCAGGCTGCCCGAAGATGCGGGAAACGCCAATCAACCTCCGCCGCCACCCGGCAATGGAGATGAAGCGCGCAAGGCGGAAGAGCAAAGAAAGCTCGACGAGTTAGCAGCCAAATTGAAAGCGCAAGAGGAAGAGCTCGCTACCAGAGAGGCCGCCGCACGCAAGAAACTCGAGGAACTGAAACGCCTGTCGGCTGAAGAGGAAGTGAAACGCAAGGAGGACGAAGAGCAATTGCGCGCTCGTGAAGCGGAGGCGCAAAAGCAGGTCGAAGAGGCAAAACGGCTGGCTGATGAAGCGCGCAGCAAACTTCAGGAGGATTTGAAAAATCAGTTGGAGCGGAAGGCCAACTCCGACTCATCCTCTCCGGCAGTTTCGCCCGCTATAGGCAACAGTACCGAGAAAAATGCCGATGCTCCGGCGCAATTGGAGCCTCGCGCGACCTTGACGGTACCGGCCATTGCGCTGACCTGTCCTGACGCCACTGTGGCGGTGGAACCATTGCCGGGCGGACGATCAAAGATCGCGGTCCATTCGCCATGCCGGCATGGCCAGGGCGTCAACATGCAATATGGTCCGCTGGTGATCGGACGCACGTTCGACGACAAAGGCGACGCTGAATTCATCGCCGATATGTTCCTTGGGCCTGATGCCAAAACCGGAGTCTCGCTCGCCGATGGGCAGCAGCAGCGCCTCCAACTCGTGACTGGCGACCTCGATGAGGTCACGAAGGTTGCGGTCATTTGGGATGCGCCCGTCGATCTCAACCTCCACGCCTTTGAGTATGCGGCCATGCAGGGAGAACCCGGGGACGTTTGGAGCGGTGCACCACGCGATGCTGCCGTCGCCTCTGAACTCGTCACGAAAGATGGTCGCGGTCATGGCTTTATGTCGAGCGTAAGCGACGGCAAAGCGGCAGGCCCGAAAGCTGAGGTCTTCACTTTCTGGCACGGCAAGCAGCCAAGCCGGGGGGTCATCGCGATGGCGCTCGACTACGAAACACGAGGCACGAATCCAAATGGAGATACCTGCGGGAGCGGACGCTACGCGCAGGTCCCGATTGAAGTGATCGTTCGCGAGACGAGCGGCGCCGTAACCCGTCAGAACGGCCTCATCGCCTCGGTGCCATGCGGCCAGACACTGAGTTCCGAAGCCCGTTATCAAACCGGAATCGTGCCGGACATCCGAATTCACAACGCACACTGACGGCGGGCAGATACCAGTCACAATATTCTGTAAGGGGGTAAAAATGCCGGGCAGAGACAACGCAGCACGAATTCTCGCGTGCACAATTGTCGGTATATGCGCGTGCACGGCCAATGCATTTTCCGGCGAAGTGACGTTACGCGCCAAGAATGGTGATTTTGAAATCAAAGGCGAACTCACTGCCTACGATCAAAATAAGTACACCATACTGTCCACGAGCCTCGGCGCCATGTCGCTCGACGCTTCGAGGTTCGACTGCATCGGTAGCAACTGCCCCACCGATGCCGTTGCGATGCGCACTGAGGCCGCACCCCCCGACGTCCCGGCGGGTCCCACATCTATTTCGATCAGCGGTTCGAACACGATCGGCAACCAGCTGATGCCCAGCCTCATCGATGCCTATGCCGGATCAACGAGTAAGACGCTGACGAAAGTCGTGAGCCCCGATGGCCTCGACGTCGAGTTTCGAATGTCAGGCAAAGACGGCAAAGACGAAGGCGTGATTGCGCTGCATCGGCACGGCTCAGCTACGGCGTTTGCCGATATGGAGAAGAAAGTCTCTCAGATCGGAATGGCCTCGCGGCGCGTGAAGGATGACGAAGTCCAGAAGCTCGCAGCAATAGGTCTCGGGGATGTTCGGCGCCCCGGAAGCGAACATATTCTCGGTCTCGACGGTCTGCTCGTGCTCGTATCGCCCCAAAATCCGGTCGTTTCCTTACCGATGGATACCATTGCCAAGATCTTCTCGGGTGAGATCACCGACTGGTCGCAAGTCGGCCAGCCGGCTGGCAAGATCGATGTCTATGCGCCAACAAAGGAATCCGGCACGTTCGATACGTTCGAAAGTCTGGTCCTGAAGCCTCACAAGTTCGAGCTGACGCCGAACGCCAAGCGCACAGCCAATCATGCGGAACAGTCGGATTGGGTCGCGCATGATCGCAACGGGATCGGTTTCGCGGGCATCGCCTATCAGAGAAACGCGAAAGCCCTGAACATCGTCTCAACCTGCGGGCTCATAGCGCCGCCTTCGACGTTCAGCATCAAGACCGAAGAATATCCCATTTCGCGGCGCCTTTTTCTCTATACAGGCGGCGAGCCGCGCGACCCAGTCGCACGGGGGCTGCTGGAGTTCGCGCTTTCACATGATGCTCAGCGGATCGTCAAGCAATCGGATTTCATAGATCAGGTGCCGGAGACTGCGAGCTATGAATCTCAAACCAGCCGCATCGCATTCGGACTTAACGCTGCGCCACTGAACTTTGACGAAAACCTGATGAATGCTTTCACGACCGATATCAGATCGGCTCAGCGTCTTTCAGTGACGTTCCGATTCCAATCGGGTTCCTATGAACTCGATAACAAGGCTTTGGCCGATGCCAAGCGGCTGGTGGAACTCCTCAAGACCGATGCCTACAAGGATAAATCGGTCCTTCTGGCCGGCTTTGCCGATACGAAGGGTACGTTTTCAGTCAATCGGAGCTTGTCGCTTCACCGGGCGCAGGCCGTGCTCGCCGTTATGAAGGCCAACGGCCTTTCGCATCGACAGGCCAAGCTTGCTGTCAAGGGATACAGCGAACTTGCCCCCGTCTCGTGCAATGACACTGAGGAAGGCATGCAACTCAATCGCCGTGTGGAGGTATGGATCAATTGATTTTTTGTTGATGTAGTTCAGCGGCGGAATTGTACTGAACTGCTACTGCCCATGACACGCTGATGGGAATGGTCGCGAACGAAGCGACACGCCAAAGCGCGCAAAGTTGCGTCAGGACCGTGCGGGGAGACGTAAACCCAGTCCATCGAGACTTGGATCGAGCAAAATCTGACATCCCAACCGCGACGTGCGTGTTACGCCGAACGCTTGATCGAGCATATCCTCCTCGTCTTCACTCGGCGCACCCACGCGCGCATAATCCGCCTCCGAGAGGATGATGTGGCAAGTCGCGCAAGCAAGCGAGCCCCCGCAAGCGGCTTCGAGTGGCAGGCCCGCGTTGCGGATTGCTTCCATGACGCTGATGCCGGATCGGCAGGTCAACCGGTGAACCTGTCCGTTGTCGTCGACCACAATGTGAATATCGTTCGTGCTCATTCCACACTCCTCAGACATTTTGCCGGACCTGCGACGCTGACGGCCTGCCGCGGTCCGTCGAATGCTGGAAGTGATAGGGCTTCTCGGGATATGCGAAGGCAAATGCCGATCGGGCGGCGATCGCCGCCTCGGAAAAACCAGTCACAAGGAGCTTCTCCTTGCCGGGATAGGATGCAACGTCGCCAGCTGCAAAAATCCCGGGAACGCTCGTCGACATAGACAGCGGGTCACAGCGGATAGCACCGGCCTCGAGATTGAGCCCGAATTCCGACAATGCGCTTAGATCTGACGAAAGACCGAAAAATGGTAATAGCACGTCGGCCTCGAGCCTTATCCGCTCACCGTCCAGATCCTCGATGATGACGGCCTTGAGAGCCCGTTCGTGCGCCTCGAGAGCAGAAACCTGATATGGCACGCGAAGAGTCACTTTCTTGTTGCCGCTGAGCTGCATGAGCGCATTGACGGATGCTGGAGGCGCCCGAAATTTCGAGCGCCGATGGACCAGCGTTACCGACGCGGCTATGTCCGAAAGGACAATTGCCCAGTCGACCGCACTGTCGCCTCCGCCGGCGATGACGATCCGTTTTCCGCGCAGAGTTTGCGGATCCCTCACCCAATAGTGGACAGAGGTTCCTTCAAGCGCTTCGATGCCCGCCAACGGTGGCCGGTTAGGACCGAACGCGCCGGGTCCCGCGACGATGATGACTGCCCGCGCCAGAATCTCTTCGTCTTTCGACGTGCGAACGAACAATCGCTGCGCGTCCCGCCGCAGCCCCACGGCGAGGCTGTCGAGGCTGAACCTTGCATGATACGGCTCGGCCTGCTCTCTGAGGCGCGCGATCAATTCGCGTCCCCGCACAGATGGAAATCCCGGAATGTCGTAGATGGGCTTTTCCGGATAGAGCGCGATGCACTGGCCTCCGATCTCGGAGAACGCGTCGACGACGTGACAACGCATGCCGAGCTGGCCACAAGCGAAGACCGCGAACAGACCAACAGGGCCAGCGCCAACAATCACGATGTCGGCTTCTTGCTTCCTGCTCATGCGCGCTGTAGCTCCGCCTCGACACCGTGCACGGCCGTGCTGTCGGCAATATCGGTCCGAAGGCCGGGATTGAGAACGTTGACGTTGGCGAACTCGCCGGCATGACGGGGCCAGTGGCCCTTGTGAACCAGAGCCACCCCCTTGGGCACATCGTCCGAAATCGCAACTGTCAAAGTCAGTCTGCCGGATGTCGTCGCAAGAGTTGCGGCGCAGCCATCCGAAAGGCCTCGTTCCTCGACGTCGGCCCGATTGAGAAACATCTTCGGCTCGCCGATGCGCGAGCGAATCCGCTCGTCGTTGCCGTAGCTCGAATTCATCAGCCATTCCGAAGCGGGCGAGAGAACACGGACGCGGTTCCCGCTCGGCGGAGAATCGGCGTGGGCATATGGAGCAGCAGCATGGCCCGCTGCCGCCAAGCGTTCGCTTGTCACCTCGATGCGCCCGGATGGAGTCGAGAATCTGAGATCCTCAAACTGTATCTTCGGGGTCTCGAATAGGCGCGCCGTACCGACGTGCTTCAGATCCTCGAACGAGCCAGGAAAACTGGTCTGGCAGAGCAGGCGATCAATCACCGAACGGTCGTTCTCATAGAGCTCCGGATCGCGAAAGCCCATCGCAGCCGAGAGCCGGCGGAAAATCTCCTGGTTGGGAAGCGCCGACCCAAGCGGCTCGGTCACCCTTGCCTGTGCGGAGACGGTGTTGTGGAAGTACGGGAAGATGATGTCGTCGAATTCGAGGAAGCTAGCTGCCGGCAGCACATAGTCCGCATAGGCGGCCGTATCCGTCATGAAAATGTCCGTGACGACTGTGAACAAATCCTCTCGTTCAAGCGCCCGGCGCAATTTCGATTGGTTGGGGCTCGAGGCCGCAATGTTGTTGTTCCAGGTGAATAGCGCCGAGACGCGTGCCGGGTCCGCGAGATGATCGGCTAGGTCGATATGACTGATGGATGAACCGTTGTCAGGACGAAGCTCCGCGCCCATGAGGAAATTCATGTCGACGCCGCGCGTTTCAGGACCATTCATGTAGCAGAACCCGGCTCCTGGCTTTGCGATCTGGCCAGTTGCGACCGACAGCAACGCCAAGGCGCGAAACACGTTGCCGCCCGTGGGCTGCCGCTGCACGCCCTGGCCAAGCCAGAGCAGCGAGGGACCTGAGCCAAATGCCAGCGCCGCCTCCTCGATGAGGGATTCGGGAACTCCCGTCAGGGCCGCTGTCCGCGCAAGAGTGGCCTGCTCGATGTCATGCTCTACTGCGTCGAATCCCTTGACGTGCTCTGCGATGAAGGAGCGGTCGATCAGCCCTGCGCTCTTCAAAACATGGAGCATGCCAAACGCAAGCGCCGCGTCCGATCCGGGCCGCAACTGCAGATGCAGAGACGCGATTTTCGCGGTGTCGTGAGCGATCGGATCGACGACAATGACTTTTGCGCCGGACTTTCTGATCCAGCGCGTGTGCATGTGAGGCGCACTGTGGGAGGGATTTGCGCCCCATACGAGAAGGGTGTTCGCGTTTGCCAGTTGCTCCGGGTCGAAGCCGGTCAGGGAGGTGCCGAACATGTCGGCGAGCACGACATGTCCCGCCTTGTTGCAGACCGTGTCGGGATCGACCTCTGTTGCTCCGAGCTTGTTGAAGAAACGGAGCGGAAACCACCCGGCGACCATTGAAACGGTGCCGGTATAGTGCGTGTGGTATATCGAGCGCGCGTCTCGCGTAGCGCGTATCTCGTTCAGCCGTCCTGCAATATCGCGAAGCGCTGTTTCCCAGCCGACAGGTTCGAACTCTCCGGAACCCTTCCGGCCAACGCGGCGCAACGGCTCGAGGAGGCGTTTCTCCGGCGTCAAATACACCCCGTTGTAGGCGAGAGCGCATTTCCCGCACAGGCCACCTGCGCTGACATGGTGCGTCCGGTCGCCAAGCACTTTCTGAACCGTGCCGTCGCGCACGATTACTGAAATTCCGCAGGCATCGTAGCAATCTCGCGGGCACGTGGTCCGTACGATAGTCTTCTCGTTCGCCATCAGCTGATGATCCCGGCCTAGATTTCAAAGTTTCTATTGAATACTAGGAAATTGGATTGCATTGTCCGTCCACTACGGCATGTCTGAGCAGACCACTTTGATGCGCGATAAATTTGCTGGCTCCTTGATCCACCTGCTCGAGGAGCAAATAGATACCGGTCTCAATCTCGCGACGCGCATTCAAAACGCGATCCGGAGACAGATCATCGTCGGGGCCTTGAAGAGGAAGGACCGGCTGCCGTCGTCTCGCACTCTGGCCGCCGAGCTCGGTATTGCTCGTGATACCGTCGAGGCGGCCTATCAGCATCTCGAGAGCGAAGGATTTCTGACGCGCCTTCACGGAAGCGGAACCTTCGTCACGGAAACGGGATCGGATTTCCTGCGCGACCACGGTCCACGGACGCGGCGGCGAAATGTCGAAATCGAGACCGGCAATCGTGGCAGGATCGCGCTGAATCTCGGTGGCGTTCGGGATCCAGTCACGCGTGCATTCTCGGCCGCTATGCCGGATCTTCGCGCGTTTCCCTCATCGACATGGAATCGCATTGCCTCGCGCATTATGCGGGAGCAGGCCGCGTGCGTCCTAAACTATTCGGACCCACAAGGGCTTCGGGACCTGCGCGAGGAGATCGCACGTTATCTTGCCGCCCATCGCGGTGTGCGCTGTAATGCGGACAATGTCGTGGTGCTGACGAGTTCCCAGCAGGCGCTTGCGATGATCTCGTCGCTCCTGCTCGATCCGGGCGATGTCGTTGCCGTTGAGGATCCGGGATATCCCGGCGTCAAGGCAGCACTGAAAATGGCAGGGGCGGATCTACTGCCCGTTCCCGTCGACGGAGAAGGTTTGAGAGTCGATGTTCTTTCGAGACGTCGCGGACCCATTCGCGGCGTCTACGTCACGCCGTCGCATCAATATCCAACCGGAGTTACCCTCGGTTTCGATCGGCGTGTTGCTCTGATCGAGTGGGCGCGTAGTAATAAGGCCTGGATCATCGAGGACGACTACGACAGCGAATATCGCTACGAAGGCGCCCCGATTTCTTGCATCCAGGGGCTCGATCCGTCGGGAGCCATTCTCTACGTCGGCACGTTCACGAAGACGCTGTTTCCCGGTGTACGGATCGCCTATCTGGTGGCTCCCTCGTATCTCGTCAAAACGTTCGTGACCGCGCGCACGCTCGTCGACGGCCATTCGGCGTATCTGAATCAGGCCGTGCTCGCAGAGTTCATGTCGGGCGGCCATTTCACGGCACATGTGCGGCGTATGCGCGAGCTCTACAAAGGCCGTCGCGACGCCTTCCTGGAAGCATTCGACCGACATCTCAGTCCGTTTGCATCGTTCGACGTCGCTAACGGCGGGTTTCAGATCACATGCGATGTGCGAAACGGCGTCGGTGAAGCGGAGTCGATCCGAGCGGCAGCGCAGCTTGGAATCGAGCTCCCATCGCTCCGAAGTCTCTACCTCGCGCGCCCGCAACGCTCAGGATGGGTCATGGGTTACGTTGGGCTCGCACCGCAAGAAGCTGAGGCGGCCATGCGAAAGCTTGCCCGGTCACTCGGCTCCGGATCGCAGTCACGCCGGCGCGTGTGAGCGTCAATTGGAGCTAGTGATCTGAAACGCAAGCTCCCACGGCGTGCGTTGGACTTCACGCGGGTGTTGTTGCCGTCATGCACGACGCCTCCCCGGTATTTCCTACGGTAGGCTTGTTGCTCCCGACAGATATTCCGGTTTCTTAGACGTTGGCGTACTCGATGCCTGATTTGCGATAATTTCGTCCCCTTGCCTATGTTCGGGCCGTTTCGTCTTGAGTACACCGAGGACAAACACAAAGAACGCAGGCACGAAGATAATGGCAAGAATCGTGGCCGAGATCATGCCGCCGAGGACGCCTGTTCCGATAGCATTCTGGCTCGCGGCGCTCGGTCCTGTGGCGATGGCAAGCGGTACGACGCCGAGCGCGAAGGCGAGTGACGTCATGATGATGGGACGCAACCGAATTCGCGCCGCCTCAACAGCAGCGTCGAGAAGCGACTTACCGTCGGCATAGTAATCTTTGGCAAATTCCACGATCAGGATGGCATTCTTTGCCGACAGGCCAATGATCGCAATGAGCCCGACCTTGAAATAGAGGTCATTGGGCATGTCTCTCAGCATGACGGCCATCACGGAGCCAATCACGCCAAGCGGAACGACAAGGATAACCGCGAGAGGAATAGACCAGCTCTCATATAGGCCCGCGAGCAGCAGGAAAACGAAAAGGATGCTGAGCGCTAGGAGGAACGGCGCCTGGTCGCCGGACTTGATCTCCTCAAGCGACTGTCCGGTCCACTCGAAGCCAAATCCCTTCGGCAGCTCATAAGCGAGCCGCTCCATCTCCGCGATCGCCGCCCCAGAGGAATATCCCGGAGCAGCCGCGCCGGATATCCGCACCGAGGGATAGCCATTGTAGCCAACGATCTGCGCCGCGCCTTTTCGCCATTCGACAATTGCAAAGGAGGATAACGGAACCATGCCGCCGTTGGCATTGCGCACATTGAGCTTCAGGAGATCCTCGGCCTGAAGGCGGCTTCGATCCTTCGCTTGCACCACGACGCGCTGCATGCGCCCGTCGTTCGGATAGTCGTTGATGTAGGAGGAGCCGAGGTTCGCGGTGATGGTGTTGTTGATGTCGGCGAAAGTCACGCCGAAGGTATTGGCCTTCTTCCGGTCGATAACCAGCATGACCTGGGCGGCGTCCGGCATGCCTTCTGGCCGGATGCCGGTAATGATTCCACTTTTCGAAGCCTTCGCGATGAGTTCGCTGGCCGCTTGGTTGAGGGCATCCTGACCCAGACCGCCGCGATCTTGCAAACGGAACGAGAAGCCGTTGGTGGTGCCGAAACCTTCGATCGGCGGCGGCGAGAGCGCAAACGTGGTCGCATCCTTGAGCGCGAAGAGCTGCATGTTGACCCGGTTAGCAATCTCTTGAGCGGAGTTGCCGGCGCCGCGTTCCGCCCAATCCTTCAAGGTCGGAAACACCAGGGCGGCGTTCGGCCCGTTGCCCGAGAAGCTGAAGCCCTGCACGGCGAAGACGTCTTCGACCGCCGGCTCGCCCTTGAAGACCGCCTCGATCTTCTCAAGAGAGGCGACCGTTCTGTTCTGGCTTGCTTCGGGCGGTCCCTGGACGTCGACAATGATATAGCCCTGATCCTCGTCGGGAACGAACGCGCTTGGCAGCTTGAGGAACAAATAGCCGAGGCCGATGACGAGCGCGAGGTAGACGACCATCATCCGTCCTGCCCGCTTGGCCAAACCGGCGACGCGCCGCGCGTATCCCGCTGTTAATCGATCGAAGGCTCGGTTGAACCAGCCACCGAGACCTTTCTTCTCGTGATGTCCTTGCGGGATGGGCTTGAGAAGGGTTGCGCAGAGCGCAGGCGTCAGGGACAGAGCCAAAAACGCCGAGAACATG
The DNA here is from genome assembly GCA_003987725.1 of Hyphomicrobium sp. Lineage (GTDB taxonomy): Bacteria > Pseudomonadota > Alphaproteobacteria > Rhizobiales > Hyphomicrobiaceae > Hyphomicrobium_B. Next base: position 63,168 of record RXJH01000010.1, on the reverse strand, counting down.
ATCGAGACGACCATGGTCAAACTGAATTGACGATAGATAATCCCCGTGGAGCCGGGGAAAAAGGCCATCGGTATGAAGACGGACGCAAGGACCAGCGTGATGCCAAGAATGGCGCCGGTGATCTGGCCCATGGCCTTCCGGGTTGCGTCTTTCGGCGATAACCCTTCTTCAGCCATGATGCGCTCGACGTTTTCGACAACGACGATTGCGTCGTCGACAAGGATGCCGATGGCGAGCACCATTGCGAACATAGTCAGGACATTGATGGAAAAGCCGGCGGCATACATGACGGCAAGGGTGCCGAGCAGCGCCACGGGCACGACGAGCGTCGGAATGAGCGTGTAGCGGAAGCTCTGCAGGAAGACGAACATGACGATAAAGACGAGAACGATCGCTTCAACGAGCGTGTGCAGAACTTTCTCTATCGATGCCGAGACGAAGGGACTGGTGTCGTAGGGTATCGAATACGTGACGCCCGCCGGAAAGTAGCGGGAGAGTTCCTCCATCTTGGCCTTCACGGCCTTTGCCGTCGCGACGGCGTTACCGGTCGTTGAGAGCTGAACGCCAACAGCGGCGCTCGGTTGGCCGTTTAGGCGACTCGCAAAGCTATAGGTTTCTGCGCCGACCTCGACGCGGGCGACGTCGTGCAGGCGCACTGTCGATCCATCCGGGTTGGCGCGGAGAATGATGTCGCCGAACTCCTTGGGATCGCTCAGCTGCCCCTTGACGAGCACGGTGGCGGTCAAGTCCTGGGTCACCGGATTGGGGGCGGCGCCGATCTGCCCGGCAGCGACTTGCGCGTTTTGCGCCATGATCGCATCGCTCACATCCGAGGCGGTGATGTTGTAACCGACCATCTTGTCCGGATCGATCCAGACGCGCATGGCGCGCTGTGCCGAGAAGAGCTGGGCCCGGCCGACGCCGTCAATGCGTCGGAGTTCGCCGAGGACATTGCGGCTCAAGTAATCACCGAGCGCGATTTCGTCTGTCTTTCCGTCCGTCGACGTGAGTGCGATGAAGAGCAGAAAGCCCGTGCTCGCTTCTTCAACCGTTATGCCCTGCGCCGTCACGGCCCGGGGAAGGCGCGGCTCGACGCGCCGTAGCGCGTTCTGAACGTCGACAGAGGCCTGGTCGATGTCGCTTCCAGGTTTGAAGGTGGCTGTAATGTTGATCGCGCCGGAGGTGTCCGAGGTCGATTCGAAGTAGACCAGCCGATCGACGCCGTTCAACTCTTCCTCGATCTGGCGTGTGACGCCCTGGTAGATCTCCTGTGGCGAAGCGCCGGGATAAAGCGTGGAGATCATCACCTGTGGCGGCGCAACCTTCGGATATTGCGAGATCGGCAGGAAGGGCAGGGCAATCAGGCCCGCGATCGAGATAAAGAGCGCGAACACCCACGCCAGCACCGGCCGGCTAATGAAGAACTGAGCCATCGAGGTGCCTATCGTATTGCTTGCGTTGCCGCTTTGTCTGCCGGCGCCGGCAGAGCATCATCTGAGGTTTTCCAGGCTTCGGCGGCAACTTTGCCGCCAGGCTGCGCCTTCTGGACACCATCGACGATGATTTGCTCACCGCTCTTGAGCCCGGATTCAACGATCCAATCCGCGCCGAATGTCTGGCCGAGGGCGATGTCGCGCGCTTCGACCGTGCTATCTGTTCCGACAACGTAGACCTGCGCCTTGCCATTCTGGGCGCGCAGGACCGCACGTTGCGGGACGGTGATCGCTCCGTCCCGTACGGCTTGCTCGATGCGGATGCGGACATAAAGGCCCGGCAGCAGGTCGCTTTTCGGATTGGGAAACTCGGCGCGCAAGGTGACTTGGCCGGTCATTGCGTCAACGCTCGCGCTCGAGAAGAGTAGTCTTCCCGGTTGTGGATAGACTGTGCCGTCGTCGAATACGAGTTCGACGCGGGCTTGTCCTGGCGCTGGGCTCTCGAGCTTCCCCTCTGCGACGGCGCGCTTGAGCGCGAGCAGCTCGGCGGAGGATTGCGTAAAATCCGCATAAACCGGATCGATCTGCTGGATGAGCGCAAGATTTTGGTTGGCATCGGTCGTCGTAACTAGAGCACCTTCGGTGACGAGCGCCCCCCCGATGATTCCTGTGATCGGCGCGCGAACCTCGGTGTACCCGAGATTGATCCGCGCTTCCTCGAGAGCCGCTTGGGCGAGCGCGACATCGGCGTTCGACTGGGCGAGAGTGGCCGCAGCAGTGTCATAGCTGGCACCGCTCGCAACATCCCGTGCGCGCAATTCCTTTTGGCGATCATATTGCTGTTGCGCATTGGCCTGAGAGGCCTTGGCCCTCTGCAACGTCGCCTCAGCGCTCGCGACCCGCACCCGAAAGAGGTTCGGATCAATCCGGTAGAGGACGTCGCCCTTTTTGACGAGGGTTCCCTGCTCGAACACCCGTTCCTGCAAAATGCCCGTGACCTGCGCGCGCACTTCGGCAACGCGGGTCGCGGCAATGCGCCCGGGGAGTTCGCTCATGACCGGAACGGCACGCGCGGAGAGCTTGAGCACCGCCACCGCCGGCGGCGGCATGTCGCCTCCGGCCTGGGCGCAGGCCTGTCCCGTCGCCGCAACGAGAAGCGGGAGAACGCCAAGCCACGTCGCAAACCATCGATCGGAGCGGGCAAGTAGTCGGCGGACGTTGAACATGTCGATGGCCTTTTCAGTCCCGAAGCTCGAAAAGCGGCTGTGTGCGTGCTGAACGGGGAGCGTCAGCGGCTAGTGCATTGCGGAGTGAGAGAAGACGTTGACCACGACCACGCCCCCGACGATCATTGCAATTCCGGCGATCGCAGCGATATCCATCGTCTGACGAAAGATCGTGACACCGATAAAGGCCGTGAGGACGATGCCAACGCCGGCCCAGACGGCATAGGCGATGCCGATCGGTATCGCCTTCAATGCGTGTGACAAGAAAAAGAACGAGCCCGCGAAGAACAGGATCATGAAGAGAGTTGGCGCGAACCGCGTGAACTGCTCGGATTTCTGCAGAAGAGTGGTGCCAACTAGCTCGCAGACGATGGCGGCGCCAAGCGCACCATAGTGGAAAAGCGTGGGTCTCATGACTCCCTGCATGGCTTTGCGAGACGAGATCATCAAAGATACCATCCGGACGGTTTTTTTCAAGGCCGATGGATAAAGTGCCGCTCCACCTCCGATTTTTTGTTGAACGACCGCACTGGATAGCGAACGAACCGATACGGAAGCTCGACTGGCGCCCCCGGCGCGTTTTGACTTCTTGCAGCGCTGCGCTCAATGGTTGGCGTGACTGCCCCGCTAGATAACCGCAGAGATAAATCGCCATGAGTCTTGCTCACCGTAGAAAGAAGCGACCGGTGGAAGTTCGGAGCCAATTGCTCGATGTGGCGGCGAAGCTCTGCGCTGAGGTTGGAATTTCCAACGCCACCCTCGAGGCGATTTCACAACGCGCCGGCGTCAGCAAAGGGGGCCTTCTGCACCATTTCCCGACGAAGCAGGCCCTGATCGTCGCGCTCATCGACAAGCTCCTCGATGATCTTTCGACCGGCGTCGAGAGCTATATCGCTAAAGATCCAGACCCTGCCGGTCGCTTCACGCGCGCGTACCTCCTCGCGAGTCTTGAAATTCAGAAAAGTCCAAATGCTGAGCATTGGAATACGCTGGGCATCATGCTCGCAACGGAGCCAGAGATGCGCGCGCGATACCTGAGCTGGCTCTCAGAACAAATATTGCGGCACGGTAAGTCCGAAGAAACGATCGAATGCCTGATCGTGCGAATGGCCGCCGATGGCGTTTGGTTTTCCGCGGCGGTTGGCATCGACATCGTTCAGCGCAGGCAACAGAAGCAGTTTGTTGAGACGCTCAATCGTATGACACGCAGCGGAAGTCATGCTTTACCGACACGTGCGCGAAGCCGGACCTGAATGCAGCAGAAACACTTTTTGACGCCTAGCGGCTCGGATCGCGCAGTGCGGTTCTCACGAGAACTGAAGCAAACTGCTCCTGCTCCAATGACCATCCTGACACTGGATGCATGGCGTTAGAGAATGGCAGGAGAAGCTCGGGCGCGATGAACACGCCCGAGTTCGTGTCCTGTTAGGCGGCCTTGGCGTAATATGACTTGAGACCGTTGATCACCTTCGCCTTATCGAACTCGGCCCCCGCCTCAAGCAAGGTATCGGCGAAACGGCTGACGATCTCAGTGATCTGCTCCGGCGAGAGTAGATTGAGGATGCCGATACGCACTTGCGTCGGCTCGGACAGCGTCGGCCAGATGCCGAAGCCTTTGGCGCGGGCGCCAGCAACGAGATCCTTCTCCTTGCCCTTGAGCTTGCCCGGCAGATTGAGGACGACGAGGCTCGTCATGTTGGAGGTGACCTCACAGCCCATGGCTTCGACAGCCTGTCTCAATGCCTTTTCGTGATAGGCGTAGTCGGAAGCCCTGCGGCGCCGGCCATGACCGAGGATGATACGCAGCGCCTCGTGGAATGCGGCAACCGCGTAGCAGGAGTGAGTCTGATGATAAACCGCGTTCGGCACATCTTTGCCATCGACGATGCCCCAATGGCGGGCGTCGAGGATCGGGTGGTGCACGTAGGTACGGGCGCCGCGGGTCCGGACCATCTCGATGGCCTTATCCGTGAAGCTGACCGGCGCGTAAGTGAGCGGCAGCGACAGCACGCCCTTTTGGGGACACGACGCCCAGGCGACGACGCCCGGGTAGTCGTCGATGTTGAAATCGGCGACGCCGAGGCTCGACACGGCATCGACGATGCCGAGCACGCCGTGCTTCAAGCAGGCGTCGGAGAAGCCCTTCAAATCGTTGATGCGGCCCGAGCCGGTCTCCCAATGGGCCATGAATGCCCATAGAGGGTTGTGCTGAGCGAGGGCTTTGTCGACGGCCTCGCCCGTCACGGACTGGCCATGCGGCGTCTCGACGATTGTCACGCTGGCTGACTTCGGGTTGAGGGAATCGGCCGCGAGCTCCTCGGCCGTTGCGGCCTTCATGCGGATGGTCAAGCTGTCGATGCCCGAGAAGGTGCCATTCGGGAACGCTACAACCTTGTCACCTGGCAGGATGAGCGACAGCACGCAATCGAGGCCCGAGAAGCCGGTGCCGGTGACACCATACGTATGAACGTTCTTGGTGCCCCATAGCTCGCGCAGCATCTCTTTAGCTTCGAGCATGCCGCGTACGACATCCTTCTGCATGTGGTCAGCGATGCCGGTCTTGGCGAAGCGCTCGAGCACGCGCGGGTCCGTGTTGCCCGGGCCGGGGCCTGCAGCGAGTGTCGCTGGAATTTCCAAGGGCGGATATATCGTCATGAGTAATCTCTGCTTCTACATTGGTTCGCAAAAAGTGTGAACGCTGGCGCTCACTTGATCAAGTCCGCGACCTCGAGCAAGGGAACCCGGCGATTGTCGGTAATGCTCGTCCGGCGTTGTCGGAACGTTGCAGATTGTCGCTCCGGCCACACGCGCGGTATTTGCTGGATCGGTCAATGGCGTGAACACGATTGGATCCTATAGCGCAATGTTGCTGCAATCTCCGGGCCGTAGAGGGAAATTTGAGCATACGACAGCGGAAGGTCGGTTCATGCGTATCCTGCTTGTGGAGGACGAACAAGAAATGGCGGCGGCACTCAGAGCCGCACATAGCATCCGGGGTATAGGGTATCTTCTGAAGCCCGCGCCGTGATCAAACCCCGCCTGATATCTCTTAAACGGCACCTAGTATTTCTGACCTGAGCTCTCCCGGGCCTCGTGGTTACGACTTTGGCGACCTTATTTGCGACGCCCGTCGTCGTCCGTCGAGCATTGGCCGGCTTAGGCGAAGCTTTGACCGGGTCGCTCAAACCTGTTTTCGATCGCACGGGAATGCGCTTCCGACCCATTGTTTGAGGTGAAGTCGCACACAAGGGCAATGTATATCCCGGTCAGCATGAAGCGATCATCGATACTGAACTCTGGTCTGTCGTTCAGGATCCTGGGTGCCGTGCCGAAGCGGCCCGCAGCCTCGGCAGTCCCGAAAAAACCCTGAAGACCGAGGTCTAGTTTGCAATAAAATCATTGCGGGTTGTGCGGATCAAGGAGGAGCTGATACGCTTGTTTTCAAGTTGGATTTCCTCGACAGTATCGAAGACGTAACGAATATGATCTCCCGCAGCTCTTTCAGCTCGGTTAGGATTACCCGATAGTACAGCCTCGCCGATTTCCACGTGCTGGGCCAAAAGCTTTTCCCGCACTCCAGGCCGAAGATAAAGATTCTTACGGTTGAAAAAGATATTGTTTCGAAGAAGCTCACTAAGTGCGCGCATGATGTGGAGGACTACCACATTGTGGCCCGCTTCGTAGACGGTCATGTGGAGATTGACGTCCGCTTCCGCTTCCTGCGTTGGATCCTCAATTTTATGGGCTTTTCGCATTTCGGAAAGGCGCTTCTGAAGCTCGAGCTTTTCAACCGACGTAATTCTAATCGCCGCCTCTCGGGCCGCCCGGGCTTCCACAGCTTCTCGGAATTCAAAATAATCGGCAAAAGCTTGATGATTGTCGCGGTAAAGATTGGCAAGCGGCGCAATCGCCGGGGAGAGAAATTCGGCTACGAACGTTCCGCTGTGTGTCGATCTTAAGAGCCCCCGCAGAACAAGCTTTTCAATGCCTTCGCGAATGGAGGGGCGCGATACGCCCAACTTTTGTGCCAACTCTCGTTCCGCGGCGAGCTTCTCGCCTGGCCTTAACGCGCCTTCCAGAATGAGCTTTTCTATATGTGTGGCGATCGCATCAGCGATCTTCGGTGTGCGTATGGCAGCCATGGGTCAGCCCCGAAATTTAGGAATCGCAGGTAAATCTTCTTACCACACATGGGCGTTAAGCAGTATGTGGCAACGAGCCCTTACCGGCGTGCTCGTTGGTATTAACAATTGACCAAGAAAAAATGGTGGTATAAAAACTAATCCACGCAAGGGGTCGTGGCATGGCGGCCAAGTTACTCGCGAGGGATTCAGTCGTATGTGGCCGTCTGCCGTACGCAGTCGCGTTTTGGTCCGGGTTTCGCCAGCTTTAGTCCGGCCACAAATGCGTCTCTCGGCGCTCCTGGGTCGCTCATCTGTGTCGAAGCCACAAAGACATTTCGGCACCGCGTGGCTCATGCGCGGTTTGATAATCGCTTGCGCGGTTTTTGCTGCGGACATCGCTAGGGCAAGTGATGGCTACGAGGTCTATGTTTCCAACGAAAAGGACGCGACGATCTCGGTTATCGATTCCGATAAGCTAGCCGTCGTCCGAACGTTTTCCGTAGGAAAGCGGCCTCGCGGGATTACGTTCGCCAAAAATTTCCAAGAATTTTTTGTCTGTGCGAGCGACGAAAACGCAGTCCAAGTATTCGATGTCGGCGGGCGCCTTCTGCACAATTTGCCCTCCGGCGAAGATCCGGAGCAGTTCGCGCTCTCGCCTGATGGAAAGCGGCTTTACGTTGCCAACGAAGATGATGCGCTTACGACTGTCATAGACGTTGCAACCCGTCAGGTGCTCCATCAGGTGCCGGTGGGGGTTGAGCCCGAGGGGATGGCGGTATCGCCAGATAACTCGCTCGTCGCTGCGACGTCCGAGACAACCAATATGGTGCACTTTATTGACGCGAAGACCCACGAGGTTGTCGCGAATATCCTGGTCGACGCGCGACCGCGCCATGTCGAATTTTCCCCCGACGGTCGCAAGCTCTGGGTTTCCTCCGAAATAGGCGGAACCGCAGCCGTGATTGATGTGGCTACGCGGACGATCGAGCGTACGATTTCATTTTCGCCCCCCGGCGTTGAGCACGATTCCGTTCAGCCTGTCGGAATATTGCTGACACAGGATGGCGGCACGGCGTTCGTGGCGCTGGGGCCGGCGAATCGTGTCGCTGTTATCGATACGAAAACCTACACCATCACCAATTATCTGCCTGTCGGGCAGCGCGTTTGGCATTTGGCGTTAGCTCCTGACGGACAGCGCCTCTTTACCACGAACGGCGCGTCCGGCGACGTTACTGTTATCGACGTCAAGACATTGAGGCCGATCAAATCCATCAAAGTAGGTCGATATCCTTGGGGCGTTGCCGTACGTCACCTGAATTAAAAAATACAAACGAAAAAAGGAGGAAGTTCGAATAATGAGCTCACATACCATCAGGCGGGTACGTCTGCTTTTGTGCGCATTCGCGGGTCTGATTGCTGTTGGTTTCGCAAGTTCGCGGGGTTTTGCTCACGGTGACGTCGTTCCGCAACCCGTCGATACGACGGGTTTGTCATCGCTCGGAGCGGAGTGGCTTACCGAGAATCCGTATAGCGGCAACGCTCTCGCGGTTAAGATCGGCAGCTCAGGTTATAATCAGAATTGCGCCAGATGCCACGGGTTGGAGGTCATTTCGGGAGGACTCGCTCCAGACTTGCGCTATCTCGATAAGGGCAAGGAAGGTGATGAATGGTTCATACAGAGGATCCGCCATGGTGCAAAAAAGGCAGACGGATCGACGATGATGCCCCCGTTCGAGGGTGTTCTAAGTCAGGAAGCCATGTGGGCTATTCGCACCTTTCTTGTGTCGAAGGCGCAGAGTGACTGATGATTGAGTGTGCCGCGATGAACGTAGGATTCCGATGCTTCTGCGCTTTTGCGGCCATGCTTCTCTCGATCCAGAGCGCAAAATCGCGTCCTTTGGACGATGTGGTCGCTAGCGGGACCCTTCGAATTATCGCCTACGCCGATAACAGGCCCTTCTCTTGGGAGGGATCCGCTGGTGAACCAAGAGGCATCGACGTCGACCTTGGTCGCGCCATTGCGCAGAAACTTGGAGTGAAAGCCGAGATTGTTCTGCGGATGCAGGGCGAGCAGGTCGACGATGATCTTCGTGCGAATGTATGGAAGGGGCCGCTAACCGGCGGAGGTGTCGGCGACATCATGATGCATGTTCCGACGGACAAGGACTTTGTGAATCGAAATAGAGAAGCGGTCATCGGCAATGCCTATTTCGAAGAGCGGGTCGCCGTAGCGGTTGATAGCGATCGACTGACGAACGTCACTTCGTTCGATATCTTCAAGACGCAACCCATTGCGGTGCAGTTAGGGACTGTGGCGGACTATTTTTTATTGACCTACGACGACGGAGCTCTCATCAACAACGTCCATCATTATGTTAGGCCGCCAGAGGGTGCCGAACGCTTTCTGGAAAAAGAAACAATTGCATTGATGGGAGTTCGCTCTCAAATCGAAGGCCTGCTGTACGAGAAGCGGGCCAAAACCACAATTCTTGAACCGCCCATGCCCGGCATCGCCCGATCGCGATGGGTCGTTGGCATGGCCGTCAGTGAACAGAGCCGCGATTTGCGTGACGCCGTCGGTAACGCGCTCAATGATTTGCGAAAGACGGGTCAATTGCAGAAAATATTCGCGGCGTATGGCGTGAGCTATTTCCCACCGCCAAAAAACTGAGTTCGCTTCGGTCTCTTGACGCAATCTCAAAGAGCAAGGTGGCAGCCGTCCCCGCTGCAAGCGTTTTGTTCTGACGTGACTTCGTGGGAAGCGCTCAAATGTGCGCACGCGTGCTCCTCCTTGACGACGCAAAGGACACGAGAGGTTGGCAAAGCTCCCGGGAACTTTTGGTATATTTTTTTGACCAAGTGGTTTTCTTGGTATAATGAGTGGTCCACTGACTTCTTTCGCGCAGAGAACGCGAACTTCAAGGAGGCAGTGTGTGTGGAAACGAACAAGGAGATTGCCAGATGACGGCAACAAGCAAGTGGTTAACCACCGCGGGTATGTATGCCCTCGCGGTCGTGATTGCGGGGCCGCTTTATGCGGATGTCAGCATTGACGATATCAAGAATGATGCAACGACCGTCGACGATGTTGTGACGAACGGCCTTGGCACTCAAGGTCAACGCTACAGCCCGCTTAAACAGGTCAACAAAGAAAATATTGCCAATCTGGTCCCGGCTTGGACCCTGTCGCTAGGCGGCGAAAAGCAACGCGGACAAGAAACGCAGCCGCTCGTTAAAGATGGCATCATCTACATCACGGGATCTTATAGCCGCGTGTGGGCGGTTGACTCGCATACGGGCCGTGAGATTTGGGAATACGACGCCAAGCTTCCGGAAGGCATTCTCCCCTGTTGTGACGTGGTCAATCGTGGCGCGGCGCTTCTAGGTGATAAGGTATTTTTCGGGACCTTGGATGCAAAGCTTATTGCCCTCGACGCCAAGACCGGCAAGGTCGTTTGGAAGAAGGAAATTGATGATTTCAAAGCCGGCTTTGCTTACACGGCCGCTCCGCTGATCATCGATACCAAGGCTTTTGGCCCGATCATCGTCACCGGCGTTTCGGGTGGCGAGTTCGGCATCGTCGGCCGCGTCGAAGCCCGCAGGCCGGATAATGGCGAGCTTGTCTGGTCACGCCCAACAATCGAAGGGCATGTCGGTATGCTCGGCGGTAAGCCTTCGACAATGACGGGCACGTTGAATGAGACGTGGCCGGGCGATATGTGGAAGACAGGCGGCGGTTCCACTTGGCTCGGTGGAACATACGATGCCGACACTCACTTGATTTTCTTTGGTACGGGCAATCCGGCGCCGTGGAACAGCCATATGCGTCCGGGCGACAACAAGTGGACAAGCTCTAGAATTGCCATCGATCCTGAAACCGGCGAAATCAAATGGGGCTACCAAGCAACGCCAAACGACGGTTGGGATTATGATGGCGTGAACGAGGTCGTGTCGTTTGATCTCAATGGCAGAAAAGCCGCCGCGACAGCCGATCGCAATGGCTTCTTCTACGTTCTCGACCGCACGAACGGAAAGTTCATCTCTGGCACTCCGTTTGTCGAGAAAATCACTTGGGCCAAAGGCATCAAGCCCGACGGTCGGCCCGACTATGATCCGGCATTCCGCCCTGGCGACCCTAAGGCGGCGGCGGACGGCAAAAAGGGCAAGTCCGTGTATGTTACGCCTGGCTTCCTCGGTGCCAAGAACTGGATGCCCATGGCTTACAACCAGGACACCAAGCTGTTCTATGTCCCGTCGAACGAATGGGGCATGGACTTGTGGAACGAGCCGGTAACTTACAAGAAGGGTGCCGCCTTCCTTGGCGCCGGCTTTAGTATGCACCCGACGTTCGAAGATCATATCGGTGCATTGAAGGCGATTGATCCGGCAACCGGTAAGATCGTCTGGCAGTATAAAAACAAGGCGCCTCTGTGGGGCGGTGTTCTGACGACCGCTTCGGGCCTTGTTTTCTTCGGCACTCCTGAAGGTGATCTCAAAGCCCTTGACGCGACGACCGGTGAGGAGCTGTGGCACTTCAATACCGGCTCGGGTGTTGTCGGTTCGCCAATCACCTGGGAACAGGATGGCGAACAATACATTGCAGTGGTTTCGGGTTGGGGTGGCGCAGTTCCTCTATGGGGCGGCGAAATTGCAAAATCCATCGAACGTCTGAATCAGGGCGGGATGCTTTGGACGTTCAAGCTGCCAAAGAAGACTGCTGCTAACTGACGCCGCGATTTTTTTGCGAGGCATCCAAAAAAGAAGTCTAGGGCAAGCGGAATCGTTCTGCTTGTCCGTCGAGCCTTCCCAGCCGCGCAACGCGTAGTTCGCCTCTCCAAAAGGGGTGCGGATTATCGGTTTACGCGATCATTGGTAAGTCGCAGCGCTATCCTCGGATTGGGCCACGCCAAGACGTTGAAAAGTGATGACTTGAGCGAGTGACTTCGTCACTCGCTTTTTTCGAAGCAGCTGCGAATGGCGCTCAAACATAGAGTGACAAAACCGCTATCGTTGAAACTATTTAGAGGCTTGGAACGATGTCGATGATAGCGATGCCCATACCAGACGAGGGAATCATCGCTCGGAAATCAGAGATCGTTGCTGCGTTGGCTGCCGCACTACCTGCGGAAATAATTATCTCTGATCCTGAGGAAACGCGAGCCTATGAGTGCGATGCCTTAACTGCCTATCGGTGTCCGCCACTTGCTGTCGTGCTGCCGCGTACGACCGAGGAAGTGGCGACTGCTATGCGGATATGTCACGGATTGCGCGTTCCCGTTATTCCGCGCGGGGCAGGCACTTCACTGGCTGGAGGGGCCCTGCCGACGGCCGATAGCGTCGTAATCGGCACCATGCGCTTGCGCGAATTTCTCGAAATCGATACGGCCAACCGCTTCATTCGCGTACAGACAGGCGTGACCAATCTCTCAGTCAGTGCGGAGCTTGAGGCAGAGGGCTTCTTCTATGCGCCTGACCCTTCGTCGCAACTGGCCTGCACGATTGCAGGCAATATCGCGATGAACTCAGGCGGGGCGCATTGCCTCAAGTATGGCGTGACCATCAACAATCTCCTCGGTGTTCGTATGGTTCTCAGCACAGGCGAGATCGTCGAATTGGGAGGTCCGCTGCTGGGTGCTTCCGGCTTGGATATACTGGCGCTGATCTGCGGATCCGAAGGACAACTTGCCATCGTAACCGAAGCGACGTTGCGCATTCTTCCCAAGCCCGAAGGTGCGAGGCCGATACTTATAGGCTTCGACAGTGCCGAGATTGCAGGCGAGTGTGTCGCTCAGATCATTCGATCGGGAGTGCTCCCGGTGGCGATCGAATACATGGACGAAATGTGTGTGAGGGCGGTGGAGGCGTTTGCCAAGGCGGGATATCCGAACTGCGCCGCCGTGTTGATCGTAGAGGTGGAGGGATCTGAGGCGGAAATTGACGATCAGACCCAGCGTATCCGCGCTATTGCTGCCGAGTTCGACCCGGTAGAATTTCGCACCAGCAGCAATGCAGCCGAGTCTCTCGCTATTTGGAAGGGACGCAAGTCTGCCTTCGGCGCAATGGGTCGCTTGGGCGATTACCTCTGCCTTGACGGTACGGTGCCTGTCTCGATGCTCCCTTATACGCTCAAGCGGATTGGTGAGCTTGCTAAGGACTACAATCTGGAAGTCGCCAATGTCTTCCATGCCGGTGACGGCAATATGCACCCGTTGATATTGTTCAACGCTAACCGCCCTGGCGAACTGGAAAGAGCGGAGGCTTTGGGCAACGATATTCTACGGCTTTGCGTCGATGTCGGGGGCTGCCTGTCTGGCGAGCATGGTGTGGGAGTAGAAAAGCGCGACCTCATGGCGACGCAGTTCGCACCGGACGACATGGCTATTCAGATGGAGATCAAGGACGCGTTCGATCCCGAATGGCTGCTCAACCCTGCAAAGGTATTCCCGCTTGATGTCAGTCGGCCACACCGAGAGCGAGGGGCCAGATGCGATTGAACGAAACTGACGTCAATCGCAGCCAGGGAGCGGACGTCTTAGCACCGAGGGATGAATCGGAACTTGCGGCGATCATCGCGGAAAGTCACGCGAGCGCGCGTCCGCTTCGCATCGTAGGCGGCGGAACGCGTGTCAAAATGGTTGAGACAGAGCACAGCCGCCTCCTTACGACGCGCCAGCTGAGCGGTATCGTCACCTACGAGCCGGGTGAGCTGACGTTAATCGCGCGAGCCGGCACGCCTGTCGAAGAGATCGAACAAATGCTCGCGGCGGAAAGGCAAACTCTTGCCTTCGAGCCGATGGATCATCGCTCGTTGCTCGCATCGAAGGGCACGCCGACAATTGGTGGTGTGGTATCGGCGAATGTCTCAGGTCCCCGCCGTGTGCAGGTGGGGGCATGCCGTGATCATCTCCTTGGCATCCGTTTCGTCGATGGAAGGGGACGAATCATCAAGAACGGCGGCCGGGTGATGAAGAACGTCACCGGCCTCAATCTCGGAAAATTACTCTGCGGGGCTTATGGAGCACTCGGTGTTCTGACGGAAGTCGCGCTCAAGACATTGCCCATGGCTGAGAGTGAGCAGACGCTCATATTCGGCGGCATCTCGGTAGCAGAAGCCGTTGAGATATTCTTGGCTGGCTTGAGTACGCCATTTGAGATTTCGGGCGCGGCGTTTCATGGCGGAAGTGCTTGGCTAAGAATTGAGGGCCTCTCGCATCAGGTGGAGTACCGGAGAGAGCGCCTGACGGCACTGTTTCGCCACCGCACGATCGATATTTGCAAAGATGAGAAGAGCAAGGCCTTGTGGCGATCGCTGCGCGATCTGCGGCATTTTTCTGATACCACTGATGCGGTCTGGCGCATTTTTGTGAAGCCAACGGATGCGCCGGCAGTAGTGACAGCGCTGCAAACGCTGGGTGGTCAAGTGTCTCTGGATTGGGGGGGCGGCTTGATCTGGTACTGCGGTATTGGTGACGCTGTTTCTGTGCGCAAAGCTGCGGGATCGGGACAAGCCACGCTGGTGCGCGGTGGCGCGCTGTGCGGCGACCTCATCTTCGCGCCTGAACGCAAGGGGGTAGCCGAGCTTTCAGCCGCCCTGCGTCGAACTTTCGATCCCGCGCGGATATTTAATGTCGGTCTGATGGGAAGCCTCGATGCAGACAAAGTTTACTGAAGAGCAGCTGGCAGATCCGGCCACCGAACGCTCGAACGAGATCTTGCGCTCCTGTTTGCATTGCGGTTTTTGCACGGCAACCTGCCCGACATACAAAGTACTGGGTGACGAACTCGATAGTCCGCGCGGGCGAATTTATCTCATCAAGGAGATGCTAGAGAACAGCAGGGTGCCCAATGAGAAAACTGTAAAGCATATAGATCGCTGTCTGAGCTGCTTCAGCTGCATGAGCACCTGTCCTTCGGGAGTGCATTACATGCATCTGCTCGATCACGCGCGCGAGTACGTGGAGCAAAGATACAAGCGTCGTTGGGACGATAAGGCTTTGCGCTGGCTCCTTGCCCGAATCCTTCCCTATCCCGAACGCTTCCGTTTGGTGTTGCTAAGCGCCAAACTGGCCAGGCCGTTGCGCAAGTTCATTCCGGATGCCCGTCTGCGCGCCATGCTGGAAATGGTGCCGGATCGGATACCAGCGCCGAGCGCAAACGACCGTCCACAAACCTTTCCAGCCGAGCGTACGCGACGAAGTCGCGTTGCGCTTTTGACCGGCTGCGCTCAGCGCGCACTGAATACGGATATCAATGACGCTACTATTCGGCTTCTGCGTCGCCACGGCTGTGAGGTCGTCGTTGTTAAGGGTGTGGGGTGTTGTGGAGCCTTGACCCATCACATGGGCAAGACCCGCGAGAGCCATACTATGGCAGCTGCCAACGTCCGCGCGCTGATGGCGGAAATTCGCGGTGATGGGCTCGACGCGATCGTGATCAATACCTCCGGGTGCGGTACCACGGTCAAGGATTACGGCCACATGCTTCGCAACGACGAGCTGGCCGAGGACGCCGCGCGCGTAGCGGCACTGGCAAAGGACATCACCGAAGTGATGAGTGACCTTGGTCTGCAAGATGCTTCACATGCGGAGCCGTTGCGCGTGGCATATCATGCTGCTTGCTCGCTTCAGCATGGCCAACAGGTCCGATCCGCACCAAAGGAGTTGCTCAAGGCCGCCGGCTTCGTTGTCGTAGAACCGAGAGACAGCCATATATGCTGCGGCTCTGCCGGCACTTACAATCTAATGCAGCCGGCAATTTCGCATGAACTCAAGACCCGCAAAGTGTCTACGCTCGAAGCGACACATTCACAGGTTATCAGCACCGGAAACATCGGCTGCATGATGCAGATCGGCTCCGCCACCGAAATTCCAGTCGTTCACACGGTTGAATTGCTGGATTGGGCAACTGGAGGGCCGCGACCACTAAACCTTGCACAGGCGGTAGCGCGCGGATAGGGAGCGTCTCGATGGCAGACTCTTAGAACCCAATTGTCCGATTTTCGAGGTGCTCAGCGAGGCGCGGGGTGAAAGGTGCGGGGTTGAAACTATGATGCCCCAAGACGCTTTGATACGTCTCTAGCGGCCTCGATGAGCAATTTGCCAATCTCACGGACTTTCGTGTCGGGCATTCTGACGGTTGGACCGGAGATCGAGATCCCGGCAACAGCTTCGCCGTAGCTGTCCAGAATTGAAGCTGCCACGCAGCGCATGCCGATGGTTCGTTCTTCGTCATCGACGGAATAGCCCCGTTGTCGAATTTGTTTCACGGCCTTGCGTAATTGGTCCGCATTAGAAATCGTTTTATCTGTGAATAGGTTGAATCGGGTGGTTTTTATGAATGCTTCCAACCTGTCGTCGTCGAAGGAACTCAATAGTGCTTTCCCAATACCGGAAGCATGCAAAGGTGAACTCGTGCCTGGCGGAAAGAAGGCGCGGATAGTCTCATGGGTTTCTACCTGGCTAACGAACAGCACGTGTCCGTCCCTGCAAATGCCGAGATTGGACGTTTCACCAGTCAACGTCATTAGATCTCGCATGACGGAACGGCTGCGTTCGACGATATTGGTTCGCCTCAAAAAAGCAGAGCCCAGTTTGAACGCCTCAGGACCGACAAACCATTCCTGGCGTTCCGGAGCGCATTCGACATACTGCCTCCTTTCAAGCGTTGTGAGGACACGGTGCATGGTTGCTGTCGATTGTTCGAGATAGCTGGAAAGCCCCGTAAGAGTCATGCCCTCGTGTGCGGCGAGAGCCTCCAAAACATCAAGAGCGCGGCTCAGCGCCTGAATATTTGAGGTTGTCTCATCGGTTCTCAATTCCCTTGGCCGCCCTCGGCGACGCTTCTGCTGCTGCATCGAAACTCCTCACGATCAAGATTTGAAATTCGAGATAGTATATAATCGAAACAACATTTCGGCACATGAAAAAATATAAACTGTTGTTATCTAACGATGATTATCGATCGGCCGTAAAATGGAATAATGATTTCAGTAAAATTTACCTGACTGCACCGATCGTGTTAGCTGCTCATCGGCATAAGCAGGAGCGGTTATGAGCACTCAGAATCCTATCTTTATTCCGGGCCCAACGAATATTCCTGAAGTGCTCCGTAAGGCCGTGGACATGCCTACTATCGATCACCGTAGTCCGCTTTTCGGAAAGATTTTGCGCCCCGTTCTGGAGAACGTGAAGAAGGTTCTAAAGACAGCGCATGCTCACGTATTCGTCTTTCCGTCCACGGGTACGGGTGGTTGGGAAGTGGCAATAACAAATACGCTTTCCCCAGGAGACAAGGTGCTGGCAACGTGCAACGGCATGTTCAGCTACCGCTGGATCGACATGTGTCGACGGCACCAACTTGACGTCACGGTCGTGCCTCAGAGCTGGGGTGATGGCATTCCTGCAGACCAGTTTGCAGAGATACTGACTGCCGATAAGGAGCATCAGATCAAAGTCGTCCTTGCGACGCACAACGAGACGGCAACCGGAGTGAAGTCCGACATCGCAGCGGTGAGGCGGGCCCTCGATGTTGCCAAGCACCCGGCGCTGCTGTTCGTTGACGGGGTGAGTTCGATCGGATCGATGGACTTCCGCATGGATGAATGGGGAGTCGATGTCACCGTTTGTGGAAGCCAAAAAGGTTTCATGCTGCCCCCTGGGCTTGCCATTGTCGGCTTCTCGCCTCGCGCGCTGGCCGCGGTAGAGACCGCCAAGCTGTCGCGAACATTCTTCGATGTTCGAGATATGGCCAAGGCTTATGACAATAGCGGCTTTCCTTATACGCCGCCGGTCGGTCTGCTGAATGGCCTGAAGCTTGCGACGGAAATGCTCCTGGAAGAAGGCCTTGAAAACGTTTTCTCCCGGCACCATCGGATAGCAGAAGGTGTTCGCCAAGCTGTTGGCGCATGGGGGTTGCAGCTATGCGCAGTCCGGCCGGAACTTTACTCGGACAGCGTTAGCGCTATCCGCGTGCCTCAGGGCTTCGATGCCAACAGGGTCGTGGCCCACGCGCTCAATACTTATGGCGTCGCCTTTGGGACTGGCCTCGGAGAGGTTGCCGGCAAGGTGTTCCGAATTGGTCATCTGGGGAGCCTTACGGATGTGATGGCTCTGTCGGGAATTGCAACAGCAGAGATGGTCATGGTCGACCTTGGCTTTCCCGTGAAGTTGGGTTCGGGCACGGCCGCCGCACAAGAGTACTACCGCCTGAGCGTCGGTTCCCCGCAGAAGAAAGCCGCATGATGATGGATGCATCCACGTATATTCCGAAGCTAGAAGACGCGCTGACGGCGCGAGAGCGGATCACGTCCTATATTCACCGCACGCCCGTTCATACCTCTCGGATGCTCAACAAGTTGACCGGGGCGCAGCTGTTCTTCAAATGCGAGAACTTCCAGAAGGCTGGAGCATTCAAGGCACGAGGTGCGTTGAATGCTGTTCTCGGTCTTTCGGAACAGCAAGCACGGAATGGCGTCGCAACTCACTCAAGTGGAAATCACGGAACCTGTCTTACCTATGCGGCAGGGCGGCGCGGCATTCCTTGCACCGTCGTCATGCCGCGCACTGCCCCGCAGGCCAAGAAGGATGCAGTCAAGGGATATGGTGGGCGCGTCATAGAATGCGAGCCGTCAACGTCCAGCCGTGAATCGGTCTTCGCCGAAGTTGTTGCCGAGACAGGGGCCGAATTCGTTCATCCCTACAATGACCATCGTGTGATTGCGGGACAGGCGACGTGCTCGGCTGAACTGATCGAACAAGTCGACGGACTGGACGCTGTGGTTGCGCCCATTGGGGGGGGCGGAATGATATCCGGCACCTGCCTGACTCTCTCAAATCTCGCACCTCATATTAAAGTTTATGCGGCGGAGCCCGAGCAGGCCGACGACGCCTATCGCAGCTTTAAAGCCGGGTACATCATCGCCGACGATGCGCCAGTCACGATTGCTGATGGGCTCAAGGTGCCATTGAAGCCCCTGACTTGGTACTTCGTCAGTAATTACGTCACCGATGTTGAGACGGTTTCCGAACAGGAGATCATCGACGCGATGAAGCTGATGTGGAAGTACATGAAAGTCATCATCGAGCCGTCGAGCGCGGTCCCGTTGGCCGCGATCATGAAGAACCCTAGAATTTTCGCCGGTAAGCGCGTCGGAGTCATCGTTACCGGCGGGAATGTCGATATCGACAAACTCCCCTGGGCCAGAGGAGATAACCCATGAACGCATCCGTAAGTCTTGCTTCCCTTGAAGTCGGCTATGACGTGCCCGCTCTGCCGGGTATGGATGAAGCCCATATCCAGACGCCCTGCCTTATCCTTGATTTGGACGCGCTCGAGCGGAACATCAAGAAGATGGGCGATTACGCCAAGGCGCATGGAATGCGACACCGTGCTCATGGCAAGATGCACAAATCCGTTGACGTCCTAAAGCTCCAGATGGAGCTGGGCGGAGCCGTAGGCGTATGCTGCCAGAAGGTTTCAGAAGCCGAAGTATTCGTCCGCGCCGGAATCAACGACGTTCTAGTTTCGAATCAAGTCCGGGAGCTATCCAAAATAGATCGGCTCGCTCGGCTGCCGCTGTTAGGCGCCCGCGTGATCGTCTGCGTCGACGATCTGGCCAATGTGGCGGATCTTTCGGCTGCTGCGCAGAAGCACGCGACGAGGATCGAGTGTCTCGTTGAGATCGACTGCGGTGCTGGGCGTTGTGGCGTTAAAACAAATGAAGATGTGCTTGCGATCGCCAAGGCAATCGACGGTGCCGCGGGGCTGAAATTTACCGGCATACAAGCCTATCAAGGGGCTATGCAGCACATCGACAGTTATGAGCAGCGTAAGGCCAAGCTTGATCTGGCCATTGCGCAGGTTGCAGACGCTGTCAGCGCCCTTAAAATTGCTGGTCTTGAACCCGAACTGGTTTCGGGGGGCGGCACCGGATCATACTATTTTGAGTCGAGCTCCGGCGTTTACAACGAGCTTCAGTGTGGCTCCTACGCCTTCATGGACGCGGACTACGGCCGCATCCAAGATAAGGACGGCAAGCGCATCGATCGAGGCGAATGGGAAAATGCTCTCTTCATCCTGACCTCGGTGATGAGCCACGCGAAACCCCATTTGGCGGTCGTCGATGCTGGCCTCAAGGCTCAGTCGGTCGACAGCGGTCTGCCCGTCGTCTACGGGCGAGACGATGTGAAGTACATCAAGTGCTCCGACGAGCATGGCGTCGTCGAAGACCTAAGCGGTGTACTAAAAATCAACGAGAAACTTCGCTTGGTGCCGGGCCATTGCGATCCGACCTGCAACGTCCATGATTGGTACGTCGGTGTGCGCAATGGAAAGGTCGAGACGATTTGGCCGATATCTGCGCGCGGCAAGGCTTACTGAAAGCAGCCCGCGAGTTTGTCCGGTATCGGTTCTACAAAGGAAATATCCATGATCATCGTCCCAGAGCGTGAAATCGCTGGTCTTATATCGGCCAGCGACTGCTTCACGGCGATTGAGCAGGTCTTCGCTTCGATGGCTGCAAAGTCGGCCTATAACTTCCCGGTTATCCGAGAGGCGATCGGCTATGCCGATGCCCTCTACGGGTTCAAGTCGGGGTTCGATCGAAAAAGCTTGGCACTCGGACTCAAGTCTGGCGGCTTCTGGCCGAAGAACATGGAGAAGGGGCTCACAAACCATCAGTCGACTGTGTTTTTGTTCGACGCAGATACTGGTCGATGCCGCGCAGCAGTCGGTGGAAACCTGCTGACCGCGCTACGCACGGCTGCGGCCTCTGCTGTGTCGATCAAATATCTAGCTCGGCCCGATTCCAAGGTTATTGGAATGATCGGAGCCGGCCATCAGTCGACTTTCCAGCTGAGAGCAGCGCTCGATCAAAGGCCGTTCGAAAAGGTATTGGGCTGGAACATCGTACCAGAAGATTTGAGCCGACTCGAAGCAGTGGCCTCGGAAAAGGGCCTTCCTTTCGAACATGTTGATCTTGATCGGCTCGGCGCAGAGGCGGACGTGATCATTACAATAACCTCTTCTTTTGCGCCAATTCTCAAGGCCGCGCAGGTTCGTCCCGGTACACATTTGGCCTGCATGGGAACCGACACCAAAGGTAAGCAAGAGGTCGAGGCTGAACTCCTCGGCACCGCAACTGTTTTTACCGACGAAATTGCACAGTCAATATCGATCGGCGAGGCACAGCACGCCATCAATGCTGGGTTGCTTGCTGTCGAAGACATCATCGAGATCGGAGCGGTCGTAAACGGGAGCCATAGGGGCCGCACCTCTGTCGATGAGGTCACGCTGTACGACGGCACTGGCGTTGGCCTTCAGGATCTCGCGGTCGCGTCGGCCGTTGTCGATCTTGCAATCGCCAAGGGCGTAGCCATTGAGGTGGATTTCTAGGACACGCTCAGGGACTACGACTGTTGACGAAAAGAGTGAGATTGATTGCGATCGAGAGGCGGTCGGTCGTGATTGACTGGCGGGTTCTGCTTCTCGCCCCTGTGTAAGGGGAGAAGTGTATTGCATCGGGGCACAGAAATTTTCTCACTCATCGTACCGTCAACGAGTTTTTCCAAACATTGGTACACGACGACGAGGGTGCACGGCTGCATCGGCTGAGGCGAAAGGAAGCGACGTCATGAATCATGAGAGTCACAATGACGCTAAGCGTCAGGAAGCGCTCGACTATCATGAGTTCCCTAAGCCGGGTAAGCTTGAAATGCGGCCAACTAAGCCCATGACTACAAGCCGCGATCTCTCAAATGCCTATTCCCCCGGCGTTGCGGAAGCTTGCCTTGAGATCAAACGCGACGCCGCCAATGCGATGCGGTTCACCGCAAGGGGCAACCTAGTCGGGGTCGTCACTAACGGTACAGCGGTGCTCGGCCTCGGTGACATTGGCCCTCTCGCTGGTAAGCCTGTGATGGAGGGGAAAGGCTGCTTATTCAAAAAGTTCGCCGGGATCGACGTTTTTGACATCGAGATTGCAGAAAAGGACCCCGATCGGCTTGTCGACATCATCGCTGCGCTGGAGCCCACTTTCGGTGCCATAAACATTGAGGACATCAAGTCTCCTGAATGTTTTATAGTCGAGCGCAAGCTACGTCAGCGTATGAAGATCCCCGTCTTCCATGATGATCAGCACGGTACTGCGATTGTCGTCGCCGCAGCCGTGCACAATGCCCTTAAGCTCGTGGGTAAGAACATCGCCGAGGTGAAGCTTGCTTGCTCGGGGGCAGGCGCCGCAGCTCTCGCGTGCCTCGAGCTTCTGGTCAGCTTGGGCCTTAAGCGCGCGAACGTTACGATTTCCGACATAAAAGGGGTCGTTTACAAGGGTCGCACGGAGCTCATGGATGAATACAAAGAGCGATTTGCCCAGAATACATCGGCAAGAACGCTCGCAGAGATTCTGCATGGCGCCGATATTTTTCTTGGTCTTTCGGCTGGCGGTATCCTCAAACCTGAGATGCTGAAAAGCATGGCCACTCAGCCTGTCATTATGGCGCTCGCCAATCCGGAGCCTGAGATTCATCCAGAAGTCGCCAAGGAGGCTCGGCCCGATGCCCTGATATGCACCGGCCGCTCGGACTATCCTAATCAAGTCAATAACGTCCTTTGCTTCCCTTTTATCTTTCGTGGTGCGTTAGATGTTGGGGCGACCGAGATCAACGATGCAATGCAACTCGCCTGTGTCGAGGCCATCGCCGCGTTAGCGCGCGCTCCGATTTCTGCCGAAGTTCAGCAGGCGTACAATGGCGAACCGTTGGAGTTTGGACCGAATTGTCTGATTCCAAAGCCGTTCGATCCGCGTCTCCTGCCGACCATCGCTCATGCAGTTGCTAAAGCGGCTGTAGATTCTGGTGTTGCGACCCGTGCTATCGACCTGGATACCTACAGAGCATCTCTGGACGCGGACGTGTTCAAGTCTCATGCGATCATGCGGCGCGTATTCGAAGCAGCAAAATCATCTGAGCGAAGGATCGTCTTTGCCGAAGGTGAGGATGAGCGCGTCTTGCGCGCCATCCAGGCTATATCCGAGGAGCTGCAAACCGCTCCGATTCTCCTGGGGCGGACGGATGTGGTCGAGGCTCGCATCAAACGCGACGGTCTCAATCTTCGGCGCGGGGTGGATTTTGAGATCGTGGACCCTCAGGACGACCCGCGCTATCGCGACTACTGGCAGACCTACCACCGCCTGTTGCGGCGCAGTGGTATAACGCCTGACCTTGCACGAACTGTGCTCCGTACCAACACGACGGCGATCGCAGCTCTAATGGTTGAGCGCGGAGAAGCGGATAGTATGATCTGCGGTACCTTCGGTCAGTACAACTGGCATCTCAACCATGTAACGCAGATAGCGGCGTGTTCGGGGAGCACTCCAATTGGTGCGTTGTCGCTCATGATTCTGGACAATGGACCATTGTTCCTCGCCGATACTCACGTGCATAGTTTCCCTTCCGCTCGCGAGATCGCAGGGATCACCATAGCGGCGGCGCGTCATGTGCGACGTTTCGGGGTGGAGCCAAGCATTGCGCTTATTTCGGATTCCGAGTTCGGCAACCTGAATACAACGTCGGCGCAGTCAATGCGGGCGGCGCTCAATCTCCTCGATTCGGGGGCACATTCCTTTTCCTATGAAGGTGAAATGCACGTGGACGCCGCACTCGATGTTCTGCATCGTGAGCGAGTATTTCCAGACGGACGCTTGTCTGGGAAGGCAAACGTGCTTGTTTTCTCGAACGCCGAGACTGCAGGTATCATCAGAGACGTTCTGCGGACTGTCGCCAAGGCCGTTGAGGTGGGGCCAATTCTTATGGGCATGAGCAACAAGGTCCATATCGTCACGCCCTCGATCTCCTCAAGGGGGCTTCTCAACGTTGCAGCATTAGCTCGCTCTCACGTGTCAACCTACGCTTGATCGACGATCAACGGCGCGGGCTAAATATTCAGGTCGTGTAAATGCGCAAGAAGTTGCTGCGTTCCCGCATTCCGTGATTTCTTGATGGTGTGCGGTCTGTGTTCAAAAGCAATGTTTGGACTTTGTTGTCGTTGATGCCCGATCAAAATATCGGATGGCACGGCGCTTAGGTTGGCTTTCCTATTCCTTCTTGCCCTCAGGTTGGATTAACCGGCGATAAAGGGTGCCCCGGCTGATTCCCAGGCTCCTTGCGGCGCGAGAGATATTGCCGTCGTGTTGGTCAAGTACGTCTTTAAGTATGGCTTTGGTTTTGGCCTCAAAATATTTTCCGGTGCTTGCATTGGCCTCCGGCGGAGCAGCCGCAATCTCATGCGGCAGGGCAGATGGAAGAACGGCAATGGTCGGCTCAGCCAACGCAAACAGCGTCCGAAGCACGCCAACGAGCTGCCGATAATTGCCTGGCCAATCGTGCTGAGCCAACAACTGGAGTGTTTCCGGAGCAAGTTGGTATCGTTCGTCGCCGGATGTCGTTTGGAGCCAGAGTTCGCTTATGAGAAGCGCCAGATCGGTATGTTCTCGCAGCGGCTTAAGATGCATGCGGAATTGAGAGATGCGATAGTAGAGATCTTGCCGGAACTGCTTCGCTGCGACCAACTCCTCGAGATTGAGATGGCTCGCACAGATTAGTAGGAAATCGACCGGCACAGGCTTCGAACCGCCAAGGGGTATGACTTCCCGCTCTTGCAGTACGCGAAGCAGGCGAGCTTGTGCGGGAAGCGGCATGTCACCGATTTCGTCGAGCAATAGTATGCCGCCGTCTGCCTCCCGCACCAAGCCCTTCGAGCCGGTTTTGCGGGCACCAGTAAATGCACCTTCGAGGTAGCCGAACAACTCCGCTTCGATCAGCGATTCTGGTAGCCCTGCACAGTTGACGGCTACGAAAGGGCGTGTGGCACGCGATGACAGCGCATGAAGATGACGAGCGAACACTTCCTTACCGCAACCCGTCTCGCCCGAGAGAATGATCGGTATCCCGCACTCCATGACCCGGAGAGAACGTTCGATGTCCGTGCCCATTGCGGTATCATAGACCGGCCTGGTCAGCGCAATTCGCTCAAACTGAGGTCGGTGGCTGGGCACGGTTAGCGCAGTCGGCCGGACGTCTCGCTTTCCACTGTAGAGTAGCCGTCCATCCGAACTTCGGATCGCTTGAGAAACATATTCTGCTGGATTGTCATGAGCGCCAACATCGAACAGTTCGCCGAAGTCGTGTTGACCTAGAGCTTTCCAGTTTAGGTTCAAAATGGCGAGGCCATAACGATTTGCTGCGACTAGACGAGAGCCATCGAATACCAGGACGCCCTCCTTAGGCGTTCCGAGTAACTCCCGATCTGGGTGTAGTCTCAGGATATGATGCTGCGGGAAGGCACCGACGAACTGCCGATATTCTATCTGGTCTATAGCAATTTCAACCAGGCCAAGCGCATACGCAGAGGCCACGGAAGTCGGAACCGAGACGTTGAGCACACCGGCAACGGAGCCGACAGGCGTCAAGATCGGCGCCGCCGCGCAATCAAGAAAGCGGTTCGGCTCAAGAAAGTGCTCCGCCCCTCGCACGACGAGAGGCTTCAAATCCATCAGCACCGCTCCTATACCGTTGGTGCCTCGCGACCTCTCGTTCCATGACCAGCCAGGACATAGTTCAACCTCGAAAGCGCGCCTTGAAAAATCCTCAGCTCCGACCGAATCCAGAACCAAACCAGATGGATCCGCGACGATGACGACGCCTTCCCCTCCGGCAGCGACCCGACGCAACGTCTCGAGTTCAGGCCGGCAGCGTCTATAAAGGGACTCGTTCTGTTCGATGCGCAGCTTTAGTTCGTATGAGCCCAGTCGGTCCGCGCACGGATCGGAATCGGCCGCAAGACCGTAGGACTCGCAGCGCTGCCAGGATCGCAGGATGTGTTCGGGTCGAGATGCTTGCGCACGGGCACTTCGATCAACTTGCCGCCGCATCGTAGGCAATCCCTCGTATTTGATGGTTCTTGGCTGAGCAGCTCTGTTGTGGAACAACGCTGTCCGCGGTTGTCCAAAGTCGTAGCAATTTTCGCATGTGCGTAGGCATACGTCCAGCAATCACGCGGCTCTCATAATTTATTTTACGGCCGCTGCAGCGCCTGAATTTACAGGCCTATTTGCACTCATGCTGCGGATGCGAGCGCGATGCTGCCCCGCACCATGGCGCACCCTTTGCTCTTAAATTGAGGGTTCCATCGCGGACGCTGCAATCGAGTGTGTTTTCGCAGGCGACGGCAGGGCGCGTTTGGGGAAGGAAACAAAAAAAACATCGTTTGTCGGACGGTGGACGTAGGCCAGGGAGCGGACGCAATGGATAGCGGTTTTTGGGGCGAATTTCTGGGCACGATGATGCTGGTATTACTAGGCAATGGCGTGGTCGCGAATGTTTTGCTTGCGCAGTCAAAAGGCAATGGCGGAGGGTGGATCGTTATTTCGGCAGGTTGGGCCTTCGCAGTACTTTGCGGCGTTGTTGTAGCTTTAGCCATTGGATCGCATGGCCACATCAATCCGGCGGTGACGCTGGCATTTGCATACTCCTCAGGTTCCTGGGATTTAGTACCATCATATTTGGCCGCTCAGTTCTTGGGCGGGTTCGTAGGCGCGGCATTGGTATGGCTCGCTTACCTGCCGCACTGGGCAAAAACCGAATGCGCTGGACTAAAATTAGCGTGCTTCTCGACGGGGCCGGCTATTCGGAACATGAAATGGAACTTTGCCACTGAGGCCATTGCCACCTTTGTGTTGCTTCTCGTGGTTATCGCGATTTTCTCGAAGTCGGTTGGGACATCTGGCCCGCTTGCACCGCTGATGGTCGGGCTTCTCGTGTGGGGTATCGGCCTCTCCCTCGGCGGGCCCACAGGCTACGCAATAAATCCTGCGCGGGATTTCGCGCCTCGCGTGGCTCACGCGGTTTTGCCGATTGCCGGAAAAGGCTCATCGGACTGGGGATACTCCTGGGTGCCTGTTGTTGGTCCAATCGCCGGCGCGCTGCTCGCGATTGCTGTCGCCCGAGTTGTTGGCCTGGGCTGAAACTCCGGCTCATTTTGCAAATGAGAGAAGTCCCCGTGAGAGGGGCATCCGATGCCACGGAAACATAAAAAGAGGAGATGCAATCATTTGTCGAAGAGGCGACGAAACATACGAACCTGTGACCTCAATCAACAATCGTAACAACCTTACTTAAGACACGGTTGCGCTGGGTGGAAACGATCCACCAACCAAGGGAGAGAAACTATGAATGTACACGTCGATATACCGTCGATTAAGCCATTGATCGGCGACAAGCTGGCAAATTGGCTGGCAACTCCTCGCCCGATGCTCATTGATGGCAAATGGACACCTGCCCAGTCAGGAAAGACCTTCGCCGTCTATGATCCAGCGACAGGGGAAAAGATTGCGGACGTGGCAGAGGGCGACGCCGCAGACATCGAGCTTGCTGTCAGAGCGGCGCGCAAGGCCTTCGAGAGCGGCCCTTGGCCGTCGATGACTCCTTCGCAACGCGGTAGGCTGATCCATAAGCTCGGCGACCTTGTGCTTGAGCACGCGGACGAACTCGCCACGCTTGAGGCAATTGACAATGGCAAGCCGAAACACGTTGCTCGCGCTGCTGATGTGACGCTTTCCGCCGACATGTTTCACTACATGTCCGGTTGGCCGACCAAGATCGAAGGCAAGACCATTCCGATTTCGGCGCTCGCCGCTCCCGGCAACCAATTCTTCTCCGCCACTCGCCCGGAGCCTGTCGGGGTCGTCGGACAGATTATTCCGTGGAATTTCCCGCTTCTTATGGCTGCGTGGAAGCTTGGACCCGCCCTTGCCACTGGCTGCACGATTGTTCTCAAGGTGGCGGAGGAGACTCCATTGTCTGCACTCCGTCTGGGCGAACTCATTCTTGAAGCGGGTATCCCACCGGGAGTTGTCAACATCGTTACTGGCTTTGGTGAAACCGCTGGCGCGGCGCTTGCCGCTCATCCTGATGTCGACAAGATCGCCTTTACGGGTTCGACCGAGGTTGGTCGCTTGATCGTCAAGGCGGCCGCTGGGAATCTCAAGAAGGTGTCGCTAGAACTCGGAGGCAAATCGCCAAACATTATTCTTGCCGACGCCGACCTGGACCTGGCCATCCAGGGTGCGACTGCTGCCGTGTTTTTCAATCATGGCCAGTGCTGCAACGCTGGATCGCGCCTGTTTGTCCATAGGTCGATCTTTGACCGTGTGGTGGAAGGTATTGCGGCAGAGGCCGCTAAGATCAAGCTCGGTCATGGTTTGGATTCTGCAACCGATATGGGGCCGCTGGTTTCTCAGGTGCAGTACGATCGGGTCACCAACCTGCTTGCATCAGGTCACAACGAGGGTGCGAGAGCCGTGTGCGGCGGTACCGGAGTAGGGGGCAAAGGTTATTTCGTGCGGCCAACCATCTTCACGAATACCAACCCGTCAATGCGCGTCGTGTCGGAAGAGATCTTCGGGCCGGTGCTCGTAGCTTCGCCGTTCGACGAGGTCAATTGTGCGCTGGTCGCCGAAGCAAACAACTCAATCTATGGCCTGGCGGCCGGCATCTGGTCGAACAACACGGCAAAAGCTCAGGCATTGGCCAATCGTCTTCGGGCAGGCACAGTGTGGGTGAATTGCTATCACGTATTCGACGCCGCGCTGCCCTTCGGCGGATACAAGCAATCCGGCTGGGGTCGCGAAATGGGTCAAGCGGTGCTGTCTAACTATCTTGAGACGAAGGCGATAACGACGCGCCTTCCAGTCTGATGCGGCCGGGGGGCCGGGGCTTGCCCGGAGATCGGGCAAGCCCCTCCTACTACTGATTGACGACTTCTATCCTGACCGACCGACACAGCCGCCAAATCCTACCAGTCCAAAATCTAGAACGCGTGCACGAAGCTATCAACTTCGGGATCAGCGCGCAGCTCTTCGCCTTCTCGGTCGATGGCAAGCAGTCATCGCCGTGGGGTGCGGTCAGATCGTGGATCGAGCGGATCATTGGGACAGAATCGGCACAGCCGGCTCAACTACGTTGTAAAACATCGAGGTCACTATCCCAATGCATAACGAGACCGACGGTAAGAGCTTGGAGCTTCGCGAATGGGAAGATGCCATATCGTCCGTGCTCGCG
The DNA here is from genome assembly GCA_003987725.1 of Hyphomicrobium sp. Classification (GTDB taxonomy): domain Bacteria; phylum Pseudomonadota; class Alphaproteobacteria; order Rhizobiales; family Hyphomicrobiaceae; genus Hyphomicrobium_B. The sequence continues at coordinate 34,273 of RXJH01000010.1, read as the reverse complement.
TTCGAGGGCAGGCACCACGCCGATGACGTTCTGAGTCACGCTGTAGAGGTCGCACGACGCGCCGGAGCGCGATTGCCCTTTGCCGCGAACACGTCATATGTGAATACGATCGCGGTCGACGAGCAACCGCCACACCCTGGCGTGCGTGACGTCGAACATCGCATCCGCTCGGCCATACGCTGGAACGCAGCCGCCATCGTCCTGCACGCTAACAAGATGTCGTCCGAACTCGGCGGCCACATTGCGAGTTTTCAGTCTGCAGCCACGCTTTACGACACCGGCTTTCAGCACTTCTGGCACGCTCCCTCTGAAACGCACGGTGGCGATCTCCTCTTCATTCAGGGTCATTCTTCGCCCGGGATTTACGCGCGTGCATTTCTAGAGGGACGCCTAACGGAAGAGCAGCTGGTGAACTTCCGTCAGGAAGTCGATGGCAATGGCCTCTCCTCCTATCCGCATCCTTGGCTGATGCCGGAGTTTTGGCAGTTCCCCACCGTCTCCATGGGGCTCGGTCCGATCATGGCCATCTATCAAGCGCGCTTTTTGAAGTATCTGCACGGGCGCAGCCTTGCGAACACCGACAACAGACACGTCTGGGTGTTTTGCGGCGACGGTGAAATGGATGAACCGGAAAGCCTTGGCGCCATCGCGCTCGCGGGCCGCGAGAAGCTCGACAACTTGATTTTCGTGGTGAACTGCAACCTGCAGCGCCTTGACGGTCCCGTCCGCGGCAATGGCAAGATCATTCAGGAGCTGGAAGGCGTATTCCGCGGTGCCGGCTGGAACGTAATCAAGGTGATCTGGGGGTCCACTTGGGACGCGCTATTGGCCAGGGACAGCACCGGCAAGCTCCGTCAACTCATGGAGGAATGCGTTGACGGCGAGTACCAGGACTTCAAGTCCAAGGACGGAGCCTACATCCGCGAACGCTTCTTCGGCCGTTATCCCGAGACTGCCGCACTGGTGGCCGACTGGACCGACGATGATATCTGGAAGCTGACGCGTGGTGGGCACGATCCGTCAAAAGTCTACGCGGCGTACAAGCGTGCAGTCGAGCACACCGGCCAGCCGACCGTGATCCTGGCCAAGACCGTCAAGGGCTACGGCATGGGCGCCGCGGGCGAGGCCCAGATGATCACGCATCAGCAGAAGAAAATGGAGATCGACGCGCTCCGCCAGTTCCGCGACCGGCTTCAGGTTTCAATTCCCGATGATCAACTCGCCGAATTTCCTTTCATCCGCTTTGCGGAGGACTCGGAGGAGATGAAGTACATGCGAGCACGGCGCGAGGCGCTGGGCGGCTTCCTGCCGTCGCGGCGCCGTCGTTCCGAAAGCTTGCCTGCTCCTCAGCTATCGTTGTTCGACCCGCTGCTCAAGAGCACGTCCGGTCGCGAAATCTCGACGACGATGGCGTTCGTGCGCGTTTTGTCGGCCCTCCTGCGCCACAAAACGCTAGGGCCGCGCGTCGTGCCGATCGTACCCGATGAGAGCCGCACCTTCGGTATGGAAGGAATGTTCCGCCAATTTGGAATTTTCAGTCAGGTCGGTCAGCTCTACCGGCCCTCCGACGCAGGCGAATTGATGTATTACCGCGAAGATCGACAAGGGCAGATGCTGCAGGAAGGTATCAACGAGGCAGGCGCCATGTCCTCGTGGATCGCCGCTGCAACGAGCTACTCGACAACGAACGTGCCGATGATCCCCTTCTACATCTTCTATTCGATGTTCGGGTTTCAGCGCATCGGAGACCTCGCGTGGGCGGCGGGCGACTGCCGCGCGCGTGGCTTTCTGATCGGCGGCACGTCGGGGCGCACGACACTGAACGGTGAAGGATTGCAGCATCAGGATGGGCACAGCCACTTGATGGCGGCCACCATCCCCAACTGCGTCTCCTACGACCCGACTTATGCCTACGAGCTGGCCGTCATAATCCGCAACGGTCTCGTGCGCATGGTCGAGAAGCAAGAAGATGTCTTCCATTACATCACGGTGCTCAACGAAAACTACGAGCACCCCGACATGCCCGAGGGCGTGGAGGACGGGATCGTAAAGGGTATGTACCTTCTCAAAGCGGCCGATGTTGACAAGCGGGGCCACGGACACAAGGTCCAGCTCATGGGCTCCGGTGCTATCCTGCGCGAAATCATCGCTGGCGCCGATTTGCTAGCGAGAGACTTCGGCGTGGCCGCCGACATCTGGAGCGTGACGAGCTTCACCGAACTCGCCCGAGAGGCTCATGAGGCCGAGCGCTGGAATCTGCTCAATCCAGGGGAGAAGCCACGCACGCCATATGTGAGTAGTCTCATCTCCGAGCGTGGGTCCTGTCCGGTAATCGCTGCGACGGACTACACGAAGGCATTCGCCGAGCAGGTCCGCGCTTTCGTGCCCAATACTTATCGTGTGTTAGGCACCGACGGCTTCGGGCGCTCCGACTACCGCCGCAAGCTGCGCTTCCATTTCGAGGTTGACCGGCATTTCGTCGCCGTCTCCGCGCTGAAGGCGCTTGCGGACGAGAACCGGATTCCATCGACCGTCGTGACACAGGCACTTTCGAAATACGGCATTCGCCCCGACAAAACGAACCCTTTGAAAATCTAATTCGCTGGTGAGCAGCAGCCGCTGCTTGGAACGGCAGCGTGGAGAAAAGCATGTCCATGATTGAAGTGAGAGTGCCCAACATCGGCGACTTTGCCGATGTCCCCGTGATTGAAGTGTTGGTGGCAAAGGGTGACGCCGTAAAGGCCGAAGACCCGCTGATCGCACTCGAATCCGACAAAGCGGCCATGGAGGTGCCGAGTCCTTCCGCCGGCAAGGTCAGTGAGATCTTGATCAACGTTGGCGACAAAGTCAGCGAGGGCAGCCTGATCCTTCGGCTCGAACCGGAAGGGTCGGCGGCGCTGGCAACCGACAGCAGTGATCCAGAGCGTCCCAAGACACCTCCCCCCGCGCCAGAGGCGAAACGACCGACTGAATCTGTGGTGGCGGCGAAATCTTCTGGTTCGAGCGCTCCCCCCGCGCTTACCGACTTCGGCGGCGTCAACGCGAGCCCTTCCATACGGCGCCTCGCGCGCGAATTGGATATCGATCTGAGCAAGATCAAAGGGAATGGCGACAAGGGGCGCATCACGAAAGACGACGTTAAGGCTGCACTCGGCGCCGGGAGGGCACAAAGCAGCGCTTTGGCAGTCCCCCAAATCCCCGAGCAGGATTTCACCAAGTTCGGTCCAGTCACCGTGCAACCCATGACGCGGCTGAAGCGTCTATCAGGCCCGCATCTGCACCGCGCCTGGCTCAACATCCCGCACGTGACGCACTCTGATGAGGCTGACATCACCGACCTTGAAATCTACCGGAAGCAGCTCGATGCCGACGCGAAGATCAAGGGCTATCGCGTAACGATGCTGCCGTTCCTGATGATGGCCAGCGTGGTGGTGTTGAAGCAGTTCCCTGAGTTCAATGCTTCGCTAGCGCCCGATGACGGATCGCTCATACTCAAGAAATATTACAACATAGGCGTAGCGGTAGACACTCCTGACGGGCTTGTGGTGCCCGTGATCAAGGACGTGGATCGCAAACGCATCATCGAGCTCAGCCAGGAGCTTGCCACGACCTCGCAGCGCATGCGCGAGGGCAAAATTGCGCCATCGGATATCCAGGGCGGATCGTTTTCTATCTCAAGCCTGGGTGGCATCGGCGGCACCAACTTCACGCCGATCGTCAACGCGCCGGAGGTCGCCATTCTCGGTGTCGTGCGCGCGACCATACGGCCAGTTTGGAACGGGGAAAGTTTCACGCCCCGACTGATGCTCCCGTTGTGCGTGTCGTACGATCACCGCGTGATCGATGGCGCGCTCGCCGCCCGCTTCACCAGTCGCCTTGCCGAGATTCTCGGCGACGTTCGCAAGCTCGTTCTCTAGGTTCCCATGACCTCAGCACCTGATCTCCAAACAGATATCCTCGTTCTAGGCGCCGGTCCGGGCGGATACACCGCCGCATTCCGTGCCGCCGACCTAGGCAAGAAGGTGGTGCTTGTCGAACGCACCCCAGTACTCGGCGGTGTGTGTCTAAATGTGGGCTGCATTCCCTCCAAGGCGCTGCTGCATGCCGCCAAGGTGCTGGAGGAGGCGCAAGAGATGGCTGACGCCGGCCTTGGCTTCGCACGCCCGCCCGTAGATCTAGACAAGCTGCGCGGCTGGAAGTGCGGCATCGTATCAAAACTTACCTCTGGGCTCGCCGCGCTGGCCAAACAACGCAAGGTCACCGTCATCAACGGAGTCGGCCGCTTTATCTCGCCGCGCGAGATAGAGGTCGTGCACGAAGGGACCACCAAACGCGTCGCCTTCGCCCATGCGATAGTTGCCGCGGGCTCCGAGCCCGCACAACTACCGTTCGTGCCGCAAGGCGATAGCCGCGTGCTGGACTCCACTGGGGCACTTGATCTGCAAGATGTTCCGCAGCGGCTTCTCGTCGTCGGCGGCGGCATCATCGGCCTTGAGATGGCAACGGTCTACCACGCGCTGGGCAGTAAGGTGACCGTGGTCGAACTCATGGACCAGATCATCCCAGGCGCAGATCGTGACCTTGTCGCTCCGCTCATGAAACGCATCGTCGCGCGCTACGAGGCCATCCGTCTCGAGACGAAGATGACGAAGGTCGTGTCAAGCGACGCAGGGTTGACCGTAACCTTTGAAAGCAAGGGCGCCCACCAAAGTCAGACATTCGACAAGATGCTGGTCGCGGTCGGCCGCGTACCGAACGGCCGCACGCTAAACCTCGAAGCGGCCGGCGTTGCCGTCGATGCGCATGGCTACATTCGCGTCGATAATCGCATGCGCACCAACGTCCCGCACATATTCGCTATCGGAGATATCGTCGGCCAGCCGATGCTGGCTCACAAAGCCGTACACGAAGGCAAGGTCGCTGCGGAGGTCGCCTCGGGCCTCAATGCCGCGTTCGACGCCCGCGTCATCCCGTCAGTCGCCTATACGGACCCTGAAGTGGCCTGGGTCGGCTTGACCGAGGCCGAGGCTACCGCCAAGGGCACGCCTTACGGCAAGGGCATTTTCCCATGGGCCGCCTCCGGCCGAGCGCTCTCGCTCGGACGTGACGAGGGAATGACAAAGGTGCTTTTCGATCCTGAGACACACCGGACGCTCGGTGGTGGGATCGTAGGATCGAACGCAGGTGATCTCATCGCTGAGATAGCGCTGGCTATCGAGATGGGGGCCGATGCCGCCGACATCGCCGGCACAATTCACCCGCATCCGACGCTGTCCGAGAGCATTGCTCAGTCGGCTGAGATGTTTGAGGGGACGATCACCGACTTGATGCCACGCCAGGTACAGCGCAGGTAAATTGTGCTTGAGGCTCATGAAAGCGATCGAAATCACCAATCTTCTTTTGCATCTTGGGCGCCTCTTGTCGGCGGGGTCAAGCAATACGGGCTTATCCCGGAATCAGTGGCTGGCGTTGCGATTTTTCGCATATGCCAACTCGTGCAGTAGGAACGTTGGTTGTTTCTCGGCTCATCAGTCCACTAGCCAGGGAACCGCATCACAAATCATAAAACATCTTGTTGAGGAAGAATATCTCGAGCAGCAGCCAGCGCGTTATGACGGTCGTAGCTCGATTTTCAACCTGACCGACAAGGGCAAGGACGTGATTGCTCACGATCCTCTGGAGACATTTTTTCGAGAAGTCGAAGCTCTCGAAGACGCGGATCTGCAGAATCTCGAACATGCGCTCCGCGTGTTTATCAAGCACTTTAGAAGGAAAAGCGGTGGAGCCGGAGTCTGTGCAAATTGCAATTGGGTAAGCAAAAGACGCTTCGGGAATAGAGACGTTCCATCTCATCTCAATTTCTATTGCAAATACTTTGAGGTTGACGTTCCCGACGACGATGCAGGTCTTCTGTGCTCCTGGTTTTCCAGCAAGTCGTAAATCATTCAACGCTGCGCCGTGGCCGTGGAAACGCTCAACTCTTGTGCTGACCCTATTCCTGGCGCAGCCTCGGGTTATCGCAATGCCTATTGGCTTAGCGACGGCATCGACGGCTGGAGCGATTGGGTGGGCGGCCTCGTTGAAGCCAGACCTGAACTTTTTTGCCAGCACGCAGCGACTCGTCGGACCAGAACGACAAGTCGCTATCTCCGCCAGCGCAGATTGTGGCGGCCAAGATCGTCGATAGATTTGCACCCCATCAATTTCATGTCCCGCTCGATCTCGCAGCGCATATTAGAAAGCGCGCGTTCGACGCCGGCCTGTCCAGCCGCGGCGAGTGCGTAGAGATACAACCTTCCCGCTGAGCACGCCTTTGCTCCGACCGACAAAGCCTTGAGCACATGCGTGCCGCGTGTGACTCCCCCGTCGCAAATGACATCGATCTTGTCGCCCACCGCATCGACGATCTCTGCGAGCTGATCGAAGGGGCTGCGCGATCCGTCGAGCTGGCGACCGCCATGGTTGGAAACCATGATCGCGGTTGCGCCGATGTCGACGGCCCGCCTGGCATCAGCGACGCTCATGATTCCCTTCAGGCAAAATTGCCGTCCCCACCTTTTGCGGATGTCTTCGGCGTCCTTCCAGGACATCGTCTCGTCGAGCATCTTATTGAAGTAGTCGCTGACGGAGATTGATATGCTCGACCCCTCCTTCACGAAGCTATCGAGCTGCGGCAAGCGGAATCGCTCGTGCGTGAAATAGTTGATGGCCCACCGCGGATGCCAAGCGAAGCTCATCAGGCTCTTTAATGTCAATCGCGGTGGCGAGGTAAATCCGGTCAGAATATCCCGCTCCCGGTTGCCACTCGTAATGGTATCGACGGTGAGCGCCAGAACCTCGAAATTCTGGGCTATGCACCGATCAATCATATTGTTGGTGAGGCCCTTGTCCTTATGAAAATAGAGCTGGAAGAGCTTCGGGGTCGAGATCGTCGAGCTGATCTCTTCAATGCTGACGGTGCCCAGTGACGAGATGCCGAACATGGTGCCGAACTTTTGCGCCGCCTTCGCAACTGCCCGCTCGCCATCGTGGTGAAACAACCTCTGCAGCGCCGTTGGAGCGCAAAACAGCGGCATTTGCAGTTTCTGACCCATGACCGTCGTGGAGAGGTCGACGCCATTGAGGCCAGCGAGCACGTTGGGAACGAGGTCGCATTGGTCGAAGGCACTCGTGTTGCGACGATAGGTTATCTCATCGTCTGCCGCGCCATCAATGTAATGAAAGATGGGGCTGGGCAGCCGGCTTTTCGCCAACGCCCGAAAGTCCCCCACGTTTCTGCATTTATCCAATCGCACATGCGTTCCTTTTAAACACTCCCCTCGCGCTTTTTGCGCCAGGGCTCCGAATGGAACCCTGGCGCAACAGCAGGATGGCTAGATCGTGTCACCAGCGGGCAGGCTGCGCACGCGCTTCTGTGAGGCCGCAAAGATGGCATTGCAGAGCGCGCCGACAAAGGGGGCGACACCGGGTTCTCCCACTCCGCCAGTATGAGTACCGGCAGGCGCATCGACGATATGCACGTTGACCTTCTGGGGATAGTTGCTCATGCGCGCGACGTTGTAATCAGTAAAGTTGGACTGCTCAACGGCGCCACGCTTGAAGGTAATCCCGCTGTAGAAGGTGTTGGACGTGGCCATTACTGCTGCCCCTTCCAACTGAGCGCGTATGCGTTCTGGGTTGATATAGAGTCCGCAATCGATCGCTGTCGTTGCTTCGGGGATACGGATCTTGCCATCGGCGTCGATAGCAACGTGAACCACGGTCGCAACGTAGCTCGACCACGCACAATGCGCGGCGATGCCTAGACCTTGTCGTTCCGGAAGGGTCTTTCCCCACCCTGCCTTGGCAGCAGCGAGATTGATGACGTTCTTCAACCGCGCAGTGTCGATTGGAAAAGCATCATAGGGATCCCCGTAGTTCCAGAAATCGTTGGGAAAGCCCAGTGCCTTGGGATCGAGCTTGCGGTCGGACCCTATGAGCTCGAGCAGAAAGTCCTTCGGGTCGCGTCCCAGCTTGTGGGCGAGCTCGCCAACGGCCGATTGCACGGCAAAGGTATGCGGAATGGTCGACACGGAGCGGAACCAGCCGATGCGTGTATGCGCCATCGCCTTCCCGTTCTCGCAGCGCACGTTCGGGATCTCGAAAGGCGTGTTGACGAATCCCATGCCGTATTCGATCGGGAACGAATAGCCGTCGTCTTCCTTGAAGGTCGAGATGATCGAGGGTGCGACGGTCCGGTGGCGCCATCCAGTGACCTTGCCCGAACCGTCGATCGCAGCCTCGATACGCTCCACCGAGACCGTGTGGTAGTAACCGTGACGTATGTCGTCTTCGCGCGTCCACTGCATGAGCACCGGCGTCCCACCGAGCTTCTGGGAGACGAGCGCAGCCTCGATTATGAAGTCCCAAGCCGATTTCCGTCCGAAGCCGCCGCCGAGCAGGGTGACATGCAACGTCACGTTCTCGATGGGCATTTTGAGCGCGGCCGCGATGTCCTTGCGTGCGCCATAAGGGCTTTGCGCGGGAGCCCAGACTTCGGCTTTACCGTCGACAATCCGTGCCACGGCAACGAGCGGCTCCATCGGCGCCTGCACCATGTGCTGAGCATGGTAGTCGGCGCTGAAGATCTCTTTGGCGTTGGCAAAGGCTGAGTCGGGATCGCCCTGGTTGCGGATAACCTTCCCCGGCTGTGACGCGGTCGCCGTCATCTCTTTGTCGAAGGCGACCGAGTCGTAACTCACATTCGGGCCATCATCCCATTCGATTTCGAGCGCGTCCCGGCCTCGCATCGCCGCGTATGTCGAGTTCCCAACAACCGCGATGCCGCCCAAAATTCCGAATTTACGCGGAATTGTTTCGTTTCCGGCGAGTTCGTGAACCGCCTCGACGCCGGGAACTTTCAACGCCTTCACAGCGTCATATTTTTTCACTTTGCCGCCAAGCACGACGGGCCTGGACATAACCGCGTATTTCATACCCGGCAGCCTGACATCCGCGCCGTAGCCGGCCTTGCCCATCGTGATGGCGCGCAGGTCCGTGATCGGCGTCGCGCCTTTGCCGATCAGCGTGAACTCGCTTGGTGTCTTGTACAGCAGCGTGTCCTGGGCCGGCACGGGCAGCGCCATGGCGCCCGCGGCCAGGTCTCCGAAGCCGAGTGCAGTAGAGGTCTCCGAGCCATCTTTGCCGAGCAGGATCACCTGATGATTCTTGGCGCGGCAAAGCGAGGCATCGACGCCCCACTTGGCGGCGGCCGCGGCCTCAAGCATCTGGCGCATGGCGGCGCCGCACTGACGCATCGGCTGGATGAAGTGACGCGTGCTGCGCGAGCCGTCGGTATCCTGGTTGCCGTAGCGCGGCTCGTCTCCAGGCGCTTGGACGATGCGGACGCGCTCCCAATTAGCACCCATCTCGTCGCATATGACCATCGGCAGGCTCGTGCGGATGCCGGTGCCCATCTCGGAACGATGCGCAACGATGCTCACAAGTCCGTCGGGATCGATCGCGACAAATACATGAGGATCGGCCACGGTCTTGTCCGGCATGTCGGCGGCACCCGTCGGATAGGGCACCAGATGCTCCAGCGCCTCGGCCGGTGACACGCGAACCGACACGAGCATCCCCGTCGCGGCGAACATTCCATTGAGGACCGACCGGCGGTCGACTTTTGCGATGGCAGAGAGGGCGCGGAGCTTCGGCGCCGATTCCTGCTCTTTTTCGAAGTACTGAAGCATGATCAAACTCCTCCCGCAGCAAGGCGAATGGCTTCGTGAATGCGCTGATAACAGCCGCAGCGGCAGATGTTCCCGTCCATCACCTCGACAATTTGGGCGTCCGACGGATCGGGGTTCTTGGCGATAAGCGCGGCCGCCTGCATGATCTGACCGGCTTGACAGAAGCCACACTGCGGGACGTTCAACTGCCGCCACGCCCGTTGCACCGGGTGGTCGCCGGTGGTGCTCAGCCCCTCTATCGTGGTGACCGTCTTACCCAACGCCTGCCCGACCGTGGTTTGGCAGGACCTCACGGCGACGCCGTCGACGTGCACGGTGCAGGCGCCGCAAACACCAGCGCCGCAGCCAAATTTCGTACCCGTAAGATTTAGCCCGTCTCTTACGAACCAGAGCAGCGGCATGTCGGGATCGCCGCTGAAGTTTTTGTTCTCGCCGTTGATACTTATGGTGGGCATGGTGAGACGCTCCTTTCCTCTGGTTAAGTGGCCGATTTTTTCATTTCAGGACTGTCAAGGTGAGTGGCCAGACGGTTGCCTGGCCCAGAACGAGTAGTCCGACGAGGACGGCTAGAGCGATGGAATGGAAAAATACGAAGCGGAGAATAGCCCCCTCGTGTCCGTACCACCGCGTTGCCGTCGATGCGACGACGAGAGATTGCGCATCGATCATCTTGCCCATCACACCACCCGAACTATTGGCAGCAACCATGAGCAGCGGATTGATCCCAAGCTGCTCCGCGGTGACTCTTTGCAAGCCGCCGAACAACACGTTGGAGGAGGTGTCTGAGCCTGTGACGGCGACGCCGAGCCATCCAATCAGCGTGCCAAAAAATGGATAAGCACTGCCGGTGCTCGCCAAGGCCAAGCCTAGTGTGGCGTCCGTGCCGGAGTAACGAGTAATGAACCCGACGGCCATCATGCAGGAGATGGTGAGAAGCGAAAAACGCACGGAGTAGATTGCTCGCCCATACATGCGGACGAGCCCGGTCGCGCCATAGCCGAGATAGAAGCCCGAAACGATTGCGGCCACGAGAATGCCTGTTCCCGTCGCCGATAAGACATTGAGATTGTATATTGCGCTCTCGGGATGCGGGGCCGGCGTCACGGGCGGCATCTTCTGAACCAGATCGTTAAGACCGAAAATCGGCAGTTTGAGCAACCACAGCCCATCAAGCGCCGCCCGAACTTGTGGAACCCCCCAGAGAAATACGAAGGTCGCCAGAATGACCCACGGTGTCCAGGCCCGCCGTACGGCTATGAAGGAGTCTTGGGGAGCAACAGCAGCTGTGGTGTCCCGTGCAGTCCCACCCTTCTTTTCGCCAGGGACCTCTGTCATGGGGTGTGCCGGCTGCCAAATCCTCAGGAACAAGGCAAGACAGGACATAGAAGAGATAGCGGCGACGATATTCACGAGCCAAGGGCCGTGAAAATTTGAGACCAAGAATTGCGGGATTGCGAAGGCGACTCCTGCGACGAGGATTGGTGGCCAAACCTCAAGCATTTTTCGCCAACCCACGAACGCCCAGACCAACCAGAACGGCACGAGAATCGAGAAGGGAGTTAGCTGGCGACCAATCATGGCGCTAAGGTCGTGAAGATCGAGGCCAGAAACAGCGGCCAACGCGACGACCGGCGTGCCAAGAGCACCAAATGCTACCGGTGCAGTATTTGCGATCAGGGAAAGCCCGGATGCAGAAAGTGGCGAGAACCCCAGCCCAATCAGCATGGCGGCCGTCACGGCTACAGGTGTTCCAAAGCCCGCAGCCCCTTCGAAGAATGAACCGAGCGAAAAGGCGATGAAGAGTAACTGAAGACGCCGATCGGAGCTGACTGCACCGATCGATCGCTGCAAAACGTCGAACTCTCCCTTTGCGCTGGCTAGTTGATAGAGGAAGATGACGTTGAGAATTATCCAGCCAATCGGAAGCAAGCCGAAGGCTGCTCCGTAGACTGCGGCCATCCCCGCCATCTGGGGCGGCATACCGTAGGCTATAGTCGCAACCGCAAGAGCAGCTGCCAGTCCCAAGATAGCCGCGATATGGGCGCGGACCTCAAAAATTCCGATGGCGCCCAGCAGCACCAGAACCGGGGCCGACGCGACCGCGGCCGACAGGATCATATTGTGAAATGGATCGTAAACTTGTGACCACATGCGTGTTTCCCCCCGCGGCGCCACTTGTGATGCGGCAGCTCAAAGATTTGTCTGGTAATTTCCTTATACCATTTCTAGAGTGTGGTAAAATATGTTTTCCATCCCTCGATGGACCTGGTGACATGCAACGTATTTCTCTGCTGTGAGACCGTCGTTTAGCGGAGACGATCCAATGTCCAACGTCGTACGTACTCAAAAGATTGCCGACACGATCGCTTTGCACATCGAGAGGCTCATCCTTGAAGGCGCGCTTCGGCCGGGAGAGAAGCTGGCATCGGAGCGTGATCTGGCAGTTGCACTCGATGTCTCCCGGCCTTCGTTGCGGGAAGCCATGGACAAACTCGTCGAGCGGGGACTGCTAAAGGCGACACGGGGAGGCACGTATGTGGCGCCGTTTCTGACGCCCTTGATAGCCCCGCTTGCCAGCCTTTACCGAGACAAAGAGGATGCGGCCGCCGATTACTTTGAATTCCGCAGGTGGGTCGAAGCCCAAGCAGCGAGGTCGGCGGCTCTGCGCGCTACCGACGTCGACAAAGCCGCTATCCGCTCCTGTGTCGCTCAGATGCGCAAAGCCCACAAGCTTTCTGATCCGACGGAAGAAGCTCATGCGGACGTAAGTCTGCACATCCTCGTCTACGAAGCCAGTCACAACTTGATTGTGCTGCACGTTATGCGCGCGCTAAGCGAGCTCTTGCGCAACAACATATTTTTTAATCGCCACAATTTGTACCTGCGAACCGGCGTGCGCGATCAGCTTCTCACTCAGCATATCGCGATCGCCGAAGCCGTTCTCGCAGGAAACCCGGATCTTGCCGAAGCCGCCGCAGCCGATCACATCCAATACGTATTTGGTACGGTTGAGGAAATAAGGAACGACAGCAGACGGCTTGAGACTTCGTTGACGCGCATCGGCCGGAGCAACCTCATTGCAGACTAAAGAGCATCGCACCCGCGTGACTCACGGCGACTTCAAGCGGGCGTTGAGCGTCCCGGGTCTGCTCGCCGATGAAGAAGTCCTTGCACCACTGCTGCGCTGGTTGGACGAGGGACAGGAAGTCGCGCTCGTGACGCTGGTCGAGGTGCACGGCGGTGCGCCAAGAGAGCCGGGCTCCCAAATGGCTGTTGCCGGTGACGGCAGATACGCGGGCTATCTGTCCGGCGGCTGCCTTGAGATGGCAGTCGTACTCGAGGCGAAGGAAGCCATTGCCGAAGGTCGCAATCGTCTGACCCGGTACGGCAGGGGTTCGCCTTACTTCGACGTCAGATTGCCGTGCGGCAGCGGGCTCGATCTCTATTTTGATCGGGCGATTTCCCGCGAGATGTTGACCGAAATGCTCCTCCTGCGCAGGCGCCGACGGCCGTTTGCACTGCGAACAAATCTATCCTCAGGGCTTAGTCAACTCGTCGAGATGGGTGCTCCAGCTCGCCGGAGCGGCCGCGACGGTCACGTGCTCGAGCGTTTTTATGTGCCCGATATCGAATTGAATCTTATCGGCGGAGGGCCTTCGCTTGTCGCGATTGCAGTCTTGGCCCACTCGATGGGAGTCGATCTTTCGGTCATGTCTCACGACGAAGCGACGTTGGCCGCTTTGGCAGCCTCGGGTGTCATCGCTCGCATTCAGGAGTGTCAGAATATCGATTCACTAGGTGGTCTTGATTTCGCGTCGGGCGCCGTATTGTGTTTTCACGATCATGACGCGGAGATCGATTTGCTCAGCGAGCTACTGCATAGCAAAGCATTCTACATCGGCGCGCTTGGCAACCATGCCGTCCATCGCGAGCGACTCTCGTTGCTTGCCCGACGCGGCTTCACGAACTCCGACTTGTCCCGCATCCGTGGTCCTATAGGGGTAATAAGTGGGGCAAAGAGCAAGGCCACGCTGGCAGTCGGGGTACTTGCAGAAGTGTTGGCGGAGGCCAAAGCCTGCAATCTCGTCCCATAGCTGGCGCGAGGGCAACGTCATCCTCCTGGGTCGCAATCGTCGCCGCACCTTAAGGTCAGCTCACGCGAGAAGCCGCTTACGCTTTCATGCCTGGCTCAACGCGGCGCGTAAGTTGGGCGTTTCCGTGTTTCTGACCGACCGATCTCCTATTCCCGCTTCACCACCTTCTCGATCTGGAAAAGGGGCTTCAGCTTTCGCGCAGTAAGTGTCAGGCGCGATCCAACGGGTAATGCGGGAAAACCTCGGGTGATCAACGGCACTGTAACGCCACTGTCCGTGATGAGCTCGCCGTAGTCGCTGTTCCAAGTCTTGATGGTCCCGCTGAACACATGTGTGTCCGGCTCAACAGGGGCGTGGTTATCCATCTTGAGTCCCGTTTATTCCGCTGTTCGTTCTGCGCGCTTTCGACGGCAGGACGGTAAGGCGAGCGATCTATCGATAGAGGTGAGCCCTTCCGGGCTGCCGAAAATTCAGAGCAGTTCCGTTGCTATCCGGAATGCGGGGCGCCGAATGCTTGGGCGGTTCGGCCCGGGCACGCCACGCCTACGCATTGGCGCCCATCTTCGCTCCCGCCGTTGGGAGGATTCGCGGGCGCAATCGACACAATTGTGGATCGGAAGGTGCGTGACATGAGTGGGTACCTTGCGGCGCGATACGGTCGCGCGTTCCGCTTGGAGCAAGGCCTAATTGGCCCGCAGTCCCATTCGACAATCAGCCGGCGAGGTGCGGCTGACGCCTGTGCAGATCTTGTGCCCCGCTAATTGATCTTCGCCCGTCCGAGAGTACTTGTGCAACAGAAAAAAGCGTTCCTCTTGTGAATGCTCTATTCAGCGGCCTTGTCATAATCCACTAACGGCGGGCATGAGCACATGAGGTTGCGGTCGCCATAGACGTTGTCGACGCGATTGACCGGCGCCCAATATTTGTCGACGCGGAAGGCGCCCGGGGGAAAGCAGGCCGCCTCGCGCGAATAGGGACGGTTCCATTCGCCGACCAAGTCTTCGACCGTATGCGGTGCATTCTTCAGCGGGTTGTTCTTCCGGTCGATACGGCCTTCCTCGATCGCGCGTGCCTCTTCGCGGATTGCAAGCATGGCGTCGCAGAAGCGATCGAGTTCTGCCTTGGTCTCGGATTCGGTTGGCTCGATCATCAGCGTGCCGGCAACAGGCCAGCTCATTGTCGGCGCGTGGAAGCCGCAATCGATCAGCCGTTTGGCTATGTCATCGACCGTTACGCCCGCGCTTTCGAGCAACGGACGGGTGTCGATAATACATTCGTGTGCTACGCGCCCACGGGCGCCTTTGTAGAGAACCGGGTAGGCGCCTTCGAGACGCTTTGCGATGTAGTTGGCGTTAAGAATAGCCACGCGGGTCGCCTGTGTCAGCCCACGACCGCCCATCAGAAGGCAATAGCTCCACGAGATCGGAAGGATCGACGCCGATCCGTAGGGCGCCGCCGATACGGTATGCGAACGGCCGTCCGTTTCAGGATGCCCAGGCAAAAACGGGATCAAATGCGCCTTGACGCCGATGGGCCCCATGCCCGGGCCGCCGCCGCCGTGCGGTATACAGAACGTCTTGTGCAGGTTGAGGTGACTGACGTCGGACCCGATGTCGCCAGGCCGCGCGAGCCCGACAAGCGCATTCAAGTTGGCGCCGTCGAGATAAACCTGTCCTCCATGCTCATGCGTAATGTCACAGAGTTCGGCCACCGTTTCCTCGAACACGCCATGCGTCGAGGGGTATGTGATCATGCAGGCGGCGAGTCGGCTGGCGTGCAGTTCGGCCTTCGCGCGGAAATCCGCGACGTCGATATTGCCGGCTGCGTCGGTACCGACGACCACAACGCTCATGCCGCACATTTGTGCCGATGCCGGATTGGTGCCGTGAGCAGACGCGGGAATGAGACACACGTCGCGATTCATATCGCCGCGGCTGCGGTGGTAGGCGCGGATCGCGAGCAAACCCGCGTATTCGCCTTGCGCGCCGGAATTGGGCTGCATCGAGATCGCGTCGTAGCCGGTGATATCGCAAAGCTTTTTTGATAAATCGTCGATCAGCTCCTTGTAGCCGAGTGCCTGATCAGCGGGCGCAAAGGGGTGCATCTCCGAGAATTCCGGCCACGATATCGGCAGCATTTCTGCCGTCGCGTTGAGCTTCATCGTGCAGGAGCCGAGCGGAATCATCGAGCGGTCAAGCGCGAGATCGCGGTCCGCGAGACGGCGCATGTAGCGCGTCATCTCACTTTCTGCCCGGTTCATATGGAAGATCGGATGCGTCAGGTATTCGGAAGTCCGAAGCAGAGGTTCCGGCAGGCGCGATGCGGGGTACGCCTCGCGATATGTCAGATGAACGCCTCCGAAGGCGCGCCAGACGGCCTCAAGCGTGTCGGGCCGCGTGCGCTCGTCGACCGTGATGCCAATGCGATCATGCCCGACCTTGCGGAGGTTGACGCCGTTGTCGACGGCGTTCTTCAAAATCAGACCCTGGAAGGCGCCGACATCAACAGTAATAGTGTCAAAGTATGCCGCCGGGCTGACCTTGAACCCGAGAGATGACAGTCCTTCGTCAAGCCGCACGGCGTCACGATGTACGCGCTCGGCGATGGCCCTCAAGCCACGCGGGCCATGGAAAACGGCGTACATCGACGCGATGACCGCCAGCAGCACCTGCGCCGTACAGATATTCGACGTCGCCTTTTCCCGGCGGATATGCTGTTCGCGCGTCTGCAGCGCGAGACGGTAGGCGCGGTTTCCCCTCGCATCGACAGAGACGCCAACAATGCGGCCGGGCATGGCCCGCTTGTGCGCGTCGCGGGTCGCCATGTAGCCGGCATGCGGACCACCAAAACCCATCGGCACGCCGTAGCGCTGCATGGAACCGACGGCGATGTCGGCGCCCATTTCGCCCGGCGCCTTTAGGAGCGTCAGGGCCAGCGGGTCGGCGGCGATGACCGACAGCGCGCCTGCTGCATGGAGCTTCGCGCTCAATTCTGAGAAGTCATGACAATCGCCGCATACGCCTGGATATTGAAAGAGCGCCCCAAACACCTCTTCTGGCACGAGGTCGGCAAACGGATCGCCGACGATAACGGTCCAACCCAGCGGTTCAGCGCGTGTCTTCACGACTGCGATGGTTTGCGGGAGGCAATCCTCATCGACAAAAAAAGCTTTGGCTTTCGAGGCTGCCACGCGGTGCGCCATGGCCATGGCTTCGGCGGCGGCGGTCGCTTCGTCGAGCAATGACGCGTTGGCGATATCGAGCGCTGTCAGATCGCAGACGAGCGTCTGAAAATTCAGGAGCGCTTCGAGACGGCCCTGGCTTATTTCCGGCTGATATGGCGAATAGGCCGTGTACCAAGCCGGATTCTCGAAGATATTGCGTTGAATGGCGGGCGGCATGGTTGTGCCGTGATAGCCCTGGCCGATCAACGAGGTCAGCAGACGATTCTTGTTTGCCGTCGCTCTGAGCTTGTCGAGCGCGCGACGTTCGGGGAGTGATTTTCCGAAATCGATGCGTTGCGACCACCGGATGTTTGCCGGCACGGTCTCATCGATCAGCGCGTGGAGATCAGGTGCGCCGATCACAGCCAGCATCTCGGCAATCTCGCTGGCAGAAGGACCGATATGCCGGCGATTTGCGAAATCATATGGATCATAGGAACCAGGCATTGTGCCCTCCTCGTGCAAGCTGCTAGCCGATGAGTTTCTTGTAGGCGTCTTCGTTCATAAAGCCGTCAAACGCCGAGACATTTTCGAGCCGAATTTTGTAGAACCAGCCCTTGCCGAGCGGATCGGAATTGACAAGCGCGGGGTCCTTCGTAATGGCGTCATTGGTCTCAACGACTTCGCCGCTGAGCGGCGCGTAGACGTCGGATGCCGTCTTGACCGACTCGACAACGGCTGCGGCTGCGCCCTTCTGAAGCTTGGTGCCAATCGCCGGCAGCTCGATGAAGACTAGGTCGCCAAGCTGTGAAGCGGCATATTCGGTGATGCCGACGGTCGCGACCTCTCCATCGAGGGTCAGCCATTCATGCTCATCGGTAAATTTCATTGATGCACCCTCATGAGGAAATGCGGCTTGGGCCGCGTTTGAATTTCGGCGTGATGAACGGCAATGTGGTGACAGTCATCGGCAGCCGCTTGTTGCGGACTTCGGCGAAAGCAGCGGTGCCGGGCGTCGCAAGCGCGACCGGCAAATAGCCCATCGCAACAGGGCGATCGAGGCTTGGACCGAAGCCTCCGGAGGTGACGGTGCCTACGGGGTTCGATGCGTTTGCATCCGTGAAGATTGCGGCACCCGCGCGAATGGGCGCGCGCCCGTCGGGCAGAAACCCCACACGGCAGCGAGGCGCGCCAGTTGCCAACTGTTGCAGAATGATTTCCGCACCGGGAAAGCCCCCCTCGCGCTGGCCGTTACCACGGCGCGCCGCTTGAATGGCCCAGGCTAGGCTCGCCTCGACCGGCGTTGTCGTCTCGTCAAGGTCCGAGCCGTAGAGGCAAAGACCGGCTTCGAGCCTGAGAGAGTCCCGTGCTCCAAGGCCTATTGGAGCCACATCGGGATCCTTCAACAGCGCTGTTGCAATATCGGCGGCGCGGTCAGGCGGCAGAGAGATTTCGAATCCGTCCTCACCCGTATAGCCCGAACGCATCACAACGCAGTCCGCGTCCAAGATTTTGAGCGCGCGCACATCCATGAAACGCATGTCGGTACATGCGGGCGTGAGGCGCGCTAAGGCGGCTTCTGCCTTCGGCCCCTGCAGAGCGATCAACGCGCAGTCGAGCCGTTCGATCTCGCACACGTCAGAGAGATGGGCCCTGAGGTGCGCTTCGTCGGCCACCTTGCGGGCAGCGTTGACCACGAGGAGCAAATGATCGCCGCGATGCGCGACCATCAGATCGTCGCAAATACCGCCTCTCTCATTGGTAAGAAGCGCATAGCGCTGCCGTCCCGATGTCAGCCCGGCAAGATCGACTGGCACGAGCCGCTCGAGTGCTAATGCCGCTTGTGTGACGTCGCCCGACTTCGCTCGCAGGGTAAACTGGCCCATGTGCGAGACATCGAAGAGGCCGGCCGCATTGCGGGTATGAAGGTGCTCCTTGAGGACCCCCGTCGCATACTGAATCGGCATCTCGTAGCCGGCGAACGGGACGATTCGCGCACCAAGAGACCGGTGAAAGTCATAGAGCGGCGTACGCTGAAATGCTTTTTCAGGGGGCAGGCAAGTATAATCGCTCACGCAGAATCTCCAAAGCTCTGGCGCGCACCCAAGTGCGCACGTCCGAGCCCCCTCTGTCGCGAAACCTGAAAGATTGGGCACAACCTGCCGCGTGAGCGAGCAAATTAGCGCCGTAGCTCCTTCGGTGGGTGAAACCGATTACTGTCTCACCGCTTTCCAGAGTGTCATAAGACTGCGGTCCTTTGGCCTGAGAGTTTCCGGGGCGGTTGCTCCTTCGGCGTCTGAGATCCTGCGGATACTCCGAACTCTTCCACAGTCCATAACTGACGACTTCGAAGATGGTTTGTCTCGCGTTCTAGGTCAACCTCCAAATTTATCAGTATACTGCAACAGTTCGTGCCACCGCATCGCGGCGGCTAGGAAGCAGGGGCATTCGTCCCCTGTAATAATATCTCCACACGTGGACTGAGCAAGAGCGCTCCCATCCCACTGGCCCTGTCACAAGAACAAGACGTCACAATTCCGATCCGTCGAATCTTGACAACGCTCGCGGAGGCCTCCTTTGCGACGTCCGTCAGCTTCACGCTGGCAACGCACGCCATCCTTGCTCGGCGAAGTGCTTGCCATCACCAATCCTGCGACGACCGCGTTGGAGCGCGAGGACCTCAAGCCAGCTGCAGCGCGGGTGTGGTGGTGCTCTTTGAGGACCCTCATCGCATACTGGACCGGCATCTCGTATCAGGCGAACGGCACCATGCGTGCTCCGAGCGACAGATGCAGATCATAGAGCGGTATGAGCTCGTGCCCCGTTAAGCGATGTGGACCGGTCGGATCGTTCACTCGGAAACTCCGATCGTACTTGTCCACTCAAACGCGCAAATCTGAGCCCCATGACAATCTTGCAGTCGGATCCATCAGAAATCGAGCGGGGCTCGGCGGAACGCGTTGATCTCGCTGGCAATGAAGTGCATCACCTTCTTGTGGAGTTCATGAGCATCGTCCGCGTAGTCGTCGGCCGGCAACATCTGGACTGAAATAGGGCTGTAGCCATAGGAAACAAGTATCACATCTATTCTTGCCGCAATCGCTGCGCCGCTGTCGGCACCAGAATCGCCGATCATCAGCGCTCTGTCACGGTGACCACCGGCGCTGGCGATCGCCTCGAGCAGAGGTCCGGGGTGAGGTTTTTTCGGCCGGCCGTCCCGATAGCCGACGACAGAATCGAAGAAGCCACGAATGTCGAGCCGCTCGAGGATGTCCAGTGCAATCGGCTCCTGCTTATTCGTGCATACGGCGACCCGAACGTTGTGGCTGCGAAGAACAACGAGAAGATCTCTTATACCGGGATACAGCCGCGCAAGCTTGGCTGGCGTCTGGCGGTATCCGGCGATGAAACGCCGCTGTACTTCGGCGGCGTCCTCGGCTGAGAGGTTGAGTCTCTTTGCAACGATGGCGCGCCAGAAAAATGCGTTCAGTCCGTCTCCCATCATCGCCGCCGCCTCGTTCGCGCTCGTCGGGGAGGAACCGAAGCCTGCGAGCGCGGCGTCGAGTGCGGCGGCGATGTCCGGTACTGTATCGGCGAGCGTGCCATCGAGATCGAAGACAATCGTTGGCGTGATGAGCGTCGGCATTCTCACTTTTCCATCGAGCAGCTTCGAGTGTTTGTCACGAACGATCTCTTCATCGCCTGCCGTGCCGCGTCGCGAATGGCAGTGATGCGCTCAGCATAAACGCCTCTCTCACCGCCTCCGAAAATGGCGGAGCCCGCGACGAGCACGTCGGCCCCGGCGTTGATGAGCCGTCCAGCGGTCGCGGCATTGACCCCCCCATCGACCTCGAGGCGAATATTCCGGTTGCCGATCATTCCTCTCATCCGGCGGACCTTCTCGCACATCGCCGTGATGAACGACTGGCCACCGAAGCCCGGGTTCACGCTCATCACGAGGATGAGGTCGAGCCTGTCAAGCACGTGCTCGATGGTGCTTTCGTGGGTCGAAGGATTGAGAGCCACGCCGCACTTCTTGCCGAGTGACCTTATCGCTTGCAGCGACCGGTCGAGGTGCGGTCCCGATTCGGCGTGAACAGTTATGATATCGGCGCCGGCCTCGGCGAACGCCGCGATGTAGGGATCGGCAGGCGCAATCATCAGATGACAATCGAACGTCTTCTGCGACGCGGCCCTGATGGCTTTGACGATAGGGGGGCCGAATGTGAGGTTGGGGACGAAGTGGCCGTCCATGACGTCGAGGTGAATCCAATCGGCGCCGGCCGCATCGATCGCGCGAACTTCCTCGCCCAGCCTCGAGAAATCGGCGGAGAGAATAGAGGGCGCGATCAGAGTCTGCATGGTCACGATTACGAGCCTCCGAGAGCCTGTTGGCGTTCCTGGAAGACGCGACTCGCCAGAATGTCGGGCCCTCGCAGCGTCGAGAGATCGGCCGCGGATACCCCGCCGCACGAGCCCTCGAAAACGCGGGTCGAATGGCGAAGCCGCGCTCGATCGAGCGCGTTGCGAACGGAGCGGGCATTCGCGAATAGTGGCTGCCGGCGGCGCAATACGATATAGTCGGCAAGTGCCTCACGCGCGTCTGGCGCAAGGACGTAGTTTTGTCGTGCCATCATGCGCTCGGCGATCTCCAAGAGCTCACCATCGCTGTAATCTGGAAAGTCTATGTGGTGGGCTACTCGCGACCTGAATCCCGGGTTCGAGCGGAAAAAGGCGTCCATTTTGTCGTCGTAGCCGGCGAGAATGACGACGAGATCATCGCGCTGGCTTTCCATGACTTGCAGCAGGATCTCAATGGCCTCCTGACCGTAGTCGCGCTCGTTCTCTGCTCGGTGCAAATAGTAGGCCTCATCGATGAACAGGACACCGCCCATCGCCTTCTTGAGGATCTCTTTGGTTTTGGGCGCGGTGTGGCCGATATACTGACCGACGAGATCGTCGCGGGTCACGGAGACGATATGGCCTTTGCGGATATAGCCGAGGCGGTTGAGGATCTCCGCCATCCTGAGTGCGACCGTAGTTTTGCCCGTGCCGGCGTTGCCGGTGAAGCTCATGTGAAGTGTCGGCGTATCACCCTCGAGGCCGAGACGCTTGCGAACCTTGTTGACGAGCAAGAGCGTCGCGATCTCCCTGATACGCTGCTTTACGGGAGCGAGGCCGACGAGATCGCGATCCAAATCCTCAAGCACTGCGCCAAGGCCCGTTGCGGCGAACTCTGCCTTGAGATCGTTGACGGCATGGACTGCGCAATTCGCATGACTATCGGCCGTTCTGGTGGTCTCGGATATGGCACGCCTCCTACGTTCGGATCGGTGACAGGAAAAATTGGGGGGCAGGGACACATCTACCCCCCAAAGTCGTGGAGGAAACGCAGCTCGGCCTGCTCACGCCGGTCGAACTGCCCTTGGTACTCATCGCACCGAGGTCAGTCGCGGTATCGATTGCCTTCCGGCTTGTCGGCCGCATATGCGCGCGTTGTGTAGACTATCGTTCGGCCTGGCCCCTCTTGGCGCGTGAGGGCGTATCCTGGCTCGGAGTTGGGCCGGCCAACAATGAAGGAGAGCCTTACCGACTCGCATCCGTGTCCGTTGTCGAACGCGTTCAAACGGATGTAGTGCGTATCACCGCGAACCTTCCTGCACTTGTTGATCTCGATCATCACTCCCGCTGCGTCCCTGACTTCGAACATTGGTAAATCCCACATCTCCCAAAATGTATTGCGGGGATGCGGGTCGTCGGTAAACTCGACATTCACCGCCCAGCCGCTATCGAGGCAATATTGAATCTGTCGCTTGATCTGTGTGTCGGTCAGATCCGGCAGAAAGGAAAACGCGCCTTGCGTTATTCGCATCGCAGGTTGCTCCATGATCAATTTGCGGCGGCTACTCGGCAGCCGTCGCAGTCGGGACGAAGTCTGGACTATCGGTTGAAGTGTAGTTGAACGTGACGTCCTTCCAGGTTTCGAGGGCCTGTCTTAAGGGCGTGCACCAGCGCGCCGCTTCGGCCAGAATTTGCGGCCCCTCCTTGACGTAGTCTCGGCCCTCGTTGCGCGCGAGAACCATGGCTTCGAGGGCGACCCTGTTGGCCGTCGCTCCTGCCTGAATGCCTGCAGGATGACCGATCGTTCCGCCGCCGAATTGCAGCACGACATCTTCTCCGAGGAGATCGAGCAGTTGATGCATCTGCCCGGCGTGAATGCCGCCAGAGGCGACCGGCATCACCTTGCCGAGACTGCCCCAATGCTGATCGAAGAAGACGCCGTGCTCGAGCGTTCGCGGATTGAAATCCTGGCGGCAGATATCGTAGTACCCGCGCGTCGTCGCCGGATCGCCTTCGAGCTTGCCGACGACGGTGCCTGCGTGAATGTGATCGACGCCCGCGAGCCGGGCCCATTTGGCGATGACGCGGAATGAGACGCCGTGTGACTTCTGCCGCGTGTAGGTCGAATGTCCGGCGCGATGCAGATGCAAAATCATGTCGTTGCGCCGTGCCCACTTTGCCATCGACTGCATAGCGGTCCATCCGATCACGAGATCGATCATGATGACGACGGAGCCGAGACTCTTGGCGAATTCGGCACGCTCGTACATGTCCTCCATCGTCGCGGCGGTCACATTGAGGTATGTGCCTTTGACCTCACCCGAAGCAGCCTGGGCCTTGTTGACGGCCTCCATGCAATAGAGGAATCGCTCGCGCCAATGCATGAACGGCTGCGAGTTGATGTTTTCGTCATCCTTGGTGAAGTCGAGGCCGCCTTTGAGCGCCTCGTAGACGACGCGGCCGTAGTTGCGCCCTGAGAGACCAAGCTTCGGCTTCACCGTTGCGCCGAGAAGCGGACGGCCGAATTTATCGAGACGCTCGCGTTCGACAATGATTCCTGTTGCCGGACCTTGGAATGTTTTTACGTAGGCGAGTGGAAGGCGCATGTCTTCGAGGCGCAGCGCTTTTAGCGGTTTGAAGCCGAACACGTTGCCGATGATGGATGCAGTAAGATTGGCAATAGAGCCCGGCTCAAACAGATCGAGATCGTAGGCGATATAGGCGAAGTAGGAGTCCGGCACGCCCGGCACCGCCTCTACTTTGTAAGCTTTTGCGCGATACTTATCGGCCGCAGTCAGCCGGTCCGTCCAGCAGACGGTCCATGTTGCGGTCGAACTCTCGCCGGCGACAGCCGCCGCGGCTTCAATCGGGTCGACGCCGTCCTGGGGTGTGATACGGAATACCGCAATGAGATCGGAGTCCTTCGGCACGTAGTCCGCGTTCCAGTACCCCATCCTGCGATATTCAAGGACGCCAGACTTGTAGCGCTCCTTGCCTTTGAGTTCTCGGGCCTTGTGGTCCATGTTTGTGCGTCCTTGGCGTACGGTGTGTGAGATCAGCTAGGCGGCTTCGGCGATGTCCCGCGGCGGCATCAAGTCGCCACCCGCGTAGCGCTTGGCCATATCGGCCATGGCGATGACTTTGATCTTCGAAGCGTTGCCTGCCGTACCAAACGCTTCGAAGCGCTGGCGGCAGATCGTGCTCATCGCCGTCATGGCAGGCTTCAAGAATTTTCGCGGGTCAAAC
Source organism: Hyphomicrobium sp. (assembly GCA_003987725.1). GTDB lineage: Bacteria > Pseudomonadota > Alphaproteobacteria > Rhizobiales > Hyphomicrobiaceae > Hyphomicrobium_B. The sequence goes on along the minus strand of RXJH01000010.1, from coordinate 9,698 downwards.
TCGGATTTCTGCGTCGTGGCTACGCGGCGGATTTCCGCCGTTGCCACGAGGCGCAGGTCGGTGTCGATGTTGATCTTGCGAACGCCGTGACGAATACCGCGCACGATCTCTTCGACCGGAACGCCGTAGGTCTCATTCATCTCGCCGCCGTAGGCGTTGAAGACCTGCTGCCATTCCTCCGGAACGGATGACGAGCCGTGCATGACAATGTGGGTGTTCGGAAGCCGCGCGTGAATTTTCTCGATGACGTCCATCGCGAGGACCGCACTCGTCGGTCGCATCGAAAATTTATAGGCGCCGTGACTCGTTCCGATGGCAACGGCCAACGCGTCGACGTTGGTCTCCGCCACGAACCGCATGGCCTCATCTGGGTCCGTGAGCAGCATCGACCGGTCGAGTTTGCCTTCGAAGCCGTGCCCGTCCTCGGCGTCGCCTTCCCCTCTTTCAAGCGAGCCTAGGCACCCCAGCTCGCCTTCGACAGACGCACCGATCGTATGCGCAAGCCGTGCCACTTCGCGCGTGATGGCGACATTCTCGGCGTAAGTGGCCGGCGTTTTCGCATCCTCGCCGAGCGACCCGTCCATCATGACCGAGGTAAAGCCGTGCTGGATGGCCGACAGGCAGGTACCGACGCTGTTGCCGTGGTCCTGGTGGATGCAAACCGGAATCTCAGGATACATGAGTTCCAGCGCCTCCGTCATCTTCGCCAGCATGATGTCGTTTGCGTAGGACCGCGCGCCTCGGCTGACCTGCAAAATGACGGGGCTCGCCGTTGCCCGCGCCGCCTCCATGATGGCGAGGCTTTGCTCCATGTTGTTGATGTTGAACGCCGGCACGCCGTAGCCGCGCTCGGCCGCATGATCGAGAAGTTGTCGAAGGGTGATGCGAGCCATCGGAGGTTCCTCAGTTATGGGATGCGTGGTGGTTCGCGGTTGGAGATGTCGTGCGCGGATGCAGAAGGATCATCGCCGCATCGACAACAGCGTCAGACGTGATCTTGAAATTGCGGTACAGATCGGCTGCCGGCCCCGAGGCGCCAAAGCCGGTCATGCCGATGAATTGACCTTGCTCGCCGATCCAGCGATCCCATCCGAAGCGCGCTGCGGCTTCGATGCCAATTCGAGGCGCGGAGCCGAGAACAGCCGCCCGATAGCCGACATCCTGAGCTTCGAAGAGCTCCCAGCACGGCATCGACACGACGGCGGCCTGGATATTGCGAGCATCGAGCTTGGCGGCCGCGATGAGCGCCAGTTCGACTTCCGAGCCCGTCGCCAGCAACGTCACATCACGTGCCCCTGCGGCTTCTTGCAGAACGTAGGCGCCCTTGGCGCTGAGATTCTGACCGGCATTCCGGCGGACGGTCGGCAAATTCTGCCGGGACAAGCAAAGCGCCGACGGCGTTGTCCGCGACTGAAGCGCCAATTCCCAGCACTCAGCAGTCTCAACCGCGTCGGCGGGACGGAATACGTTCATGTCGGGCATTGCCCGGAGCGTCGCCAGATGCTCGACCGGCTGATGCGTTGGCCCGTCCTCGCCAAGACCGATCGAGTCGTGCGTGAGGACGTAGATGACGCGCAGTCCCATCAGCGCCGATAGCCTCATGGCGCCGCGCGCGTAGTCCGAAAACGCCAGAAACGTGCCGCCGTAGGGAATGAACCCACTATGGAGCGCGATGCCGTTCATCGCGGCAGCCATGGCGTGCTCGCGAATTCCATAGTGAAGATATCGGCCGGCGAACTGCCCTCGGGAAATGGGCTTCAAGTCCTTGGTCAGCGTCAGATTCGAGTGCGTCAGGTCCGCAGACCCGCCAATCGTTTGCTGAGTCGCGGCGTTTATGACCGTGAGCGCCATCTCGCTCGCCTTGCGGGTTGCAACCTTCGTCGCATTTTCGATGAGCTCGTTTTTGAATACCGCCATCCGCGCGCCGAAGTTCTCCGGAAGATCGCCGCGACAGACCTCTTCGAACTCGTGACGTAGTGGCGACGCGGCCAAGCGCGCGGCCCATTCTTGGTGGAGAGCCGCGCCGCGGCGTCTAGCGCCGCTCCATTGTTCGAGGATGTGACCCGGAACAACAAATGGCGGATGTGGCCAGCCGAGCCGTTCACGCGCCGCACGGATTTCATCGGCACCGAGTGGAGCCCCGTGCACGCCTTCCGTGCCTTGCTTCGTAGGTGCCCCAAAGCCGATGACTGTCCGGCACGCAATGAGCGAGGGGAGCCGCGAGTGGCGCGCGGCTTCGAGAGCCGCGGCGATCTCGTTCGGGGCGTGACCGTTTATGCGCTCGACCCGCCATCCGGATGCGGAGAACCGCTCGAATTGCCCGGTCGACGTCGATAGACTCGTTGGCCCATCGATCGAAATCCGGTTGTCGTCCCACAGGACAATCAAACGGTTGAGACCTAAATGGCCGGCGAGATCGATGGCTTCCTGAGAAATGCCCTCCATCAGGCAGCCATCGCCGGCCATCACGTACGTGCGGTGATCGACGATGTCGTCCCCGAACCTGGCGTTCAGCATGCGCTCGGCGATAGCCATACCAACCGCAGTCGCCAGACCTTGGCCTAACGGTCCGGTCGTCGTCTCGATACCCTGGCAGTGACGATATTCGGGATGCCCCGCCGTCGGCGAGCCGAGCTGCCGAAAACGTTGCAGCGCTTCGATCGGCATATCGCTGTAGCCGAGCAGATAGTGAAGCGCATACTGCAGCATCGAGCCGTGCCCAGCCGACAAAACGAAGCGATCACGATCGGGCCAGTCCGGCTTTGAGGGATCAATCTTGATATGGCTGTAAAAGAGAACCGCTGCGACATCGGCCATGCCCATCGGCATGCCGGGATGGCCCGACTTTGCGGCCTCGACGGCATCTATTGTCAGGAAGCGTATGGCGTTCGCCATGCCCTCGAGATCAACCGGTTCTGTGGTTGTCGCCGTTGTCATACCGCTTCTCGCTCCTGCGGCCATGCTGCCTTCGCGCCCCACACCACACGCTGCTTCCTGTCGATGAGCTTGAGGATGATCGGCGTCAGGATGAGCTGCATGGCGAGATCGAGCTTGCCGCCAGGGATCACAATGGAGTTGGCGCGGCTCATGAAGCTCGCCGGGATCATCGACAGGAGATACGGGAAGTCGATGCCGCGCGGATTCTTGAAACGAATGACCACCATCGATTCATCCGCTGTCGGTATCCAGCGGGCGATGAACGGGTTTGACGTGTCGACAATAGGCACGCGTTGGAAATTGATGTCCGTCTCTGAGAATTGCGGACAGATGTAGCGCACGTAGTCGGGCATCCGGCGCAGGATGGTGTCGGTTATCGCTTCGGTCGAATAGCCGCGCGTCTCGCGATCCCGGTGGATCTTCTGGATCCACTCGAGGTTTACGACCGGGACAACGCCGATCTTCAGATCGACGTGCTGCGCGACATTAATACCGTTTCCGACAACGGCGCCGTGCAGGCCCTCGTAGAACAAGAGATCGGTTTCAGTTGGCAGATTGTGCCACGGCGTGAATTGACCAACAGGAATTCCATGCAGCTCGGATTCCTTCGCGTCGTGAACGTAGATGCGCGTCCTGCCCGTTCCCGACTCGCTGTAGGTGCGTAGCGTTTCCTCAAGCATATCGAGCAGATTTGCGTCGGGTCCGAAGTGGCTGAGGTGGGGCGTACCTTCATCGGCAGCGGCTTCGATGGCCGCCTTCATGCCGGCACGGTCATAGCGATGGAACGCGTCACCCTCGATGAAGGCGGCACTCACATTCTCACGGCGGAAAATCTGTTCGAATGTGCGCTTGACCGAAGTCGTGCCGGCGCCTGACGAGCCAGTGACGGAGATGATTGGATGCAATCGAGACATGTTAGTTCTCTGTCTTCCGACGGATCGAAGGATTGTCATCAGTGACGGAACAGACCTCGCTCAGAAAATAGCGGCGGCGAATCGTTGCTTCCCTCCAGACCTCGCGCGTATCGGCTGACGCACTCCACCTCCCGGCTCGAACCGAAGACGAACGGCGTGCGCTGATGCAGGTGGGCAGGACGGATATCGAGAATGCGCGCGACACCGTCGGTTGCCGCTCCCCCAGCCTGCTCAACGAGGAAGCTGATGGGATTGGCTTCGTAGATCAGGCGCAAACGCCCATTTTCGTAGCCTCGGCGCTTGTCGCGCGGATACAGATAGACGCCGCCGCGAACGAGAATGCGCTGCGCCTCCGCCACGAGCGATGCGATCCAGCGCATATTGAAGTCCTTCCCGCGCGGTCCCTCGAGCCCAGAGACGCAATCGCCGATATAGCTGCGCATGTTTGGGTTCCAGTGCCGTGCATTCGAGGAATTGATGGCGAATTCCCGCGTATCGTTCCCGATCCGGACGCCGCTGGCGCAGAGCAAGAAGACACCTGCATCGGGATCGAGCGTGAACATGTCGGTGCCGTGCCCGAACGTCAGAAACAGTACGCATTGCGGGCCGTAGACGAGAAATCCCGCCGCCGTCTGCACCGACCCAGGCTGTAGAAGCGTTGCTGCGGCGGTTCCATCAGGCGATGAGGGGAGGATCGAGAAGATCGTCCCGATCGGCGCATTGGTCTCGATGTTCGACGAGCCATCCAATGGATCTATGGCGATCGAAAAGAGAGCACCAGGATTGATGGAAACGCTTTCCTCGCATTCCTCGGACGCGAGCCATGCGATGGGAGCCTCGCTTAAGGCTTCCAGTACGATCTGATGGGCGATGATATCCAATTTCTTCTGCGCATCGCCCGCGCCGTTGTCGGCCTTCACGCAGTCGGCGAGAGCGCCGGCGTGATGCCCCCTGGCAATGAGCTTGCAAAGTTTCCGGCCGGCCTCCTCGAGCGCGGAAATGACGGGTGCTAACTCTCTTTGCGTTAGGCCCTGCGCCGCAAGGTCTGCGACGTGACTCTCGAGATCAATTGCCTCGAACATCGGATCGTCTCCCCTCGCCGCCGGAAGTTGTCTGGCAGCACCTTTGCCACGCCGCTTGCGGACGCTTGTGGAGATGACGATGGGGCTTGATCGCGAATAAATAAAATCGAATAAAATGACTGCGGCGTTAGGTTTATTTTAGTGGTGATGTCATGCGCGATGTTACGTTGCGTCAGCTCAGATCAGTTATTGCAATTGCGAAAAGTGGAAAAATAGTAGTCGCCGCCAATGCATTGGGTTTGACGCCACCGGCGGTGACGGAGCAATTGCGACTTCTCGAAGAGTCGATTGGATTGCGCCTCTTCGATCGTACAACGGCCGGATTGCGACTGACCGACGCGGGACGGCTTCTGCTCGAAACGGCAAATCGTACGGAGGCCTTGCTCGAAACCACAAACGAACAGATTCAAGCCTTGAAGGGGCTTAAAGGAGGTCGCGTCACGATCGGCGTCGTGAGTACTGCCAAGTATTTTGCTCCACGGCTCATACATTCCTTCATCGCGCAGAACCCCAATATTGAATTGAAGCTCGTTGTCGGGAATCGCGAAGAGACCATCTCAGCTTTGAGGAGCTATGAGATCGATATCGCCATCATGGGACGCCCACCTGATGATATTGTCGTGAGCAAATCGGCATTCGGCCCGCATCCCTACGTCGTGATCGCCCGCCCCGATCATCCACTTGCCGGCCGAACGCGTGCAATGGATCGGAGCTGCTTAGCCAAAGAAACATTGCTCGTGCGTGAAGTGGGCTCGGGAAGCCGCGTCGTATTTGAGATGTTTTTCAAGGGTGTGAGAGTAACGGCGCCGTCGGCAACGATTGAGTTCGGTTCAAACGAGACGATCAAACAAGCCGTCATGGCGGGTCTCGGGCTCGCGCTGATATCGGCCCACACAATCGAGCTTGAAATTGAAACCGGGCGGCTCTGCACGCTAAATATCAAGGAATTACCCGTTGTCCGCGAATGGAATCTTGTGCATCGCCTAGACAAGGCGCTTGGGCCGGCGGCCGCCGCCTTTTGGCGTTACGCGTCGAAAGACGGCCGGAAACATCTGCCACAAATCCGGGGCACGTAAGGACAATAGCGGCGCAGCACTCAATTGGCCGAAATCTAAAAATACTTTATCTTCCTAATAAGCCCACCGGTCTTATCTGCGCCGCGAATTCGTATTTCTGCAAAGATGATTTCCATTTTGTTTTTGAAAAATTTGTCGCGCGGCAAATGCGCAATTGGAAATAGCAGTTTTATGATGCCTGCGGTCAAAGGATCACAATTGGCCGCACGATGGCTAACCCTTCCATCTGCGGAGCTGATCGAGTTCGTTCGATCTAGCGTCGAGCGAGTTTCGGTTGCGGTCGATCGCGTTGAAGTCTCGATCGATTGCGTGAAGCTCCTCAATGCGCTCGGAGGAGGGCAGGCATCAAAGGAAGAGAACGTTGCTTCGATCGTTCTCTCCATCGCGGCCAACTTGCGCCGCGCTGGCAAAGGCAGGCGTCTGGCCATCGCGGGCAACGCGCATCGCGAAATTGATGCGAACCTCATCGCATTATTGCGGCATCCGACACGCCATTTAGCGTCTCTGGTCCGCCGCGATCGTACGATCGAAGTGGCAGGCCGCGGATGTCACGGCACTTTCAAGGCTCACTGGGAGAGAGATAAAACTTATATGTTTCAGAGAGTTGGCTGGCTGGGGGACTAGGACCCCCAGACACGTTCAAAATGGCCTGAAAAACACAGAGATGACGCGCTTATTTCTATTAGAGTGTACCACCTTACTGGATCCCTCGACAACAAGGACGGCGCGCCCCCCAAAGGTCGCTGCCTCGTTCGACAATCGCAGTTGCGCGTCGCGATTACGTGGAATGTGGGTCGCGGGCGAGTTGATCTGTTTCGGCGGGCGATGGCACCGAAAATTCTATTTGCCGGCCAAGAACGCATCGCCGCATAAACCAATTACCTAGACAAAATTCCGCCCGGAGACATCGCTGAAATCTTTTCTGCCAAGCCGACCACGGTCAGTCGGCCAAAGGATCGGTTGGGACGTTCGGCGGACGGAATTACCGGCCGTCAAGCCATGGAATTCCGCGAAAATGTTCATCGACCGCACATCAGGCTGCGCGTGCAGCTTTAAGGCGGCGGAAGTCGTCGCCCGCGTGATATGACGAGCGTGTCATTGGGCTCGCAGCTACGACGAGAAACCCCTTGGCCAGCGCCACGCGCCTGAGATCGGCGAACTCCTTGGGCGATACGTAACGCTTCACCTCTGCGTGCTTCGCTGACGGTGCCAGATACTGTCCAATTGTCAGGAAGTCCACGTCCGCCGACCTGAGATCGTCCATCACTTGGAAAATCTCGTCGCGTGTCTCGCCGAGTCCTACCATCAGGCCAGACTTCGTAAACATCAATGGGTCCATCTCTTTCGCGTGTTGCAAGAGCCGTAGCGAGTGGAAGTACCGCGCCCCCGGACGGATGCGGACATAGAGTGACGGGACCGTTTCCAAATTGTGGTTAAGGACGTCGGGCCGGGCGGCGACGACGCTATTTAGCGCGCCCGCCTTCCGCAAGAAGTCTGGAATAAGCACTTCTATACTCGTTTTAGGGGCATGTTCGCGAATTGCCTGGATAATCGACGCGAAATGCGTTCCGCCGCCGTCGTGGAGGTCGTCCCTGTCGACCGAAGTAATGACGACGTGCTCGAGCCTTAACGCCCTCACGGCCTCGGCTACGCGGTGGGGCTCATCGGGATCAAGGGCTTTTGGTAGCCCCGTGGCGACATTGCAGAATGCGCAAGCGCGTGTGCAGACCTTGCCCATCACCATCATTGTGGCGTGACGTTTCTCCCAGCACTCGCCGATGTTGGGGCAGCCGGCCTCTTCGCAAACCGTCACTAGACCGTGTGTCCGCACGACCTCCCTTGTGGCGAGATATCCTTGAGAAGATGGCGCGCGTACTCGGATCCAATCTGGCTTCTTCAATATCGGCTGATCGGGCCGATGAGCTTTTTCTGGAGTCCGATGCATCGAGTGCAGTTTGAACCCTTGTCATAGCAGCAATGGGCGCGGGTGGAGTGAACTCACCGGCAAAGTCGATCAGATAGGGCGAGTCCTGCATGCGTACAGCAATCGTGGCAGGTTCCAAGTAGTCGTAGTCATGCCCATCAATGTTCTTTTTCACGCTCGGGTTTCTCGTGCAGTGTATTGAAATGCCGCTGTGTGTGATCGGTATACCGAAGCGCTGCTCATCTTCAGTGTAAAGCTCTTTATCCGTCTTTCGCGCTTCGGTTTTGCACGCGTTTTCTTTTGAATTCACCCCATAGAATAATCCGCCGTTATCGGTTAGGCCTCGCCAATGAATGCTGAGGTCGACGACGGCGCTATGGTTCGTACTCGATAAGGTTTCGATGTCGATATTTTGTGAGAAAAGCTTTTTGCAGAAGCAAAGTGTGAGCGCCATTGCTTTGCAGACCTGCGCTAAAAGAGGGGGGTGCGAGCGGAAAAAACTGCGATGCCGTCTTAGCGCGGGGAATTGATAATATTCAGATTGAAAAGAACGCCGATAGCGCCGAGGCCTACAAATGGCATGAAGCTTTCGAAGCCGCGCATCGCGCGCGTGTGGCCGGGCGATCCTTCGATCGAGAAGCCAGAGGCGCAACTGCGGCGCCTCACGGACATGGTGATGACGCGCGAGGATATTGCCGGCGTTCTTTCCAACGAGGCTTTCGCTGCCGAGAATCATCTGTCCGTTCTGCTTTCGCGCCTTCTCGACGGCGGCGTCGCGGATTTTGTCTTCCGCAGGTGCACCGGTGCCGTAGTAGGTCGCGGCTGTCGTCGGAACGATGGTCCAGACATTGTTCACGCCATTGAAGTTCATCGAGTACGACAGATGGTCGTGCCAGAGGGCCATCGCGTTCATGCCCGGGTATTTCGACACCGTGATCATGAATCGGCTCGTCTCGCCCGTGCCGATGATGGGAGCTTCGCCCGGTTTGGTCCATGTCCCGACATGCGGTATCCGCGGATCGAGTTTGCGGACATCGGCTGTCCCAGGAATTGGTTTGCCATCGCCATCCAATTGGTAAGCCTCGATCGGCGGCGCACAAGCAGCCTTCACGTCGAGGGTCGCCATGCAAACGGCGTTGCCTTTGGAGATCCGGGCGTCAAGTTTATGCGTGGTCTGCGTTTCGTAGATGGACTGGATCATGACGGCGCCGCCGGATTTCAAGAAGCCTTCTTGAATGGCTTGCTTATCGCCGCCGGAAGCGGCAACGGCGACACCGCCGATGGCGCCGGCCATGATTGTTTTTTGCGCGATAGCGGCGGGGTTGTTGGGGAGCTTGGAAACCGAGCCGGTCGCATAGGCAGCCGCGCCCGTGATGGCGCCGACACGCAGGGCAAGACCCACGTCTTTGGTTTGGCTGTACGTCAGCCACGCGGCATAAGCGGCCGCGCCGCCCGGACCGCCGTAGGCGCTGGCCGCGATCTCCGGCAACGCGCACGAGCTCGCTTTCTTGCGCGGCTTTTGCCGCGTTCTGTTCGGAGTGTTTGATTTCGTCGGTGGCCATGTGCCAGAGCGCGTCGACGAATTTGCCTTCCTTGACGCGTTTGTCGGCATCACGAACGGTGTTGCCGATGGCCTGGATTTGGCGAACGCCGAACTTGTAGACGGTTTCGCCCGCCTTCATTCGCGCTGTCGCGGACGCCGTGGCGCAAAATGATCCCGATACACGCTCAGCTTTTGCTACTGGATAATGTTGGCTTTGAGCAA
>RXJH01000015.1:12676-20828 GCA_003987725.1 Hyphomicrobium sp. | reverse complement strand
GCTCCTTTGGCAGCCCTGTTGCTCAGCGTGTCAACGGTATCGGCTGGCTATGGGATCGTTCTGCCCATTCTTCCGCTCATGCTGCTGGCAATCCACGGCCCCAATGCGGCGACCGAAGTGGCACGTCACACCGGGTTATTGACGGCGGTTCACGCCATGGCGCTCTTTCTCTTTGCACCCGTCTGGGGATGGCTCTCAGATCGGCGGGGACGCCGGGTGATCCTCGTCATCGGTCTTGTCGGCTTTAGTGTCAGCCTGCTGCTGGGGTCAATCAATCCGACGATGAGCGCATTCTACGCAGAGCGCTTCTTTACCGGTCTGTTCGCGTCAGCTATCACCCCGGTCGCATCTGCCGTCATTGCGGACCAGGGGGGCAGCGATGCGTGGCGTGCGCGCCGTCTCGCCTGGGTCAGCATGGCAAGCATTTCGGGATTCCTCATTGGTCCCATGCTCAGCGGGTTTCTAGCGACACTCCCAACCGGGTCCCTTGCTGGCGCGGTTATGCGGCGGTCGTATGCCCTTCCTTTTCTTGCCGTTTCAATCCTTGCGCTTGCGGCAGCGCTGACCGTGCACATTTGGGTACCCAGAGGGACCATCGCTTCCCCATCAGATAAAAGCCAGTCACACCCAACGTGCGAAATCAACATGCGAACTATCTGGACGCTGCGCGCGGTTGGCTTCGTCGTCGCCATAGGGATCAGCGCATTCGAGGTCGGACTTGCCTTGCGGGGCAATCAGGACCTTGGCATGAATCCCCGGCAGGTCGCATTGATGTTCACAGTCTGCAGCTTGGTCATGTTCATTGTTCAGGCTGCGGTCTTCTCGCCGATGATCACGCCGGCCTCGACCCGATGGTTCATCGTGCCTTCCCTCATCACCATGGCAGCGGCGCTTGCTCTCGTGACCCGGATGACTGCGTTTACGGCTCTCCTGGCCGTTGTTGCCGTCGTCGCGGCCAGCGCCGGCATTCTCTTCCCGATTCTGACGTATTGGGTATCGCTGGAAGGTGGAAAAAGCAGGGGTGCCGAGCTCGGGAAGCAGAGCGCCGTGAGCAATCTTGGGCAGGTGTTGGGATCGTTGGCAGGCGGCTCGCTGTTCGCGAGCACGATTATTGCTGGCGCGCCCTTCTTGCTGACGTCGAGCTTTCTGGCGGCAGCCGCAGTCGCATGTTGGCAATTGCCGCGTCGTCTCGATCACGCGCGTGCGACGTCGCCCTAAGCCAATAGCCACACGCCTCGTAACTCAATCTCAAGCGCTAGCGAGAAGAGCCCATGTCAAAAGATGCCGATAAAAATAGCGATCTGAATAATCGTGAGGCCTACGCCGCAGCGCTGCATGACCTCCAGGTCGAACTCGTAAAAGTTCAAAAACATACCATAAAACACGGACACAAGGTCTTGGTCATCTTCGAAGGTCGGGATGCGAGCGGCAAAGACGGCGCGATCAAGCGAATTGTCAAGCATCTTAGCCCTAGGGAGACGCGGGTCGTGGCGCTCGGCAAGCCGTCGGATCATGACCGAGCGTCCTGGTACTTTCGGCGCTACACGCGCTACTTGCCCGCATCGCAGGAAATGGTGCTCTTCAACCGCAGCTGGTACAACAGGGCGGGCGTCGAGCCCGTCATGGGTTTCTGCACAGACAGCGAATACGAAAGCTTTCTGCAGGATGTCATTCCGTTTGAACACATGTTGATCGCATCGGGGATTCAAATCCTGAAGTACTATTTGGACATCAGCAAAAGCGAGCAGAAAAAGCGGCTTCGCAATCGGCAGGACGACCCCCTAAAGCAGTGGAAGGTTAGTCCGATCGATGCGGTATCCGTTAAGCACTGGGACGCGTATACGGAAGCTCGCGATCGCATGTTCGTAAGAACTTCAAGCCCACTCTCTCCTTGGATTGTCGTTCGCGCCGACGACAAGCGCCTCGCGCGGCTCAACGTGATCCGAGACCTCATTTCGAGGTTGGCCTGTCCCCAAACAAACAAGCACCTTGCGGTGCCAGATCCCGCAATTGTTTTTCCGTACGATGAGGCAAATGCGAACGCGGGTCTGCTGGCCACGTGAAGCACGAGCGATACCGCTCGGATTGGGCTCGGCAGCGGTCGACGTTGAAGGCGTCATGTATAAAGCGACCTTCGAGGCGCTCGCGCTCCGCGGAAAGTCGCCACGAAGTTCCAGCCGTTCGCCATCTACACAGTATGGCACTCCGCACTAATCGAAGAACACGTACTTCACGAGGGCCGCGATCACTAGCGCAACCACGATCAATCCGAGGAGACCGCCAGTCCCCATCCCCCACATCCAATCGTGCATCATGCCCCTGGCTCCTCCTCGAGCGATCTATGGAAGTACTCAACGAAGTTCTGTCGGTTACACAGGAAGATCGGCTTTGTAGCGACCAAAGACGTCTTGCCGATCCCGTGCGAAAAGGATCACGTCGTAGGTTACGGGCGTTCCCCCCTCCATACCGGGCGAGCCAATAGGCATCCCGGAAACGGCGAGACCGATGGCCTGGGGCGTCTCAGCAAGTAAACGCTGAATTGCGTGAGCGGGCACATGACCTTCAACAACGTAGCCGGCGATTTCTGCTGTATGGCAGGACGAAAGTGCCTTCGGCACGCCTGAGCGTGCTTTCACGGCCTGCATCTCTGAGGTCTCAGTGATGGTCGCCACAAACCCATGGGCCCGCAGGTGTTCGACCCATGCGCCGCAGCAACCGCAGTTAGCGTCCTTGAATACCTTGATGGTTGGCACCGACTCAGCACGAACGCTAGTGGCAAGCGTAGCCACTGCCGAGGCGATCAAGCCCAGTATCGCGCGCCGTTCATAGTGGTAACCTTCCGGCTTCATCGTCTTTTCCAGCGATGGCCAACAAGGCAATCCCCGTCATCTTGTTTCTCATACTCGTTGATCTCGCGGCCTACGTTGATGGAAATCAACGCGATGCGCGGCTCAAAACGTCCATAAGCTCCTTAATCTTGCGGCGCTGATCAGCGGCATTTCCGCTGACAATCGCGTGTTCGACACAATGCGCGATGTGATCCTGAAGCACCTCCTCTTCAACGCGGCACAGAGCCGCCCGGACCGCAGCGATCTGCGTGACGATGTCGATGCAGTACCGATCTTCTTCGATCATGCGCATAAGGCCGCGAACCTGTCCTTCAATCCGGCTCAGGCGCTTCAGATTTGAGCTTTTCGACGGTTTAGCCATGCATTGACGGATACCCCCTTAGGGTATTAAGGTCAAGCATACCCCTAGGGGGTACAAGAAAGGTCCAGGATTATGTCGGCAGACGCGCACGGGCATCATGGCCATCAACACGGCTCGAGGGAGGGCATGAAAGACCCCGTCTGCGGCATGACCGTGGACCCTCACACTGCCAAGTACCGGCATGTCCACGCTGGGCGCACCTATTATTTCTGCGCTGCACGCTGCAAGGAAAAGTTCGCCAGCGCGCCCGAGCAATACCTGACCCCTGAAACAAAGCCAGCTCGGCCTGTTCCGGAAGGCACGATTTATACTTGCCCGATGCATCCGCAGATCCGTCAGGTTGGTCCCGGCTCGTGCCCCATATGCGGCATGGCACTCGAGCCGGAACTCGTCACCGCTGGTCAGGGCGAGAATCCCGAGCTTGCTGACATGCGTCGGCGATTCTGGGTGGGGCTGGTTCTCTCCTTGCCCGTCGTTGCTCTGGAGATGGGCGGGCACCTCGCCGGTTTGCATCAATGGCTCGGGCAGCAGACGTCGAATTGGCTGCAGCTGCTGCTCGCCACGCCCGTCGTGCTGTGGGCGGGTTGGCCCTTTTTCGTGCGCGGCGTTGCCTCGGTTCGCACCGGCAATCTGAACATGTTCACGCTCATTGCCATGGGTACCGGCGTAGCATGGATTTACAGCATCGTTGGCACGGCGCTGCCGGATCTGTTTCCGTCCGCCATGCGCGGCATGGACGGATCGGTCTCTATCTATTTCGAGGCGGCGGCCGTCATCACCGTGCTCGTGCTTCTCGGCCAGGTTCTCGAGCTCAAGGCGCGCGAGGAGACGAGCGGCGCCATTCGGGCGCTGCTCGATCTTTCACCGAAAATGGCGCGACGCGTTCGAGGGGATGGCACAGATGAGGACGTGAGCCTCGATCAGGTGCAGGTCGGCGACCAGCTGCGTGTGCGTCCAGGCGAACGTGTCCCTGTCGATGGGGCCATCGTCGATGGTCGAAGTTCGATCGATGAGTCGATGGTGACGGGCGAGTCCATGCCCGTCACAAAGGCGGCAGGTGACAAAGTCATCGGCGCCACGATGAATCAATCGGGCGGCTTCGTAATGCGGGCCGACAAGGTCGGGCGCGACACGGTGCTGGCGCAAATCGTTCAGATGGTGGCCCAGGCACAGCGCAGCCGCGCGCCAATTCAACGGCTTGCGGATCAGGTCTCCGCCTGGTTCGTGCCAACCGTCATTGCGGTGGCAATCCTTGCCTTCGCGGCGTGGGCAATCTGGGGACCAGAGCCACGGTTCGCATTCGGTCTCGTCGCAGCCGTTTCGGTTTTGATCATCGCCTGTCCGTGCGCACTCGGTCTCGCCACCCCTATGTCAATCATGGTCGGCGTTGGGCGGGGCGCCCAGTCCGGCGTGCTGATCAAAAGTGCCGAGGCCGTTGAACGTTTTGAACGGGTCGATACGCTCGTCATCGACAAGACCGGCACCCTGACGGAAGGCAAACCAAGCGTCGTCGCGATACGAACGACCGGTCTCGATGAAAACGAGCTGCTCCGCCTGGCCGCCAGCGTCGAACGCAACAGCGAGCACCCGCTTGCCGCAGCCATCGTGCGGGCGGCGAAGGACCGGGGGTTGTCACTGACGGCGCCTCAAGATTTTGACTCTCCAGTGGGCAAAGGCGTTACGGGATCAGTCGACGGGCGCAAGCTGGTCATTGGTAACAAGCGGATCATGAGCGAACTCGGGGTCAACACCGCCGATCTTGACAAAGCGGCGGACGAGTTGCGCGGCGAAGGGGCCACCGCGATCTACGTCGCCGTCGACAAGCAGGCCGCCGGCATCCTGGCTATTGCCGATCCCATCAAAGTCACCACGGCCCAAGCGATCTCGGAGCTGAAAGCCGCCGGGATTCGCATCGTCATGCTAACCGGTGACAACGCGACGACAGCGCGGGCGGTAGCGCAGAAGCTCGGAATTTCGGATGTCGAAGCGGAAGTGCTGCCCGAGGACAAAGGAAAGATCGTCGCCCGATATCGTTCCGAAGGACGTGTCGTCGCGATGGCCGGCGACGGTGTCAATGATGCGCCGGCGCTGGCGGCTGCTGACGTCGGTATTGCGATGGGGACCGGCACCGATGTTGCCATGGAAAGCGCGGGCGTCACGCTGCTCAAGGGGGATCTGAACGGAATTGTACGAGCGCGCCGCCTTTCTGCGGCGACGATGGGCAACATTCGGCAAAACTTGTTCTTCGCCTTCTTTTACAACGCGGCAGGGATACCCGTGGCTGCGGGTGTTCTCTATCCAGTGTTTGGGGTTCTGCTGTCCCCAATCATTGCGGCCGCAGCCATGGCTCTTTCCTCCGTCAGTGTCATCGGTAATGCGCTGCGGCTAAATCAGGTACGACTGTGAAGTGTTGCTGCGCATATCTCAAAGCTTTGACGAGTCCATTTTGGATAGCTTCCGCGAGCATAATCTTGCGCAATTTTTCGCCGATTTTTGACCGGCATCAAGGTTTTCACCTGCGCCAAATGGAATTCAATCAAGTAGGACCATGCGGCTTAGAAAGCGCGCACTCGCGGACCAGGTAGCCAAGGAGAACAACCGTGAAAGCTCTGATGAACGTATGCGTGGTTTCGGCAATGCTAGCTTTGCCCGCCGCTGCCTTCGCGCAAACCGACACAACACCGAAAACCGACACATCACAGAAAGCCCCGGCCGGCATGAACTGCCCGATGATGGGAGATATGAAGAAGAACGTTGGCACCATGATGATGGATATGAGCGCCATGATGGGCAGGACCAGTAATCCGTCCATGAAGGCCCAGATGCAGAAGATGCACGACCAGATGAGCGCCATGATGGAGAATATGCAAAAAATGGGCGGCGGGATGACGCAAGGCGGCCAAAAATCAGGCGATGGACCAACTACTCCGGCGTCGCCCACCGCAGAAGATCACAAAGCTCATCATCCAGACCAATGATTTCGTCGTCTCCGCAGAAGACATAGAACATGTCAAAATCTGATCCTCTTCCTTAAAGGACACCGTCAGCGTAGTGCTGAACGCTGCAACTTGGCTGTCCTGGATAATAAGGTCTTGGTGCTTCGCATCGGCGATGAGTAGATCAGCGCGTGCGGCAGTGCTCAACAAAATGGCCGCTTGCGCGAAGGGCTTAGTATTTTCCCTCGAAAGCTTCCTTAAGGATGAGCTTGTTGAGCGCCAGTTCGGATACCGCCTACTTCAGGCGCTCATTCTCCCGTTCGAGATCCTCGAAGCGCTTGGCCTGATCGTTTCAAGTTGAAAAAGCAAATGCATCGCGGGGGGCAGGGGTTCGATCCCCTCGGCTCCGACAAAAAATTTCGAGGACGTGAGCAAATCCAAAAGTCTCGCTGGTTTTTCTCACAGCTGGCGCAGAGCCAATTTTCGATAGGAACTCGAGCTCAGGCTTAGCAAACGCAACAACCCAACAAACCTCGGTCAACCCAGTCACGAAGTTATGTCCGCTTGGTAAGTGATCTCCCAACCCGCGTACCAGGAAGTTAGGTTGGTGGCGGAAGCGTTTCTGAATGCCCGAACCAGCTGAGAACACGATGTGATTGTTGTCGTCTAGGTCATAGGAGCCGCCGAGGTTGAAGCCGGTAAACACGGCGACGCGCTCGCCGACCTGAATAGGGCGATCGACCTCAGCCCGAAAGTCGCGGGCCTCTACAGCAATCGCGGAAACGTTTACCATGCGCTTGCCGACGAAGACACGGCGCTTGCGGACTACACCGAGGCGATCAAACGGGACCTGAAATGTCTACATCCGCAAAGGTAACCTTTATAGAGCCTTGACGGATCTCACTTCAGCCGTGCATCTCCGTCCTACGTACGCTTCCGCCTACTTTATTCGCGGCATCGTCTATTTCCGCATGGTCGAGAGGCCGATGGCAGACTTCCGAAAAACCCTGGAATTGAACCCTGAGCATGGGGCGTGAAGACCGGCGACACAGTCAAGTTCAGGGCCGGCATGGTCAACGGACCGATCACGATCATGAAAGTCGAAAAGGCCAAGTGACTGATGCTGGCGGCCGCCGCACCCCGTCGACCCTCCGCAATTCGCACGATTTTCAACCGTTCTGTTTCAGCGGTGAGGACAAGATGCAACCGACACAAGAAACAAAACAATTGATGCGTCTTCTCAGCGTGGCGTCGAGTTCAATCGGTGCGGGAGCGTTCCCTGCGTTGCTGACGCCCAGTCTTAGATTCGACAGCTACAGCTTCCACCAGGTCGACAATCGTACGTATCGGCACTGCCATAATCATACGCGCTTCGTCTATTGCGTGCGAAAAGCAGGTGAGCCCCGCGATGCCGTTATCCGCCTTGAACCGCCCCCGTGGATGAACGGCGATCGTCTTATCGCAGTCGATGAACCACCAGGTTCCCTTCCCTTGCGTAAGCGCGAGGAGTTCTAGGTATGTGGCTGAAACGCAACCAACCCAACTACAAATCCGCATCGTAGGATCCCAGTAACACTGATTGTTGACATATGAAGTTGACATCCTATTCCTGCCTCCGGGGTTCCGAATATAATCGCCATAACGCGAGATGTTGCGGTCGCAGTTGGGGGAACGAATGCGAAATGTAATGGCATTGAGTTGCGTGCTGGTAACCGCGACGGCGATTAATGCAGCGAACCCGGCACGCGCCGGCAACGACGCCAACTTCGTGCTCTACAATCAACACCTGGAGGAGAAGGGCGAGACCGAAATTGAGGTCTTTTCCGATTTCGCCCATGTTGGACAGGGCGAGAAGGACTACACCACGCAACTCTTCGAAATCGAATACGGCGTCACAGATCTCTGGACGACAGCCGTCTATCTTGAGGGCGCGAAGACCTACGGTGAGAACTACGACTATGCCAGTTTCCGGTTTGAGAACAGGGTTCGGCTATTCAAGGACGAGA
>RXJH01000015.1:0-12626 GCA_003987725.1 Hyphomicrobium sp. | reverse complement strand
ATCACCGATCGCTTCAACGTCGCCTTCAACTGGATCAACGAGATCAAGTTCGACAATGGAGTCTGGTCCTTCGGCTATGCCGCCGGGTTCAACTACGTGCTCATAAAATCAGGGTTGGAAGCTGAGGAAGAGGCTCGCGAAAAAGCCGGAAGCGAAAGCTGGGATCTTGAGAAGCTGACGCTCGGCGTCGAGTTTTATGGCGGGATCGGCGACTCGGTGCGCGGTCTTACGTTCGATCCCGACAAGACGCAGCAATACGCGGGCGTCAATCTAGAGGCCGAGTTCGAAAATCATATTCACGCCGGCATTGGTGGCGCATTCGGCCTCACGAAGGATAGCCAAGATGCGATCCTCCGCCTGACGGCCGGCTACGAATTCGAATAACATCCAACGCATCGGGATTATCACGAGCAGGCCTCACAGCTCAGTTCAATTGTTTCTAGCCGTCGGCGCTTGCGCGGGGCAGTTGCGGCGGCGACGTTCGAAGCAGCCCGAGCGGCCGATGCGATCAAGATTACAGCGTCGGGGCATCGCTGCGAACAGTCCGGCTGTTTCGGCGTCGAGGGTCGGCGGCAAACGTTGCCGTCCGGACCATAGGCTTGCCAGAGCCAGCCGGCGAGCACGCTCGCCAGCAACGGCACGCCCGCCGGTGGTAACCAGGTTGAAGAGGCCGACAGCCGTCCCGCGCAGATCGTCGGGCGCGGTGTCGGCCACAAGCGAAGGGTGCCACAAATACGTTGTTGAAGGCTATGCCAAGGAGTAGATTCGATGATGCAGGATGGCTTGGGTGGCATGATGTGGGGAATGGGCCTCGTCGGGGCTACTCCATTCGTCGTGCTCGTTCTGGCGATTGCGGCCCTGGCGAAATAATCGGACTCTCGATGACCTTGCACCGCATTATACTCGTCGTTTTGCTCTCGTTGACAACGGCCTTTGCGTCGATGGCTAGCGTTGCGATGGCCAAGCCGTGCACGATGACGGTGGAACTGAACGCCGGGCATTCTTCGGTCTGCCCTTGCAACGACATGCTTGATTGCAGGTCGATGCCGCAATGCAGAACAGCGGTCGGATGCGCAAACCACTGCTTAATCGGCGCTGCGATCCTGCCGGATTGGACGAGCCCGTTTACACCTGCTCATCAAGCGGCGCCGTCGCGATACAGCCTTGGACTGCAATCCCTACTCATAAGGCCACCCATTCCGCCTCCCCGAGGCTGAATCTTCACGCCGAACTCGACGGGCGGCGACGCTCGCAAAGATGCTACGCGCATAAGCGCGTGGCAGGTGAAGACATTCAAAACTCGGGAAAATCGAAAATGTTGAAATCTCTGATCGGAGCTTTGCTCATAGGTGCGGCGACTGTGACCGGTTTCGCCGGACTGGCACAAGCGGGCTATCAGCAGTGTGCGATGCCAATCATGCGGGGCGGCTGCTCAAGCCCAATCCCGCAACCGCAACCGTTGCCACAAACGCCCCACCCGAAGACTACCTAGACGTCTCTAATCCAGAATCCAGGCCCGTGGTTTTGCTGCGGGCCTGTCAGCAGTTCTGCGGAGAGAGGAGAGCAGAGCTTAGAAAACTACGCGGCAAATCTTGATCTCCGGCGGCGGCATCCATCAGTCGACGCGCGTCGGCTCGGCAATACCGCAAACGATTATGAATATGGACATGCCGATCGAGGTTACTTCAACAGCCCGGAGATCCTAGCCTGCACGGAGCGAGGATCACCGCAACCCTGCCAAGCCGATGACTTCGGGTGCCAAAGTTAGAGGGTCGCTTCGGCAAGCAGGACTTTGTCGATCGGCCCGACGAGAATGTGTATCGCTGCCCGGCTGGCCCTTAGCATCTACAGAAGTTTGCTCAAATTTTTGGATCGTCGGCCACGTCGATATCCATCATCAGGCCGCCGCCCCCCTGCTGTTCGGCGTTGTTGTTGGTCGTGTGGTGCGAGATGTGGCAATGAATCATCCATTTGCCGGCCTTGAGCGCTGTCCAAATTACGTCGTAGCGTTGCCCGGGACCGACATTGATGCTGTCGGCCTTGAAGCGGGCACCCGGCGCGAGCGTCTCGCCGTCGCGAGCAACCACCAGGAACGGGCCGCCGTGGATATGCATGGGATGAATGAAACCGCTGCTGGAGCCGATGAAGCGTATCTTGACCGTTTCTCCGACCTTCATCTTGATGGTGTCGGTCGAAGGGTAGGCGCGACCATTGATAGTAAAATAGTTCGGCATGCCGCCTTCCATCGGCATCGCCGGGTAAGTCAGGCCGTCTCGCACTAGCCATTCTTGCAATTGGATCGTGTAATCGTGGTCCGCAGCAATCTCGTCGGCGGGATTTGCCGGGTCGATGAGGAGCGCGCCATAAAGCCCCACGGCTTGCTGCCGGTCGACGTGATCGTGCGAATGATAAAAATAGGTCCCCGACTGGACGGCGGTAAATTCGTAACTGTAGCTTTGGCCGTTTTCGATTGGCGCTTGCGTAATTTTAGCTGGTCCGTCCATGACGTTGGGCAGGATCAGTCCGTGCCAGTGCACGGTCGTCGAATCCGGCAGTCGGTTGGTCAGGTTAATCCGCACGCGATCGCCTTGGCGAAAGCGCAATGTGGGTCCCGGGACTTGGCCGTTGTAAGCGAAGGCATTGACCGAGATCGCAGGCAGTATTTGCCAGCGGATGACGGAGGTTTCCAGATCAAAGACTTTGACGCCGTTTTCGACGCGCGGCTCCAGCACTCGCGCCCCATGTCGATCCAGGCCGTAATTTGCGGTGACCTGACGTGGGTCGACGGCCGCCATGTCGAGCATCGCGGCGGCCGAGGTTTCCTGGGTCATGATCATGCCTGGCGGCATTATCGCCCCGCCTACTTCTTCTGCGGTCAGTCGCAAGTTGAAGAAGGCTGCAGGCAACGTCATGCCCGCGAGCAGCATTAGCGACGAGAATACGGTGACGGCAACCAGCTGCGGTCGAGACGCACCGATCTGCATGTGCCGACTGCCGCTCTGCATAGAACTTCCGCTCGGGTGATTTAGGTGCTCGGCAGCGGCCACCGGAATCTGTCTTTGCAGAGCCCGATCGTGCGGCTGCGCGCCCACGGCTGATGACTCTGCCATTTGCATGTCAGGATGCACGCCGCCGGTGTGGCCCGGCGATTTCTCATCACGGCGGGCTTGGGACGGCTGGCTCTCCTGCATTGGTCCGGGCGTGGAGTCTTCGCGCACAGTCATGAGCCCGCGCTTCATTCCGCGCGAGACCATCCATACGTTGACTGGATAGGCAACAGCGAAACCAGCAACGATCCCGAGCGATTTACCACCCAGAACTGCGGCTCTCCCGGCCACATTGCGCGCATGTCGCGCCCCATGATGAGGTAAATCATGACAGGTGCCATCCCGGCCATCATGCAGTTCATGGAAATCAGTTCAGGCAGGAAGCTGCGGCGAACATTCTCGACGTAACTGCCGCCCATAATCTTGCGCATGAACAGAGCCTGGAAGATCAACAATCCGAATAGGAACCCGGCGGCGTACTCAACGATCAAATCGATCCACATTGGCAGTCCGACCAAGGCGGTAACCAAAGCCGCAACCACGATGCCTGTGGCATCGCCGGCGACACAATGAACAGTGGATCCCACACCCTGCTTCCAAAGCGGCTTGATGAAATCTTCGTGGCCGCCTGGTTGGGGTTCTTTGTCTGCGATGACGTACAGCAGCAGGCCAATCGGACCCATATAGAGGGTCGTTAGGACAAAGCCCCACTTCATTACGGCGGGTTCCGGGTTTCCATTAAACTGGTCCAACGCCACATAGGCGGCCGACAGCACGGCCACGATCAGCCAAGCGTAGACGAAAATATCGATCGGTTGAATCAGCATTGGCATTGTTCCTTGGTCGGTTCACTGTGTGCTGGCGGACGATGCTGCAGGGCTCGTCATTTTTCCTTATGCCGACGCGGGCGTTCGTGAAGGTGGCTTCATCCCAAAGTTGCTGGCTCTATCAACAAGCTCGATCATGTGGACGGACGCCTGACTCGTCAAAGGATGATGGGTAAAGCCAGGCCGGGGTGAAATATAAGTTGCCACTTCGCGCGCGGCTTGGAGCTGCCGGTCAGACGCTTCAGCGAGCAATACGATTACCAAGTTCTCCAGCGCGCGGCTCAATAAACGCATATCGCAGGTCGCCGAAAATTAAGAACTCTTCCGGGCCGAGAGGCTTTTCGCCACCCTCGTTGCCCCCGCTTGGAAGCGTATCGTTGTTCTTTGACACGATCTTTCTCCTCGGGATTCTAAAAATTTGCGCGGATCACTTTAGACCCACAGAAGAAGCGAGTCCCAGCCGGAATCTCCTCACGCTCACTCCGCTCGGCCTGCTCATGGGGCGGCGGCACGATCTTCTTAGGATTGTCCGATAAAATTGATGGTACGTTTCGGTGATGTGACTGGTCACCCTATTGCTAAAAAAATTGCTGCCCCCACACACATCGACTGCATTAAAGGAGCGAGCATGAACGCAGAATTGGTGCACAATATCGAACAGCGCAACACCGACTGTGCCTGCGTCACGCTGGATATCGCGGCTCTGCGGCAAGCGGCCGAAGGCGTGGTGAACGATCCCGCATTTTTCCGCGAGCTTGCCGAGACGCGTCCTTATTTGTTGGCGGCGCAGCCGTTGTTCTTGTCTCCAGCTCACGCCGAACAAATGCAGACGATCATTCGCGGCATCGAGACGGTTGCCGGTCTTCGATCCTACCAATCCGCCGTCTTGGGCCATGCGCCCGAGATCGCACGCTTCCGGCCCGGGCCCATTGGGGTCTTCATGGGCTATGATTTCCATTTGGGTCCGGATGGCCCAAAACTTATAGAGATTAACACCAATGCCGGTGGCGCTCTCATCAACGCCTACCTGTTGCAGGCTCAACGGGCTTGTTGCAATGAAGCGGCAATCTCCGCTGACATGCCCTGCGATCTGCCCGCGCTTCTCGACCGGTTTATGTCCAGCTTCGAACGTGAATGGCGCCGTCAAGGTCGGACGAGCCAACTGCAATCGATCGCGATCGTTGATCAATCGCCAAGCGAGCAATATCTCTACCCGGAATTCGTGTTGTTCCAGAGGATGTTTGAAGCCCACGGCATAACGGCATTCATCTCGACTCCGGACGCATTGTCGCTGCGTGATGGCGCGTTGTGGCACGCCGGGCAGCGTGTTGATCTCGTCTATAACCGTCTCACTGATTTCGACCTGGCCCGGCCGGAGAGCCAAGCCCTTCGAAACGCCTATCTGGCCGGCGAAGTGGTGTTAACGCCCAATCCGCGTGCACATGCTCTGTTTGCCAACAAGAAAAACTTAGTCGTCCTTAGCGACGAGAAAATCCTGCGACAGTGGGGTGTCGCCGAGGAATTGATCGCGACACTGCTTAACGGCATACCTCGGACTGAGCTCGTAAAGCTCGCCGAGCCTGAAGAATTGTGGAGCCGACGCAGCAAGCTGTTCTTCAAGCCGAGTTCAGGATTCGGCGGCAAAGCGGCCTATCGTGGCGATAAGGTCACCCGCAAAGTATGGAACGAGATCTTGACCGGCGATTACGTGGCGCAGGCGATTGTGCCCCCAAGCACCCGGACGATTTCGATAGATGGTCAAATCCAGGCCATGAAGGCGGACCTGCGGAATTACACCTACGCCGGCCAGGTTCAATTGATTGCCGCCCGCCTTTACGAGGGGCAAACCACCAACTTCCGGACACCGGGCGGTGGATTCGCGCCGGTCTTCGTCGGTAACGGATCGCAACCACGCGCATGTACCAAGCCCGAGTCCCGCGGGGGGGATTCAAACCCTTAAGCTTGCGAGGCATGAATGTGTTTGCAAGGACAGTTGGCGGTGCCATTCGAGCGATCAGCTACTTTGTGTTCGCCTTTTTTTCCAAAAGTCTCAGAGCGCTCAGAGCCCCCTCATGTTGTGGATTTAGCGATACAGTTTTTCGGAACTCTACCATCGCATCGGTCGCGCGGCCCATGCGGAAATAGACGATGCCGCGATTAAAGTGGGCGGGAGCGTACGTAGGATTTAGGTGCACGGCCGCCGTGAGGTCCGTCAAAGCCTTATCAAGGTCGCCTTTGCGGCTATAGACATTCCCGCGATTGAAGTACGCCCCCGCAAAGTTCAGGTCGAGTTGGATCGCCTGGGTGTAGTCCGCAAGCGCCTGGTCTTCGTCTCCGAGCGACATGTAAACGTTTCCGCGATTACTGTAGAGGCCCGCGAGATTCGGGTTCAGCGCGATTGCCTTATTGAGGTCGGTGAGCGCGTCGCCATGTTTACCGACTGTTTCGGATGCGTTGGCGCGGTAGGCGTATGCAGTGGCCAAATCCATCGCCGGCGTCACACCGCTATCAATGACGATGCTACAGCCCTCTATCGCCCGGGCTGGATTGCCGGACCTGCAATCGGTCACGATGTCCGCGAACGCAGTTTGCGGGTTGGCGAAAAGCGCCAAGCCGGCAACCAAAATGCCGGCCGCTCGGCGATTGTATCGGATCATGGTGATCCGCCGTTACGCAAACGATGATGCTCATGCCGCGTACTGTCATCCGCTGGTGCATTCCGATCGTATTTCTCTCGCCTTCCCGCGCTTGGGGCATTCGGTTGACCAAATTTGCTCTTGTAGCATTCAGCCAATCGTCTTTCGTTGTGACAGTGGCGATAGGTGCGATTGTCGATCTGACGGACTCCAATACTGTCTTCGTCGGGGCCGCCCATTCGCAAGATTGGAAAGGCCGCGGAGCCGAGCGAACTTGCCCCCAAGCCGGTTATCGCGAGCGCTACTGCCCGCAAAAGACGCGTAGCTTTTGTTGTTCGCGTCGGTTGCATCGTTAGTCCTGACCGCTGAAACAGCGTGTTTGAAAGTTGTGCGAATCGCGGACGGCCGACGGGGGTACGAAGGCCGCCCGCTGCCGGTCACTTGGCCTTCCCAACCATCATGACCGTAAGCTGGCCGTTGACCTTGTCGGCGCTGAACTTGATCTTGTCGCCAGGCTTCACCTGCTTGAGCATCGCCGGGTCATTGGCTTTGAACACCATCGTCATAGCGCCCATGTCGAGATTGGTGATGGCGTCGTGCTTGATCGTCATTTTGCCGGCGGACTCATCGACTTTTTTGACTTCGCCGTTGATCATCGGGAGCGCCTTGGACTCTTCGGCGGATGCTAAGCCGTTAAAAAACAGCAGCGACAGCAGCGCTGCGCCGAAAAGTGTGGCTTTGACTTGTTTCACGCTGTGAACTCCTATGTTGCTCAACACATTCCCACATCCCGGTCGCATCACTTGACGACGACCGTTCCGTGCATCCCGGCCTCGTAGTGGCCAGGAATGAGGCATGCGAACTCGTAGATACCGGCCTTCGAGAACTTCCAGAGGATGTCGACCTGCTTACCCGGCTCAACGCTTTGCGCGTTCGGGTCATCGTGCTCCATCTCGGGGTTTTTCTGCATTTCGAGCTTGTGACGAGCGTTGTGCTGCGCCGAATCGAGGAAGAACTCATGCTTGAGCACCCCGGTGTTTTTCACGATGAATTTGATTTGCTCGCCTTGCTTCACATCGACGGAATCCGGCGAATACGACATCGCGCCGTCGCTCTCGCGCATCGTGATCTCCACAACCCGAAACGGCTTGGTGGCATCCCCCGGCTCGCCGGCCGCGAAATCATCGTCGTCGGCTCCCTCATGCGCGAGGGCCGGTGTTAGGATCGGATGGCCGACGCTGACTGCGAGCGCCCCGCCGAGCGCTAGTGCGCAAACGAACAAGTGAAATGTACGAACCATAAGTCGAGTTCTCCTGTTGATGCTTCAGTGATTCATCGGGCCGCTGGGCTTCACCACCCGCAGATCGACATCGTTTGGATTGGTTTCGGCGCCGGGCGCCTCCTGCGCCTTGGCTAGTTCGCCGGTCCACTGGCGCGCAACGGTGCCTTCGGGATGCTTGAACCAGCCCGGGTCCTTGTAGTCGTTGCGATCGAGGCCCTCGCGGACCTTCATTACGGTGAACATGCCACCCATTTCGATGGGGCCGTATTGTCCGTAGCCCGTCATCATCGGCAGGGTGTTGTCCGGTAGCGGCATTTCCATTTCGGTCATGTCCGCGCCGCCCGCCTGTCCCATGGGCATGTAGCCGCCCGGCACGACCTTCGAGATTTTTTGCTGCATGCTTTTAAGGTCGACGCCGACGTAAGTTTTCACGTCGTGGCCCATTGCATTCATCGTGTGGTGTGACTTGTGGCAGTGGAACGCCCAGTCGCCCGGCTGGCTCGCGATGAATTCAACGGCCCGCATCTGTCCGACGGCGCAATCGACCGTCACCTCGGGCCAACGCGATTCAGGCCTGGTCCAGCCACCATCAGTACAAGTCACTTCGAACTCATGCCCGTGCAAATGGATGGGATGATTGGTCATGGTAAGATTGCCGAAGCGAATGCGGACGCGGTCGTCCTTGCGCACGACCATGTGGTCGATGCCGGGAAACGCCCGGCTGTTGAAGGTCCACAGGTTGAAATCGAGCATGGTGTTGACCTTGGGCACGTAGGCACCCGGCTCGATGTCGTAGGCATTGAGGATGAACACGAAGTCGCGGTCGACGCGATGCAAGGTGGGGTCCTTTGGATGCACGACGAAAAAGCCCATCATGCCCATGGCCATTTGCAGCATCTCATCGGCGTGCGGGTGGTACATGAAGGTGCCGGAGCGGCGGATCTCGAATTCGTAGGCGAAGGTCTGGCCGGGTTTGATCTGCGGCTGCGTAAGGCCTCCGACGCCGTCCATGCCGTTGGGCACCGGCATGCCGTGCCAATGGATGGTCGTGTGCTCGGGGAGCTTGTTGGTGACGAAGATGCGGACCTTGTCGCCTTCGACGGCTTCGATGGTGGGCCCAGGCGATTGCCCGTTGTAGCCCCAAAGGTGGGCCTTCATTCCCGGCGCGATTTCTCGGACCACCGGCTCCGCGACCAGATGAAATTCTTTCCAGTCGCCGTTCTGCCGCCATGGCAAAGTCCAGCCGTTGAGCGTCACAACCGGCTGATAGTCCGGTCCGCTTGACGGAAAGAGCGGCGGCTGCATGAGGGGCGACGCTTGGGTGGGCGCCTCGGGAATGGCGGCGGCGGCGACGCGGCCGGTCACCTGCGTCACGCTCGCGAGCGCCAGCCCGGAGGTTGCGAGGAAGTTGCGACGCGAAACGGTCATGATCTTCGTTCCTTCGTTAGTCGTTCTGTGCTGATGTTTGCTGGATTTGGCCCCCGCCGACGGTGCTCATCCCACCTCCCCCGACGATCGCGGCATGGAGATCGACATCTGCGAGCCAAAAATCCCGCTTGGCGTCGATGGATTGAACGTTGGCGCTGATGCGGTCCCGCGCGTCTGTGAGTAAACCGAACAAGTCAGACAACATGCCGTTGTAGTTGAGCAGCGTTTGCTCTGAGATGATCTCGCGCAATGGCAGGATTTCTTTGTCGTAGTAGCGCGCGATGTCGTAGGCGCCACGATAGACTTGATACGACTGGCGCGCGTCCGCGCGCACATTGACCGCCTTGTCCATGAGCAGATTGACGGCGCGGAGATAGGTTTCTTCGGCGCGTTTGGTCTTGACCTCACCGAAATCGTAGATCGGGATTTGCAAGCTCAGTTCGTAGCCGTTGCGGGGCGTCCGCTCGCCGCTTTTGATTTCATTCCGGCTTACACCGCTCGCCTCAAGCATATCGATGAAGCGTATCGCGTGCGTCAGTCCGTACTCTTTGGACAATGCGGCAAGCTCCATTCGCGCGATCTGAAGATCGATGCGCGAGGTGACCGCCTCGGTCTCCACATCGGCTGACGTTCGTGGCTTCGGTGGCAGCGCCTGAAGTTTATCGGGGAGTCGATAAACGAGCTCACCGCCCCACAGCCCCAGCACGCGATTGAGTTTCTCGCGTTCGCCGCGTTGTTTAAGACGCGCGACCGCGAGCTGTCCGCTAACTTCCGCGTAGAACGCGTGCTCCCGCGCCTGGTCGAGCTTCGGTAAGGCGCCGGTCTCGCCCAGTTTCTTTGCCAGTTCCGACACCGCGTCGGCAGCGGCGCGAGACTGTTCAAGAAACTTCACCGTTTGCCCGGCCGCCACGGCGCGGTAATAGGCGCGACGCGCTTCGGCCGCCGTGGCGAGTGTGGCTTCAATCGCGCGAGCCTGGGCGACTTTGAACGTGTCCTGCGCAATCTCGCGACGGCGCGGCAGCGTAAGCAGGGCGAGGATGTTCTGCGTGACCAGCCGCTCAACCTCAAGCTCGGCGCCTGTCAGATGCACCAACGAAAACGTGGGAGCGGGCGGAAGACTCGCCTGCACAAGATCGGCCTCGGAAACACCGAGATCGTTGTATGCGGCCTGAAGCGCGCGGTTGTTGAGCAACGCGATCTCCACCGCGCCGCTGGCGGTAAGCGGTCTCGCCAAAAGCGATCCCACGCGCGCCTTTGCGGCTGCGGCGTCGGCCTCATCCCTGATTTTTACGGCCGGCGTTCCAAGAACACTGCCGGTGTGGTCCGCGACGAGTGTCATCCCGCCATCCTTCGAAAAATGAGCGCAACCGCCGAGCGCGAGCCCAGCCGCCGCGATTGTTGTTATTCCGATGGATCGAGCACCCCCGCGCCATGTCCACCGCAACTTTCCCCCGTGCATGCGTTGTCTTTCCCCCGTAACGATGACGCTCAGTGAGCGTCGTGGCCCTGCGAATTTGGTTTGGCGTCCGGTTGCTTTGGCGCGACGCGGCGATTGATGTCGCCCCAGGGCATCGGTTCAACCGGCCGGTAGGACTTCGCGCCTGCGTTCACAGGGGCGTAGGACTGTTCGCGCACGGAGACCGGTCTATCCGGCATGGGCCCACTGACCGGCCAAGGGGGCGCTTCACCCCAAGCGGTAAGGGTGGGCACCAGGAGCGCTGCTATCAAAACACGAACTAGCATTGGAAACCTCACATCTGGAGGTCATGCGGTCACCATGGCGTGCGTTCCGAATCCAATGGCCGTGAGGGCGCATAAGACGCAAAAAGCCGACATGTACGAGAATGTGGCGCGAAGAGGCGGCTGTGCCTTTATCGCACTCGACCGGCATCGGGTCGGCGCCGTTTGGGCGCAATTAGACTCTTGGAGGTCTTTCGAGACCGAATTTGCGGTCGAGTGTCTTCGCTAAAGAATTATAGGCGACGTTGATGCGCTTACCGGCTGGATCGTAATTGATGCCTGCGCCGACACCCTGCAACGCCGACGCGGACGGCCCACAGGGGGAGCAGTGAGATATTCCCAAACAGCAACATGCGCCCGTGCAGGGACGGTCGACGGGGACTTCGCTCGCTTCGAAGTATTGCGCGGACGTCCCAAGGATCTCCGCGTCGGTGTCAGCATGAACTTGGCCGGCCATTACGGGCCTCGCGGACACGTCCCCGTCCACGCCACCATGGGCGCTGGCGGCCGTCGTCAAGCCCAGCGTCATGAGGGCCATAAGCGCCAGAAATTTAACCCAGTATCGCACGGTCGTCCGATCTGTAGCAGTCAACGACTCAATAACTAGTACGACGGCCGGCCCGCCGCAAGTGCGCCAATCCACGCTTTGGCACGCGGGGCGGCTGAAACGTTGTTAGATCGCCACGCATGCCGCATGGACTTGGTCGTTTGTGCTGCCTACTTAGCAAGGTGAGAATTTAAAGTCTGTCGAGTCATTCGAAAGGTGATTGGTCCACGAGGCAATGATCGGCACAGGGCTAATCACTGCACTGTTGCACCGCAGCGGCGACTGGATCGTTGGCGGCAGCTGCGCGATTCACTTATTGGCGTTCCGAACCAGAGACCCGACCTCCTCCGGCAAAAAGCGATGCTTCGAGCCGGATCACATCACTGGGGACGGATCATTTCCTGCGCAGCTTCGTATTGAGCTTTCGCCGAGCAAACCAAACAGATCGACTGGAAAATTCATTAGGGTGGTTCGAGATGATCTTTTCATAAGATAAGTCGACAAGGTCTTGCGCCACTAGCGCATCGTACCCGGGGGTCGATGTGTTTTGACTTACGGCAGCCTCTGCAGCGCCTTTCAGTCCCTTAGATTTTACTTGAGTAATCGTTCGGCCCGCATGACTTTTTTCGCGCCGCTTAAGCCCTACATAGTACGCCAAACCTCTGACGATGTCCGTTTCGGCCGGGGTCAAATCTTCTTCCCTTCGGCTTAACGCGTCCAAGACGTAGACTTTGCCTAGCTCAATCGATCGAGCCTCGATGGCCGCTTTGAGTTCGGGGGATTGCGCACCACTTTGGCAAGCGGTTTCTTCAAGTTCGGTCAGCTGCTGGAACGTAGTGAGTGCCTCGACCCGAGAAGAGTATGCATTCATGTCAGCTCTCGATCACAAGCGGATATTGTCGCCTGGCGCGATACCGTCCTGCGGGGGTACTGCAGAAGCTGTCTGGGCCTCTGGCTCTGAGGACGCCACAGGCGGTGAGCGAAGAGGAGGTTGCGAAGTAGTAACTGAGGGTGGTGGCATGGGCTTAGCCGCTTTGGGTACCGAAAGTGACGCCTTATGGTCGAGGGCGAAGAGGTAGTCTTGAAGGTCTTCGACAGAGAGCCATTCCAGGAGGCCGT